>NZ_JAPEMC010000001.1:0-2400000 GCF_026343115.1 Streptomyces sp. NBC_00102
GGCGGTGCGCTGGGTCTGCGTGCCCTGCACGTTCTGGGCCGACAGGGCGAAGGTGCATCCGCTCATCAACTTGGCTTCCTGGGCGTGCTGTTGGGAGATGCGCGGGACGTCGGCGGGTTCGTCCGCGCCACGCTCGGCCCGCTCCTCGACTACGACGCCCGGCGCGGCACCGAGCTGGTCCGCACCCTCGCCGCCTACTTCGAGGCGGGCACCAGTCTGACCCGTGCCAAGGACGCCCTGCACGTGCACGTCAACACGGTGGTGCAGCGCCTCGACCGCATCGAGGCGCTCCTCGGCCCGGACTGGAACCTGCCGGACCGCGCGCTGGAGATTCAACTCGCGCTCCGACTTGCCCGGTTGAGCGGGTGAGGCAGCGCGGCCTCCGGGCCCGGCGGGGCGTCGCGCCTCCAGGCCCCGTGGAGCGTCGCGCCTCCGGGCCCTGCGGCCGGGACCGGAGGCATCCGGCGGATCAGGCGGACCCCGCACCGGACCCCGCGCCGTCGTGGCCCGCCGCCTCCAGCAGCAGCCGTGCGACGAGCGTCGCGCCCGCCTCGCCGGTCAGCACCGTGTAGTGGTTGGTGTCCGGTGCGCGCAGGGTGGTGACCCCGGTGCCGTCCAGCGCGGCGGCGTCCAGGCGCTCCTGGTCGTAGAGCCCCTGCGGTTCGTCCATCAGGCCGCGGTCCGCCCAGAGCAGGGTGGCCGGTTCGGGCAGCCGGCGGACGGCGGCCAGCACCTCCTCGTCGAACAGGCCGACCCCGTCGGTGCGGACGGCCTCCAGCCGGCAGGAGGACCGCATCTCCGGTTCGGAGCCGGTCAGGTCGCGCTGGATGTACGCGTCCACCTCGGGCGTCCACCCGTCCGCGAAGGCGGGGTGCGCCTGCCAGAACGTCCGGTACGCGGCGCGGTCCGGGAAGGTCATGGTCAGCCGGTCCATGGCCGGTCCGATGACAGCGGTCATCAGCTCGTCCGGGGAGAGATGGGTGGGGGCGGGGAAGCCGACCCCGCCGTCCACCAGGAGCGGCCGGCCGAACAGCCCGGGATGGCGTACCGCGGCGAGGGCTGCCGTGAACGCGCCCATGGAGTGCCCGGCGAGCACCGGGCGGTCCGGGGCGAGTGCCGCCGCGACCGCGGCAGCGTCGTCGGCGTGCGCGGCGATGCCGTACGGCCCCGGCAGGTGCGCGCTGCCCGCGCGGCCGCGCAGGTCGGGGGCGAGGAGGGTGGCCCGGCCCGCGAGACGGCGGGCGACCGCTCCCCAGGAGAGGCCGTTGGCGGTGATGCCGTGCAGGGCCAGCACCGTGGGGGCCCCCGGGTCGGACGCGGGCCAGCGCAGGACGGCGAGGTCACCGCCGTCGACCGGGACGCGCAGCTCGTCGTGGGGCAGCGGGTCCGGTCCCGCGGGTACGGCGGCGGGCGCGGTTTCGGCGGTGGTCACGACAGGTTCCTCTTCTTCGGGCCGGCGCCGGTTCCGGCGTGACCGGCGGGGTCGGGGGCAGCCTCGCCGGCGTGACCGGCGGGGTCGGGGGCCGCGTCGGTGGGCTCCCCCGGAGGCGTACTCTGCCGGACGGCGGGTCCGTCCGGGGAGTCGTGGTGCGTCCCGGTCTCCGCCGGGGTCCCGGCGTCGGGAGCGCGACCGCTGCGTGCCGCGCGGAGCCGGCCGGGCAGGGCGGCGAGGCCACCGGGCAGGACGTTGACGACGATCACGAACAGCACGCCGAGCAGGAACAGCGGCTGGCTGAGCGGCACCCGCAGGACGGCGGGCAGATCGGCGACGGCGGCGGAGTTCGCCACGTCGCCGAGACGGTGGTCGGCCCAGGTGTAGAGGACGCCGCCGAGCATCGGTCCCCAGCGGGTGCCGGAGCCGCCGAGGACGACCATGACCAGCAGCGCCAGGGTGAACTCGGAGCTGGTCGTCTGTGGGGTGGAGCCGCCGGTCAGCAGCAGGTGCACGATCCCGCCGAGCGCGGCGAGGCCGCCCGCCACGGTGAAGGCGACCAGCTTGAATCCGTACGGGCGCAGGCCCAGCACCTCGACCCTGCGCTCGTTCTCCTTGATGCCCTCCCAGACCCGGCCGGTCGGCGAGTGGGTGGTCCAGTGCACGACGACGAGGGCGAGGCCGAGGAAGGCGAGGGTGATCCAGTACAGGTTGGCGGTGTTCTGGATGCCGACGAGGCCGGCGGGCAGGACGTCGGCGGCGACCGCCCGGCCCTCCTCTCCGCCCGTGAAGCCGCCGGGATCGCGGGCCACCAGGATCGAGCCGGCCTGGGCGAACGCCAGCGTCACCATCGAGAAGCCGATACCGGTGACCCGCAGGCTCACCGAGCCGAGCAGCACGGACAGCACGACGCCGAAGACCAGACCGAGCACCGCGGAGAGTCCGAAGGAGAGTCCGGCCTCCTGCATCATCGTGTTGGTGGCGTAGCTGCCCGCCGCGAAGTACAGCGCATGGCCGAAGGAGAGCAGTCCGGTACGGCCGAGCAGCAGGTCGTAGCCGGTGGCAAGGGCTCCGAACAGCAGGCAGAGCGCGAGGAGTTGGAGGCTCCCCGGGCTGCCGACCGGCCCGTCCAGCAGTCCGGGGACGTCGACGGCGCTGTACGGCAGGACGAAGAGCAGGACGAAGAGTCCGGCGGGCCACCAGCGCAGCAGGCGGCGGGCGGAGATGCCTTCCGTGGTGGTGAGCGTGCTCATGCGAGCCTCCCGGTGAGACCGCGCGGGCGCACCAGCAGCAGGGCGGCGAGCAGCGCGACGACCGCGAGGTCGCCGAGGCCGGCGGTGGTGTAGTAGTTGGCGAACTGCTGGATGAGCCCGATGACGACGGACGCCACGGCCGCGCCGCTCACCGAGCCCATGCCGCCGGTCACGACGACCACGAAGGCGAAGATCAGCAGCGAGGTGCCCTGGCGAGGGTCGACCGAACCGAAGTACAGACCGCCCAGCGCGCCGCCGAGTGCCGCGGCCGCGCCGCCGATGGCGAAGACGAGGGTGAACGCCTTGCGGACGTCGATGCCCAGCGCCGTGACCATCGCCCGGTCCTCGACGCCCGCGCGGACCACCAGTCCGTGCCGGGTGCGGTCGAGGAAGAGTTTCAGACCGGCCCAGACGAGTACGGCGGCGGCGATCAGGACCAGCCGGTTGGCGGGGACGCTGGCGCCGAGTACGCCGATGGTGTCCTTCAGCGCGTCGGGGCCGGGGAAGGTGAGCGGGTCGGTGCCCCAGATGCCCGAGAGCAGGGCGGGTACGGCCAGCGAGACGCCGACCGTGGCGAGGACCTGTTCGCGCGGGCGGGTGTAGAGGGGGCGTACGACGACGAGTTCGAGGAGGATCGCCGCGAGGGTCCCGACGAGGACGCCGAAGGCGACGGCCCACACGAAGCCGAATCCGCCGGACCCGGCCCCGGGGAGGTTGCCGGAGGCGGCCCACCAGGTCGCGTAGGCGCCGATCGACAGCAGCGCGCCGTGGGCGAAGTTCAGCACGTCCATCAGGCCGAAGATCAGCGACAGCCCGGAGGCGACGAGAAAGTACAGCGCACCCAGGCCGAGGCCGGTCAGGGTGAGCAGGACGACGGTGTCCATCAGGCGTCGGCCTCCGAGCGGTCGGGCCGCACGGCCCCGGACGCGGCTGCGTCGGCGGATGCGGCGGACGGGGTGGCGGGGGTCGGTGCGCGGCCGACACCCAGCAGGCGGCGGGTGGCCTCCGGGTCGCCGAGGAGTGCGGCGGCGGGTCCCTGGTGCGCGGTACGGCCGTCCGCGAGCACCGTGAGGTGCGTGGCGAGCCGGCGGACCATGGCGAGGTTCTGCTCGACGAGCAGAACCGGGACGGCTTCGGCGGCGCGCTCCAGGACCTCGGTGACCTCGGTGACGACCTTCGGGGCGAGGCCCTTGGTCGGTTCGTCGGCGATGATCAGCCGGTTGCTGTTGAGCAGGGTGCGGCCGATGGCCACCATCTGCTGCTGGCCGCCGGAGAGCGTGCCCGCCAACTGCTTCGCACGGGTGCGGAGTTCGGGGAAGAGTTCGTGGACGAGCGGGTAGTCCGGTTCACCGCCCGGGCGTTCGGCCAGCCGGAGGTTCTCCGCGACGGTCAGTCCGGCGAAGATCCCCCGGTCCTCGGGGGCGTAACCGATGCCCCGGCGCACCAGGGTGTGCGTGGGCAGGTGCACGGTCTCGCCGCCGTCCAGCAGCACACTGCCGGTGCGCGGCACCAGTCCGAGCACCCCGCGCACGGTGGTGGTCTTGCCCGCACCGTTGCGGCCGAGCAGGGCGGTGACGCCCCGGGGCGCGACGTCGAGGTCGACGCCGTGCAGGATGTGCCGTCCGCCGATCAGCACCCGCAGACCGCGGACGGAGAGCAGCGGCCCGGTGCCGGTGGCGGGCCCGGGGCTCCGGTCGGTGTTCACAGGGCCGCTCCCAGGTAAGCCTGCTGCACGGTGGCGTCGGCGGTCACGGCTTCGGGGGTGTCCAGCGCGAGGAGACGCCCGTGGTGCATCACGGCGAGCCGGTCGGCCAGCCCCAGCAGGACGTCCATGTGGTGCTCCACCATGAGTACGGTGCGGCCCTCGTCCCGGTGCAGGCCGCGGATCAGCTCGGTCAGAGCGGGGATCTCCTCGGCGCTGACGCCCGCCATCGGTTCGTCGAGCAGCATCAGGCGGGGTTCGCCGACGAGCAGGACGGCGAGCTCGAGTTTCCGCTTCTCCCCGTGCGAGAGGGCCCCGGCCAGGGCGTCGGCACGGTGCGCCAGGCCGGTACGGGCGAGTACGTCGTCGACCTGGTCCTGGTAGCGGGAGGCCCGTCGCCAGATCCGGTACGAACCGCCGCCCGCCGCCTGCGCGCCGAGCCGGACGTGTTCGGAGACGCTCATCGCGGGCCAGAGGCTCGACGTCTGGAAGGTTCGGCCGAGTCCGCGCCGCGCCCGGGCGTGCGGGGCCTCGCCCGTGATGTCGGTCCCGTCGAGGACGACGCGGCCGGTGGTCGCCGGGACGAGGCCGCTGATCAGGTTGAACAGCGAGGTCTTGCCGGCCCCGTTGGGGCCGATGAAGGCGAGGAACTCGCCCTCGCGGACGTCGAGGGTGACGTCCTGGAGGATGGTGGCGCCGCCGACGGTCCAGCCGACGGACTCCAGAGCGAGGACGGTGGCGCCGGGCGCTCGGGCGCCCGGCCCGTCCTCGGGGTTGTGGAGTGCTGCGGTCATGGATCAGCCCGCCAGCGGCTTGACGGGAGGAACGACGTCGCCCATCGGGAGCTTCTTGATCAGCTCGGGCACCGCGGTGGCGCCGCTGCCCTTGAGCTTCGCCTGGAACATCGGCTGGAGCATGGCGTGGTCCTCCGCGCGGATCCGCTGCTCGCCCTTGACGCCCTCGAACGTCCAGCCCTCCAGGGCCTTCACCATGGCGTCCACGTCGCCGCCGCCCTCCTCGACCGCGCGCACGATCATCTGCGCGGCGCTGAAGCCGTCCGGCGTGAACAGGTCGGGGGTGCCGCCCGCCTTCTCGACCGAGGCGGTCATGGCCTTCTCGGCTTCGGTGCCGGCCGCGCCCGCGAAGTAGTGGGCGAGGAAGGTGATCTTCTCGCCGCCTGAACCGAAGACGGGGTACGAGGCGGTGCCCGCGAGCCCGGTGGTGACGGTGGACGCGGCGAGGACCCCCTGCTGGTCGAGCGCCGTCCACAGCGCGGGAGCGGTGGCTCCGGCCCAGGCGACGAAGACCAGGTCGGGCCCTGCGGACTTGACCTGGCGGGCGAACGGGGTCAGGTCGGTGGCGCTCGGCGGTGCGAGCACCGACGACACCTGGGCGCCCTCGCCGCCGAGGACGGCCTTGACCGCGGCCACGTTGGCCTGGCCGAAGGTGGAGTCCTGGGCGAGGACGGTGACCTTCTTTCCCTTGGCGTCGCCGAGCATCGCCGCGGCGGTCAGGGTGTCCTGGTAGGACTGGCGGCCGGACCGGAAGGTGTACCTGTTGATGCCGGTGACCGCGTCGGTGGCGGCAGGGCCGTCGATGAAGAGCACCTTGTTCTGGGCGGCGAGCGGGGCCATCTGGAGGGCGATGCCGGAGTCGGTGGAGCCTGCGATGATCTTGGCGCCCTTGCCGATGAGGTCCTTGCCCGCGGCGACCGCCTTGGAGGCGTCGCCCGCGTCGTCGCGTTCGGTCACCTCGATGGTCCGGCCGCCGGCCTTGCCGGTGCCCTGGGTGGCGTACTCCAGTCCGGCCCTGAACCCCTCGATGTACTGCTTGCCGTAGGCGGCGAGCGGACCGGTCTTGGAGTAGACGAGGCCGACCTGGACGGTCTTGGCTCCGCCGGAGTCCGAGGCGTCGGAACCAGCCGTGCCCGCCTGGGCGCAGCCCGAGGCGAGGAGCGCGGAGAGCGCGAGGGCGGAGAGGGCGGTGAGGGTTCTTGTGCGGCGGGGGTGGGCTGAGTTGACGGACATCGGCCGGCTCCTGGGGAGTGGGGGCCGCACCGGTCCTGTCCCGATCATGCTCCCTGGAGCGGGGCACTTCTGCGCGGACGGCGGTGGCGGCGCGGTTTTCTGACGGTTGGGACGGTAAAAGTTGGCCACCGGCGCCGACATGGTGCCGTGCACCGCACCTGCGGCCCCGCTCATGTGCCCGGGCCACATGGCGGGGCCGTCCCGGCGGCGGCGATCGTGTACGGCGGGCGGCTCCGGGCATCGAATTCAGCGCCGCCCGGCCCCCGCGCGGTGTACCCGACGAGCCGCCGCGCCCACGGCGTACCGCCGGGCGCCCCCTTCCCCGGGGCGCGGGCAGCTCCTCTCCCCCGTACGGAAGCAGGCACAAGGACATGAGCATGGACAAGGTGGTGGACTCCGCCGCTCGGGCGGTGGCCGGCATTCCCGAGGGCGCGCTGCTCGCGGTCGGCGGCTTCGGCGTGTGCGGCATCCCCTCCGCGCTGATCGCCGCCCTCGTGGAGGCCGGAACCGGCGGCCTGCGGGTCGTCTCCAACAACTGCGGCCTCGACGACTGGGGCCTCGGCCTCCTCCTGCGCGCCGGGCGCATCGTCCGGATGACCTCCTCGTACGTCGGGGAGAACAAGGAGTTCGCCCGCCAGTACCTCTCCGGGGAACTGGAGGTGGAACTCACCCCGCAGGGCACCCTGGCGGAGCGGCTGCGCGCGGGCGGGGCGGGCATCCCCGCGTTCTTCACCCCCGCCGGTGTCGGCACGCAGGTGGAGGAGGGCGGTCTGCCGTGGCGGTACGCACCCGACGGCACGGTGGCGGTGGCCTCGCCGCCGAAGGAGGTACGGGAGTTCCGGGGCGGGCGGTACCTGCTGGAGGAGGCGATCACCGCCGACTTCGCCCTGGTGCGGGCCGCCGTGGCCGACCGGCACGGCAACTGCGTCTTCCACGCGGCCGCCGCGAACTTCAACCCGCTCGCCGCCATGGCCGGCCGGGTCACCCTGGTCGAGGCCGAACGGATCGTGGAGCCGGGCGAGCTGGACCCCGGCGCGGTGCACCTGCCGGGCGTCTTCGTGGACCACGTGGTCGCGGCCGGTCCGGACGACCGCCGCATCGAACGCCGCACGGTACGCGCCGTGCGGGTACCGACCGCCACCACCGCCACCGCCACCGCCACGAAGGAGAGCTGACGATGCCTCTCGACCGCGACCGACTCGCCGCCCGTGCCGCCCGGGAACTCCTGGACGGGCAGTACGTCAATCTGGGCATCGGCCTGCCCACCCTGATACCCGGCCACCTCCCGGACGGTGTGCACGTGGTGCTGCACTCCGAGAACGGCATTCTCGGCGTCGGCCCGTATCCCCTCGCCGGGGAGGAGCATCCGGACCTGATCAACGCGGGCAAGGAAACGGTGACCGTGCTGCCGGGCGCGGCCTACTTCGATTCGGCGCTCTCCTTCGGCATGATCCGCGCGGGCCGCATCGACGTCTCCGTGCTCGGCGGCATGCAGGTCTCCGCCCGGGGCGACCTCGCCAACTGGACCGTGCCCGGCCGGATGGTGAAGGGCATGGGCGGGGCGATGGACCTCGTGCACGGGGCCCGGCGCGTCCTGGTGGTGATGGAGCACACCGCGAAGGACGGCACTCCGAAGATCGTCGAGAAGCTCACCCTGCCCGCCACCGGGCGCGGGGTCGTCCACCGGATCATCACCGATCTGGCCGTCGTCGACGTGACCGGGGACGGGCTGGTCCTGGTGGAGTGCGCCGAGGGCGTCACCGAGGAGGAGGTCCGCGCCGCGACGGGTGCGCGGCTCCTCGCTCCGGCGGGGGTCTGACGCCCCGTCGGCGAGGTCCCGGGGGCACCCGGCGACGAGGCGGGCGGATGAGGTCCCCGGCGATTCGGCTATCAGGAGAAATGGCACCGATCCACGGAAAATCATTTGCCCGGGAACGGTAGGAGAGGCAAGCCTTGCTGTTTGCCCTTCACCACTTCGGTAGCCCCGTCGCCGGTGGACTCCGTCCTTCCGATTCTTGGGACCCCATGCAGATTCGTGACCTTCCGTACCAGGACCCCGGCGATCCCGACGTCCGGTCCGGCCCCCGTTTCCTCGTCTGGCTCGGCCGCAACCAGCTCAAGGGACAGCTCGCTTCGCTCTCCTGGGGGCTCTTCCACCAACTGGCACTGGCCGGACTGCCGCTGGCGGCCGGCCTGGCGGTGCAGGCGGTGATCGACCGCTCCGGCGAGCGGCTCGTCATGTGCGGGGGCATGATCCTGCTCCTCGGCATCGGCATCGCCGTCGGCGACACCATGCTCCACCGCACCGCCGTCACCAACTGGATCACCGCCGCCGCCCGGGTGCAGCAACTCCTCGCCCGGCGGACCGCCGAGCTCGGTTCCGCGCTGACGCGGCGGGTGGCGGCCGGTGAGGTCGTCGCCGTGTCGACAGGGGACGTCGAGAAGATCGGATGGTTCGTCGAGGCGCTCTCCCGGTTCGCCGCCTCCGCGGTCGCCCTGGTGCTGATCTGCGTCGGCCTGGTGCTGTATCTGCCGTCGCTCGGCTTCCTGGTGGCGCTCTCCGTACCCGTACTCGCCCTGACGGTGCTGCCGTTGCTGCCCCGGGCGACCCGGCGCGCCGACCTCCAGCGGGAGAAGGCGGGCAAGGCGACCGAGCTGGCGTCGGACACCGTCGCCGGGCTGCGGGTGCTGCGCGGCATCGGCGGGGAGGAGCTGTTCCTCGACCGCTACCGCAGGGCCTCCCAGGAGGTCCGGCGCGCGGCCGTGCACAGCGCCCGCATGTGGTCGCTGATCTCCGCGGTCCAGGTGTTGCTGCCCGGACTGTTGCTGATCGCGCTGGTCTGGTACGGCGCCGGTCTCGCCCACGACGGGAAGATCGAGGTGGGGCAGCTGGTCACGGTGTTCAACTCGGCGATGCTGCTGCTCTACCCGCTGCGGACGGTGGAGGAGATCGCCATGGCCTACTCCTTCTCCCGTCCCTCCGCGCAACGCGCCGTCCGGGTCCTCTCCTTGAGGCGGGAACAGCGGGACGAACAGCGCGAGCCGCAGCACGACGAGCGTCCCGCTCCCGCGACGGCCGGAACCACGCAGGAGGCACTTCCCTCCGGCGACCTGTACGACCCGGTCACCGGTCTGCTGGCCTCCCACGGCCTCCTCACCGCCGTGGTCTGCGGGGACCCGGACGAGGCGGGCCGCCTGGCCGAGCGCCTCGGCGGCCACGCCCCGGCCGAGGACGGTCCGGCCGGCGTGCGGGACGCGAACCCCGTCGAAACCGCGGCGGCGCCCGTACCGTCCGTACTGCTGGGCGGTGTCGCGCTGGACGAACTGCCGCTGGGCCGGGCGCGTACGGCCGTCCTGGTCCAGGACAAGGACCCGGTGCTGCTCTCCGGCACCCTGCGCGAACTGCTCGACGTGCCCGCGTCGGGAGCGGTGCGCGCCGAGGACGCGCTGTCGGCCGCCTACTGCGACGACGTGCTGGACGCGCTGGCCCAGGCGTCCGTCGACACGGACGGCGATCCGATGAGGACCCGCATCACCGAGCGCGGGCGCTCCCTCTCCGGGGGCCAGCGCCAGCGCCTCGCGCTGGCCCGTTCGCTGGTCACCGACCCCGAGGTGCTGGTCCTGGACGAGCCGACCTCGGCCGTGGACTCGCACACGGAGGCGCGGGTCGGCGCCGGGATCAGAGAACTGCGCGCGGGTCGGACGACCGTGGTGTTCTCCTCCTCGCCGCTGCTGCTGGACCTCGCCGACCGGGTCGTCCTGGTCCACGCCGGGACGGTCGTCGCCGCGGGACACCACCGCGAACTCCTGCTCACCGACCCGCTCTACCGCTCGGTCGTCACCCGGGAGACCGAGGAGGAGGCAGCCGCACCGGCCGCACCACCGTACGGGCCCGGCACGGACGCCACCGACGAGCTGAACAGTTTCCGGAAAGCCGGAGAGATCGAGGAGAGGGCATGATCGGCCTCGCACCACCGACGTACGACCCGGCCGCGCCGACGACGGCCACCACCCTTCCGGTGGGATCGACCGCCACCGTGCGCGGTTACGTCCGGGACCTGCTGCGGCGTCACCGCAGGCCGTTCGCCGTGCTCGTCGCCGCCAACGCGGTCGCGGTGATCGCCTCCATAGTCGGTCCGTACCTGCTCGGCGGCCTGGTGGAGGACCTCGCGGACGGGGTCGCCGACCTGCACCTGGAGCGCACGATCGCGATCTTCGCGGTCGCTCTGGTGATCCAGACGCTCTTCACCCGGGCCATGCGGCTGCGGAGCGCGATGCTGGGCGAGGAGATGCTCGCCGACCTGCGCGAGGACTTCCTCGTACGCGCGGTCGGGCTGCCCCCCGGGGTGCTGGAGCGCGCGGGCACCGGTGATCTGCTCTCCCGGATCACCACGGACGTCGACCGGCTGGCGAACGCCATGCGTGAGGCCGTGCCGCAGCTCGCCATCGGCGTGGTCTGGTGCGGGCTGCTGATCGGCGCGCTCACCGTGACGGCACCGCCGCTGGCGCTCGCGGTCCTGGTAGCGCTGCCGCTGCTGCTGACCGGCTGCCGCTGGTACTTCAAGCGCGCGCCTTCGGCGTACCGCTCCGAGTCCGCGGGGTACGCCGCGGTGGCGGCGATGCTGGCGGAGACGGTGGACGCGGGGCGGACCGTGGAGGCCCACCGGCTCGGCGCGCGGCGGGTGGCCCTGTCGGAGCGCCGCGTTCTCGAGTGGACCCGGTGGGAGCGGTACACCCTCTTCCTGCGCTCGGTGCTCTTCCCCGTCATCAACCTCACGTACGTGACGATCCTCGGCACGGTACTGATGCTGGGCGGCTGGTTCGTCCTGGAGGGGTGGCTGACCGTCGGGCAGCTGACGACGGGCGCGCTGCTGGCGCAGATGCTGGTCGACCCGCTGGGGCTGATCCTGCGCTGGTACGACGAGTTGCAGGTGGCCCAGGTGTCGCTGGCGCGGCTGGTCGGGGTGCGCGACATCGAGCCGGACGCCGGTGACGAGTCGGTGCTCCCCGAGGGCCGGGAGGTCCGGGCCGACGAGGTCCGTTTCGGTTACCGCTCCGGGGTGGACGTCCTGCACGAGGTGTCGCTGGACGTGGCGCCGGGCACCCGGCTCGCGCTGGTCGGCCCTTCGGGGGCGGGCAAGTCCACGCTGGGCCGTCTGCTGGCGGGCATCTACGCCCCGAGGGCCGGCGAGGTGACACTGGGCGGCGCGGAGCTGTCCCGGATGCCCGCGGAACGGGTGCGGGAGCACGTCGCGCTCGTCAACCAGGAACACCACGTCTTCGTCGGTTCGCTCCGCGACAACCTCCTGCTGGCGCGGAGCGGCGCCGAGGACGCCGAACTCTGGGCGTCGCTCGCCGCGGTGGACGCGGACGGCTGGGCCAGGGCGCTGGCGGAGGGCCTGGACACCGAGGTGGGTTCGGGCGGCCTGGCGCTGACTCCGGCGCAGGCCCAGCAGATCGCGCTGGCGCGGCTGGTCCTGGCCGATCCGCACACCCTGGTGCTGGACGAGGCGACCTCGCTGCTGGACCCGCGCGCGGCCCGGCATCTGGAGCGGTCGCTGGCCCGGGTGCTCGAAGGCCGGACGGTGGTGGCCATCGCGCACCGGCTGCACACCGCGCACGACGCGGACGTGATCGCGGTCGTCGAGAAGGGCCGGATCAGCGAACTCGGCAGCCATGACGAGCTGGTCGCGGCGGACGGCGCCTACGCGGCGCTCTGGCGGTCCTGGCACGGGTGATCCGTGAGGCGGCGACCGGGCCCTTCCTTCGGGGAGGGCCCGGTCGTTCCCTCTCCGCGAGCTGGTGAACGCCTTTCGGCCCTCCCGCCTCACATGCCGCGACCTGGGCGTGTGCGCGGGGAGTAACCCCGTGTGCCTCCGGCACGACACCGTCCGGAAATTCGGTTTTCCTACGGTGCTGTTCTCGGGACCACGACCTCCGGTGGTCGGTCCCGCCCGGTAAGGCACACACCGCGGGGTGGGGGTTCGGTGGCATCTGGCACGGAAGACGGCAGCGTCCGTACGGTCTGTTCGTACTGCGGCGTCGGCTGCGGGATCGTGCTCGACCTGCTGCGGGACCCGGCCGACGGCCGCCGCCGGGTCGCCAAGGCGTACGGGGACAAGACGCACCCCGCCAACTCGGGGCGGCTGTGCACCAAGGGGGCGACCAGCGCCGACCTGATGTCGGCGCCGGGGCGGCTGTCCACTGCACTGGTGCGTGCCGAGCGGGGCGTCGTACCGGTGGAGACGGACGTGGACGAGGCCGTCGCCTCGGTCGCGGGCCGGCTGCGGGCGATCCTGGACGAGCACGGGCCGGACGCACTGGCCTTCTACGTCTCCGGGCAGATGTCCCTGGAGGCGCAGTACCTGGCGAACAAGCTGGCCAAGGGGTTCGTCCGCACCCACCGGATCGAGTCCAACTCGCGGCTGTGCATGGCGTCCGCGGGCACGGGTTACAAGTTGTCGCTCGGCGCCGACGGCCCGCCCGGCTCGTACCAGGACTTCGACCGGGCGGACGCGTTCTTCGTCATCGGCGCGAACATGGCCGACTGCCACCCCATCCTCTTCCTGCGGATGATGGACCGGGTGAAGTCGTCCGGAGCCAAGCTGATCGTCGTCGACCCGCGCCGCAACGCCACGGCCGACAAGGCCGATCTCTTTCTGCGGATCAAGCCGGGCACCGATCTCGCCCTGCTGAACGGCCTGTTGCACCTGCTGGTGGCGGACGACCACACCGACGAGGAGTTCATCGCCGCTTTCACCGAGGGCTGGGAGGAGATGCCGGGCTTCCTCACGGAGTACACCCCCGACCGGGTCGCGGAGATCACCGGCATCCCGGAGGAGGACATCCGGCTGGCCGCACGGTGGATCGGCGAGGCCGGGGAGTGGATGAGCTGCTGGACCATGGGGCTGAACCAGTCGACCCACGGGACGTGGAACACGAACGCGCTGGTCAATCTGCACCTGGCCACCGGAGCGATCTGCCGCCCGGGCTCCGGCCCCTTCTCGCTGACCGGTCAGCCCAACGCGATGGGCGGGCGCGAGATGGGCTACATGGGCCCCGGGCTGCCCGGCCAGCGGTCGGTGCTGGTCGACGCCGAGCGCGCCTTCACCGAGAAGCTGTGGCGGATACCCGAGGGTTCGCTGCGTACCGAGGCCGGGCGCGGCACGGTGGAGATGTTCGAGCGGCTGGCCGCCGGTGACGTCAAGGCGTGCTGGATCATCTGCACCAACCCGGTCGCCTCGGTGGCCAACCGCAGGACGGTCATCGCCGGTCTGGAGGCGGCCGAACTCGTCATCACCCAGGACGTGTTCGCCGAGACGGAGACCAACGCCTACGCGGACGTGGTGCTGCCCGCGACGCTGTGGGCGGAGTCCGACGGGGTCATGGTCAACTCGGAGCGCAACCTCACCCTCGTCCAGGGGGTCGTCGACCCGCCCGGTCAGGCCCTGCCCGACTGGCAGTTGATCGCTCGGGTCGCCTGCGCGATGGGATTCGCGGAGGGGTTCACGTACTCCTCGGCCGAGGAGGTGTTCGAGGAGCTCAAGCAGGCGTGGAACCCGGCGACCGGCTGGGATCTGCGCGGTGTGACGTACGACCGGCTGCGGGAGACCCCCGTGCAGTGGCCGGCGCCGGCCGCCGACGGACCGGACCGCAACCCGGTGCGCTACCTCAACGACGGTGTCAGCCAGACTCTGTTGGAGCGGGAGGACGGCAGCCGTCCGCGTCTGGTCTTCCCCACTCCGAGCGGGCGCGCCCGTTTCTTCGGCCGGCCGCACCTGCCGGCCGCCGAACTCCCCGACGACGAATTCCCGTTCCTGCTCAACACGGGGCGGCTGCAGCACCAGTGGCACACGCTGACCAAGACCGGCAAGGTCGCCAAGCTGACCAAGCTGAACCCGGGGCCGTTCGTGGAGGTCCATCCCGAGGACGCGGAGCGGCTGGGCGTGGCGGCGGGCGACCACCTGGAGGTCACCTCCCGGCGCGGGCGTGCCGTCCTTCCCGTGGTGGTCACCGACCGGGTCCTGCCGGGCACCGTGTTCGCACCCTTCCACTGGAACGACCTGTTCGGCGAGTACCTCAGCGTCAACGCCGTCACCAACGACGCCGTCGACCCGCTCTCCTTCCAGCCCGAGTTCAAGGTCTGCGCCGTCGCCCTCGCCCGGACGGTGGCCCCCGTCCCCGCGAGTCGCCCGAGCACCGAACCGGAGACCACACCCGTGACCTCGCTCCCCGCACCCGTGGCGGCGGCCGCACCGGCCGGCTCCCCCGTCCTCGCGCTCGCCGCCCTGCTCGGCCTGCCCGACCTCGCCCCGCCTCCGCTGGCCGAGCCGGAGCGCCGCTACCTCTCCGGTTACCTCTCCGGGCTCGTCGCCGCCCCGCCCGCCGCGGGCGTACCCGTGCTGCCGCCGGACGCGCCCTTCGACTCCGGCCACGCGCTCTGGGTGGACGGTGTCCTCGCGGGGATGTTCTCCCGCACCGCGGCACCGGACCTCGCCTCCGCACCGGGCCACGCCCGGGCACGGGCAGGGACACCGGCACCTGTGGACGTACCGGCCGGCCAAGCCGCCGTACCGGCCCGCCGCCTGCTGCTCCTGTGGGCCTCGCAGACCGGCAACGCCGAGGAGTTCGCCCAGGGCGCCGCGGCCCACCTCGCGCGGGCGGGCCGCGCCCCCGAGCTCGTGGCCATGGCGGAGGCGACACCCGCGCACCTCGTCCCCGGGACCGATGTCCTCCTGGTCACCAGCACGTTCGGCGACGGCGAAGCCCCGGACAACGGCAGCGATTTCTGGCAGAGCCTGTCCGAGGAGGGGGTCGGCGGGCTGGCGGGAGTGAGGTACGCGGTACTCGCGCTGGGCGACTCCTCGTACGACGACTTCTGCGGCCACGGCCGCAGGCTCGACGAGCGGTTCGCCGCGCTCGGCGCCACCCGCCTGGTCCCCCGCGCCGACTGCGAACCCGACTTCGGGGACCGGGCCGAACAGTGGCTCGGTCAGGTACTCACCGCCCTGGCCGGTCCGGGTGCCGACGACCGGCGGCCCGATCTCGCGGTTCCGGCCGGGGCCGCCTCCCACGCGGCCGTACCGGCCGCTCCCGTGCGGGCCGGGTACACCAGGACCTCGCCCTTCGCCACGCTGCTGGTCGGCAACAGGCTGCTGAGCCTGCCCGGTTCGGGAAAGGAGGTGCGCCAGTTCGCCTTCGACACCCGGGGCGGCGAACTCGCCTACGACGCCGGGGACGCCCTCGGCGTGTGGCCGGCCAACAGCGCGGGGCTCACCGCCGAGTGGCTGGCGCTCACCGGCCTCGACCCCGACGAGCCGGTGGACCTCGGTGACGGCGGCCCGCTCGCGCTGGAGGAGGCGCTGCGCACCCGGCTGGACATCTCCCGCGTCAGCACCGGTCTGCTGCGGTTCCTGATGGAACGCACCGACAGTCACGAGCTGAAGCGGCTGCTGCGTCCGGACAACAAGGAGGCGCTGGCCAAGTGGAGCTGGGGCCGTCAGGCGGCGGACGTGGTGGCGGAGTTCCCGGTCCGCGCGTCGGCGGCGGACTGGACCGGGGCGCTCAAGCGGCTGCAGCCCCGTCTGTACTCCATCTCCTCCAGCCCGCTGGCCCACCCCGGCGAGGTCCGTCTCACCGTCTCCGTGGTCCGCTGGGCCAACCGTCTCGGCCGCGACCGCAAGGGCGTCTGCTCCACCTACCTCGCCGATCACGCCGACGACGGCCCCGTGCAGGTCTTCGTGCAGCGCTCCCCGCACTTCCGCCCGCCGTCGGACCCGTCCACCCCCATGATCATGGTCGGTCCGGGCACCGGGGTGGCGCCCTTCATCGGCTTCCTGGAGGAACGGCAAGCGCGCGGCCACTCGGGGCCCAACTGGCTGTTCTTCGGCGAGCAGCGCCGGGCCACCGACTTCTACCACCGCCAGGACCTGGAGGCGTACCGCGCGTCCGGCCACCTCGACCGGCTCGACCTCGCCTTCTCCCGCGACCAGCGCAACAAGGTCTACGTCCAGGACCGGATGCGCGAGCACGGCCCCCGCCTGTGGCAGTGGCTGAAGGACGGCGCCCACTTCTACGTGTGCGGCGACGCCGGCCGTATGGCGAAGGACGTCGACCGGGCCCTGCGGGACATCGTGGCGGTGCACGGTTCCATGGACGCCGAGGAGGCCGCCGCCTACGTCAGGCGGCTGGCGGCGGAGAAGCGCTACGTACGCGACGTCTACTGAGCGGGCGACGTGAGCGGACGACCGCACCCGCCCCTCCCGGCCCCGATCGCCCGCGCGGCCCCGGCGGGCGGGGCGGTCGTTGACCCGTTCGGGTGGGGGCCGGTTCCGGTGGCCCGTCCGGCCCGGCGGGCCGATGTCCCGGGGCCGGGAGGCGGGTTCAGGGGTCCGAGGTGAGGATGTGAGGTGACCCGCCCGGACTTCGGGGCAGGTGAGACACGACCGCGTAAGCCTGAGAAGGGACGCACACCGTGGCACCACCCAGGATTCTCGTCGTCGGCGCCGGCTTCGCCGGGGTCGAGTGCGTGCGCCGTCTGGAGCGTCGGCTCTCGCCGGGAGAGGCGCAGATCACGCTCGTCACGCCGTTCTCGTACCAGCTCTACCTGCCGCTTCTGCCGCAGGTCGCCTCCGGCGTGCTCACCCCCCAGTCGGTGGCCGTGTCGCTGCGGCGCAGCAGCCGTCACCGCACCCGGATCGTGCCGGGCGGGGCGATCGGCGTCGACACCAAGGCGAAGATCTGCGTGATCCGCAAGATCACGGACGAGATCGTGAACGAGCCGTACGACTACATCGTGCTCGCGGCCGGGAGCGTGACCCGGACGTTCGACATCCCCGGTCTGCTGGACCACGCGCGGGGCATGAAGACGCTCGCCGAGGCCGCGTACGTACGGGACCACGTCATCGAGCAGCTCGACGTCGCGGACGCCAGTCAGGACGAGGCGGAGCGCGCCTCCCGGCTCCAGTTCGTGGTGGTGGGCGGCGGTTACGCGGGCACCGAGACGGCGGCCTGTCTGCAGCGGCTGACGACCAACGCCGTGAAGCACTACCCGCGCCTCGACCCGAAGCTGATCAAGTGGCATCTGATCGACATCGCCCCGAAGCTCATGCCGGAGCTGGGCGAAAAGCTCGGTGTCAGCGCCATGAAGATTCTGCGCAAGCGCGGCATCGAGGTGTCGCTGGGCGTGTCGATCGCGAAGGCGGACCGGGAGGAGGTCACCTTCACCGACGGCCGGGTGCTGCCCTGCCGCACTCTGATCTGGACGGCCGGTGTGGCCGCGAGCCCGCTGATCGCCACGCTGGGCGCGGAGACCGTGCGCGGCCGGCTGGCGGTGAACCCGGAGATGGCGCTGCCCGGCGCCGACGGGGTGTTCGCGCTCGGCGACGCGGCGGCGGTGCCCGATCTCGCGAAGGGCGACGGCGCGATCTGCCCGCCCACCGCGCAGCACGCGATGAGGCAGGGCCGGGCGGTGGCGGACAACGTCCTCGCGTCCCTGCGGGGCGGCGCGCTCCAGTCGTACGTGCACAAGGACTTGGGTCTGGTCGTGGACCTCGGTGGCCGGGACGCGGTCTCCAAGCCGCTCGGGATCGAGCTCCAGGGCATCCCCGCCCAGGCGGTGGCGCGCGGCTACCACTGGTCGGCGCTGCGGACGAACGTCGCCAAGACCCGTGTGCTGACCAACTGGCTGCTGAACGCGGTCGCCGGTGACGACTTCGTGCGCACCGGTTTCCAGGCGCGCAAGCCGGCGACGCTGCGGGACTTCGAGTACACCGACGCCTACTTGAGCCCCGAGGAACTCCTCGCGCGCACGGAGTCCGCCGCGAAGCGGAAGTGACGTTTCGGCGCTGCCGGAAGGCGCTGCCCGGGAGGTCTCCGGGCAGCGCCTTCCGGCGTGTACGGCGTCGAGCTGGGCCGGCTTTGTTCAGATCTGATCACACCTGCTCAGTCCACTCATGCCCGTTCAGGTCCACTCATGCCTGTTCAGCCCACTCATGCCTGTTCAGCCCACTCATGCCTGTTCAGCCCACTCATGCCTGTTCAGGTCCGCTCACGCCTGTTCGGGTCCGCTCAGGTCTGCCGGGAGAGGACCGTGGCGACGGTGTCCGCCTCCTGCGGGCGCTTGTCCTCCCGGTAGCGCAGGACCCGGGCGAAGCGCAGGGTGACGCCGGCCGGGTAGCGGGTGGAGCGCTGGAGGCCGTCGTAGGCGATCTCCACGACCAGCTCCGGGCGCACCGTCACCACGTGTCCGTCGTCGCCGGTGGAGAGCGCGAGCAGGCGTTCGGTCTGCCAGGCGAGCAGCCGGTCGGTGAGCCCCTTGAAGGTCTTGCCGAGCATGACCGGGGCGCCGTCCGGGCCCAGCGCGCCGAGGTGCAGGTTGGAGAGCTTTCCGGTGCGCCGGCCGCTGCCCCACTCGACGGCCATCACGAGGAGGTCCAGGGTGTGCACCGGCTTGACCTTGAGCCAGGAGGCACCCCGGCGGCCGGCGCTGTAGGGGGCGGTGAGGTCCTTGACGACGACGCCCTCGTGTCCGCGTTCGAGGGCGGCGGCGAAGAAGGCGTCGGCGGCCTCCCGGGCCCCGGTGTCCGGCTCGTCCCCGGAAGGGGCGGGCACGACGGTGCGGCGTACCCGCATCCGCTCGGGAACCAGGCGGGCGAGAGCCGCGTGCCGTTCGGTGAGCGGCCGGTCGAGCAGGTCCTCGTCGTCCACGAGCAGGGCGTCGAAGAAGACCGGCACCACCGGGACCTCCGCGGCGGCGCGTGCCGGCTCGCGGCGGGAACCGACCCGGGCGGCGATCTCCTGGAACGGGCGCGGCCGACCGTCCGGTCCGAGCGCGATCACCTCGCCGTCGAGGACGAAGCGTTCACCGGGGAGGTCGGCGACGGCGGCCACCACGTCGGGGAGGCGGTCGGTGATGTCGTCGAGGGTGCGGGTGAAGGCGTGTACCCCGGTGCCGTCCCGGTGCACCTGTACGCGGATGCCGTCGAGCTTCTCCTCGACCGCGCAGCCGCCCAGCTTGTCGACCGCCTCCGCGACCGACCCGGCGGTGTGCGCGAGCATCGGGTGGACGGGGCGCCCCGCGGTGAGCCGGAAGCGGCCGAGCGCCTCGGGGCCGTCCGCGAGGAGGGCGACCGCGACGTCCCGCAGCGAGCCGGCGAGCATGACGGCCCGGCGGACATCGGCCCCCGCCGCGCCGGACGCGCGGGCCAACGCGTCCACCGCGATCGCGTCCAGGGCGCCCTGGCGCAGCTCGCCCATGAGGAGGGCCCGCAGGAAGTCCTGTTCCTCCGCGGTGGCCGCGCCCAGCAGGGCGCGCAGCCGCTCCGTGCGGGCGGCCCTGGAGCCGGGGCCGGTCAGGTTTCCGACGGCGGTCAGTTCGGCGTCAGTGTGCGCGACGGTGAGCGTGGGCGATCCGGCGGGCGCGACCGGGTCGCCGAGGGTGGACCAGCCGATGCCGAGCCGCCCCTGCGGCAGCCGTCCGGCGAGGTAGGGGATGGCGACCGGGACGTCCTCGGGCTCCGCCTCCCGGAAGAGGCCGGCCAGCAGTTCGACCTTCCGGTTCCTGGCGGGGGCCCCGGCGACCTGGAGCGAGACCTGGGCGAGCCGGATCAGCAGCATGCGCCCATGGTCCTACGGGGCCGCGCACCCCGCCCGGAGAGGAGCCCCGGGCGGGGTGCCGGCGGTCCCGGTCAGATGATGTTGAGGGCGCTCGCCGCGCCGATCCCCCCGAGCACCATGAACACGGGCATCAGCACCTTCAGCTCCACCCAGCTGCCGGCCCGGAACCGCATCGCCTTCGGCGGGCCCAGCGCGTACCAGCGCTTGCGGCCGAGGGGGATGGGCCAGAGGATCGGGCAGCCCGAGACGGTCAGCGCGTCCCCGATGTCGTGGACGAGGGCGCCGAGGAGGATCGGCAGCCCGAGCCACATGTACTCCTGGCCGGGTGCGTCGAAGAACCAGTTCGAGCCGTGGCCGGGCTGATCGAGGACGCCGGCGAGGATCCAGGCGCTGGTCGCGCCGAGCAGCCACACCAGTACGTCGCTGGAGACGCGGGCGGCCCGCCAGAGCAGGCCTTCGACGGCGAGCACCAAGTGGACGAAGAGGATGGCGAGGACCGCCCAGCGGCCGCCGAGGATCGCGAGGCCGGATGCCGCGGCGCCGGTGAGGACGGCCCAGAGCCAGGTGTGGGTCAGCGTCCGGTGGCCGCCGTTGCGCCGGGGGTCGCCGGGGCCGCGGGTGGCCTTGTAGACGGCGTGCGAGAGCTTGTCGACGACCTCGCAGACCCCCTTGGAGACCGGTCCGAAGGCCCGGGAGATGGTGGCCGACTTGTGGTCCAGGTCGGGGGCGAGCGCGGCGCCCGCCGTGATCAGCGCTCCGACGACGAGGACGGGCCAGGGCATGGTGTGACCCGCGGCGGCGGCCGCCGCGCCCACCCCGAGCCAGGCCGCCGCCCCGGACAGTGAGTGTGCCGGTCCCATCATGGTGTTTTCCGCCCCCAGAACTTGGTGCGGCCGACGCCGTTGCGGCGCGGCCGAGTTGAGTGGGAAGCCTACCGCCCGTGATCTTCGTACGGCCGTCCGGTTCCCGCATCGGGACGGAAGGCAGGCAAGATGGGGGGCGTGACCCTTATCGATCAGCTGCCCCCGACCGCAGACCCGGACGCTCTCTTCGAGGCTTTCTCCTCGTGGACCGAGAGTCAGGGAATCGTCCTCTATCCCGCTCAGGAGGAGGCGCTGATCGAGGTGGTCTCCGGGGCGAACGTCATCCTGTCCACGCCGACCGGCTCGGGCAAGAGCCTGGTGGCGGCGGGTGCGCACTTCACGGCGCTGGCGCAGGACAAGGTCACCTTCTACACCGCTCCGATCAAGGCCCTGGTCTCGGAGAAGTTCTTCGACCTGTGCAAGCTCTTCGGCACGGAGAACGTCGGGATGCTGACGGGCGACGCCTCGGTCAACGCCGACGCGCCCGTCATCTGCTGCACGGCGGAGGTGCTGGCCTCGATCGCGCTGCGCGACGGCAAGTACGCGGACATCGGCCAGGTCGTGATGGACGAGTTCCACTTCTATGCGGAGCCCGACCGCGGCTGGGCGTGGCAGATCCCGCTGCTGGAGCTGCCGCAGGCCCAGTTCGTCCTGATGTCGGCGACCCTCGGTGACGTCGCGATGTTCGAGAAGGACCTCACCCGGCGGACCGGCCGGCCGACCTCCGTCGTGCGTTCGGCGACCCGTCCGGTGCCGCTCAGCTACGAGTACCGCCTCACGCCGATCACCGAGACGCTGACGGAGCTGCTGGACACCCGGCAGTCCCCCGTCTACATCGTGCACTTCACGCAGGCCGCCGCCGTGGAGCGGGCGCAGTCGCTGATGAGCATCAACATGTGCAGCAAGGAGGAGAAGGAGAAGATCGCCGATCTGATCGGCAACTTCCGCTTCACCACCAAGTTCGGCCAGAACCTCTCCCGGTACGTGCGCCACGGCATCGGGGTCCACCACGCCGGCATGCTGCCCAAGTACCGCCGTCTGGTGGAGAAGCTGGCGCAGGCGGGGCTGCTGAAGGTCATCTGCGGTACGGACACGCTCGGCGTCGGGGTCAACGTCCCCATCCGTACGGTGTTGTTCACCGCACTGACCAAGTACGACGGCACCCGGGTACGGACGCTGCGGGCGCGTGAGTTCCACCAGATCGCGGGCCGGGCCGGGCGGGCCGGCTTCGACACGGCCGGGTTCGTGGTGGCGCAGGCCCCCGAGCACGTCATCGAGAACGAGAAGAACGTCAAAAAGGCCGGCGACGACCCGAAGAAGAAGCGCAAGGTCGTCCGCAAGAAGGCCCCCGAGGGCTTCGTGGCCTGGTCGGAGACGACCTTCGACAAGCTGATCCAATCCGATCCGGAGCCGCTCACCTCGCGCTTCCGGGTCACCCACACCATGCTGCTGTCGGTGATCGCCCGTCCCGGCAACGCCTTCAAGGCGATGCGCCACCTCCTGGAGGACAACCACGAGCCGCGCAAGGCCCAGTTGCGGCACATCCGACGGGCCATCGCCATCTACCGCTCGCTGCTCGACGGCGGTGTGGTGGAGCAGCTGGCCGAGCCGGACGCCGAGGGCCGGATCGTCCGGCTGACCGTGGACCTCCAGCAGGACTTCGCGCTGAACCAGCCGCTGTCCACCTTCGCGCTCGCCGCGTTCGACCTGCTGGACGCCGAATCCCCCTCGTACGCGCTGGACATGGTCTCCGTCGTCGAGTCGACGCTGGACGACCCGCGCCAGATCCTCGCCGCGCAGCAGAACAAGGCGCGCGGCGAGGCGGTAGGGCAGATGAAGGCGGACGGCGTCGAGTACGAGGAGCGCATGGAGCGGCTCCAGGAGGTCACGTACCCGAAGCCGCTGGGCGAACTGCTGTGGCACGCCTACGACGTGTACCGCAAGAGCCACCCGTGGGTCGGGGACCACCCGGTGTCGCCGAAGTCGGTGATCCGGGACATGTACGAACGCGCCATGACCTTCACGGAGTTCACCTCGAACTACGAGCTGGCCCGCACCGAGGGCATCGTGCTGCGCTACCTCGCGAGCGCGTACAAGGCGCTGGAGCACACCATCCCGGACGACCTCAAGTCCGAGGACCTTCAGGACCTGATCGCCTGGCTCGGCGAGATGGTCCGCCAGGTGGACTCCAGCCTGCTGGACGAGTGGGAGCAGCTCGCCAACCCCGAGGTGGAGACGGCCGAGCAGGCCCAGGAGAAGGCCGACGAGGTCAAGCCGGTCACCGCGAACGCCCGCGCCTTCCGGGTGCTGGTGCGCAACGCGATGTTCCGCCGGGTCGAGCTGGCCGCGCTGGACCGGGTCCGCGACCTCGGCGAGCTGGACGCGGAGTCCGGCTGGGACGAGGACGCCTGGGGCGAGGCGATGGACGCCTACTGGGACGAGTTCGACGAGCTGGGCACGGGCCCCGACGCGCGCGGCCCCAAGCTGCTGAAGATCGAGGAGGACCCGGCGCACGGCGTGTGGCGGGTGTGGCAGGCTTTCGCCGACCCGAATGGTGACCACGACTGGGGCATCCGCGCCGAGGTGGATCTCGCGGCTTCCGACGAAGAAGGCCGCGCGGTCGTGCGCGTCACCGCCGTGGGTCAGCTGTGAGCCCGGCCGCGACGGTGCCGGCGGGGCTTCGAGAGTGGAGAAGAAGCGCATGACGAACCCCGCCGAGCTCCTGGTCGGCCTCCTCGACCTGGAACGGATCGAGGTCAACATCTTCCGAGGCCGGAGCCCCGAGGAGTCCCTCCAGCGGGTCTTCGGCGGCCAGGTCGCGGGCCAGGCGCTGGTCGCGGCCGGCCGGACCACCGACGGCGACCGGCCGGTGCACTCCCTGCACGCCTACTTCCTGAGGCCCGGGCGGCCGGGCGTGCCGATCGTGTACCAGGTCGAGCGGGTGCGCGACGGGCGTTCCTTCACGACGCGGCGGGTCACCGCGGTGCAGGAGGGCCGGACGATCTTCAACCTGACGGCCTCCTTCCACCGGCCCGAGGAGGCGGCCTTCGAGCACCAGCTGCCGCCTGCCCGTATCGTCCCGGACCCCGAGGAGCTGCCCACCGTCGCCGACGAGGTGCGCGAGCACCTGGGCGGGCTGCCCGAGGCGCTGGAGCGAATGGCCCGCCGCCAGCCGTTCGACATCCGGTACGTGGACCGGCTGCGCTGGACGCGCGAGGAGGTCACCGAGGCGGAGCCGCGCAGCGCGGTGTGGATGCGCGCGGTCGGCCCGCTGGGCGACGACCCGCTGGTGCACACCTGCGCGCTGACGTACGCGAGTGACATGACGCTGCTCGACGCGGTCCGGCTTCCGGTGGAGCCGCTGTGGGGCCCGCGCGGCTTCGACATGGCCTCCCTGGACCATGCCATGTGGTTCCACCGCCCGTTCCGGGCCGACGAGTGGTTCCTGTACGACCAGGAGTCGCCGATCGCCACGGGCGGCCGGGGGCTTGCGCGCGGCCGGATCTACGACCGGGAGGGCAACCTGTTGGTCTCCGTGGTGCAGGAGGGGTTGTTCCGGCGGCTGGGGGCGTAAGGGCTTCCGTCCCGGCAGGGCGGCGCGGAGGGCAGCGCTCGCACGGAGGTTGACGCCCCATCAGGAAATCACCTCATCGGGGCACGTCTCACTCTTGTGCGCACCAGGACCACACGGATGGGCGACTGTGCCGGGCCCCCGGCCGGACCAAGATCGATCGCATGAGATCCTCCTTGATCCGTCGCGCCTGCGCCGCTTCCCTGATGCTGGCGGCGGCCGTGGCCCCTGCCGTGGCGGCACAGTCCGACACCACCCCCGCGCAGCCGTCCGCCGCACGGCCCGCCGCCGCGCCGCCCGCCGGTGCCCACGCCCGGCTGCTGGGCGAGAAGATCGTCCCGCGCGGGCTCTCCTTCGAGAACACGACGGTGGGCGGGCTGTCCGGCATCGACCGGAACCCCTGCACCGGCGAGTACGTCCTGATCAGCGACGACCGCTCGTACCTCCAGCCCGCCCGCTTCTACACCGCCGACATCGAGGTGGACGGAGCCGGCGTCCACTCCGTCGACTTCACCTCCACCCACCCGTTCCTGCAGCCCGACGGCACGGTCCATCCGCCGGCGAGCACCAACGACGGCAAGGTGGTCGACCCGGAGGAGATCCGGGTCGACCCGCGTACCTGCCACTACTGGTGGGCGCAGGAGGGCGACCGTCCGACGTCGGCCACGGCACCGGTGATCCAGCCGTCGATCCAGTTCGCCTCCCCCGCCGGCGCGTACCTGGGGCAGCTGCGGCTGCCGCCCAACTACGTGATCACCCTGGACGACCGGGGGCTGCGGCGGAACAAGTCGGTGGAGGCGATCACCTTCGGTTCCGGGGACCGCGTGCTCACCAGCGCCGTCGAGGGCCCGCTCCTCCAGGACGGCCCGGAACCCGACCTGGAGAACGGCGCGCTGGTCCGCGTCACCCAGCAGAGCCGGGGCGGGGACGTGCTCGCGCAGTACGCGTACCCGATCGAGAAGATCTTCGCCGCCTCCGACCCCACCAGCCCGTGGCCCCCGGACACCGGCGTCCCGTCGATCCTCGCCTTCCCCGACGACCCGGGCCGCTACCTGGTGCTCGAACGCTCCTGGGTGGCCGGATCGGACTACAAGATCCGCCTCTACGACGCCACCACCCGGGGTGCGACCGACGTGCAGCGCGTGGACTCCCTGACCGGACGGCGGGTCGTACCCATGCGCAAGAAGCTGGTCGCGGACTTCGACGACCTGAACCTCTCCACGGTCGACAACACCGAGGGCATGACCTGGGGCCCGGTCCTGCGGGGCGGCGAACGGACGCTGGTCCTGGTCAGTGACGACAACTTCGCGAGCGACGCGGTGACGCAGATCGTGGCGCTCGGTATTCGTACGTGATGAGAGCCCGCACGCGCCGGGGCCGATGACCGGCTACCGCCGGGTGGGACGGGCCGTCCAGGTGCCCTCGGGGCCCCAGGACGGCCCTTCCCGCCGTCCGGCCGCACACCCGCTGCGCGCGCGGGCGTCTTCCGCCCGCGTCCCGGGTCAGCGGGCCTGCGGCCACCCACCGCGCCCGGCCACGTCCAGTACCAGCGCGGCAATGTTCCACGCGTCGTCGTCGCCCCGGTGGTGACGGCCCTCCAGCGGCAGCCCGGCGATCTCCAGCGCCTGCGCCATGCCAGGTCTCCGCCGCAGCCCCCGGTCCTCGGTGAACCTGGCCTTGGCGTTGGTGTGGCGGTGGCCGAAGGGGTATGGGACGCCGAACGCGCGAGCCTGGCCGAGGAACATCTTGCGGTCGTAGTCGCCCCAACTCGCCCAGGGCCGCGTCCCGCTGCGGTGCTCGGTCGTCAACAGGCGGCACGCCTCGGCGAAGGAGACCCCCGAGCCGACCTCCGCCTGGGTGAGGCCGGTGAGCTCGGTGCAGAAGGCGGAAACGACCGAGCGGCGTGGCCTCACCAGCACCCGGTGCTTGGCCAGCCGCTCGCCCGCCCGCAGGTCCACGACGGTGAGGCCGATCTCGACGATCTCGCTCACCTGCCCGGCCGGGACCTCCCCCTCCCAGCATGTCGACTCGACATCCACCACGTTGAGCAGCCCGTCCCCGAAGTCCATGGCGCGAGGGTACGGCGGAGACGACCCGCGTACATCCGGTTTCGGGACCGGGACGGGGGCACGACGGACCGCTCCCCGGACCGCTCACAGCCCCGGCAAGGGCTCCTGGTCGGCCTCCCGGCGGCGGGCGCGGGTGTCCGGTGGGGCGGGGTGGAGTTTCGCGTCGCAGGTGGGGCCGAGGCCGCTCCGTCGGGAGCCGGTGCCGGTGAGCGGGCGTCCGCACAGGCGGCAGCGGACGAGTGGGCGTTCCGGGCCGCCGTCCCGGGCCGGGGTGTGACCGGCCGGGGCCGGCGAGGTGCCGGGGAAAAGCTCGGGGGACTCCATGGGGGCGATTCTTCCAGCAGCCGCCGACGGTCGGCGGGTCACCAGGGGCCCGGTGCGCCCGGCCTCGGGCGTCCCGCCGGATTGCCGACGCGGGGGCGTACGGCCTTACTGGAGAAACCCGCGCACCGGAAGGCGCGGGGCGGCCGCGCGCGGGGAAGGGCGGGGCCACGGAAGCGAGAGGGGCGCGATGGACCTGATCCACGTCCGCGCGGTGAGCCCGCCCGGCCTGACCGACCGGGTCGTGGCGCTGCTGGCAGGCGATCCGTGCGTCCTCAATCTGATCGTGCAGCCGGGGGCGGCCCGGAACCCGGACGGCGACGCGATCGCCTGCGACGTACTGACCGGGGGCGCCAACGACGTGCTCCGGGAGCTGCGGGACATCCGTCTGGACGAGCTGGGCTCCATCGTCGTGGAACCGGTGGACATGGCGTTCTCCGGACGGGCCGAGGCGGGTGGGCGCGACGAGCTGGGACCGCTCGCGCGCGCCCCGGTCTGGGAGCAGGTGGAGGCGCGTATCCGCGCCGAGGCCCGGTATCCGCCGAGCTTCTATCTGTACCTGGTGGTCGCCGGTCTGATCGGCTCGGTGGGGATCGTCACCAACTCGCAGATCCTGATCGTGGGGGCCATGGTCGTCGGCCCCGAGTACGGGGCGATCGTCAGCATCGCGCTGGGCATCGACCGGGGTGACCGCGCCACGATCCGCAGGGGCCTGAAGGCGCTCTGCGCGGGGCTGCTGCTGACCGTGGTGATCACCTTCCTCTTCAGCCTGATGATCCGGGGCTTCGGCTTCCAGTCGCAGGCGTTCGAGGCGGGGCTCCGCCCGGTCTCCGATCTGATCAACACACCCAACTTCTTCTCGGTGGCGGTGGCGACGCTGGCGGGCATCGTCGGCATCGTGTCGCTCACCGAGGCGAGGACGAGCGCGCTGCTCGGGGTGTTCATCTCGGTCACGACCATTCCGGCCGCCGCCGCCATCGCCGTCTCCATCGCCTTCTCCAGCTGGCAGGAGGCCTGGGGGTCGCTGATCCAGCTCCTGGTGAACATCGTGGTCCTGATCTTCGTCGGCACGGGCGCGCTGAGGTGGCAGCGGGCGATCTGGCGGCGGGTGGCCCGGCGGCGTGCGGGCGGCGCCGGCGCGTCCGGGCGCAGCTGACCTCGCGGTCCCCGGCGCCCCCGCGGGCCGCCTTCCGGACGTGCCGGACCGTGCGGCGCCGGGGATCATCGGAGGGACCCGGGGGCGGCTCGGCAGGTCCGGCGTTCCGCGCCCGCCCGCCGCGGCCCCACCCAGGTATCGCTCCACGTCACGCGCAGAACGCCTCACTCCTCGGGGAAGTCAGGAGAGCCCGTCATGCCCCAGGACCGCCGCCCCGCGTCGCGTACGAGGACGCCGCGCGCCACCCCCGCCGAACGGGCCGCCGCGGGCAAGGCCGCACGCCGGCGGGTCCCCCGGTCGGCCCATGCGGAGTTCGACGCCTCCGCGCGCCGGTTCGATCCGCTGACTCTTCTGGAGACCCAGTCCGCGGCGCGCGTACCGGAGCTCGTTCCCCTCCGGTACGGCAGGATGACCGAATCGCCGTTCCGCTTCTACCGGGGCGCCGCCGGGATCATGGCGGCGGACTTGGCCGGCACACCGGACTCGGGGATCACGGCGCAGCTGTGCGGTGACGCGCATCTGCTGAACTTCCGGCTGCTGGCCTCGCCCGAGCGCAATCTGCTCTTCGACATCAACGACTTCGACGAGACGCTGCCCGGTCCCTGGGAATGGGACGTGAAGCGGCTCGCGGCCAGCCTCGTCATCGCCGCGCGGGCGAACGGTTTCTCGGACCGTGAGCGCACGCGTCTCGTGCGGGCCGCGGTGCGGTCGTACCGGGAGTCGATGGCCCGGTACGCCGGGATGGGCAATCTGGAGGTCTGGTACGCGCGGATCGACGAGGCGCGGCTGCGGGCCGTCGCGGCGGCGCAGCTCGCCGAGCGCGGCCGCAAGAACCTCGACCGCGCCCTGCTGAAGGCGCGTACCCGGGACAGTCGCCAGGTTCTCGGGAAGCTCACCGAGTGGTCGGGCGGCCGGCGACGCATCAAGTCGGACCCGCCGCTGGTGGTGCCGCTCACCGAGCTGGTGACGGACGCGGAGCGCATCGAGACCGAGGAACGGTTGCGGGTCCTCCTGCGGCGTTACGGCCGCAGCCTCCCGTCGGACCGCCGGGCGCTGCTCTCCGGGTTCCGGCTGGCGGACGTGGCCCGCAAGGTGGTCGGTGTGGGGAGCGTGGGTACGCGCTGCTGGGTTCTGCTCCTGCTCGGCCGGGACGACGACGATCCGCTCTTCCTCCAGGCCAAGGAGGCCGACACCTCGGTCCTCGCCGACCACGTCGGGACGAGCCGTTACCGCAACCAGGGCGAGCGGGTCGTGGCGGGCCAGCGGCTGATGCAGGCGACGAGCGACATCTTCCTCGGCTGGGAGCGGGCGGAGGGCTTCGACGGCCGCCGCCGCGACTTCTACATCCGCCAGCTGCGCGACTGGAAGGGGATCGCCGAGCCGGAACGGATGGTGCCGCAGGGGATGACGCTGTTCGGGGAGGTCTGCGGGGCGACCCTGGCCCGCGCGCACGCCAGGTCGGGCGACCGGATCGCCATCGCCGGGTACCTGGGGCGGGGCGACGCCTTCGACCGGGCCCTCGCCGTGTTCGCGGAGGCGTACGCGGACCGCAACGAGCGGGATCACGAGGCGCTCGTGGCCGCGGTCCGCGCGGGGCGTCTGCCCACCGCCGAGGAGCCTCCGGGGACCCGGTGAGAACCGGGTGATCCGACGAGAACCGGGAACACGGGTGCGCCCCGGCAGGCCGACCGGCCGCCGGGGCGCACCCGTGTGCCTCCGCGCTCAGGGCGTTCGCTCGGTGCGCGCGCACAGAGCCCAGATGACGAAGATGTTGATGGCGATGAGGATGATCGACCAGAACGGGTAGTACGGCAGCCAGAGGAAGTTGGCGACCGCTCCCAGCCCTGCCAGCACCACACCGATGAGCCGGGCCCACAGCGCGCCGGTGAACAGGGCGCATCCGGCCAGGACGATGACGATGCCCAGGATGAGATGGATCCAGCCCCAGCCGGTGAGGTCCCACTGGAAGATGTAGTTGCGGGTGGTGACGAACACGTCGTCCTTGGCGATGGCGGCGATGCCCTCGAAGATCGCCATCGCACCGCCGAAGATCATCAGAACGCCCGCGAATGCGGTCCATCCGGACTGGAACGCGGTGGTCTTCCCGGTGGTTCTGGCCATGGTCGGCCTCCTTGCGGTACCCGAAGCCCCTGAGCGGCCCGAGCGGCGGACCGGCGACGGTGCCCTTCTCCAAGCCTGGCACGGCGTCACCCGATCGGCATACGGGCGGGATAAAGGGCAGGAGGAGGAGACCCCACGTCCCACTTACGGGATATGATCCCGGATATGAGAGACGAGACCGAGGCGGAGTCCGCCGACAGCAGGCTGGCCGACCGGCTCGCCTCGCTCCGGGCCGAACGCGGCTGGTCCCTGGACGAGCTCTCCGGCCTGACCGGGCTGAGCAGGTCCACCCTGTCGCGGGTGGAGCGGGGCGAACTGAGCCCGACCGCGGCCTCGCTGGGCCGGCTGTGCGCGGCGTACGGGCGGACGATGTCGCGCCTGCTGACGGAGATCGAGTCGGAGCCGCCCGCCCATGTGCCCGCCGGGTCTCAAGCGGTCTGGTACGACGCGTCCGTCGGCTTCACCCGCCGCTCGGTGTCGCCGCCGCACCCGGGACTGCGCGGCGAGGTCGTCGAGGGCACCCTCGACCCGGGCGCGGCGATCTCCTACGACAACCCTCCGGTACCCGGCGTGGAACAGCACATCTGGGTACGCGAAGGGACGGTCGAGATCACCGTCGACGGGACCGCGCACACCTTGGAAACCGGCGACTGCCTGCGTTTCCGCCTGGACGGAGCCTCCCGTTTCCACTGCCCGGGTCCGGACCGGACCCGCTATGTCCTGATGATCGTGATGCCGTGAAAGGAACCCCTCCCATGACCGAGATCGTCTCCGTGTCGGGCCCCGAACTCGTCACCTACGCCGACGAACTGGCCGCCCTCCTGGTGGACACCGTGCACGACGGCGCGTCGGTCGGCTTCCTCGATCCGCTCGACCGGGGCGCCGCCGCCGACTGGTGGCGGGAGCGCGCCAGGGCGGTGGAGCAGGGAGTGGTGCGGGTCTGGCTCGCCCGGGACGGCGAGCGGGTGGCCGGCACCATCAGCCTCGTACCCGCCCCGCTGCCGAACGCCCGCCACCGTGCCGAGGTCGCCAAGCTGATGGTGCGCCCGTCCGGCCGGGGGCGCGGGCTGGGCCGGGCGCTGCTGGCAGCCGTGGACGAGTGGGCGGTGTCGGCGGGCCTGTCCCTGCTCGTGCTGGACACCGAGTCGGGCAGCGTGGCCGAGCGGCTGTACCGGGCCGCGGGCTGGACGGAGTGCGGTTCGATCCCGGCGTACGCGCAGAACACCACCGGGACGCTCATGGCCACGACCGTCTACTGGAAGACCCCCGGGAAGCCCGAGGCGGTCGGGGGCCCGGACGGCGCCGGGGCCACAATGGGCGGCGACGCCTCCTGACCGGGCGGCAGTTCTGAGCGAGGAGTTACCGATGACGCTGCACGACATCCCCCTGCGGACCCTGACCGGCGAGCCGACGACGCTCGGCGCCTGGAGCGGGAAGGCGGTGCTGCTGGTGAACGTCGCGTCCAAGTGCGGCCTCACGCCCCAGTACGAGGGCCTGGAGCGCCTGCAGAACACCTACGGCGGACGGGGCTTCACCGTCCTGGGCGTGCCGTGCAACCAGTTCGCCGGACAGGAGCCGGGCACCGCGGAGGAGATCCAGTCCTTCTGCTCCACGACGTACGGCGTCAGCTTCCCGCTGCTGGAGAAGACCGACGTCAACGGCGACGACCGGCACCCGCTCTACGCGGAGCTGACGCGGCTCCCCGACGCGGACGGCGAGGCCGGGGACGTCCAGTGGAACTTCGAGAAGTTCCTGATCTCCCCCGCCGGCGTGCCGGTCGCCCGTATCCGCCCGCGCACCGAGCCGGAGGCCCCGGAGGTCGTGGCCGCCATCGAGGCGCAGCTGCCCGCCTGACACCACCGCGACCAGCGTCCACGGCCGGTGCACCCGGGGGCAGGTCCCCGGGCGCACCGGCCGGTGCCGTGTCAGCGGATCGGCATGCCGGACAGGGTGCGGGCGATCACCAGGCGCTGGATCTCGCTCGTGCCCTCGAAGATGGTGTAGATCGCCGCGTCGCGGTGCATCCGCTCCACCGGGTACTCGCGGGTGAAGCCGTTGCCGCCGAGGATCTGGACGGCCTGGGCGGTGACCTGCTTGGCGGTCTCGCTGGCGTACAGCTTCGACATCGAGCCCTCGGCCGAGGTGAAGGGCTTGTTGGTGGTGGCCATCCAGGAGGCGCGCCAGACCAGCAGCCGGGCGGCGTCGATCCGGGTGCGCATGTCGGCGAGCTGGAAGGCGATGCCCTGGTTGTCGATGATCGGGCGGCCGAACTGGGTGCGCGTCTTGGCGTAGTCGAGGGCGACCTCGTAGGCGGCGCGCGCGGTGCCGACCGCCATGGCGCCGACGGCCGGGCGGGACGCCTCGAAGGTGGCCATGGCGGCGTTCTTCACGCGCTCGCCGCCCGACTTCGCCCGCTCGCGGGCCCGGGCGAGGCGCTCGTCGAGCTTCTCCTTGCCGCCGAGCAGGCAGTGGCCGGGGACGCGGACGTCCTCCAGGACCACTTCGGCGGTGTGGGACGCCCGGATGCCGTGCTTCTTGAACTTCTGCCCCTGGGACAGCCCCGGGGTGCCCGGCGGCACGATGAAGGAGGCGTGGCCCTTCGAGCCGAGCTCGGCGTCGACGACGGCCACCACGACGTGGACGTTGGCGATGCCGCCGTTGGTCGCCCAGGTCTTGGTGCCGTTCAGCACCCACTCGTCCGTGGCGGCGTCGTAGACGGCGCGGGTACGCATCGAGGCGACGTCGGAGCCGGCGTCGGGTTCGGAGGAGCAGAAGGCGGCGAGCTTGACGTCGTTCGCGTCGCCGTACATCTGCGGGATCCAGGTGCCGATCTGCTCCTCGGTGCCGTTGGCGAGCACGCCCACGGCCGCCAGGCCCGTACCGACGATCGACAGGGCGATGCCCGCGTCGCCCCAGAAGAGCTCCTCCATGGCCACCGGGATGCCGAGGCCGGTGGGATCGAAGAACTGCTGGGCGTAGAAGTCGAGCGAGTAGATGCCCACCTTGGCCGCCTCCTGGATGACGGGCCAGGGGGTCTCCTCACGCTCGTCCCACTCCGACGCCGCCGGCCGGATCACGTCCGCGGCGAATCCGTGGAGCCAGTCGCGTACCTGCTTCTGGTCTTCGTTGAGCTCAAGCGTGAACTCGGCCATGTTCCCCTCCATGCACTGCCCGACATCGCGTTACTTACGGTAACAGCAGTCTGTTACCGGCAAGTAGCCGCTGTCAACCGTCCATGGACCGATCGGCACCCTGTCGGACCGGGGTGTTACGTTTCCCGGGCGCGCGCAAAGCGCCAGGCCAGAGGTGTCAGGGGTGGGGAAAGGGCGACAGATGGAGACCGCACGACAGGCCGACCGGCAGCGGACGGCGGCCGAGCAGCGACGCCGGGAACTGCTGGAGGCGGCCGACCGGGTCGTGCTCAGGGAAGGCCCCAGGGCCTCGATGAACGCCATCGCCGCCGAGGCGGGCATCACCAAGCCCATCCTCTACCGCCACTTCGGCGACAAGGGCGGCCTCTACCGCGCCCTCGCGCAGCGCCACACCGACGCCCTGCTGAGCAATCTGCGCGCGGCGCTCGACGCGCCCGCGGAACGCCGCCGCCGGGTGGAGAACACCCTCGACACCTACCTCGCGGCCATCGAGGCCCGTCCGCAGGTCTACCGCTTCCTGATGCACCCCTCCGACGACGCGCCCGCTCCCGAGCCCGGGTTCGACACCGGCCGCCACTCCGTGCCGCTGCTGCGACGCCTGGGCGAGGAGCTCGGCCAGGTCATCGCCGAGCGGGTGGACCTCGGCGCGCACGGCGACGAGACGGCCCGGATCTGGGGACACGGCATCGTCGGGATGATGCACGCGGCGGGCGACTGGTGGCTCGGCGACCGGCCCGTCCCCCGCGAACGCCTGGTACGCAGCCTCGCCGACCTGCTCTGGGGCCGGCTGGCCGAGGTGGGCGACAAGCCGGGCGCGCCCGGCTTCTGAGCGCCCCGCACGGCCGCCCCGCCGCGATGCGGGGCGCCCGGGGGGGGCGGTTCAGTCCTGGGCGGCCCAGGGCGCCCGGCGGGCCCTGCGCAGCGCCCGCGTCCGGCGCAGGCCGGTCAGCCGGTCCGTGTAGACCGTGCCGTCCAGGTGGTCGCACTCGTGCTGGAGGCAGCGCGCGAACCAACCCGTACCGGTGATCTCGGTCTCCTCGCCGGTGACGGTGCGCCCGCGCACCACCGCCCGGTCGAAGCGCTCGGTGCCCGCCTCGATGCCCGGCAGCGACAGGCACCCCTCCGGGCCGCGTACCGTGATGCCGTCCGCCTCCACCAGCCGGGGGTTGACCAGGTGGCCGAGGTGGCGGACGTCGTCGTCGTCCGGGCAGTCGTATACGAAGACCCTGAGCGGCACGCCGATCTGGTTGGCCGCGAGGCCGACCCCCCGGGCCGCGTACATGGTGGCGAACATGTCCTCCACGAGCCGGGCGAGCGAGGGACCGAAATCGGTGACGTCCTCGCAGGCACGGTGGAGAACGGGGTCGCCGAGGGTGCTCACGGTACGGATGATTCCGGAACTGCCGGGGATCGGGCGGTTTCGCATGGCCGTAAGGGTACGGTCCGCCTTGACCGCCCCGTTCCGTGGTGCCGCGGTGCGGGCGGCGCGCCGGACATCGATAGGCTGGGCGTGGACCGATGCAAGGAGGATCTAGGACGATGGCAGGCAACACGGAGCCGTTGTCGCCGCGGGCCAAGCTGGCCGTGACGGCGGGCAAGGCCGCGGCGGCGGTGTCGCGCGCGGCAGGGCGCGGCAGCGGATCGGTGATCGGCGGCCGGGTGGCGCTCAAGCTCGACCCCGACCTGCTGGGGCGACTGGCGCAGCACCTGGACGTGATCCTCGTGTCGGCGACGAACGGCAAGACGACCACCACACGGCTGATCGCCGAGGCACTGCGGGCCGCCGGGCCCGTCGTCTCGAACGCGCTCGGCGCGAACATGCCCGCGGGCATCACCTCGGCGCTGGCCGGCGGATCGGACGCCCGCTTCGGCGTGATCGAGGTCGACGAGAAGTACCTCGCCGGAGTGGCGCGCGACACGACGCCCAAGGCGATCGCACTGCTCAACCTCTCCCGCGACCAGCTCGACCGCGCCGCGGAGACCCGCATGCTGGCGGAGCACTGGCGCGAGGGACTGGCGGGCTCGAAGGCCGTCATCATCGCCAACGCGGACGACCCGCTGATCGTCTGGGCGGCCTCGTCCTCCCAGAACGTGGTGTGGGTGGCGGCCGGTCAGGCGTGGAAGGACGACGCCTGGTCCTGCCCCTCCTGCGGCGGCGTGATGCAGCGCCCCGGAGACGACTGGTTCTGCGGGCAGTGCGGTTTCCGCCGACCCGCGCCGAGCTGGGCGCTCAACGGCGACTACGTGCTCGACCCGCACGGCTCGGCGTGGCCGATCCACCTCCAGCTGCCGGGTCGCGCCAACAAGGCGAACGCGACCTCCTCGGCCGCCGTGGCGGCCGTCTTCGGGGTTCCCCCGCAGGTGGCCCTGGAGCGGATGTACCAGGTGCAGGCGGTGGCGGGCCGTTACGACGTCGTCTCGTTCCACAACCGCGAGCTGCGGCTGCTGCTGGCGAAGAACCCGGCCGGCTGGCTGGAGACGTTCTCGCTCATCGATCCCCCGCCGACGCCGGTGATCCTCTCCGTCAACGCGCGCGGCGCCGACGGCACGGACACCTCCTGGCTGTGGGACGTCGACTACACGCAGCTGTCCGGTCACCCGATCTTCGTGCTCGGGGACCGCAAGATGGACCTCGCCGTCCGGCTCGAAGTGGCCGGTCTGGACTTCCGCGTCTGCGAGACCCTGGACGAGGCCGTCCAGCTGGCCCCGCCCGGCCGCATCGAGGTCATCGCCAACTACACCGCCTTCCAGGATCTGCGCCGTCGTGTCGGCAACTGATCCCCGCCAGGGCCTCCGGAGAGGACGAAGCATGAGCAACAACGGTCTGCGTCTGGTCTGGGTCTACCCCGACCTTCTCAGCACCTACGGCGACCAGGGCAACGCCCTCGTCGTCGAGCGGCGGGCACGGCAGCGCGGCCTCGACGTGCAGCGGGTCGACGTGCGCAGCGACCAGCCGATCCCCACGTCGGGCGACATCTACCTCATCGGCGGCGGTGAGGACCGTCCGCAGCGGCTGGCCGCGGAGCGGCTGCGCCGCGACGGCGGGCTGAGCCGGGCCGCGTCCAACGGCGCGATCATCTTCTCGGTCTGCGCGGGCTACCAGATCCTGGGCCACGAGTTCATCAACGACCTCGGGGAGCGGGAGCCCGGGCTCGGACTGCTCGACGTGGTGACGACCCGCGGCGAGGGCGCGCGGTGCGTCGGCGACGTACTGGGCGACATCGACCCGAACCTCGGACTGCCGCCGCTCACCGGTTTCGAGAACCACCAGGGCATCACCCATCTCGGTCCGACGGCGCGTCCGTTCGCCCGGGTCCGGGTGGGTCGCGGCAACGGCACCGGCGACGGTACCGAGGGCGCGTACAGCGACACCGTGTTCGGGACGTACATGCACGGTCCGGTGCTGGCGCGCAATCCGCTGATCGCCGATCTGCTGCTGAAGCTGGCCCTCGACGTCAACGCCCTGCCGCCGGTGAACGACCACTGGTACGAGGCGCTGAGGTCGGAACGGATCGCCGCGGCGACCCAGCCGGCCTGATGTGTCGGCCGTGTTTCGCCTGAGTTGATTCCGACTCAACTGAGCGGAGTCCAGCAGGCGGACAGAGGGTTCGGTACCGCCACCCTGCGCCGGTAGGGTGGCGGTATTCAGCCGGACGACGCTGTCCGGTCGTCGGCCCACGTTGCAAAGGTTCCTCGGGCAATGCGCATTGGTGTCCTCACGTCCGGCGGCGACTGCCCCGGTCTCAACGCAGTCATCCGCTCCGTCGTGCACCGTGCGGTTGTCGACCACGGCGACGAGGTCATCGGCTTCCACGACGGCTGGCGGGGCCTGCTGGAGTGCGACTACCGCAAGCTCGACCTCGACGCGGTCGGTGGCATCCTCGCCCTCGGCGGGACCATCCTCGGCTCTTCCCGGGTCCAGCCCGCGCACCTGCGCGGCGGCGTGGAGCGCGCCAGGGGCCACGTCGCCGACCTGGGCCTCGACGCGATCATCCCGATCGGCGGCGAGGGCACGCTGAAGGCGGCCAATCTCCTCTCCGAGGCGGGGCTGCCGATCGTCGGCGTACCGAAGACCATCGACAACGACATCGCCTCCACCGACGTCACCTTCGGCTTCGACACGGCCGTGGGTGTGGCCACCGAGGCGCTGGACCGGCTGAAGACGACGGCCGAGTCGCACCAGCGGGTGCTGATCGTGGAGGTCATGGGCCGTCACACCGGCTGGATCGCCCTGCACTCGGGCATGGCGGCCGGCGCGCACGCCATCGTGGTGCCGGAGCGTCCGTTCCACATCGACGAGCTGACCAGGGTCGTCGGGGAGCGCTTCTCGGCCGGCAAGAAGTTCGCGATCGTGGTGGTGGCCGAGGGCGCCAAGCCGCAGGACGGCACGATGGACTTCGCCACCGGTTCCCAGGACGTCTACGGGCACGAGCGTTTCGCGGGGATAGCGTCCCAGCTCTCGGTCGAGCTGGAGCAGCGCCTCGGCAAGGAGGCCCGCCCGGTCATCCTCGGCCATGTGCAGCGCGGCGGTACTCCCACGGCGTACGACCGGGTGCTCGCCACCCGCTTCGGCTGGCACGCGGTGGAGGCGGTGCACCGCGGCGAGTTCGGCATGATGACGGCGCTGCAGGGCACGGACATCCGGATGGTGCCGCTGACCTCGGCGGTGGAGACGCTCAAGACCGTTCCGGCGGAGCGGTACTCCGAGGTGGACTGCGTTCTCTGAGTCCTCCCACGCCACTCCTCACCCGTTCCGGACCTGTTCCGGCTTCCGGCTTCCGGCTTCCGGCGGGGAGGGGCCACGACACCCCCGGGACTGCCCCCGGCCGCGAGCGCGGCCGGGGGCAGTCCTAGTCTGGACCGGACAACCGGCACGAATCGGGGACGTCCCCCAGCAGGAGTGAACAGATGGATCACGGCGGGCACGGCATGAACATGGATCTGCCGCCGTTCACACTGGGCCGCGGGCTCGCGTTCTCGGCGGACCCGTTCTTCCTGGTCGGCTGCCTCGCGGCACTGGCCCTGTACGGCTGGGCCGTGGTGCGGCTGCGGCGGCGCGGGGACGGATGGCCGGTCAACCGGATCGTCTTCTTCGTCGTCGGGGTGCTCAGCATCGCGCTGGTGATGTGCACCCGGCTGAACGATTACGGCATGGTCATGTTCAGCGTGCACATGATCCAGCACATGGTGATCAGCATGCTCTCGCCGATCCTGCTGCTGCTCGGCGCTCCGGTGACCCTCGCGCTGCGGGCGCTGCCGGTGGCGAGCAGACGGGGCGGCAAGGGGCCGCGCGAGCTGCTGCTGATGCTGCTGCACAGCCGCTACATGAAGATCATCACGCATCCGGTCTTCACCATCCCGCTGTTCATCGCGAGTCTCTACGCCCTCTACTTCACCCCGCTCTTCGACTTCCTCATGGGTTCGACGGCGGGGCACCTGGCGATGATGGTGCACTTCCTCGCGGTCGGGCTGGTCTTCTTCTGGCCGATCATGGGGATCGACCCCGGCCCGCACCGGCCCGGCTACGTGATGCGGATGCTGGAGCTGTTCGCGGGGATGCCTTTCCACGCGTTCTTCGGCATCGCCCTGATGATGGCGTCCCAGCCGATGGTGGAGTCCTACAAGCACCCTCCGGCCTCGCTGGGTATCGACGCGCTGAGCGACCAGAGCTGGGCGGGCGGCATCGCCTGGGCCTTCAGCGAGGTGCCGTCCGTGCTGGTGCTGATCGCGCTGGTCTTCCAGTGGTACCGCTCCGACCAGCGGCTCGCGAAGCGCGAAGACCGGGCGGCGGACCGGGACGGCGACCAGGAGCTGGAGGCGTACAACGCGTACCTCGCCTCATTGCAGGCGCGCGGACGGTAGCGCGACACCCGCCTCCGGGGCGACCATGGTCCCAACGGCCGCGCGGCCGACGAGGAGCGTGCGCGCATGTCCGGATCGACGAAGTCCATGGGAGTCCTCACCGTCGCGGCCCTGGTGGCGGTGACGGCGTACACGGTGGCGCTGGGGAGCAGCGGCTGGCTCTGGTTCGGCTGGGTGGTGCTGGGGCTGTGCACGCTCGGCATGCTGGCCGTCCGGGACGCCTGACCGGGCGGACCCTACGACCGGGGCGCCCACCGCGTTCACGCCCCGGTCCGCCCGTCCCGGGTGTCCCGGCCCGCGCACCTGCGGACCGGGGCGCCGCACGGCTTACACTGACGGGCCCGCACCACCTGGGTGGTGTCCGGTACGAAGCAGCCCGAGGCCGATCCGGCAGAACGAGGTTCACCCTCCGTGTTCTACTACGTACTGAAGTACGCCGTGCTCGGCCCGCTGCTGCGGCTGCTGTTCAGGCCGCGTATCGAGGGGCTGGACCACATCCCCGAGGAGGGGGCCGCTATCGTCGCGGGCAACCACCTGTCCTTCTCGGACCACTTCCTGATGCCGGCCATTCTGAAGCGCCGCATCACCTTCCTGGCGAAGGCGGAGTACTTCACCGGCCCCGGGATCAAGGGGCGGCTGACGGCGGCGTTCTTCCACAGCATCGGCCAGATCCCGGTGGACCGGTCCGGCAAGGAGGCGGGGTCCGCGGCCATCCGTGAGGGGCTCGGGGTCCTCGCCAAGGGCGAACTGCTCGGGATCTACCCGGAGGGCACCCGTTCGCACGACGGGCGCCTCTACAAGGGCAAGGTCGGGGTCGCGGTGATGGCCATCAGGTCGGGCGTCCCGGTGATCCCCTGCGCGATGGTCGGCACCTTCGAGATCCAGCCGCCCGGCCAGAAGGTGCCCAGCATCCGGCAGGTCACGATCCGTTTCGGCGAGCCGCTGGACTTCTCCCGGTACGCCGGGCTGGACAACCAGAAGGCCGCGATCCGGGCCGTCACGGACGAGATCATGTACGCGATCCTGAACCTGTCCGGGCAGGAGTACGTGGACGAGTACGCGGCGAAGGTGAAGGCCGCGGGTGCGGCCGCGACGCGGAAGAAGCCGCCTCGCGCGGAGTCCTGACCAGTTGGACGCCGATGGCGGAATCGGCTGCCGGCGAAACACTCTGCCGGACCTCGGCCGCACCTCCTAGCGTTCCTTCCGTGAACACCAACAGGCATGCATGGGTCCTGGGGGCGACCGGTCAGATCGGACGGGCCGCCGTGACAGCACTGCTCGGGGACGGTTGGCGGGTGACCGCGGTCTCGCTCGGCGGAGGCCGTGACGCGGCGTGGCCCGACGACGTCCGCACGGTGGCGCTCGACCGCGATGTCGACGGCGCCCTGTCCGCCGCCCTCGGGGACGACTGCGACGTCCTGGTCGACATGGTGGGTTTCGACGGAGCCCACGCCCGCCAGCTCACCGCGCTGACCGGCCGCATAGGGTCGGCGGTGGTCGTCTCCAGCGGCGCGGTCTACACGGACGCGGAGGGGCGCGGCTTCGACACGGCGGGCGAGCCCGGTGGCGCCCCCCACTATCCGGTGCCGATACCCGAAGCCTGGACCACGATCGAACCAGGCGAATCGACGTACGCGGCTCGCAAGATCCTGCTGGAGCGCGAGCTGCTGTCGGCGGGCGAGGCGCTTCCGGTGACGGTGCTGCGGGCCGGCGCCGTCCACGGTCCCGGGTCCCGGGCACCGCGCGAGCTGTACTTCGTGAAGCGGCTGCTGGACGGCCGGCGTCGCCGGGTGCTCGCGTACGGAGGGAGGAGCGTCTTCCACCCCGCGCACACCTCCAACGTGGCGGAACTGATCCGCCTCGCCGCTCTGCGGCCCGGATCGAGGGTCCTCAACGCGGCCGACCCCGAGGCTCCGACGGTGGCGGAGATCGGCGAGCTGATCGACGCGGTGCTGGGCCTGGAGACGGAGACGCTGCTGCTGCCGGGGCCACCCGGCGCGGATCACGTCGGGGACACCCCGTGGACCATCCCGCACCCGGTGGTCTACGGCATGGCGGCGGCGGAGCGGGAGCTCGGCTATCGGCCGGTGACCACATACGCCGACGCCCTGCCCGGGAGCGTCGAGTGGCTGTCCTCGCGACTGTCCGGGCGGGAGTGGGCGGACGCCTTCCCGAAGATGCTCCAGCAGTACGGCCCCGCTCTCTTCGACTACGCGGCGGAGGACGCCTTGCTGGAACGTCACGACATGCGGTGAGACGGCGGCGCTCCCCAGGGGGTGCGGGCGACCGGAATCGCGTCCCGGCCCCCCGCACCCCGTTCTCCTGCGGCCTGTTAGGGCACGGGCGTGGCGTGCGGGGTGCACGTCACGTCGCGGCTGTCGGTGCGGCCGGTGAGCAGGTAGGTGTTCACCCGGTCGTTGACGCAGGTGTTCAGGAGACCGGTGACGCCGTGCGATCCGGCGTCCTTTTCGGTGATCAGCCGGGAGCCCTTGAACCGCTTGTGCAGTTCGACCGCTCCCTCGTACGGCGTGGCGGCGTCACGGGTGGACTGGACGATCAGGACGGGCGGGAGTCCCTTGCCCGTCTTCACCTCCAGAGGGGCCTGGCGCTTCGTCGGCCAGGTGGCGCAGGGGAGGTTCATCCACGCGTTGGCCCAGGTCAGGAACGGGTAGTCGCGGTGCAGCCGGGTGTTGTCCCTGTCCCAGGTGCGCCAGCTGGTGGGCCACGGCGCGTCCGCGCACTCGACCGCGGTGTACACGGCGTTGCCGTTCTCGGTGGCGGCGTTGCCCGCCAGGTCACTGAGGTCGGGGGCGATGGAGTCGACGAGTGCCTGGGTGTCGCCGGCCCGGTAGGCGCTCCAGGTCCGGGCGACGGGCGCCCAGGAGGAGTCGTAGTACGGCGCGCTCTGGAAGAACCCGATGAGCTCGGCGGGGCCGACGACGCCGCCGATGGGGTTCTTCTTGGCCGAGGCGCGCAGCTCGAGCCAGGCCTGCTCGACCTTCTGGGGCGTGTCGCCGATGTGGTAGACGGAGTCGTTGCGGGCGACCCACGCCTGCCAGTCCTCCCAGCGGGTCTGGAAGGCGACGTCCTGGTTGAGGTTGGCCTCGTACCAGATGTTGCTCCGGTCCGGGTTGACGACGCTGTCCACGATCATGCGGCGCAGGTGTCCCGGGAAGAGTGTGCCGTAGACCGCGCCCAGGTAGGTGCCGTAGGAGACGCCCAGGTAGTTCAGCTTCTTCTCGCCGAGCGCCGCCCGGATCACGTCCAGGTCGCGCGCGGTGTTGAGGGTGGTCATCTGCGGCAGCAGGTCGCCGCTGCGCTCGGCGCAGCCGGCCGCGTACTCGGCGGCGAGCTTGCGCTGGGCCCGCTTGTCCGCCTCGCTGTCGGGGACCGGGTCGGCCTTGGGGATCTTGACGTACTCCTGCGGGTCGGCGCAGGAGATGGGGGCGGAGTGGCCCACACCGCGTGGATCGAAGCCCACGAAGTCGTAGGCCGCGGCGACCTTGGTCCAGATCGGGTTCTTGTTGGTGATCCGGGTCGGGAAGCGCAGTCCGGATCCGCCGGGGCCGCCGGGGTTGTAGACGAGGGCGCCCTGGTGCTCGGCGGCCGTCCCGGTGCTCACGTGGCGGTCGACGGCCAGCTTGATCTGCTTCCCGTTCGGCTTCGTGTAGTCGATCGGGACGGTCACCCAGCCGCACTGGATGGGCTGGGCGAGCCCGTAGTCGGCGGGGCAGTCCGCCCAGTCGATGCCCGCGCGTGCGGCGCGTTCCGCTGCGATCGCGGCTCCACGCGCCTCGGCCGCGCCGGCGTTCCGGTCGGAGCCGGCCGCCGGCGCGGCCGTCATGCCCGCTATGAGCGTCCCCGCGATCAGAGTGCCGGCCGCGCCGAGCACTGCAGTGCGTCTCAAGTGGAACCTCCCCCATGGGTGTCGTGCCGCGTCGGAGCGGCACTGATCTACGGTTTCCCGCAGATCATTTCCCCTGTGAGGTTCCTGAGAACAGTGCGCCTCGGCTTTTCTTTACCCAACCGATAACCGGTAACAGCGGTACCGATCACCGGACTTGTCGACTCTGGATCACCAAGTCAATTTCGTTTCACCCGTGTTGAGCTGCGCCTACTCCGTCCAGTACGAGTTCCGTGGCCCGGTCCAGGACACCGCGCAGCAGCCGGGCGTCGGCGGCGACCGCGGTGACCAGTGCGGCGGGTCCTGCCAGCGGGGTGAGGACGGCAGTGGGGCCCAGAAGGCACGGAGCCACCGGCTTTTCCTCGAACTCCGGCAGCACGAAGAGCAGTTGACCGATGGCTCGATGGCCGCCCAGCACGGCCGGGCCGTCCCAGCCGTCCGGGGCGCCGGGGCCGTGGGCGAGCTCCTGGTCGAGGAGCGGGCGTCCCGCGCGCCGCACGGTGAGGCGGGTGGCCAAAGTGCCCGTGGGTTCGCCGTGGCGGCCGAGGACCTGCTCCTCCCTGAGCACCAGCCGTGCGGTGGGGGCGAGGTCGACGGTGGTGGTCATCCTCAGCTCGCTGCCGCGGGCGGAGATCAGTTGCTCGGGGAGCCAGCGCAGCTCCGCCCCCTCGCCCACCGTCAGCCGGACGTCGTAGTGGGCGGGCCCCGGGCCCGGGAGCGCCAGCGTGGCCGCGGCGGCACCGACGGCGAGCCGCGCCCCCCTCTCGGCCTCCACCTCGATGGCGAGTCGGTCGCCGCCCAGGGGCGCGCTCATGGCGCCGACGACCGTGACCCCCGCGTACGGGGCCGGGGCCCGGGTCCGGCGGAGCGCGAGGGGACCGTCGCTCTCCAGTACAGGCAGCGCGGTGGAGCCCCGCCCGTCCGGGGCGGCGCGGACGCGGGCGGTCGCGGTGACGCTCACGAGGACCAGGCGGCGAGCTGCGACCGTACCCATCCGGCGACCGGCGCGACTCCGTCGCCGGAGGTCAGCGAGGTGAAGACGACGGGCAGATCACCGCGCTGCTTGGCGGCGTCCTCGGCCATCCGGCCCAGGTCGGAGCCGACGTACGGGGCGAGGTCGGTCTTGTTGACGACGAGCAGGTCGGCGGTGGTGACGCCGGGGCCGCCCTTGCGCGGGATGTCGTCGCCGCCGGCCACGTCGATGACGAACACCTGGGCGTCCACCAGCCCCTTGGAGAAGGTGGCGGTGAGGTTGTCGCCGCCCGATTCGACCAGGATGAGGTCGAGCGGGCCGACGCTGTCCTCCAGGTCCTCGACGGCTTCGAGGTTGGCGGAGATGTCGTCGCGGATGGCGGTGTGCGGGCAGGCGCCGGTCTCGACCGCCTGGATGCGCTCGGGCGGGAGTACCGCGTTGCGGAGCAGGAACTCCGCGTCCTCGCGGGTGTAGATGTCGTTGGTGACCACGGCGATGGAGAACTCGGCGCGCAGGGTCCGGCAGAGGGCCGCGACGGTGGCGGTCTTGCCGGAGCCGACCGGTCCGCCCAGTCCGATGCGCAGGGCGCGGCGGCTGCCGTCGGGCCGTGCGGCGTCCGCGCCGACCGCGGCGGGCCCGTCGTGCGAGTGGTCGAGATGCATGGGGCGGCTCCTGGGAAAGGGGGCGTGGTCGTGCGTCATGAGGCGAAGAGGCGGACCGGCCAGGTGGCGTGGGTCTCTGCGGCGATGTCGAGCAGCGGGGCCGAGGCGGCGGGGAGGGCGTCGATGCCCTGGCGGGCCGCGGCGGCTGCCCTTTCGGCGACGCGGTCGAGTTCGGGGGCGAGGCGGGCGAGGACGGCGGTGGCCTCGAAGGGGTCGAGCGACAGGAGCCGGACGACGGCGGTGGAGGGCCCGCCGACCGCCTCGTACGCGGCGCAGTACGCGGCGTCCTCGGGGGTCAAGCCGGCTGAGGCCGCGGTGAGTCCGAGGACGACGGGCTGGTGGGCGCCGCGCGGCCGGGCCGCCGCGAGGGCGTCCAGGGCGGGACTCGGCCAGGTGGACCTGGCGGCCCGCATGAGCTGGCGTCCGAGCTTGCGGGCGGTGGCCCGCAGAGCGGGTGAGGGCGTGCGGGCGTCCGCGGCCTCGTCGAGCGCGAGCGGGTCGTGGCCCAGGGCCGCCGCCGCGGCGAGCGCGGCGGCGGTGAGCCCGGTGGTGTGCAGACGGCCCCGGCAGAATTCGGCGAGGTCGCCGGCGTCGCGGACGCGTCCCGCCGTGACGGCCGGTTCGGCTCCGCCGGAGTGGGCGTGGCCTCCGGCGGGGAACCGGCCGTCGGCGAGGACGAGCAGGGCTGCGCGTGACATCGGTCCCGCCCGATCAGAAGAGGAAGTAGCGCTGGGCCATGGGCAGTTCGGCGGCCGGTGCGGGTTCGACGAGGTCTCCGTCGATCGTCACGGCGAAGCTGTCCGGGTCGACCTGGACGCGGGGCAGCGCGTCGTTCTCCCGCATGTCGGCCTTGGTGACGCCCCGGGTGCTGGTGATCGGCACGAACCGCTTGCCGAGGCCGAGGCGTTCGGGCAGGCCGTCCTCGATCGCGGCGGTGGAGACGAAGTTGAAGGAGTTGGCGGCGGGAGCCCGGCCGACGGCCCCGAACATGGGGCGCGGCAGAACCGGTTGGGGGGTGGGGATGGACGCGTTGGCATCGCCCATCTGCGCGTACGCGATCTGGCCGCCCTTGATGACCAGTTGGGGCTTCACCCCGAAGAAGGCGGGGTCCCAGAGGACGAGGTCGGCGAGCTTGCCGGTCTCGACGGAGCCGATCTCGCGGTCGAGTCCCTGCGCCACCGCCGGGTTGATCGTGTATTTGGCGACATAGCGACGTACCCGGTGGTTGTCGGCCGCGCCGTCGCCGGGGAGTGCGCCCCGGCGGTTCTTCATCACGTGCGCGGTCTGCCAGGTGCGCAGGACGACCTCGCCGATCCGCCCCATGGCCTGGGAGTCGGAGGAGATGATCGAGATGGCGCCGAGGTCGTGCAGGATGTCCTCGGCGGCGATGGTGGAGGGCCGGATGCGGGACTCGGCGAACGCCAGGTCCTCGGGGACGGCGGGGTTGAGGTGGTGACAGACCATCAGCATGTCGAGGTGTTCCTCGATGGTGTTGACGGTGTGCGGGCGGGTCGGGTTGGTGGAGCTCGGCAGGACGTACGGCTCCGAGACGACGGTGATGATGTCGGGCGCGTGCCCGCCTCCGGCACCCTCGGTGTGGTAGGCGTGGATGGTGCGGCCCGCGATGGCGGCGAGGGTGTCCGCCACGAAGCCGGCCTCGTTGAGGGTGTCCGTGTGGATGGCGAGCTGGGCTCCGCTCTCCTCGCAGACCCGCAGACAGGCGTCGATGACGGCGGGGGTCGCCCCCCAGTCCTCATGGATCTTGAACCCGAGCGCTCCGCCGCGCAGTTGGGCCCGCATGGCCTCGTGGGACATGGTGTTGCCCTTGCCGAGGAGCCCGATGTTGACGGGGTACGCCTCCAGTGACGCGAACATCCGGGCGAGGTGCCAGGAGCCCGGGGTGACGGTGGTCGCCTTGGTGCCCTCGGCGGGCCCGGTTCCGCCGCCGACGAGGGTGGTGATCCCGGAGGACAGTGCCTGGTCCACCAGGGTCGGCGAGATGAAGTGGACGTGCGCGTCGATGGCGCCCGCGGTGAGGATCTTGCCGTTCCCGGCGATGATCTCCGTCTCGGGGCCGATGACGAGGTCGGGATGGACCCCGTCCATGGTGTCGGGGTTGCCGGCCTTGCCGATGCCGGTGATCCGTCCGTCACGGATGCCGACGTCCGCCTTGACGATCCCCCAGTGGTCGACGACGACCACACCGGTGATCACCGTGTCGGGAGCCCCCTCGGCGCGGGTGGTGCGGGCCTGCCCCATGGACTCCCGGATCACCTTGCCACCGCCGAACACCGCCTCGTCCCCGGCCCGTCCCGGGCCGCCCGAGCGGTCCTCCTCGATCTCCACGAGCAGGGAGGTGTCGGCGAGCCGGATGCGGTCGCCGGTGGTGGGGCCGAACAGGTCGGCGTACACGGCACGTTCGAGATCAGCCATCGAGGGCACCTCCGGTTTCGCCGCGCAGGCCGGGGACGACGCGCGCGCCGGCGATCGGGACGAGTTCGACGTCCACGGGGATGCCGGGCTCGAAGCGCACGGCCGTCCCCGCGGCGATGTTCAGCCGTAGGCCGTGGGCGGCCGGACGGTCGAAGTCGAGGCCGGGGTTGGCCTCGGCGAAGTGGTAGTGGGAGCCGACCTGAACGGGCCGGTCGGCCGCGTTGAGGACGGTGAGGCGGGTGACGGGACGGCCCTCGTTGATCGGCACGGCCCCGTCCGCGTACAGAATCTCTCCGGGAATCACGGTGCCCCTCAGACGATCGGGTCGTGGACGGTGACCAGCTTGGTGCCGTCCGGGAAGGTGGCCTCCACCTGCACGTCGTGGATCATCTCCGGGATGCCGTCCATGACGTCGGCACGGGTGAGCACCTTGCGTCCGGACGCCATGAGTTCGGCGACGGTCCGGCCGTCGCGCGCACCCTCCAGGATGTGCGAGGTGATCAGCGCGACCGCCTCCGGGTGGTTGAGCCGGAGCCCGCGCGCCCGGCGTCGCTCGGCGACGTCGGCGGCCACATGGATGAGCAGGCGTTCCTGCTCGTGCGGGGTGAGTTGCACGCTTCCACCTCATCGTCTCGCGCCCAAAGCCGGCCTGGGCGCGGTGGAACCCTTCGGGCGCCGACATGTGCGTCGGACGCCGGGCGGGCGTCACCGGCCAGGGAACGCACGTTAGGACCAAAGTTTTTCCGTCGCGTTAACTGGGCCGGTCCCGTTCCGGTGCCGTCGGGTACGGAGCCACCGCCCCGGCGGGCGGACCGGTCCACCGGACGGGTTCACCGGCGCGGCCTGCGCGGGCCGCCTCGTATACGGCGCGTACCCGCCCCGGATCGGCGGACGCGTGTGCGGGTGCGCCCTGCGCCGACATGGTCCGCCGGGCACACGGGTAGCCATCACCCGTGCGGTGCGGGGAGCGGCTGTCCGGCCACGGGGCCGCAAGGAGGAGGGTCGCCCCGATACCGGATGCATCGGCGTGATCCCGGCAGCGCGGCGAGCGTGCGTGCCAGGCGTCGCCCGGCAGACGGCACTTCGACGACCCGCCCCAGCCCATCGCCGTACGGCGGGTCGGGGAGCACCCCACCCATCCGCACCGCGCCCCACGAGGTGAAGCCCCGATGCTGCCCCCGGAGTTGCCGCCGCTGCCCGCACTGACCCGCGCGGAGGCGGAGTTCATCGACCGCTATCTCGCCGTCCTCGACCAGGTGGGCCGGATCAACCCCGCGCGGGCCGACGACACCTACGCGGCGCTCCGGGCGGCCCAGGCGCTGGCCTCGCACGCCGTGGCACTGCGGGACGCCCTGGCGTTGATGCACGAGCGCGGGGAGGCACAGATCCACGCGACCACCCTGGCGCGTGCACTGAGGGCTCTGGACGGGGAGCGACGGGCGGGGCGGGTCGCCGTACCGCCGGAGACGGAGAGGTGACGGCCGGAGCGCGGGGACATCGGTGGAGGAGCGTGGCCGGTCCCCGCATCGGGCATGGCGGGCACCACTTCGCGCACCGGGCGAGCGGCGAGATCCTGCTGGACGTGGGCGAGGGACAGGACGGTTCGGCCGTCCACCGCGCATCGTTGTCCGACGGGCGGATGGATCTCTTCCGCTACCCCTGGGACGACAGGTGCCTCCTCGATCTGTCACCCGACGGGCGCCACTTCATGACGGTCGATCACTCCCAGGGCGACATGGCCGTCCACACGTACCCGGACGGCGAGGTCGCCTTCACGCTCTCCGTCGACTCCTTCGGGTACGACCCGGAGCTGGTCTTCGTGGAGTGGGGCGGCGGCTATCTGGGCCCGGACACCGTCCTCGTCACTCTCGGCGGCGAGACCGAGGACGAGGAGGAGTGGTTCCGCCACTACCGCGTCGACGCGCACACCGGCAACGTCGGCGGGGTATTCGAGGCGCACGGCAGCGGCCCTTACGATCTCCAGCCCCTCGGGGACGGGTCCTGGCTCACCACCGGCCCGTCCGGCCACCCGGTCCGCCGGCGCGATGCGTAGGGCCGGTACCCCACGCGTCCCGTCGGGTCCGACCGCCAGGTTCCGGCAGGTTCCGGCAGGTTCGGGCCGCGGGGCCGAGGGGCGGGCCGACCGGAGCCGCTCCCCCCTTTCCGGCGACACGCCCGTACCGAATATCCGATTTTCCGCCCGTTCGGGGCAGGGGATCTGGCCTCCGTACGGCTCTCTCGAATTGCGCTCCCCGGAGTTCTCCCCACGGGCGAAGTACCGCACTCCGCAACCTCCGTGGAGGCTTCGGGGGTACGCGCCCCCGGTCTCGCCGGACGCTCCCCCACTCTCCCGGCGCAACCGCGGACGACCGTACTGACTGACTCTGTCACCTCGAAAATCCCGCGCGGGCTGAGTGAAGATCCCTGGGACGACAAGCCCCCGCCACCCTGACGGGGCGGTCCGCGCGGACGCCGAGTCCTGCCGCCGAGCGGATGACGGGTCGACAGGAGTGGATCGGCAGGAGTGGAGGACCCGAGCACAACGGGTCGACCGGGCAACCGGCCGTCCCTCGGGGTGAAGCCGCATCGCGCGGCCGGGCGACTTCGCCAGCCCGAACCCGACAGGTCATCCTTCACAGGCGGCTGACGAAGGGTTGCGCATGACTGCGCAGGTTCATGTCCCGTCTCTGCTCACCCGGGCCGGTACGGCCTCGGTCCTCACTCTGGCCCTGAGTTCGACCATGCTGGCCCCCGGCCTGGTGTCCGACGCCGAGGCCGCCGCCCAGTCGACGAAAGCGCTCCGGGTCGCCGCGTCCAAGAAGGGTGCTCCCTACCAGTGGGGTGCCACCGGCCCCCGCAGGTTCGACTGCTCCGGGCTGACGCTCTACTCGTTCAAGCGCGTGGGAAAGAAGCTGCCCCGCACGGCGCAGCAGCAGTACAACAAGACGCGCCACATCACCGCCTCGCAGCGCAGGAAGGGCGACCTGGTCTTCTTCCACTTCGGTCGCAACGTCTACCACGTGGGCATCTACGCCGGCAACGGGAAGATCTGGCACTCCCCCAAGACCGGTGCGGTGGTGCGGCTGGAGCGGATCTGGACGAAGCGGGTCTGGTACGGGCGGGTGCGCTGACGGACCCCGGACTCCGCCCGTCGGGCTCGTCGGTGTGAAGGGCCGGCCCGGACGCCGGGGACACGCGAGACACCGCCGGATCGCGTGTCCGCCCCGTCCGGGCCGGCCGGGTCCGGTGTCAGCCCCGGACCGGTACCGACCAGGGCAGCATGACCCACACGGTCTTGCCGCCTTCCCCGGTCGGTCTGACACCGAATCCTCCTCCGCACTCCTTGGCCAGGGCCCGGATGATCGCCAGACCGCGTCCGTTGTCCTGCTGCACGGCCGCGGGAAGTCGTCTGGGCCATCTGGGGTGGCTGTCGGTCACCTCCAGCCGCAGTTCCTCGTCGCGGTCGAGCACCAGCCGCACCGTGAAGGTGGGTGACTGGCCGAGTGTGTGCAGGACCGCGTTGGTGGCGAGTTCCGAGACGATCAGCTGGATCGTCCCGGCATCATCCGTGTCGTCGTGCATCCCCCACTCCGCGAGTACGCGGGCCACGTGTCTGCGGGCCGCGGACACCGACACCGGATCGCTCGGCAGGGTGACATGTGCTTCCTGATGGTCTGCCATGGCGACGCCGTCCCTTTCCGCCCGGGCGACCCCTATCGGCCCGGATTGTGCCTGGCGCCAGAGTGCCATCGCCCGGGCCCGCACAGGAACGATCTGCCGAGATATGCATATATCTATCGCTCAATGCGGTGAACTCCGGCTCACCGGGGCTCGAACATTCGGCACACTTGTCTCTCGGGCCGACCGGCGGAGGGGTCGGACGTGCCGCCCGGCGGAAGGAGACAGGAATGGGCAACGGCCCCGTCGTGCGCCGTCGCAAACTCGGTGAGGAGTTGCGGAGTCTGCGTCACTCGTCGGGACTCACCAGCCAGCAGGCGGCAGCGCTGCTCGGCTGGCACCAGTCGAAGGTGAGCCGGATCGAGACGGGGGCGAGCGGCGTGTCCCCGGCCGATGTGGGCCGCCTGCTCGACGCGTACGCCGTCGCCGACCCCGAACTGCGCACGCTGCTCTCCGCGCTGGCCGGATCGGCGGACGGCCGCGACACGGGCTGGTGGCACGCCTACCGGGGCGTCATTCCGCCGCAGTACCGCGATTTCATCGCCCTGGAGTCGCAGGCCGAGACGGCCAGGACCCTGGAGACCTCGGTGGTTCCCGGGCTGCTCCAGACAGCGGACTACGCGCGGTCGGTCACCGAGTCCGCCATGGACGGGATACCGGGGGACCATCTCGACGCCCTGGTCGAAGTGCGGCTCGCCCGCCAGTCGGTACTGCGGTGCGAGGACCCGCTCCGGCTCACCGCCGTACTCGACGAAGCGGTGCTGCGGCGCGAGGTGGGCGGACGTCGCGTGATGCGGACCCAGCTGGCCCACTTGGCGGCCATGTCGGAACTCCCGCATGTACGCATCCAGTTGGTTCCGTTCAGCGCCGGGGGGTACGTCGGACTGACCGGACCGTTCGTCATTTTCTCTTTTCCGACAACCTCTGCACTGGATGTGGTCGTTCTTGACCACTTGACGCGTAGTCACTATCTGGAGCGGAAAGAAGATCTGGAAGCGTACGGTTCCGCATTCAGCACCATGCGGGGACGGGCGCTCTCTCCCGAGCGGTCGAGGGACCTCATCACGGCGATCGGCCGCGAGGAGCGGCCGTGATCAACCGCCTCGGGCCCCGCCGGACCGACCGGGCGGGCCCGGCCGACGTCCACCGATACGGAGGAGCACCATGCCCGACCGCCCGGCACCGCCCGCCTCACCGTGGCACCGCAGCAGCCGCAGCACCGGTATGAACAACTGCGTGGAGACGGCCGTGCGCGGGCCGGGCCTGCTGCACGTACGCGACTCCAAGGACGTCGACCGGGCGCATCTGTCCTTCACCGCACCCGCCTGGAGCGCGTTCGTGGCCGGCCTCGGAGGCCCGGGAGGGGACCTGTCCTGAGGGGCCTCCGGCACGCGTGCCGGGGCCTTGGGGCCTTGGGGCCGTACGCCCAGAGGCCCCGGCGCCCGGCCCCGTCTCCCGCCGCCCCGCTCCGTCTCCCGCGCCCGGCCGGTCCGCGCCCCGCGGTCAGGCGGCGCCCCTCGGAGCCGTACGGACGATGGTGTCCAGGGCCGCGTCGACGAGGGCGTCCGTCAGGTCGGCCCGGGCGGTGAGCCGCAGACGCGAGATGCCGTCCGGGACCGACGGCGGGCGGAAGCAGCCCACCGCGATCCCTGCCTCCCGGCAGTCCGCCGCCCAGCGGACCGCCGACTCGGGCGAGGGGGCGCGTACCGACACCACCGCGGCGTCCGGGCGTGCCGCGTGCAGTCCGGCAGCGGTCAGCCGGTCGTGCATCCGGGCGGCCACTTCGCGCGCCCGGGCGGCGCGTTCCGGCTCCCTGCGCAGCACCGTGAGGCTCGCGAGCGCGGCACCGGCGGCGGCGGGTGCGAGTCCCGTGTCGAAGATGAACGTCCGGGCCGTGTTGACGAGATGACGGATCACCCGCGCGGGTCCCAGGACCGCGCCGCCCTGGCTGCCCAGGGACTTGGAGAGGGTGAGCGTGGCCACGAGCCCCTCGTCCCCCGCCAGCCCGCAGGCGGCCGGGGCGCCCCGCCCGCCGTCTCCGAGTACCCCGAGGCCGTGCGCGTCGTCGACGACCAGCCCTGCGCCCCTGCTCCGGCAGACCGCGGCGAGGGCGGTGAGCGGGGCCGCGTCGCCGTCGACGGAGAAGACCGAGTCGGTGACCACCAGGGCCGGCCCGGTGTGGGCTTCCAGGGCCTTGCCGACGGCCTCCGGGTCCGCGTGCGCCACGACCTCGGTCCGCGCGCGCGCGAGCCTGCAACCGTCCACGATCGAAGCGTGGTTGGACGCGTCGGACACGATGATGCCGTCCGCGCGGGACAGGGCGGTGAGCGCGGCCAGGTTCGCCGCGTAGCCGGAGGAGAACACCAGGGCGGCCTCGAAACCGCAGAATGCCGCCAGTTCTCGTTCGAGTTCCTCGTGGAGGGTGGTGGAGCCGGTGACCAGGCGTGACCCCGTGGCGCCCGCGCCCCACTTCCGCGCGGCTCCCGCCGCCGACCCGGTCACCTCGGGGTGCCGGGTGAGCCCGAGGTAGTCGTTGCTCGCGAGGTCCAGCACTTCGCTGGTGGCGGGTCGTGGGCGCAGCGTGCGGACGAGTCCGGCGGCGGCGCGGCGGCCGGACTCCTCCTCTGTCCAGTCGAACGGGGCGAAGGCCATCGGGGAGTCCCTTTTTGTAGGCAGCTCACAGAGCGTAGCCGGGGGCGCAGCCGGTCATGGTGTGGCAATACACACACACCCTCCCCCTCTCTCCTGTCGGGTTCCTCCTTGGCCGATGGCCCTGCCGTGGGTAAGGATCGACGCCATGGACCTGTTGAGCACGCTGGTGGACAAGGGGTTGCGGCGCGAACTGCCGACCCGTGAAGAGGCGCTCGCCGTACTGGCGACCTCCGACGACGAACTGCTCGACGTGGTGGCCGCCGCGGGCAGAGTGCGCCGTCAGTGGTTCGGGCGCCGGGTGAAACTCAACTATCTGGTCAACCTCAAATCGGGGCTCTGCCCGGAGGACTGCTCCTACTGCTCGCAGCGGCTCGGCTCCGAGGCGGGCATCCTCAAGTACTCCTGGCTGAAGCCCGATGAGGCGTCACGCGCGGCGGCGGCCGGGGTGGCCGGGGGCGCCAAGCGCGTCTGCCTGGTGGCGAGCGGCCGGGGCCCCACCGACCGGGACGTGGACCGGGTCTCCCGGACCATCGAGGCGATCAAGGACCAGAACGAGGGCGTCGAGGTGTGCGCCTGCCTCGGACTGCTCTCCGACGGGCAGGCCGAGAGACTGCGTTCGGCGGGAGCCGACGCGTACAACCACAACCTCAACACCTCCGAGGCTACTTACGGCTCCATCACCACCACCCACACCTATGCCGACCGGGTGGAGACGGTGCGGCAGGCGCAGGGCGCGGGGCTGTCCGCCTGCTCGGGGCTGATCGCGGGCATGGGCGAGAGCGACGAGGACCTGGTCGACGTGGTCTTCGCCCTGCGTCAACTCGACCCCGACTCCGTGCCGGTGAATTTCCTGATCCCGTTCGAGGGCACTCCGCTCGCCAAGGAGTGGAACCTCACGCCCCAGCGGTGCCTGCGGATCCTGGCGATGGTCAGGTTCGTCTGCCCGGACGTGGAGGTGCGGCTCGCCGGGGGCCGCGAGGTGCACCTGCGGTCGATGCAGCCGCTCGCGCTGCACCTGGTCAATTCGATCTTCCTGGGCGACTACCTGACCAGTGAGGGGCAGGCGGGGCAGGCGGATCTCGACATGATCGCCGACGCCGGATTCGAGGTGGAGGGTGCGGACACCACGACACTGCCCGGCCACCGGGCGGCGGTCGGCGCGGGCGCCGGTGCCGGCGCGGGGTGTGGGGGGCACGACGAATCTGCGGGCTGCGGCGACTCGGGCGGTTGCGGCGGCAGGACGGCAGCGGGCGGCGGCAGGACGGATGCGGGCGGCGGTTGCGGCCCGTGCGGTGGGTCGACGGCCGGGGAGGCGTCGGACGACGCTCCGTCCAAGGCTCAGGTGGCTGCCGCGGCGGCGCGTACGGACCTGGTGGCCGTACGCCGGCGGGGCGCGGGGACGGATCTCGCCCCCAATGCCTGACGCGTACGTCGGCGGTCCGGCCCGATCCACCGGGCCGGCCACCGGCCTCCCCCGCGTCCCGTCGCCCGCTCTGACGCCCGCCCGGCTGCGGTCGCTCGACCGGGCGCACGTCTGGCATCCCTACGGGCCGATGCCGGGGCGGCAGGAGCCGCTGATCGTGGAGTCGGCTTCCGGTGTCCGGCTGAGGCTGGCGGAACCCGCATACGGGCAGCGGGAGTTGGTGGACGGGATGTCCTCCTGGTGGTCCGCGGTGCACGGTTACAACCACCCGGTGCTGAACGAGGCGGCTCACGGACAGCTGGGGCGGATGAGCCATGTGATGTTCGGCGGGCTCACCCATGAGCCGGCCGTCCGGCTGGCCGCACGGCTGGTGGAGATCACCCCTGGCCCCCTCCAGCACGTCTTCCTCGCCGACTCGGGCTCCGTCTCCGTCGAGGTGGCGGTCAAAATGTGCCTGCAGTACTGGCGTTCGGCCGGGCGGCCCGCGAAACAGAGGCTGCTGACCTGGCGCGGCGGCTACCACGGCGACACCTGGCAGCCGATGTCGGTGTGCGATCCCGAGGGCGGGATGCACGAACTCTGGTCGGGGGTGCTCCCCCGGCAGGTCTTCGCCGACGCCCCGCCGGACGGCTTCGACGCGGAGGTCGACGAGACATACGCGCGGCATCTGCGCGAGCTGATCGGCCGTCATGCCCATGAGCTGGCCGCGGTGATCGTGGAGCCCGTCGTCCAGGGGGCGGGCGGCATGCGGTTCCACTCGCCCGGCTATCTGCGGGTGCTCAGGGAGGCTTGCGACGCACACGACGTACTGCTCGTCCTCGACGAGATCGCGACCGGATTCGGCCGCACGGGGCGGCTGTTCGCGGCCGAGCACGCCGGGATCGCCCCGGACGTCATGTGTGTCGGCAAGGCGCTGACCGGCGGCTACCTCACCATGGCGGCGACGCTGTGCACGACGAGGGTGGCCGAGGGGATTTCGCGCGGCGAGGTGCCCGTGCTCGCACACGGCCCGACCTTCATGGGCAACCCGCTCGCGGCGGCGGTCGCCTGTGCCTCGGTGGACCTGCTGCTCGGCCAGGACTGGCAGGCCGAGGTCGCACGGATCGGCACGGGGCTGCGGACCGGTCTGGCGGAAGCCGCCGGGCTGGCGGGGGTCGCGGACGTACGGGTCCTGGGCGCGATCGGGGTCGTACAGCTCGACCACGAGGTGGACATGGAGGCGGCGACCCGTGCGGCGGTGCGCGAGGGCGTGTGGCTGCGGCCGTTCCGGGACCTCGTGTACACGATGCCGCCGTACGTGACGGACGACGAGGACGTGGCGCGGATCTGCCGCGCCGTGTGCGCCGCGGCGCGGGAAGGATGACGATGACCATTCTGGTGGTGTCCGGCACGGGCACCGAGATCGGCAAGACGATCGTGACGGCGGCCGTGGCGGCCGCTTCGGGCGGCCGGGTCGCGGTGCTCAAGCCCGCGCAGACGGGGGTCGCTCCGGGCGAGCCCGGTGACGCGGCCGAGGTGGCGCGGCTGGCGGGCGGCGAGGTGACGACGGTCGAACTGGCCCGCTACCCGGAGCCGTTGGCGCCCGCTACGGCCGCACGGCGCAGCGGGCTCGCACCCCTTCGCCCGTACGAGATCGCCGATGCCGCGCAGAAGCTGGCGACGGAGCACGATCTGGTGCTGGTCGAGGGCGCGGGCGGTCTGCTCGTACGGTACGACGACGAGGGGGCCACGCTGGCGGACGCGGCCCGGCTGCTGGCGGCGCCGGTGCTGCTGGTGGCGGCTGCCGGGCTCGGCACGCTGAACTCCACCGCCCTGACCGCGGAGGCGCTGCGGGCCAGGGGCCTCACGTGCCCTGGTGTGGTGATCGGCAGCATGCCCACCGCCCCGGATCTGGCCACCCGGTGCAACGTGGACGACCTCCCCGTCGCGGCGGGCGCCCCGCTGGTGGGCGTGGTGCCGGCCGGCGCCGGATCGCTGCGACCCGCCGACTTCCGCTCCCAGGCGCCGACTTGGCTCGCTCCGGAGCTGGGCGGGGTGCGCGGGACCGGCTGACTCCGGGGTCCGGAGCGTACCGACCGCCGGGGCGCGGGCACGGGGGCGCCGGCGCCGGGGGCGGGCATGTGGTCTCTCCGGTGGCGGCTTCCGGGTCGGCCGCAGGTCGGCCCTCCCGGTCAGCCGCAGGTCGGCCCTCCCGGTCAGCCGCACCAGTCGTGCAGTTCGTCGGCGATGTCGCGTACGCCGGCCTTGCCCTCCTTCACCATGCGGGCCAGGTCGCGCACACGGTCCGGGGAGGTCTGGATGCGGAGCCCGGACGCGACCAGGTAGCCGTAGGCCACGGCGGAGGCGAACATCGCATTGGAGTGTTCCAATGCCGGTACATGCAACAGAAGTTGAAGCAGCGATGCCGCGCGTGCGTGGGGGCTGGTGTAGACCGGGCTGCCGAAGATCTCCGCCTCGTGCCGGCTGACTGCGGCAACGAGGGCGCCCCAGTCCGCGACGTGCGGATCTCCCGGAGTCCGGTGCTCGGCCACCATGAGCAGCCAGGAGAGATCGATGCGCAGGCTCTCGGGTCCGGGTGACGGTGATTCGGGTGACTCGTCGTGTTCCATGCAAGGAGACCGTCTCGGGAAGGGGGGAGCGCTCGGTCCGCGCGTGGGAACCCGTCGGTTCCGGACCCAGTATTCCTCAGGCCCGGAATGCGGAGCGAACCGCTGTGAGGCGCTTGCCCACGGGTCGAGCCGCGTGCGGTCGTTCCGCCTCGCGGAGATCGCCCACTGTTCGCGTTCCCAGCCCAGCGAGCGCCTCGTCGGTCAGCCACGGCGCACCGCGGTGGACATCGACCTCCCTACGGCCGCCGGCCCGCTTGGACCGGCAGGCGGCGCCCATGCCGGCCCGGGCATCCAGTGTCGAGCGAGGAACTCGGCCTCTCTCGCGGGCTCGCGGCGTCACTGGGGTTCCGCGATCGTGGGGGAGGCTCCCGTCGGGGCAGGCAAGGCTCCCCTCGGACACGCAGCGCACCCACGGCGGTCGGCGGGACTCGGGAGCGGCAGGCTCAGGAGCGGCGGAGTTCAGCGGGGGCAGCGGCGGCCTGGGACGCAGCAAGCCGGGCACGGTGTGCGCGGACCCGGCCGCGGCTGGCACAGGACGGGGACGGGCACCACCGGCGGCGGCCGGCCGGATCGGTGAAGACTCCGCGGCAATCGTCCTCGGGGCACGCCTTGAGGCCGTCCCGGTCCACACCGGCCAGATGGTCCACGGCCTGTCGCGCGATGCGGACGAGCGCGTCGTCGATGGTGGCCGGGGGGCGGCGGCGCAGACGGTCACCGCCGGTGAGTTCCACCCGGTCCTCGGCCCCGAGGAAGGCGCCCAGTTCCGCGATCGCCTCCTCGGGAGGAGTGCGGCCCTCGACGGTGGCGAGCGCCAGGGCGCGCAGGCACTCCCGCAGTCGCCATGTACGCCGCAGGTCCTCGGGGGTGACGTCGCGCCCGGGCGCCAGCTCGCTCGCCCGGAGCCACTCGGCCAGCCGCTCCGCCGAGTCGAGGCGCTCGACCGGGTGACTGCCGAAGGCGCGGCCCCGGGTGGCGAGGAGGTTGAGCCAGGTCGCCCCACAGTCGAAGCGGAAGTCGTACGGGTCGTCGGTCGCCATGTCGCACAGCCTATCGCCCCAGACGTAACGTCCGACCCGTTACGTCTGTTAGTTTCGTAACGCTCAGATCGTTACACCCTGACGAGGAGATCGACCATGCCCCGTTCCGGCTCCATCGGCACAGCCCCTCTCGCCGAGCGGCTGACGCCTGCCGTTCTCGACCGCGAGGAGGGATACCGGACGCTCGACGCCCTCCAGGCCCCAGCCACTCAGTCGCTCTTCCCCTGGCTGGAGGATGTGGCTCCCGGATTTCCCGACCATCTGATCACCACCCTTTTCGGCGGCATCTACCAACGCCCCGGGCTGTCCCCGCGCGAGCGGCAGCTGGCGAACCTGGCGGCACTGACCGCGCTCGGCAGCGTGGATCCGCAGCTCGCCGGGCAGGCGGTGACCTCACTCCGGGTGGGTCTGACACGCGAGGAGGTGGTGGAGGTCTTCGTCCACCTGACGCCATACGTCGGCGTGCCCAAGGCCCTGGCGGGGCTCCGGGTCGCCGTCGCCGCAATGGACGACGCCGCCCCGCACGGTGCGGAGCGGGAGGAGTCCCGGTGAGCGGAGAGACCCACGCCGCAGCCACGCAGTCCGTGAGGACCGTGCTCGGCGACATAGCGCCGGGCGACCTCGGCGCCTGCAACGCGCACGACCATCTCTTCCTGCTCAGTCCGTGTCTGCCCGGTGAGGAACTCGACGACGTGGAGGCGGCGCGGGCCGAACTCGACTCCTTCGCACTGGCCGGCGGAAGTGCCGTTGCGCAGTGGACGCCTTGGGGCATGGGGCGGCGATTGTCGGAGCTCCCCGCACTTTCCCGTGCCACCGGCGTCCACCTGATCGCGGCCACCGGCCTGCATCAGGCGAAGCACTACCGGGACGAGCGGTTCCCGCACGGCGTGGAGAAGCTGGCGGACCTGTTCGTCCGGGAGCTCACCCGCGGCCCGGTACGAGCGGGCCTGATCAAGGTAGCGGCCCCCTTCCACCGCTTGGACGCCCACGCCAACCGGACGATGGCCGCGGCCGCCCGAGCACACCACGCGACGGGCGCGCCGATCGGCGTCCACCTGGAGGGCGGCACCGCGGCCCTGGACACCCTCGATCTCCTCTGCGGCGACCACGGGGTCCCGGCCCACCGGGTGATCCTCGGCCACCTGCTCAGGTACCCCGACCCGGCCGTCCATCTGCGGGCCGCCGAAGCCGGGGCGTTCCTCGCGTTCGACGGGCCGTCCAGGGCGCATCACGCCGTCGACTGGCGGCTGTACGAGTGCGTGGCCGCTCTCGCCGACGCCGGGTACGCCGACCGCGTACTGCTCGGTGGTGACACCGTGGTGGCCTCCGCACGCGCGACGGCGGACGGGCCGGGGATGCGCCATCTCCTGGAGGGGATCCGTGGGCGCATCGCCCAGGAGATCGGCCCCGACGTCGCCCACGCGATTTTCGTGACGAACCCGGCCAATGCCTTCGCGGCACACTGGCGTGCCCCGGCAGCCGTCGTCCCCGACACCGGCCACGCCCACTGAGGGGCTTGGCCGATGCTCGCACGGTGAGGCCGAGCGGGAGTCGGGCCGGCGCACTCAGTGCGCGACGCGCTCCGTACCGAATTCCTCGGCGAAGACCGATTCGTACCGCCGCATGAAGTCGGCGGCCGCTTCGACGAAGGCGCGGCCCGCGTCCTCCCTGTCGGGTTCCGCGCGCTCCGCCAGGGAGCGGGTCACGGTCGCCCGCCCTTGTCCTGCGGCCTCGGCTGCGACGGCCTGGTCCACCCGGGAGTTCAACTGGGTTCTGGGCATTTCCCCAAGCTAGCCTCGCCCGGTCCGCCCGGGCAAGGGGACCGGGCAGCGCCCCCGCTCCGGGCCGGACGGCCGACCGCGCGCGGCGCCGGACCCGCGCCGCGCCAGGGCCGCGGCTCGGCCGCCCGTCCGACTGCGGCCGAGCCGTGAATTCCGCTCGACTGCCGCCGCTCGCCGATGGTGGGATGCGCGCATGAGTGATCTTTCGAAGAGCGACCTGTCGATACGCGCCGCCACCCCTGCCGACCTGGACGAAGTCCTCGCCTTCTGGAAGGAGGCCGCCGAGGGGACGAGCATCAGCGACGACCTGGACGGCATCGCGCGGCTGGTGGCACGGGACCCCGATTGCCTCCTTCTCGCGGAACGCGACGGCCGGCTCGCGGGGACGGTGATCGCCGGGTTCGACGGCTGGCGCTGCCATCTCTACCGGCTCGCCGTCCACCCTGAGCAGCGCCGGCGCGGTGTGGCCACCGCACTGCTTTCGGCCGCGGAGGAACGGTTCGTAAGCCTCGGCGGCCGGCGCGGGGACGCGATGGTCCTCGACGCGAACGAGCGCGCCCGGCATGCCTGGCGCGCGGCGGGGTACGAAAGGGAGTCCCAATGGAGCCGCTGGGTGAAGCCCCTGCCCCGCTGACAACCCCGGCGCGAGAAGGAACGGGGCCAGGGCGGAGCAGGCTCCGGGTACAGGTCCGGCTCACGGTCCGGGAGGTGGGGCGGTTCGGGCCGGGCCGGGACCCGACCACGACACTTTGCCGATCCTTTACTATGTCCTTCTATTCGATCGCCACAGTGATCGCGCGATTGCAGTGATCCAGTACTGCGGCCGGGTTCCGAGACGGCCATCAGTCCAGCGATCGGTGTATTCGATCCCCTGCCGAGAAAGGTGTGAGCGTCCGCCCATGGGCGAGCCTCCCAGTAGCCGAACCCGCCGGTGTCACGGACATCGCGCGATCCTCCGACCGCTGCCCGATCATGGGACGGAGGTGAACCGATGACCGAAGTGCTTCTGCTGCTCGTGGCCGTGCTGCTCTCGATCGCCTGCGGCGCCTTCGTCGCTGCCGAGTTCTCCCTGACGACCGTGGAGCGCGGCGACCTCGAACGAGCCGTGGAGCGGGGGGAGCGCGGCGCGGCCGGTGCCCTCAAGGCCGTCCGCAGCCTTACTTTCCAGCTCTCGGGAGCTCAGCTCGGCATCACCGTCACCAACCTGGTGGTCGGCATGCTGTCCGAATCGTCGATCGCCAAGCTCATCCGCGGACCGCTGGTGGCGATCGGGCTCTCCCCCAGCCTGTCGCGGTCGGTGGCGCTGGTCATCGGTACCGCCCTGTCCACGGTGGTCCTGATGGTGGTGGGTGAACTCGTCCCCAAGAACTGGGCGATCTCCTCGCCCCTGAAGGTAGCCAAGGCCGTCGCCACACCGCAGCGGGTCTTCACCGCGGTCTTCCGTCCTTTCATCAGCCATCTCAACAACACCGCCAACCGCATCCTGCGCCGCTTCGGCCTCGAACCGGCCGAGGAGCTGGCCTCCGCGAGGAGTCCGCAGGAACTGGCGGCTCTCGCACGTCACTCCGCGAAGGAGGGGGCACTGGAGGCGGACACCGCCGAACTGTTCGTCCGCACCCTCAACCTGGCCGAGCTCACCGCGGAGAACGTCATGACGCCACGGGTCCAGGTCACCGCGCTGGACCTGCAGGCGACCGCCGAGGACGTGGCGAACGCGACCCGGGCGACCGGACTGTCCCGCTTCCCGGTCTACCGCGGCAGCCTGGACACGGTCGTGGGCGTCGCGCACATCAAGGACGTCCTCGCGGTGCCCGCGGACCAACGGCCCCGCAAGAGCGTCTCCGACCTGCTGCGCGAACCCCTTCTCGTGCCCGAGACGCTCGGCGTCGACAAGCTGCTCGACCGTCTCTCCGGCCGCAAGCTCGCCATGGCCGTCGTCATCGACGAATACGGCGGCACGGCCGGTGTGGTGACCCTGGAGGACATCGTCGAGGAGGTCGTCGGCGAAGTTCGGGACGAGCACGACCCCCACGAGACGCCCGACCTGGCTCCCTCGGGGGAGGACGCCGACGGCCGCACCCTGTGGTCGGCCGACGGCGCGGCGCGCACCGACCAGCTCCGTACGATCGGCCTGCGCGCTCCGGACGGTCCGTACGAAACCCTCGCCGGGCTCATCGCCAACATGGTCGGCCGCATCCCCCGGGAAGGGGACAGCGTGGAACTGGCCGGATGGCGGATCGACGTCGTGGACGCTTCCGGGCGGCGCGCCGCACGCGCCCTGCTGCACGCGCCGCTCCCCGGCGAGGACCCCATGACGGAGGATGCCCGATGACCGTTCTCCAGCTCTTCATCGGACTGCTGACACTGGTCGTGAACGCCTTCTTCGTGGGCGCGGAGTTCGCCCTCATCTCGGTACGCCGGAGCCAGATCGAGCCGGCCGCCGAAGCCGGCGACCGTCGGGCCCGCAGCGTGCTGTGGGGGCTGGAACACGTCTCGGCGCTGCTCGCGGCGGCCCAGCTCGGCATCACCTTGTGCACCCTGGTGCTGGGCATCGTCGCCGAACCGGCCATCGCTCATCTGCTGGAGCCCGTGTTCGACGCGGTCGGGGTGCCCCACGGCCTGGTGCACCCGCTGTCGTTCGTCATCGCGCTGACGGTGGCGACCTATCTCCACATGCTCCTCGGCGAAATGGTTCCCAAGAACGTCGCGCTGGCCGACCCGGCGAAGGGTGCGCTGCTCCTCGGCCCGCCGCTGGTGGCCCTGGCCAGAGGGCTGCGCCCGGTGATCTTCGCGATCAACGCGTTCGCGAACCTGCTGTTGAAGCTCCTGCGGGTGGAGACCAAGAACGAGGTCTCCGCGACCTTCTCGGACGACCAGCTGGCACTGCTGGTCAGGGACTCCGGAGACGCCGGGCTGGTGGACGACCGGTCGGCCGAGCGGCTGCGGCACGCGCTGGAGCTGGGCAGTCGCCCTGTCCGGGACGTCGCCATGCCGATCGACCAGACGGTTTTCACCCGCGTGGGTACGACACCCGAGGAGTTGGAGCGGCTGTCGGCCGAATCCGGGTACTCGCGCTTCCCCGTGATGGACGGCGAGCAGCGGATACTCGGCTATCTCCACGTGAAGGACGCCCTGGACGCCGCCCCGCGCGACGTGCCGTTCCCGGTCTCCGCGATGCGCCCCATCGCCCGAGTACGGGCGGCGGCCCCGCTCGACGACGTGCTGACCGCACTCCGGCGCAGCCGTACGCACCTCGCGGCGGTGCTGGACGACGACGACCGGCTGGTCGGCACGGTCACCATGGAGGACGTGCTGCGCGAGCTGGTCGGACGGCCGCGGTCCGGCTGACCGGATCGCGCCGCCGCCGGGTCAGGTCGGCAGGCGGCCGGATCCGGCGGCTCCGGGCTCCGGGCTCCGGGCTCCGGGCTCCGGGCTCCGGGCTCCGCGATACGATCACTGAGCCATGGAAATGAATGCCACTTACACCAGTTTCGTCGCGGTCGGTGACTCGTTCACGGAGGGCATGTCGGACCTTCTGCCGGACGGTACGTACCGGGGCTGGGCCGATGTTCTCGCCTCCAGGCTGGCGGCTCGCTCCCCCGGCTTCCGGTACGCCAACCTGGCCGTCCGGGGCAAGCTCATCGGCCAGATCGTCGACGAGCAGGTGGAGTCCGCCGCGGCGCTGCAGGCGGATGTGGTGACCCTCGTCGGCGGCCTCAACGACACCCTCCGTCCCAAGTGCGACATGGGCATGGTGCGGGGGCGTCTCGAAGAAGCGGTGGAGCGCCTCGCGCCGTCGTGCAAGACGCTCGTGCTGATGCGCAGCCCGGGACGGAACGGCCCGGTGTTGGACCGCTTCCGCCCTCGCATGGAAGAACTGTTCGCGCTGGTGGACGACCTCGCCGGCCGGCACGGCGCCGTCGTCGCCGATCTCTACGGGGCGCCGTCGCTGGGCGATCCCCGGTTGTGGGACATCGACCGGCTCCACCTGACCGCGGAGGGACATCGCAGGGTCGCCGAGGCGGTCTGGCAGACGCTGGGGCTGCCTGCCGAGAGCGACTGGCGAAACCCCATGGGAGCGGCGGCGCGGGTCCGCTGGGGTACCCGGCGGATCGAGGACGTCCGCTTCGCCAGGCAGCACCTGGCGCCCTGGATCGGGCGCCGGCTCACCGGCAGGTCGTCGGGCGACGGCCGCTCCGGCGCCCAGTTCGACCCTGCCTCGGGCCGGGCCTTCTGGATCACCCCGGCAAACCCCGCCGACCCGGGCCCGGTGACCTCGTGGCGCCGTGACGACGCGTCGCGGGACGCTTGAGGGCCACACGCGACCGATCACGGGATCTGCCGGGAACCGCGCGAAGGGGCGCGGGGCCGGTGGGGACTCCGACGGATCGCGGAACCTGCCAGGGAACACACGCAGGGGCGCGGGGCCTGTGGGCGCTCCGGGCATTCGATCGGTCCGGTCCTGGGCACGAGGCCCCGCTCGGAGCCTCCCGTCCGGAACCGCACGACGCGTCCCGGAGGACCGCCTCCACCCGTACACCCACCTCGCAGTGACGCCGGTCTCGTAGCAAGGCACAAACCGGGGCCGGGCGCTGGCCTGCACAAATCGCCAGTAGAATCCCTTCACGTGACTGCTGTGTCTGCGAAGCCTCGCATCCCCAATGTCCTTGCCGGCCGCTACGCCTCCACGGAGCTGGCCGTTCTCTGGTCCCCCGAGCAGAAGGTGAAGCTGGAGCGTCAGCTGTGGCTGGCGGTGCTGCGCGCTCAGAAGGACCTCGGGATCGAGGTACCGGACGCGGCGCTCGCCGACTACGAGCGTGTTCTCGACCAGGTCGACCTGGCCTCCATCGCCGAGCGCGAGAAGGTCACCCGCCACGACGTGAAGGCCCGAATCGAAGAGTTCAACGCTCTCGCCGGGCACGAGCAGGTCCACAAGGGCATGACTTCTCGTGACCTCACCGAGAACGTCGAGCAGCTCCAGATCCGCCTCTCGCTGGAGCTCATGCGTGACCGCACGGTGGCGGTTCTGGCGCGACTCGGCAAGCTCGCGGGCGAGTACCGCGAGCTGGTCATGGCAGGCCGCTCCCACAACGTGGCCGCCCAGGCCACCACGCTCGGCAAGCGCTTCGCGACCGGCGCCGACGAACTGCTCGTCGCCTACGGGCGTCTGGAGGAGCTGCTCGGCCGCTACCCCCTCCGCGGCATCAAGGGCCCGGTCGGCACCGCGCAGGACATGCTGGACCTGCTGGGCGGCGACACCGCCAAGCTCGCGGATCTGGAGCGGCGCATCGCAGGCCACCTGGGCTTCGCGAACGCCTTCACCTCGGTCGGTCAGGTCTACCCGCGCTCCCTCGACTACGACGTGGTGACCGCTCTCGTCCAGCTGGCAGCCGCCCCTTCGTCGATCTCCAAGACGATTCGCCTCATGGCGGGGCACGAACTGGTGACGGAGGGCTTCAAGCCCGGCCAGGTCGGCTCGTCCGCGATGCCTCACAAGATGAACACCCGTTCCTGCGAGCGCGTCAACGGCCTCATGGTCATCCTGCGCGGCTACGCCTCGATGACCGGCGAGCTGGCCGGCGACCAGTGGAACGAGGGCGACGTCTCCTGCTCGGTGGTACGCCGGGTGGCGCTGCCGGACGCCTTCTTCGCCTTCGACGGCCTGCTGGAGACCTTCTTGACCGTCCTGGACGAGTTCGGCGCCTTCCCCGCCGTCGTGGCGCGTGAACTCGACCGCTACCTGCCGTTCCTGGCGACCACCAAGGTCCTCATGGGCGCGGTACGGGCCGGTGTGGGCCGTGAGGTCGCGCACGAGGCGATCAAGGAGAACGCGGTGGCTTCGGCCCTCGCGATGCGGGAGCAGGGCGCGGAGCGCAACGAACTTCTGGACAAGCTGGCGGCGGACGAGCGCATCCCTCTCGGCCGTGAGCAGTTGGACGCTCTGATGGCGGACAAGCTGTCGTTCACGGGTGCCGCCGGCGACCAGGTCACCACGGTGGTCAACAGGATCGAGGCCATCGTCAAGGAACACCCCGCAGCCGCCGGGTACACCCCTGGTTCGATTCTCTGACCAGCTGCGCCGTTCCTCTCCTGTGACACCCGAAGAGTTGGCAGCCGCCAGCGACCGCATCGTCCCCGATGTGATCGCGGGCGGCTTGCGAGTGCTGTTCTGCGGCATCAACCCCAGCCTCATGACCGCCGTCACCGGCCATCACTTCGCACACCCGGGAAACCGCTTCTGGCCGGTACTCCACCTTTCCGGCTTCACCCCCCGCAGACTCTCTCCGGCCGAACAGGGTGAACTTCCCTCCTACGGTCTCGGGATCACCAATGTCGTCGCTCGGGCCACCGCCCGTGCGGATGAGCTGACCGCCGAGGAGTACCGCGCGGGCGGACGGATCCTGGTCGAGAAAGCCGAACGTCTTCGGCCTCAGTGGCTGGCGGTCGTCGGGGTGACGGCCTATCGAACGGCCTTCGGGGAGCGCCACGCCCACATCGGCCCGCAGGAACGGACCATCGGCGGTGCCCGCGTCTGGGCACTTCCCAACCCCAGCGGTCTCAACGCCCATTGGACCGTAGGCTCGATGGCCGAGGAGTACGCCCGTCTCCGCGTGGCGGTGGAAGAGGCCGCGGCGGCGGGTGGCGGCTGATCCATCGTCGCCAGGCGTGTCGTCGTGACCGTGTCGCCGCGCGAGGGATCGGGTCAGACGTCCCGGGTACGTATCGCCCACCAGCCGGCGAGCAACGCGGCGGCACTCCAGGCTGCGGTCACCGCCAGCCCACTCCAAGGGCCGAGGCTGCCCGTCGGGTTCTGGTGGAATATCGCCTGACCCGCCCTGTCGGGCATGAAGTCGGCCACTCCTGCGGACACGTCCCCCACGACGAACGAGACGATCAGAATGAACGGTATGAGGATGCTCATCACCGCGACCGCGCTGCGGAGCAACGCCGTGAGGCCTGCTGCGAACAGGGCCATGAGCGCGAGGTAGACACCGCTGCCCAGCACCGCTCGCAGCGCCCCTGGGTGCCCCAAGCCGATGGCGAACTCCCCCATGAACAGCTGACCCGACAGAAAGCCGACAAGGCCGGCCGCCTCCCCCGCTGTCCATGCGGACAGACCCACGACCACCATCTTCGAGGCGTAGAAGAGGTGACGGCGCGGCACCGCCGACAGAGAGACCCTCAAAGCTCCGCCGGCGAACTCGGAGGAGAGCGCGGTGGCGCCGAAGGCAATGGCCGCGATCTGACCGAAGTTCAGCGGGTAAAAAGCGTTGAGTACCGGATCGGCGTCGGGCTGGTTGATCTCGCTCTGCCCGATCGTGGCGGAGTACAGCACGGAGACGACCACCGTGACCGCGATCACCGCGCTCAGAGAGCCCTGGACCGCGCGCACGGACCGTGTCTTGATCCACTCCGAGCGAAGAGCCGCGACCGCTGGATGCGACATGATCATGCCTCCTCGGGTGAGCCGGGGGGTGTGGCGGCGAACTCGGCAACGTCCGCCGTGAGGTCGAGATATGCCCGTTCCAAAGTGGTCCGCTCCTCCACGAGCTCCAGGAGAGGAATCTGCTGGGCCGCTGCCAGCGCCCCGATCTCCCTGGTGCGGGCTCCCTCGATCCAGAACGCCCCATCACCGGCGTCCCTGGTCTCGTATCCCCCACGGATCAGAAGGTCGAGGAGCCTTCCTCCCTCGGCCTCGCGAAGCCGCACCCTGGGACGGCTGCGCGACGCGAGGAACTCCTCCATCGGCATGTCGGTGAGAAGCCTTCCCGCACCCAGAATGATCAGATGGTCGGCGAAGGCTGCGGTCTCGCTCATCAGATGGCTGGACACCAGAACCGTGCGGCCCTCCCGGGCAAGCCGCTTCATCAGCTCGCGAATCCAGATGATCCCCTCGGGGTCGAGTCCGTTGGACGGCTCGTCCAGCATCACCACGGCAGGATCTCCGAGCAGCGCCGCGGCTATGCCCAGCCGTTGGCGCATACCGAGTGAGAAGGTCCTGATACGCCGCCCGGCCACCGCGGCAAGGCCGGCTTCCTCCAGCGTGGTGTCGACCCTTCGGCGCGGGATGCCATTGCTCACGGCGAGGGCGAGCACATGGGCGTGTGCGGTGCGCGATCCGTGGGCGGCTCCGGCGTCGAGCAGTGAACCGACCACGCGCAACGGATTGTCGAGTGTGGCGTAGGCCCGTCCGCCCACGGTCGCCGTGCCGCCGGACGGGCGGTCCAGGCCGAGAATCAAGCGCATGGTGGTGGACTTCCCGGCACCATTGGGTCCGAGGAAGCCGGTGACACGTCCGGCCTCCGCACGGAAGGCCAGCCGGTCCACCGCACGGGTGGCTCCGTAGTCCTTCGTGAGCTGCTGCACTTCAATGCTGGTCATGAACTCAGCCTGCTGCGGGCGGCCCCACGGCCGCCTCCCCCGACCGTGGGAATCCTCTCCCCCGTGCGGGGGAGGTACAGCCGGAGAGGCACTGCCACCATTGCCACATGCGCCGTCTACTCGCCCCACTCGCCGAGCCGGTGACTTACAGCCGCTGGGTCCATCTCGTCGTTCCGATGACTCTCGTCAGCGTGTGGCTCTTCATCGAGCCGGGCCTGCCGTGGCAGCTCGCGCTGCTCGCGGTGCCCCTGGGGCTCCTCCCGGTGACGCGTACGAGAGAGGGTGTCCAGGCGCAGTTGCTGCTCACTCCGCGCGAGCGTGGCCGGGCCGACGCCACCATCTCCGTCGCTTCCGCCAAGTCCTGGGGTGAGAAATGGCGGACCGTGCTCTGGCTCGAACTGCGCCTCCTGCTCTCCATCGTCGTAGGTACCGCCACCGTCTGGCTGCCTCTCATGGCGATCGAGCTGGCTCGTGCCGCCACCAGCGGCGGCACGAGCAGTAAGGGCATATTTCACCTGGTCGAACCCCGGCCCTGGTACGCGGCGCTCACGCCACTCCCCCTCCTCCTGCTGCTCGTGCTCGTCGTTCTGTGCGGGCGGCTCTCCACGGCGGTCGCCCGCCGGCTGCTGGGGCCATCGAGGGCGGAGCGCGTAGCGGCGCTGGAGGAACTCACGGAACAGCTTCTGGAGCGCAACCGCATCGCACGCGAACTCCACGACTCCATCGGCCACGCACTCACGGTCTCGGTGGTGCAAGCGGGTGCCGCACGCACTGCGGGGGATCCGGAGTTCACCCGGCGCGCGCTCGTCGCAATCGAAGAGACGTGTCGCGCGGCACTCGACGACCTGGAACGGGTACTCCGCGTGCTGCGTGAGCCGGGAGCCTCCACCGACCGGCGGCCGACGCTGATCGCGGTCGAGCAACTGCTGGACTCCGCCCGAGGATCGGGGGTCGACGTGGACGCCGAGGTGGCCGGTCATGTCGACCGCCTGCCCGCCCCTCTGTCCCGGGAGGGGTACCGCATCCTGCAGGAGTCGCTCACCAACGCGCTGCGTCACGCGGGCCGGGTCCCCGTCCGCGTGCGCATCGCCATCGACGAGCACCATCTGGAACTCGACGTACGGAATCCTCTGGCGGAAGCCGTCCTCCGCCCGGCCGGAGGCCATGGACTGCAGGGGATGCGAGAACGGGCGAAGCTGCTGGGCGGGAGCGCAAGAGCCGGACCGCGCGAGGGAGAATGGCAGGTCCACGTCCGACTTCCGCTCCAGCAGAGAGGATGACCCATGTCGGTGAACGTTCTACTCGTCGACGACGAACCCCTCGTGCGGACAGGCTTGCGGGCGGTGCTGGAGTCTCAGCCGGACATCGCGGTGGTGGGAGAGGCGGCAGACGGCGCGGCAGTGCTCCCTCTGGTCCGGCAACTGAGGCCGGACGTGGTCGCCATGGACGTGCGAATGCCCCTGATGGACGGCATAGAGACCACCCGGCTACTGCTTCGCACACTGACTGAACCACCGAAGATCCTGGTGGTGACGACGTTCGAGAACGACGAGTACGTGTACGAGGCGCTTCGCGCCGGTGCGGACGGGTTCCTGCTCAAACGTGCCCGGCCGATGGAGATCGTGAATGCCGTTCGGCTGGTGGCGGAAGGCGAGTCATTGCTCTTCCCCGCGGCCGTACGCCGGCTGGCCTCCGAGTACGGGACGAACAGGGCACGCGCGTTGGTGGAGCGAGCCGCCCTGACCGACCGGGAGGAGGCGGTGCTCCGATTGATGTGCCGAGGGCTGTCGAACGCGGAGATCGCCGCCAAGCTGGTGGTGGGCGCCGAGACAGTGAAGACCCATGTCAGTGCGTTGCTGGCCAAGCTTGGGACCAGGGACCGGACTCAGGCCGTCATCACGGCGTACGAGTCGGGATTCGTCGTCCCTGGCTGAGTGAGAAGCGCGTGCCGGGAGCACTCCCGGCACCCTCACCTCCAGCCCCCTCGGCCGCCGCCACTCCAGGCACCCAGGCACCCAGGCACCCAGGCACCCAGGCACCCAGGCACCCAGGGGCGAAACGCTGTCCGGCGCCGGACGTTGCCCGCTGAAGCAGGTTGCCCGCCGATACGGGGCCGTGGAGCGCTCCGCGGGGTTCGCCGCGCGGGCCTGACCCGAGAGCGCGTACGGGGCGACGTGATCCGGCCACACGGGTCCCGCGAACCGAGTGAACCGTGGGTTACAGGTACCGGAAGGGGAGCCACCGTGCGACCTGGCATTATCAGAAACCGTTCTGCCCCCGGCGGCGTTCGCGGAGCCTCAGCCCACCGAGTACCATCCGGCAGACACAGGGGGCGTGAGGAGGAAACACGTGGGGCGGCTGACCGGTGGAGACCCGTCGTTGCTGCGGCGGATCAATTCCGCCGTGGTACTGCACGCCCTGCGTGGAGCGGAACTCCCGACGCTCTCCGACCTGACTCGGATAACCGGCCTTTCCCGGCCAACGGTCGAAGGGGTCGTCGAAGGGCTGTTCGAGGCCGGTCTGGTCGTGGAAGCGCTGCCCGACGAGGGAGAGACGCGGCGCCAGGGCCGCCCCGCCCGGCGGTTCCGTTTCCGCGCCGAGGCGGGCCATCTGCTGGGCATCGAGATCGGCCCGCACCGGGTGTCCGCCCTCTTGTCCGGACTCGACGGCAGGATCATCGGGGCGGGTCAGCGGGCGGTCTCCGAGACGGCGGCGGCGGACGACCGGCTCGATCAGGTCCGAGCCATGATCGCCGACCTGTTGCGTCGTACGGGTGTGGCCAGAAGCAGCTTGCGCGCCGTGGGGGTCGGAAGCCCGGGGATCGTGGAGGCCGATGGCACGGTCCGGCTGGGCACGGCACTTCCCGGCTGGACGGGGCTCCCGCTCGGGGAGCGGCTTCGCCGCTCGTTCCGCTGCCCGGTCCTGGTGGAGAACGACGCCAATACGGCCGCCGTGGCGGAGCATTGGAAGGGTGCCGCGACCGAATCGGACGACGTCGTCTTCGTCCTGGCCGGGCTGAGCCCCGGGGCGGGTTCCCTGATAGGGGGACGGTTGCACCGGGGGTACGGCGGAGCCGCCGGAGAGATCGGCGCACTCCACCTGCTGGGCAGGGAGGTCACGCCGGAGCACCTGCTGTCCACCACCGACACACCGCTCGACCCGCTGGACGAACCGGCGGTGGCAGCGGTGTTCACGAAGGCCAGGCAGGGCGACAGCCGTGCCCAGGAGGCGGTCGAGCGGTTCATCCAGCGGCTGGTGCACGACGTGGCCGCACTCGTACTGGCTCTCGACCCTGAGATAGTGGTGGTCGGCGGCTGGGCGGCGGGGCTCGACGGGGTGCTGGACCCGCTGCGGAACGAGCTCTCGCGTTACTGTCTGCGCCCGCCCCGGGTGGCCCTGTCCATGCTCGGGGAGGCCGCTGTCGCGACGGGGGCCCTTCGGCTGGCGCTGGACCACGTGGAGGAGCAGTTGTTCGCCGTGGAGGGAACGGTGACGGCCCGCCGCTGATCGCGGCGGGCCGTCGGGTCCGCAGAGTCGCCCGGAGTCATGGGGCGAGGGTGTTCAGGATGCCTGGCGCTCCTGCTCGTGGCTGATCTCCAGCGCACCGGAGTCCCCGAAGGTCAGTCGGCAGGTGTCGGCACGGTAAGTGGCGACGGAGACCGCGGCGGTGCCGCCTGCGGCGAAGTAGCGCGTGGTGACGACCAGCACGGGGGCGCCGGGCAGCCGGTCGAGTTCCTTGGAGTCGTCCGCGCTGGCCGAACCGAGTTCGACCGACCGGTCCTGCCCTTGGAGCCCGAGCCTGTGCAGCTCGCGCAGCACCCCGCGGACGCGAGCGGGTCCCGTGGAGGTCTCGATCGCGGACAGGTCGGGAACGGACGCGGACGGCACGTACAGCAGTTCCGCCGCCACCGGCTGACCGTGGGTGACCCTGATCCGGCGGATCACGTGCACCGCTTCGCCGGTCTCCAGCCCGAGTGCCGCGGCGACCGCCGCGGGGGCCACGCCCCGGGTGCACTCGACGGGCTGCCATGCCTCGTCGGCCACCGCTCCCGTCCACTCCTGCTGAGCCGTGGAGACCGCGACTCCCACTCTGGGCGGAGCGACGGTGGTGCCCACGCCGCGCCGACGCTGCAGTCTGCCTTCGAGTTCGAGCTGCTCCAGTGCCTGCCGGAGCGTGGCCCGTGCGACTCCGAACCGGGCGGCGAGGTCCCGCTCGTTCGGCAGGATCTCACCCACCGCGAAGTCCGAGTCGAGTGCCTCACTGAGCACGGTCCTCAGGTGCCAGTACTTCGGCTCCTGCACCGTTTCCAGCTGCGTGGTCCCCACCCTGTCCTCCGCAATCGCCCAGCGGCCTTTTCCGCGACAACATTTATTAAAGGTTCTTTCCTTAACGTAAGGACCATAGGACGGCTCACCGACTTGGTCAAGACCAATCCTTGCCCCGGGATGCCGCGAATCGGGCTTCCGGCACAGAGCGTTCACAGGACGTTCGTGGTACGAGGCCCGGGATACCGGTGGATGACGGCGTCACACCACTTCGGACGCGGACCCCTCGCACGGGCGGCGGCCCTTCTCTCCCTGCCGACCGGGACGCACGCACCTCTTGAACCGGAAGCTACCGAGCGGTAGTTGTTGGTCCGGAAGGCTTCGTCCACATCAGGGAGCGGCCATGACCGGCACGGCATCGTTCACGTTCGGCACCTCGGCGGGGCCGAGGACTCTCTCCTTGGCGTACGCGCGGACCGGATCCGGTCAGCCGCTGCTGTTGCTCCATGGCATAGGGCATCACCGGCAGGCATGGGATCCGGTGGTCCGGATTCTGTCGGGTGAACGTGACGTGATCAGCGTGGACTTGCCGGGCTTCGGTGAGTCGGCCGGCCTCCCGGACGGTGTGGCGTACGACGTACCGACGGTGGCCGGGGCACTGACGGCCTTCTGCTCCGCGCTCGGCGTCGAACGCCCGCACGTGGCGGGCAACTCGCTCGGTGGTCTGCTCGCGCTGGAGCTCGGGCGCACCGGTCGCGCCCGGTCGGTCACGGCGCTGTCCCCGGCCGGTTTCTGGAACGGGCCGGAGCGGCGGTACGCGTTCGGCACACTGTGGGCGATGCGCCGGGGCGCCCGGTCGCTGCCGGTTCCGCTGATCGAACGTCTCTCGCGGAGCACGGCAGGTCGCGCCGCCCTCACCAGCACCATCTGCGCCAGGCCCGGTCGCCGGTCGCCGGAAGCGGTCGTCGCGGAGACCCTGGCGCTCCGGAGCGCGGCGGGCTTCGAAGGGACGCTCGAAGCCGGCCGGGACGCCTCCTTCACCTCCGACGTGCCGGGCATCCCGGTCACCGTGGCTTGGGGAAGTCGCGACGTTCTGCTGCCTCGCCGCCAGGGCGTCCGGGCCAAACGTGTCATCCCCGGCGCACGACTGGTGCGGCTGCCCGGATGCGGTCATGTTCCGATGAACGACGATCCCGCCCTCGTGTCCCGGGTCATTCTCGACACCAGTCGCTGAAGAAACCGGGGCCGAGGAGCCAGCAAGGCCGGGAGGCCGAGGCAGGCCGACCGGCCGGGGAAGCCGGGGTGGGCCGGGGGCAGGCCGACCGGCCAGGGGAGCCGGGGAGCCGCGGGAGCCGGGGGTGGCCGGGAGCCGGCCCGGGGAAGCGCTCCGCGCCACGGAGCCGTTGTTCACCTCGGGTTGGGGCGGGCGCCTCTGGCGCGCGTTAGGCATGGTCCTGCGCGCGCCGGGGCTTTCGGACGCGCACCGCCGTACACCCAACCCGTTTCCCGGAGGCGCATCGATGACGAACCGTCCGCACATCCTCTCCCCCGGCCGCCGGACCGTACTGCGCGGTTCGCTCCTCGCGTCGGCGGCCGTCGGGCTGCCGGCCGTCGTCGGCGCACCCGCCTTCGCGCGGTCGGGGCGCCCGTCGGCCGAGTGGGGTGTCCAGGTCGGGGATGTCACGGCCTCCACCGCGTTGGTCTGGGTGCGTTCGGACCGGGCGGCCCGGATGCTCGTCGAGACGTCGGCCACGGAGTCCTTCCGCGCACCCCGCCTCTGGCATGGTCCGCTGGTCGGCGCGGGAACGGACTTCACCGGAACAACGCCTCTGCACGGCCTCCCGGCCGGCGAGCAGATCCACTACCGGGTGACCCTGGCCGACCCGGACGATCCGCGTCGCACCGGCCGCCCGGTGTACGGAACCTTCCGTACCGCTCCGGCGAAACGGCGCGCCGGAGCGCGGTTCCTCTGGTCCGGCGACATCGCCGGGCAGGGCTGGGGCATCAACCCCGACATCGGGGGCTACACCGTGTACGAGGAGATGCGGGATCTCAACCCCGACTTCTTCCTCTGCAGCGGCGACAACATCTACGCGGACGGTGTCATCGAGCCGAGCGTCTCCCTTCCCGACGGCCGGATCTGGCACAACGTCACGACCTTGGAGAAGTCGAAGGTCGCCGAGACCCTCGCCGAGTACCGGGGCAACTTCCGCTACAACCTGCTGGATGCGAACGTAAGGAAGTTCAACTCCCAGGTGCCGTCGATCGTCCAGTGGGACGACCACGAGGTGCGCAACAACTGGTACCCCGGGCAGATTCTCGACGATGTGCGCTACACGGAGAAGAACGTGGACGTACTGGCGGCACGTTCGGTGCGGGCCTATCGCGAGTACCTTCCCGTCTCCACCCTCCGCGCCGCTCCGGGCGAGGGCCGTATGCACCGGGTGGTACGTCACGGTCCTCTGCTCGACGTGTTCGTGCTCGACATGCGCTCCTTCCGCAACGCCAACTCGCCCGACCGGCAGGCCGACGACACCACGGGAATCCTCGGCGCCGAGCAGCTCGAGTGGCTCAAGGGCGAGCTCGCCCGGTCGCGCGCCGTGTGGAAGGTGATCGCGGCCGACATGCCGCTCGGGCTCGTCGTGCCCGACGGCGCCACGGACTTCGAAGCGGTCGCCCAGGGCGACCCGGGCGCCCCGCTCGGACGGGAACTCCAGATCGCCGAGCTGCTGAGGTACATCAAGCACCGTCGTATCACGGGGACCGTCTGGCTGACGACGGACGTCCACCACACCTCGGCGCAGCACTACCTTCCCGAGCGTGCGGCCTTCAAGGACTTCGCGCCGTTCTGGGAGTTCGTCTCCGGCCCGCTGGCCGCCGGAGCCTTCCCGGCGAGCGCACTGGACGGAACGTTCGGCCCGGACCGGGTCTTCGTCAAGGCGCCCGTCCTGTCCAATCAGTCCCCCATGGAAATGCCGCCGCTCTTCGGTGAGGTCGACATCGACGGAGAGAGCGGGGAGTTGACGGTACGTCTGCGACAGCAGGGTGGAAAGGTCCTGTTCACCAAGGTGCTTCAGCCGGGCCTCACGGGTCAGTGAGCGGCCGCGTACTGTCTCCGAACTGAATCGGGCACGGGGGCGGAGGCGGGGCGCCGGCCACGCACGGACCTTCCGCACGGACAGTTCTCCGTGCGAAAGGTCCGGGCACGATGGGCGCGGCAGGGGCGTCGCCCCTCCGGCCCGAGGACTGCGGACTGCGGACTGCGGCCCGAGGCCCGAGGCCCGAGGACTGCGGCCCGAGGACTGAGGACTGAACTCCACAGGGCGGCAGTACGATGCGGGTGAGGCATGCCGCTCGCCTGGTGGCCGTGTACGGGGTACGGATGGGCACCGGGCGGAGGCGAGGGCCGGGCGTAACCTCCTCGGCCCGGCGGACTCCCGCCCTCCCCGGCTCGACGGAGCCACCCGCAACCCCGCCGCGCACCTGCGGCCCGCCACACCTCACCGACCCACGGTCCGCAGCCCACAGCCGGGAAGCCCGCAGCCCGCAGCCCGCAGCCCGCAGGGGCAGGACGCTCCCGTCCCCTGACCGACGCAAGGGGCCCGATCGGGATCCCATGTCCGACAATTCCACCCAGGCAGCGCCCGAAAAGCGACGAAAGGCGACTAGATCCATACTTAACCCATCGGTCACAGGGCGTTCGTGATCAGGCAACACCATTCGGTCACAGTGAAGTCATGACTGATGTGACTTCCGGTAAGTCCGCCCGCCGCCCCCACCACTGGCGCCGGGACCTGATCGAGCTCGCGGCCCTGTTCACCGCGGTGGCCGTGGCCGACGTCGTCGCGAACCTGATCGGGCACCAGCCCGACGGCCCGTATCTGCTCGCCGCCTCGGCGGTAGCGCTGACCGCCACCGCCACCTTCCACACCTGGTGGGCACGGAGGCACAGCCACGCCCCACCGCCCGAGGGCGGCGACTCCGTATCCGGCGGGACACCCGTCGGTTATGGCGCCGAGCTCGGACTGAACCTGTCCTTCGAGGCCTCGCCCGCACTCGACGAGACGGTGCTGTGGCGGATGCGGACGACGGTGCAGGACACGCCCGGAAGCCTGGCGGCGCTGTGCATCGCGCTCGCCCGTCTCCGTATCGACATCCTGACCCTCCAGACGCACCCGCTCGCGGACGGCACCGTCGACGAGTTCTCGCTGCGCGCCCCCTCGTCGCTCAGCGCCTCCGAGCTCACCCGCGAGGTGTCCGCCGCCGGCGGTTCGTCCACCTGGATCGAGCGGGCCGACGCCCACGATCTGGTGGACACCCCGACGCGGGTCCTGGGGCTGGCCACCCGCACCGCGCTGGATGCGGCGGAGCTCCCTCTCGCACTGCGCCAGTTGCTGGGCCGGTGCACCATCCACTCACTGCCGGCGGTAACCGTGACGGGCCGGATCGCCGGTGATGGCACCCCCGTGGAGGGCGTGCTGGAGGAGACGGTCATGCGGCTGCGTGACCCCTCGGGCGGTGTGATCACCGTAGAGCGTCCCTACCTGCCTTTCACCCCCACCGAGTTCGCCCGGGCTCGCGCCCTGGTCGAACTCGACGCGCGTCTCGGCCCCCGCGTGCCGCGCAGCGAGGACGTCCTCACGCTCGCCGAGGGCCCCGAGATAACTGTGCGCCGCGCGGACCAGAGCGACCTCGCCGCCGCACGCGACATGCACGACCGCTGCTCCCCGCGCACCCTGGGGCTCCGCTACCACGGTCCCGTCGCCGACGCCGACCGCTACCTCGACCACCTGCTCAGCCCGCGCTTCGGCCGGACCCTCTCGGTGCGGACCGACTCGGGACGGATCGTCGCCCTCGGCCACCTGCTCTGGGACGGGGACGAGACCGAGGTCGCCCTTCTGGTCGAGGACGACTGGCAGCGGCGGGGCGTCGGCTCCGAGCTCCTGCGTCGGCTGGTCGGTCTGGCCGCCGAGGCCGGTTGCGACTCGGTCTACGCCGTCACCCAGGCCAACAACACCGGCATGGTCGCCGCGATGCGCGGTCTCGGGCTGCCTCTCGACTACCAGATCGAGGAGGGCACCCTGGTGATCACGGCACGTCTGGCTTCCCGGCGCTCCAGCACGGTCACCTCCTCGTCGGCGGACACCGGGTCGGTGGCGGAAGCGGACGGCACCGGCCCGGCAGAGCGTACGGACGCCGCGGACCCTGCCGCCCCGAACGGATCGGGTTCCTCCGTCGAACCGCTCATGGCACCGCACTGGATCGACCCGGCCGAATGGGCCTGGGAGTCCCGCCGCTGAGGACTGCGGAAGGCTTGGACGGACGGCTGCCCCGCCCCCTGACGGTCCGGGGCAGCCGCGTTCCCCGGCCCGCGAACCCTCCCGGGGTACCGGCCGGAGAGGTGCCGGAGGCCAGGGATGTCTGGGGCGCCAGGGATGTCTGGGCGCCGGGGACGTCTGGGGCGCCGGATGTCTGGGGTGATCGGGGCTCCTGGGGCGACCGGGGCACTCGGCGAGAACGCACCCCGCTGTGGACCTGATCCGGCCAATCCCTTCCATGGCTCCTGCGCGCCCCCGCGGTACGGACGGGGTCCCGCGCCGCAGGAATACGGCGCGTTCGGGGCGGCTCCGCACGCAGTACCAGAGGCCCGCTTCCGGTCGCGGACAGGAGCAGGGTGACGAAAAGCCGCTTCCCGTACGAGGATGTCCGCATGTCAGACACTTCGAGCAGCGCGCTGCCCCGTCAGGTCGCCGACGCCTACGTCGACGCAATCATCGATCTCGACCCCATCCTGGGTACCTATCTGGGTGTCCCGGCGAGTTCACGCAGCCTGCCCGACTTCTCGCCCGAGGGCCAGGCCGCGGTGGCCGATCTCGCACGTGCCACGCTGGTGAAACTGGATGCCGCGGAGCTTCTCCCGGGCGCCGACAGCGACGCCGAACGCCGTTGCGGCAGGCTGTTGCGCGAGCGGCTCAACGCCGAACTCGCCGTGCACGAGGCGGACGAGCACCTGCGGGCCGTCTCCAATCTGCACTCCCCGGCCCACAGTGTCCGCGAGATCTTCACGGTGACGCCCACCCAGACCGACGAGGACTGGGCAGCGATCGCCGACCGGCTGAAGGCCGTTCCGGACGCGCTCGCGGGTTACCGCGCCTCGCTCGCTCTCGGCCTCGAACGCAAGCTCTACGGCGGCCCCCGTCCCACCGCGACGTTCGTCGAGCAGCTGACAGCCTGGACCGGCGGCGACGGCCAGGGAGCCGGGTTCTTCGCGGACTTCGTCGCGCCCGGCCCCGACGCGCTCCGCGAGGAGCTGGACGGTGCCGCCCGCGTCGCCACCGAGGCGCTGGTGTCCCTGCGCGACTGGATGACCGAGGTGTACGCCCCCGCGATCGAGGGTTCGCCCGACACTGTCGGCCGTGAGCGGTACGCCCGCTGGTCGCGTTATTTCAACGGCACCGACCTGGACCTGGACGAGGCGTACGCGTACGGCTGGTCCGAATACCACCGCCTGCTCACCGAGATGAAGTCCGAGGCCACGAAGATCCTCCCCGGGGCCGGACCGTGGGAGGCGCTCGCGCACCTCGACGTCCACGGCAAGCACATCGAGGGCGTGGACGAGGTCCAGAAGTGGCTTCAGGGCCTGATGGACGAGGCCATCGAGGCGCTGGACGGCACGCATTTCGAACTCGCCGAGCGGGTACGGAAGGTGGAGTCGCGGATCGCTCCGCCCGGAGGCGCGGCGGCCCCTTACTACACCGGCCCCTCCGAGGACTTCTCCCGCCCGGGCCGCACCTGGCTGCCGACGATGGGTGAAACCCGCTTCCCCGTTTACGACTTGGTGTCCACCTGGTACCACGAGGGCGTTCCCGGTCACCACCTGCAGATCGCCCAGTGGACCCATGTCGCCTCTTCGCTCTCCCGCTACCAGGCATCCGTCGGCCAGGTCAGCGCCAACGCCGAGGGCTGGGCGCTCTACGCGGAGCGGCTCATGGACGAGCTGGGCTTCCTGCCGGACGCCGAACGGCGGCTCGGGTACCTGGACGCCCAGATGATGCGTGCCTGCAGGGTCATCGTGGACATCGGCATGCACCTGGAGCTGGAGATTCCGGCGGAGTCGGCGTTCCACCCGGGCGAGCGGTGGACCCCGGAGCTGGCGGAGGAGTTCTTCGGCGCCCACAGCGGCCGCCCGGCGGACTTCGTGGAGAGCGAGCTGACCCGCTACCTCTCCATGCCCGGTCAGGCGATCGGCTACAAGCTCGGCGAGCGCGCCTGGCTGCTCGGACGGGAGAACGCCCGCGCGGCCCACGGGGACGCCTTCGACCTCAAGGCCTGGCACATGGCGGCCCTGTCGCAGGGGTCGCTGGGCCTGGACGATCTCGTCGAGGAGCTCTCCAAGCTCTGATGCCGGACCGTTCCGCACCGTACGGCATTCGTCCGGCGCGGGACCCCGACCGGGCGCGTCCGCCGGAATCGCACCGGTCCGGCCGGGCGGCGGCAACGCCCTCCGGCCGGGCCGGGCCGGTACGGACCGGCCCGTACCCACCCGGCCCGTACCCACCCGGCCCGTACTCACCCGGCCCGTACGCACCGGCCGGCACGCACCCGGCGGTTGCCGGCGCCACCTCACGCTGCCCCGTGTGCCCGACAGACGCGTTCCGCTACGGTCGGCAGCACCGCTCGAACCACGCACGTCGACCGAAGGCTCCGCCCATGCCCGGTTTCCTCCTCTGCGCCGACCCGTTGCGCCCGGGCCGTCCGGACCCCGCGTTCACCGAAGAGGCGTCAGCCGCACGGGAGATGGGCGCGGCCATCGCGCTGCTCGACCATGACGCGCTGCTGGCGGGCGACGCGGTGGCAGCAGTCGCCCGGGTCCCGCGCGGCTCGGGGGCGTACTGGTACCGCGGCTGGATGATCCCCGTGCGGCACTACACCGAGCTGGACCGGGCGCTGGCGGAGCGGGGCGCCTCGCTGCTCACGGACGCGGCCGCGTACCGGACCGCCCATGAACTCCCGGGCTGGTACGACACGTTCGTGAGCCTGACCCCGCGCAGCGTCTGGTATCCGGTCTCCGTCACGGCTCCGACTGCCGTGCCGAGGGACGGTGGGTTCTGGTCCGTCCTCGCACAGCCGCTCGGCGGGGGACCCGGGATCGTCAAGGACTTCGTGAAGTCCCGTAAGCACGAATGGCACGAGGCTTGCTTCGTGCCCGAGCTGAACGACTCGGAGACGCTCTCGGCGGTCGTCGCGCGGATGGTCGACCTGCAGGGCGAGCATCTCGCGGGAGGAGTGGTGGTGCGTGCGTACGAGCGGTTCGTCCCGGGCGGCGAGGCGCGGGTGTGGTGGGTCGACGGGGAACCCGTACTGGTGACCGCCCATCCGGACACTCCGGGCGACCGGCCGGTTCCGGAGCTGGGGCCCGTCGGCGAGGCCGTACGCGGGCTCGGCTGCCGGCTGGTGACCACCGACCTGGCTCTGCGTGAGGACGGTGTGTGGCGGGTGATCGAGGTGGGTGACGGACAGGTGAGCGGCCTCCCGTCCGGCACCGACGCGAGGCTCCTGCTGGAGGCGCTGCGCGACACGTGACGGGCCCCGACCACCGCTCCCCCGCCCTCAGCAGCCGCAGTCCGCGTCCGCCACCGGAACGGTGAGCGGGTCGGGGTCGCGCCGCTCGGCCCCCCGCGAGGTTTCGAAGCCGAAGCCCTCGCGCACCCAGTACTCGAATCCGCCCCGCATCTCCTTGACCTGGTAGCCGAGCCGGGCGAGGGCGAGGGCGGCCCGGGTGGCCCCGTCGCAGCCGGGTCCCCAGCAGTAGGTGACGACGGGGACCGCGGGGTCGAGCAGCCGGGCGGCCTGCTCGGGTATCCGCGCGGTGGGGAGGTGCACCGCGCCCGGGATGTGCCCCTGGTCCCAGGAGGCCGTGGAGCGGCAGTCCAGGACCGTCATACCGGGCCCCGCGTCGAGCTCAAGGGCTGCGGCGACGTCGGAGACGTCGGCGTGGAAGGCGAGGGAGGCGGCGAAGTAGGCCGCGGCGGCGGCCGGAGGGGCGGGCGGCACCCGCAGGACCGGGTGGCCGGAGAGAGCGGTCGCGGGCAGCCCGGCATGGTGTGAAGTCGTGTTCATGGGGCCAAATCTAGGCGGGCCACGGACTCCCCAGAAGGCACGAACCATGGCGCTGTGCTTGATCGGCCGGGGATTCCCCTGTTGTCTGGCCCCATGACCGACTATTCACCGGATGCCACCGACTGGCGCATTCTCGAGGTCCTGCAGCGCGACGGCCGCGCCAGCTTCGCCGAACTGGCCCGGGCCGTGGCCATGTCCCCCAGCGCGGTGACCGAGCGCGTCCGGCGGCTGGAGGAGCTCGGCGTGATCAGCGGGTACAGCGCGGTGGTCGCCCCGGAACGCCTCGGGCTGCCGATCCTCGCCTTCGTACGCCTGCGCTACCCCACCGGCAACTACAAGCCGTTCCATGACCTCCTCGCCACCACGCCGGAGATCATCGAGGCCCACCACACCACCGGGGACGACTGCTTCGTCCTGAAGGTGACCGCGCGTTCCATGCGGCACCTCGAGGAGGTGAACGGGCGCATCAGCGGCCTGGGGTCGGTGACCACCAGCGTGGTGTACTCCTCCCCGCTCCCCCGGCGCCCGATCGAGCGCTGAGGCGGCTCCCCGGTCCGCCCGGACCGTACGGGCGATCCCGGAGGCCGTCGTCCCCCTGCCGGGCACCCCGTGAGGTACTCCGCCGGTCAGCCCAGCCGGTGGCGGACCGTCGATCCCTGCCGCTCCTTCACGACTTCGAGCTGCACGGGAACCCGGCGCCGCAGATCGGCCACGTGGCTGACGATGCCGACACTGCGGTCCCGCTCTCGGAGGGAGTCCAGGACGTCGAGCACCTCGTCGAGGGTCTGCTCGTCCAGGCTGCCGAAGCCCTCGTCGATGAAGAGGGTGTCCAGCCGCGTCCCGCCGGCCTCGTCGGTCACCACGTCGGCGAGGCCCAGTGCGAGGGCGAGGGAGGCGAAGAAGGTCTCACCGCCGGAGAGGGTCGCGGTATCGCGTTCCCGGCCCGTCCAGGCGTCGACGACGTGCAGCCCCAGCCCGGCCCGGCGGCCCCCCGTGCGGGCGTCGGAGTGGACCAGGGTGTAGCGGCCGGCGGACATCCGCTGGAGCCGGACGGTGGCTGCGGCGGCCACCTGCTCCAGGCGGGCGGCGAGCACGTAGGACTCCAGGCGCATCTTGCGCTCGTTGTGGGCCGAGGTTCCGGCGGTGAGCGCGGCGAGACGGGCGACCCGTTCGTACTCCGCGCGGAGCGGGCCCAGCGCTCGGACTTCCCTGGTGGCTTCGCGGGACAGGCGGTCCAGTTCGGTGATGCGTTCCTGGGCGGCGGAGAGCGCGGACGAGGCGTGGCGCAGCAGGGTCTCGGCACGGTCGTACGTCTCGCGCGCCCGCTCCGGCGACGCGGCGGGGCGATGGGCGGCCTCGCGGGCGTCCTCCTCCGCCATCCGGTCGGCGACGGTGGCCGCCTCGGCCTGCCAGACGTCGATCCTGCTCTGCAACTGCCGTTGGGCGGAACGGTCGAGGAGGGTCGCGACGGCCGCCTGCGGGGTGTCGAACCCGGCGCGGAAGGCAGCGTCGGAGAGGCGGCCGTCGGCTTCCTTACGCCGTTCGACCGCGCCCTGTTCGGCCCGTACGGCGTCGGCGGCCTCGGCGAGCAGGGCGGCACGGCGGGTGAGCCGGTCGGCGTGTGCCGCGATGGAGCCCGACACCTCGCGCACACCGGCGAGTTCGGTCTCCAGGGCCGCCTGCTCCCGGTCGAGGTCTTCCCGCCGGGAATCCCTCCCGGCCGCACGCAGTTCGGCGTGGCGGCGCTGGTCCAGCCGGTCCTGGTGTTCCCGCTCGGCGGCGGCCAGCCTCTCGCGCGCCCGGTGCGTTCCGGCGGCGAGCCGGTGGGCCTCGCCGTGCTCACGGGTCAATTCCGCCACACGGTCGGTCAGTTCTGCTACGGAGGGATCGCCGGGCACGGAGTCGGCCGCCGCACCCCCGGCGGCCGCCGCGCCCGCCGTGTCGCCGACCGCCTCGGCGCGCGCGGTGGTGTGGCGTTCCGTCAGCAGCCCGAGCGCCCGGTCGGCCCGGTCGCGGTCCTGTTCGGCGGCCCGGTGAGCGGTGAGGGCCGCTTCCTCGGTAGCGCGGTCCACGTGACCGTCTCCCGCCCGTGCCGGATCCGGGTGTTCGGCCGATCCGCAGACCGCGCACGGCTCTCCCGCGGCGAGCTGGGCTGACAACTCGGCTGCGATGTCGCGCAGTCGGCGCTCGCGCAGGCCGAGCCACCGCTCGTGGGCGGCGAGCGCGCTCTCCCGGGCGGCGGACAACTGCTCGCGGGCGCCGCCGATTTCGCGGGCCAGGGTGTCCCTGCGCCGTGCGGCGTCCAGCCGGTTGCGGGCGAACGTGAGCCGTGCCGCGAACTGTTCCGTCCGGGTCGCGGCCTCCTGGGCCGCCTCGACCTCGGCGGCCAGGGCGGCACGGGTGTCGTCCCAGCCGGACAGCCAGGCGTCCGCCTCGCGGATCGTCTCGTCATCCTGTGCCGACTCGCCTTCGAGCGTGGCCCGTTCGGCGTCGATGGCGGCACTGCGGGACTCGGCGCGGCGGGCGGCGTCGAGGCCGCCCAGCTCCTGCCGGTAGCGGCGTTCCAGTTCGGCGAGGCGTGCGGCCGGGGCGTCGGCGAGTTCGGGGGGCAGCTTCGTACGGAAGCGGTCGCGGGCGGCAGCCGCGGCGGCGGCCTCGCGCTCGGCGGCGTCCCGCAGTTCGAGGGCGGGGACGATCAGGTCCGCCTTGCGGGCACGCGTCAGACGCTCCTCTCGGCGGTCGTGTTCGGCGCGTCCTTCCTCCAGGCCGGCCGCGCGCCTGCGGGTTTCCGCGAAGCGCTGCTGGAGCCGGGAGAGTTCACGCTCCTCGTCCAGCGCGGTACGGGCTGCCGCCCGGCGCATCTCGGCGGCGCCGGTGGCGATCCGGGCGATCTCCAGCCGCTCCCATGCGCTGGAGCGCGCGTTCGCCGCCCACCCCAACACGCCTTCGGCGAGGCCCGGTTCGCCGGGCTGAGTGGCCGGCAGGGGCGTTTCGGCGGCGGGGCCCGCGGCCTGCGCCAGCCGCTGGGCGTTGGCCAGTACGCGTTCGTCCCCGGCCCTGACGCGCGACTCGGCAGCCCGGCGGAGGTCGGCGAGGCGCTCCTCGACGGCGGCGAACCGGCGGGTGTCGAAGAGCCGGCCGAGCAGCTTGCCCCGGGCTTCGGCGTCGGCGCGCAGGAACCGCGCGAAGTCGCCCTGCGGGAGCAGCACCACCTGGCAGAACTGGTCCCGGCTCATTCCGAGCAGCTGGGTGATCTCCTCGCCGATCTCCTGGTGCGACTTGCTGAGGGCCTGCCAGCCCTTCTCCGGGTCGTGGACGCGCAGCCGGCTCTGGGCCTTCTCGGTGGTGTACCCGTCGCCCTTCTTCTTGGGACGGGCCTGGGCGGGTGCGCGGGTGATCTCCAGGCGTCGGCCGCCGGCGGTCAGTTCGAGCAGGACTTCGGTGGGGGTGCCGGGGTCGGCGTGGTCGCTGCGCAGCGAGGTGCCGGGGCTCTGCCGGGCGCCGGGGACGGCCCCGTACAGGGCGTAGCAGACGGCGTCGAGCACCGAGGTCTTGCCGGCGCCGGTGGGACCGTGCAGCAGGAAGAGGCCGGCCGAGGAGAGCGCGTCGAAGTCGACCTCGGTGGTGGTGCCGAAGGGGCCGAAGGCGGTGAGGACGAGCCGGTGCAGCCTCATCGGGACACCTCGTGGATCCCGTCGTCCACGCGTACGTCGTCGAAGGCGCCGCGCAGTACGGTGCGTTCGGCCTCGTCGGGTCCGCTGCCGCCGCGCACGTGTGCCACGAAGTCCTCCGCGATCTGGTGGTCGTCGCGCCCCTTGAGGCGCTGCGCGTACGAGGCGAGGGGGTCCTCGGGATCGCGTTCGGGGTCGAAGACGAGGCTGAGGGTGTGCGGGAAGCGTGTCGAAAGCCGCGCCATGGGGTCGGCGGGGCGGACGGGGTCGGTGAGGGTGGCCTCGACCCAGGAGTCGCGGTGGGTCTCCAGCGCGGGGTCCTCCAGGAGTGTGTCGAGCCGGCCGCGCAGCCGGGCCAGGGGCCGGGGCACGGGGCAGTCGACGCGTTCGCCGGTGACCGTCCCGTCGGCGTCCAGGTCGATCAGCCACATGGTCTTGCGGTGGTCCGCCTCGGAGAAGGAGTACGCGAGGGGGGAGCCGGAGTACCGGACCCGCTCGCTCACCCGCTGGCTGCCGTGCAAGTGTCCGAGGGCCACGTAGTCGACGCCGTCGAAGACTCCGGCGGGTACGGCCGAGACACCGCCGACGGTGATGTCGCGCTCGCTGTCGCTGGGTTCGCCGCCGGCGACGAAGGCGTGGGCGAGCACCACGGAGCGGGTGCCGGCCGCGCGTCCGGCGAGGTCGGAGCGGACCCTGTCCATCGCGGCGGAGAGCACGGACTCGTGACCGGCCTTCGCCGCCCCGAGGGAGTCCTTCACGAGGGCGGGTTCGAGGTAGGGGAGTCCGTAGCAGACGACGTCGCCGTGGGCGTCGGTGAGCACGACGGGGGTGCCGCAGCCGGCGGGGTCGGTACGCAGATGAATACCGGCCCGGTCGATGAGTCCGGCGCCGACGCCGAGGCGGCGGGCCGAGTCGTGGTTGCCGGAGATCATGACGGTGGGCACCCCGAGGGCGGCGAGCCGGTGGAGGGCCGAGTCGAAGAGCTCGACGGCGGAGAGCGGCGGCACGGCCCGGTCGTAGACGTCGCCGGCGACGAGGACAACGTCCACCTCGCGGTCGCGGACGGTGGCGACGAGGTGGTCGAGGTACGCGGCCTGGGCGTCGAGCAGCGCGACGCGGTGGAAGGACCGGCCCAGGTGCCAGTCCGAGGTGTGGAGCATCCTCAAGGCGTCACTCCGCCCGCCGTGGTCCGCATGTTCCTCGTCCTCCGCCCCGTCGCCCTGCTACGGCCCCGCGCCCTGTCCGGGCGGTCCCGGTGGCCGGCCTCCTGCTGTGCGCGGGCCGTGAGGGGTGGGACCGCCTTCGGTACCGGGCACGGCCGTGCGGACCCCACGCTAATGCCGCCGGGCGCCCGTCCCCGCATCGCCGGGGGTGGCGGTGGCGAACCTCACCGCCCGGCGTGCCCCGTCACGGGACGCTGCGCGGTCACACGTCCCCGTACGCCTCGCCCCCCAGTTCGAGTGTCGCGGAGCCCGCCGTCGCGTCGGCGAGCCAGGACCGGAATCCGGCCACATCCGCGTCGGGCAGTCCGATCTCCAGGGTGACCGCCTCCGCGTAGCGCACCTCGCGCACGGCGGTGCCGGTGGCCCTCATGTCGTTCTCCAGTTTACCCGCCCGCTGGTGGTCGACCGTGACGGTGGCCAGCCGGTAGCGCTGCCGGGTGAGGGTGCCGAGCTCGTCCAGCGCCTCGCCGACCACTCCCCCGTACGCCCGGATCAGGCCACCGGCGCCGAGCTTCACTCCGCCGTAGTACCGGGTCACCACGGCGACCACGTACCGGACCTCCCGGCGCATCAGCATCTGCAGCATCGGCACTCCGGCCGTGCCACCGGGTTCGCCGTCGTCGCTGGCCTTCTGTACGGAGGCGTCCGCGCCGACCACGTAGGCGTAGCAGTTGTGGCTGGCGGTGGGGTGCTCCTTGCGGACGCGTGCGACGAAGTCCTGCGCCTCCTTTTCGGTGGCGGCGGGTGCGAGCGCGCAGAGAAAGCGCGAACGGTTGATCTCGGTCTCGTGCACGCCCGCTCGGGCGACTGTGCGGTACTGCTCCTGCATGCCTTCAGCCTAGGGGCTGTCCGAACACTACTCGCACGCTCGAATCTGCCGTCGGTGTACCAGGTGTCCACCGGCTTCGGCGCCCGCCCGGACCGCCCCTTCCCGCCCTTCCGGATCCGGCGGCTCCCGGTCGCACCGCGCGACCGTGGTGGTCCGAGGCCGTCCGGTGGCCATCCCGGCTTCGCCTCCCCGCCCCCGCGCGGCCACCCACCGCACATACGCTCCACCGGCGGCCCCCGGGACGCGCCCGCGGAGCCCGCACAGAGGGAGGGTGACCATGTCCAGCATCTCCAGACGAACCCTGCTCGGATACTCGGGGACCGCCGCCGGGGCAGCCCTGGGCGGTATCGCGTCGGCACAGCCGGCCGAAGCCGCCGAGGCACCGGCCGCGCAGGCCACGCAGGCCACGCAGGCCGAGGCGAGCACGACGACGGCGGCCGAATTCGCCCCGGGCACGCTGTTCGACGGCCTCACCCGTACGCCCTTCAACGCGGACGGCGAGTGGGGGGAACTGCGGATCAAGTTCAGCGTGGAGCACGCCGAGACACCCGTGGCGCACGTCGTGTCACCGCTGGAACTGGCCCAGCTCCTGAACGACTTCGCGGCCACCAAGGGCTGGCCGGCGATGACCTTCTACGGCACCCCCGTCGCCGCCCCGCTGAACTGACCCCGCCGGAAGCGAGATCGCCCGCGGGCCAGGGATCCCCCGGGCCCGCGGGCGCGCCCCCGGGTCGGCCGCACGACTGGCGCCCGCTCCGCCGTACCGGCCGTCGGCGGGAATGGCGTCGGCGTGTGCGGGGTTGTCGCCGACATGTACGCAGACGATGAGACGATCCGCCGGATTCTGCTGGACACCGGGGACACCTGGGCCGTGGTCGGCCTCTCCGGCAACACCTCGCGGGCGGCCTACGGGGTCGCCGGGGTCCTCCAGCGGTTCGGCAAGCGGGTCGTCCCGGTCCACCCGAAGGCCGAGACCGTGCACGGCGAGCGGGGGTACGCCTCGCTGGCGGAGATCCCGTTCCCGGTGGACGTGGTGGACGTCTTCGTCAACAGCGAGCAGGCCGGGGCCGTGGCGGACGAGGCGGTGGCGATCGGGGCGAAGGCCGTCTGGTTCCAGCTGTCGGTGATCGACGAGGCCGCGTACGCACGGACGCGGGAGGCCGGTCTCGACATGGTCATGGACCGCTGCCCCGCGATCGAAATTCCCTCCCTGCGCTGACCCGGTGCGCCCGCGGCCTGTCGCATCACGGCCGGACGGAGGACCGGGGTCCCGGGAGCGTCCGAACGGTCAGACGCCCAGTCCCTCCACCACCACCGCGCCCGGGAGGGCGGCGAGGGACTTGCCGGGGACGATGAGCTTGCCGCGACGGCTGCCGCTGCCGATGAGGACCCACTCCTGGTCGAGCACGGCCGGGTCGATGAGCAGTGGCCACGCGGCGGGGAGGCCGATGGGAGTGATCCCGCCGTACTCCATGCCGCTCTCGCCGACCGCGACGTCCATGGCGGCGAAGGACGCCTTGCGGGCGCCGAGATGCTTGCGCACCGCGCCGTTGACGTCGACGCGGGTCCGGGAGAGCACGACGCAGGCGGCGAGGGTCACGTCGGCGCCACGTTTGCCCGCGACGACCACGCAGTTGGCGGATCCGCCGAGCAGGTCGGCTCCGTAGTGCTCGACGAAGACCGCGGTGTCGGCGAGGTCGGGGTCCGTGTCGACGTGCAGGATCTGCTCGGCGGCGAGGCCGCCCCACCCCTGGGTCACCGCCTCGGCGACCGGCGGGACGAGCAGGTCCGTGCGGTCGGCCGCGGGGGCGGTGGCGTCTTCGTCGAAGTTACCCATGGGTGCGCGCATGGCGTCACGCTAACAGCCTTCGCCGGAGCGGATGTTGCCGGTTCGCCGGCTCAGCGGACCGGCGGGATCCGGACGGCCATGGTCAGTTCGACCGGCTCGGTGCCCTCGTTGCGGTAGGCGTGGGCCTCGTGGGCCTGGAAGGTCGCCGAGGTGCCCGCGGGGACCGAGTGGGCCTCGCCGCCGACGACGAGGGTCAGTTCGCCCGCAGTGACGTGGAGCAGTTCGACGGTTCCTTCCGGGTGCGGGTCCGAGGCGCTGCCGTCGCCGGGCTCCAGGTGCCAGGACCAGAGTTCGAACGGCCCGCCCGCCTCGGCGCCGACGAGCAGGGTGGTCGAGCTGCCGGCCTCGGTCGACCACAGGCGGACCGCCTGCTCCGGGGCGACCAGGCGGACCTGCGGGCCCTGCTCGTAGTCGAGGAGCGCGGTGATGCTGACGCCGAGCGCGTCGGCGAGCTTCACCGTGGTGCCGACGCTCGGGTTGGTCCGGGCCTGCTCGATCTGGATGATCATTCCCCGACTGACACCGGAACGGGCCGCGAGAACGTCCAGCGTGAAGCCGCGCTCCCCCCGCCAGCGCTTGAGGTTCCGGGCCAGGGACTGGGTCAACTGGTCGAGATCAGACACGTTCAGTCCAATATCCTTGATGGCGGCGTACAAAATAATGAACTACGGTGTGGTGCACCCCTGCACCGACCGTTCGCCGCACTGTACTGCGAGGCCCGCCATGTCAGCACTCTTCGCCCTGGCCACCAGCCTGCTGTGGGGGCTCGCCGACTTCGGCGGCGGCCTGCTGACCCGCCGGATTCCCGCGCTGACGGTGGTCGTCGTCTCGCAGGCGATCGCCGTCGTCGTCCTGGGCGTCACCGTGGTGGCGACCGGCGCGTGGAGCGAGGCCGGTGGCCGGCTCTGGTTCGCGGTGGCGGCGGGCGCGGTGGGCCCGGTGGCGATGCTCTGCTTCTACAAGGCGCTCGCCCTCGGCCCGATGAGTGTGGTCTCCCCGCTCGGGTCGCTCGGCGTGGCGGTACCGGTCTCCGTCGGCCTGGTCGCCGGGGAGCGCCCGGGTCCCGCGCAGCTGGCCGGGGTCGCCGTCGCCGTGACGGGCGTCGTCCTGGCGGGCGGGCCGGAGCTGCGCGGAGCGCCGGTACGCCGCCGGGCGGTGCTGCTGACGCTGGTCGCCGCGTTCGGCTTCGGGACGGTGATGTCCCTGGTCTCGGAGGCCTCGACCGGTACGACCGGCCTCTTCCTGGCCCTCTTCGTGCAGCGGGTCACCAATGTCCTGGCCGGCGGCACGGCCCTCCTCGTGTCGGTACGCCGCGGGGGCCGGGCCCTGCCCGCGGAGGGCGGCCGGGCCGTGGTCCTCGGGGCGCTCCCCGCGCTGGCCTTCGTCGGACTCGCGGACGTCGCGGCGAACGGTACGTACGCCACCGCCGCGCTGCACGGATCGGTGACGGTGGCGGCGGTACTGGCCTCGCTCTACCCGGTGGTGACCACGCTGGTCGCACGCGGGGTGCTCAAGGAACGGCTCCGCGGCATCCAGGCGGCGGGCGCGGGCCTGGCCCTGATGGGCACGGTCCTGCTGGCCTCCGGGTGAGGCCGGGCGGCGCACCGCACCGCCCGGCAGCCACACCGCGCGCGCCCTCCTCGGCTCAGGCCGTTGCGGGACCGCTCTCCGCTGCGGCGAAGTCCAGCAGCTGCGCTGGTGTGACGCCTTCGGGAATCGGCACGGGCGCGGGTGTGCGCAGCGGGGGCTGCCAGCCGTGTTCCGGGTCGAAGCTCCGCACCACCCGGGCCGGAGCGCCCGCCACGACCGAGTGGTCCGGGACCTCCCCCCGCACGATCGCGCCGGCCGCCACCACGACGTTGCGGCCGAGGCGGGCGCCGGGCAGCACCACGGCTCCGGTGCCGATCCAGCAGCCGGGCCCTATCACCACGGGTTCCATCCGCGGCCACTGCCTGCCGACCGGCTGGTCCGGGTCGTCGTAACTGTGGTTCGTGGAGGTGATGTAGACGTACGGGCCGCAGTAGGTGTTCGAGCCGATCGTCACCGTGGTGTCGGCGATGACGTGGCTGCCCCGGCCGAGTACCACCCCGTCGGCCAGGGTCAGAATGGGGTCGGGCCCCAGTTCCAGACCGGGCATCATCCCGGCGGTGAGCGTCACCTGTTCGGCTATGACGCAGTGGTCGCCGAGGTGGATCCACGGCTCGCCGAAGACCGTGCCCTGCGGGAACGCCAGTCGCGTCCCGGGCCCGATCCGGCCGAAGCGCAGCGGTCCGGGGTGCTCGGCGGTCACCGCGCCGTGCTCCCCCACCCATGCCCGGCCGCGGTGGACCGCGCGGGAGGCGGCGTGACGCCACCAGCGGGAGAGAAAGGAGAACGCGTGTTTGCTCTTCGGCACCCGCTCACGGTAGCCGTCCGCGTTCACCCCCTCCGGGCCTCCGCTCTGTGATGTTCACCCCAATGCCCGTCAGGTGGGGAACCGTCACCTACGGTTCCCCCGAAGGTCATCGCCGGACGAAGGAGCGGACCATGGCGGAGCAGCCGTTGATCACGGGCGTGGGTGGCAGGGAGCCGTCGGTCGACCCGGACGCCTTCGTGGCGCCCACCGCCGTCGTGATCGGCGAGGTCACCCTCGCGACGGGTTCGAGCGTCTGGTACCAGGCGGTGCTGCGGGCGGACTGCGGCCCGATCTCGCTGGGCGCCGACAGCAATGTCCAGGACAACTGCAGCGTTCATACCGACCCGGGCTTCCCCCTCACGGTCGGAGAGCGGGTGTCCGTCGGCCACAACGCCGTGCTGCACGGCTGCGTGATCGAGGACGACGTGCTGATCGGCATGGGGGCGACCGTGCTCAACGGCGCCCGCATCGGCGCCGGATCACTGGTCGCGGCACAGGCCCTCGTCCCCCAGGGGATGCAGGTGCCGCCGGGCTCCCTGGTCGCGGGCGTACCCGCGCGGGTCAAGCGGCCGCTCACCGCGGAGGAGCTGGAGGGCGTCAGGTTCAACGCGGTCGGTTACGTGGAGCTGGCCAAGGCCCACCGGCAGGCGCACGAGGGCCACGCGGGCTGAGCGGGGACCGCCGGACCGGAGCGAGCCCCCGGGCGGGGTCCGGCCCGGGTCCGGGCGGGCCGGCGCCGGGGTCCCGGGGCGCGCGGCGCCCCGGGCCTCACTCCGCGGCGGCGGGGGCGGTGGCGGCCTCGCCGGACTGGGCTGCGGCCGCCTTCTTCGCACGGTTCTTCAGCACCAGCATCGAGGTCAGGCCGATGAGCACCGCGACCACGAGCCCGAGCCAGGAGAAACGCTTCAGCCACGCCTCCGCCACCACGCCCACCGAGTAGATGACGGCGGTGGTGCCCCCCGCCCAGACGATTCCGCCGAGCAGGTTGGCGATCAGGAACTTCCAGTACGGCATGTGCAGCACACCGGCGAGCGGTCCCGCGAAGATGCGCAGCAGTGCGACGAAGCGGCCGAAGAACACCGCCCACATGCCCCACTTCTCGAACGAGCGCTCCGCCATGCCCACCTGGGCGGCACCGAAGTGCTTGGGGAATCTCGCCTCCAGCCAGGCGAGCAGCGGGCGGCCGCCCTTCCTGCCGATCGCGTAGCCGATCGAGTCGCCGATGACCGCACCCGCGGAAGCGCAGGCGCCGAGGACGTACGGGTTGATGTCCCCGTGCTGGGACGCGAGCAGGGCCGCGCTGACGAGGACGATCTCGCCGGGCAACGGGATGCCGAGGCTCTCCAGACCGATGACGCCCGCCACCAGAAGGTAGATGCTGAGCGCGGGGATGGTTTCGAGCCACTCCTGGACGTGCAAAGCCGTTCCTCCCGTGCGGGTGTTCCCCCTGCCGGCCGCCCTTGCGGCGGCATGGCACAGTCCAGCAGCCTACCGGTCGCGACCCGGTCGGGGACGGCCGCTCCCGGCTCCGGCCCCCGGACCCCCGGTGGCACACCGGCCGGGAGCCGGAGCGGGGAACGGCGAACCGGATCAGCGGTGCGGCCGCAGGGTCCAGATCACCGTCATCTCACCGGTCACGGCTCCGTCGGCGCGGGTGATCTCGATCGTGACGGGGAATTCGGGGCGCTTGCCCTCGTCCAGCTCGGCGACGACCTCGGCGGCCGGGCGGCCCAGGGTGGCGGTCGCGGTGACCTCACCCATGGCGAGCTTGCGATAGCCGATCTCGGCCCGGACGGCGAGCGGTACGGCGCGGCCGAGCTGGTCACCGAAGGCCGCCATGACGATGGCGCCGCTCGCCGACTCGGCCAGCGTGAACATGGCTCCGGCGTGCGGCCCGTCCAGGTGGTTGTGGTAATCGGCTCGGTCGGGCAGGCGCAGCACCGCGCGCTCCGCTCCGGTCTCCAGGAACTCGAGGCCGAGGGTACGGACCATCGGCACGGTCGCGGCGAGCATCTCGCCGAGGTTCTTCTCTTCTGCAGCGCTCATGGCCAGAGATGTTACTCACGGGTAGATCTTCTTGGCCATACCCTCACGTGGGCGGCCGTGGCCGATGTCCCCGCGTCCCTCTATGGTTACTGGCCATGTGGCCAGGACAGCAGCCGCCCGGGGGCGAGCAGAACCCGCAGGACCCGAACCAGAACCCGTACCAGCAGCCGGGGTACCAGCAACAGCCGAATCCGTATCAGCAGCCGGGATACCCACAGGGGCAGCCGGGGCAGCAGGGGCAGCCGCCGCAGAGCTACCCGCAGGGACAGCAGCCCGGATACGGCTATCCGCAAGGGCAGCAGCAGCCCGGATACGGCTATCCGCAAGGGCAGCAGCCCGGTTACGGGTATCCGCAGGGCGGTCCGCCCCAGCCGAACCCGTACCAGCAGCCGACCGTTCCGGCGTACGCCGGCCAGGCGCCTCCCGGCGGACCGACGCCGCCCGACGACAAGCGCAAGACCGCGCTGGTCGCCGTGGTCGCGGCGGCGGCGGTCGTGGTGACGGCGGTCGTCACCGGCGTCGTGGTGCTGAAGAAGGACGACAAGGACGGCGGCAAGGACGTCGCCGACCACAAGGCCTCGCCGACCGCCCCGGTGAAGCCCACCGCGGCGACCTCCACACCCGCCAATCCACGGAGCGGCGACGACGACCCGAAGCCGACGGTGCCCGGGTGGAAGGTCGTCACCAACCCCAAGTGGGGGACGCGATTCGAGGTACCGGGCGACTGGGAGGTGTCGTCCGCCGGCATGAGCGCCGGGTTCGAGGACGCCAAGGACCCGACGGGCACGCCCGCCGCCGTCTTCACCGCGCCCGCCTACCTCAAGAGCAAGTGGTGCGTGGACGACTCCGACAAGGACGGGCACGACGAGGAGACCAGCCTCGCCGGAGTCGGCAGCAAGGGTGCGCAAGGCGCCAAATCGACCGACGAGGCCGCGACCAAGACCGCGGAGCAGTGGGTATGGGCGGCCTACGCGCAGACCGACCCCACGGACAAGATCAAGGTCGGCGCCCCGGAGCCGTACACCAGCACGTCCGGTCTGACCGGCAGCGTCGCCCGGGCCACCGCGCTCGGCCTGGCGAAGAAGAACAAGTGCGACACGGACGGGAAGTCGGTCGTCTTCAGCTTCAAGAACAACAGCGGCGCGTACGCGAGCTGGGTCCTCTTCGCCAACGCGGGCGTGGACGACGAGCTGCCCGACACCACCATCGACAAGATCCTGAGCACCGTGCGGCTGGTGGACATCACCTCCTGACCCGGCGGCCGTCGCGGCCTTCCCGTCCGCTGCTCGCACCCCGCTCGTTCCGCCGCCCGGCCGCCTGGAGCCCGGCGGCGGAACCGGCGAAAGCGGGATCTCACGGCCTCGCGATGACATATCCATTTGGCAAGTCGGGCCACCGCCGTGTTTAGTCCCTGGGTGACATCCCCCGCACCTTCCCCCGCTAAGCGGCGCCGCCCCGAGTGGGCCGGCCGCAATTACACCCTGCTGACCACCGCCGCGGTCATCACCGGCGTGGGCAGCAGCAGTGCCCTCATCGCCACCTCTTTCGCGGTGCTCCAGCAGGGCGGGGACGGCGGGGACATCGGGCTCGTCGCCGCCGCCCGCACCCTCCCGCTGGTGGTCTTCATCCTGATCGGCGGGGCCGTCGCGGACCGGATGCCGCGCCACCGGGTGATGGTCGCGGCCAACGCGCTCAACTGCGTCTCCCAGGCGGCTTTCGCCCTGCTGGTGCTCACCGGCACGGCAGAGCTCTGGCAGATGATGGTCCTCACCGCGCTCTGCGGCACCGGGCAGGCGTTCTTCAACCCGGCCGCCGAGGGCATGCTGATGTCCTCGGTCACCCCGGAGCAGGCCGGCCGCGCCTTCTCCTTCTTCCGCATGTCGTCCCAGGGCGCGGGCATCGGCGGGGCCGCCCTCGGCGGAATCATGGCCTCCGCGGTGAACCCCGGCTGGGTCCTGGCCCTGGACGCGGCGGGCTTCGCGATCGCCGGGGGTCTCCGCGCCTTCCTCGACGTGAGCCACATCCCCGACCGCGAGCCTGGGGGCGGCCTCCTCTCCGACATGCGGGAGGGGTGGCGGGAATTCATCGGCCGCCCCTGGCTGTGGTCGATCGTGGCGCAGTTCTCGGTGGTGGTGGCGGTCGTCGGCGCCGCCGAGTCGGTCTACGGTCCACTGGTCGCACGCGACGAATTCGGCGGCCCGGGCCCCTGGGGCACCGCCCTCGCCACGTTCGGCGTGGGCACGCTCGGCGGCGCTCTGCTGATGTCCCGGTGGAAGCCGCGACGGCTGCTGCTCGCGGGAACGCTCGGTGTCTTCCCGCTGGCACTCCCCTCGGCCGCGCTCGCCGTGCCACTGCCGGTGGCCGGGCTCTGCGTCGTGATGTTCGTGAGCGGCGTCGCCATAGAGGTGTTCGGGGTGTCCTGGATGACGACGATGCATCAGGAGATCCCCGAGGACAAGCTGTCCCGGGTCTCCGCTTACGACTGGTTCGGTTCCGTCGCGATGCTGCCGCTCGCCACGGCGGTGGCCGGCCCGGTGGAAGGGCTCGTCGGGCGGAGTACGGCGCTGTGGGGGTGCGCCGCGCTGGTGGTGGTCATGACCGCGCTGGTGCTGCTCGTACCGGACGTACGGAACATGACCCGGCGCGAGCCCACCGCGCCCGTCATGGCGGGCGACCCGGGATCCGAGGACTCGCCCGGCGTACCGGCCGCCGGCGCCCTGCCCGCCGGTGGGCTCTCCGCCGGTGTGCTCGCGGCCGGCGGGCTGCCTGCCGCTTCCTCAGCCGATGCTGAAGGCGCCCTCGGGCGGCTCGGGTGAGGCGACCGCGTCGCGGTCGCCGACCGGCTCCGCCCGGCCGATCAGGCGGGTGAGCGCCGGGCCGTGCTCGACCCGGGCGGGGAAGGCGTCGCCGGCGCAGCGCCGGGTGAGCGCGGCGGTGTCCAGCGGTGCGTGGGAGGCGAGCAGGACGACGTTCCCGAAGCGCCGGCCGCGCAGCACGGCGGGTTCGGCGACGACCGCCAGCTCGGTGAAGACGGAGGCGAAGCCGGCGAGCTGCGACCGGAGGAAGCCGAAGGGCGCGCTGTCGGCGAGGTTGGCGGCGTAGATCCCGTCCGTACGCAGGACCCGGGCGGCGGCTCGGGCGTACTCGACCGAGGTGAGGTGCGCCGGGACGCGCGACCCGCCGAAGACGTCGGCGATCAGCACGTCGACGGAGCCGGGCGCGGTCCGCTCCAGCAGTTCCCGCGCGTCCTCGGCGTGCACGGCGATGCCGCTGCCGTCCGGCAGCGGGAGCTGCTCCGCCACCAACTCCAGCAGTCCCCGGTCGGCCTCGGCGACCCGCTGACGGGAGCCGGGCCGGGTGGCTGCGGTGTAGCGCGGCAGGGTCAGCGCCCCGCCGCCCAGGTGCAGGACGTCGAGCGGTTCCCCGGGGTCCGCGGCGGTGTCCAGTACGTGCGCGAGGCGTTGGACGTACTCGAACTCCAGGTGCGCGGGGTCGTCCAGGTCCACGTAGGACTGCGGGGCCCCGTCGACCGTCAGAAGCCACGCGCGGTCCCGGTCCACGTCGGGCAGCAGGCGGGCGGTGCCGTGGTCGACCTCGCGGATGACGGGTATGGGCTCGTTCACTCCCCCATTGTGAGGCGTCCGGCGGGGTGGGTCGTCCGGCGCGGAAGCCGGGCCCGCCTCCCCCGGGGTGGGGAAGACGGGCCCGGGCCGTCGGGCCGCTGCGCCGTCGGACCCCAGCGCCGGGTCGCGGCATGCCGTGGCCGTGGCCGTCAGAGCAGCGCGGTGACGGTGCCGGCTCCGACGGTGCGACCGCCCTCACGGATCGCGAAGCCGAGTCCGGGCTCCAGCGGCACGTCCCGGCCGAGCTCGACGGTCATGGTGACCGTCTCCCCCGGGCGCGCGACCGCCGCCTCCCCCAGGTCCACATCGCCGACCACGTCCGCGGTCCGGATGTAGAACTGGGGCCGGTAGCCGGTGGCGACCGGGGTGGTGCGGCCGCCCTCGCGGGCGGACAGGACGTAGACCTGCGCGGTGAAGCGGCGCGTCGGGGTGACGCTGCCGGGCGCCGCGACGACATGGCCCCGCCGGACCCGGTCCCTTTCCACCCCGCGCAGCAGCAGGGCCACGTTGTCGCCGGCCTGCGCGGACTCCATCGGCCTGCCGAAGGTCTCCAGACCGGTGACGACCGTCTCGGTGTCCGCGCCGAGCACGTGGACGCGGTCGCCGATGCGTACGGTGCCGCGCTCGACCGCGCCGGTGACGACGGTGCCGCGCCCGGTGATGGTGAGCACGTTCTCCACCGGGAGCAGGAAGGGCGCGTCGGTGTAGCGCACGGGCATCGGCACGTACGTGTCCACCGCGTCGAGCAGCCCCTCGATCGCCGCCGTCCAGCGCGGGTCGCCGTCCAGCGCCCCGAGCCCGGAGACCTGGACGACGGGCACGAGGTCGCCGCCGTATCCGTGGGCGGAGAGCAGGTCGCGCACCTCCAGTTCGACCAGTTCGGCCAGCTCGGGGTCGGCGGCGTCGGCCTTGTTGAGGGCGACGACGATGTGGTCGACGCCGACCTGCCGGGCCAGCAGCACGTGCTCGGCGGTCTGCGGCATCACGCCGTCGAGCGCGGAGACGACGAGGATCGCCCCGTCGAGCTGGGCGGCCCCCGTGACCATGTTCTTGATGTAGTCGGCGTGGCCCGGCATGTCGACGTGGGCGTAGTGCCGGGTGTCGGTCTCGTACTCGACGTGCGCGAGGTTGATGGTGATGCCGCGCCGGCTCTCCTCGGGGGCGCGGTCGATCCGGTCGAACGCGACGTACGAGGTGGCGGCTCCCGGCCGCGCGCTGAGGACCTTGGTGATGGCGGCGGTGAGAGTGGTCTTTCCGTGGTCGACGTGGCCCATGGTGCCGATGTTGAGGTGGGGCTTGGTGCGCACGTATGCCGTCTTGGACATGGCTCGTTCCTTGGTTTCGAAGCCGTGAGAGGGGACCCCTGTGCCCGTCCGACCCTCCCCTCGCGGGGTCCGCCGGACAGTCGGAGGAGGGTCAGCTTCGGGCGCCGCCCAGGAATGCCGGGGCAGCGGTGGTGGCTGCGGCGGGGAGTGCCACCACGGGGAGTGCCGCGGTGGTGGGCGTCGCCGCGGTGTGCGCGACGGCCCAGGCGTCCGCGGCAGCCTTCGGCGCGTCCGCGACTGCGGACGGCGCTGCGAGGAAGGCGTACCGGGACATGCCTGGATGATGGCCGGTCGAGGCCGTGTGCGTCGACCGGTTTTCCGGCCGCGAGGCGCTGCCAGGGGTTCGGTCTCCGTCGACGGACGCGCCCGGCACGGCGCGTGCGCGGCGGAGGTTCACCGCACCGATCCTGTCGGACCGTCAGATCATCACGCGTACATTACGGCGATCACATGCCTCTTTCCGTTACTCTCCCCAAATGTTCGAACCCGTCCCCGCGGCCCGTCCCCGCAACGGTCCGGCCCTGCGCTGTTCGAAGGCGCTGCTGTCCCCCTGGTCCCGGTTCTCCCTGCTCGTGGTCGTACTGGCCGCCGCCGCGTCGACCATGCTGCTGTTCGACCCACAGCGGATGCTCTCCTCGGGCTGGCCGTCCCAGTTGACGGGCGGCACGGCGGCCCTGTTGTTCGGACTGGCGTACGGCGTCTCCACCGTGGCCTTCGCGCCGCGCCCTCTCCTCAACCTGGCGGCCGGAGCGCTCTTCGGTACCCAGACGGGTCTGGTCACGGCCCTCGCGGGCACCGTGCTCGGGGCCGGCATCTCCTTTCTGCTCGGCCGGGTGCTGGGGCAGGACGCGCTGCGCACCCTGGTGCGCGGGCGGTGGCTGAAGGCGGCGGACCGCCTGCTGAGCCGGCACGGTTTCCGTTCCATGCTGGCGCTCCGGCTCTTCCCGGGCGTGCCGTTCGCGGCCGCCAACTACTGCGCGGCGACCTCGCGCATGCGGTACGCGCCGTTCCTCCTGGCGACCGGGCTCGGGTCCATCCCCAACACCGCCGCCTACGTCGTGGCCGGCAGCGAGGCAGCCTCGCCCACCTCCCCCGCGTTCCTCGTCGCGATGGGTTTCATCGTGCTGTCGGGCGTCGGAGGAGCGGTGGTCGCCTGGCGCAAACGTCATCGGTTCGGCAAGGCCGCCTGATCCCGCACGCCCGCGCCGGGCGGCGAAGTCGCTGCGGCAAGGGTGCGGGGAAGGCCGGGAAGGGGCGGGAAAAGGGTCCTGGGACGGGGGGCAGGGAGCAAGCCGTTCACCCGCAGGCGATACCCTGCGCCCGACGACAAAAGATCTCCGAGGCTCTCGCCTTGCCCTTTTCTGACCGTATTCGCACGCTGCCGACGTCTCCATGTCGTGCGGCCGTAGCCTGATCACCTCCGGGATGGCCTAAGCCCCATGAGCTGGTTCGAATCATTCGTCCTGGGGTTCGTTCAGGGACTGACCGAGTTCCTGCCGATCTCCTCCAGCGCGCATCTGCGGCTGACCGCCGCTTTCGCCGGGTGGCACGACCCCGGCGCCGCGTTCACCGCCATCACCCAGATCGGCACGGAAGCGGCGGTGATCATCTACTTCCGCAAGGACATCGCCCGCATCATTTCGTCCTGGTTCCGGTCGCTCTTCGACCGTGAGATGCGCAGCAACCACGACGCCCAGATGGGCTGGCTGGTCATCGTCGGCTCGATCCCGATCGGTGTCCTGGGGGTGGCCTTCAAGGACCAGATCGAGGGCCCCTTCCGTGATCTCCGTCTGATCGCGACGACCCTCATCGTCATGGGCATCGTCCTCGGCATCGCGGACCGGCTCGCGGCCCGGGACGAGGCGGGCGGCAGGCACCGCGCCGCCAAGGAGCGCAAGTCCCTCAAGGACCTGGGTGTCCGGGACGGCCTGATCTACGGCGTCTGCCAGGCGATGGCGCTGATCCCGGGTGTCTCCCGTTCGGGCGCCACCATCAGCGGTGGTCTCCTGATGGGCTACACCCGCGAGGCCGCGGCCCGCTACTCCTTCCTGCTGGCCATTCCCGCGGTCCTGGCTTCCGGCGTCTTCGAGCTCAAGGACGCGGGCGAGGGCCATGTCTCCTGGGGCCCGACGATCTTCGCGACGCTGGTCGCGTTCGTGGTCGGTTATGTGGTCATCTCATGGTTCATGAAGTTCATCTCGTCCAAGAGCTTCATGCCCTTCGTCTACTACCGCGTGGTCCTCGGCATCGTGCTCTTCGCCCTGGTCAGCGCGGGCGTGCTGAGCCCCCACGCGGGCGAGTCGGCGAACTGACCGAGCCGTAGTGTGCGCCGCGCATGCCTCCAGGTTCCGCCTGGAGGCATGCGCACGTCACGAGGGCATCCCCGGCATGCCCGGCTTCCCCAGCGTCCCAGTGCATCCCGGTGCGTCCCAGTACATCCCGGTGCGTCCCGGTGCATCGGCCTGGCTCGTCTCCCACTTTTCTCCCACCGTCTCCCCGAAGCACACACCCCCTCCCACCACCGTGCCGTCGCCCCCGGACCGGCACGGTGCCGAGTCAGCGGCAGTCCCGCGCCGGATGCGACCCGCCCCGTGCCGTCGCACCCTGGGCGCATGGCAACTCCTCCGATCGTCATACACCGACCGACCCCCTCGGGCGGCCGTCGCGTGACCGTCCACCACGAGGGCCGCGACGAGATACTGGGGCTCGCCCATTCGGACCAGGACGTGATCGTCTTCCTGGTCGAGGCCGGACTGGACGACCCCGACCGGATACTCGACAACCCGATGTGGGTCGAGTGGCGCGGTGGCCGGGCCCACCGTTACGAAGCGGCGTGACGCGGCGCCCCTCCGGACCACCCGGCGTATCGGAGCCGTACGAGGAAAACCGACGAGGTACGGTTCCCGCTCCTCACTCCCGCGCGGACCGGAAGACGCGGTGACGGGCGACGAGTTCGACGGTGATCGCCACGGCGATCGACTGCACGGCCATCAGCGCGACCAGGACGAAGAGCTGCACCGCACCGGCCATCAGCGGGCTCGCGCCTCCCAGCAGCATCCCGACGAACGCACCCGGCAGCGTGACCAGCCCGACCGTCCGCGTCTGGTCGAGTCCGGGCAGCAACGCGTCGGACGCCGAGGGCCTCGCGATCTCCACCCGGGCGTCCCGGTCCGAGAACCCCAGCGCCATGGCGGCCTCCACCTCGCCCCGCCGCTGCTCCAGCTCGTCCAGCGCCCGCCGCCCGGCCTGAACGGTGACCGTGAGCGCCCCTCCGATGAGGATGCCGGTGACCGGGATCAGCGCGACGCCCTTCACCGGTACGAGTCCGGTCAGCAGCAGCGACCCGACCACGGGCACCACTCCTGCGGCGATCGGTACGCACGTCAGCCACCAGGTGTGGTTGTCGGTGATCCGGCGCCCGGCCGTGCGCACCGCGACGGAGAACATGACGGCCAGGAACGCCAGCAGCCCCAGCACCTCGGTGACCGCCCACGTGATGACGAGGGACACCGCGGCGAGCTGCACCGCCGCCCGCACCCCGGCGACCAGGATCTCCCTGGCCCGGTGCGCCGGGTCGCCGGGAGACAGCCGGCACAGCCCCGCCACGGCCGCCGCCACCAGCGCGAGCACACCCAGCAGGATGCCGAGGGGTGAGGTTGACCGGGAGGAGGGATGCCGAGCTCAGTGTCACCGGCCCACCCTAGGACGTGTCGTCAACGGGCCGTCGTTCGGCCGGAGGCCGGGCCGGGCGGCGTCCGGTCCGTGGGATCGCACGGCAAAGTCCGACGACACGCCCCAGCCAGGGAGTGGCGGGCGGTGGGAACCCTCCGGGATTACGGGGTGTCGCCCTGCCAGTCCCAGCGGTGGAGGTCGCCCCGGCGGGGGCCGTACTCGGCCCGGCCGCCCGGGCCGTAGGCTCCTATCTCCGTGATCAGGGCGGCCCCCTCGGCCAGCGCCGTCTCCGACCAGCCGGTCACGTCGAGGAGCAGCCCGTCCAGGGGGCCGCCGACCAGCTCGCGATAGGTGTGCCCGGGGCGCGGTCCGGGGTCCGGGTCCTCATGGTCGGCGCCGTACACCCGACGCCGCATCAGCTCGTCCATACGGGCAGGATCGCACCCACCACTGACAACCGCAGTGCGCGGACAGCTCACCGCCCTTCGGGACCCTCGCCCTTCTGCCACTGGGCCCAGGGCACCCGGGCGATCTCGCGGATGCCGCCGAGCGTGCCCCACTCGTTCTTGCCGAGCCGGGTGAGCGGGCGCATCCGGGTGATCTCCGGGTGGCCGTCCACCAGGACCGCGTCGTCGACGGCCGCGTGCACCACCCGGCCGAAGACCACGGTGGAGTCACCCAGGCGCACGGTGCTGTGCAGCTCGCATTCGAGCGCGACCGGCGACGCCGCGACCCGCGGCGGCGCCACGCGGAGACTGGGCTCCGCCGCGACACCGACCTCCTCAAACTCGCTCTTGCCGCGGGGGAAATCGGTACTGGTCGCGTTGATCTGCTCGAAGAGGTGCTCGGGCGCGAGGTTCACCACGAACGAGCCCGTCTGCTCGATGTTCCGCAGCGAGTCCTTCCGGCCGACCGAGGTGAACTGGACGACCGGCGGCGTGACACAGGCGATGGTGAAGAAGGAGTGCGGTGCCAGGTTGGCGGTGCCGTCCGCGGCGACGGTGGAAACCCACGCGATCGGCCGGGGCACGACCACGGCGGTCATGAACCGGTAGAAGGCCGAGGACTGCATGGTCTGAGGATCGAAGTCGACGCGCATGATGATCAGTATCGCGCGCGGGCGGCGGACTCCGGCCAGGCATCCCGGCCTCGCCACATCGCTCATTCCGCGGAGGGTGTCCGGTGACGGCCGGCTCACGCGCCACCGGAGCCACACCTGCCCGCAGCACCCCTTCGGGACGACTTCCTCGGCCCCTCACGAGCGGGATACGCCCCGGGATCACGCTCCTGTGGCGCGCAGCCGGGAATCCAGGTACGGCACCACCGCCTCGGCGTGCGAGTACGCGAAGAAGTGGCCGGCGTCCAGCAGCCGGAGTTCGAACGAGCCCGCGGCGGTGTGCTGCCAGGCCGCCACGTCGGCGGGGGTGACCTCCGTGTCCCTGGTCCCGGCGAACGCGAACAGGGGGCAGCGCACCGCGTGGGTTCCCGGGCGGTAGGTGTCGAGCATGAGGAAGTCCGACTCCACCATCTTGAGCACCAGATTCAGCATTTCGGGGTTGTCGAAGACCTCTTGGGGGGTGCCGCCGAACCTCTTCAGGAGGTTCACCACGTCCCGGCGGCCGGACCCCGGAGGGAGCCAGGGAGGAAGATCCGCATGGCGCGGAGGCGCCGCGGTGCCTCCGACTGCGAGGCAGAGCGGCTCCGGGAGCGGTCCGCCCGCGAGCACGCCGCACACCTCGTACGCGAGCAGACCACCCATGCTGTGGCCGTACAACGCCCAGGGGATGGGCGGTAGTCCGCTCAACAGGTCCGCGATCTCGGACACGGCGTGCCCGAAGTCGCTGTGCGGAGGCCTGCTCATACGGCTCTCCCGCCCGGGCAGCCGTATGACGCAGACCTCCACGTCCCGCGGGAGAAGGCGCAGCCACGGCTGGTACGCGGCGGTGCCGCCGCCCGCGTGGGGGATGCAGACCAGCCTGTACCGGGGCCGCGCGCCCACGGCCGGGCGGTGCCACATCCGTGCGCGGGCCGCGGTGCCCGCGGTGCCCGCCGGCAGGATCATGCCCCTCCTTCCACGCGGCGCCGGGCGAGCCGGACGGGATCGGGCCACCGGACGTCCCAGGCCAGCCCCGCGCTCTCGCACCACCGGATGACGCGCGCCGCGATGTCGATCTGGCCGCGCAGCACTCCGTGACGCGCCGAGGTCGGTTCCGCGTGGTGCAGGTTGTGCCAGGCGTCGCCGAAGGTGAGCAGCGCCAGCCACCACACGTTCCCCGACTTGTCACGCGCGGCGAAGGGCCGGTCCCCCGCGACGTGGCAGATGGAGTTGATCGACCATTCGACGTGGTGGACCAGCCCGATGCGCACCAGGGAGCCCCAGAAGAACGCGGTCAGGGCTCCGGACCACGACCACGTCAGCAGGGCTCCCAGTAGCGGCGGCAGCAGCACGGACACGGACACCCAGCGCCAGTACCCGCGGGACACCCGGACGACGACCGGGTCCCGCAGCAGGTCGGGGGCGTAGGTCACGAAGGACGCGTGCTTCCCCAACAGCCAGCCCACATGGGCGTACGCCATGCCCTTGGCCAGGGCCGGCGCGGACGTGCCGAAGCGCCAGGGCGAATGCGGGTCGCCCGTTGCGTCGGCGTACTTGTGGTGCATCCGGTGGTCGGCCACCCATGCGATCGGCGGTCCCTGCAGGGCGAGGCTGCCGGCGACGGCAAGCCCGGTGTGAAGGGCCTTGTTGGCCTTGAACGCGCCGTGGGTGAAGTACCGGTGGAAGCCCATGCTGACGCCCAGCATCGTGACGCAGTACATCGCCACGGCGATCACCACGTCGGTCCAGCCGATGCCCCATCCCCACGCCACCGGTACGGCGGCGAGGATCGCTGCGAAGGGCAGGCCGATGATGGCGTAGAGGGTCACGCGGTCGCGCCGGCCCGGGCGACTCATCGGGTGGCTCCCGACGTGAGGACCAGCACGACATTGTGGCCGCCGAATCCGAAGGAGTTGGTCACGGCGGTGCGGATCCGCTGGGGGCGGGCCGTCCCTGTCACGCAGTCGAGGTCGAATTCGGCCGTGTCTTCCGTGAGGTTGGCGATCGGCGGCACGATGCCGCGTTCGATACTGAGCACGGTCAAGGCAGCCTCGATGGCCCCTGCCGCGCCGAGGGTGTGTCCGAGCACACCCTTGACAGCCGTGACACTGGGCGCGTGCGGCAGGACTCGGGCGATCATGGTGGCTTCCGCGGCGTCGCCCGAGGGCGTCGACGTGGCATGGGCGTTGACGTGGTCCACGTCTCCCGGTGCCAGTCCGGCGTCCTCCAGCGCGAGCCTCAGCGCGTCCTCGGAGCCCAGCCCGCCCGGATGGGGCGTCGTGGGGTGGTGGGCGTCCGTCGTCTCGCCGGAGCCCGCGAGCACGGCCCGGGTGCGGCCGCCGCGGGCTGCCGCGTCCTCGGCGCGTTCCAGGACGAGTACGGCGGCGCCCTCACCCATCACGAATCCGTCCCTGGCGGCGGCGAACGGCCGGGACGCCCCCGCCACGTCGTCGCGGCGCACGGACAGGGCACCCATCTGGTGGAAGGCGGTCACCGGGAGCGGGTCGATCGCCATCTCCACGCCCCCCGCCACCGCGATGTCACACAGACCGAGCTGCAACAGTCTGCGTGCCGTCGCCAGTGCCGTGGCGCCGGACGCGCAGGCGGTCACTGCGGCCATGCTGGGCCCGCGCGCGCCGAGCGCGAGGGCGACCTCGCCGGCCGGCATGTTGACCAGCGCCCGCGGCATCGAGGTCGGGGACACGCTCCCCGGTCCCTTCTCCCGCAGCCGGTGCGTCTGGTCCGCCCAGAGCGCGAGGTCCCCGACGCCACAGCCCATCACCACGGCCACGCGCCTCGAGTTCCAGGTCTCCGGGTCGTGGCCGGCATCGCCTATCGCATCGCGGGCGGCTGCGACCGCGACCTTGGCCACCCGGCTCATGCGCCAGGCGTCGCGCCTTCCGACGGCCCGGTTCCCGTCCACGCCCGCCGGAAGCCGGCAGGAGAAGTCCACCGGCAGTCCGGCGAGGGCCGGGTCGGGCGTAGCTGTCGGAAGGCCCTCGCACACCCGGTTCCAGGTCGCCTCGACGCCGTCCCCGGCCGGGGTGATCATCCCCAGGCCGGTCACCGCGATGGTCGGGGTCTTGGTCACTGGTTCTCCAGGTGCCCCGCAGGGTCCTGGCCTGCGGCAGCGCTCTCGATCTGCTGCGCGAACTCGGCCAGTGTGGTTTCGGCGGTCACTCCACCTTCGGTGACGGCGACGCCGAGTTGCTCGCTGAGCATCACCGTGAGCTCCGCGACGGCCAGGGAGTCGAGTTCGAGGGTGCCGATTTCCGCGTCGGGACGGACTTCCCCGGCGGGCACCTGGAAGGTCTCCGTCAGGGCGTTCTGGATCATGCCGTACACGTTCTCGTAGGTTGTCGTCATGCTCGTCTCCTTGGCGCGGTGGTCGTAGTGATGGGCCCGGCCGGTGCCGAAGGCCATGTGAAAGCGGCGGAGCCCCATGTCAGGCCACCGCCGAAGGCTGTGATGAGTACCCGATCGCCCTCCCGGAGCCTGCCGGCCTCCTGGGCGTCGGCGAGGGCGAGCGGTATGGACGCGGCCCCGGTATTGCCGACTTCGGCGAGATGGAGGACGCACCGCTCGTACGGGATCCTCAACCGTGCGGAGACGGCCTCAAGAATGCGGGCGTTGGCCTGGTGCGGAACGAAGTGGTCCACGTCGAGCCCGTCCCAGCCGAGCCGTTCGAGCAGGCCTCTGGCGGACTGCGTCATCCGCACGACGGCCTGCTTGTAGACGTCCGCCCCCTGCATCCGGAAGTGGTGGTCGCCGTGGCCGGGCGGGACGCCGGCCGCCCGGGAACGTGCGCCACCGTCCGGGACGGTGATCAGCCCGGCATTGCCACCGTCGCTTCCCAGGTGGCAGCCCAGCAGTTCGCCGGGCTCTCCCGGTTCGCCCGCCCGCAGCAGCACCGCTCCGGCACCGTCCCCGAAGAGGATCCCGGACGAACGGTCCGTCGGATCGAGGAGGTTGGAGTACACGTCGGCTCCCACCAGCAGGAGCCTGCGGGACATGCCGGAGGCGATCAGCCCGGCCCCGGTCGCCAGGCCGTACACGAATCCGCTGCACACGGCCGCGATGTCGAATGCCGCGACCGGCCCGAGCCCGAGGCGGGCGGCCACAGCGGGGGCGGTGGCAGGAATCGGATGGTCGGGGGTGGACGTGGCGAGCAGCAGGGTGTCGACCGTGCCAGCGCCCTCCAGCACCCGCGCGGCAGCCTTCAGCGCCACGTCCGACGTGGCCGTCCCCGGGGCGGCCCGGTGCCGGCTCGCGATCCCGGTGCGGGAACGGACCCAGTCGTCCGTCACCTCCCAGGAAGCGGGCAGGTCGTCGTTGGTGACGCGCTGGGGCGGTACCCATCCCGCCACGCGCTCCACGACGCAGGCCGGCGTCACGAGGCGGACCCCGTGTCGTCCAGGGCGGCGATCAGCTCGGCGAGGCCCTGCACCTGTGGGGCCCGCATCAGGGAGTAGTGGTCGCCGGCCAGCAAGTGCCGGACGACCTGGCCGTCCGTCATGTCCTGCCAGAGCCGTGCCGCGCGGTCGCGGTCGGCCCGGTCCTGGACGGCGGCCTGAACGAGGTGGGTCTCCCCCACCCGGGCTGCCCCGGCCGGTGAGAACGCCTCGGCCGCGCGGAGGTGGGCCACGTGGAGCCGGAACATCCCGCTCACGTGACGCACTCCGATGTCTGCGGGTACGCGTCCTTCGCCCGTCGCCCGGGTGATCATGGCGTGTACGGCCTCCTCGGCGGAACGTCCTTCGAGATCCGCGTCGGTGGGTTCCAGGTCGATGCCGAGGGCCCGGCCGGCCTCTTCCGCGAAGCCGCGGACCAGGTCGGCACCGGTCGCCGCGGGCTGCGCCGGGTAGCTGTCGACGAGGACGAGAGCCCGCGGCGCGCGGCCTCCGGCCGTCAGCCGCCGGGCCAGCTCGAAGGCGACCAGTCCTCCGAAGGACCAGCCGGCCAGCAGGAAGGGACCGTCCGGGCATGCCTCGAGCAGCCGCGTGCGGTACGTCTCGGCCAGCTCCGGGACGCTCTGGTGCGGCCCGGTCTCCTCGGAGGGGTCCTGGAACGCGTACACGGGCCGGTCCGCGCCGACGGCGAGGGCGAGATCCCGGTAGCCGAGCACCTGCCCTCCGCCGGGGTGGACGAGGAACAGCGGGAGACGGGGGCCCTTCGCGGACGACAGCATGACCAGAGGGTCCGGCCGGCCGCCCGCTGCGGAACGTTCGCGTACCATCGCGGCCAGCCGCTCGACACTGACCACTTCGTCCTTGAACAGCGCGCTCAGCGGAATACCGACCCCGAGGACGGCCTCCGCCTTCGCGATCAGCCGGACCGCGAGCAGGGAGTGTCCGCCGGCGTCGAAGAAGTCGTCCCGCACGCCCAGCCCGGTGCGGCCCAGCAGTTCCTCGCAGATGAGGAGCAGCGCCAGTTCGACCGAGTCCTTGGGCCCTGCCACGACCGCCGCCGTTCTGTCCACGCCACCGTCGGTGCCGGCCGCGACCGGCCGGGACGTGGGCAGCGCGGCGGTGTCCACCTTGCCGTTCCGGGTCAGCGGCAGGGTGTCCAGCCACTGCCATCGCGTCGGCACCATGTGCTCAGGCAACTGCCCCGCCGCATGACGGTGTACGGATTCGGCGGATGGTCGCGGGGCACCGGCCGGGACCAGGTAGGCGCAGAGTTCCGGCGCCTCGGGCGGGCCCGCCAGGGTCACCGCGGCGTCGGCCACCGATTCGTGCCGCCGCAGCACCGCCTCCACCTCGCCCGGCTCGATGCGGAACCCGCGCAGCTTGAGCTGCGCGTCGGAACGGCCGAGGTAGCGGAGTCCGCCCTCGGGGAGGTGGCAGACCAGGTCTCCGGTGCGGTAGAGCCGGCTGCCGGACCGGGTCGCGAAGGGGTCGGGCACGAACCGCTCCGCGGTGAGGTCCGGGGCGCCGAAGTACCCGCGGGACACCACGTCCCCTCCGATGTACAGCTCTCCCGGAGACGCCACGGGGACGGGTTCCATCTTCTCGTCCAGCACGTGGAGCCTGGCACCGGTGATCGGGCTTCCGATGGGGACGGACAGGGAGGGCTCGGCGCCCGGCACGGCCTCGTGCACGCAGCACCCCACGACCGTCTCGGTCGGTCCGTATTCGTTGACGACGCGACAGTCCTTCCAGTCCTCAAGGAGGTCGGCCGTCAGCGCCTCACCGCCGACCACGAGAGTCCGCCCGGCCACCGGGAACGGCATGTCTCTCCGCGCCTGGTTGAGGATGCGCAGGTGGGACGGGGTGAGCTTGATCAGAGTGGCTGCGGGGTCCTCCTCGATGACACGGGCGAGTTCCAGCGGATCCGTCTGCGCCTTCGCGAGGAGCCGTACGGAGCGCCCCGCGACCAGCGGGCTCAGCAGGCTGGTGACGGTGAGGTCGAAGGCGATGGAGGAGTGCACCACGGAGCCCCCGACCGAGCCGTCCAGGTAGTGCCCGGCACTCCAGGTCAGGTAGTTCGCAAGGGCTCCGTGCTGCACCATCACGCCCTTGGGCACACCGCTTGAGCCGGAGGTGTGCATGATGTACGCGAGCTGGTCGTCGCCGACCGCGTCCCCCGCCACGCGACCCGGCTCCGGCGCCCCGGCGAGAGCGTCGAGGTCGTCGAGCAGGAGGACAGTGCCGGCGAAATCGGGCCGGTCCAGCCGGTCGGTGGTCAGAAGCACCTCGCAGGAGGTGTGGGCGAGGAGACGCGCCGCGCGCTCCGTGGGGTGGCCCGGGTCGAGGGGAACGTAGGCGGCACCCGCGTTGAGCACGCCCAGCACGGCGACGGGCAGCGCGGCCAGGTGATCCAGTCGGATGCCCACGGGGGTCTCGGGTCCTACGCCGAGCTCCCGCAGGCCGGCCGCGAGCCGCCGTGCCATACCGTCGAGCCGGCCGTACGTCAGCGAGCGGTCGGCGGCGACGACCGCGGTCCGGTCCGGATCCGCAGCCGCGCGGGCGTGCACGGCACGGTGGACCGGAAGGCCGGTGCCGCCGCTCGCGGAACCGGCGGAGTCGTGGAACGTGTCGGTGAGGAAGTGGAGTTCCTCCGCACCGATGAGGCGGAGGGAATCGGCGGGCAGCGTGTCGTCGGCCAATGCCCCTGACAGCAGGGTGAAGAGCCGCTCCGCCAGCATCGTGACGTACCGCCCCGCAAGCCTGGCGCGGTCGTGGTGCCAGTCCAGGACGAGCTGCGCCGCAGGGCTGCCGCCGCCGGAATCCCGGACGACCAGCCGCAGGACATGCGGCTCCATGACCACGTCGGTCCACTCCACGGAGACCGCCGCGGTGGTGGGAACCCCGTCGTGGAACTCGAAGGCGTGGTCCCATGCGGCCGTTCTGCCGCCTGCGTCGGGTTCGTCCTCCAGGAGCGCCCGGTCCAGCCAGGCCTCCGTCTCCGTGACCAGTCGGCCGAACGGCGCGGCAAGCGTGGAGAAGGGGGCCTTCCCGGCCCACGCGGTGTAGGGGCCGACCGCTTCCCTGAGGTCCTCGTGCTGTTGCCTGCCGTCGATCAGGAAGGCGGCCTCGGAGCCCGCGGCTCCGGCGGTCCTGCCCAGCAGGACGCGGAACGCGGTGAAGAGAACGGCCTGCGGGGATACCGCGCGCCGGGTCGCGTACCGCTTCAGCAGGGCGGCGAGCCCGTCGTCCGTACGCACGCGTACGACCCCGTAACCGGTGGCGTGACCTCCGGCCGCCTCCGGCCATTCGGGGCGGCCGTGCCCTGCCGGAATGGCCGGTTCCGACGCCGACGCGGTGGACGGTTCGTCGAGTGTCCCTTCCCATTCCGCGAACTGGGCGTACTGCAGGGGTTCTTCGGCCGGGCCCTCGCCGCTCAGGATCCCGGCCAGTTCCTCGGCGAGGACCTCGAAACTCCTCCGGTCCGCGCGTACGGCGTGCGTGGTGAGCAGGATGCCGCAGCGATTCCCAGGGAGGTCGATCAGAACGCCGTGCACCGTGGGGGACTTGCCCAGGGCGGAGACCTGATGCCGGGCGTGCTCGGCGATCGCGGTCAGACGGTCCCGCCGGGTCGTCTCGTCCGTGGCGCGGAGATCGTAGTGGTCCCAGGCGACCTCGCACCGGTCCACGACCACCTGCAGAGGAGTCTTCGTGCCGGGCGGAACCGTGATTCCGGTACGCAGGATGTCGTGACGGGCCACGAGGGCGTCGACCGCCTCGGCTGCCTCCCGGCCGGTGAGCGGCCGGTCCACCGCCAGCATGGCCTGCGCGGTGGCCTCGAACCCGGCCCGCCCGAAGTGATGCACGATGCGCTGCCGCCTTGAGACGCCGTAGCCCTCGGCGGCTTCCGTCACGTCGGTCACGGCCGCACCTCCACTGCCGGGTAAGTGATCATTCCGCCCATGGCCACCAGCAGCCGACGTTCGCCCCGGAAGGGGTTTCGGCCGTGCGCCATCAGGAGGTTGTCGAGCATCATCACGTCGCCCGGCGCCCAGGGCAGGGTGAGTTCGGCCTCGTCGTAGACCCGCAGAATCTCCGCCATGTCCTCGTCCGGGATCACGGAACCGTCTCCGTAGAAGCAATTGCGGGGCAGGTCGCCCTCGTCGAAGACCGCGCTGACGGCCTGGCGCATCTCGGTGCCCAGGCAGTACGGGTGCCAGTGCTGTGCCTGGTTGAACCAGGTGGGCTGCCCGGTCGTCGGATGCGCGATCACTCCGGGGCGCACGCAGCTGGTGTGCAGCGTCTCGCCCCGCCAGGTGTAGGAGAGACCGGCGGCGCGGCACTGGTCCTCCACCGCGGATCTGTCGTCCGTGCGGAATACGTCACGCCAGTGCACGCCGAGGCCGGTCCCGTACGTGCGGGTGTACATCACGCCCTTGCGCTCGAAGGGTTCGCGGACCGCGTGGGGGACGCGTGCGTACACGGTGCGGCTGTCGGCGACCGGTGTCTCACCTCCCTCGTCCGCCGGCCTGACGCAGGCGAACCAGATCCGCGTCGGCCCGGACGGATTGAAGGTGTTCTCGTTGTGCCAGAGCAGCCGCTCCTCGGGCGGGTGGAAGACGGGCGTGTAGATCCTGCCGTTCCCGGAGACCCGCGGGTGCTCCCCGTTCTCGCTGTAGAGGTCTGTCACGAACACCGAGGCGAACCGCTCCAGGATCTTCGGGGCGTCGATGCCGAAGCCCCGGAAGCAGACGCCTCCGTACTCGTGCACGTCCGCGGTCAACTGATCCCGGTGGTGGTCGGCCCATTCGGCAGGCTCCACATCCGTGTGGGACGTGTACACGGCCAACCGGGTGGTCCCTGCCTCTCCGACGACCGTACGGCGAACCGGTTGCGGCCGGCCGACGGTCACCTTCCGCGGCATGAGCGACCTGATCCCACCGGGCTTGCGGGGTGTTTCATCAGACATGCTGGTTTCCCTTCGGGTCTCGGGCTGTTTCTGGCGCGCCGAGGACCGGATTGCGCATGGCGGGGGCCACCGCGGGCAGTTCGGCGGCGGTCCGGGTGCGTGAGGATCGAGAGAGTGGCAGGTCCGGCGACTCGGTCATCTCCACCAGCACCGCCTGCCACCGACGCAGCAGGGTGTCGATGGTGGCGCTGTCGTAGAGCACCGCCTTGTACCGGATGACGGCTTCGATTCCGCGTGGGGTGCCAGCCGCTTCGAAGAGCAGGTCGAACTCCACGAACCGGGTCTTGACCTCGTCGAACGTGATCTCCACGCCACCCGTGCGGGCCTGCTCCAAGTTGTCCGGCAGATACTGGAACATCACGGTGAACAGCGGGTGGTTGCCCCTTCCGCGGCCGGCGCCCACAGCCTCGACCACCTTGTCGAAAGGCACGTCCTGGTGGTTGTAGGCGGCCTGGCACACCGCGCTCACCCGTTCGACCGCCTCGGCCAGGGTCGGATCTCCACCGAGGTCGGTGCGCAGTACGAGCGTGTTGATGAACGGTCCCACGAGCCCCTGGAGACCGGCGCCGAGACGCTGGGCCGCCGGGGTGCCGACGACCACGTCGTCACCGGCACCCGACACCGCGAGCACCGCCTTCAGCGCCGTGACGAGCACCATGTGCGTCGTCGCGCCCCACCGGCCGGCCAGGGCGGCGATCCGCTCGCCGAGTTCCTCGCCGAGCCCGATCGTGGCCACACCGGCCTCAGCGCTCCAGTGTTCTTCCGGGCTGCGGTCGGGGGTCAGTGCCCGCCGGGCGGGTATGCCGTCCAGCCGGTCCTTCCAATGGGCCAGCTGGGCCTGTGCGGTGCCGCTCTCCAGCCACGTGTCGAGGCGGATCGCGGCGTCCGCGAATCCCGTCGTCAGCGCGGGCAGCGCCCCGGGGCGTCCTTCGGTCCTGGCTGCGTACAGCTCCATGAGTTCATGCAGAAGGATCCTCACGGACCAGAAGTCCGCGGCGATGTGATGGATCGTGAACAGCATGCGGAACCGTGCGGGAGCCACTCTCAGGACGCACACCCGCAGAACCGGGCCCTGTTCCAGGTCGAAGGGGCGGTAGGCCTGGTCCGCGGTCAGTCGCTCGGCCTCCTCCGCGCACTCCGTGTCGGTCAGACCGGTCAGGTCGATGACGGGTACGGGAACCTCCAGTTCTTCCCGTACGCGCAGCGCGGGCCCCTTGGCCGTCGCCGGGTAGTGAGAGCGGAGGACCTCGTGCCGAGCCACCAGCCTGCCGATGCTCCAGGTCAAGGCGTCGATGTCGAGAGGACCGGAGATGTGCGCGGCGCTGGAGACGGTGTAGAGAGGGGTACCGCTCCACAACTGCTCCAGAAACCAGAAGCGGCTTTGAGCCGAGGAGAGGAGAAACGTTCCATCTGCCCGCATCGTGGCGCGTGCCCCGCCTTCCGGCGTGGAAGGCGTCTGATCGTGCGGCGACGCGATGGCGCCGGTCCTCTGCTTCTCGATGTCCTCCGCGAGTGCCGCAATGGTGGGACGGCCGAAGAAGTCACCGATCGCCACGTCGGTCGCGTACCGGGAATTGACCTGCGACAGCATCTGGATCACCGTCAGCGAGTTGCCGCCGACGGCGAAGAACTCGTCGTGGACACTCCGGGGACCGGCAGCGAGCACCTCGCCCCAGATCCCGGCCAGTTCGGCTTCCAGCGGCGTACGCGGCGCCTCGGCCTCGCCCGTCAGCGGGATCTCCTCACCTGGAGTCTGGAGGAGCGCCGTCCGGTCCACCTTGCCGTTCGCGGTCACCGGAAGGGCCGGGAGGGCCAGGAACCGGTCGGGAATCATATGGGCCGGCAGGGCTGACCGCAGGCGCGGGTACCAGCCCTCGGGCACGGTCACCGGCTCACCGGGACTCCCCGGTTCGAGGACGACACCGGCGACCAGCCTCGGCTCGGCACCGGAGCGGTCGATCGCGACCGCCGCCGCCCGCACCCCGGGCAGACCGGCAACGACCGCCTCGACCTCCCCCGTCTCCACCCGGTTGCCGCGGATCTTCACCTGGCCGTCCTGGCGCCCGATGAACTCCACCACGGTCCGGTCGCCGTCCCACCGGAACCGCGCGAGATCTCCGGTGTCGAACATGCGGGCACCCGGGCGGTCGGCCCAGGGGTCCGGTACGTACCGCTCGGCGGTCAGCCCGGGTGCCGACAGGTATCCGCGGGCGACGCCGTCCCCCGCGACGTACAGGGTGCCGACCGCTCCGGGTGGCACCGGCCGGCGTTCGGAGTCGAGGATGTGGACCGCCACGTTGCCGAACGGGGCACCGATCACCGAGCCGGACCACTGTTTTCCGTCGCCGGGCAGGTGGCTCACGTACGTGCTGTCGATCGTGGCCTCGGTCAGTCCGTAGGAGTTCACGACCACGGCTCCGGCACCGGCGACCCGGGCGAGCCCGTCCAGTTCCGCCGAGGACACGGTGTCCGACCCGAGCACGATGCGGCGCATGAAGGAGAGGTCGCGCCCCTCGTCCTCCACGTGAGCCAGGAGTCTGCGTACGACCACCGGGACGAACTCGGCGCACTCGATCGACTCCCGCTCCAGCAGCTCGAGCAGCCTCTCCGGACGCAGCAGGGTCTCCTTCGGGCAGAGCACCAGCCTTCCGCCGGAGAGCAGGGCCCGGACGAGGTCGCCGGCGAAGACGTCGAACGTCACGTTGGCCATCTGCAGGTGGCTGCGGATCCCGTCGGCCCGCAGCCCGTAGGCCAAGTCCCAGCCGGCGTAGGCGTTGGCCAGCCCGCGGTGCGTGACCATCACGCCCTTGGGCCGTCCCGTGGAGCCGGAGGTGTAGAGGACGTAGCAGAGATTGTCCGGCAGGATGCCGACCGTCGGGTCGTGATCCTGACGCCCCTCCACCGCGGCGCGGTCGCGGACGAGGTCCACCAGGACGGTACCGGGCGGAGCGCCCTCCAGGAGGTCCGGGTCCCCGTCGGTGATCAGCACCGTGATCCCGGCGTCGGCCAGGATCCGGTGGCTGCGCTCGGGCGGGCCCGCCACGTCCACCGGCACGTACGCGCCGCCCGCCTTCAGCACGGCCAGCACGGCGGTGACCAGGCGCGCCGAGCGCTCCATCGCGAGACCGACCCTGACCTCGGGGCCCACGCCGCGGGAGATCAGGTGATGGGCGAGCCGGTTCGCGGCCCGGTTCAGCTCCCCGTAGCCGATCCGGGCGGCACCGTCCACCAGGGCCTCGGCCTGCGGGGTCTCGGCCGCCTGGCGCTCGAAGAGGGCCGCCACGGACAGGTCGGAACGGGGCAGCGCCACGCCGCGCCCCAGTCGGCTGAGGCTCTCCTCCTCGGCGGGGCCCACGAGGGGGATCGCGGAGAGCCGTACGGTCGGATCGTCCGTGAACGCGGCGAGCACACTGCGGTAGGCCGCCGCGAAACCCTGGACCGTGGCCTCGTCGTACAGCTCGGAGTTGTACTCGAAGGTGATGTGCAGACCCGTGTGGGAGGCGCGCACGTCGGCGAAGAGGTCGCACTTGACGTATCTGCGGTCCGGAACGACCACCGTCGCGGTGAGGTCCGGGAATTCGGGTGCGGCGAGTTCCTGGTCGAGGTTGAACAGCACGCGCAGAAGCTGTCCGCGGCCCGCACCGTTCTCACGCGCCAGTGACGAGGCCCGGAAGCGGACGTGGTCCTGGCCTTCGAGGAGGCTGCGCCGGGTGCCGTCGACGAAATCCGCGACGGTGCGGTCCGGCGAGGTGCCCGACCTGATGGGCAGCACGTTGGCGCAGTTCCCCACCACCCGCTCGCCACCCGGGTGGGTGCGCAGGGCCACGGGCACACCGACGACCAGGTCGTCCTGTCCGGTGATCCGGTGCAACAGCCCGGCGAAGGCGCCGAGCATCAGGGTGAACGGGGTGACGGAGCGCGCCGCGGACGCCTTGCGCAGGCGTGTGTGGGCGTCGCGGTCCAGGGTGAAGGACAGGCTTGCCCCTCGGTGGGTGGCCCTCGGGCCGCGGGGCCGGTCGGCGGGCAACTCGACCGCCGGGATGCCGTCGGCGAGCCTCCGGTGCCAGTACGCGTCGTCCCCCTCCCTCGAAGCGGTGTCCCCGGCCAGGGCGGCGACGTGGTCGCCGTAGGGAACCGCAGGAGGCAGGGACGGGGCAGCGCCGGTGAGCCGCGACCGGTACAGCTCGGCGAGGTCGTGCAGGAGGACGTTGAAGGACCAGCCGTCGACAACGGCGTGGTGGGCGCCCAGTACGAGCCTGTGCCGGGAAGGGCCCAGTCTCAACAGCGTCATCCGCACCAGGGGGCCCTGGAACAGTTCGAACGGGGTGGCCGCCGCGTCCGCCATCCACGCCTCGGCCCGTTCCGAGGCGGAACCTCCGTCGCCCTCGGTGAGGTCGGCGTGGTGAAGGGGAAAACGGTCCGCCGGCAGGATGCGCAGGCCACTGCCGTCCGGCAGGAGAACCGAGCGCAGACTCTCGTGACGGTCGATCATCGCGCTGAGCGCCTGGGACAGGGCGTCACGGTCCAGCTCCCCGGCGAAGTCCACCGCGATCATCTCGGTGTAGGCGAGCGAATATTCGGCACCGAGCTGATCGAGGAACCAGATCTCCCGCTGCACGTCCGACAGCTGACGGTCACCGGTGGCCGCCGGCAGCGCGCGGGGGGCGGCCACGGTTTCCGTGTCCGCGCCGTCGGCCACGCCCGGCAGGCTCGGCGGGCCCGTGAGGAATCCGGCCTTGGCCATCATCCCGAGCACGGCGTCCACCGCTGCCACGATCGCGTCGCAGTCCGCGTCGGTGTGGGCGGTGGAGAGGAAGCAGTTCCGGCCCTCCCACAGGTAGATGCCCTGCTCGCCGAGGAGCAGGTAGAAGAGTTCCACCAGCTCCGATCCGAGCGGCGCCTCGGTGGTGAAGTGGAACCGGAACAGCGAGCCGAAGGTCATCACCCTCATCGGCGCACCGTGGCGTGCGGCGGTCGCTTCCAGCCGGCTCGTCAGGGCCGCGGTACGGGTGTTGAGCCCGCTCTGCAGTGCGGGTCCCGCCGAGCGCATGCGCCTGAGGACGGCCAGGCCCGCGGCGAGTGAGAGGGGGTGCTTGCAGAAGGTCCCGCTGAAGAACGTCCTGGTGCCCTCCACGGGGGCCGGTTCATCGAACTGCCATGCGCCGCCGTCGACGGCGTCGATGTAGCGGCGGCGCCCGGCCACCACGCCGATGGGCAGGCCGCCCCCGACGACTTTGCCGTAGGTGGCGATGTCTCCCTGTACTCCGAGCAGGCCCTGCGCTCCCCCCGGGTGCATGCGGAAGCCCGTAATGACTTCGTCCACGATGAGCGGGACGTCTGCCTCCGTCAGCAGCTCCCTCAGTTCGCGCAGGAACTCCCGTGGGACCAGGTCCGGTTTGCGACTCTGCACCGGTTCGACGAGTACACCCGCCAGCTCGTGGGCGTGTTCGCGCAGCACGCGCAGGGCGGCGGGGCTGCCGTAGGGCAGGACCAGGGTGTCCCGGCCGATCCCCTCGGTGATGCCGGGGGCGAGCGGCGCAGCCTCGCCGAGCGGACCGGCTGTCGCGGACCGGACCAGGATGGGGTCCGAGGAGCCGTGGTAGGAGCCGGCGAACAGCGCGATCCTGCTGCGACCGGTGGCCGCCCTGGCCAGCCGGACGGCCGTCATCACGGCTTCGGACCCGGTGTTGCAGAACACCGCGCGCTCCGCTCCGGTCATCTCGCAGATCAGTTCGGCGAGCTCCACCGCGAGCGGTGACTGCGGCCCCAGCTGCATGCCTTCCGCGAGCTGTGCCTGGACCGCCTCGTTGACGAAGGATTCACCGTGGCCGAAGAAGTTGACCCCGAAACCCATGGTGAGGTCTATGTACTCGTTGCCGTCGGCGTCCCGGAGCCGCGATCCGGAGGAGCTGACCACGGTCAGCGGGTAGCGCGTCCCACGCAGGCTGTCGGGCACGTTGAGGACGTGGCGGATGTCGGCGTGGACGCCGCGTTCCCGTCGGGCGTGCTCCCTCGAACGTGCCGTGCGCCGCTCGTGGCGGGTGACAGCCTCCCGCAGGAAGTCCCGCTGTGTCGGCGTGAGGCGACTGGAGGTGGTCGGGCGGCCGGAGTGGAAGGCCACGTACGTGTCGTCGTTCCGTCCAGCCTGCGTGTCCGGGGGGTCGGCCGGTTCGGGCGCGGCCCGTTCGGCGGGGTCGGCCGCGGCCGGGCCGTCGCCACGGAGCAGGGCCATCGCCTGGGTCATCACGTTGTCGTGGACGGCGAGGAGCTGGGCCAGTGACCGTTCGGCCGGGCCTGCGCCGTCGGCCCCGGAGAAGACCCGGGGATCCGGAGGAAGCGGGGTGTGCGGGGCCGGGAGAACTGCCGGGTCGTCAGGCAGAGCTGCGGCGAGCGCCTGGGGCGGCGCGTGCTCCTCTACGTACGCCACGAGCTTCCGCACGGTGTCGAGGCTCTCGAAGAACCTGCTGACCGGGATGTCCACCTGGAACGTGGACCGGATCCGCTGCAGAGCGTGGATCAGCATGATGGAGTCCGCACCGAGCTCGACGAACGGACGGTCGGGCGTCAGTTCACCGGGTTCAAGGCCGAGCAGGTCGAGCAGCAGATCACGGACGACGGCCTCCGCCCCGGCCGGCCGGGCGGCAGGTGCGGCGGCGGGCGTGGGGGCGGGCTGTTCCGCGGTGGCGGTGGGATGCCAGTGGCGGTCACCCTCGAAGGGGTAGGTGGGGAGAGCGGTCTTCCGCACGTGCAGGCCCTTCTCGAACGAGGTCCAGTCGACTCGGACGCCCGCCACGTGGAGCCGGGCCAGTCCCGTCAGAATGTGTGTCTGATCGTCGGTGTCCCGATGCAGTGAGGAAGCGACGGTGGAGCCTGGCGATTCGGCGCGGACGAATCCCGTCAGGGTGCGGCCCGGACCGATCTCCAGGAAGGTGCGGCAGCCGGACCCGGTCAGCGTGCGCAGTGCGTCGGCGAATCTGACCGGCCGGCGTACGTGGCGTTCCCAGTACCTGGCATCCGGCAGCCGGGTCCCGGTGAACATCTCGCCGTCGAGATCGGAGACCAGAGGGATGACCGGTTCCCGGTACTCGATCCCGTTCGCCTCCCGGGCCAGTTCGGCAGTCACCGGCTCCATCAGCCGCGAGTGGAAGGCATGGCTCGTTCGCAGGGGCTTGGACAGGACACCGTGCCGTTCCAGCCGGTCCGCCAACGCTTGCAGTGCGGAGCGGTGCCCGGAGACGACCGTGTTGGTACGGCTGTTGACGGCAGCGATGTCCAGCGGTGCGTCGCCGATGGCGCGGAGCACATCGTCCTCACCGGCGATCACCGCGAGCATGCCCCCGCCCTCGGGCAGGCGCTGCATCAGCCGGCCGCGGGCGGCCGCCAGCCGGATGCCGTCCGCGGGCTCCATGACCCCGGCCACGCATGCCGCGACCAGTTCGCCCACGCTGTGACCGAGTAGCGCGCCGGGTTCGACACCCCACGACCGCCACAGGCAGGCGAGAGCGTACTCCACGGCGAACAGAGCCGGCTGGGTGTACTCGGTGCGGTCGAGCAACCGGGCCCCGTCCTCCTCGGCGAACAGCAGCTCCAGGAGCGGGCGGTCCAACAACGGGTCCGCGTGCGCCGCGCATTCCTCCAGCGCGTCTCTGAACACCGGTTCCGTCGAGTGGAGTCCGCGGCTCATCCCCGCGTACTGGGATCCCTGGCCGGTGAAGAGGAAGGCGACACCTCCCGCCGCGGGATCGCCGTTCCCGGTGACCACCCCGGGGTGGGTTCTGCCTGCCGAGAGGGCCTCGGCGCTCTCGCGCAGGGCGGGGACGTCATACGCGACGAGGGCCGCCCGCCAGGCATGGTGCTCCCGGCCGGTGTTCGCCGTGTGGCAGATGTCGGCGATTTCGCGGGTGCCGGACCGCCCCGAAAGGGCGTCCGCGTGGGACTGCGCGAGCCGGCGCAGGGCACTCGGCGTCCGGGCGCTGAGGGTCAGGATCTGCACCGGCCGGGACGGCGCCGCGCCCGCCGGGCGTTCGCCCGGGTCCGGCGACGGGTCGGAGAGGACGACGTGCGCGTTGGTTCCGCCGAATCCGAAGGAGCTCACGCCGACGACCCGGCGACGGTCGCCCGCAGGCCAGGGCACCGCTGCCGAGGGCACGGACATCCAGGCCGGGAGCTCAATTCTCGGGTTGAGCTGCCGCAGGTGCAGGTGCGGGGGCACGACACCGTGCCGCAGGACGAGCACGGCCTTGATCAGTCCGGCGATGCCGGCAGCGGACTCGGCGTGGCCGATGTTGGTCTTGACCGAGCCGACCAGGCACCGGCTGTCGTCCGTACGGCCTTCTCCGAGGACCGCGGACAGTGCCCTGAGCTCGATCGGATCGCCCAGCGGGGTCCCGGTGCCATGTGCTTCGACGTAGCCGATCTCGGACGGGTGGACGCCCCCGCGGGCCAGGGCGGTGGCGATGACGTCCTGCTGGGCGAGGCCGTTGGGGGCGGTCAGCCCGTTGCTGCGGCCGTCCTGGTTGACGGCTGTGCCGCGTACGACGGCGAGGACGCGGTCGCCGTCACGGCGCGCCGCCGCGAGCTGTTTGAGGACGACGACACCGCAGCCTTCGGCGCGGACGTATCCGTCGGCCGAGCTGTCGAACGTCTTGCACCGGCCGTCGGCGGCGAGCATGCCCGCCTGTGAGAAGATCTCGGTGGCCAAGCCGTCGAGGACGAGGTTCACCCCGCCGGCCAGGGCCAGTTCCGCCTCTCCGTCGCGCAGGGCCCGGCACGCCTGGTCCACTGCCACCAGGGAGGAGGAGCAGGCCGTGTCCACGGCGATGCTGGGGCCGCGCAGGTCCAGCGTGTAGGAGATCCGGTTGGCCGCGATGCTCAGCGCCTGGCCGGTACCCGAGTAGGTGTCCGCGGCGGCGGGCCCGGCCGGTACGAGGCGGCCGTAGTCCGAGTTGCTGATGCCGACGAACACTCCGGCGGAGGTGCCCTTCAGAGAACCGGGAGGGATTCCGGCGTCCTCCAACGCCTGCCAGGCCACCTCCAGCAGGATCCGCTGCTGCGGGTCCATACGCCGTGCCTCGTGGGGATTGATGCCGAAGAATTCGGCGTCGAACCTGTCGACGCCGGACAGGTGGCCCTGCCGGCCCAGCGGCACCAGCCCCGCGGGGGAGTCCGGCCTGGTATCGGTGACAGCGTCGGTTCCCAGGGAGAGCAGCCGCCAGAACGCGTCGGGGCCGTCGGCGCCGGGGAACCGGCAGCCGATACCGATGACGGCGATCCCCTCGGGCAGTTGTTCCTCGGGCGTGGGGCGCCCGGGCGATTCCTGCTGCCGGCGGGCGCCGACCGCTGGACGGGGTGGGGACGGTTCCGGAACGAGGTGGCGGCACAGGTCCTCGATGCTCGGGTACTCCCACAGGAGAGCCGAAGAGAGCTCCCGGCCGAGGTGGTCCTGGAGTTCTCCCAGGAGACCGACCGCTTCTCGTGAGGAGAGGCCCAGTTCGGCGAACCGGTCGTCCGGGTGGATGTCCGCCACCGGGAGGCCCGTCCGCCGTGCGATGCGGTCGGTCATCCAAGAGGCGAGCTCGGCGAAGGGTCCGGTACCGCTGTCTCGCAGGGGGCTCATCTGTCCGTCTCCAAAGATGGCTTGGCAGACCCTGGCTCCGGCACACTGCCGGGTGTCGAGGGGGGTGTTGGCTGAATCAGTTCCGGGCGTGCCACGCGCAGGGGCGTGAAGATCCCGACGAAGAAGATCACCAGACAGAACAGACCGCCCATCAGGCTGACCGAGGGCACGCCCAGTCGCGCCGCACCGACGGTGACCACGGCCGCGCCCACGGGGCCCGACGCGTTGTGCACGGTCCAGAAGGCCGCGGTCACCCTGCCGAGCAGGTGGTCGGGAGCGACCTGCTGGCGCAGCGTCATGGAGAGGACGCCGGCGAGGGTGATGCCGAACATGAAGACGGCGGACATCAGGGCGATGACCACGAGATTCCGGCTGTTCCCGATCAGCGCCACGGCAGAGCCGATCAGTAGCACCGAGGCCAGCCAGCAGGCCCCGAACCCTATGACACGCCGGAGCGCGCCGGCCAGGACCGCTGCCACGATGGAGCCGAGGCCGCTGACCGCGACGACGTAGCCGAGGACGTCGGCTCCCCTCTCCAGGTCCTTCTGCACCCTGTAGATGAGCAGGTCGGTGGCGCCGAGGGTGAGGAACGTCAGGGCGGTGAGCAGGAGGGTGAGGGCACGCATCGCTGGGTGGTTCCACAGAAATGTGAAACCGACGAGGAAATTCTCCCGAACCGGCCCCTTGGAGTCCTCCTCTCCGGCTTCGTTCCCGTCGCCCCTGCGGAGCTGCACGAACACGAGGGTCACGGCAGAGACGAGGAAGGTCGCGCCGTTGACGCCCAGCGCCCAGGAGGGCCCTACTCCGGCGGCCATGATGCCGGCGAGAACGGGGCCGAGAATTCCGACCATCGCATAAGTGCCTTGAAGTCGGCCATTCGCCGTGATGAGGTCGTCCGCGTCAACCAGATTGGGTACCACAGTCACATACGCGACATCAAAGATTGTCTTCAGAACCGATGTGACGGCGGTAACAGCGTAGAGGAGCCATATCTGTGGCTCGATCAGCCAGATCAGGGGAACCATACCGAGTGCCACGGCTCTGGCCACTTCGGAGAAGATCATGATCTTGCGCCGGTCCATCCGGTCCACGATGTGACCTGCGAAGGTTCCGGCACCGATACCGAAAGCCGCGGAAACCGCCGTGAGCGCACCCATTTGTGCGATGGAACCGGTCGCGTCCAAGATCAGGATCGGCAAGGCCAGCAGTGTCACCGATCCGCCGAGGAGGGATAACCCCTGACCGAGCCAAAATATATTGAATGCCCGATTTTTCCGTAACCGCCGAGGTAACCCAGAATCGCCCGCCGAGGCGTCCTCACCCGTACTTGACACATTCCACCTCAAGATTGAAAGCGGGAACCGAGGGAGAGACTAGGCAGGTCTCCTCGGCGAGAGCAAGACGATTTCGACAGTTTCGACAAGGTGAAAATGGAATGAGGCGTTCCAGCTTCACACGTCGCACTGAACGTTTCACAAGTTGCCACTTGACCCGGCGCGCTCAGATGAGTCAAGGTGAGGCACCAGTGCGCCACTTCGATCGACGATGCCCAATCCGTCGACCCCGCGCAGCTTCGCTCGGGCCACTTTCCGGCCCTCCTTTTCCCTCTGTTTACCAACACCCATTCAGGGGTTATTCCGATGTCACAGCCTGAATTAGTGGTAGCACTTCCTCCCGCGAAGGCGGACTGCCGATGAACGGCAATACCACCCTTGCCCACGTCATCACGGCTGAAGCCCCCGCGCCGCTGGCCGAGTACGTGGGGCGGGAGCGGGATGTTCTGCGAACGACCCTCCACGAACACGGAGCGGTTCTCCTCCGCGGTTTCACCGTCGGCGGTGCGCAGGGGCTGGACGCCGTCGTACGGCGTTTCGCCGACTCGGCGCCTCTCGACTACACCGAACGTTCCTCCCCGAGGAAAGCCATCCACGGGAACGTCTACACCTCGACGGAGTACCCCGCCGGCGAGGAAATCTTCTTGCACAACGAGAACTCCTACCAGGCCGTTTGGCCGCGGCTCCTGTTCTTCCACTGCGCGCAGCCACCCGACACCCGTGGTGCCACGCCCCTCGCGGACACCCGGCGCATCCACGACCTCATCCACCCCGACGTGCGCGCCGAGTTCGTCCGGCGTAAGTGGCTGGTCGTGCGCAACTACTCGGAGGCACTCGGGCTCCCCTGGCAGGAGGTCTTCGGAACGGACAGCCGGGAAGCCGTGGAGCAGCAGTGCGCCCTGAACGGCATCGACGTCGAATGGCTCGGTTCCAACAGGCTCCGTACGAAAGCCGTTCGGGACGCCGTGCACCGCCACCCTGTCACCGGGGACGCCGTCTGGTTCAACCATGCGACGGTTTTCCATGTCTCCACGCTCCCGGAAGTCGTACAGCGCGGACTGCTCGAGATGTGCGGTGAGGAAAACCTACCCAGCAATACCTATTACGGCGACGGAGCGCCGATCCCCGGTGAGGTGCTCGACCATTTACGGGATTGCTACCGGAGCGCGTCCACCCGTTTCGACTACCAAAAGGACGACGTCGTCCTCGTCGACAACATGCTCACCGCCCACGGCCGTGAGCCGTTCACCGGCCCGCGCGTCGTCGCCGTCGCCATGGCCGAGCCGTCCAGCCACCCGCGATAGGAGAGACGTCCCATGACCACCGACGCAATCAACGACCACACCCTGTACAAGGTGGTCGTGAACCACGAGGAGCAATTCTCCGTGTGGCCTCTCGGCAAGGAGAACGCCCCCGGCTGGTCCGACGTCGGCATCAGCGGGCCCAAGGCGGAGTGCCTCGCGCACATCGGGCAGGTCTGGACCGACATGCGGCCGCTCAGCCTGCGCCGTCGCATGGCCGAACAGGAATCGCGGCCCGGAGGCTCTGCCCTGTGAGGGCCTATTGCAGGGCTTATCCCCTGGGCCGGCTGCGCGCGTTCGAGGAATGGGCCGGTCACGCGGCCGAGGCTGCCTCCGGCCTGGACCCGGACGAGGTGGTTTTCCTCTGGGACGACCTCACCGTGGTGCGCAGTCCGGTCAGCGCCGAGGCGCAGGTGCTGTGGGACACGGTGAGCCCGCCGTGGGAAGCGTTCTGCACCGATTCCCTCGGCTTCACCGGCCAGCCGGCCCCCACCACGTCCCTTTGACCCCTGCGCGTTCCGGCTGCCGGGCTCTTCGCCGTACGCGGCCCTCCCTGAAGGCTGTCCCGCAACTCCTGGCGGGTGTGCGACGACGGCTACGGCACCTCGCCGCGTTGTCGGAACATCCGCACACATCCAGTATGCGGACGTCCCTCCGCCTTGCGATGCACCGCATCTGACGCCGCACACCGGTCCACCAGGAGTTGCGGTACAGCCTTTACCCACCGATTCGAAGGAAGCGGACCTTGCTGGGGACCCATCGCCCTCTGTCCTTGTCCCAGGAACGCACCTGGCTGCTCGACCGAAGCGACACCGATCACGTCGGGCACCCCTGTCTGACCGTCGAGGTCGAAGGTCCGCTGGATTCGGTCGCTGTCGAGCGGGCACTCAACGCCTGCGTAGGCAGGCACGCCTTCCTGCGCACCTCCTTCGAGGAGGTCGAGGGGGCGCCCCGGCAGCGGACGGCACCGGCCGGTGTCTCCTGTGCTCTGGTCCTGACCGACCTGCGCGACCGCGCCCGGGCGGACGGTGCCGAAGAGGACCTCGCACGTCTGCTCGACGAGGACCGCCGAAGCCCCTTCGAAGCGGACCGGGCACCGCTCGTCCGAGCCAGGCTCGTACGCATCGGGGAGGAGCGGCACGTCCTGCAGGTCGTGCTGCATGCCCTGATCGCCGACGAGGAATCGGTTGCCGTGCTGGCCCGCGACCTGTCCATGGCCTACGCCGACGCGGACCGGTCCCTTCCGCCCCTGCCGGGCGGCTCCGAACCCTCCGGTCAGCCCCACCCCACGCACGACTCCCCCGGCTCCCCCGCGGCAGAATTCCGGCCCGGAAGCAGTCCGGCGGCGCCCTCACCCCTCGTACCGCGCTCCGACGCGAACGAGCCCGTCCCCGGTCCCGTCCGGGCGATCCCGTTCCGGCTCGAGCCCGACCTGGCGGACTGCCTGCGCGGTCTCGCCCGCGCTGACGGTGCCGATCTCACCGATCATCTGCTGGCCGGCGTGTTCCTCGCGGCAGCGCCGTTCGCTGAACCGGGCAGAGATGTCCTGCTGCACTGCTCCGTTCCCGCGGACCGCGAACCTCGGACCGCGATCGGCCCGTACACCGACGAGTTGCTCCTGCGGTTGCGTATCGACCCGGACGAATCCTTCCGTGCTCTTGTCCGGCACGTCGCAGAGCTGCGCGGAGCGGTCGAGAAGCACCGGGCCGATTTTCCGCCCACCGGCCCGGACACCACCGATGAGGATGCCGGACTCTTCGCAGGCGCGGGCGGCATCGCGTTCCGCATGCTCCCGGCCCCTCCGCTGCCGCACTTCGAGGGAGCGCGCAGCCGGGTACCGGCCCTGGCGCACCGGGACCCCGGCGCCCGTCTCACCTGGACGGTCGAGACCTCCACCGATGAGGCGCCGAGTGGCGATGTGAGCAGGCGATCCGGTGCCTGGAGCGCCGAGACGGCCGCGGCCCTGGCCGACATGTGGCTCCGGGCCCTCCGCGCCTTGGCGGAGGATCCCGACCGACCCGTCGGCTCCCTCTCCCTCACCCCTCCCGAGCACCTCCGACGGATCGCCGGGTGGAACCGCACCGCGCGCCCGCAGACCGGTCCGCCGACCATCGACGGACTGTTTCGGGACCAGGTGCGCGAACGTCCCGCGGCCGTCGCGCTCCAGGACGGCACGGGACAGTGGACCTACGCGGAACTCGACAGGTGGTCGGACAGCATCGCCGAGTCGCTGCGGACCGCGGGCGTCGCCCCGGACCGCCCCGTCGGCGTCCAACTGCACCGCTCGGCCGCCATGGTGGCCGCCATGCTGGGAGTACTGAAGGCCGGCGCCGGCTACCTCGTACTGGACCCCCGCTACCCCACCGAACGGCTCCGGCTGATGGCCGAGGATGCCGGAACGGCCGCCGTGCTGTACGCGGGTGATCCGCCCGGCTGGCCGGCCGCTTCGGGCATCCCCGCCGTGGCCCTCCGCTCCCCCGGCGCCGTGCCCGCGGCGGGGCCCGGCCGTCACGGCGATCCCGACGGGCTGGCGAACATCGTGTTCACCTCAGGATCCACCGGCCGCCCCAAGGGGGTAGCCATACCCCACAAGGCAGTCGCCCGTCTCGTCCGGGACACCGACTACGTCTCCCTGGGCCCGGAGGACGTTCTGGTGCACCTTGGCGACCCGTCGTTCGACATCACCACGCTGGAGGTCTGGGGCGCACTCTGCAACGGCGCGAGGCTGGTCGTGCTCCCCGGTGCGGAGCCGCTCGGGCCGGACGAGGTCATCGCCGCCGTCCGGACTCACCGCCCCACGGTGCTCTGCCTGACCGGCATGCTGTTCAACCGCGTGGTGGAGACCGATGCCACAGCCATGGCCCCACTCCGCTTCCTGTTCGTCGTCGGGGAGGTGATGAACCCCGCGGTCACCCGGCGGCTCATGGAACAGGGTGCTCCGCAGCATCTCCTGAACGGGTACGGGCCTTCCGAGAACACCACCTTCTCCGCGTGCCACCTGATCCGGACGCCGCCAAAACCCCTGGCGAACATTCCCATCGGCACGGCCATCACGAACACGTCCCTCCACGTCCTGGACGTCGGTCTCCACCCGCTCCCCATCGGAGCGCCCGGCGAGCTCTACGTCGGCGGGCAGGGCCTCGCCCGCGGATACGCCGGCCGGCCGGAACTGACTGCCGAACGATTCGTCCCCCACCCGTTCCCCGACATGCCCGGTGAGCGGCTGTACCGGACCGGGGACCTGGTCCGCCGACTGCCCACGGGCGAGCTGGAGTTCCTGGGGCGGGTGGACGACCAGGTCAAAATCCGCGGGTACCGCATCGAGCCCGGCGAGATCGAGGCCGCTCTCGCCGCGACCGGCCGGGTCACGGAGTCATCGGTGCGGGTCGTGGACGTCTCCGGGGACAAGCGTCTGGTCGCCTACGTGGTCCCGCAGGGCCCCCGGTCGGCGGATCCGGCCGTCCTGCGCTCCGAACTCGGCACGCGCCTGCCGGCTCATCTGATACCAAACCACTTCGTCACCCTCGACGCGCTCCCGGTCACGTCCAGCGGCAAGCTCGACGCCCGCGCTCTGCCCGGACTGGAGGCGGCCGAGGACCGGCCGGCGGCCGCGACCCCGCCGCGGAACGCCACCGAGCGCGCGCTCTGGCAGATCTGGTCCGAGCTGTTGGAGATCCAGGGGTTCGGCGTACACGACGACTTCTTCGCGATCGGCGGTCACTCCCTGCTCGCGAGCCGCGCCGTGATCGCCGTACGCACACAGCTGGGCGTCGATCTCGGTCTGCGGAACTTCTTCGACCGCCCCACCATCGCCGACCTGGCACCGCTCGTCGCCGCCGGCCCGGCCACGGCGGCGGACAGCCGACTCGACGCGCTCGCGGCCGAGTTGAGCCGACTCTCCGGTAACGACGGGGACGCCACACACACGAGGGAACCCCAGTGAATGATCTGACCGACCGCATCGCCTCGCTGCCCGTCGGCAAGCGCGCCGAGCTCCGTGAGCTCCTGTGGGAGCGTGGTATCCCGACGGCCGCGCTCAGGAAGCCCGACGAGGCCGTCCCGGCCTCTTTCACCCAGCGCCGTCTGGCCTTTCTCCAGGAACTCACGCCGGACAGCGCGGCCTACAACAGCCCCATGTCCTGCCGTCTGACCGGACCTCTCGATCCCGTGGCCCTGGAAGGGGCCCTCAACGACGTACTGGTCCGGCAGGCCGTCCTGCGCACCAGTCTTCCCGTCCGCGACGGGGTGGTGGTCCAACACGTCAACGCGCATACCCCTCGTGAATTACCCGTGACGGACCTCACGGGGCTCGGGGCGGAGGCGGCGCGCGCCGAAAGCATCCGGCTGGCCGAGCTCGAGCAACAGGTCCCCTTCGATCTGGCGAGCGGGCCGTTGGTGCGCTTCCACCTGCTCCTGGTCGCCGAGCAGGAGGCGGTACTGCTCCTGACCTTCCACCATGCCGTGTTCGACGGCTGGTCGATCAGTGTGTTCGTCCAGGACGTGGCCCACTGCTACGAGGCCCGCTCGTGCGGCAGGGCGGCAGCACTCGCTCCGCTGGGCCCGGACTACGCCGAGTACGCGCGGTGGCAGCAGGAGTGGGTCGAGAGCGACGAGGCCAAGGCACAGCTGGACTACTGGGTGGACCGCCTGGCCGGCGCCCCCGAGCTGTTGTCCCTGCCGCTGGACCATCGGCGCCCCGCACGACCCAGCACCGTCGGCGCAAGCGTGCGTGTGCTCCTCCCTCCCTCGGTCCGCGACGCCCTGGCCGACCTGGCCGCGCGGTCGGGCTGCACCCTTTTCATGGTCCTCCTCGCCGCGTTCCAGATAACGCTGAGCCGCTACAGCGGCCAGCAGGACATCGTCGTGGGAACCCCCGTGGCCGCCCGCCGCAGCGGCCATCTGCAGAACCTCGTCGGGTTCTTCGCGAACTCCGTGGCGCTGCGCTCCGAGGTCGACCCGCAGTTGCCGTTCGGCGAGTTCCTGAAGCAGGTGCGCGAAACCTGCCTGGCGGCCTACGACCACCAGGACATGCCACTGGACCTACTGGCCCAGCGACTGCATCCGGAACGCGACCTCGGCCGTAACCCGCTCTACCAGGTGAACTTCACGCTGCACAACACCCCCGAGCCCGTCGACACGGTGGGCGGGCTCACCCTCTCCCCGCTGACACTGGACCTGGACGCGGCCCGCTTCGATCTCGACCTCAACGTCTGGGACGGCGCCGACGGCCTCGACTGCCAGCTGATCCACGCGGTGGACCTGTTCGACGGAGCGACCGCGGAACGCGTCCTGGAGTCTCTGCGTGTGCTCGTGGACGGAGTGCTCGCGGATCCGGCCGCATCGCTGGCATCTCTGCCGGTGACCGCCCCAGCCGCCACCGCGGGCGTCGCCGCCGGTCTGTACGGGGCCGAGACGGCCCGTCCGGCCGACATGCGGGTGCACCGGCTGTTCGGCGAACAGGTCCGGCGCACCCCGGACGCCATCGCCGTGTCCTCCGGGCTCGGGGAGATGACGTACGCGGAACTGGACGCCGCCTCCGACCGCGCGGCCGCCCGCCTCACGGAGTTGGGCGTACGCGGCGGGACGACGACCGCGGTCCGGACGCGGCGTTCGCCGGCGCTCGTCGTGGCGCTCCTCGGCATCCTCAAAGCAGGTGGTGCCTACCTGCCGGTCGATCCCGGCCATCCGGCGTCCCGTACGGAGCAGATGCTCCAGGACAGCGGAGCCGTCCTGGTGGTGACGGAGGACGGCGGCGAGCCCCTGGCCGGGCTGCCGACCGTGGCCGCGGCGGCGCTGTCGGCCGGCACGGCCACGGTGGGAGCACGGCCCGCCCCGGGGGCGGCGGGCGACGACGCGGACATCATGTACCTGATCTATACGTCCGGTTCCACCGGCATTCCCAAGGCTGCGGTGCTCTCCCACCGGCAGGTCGCCAACTACCTGCTCTGGGCCGCTGACACCTTCGACGCCGCGGGGGGCAGTGGGGTGCCCGTCCACTCGTCGATCGGTTTCGATCTGACGGTCACCAGCCTGTTCGCTCCGCTGCTCAGCGGCCAGCGCCTGGTCCTTCTCGATGAGGAGGGGGCTCCGGGCGAGGCGCTGGTGCGTTCGGCGGAGTCCGCGCGCGACCTGAGTTTCGTCAAGTTGACGCCCTCCCACCTCAAGTTGCTCGAGGACGCTGCGGACCCGGACCGGGATGCGCCGTGGTCGCGCATTGCGGTGATCGGCGGCGAGGACCTGCGTGAGGAACAAGTTGCGGCATGGCGGGCAGGCGGAACGATTCGTCGCCTGTTCAACGAATACGGCCCCACCGAGACCGCGGTCGCCTGCGCGGCGCACGAGGACGACGGCCGGCCGACGCCCTCGGGGGCCGTCCCCATCGGGCGCCCCATCCCCCACACCCAGCTGTACGTTCTGGACCCGCTGATGAACCCGGTTCCCGTGGGTGCGCCCGGCGAGCTCCACGTGGGCGGAGCCGGCGTCTCGTACGGCTACTGGAAGCGCCCCGAGCTGACCGCCGAACGGTTCGTCCCGGATCCCTTCAAAGGCGGTGGAGCCCGCCTCTACCGGACGGGTGACCTGGCCCGCGTCCTGCGGGACGGCTCGCTGGAATACCTCGGCCGGCTCGACGACCAGGTGAAGATCCGAGGCCACCGGATCGAGCTCGGCGAAGTCACGTCCGTGCTGTCGGCGATGCCCGGCGTACGGCAGGCGCTCGTGGAGGTGGACCGCCGTGTTCCCGGCAACGCGGAACTCGTCGCCTTCCTCGAGATCGGCCCCGAGGATCCTGGCCCGGCGGACCGCGGCGACTCGGCCGACGGCCTCCTGGACCGCTGGCGCGACTTGTACCAGGACACCTACGCGGACCTCGGTGCTTCCCCGGGCGCCGACCCGTCGTTCAACCTCGCCGGGTGGACCAGCAGTTACACGGGAGGCCCGATCGACCCGTCCGAGATGTCGCAGTGGCTGGACTCGACGGTGCACCGGATCACGGCGCTGGAACCCCGTCACGCCCTGGAGATCGGCTGCGGAACCGGCATGATCCTCTCCCGCGTCGCCCCGGCCTGCGAGACGTTCCACGGCACCGACCAGTCCGCACCGGCCATCCAGTACGTGCGGGACACGGTCGTCCCCGCCGTCCCGGTTCCCGACGGCGCCGTGTCGCTCGCCGCGGCACCCGCGCACCGGAGCATCCGGGCGGGGCGACGGTACGACACCGTCGTCCTCAACTCCGTCGTCCAGTATTTCCCGTCGGCCGAGTATCTGCGCGAAGTGCTGACGCAAGCGGTGTCCGCGCTGTCCGAGGGCGGCCGGGTGTTCGTCGGCGACGTCCGAAGCCTCGGGCTCCTGGAGGCCTTCCACGCGTCGGTCCTCGCCCACCGGGCGCAGCCCGGCACCAAGGCCGGCCGGTTGCGTGCCGAACTGCGGCGCCAGGTCGCCCTGGAACCCGAACTCTGCCTGGATCCGGGCTTCTTCCACGGTCTTCGCGAAACACTGCCGCGGATCACCGGTGTCAGCGTCCTGCCGAAGAGGGGACGGTACGACAACGAACTCAGCGTGTTCCGTTACGACGTCGTACTCACCGTCGACGGCGCTCCCCGGCCGGCACCGGCGGGCACGGACTGGAGTGCGGCCGGGATGGACCTGGCGGCACTGGAGAAGCAGCTGTCCGAGGGCGGGCCCGCCGATGGCACGCTCGCCTTCTCCGGCGTGCCGAACGCCCGTACCCGTACGACGATCGCCTTCCGTGACGCACTTGCCCACGCACTCCCGCAGACCCCCGTGGAGGAGGTCCGGGCCCGCGCCGAAGATGCCACGGGGGAGGCGGGAGTGCACCCCGAGGACCTGTGGGAGCTCGCCGAGCGGTACGGGATCGAGGCCGGGGTGACCTGGGACACCGGGAGCGCCGACGGCAGCTTCGACGTCGTGCTGCGCCGGCCTGCCGGCGAACGGGCCGGGAGTCCTGCCCCGGCGCACGCCACCGGCACAGCCCCGGCGCGGCGGACCACCGCCAATGAACCACTGTGGCAGGCCAGGAGCGCGGCACGGATCTCGGCGGTCGAGGAACGCGCGCGGGAGATCCTCCCGCCCGCTCTCGTCCCTGCCCGCTTCCTGCCGCTGCCGCAGTTCCCGCTCACCCGGAACGGCAAGGTGGACCGTGCCGAGCTGCGGCAGGACCTGGCCCTGACGGTCGGCAGGACGACCGGTCAGGCGCCCGCGGTGGAGCCGCTGACGCCCACCGAGGTACGGATCGCCGCGATCTGGACCGAGCTGCTGGGTCGCGACGGTATCCGGTCCGACTCCGACTTCTTCAATCTCGGAGGCCACTCTCTGCTCAGCTTCCAGCTGGTGTCCCGGCTCCGCGAGGAGTTCGGCGCCGACGTACCCATCCGCGCCCCCTTCGAAGCGCCGGTGCTGCGTGACCTCGGCCGGATGCTGGACGGGCTGGGGGTCACGGATCCCGCGCCGAGGACCCCGGCCCTGCCCCCGCTGGTACCGGTGCCGCGCACCCAGCGGACGGTGCCCTCCTTCGCGCAGGAACGCATGTGGTTCACCACTCAGCTGGACCCTGAGAGCAGGCAGTACAACTACGGCACCTACCTGCGGCTGACCGGCACGCTCCACATCGGTCATCTGGAGCACGCCCTGAACCAGGTGACGGGTCGCCACGAGGTGCTGCGCACGCTCATCAGGTCGGACGAGGGCGTCGCCTACCAAATGGTCCTGCCCCAGGCACCGGCCACGCTGCCCGTCCTGGACCTCACCGGCCTTCCGGACGACCTGCGCGAGCGGGTCGCACGGCGGCTCGCCCGCGAGCAGTACGACCAGCGGATCGACCTGGCGCACCCGCCGGTCGTACGCGTGAACCTGCTCCGGCTCGCCGCCGACGAGCACGTCCTGCTGCTCACCACCCATCACATCGCGCTGGACGGCTGGTCGGTGGGGCTGCTCGTGTGCGAGATCACGGAGTGCTACGCGGCCCTGTGCGAGGGCCGTCCGCATGAACCGGCCGTGCTCCCCGTGCAGTACGCGGACTATGCGGTGTGGCAGCGCTCCCTGCGCGACGGCGGCCAGTACGACCGCATGCTTTCCTACTGGCGGACGCAGCTGGACGGCATCCTGTCCCTCCCCGCCGTGCCGCTGGACCGCCCCCGGCCGGCCGGCACCGCGCACCGCGGCGGGACCCTGCCGTTCCGGATCGACGAAGCGGTGGCAGACCGGTTGCGGGCGCTGTGCAAGGAAGAGGACATCACTCTCTTCATGGCGTTCCTGGCCGTCACCCACACGCTGCTGGCCGAGCTGACCGACGGGACGGACGTGGTCGTGGGCGCGGATGTCGCCGGCCGGTCGGACGCCGCCGTGGAGAATCTGATCGGGTTCTTCGTCAACCAGGTGGTACTGCGGGGCGACCTGTCCGGTGAACCCACCTGGCTGGAGCTGCTGCGGAGGACGAAAGCCCTCACCGTGGACGCCTATGCCCACCAGGACCTGCCCTTCGAGGACGTGGTCAAGGCGCTGAACCCACGTCGCGGAAGCAATCAGAGCCCGCTCTTCCAGCTGAAGCTCACGCTGGACAACACTCCTCAGCACCAGCAGGACCTGCCCGGCCTGGAGGTCGAACCGTTCGTGGTCGACATCGCCGACACCAGCCGGTTCGACCTGACCGTCCGGCTACGGGAGGACCGTGCGGGCATCGACGCGTTCTGGGAGTACGACGCCGAACTCTTCGAAGAGTCGACGGTCCAGAGGATGCAGCGCCGGTTCGTCGAACTGGTCGGCAACCTCACCTCGGAGCCAGGATCGCCCGCCGTCCGAGCCCAGGAGGGATGAGAGATGACGTCCGCCACTCCCCCCGTCCACCGGCACCCCTATGGCGACACCCTGACCGGGGTGCTGCGCCACCAGGCTGCTTCCTTCCCCGACCGGGTCGTATACACAGAGCTGGCGCAGGACGGCAGCGAGCTCGCGAGCATCACCTACGGTGCGTTCGAACGACGGGTGAGAGCCGTGGCCGCGGAGATCCAGCGGAGCAGTCGGCCCGGGGAACGCGCCCTGGTGTTCCTGCCTCCCGGCCTGGACTTCATCACGGCCTTCTTCGCCTGCTCCTTCGCCGGCGTCATCGCGGTCCCCGTGCCGTATCCGGACTCCCCGTTCGGGAACCGGCGGCAGGAAAACCGGCTCCGGCAGATCGTGAAGGACGCCGACCCGTCCGTGATCCTCACCACGGCCAAGTACGCCTCCGAAGCCGAGGACGGACCCCTGGGTATCACGGCGAGGGCGGTCGACGTGCCGGCCGTCGCCACGGAACTGGCCGACACGTGGCGGGACACGCGGAGCACGGCGGAGACGGTGGCGCTGCTGCAGTACACATCGGGGTCGACGAGCGCTCCCAAAGGGGTCGTGCTGACCCAGAGCAACATGACGGACAACTTCGCCGGACTCACGGGCAGCCTCGCACGGCACACCTGGCTCTCCGGCAGCGGCTCCGACTTCACCAGCGTCACCTGGCTGCCGCCCTTCCACGACATGGGCCTGGCCACCCTGATCTTCCCGGTCCTCGTCGGCGGCCACTGCGTCCTCATGTCCCCCACCACCTTCCTGATGCGCCCGGCACGGTGGCTGGAGGTGATGTCGTCCTACCGGGCCCAGATGACCACGGGACCCAATTTCGCCTTCGACCTGTGTGTGGATCGGATCGCGCCGCGCGACCGGACCGGCCTCGACCTGAGTCGCTGGGAGGTCGCCATCTGCGGCGCCGAACCCGTGCGCGCCTCGACCCTGGCCCGGTTCACGCAGGCCTTCGCCCCCCACGGCTTCCGTCCGTCGGTCTTCATGCCGAGTTACGGGCTGGCCGAGGCCAACGTGTTCGCGACCGGCACGCACGGCCCCCACGAGGTCGCCCGTCTCGACGTGGAGGCGCTGGAACAGCAGGGAGTCGTGCGGGAGGCCGAGAACGGCGGGCCTGCCCGAAGCGTGGTCTCCTGCGGCCGGCCGCCGGGAAACGCCCTGGTCCGGATCGTCGACCGGGAGACCGGACAACCGAGCCCGCCCGACCGTGTGGGCGAGATCTGGCTGGCGGGCGCCAATGTGGCCCGCGGCTACTGGCGCGATCCGGAGGCGACCCGGTCCGCGTTCGGTGCGGTGCTGCCCGGGGAGGAGAACGCCTTCCTGCGGACCGGCGATCTCGGCTTCCTGCGGGACGGACAGCTCTACGTCACGGGACGCGCGGACGACCTGATCATCATCGACGGGCGCAACATGTACCCGCAGGACCTCGAGCTGACCGTGACCGCGAGCCATCCGGCCGTCAATGCCGGCGTGGCGGCGGTGTTCACGGTTCCGGGCGACGGCGACGAGGAAGTCCGGGTGGTCGCCGTGGCAGAGATGGCGCAGCGGCGCCGCACGACGGATCCGGCCGGGACAGCGGCCGTTCCGGCCCGCCGCGAGGTGGTGCTGGCGGTGCGCCGTGAGGTGGCCGAGGAACACCAGGTCGGGCTCGGCGACGTCGTACTTCTCACCCCGGGCCGCCTCCCGCGGACGACGAGCGGAAAGGTCCAGCGCCGCGAGACCCGGCGGCTCTATCTCAGTGGTGGGCTCGATGCCTGGCTTTGGTCCGGGGAATCCGCCGTGGGAGGAACCCGTGCCTGAAGTCGCTCTGGTGAAGAAGCGGTCACCGGCGATCCACATCTGCTCGGCGGGGCCGGCCACGAAGCGCCGGCAAGCGCCACGGCCACCGGAGAGGTGCCCGGCATCGGCTTCCTCACCCGCGGGCTGAGGTCGCACGACCTCCGCGGATGTCCTGGTCCCTCAGGGCGGCCCACAGAAAATACGCGACACCGCGACACCGTCCAGACTTCACCATCATCGTCAAAGGCCACGCGCCGACTCCGGCCTGCCCGGGGTGTGAACACACGAGGGGGAATGCAGATGGAGCTGGAACTCGCCGAAATCCTTTACGCGACCGACCGTGAGGCCGCCTTCGAGGAGCTGCGCCGGGGACCACGAGTGCGGTCGGCTCGCTACCTGGACGGAACACCCTTGCACATAGTGACCGGCCACGCCGAGATCAGCACCGTGCTCACCGACCCCCGTTTCAGTATCGACCCGAACAAGCAGACACGACTCGACGTCGAGTCGGCGACCGGGCTCCCGCCCGACGTGCAGAATTACCTCCTGTACACACTGGGGACAAGCGATCCTCCTGATCACACCCGGCTGCGCCGGCTCGTCTCACGGGGCTTCACCCCTCGCCGGGTGAACGCACTGCGCCCCCGCGTGCAGCGGATCACCGACCTCCTCGTCGATGGCCTGGCCGCGGGCGACAGCGAAGTCGATCTCATCGAGGACTTCACGCACCCCCTGTCCCTCCAGGTGATCTGCGAACTGCTGGGAGTGCCGACCGAGGACCACGGACACTGGGAGGTGTGGGCCAAGGGCATGGCCACCCCCCAGCGGGCCGTCGTTGTCGACAGTGCGCGCGGGCTCATCCGCTACATCAGCGACCTCATCGAGACGAAGCGCAAGGACGGCGGTGACGACCTCCTGTCCGAGCTGATCACGGTACGCGACGACGGATCGGGACGGCTGAGCGACGAGGAGCTGGTCGCCCTGTCCCTCAGCATTCTCCTGGCCGGCCTGGAAACCACATCCGGCCTTGTCTCCGAGGGGATGTACCACCTGCTGCGGAGGCCCGAGTCCGCCGCGGCGCTGCGGGCCGACCCCACGCTCATCCCGCAGGCGGTCGAGGAGTTCCTGCGCTATTGCGGGCCGGTCGATGTCGGCATGTTGCGCTTCACGCTGGAACCTGTCGAGCTCGGCGGCGTCATGCTGCCGGCCGGTGAACCGGTGCAAGTCGTCTACGGAGCGGGAAACCGCGACGTTCTGCGGTTCGCGGAGCCGAACACGCCCGACCTGAAGCGCACGGACAATCCCCATCTGGCCTTCGGCCATGGCATTCACTACTGCCTGGGCGCGGCCCTGGCACGTCTGGAGGCGCACGTCGCCTTCGAGTCGGTCCTGCGCCGCCTCCCCCGGATGGAGCTCGCCGCACCGGACGAGGCTCCTGGGTGGCTACCCGGAGTCGGACGCGCCCTTGCGTCCCTCCGGGTACGGCCGAACGGAAGTGCGTGCTAGCCCGCCCCCACCAGGACCGTGACGAACGGGTCGGGCCCGCAGCCGAGGTGACGCCGGGGAGCCATCCGTGGCCATGATCTTGTGATGGTGCCGGATTCCGCTGCCGGGGCCAAGAAGTACGTCCCAGGTGGCGCGGTAGTTGCACGGCCGGTGGCCCGGCAGTTGTGCGGCCGGTAGCGCGGTAGTCGTGCGGCCGGTGGCCCGGTAGTTGTGCGGCCGGTCCACCGCACGCCCCACCGGTCTGCCGGTCGTGCCCGTTTCCCGCGGCACCGCGCCGCGCCATCTGCGACGCCTGCCGCTGCCCGAGCAGGCGGTCTCGCGCCGGAGACCGCCTGCTCGGGCGATGTCGCCCTGAGCCGCCGCGACCTCTACGCACCGCATGGACGAGAAGGAGCGGAGACGGGCGTCGTCCCGGACAGCGGTTCGACCCCGCCAGGGTTCGACCGGGCGACTTCCACGGGAAGTACGGAACCCCGCGCCGGACGAGCGTCCCGACCTCGTCCCTGCGCCCAGCTCATCCGCGACGTGGGCCTCCGCCGCGTCGTCACCGCGTGGAGCGAACCTCGAATTCAGGAACTTCGTGGAACGGCCGCAGACGACCGCGGCATGAATCATGAACAGGGTGGCGGACCTGCCTCAAAGTTCGAGATCATCAGATCATGTCGGATGACACGCCAGGACATGGCCTCCCAGCCGGCTTCGGGTTCCGGCCGTATCGGGGCGACGAGGACCACGGCCCCATGGCCGCGGTGCGGCTGGAATGTGCCGAACGGGACCGGGTCGACGCCCGTTCTGTTGTGGAAGGGCTCCCGACGGCCGCCGAGATCGCCGAAGCCTCTGCCAAGCTGGACGAGCCGTCCAAGAACCAGGTTCTGGTGGTGCGCGACGGGAGCGTCGTCGGCTACTCGACGGTCCGGTGGTGGCAGGAGCGAGACGAAACGTGGCTGTACCTGCACCGCGGTTACCTCTTGCCCGAGCATCGCGACCAGGGCATCGGATCAGCCATGCTGCGCTGGGCCGAAGAGCGGATCCGCCGGCTCGTCGAGAAACATGGCACGGCGCGGACCGCAGTGATCGGTGCGAACGCCATGATCTCCGAGCAGGACGCCACGGCGCTTCTGCTCGCAGCCGGCTACCGACGTGTCTTCGGTCTGGTCGAGCTGGAGCTGGGCGATCTGGAGCAGTTGCCCGAGCCGGGCAGTGAACTCCCTGCCGGGATACGGACGGGGCCGATCGGGACCGGCCACTACCGCGCGGCCTGGAGGACGGTCGTCGATTCGTATGCGGACACCGGTTTCACTCAGAAATGGTCCTTCCAGGACTTTGTCGCCACCGCCAACCCGGCATGTTGGAGGGCTGCCTGGAACGGGCAGGACATGCTCGGCGTGGCCCTCTGCTCCATCCGGGGCCACGACCACACCGTGGGCGAGGTCGAAGAGCTGAGTGTCCGAACGGACCAGCGACGCCTCGGAATCGGCCGGATCCTGCTGCTGGACGGGCTGCGAAGCCTTCGCGAGCAGGGTGCGACGACTGCCAGGTTGTTCACGGGCACGGCAAATCCGCACCGATCCTACGATCTTTACGAGAGCGTGGGGTTCCGGAGACAGAACGAGTACGTCCGCTACCGCAAGCCGCTCGCTTGATCGACCGGGGGAGCCCGGGCGAGGAGGCCCCCGAGGGACCGACGTACGGCAAAGACTCGCAACGATAGGATGATTCGAGGTCGAAGCGAACAGGGAGAGCACATGGACTCGCCGGCGCGCCGCAACGAGACGTATTTCGCGTTCATCGAGGCGGCCAACCTGCTCCAGGCGCTCATGGAGGAGCAGACCAAGCGCGACGGCGGCATCAGCTACCTGCAGTTCGTCCTGCTCGCCCGCCTCGCCGGGGCCCCCGACGGCCGTATGCGCATGACCGATCTCGCGGACAGCACCGTGCACAGCCGCAGCGGCCTCAGCTATCAGGGGCGCTTGCTGGAGGACGCCGGCCTGATCGAACGCGTCCCCTCGACGGACGACGAACGTTCCGTCACCGCGGTCATCACCGAGACCGGACACGCCACTCTCGAACGCGTGCTGCCCGGCCACGTCGAAGTCGTCGAACAGGGCATGTTCTCCGTACTCGACGACAGTCAGCTCGACGCGCTCTCGGACGGACTCACCGCCGTGCGCGACCGTCTGCGCACACTCGTCCCCTCCGCCGCCCAACGCCGCAAGAAGCGCGCCTGACGGAGGGAGTCGGCGCCGGGACGGTCACCCGCGTCGGTGCCCGAACCGAGGGCGCGGCGACCTGGCCCAGCCCGTGTGCACCGGGGCGAGCAGGCCGATGCTCCGCAGCCGCCGCCCGACGACGCACCTCCCCGACCCGGTGCGGCTCAACGCCCCAGGTCGACGAGCTCGGGGACCGGTCGCGGCGGGAAAGTGCCGGCCCCTGGCACAAGGAATGACCTTGGTCAGGATCTCGTGGCGACGGGGTCCACGGGAGAGCGCAGTCCGGCGGCGGCGTCGGCGACACGCTGGGCGAGGTGCAGGAACAGAGTCTGCTCCTCGGGGGTCAGCGGCGCGAAGAACACCTGGTTCATCCGCGCCGTACGTACGGTCAGCTTGCGGTGGGCACGTCGTCCGGCGTCGGTGAGACACAGGAGGAAGCGCCGTCCGTCCTGCGGGTCACGGACCTTGTCGAGGAATCCGCGGCGGATGAGCCGGCTGATCACCTCGGCGACGGTGGAGCGGTCGAGGCCGACCCGCTCCCCCACGGTGCGCTGGTCAAGTCCGGATTCGGCAACGAGCGTGTTGAGTACGGCGAACTGAGGCGACGTGATCTCCTCGGAGACCATCGCGTTCCACAGCAGGTGGTGTGCCTGCTGGAGCCGCCGGGCAAGGTGCCCCGGGTGGGACGTCAGGTCCACCGCCGCCATCTGCGCTCCTCGGAACCTGGCGCCACACCGGCCGCCCGTCACGGAAATCCATCTGTGCACTGAACAGTAGCAGGCGACGTGCGGCGTAGATCGGCTGCATCGACCAACTCACTCAGTTCCGCTGCCCAGTTGCACCTCTTGACTCCCCCTCGACCACGTGGCAGCGTACGAACCTCCCAGTTACTCAGTGCACTGACTAATTTGGACACAAGAGAGGGACCGTGGCGATGGACAAGGTGGTGCCGACAGCGGCCGAGGCGGTGGCGGACGTGCCCGACGGGGCCTCGCTGGCAGTCGGCGGATTCGGGCTCAGTGGCGTTCCGACCGTGCTGATCGATGCGCTGCACGAGCGCGGCACCGGCAGGCTGGGCGTGGTCTCCAACAACTGCGGGGCGCTGGATTCGGGACTCGCGAAGCTCTTGGCGGCGGGCCGGATCGCGCGCGTGACGGGGTCCTACATCGGCGCGAACAGGGAGTTCGCCCGCCAGTACCTGGCCGGCGAGGTGGAGGTCGAGATGATCCCGCAGGGGACGCTGGCCGAGCGGCTGCGCGCCGGCGGGTCCGGGATTCCCGCGTTCTACACCCCTGCCGGTGTGGGCACGCAGGTCGCCGACGGCGGACTGCCCTGGCGCTACGACGGAAAGGGCGGGATCGCTCTGGCTTCGCCGCCCAAGGAGGTCCGCGACTTCGACGGCACCGAGTACGTGCTGGAGCGCGGCATCCGGACCGACTTCGCCCTCGTACGGGCAGCACGGGGCGACCGGCACGGAAACCTCGTGTTCAACAAGTCCTCGCGGAACTTCAACCCCCTGGCCGCGATGGCCGGGCGCATCACGATCGCCGAGGTCGAGGAACTCGTCGAGACGGGCGAGATCGATCCGGACGCGGTTCACCTGCCGGGCATCTTCGTGCAGCGGGTCGTCGCCCTCACGCCGGAACAGGCGGCGGACAAGCGGATCGAAAAGCGGACGGTGAGCGGCTGATGGCCTGGACACGCGAGGAAATGGCCGCCCGCGCGGCCCGCGAGTTGAAGGACGGCCAGTACGTCAACCTGGGGATCGGACTGCCGACGCTGATTCCCAACCACCTCCCGGTGGACGTCGAGGTGATTCTCGAGTCGGAGAACGGCATCCTCGGTACCGGTCCGTATCCGGCCGAAGAGCGGGTCGACGCGGATCTGATCAACGCGGGCAAGGAGACCGTCACGGTCCTGCCGGGGGCGTCCTTCTTCGACTCGTCCCTGTCGTTCGCCATGATCCGGGGCGGCCACATCGACGTCGCCGTCCTCGGCGCCATGCAGGTCTCCGCACGTGGGGATCTGGCGAACTGGGCCGTCCCCGGCAAGATGATCACGGGCATCGGCGGAGCGATGGATCTCGTGCACGGCGCCCGCTCCGTCATCGTGGTCATGACGCACACCACGAAGGACGGCGCCCCGAAGATCCTCGACGCGTGCACGCTGCCGCTGACAGGCAGAGCGTGCGTGAACCGGATCATCACCGACCTCGGGGTCCTGGAGGTGACCCGCAACGGGCTGACGCTCGTGGAGAGGGCGCCCGGCGTCACCGTGGACGAGATCCTCGCGAAGACCGCCGCCAAGGTCCGCTCCGCGGCCCGACCCGGAGAGCGTGCGCAACCCGGAGAGCGTGCCCAACCCGGAGAGCGTTCCGAACCCGCAGAGCGTGCCCGACCCGCAGAGAGTGCCGGGCCCCGCACGACGTGAGCCCGTTCAGCGTTTCGTACCGAAGCCACGATTCGACGCATCCGGACGAAGGAGTTCGGCAACCCATGCCGCTGACCCAGTACGACATCGACCAGGAGATGGCGGCCGAGCGCGCCGCCTACCAGAAGCGGCTCGCCGGCGGTGCCCCGGTCGAGCACCACCCGCGCCGCGACTACGCCCCCTACCGCTCCTCGGCACTGCGCCATCCGCGGCGGCCACTGGTCACCATCGACGCCTCCAAGGACCCGGAAATGGTGGAACTGGCTTCCCCCGCGTTCGGTGAGCGGGACATCACGGAGATCGACAACGACCTGACCCGCCAACACCTCGGCGAGCCGATCGGCGAACGCATCACCGTCGGGGGACGGCTGCTCGACCGCGACGGGCGCCCGATCCGCGGGCAGCTCATCGAGATCTGGCAGGCCAACTCGGCAGGTCGCTACGCCCACCGGCGCGAGCAGCACGACGCCCCGCTCGACCCCCACTTCACCGGCGTGGGCCGCACCCTGAGCGACGACGAGGGCCGCTACCGCTTCACCACCGTCCAGCCGGGCCCGTACCCGTGGCGCCAGCACCTCAACGCCTGGCGGCCGGCCCACATCCACTTCTCCGTGTTCGGCACGGCGTTCACCCAACGGCTGGTGACCCAGATGTACTTCCCCGGAGATCCGCTCTTCCCCTACGACCCGATCATCCAGTCGGTGACGGACGACGCGGCCCGGCAGCGGCTCGTCGCGACCTATGACCACGCCCTCTCGGTCCCGGAGTTCTCGATGGGCTACCACTGGGACATCGTGCTCGACGGACCGCGGGCCACCTGGATGGAAGAGGGGCGCTGATCCGCCATGACGAAAATCGACACCGCTCGTCCGGAGACCGTGCTGCCCACCCCCTCGCACACGGTCGGGCCCTTCTACGGCCATGCCCTCCCCTTTCCCGGCGGAGGCGACATCGCGCCCGTCGGCCACCCGGACACCATCGCCCTGCGGGGCTACGTGCGCGACGGCGACGGCGAACCGGTGCCGGACGCCTTCGTGGAGCTGTGGGGCCCGGACCCGGACGGCGAAGTACCCCAGGTCGACGGCTCCATGCGGCGCGACCCGGCGACCGGAGGCTTCGTCGGCCGCAACGGCGTGGAGTTCACGGGGTTCGGGCGGATACAGACCGACACGAACGGGCACTGGACCGCGCGCACGCTGCGGCCCGGAACACGGGGCCGCAGCGCGCCGCACCTGAGCGTGTGCGTCTTCGCACGGGGCCTGCTCGTCCACCTGTACACCCGGATCTACCTGCCCGGTGACGAAGCGACGCTCTCCGCGGACCCGTTGCTGTCCCGGCTGGGCGACGAGCGACGCGGCACGCTGATCGCCGAGGACGAAGGCAACAACACGTACCGCTTCGACATTCGCCTTCAGGGACAAGGCGAAACGGTCTTCCTGGAATTCACGTGATGTCCGCCGACACCGTGGGAGGCGAAGGGCACGAAGGCGGCCTCCTCGCCCCGGGCTGGACGGGCTCCCCCGCCGCCTCCTCGACGGGCGACACCGCGTTCCTGCGGGCGATGCTCGACGCGGAGAAGGCACTGACCCGGGCGCAGGCCGTGCTGGGGCTCGCACCGGAGGAAGCCGTGCCCGCGGTGACGGAGGCCGCCGACCCCGACCGCTTCGATCTCCCGGGGCTCGCCGAGCGTGCCCGGGACGGCGGCAACCCGGTGATCCCGCTCGTCGCGGAGCTCACCAGGACGGTCGGCGATCCGTACGGGTCGTACGTGCACCGGGGTGCGACCAGCCAGGACATCATGGACACGGCCATGATGCTGGTCGCCGCCCGCACTCTGGATCCCATCCTCACCGACCTCGGCCGCTGCGAGCGGGCTCTCGCCCGCCTGGCCGCCGCCCATCGCGATACCCCGATGCCGGGACGCACACTCACCCAGCACGCCGTACCGACGACGTTCGGCCTCAAGGCCGCCGGATGGCGGTCACTGGTGCTGGACGCCCGGGACCGGGTGTCGTCCGTTCGTCAGACGCTTCCCGCCCAGCTCGGCGGCGCCGCCGGAACACTGGCGGCATTCACGGCATTCGGAGCCGGCGACGCGACCGCGCTCCCGGCGGTCTATGCCCGGGAGGTGGGGCTCGGCGAACCGCCGCTGCCCTGGCACGTTCTGCGGACGCCGGTCGCCGACCTCGCCGGCGCTCTGGCGTTCACCGCCTGCGGGCTGGGCAAGCTCGCCGCGGACGTCCTCACGCTCTCCCGCACCGAGATCGCCGAGGTCTCCGAGGGAACAAGCGGAGGTTCGTCCGCCATGCCGCACAAGGCGAACCCGGTACGCGCCACCCTGGTCGCGGCTGCCGCCAGGCGGGCGCCACAGCTCGCGGCCACCCTGTACGGCGCGATGGTGGCCGAGGACGAACGACCGGCGGGGGCGTGGCACGCGGAGTGGGAGCCCCTGAGGGACCTGCTGCGGCTGACGGGCGGCGCCGCACGGGACGCCGCCGACCTGGCGGAGGGCCTGCGCGTGCACCCGGACACCATGCGCGAGCACCTCTCGCTCACCCACGGGCTGATCGTCTCCGAGCGGCTCTCCGCCGAACTGGCTCCCGTCCTCGGCCGCGACCGCGCGAAGGAACTCCTCACCGAGGCCGCCGCGCGCACACACGCCGAGGGCCGTTCCCTGGCCGAACTCCTCAGCCGCGAAGCGGACCTGACCAGCGTCGACCTCAGCGGGCCGACCGACCCCACCCGGTACACCGGCTCCGCGGGAGCCCTCACCGACCGCGCCCTGGAGCGACGTTGACCACCACCCTGCTCAACCACACCGTCGAAGGCGCGGCTTCCGCACCCCCACTGATCCTGGGCCCTTCGCTGGGCACCTCCCACGCCCTGTGGGACAAGGTCGCTCCCGAGCTGTCCACCGCGTACCGGGTCGTGCGCTGGGATCTGCCGGGGCACGGGGGTGATCCGGACACGACAGCCGGACTGATCGGCCGGGGTGCGACGGTCGGCGAGTTGGCGGGACTGGTCCTGGCCCTTGCCGACACGCTCGGCATCGAGCGGTTCGCCTACGCGGGGGTCTCGCTGGGCGGGGCGGTGGGCCTGCACCTGTCCCTGCACCACCCCGAGCGAGTGTCCGCCCTGGCCGACATCTGCTCGTCGGCCCACTTCGGCGGAGCCGAGCGGTGGGAGCAGCGCGCCGCACTGGTCCGCCGCGAAGGTCTCGCCGGGCTTGCCGGGTCGGCGAACACACGCTGGTTCACGCCTGGCTTCACGGTGCCCCGGCTGGTGGACGACTGCCGAAAGGCAGCGCCCGAGGCGTACGCCGCCTGCTGCGACGCACTGGGCTCGTTCGACCTGCGCGACCGCCTTCCCGAGATTTCCGTCCCCGTCCTGGCCGTCGCCGGGCGTGAGGACCCGGCGACACCCCCGGCGCATCTGCGGGAGATCGCGGACGCCGTGCCGGGCGCGGCTCTCGTCGAAATCCCCGGCGCCTCGCACTTGGCACCGGCCGAGCGGCCGGAGGCCGTCCTCACGGCGCTGCGGGCCCACTTCTCCGGACCGGCCCGGCGCGGGGTGGAAGTACGCAGGGAGGTGCTCGGACACGAGCACGTCGACCGCGCGCAGTCCCGGCAGACACCGTTCACGGCCCGCTTCCAGGACTTCATCTCCCGCTATGCCTGGGGCGAGATCTGGACGGATCCCACGCTGACGCGCCGTGAGCGCAGCATGGTCACCATGACCGCGCTGGTGGCGCACGGTCACTACGACGAGTTGGCGATGCACGTACGGGCGGCCCGACGCATCGGACTCACCCCGGAAGAGATCGGCGCGGTGTTGCTGCAGACGGCCGTCTACTGCGGGGTGCCGGCAGCCAACTCGGCCTTCGCGACGGCGCAACGGGTGCTGGCGGAGGACGACGCGCATCGCACGTGAACCGGCCGGCTGCGTGGCGGGGTCACACGGTCCCGCCCGCCCCCGTGCTCCGGGTCCGATGCTCCGGGACGCAGCCTCCGACGGGACGCCGATGGGCACTCGGCCTTCTCATCACTCAGCGGGCGCGGGGGCGGGCGCGTGCTGGGCGGTGAGCCGGGCGGGGGCGTTGGCCGTGCCGAAGCCCTGGTATCCGTCGATGCGTTGGACCAGCTCGAAGAAGACGCGGTCGACGGTGACGGTGTACAGGTGCAAGAACTCGCCGTGCTCGTCCCGGTCGTACAGCAGCCCGAGTTCGCGGAGCTCCTGGTGGCGTTCCTCGCCGAGGTCGAAGCGGGCCCGCAGGTCGTCGTAGTAGTTGTCGGGTATGGGCAGTGTCTCCGTGTACGGCAGGTCCCGGAGTCGGCGGGCGGTCGCGCGGATGTCGTCGTCCGCGAGGGCTATGTGCTGGCCCGGAAGGCCGCGCGGGCCCACTTTCGCCATGTTGAGGACCAGCCGCAGTGTGCCTGCCCTGTTGGTCATGGCACGGCTGCGCAGCAGTCCGTACGGGTCGGCGACCTCGATGCTCTCGTGCGGATCGAGGCCGAGGACCGCTCGGTAGAAGAGGGCGGCCTCGTCGAACTGGTCCCACGGATGTGCGAGCACCACGTGGTCGATGGAACGGACGGAACCGGGCGTGCCGCCCCTCGGGACGGTCGGGGAGAAGTCCTCGCGCCACCTCGGCTCGGTCGAGTCGCAGAAGAACAGTGCGGTGCCGTCCGGCGCCGCCACCGCGTCGAGCGACGCCTCGTCGGGAGCCCGGTCCCGGGGCAGTACGGGTGACAGCAGCGCTCTGGCGCGCGCGGCCGAGAGCTCCGGGTCGGGGGTGTCCAGCCCGAGTGCCACCAGGGAGGTGGAGCCGTTGCCGGCGGCTTCGGGAACCGCACGGTTGAGGAGGATTCTGGCGCCCCGCTGTTCCCAGAGTTCGACCGGCTTGGTGCCGTGCCGCCCGGTGTGGGCGAAGCCGAGGGCGCTGAGCAGTGAGCCGAGGCGTTCGGGATCGGGTGTGGCGATCTCGGCGAAGGCGAACCCGCCGGGCTGGCCGGGACGGGGCAGGGGAGAGCCGGTGGACAGGATGTCGGCGACGGACTCCTCCAGGACCGTCAGCGATCGCTTCGCGTCGACGGCGGTCCGTCCGGTGTCGGCCTGCCGGAAGTTGTCGTTGAAGACCTCCAGCGAGAGCGGCCCCGTGTAGCCGGTGCGCAGGACGTTCGCGAGAAGTCCCGCGAGGTCAAACCCGCCCTGGCCGGGGAAGCAGCGGTAGTGGCGGCTCCACCGGAGCACGTCCATGGCGAGGAGTGGTGCGTCCGCCAGCTGGAGGAAAAAGATCTTGTCGCCGGGAATGGCCTCGATACCTTCCGGTTCGGAGCCGCGAGACAGGATGTGGAAGCTGTCGAGGCAGGTGCCGAGGTTCGGGTGGTCGGCAGCCCGGACGATGCGCCAGGCGTGCAGGTAGGTGTCGACGTGCCGCCCCCACGCCAAGGCCTCGTACGCGATGCGGATGCCGTGGTCGGCTGCGCGTTCGGCGAGTTGCCGCAGTTGTTCCGCGGCGAGGTCGTCGTCGGTGACCGCGTCGGGGGAAGCGTTCGAGCAGACGAGCAGGGTGTCGGTGCCCAGGCGGTTCATCAGCCGGAACTTGTGCTCGGCGCGGCGCAGGTTGGCCCGCAACCGTTCGGGGGAGGTCGAGTCGAAGTCCCGGAAGGGTTGGTAGAGGTCGATGGAGAGGCCCAGCTGCTCTGCTCGCTCGCGCACCTGTTCCGGGGAGAGCGGGCATCCGAGCAGGTCGTTCTCGAAGATCTCCACTCCGTCGAACCCGGCTCGGGCGATGGCGTCCAGCTTCTCGGTCAGGGATCCGCTGAGGGAGACGGTGGCGATGGAGGTGCGCATGTGGGGCTCCTGCCTAGGCGACGAGGGTGGCCAAGTGGGCGAGCATCCGGTCGGGATCGGGTTCGGTGCCGGTGAAAAGCCGGAAGGCGTGGGCGGCTTGGTGGACGGCCATGCCGCCGCCGTCCAGCGTGCGGCAGCCGAGCGCCCGCGCCAGGCGGAGCAGTTCCGTATCCAGCGGGCGGTAGACCACGTCGGCGACCCAGAGTCCGGGATGCAGCAGTTCCGCGGCGAGTGGCAGCCCTGGGTGATGGGCCATTCCTGTCGGGGTGGCGTGCACCAGGCCGTCGGCTGCCGCGAGGAGCGGGGCTGCCTCGTTCCAGGACACGGCGCCCGCCCGGTCTGTGCCGAAGCGGGCGGCGAGTCCGGCGGCAAGGGAGGACGCCCTGCCCGGTTCGGCGTCGATCACGGTGAGCCGCCCCGTCCCGAGCGTGAGCATCGCGTGTGCCACCGCAGCCCCGGCGCCGCCGGCGCCGAGTTGCACGACCCGCCGGGTGGGGGCATCCCGCATGCCCCGCGCGAACGACTCGGCGAAGCCGCTCCAGTCGGTGTTGTACCCGCGAGAGCTGCCGTCGGCGTCGAACACCACGGTGTTCACCGCGCCCAGCGCGCGGGCGTCCTCGGACAGGCTGTCGAGGTGCGGGATGACGGTCTGCTTGCCGGGATACGTGATGTTGAGGCCGTCGTAGCCGAGCTTGCCCACGGTGCGGACGAGCTCGCCCACGTCGTCGGCGCCGAGGCCGAGTGTGTCCAGGTCGAGCGTGCGGTAGACGAGCCGCAGTCCGTGCTGTTCCGCCTCCTGTTCGTGGAGTGCGGGGCTGAGGGAAGACCCGATGCCGGCACCGATGAGCCCGACGAGGTACGAGGGAGGGGACGAGGTCACCTTGCGCTCTTCTCCAGGAGATGGGCGATGTGAGTGAGTGCGAGGGCATAGCCGTGAATCCCGGCGCCCGCGATCGTGGCGTCCGCCACCTCTGCGACGTACGGCCGTCGCCGGTACGCCTCTCGCCGCTGGACGTGGGTGATGTGCACCTCGACGACAGGGCGCTCCACCGCCGCGAGCGCGTCCCGCAGAGCAATTGACGTGTGGGTGCAGCCACTGGCGTCGACCACGATTCCCGCTGCCCCACTACGCGCGCTGTGCACAGCGTCGATGAGCGCGCCCTCGTGGCTGCTCCGGAGGAAGTACGCCTCCGGTCCGTGGCGCGCGGTGGTCTGCCGGCAGAGGGTTTCGACATCGGCCAGGCTGTCCGAGCCGTACAGCTCGGGTTCACGCACGCCGAGGAGGTTGAGGTTGGGTCCGTCGAGGACCAGTACGCGGGGCGGTGACGGCACGGTCTCTCCCTGACGCGAGGAAGTGGGCGAAGATCAGGGCTGGTGGGGGCGTGGAAGTGAGCGGGCCGCGTGGCGAGCGGCCAGGTATCCGAAGGTGAGCGCGGCACCTATCTGGCATCCGGCTCCCGGATACTCGGCCGCCATCGGGGAGTTCGCGTCGTTGCCACAGGCGTACAGGCCCCGGACGGGCTGGTCGTGTTCGTCGAGCACCTGCGCCTCGGGACTGGTTCTGAGGCCGAGCGAGGTCGCCAGTGGGGTCGGCACCACGGCGATGGCGTAATACGGGGCCCGCTCGATCGGGCCGAGGTTGACGTTCGGGCTGTGGTCCGGATCACCGTACTGGTGGCCGTACGGGTGCCCGCCCTTTCCGAACTCCTCGTCGACCCCGGTCCGGGCGTAGCGGTTGCTGTCGGCGATGGTCCGGGCGAGACCGGCGGGATCGACCGCGATGGCGGCCGCGAGCTCGCGGACCGTCCGGCCGCTGCGCAGGTATCCGGAGCGGAGGTGCCGTTCAAGGAAGGGGGCCGAGGTGTGCGGGCGGATCATGCCGAGTCCGTGGGCGGCCAGGGACCGTGCGTCGGTCACGAGCCAGGCCGGGATCGTGGGTACGGACGCGTGCGCTTCGTACATGGCGCGCACGAAGCGGTGGTAGGAGACGGACTCGTCCACGAACCGGCGTCCCGCCGAGTTGACCGCGATGATCCCTGGTTTGGCTCTGTCCCAGATATGGGGGAAGACCGCGGTGGAACCGTCCCTGCGGCGGCCCAGAGAACTCGGGAACCACAGGGCGTTGCCCCCTTCGGACTCACGGAGCGCACCGCCGGCCGTCCGGGCGAGATCCATCGAGTCGCCGGTGGCTCCCTCTGCCGCGCGAGTGAACTGCGCCGTGGGGGTGGGCAGGTGACGTGCACGCCATTCGGGGGAGGCTGAAAACCCGCCGCCGGCGAGGACTACGCCGGCACGGGCGGCGATGCGGACGGTCCGCCCCCGGCTCGTCACCACCGCACCTACCACGCGTCCGGTCTCGTCGGCGACCACTTCGGTGGGGCGGGCCGTGAACCACACGACGCCGCGGCGAGCCAGAAGCTGGTGGTAGAGGTTGGCTGTGAGGGCGTTTCCCATGGTGAGACGGGTTCCACGGGGCCAGCCGAGCATGTCGGCTGCCCAACGCAGGCCCAAGCGCAGCGCGGTGACGATGCCGGTCGCCGATCCCCTGAAGATGGTGAGCAGTTCGTCGACCTCCGCGCGGCGGACCATGAGGGTGCCGCCGAAGAGGGCGAACTCCCTGACCGGACGCCGGACGCGGCGGAAGTGCTTCTTGCCGAGTCGCCGTCCGTCGAAGGTGTGGGGTTCGAGGGCCCGTCCCGTTCCGTAGCCCGGTATCTCGGGGTGGTAGTCGACGGCTGTCGCCGAGTGCCAGAATCCGATCCCCATCCGTTCCAGATGGTCGATGGCTCGAGGTGCGTGGGTGAGGTAGCTCTCCCGCAGCCCCTTGGGGGCGCGGTTGCCCACGAGAGTGTCCAGATAGTCCCGTGCCGCGGCGCTGTCGGCCGCCGGGTCGTCCTGGTGGCGGTGTCCGGGGATCCAGGCCGTGCCGGCCGAGTACGCGGAAGTACCTCCGAGCCACTCGGTCTTCTCCAGTACGAGGACGTCGAGGCCCTCTTGGGCGCCGACGACAGCGGCGGCCAGGCCGCCTGCCCCGGACCCGACGACGAGCAGGTCGACGTGATGGTCCCAGTGGTCGGTCATGATGTGGTTCCTGTCGGGATGTCCGGGCTCCTCGGTCGGCCGCCTGCGGGGCAGCCGACCGAGGTTCAGTCCGGACGTGAGGTGTGTCGGGGCCGTGGGTCGGGCGCGGGCCCGTTCACAGCCCGAGGTAGATCTGCCGTACCCGCTCGTCGTGCGCGAGTTCCTCGGAGGTGCCGGACATCGCGACCGAACCGTTCTCCATCACGAGGCAGTGGCTGGTGACGCCGAAGGTCAGCTTGGCGTTCTGTTCGACCAGCAGAAGCCCCAGGCCTTCGCCCCGTAGGCGTACGAGGATGTCCAGGACGTTCTCGATCAGCTTGGGGGACAGCCCCATGGAGGGTTCGTCCAGCAGCAGCAGCCTCGGCCGGGACATGAGTGCGCGGCCGATGGCCAGCATCTGCTGCTGACCGCCCGACAGGTCGCCCGCCGCACGGCTGCGGAAGTCCCGCAGGATGGGGAAGAGGTCGTAGACGTGCGCGAGGGTGTCGCGCGTTTCTCCCTTCCACGACCGGTGGTAGGCGCCCAGCAGCAGGTTCTTCTCGACGGAGAGCCCCGGGAAGACGTGGCGTCCCTCGGGGACGTAGCCCACACCGTGGCGGACCATGTCCCGGGCCCGCACCTTGCTGAGATCGGTGTCCCCGAGGGTGATCCTGCCGCTGCTGCGTGGGATGAGCCCCATGAGCGCCTTGAGCGTCGAGGTCTTGCCCGCGCCGTTGGACCCGATGATTCCCATGGACTCGCCGGGAGCCACGCTCAGCGCCACCGATCTGACCGCGCAGACTCCGCCGTAGTGGACGGTCAAGTCGGTGACGGCGAGACTGTCGGTACCGGTACCTGCTGCGGAGGGTCCGGCAGCGGTGGTGGTCATGAGGAAACCTCCGGTGCGACGGGGACGGGCAGGGTGTCGGGCACCGAGTCGCCGAGGTACGCCTCGATGACCTGAGGTGTGGCGGCCACTTCGGCAGGGGTGCCCTCGGCGATGACGGTACCGGCGGCGAGGACGGTGATCCGTTCGCACAGGGACATGACCAGTCCCATGTTGTGCTCGATGAGGATGACGGTGACGCCCCGGTCGCGGATGGAGCGGACGATCGCCGAGAGCTGGCCGACCTCCTCTCCGTTGAGACCGGCCGCCGGTTCGTCCAGGAGGAGCAGGCTGGGGCGCCCCGCCATGGCCCTTGCGATTTCGATGCGGCGCTGGATCCCGTACGGGAGCGACTGCGGATGGGCGTCAGCGAAGGCGGTCAGCCCGTACTCCTCCAGGATGCGGTCCGCCTCCTCCTGCAACCGGTGCTCGCCGGAGAGGACTCCGACGGGCCACAGGGCGTACTGCCAGACCGTCGACGTACGGGACCGGTCGAGGACGACGAGGATGTTCTCGCGGACGGTCATCTGGGAGAAGAGGCGCAGGTTCTGGAAGGTGCGCGCCATTCCGGCCAGGGACAGCTGGTAGGGGCGTGCCCGGCCGATGTCGCGGCCGACGCCGGTGACATGGCCCGCGGAGGGCCGGTAGAGCCCGCTGATCACGTTGAACAGCGTTGTCTTGCCGGACCCGTTGGGGCCGACGATGCCGCGGATCTCTCCGTGTTCCACGGTGAGGGTGACGTCGTTCAGCGCGGTCAGCGCACCGAACTTCTTGGTGAGGTGGCTGACTTCCAGGGCCGGCCCGCTGCCCGCTCCCAGATCGGGCGCGGGGTTCTGCGGGAGGGGCTCGGGCAGGTAGGCCCCGAGCTCGGCGGCGCTCACGTCGTCGCTCTTCCTGCGGCGGCTGACGGCGTCCCGGATGCGTTCGGGGATGCCCGCGATTCCGGTGGGGGCGAAGACCACCATGAGGACGACGACGATGCCGTATCCGAGCTGTGCATAGACGGCGAAGTCGACGAGGGCCTCGCGGATCAGCACGAGGCCGACCGCGCCGACCACGCATCCCACCAGGCTGCGGCGGCCGCCGATGATGACCATGGCCAGCAGCAGGAACATGTTGCTGAGGCTGAAGGTCTCGGGGGCGACGTACCGGATGAGTCCGGCGTAGAGGATGCCGGCCACTCCGCCATAGGTGCTGGCGAGGAGGAACGCGGTCATCCGGAGCAGGGGGATCTCGGCGCCCATGGCGCCGGCGGCCAGCGCGTCGTCCCGCATGGCGCGCAGTCGGCGTCCGAGCCGGGTCCGCACCACGAAGGTGCCGAAGGCGAGTGCGAGCCCGAAGACCACGATCTCCAGGTAGTAGTACATGTACTCGTCGGCGAGGTCGATCCCGAAGAGCGGTGGTACGGGGATGCCCGAGATGCCGTCCGCGCCGCCGGTGATCTTCGCGTTGGTGATCCAGTTGACGAACCCCAGGGCGAGGCCGAGCGTGACGATGCCGAGGTAGTGGGACTGCATGCGCAGTGCGGGCAGGCCCACGAGCAGTCCCACCAGCATCGTCGTGACGATGCCGAGGATCGCGGCGGTCCAGAAGCCGTATCCGGAGTGGGTGGTGAGGATGGCGGTGGTGTAGGCGCCGACTCCGAAGAAGGCGACCTGGGCGAGGTTGATCTGGCCCGCGACACCCATGACGAGCCCCATGCCGACGGCGAGGAGCGCGAAGATGATCGCGATGTCGACCACGTGGATCGAGTAGCCGTTCAGTCCGTACGGCAGCGCGTAGGCCAGGACGCACCCGAGCAGGACGAGTACCGGTTTCGACTTGAGGAGGCTCATGCCCTGCTCACCGTCCTCTCGCCGAAGATGCCGGTCGGGCGGATCATGATGGCCGCGGTGAAGACGAGGAAGGTGACCAGCACGCTGTATCCCTGGAAGTGGTCGCCGGCGTAGGAGTCCAGGACCCCGATGGCCAGGCCTCCCACGACCGCGCCGGGGATGCTCCCGAATCCGCCGAGCATGGCCGCGGCGAACCCCTTGACGCCCAGGGCGCCGCCCAGGGTGGCGTCGACGTAGAGCATGGGTCCGGCGAGGCTTCCGGCGAGGGCCGCGATGCCGGCGCCGATCGCGAAGGCGAGGGCGTTGCTGCGGCCCACGTGGATGCCGACGGCGGTCGCGGCCTCGTGGTCCATGGCCACCGCCTGCATGGCGGCGCCCGGCTTGGTGCGCTGGAGGAAGAGGGTGAGCAGGACCACGGTGGCCGCGGTGACGGCGATGACCATCAGGTCGTACGTGCGGATGCGGATCCCCAAGATGTCCAGGGGGCCGGAGGTGATCGGCGAGGGCATGGCCCGGCCGGTGGTTCCCCAGATCAAGGTGGCGGCGGCCTGGAGGACGGTGCCGAACCCGATGGTGCCGATCAGCATGAGGTCGAAGTCCTTGTTTTCGAGCGGGCGCAGGACCCGCTCGATGACCAGACCGATGGCACCGGTGACGACGATGGAGATGAGGATGGCCGCGACGAACGGGAGGTGCGAGGTGAGGTAGAACGTCGAACAGGCGTAGGCGCCGATCATCGCGACGTCGGCGTGGGCGAAGTTGACGAGGCCCATGGTGCGGTAGACGACGGAGAAGCCGACAGCGATCAGGGCGTAGATCGCGCCGAGACTGAGCCCTCCGACGAGGGTTTGCAGAGTGACTTGCATGGGTGCTCCCTGAAGCCGGTGCGGAGCCCGGCTCTCGGCTCGAAGGGCTGACGGTGAGAGGCGGCCCCTACTGAGCGGCGGAGAGCTTTCCGTCCTTGATGATGCCGATGGTGGTCTTGAAGATGCCGACGCCGGTCTCGTCGTAGGCGAAGTCGCCGAGCAGCCCCTGGTACTTGGTGGCGCGGATCTCGTCGGCGAGCTTCTGGCCCTTGGCGACGCCGCTGTTCTTCAGCGCGGTGAGCACGATGTTGGTGCCGTCGTACGCCTTGGCGCCGTGCAGCTCGGCGTCCTTGCCGTACTCCGCCTTGTACGCGGCGGCGAACGCGCGGCTGGCGTCGCTGATCTCGTTGCTCAGGTAGGGCGAGCTGACGATGGTGCCGTCGGCGTTCGCGGCGCCGGCCGTCTCGATGAAGACCGGGGTGCCCTGCGGGGCCGCGCCCGCGAAGGGAACGGTGATGCCGAGGTCGCGGGCCTGCTTGACGATGAGGCCGGCTTCGACCTCCTCGGACCCGATGAAGATCGCGTCGGGCTTGGCCTGCCGGATGCGCGAGAGCGAGGCGCTGAAGTCCTTCTGGTCGGTGGTGACGACCTGGTCGGCGACGGGGGTGATGCCGGCCTTCCCCAGCGCGGCGGTGAAGGCGTCGTGCTCGCCCTTGCCGTAGGAACCGTTGTTGGAGATCAGCGCGATCTTCTTGTACTGCTTGGTGGTGACCAGGTAGTCGGCCAGCGTGGAGTCGTAGGTGGTGCTGGTCGGCCCGTTGAGGAAGAGGAAGGGGCTCTTGACGTCGACGAGGGCGGTGGCCTGGCCGGAGGTGATGTTGGGGATCTCCGCCTGCTTGAGGATGGGGGCCATGGCCACGGTGACGGCGCTCTCCGCGGTGCCGATCATCGCGACGTAGTTCCCGCTGTCCAGCTTGCGGGCGATGTTGGTGCCGGTGGTCGGGTCACCCTGGTCGTCGAAGACGGTCAGCTCGATCTTGCGGCCGTCGATGCCGCCCTTCTTGTTCCACTCCTTGACCGCGAGCTTGGCGCCCTTGGCCTCCCAGTCGCCCAGCGAGGCGAGCTGGCCGCTCTGGGCGTCCACCACGGCGAGCTTGATCGGGCCGCTGTCGCCCGCGTCGTCGGAAGAGGAGTCACCGGGGGCGCTGCACGCGGTCGCGGCGAGGAGAACGCCGAGGGCGACGGCCGGGACGGTGAGGGTGTGACGGGTTCTGGCGCGCATGGGAATCATCCTTCGTCCGGAAACTTGCCCTGGTAGATGTCGTTGATGTTCCAGTGGCCGGGCGTGGGAACCGGCTCGTTGACCATGGGGATGTCGATGACAGCCGGGCGCCGGCGCTCCACCGCGGTGGCGAGGACCTTGGCCAGGTCCTCGGCGGAGGCCAGCTCGTAGCCGTCGGCGCCGCAGGACCGTCCGTAGGCGGCGAAGTCCGGGCTGTAGGACTCGCCCTGCCGATCGGTGAAGTCGCATCCGTATCCGCGACCGTAGTTGGAGCGCTGGAGGTCGGAGATGGTGCCGTGGGAGCGGTTGTTCATGACGGCGAAGATCACCGGCAGCCCCTGTTCCACGGCCATCGGTACGGCCGGCAGCTGTGCGCTCATCCCGCCGTCGCCGATGAGGGCGACCACGGTGCGCTGCGGCTGGGCCATCTGGACGCCGACGGCCGCGGCCGGGCCGAAGCCCATGGTGGAGGCGCCGCCGGGCGTGATGAAGCGGCCCTCGGGCGGGAGGTCGTAGGACTGCGCGACGCCGTTCTTGTTCCAGCCGACGTCGGTGACGAGGATCGCGTCTGCGGGGAGGCTCGCTCGCAGGTCGGCCAGGATGCGCTGCGGACGCAGTGGGAAGTTGTCGCTCGCCCCGTTCTCGTCCGCGAGGTCGAAGAGTTCGTTACGGCTGGCCGCGATCGTCTCCCGCAGCCCCGGTCGGCGGGTGGGTTCGGGCCGAAGGCCCCGGACCGCCGCTTCGATGGCACGCACGGAGTGGCCGACGTCGGCGACGGCTCCGATCTCCACCGGGTAGTTGCGCCCGATCTCGGCCGGGTCGATGTCGATCTGGATGAGCTTGCTCGGCGGGAAGTTCCAGGTGTAGGCGGCCTCCCAGGAGCTTGCGTCGGTCTCCGCGAAGCGGGTGGCGAGGGCCAGCACGACGTCGGCGTCCTTGGTGTGGGCGTGGGTCGAGTCCAGGCCCCAGAAGCCGGGCATGCCGAGCAGGAGCGGGTGGCGGTCGGGGATGGCGCCCTTGCCCATCAGGGAGTGGGCGAGCGGGATGTCGAGGTGGTCGGCCAGGGAGAGCAGCGCCTCCTTGGCCTCGGGGGTGCGCAGTCCGCCGCCGAAGTAGATGAGCGGCCGTTCGGCGTTCACCAGCGCCAGGGCGATGCGCTCGGCCGTCTCCTCGGTGAGACCCGGAAGCGCGCTGTCGGGTATCGCGTGCGATCCGGGCACGTACGGCTCGACCTGCCGTGAGAAGAGGTCCATGGGGACGTTGACGAGGACGGCGCCGGGCCGGCCGGAGGTCGCGGTCCAGAACGCGCGTTCCAGGGTCCGGGGGAGGTCGGCGGTGCGCTGGGCGGGCCAGGCGCGCTTGCAGAAGGGCCGGTAGATCGCGGTCTGGTCGGCGTCCGCGTGGAGGTTGACCTCCTGGTGCGGGTGGCGGCCGTAGTAGTAGGAGGGGATGTCGCCGGAGATGACGACGAGCGGTACGGAGTCCATGGCGGCCGTGGCGACTCCGGTGACCGCGTTCATCATGCCGGGGCCGACGTGCGTGAGCAGGACCCCGGGCTTGCCCGAGGCGCGGGCGTAGCCGTCGGCGGCGTGGGCCGCGGCCTGCTCGTGACGGGCGATGACGAAGTGGATGGAGCTGGGGCCCAAGGCGTCGAGCAACGCGATGTTGGTGTGCCCGCAGGTGCCGAAGACGTACTCGACGCCGTAGGACTCCAGTTGGGCGACGAGCGCCTCAGCGGCGGTAACGGTGGTCACTGGTTCTCTTTCGTGAGGTCGTGGCGGTCGCCCCAGATGGACAGGCCCCGGAGCATGAGGGTCTTGACGACGGTGTAGTCGTCGATGAGCCAGCGCGGCGACTCGCGCCCGAATCCGGAGTCCTTCACGCCGCCGAACGGGACGTGGTCGAGGCGGAAGTTGGACGTGCCGTTGACGATGAGTCCGCCCACTTCGAGGCGGCGCCAGGCGGTGAAGATGCGGTTGATGTCCTGGGTGAAGAGGCCGGCCTGCAGGCCGTAGCGACTGTCGTTGCACTCGCCGAGGACGGTGTCGAAGTCGTCGTACGGCATGACGGCGACGAGCGCGCCGAACACCTCGTGCGCGACGACCGAGGCGTTCGAGGGCGGGCCTGCGACGATGGTCGGTGCCGCGGTGGCTCCGGTGCGGGTGCCGCCCCGGAGCACGGTGGCTCCCAGTTCCGCGGCCTCGGCGGACCAGCGGACCACGCGTTCCGCCGCTTCCTCGTCGACCATGGCGCCGATGTCGGTGGCCGGGTCCATCGGGTCCCCGACGACGAGAGCGTCCACCGCGGCGGCGAAGAGCTCCAGGAAGTCCTCGTAGCGGCTGCGGTGTACGTAGACCCGCTGGACGGAGATGCAGCTCTGCCCGGAGTTGCTGTATCCGGTACGGGCCGCGGCCTTGGCGGCGGCCTCGACGTCGGCGTCCTCGCAGATGATGGTGGCCGCGTTGCCACCGAGTTCGAGGGCGAGCCGCTTGGCGCCGGCGGCGCGGGCGACGGCCGCTCCGGTGGTGGCGCTGCCGGTGAAGCTGATGACGTCGACCTCGGTGGCCGCACAGAGCGCGGAGCCGACCTCACCCCCGCCGTGCAGCAACTGGACGGCCTGGTAAGGCATTCCGCTGTCGAGAAGCAGGGCGACCACGGCCGCCGAAATGGCAGGGGCCTGGGGAGGGGCCTTCACCAGGGTGGTGTTCCCCGCGGCGAAGGAGGCGCCGAGCTTGTGCGCCAGGAGGTTCGCCGGCGCGTTGAACGGGGTGATGGCGAGCGCCACTCCGGCAGGAGCCCGGTAGGTGAAGGCGCTGTTGCCCACTCCGGTGTTCCAGCCCGCGACTGGCAGGGTCTCCCCGTCGATACGGCGGGCCTCGGCCGCGCAGACCTCGAAGGTGGAAGCGACCCGCTCGATCTCGACGCGGCTGTCCTTGAGCGGTTTTCCCAGCTCCAGAGCGAGCAGAGCGGCCAGCTGGTCGCGGTGGGCGAGCGCGGCCGCGGAGGCCCGTTGCAGGATGTCGGCCCGCGCCGCCGGGGCGAGCGAGGCGACCTGGGGCGCGTAGCGGCGGGCATCGGCAACGGCCCGGTCGATCTCGGCGGGCAGCGCGGTCGGTGCGCGGCTGACGGTCCGCCGCACGTAGGGGCCGGTCCGATCGACCCACGGTCCGTCGCCGGACCACGTTCCGGCGAGGAAAGGAAGTGCGTCGACGACTTCTCCGTCGGCGGCGGACTTGAGGAGGACTTCCAGCATCACGTCTCCAAGTAAGCCATCTAGCGGTTTTCGTAGACCGCCTTGTGGACTGGCGTGTAACGTACGGGCGCCAGTTGGGCTTGGCAAGGGCCCGGACGCAAGAAGTTGAAACCTCAGGTTTCCCGCCGAATAGGCGCAAGAGTTCGGGTGGGAGAAGCGTCCCGCCTCACTCCTGCCGGCGCAGTCGGCACACACCCCACGAAGGAGAACCCATGGATTCGGAGCAGGGACAGGGAGGCGTGCGCAGTGTGCGCCGAGCCCTGGACATCCTCTCGTTGCTGACTGAAGATCAGCCCGTCGTCCCGCTCAGAACGATCGTGGAAGCGACCGGACTGGCGAAGACGACCGTGGTCCGACTCGTGCAGACCCTGGAGCAGTCCGGCCTGCTCTGGTCCACGGACGCCGGGTACACGGCGGGCCCCGGCCTGTGGCGCTGGGCTCATCTGGCTCACGGCAGCTGGGAGTTGCCGCCGGAAACCGTCAAGCTGCTGCGGGAGCTGGCCGACCGTCGCGGCGAGACGGCGAACGTCATGATCCGGCGCGACATCCACCGCGTGTGCGTCGCCCAGCAGGAGAGTCCGCAGCCCCTGCGGCACGTGGTGCGGGTGGGGGACGAGCTTCCGCTCTGGGCCGGCGCCTCGTCGAAGGTGCTGCTCGGTGGCGCGAGCGACGCCCTTCTGACACGGATCGCGCTGGACTCGCCGCACGGCCGGGAGCACGCCGCGCAACTGCGGGAATGGGCCGACGAGACGGCCGAGCAGGGGTACGCGGTGAGTCAGGGCGAGCGCGACATCGGCCTCACCGCCGTGGCCGTACCGCTCACCACCTCCTCGGGCGTGGTCGTCGCCTCGCTTTCCCTGAGCGGTCCCAGCGCCCGCATCACCCAGGAGTCCGTCGACGAATTCGCCCAGGACCTGCTGCAGGTAGCCGGACAGATCATGACTCAGGGCTTCGACCACCCCCTGGGACCCCGCGGCTGATCACCTTGCCCCGAACAGCGGCGCCGGCCACCCGGCGCCGCGTTGAGGAGACATCACTCATGGATGTGCGACCGCTCGAAGGTACGAGAGTCCTGGACCTGACCAACGTGCTGGCGGGCCCCTACTGCAGTTATCACCTCATGCTCCTCGGTGCCGAGGTGATCAAGATCGAACGGCCCGGACAGGGCGACCTGGCGCGCAACCTCGGCCCCGACGCCGAGCTCAACCGCGCCGGCATCGGTGCCTCCTTCTTGGCGCAGAACGCGGGCAAGAAGTCCGTGGAGCTCGACTTGAAGGACCCGGCCGACCGCGAGGTGTTCGAGGACATGCTGAGCGGTGCCGATGTGCTTCTGGAGAACTTCCGCGCCGGCGTCCTCTCCCGGATGGGATACGACCAGGAGCGGCTCGACCAGATCAACCCCCGCCTGGTCTGCTGTTCCATCTCGGGCTTCGGCCAGACCGGGCCGATGAGCGACGCACCGGCCTACGACCAGATCATCCAGGGCCTCTCCGGAATGATGAGCGTCACCGGCACCGCCGACACCGCCCCGCTGCGGGTCGGCTTCCCCGTCTGCGACACGACCGGCGGGCTGTCCGCGGCCCTCGCCATCAGCGCGGCCCTCCTCCACCGGGAACGCACCGGGCAAGGCAGCAGGCTGGACGTCTCCATGCTGGAGACGTCCCTGTCGGCCATGGGGTGGGCCGTCTCGAACTACCTGGTCAGCGGCGTGCCGCCGGAGCCGATGGGAGACCAGAACGCCACCGCCGCACCTTCGGGGACGTTCCGCACGAAGGACGGGCCCATCAACATCGCGGCCAACCAGCAGCGGCAGTTCGAGACCTTGTGCCGACTCGTGGGCACCCCCGAACTCGTCACGGACCCCCGGTTCGCCGAACGCGAGGGCCGCAAGGCGCATCGCGACGAACTCAACGCCGCGCTGAACGAGGCCCTTTCACGACGCCCCGCAGCCGAGTGGGAGCAGGTGCTGACTCCCGCCGGAGTCCCCGCGGCGCGGGTACTGACCATCCCGCAGGCCTTGGAGCAGCCGCAGCTGCGGCACCGGGGCTTCGTGGCCGAACTGCGAAGGCCCGACGGTTCGGGTACGGCTCTGCCCGTGCTCGGCAGTGGAGTGCTCTTCGACGGGGAGGCCTTCCTGCCCCGTACACCACCGCCACTGCTGGGCGAGCACAACCACCAGCGCGAGCAGCTCGCCTCGCTCTGGTCCGCGACCGCCACGAAGGAGACGACCGTCTCATGAGCGCACCCGCATCCGCCCACGACGAGGCGGCCCAGTGGTGGGCCACCGCCGTCAGCCACATCGAACCCGGCTCCATCGAACTGCGGGACCGACCGGTGCAGGACCTGATCGGATCGGTCGGCCTGGTGGACATGATCTGGCTGCTGCTGCGGGGGGACCTCCCCTCACCCCGGCAGTCCGCCCTGCTGGAGGCCGCCCTCGTGTCGGGTGTCGACCACGGCCCGCAGGCGCCCTCGATCGCCGCGGCCCGCATGGCCGCGACCTGCGGCATCGGCCTCAACAGCGCGGTGGCCACCGGCGTCAACATGCTCGGCGACGTCCACGGCGGCGCCGGCCAGCAGTGCGTGCAGATGCTGGAGGAGATCCGCGCACACCACCTGGCCGGCGCGGACTGGGACGCCGCGGCACGCGAGGTCATGGCGCTGTGGCAGGCCCGGTCCCGCTACCTCCCCGGATTCGGCCACCGTTTCCACCCCCTCGACCCGCGCCGCGATCCGCTGCTGCGGCTGACCGAGGAAGCGGTGGCGGCGGGGGTCGTGGCGGGCGACCACCTCCAGGCGGCACTCGCGGTCGAGCGCGCCCTGCGGGAACGCCGCGCCGGAGCCCGCCCCGTACCGATGAACATCGACGGCGCCACGGCTGTCATCTACGCCGAGCTGGGTTTCCCCGCTCCGCTGGCCAGGGGCCTGTTCGTGTTGAGCCGGTCGGTGGGCATCCTGGCCCACGCCTGGGAGGAGACGGGGCAGGGCCGCCGGAACAAGGGCCCCATCCCGCGCTCCGTCCTCCCGGCTCGTCTGGCGCCGTCGCCTTCACGCCCCGCCGAGGAATCCGCGTCATAACCCTTGCCACACTCCGGCGGCGTCCTTAACGTATGGAACCGCCTCACGGCAACCATCGTGCGGGTCTGACAAACCGCACAGCGGACCAAGATCCGCTACTTCACTCTCTCAGCCCCCCGACTCCCCGCACGGACCACCAGGCGGACCCGGACCCGGCAGGGGCATGTCACGAAAGAGGGTTCATGGACAGACGTGGCTTTCTCGCCAGCGCGGCCGGCACCACAGCGGTCGCCACTCTTCTCGGTTCCTCACCCGCCCAGGCAGTCGAATCCCGTACGGGAACGCTGGCCCTCCCCGTCCCCAAGCAGGCGTTCAAGCCGACGGAAGCCAACTTCCCCAAGGCGGGCGGCAACCTGGCCAACCAGAACTACTCGTCCCTCAAGAAGATCACCCCGCGCAATGTGAAGCAGCTCGGCGGGGCATGGCACATCAACCTGGAGGGTGGAGACACCGGCCGCGCCCAGCAGTGCGCCGTCGTCGCCCAGGACGGCGTGCTCTACATCGCCACCACCCAGCAGAACATCTTCGCCGTCAACGGACGTACCGGCGCGGTGAAGTGGAAGACCAGCGTCGGCTCCGAGACCACCAACATGCGCGGAGTGGCCCTCGGCCAGGGTCTCGCCTTCACCATCTCGGGCGAGAACACGGTCTACGCGCTGGACCAGAAGACCGGTGCGGTCGTCTGGACCAGGGCGATGCTCATCGAGGACCAGGGCGACCCTGGCTGCGACCCGGCCAGCGGCCAGTGCGGCGGCAGCAGGGGCAGTCTGGCCGGGGCGGTCGTCTACTGGGACGGCATGATCTACGTCGGCACCCAGGGCAGCACCGCGGGCGCCCGGGGCCGCGGCTACGGACTGGACGCGGCCACCGGCGAGGTCGTCTGGACCTTCTGGGGCACGCCCGGGCCCGGTGAGTTCGGGCACGACACCTGGGAGGGCGACACCTGGAAGACGGGTGGCGCCGTGTGCTGGATCCACCCCGCGGTCGACCCGGAACTCGGCCTCGTCTACTGGACGTTCGGGAACCCCTACCCGCGTACCGACGGCTCCACCCGGGGCGGCGACAACCTCTTCGCCAACTGCCTGGTGGCCATCGACGCCAAGACGGGGAAGCGGCGCTGGCACTTCCAGTCCGTGCACCACGACATCTGGGACTACGACGGGGTGATGTCCCCGGTCCTCGCGGACATCCAGATCGACGGCCGCAAGCGCAGGGTCGTCGTCTACGGCAGCAAGACCGGGATGTACTACATCCTCGACCGCGCGACCGGTGACCCCGTGCACGGCATGGAGGAGCGCCCGGTGCCGCAACACGCGGCCCAGAAGACCGCTCCCACCCAGCCGTTCCCCGGCGGTGAGCCCTTCGTCGAGACCGAGCCGCGCATCGACAAGGCCACCCGGCCGGTTCCCTTCTACGCCACCGGCGGACTCTTCGAGGTGCACTGGGACCGGCCGACCATCCTCTACCCGGGGGCGGGCGGCGGCGCGGACTGGTCCTCCCCGTCCTTCAGCCACCGCACGGGGCTCGTCTACGTGGGCTACGGCCTGATCAACTCCGCGTACTCCAACACCCACGGCGGCCGGGTCAACACCGCGCGCCCGCTCGGCGAGTACTTCGCCGGCGGAGTCGTGGCGGTCGACCCGCGTACCAACACCGTCTCCTGGCGGCAGGAGGGCGACTGGTCGCTGGCCCACGGCAACGGCGTCCTCTCGACCGCGAGCGGCGTCCTCTTCCAGGGGCGTCCCGACGGGGTCCTCACCGCCCTGGACGACGCGAACGGCGAGGAGTTGTGGACCTGGCAGTGCGGCGCGGGCGTCAACACGAGCCCGATGACGTACGAGGTCGACGGTGAGCAGTACGTCGCTGTGCTGGCCGGCGGAAACGGGCTGCCCTACCCGGACATCCCCAAGGGCGACCACCTCTGGGCGTTCAAGATCGGCGGGAAGGTCGGACCGGCCACCGCGCCCGTACCCCCGTCGAAGCGCAACCAGATCCGCACCGCGGCGGTCAGCGGCACCACGGCGGGCAACACCGTCACGCTCGGCCGCGTCTGGGACAACGCCAAGGCCGCGCCCGGCGCCACCGAAAGCCTGGTGGCACAGAACGCCATGTCACCCCAGCACCTCGCCATCCCCCGGGGCACCACGGTCACCTTCACCAACCCCGCCTCCAACAAGACCGCCCACGGCGCGGTCGCCTTCTTCGAGGCCGAGTTCGACACCGGGCTGCTCATGCCGGGCGAGTCGTACACGTACACCTTCGACACCCCGGGCGAGTTCTTCTACAACGACCCGGTCTCCCCGCAGAGCACCGGCAAGATCGTCGTTTCCTAGCTCCACGCCCTTCACCGCGCGCCACCTCTCCGATCGGGCGCCTCTCAGCCCGCCCGGCCCCTTCCGGCGCGAGAGCGACACGCGAGCCGCCCCGCACCCGCGGATCCGAGCCGCGCCACGCGCCTGCGCAGGCACCTCCTCTCCCGGCCCCCGGCCGACAACCGCGCCGACGCGCCTCGCCGTGACACGGCCTTCTCCAGCACGTGCGACCCGTGGCAGCGGGCCGCCCGCTCTCTCCGGCTCCTGGGCACTCCGCTGCCGCGGCGTGCCGTTTCGGCGCACCCTCGACACAGAAGAGGACACACCCATGTCAGGAAGAACGCTCCGGGCACGAGCCCAGAGCACCCGCACGGCCGTGCTCACCACCCTGGGACTGATGGTCGCCATGGTGGTCGCACTCATCGCCACCGGAACCCTCAGCGTCGCCCACGGGCGGATCGGCACCGGCGCGAAGGAACTGGGCGACCCGGACTACGGGGTCTGCCGCGGCCTCGACGACGACTGCTACCACGACTGGGGCAACTTCGACCCGGCCAAGGGCTACCGCATTCTGCTGTACACCCGTACGGCGGGCCCCCGCCACGCCAACCTCGGCCCCGCCCTGGCAGCCGGCCTCAACCCGCCGCTGACCGACGCGAACGTCGTCCAGAAGGCCATGATCAAGCTGGGTGAGACGGGCGGTTTCCAGGTCGACTACACCGAGGACGTGGCTCAACTCGCCTCGCCGAACACCCTGTTCAAGTACAACGCAGTGGTCTTCTTCTCCACCAGCCGGGACGCGCTGGACGACTCCGCGCAGACTTCCCTGCGCCAGTACGTCCGAGGCGGCGGCGGCTTCGTCGGCATCCACAACGCCTTCGGCACCGAGTACAACTGGCCCTGGTACGAAGGCCTGTTGGGCAATGCCAACTTCTACGACCACGGTGCCGCGCAGGCGGGCACCGTGCAGACGGTGGAGCGCAAGGACGTCTCCACCAAGGAGCTTCCGACCCGCTGGAACTTCACGGACGAGTGGTACAACCTCGTGCCCTCCCCCACCAAGGTGCGCGTCCTCGCCAAGGTGGACGAGAGCACCCTCGCCAAGGGCGTGGCAGGCAACTACAACCACCCCGGCCACGGCGACAACCATCCGGTCGCCTGGTGCCAGTACTACGACGGCGGCCGGTCCTGGGTCACCACGCTGGGCCACGACGCCAAGGAGTTCACCACCGACGGCTCCTTCGCCGGCGCGACCGAGTTCCAGAAGCTGATCGTCGGCGGCATCCAGTCCGCCGCAGGCATGAAGCCCTTCTGCAAGTAGCCCGAGGCGCGCCTCCGGGCAGGTCGGCGGCACGGCACGCCGCTCCGCCGACCTGCCCGGACCGTGCGGCCGGCAGGCAACGGATCATCTCTGTCCCACCCCTTGCCACTGCCGCACACCATGTCTAGCGTATGGAAAGTCCCACCTGGCGGATCGTTGAAGCCACCCAGTGGTTGCACGGTGATCTCCGTGGCAATCCGTACCGCTGACAGCGCGGGCCTCCCCGCCCGATGCACGACCCGCGAACAATCGCCCTCATGGCGGCTCGCGGCTCCGCACCAGCCATCTTCGCCCCGTCCGGAAGGAACACCGACATGCTTGAGCCCACCACCGACGCCACCACCCAGCCGGCCGACACCACCACCACGCCCGCGAGTTGGAGCACGCCGGACTTCACGGTCGTCGACACGGCCATGGAAGTCACCGCCTACTCCCTCAACGCCCTCTAGAAGAAGGCCCCGTGCTGCTGCTCACCCTGGGCACAGCGGCGGGCGGAGGAGTTCCTCAGTGGAACTGCGCGTGCCCCGGTTGCTCCGGGGCACGCGCCCACCCCGACCGCCGCCGCACCCACGACTCCCTCGCGGTCCTCGGCCCCGATCCGTCCTCCTGGTTCCTGGTCAACGCCGGTCCCGACGTCGCGGACCACCTGGAGGCGCATACCGCGCTGCGCCCCGGACCGGGCGACGAACGCACGCCGGTCGTCCGGGTCCTGCTCACCGACGCCGAACTCGACCACACCATCGGGCTGCTGAGGCTGCGTGAGGCCCGGAACATCGAAGTCCACGCCACCGCTCCCGTCCGCCAGGCGCTGCGCGAACGCCTGGCGCTGGACACCACCCTCACCCCCTACACCACGCTGAGCTGGCACGATCTGCCTCAAGCCGGCGAGAAGCCGACGGACGTCGCCGGTATCGAGGTGTCCGCCGTCCACCTCTCCACCAAGCGTCCCCGGTACGCCGCCGACGCGCCCGAAGACAGCGGCTGGGTCGTAGCGGTCAGGTTGCACGACCCCGTCCGGGGCAGCACGGCCCTGTACGCCCCGGCACTCGCCGAATGGAGCGAGGAGTTCGGCGAAGAGGCCGCCGCGGCCGACTGCGTCTTCGTCGACGGAACGTTCTGGGACGACGAGGAACCGCGCCGACTGGGCATCTCCGCGCGCACCTCCACCGGGATGGGCCATCTGCCCATCGAAGGCCCCGGAGGCACTGCCGAACGCCTGGCGCCGCTGCCGGCCCGCTGCCTCTACACCCACTTCAACAACACGAATCCACTGGTCGACCCCTCCGCACCCGAGCACGGCATCCTCGCCGACCGGGGACTCGAAGTGGCGCAGGACGGGATGGTGATCGAACTATGACGACAGCACCGGTACGGCCCGGCCCTGCAGCCGTACTCCCCGAGGCGCCGGACGGCGGCCCGCTGCCCCCTGCCGCGTTCGAGGCCGAACTGCGGGAGCTGGCGCGGAGCCGGTACCACGACGCCCACCCGTTCAACGCGCGGATGCACCGGGGAGAACTCAGCCCGGACGAACTGCGCACCTGGGTCGCCAACCGCTTCCACTACCAGTGCAGCATCCCCGTGAAGGACGCACTGATCCTCGCCAAACTGCCCGAGCCGGCCATGCGGCGCTCCTGGCTCCGCAGGATCCAGGACCACGACGGTCTCACCGACGACGAGGGTGGCATCGAGCGCTGGATTCGGCTCGGTGAGGCCGTGGGACTGGACCGTGCGGAGCTGGAGTCGGGCAGGAACGTCCTGCCCGGGGTGCGTTTCGCCGTCGACGGTTACGTCAACTTCTGCCGACTCAACCCCGCTCTGGAAGCCGTCGCCTCCTCACTCACCGAGCTGTGCGCACCGAACATCATGATGACCCGCCTGGAAACGTTCCCCGTCCACTACCCCTGGATCGAGGAATCCGGTCTCGCCTACTTCCGCAGCCGGGTTCCGCAGGGGCGCCGTGACGGCGCCGAGGCGCTGACCTGGGTGACCGACTGGGCACGGACCCGCGAGGCCCAACTCCGCGCGCTGTCGGCGCTGGCTTTCAAGTGCGACGTCCTGTGGTCCCTGCTCGACGCGGTGGAGCACGGCGGCAGGCCCGGGAGCGCGCGATGACCGCTCCCGACGCCTCCTGGTGCCCACGGCTGGTACCGGCTGTCGTCCTGCGGCACGACCGAACGCGGGGGAAGGACGTGCTGCTGATGCCCGAACGCGTCGTGGTACTGGAGGGCAGCGCCCGCCGGGTGATGGAGCTGTGCGACGGTACGCGCACGGTGGCGCGGATCACGGACGAGTTGCGGGAGCGGTTTCCCGGAGCTCCCGTCGATACGGAGGTGGGTCCGTTCGTGGAGCGGCTCCGCGAGAAAGGCTGGATCAGGTGACCGCGACTACCCCACCGCCTCCGTGGGCGCTCCTGGCGGAACTGACCCACGCCTGCCCGCTGCACTGCGGGTACTGCTCCAACCCGCTCGAACTGAAACGACGTTCACGTGAGTTGTCGGCCACCGAATGGGCGGACGTCTTCCGCCAGGCGGCCGACCTGGGCGTGCTGCAGACTCACCTCTCGGGCGGCGAGCCGCTGCTCCGGAGGGACCTGGAGGAGATCACGGCCGGCGCCGAACAGGCGGACATCTATACCCAGTTGGTCACCAGCGGCTCAGGGCTCACCGAGAGTCGGCTCACCGCGCTCGCGTCGGCGGGGCTGCGTAGCGTCCAGCTCTCCGTACAGCACGCGGACCCCGATGCCTCGGACCGCATCGCGGGCAGCAGGGCGTTCGCCGCGAAGGAGGCCGCAGCGGCACTCGTCCGGGAAGCGGAGCTGCCACTCGGCGTCAACGTCGTCCTGCACCGGCACAATCTGGACGCGATCGACGGCCTCGTGGAGCTGGCCCTCCGCTGGAAGGCCGACCGCATCGAGCTGGCCAACACCCAGTTCTACGGCTGGGGTCTGCTGAACCGGGACGCCCTCATGCCCGACCGCGACCAACTCGCCCGAGCCGTGGCCTCGGTGAGCCGGTGGAGAGAACGGCTGGAGGGCAGGCTCGACATCGTGTGGGTCGCACCCGACTACTTCGACGGGGTGGCGAAACCCTGCATGGGCGGCTGGGGAGCGGTCTCCCTCACCGTCACCCCCGACGGCACGGTCCTGCCGTGCCCCGCGGCCGCCACCCTGCCGGGCCTCGACCCGGTCAACGTACGCGACCACCCGCTGCGCTGGATCTGGGAGGAGTCGAAGGCATTCAACCTCTACCGCGGCGAGGAGTGGATGCCCTCCCCCTGCCGGAGCTGCGAACGCCGCGCACAGGACTTCGGCGGCTGCCGCTGCCAGGCCTTCGCCCTCACCGGCGACGCGACCCGCACGGACCCGGCCTGCTCGCTCTCCCCCGACCACGCCATGCTGACCGCGCTCACCCGCACTCCCCCAGGTGATCTGTCCACCGTCGTCCCGCGTCGGCCTACCGTCGGCCCTCGGGCGTCAGCGGACGCCCATCGGCCCTGAGCACCGCGGACGCCGTACAAAGGAGGCGGCACCGGACAGGGCGAGGCGTCACGAGCACCCCCATCCAGAGCTCGGGCGAGGTCATGGGCCATCCCTGACGGCCCGCTGGGCGAGCTCGTACACGCTCACGGCCGGTGCAGCCGGGGGCAGCGTGGAGTTCCTGTTCCAAGTGCGTCAGGACGGGCACGGGCTGCCGCGAGCCGAGAAGATCGGAGGCTGTAGGCGGTGGCGGCGCCTTCGTGGACGCCGGCTTCGGCCGCGATCTTCGCCGTGGCGGCGCCGGGCTGATCCCTGTCGTGGAGCCTGGCGAGCAGAGCGGCACCGGCAGGTAGGAACCTGCAGGTGAAAACGGGCACCTCTCTCTACGTATTCGCAGGTCAAAGGAGTTTTTGACTTCGAGTACTTCAAGTTTTTACAGTCGATGGAGTGACAGCGGACATCGGCGAAAGAACCCATACGATCAAGGAAGCCGCAGCGCTCACGGGCCTGCCGGCCAGCACGCTGCGCTACTACGAGTCGATCGGTGTGATCGCGCCGGTCGCGCGCGGCGAGAGCAGCGGGCACCGTGTCTACACGGACGCGGACATGAACCTGCTCATCGGGATCGCGTGCCTCGCGGCGACGGGCATGTCCGTCGGCGACATGCGGCACTACGTCGAGAACGGCCGGCTCGGTCCGGCCGCCGCGGAACAGCAGATCGCGTTGCTCAGCGAGCGTGCCGAACGCCTGGCCGAGGAGGCCCGGCTGATCCGGATACGGCGGAAGTACGTCAAGCTCAAGATCGATTACTGGCACGCGGCGGCCGGCGGCGACGAACCCGAGGCCGAGCGGCTCGCAGCCGAAGCACGATCGCTGGTCAAGCGGCTCAAGCCGGCCACGTAGCGCGACCTGTTCGGAGAGGGCCCTCCGGGCCAGGGGCCGCTGTCCCGTCACGCCCGACAGCAATCGCAAGGAGACGGAGTCCTTTCCATGCGTCAAGTAGTGATGACGAAGCCCGGTGAGATCGCCGTGGAGGAACGCCCTGATCCGAAGATCGTCGAGCCGACCGATGCCGTCGTCCGGGTGGCCGCCACCTGCATCTGCGGGTCCGATCTGTGGCCGTACCGCGGCGTGCAGAAGGTTGATCACCAGGTCATGGGCCACGAGTACGTCGGTGTGGTCGAGACCATCGGTGCGGAGGTCAGAACACTCAAGGTCGGTGACTTCGTCGTCGGCTCCTTCTGGGCGTCGGACAACACCTGCGAGATCTGCCGCGCCGGCTACCAGTCCCACTGCGTCCACCGCACGGTCATGGGAACGATCGGCACGCAGTCCGAGTTCGCCCGCGTCCCGCTCGCCGACGGCACGCTGGTCGCCACTCCGGGCCGGCCGGACGCGGACTTCATCCCCTCGCTGCTCGCCGCCTCCGACGTCCTGGGCACGGGCTGGTTCGCCGCGACGGCCGCGCAGGCCGGCCCCGGCAAGACCGTCGCCGTCGTCGGCGACGGCGCGGTCGGCCTGCTCGGCGTCCTGGCGGCCAGGCAGATGGGCGCGGAGCGCATCATCGCCTTCAGTCGCCACGCCGACCGGCAGAGGCTGGCCCGCGAATTCGGTGCCACCGACATCGTCGAAGAGCGCGGTGATGAAGGCGTCGCGAAGATCAAGGCGATGACCGGCGGCCTCGGCGCGCACAGCGTCATCGAGGCCGTCGGCACCCAGGAAGCCATGATGCAGGCGATCCACTCGGCGCGACCGGGGGGCCACGTCGGCTTCGTCGGCGTCTCCCACGACGTCAGCATCCCGGGCGACCTGCTGTTCGGCACCGGCATCCACCTTCACGGCGGTCCGGCCCCGGTCCGCCAGTACCTGCCCGAGCTGATCAACCTCATCTGGGACCGAAAGATCGACCCGGGCAAGGTCTTCGACCTCACCCTCCCGCTCGAACAGGCAGGCGAGGGCTACCGGGCCATGGACGAGCGGCGCGCCATCAAGGTGCTGCTGACGGTCTGAAGACTTCCCACGCACACGAGAAGGACGAGCATGAAGTACACGCGGAGCAACGACCGGACCGCGACCGGACCGGCCGCCTCTTTCACCGGGACCGTCTACGTCGACGGTCTCCGCGCCCCGGACGGGCAGAGCGCTGTCGGCTGCGGCCACGTGCGGTTCACGCCCGGCGCCCGCACCGCCTGGCACCACCACCCCAAGGGCCAGACGCTGTACGTCACCGACGGCATCGGGCTGGTGGCCACGCGGGCCGGCGGCGTCCAGGAGATCCGCCCGGGCGACGTCGTCTACATCGAGCCGGGGGAAGAACACTGGCACGGCGCCACCGCCGACCGGTTCATGGCACACGTCGCCATCCAGGAGGCGGACGACAACGGCCAGGTCGTGACCTGGCTCGACCACGTCACCGACGACGAGTACAGCGCAGCGCAAGGAGCACGGTCATGAACAAGACCTCTTACGCCACACTGAACAACGGGGTCACGCTGCCCGCGATCGGCTTCGGCGTGTTCCAGACCCCGCCCGAGGAGACCGCGTCCGCGGTCGAGACCGCCCTCAGGACCGGTTACCGGCACATCGACACTGCCGCCGCCTACAACAACGAGAGTGGCGTCGGCGAGGGCCTGCGTCGCTCGAAGCTCGACCGCGACGAGGTCTTCATCGAAACCAAGGTCTGGGTCTCGGACTACGGCTACGACCAGACGCTGCACGCGTTCGAGAAGAGCGCTGCCAAGCTCGGCGTCGAGACGATCGATCTGCTGATTCTGCACCAGCCGATGCCGCAGCACTTCAAGCGCACGCGCGAGGCCTACCGTGCGCTGGAGCTCCTGCTCGCGGACCGCCGCGTCCGGGCGATCGGCGTCAGCAACTTCATGCCGCACCACCTCGACGCCCTGATGGAGAGCGCGACGGTCGTCCCCGCCATCAACCAGATCGAGCTGCACCCCTACTTCACCCAACCCGCCGTCCAGGCCGCGAACAGCGCACGCGGCATCCTCACCCAGGCGTGGTCCCCGATCGGCGGCATCACCTTCTACCCGGGTTGGGGTGAAGACCGCGTCAGCGTTCTCGACGACAGCACGGTCCAGGACATCGCGGCCAGACTGAACAAGACCGCCGCGCAGGTCATGCTCCGGTGGCACGTACAGCAGGGACGCTCGGCGATCCCGAAGTCGACCAACCCGAGCCGCATCGCCGAGAATCTCGACGTCTTCGACTTCCAGCTCGGCGACGACGATCTGGCCCGTCTCGACGCGCTCGACACCGGGCAGCGTGGCGGCCCTGATCCTGACGGCGTGGACCCGTCTTCATGGGGTCTCGAAGTTCCTGAGGCGTAGTCAACGGGGTGTACTGCGCGTCCTGTCGGCGCGCAGTACACCCCCCCATTGGCGACGGAGGGTGTGACGGGGGCGAACCGGTCCATGGATGCGGGTGAGGCCTCCCATCCTGATTCCGCCGCTCTCTTCGCGCACCGGTGGTCGGGACACCTGCCGCGCGCCGCGTGAAGACCGCGACTCAACCCGCCCTCTATGATCATGTGCCTGACACATCGTCTCCCCGGAGGAGTACCACCGATCATGCGCATGACCCGCCTCACCACCACCGTCCTGGCCACCGCGCTCGGCTTCGCCGGAGCGCTTGCCACCGCCCCCGGCGCCTCGGCCGCGGCAGGCTGCCAGTACAAGGTCGTCTGGCCGACCGCCGGGGTGTACGAGAACCCGAATCCGAACAGTGTCGTGGTCAAGACCAAGTACGCAGGCGACATCGTCGGGGCGTCGACCTGCGAGGGCGCGTCCTACAACGAGTACGGCTACGTCCTGGTCACCACCGACGCGGCGGCGGACGGCCGGGGCTGGATGCGCGAGGGCGCGGTCGTCCCCGTCTGAGACCGCCCCCGCCGAGGACCGGACCAGGGCGGGGACCCGGGATCAGCGCGTGCTCGCGGATGACGCCCTCCTCGGCCGCGCCGACCCGGGCCATGGTCCTCGCGGAACCGCCGGCGAGGGGCGAGCACGCGCCCCACACCCGGGTGCGGGTCCAGCTCCTCGAAGGCGAGACCCGGAGGAGCCGGACCGTCTCCGCGTTCCGTACCCGACTCCCCCGGCCTCCGGCCGGAGCGCGAACCCCCCTCGTGGCGGCGGCGCGCTGTTGGTACGGGTCGGCGGCGAGTCTCCCGAAGGCGTCGGCGCTCCGGGAAGCCGGGCCCTACGGCTCCGTCACCTTCCCGGCCGTCTCCTCCCCGGCCGTGGGCACGAGGAGACCGGCGAGGGCCTGGTCGACGACGGCTGGTGCGAAGTCCTCGGTGAGCTGGTCGGTGAGGTGGGGCAGGAGCAGGCGGATGTAGCAGGCGCCCCAGATGAGGTCCACCAGGAGTCCCGGGTCGGCGCCCGCACGGAGCTGCCCCCGCTCCTTGGCCTTCTCCAGCAGGGCGAACGCGTCACGCCGCCGCGGCCCGAAGTAGTGGTGCTCGAACTGTCCGGCGAGTTCCGCGTCCGTCTGGGCCGCGCCGATGAGCTGGGCGAAGACGGGACCGGCCGGCCGCTGGGTGGCGAGCCGGATGAATGCCGTGATGAAGCGTTCCAGATCGGCCCGGACGTCGCCGGTGTCGTCCAGCGCGACCTGGTCCCCGACGGCGTGCCGGAACCCGTCCAGGGCGAGCGCACCGCGTGAGGGCCAGTGCCGGTACACGGTCGCCGAGCTGACACCGGAGGCGACGACGACCTTCTCGACGGTGAATCCGGCCACCCCGTGCGCCATCAGCACCTCCGCGGCCGCCTCCAGCACATCCGCGCGAACCTCCGCCAGCGGCCTTCTGCCACGCCCCCGTCGCGGGCCGGCCGCAGGAACCGCCATCGCTCTCACCTTCTCCCCCGGTCGAAGCCGGTCGATCTCCGTCGAATCCGGTCGAATCCGGTCGACTTCCGATCGATCCCCGGCCGAGTTCCGAACCCCGACCGGACCCCCGATTCTGCCCCCGGACGCCCCCTCGGTCGAAACCGTTCCCTTCCGGAACTATTATATGAAGAGTCTGTTCATTTACGCGGCTCCGCCGCACCCGGAAGGAGCACCGTGTCCTCGGCAACCACATGGCGACGGGCGGCAGCCGCGACCTGGGGTTTCTTCGCTCCTCGCTACACCCCGGGCTCGATCGCCCCGAACGTGCTCTCCGCCGCCATCTCCTCGGTGACCGTCCTGACCGCCTGCCTGGCGTTCGGGCCGAAGCTGGGAATGATCTCGCTCATGGGCGCCATGACACCGTTCTGGGAGACCGGCCGCCCCCTGTGGGCACGGGTGCGCAACAGCCTCCTGGTGGCCGCCGCGCTGACCGGAGCCATGTCGGCGGGGGTGCTCATCGCCCCGTACAGCTGGGCGGTCGTCCCGGCGAGCGTCGTGATCATCGTCACGGTGACCGTGCTGTACTACGCCTTCATGCTCACCCGCGGGCCCAGCCCGGTGATGATGTTCTACGCCGCCATCCTGGGTACGTACTTCGGCGCCGACCCCACCGTCGGCTGGCAGATGGTCGGCGTCACCGCCTTCGCGGCCCTGCTCGCCTCGGTCCTGCTGATGGTCCCCCTGGTCTTCGCCCCGCGCGCCCCCGAGGAGCGCGCGGTGGCCGCCGCCCGCCGGGCCGTGGCCGACTACCGGCTCACGGAGGCGGACGGCCAGGCCGCGCGCCTCGCCCGCAACGCTGCTTACCAGGCGGTCAACGTCGCACGGCTGACCCTGCACTCCGCCTGGCCGGCCACACGCGGGCGGCACCACCAGGCGCTCGCCTCCGACCTGCTGGACACCAACCGGGCTTTGGCCGAGACCGTCCTTGACCGCCTCGGCTCCGATGCCCCGGCCGCCTCCGACCCCGGCGTCGGCGCACCGCCCGGGCGGCCGGGATGGCGGTACCTGCTCGGCCACGCCCTGCGCGGCGACTCGGTCGAGTGGTTCACCGCCTGGCGCATCGGAGTGGCCGCGGGTGTCGCCGGCCTCGTCAGCCTGGCCGTCGGCATCGGCCACCCCTACTGGGCCATCCTGACCGCCACCATCGTGATCAACCAGTGGATGGACCGGGTCGCCGCCACCCGGCGCGCCGCCCACCGCACCGTCGGCACCCTCCTCGGCGTCGGAGTCGTCTGGGGCGTCTTCAGCCTCCACCCCGGCCCGTGGTGGACCGTCGCCGCGGTCGTCGTCTGCATGATCGGCCAGTACCTGCTGTTCCCGCTGAACTACGCCCTGGCCCTGATCGCCATCACGCCCATGGCGCTGCTCGCCGTCGGAACGGGCGGCGGCAGCGCCGCGGCCATCACCGCCGACCGCTTCACCGACACCTTCATCGGCGCCGCCACCGCCGTCGCGGTCACCTGGGCCACCAGCTGGGCTTTCCCCCGCCGCCTCGTCCGCTCCCAGTCCGCCCGCGCCGCCACCGCCATCGCCGCGGTACGGCGCACCACCGCCGATGGCGCGTCCTTCGCGCCCGAAGGCCGCCGCGCCCGTGTGGAGTTGCAGTACGAGCTGATCCACCACCTCAGCGTCCTGGACCGGGCCGTCGCCGACGACCCACGTCTGGCCGACCTCGCCCCGGCCGAGCACCGGCTCGCCGACGAGGGGTACGCGGTCCTGGGCCAGGCCTGGCAGAGCGGCCCCGCGCGGCAGGCGGCCTGAACGGCGGAGAGCCGTCGCCGAGGTACCTCGCCTTGCTGCTGAGAGGTACCTCCCGTTTCGGCCCCGACCCGACGGGCCATGCTCGAGCGAGTCCATCAGCAGGCGGCCGGATCCACGTACGGTCGCGCTGTCGGCGGTTCCGGCGGGCGCTCGTCCCGCCGCGGACGCGGTCGGCTCCTTTCAGTGGGCGGCCACCGGAGTGCTCCCGATTCCGTCCGGCGAAAGCCGGGGGCGGCGGTGGGCCCAGGGGCGCACGCTCTCGTACGCCGCCGCGGCACGGAGCACGGTCCCGTCCGCCAAGTGGCGTCCGATCAGCTGGAGTCCCACGGGCAGGTCGTCGGGGGTGCGGCCGGCCGGGACGCTCATCGCGGGCGCCCCGGTGAGCGAGGCCGGGTAGTTGAATCCGATCCAGGCGGTGTCGCCGACGGCGCGGCCCGCGATGTGCTCGGGGCCGTGCACACCGACGGGGAAGGGGGGCACGGCCGCCGTGGGGGTGATCAGGAGGTCGTACGCGGACATCAGGGCGGCCATGCGATTGGTCAGGGCCTTGCGCGCGATGTTGGCGTCGGTGAGTTCCCGTGCCGTCCAGTCGCGCGTCATCCAGGCCACCAGGTGCGGGGACATGGTGGATCCGTGCTGGTCCACGAGGCGCCGCATGCCGGTCAGGTCGGTCTCGGCGGTGATGACGGCCTGGAAGGCCTCGGCGGGGTCGCTCCAGCCGGGGTCGACCTCCTCGACGGTGCAGCCCAGCCCGCGGAAGACGGCCACCGCCTCCTCGGCCACGGCGCGCACCGCGGGGTCGACCGGCAGGTAGCCGAGATCCGGGCTGTAGGCGATGCGCAGCCCGGCGCATCCCTCGGCGGTACCGCGTCGGGCCGCGGCCGTCCACTCCACGTCCTGGCAGGGGATGGAGTGCCGGTCGCGCGGGTCGGGGCCGGCGAGCACGGAGAGCATGAGCGCGGTGTCGGCGACCGTACGGGTCAGGACGCCGAGGTGTTCGATGCTCTCCCAGCCCGAGGCACCCGGCAGGCCTTCGTCGCGGCAGCTGGGCCAGACGGGCACGCGGCCCATCGACGGTTTGAAGCCGACCAGTTCGCAGAAGGCCGCGGGCACTCGCAGGGAGCAGCCGCCGTCGCTGCCCAGTGCCACCGGTCCGAGGCCGGCGGCCACCGCGGCCGCTGATCCGGCGCTCGATCCGCCGGGGGTGAGGTCGGTCCGCCAGGGGTTACGGCTGGGCGGGAAGAGGGGGTTGTGGCCGGCCGGGCTGTAGCCGAACTCGGTGGTGTTGGTCTTCCCGAGCACGACCGCTCCGGCCGCGGTGCCGCGTTCGACGACGATGTCGTCCTGGTCGGGCACGTGGTCGCGGTAGGCGGGCGACCCGAAGGTGGTGAGCAGTCCTGCGGTCGCGATCAGGTCCTTCACCCCGAGGGGGACGCCGGCCAGCGGTCCGGGGGTCCCGCCGCGCACCAGGCTGTCGGCCAGCAGGGCCGCCCGCGCGCGGGCCCGTTCGGGGGCGGGCGTGCAGAACGCCCCGATGAGCGGGTTGATCTCCGCCATGCGGTCCAGTACGGCATCGACCAGTTCGACGGGCGAGAGCCGGCGGCCGGCCACGGCCGCGACGATCTCGGTGGCCGGCAGGAAGCAGAGTTCGTCGCGCTCTTCGGGGGTCACGGGGAGCCTTTCCGGGTGCGGGCGGGGGCGGGCGGATACGGGCCGGCGCGGGAGCGCCGAGTGCCCTGCGGCGTGGTCGCTCTCAGACGCGGGCGGGGTCGGCGGCTTCCCCCGTGAGGTCCCTGGCGGCCGTCCCCGCCACCGGGGTGCTCACGGCGGCGGTGCCCGTGTCGTACCGGGGCCGCCGGAGGTGGGCTCCGTACCGCAGGTGGGCCGCGTACACGAGGGCCGCGACGCCGAAGCCGAGAACGGCGTCCACCGAGCCAGGAGACACGTGGTGGAGGATCCACGCGGCGACCGCTCCGGCCGCCCAGGCGACCAGCGCGGGGAGGACGAATCCGGGCCCGTCGGCCGGGCGGTTTCCGCCGGTGTCGGCACCGGCGGCGGTGGGTGCGGCGTGGGCGTCGGGTCGGTGACCGCGGCGTGACCGCAGCCGGTCCGCCGTCTGCCGCACGATCAGGACGGCGCCGATGGGCGGTACCAGGATGCCGAGGAGCTGGAGCCAGCTGACGATCGAGCTCCACACGCCGGTCAGCGCGACGACGGAACCGAGTGCGCCGAGGACCAGCACGAGGGGACGCATCCGCAGCGGGGTCGTCCCGGACCATCCCAGCGCCGCGTTGTAGAGGCAGTGCGCCGCGACCGATCCGAGGTTGGTGAGGGTGAAGAGCACGGCGAGTGCGGTGATCCAGGCGCCGTGTCCGGCGAGCAGCCCGAGGTAGGAGCCGCCGTCGGTCTCCGGCGCGACGGCGCTCCCGGTCGCGACGACCGCGCCGCCGACCAGGTAGGCGACGGTGTTGGTGAGGGGGAAGGCCGACGCGGTGGCCCACACGGCCGAACGGCCGTTCCGGCTCCAGCGGGTGAAGTCGGCGGTCATGGTTCCCGAGTCGACGAATCCGGCGACGACGATGCCCACCGCGGACCAGAAGGTGATGCCGTGTGCGTGGCCTTCGAAGGCGAGTGCCTGGGAGACGCTCGCGCCGTCCCGCGCCGCGTACCAGAAGGCGAGCGCCGCCGTGACGAGGAAGAGCGGCACGCCCAGCAGGCCGACGGCGGACAGGGCGCGGATACCGGCGGCCGTCAGGCCGATGTAGACGGCGGCGCCGAGGAGGGCGCCCCACAGCGGGGCCCAGCCGAGGACCTGGTGCAGGGTCGTGCCGGTGAGGCCCACCTGGTAGGAGAACCAGCCGATGACGACGGTGGCGAGGAAGCCGGAGACCAGGGCGCGGCCGCGTGGGCCGAAGACCGCGGCGGCCTGCTGGGCGAAGCTGCGGCCGGTCCGTCCCGCGTGGTGGCTCAGGGCGCCCACGTAGGCGAAGAGGAGGAGGTTGCCGGTGAGGATCGCCCAGAAGCCCTGTTCGAGGCCGAGGTTGTAGACGATGAGGCCGCCGAAGACGGCGTTGCCGAGGCACATCGGGAAGCCGGCCCACACTCCGGCCACGGAGAGCAGGCTCTTCCTGGCGTGGACCGGTACGGCGGTGTGCTCGTACTCTTCGCCTGCGGTGCGGTGTTCACGGTCGGTCGTGGCAGCGGTGGCCATGCGAGGTCCCTTCGGGGGGTACGGACGGGGGCGTGCGGGAGCGGCGCGCGGCCGGGCGGTGGGCCGGGGGGTGGGCCGGGGGGAGGCGATGGGCCCGGCGCGTCAGTCCGTGGCCGGGCGCTGGGACACGTGGGCGGCGACGACCCGCCAGCCCTGGGGGAACCGGAGCCAGGTCTGCGTCTGCCTGCCCGTTCCGGGGATGCCGTCACGGACGAACAGGGTGGTGGTGACGCCCATGTCCGTGCCGAAGGTGGTGACTTCGGTGCGTACCCGGGTGCGGTCGAGCCCGGCGGTGGGGCGTGCGCGCCGGAAGGCGGCGATCTCCTCGGTGCCGAACAGCTCTTCCCCGGCGCCGACTCGGACGGTGTGCGGCGCGTCCCAGAAGAGTTCCTCCAGGACGGGGACGTCGTTGCCGGTGAGCGCCGCCTCGTAGGCATCGGCCAGCGCGCGTACCTCGGCGACGGTTCCGGGCAGGTTGACCGCGCCGGACGCGGGCGGCGGGGAAACCTCGGTCTGCGGCCCGGGTCGTGTCACGGTCACCGGACCTCCGCGGTGGCGGGGGCCGGGGTGGTGTGGGCCGTGGGGGCAGGGACGCGGGCGAGGGTCGCCCAGTTGGCCAGGAACGCGTAGACGGGGCCGAGCGCGTTCATCGCGACGACGCTCACCCACGCTGCCCAGACGTTGCCGTGGTCGTAGCCGAAGCCGCCGAAGTAGGTGGCGAAGAACGAGGCGAATCCGAGGAACATGCCCGGGACCAGCGAGATCGGGCGGAGGCGGCCCGCGTACATCAGCGCGGTGTTCAGCACCAGGATGACCGCGCCGAGCAGGGCGTTCTGGGTCATTCGCCCACCGCCGACGTGCGGGGCGAGGTGCTGGTCGACGAGGACGATGGCCAGGGCGAAAGCGGAACCCACCGGCATGGCCGCCCAGAGGCGTTTGGCGTTCGCGAGGCTGGGGCCGCCCATGAGGTGCAGTCCGGCCCAGGAGATGAAGATCGCCCAGGGCGGCAGGTTGAGGGCTGTCCCGCCGACGAAGGCGGTGGTCGCGGCGAGGACGGACGCGGTGATCTCGTGCGGAATGCGTTCACTCATGGCGTGCTCCTGACACGACGAAGGGAGATTTGGTACGAAGTGCGGTGCGGGGGAGGCGGACGGGCCCGGAGGGCCCGGAACCAGACGGGCCGTACGGACGCCGGACGGCAGACGGCAGACGGCGGACACGGAGGCTGGGGCGGGGGCTGGTGCTGGGGCGGGGGCGGGGCTGGTGCTGGGGCGGAGGCTGGGCGGGGCTGGGGCGGGGCTCAGGCGGCCCGGACCCGTCGGAATGCCGCGTCATCGCCGAGCACGTCCGGGGCGTCCGGGGTGTCCGGGGCGTCGGCGGCCTCGGGATCCGGTGCGTCGAGGAGTTCGGTCGTGCGGACGGTACGGGCGACGACGCGGCCCCGCTTGACGACCAGCCGGCGGTCCGGACGGTCGGTCAGTACGTCCGCGTGGCGGCGGGTGCCGAGCACCACCAGGTCCGCCCGGGCGCCGGGGTGTATCCCGTAGCCCTCGTGGACTCCGGTGACACGGGCGGCTTCCGTGGTCGCCATGGCGAGGATCCGCGCGGTGTCGGCCGGACTTCCCATGTGGCAGGTCTGGGCGAGCAGCAGGCCGATGTCGAGCATGTCGGCGTTGCCGAACGGGGTGAAGGCGTTGCGGACGTTGTTGGAGGAGTACGAGGTGACCACCCCGCCGTCGATCAGTTCGCGCACCGGGGTCACGCCCCGGCGCACGGCGTGTGCGTCGCCGCGTCCCCCAATGTGCAGGTCGGTGGCGGGCAGCGCGACCACCGCGACCCCCGCCTCCGCGAGCCGTGCGACGACCTCGGCCCGCTCCGCGGGCGGAAGGGCGGCGAGCGAGGTCACATGCCCCAGCGTCACCCGGCCGCCGAGGCCGTACTGACGTGTCGCGTCGGCGATCGCCCCGGCGAGGGCGAAACGGCCGTCGGAGGTGTCGTCGGCGAAGTCCGCGTGCAGGTCCGCCGGTACCCCGAATTCGACGGCGAGGCCGAGCACGGTGTCGATGTGGCGACGACAGGCGTCGACGTCCGTCTCGTTGTATGCACAGCCCCCGACGACGTCCGCTCCCCGTCGGAGCGCCTCTCTCAGGAGGTCGTAGGTGCCCGGCGCCCGCTCGATGCCCTCCTGTGGGAATGCGACGACTTGGAGGTCCACCAAGTGGCTCTGACTTTCACGGAGTTCGAGCATCACGTCGAGCCCGGTCAGGCCGCCGATCGGATCGACGTCCGGATGTGCGCGGATCAGGGTGGTGCCGTTGGCCACGGCCCACCGGAGTACCCGCAGCGCGCGGGCACGGACCGACGCGTGGGTGAACTCGCGCTTGAGTCTGCCGGTGACCTCGATAGCGCCGGCCAGCGTCCCCTCCGGATTGGGGCTCAGGGTGTCCAACAGCGCCTTGTCCAGGTGCAGATGGGGCTCGATGAATCCGGGGACGACCACGAGTCCGCCGCAGTCGACGGTCTCACCTGCGGGCGTCCCCGCGGCGACCTCGCCCACCAGGGCGATCGTGCCGCCCGAGACGGCGATGTCCACCGGCGGGCGGCCTTCGGCGATCAGTGCGCGGCGCAGCACGAGGTCGTACACGGTTGTCCCCTTCTGACGGCCCGGAGTTCCGGATCGGAGCCGACGCCACTGCGACGTCCAGAAGGTGTATACAGAGGCCGGGTTACGGGTTTCGGCGTCTCGCGTGACGCCGCTGTTTCCGACATCTCGCAGCGGCGCGCCGCGTCACTGCCGCACCGGACCAGGCGACAACCGGGACATGAGGGTCCATCAGCGTTTGCCGCGCAGGCGGTAGGCGGCCTGAGCACGTCTGATGTGGTCGGCCACCCGCTCGCGGGCGGCGTCCGGGTCCCGCCGACGCAACGCCTCGACGATGGCCTCGTGTTCGGCCCAGGAGTCCGGGGCGCGCCTGGGGAGTTCCACTGAATACACCCACGAGATCTTGTATCCGAGCTGGGCGACGAGCGCCGCCATGGTCGGGCTGCCCGAGGCCTCGGCGAGCACCTGGTGGAAGCGGGTGTTCAGGACCGCGAGCCCGGACGAGGAGCCCGTCTCCAGGATCTCCCGGGCCTCCGCCAGCAGCAGTTCGAGCGTCGCGAGATGCACCGCGGTACGGCGGGTGGCGGCGCGCTCGGCGCCGAACGGCTCGATGAGCAGCCGGATCCCCAGCAGGTCCTCCGCCTCCTCGTCGCCCAACTCGGCCACGAACGTGCCCCCGTAGGGTCGCGAGTGCACGAACCCCTCCGATTCCAGGGTGCGCAGGGCTTCCCGTACGGGGATGCGCGAGACCCGGTAGCGCGCCGCCAGCCGTTCCTCGGTGAGCCGGTCCCCCGGGGCGAACACCCGGGTGATGACGTCGTTCCTGAGGGCGTCGCACACCGACTGCCCCGTGTCCCGCCTCCGCACCGTGCCGACTTCGGCCATCGCTCCACCTCTCGGTTCGGGCCGGCACGCGAAGGGGTTAACCGGCCTGTAACGGTTGTATGCAAAGGTCAGCGCCATGAGCGTACTTCAGCCCCACGACGGTGCGACCGAAGGTTCGGCCTACCTCGCCGCGGAACGCGGTTCGACCGCCTGGGGGTTGCTCCCCAACGCCGCTTCCCGTCCCGTACTCACGGTGGAGTCCGGCGCTGTCGTGTGCCTCGACACCACGAGCCACGAGGGCATCCTGCCGGACCAGGGGCGCGACCCGGTGAAGTTCTTCGCCGAAGCCGGGATACACGAGCGGGACATCCTCCGCGATGCCGTCGAACTAGCGGCGTCCGATGAGCCGTTCGACCCTCGGGTGCAGGGTCCCCACGTGGTCACGGGTCCGGTCGCGGTCCGCGGCGCGCGCCCCGGCGACGTTCTGGAGGTCGAGGTCCTGCGGCTGCGGCGGCGTACCGACTACGGGGTGATCAGCAACCGGCACGGCCGCGGTGCGCTGCCCGGCGAGTACCCGGTACCGGGGCCGGACCACGAGGACGGACTCCCGGTACCGGCAGTGTCCCTGGTCGCCCACGTCGACCCGGACGGCCGCGGACGGCTCCCGGTCGGCGACGGGCGCGACATCCGTTTCCCGCTCGCCCCCTTCCTCGGCATCATGGGCGTCGCTCCCGCGACGGACTCGCCCGTCCACTCCGTGCCGCCCGGCGCGCACGGCGGCAACCTGGACATACGGCTCCTGGGTGAAGGGTCGCGCCTCTTCCTGCCGGTCCAGGTGCCCGGGGCCATGTTCTACGCGGGCGACCCGCACTTCTCCCAGGGCGACGGGGAGGTCGCGCTCACCGCCTTCGAGGCCCCGCTGCGTGCCACGCTCCGGCTGACCCTCCACAGCGACGCGCCCGCCCGGCAGCTCGCGTCCCGGCTCGCCGGTCCGTACGCCGAGACCGCCGGCCATTACCTGGTGACCGGCCTGGACGAGGATCTGGACGAAGCCGTCCGCAAGGCGACCCGGTCGGCCCTCGCCTACCTGTCCGAACGCTGCTCACTGCCGGGCGCCGTGGCGCTCGCCTATCTGAGCGCGGCGGTCGACCTGCGCATATCGCAGGTGGTCGACCGGGTGAAGGGCGTCCATGTGTGCCTGCCGAAGGCTGATCTGCACCCCCTGCTCACCGGCGCAGCCGCCTCGAAGGAGCCGACCCGATGACCTCCGTCCGCACCTCGCCCGCCGCGGATCCCGCTCCGCTGCCGCTGATCGGGCCGTACGTCCCCTGGCTGCCCGTGGCCGGCCTGCCCGAACCCGCCGCGGGACGAGGGCTGTCCGGTGCCCGGATCGCGGTCAAGGACGTCATCGACCTCGCGGGCACGCCCACCGGCAACGGCCACCCGCTCCTGCTCGCGGAAGCCGTACCCGCCACGCGTCACGCCGACTGCCTGGGCCGGCTGATCGACGCCGGAGCCGTCCCGGCGGGCAAGGCCCACACCGACGAACTCGCCTACAGCCTGGGCGGAACCAACGCCCACTACGGCGCACCCGCCAATCCGGCGGCGCCCGGGCATCTCTGCGGCGGCTCCTCCAGCGGGACCGCCGCGGCCGTCGCCGGACGCCTCGCCGACATCGGACTCGGCACGGACACCGCCGGTTCCATCCGGGTCCCCGCCTCCTACTGCGGCCTGTACGGGCTGCGCCCCAGCCACGCCCGCGCCGACCGGACCGGTATCAGCCCGTTGGCCCCTTCGTTCGACACCCCGGGCCTCCTCACCCGCTCGCTGCCCCTGCTGCGGGACGCCGCGGCTGCCCTGCTGGCGGGTACGGAGGCGGACGACCGGGCGCCCGTCCGGGTCCTCGCCCCGGCCGACCTCTGGTCCCTGGCGACCGGCCCGGTCCGCGCGGCGCTGGCGCCCGCCCTCGACCGGCTCGTGGAGGGACTGGACCTGCCGCTCGACCGCTCCCCGCTCTTCGACGGCCTGGCCCCGGTCCCGCACACCGAGGCACGGGACGCCTTCAAGACGGTGCAGGCCGCGGAGGTCTGGCGGGCCCACGGCCCGTGGGTGACGCGGGCCCGTCCGGCCTTCGGCCCCCACGTCGCCGAGAGGCTGCGGATCGCCGCCGGGGTGGACGGCGCCCGCGAGGAGGCCGCCCGGGCGCGCGTCTCGGCCGTCGCGCGGTGGCTCGGCCGTCGGCTGGACGGTGCCGTACTGGCGATTCCCGCCACGCCGACCCCCGCACCGGCCCACGCCTCCACGTCGTCGGCGGACCGTGACGCCCTGCTCGCGCTGACGTGCCTGGCGGGTCTGGGCGGGCTGCCTGCCCTGACCGTCCCCGGTCCCCGGTCGGAAGGACTGCCGGTGGGACTCTGCCTGTTGACCGTCCCGGGCGGGGACGAACGGCTCATCGCCGCAGGCATGTCGATGGAGCCCCGCCGCGCTTAGTGGACGTCTCATTAGGCGCATTGACGTGCGCCTGGTCGTGCTGCTGATGGAGGGGAGTCAGCGGGGCAGGCGGATTTGCTGTTGGTGAGGTGGCTGACGAGCTAGCCTCCCGGAGTGGGGATATTGATGCGCTTGGCGGCTCGGGTCAGCCATCTGAGGAAGGGGCAGTCCAAGGTCGTCTTGGTGTTGTCCGGGGGGTACCGGGGGCCGTTTGAGGGGGAGCGGATCTGGCGAACGGTGCGCCGAGGCGTACGCATCGCAGGTGCCTTGGATTCGAGCCCGCCGGACGTCTGGATCTACGGGGCCGACTGTCAACGCCTCCCCGCGATCAAGAGCGGCTCTCTCGAGGCGTGGATCGCGGACTGGGCCGTCCTGGCGAGGAGCCCTGTATTCGGCAAGTCCAGTGAGAACGGCAATCCGCTGGCCCGTTCGATAGGGGAGTACGGGCTGTTCGAAGGCGGCAGTGTCGCCAGTGCGATGGAGGTGCTGCGGAAGGAGTATGAGGGCTCCCGTGTACCGGTCCTTGTGCTCTTCCACGTGGAGTCGATGGAGGGCGAGGACAGTCGTGTCGCCAGGCAGTTGGAGAAGGCGTCGGGCAAGCCGCTGTTCTGGCAGTTCTTCGCCCAGTTGGACGAGATGTCCTGGTCGGTGCTGGACCGCTTGGACGACGTGCGCCGGGAACGCCCGAGCATCACGAACGCGCACTACAACACCTCGTGGGACATGGACACATCAGTCGGCATGGACACCTTCATGCAGTACGGGATGATCAAGCCCTATGCGCGCTGGGTGAGAAGTTCACGCCGGCGGACGCTGGGGTGATCCGTGCTCTCCGCCGTGACCCTGCGGTAGCGGATCAGGATCGCGGCGATGCCGACAAAGGCGAGGAAATGCTCGGCCTTGCGTTCGTAGCGACGGTGCAGACGACGGCAACCATTGAGCCAGGACATTGTTCGCTCGACGACCCAGCGGTGACGTCCCAGACGATCGGAGGGTTCGATGCCGCGGCGGGCGATGCCGCGGCGTGATCTGTCGGCGGCGGAGCCATCGGCGCAGGTGGTCGAAGTCGTAGCCGTTGTCCGCGTGCAGCTTGGCCGGACCTCGGCGCCGTGGCCCGTAGCGCGAGCGGATCGGAGGGATGCCGCGCATCAGCGGGATCAGGGCCTGACTGTCGTGCAAGTCGGCGGCTGAGATGCCCACCGAGATCAGCCGGCCGTTACGGTCGACGATGAGATGGATTTTCGATCCGCTCTTGCCACGATCGGTCGGATTCGATCCCGTCAACCGCTCCCTTTGAGGCCCCGGACACTGACCGAGTCGATCGCGCACCGCGACCAGTCCAACTCACCGCGCGCGCCGAGCTCGTCCAGTACCAGGCGCTGCAGCCTGCCCCACACGGGAGCTCTGCACCACTCGGCGAAACGGCGATGCGCAGTTGTCCCGGACGGCCCGAAGCCTGGTGGCAGTTGCCGCCACGCGCAACCTGCCGTGGCCACGAACACGATGGCGGCCAACACCTGCCGATCCCCATCCTGCGGGGGCTGGCTCTGGAACCTGTGTCGTGCGTGGTGCCGGGGCAGGTGTTGCCGTGGGAACGGGAGTTGTGACGGATCTTGGGAGCAACCACCGCATTTCAGAGGGACACCCGCGCTGTTCTGCCAGCGGCGAATCCCGCCCGATCGGACCCGACGATCACTACGGTCCAGTCTCATGACGACGATTACCACGCGCACGGTCCAGTACCCGGCCGACGGTCTGACGATGGTCGGGCACCTCGCGCTCCCGGCCGGTATCGACCGCCGGCCCGCGGTGCTGGTCGGACCGGAGGGCACGGGGCTCAGTGACGTCGAGCGCCAACGGGCCGATGCTCTCGCCGAGCTGGGATATGTGGCGCTGGCCTTCGACCTCCACGGCGGACGCTACTTGGAAAACCCCAAGGAGATGATGGCTCGTTGCATGCCGCTGCTCGCCGACCCCGACCGGATGCGGGGCATCGGCCACGCGGCGCTCGACGTGTTGCGCACCGAACCGCGGACCGACCCCGATCGGATGGCCGCCGTCGGCTACGGCACCGGAGGCGCCGTCGGGCTGGAACTCGGGCGCGACGGTGTCAACCTGCGCGCGATCGCGACAGTCAACGGGCTCATCACGGGCCGACCGGGCGAGGCGGCGCGCATTCGCTGCCCGGTATGGGCCGGGGTCGGGTCGGAAGACCCGATCATGTCCCCCGCGCAGCGGGAGGCGTTCACCGCCGAGATGCAGGCCGCGGGCGTCGACTGGCGCCTGGCGGTCTACGGCGGCGCCCTTCACGCCTTTCACCACCCGTCGGTCGACCACACCGTGCGCCCCGGCGTCGGCTACCACCCACGGCACGCACAGCGAGCCTGGCGCGACGTCGTCGACCTGCTCGCCGAATGTCTGCCCGTGACGGAGTGAACTGGTCACTCCATGCTCGGACGCCCGGTGACCGCCGTGATGCCTGGGCTCCACTGCCTACGCGGGCGAGGAAACTGCGGCTTGCCAGTGATCCACTTCGGCCGATCGGCTCTCCCGCCATGCCCCTCCGCACTGCCTGCCCGATAGCCCCGAGTGCCGCCGAACGCGCGCGGCTGAAGGAGATGGCCTACGGCCAAGAGACCGAGCACCGGCTGCGGGTGCGTGCACAGGTGGTGCTGCACGCCGCGCGCGGACGCTCCAATGTGCGTATCGCCCAGGAGAGGGGGCTGCACCTGGACACCGTGCGCCGCTGGCGTGGCCGGTTCACCGAACAGGGTTTGCCGGGGCTCAAAGACCGTCAACGCTGCGGCCGCCGACCGGCGTTCACGTCGCTGCAGGTCGCCGAGGCCGAGGCACTGGCCTGCTGGCCGCCCGCCGAGAGCGGAGTGCCGCTGTCGCGCTGGTCATGCCCGGAACTGAACCATGAAGTCATCCAGCGGGGCATCGCCGCGTTCGTGTCGGCGCCCACTGTGCGCCGCCGGCTGGCCGAGGACGCGCTCAAGCCCTGGCAGCACCGCTCCTGGATCTTCATCACCGACCCTGCCTTCCGCGCCAAAGCCCCAGCGTGTGCTGGACCTGTACGCCCGCACCTGGCAGGGCACCCCGCTCCACGCTGACGAGTACGTCGTCAGCGCCGACGGGAAGACCTCCATCCAGTCCCGCTGCCGCTGCCACCCCACCCTCGCCCCGGGCCAGGCCCGCGCCATGCGCGTCAACCACACCTACGGGGTACGGACGCGGGGGCGCCCTGGCCCACCTTGCCGCATATGACGTCCACCAGCCGAAGGTGTCCGGCCGCACCGAGCCGCGCACCGGCATCGACCCGTTCATGAACCCGGTCACCCAGGTGCTGAAACGGTCCGTGCAGAATGTCCCCAGGCTCCGGCCGTCGGCACCGAGCCCCCGCACGACCCGATGGCCTTCGTCTCCACAGCCCGGCGACACCCTCACCGTGTCGCCCGGACCTCCCGGACGCCGCCGGGCAACGGATCCGCCGGCAGCGTCGACAGCCCCGACAAGGAGTGCTCCATGGCCGAATGCGCCATCACCGGCACGAGCGTCGACGTCCCCACGTCCGACGGCGCCGCCGACGCCTGGTTCGTGCACCCTGCGGACGGCGCCCCGCACCCCGCCGTCCTGCTCTACATGGACGCCTTCGGTCTCCGCCCCCACCTGCGGTCGATGGCCGACCGCCTCGCCGGGGCCGGATACGCGGTGCTCGTGCCCAACGTCTTCCACCGGCACGGCCGCGCCCCGGTGGTGGAGCTCCCCGACCACATCGCCGGAGACGGCCGTGCGGCGCTGTTCGGGCGGATCCGCCCGATGATGGGCGGGCTGACGCCCGAGGTGGTGGCCTCCGACGCGGACGCCTACCTCACATGGCTTCAGGCGCGGCCCGAGACGGAGGACCGTGCGGTGGGGGTGACCGGATACTGCATGGGCGCCCGGCTCGCCCTGCTCACCGCGGGCAGTCACCCGAAGAGGGTCGCGGCGGCGGCAGGCTTCCACGGGGCGGGGCTGGCGACGCCGGACGCCGACAGCCCGCACCTCCTCGCTCCCGGAATCACCGCGGAGCTCTACTTCGGCCACGCCGACAACGACTCCGCCAACCCGCCCGAGGCGCAGGCCACCCTTGACCAGGCCCTCACCGCGGCCGGAGTACGCCACCGCGCCGAGGTCTACACCGGCGCCTCGCACGGTTTCACCATGGCCGACACGGACGCCTACGACGAGCGGGCCGCCGACCGGCACTGGAGCGCGCTCCTCGGCCTGTTCGCCCGCACCCTCTGAGCCCCCGCGCTCCGCGCGCCCGACGCCCCACCCCCACCAGGGGTTACGGGCCCCCGCGCCCCAGCGCCTGGGCGCGGAACGCCGCCGGGGTCGCTCCCGTCCGCAGCCGGAAGAACTTGGTGAAGTCGCTCGCGTCCTCGAAGCCCAGTCTCCCGGCGACCTCCTTCGCCGGGAGGCGGCTGTGCTGGAGGAGGCGCTTGGCCTCCAGCAGGACCCGCTCGTCCACGAACTGCTTGGCGCCGGCCCCCGTCACCGCCCGGGTCGCCCGGGTCAGGGTGCGGGGGCTGTAGCCGAGCGCGGCCGCGTAGTCCTCGACCCGCCGGGTCGTCGCGTGGTCGCGCTCCACCGCGTCGTGGAACCGGCGGAACACCTCGCTCACCGGTCCGGGCCGCCGTGTGGTGCCCCGTACCGTCGCGAGCCGCAGGACCAGCACGGACACCAGGTGGCGCAGCACCTCGACGTGCGAGTCGAGCGGCAGGGTGGCCATCGCGCCGTACTCGTACGCGAGGTGGTCCAGCCCCCGGCCGAGCGCCTCCGCGTCGGTGCCGGTGGGCAGCAGCGGTTCCTGCTGGTAGGGCGGGTCCATGTGGGCGGCGGCCACGGTGGCCGGGGGAAGGAAGCCGCGCTGGAAGAGGACGACCGTGCCGTCCGCCGTCACCAGGTCCGGGCCGAAGCGCTGTACCTGGCCGGGCCGGATCCAGAGCCAGGAGCCGGGCGGCAGCTCGTGTTCGACGAAGTCGACCGCCATCCGCAGAGGGCGGGCGCGGACCGCGATCAGCTGGTGGAAGGCCGGGCGCAGCGGGGCGTACGGGTCGTTGCCGTGCCGCCGGGAGCGGCCGTGGAGGCCGGCCAGCTCGACCACCTCGACGCCGGTGGGCGCGCCCACCGCGGCCGTGTAGTCGAGGTCCCGGACCTCAGGTTGTCCGATTCTTCCCATCGTGAGTCCCGAGGGTACCGCTGCCCTCGGCGAACTGCCTCCTAGCGTGGAGAGCACCGACCCCGCGGGCATTCCCGCAGGTCATCGAGGTGCAAGGAGTGAGCGGTGCGGCTGATCGTGGGCATGACCGGGGCGACGGGGGCCGTGATCGGCGTGCGGCTGCTGGAGAATCTGGCGGAGCTGCCGGACGTGGAGACCCATCTCGTCCTGTCCCGCTGGGCGCGCGCCACGATCGAGCTGGAGACCGGCCGGCCGGTCTCGGAAGTGAACGCGCTCGCGGACGTGGTGCACAGCCCCGACGACCAGGGCGCGACCATCTCCTCCGGTTCGTTCCGCACCGACGGCATGGTGATCGTGCCCTGCTCCATGAAGACGCTCGCGGGCATCCGGGCCGGTTACGCGGAGGGTCTGGTGGCCCGGGCCGCCGACGTCGTACTCAAGGAGCGGCGCAGGCTGGTCCTGGTGCCGCGCGAGACTCCGCTGAGCGAGATCCATCTCGAGAACATGCTCGCGCTGGCGCGGATGGGCGTGCGGATGGTGCCGCCGATGCCCGCCTTCTACAACCACCCCCGGTCGGTCGACGACATCGTCGACCACATCACCGCGCGGATCCTCGACCAGTTCGATCTGCCCGCCCCGGCCGCCAGGCGCTGGGAGGGCATGCGCGCCGCGCGCGCCGCCGCCGCGCAGGCCGCGCCCTGAGGCCCCTGGGCCCGCGACGCATTCCTCTACCGACCACCACTTTTGGAGCCCTCATGGCCTACGACGATCTGCGCAGCTTCCTCGCCACACTGGAGAAGGAGGGACAGCTCCTGCGCATCACCGAGGAGGTGCTGCCGGAACCCGATCTGGCGGCCGCCGCCAACGCGACGGGACGCATCGGCGAGAACGCCCCGGCCCTGTACTTCGACAACGTCACCGGTTTCACGGACGCCCGGATCGCGATGAACGTGCACGGCTCCTGGGCCAACCACGCTCTCGCGCTCGGGCTGCCGAAGCACACCCCGGTCAAGGAGCAGGTGGAGACGTTCGCCGCCCGCTGGGACGCGTTCCCGGTCGCCCCGGAGCGGCGCGAGGACGCGCCCTGGCGCGAGAACACCCAGGAGGGCGCGGACGTCGACCTCTTCTCCGTGCTGCCGCTGTTCCGTCTCAACGACGGTGACGGCGGGTTCTACCTGGACAAGGCCGCCGTGGTGTCCCGCGACCCGGAGGACCCGGACAACTTCGGCAAGCAGAACGTCGGTACGTACCGCATCCAGGTGATCGGGACCGACCGGCTGGCCTTCCAGCCCGTCCCGATGCACGACATCGCCCAGCACCTGCGCAAGGCGGAGGAGAAGGGCGAGGACCTGCCGATCGCGATCACCCTCGGCAACGACCCGGTGATCACCGTGGTGGCCGGTATGCCGATGGCGTACGACCAGAGCGAGTACGAGATGGCGGGCGCCCTGCGCGGGGCGCCGGCGCCCATCGCCACCGCGCCGCTGACCGGCTTCGACGTGCCGTGGGGCAGTGAGGTCGTCATCGAGGGCGTCATCGAGTCCCGCAAGCGCCAGATCGAGGGCCCGTTCGGCGAGTTCACCGGTCACTACTCGGGCGGGCGCCGTATGCCGGTCATCCGTGTGGACCGCGTCTCCTACCGCACCAACCCCGTGTTCGAGTCCCTGTACCTGGGCATGCCGTGGACCGAGGTCGACTACCTGGTCGGCCCCAACACCTGTGTGCCGCTGCTGAAGCAGCTGCGCGCCGAGTTCCCCGAGGTGCGGGCCGTCAACGCCATGTACACGCACGGGCTGATGGTCATCATCTCCACGGCCAAGCGGTACGGCGGTTTCGCCAAGGCGGTCGGCATGCGGGCGATGACGACGCCGCACGGTCTGGGTTACGTGGCCCAGGTGATCCTGGTGGACGAGGACGTCGACCCGTTCAACCTGCCGCAGGTGCTGTGGTCGATGTCGGCCAAGGTCAACCCCAAGGAAGACGTGGTCATCATTCCGAACCTGTCCGTCCTGGAGCTGGCTCCGGCCGCCCAGCCGGCCGGCATCACCAGCAAGATGATCATCGATGCGACGACGCCGGTCTCCCCCGACGTGCGCGGCAACTTCTCGACCCCGGCCAAGGACCTGCCGGAGACCCAGGAGTGGGCGGCGAAGCTCCAGAAGCTGATCGCGGCCCGCGGCTGACCCGCGCGGCCCGTCGACCACCGTTCCCCCTCCCCCCGGAAGGACCTGTCGTGAACTCCCCCGTCATCTGCCCCCGTTGTGCTTTCGAGACGATCGGCACGCTCGCCACGTCGCCGGTGCCCGGCGTCTGGGACCTGCTCCAGTGCGGCCAGTGCCTGTACACCTGGCGCACCACGGAGCCGGCCCGCCGGACCCGGCGCGACGCCTATCCCGAGCAGTTCAAGCTGACCCTCGCGGACATCGAGAACGCCATCGAGGTCCCGGCGGTCCCGCCGCTGCGCACTGCCGGCTGACGTCCGGTCACCTCACGGGAGTCGCCGCACCGCGGCCCCGTCCCCCGGCCGGGCAGCGGTTTCCGTCCCCTCGGCAGCCGCGGCCCGGCCGGGGCCGTTCCGCGGCTGCCGGCGGACTGTGCTCAGGGCCTTTCGTCCGGACAACGCCGCGAGGTGCGGCACCCGGGCACGCGGGCCCGGCACGATCCGGACGAAAGGTCCTACGCCTGTTCCAGCGCCTCCAGCACCACGCGTTCGCACAGTTCGTGGGTGGCGAGGGCGTCCCGCGCGCTGAGCGTCACGCCGGTGCGTACGGCGTCGAGGAACGAGGTAACGCAGCTCTCGATGCCGCGCTGGCGGGCGACGGACACCCAGTCGCCGCGGCGGCGCAGGCTGGGCCGGCCCTTGTGGTCGATGACGTCCGCGAGGTTGAGGACCTGCCGTTTGCTGTCCTGGCCGGAGACTTCGAGGATCTCCTCGGTGGAGCCGCCCCGGCGGTTCATCATGCCGATCGCGGTGAAGCCGTCGCCGGACAGTTCGAGGACCACGTGGTGCATCAGTGCGTCCTCGATCCTGGCGCGTACCGATACCTGGTCGACGGGGCCCGGCGCCAGGAAGCGCAGGGTGTCCACGACGTGGATGAAGTCGTCGAGCACCATCGTCCGGGGGTCCTCGGGCAGCCCGACCCGGTTCTTCTGCAGCAGGATCAGCTCGCGCGGGTGGTCGGCGCACTGCGCGTAGCCGGGGGCGAGACGCCGGTTGAAGCCGACCGCGAGACTGGTGCCGCGTTCCTCTGCGAGCTCCACCAGCCGGGTGGATTCGACGAGTTCGTAGGCGAGCGGCTTGTCGACGTAGGTGGGGACGCCTGCCTCCAGCAGCCGGGTGGTGATCTCCGGATGGACGGTCGTCGGGGCGTGGACGAACGCGGCGTCGAGCCCCTGCTCCAGCAGCGAGTCCAGGGTGGTGTGGCACCGCTCGGCGGGAATCCGGTGCGCGGCGGCGACCGTGTCCAGCGTGGCGGGGGTCCGCGTCTGCACGTGCAGTTCGATCCCCGGCAGTGCGGTGAGCACGGGCAGATAGGCCTTCTGCGCGATGTCGCCGAGTCCGATGCAGCCGACCTTCACGAATACTCCCTCACTTCGTCGTACGCCCGTTCCTTGATCCCCGGCAGCATACGGGCGCGGCGGCGGTGGCCGGTCGGGACCGCCTCGGTGCACCGAACGCACCGAGGACACGCACCGACGCGAACGGGTGGCCCGTTCACCCCGTGGTGATCGTTCCGCCGTGCGAACGGGCGCCGGTCCGCACCGCGCTGACCGGGTCACTCGTGCGGGGCATTTGGCGCGTACGGACTCCCGTAATGCACTGCTCACCCGCAGAGTGACCGGGTGCAACGAACCAGAATGACCATGGCCGTCCTCGTGGGCGTGGCTGTCGCCACGGTGTCCGGCTGTGTGACGGTCAACCCCGGCGGGCCGGGATCTCCGCCGGCGGCGTCGAGGGGCCCCGTCCAGGAGGTGGAGCCGCAGATCGGGCAGCCGCCGGCCCGTGAGGCGCTGGACGCCCTGCCGGTGGCCTCCCCGTCCGCGTCCGGCCGGGCCTACCCGGCCCCGGCTCCTGTGCCCCGGCCGGACGTACCGCCACCGGGCGCCGCTCCCCCGGCGGCCCACCCACCACCGCGCCCGCCCGCCGCGCTTCCCACGCTGTCGGTGTCCGGTCTGCCCCGGGTGACGACGTCCGGCAAGGGCGTCTGCGCGCTCGGGCGCGGTATCGGGGGGTGGTCCGCCGGGAGCCCGCAGTCCAGGATCTGCGACCAGGCCTACGGCCACTGAGACGGCCGGGTCGGCCGAGTTGGCCGAGTTGGCCGAGTTGGCCGGGTCGGCCCCTCACGGTGGCCGAAAGGGTGCGTGCGGCTCAGCGTTCTCCGCGGAGCCGCACCTCCAGCCTTTCGATGGCGGTCCTGACGCCGTTTCCGCGGCCTCCGTCGAGGAGCGCGTCCGCCGCCTTCCGGGCGCGGTTCAGGTGGTGGCGGGCGGCCTCGGGACGACGGAGCCCGAGGTAGTCCGCGGCGAGGCCCAGGTGCAGCGCCGGGGAGAAGGCGTGCAGGGCGAGAAGGTCCTCGCGGGCGGCCGGCCGCTCCCCGGTCAGCCCCTCGGCCGCCGCGTTCCAGGCGCGCAGGTCCCAGGCGAGTTCGTCACCGGGATCGTCCTGGGTGTCGGCCATGTAGTGCGCGAGGGTGCAGCGGTGCAGTGCGTCGCCGTCCTCGCCCAGCTCGGACCAGAGGGCGGCGAACCGGTTACGGGCCTCTTCGCGGTCCCCTCCGTGCAGGAGCATGACGGCCTGGCCGATCCGGGTGGCGACGGCGTCCGTCGACGACTGCTGCTGCTCCGCCACTGCGGACTCCCTCGTGCGGGTGTGCGGCAACGGGGCCGCGGTGCGGGGGCCGGCCTCCGGCCGAACAACGACACGTTGACGGCACACCCTAGCCGCACCGGTGCGCGAACACGCTCAGGCGCGGCAGGGGCGGGGCCGCTCGCACGGCGGCCCTCCCTCGCGCCCCCGGTCGGCCGGGGGGCGCCGGGTCTTCCGGGGATCAGCCGAGGTCGGGGATGCGCCAGTCGATGGGGTCGTGGCCCTGGGCGGCCACGGCTTCGTTGATCTGGGTGAAGGGCCGCGACCCGAAGAACCTCTTCGCGGAGAGCGGCGAGGGGTGCGCGCCCTTCACGACCACGTGGCGGGACTCGTCGATGAGCGGGAGCTTCTTCTGCGCGTAGTTGCCCCAGAGGACGAACACGGCGGGCTCGGGGCGTTCGGCCACGGCGCGGATCACCGCGTCGGTGATCTTCTCCCAGCCCTTGTTCTTGTGCGAGTTGGCCTCGCCGGCGCGCACGGTGAGGACGGCGTTGAGCAGCAGTACCCCCTGCTCGGCCCACGGCATGAGATAGCCGTTGTCCGGTACGGGGAGGCCGAGCTCCTCCTGCATCTCCTTGTAGATGTTGCGCAGCGAGGGGGGCGTCCTGACGCCGGGCCGCACGGAGAAGCACAGCCCATGGCCCTGGCCCTCGCCGTGGTACGGGTCCTGGCCGAGGACGAGGACCTTCACCCGGTCGTAGGGCGTGGCCTCCAGAGCGGCGAAGACCTGGTCCCGCGGCGGGTACACCGGCCCCTTGGCCCGCTCCTCCTCGACGAAGTCCGCGAGCTCCTTCACATAGGGCTTCTGCATCTCGTCGCCGAGGACGCCGCGCCAGGACTCGGGCAGCAGCAGGTCGGTGTCGGTCACGTGCACAACCTCCGGGGAGCAATCGGTTCTTGGAAAAGAACCTACCCGGCCCCTCTGACAGCGGGCCGGGGTGCCCCGTTCGCCGGATTTACCAACTGGCCTTGCGGTAGAGCTCCCACATCTGCATGACGGTCTGCGGGTCGAGGGCGCGCTCGCCGCCGCCTATGTCCTCGCCGGCCGCGATGTAGAGCTTGCCCTGCCAGAGCGGCAGCAGCGGAATGTCCTGGACGAGGATCTGCTGGGCCTCGGCGAACTGCTTGCTGACCGCGCCGCGGTCGCTCTCCTTGCGCGAGGCGGGCAGGATCTCGTCGGTGATCTTCTTGTTGACGTACATGCCCCCGGTGGCGCTCTCCTTGCCGACGAAGGGCGCGACGAAGTTGTCGGGGTCCGGGAAGTCGGGGAACCAGCCACGGCCGAAGACCGCGTAGTCGCCCTTGTTGAAGCCCTCCTGGAAGGTGGCCCAGGGCGCGCTCTTCAGCGTGATCCTGAAGAGTCCCGACTTCTCCAGCTGCCGCTTGATCTCCTCGAACTCCGGCGCGGTCGAGGAACCGTAGCGGTCCGTGGTGTACCAGAAGGTCATCTCGACCGGTTCGGTGATCCCGGCGTCGGCGAGCACGTCCCGCGCCTTCTTCACGTCGGGGTCCCCGAAAGTGTCGAAGAAGCTGGTGGTGTGGGCGGCGATGCCCTTCGGGACGATGGAGTAGAGGGGTTCGGCCGTGCCCTGGTAAACCTTGGCGACGAGGGCGTCCCGGTCCACGACGCGGGCGATGGCCTCGCGCACGGCCCGCTTGCCGGCGACGGGGTCCTTCGGGTTGAAGACCAGGAAGCGGATGTCGGCGCCCACGGACTCGACGAGCTGGAGGCCCTTGTCCTCCTTCTTGTCGCCCTGGAGGCCGATCACCTCGTCGGCGGTGAGGCCGCGGTAGGTGGCGTCGATCTTGTCGTCCCTGAGCGCGGCGACCATCGCGTCGGACTTCTCGTAGTACCGGATGGTGACGGAGTCGTTCTTCCGGTCCGCGAACCCCTTGTAGCTGTCGTTCCTCTTCAGCTCCGCGACGGTGTGGGGCTCGTAGTGGTCGAGGACGTACGGGCCCGAGCCGGTGATCGAGTTGCCGGTACGGAGCTTGTCCTTGGGGTACTGGTGCGGCGCGACGATCGACATGGCCGGGGTCGCCAGGACGAAGGGGAAGGTGGCGTCGGACTTCTTCAGGTGGAAGACGACCAGGTCGTCGCCCTTGGTCTCCACCCGGTCGAGCGAGCCCAGCAGACCGAGCGGGCCGCCCTTGGCCTTGATCGTCACGATCCGGTCGATGGAGTACTTGACCGCCTCGGCGTCGAGCGCCTCGCCGTCCGAGAACTTCAGGCCCTTCTTGAGCGTGCAGCGGTAGGCCATGCTCGTGGAGTCGGTGAAGGTGCACTCCGCCGCGTCGGGCTCGGGGCTCGTGCTGCCGGTGGGGAAGGACACCAGGGTCTGGAAGACGTTGCGCATCAGCTCCCAGGAGTTGTCCCAGGCTCCCGCGGGGTCCAGGGTCGAGGGCGAGCTGGTCGTCCCGACCGAGATGTGCTGGTCGACGTCCGAGCCACTCCCGGAGAAGACACTGCAGCCGGTGACGAGTGACAGAGATGCTAGGGCTGCAGCAGCCTGCAGACTGGCCCGGTAGAACACGTGCACGCTCCTCGATCAGCCATGGGTCGGCAGACCATACCGCAGTGCCCCACCGGGTCAATCACCAGGCCCGGCAGGGCACTTGCTTCAATCGGGGCGAACCGTGGCAGGCCCCTCAGCCCACTCCGGCATTCAGGAAGATTCCGCCGTCGATCACGAGCGTCTGCCCGGTGATCCAGCCTGCCTGCTCCGAGGTGAGGAAGGCGGCGGCACCGCCGATGTCCTCCGGAACTCCCAGTCGGGCCATGGGGTACGAGGCAGCCACCTCGGCCTCGCGGCCCTCGTACAGCGCCTCGGCGAACTTGGTCTTCACGACCGCCGGGGCGATCGCGTTGACCCGGACGACCGGCGCGAACTCGTGGGCCAGCTGGAGCGTCAGGTTGATCATGGCGGCCTTGCTGATGCCGTACGCGCCGATGAAGGGCGAGGCCGAAATCCCGGCCACCGAGGCGATGTTGACGATCGCCCCGCCGTTCTGCGCCTGCCAGGCCTTCCAGGTCCGCTGGGCGAACCCGAGCGCCGAGATCACGTTGGTCTCGAAGACCTTGCGCGCCACGGCCGGATCGAGCTCCGACAGGGGGCCGAACACCGGGTTCGTTCCCGCGTTGTTGACGAGGTAGTCGACCCGGCCGAACGCCTCCATGGTCCGCTCGACCGCCTGCGTCTGGTGCGCCTCGTCGTGCGCCTTTCCGGCGACGCCGATGACCCGGTCGGAACCCAGGCGCTCGACGGCCTCCTTGAGCGCCTCCTCGCCGCGGCCCGTGATGCAGACCCGGTCGCCGCGGGCGACGAGCGCCTCGGCGACGCCGTACCCGATGCCCCGGCTCGCCCCGGTGACGAGCGCGACCTTCCCGCTGTCCTGCACAGTCATGATGTCCCTCGTCCTTCGGGTCAGTTGAGCGGGCCGCCGGCGACGTACAGCACCTGGCCGGAGACGAAGCCCGCGTCGTCGCCGGTGAAGAAGGAGATGGCGTTGGCGATGTCGTCGGGGCGGCCCACGCGCTGGACGGGGATCTGGGTGGCGGCGGCGGCCTGGAACTCCTCGAAGCCCATGCCGACGCGGGCCGCGGTCTGGGCGGTCATCTCCGTCACGATGAACCCGGGCGCGACGGCGTTGGCCGTGATGCCGAACTTGCCGAGCTCGATGGCGAGGGTCTTGGTGAAGCCCTGGAGACCGGCCTTGACGGCCGAGTAGTTGGCCTGGCCGCGGTTGCCGAGCGCCGACGAGGAGGAGAGCGAGACGATGCGCCCGAACTTGGCGTCCACCATGTGCTTCTGGACGGCCTTGGCCATCAGGAACGCCCCCTTGAGGTGAACGTTCATCACGATGTCCCAGTCGGACTCGCTCATCTTGAAGAGCAGGTTGTCGCGGAGCACGCCCGCGTTGTTGACCAGGATCGTCGGGGCACCGAGCTCGGCGGTGACGCGCGCGACGGCGGCCTCCACCTGCGCGGCGTCCGACACGTCGCAGCCGACGGCGAGCGCGGTGCCGCCCGCGGCGGTGATCTTCTCGACGGTCTCCTTGCAGGCGGCCTCGTCGAGGTCGAGTACGGCCACGGCGCGGCCCTCTGCCGCCAGGCGTACGGCGGTCGCGGCCCCAATGCCTCGCGCCGCTCCCGTCACGATGGCGACACGCTGCTCGGTGGTGGACATGCTGGGTTCTCCTCGCCGTTGGATCGCGGCCCAGCCGGCACCGGTGAGTCGCCGCACCGGACACTCCCGGTACGGTCCACGGCCCCGTTGACTGAGCAAGCGCTTAGTACTGTGGTGGTTGCGACGCTAGAAGCCCTGGCACTCGGTGTCAACGGCCACGACACCCAGGGGTGCATGTCACACCCGAAGGAGACGGCGAAGGGGCCGCCCGCGACAGTCGCGGGCGGCCCCTTCGGGGGGTGCGGTACGGGGTCCTCAGCGGACCAGCAGATCGAGCAGGCGCTCGACCTCGGCCTCCGGGTCGAGCGTCAGACCGGTGTGCACGGGACCCGGCTGCACGACCGTGGAGCGGGGAGCGATCAGCCAGCGGAACCGCCGGCCCGCGTCGTCGCCGGCCGCCTGCCCGGCCGCGTCGCCGCCGCCGCAGACGTTCTCCACCGCCCGCAGCGCGGCCCGCACACCGACGATGTCGGCGGCCGGGTCGAGCGCCCTCAGCTTGCCCTCGTCGAGGTGGGTACGGGCGGCGACGAAGGAGTGCGCCCGGCTGTAGACGAGCACACCCGCGTTGAAGCACTCCCCGCGCTCGACGCGGGGGACGACGCGCAGCAGCGCGTACTCGAAGACCTCGCGCGTACTCATCGGCTCTCACCGTTCTCCGTCGTCCGCACCCTGGGAGCGAGGCGGTCGGCGAGCCAGCCGGGGGCCTTGGACGGGCCGGTCGGCGCCGGGGCGTCCATGACGATGCGCTCGTGGATGGTGGCGGCGCGGGCCAGCAGGGGCGCCACGTACGCGCGCCGCAGTGCGTCCGTCGAGTCGAAGCCGGGCTCGCCGGCCAGCCACTCGTCGGGCACCTGGGCGGCCACCCCGGTGAGCAGCTCCTCCGTGACGAGCGGGGCCAGGGCCGCGGCGGCTGCCGCGATGTCCGGGCCGGTGGGCGCGAGGACGTGGTCGGAGGCGTTGTACGGCTTGGCCGCGGACGCCTCAGCGCCCGGCCAGTTGTGGTGCCAGATCATCGTGGCGCCATGGTCGATCAACCAGACGTCGCCGTGCCAGACCAGCATGTTGGGGTTGCGCCAGGACCGGTCGACGTTGTTGATCAGCGCGTCGAACCAGACGATCCGCCCGGCCTCCACGGGGTCGACGTGGTACGCGAGCGGGTCGAAGCCCAGCGAACCGGGGAGGTAGTCCATCCCGAGGTTCAGACCGCCGCTCGCCTTCAGCAGCTCCTGCACCTCCTGGTCGGGCTCGCCGAGCCCGATGACCGGGTCGAGCTGCATGGTCACCAGCTCCGGCACCCGGAGCCCCAGGCGGCGGCCCAGCTCCCCGCAGATGACCTCCGCGACCAGGGTCTTGCGGCCCTGGCCCGCCCCGGTGAACTTCATGACGTACGTACCGAGGTCGTCGGCCTCGACGATCCCGGGGAGCGATCCACCCTCACGCAGAGGTGTGATATAGCGGGTCGCCACTACCTTTTCCAGCACTTTCCCAGGTCACCAATCTCTTCAACCTTGCAATCCACGGACTACTTCTCCGGGGCTTAGAAGCAGGAATCACGGGTCAACAGCGCTGGGGAGAATCTGGGGAGTTTCGGCAGGCGCGCCGCTCCCCAGCAGACCGTCGATAGCGCCGCGCCCCTTGCTGCCAGCTTCCGGCATGAAGTGAGCATAGTAACCGAGGGTGATCGCCGGCGAGGAGTGCCCGAGCCACCGAGCCAGGGTCACGACGGACTCCCCGGCTTCCAAAATGATCGAGGCGTAGGTGTGCCGAAGCACGTGGAAACCGTCCTTCGGGGCCGCCGCCCACTGCCAGGCTTTCGCCCCCTCGGCACGTGGCGGGATCACGCCCGCCTTGGCCAGGGCGGGCTTCCAGATGTAGGTATTCCAGGTGTTCACCGCGACGGCGTTGCCGTAGCGCGTGGTAAGCAGCAGGGAGAACTTTTTCCGCTCCCCGTCCGGCTTCCCCCACGGCAACTCGACCTCTACCGGCGGGAACGCCCCGATGTGACGCTTCAGTTCCTCAGCTACCGAGGGGGGCATGTCCACCGTGCGGACCTTCTTCCCCTTCGGCAGGGTGAAGTACAACCTTCCGCGAATTGCCTGCACTTGACGCCGAACGTGAAGCAGGCCACGTTCGCAGTCGATGTCCTCCGGACTGAGCCCGAACACCTCGCCCTGTCGGAGTCCGCACCCCAGGCCGACTACGACGGCGATTCTGTTCCGCTCGTTGATGGCATCGCGTACTCGCAGTGCCGTATCCATCGGCCACGCGTGGCGCTGCTCCCGGGGCGACTTGGGCCACCGCACAGATTTAGCGTGCATCGGGTTGCGTGCGAGGCGCTTGTCGTCGACAGCCGCTTCCAGGATGGAGGAAAGTTCGGACAGGATGCCGCGCTGGTAGTCGACTGACGAGACTGTCGACTCCAACTTGGTTATGAGCGTGCGCAGATCCGATGCGGCGATGCTCTTGAGCGGAAGCTGGCCCAGGTGCGGGACGATATGGAGACGCGCTCTCCGCTCCTGACCGTCCTGGGTCTTCGGAGCACCTCCGCGCCCTGGCGCCCAGTGCGCCTCGATGTACTCGGCCAGCGTTATGGACCCATCGCGCGGGTCTACGAACTCGCCTCGCTCTTCGTCCGTAGCTGCCCGGCGAAGCCACGCCTTGGCGTCCTCCACCACATCAAAGGATCGGTCTCGCACCCCCGGTATACCGGCGGCCTTGTATCGCTTTCCTTTACCGTAGCGAGCGGTCTTCTCCCTTCTCCCGGTGACCGGATCCTTCTTCTTCTTAAGCCACCGATCCTCGATGTAGCCAGCCAAATATGTCTCCTTTCAGGAGGGTACGAACGCAGGCGACAACGTTCGATGCGTCAAGCACCGGGGTTCCGACGTCGCTGCGGAGCTTCGCCGAGCGGGTTCAAAGCAGGGTTGGAGCGAGAGTCCGCGCGTTCCTGGTCATGGATCCAGGCGTCAAGCGCTGTTCGCCGATACATGACGCGACCACGAGGGCCCATACGAAAGCTCGGCGGGCCCTGTCGTCGATGCCGCCAGACATAGAGGGTGTGCGGTGATATGCCGAGGTACGCGGCGGCTTGCTTTACGTTGAGGAAGCAAGCGCGGCCAGCGCCGGCGGGGTCAGGCACAGCTGAGGGAGCGAGCAGCGATCGTGCAGGCATGGAGCTCTTCCAGTGAAGGGAAAAAAGTGAACGGGCCGAGACAGACAGCCCGTAGCCACGACGACTCCACCGCCAAGCACAGTCGAGCGCGAACACCTGAATGGTCCTGACGATCCCCGGTTTGGCTAACCGGGGATCGTCGGCTATGTTTCACGCCACCCCAGATGAGCTTGACGCATCTCCGTTTCGGGACGCGATCAGGTATTCAGTCGGTACGAGATCAGCACCCCTTGCAGGAGTGAGGATCTGTCGCTCTCCGGGGTGTTGTACATTGACATGCCTACGGCCAAGGTTCCAGTCTCTAGCCGTTCTTTCCTGTCTGCCGTGAGCGATTCCCCCGATTAATCAGGAACTCATGGCCATTTCTTCCCACACAGCAAGTAGATCGGGTTCAGCCGAACTTCGGTGAGTGACTTGACTTGGCTCGATAGAAACCAAGTTGTCGACTGATCAAGGGCGTCGCTTTGAGCGGCTGCGGGCCAGGGGCGCCGGGATCAGTGCGCTTCGGGTCCCCGCCGAGGCTGCGCAGGGGTGGGACCCGCCAGTCGATCGAGGGCATCGACACGACGGCCCCGGTCCGGATGCTCCGGAGCTGCGACGGCGGGTTCGCGCGGCTGAGGCGCTGAAGGAGAGGACTCGGGAGATGGTCGCCGCGAACGCGCTGATCGCACGTGAGGCCGCGGCCAAGGTGGCTAACCCCGGTTCTTCGTGACGGTCCGTCGTTCTCTGTGGCCCGCTTCGGTTGTTCGGGCTGGTGGTGGGCACGTTGATGGCCCGGCTGTCGCGTCGGGTGGCGCCGAGTTCTACGGCTCCGGCCGGGGTGGTGCTGCTCGCAGGGGCGGGGGCAGGCTGGTCAGCCGGGGTTCGGGAGAGCTTCGAGTAGGGCGACGGCTTCGGTTATCACGTCGGTCCAGGCCCAGTCGCGTGCGAATCGCAGGTACCGGCGACGGGCGGTCGTGACGAGCTGGGCGGCGGCGGAGAAGAGGCGGAGCCGGAGTCGACGGGGCTCCCACCTGCGGGTTTTGCGGGCAGGGCGAGCACGGGCAGCCAGGCCATCAGATGGAGGGCGATCTGGACGATCTCCAGCCAGATCTGGTTCTGCGCGGTGTCGTGCAGGGGCAGGTTGCGCAGGCCGGTGGCGCGGGCGGCACGGATACGGTCCTCGGCACGTGCGCGTTGGCGGTGCCGCAGTTCGAGTGTGGCGATGGGGAGGTCGGTGGTGTTGGTGGCGAACGCGGTGAGCCGGGGGCCGTCGGCGTCGGTGAACCGCAACTGGGCGCCAGGGTGGGCCGTTCCTTGCGCGGCACGGCGGCGCGCGGCTTCCCAGGGTATGAACAGCTCACGCACGCAGCACTGCCCGCGCGCCTTCGGAAGGTGCGCGGGCAGTAGCGGTGTCACGCGCTCACGGCGTCTTGGGCTCCACTGTCTTCTCAGTCGCGGCGCCGGCCTGCTGCTTGGCTGCCTGGATCTGCTCGTACACGTGCGTACGCAGTTCAGCGAAACGGGGGTCCACACGTGTGCGCAGTTGGTCGCGTTCTCGGGGAAGGTCGACGACGAGTTGCTCCTGGACGACGGTAGGCGAAGCGGAGAGCACGACCACACGTTCGCCGAGGTAGACGGCCTCGTCGATGTCGTGGGTGACGAACAGGATGGTCATCCCGCGCTCTTCCCACAACCGGCGTACCAGGTCCTCCAGATCGGCAGGGGTCTGTGCGTCGACGGCCGCGAACGGCTCGTCCATCAGCAGGACATCGGGTTCGTAGGCCAGGGCGCGCACGATGGCGACCCGCTGCTGCATGCCCCCGGAGAGCTGCCACGGGTACGCGTCGGCGGCGTCGGCGAGACCGCAACACCGAGGCCAACCGAGCCCTGGTCGCCGAGTTCGCCGAGAAGGTTCTGGCCGGCGCCGACTACTCGGTTCTGACCGACTACATCTCGACGGAGACGTACCTCCAGCACAACACCGAGGCCGGCGACGGACTCGACGGCTTCGGCGCGGCGGCGGCCAAGTGGGCGGAGCAGGGCAAGAACCTCGTCTACAGGAAGATCCACAAGGTCATCGGCGAGGGAGACTTCGTACTGGTGCGGTCCGAGGGCGAGTTCGGCGTGCCCGTCGCCTACTACGACCTGTTCCGCGTCGCGGCGGGCAAGATCGTGGAGCACTGGGACGTCATCGCCCCGATCCCCGCCGAATTGCCCCACACGAACGGCGTGTTCTAACGCGTCCCGCAAGCAGCCGGTGGCAGACGCCTCTCCCCAGGTGACTGCTCCGCACCGACTGCTCGCCCGACCAGCAGGCGATATCGCCGCGCGAGACGGCTCCGCCCGATGAATGGGCGGGGCCGTCTCCGGCGTCGGTGGCCGGACTCAGACCCCTCCGGATACCGGGGCGAGCCCGCCGGCGCCTCGGCAGGCTGTCACGGAATCAAGTTTTATGTGTCGCGCGCACTGCTCAGTGCGCTACGTTGACCACACCGGAATCTGTACACCAGGTCCAGTGCTCCAGAAGCCGGTGAGACGCCCGACCCCGCCTCGGAAGCATAGGATCGGACGCCCACCTGCGGTGGCCTGGTCGCTAGGACATGTGGTTCCAGATGCTGAGTCCGATTTGGATCAGCAGGATCCACCAGCGACCAGGGCCACCCCCTTTTTCTCCATCACGCTTCGCATGGTTGGCCATTCAAATTCCGATCTTTCGCACGGCCCCACACCCGGATGGGTGCATGGGGTGGGAAAGGCCGGACGCCAATGGCACCTGCGTCACGCGAGGCCGAGCTTACGCAGTGTCGCGCCAACTCCGCCTGGTGTTAACTGAATTCGCCCCACGCAGTTTCCTTCGCCCTTTGTGACCAGCTGCCAGGCTCGCGCGCCACGGGAGACAGGAGCGCGGCGTGATCGCCGAGGGCGTGCTGGTCGCGGCAGCAGTCGGGGACTCATCGCGCTCGCGACGAACAGCGTCGGCGGCCCGGGGCCGACCGCGCAGGAGCGCGCGCAGGCCGCCCTGACCGTCACGGAGGACGCGCGGGCCCGCGGGGAACTCGGCCCAAACACAGCGTCGTTGACTCATCGGCTGACGGGCATTCCGCCGGTTCGTATATCCGGGTCGGTCAGCCCGCACTCGTTCGCACGGGACCACCGGATCGTCTACGAAGCGCTCGTACGGATCAAAGCCCCGTGCTCGTTCCGCTCATACGTACGGCCTGTGTTCTTCTCGATCTTCCGGGTGACCGCGGAGTCCAGGTCCACGCCGTTCATCTGCGCCACGGCCGTCAGGTAGAGGAAGACGTCGGCCAGCTCCTCCGCAAGATCGGGCAGCCCTTTGCGCCAAGCAGTGAAGGCTTCGGCGGTCTCCGCGTTCAGGAGGCCGAACTCCAGGGCTACGTCGGTGGTGTTGAACCCCTTGAGTTCCTTGTTCTCCCAGGCGAGTTTCTGGGCGTCTCTGATCTGCAAGGCTCCTCCAGCGGTGGTACAGCAGATGCCCCAGAAGCGTAGCGGGAGCGCTGTGCCCGACGGGCTGGTTTCGTCGGCCCGTCACCCTGCCGAAGGGAGATCGCGAAGCGAGGTGTCGAGAGTGAGCACGCGGGTGTAGTCGGCGAGGGTGGAGAAGACCCGCTCGTAGCCCGTCACCAGTGCGGTGATCTCCTCCAGGCTTGTCGCCTCTCCATCGCGTGCCAGAAGTCGCTGGTGAATGACGGCGGGCGGGGCGGTCAGGTGGACGAGCACGCCGGAACGCCGGATCACGCTCTCGGCCAGATCGATTGCTTCGGACCAGTTGATCCGAGAGCGTCCGCGGTGAAGCGGGCCGTACACCAACTCGCTGATGAAGCACCGGTCGAAGAGGATCCTTCCGGTCCCGTCCAGGATGGTTCTGTAGCGGCTGGCCAGGTTGAGATGGTCGGGTGTCCTCGGAGAGTGGACCACGGTGAAGCCGTGACGCGTCGAGAGGCGCTTGCCGAGTGTGCTCTTGCCGACCCCGTCACAGCCCTCCAGGACGACGGTCTGGTAGCCGACGATCTCGTCGAGGTTCATGCGACCAGCCAGGACAGAGCAGCCTCGTCGCTGCTGAGGCGAGCGTCGACGGCGTACTGGATCATGAGATTCCGCCAGTTGGGCTCGCGGCCGTGAGCGTGCGTGAACGCCGGGTACGACTGAAAAGCAGCCACCCGTACGCCGCTGGCCAGCGCCGCGCCGATGAGCAGGGCGGCGCCGGGCGGTGTCTCGGGGCCGGAGACGTCGACCAGCAACCGCGCGGCTGCACGAACGGCAGCCAGGTCGGCCAAGGCTCCTGCGATCGGGTCAGGAGCCGTGAAGCGCTGGGGCTCCACCACAGTGTGACCGCCGCCCGCCAGGCTCTCGGCCAGGTGGCCCATGCGCCGGGACAGGTACGGCGACGGCTCGACGTATACGGCAGCACCGGGGATCACTGGGGACGCTGTCGGAAGGGGCACGCGACCCGGAAGGTCGAGCAGGGTGTCGATGGCCGTGTCGATGGCCGTGCTCGTCTGGGCCGCGTTGCGGGCCTGGAAGCCTTTGAACCGGGACTGGCCGGGGACCGACGGGAGCGGCGACGGTCCGAGTGTGGCCACGCGCACGATGCGGGTGGCCACGGCCTGGAGGATAGGGTCGGGAAATTCGAGGCGGGTGCCGGCCTCGGTCATCGAGTAGGTCTGGAAGTCGGTGGTGAGCACGACGACGGGAACGCCGGAGGCGATGGCGTACCCGATCTCCATGCAGACCCCGTCGTCGAGGCTCGGGCCGTGCAGGATGGCGATCATGGCGTCAAGGTGTCCGAGGCGGTCGCGGTCCAGCTCGAACAGGCGGCGTCCCTTGACCTCGGCGACGAGGTCCTCCTCGTCGGTGTCGCAGAACGGCAGGAAGACGCGATCGGGACCGACTTTTATGGCGAGGCGATCGGCGAGATCGGCAGCGAGGGCACGGTCGTGGGCGGCGAAAAGCCGGTGAGCTACGTAGAAGGGCACGGGTGGAGGTCCTCCAGTCGGTAGGTCAGCCGCGACGCGGCGCGGGGATCGGGAGGTAAGGGGCCGCGACGTACCTGGCTGCGGCTGCTGTCGCCTCCGCCAGAGCCTTGGTGGTGGTTGCGCCGCGCGAACGGTGGGCCAGATAGGTGCCGGCGAGGGTGTCTCCGGCACCGGAGACCTCGAAGGCAGTTTGCGGTGGCGGAACGGCGGAGGCTACCTGCCGCCCGAACGCGTGAACGACAGCGGCCCGGGGGCCGTCGGTGACGACCACTTCCGACAGCGTGCCGCAGTCGACCGCGCGGTCCAGGAGGCGGTACTCGGCGGCGTTGACGAACAGGGTGGTCGCCGACGGCAGCCAAGGTGAGGCGGCGCGGATCATCACCTCCGCACTGGGCAGGAAGAAGTCCACGCTGAACCGGGCTGAGATCTGCACGAGTTGGCCGAGTACGGCCTCAACGTTCAGCGGGCGACGGCAGCAGACGTGAAAAGTAGCGCGCGGGTGCGCACGCACGTGCTCCAGCGCGTGTTCGGTCAGAGCCGCTGCCACGCCGTAGTCCGTGTGCACCTGCACCAGTTCGCCCTGCAGGTCGTACTCAAGGTCGAAGGCCGTTGACATACCGTCGGCCGGACGCCATGCCGACCAGTCGAGCGCGTCGAGGCCGGGCGCCTCGGGTAGGTGGGCGAGATCGTTCCCGAGGACGCAGACGGGAGTCGCTCGGCGGCCGGCCTTCGTCGCCGCCAGCGACACGAACAGGGCCGCACCGCCGAGCCGGGCCCCGCCCCGGTGGTCGGGGTAGCGGGTCAGGTCCCGGCTAATGTTTCCGATCACGTCGAGCCGGTCCATGCGCTCTCCCCCATAGGTCAGACCTTCCAGGTCGGGTGCGCGCAGCCGACGATCTTCGTGCAGACCGGCCGCCGGCGACAGAGCCGCGGGGAGGGCCCGTTGAGATACAGGCGCTTGAAGTAGATCAGGACCAGGTGCACCCACCACGTCGGCTCCACGCCGTGCGGAATGGTGACCTGGTGCTCGTTCGCGGTGACCAGAGAGCGGAATTCGGCCGGGCGAGCGTGAACAACCGCTTCTAGTACGTACCGCATACGCTCGTGGGCGACGGCGCCCGACTGGAGCTTGATGCCCAGAGCAGGCGCCAGTTTGGCGACCATGCCGGAATCCACCGGGATGATGCCGCAGTGGTACCCGCGGGCGGTGAGCAGTGCGCACTGGGCGACTTTGAAGGACGCACCTCGCACCCGGGTGGCGAAGTCGAGGACCAGGGCGTCGAGATCCGCCGACTCGGCCGTCGGATCGATCCCCTCCTTCTCCCAGCACTGGAGGAGTTCGGCCAGAGAGCGCATGTAGTCGATCCGGGCCTGAGGCAGGCCGATGGAGCGCACCAGCGAGGCCAATTCGGCGTCCGTGCTCGCGACGAGGTCGTCGAAGCCGTGGGTCTCCGCAGACTTAATCACTCCGGCGTACGTGTCGACCATCCGGTAGGAGACCCGGGTGGACCAGCCGGCGGCGAGCATCCGTACACGCGGGTCACTGATCGTCGTCGGCCACCAGCGGTTCTCGTCGTGATTGGCCTCCACCTCGGCTCGCACGTCCGGCAGGCCGGCGGCACGGGCAACGAGTCGGTGGACGCGACGGATCTCGATTGCTTTCGGCTTCACGCGTTCGATCGTCATGGACCGACTCCAGCAGGAATTCGGGCGGCCAGCAGCGCCATGGCGAGATTCGACGAGAGCACGGGCTTCCCGAACCGGCGCTCCAGCTCGGCGATCACTGAGAGGGTGTGCCACCCCGTACACGACAGGACGATGGCTCCAGCCGCGTCGAGGGCAGCTTGAGGCAGCCGCTCCACCAGGGCCAGCACCTGATCGGGGGTGACGTCGGGGTACCCGTCGGTCAGGCCCATACTCGCGTGGGCCAGGACCTCCATGCCGGCCTCGGTGAACGCTTCGGCTTCGGCTTCGGTCACCGGGCGCGGGTAGGGCGTGGCAAGGACCATACGCGTCACGGCCGCCTCGGTCAGTGCCCGTAGGAGGGCGTCGAAGGCGGTGACCGTGCCGCTCGGCAGCGGCGGGCCGCCGGTGAAACCGGCCGACGTGCACGCCAACATCACCGTATCGAGCGGAACGTGCGACAAGGAGTCCAGCGCCCGGGCCGATGCCTCGCGCAGCCCGTGCCAGAAAGAGGCGTCGATCGCCGTCGCCCGGGACGCGGGCACGAGCCGCGCGTGGTGAAAGATCGTGTGGCGCAGGCCGAGGCGGGGCAGCTCGGTCTCCACGGCGACGTTGGCCCAGGGCAGCAGCAGACCCGCGCGGACGGTGCGGACCGCCACCGCGTCCAGGGCCTCCAGCGTCGCGAGCGTCCCGTCAGGAAGCAGATGCAACGCGTTCTCCGAAGATCATGCGCGGCGAGTGGCCGGTCACCACGAGGTCACCGGTGGTGCCGAGCGGCACCACCGTGCCTCGCTCGACGACCTGGATGGAGTACGAGCCCAGCCGCCGCCAGTACGTGCCCTCTGCACTGACGAAGTAGGAGTGGAGGCCGGGCACACGGAGGCCGGTCGGGTACACCCGCTGCTTCATCGGCTGATCCCAGGTGTGGTCGATGTCCGCCTTCCACGACGCGAAGTGCTCGGCGGAAGGCAACGGCTCCTGCTCACCGAGTGCGGCGAGCGGGGTACCGGGGAACGCCCTCGCCTGACGCACGTTCGTCCGGTGGCACAGCAGGCCGGCGTCGAAAATCCTGGCCAGACCGCGCAGGTTCGCCACGTGGGTGCCGTGGGTCTCCCCGGGAAGGCCATAGATCAGGTTCAGGCCCGGGAGGAGCATCGGCAGACCACCGGGTCCGCGAGCGGCACCCGCCGTGTTCACGTTCTCGACGGCGCGCACCAGGATTTCGGGGGTGCAGGTGAGGGTGTTGCGCTCGATGACGGCCGGGTCGAAGCTCTCGATGCCCATCGGTGCACAGTTACCTTCGGTGCAGAAGTCCGCCACCAGCTTGGCGATGCGCAAGCCGACGGGGGCAGCGACAGCCAGCGGGTCGGCATTGTCGATGTGGAGCACCTCCAGCTCGGGGCAGCGCTCACGGATGCCGCTGAGCAGGGCGCGGATCGCGTCCTCGTCCCGATGTCGGTAGGAGAAGAAGCAGGTCTGCTGGCCGAGTCGGAAGTTGCGGATGCCGGCGGCGTAGAGCTGAGCCGCCTCCTCCATGACGTCGTCGACCTCGCGAAAGGCCACGAGGGGAGACTTGGCCGGCTCGTTGCAGAAGTCGCAGAACTTACGACGGGTGCAGCCGCGGTACAGCTCCAGCTCGGCGATGGAACGCCAGGGCATTTGGTCGACGAGGCCGACGAACGAATCACGTTCGCGTCGCATCTGCTCGTAGTCGGCAGGACGCCGACTGCCGAGCAGCAGGTCACCGGACGTCACGGTGTGGGTGTGGACGGCGTCGAACAAACCGGCGTACTGCGCGGGCGAGTCCACGGCGTAGGTGGACAGCGGGCCGAGCAGGTACCGGCGGCCCCGCGCACAGGCGAGCGCGCGGGCGACCTCCTCGAACGATCCGTTCACCGCGTGGAGATGGACGGACGGAACCGCGTCTCCGGCGATGACGAGCACGATCTCGGCGTCGCGCAGGAGCTGAACAGCGTTGTCTCGGTTGACGGTGGTGGAGTAGGTGAGCCGGTCGCTCAGGGGTGGTTCGACAGTGGGCTCGCCTCCGGCCAGGCACCAGCGCACGTCGTCGATGGTCACGTAACGGACGTCGGCGTCCGGCCTGGCCCTCCGCAGTGCCGACCAAGCGTTACGAACGTAGGTCGACAAGTAGGGCGGTACGCCGAGACCGCTCGGCTCGACGGTGAAGCAGTCCAAGATCACTACAGGCTGCATGGTTCTCCCTCCAGTGCCGAGGGCTCGGTGGCTCTCCAGCGGCTTCGTCGCCGGGAAGGCCCGTGGGCCCGACAGCCCCTTCAGTGTCAGTGTTGGCACGGCTCGGGAGGAGGGAGTGACGGGGTTGTTCGGTTGTACGGAGGTTGCACTTCCATGGCTCTGTGTCCGAAGAATGGGACGCAGAGTGATCCACAAGGCATCATCAGCACATGAGCAGTTCGAAGAAGAGCGGCGAGGCCAACGCCGCGCTCGCGGCAGTGCTGGAGGAGGCCGGCTGCTCGCACGCCGCCTTGGCGCGCAAGGTCAACGAACTGGGTGCGCTCCAGGGTGAGGTATCCCGTTATGACAAGGCATCGGTGTCCCGATGGCTACAACAAGGGATGATCCCGCGAGGCCGCGCCCCCGAGTTCATCGCCGCAGCCCTGTCCGGGTTCTTAGGCCGCCTCGTCTCACCTGTGGACGTCGGCTTCGCCGAGCAGTCCCAGCGTCCCGTGGTCGCACGGGCCTTGACGTACCGTGAAGACGTGGGTGAAACACTTCATACGCTCGCGGAACTCGGGTCGACGGACATCTCGCGGCGCAGCCTCCTCGGCACTGTGCCGTACGTCGCGGCTGCCCTCGTCGATCCTCAACGGCATTGGATGCTGTGGCTCTTGGAGGACGAGCAGGCACCTCGTCTCGCCGTGGTCGCTGACAGCGGCCCCGTCGAGCAGGTCCAGGCGATGATCCAGATGTTCGACGAGATGGACAACCGGTTCGGCGGTGGTGGGGTTCGAGCAAGCATCGTGCACTACCTCAGTACCGAACTCTCCCCCATGCTCCAGCAGCGCAACATGCCCTCAAACCAACGTCGGCTTCTCTACACCTCGGCCGCGAAGTTGGCGGCGATGGCCGGCTGGTGCTCGTACGACTCCGCCGACTACGGACTCGCGGAGCGCTACATGATTCAGGCGCTGAGGCTGTGTGCCGAGGGCGGCGACCGCGTGCTCGGCGGGCAGATCCTGGCCGGCATGTCGCACCTCGCCACAAGCCTCGGCAACCCCGCCGAAGGAGTCGCTCTTGCGAGAACAGGCATCGCGACGGCCAAGTCCGCGGGCAGCCCGCTCGGGCTGATGCGCCTGCACGCCATGGCTGCCCGCGGATACGCCGTCCTGGGCGATTCTCAGCGGGCCACGTCGTCACTCCTGGCAGCCAGCAAGGGGCTGGAGACCAGCCGGGGGCCCGAGGAAGAATCGCCGTGGGTCCGCTTCCTGGATCACCACTATCTTGAAGCCGAGGCGGCGCTGGTCCACCGTGACCTCGGTGAAGCAGGGCAGGCCGAGCGCCTCGCCCTGGCGTCCGTCGTGGCGAACAACGATCGGCGACGTCGGCAGGCCATCAGCCGCTCGGTGCTCGCGACCGCATTCCTCCAGCAGAACAGGTTGGACGAGGCAGTCAGAACCGCGAGTAATGCCGTCGATCTACTCGCCGGCGTCCACAGCGAGCGGTCTGTCCAGGCGCTACGCGACTTCCGCGCGCGGCTCGCCCCTCATCGAGGTGAAGCCGTCGTCCGTGACTTCGAGCGGAAAGCGAGGCCGATACTCGGCACAGCGGCCTGACGACTCCCGTCAGTAACCATCCGGCGTCGGTGCGTTCTGGCCCTTGTCGACAGGCAGGTTGATCCCAGTCACTGCTCGGGACTGGTCAGAGAGCAAGAACGCGATCACATCTGCCACTTCTTCTGGCTGTACCAGCTCGCCCCCGGGAAACTCCGCGCTGAACCGCTCGAAGGCCAGCGGGTCTTCGCAGCGCATCCGGTCCCACCGCTTGCCCGGGATGAGCATCGATCCCGGCGAGACCGCGTTCACGCGGATGCCGTCGGGAGCCAGCTCTCTGGCCAGGGACGCCACCATGTGGATCTGGGCCGCCTTCGCCGAACCGTACTGAGCCTGCGGTCCAGGCTTCCATCCGGAGACCGAGGCCACTACGACGATCGATCCGCCTCCCGCCTCTCGAAGGTGCGGACTACTTGTCGAGACCAGCCGGGCGACGTAGCCGACGTTCATCCTCCAGGTAGCCGCCCAGTCCTCGGCGGACGCCTCGGCGATCCCCCGCCCCTGCGCCCCTCCCGCACATGCGACAACACCGTCCATTCCACCCAGCGTTGAGACTGCGTCCTCCACGAACCGGTCCAGCAGCGCCGGCACGGACACGTCCAGGGCCCGGACGAACAGATCAGCCGGGGCGTCCAGCGAGCTGCGGAGCGTCTCCAAGTGCTCAGGCCTGCGGGCGCACGTGGCGACCTTCGCGCCTTCGGACAGGAGCAGGCGCACCACGTGCTCGCCCAACCCTCTGGAGCCCCCCGTCACCACGAAACGACGACCAGCGAACCGTCCCGCCGATGCGCGCCGCTCGCGGCCATGCCATGTGTTCGTCATACCTGCACTCCCTATACAACCGTGCCAACCTGCGTGGTCGAAGACATCCTGCATGCACCCTTCTGACCAGGGCATCGCAGCGGTTCCCTTATGGACGTACCCAGCTCTGACACGGACGGGACGGCGGCACTCAACCGACGTCGACCCAAAGGGCCCGGGACCGAAACGACTCCGGAACGGCAGCTCAGCAGCTCAGCCGTCGAACCGGGGTCAGGCGATTCCCCACACGAAGCGAGAGCCAGCGGCACCCCGCGCTCCTCTCCTGACTCGGGAGGCACCATGTCCGAGGCACTACCCCCGCGAGACACCCTCAAGCTGGCCGACACACCCAACGCCGTTGGGCTGGCGCGGCTCCACACGACCAACGTCCTCTCCCGCTGGGGAGTGCCGGCCGAGATCGTCGAGACGGTAAAGCTCATCGTTTCGGAGCTGACCACGAACGCGGTACGGCACCCGAAGGAGGCGGGCGACGAGGTATCCATCTACTCCTCGGAGTTCGACGTGCAGACCTTCGAGTTGGCGTTGGAGATCGATCGTGACGCCGTTCGGGTGTCTGTGTGGGACCACGACGCGAGGCCGCCCGTGTTGACGGAGCCCGGGGTGGAGGCGACGAGCGGGCGAGGAATCCTCATCGTTGCCGCGGTGAGCAACCGCTGGGGCCACCACCTTGCCCGGGGCCTCCCGGGCAAGGTGGTGTGGGCCGAGGTCAGTTTGTCCTCTGCGCGTGAGAGCCGGGAACAGTCGATGGGTAGTCCGCCCGCGACCGAGCGCGGACGCCTCCGTGCCGACCCGAAGCTGCTCGGTCGCGTTCTCGTTGGCGTCAGGGAGCTCTGACCCGTGGAAGCGGATCGCGGAGCCAAGTCAGTTTTCTCGGAGAGGGAGTTGTCTTTCTGGGAACTTCGCCTCTTCGATGGGGTGCGGATGGTGAGCACGGAGGAGCGAGCGGCGATGGCCGGAACTCCCCGTTCCCTGTCGGTTGCGGAAGCGTCGGTAGACGAGCCTCACTGGTACGGCCAGCGTCTGAGTGGTACGGCCGACACTCACCGCGACGCATAGTCGTGCGCCGTCCCTCACCCTTGCTTGTCGCCGACGGGCGCCCTCCGGGAACCATTCTGCGTCTGCCGGAGGGCACAGAACCCCGGTCGCCGGGAGGATCGCCTGCGGCTCAACACCGCTCCGATCTCCTCCTCCGGCGCCATCGACTCCACCCTCACGGAGCGCGAGTCAGCGGGGAATCCCCTCCAGCTTCCCTTCCGCCACACCGCTTCCCGACCATCCTTATCCCCGGGGATTCCCATGTGTCCGCATCAACCGCCCTGTCCTGTTGCCGAGTCTCCCGCCCATGAGGCGGCCCGCCTGGTCGTCTATCGACCCGAGCAGGGGTGGGGCCTGCGGTGCAACGGTGCCTTGTGTTTCGAGGACACCGGCGAGCTGCTGCCAAACGGGCAGATCATCGCTCCGCATCGCCCCACCCCCAAGGCGGCGACATGAGTGCGCGCGCCGACGAGCCCGCGACCAGCACCAGGCTCCTCGACCGACCGACGGAGATCGCCGACTGGGTGATCACGCTGATCCGGGCCGGCGTGTACCCGCCCATGTCCCAGCTGCCCGCGCGGGCGAAGCTGGCCGTTGCCCTGGTGTCCGACCAGAATGCCGTCGCCAGGGCCGTCCGCTTGCTGCGCGAGAGCGAGTTCATCCTCGTGGAACGCGGGGCGCGCCCGGTCGTGCTCGCCACCTTGCCCGTGACCGTGACGGCCCCTCCCGAGCTGAGCGGTCTGCTCGGGCGGTTGGAGCCGCTGGCTCTGCCACGCACGGACCTCAGCGGGACCGGCATCAAGGAAATGTGCCGCAGAAGCCGGGCACGGTGGGCGACACGGAGCTTCTCCTTCCCCCGGGAGCGCAGCGAGATCTTCGGGGCCCTGGCCACGGCCGCGCATCACCTCATCCCGATTGTCGCGGAACAGCATGCGCACCACCCCGATGTACTCGCACTTCTGCGCACGGCAGCGGTCACCGCCCTGGCGGAGGACCCGACGACGGTCGCGGCGCAGGTATGGCGCTCGGCCTGCCTCGGGGCCGCTGTCCGCGAGTTGCTGCCCCTGGCGGGTGTCGCGTGATGCCCGCCTGGCCCGTGCCCCAGCGCCTCGCACCGCGGCCGCCCGCCGCTCGCGCCGCCCAGCTCGCCGCGGACGGCATCCGGACGGTCGTCGACCGGGTGCTCGCCTGGGACCTCTCGGGCCCGGCCGCCGACCGGCCGGACACCGACATCGCCGCGGACTTGCTCGACCAGCTCACGGCCCACGCGCGGAACCTCGCCGCACGCCTCGAACTCGACTACCGGACGCTGTCGCCGGCCTCGCAGTCCAGGCCCACCGCCACGGCCGTACTGGGCGAAGCATCCCGCCGGCTCGACCAGCGACCCCCTGTTCACACCACGCGGGGCGTGGCCAGACGAGCGCAGAACATCGCTCGCCTCGTCCGCGCCTTGGCACGCGCCGCCGACGCCGTCCGCTCGGAGACGGCCGCACCTCAGAAGGGCACCCGATGAAGTCGAGCAGGAACGGAGCCTGGCGGACCGCCGAGACCCAGGACGACGAGCGCCACCAGCGGTTCCACCAGATCCGCGCGAGCGCCGCAAGTGCCACCCACGCGCTGGCGACCGCCGGCGCCTGACCAAATCCGCGCACCTCCGCACCGCGCGGAACAGACCCGGGCCTCCTGCCGGTGACGGACTGCAGGAAACGTGACCGGCACTCCCTCCCCACGCAGGCAACGAGGCGACGCCTGCCCGCGTCCCGGCCGTACCCCTCAGGCGCTGCTCGGCCGGCCCGTTCAACATCCCGCTCACCGCGCCCGTTCCGGCCGGTGAGCAGGCAGACCGATCCTCATATCTCGTCAGGCAGGAAGATTCGATGACGTTGCATCCCACGGCCCGCACCACCTTCGACGGCAAAGCTGAGAGGGAGGCTGTGGCCGACGCGGCCGGAGAGCTGGTCGCGGCGCTCCGGTTCGGCGGCACCTACACCGAGGTGACCCAGGGCATTCCGCCCGGCGGCTGCCAGGTTCGGCTGATGCCCTCGGACGCCCACCCCTGGACCCTGGGCGACGTGCAGGGAGCCCTCCAGGGCCAGGGGATCATCGCCAACAAGGTGGAGCTCGTGGAGACGGCGTGGCTCGACCCGGGCCCGATGCTCTTGATCGAGCTGCCGACGGCCGAGGACATGCGGGCCCTCGGCCGGCTGGTCGAAACCGGCCTCACCCCGCTCCAGAACGCAGCCCTCCAGCTCCACCGAGCCCTGGACCGAGCCGAGATCACCCGAGACGTGACGGTCCGCACCCGTGTGATCGAACTCGCCCCGCTCACCCTGCACGATTCTCTGCGCCTCTACCGGCGGCTCGGCGGCGACGCTCTGGCGTTGACGGACCTCGATCTTGACGACAGGGGCGACCTGGGCGACCACCAGCGCTTCGCCGACATGCTCCAGGAACTCCTGTGCACGACGACCGGGCGACAGCTGCTCGCGACGCTGGATCCGGTCTGCCGTCGCTGTCGGCGGAACAGCCGGAACGAGGTGGTCGTGGACCTGCTGGACGTCGATGACGCACTCACGCTCGCAGCAGCTCTGGGCGTCGTCTCCGCCGCACCGCCCGCTCCCTCGGAGGCCTGACCACCATGGACCAGAACGCGAACGGCGATCACGCCGAGAGCAACCGCCGTGAGTACGGGACGGACTGGGCCCCCGCCACGCCGATCCCACGAGTCTCGGACGACTGGCACGTGGTTCCCACGAGCGCCCGGCTCTACAACTGGCTGACGAACGGGGCGGACCACTACCCCGCCGACCAGCAGGTGTTCCAGGGCCTTGCGACGGATGACATCAACCAGGCCAAGGCCGCCGCGAGCATCAACATGGACCACAACGCCAGGATCGCGGGGACGTTGGCGCAGCACGGCGTCGACCAGGTCCTCGACCTGGGGTGCGGTCTGCCGCAGATGCCCCGCCGCACGATGTGGCCGGACGTGCACGCCGCGGTCCTCCGCGTCCGGCCGGACGCCACGATGATCTACGTGGACGTCGACCCGGTAGTGATCGCCCATCGGCGCATCGCCACCGCGCACAGAGGTGTCGCGTTCGTTCAGGGAGACCTGCGCGACATGGCCACCCTGCTGGCCTCCGACGAGATCAACGGCCGACTGGACCTCACCCGCCCGGTCGCCGCCCTGGTGCACGACGTTCTGCCCTGGATCCCTAATCCGCAGGCCACGGACGCGATGCAAGTCCTGCGGGACTGGGCGCCTGCCGGCAGCCGGCTCTCCATCACGCATGCCGCCGACATGCCACCCACCATGCCGTCCACGCTGACGCCGCTCGTACGCGACGCGGCCGACCGCAACCCGGACGCCGACATCACCTACCGTCCCCGCACCCAGGACACCATCGCGACGTACTTCGGCAACTGGGCGCTCCTCGATCCCGGCATCGTGCCCACCCACAAGTGGCACCGCAGCCACTCCCACCGCGCCCTTCCCTCGCACTTCGCCGGCGCCTACGCCGGAGTCGCCGTGAAGGGAGTCGACTCCCCGTGGGAGCGACAGCCATCCACCCCCGCAGTTCCGGCAGGGTCTCCGGAAGGCACGATTCGTGAACACTCCCACGCCCCGGGTGGCGACAGCGGTCCCGGCGGTTCCGGCCCCGGGCACCCCCGGCCGGAAGCTGTACGACAAGCTGATCGCCCTGCTCGACGACCACGAGACCTACCCGCCAGGCAGCCAGTTCCCGACCCGGGCTGCGATTCGGTTCCGGTACTCCGTGCCCGCGAGCACGCTCAACCCAGTCATGAAATACCTGCTGGCGCAGGGACGCCTCTGCGTCGCGCCGGGCGGGACCTTCATCCCCGGCGGGGGCCCTCCGCTCACGAGCAGGTTGGGACCGCGCATCGCCGAGGCAGTGCGAGCTCGCATTGCGGACGGAGCCATCCCCCCGGACACACCTCTGACCGCTGATCTCGCCGCAGAGTTCCACATCGGCACCCGCACGGTGAGTAATGCCCTTCGCCCCCTGGTGGAGGAAGGGCTGCTGAAAGCCCGCCGCGGCTTCGGCACCACCCTGGCCCCGCCGGCAACCGCGTGTGCAGGTCCTGCAACGCCGTTGCAGACAGAAGCAGTCGACCGCCCGTAGAGCGCTCCGTGGTGCCCTCGTACCAGCCGTACAGCGGCGTATGGTGCACCGCCCCGAGAGATGAGGTTGCGTTGATCACGGCAGATGAAGGTCACCACTCGGTGGCGGACCTTGGGATACGCGTGTCGGCCATGCACGGCCGCACCGTCGGATCCGGTCCGACACCGACCGCCCCCGTTCTGGTCCTGGGGACGTTCGAGCGGGTCGGCTCGAACTGGCTCTCCGACACCTTCAGGAACGTGATGCCTCAGCACAACGAGCCGTTCCGCCAGCAGCTCGGCCGCAGCCACCCGCTGTCCCCCCGCGCGAGAACGGCGGCCGACCTGAGGGGAGTTAGCCTCGGTCGACTTGGATGGCACCACCTGACCTGTGCCCTCGACGACCTCTACGGGGTACCGCGCCACATGGTGAAGGAAACGAACCTCTTCTTCGCCACGGACACGATCCTTGCCCTTCTCCCGGCGTCGCCCGTTGTTCTGCTGACGCGGGCTCCCGTAGGCATCGCAAGCTCTTTCGCTCGCGGCGGGCTGTGGCAGCGGTGGGGCTACGACGACCGGTACGCGCAGCTCGCCGCGACGGCCCGCTCGCCGAGGTGGAGGTCGTTCGCCTCACTGCTTCCGCAGGACGACCCGGCGGAGCCGCTGGCGCTGGGCCGACTCGTCGCCGTCAACGCACTTCTGCTCGCTCGCGCGCTGATGTCGGACCCCTCCCGCTCCTACCGCCGACTCTCCTACGAGGCGCACGTACGAGAGCGCGACCGCACCGTGGACGGCGTCGCCACATTCGTGGGGGTTCCGGTGCCCGCAGCCTCCGTTGGCACGGTCGGAGAACTGCCACCGCGTGCGGACACGACGTTCGCCACTACACAGTCCAAGACCGGCCTCGTCGCCGAACTGGACAGCGCCAGCGCCGAACTGGTCCAGGAAGGCGTCCGGGAAGTGCTCACCGGGGCCCGCGTGTTCTTCAACGACACGTGGACGGACGCCGCGGAAAGCTGGCTGTCAGGCGACGACGAATACGAACTGCGCATCCCGGCGCGGGGCGTCCGGGGCAGGTCCGTGCGCGCCGTCACACAAGCGTCCGCCCCGGGGAAGCCCTTGTACGTACGCAAGGGCGATGGCCCGGCATGGCGGAACTACCTGATCAGCAACAACGAGATGGCAGAAATGCTGACTCTGCTCCACGCCGCCGGGACGCCGAACGCGCACTTCGGTGCGCACCTGCTGGTCTGTCCGATGCCTCACGAACGCGGTGGTCGGCTGCACTTCGACCCCGCTCGACGGCAGTGGACGCCGAGTCCCGGTTTCGAGCACCACCCCGCCTACTGGGTCACCTGGATCGGCGCCGCCGCGTTCGCGGCCTGGGAAGGAAGCCGACTTCCCACTCGCGCGGAGATGGTCCAGTGGACAGCCGGCGTGCGACCGCAGAACACCGACTACAGCCTGGGCGACACGACCGGCGTGGTCCAGGCCGAGCGGAGCCCCGCAGAGGTCCACCACCTTGTCGGCAACCTTCAGGTCTGGTGCGGGGACGGTCCCAACCGGGGAAACGGGCCTCTGCAGAGATACCTCCACGGTGCTGCGTGGAACACTCCCAGCTCCGACGAGTCCGTCCACGCGGTACGGCACCGGTACCTGCTCGGCGCGTCCCGAGGAGTAGGCGTGCGCCTCGTACAGGACCAGTACCCCTCCAGGGTTACGGCTCTCGGCGCCTGGGAGATCGCTCAGGTACTGCGGTCGTGGATCGACGGCCTCGGTGGTCCGGAACAGCACGCCGGAGCCCCGGACCACCGTCTGGTCAGTGCGCTGACCGGGAAGTCAGAGACCGATGGCTGACTTAGGCCCCATGTACGAGCCCGCGCCCGGGAACCCCTGCTTGCACAGATCGACGAACCGGGCCTCGAAGCCCAGTCCGGTCAGGTCTTCAAGGGGGACGAACTTCACGCCGCGAATCGGCGTCGTGTCGGCGCCCTCCTTCACGTCACCGACTGTTCCGCCGATCCGGCGGGCCTCGAAGGTGATGTGGACCACGTGAGCCTTGACGACGTCGCAGACATAGAGGAGTCGGCCGACCTCGACGTCAATGCCGGTCTCCTCCTTCATCTCCCTCACCAGTGCATCCCCCAGGCTCTCGCCGTCCTCGACCTTGCCGCCCGGCAGGCTGAAGGACCGGGCATCGGTGTCCTGGTCGAGGAGAAGGATCTCGCCGTCTTCAATGACGATGGCCGTCACACGCGTATGCATCCTCCGACCGTAGCGACTCCCACCATTGGAAGGTGCGGACATTGATGGATACTCGTCCGAACGTGATCATCGCCGCCGGCGGGCTCGGCTCACGGGTCGCCGGGTGGTCTCGATACTTCCCGAAGGAGTTTCGCCCCGTCAACGGGCGCCCCGGGCTGACCCACGTCCTCGATGAAGCGGCCACCGCGCGAGCGGGTCGAGTCGTCGTCGTGCACCACCCCTACTACAACCCGCTGATTGAATGGGCCCGGCACGTCCTCGCCCCTGGAGCGCAAAGCCACTACAACGACCTCGTCCGAGAGCCGAACGAGCGGCCCGCTCTCCCGGCGGTGGAGTTCGTCGCCCAGCACGGCCCGTACGCGGACATCACCTCTGTACTCAACGGCGCCGAACACCTCGGCACTGATTCCGACTTACTGCTCGCCTTCGCGGACAACGTGGACACCACCCACGAAGCCCTGTCCGAGCTGGCGAGCACCACGAGCGGGGAACCCGCTGTTCTGGCCGCCCCGTTCAGCCGAAGTGCCGCGAGCAGCCACGGAGTCATCATCTGCGACTCGGCGGGACATATGGTGACGCTGGTGGAAAAGCCGGGCCCCGAGGCCGTGATCGCGCTGCTGCACGACCACGGGCGGGACTCGCTCCGCCTCCTTTTGGGACGGGCCCGACTCACCGGCGACCTCGTGCGATTCCTCGCGACGACGCCAGCCGACCCGGAGACCGAACCGAAACTGTCACTCGCGCTCGCCTCCTACGCGCGAAACAGGCCGATCAAGGTCATCACGACTACCAACACGATGATCGACCTGGGGACGCCGGACCCAACGTGCCGTTCTCGGCATCAGTAAGCCCCAGGCACCGCAGAGGGCCATGTCGGACCCTCCCTAATTGGCCCCTGCCTAGACGGCCCTTGCAGCCAGTTTCACACCACTGCGGCGGCCTCCTCGAGGATCGGAGCCAGGGCGCCGGCCAGTGTCAGCAACGTCCGGTCCGAATAAACAGGACCGATAATCTGGACGCCGATCGGAAGCCCTTCGGGGTTCGCCGCAACCGGAACGATCAGGCTGGGCAGGCCGACGTGGCTGGTGAGGTTCAACCAGCCCGTCTGGTCGAAGAAGCTCCGCTCCACGCCGTCGACCACGAGCGAGCGAGTGCCGGCTAGGAGCGCCGGGGTGGGTGCAGCGGGAGTGATGATCACGTCGCACTCGGCGTCGGTGAAGAACCGTTGCCAGGTCTCCCGGAGCCGCAGGCGCTCTTCGTTGGCGCGGAGCCAGGAGCGGTGCGTCTGCGTCCGGTGCCGGAGGAAGGCGGCGCGCGGGCTGGTGTCATCGTCCCGCAGGTCACGTGCTGCCGTGAGTTCGGCCGCGCCCGCTTCGTCATCGGTGGTGGCCGTCGCGGTGGCGAGGAGAAGCTGCTCGAAGAGTCGGAGGGAGTCGGAGAAGCCGACCGGGCCCGCAGTGCCCCGGACCTTGGCACCGGTGGCGGTGAGGGCGTGCTTGACGGTGTCGAGAGCGGTGGCGGTCGAGCGGTCAATGGGGCAGCTCGGGTCCTCGGCCCAGATCGCCACGCGGAGTCGGCCGACTTCCTCAGGGCCTGCGGGCAGTTCGACCCGCCAGGGGCTGTTCTCGGCGAGGGACGGAGTCGTCAGCGCGCCAAGGAGCAATTCGAGGTCGTAGGGGTGGCGGGCCAGCGGGCCCGGGGTGAGCATGTCACTGCTGGTGATCCAGCCCGGTGGGCGGGGGATGTGGCCGCGGGTCGGTACGAGTCCGAGCGTGGGTCGCAGGCCGTAGACCCCGCAATAGTGGGCCGGGAGCCGGAGCGATCCGGCGAGGTCGCTGCCGAGGTCGGCAGGGGTGAGGTGGGAGGCGACGGCGGCGGCAGGCCCGCCGGAGGATCCACCGGTGGTATGCGCGGGGTCGTGCGGGTTGAGGGTGGGGCCGAAGAGACCGTTGTCCGTGTGCAGATCCTGGCAGTAGGCAGGCGTGTTGGTCTTCCCCATGATCACCGCGCCCTGGCCGCGGAGCCGGGCCACGGCGACGGCGTCGTGCGTGGGCACGTGGCCGGCCAGGTCCTCGGCACCGCTCGTGGTGCGCAGACCGGCGGTCTCGAAGCTGTCCTTGATCGTGAGGGGAAGGCCGTCGAGCGTGCCCAGGCTTTCATCGTGGGCGCGGCGCTCGTCCGCTGCGTGCGCGGCGGCTCGGGCCGTGTCGTCGTCGCGGGTGACGACCGCGTTCACGCGGCTCGTGGAGATCCGGTGGAGGTGAAGGTCGAGTAGCTCGCGGCTGGAGATTTCGCGGCGGTCCAAGGCGCGGAGCTGGACGTGGGCGGGCTGGTGGGTGAGTTCGTTCGTCATGCGGAGACTCGCTCAAAGTGGGGGGCTCGTGCGGGCTGGCGGGGCAGGTGGCGCGCAACGTCGAGGAGGGCGTCGAGGTCGTCCAAAGGTCCGGTGGTCTGGCGTTCGGCGTCTGCGAACTCGGTCAGCTGGGCGGGGTCGGGGCGGGTGCCGGCAGCCCGGGTGGCGATCCCGGCGAGGATCTGATCCGCCGTGACCGCCGCGGACAGCTCCTGTCCGTGAAGCCCGTGGGCGCGGTGACGGGCCTCGCTGGCCTCGCGGACGGACGCGTCGAGGTACTGGCGGATCACGAAGCGGCCGTCCCGGATCTCGACGGCTCGGCGGTAGAGCCGGATCGAGATACGCCGGAAGCGGCGCCGCTGGGCCGGGGCGACCCTGTCGATCGGCAGCTCGATCTCCGGGGCCTCGCTGTAGAAGGCGAGCCAAAGCGGACGCAAGCGGTAGTAGCTGCGGTATTGCTTGATCCGGTATCCGACGGTCTGGCCCTGGTCGCTGATCGTGGGCACGAGCCAGCCGATGAGCGTGAGCATGGCGCCGACATCCCCGCAGGTCCAGGCGAAGCCCTCCCACGGTGCGAGGGAGGTGTCGAAGAAGCCGGCGATCACATTGCCGATGCGGACGGCGCTGTATCCGAGGGTGACGGTCGCCCCGAGGGCCACGATGCGCAGGCCGAAGCGGACGGATCCGCGGGCGCTGAGGCGGGCCAGGCGCAAACAGGCGCGGGCGAGGAGGACTTCGCCGATGGTGTAGGCCGTGACGTACAGGGTGAGGTACGCGGCGTACCAGCCGTCGTGCGCGTAGTAGAGGGTGAAGTCGATCGGGTGCGGCGCGCTGGGCGTCAGCAGGGCGAACAGCACCAGTAGCCCGACGATCACCGCACATCCGGCGCCGAGCCAGCGATGGCTGCGCGGGCGGGCGGCCTCGGGCGGGGACCCCCAGTAGGTGAGGACCACCTGCTGGCAGGCCAGGAGGGCCACCACGCAGCCCTGCGACAGCGGCACCGAGATGTTGACGGTGCCGAGCACCCGGTCGAGGTAGTTCCACATCGGTGTGATGGAGAAGAGGAACGAGAACCCTGAGAGCAGGAAGACGGCGGCCAGCGCGTCGAAGGCGGGGTCGCGCCGCCGGGTGGGTATGTCCCGCAACAGGCAGAGGAAGCCGAGCGCGGCGACAGTAAGGCTGATCGGGTGGAGCAGGTCCTTCACGGCCGCGCCTCCCGCCGGCGCAGCAGCGTGTGCGTGACCCGATCCTGCTCTTCGTCTCCGGAGGGCTCGTCGCTGCGCAGCCACCGGTCGATGATCTGGCGCTGAAGCAGTGACGCCAACTGTTCGGTGTCCCGCTCTTCGTCTTCGTCGTACTTGGTGCGGCCCAGCATCATCTGCACGGTGGCTGAGCCGACGCTGGTGAGAACGGTGGAGGCGAGGGCAGACGCCGGTCGTTTCTCGTGATGACCAAGCAGCAGGTGGCTGAACTCGTGGGCGATGATGTGGTCTTGGTGGAGGATGCTGGTCCGTGGGTCGTAGAACACGTAGACGGCGTCCTCCGTGACAGCGCAGGCTCCGCACACGGAGGGTGCCTGCTCCCTGGGCACGAGTACCACTGTTCTTCGCGTGCGGCGAGAGACCTCGTCGATGAGGTCTCGGATGTTGGTGACGTGCGGGAGCTTCATCTCGGCCAAAAGGTCAGGCCGGCGCCTGAGTGCGGACCACATTGCACTTCCTTGATCACTCTGCGAACTGCTGCCGTTTTACGCACCGGTTGAGGGCGGCAAACCCTCGGATTGCCTTACGCTCTCGACGATCCCCAGGACGGCGTCCTTGCCGTCCGCAGAGACGTCGGATAGGCGAAGAAGGACGTTCTTGATCTTTGCGTCGCGTAGCAGAGCGAGTAGCTCGATCTCCTGCACGGTCTTTTCGGCGACCGCGTCATCGAACCAATAGGCAGGGTCAACGCCGAAGAATCCTGCGAGCGCTTCGAGGTGACGTTTCGTCGGGTTGTCGCGCTGCCCGGTCCGCAAGAGCCACAGGTACTGCGCGGACAGCTTGCCCAGCCCGCGCTTCTCCATGAGTTCGGCCACTTCCGCGTTACTGAAGGGGCCGCGACCGGGCGGGTGCACCACGTCGAACAGGCGGTTGAGGCGGTCCATGAGCCCCGTGGGGTTCACCTGACCTTCGATCGACTCTTTCATGATCCTTTCCATCGTTGAGGTCGTCGTCACTTCAACCACCCTACCCCGGCATAAACACCAGTTGACGGCGCCATTATGTATATGGAAAGTTCTTCCTCGCCAGCACGTTTCCGTTCGGTGCGTACCGCCTGCTTTCAGATCGGCCTGTCCGTTTCTACCGGCATGGGTACGCCGGGCGAAGTGGCGTAAGCCACATTCGCCCGGCGACATATGTCACGTCTGGCAGAACTAATTGATCTTCGACCGGGAAGCGGAGGCGACGGTGGAAACACACACATCGCAATTCCGCCACGGGTGGCTTCGCGCACCTGGTCTCGCTGTTCGGGCGACCGCAGCAACGGTGCGCTTCGACGTCAGGGTGCAACGGGCCGCATCCCCCGGGAGCGGTTGCGGCTGCAGCCGTAGCTCACGATCATTCGGTGACTGTCTGCAACGTGTACAGAGTTTAAGAACCAAGTCTGGATCTTGACGCAGGACCGTGCGATGTTCGTCGTCGCCGGGCAGTCCGCCCGGGGACGACGAACATGACGAGCACGGACCGGACCACGACGGTCCGCAAACAGCGACGGCGCCCGAGAGCGGGAACTCACGGACGCCGAACGCTAAGCGGCATCTCCGCCCCAGCAAGGGCGGCGATTGCCCACCATCACCACGCTGAGTCCTTCCGAGGGGCGCGTCAGCGTGGCAACACTGCAAAGGGGAGTATCGCATGCCTCCTGCCCTGCGCAAAAGGCCCTTCCGTCTGGCCTGCGCGGCAGCCATCTCCGCCTCGGCGCCACGGCGCCCCGAGCCGGACCGCACCACCTTGGCGTCGGTGAGCCGCCGGGCCCACCCGTTCCTCCGGAGCGGCCGATGAGCAGCGAAGCCCGCGAGTGGGTATGGGAGCACAGTTCCAGCCGGGGGGCCGCGCGCCTGGTCCTCCTGTCGATCGCCGACCGAGTGGCCGACGAGCAGTGCATCTCGTACGCCTCGCTGTCCAGCCTGGCCAGGCGCACCCGTGCCTCGGTGTCCACGGTGCGCGAGGCCGTCGAGCGTCTGCTCGTCGCCGGTGAGCTGGAGCAGCTCGACGACCTCGTCGGCCCGCAGCGCAGCACGGTCTACCGGATCCCCCTCGCCGCGGCTTTGGCGTCGGAGGAGTCGGACGGTCCCGCGCAGCTCCGGGTCTCGGCTCTGCGGCGGTACGGAATCCGCCCGCGTGAGGTGCCGGATTCCCCCGCGAGGGTCCGGAAACCGGCAGTACCGGAAACCGGCAGGTCGAGGCGGATTCCGGCACCGCGACGTACCGGCTACCGGCACAGCGATGTACCGGTGGCCGGTACACAGAACCTTAGTGAACCTGATTTGAACCGGAGGTACAGCAGTAGTGGTGCGGCCGTCCTGTCGGCTGCGGAGTGGCAGGTCGACGCCGCCACCCACGCCTGGACCCGCCAGCAGGGACACCTGGACCGCCTCGGCGAGGAGGGCCTGCGCGCCGCGGACGCGAAGTGGCGGGCTCATCGTTCCACCCTCAAGCCGCGGCCGGCGGAAGCCTGGGCTGTCGACTGGCGCTCCTGGGTCGCCCGGGAGCACGCCCCCAGCCACCCGAACCTCCACGCCGGGTCCGGCAGGAGCACCGCCTCGCCGGGCGGCATGACCCGGACGGAAGCCCACACCGCCGCCCTCCTGGCCGCCCTCGACGAGCCGACCGGGACGGAGGGCTGACGTGGACCGTCGCGAAATCGCCGCCCTGCTGGCCTACATCGGCAAGCTCGACCTCCGAACCATCCGCACCGACACGGGCGAGGCCCGTGACCAGCTCGCCCAGTGGCACGAACTGCTCGGCGACGTGCCGATGGCGACCCCGCACGGCTGGGACGTCCGCGTCGCCGCCCGCCAGCACATCCGCACCTCGCCGTACCAGATCCAGCCCGCCGACCTGGTCCGCCCCTGGGACAGCTATCGGCGCGACCGCCTGGCGAGGCACTCCGACCCGACGCCGTCCGTCGACCCGGACGACCAGGCCGCCTGGACCGCGGAGCTGGTCGGTACCCGGCGCGCCGTCGCCGCCGGTACCGCGCAGCCCGCACAGGCCCGAGCGATCACCAGCGGTCGCGACGGAGTCGACCCGAGGCTGGAGGCCCGGCTGCGGGAGATCGGCTCCTGCATACCACCTGCCGCCCGAGCAGCCCTCGCGCCGTACCGGCCCGCCCGCGCAGCCCGTGAGGCCGCCGTCGCGCAGGGGCTGCCCGATGCCCTGAGCGTGCGGTGCGCGTGGTGCCTGGCCCAGCCCGGCGAGTCGTGCCGACGCCGAAGGATCGGTCCCGACGGTGGAACCCGAGGAACCGTTCCCTGCGCCACGCACCCCAGTCGCGTCGACCTCGCCGCCGCCCAGCAGGCCCAGCAGCCCGCCCTGGCCTGACCAGCCTCTCCGGCGCGTGCGCCCAGCAGACGCACCGCCACCCCACACGCCTTGTCCCGCACCGGCTGCGGCGCACGCCCACGCGCTGCGGCCGGCCTCGACGCCGCACCCGCCGAGCAGCGCGCCCGCCGGTCGGCGCGGCAGCACATCGGAGACCTGACTTGCGCCACATCACCACCCACGACGCGCCGGCCACCGGCCTGCGCGGCATCGGAGACACCAGCTGGCACAGCCGCGGAGCGTGCCACGGCATGGACGTCGAGGACGCCGACGCGGTGTTCTTCCCCAGGCCACGGGATCACGAGGAGATCGCGGAGGCGAAGGAGCTGTGCGGCTGGTGCCCCGTACGCCGCGAGTGCCTCGACTTCGCCCTGGAGAACGGTCTCGCCGAGGGCGTCTGGGGCGGGCTGACCGAAGCCGAGCGGCACCCGCTGCACAAGAACCTGCACCAGCGGCTGGACTATCGGCGCGTGACCGCGTTCTTCCAGAGCCGCGACGTGCACCTGTCCGCGACCGAGCGGCAGGTCGTCATCGAGCACGCGTACGTCCGGGGCTGGCTGCCCGACCGGCTCGCTGCTGCCCTGCAGATCAGTCACACGCATGCCCGCGACCTGCTCCGACAGGCCGCCACCAAGGTGTTCGACCGCGACCGGAACTACGACGCGCCCCGCCCGAAGAAGAGGCGGAAGAGGAGCCCCAAGGCCACGGTCGCCCTCGCGCCTGCGGGCCCCGGCACTCGGCAACCGTCACACCGCCCGGCAGCGTCGGCCCCGGCGCGCGCCTCTCTCGGAAAGGCAGCATGACCCACCCCGTCCTCGCCTTCGGAGCCACTACGGATCTCCCTCTCCTCCTGGCCGCCGTCGTGTCCGCCGCTCTCGCGCTGATGCTGACCGCCGGGATCATCCGGCGCCGGGGAGCCCGCCGCCCGCAGAATCGTCTCGGCGGCCCCGCGGTGAAGGTTGCCGCTGTCGCCGCCCTCGGCTGCACCGCCTACAGCGCCGACACGAGCTGGGCCTTCGCCGGTGACTACCTCAACATGGCGGGCACTGCCGGACGTGCCGCCCTGTTTGCTGCCGCCGAACTGAGCCTCTTCGCGACCGCGCTGATGGCACGGCAGAACCTCGCCAGCCAGGGCGCCCCCGGTCTGCCCGGCACTCTGGTGTGGGTCATCACCACGGTGCAGGTGATTCCCGCCTACGCAGAGAGCGGCGCCGTCGGCGGCACGGTCCGGGCCTTCGTCGGACCGGTCATGGCAGCAATGCTGTGGCACATGGCCATGGGCATCGAGCTGCGGCTGCGTACCCCTGGTGCCGCGTCGAATGGGCTGGTCGCCGTCTTGGTCCGGGAGGCCCGCGAGCGGCTGCTTTCCCGCCTGGGCATCGCCGCGCGGGACCGCGACGCCGCGCAGATTACGCGAGACCGGGCCACCGGCCGCGCGGTCGCCCTGGCTGCCCGACTCGCCGAGCGCACACCCGAGCAGCAGCGAAGCCGCCGAGGCCGGCGTCTGACCCGACGACTGTCGAAGGCGGTGGGCAGGGCTGCGGTCGGCACCGATCCTCTCCAGCGGGCCCAACTGCTCGACCAGCTCGCCGCCCGGCGACACGCTCTCGCACTCGCCACGGTCCCACTTCCTTCTCCCTGGTCCTCGACGTTCGGCAACGCATCGGTGACCACGGTCCTCACCCAGCCGCCATCGAATGAGGCGGCGGTCCCCGCCTCCGGTCCCGACGGCTTCGACGAGTCGGTCCCGGACCGAGCACCGCGGACTGCATCGGGACCGGTCCCCAGCGAGGCAGCTCCGAAGGCGGAGATCGCCTCCGGGACCGAGGGAGACGAAACGGGAGGGCTCCCGGCGACCACTGCATCTGAAGACGGTGCGGTCCCGGGGACCGGTCCCCGCGGTCCAGAAGCCGCGGAGCTAACCGCAGAGGGTACGAAGCCCAACGGCAACACGCACGAAACAGCAGCTCAGAGCACAGATTCACATCGGGAACCAGACCTCGCGATGTCCGGGACCGAGAGCGCCGAGGACCGAGGACCGACCACCCCCCAGTCCGGGACCGAGACCACCCCGGACCCAGGACCGACCACCCCCCAGTCCGGGACCAAGACCACCTCGGACCCAGGACCGACCACCCCCCAGTCCGGGACCAAGACCACCCCGGACCCAGGGCACAAGGTTCCGCTCCGCCGGAAGTCGGTCCGGAAACCTCGAACGAAGAACAAGGACAAGCGCGCCCGGTCCCGCGCGCCCCAGACGGAGCGCGCACGCGAGCTGGGCGAACCCGAGCGCCAGCTCGTCCACGAGGTACGCCCCCACGTTCCCGCCCTGCTTGCGCGGGACGGCAACGCCGCGATCACCCGGGTGCAGCTGCGCGAGATCATCCGCCGCCAGGACCTGACGGGAGTCGGCAACGACCGGCTCGGCCTGGTCCTCCAGGAGCTGCGGAACGAGGACACCACCACGACGAGGAGCACCGCCCGATGAAGACCTGCAACCGGTTCAACACCGTCCGCGCGGAGTACGAGCGCGAGATCAAGTTCATGATCGCTCACTCCGAGCGGCACGCGGGCAGGCCGGCGGCGAAGTCCAGCGCGAAGCAGGCGGCCTCTACGAAGCAGCGGATGGCCCGCGCGCTCAGCAGCCACGTCGGGCACTGCCCCGAGTGCGGATGAACCGGCAAAACTCCAGCTCAAACCCCACATCCGTTGAGGTGGCCCGGCTCCGGACCGGGCCACCATGCCGCTCAGGAGGTATGCCGTGACCTCGCGTCCACCCCGCTCTTCCGAGTCCACCGTCGCCGAAGCTGACGCCTGGGCGGACGTCCTGGTCCGCCGGCAACTCCTCCACGCGGCCGTCCGTACACCGGTCGGGCAGTGGCTCGTCCAGGACCAGCCCGACGAACCGGTCCGCATCCTCCCCGGACCGGCCGACATGGTCGCGCTGGCCGCAACCATCCAGCAACGCACCCGCTCTATGAGGCCCGAATCCCGATGACGAACTGCAGCTTGAACGGCACCACCCCGGAACCCGACGCCGAGACCAACTCGGTCTCTGGGCGAGCAAGTTGGGGCGGAAGCATAGCTTCCGCCGAACCCGCCCCGAAGGGGGCGGGAGAGGACCTGCACCGGGGGGCGCAGGTCCTTCGGGCTTCGACCGGGGGCGGATCGAAGCCGGGGCAGGAGGAGAAGCAGACCGCCCCGCGCGACCGCCGACAGCGCGCTCGTCAACGCCCGCGCCAGCCTCCCGCGAAGAAGCGCTTGCGCCAGCCCGCCACGCGATTCAACGAAGACGAGTACGCCCTGATCAAGTCCGCCGCCGCCCGGTGCAACCTGTCCGTCGCCGGGTTCCTCGCCCGCTCCGCGCTCGCTGCCGCCCGCGACCTCGACCGCACCAGCGCCGAGATCGCCGACGAACGCGAAGTGGTCACCGCCCTGTTCGACAGCCGGCGTCGGCTCGGCTGGGCCGGCAGCAACCTCAACCAGGCAGTCAAGGCACTCAACTCCGGTGCGACCGTCCCCCATCTCGAAGCGACCATCGCAGCCGTACGACGGGCCGCCGACACCGCCCACGCGGCTGCCACCCGGCTGATTGAGCACCACGGCTCATGATCCCCAGCGTCAACCCCTCCGGTTCGGACACCCGCGGTCTCCTTCACTACCTCTACGACACCGGTAAACACGAGGACCACACCGACCCCCACCTCGTCGCTTCCTTCGATGGCATGTCCCCCGACCCCGGACGCGATCGGGACGCCACCCTCACCGACCTCCAGCGGCTCCTGGACCAAACCGTGATGGCCCTCCCCCAGCACGCCCGCCCGGCCAAGCACGTCTGGCACACCTCCGTACGCGCCGACCCGGGCGACCGGATCCTGTCCGACGAGGAATGGGCCGACATCGCCCGCCGCATCGTCGCCGCCACCGGCATCGACCCGGGCGACGGACAGTCCGGCTGCCGCTGGGCCGCCGTACGCCACGCCGAAGACCACATCCACATCGTCGCCACCACCGTCACCGAAGACGGACATCACCCCGACGACTTCCGCTCCGGCGCCCGGGCCCAGGCCGAAGCCCGGCTCATCGAGAAGGAATTGGGCCTCCATCAGGTCGCGCCCGGCGACGGCACAGCCGCACAGCGACCCACCAGCGCCGAGCGCCACAAAGCCGAGCGGCAGGGTCGTGAACGCACCGCCCGCGAGGAACTGCGCGATGCGGTACGGCGCGCGGTGAGCGGGGCCCGGAGCGACGAGGAGTTCTTCGACCGGCTCGCCGCAGCCGGCCTCCTGATCCGCAAGCGCGCCGCGCCCTCCGGTGACCTCCTCGGATACAAGGTCGCGCTGCCCGACGACCTGAACAAGGACGGTGAGCCGATCTTCTTCCCCGGGGCCCGCCTGGCCCCCGACCTGTCGCTGCCCCGCATCCGCGAGCGCTGGTCCGCCGACACCCCGGCTCCCCGGCAGAGCGAAGCGATCCGCACGGGTCCGGGCGGCCCGGCCGCCGCGCGCCGCACGACGGCCTCGGTCGTGTGGCAGGCCGTCCTCGTCGTCGAGCACGGCGAGGACGCGCTCGCCGCCGCCCACATCGCTGCCGCCGGCGAAGTGCTCGACGCCCTCGCGAAGACGTCCGCTGCCCACACCCGCCGCGAACTGCGCGACGCCGCCACGGCTTTCGAACGGGCCTCACGCTCTCATGTCCGTGCCGTACGCGGGCACGACCGCGCTCTGCGGCAGGCCGCCCGCGACCTCGTCCGAGGCGGCCCTGCCCTCGGCCGCAGCGAGGACGGAGCCACCACGGCCATGGTGCTCGACACGCTGATCTTCCTGATCACCGTGACTGCGCATTGGCACGCGCGGAAGGGGCACGCCCAGCAGGCCGAGGCCGCCGCCCGGTCTGCCGAACACCTGCGCGCCGCCTACCGGGCTGCCGCCGCCCAGCCCCTCGGCGTCCTCCACCAACGCGGTCGGCGCCTGAGCCGGCCGATGCTCCAACGGCAGACCGCACTACTGCGCGAGGCCCTGCCGGAGCTGGCCGAGCAGATCCTCGCCGAACCCGGGTGGTACGCCTTGGCCGCCACCGTCGCGGAAGCCGAGTCCGCCGGCCACGACCCGGCCGCTCTGCTGTCCGACGCTGCCGGACGGCGCGAGCTCAACACCGCGGACTCCGTCAGCGACGTGCTCGTGTGGCGGATGCGACGAGCCGCAGAACTGCCTGCCGACGCCTCCCACCTTCCCGAGACCAGCACGACAGCGCGCAGGTCCACCAAGCGCGGGGAGAGCACTGGGCCCTCCGCGCCCGGCAGGCGACGCAGCGGCGAGGGCACCTCGCGCCCGAGCCGCTAACCTCGCGCTCCCGTGAAACCCGATGCCTGACGAGCAGTCAGATGGCATTGCTTTACCGATAGATGAACGTGGCCATCAGGCCGTCGACTTCGGGGTTGCTGATGTCGGGCCCACGGGCGCCCGGCTTGTACGGTTGCACAGAGATCGAGACGCTGTATCGGCGCCCCTTTTCAAGGTCGATCGGCAAGAGGAAGGTCTCGCGAAATCCCTCCGGTGTCGTCACCATTTTATGCCAACCGATAGCGCTGTCTTCGAAGGGGTAAACAGTCTCCTCGCCTCCTCCATCCTTCAACCACACCCAGGCGTCGAGTCTCCGCGTAGGGGTTGACTTCCACTCGGCGACGAGGAAGAAGTCGTCCCCTCTCTTTTCCCAGCTCGGACGTACCTGGACTCCAGGCAGAGAGGCCCAGTCTCGCCAGTGGCATTCATCGCCGCACCGTGCAGTCGCCGCCTCTGGGGAACCGGGAGGCTCGGCGGGCACGGAAGGCTCCCCCTTCGAATTTACGGACTCCGCCGGGAGCGAGGTGGTTTCCTCTGCAGAAGGGGTGCTCGACGGCGACGACGAAGCTGCCGACGGAGTGTTGGAAGATGTTGCGGAGACGGCTGATTTGACTGCCTCGCCAGCACAATTCGATGCTCCCGAGCAGTTATTGGTAGTAGACGTACAAGCCGCCAGAACGGCGACAGTCGGTAGAGTCATGGCAAAGCAGCGCATCATGGTGATCACGGGGTTTGCGTGGTCGACGAATTCGGCACAGCAGGTTCATTGACCGTGACGTCACCGCCGCCGCAGTTGGACGAAGTTGAACAGTTGTTCTCGACCGAATCGCCCGAGGCGAAGTACCAAGTGCCCACTCCCACGACGGCTGCAACGATCACCCCAGCCAGCGTAATCCGATGATTCCGATTCCACGGAGTGGCCACCATGCCCCCAGGATGCGACAGGCCCGCAAGCGGGCAGTGCGCTAACAGTGAGGCAGAGGATACCTCTCAGCATGCTGTTCATTTCAGCCATTGACGGGCGGTAACTCGCCACATCAGGAAGGTTTTCCGAATGCTCTGGGTCTCCACCGCTGCCACCGTAGGGGTTCACAGCTGAGCCGAGCGTCGAACTCCTAAAGCTCCGACGCCACCGTGCTGCCGTAACCGGAGGACTGTAGCTGTTGTGAGTTGAAGCCTCCGGGGTCGTGGGGCACGATCATGAAGCGCGAAGAACGAGGTCACGAGGTAGAGGAGGACACCAGGATGTTTCGCCGGATACGCCGCCGGGCCATGGAGCCGACCGAAGCTCAGCGGGAGTTCGCCGAGCTGCACGCCCAGCTGCAGGGCCAGCTCCCGCCCGGCGTCGGAGAGCCGGCGCCTGAGCCGGAGCCCACCCCGCCGACCGCCGTCGTGGACGACTTCCTCCCGCCGGAACTGCGGGTTCCGAGCCACGACCAGGTGGAAGGCAAGATGATGCCCTGGTCGCAGCCACTTGTCCTCGACGGCGAGATGGTCGTCTGTGTCGAGTGCGGCGCGTACCGGGCCTGGCTCATCCTCGCCACCCGCGGGGAGATCTGGCTCCGCTGCCGGGCGGGCCACCATCAGCGCGAGACCCGCATCGACACCGCCTGGTACAACCGGCACTCGGGACCGGCGGATGCGACGCACGCGACGTTCGAGGACTGCCTGCGCCACCTCGGGCGCTGACCACCACCCCTACGACCCACTGGGCCCCCGGCCCGCACTGACCACCCATCGCCTAGCACCAAGGGGTCAGTTCCGTCATGCGCGTTCGCGTCACCGCCACCACCCTCGGCATCACCGCGGCCCTCCTCACCCTGCCCGTCTGCTCGAACGACACCGCCGCAGTCCAGCGCTCTTCCGCGGGCCCGGCGAGCAAGCCGTCCGATCGTGCTGGAGAGACGGCCGTGCTCTCCTCGGCCGCGCTCGAGACCCGCCTTCTCGCTCCCAGTGACCTCGGCAAGGGCTACCTGGCCAAGCCGCAGCATCCGGCCCAGCACGACGACGTCACCGTCCTCGGCTGCCCGGCCCTGAGCGAGCTGGGCGGCGACGCGGCAACGGGCGGCCCGCTCGCCTTCCCGCACAGGGCGAAGGCAACCTTCACCTACGGCGGCAGCTCCTCGGAGATCTCCGAGGAGCTGTACAGCGACAGCGCGAAGAAGCTCTCCGACGGCATCGGCCGGATCTTCGACGCCATGACCGGATGCCCGGCCTATCAGGTCGTTTCCGGCGGCACCCCGGTCGATGTCGCTTCGCAGGAGCTGACCGCTCCCGATGCCGACGGTGATCAGCAGTGGAATCAGCTTCTGACGTTCACCGCCGCAGGGCGAAGCAGCGTGGTGAAGCAGACCGCGATCCGCGACGGCAGCCTGCTGGTGATCGTCTCCGGCTCCCCGGCCCTCGTCGACCGCCATCTCGACAAGGCGCTCGCCAAGGCCACGGCAACGAGCTGATCCCGCGCGCCTGAGGATGGTGATGCTGCCCCCGACCACGGTGGTCGGGGGCAGCATCGTGTTACTGGCTGATGCGCTGCGCGGCGCGGGCGGCCTGGCCAGGAACCCAGGCGCGGACCTGATTCGGCTGGACGTAGAGGACGTTGGGGTTGTGGCTGTGCGGCCCATAGCCGCTGGACGCGTTGACGAGCAGGTACGCGCCCGCCGGAACGTGCCAGTTCCAGAACCAGGCGTCCTGCTGCCGTCCGGTATCGCACCAGGTCACGACGGCCTTTGAGCCGCGCCGACCGCGCTGGTAGACCCGCGCGACCTGAAGGAGTTGGCCCGGGCCGGAGCTGCGGTGCTGCTGGAATGCCTGCCACTGCGCCGCGAGGGCGGCGTTGCGCTTGCGGCGTGAACGGACCGTGGCGATCGTCGCGGCGACAACGAGGCCCATGATCAGGAAGACGCCGACGCTGGGTTGCATGGGTGCATCCTGCATCGTTCCGTCGCGGGGCGGCAAACAGCCTTGGGCGTTGAGGAGTCCACGTCTGTTGCCCGAGCAGCAGAAAAGTCCGGCACCCCTTCTCCTGGGGTGCCGGACTGCGATCGTCGAGGGGGCGTGGAGCGTTAGCTGGCGGGCGCGCGCAGAAGGCGCTCCTGGGTGGCCTCGGGCAGTACCCGCCGCAGGACCGGTGCGGTCGAGCTGAGGGAGGCCGCGAAGGCAGCGACGAGATCGTGCGGGACACTGGCGGCGAACGAAGCCGCCCACAGCCAGCTCGCGCCGAGCCGAGGCTCGGACCATGCTTGCCATCCGGCCGCCCCCGCATCATCGGCTTCGGCGACCAAGACGCGCGGGTCGGCGTCCTGGATGAGGTGCGGGACCTCGCCGAGGCTGATGTGCGAGGTGAACGTCGGATCCGTCGCTGCCGCGTGACGCTGATCGATGTCACGGAACCATCCGTGGGCGGAGACCGCGTCGAGGACGAGTTCGGACCCGGCGAGCGGAACGGCGGGCTGCTCGCTCGCGTCGAGCGCGACGAGAAAGTCGACGACCGCCTCGCCGGGGACGTCGCGGGTGAAGTAGGCCGACCACTGGGCGAGCGGGCTGCTCGCCTCGGCCCGGGCGGAGACCTGCCAGGCGACCGGCAGCTCGCCGAGGGTGAACGGCTCGTCCGCGAAGACCCATTGGGCCCAGCGCAGGGCGTCGGGGCTGATGTGCAGGACGGTGCTCCGCAGGACCTGGCGGTCCTCCGGTGCTTCGTCGGGCTCGTGGCGTCCGCGGACGATCGTGAGGCTCGTCCAGCCCAAGCCGGCGAGCGTGTCGGCGACTACGTCGTAGAAGCGCCCGTCGTCACCTGCCAGGTGCCGGGGACCGACCCAGAAAGCGGGCTGGCTGCCGCTCGGGGGGCACGAGTTAGACGGGAAGTCGGGGTACAGGGCGCCTCCAAGGGCTCGGTGGATCTAGTTGCCGCCGGCGCGGCGGCGGGGACGGCGCGGAGGCGCCTGGACGGGGCCCTGCCACGTCAGGTCGATGGCGACCTCGGGCGGCAGGTGGCCGAGCTGCGCGTCCTCTTCGCGCCCTTCGGCGAGGTAGACGACGGTCCGGCCGGTCTCGTCCACCGACTGCACGACCTGCTCCAGGCGGTGGGCCATCGGGAAGAACGGGTTCATGGCCTGGCGGACGGAAGCGGTTCGGTCGCAGGCGGACAACAGGTCGATGAGACGGCCGACGGTCATCTCCGGGGACGTCATGAACAACCTCCTGGGGCGGGGAACGGGTTCGTGAAGCGGACGACCGCTCGGACGGCCCGCTCGCTGAACGAAGGGGCCGGCCGCTGCGGTGGGCGCGCCGTCAGAGACGACGAGAGGTCTCCAGCACACGCGCGACAGCGGCGGCGACGATATCGGCCGGCGTATCGGTGTCGAACGACACGTAGTAACCAGGCACCTTGGCGGTCCCGGTGACGGCGATCTTCCATCCCTCGCCGTCCGTGCCGGGTCGGCCGAGTGGGAACCAGCCGAGGTAGAAGCGGCCGTCCTTGCTGCTGATGTGGACGTCCGCCCGGTCATCGACGACCAGGTGGAAGTCCTCGGCGGAGAACTGGTCCGTGACCAGGGTCGGCTGGCCGGGACCGAGTTGCCACTGCCGCAGCCTGAGTGCTTCAACGGTAGTGCGGAAACCGGGGCCCGAAGGGGCTACGGCCACAGGCAATCACCTCTCTGACCTGGGGTTTCTTGCAAGGTCGTCTACGTTGACATGCCCTCGCACACGTTGGCCAGTCTTTCCGCGATCTTTCCTGTCTGCCCCCGGCGAACTGTCCGACCACCCCCTCGCGTGGGGTCTCAAACCTCGCTGCCCTCTCTCACGGCCGATCGCAGGTCGCTGGCCGCTCGGCCGCGGAGCTAAGACCGCCGCCGACGCAGAAGCGGAGGCGCTGACCGGCGAGCAGCAAAGGTCAGGGGGACTGGAAGCCAGGCGGCGAACCACTGGTGCCGTGCTCCCGCGCACGGGGAGCACAAGCCGGTCGCAGTCAGGTTGGAAATAACGGCAAGAAGCGCGGACCATCCCCGCGGGCGCGGGGAGCGCGCTACAGTGCCTGGGGTGGTGACGCTTTTAATTTGACCCATGCCTGAGCGTTGAACGGGCGGTGTCGGGTTCATAGTTTGCCGCCAACAAAAGAGAGCGGGGCCACGCGTGCAGGCGCGGCCCCGCGGGGTTCGGGTTCCTCAAACCCGGGTTTGGCTGACCGCGTACGCGTTCAGCGATTCGTTACCGGGGACCGGTTAAAGGCCATGGCGCCTCCTCCAGTCGCTGAACCAGTCGGCAACTGCTCGACTAACCAGCGCTGACAGGACAGCGATCAAGACCTTTGCCGGTCCCCTCCTCTTCTCGCGAGACTCCCCGCCATTCATGTGTGCCTCCAATGCACCGATGGGAGCGGCGTAACCACAACCTCATGTGCTGGTACTTGGAGTTACTCACGCCGGACGACGATATGCCTTGTCATCGGCCGGGAGGACCACCTTCCCGAGAAGTCCGAAATCTCATTCCTTCCCCTGTATGTAGCCATAGGGGTAGTTGGACTGTTCGCCCAGCGCGCCACAACGCACACACAGCGCGCAATAGAGAGACGAGACCATCCCTCAACGCGGAAATCCTCACAACCAGACCAGGGTGTTCCGGTTCTTCCGAGCGTTCGTCCAGAAGGAGGGCGCGGGCGCGTAGTGCCCCGCCTGCTGAACGCACGAGCCAGTGACGAGTCAGACTGAGAAAACGGTCACGCTCTCGGCACAGCCACGCGGTGCTTTCCGAGACAGACAGCGGACCGGCAGGTCAAGCATGGAGATGTAACGGCGCTCTGATCTTCACCAAATCAGGGCTGGGTCGGGCCAGCGCCGACTCGACACGCCGGACTTCCTTCCCGGCTTGGCTACCAAGCTCCGAGAAGGCGCCGAGGCCGTGCCAGAGTGATCCGCATGATCCCCGCACACGTCCCCGACGCGCCTCCGTTGACGTACGCCGACAGCTTCGACGTACCGGTCCTGTTCCGTAGCGGACCCGCGAAGAAGCCCCGGAGGCAGTGGCGGACCGCCAAGCACACGGCGTGGACCGGATCGGACGGGTTCCCCGCGGCCGACGGCTGGTACGCGCCGACCACCACCTGGCGGGAGATCATCAAGGCCGCAACCGAAGTCGGCCGCGACGTCACCCCGCACCTGCAGAACCAGCCGCGCTACGCACACGGGGAACTCGTCGCCCGGGTCTCCCCGCTGTACGCATACCTCGGTGCGCACCCCGTGACGCCCCGGCACCCCGTGGAGGGCGCGAAGGGCCGCCGCCTGACCTGGAACCCGGTCTACGCCCACGGTACCGAGCGCAGCGCGAAGGTCGCCGCCGGGTATCGGCTGGGCATGACGATGACCGAGTGGGCCTGCCGCTCGCTGCTGGGACTCGGTCAGACCGAGCACCTCGAACTCGGCGGGCCGATCCCTGCCCTGCTGACAACGTTCAAGAATCCGAAGGCGAAGCTGCCCGACCTGTGGGGGCACCACGAGACGGAAGAGTTGTACTGGCTGATCGAGGCCAAGGGCGGTGACGTAGGTCTCAAGAAGTTGCGCGAGGGGTGGGAACAGCTCGCGGCCGGCAGCAAAGCTCTCGGCGCGTACGCGCACCGCACCGTTCTGGTCGGAGCCTCCGTGAGGCCCGACGATGACCTGTTCCTCACGATCGACCACAACGTGCACCCCGGGCTGCCGCCGCTCGCCCCCGCCGGATCCGGTACCGCCAAGGCAGCGGGCCCGGGCAATCTGGAGGACCGTCTCGGCGACAACGACGACGCTCTCATCGGCGCCGCTCGCGCCCAGATGCTGACCTATCTGGCCCTGCGCTCGGTTCCCGCCGCGCAACTGCGCACCGTACCCGTAGCCGCCGACCGGTCCTCCCGCCGCCGGCGCACTGGGCTGACGACCCCGCTGGAGGGCGACGACCTCACCCTCGCTATGCGGGCAGACGCCCTCGGAGTAGCGGCCGACACCGAACAGCACACGTTGCGCACCCGGATTCGCGCCATGGGCCTCGATGACTTCCTCAGCTGTCGCATCCCGGGTACGGAGGTCCATCTCGGCATGTCTCGGAAGCTTTTCGCCGCCTGTGAGCGCCTCCACGAGGAGGACCTCGCCATCGCCCGGCGCACCCCGGGGCTACGTGCCGAGGACCAAGTGTTCGCTGATCCGGAACTCAGCGACGAGGATCAGGAGGAACAGCGCCTCACCCAGCGGCGTATCTTCCGTGAGCAGCAGGAGGAAGCCCGCCCACGGCTGCGTCCCCTGCTCCGTGACGCCTACGAGCACGGAGCGGAGAGAGGCTGGACCAGCCTTCTGCGTCGTTCTGAGGAACCGGAACTCGACTTGCGGGGAGACGGAAGCCTCCTCGAAGCAGCAACACCGGAGACGTACGTGGCCGTCAGCCGGTACGGCCTGCCTCCCGCACGCCTCTAGTTTTCCTGCACGACGACCTGGTGAGACGGTGGCTCGCGCATCGGCTCACCTGCGGGGATGCGTCAAAAATCGAACACGTGATGCAATATCGCAATGCGTTGCTCTTCTATGCCTGAGGACTTGGTCGCCGCGCAGTGCGCGTGGGAGCGGACCTATCGGAGCCTCGCCGATCCGGCCAACCGGTGGCGGACGACGGCTCTTCGCCGCCGCCTGTTGGAGCTGTCGGTCCGGGTCTGGTGGCATCCCTACTGGCAGCAGACCGGAACCGGACAACGTGCAGCGCTTCGGTCCTGGGCGCGAGAGCTGGAATCAGGGCTCTGATAGGAGAGCGGCTCGTGCGGTGGCCGGCGAGTGGGCTACTCCACTGCGGTCGCGGTCACTGCGGCGGTGGAACCAAGGGCGTCTGTCCGTGGGCATAGCGGAGCCCCGGATTCCAGAGGATGGAATCCGGGGCTCCGGAGTTGTGCTGTGGAGTGTGGACTAGTTCTCGGTGAGGCTCTTGCTGTTACGGCGCGCCAGGAGAAGGGCGCCTCCTCCTGCTGCAATCAGCATGCCGGCGCCGCCGATCAGCCATGGTGTGGCGTCGGCTCCAGTGTGGGCGAGGGAGCCCGTTGGCGCTGTCGGCGTGGAACTTCCGACAGGAACCGCAGCAGATGAGGAGTCGGGCTCCGGTGTGTCGCTGCCCGAGGCGGAGGGCGTGGCGTCTCGGGTTCCGCCGCTCGGCTTGCCGGAAAGGGGCGGGGACTGGGTGGGCTTGTCCGTCGGATTGTCTGACGGATCGGGCTCCGGGTGCGTGCCCGTCTTGGCGTTGGTGAAGGCGACGGTGGCCGAGGTTCCGGGGCCGACCGTGATCGTCTTCACCTGTCTGTTGAGGTCGTAACCGGCGAGGGCCTTGACCTCCTTGACCCAGACCTTGGTGCTGCGGCTCGTCACAACCAGTTCACCGGACGCCGTTCCCGCTGCTCCCGTGCTCAGGGTGAGCAGTGCGGAGTTGCCGGTGCCGACGTTCGCCGTCACGCCGGGCAGGAGCTTGCCGGTCTTGTCGTCCCTGACCTGCAGGAGGATCTTGGCAGTCCTGTACGGGTCGGTGATCGTCAGACGGGTGGTCCCGCCCGGGGTGACGATGACATCTTGGTCGGCGACTACCTCGTGGAGGGGGCTGCCGGACGCCGTCTGCTTGAGCCTGTAGACGCCCGGTGCGAGGTCGGGGACGGTCAGCTTCCCATGGGCGTCGCTCTGGCCGCGTCCGGCTTCCTGGCCGTTGGAGTCGAGCAGCAGGAACGCGGTGCCGGGCAGGAAGTTGTCGGCCGTGTCCTTCGTGGTGATCTCGACACTGCCTACGTCTGCTTCTGAGGTCTCGGCGGGAGCGGCGGAGGATGGCGGGGTCGGCTCGGATGACTCAGCGTTGGCGACCGGCGCCCAGGTCAGGGTCCCGGCCGCCGCGATGACGACGGCAGCGGAGCGGACGAATCGTGCGTGCACGTGAGAGAGGACTCCTTGGAGCAGGGTGCGGGGGGGTGCCTCTATGTCGTTCGTCAAGGCATCCCTGTCGGTTTTGGGGTGGTTCGGAATGGTGGGGTTATGCGGCGAGTTCGATGTCTGTCGGTGTCCGGGATTCGTAGAAGGTGCCGTCGCGGAGCATGGCGAACAGGACGCTGATGCGTTGGCGGGCGAGGCGGAGGAGGGCTTGGGTGTGGGTTTTGCCGCGGGCTCGCTGTTTGTCGTAGTAGGTCCGGGATGCGGGGTCGGCGTTCATGCAGGCGAAGGCGGAGAGGAACATTGCGCGTTTGAGCTGCCGGTTTCCGCCGCGTGGTGCGTGTTCGCCGTGGATCGAGGTTCCGGACTGTCGGGTGGTCGGGGCGAGGCCGGCGTAGGAGGCGAGGTGGGCGGCGGTGGGGAAGTTGGTGCCGTCGCCGACGGTGGTCAGCAGGACTGCGGCGGTCCTGACGCCGATGCCGGGCATCGAGGTCAGGACCTGGGAAAGAGGGTGGGCTTCCAGCAGGGTGTTGATCTGGGCTTCCAGGGCCCGGCGCTGTTCGTGGACAGCAGCGAGCGAGCGGGCCAGGGACGGGACCACGATGTCGAGGGTGCCGGTGCCGGGAACGATCACGGTCTGTTCGTCCAGGGCGTCGAAGACGTCGTCGATCAGCCGTGCGGCCATGCGGGGGGCCTTGGGCCGGATCAGCTCGACGAGGCGGCGTCGGCCGGCTTTGCGCAGGGCGGCCGGGGAGCCGTAGCGCTCCAGGAGCCAGGTGACGGCCCGGTGGTCCAGGCGGGGGCCGAGGACGCGTTCCAGCGACGGGTGGAACTGGGTGAGCAGGCCGCGTATCCGGTTGCTGGTGCGGGTGGCCTCGGCAGCCAGGTCCTGGTCGAAGCCGGTCAGGACGGTCAGCTCGGCGGTGATCTCGTCGGTCAGTTCCAGCGAGCGCAGGGTGTGTGGCATGGTTCGCGCGGCGTCGGCGATGACGGCGGCGTCCTTGGCGTCGGTCTTGGCCTCGCCGGGGTAGAGGTCGGCGATCCGTCGCATCGCCAGGCCGGGCAGGTAGGCGACCTTGCAGCCGGCGTCGCGGGCGACGGCCAGGGGCAGGGCGCCGATGGAGGCGGGCTGGTCCACGATGACCAGCACGGTGGTGAACTTCGCGGACAGTTTGTCGAACACGGCCCGCAGCTTCGGCTCGCTGTTGGGCAGCGGCTTGTCGAAGACCTTCTTCCCGGCCGGGGTGAGCCCGTGCCCGTGGTGGGCGGACTTGCCGACGTCCAGGCCGAGGAACACGCCCACGTCTTGAATCTCGAACATCGCACCCTTCCGGGGGTGTTGACGGTGCCGGCCTCGGCTCGGGTGTCGTGCTCGCGCATCCACGTTATGCAGACCTGCCGCCCGCGAACTGTCCGGCATTGCGCCGGACCGGACGGTGGCCGGACCTCTGATCAGCGGCTCCGACGAACACCCCCGGACCCGGTGACACCACCCCCCAGGTCATGCCTTCGACAGGGGGACACAGTCATGCCGGGCCCGGAGGCCAGCGGCCCCGTTGCAGGACCGCGAAAAACATAACGGGGACGGTTCAGCGGGTGTGAGCGCTGCCGTGCGTGGTCGGCGGCGCGGGAACCGTGTGGGCGCTCCGGCTCGCGATGCGGCTCGGCGCGGAGGCCGCCCAGGCCCCGGGGAACCAGATGCCGGTGTACCTCTCGATCGCGTCGCGCAGACCGGTGAAGTCGGCTCCCTCCCACGAGGGCTTACCCGGCCCGCCAAAGTTGATGTTGAAGGTGTCGGGCATGTTGCGACCGTGCAGCTGCCCTTGCCGGCGGTGAAAGGTGCCGTGATCGGCGAAGCTGAGCGCCACCGCGTCGATCCTGCCGCGTTCCATGTGCATGACGGTCAGGCGCAGGCCGCCGTACGCGTTCCGGTACTGCGTGTCCGTGAACTCGATCATCAGTCGCAGGGGCGATTCCGCGATGGGCGTGGCGTAGTACGCGCTACCGACCGTGGTGCCGTTGGGGAAGGGGAGATGGAGTTCGGCGAAGAACTCGGCGGCGTACAAGGGCAAGAGCATCCTCCGGTGATCAGGGGCGGTTTTACCGGCGCGGTCCGGGCAGGCCGGTTGGCTGGTGGTGCTCCACCTCGGGACGCTGGCCGCGGGCAGCGCGGCCGGACGGCGGGAGGAGAGGGCCCGCCGTACGTCGAGCGGGGTGGGAGCCGGCGGGAGGATCGGGGTGAGCTGGGCCATCCCCTTGATGTAACTGAACGTCGCTTCGCGCCATCGGGGCAGGGGGGCCGGGTCGGCGATGGCTTCGGTGACGGCGGTGAGCAGGGCGGTGGGGGTGTCGGTGCTGGCCGTGGCGTACCAGACCGGCCGGTCGAGGGATTTGCCCGCCCACAGCTGCCAGCGGGCGTCGCGCGTGGTGAGCTCTGCTTCCGGGTCGAGGGAGCCGGTGGTGAACTCCAGGCCGGCGTGGCCGTCGGGGGACTGGATCGCGAAGACGCCCCAGCGCGGACGGTCGATCTCCCATCCCTGTTTCAGCAGCGGGATGACCGCGAGGAAGGGATCGTGCTCGCCGTCGTCGGCGACCGGCCGGGCGAGGTAGGCGTCCGGCCCCTGCTCGTATGCGGTCGCGAGGACGGTGGTGAACGCGGTCACGAACTCGGTGGGAACGCGGTCGTTGAAGCAGACGCCCCACGCGGGCGGTCCGAACTGGTCCTCGTACGCGCTGATACGCCAGAGTCCGTCGTCCTCTCCTTCGGGCAAGTAGCCCAGGCGCACACGCTGGTCAGGAGCGCTCACATACAGGTTGCCGTCCTCGTCGTGCCGCATGTCCCAGCCGAGGTCGAGCAGCGGTGCGAGGGCCTGGTCACCGGTTCCGGTGGTGGAGGCGAGGTGGCGCGGGGAAACGTACACGTCGCCGTCGATCTCGTGGTGCGGATCGAGCTGGGGTTTCATCGGTCCACCGAGGTAATGATCGTGATCTCGTCGCCAGCAAGGTCGAGGCGTTCGGTGACTTCGGCGGTGGTGCGGCCGGTGACGATGTAGAACCCGGCCCGGGCGGTGAACAAGTCCCCGTCGGGCGGCAGGACGAGCCGGTCGTCGGCCTCGCGGATCCACTGCACCCGGTGGAGCCAGGGGGTGTGGGCGGCGAAGGGCTGGTTGACGTGCCGGGCGGTGAGGGTGCCGGAGGTGTAGGGGTAGAGCATGCGGATGCCTGCGGCTGCGCTGCGGGTCGGGGTGAGGTCCGGTGCTCGGCCGCAGGCGAGGTCGGCGGCGGCCCTGGGCAGGTCGATGCCGGTGGCGAGGCGGACGAGGTGGCCGATCATGTCGCCGCCCAGGCGCGCGTTGACCTCGATCAGCCGGGGCTTGCCCGCCACGAGACGCAATTCGACGTGCTGCACACCGTCGGTGATCCCCAGGGCCTTGACCGCCGCAGCAGCGACCGGGGCGACCTGGGGCAGCAGCGGGTCGGCGGCGTCGACGGTGTGGCCGGTCTCTTCGAAGTACGGGGCGCCGCCCAGACTCTTGCGGGTTACGGCGACCGCCGTGGTCGTGCCGCGGTGGGTGACGCATTCGACGGAGACTTCGGGCCCGTCGAGGTACTCCTCGACCAGGACGCTGGTGTCTTCGCGGCTGCGGCTCGCGCCGGCGGATGCGTGGGCGAACGCGGCGGGCAGTTCTTCGGGCTGGTCGACGCGGATCACACCGATGCTGCCGGCGAACGCGGCGGGCTTGAGGACGGCGGGCAGACCGAGGGTCATCGTCGCGAGGCCGGCCTCCAGCAGGGTTCGCGCCCTCATCGAGGCGGCCGAGGGCACGCCGTTGCGGGCGAACAAAGTGCGGGCGACCGCCTTGTTGCGGCAGGCCCGCATCACTTCGACGGAGTTCGAGGGCAGCCCGAGCGCATGGGCGAGGCGGGCGGTGGGGACGAGGTTCCACTCGTCCCACGTCACCACGCCGGCGAGGTCGTAGCGCTCCGCGAGGGATCGGCCGCCGGCGAGAAGTGCTACGGGATCACTCAAGTCGACCACGGTGTGGTCGACGATGAACGGCTTCTCCCACGACGGTTCGGTGCCGGTGAGCAGGACGACGTCGTACGCGTCGGCCACCTGCTCCAGGCAGTAGCCGCGGTAGATCTCGTCGCCGGGAGAGACGACGAGCACGAGAGGGCGAGCGGACAAGAAGGGGTTCTCCGATCGGGGACGAGAGCGGGGCGAGGGTGTGATCGGTCGCGCGGTGCTTTCCGGAGGCGCCGATGGGCGGGGCGTTCTCCACAGGCTGGGGACGCGGGTTCAGGTGCACAGGGCGGGGTCGGTGCGCAGGCGGGTGAAGGCGCAGAGCAGTCCGAGGGCCTGCAGTGCGGCGCAGGCGGTGATGACGTGGCCCAGGGCGTCGGGTGGGGTGAGGGCGGTGAGCAGGCCGGCGACGGGGAAGGGCAGCAGGAGGATGAGGATGGTCGCCGACAGGGTGCTGCCGAACTTCTCCGGAGGGATTAGCCGGGATCGCAGGGTGCGCAGGACGACCGTCATGCCGCCTTCGCCTGCCATGAACACCGCGACCAGGACCAGGTAGGACCGGTAGTCGGGGGCCCGGGCGGCGGCCAGGCAGGCGAGCGAGGCGAGGGCGGCGCAGACGGCGCCGACCGGCCACAGGCTGAAGCGGTCGAGCGCGAACCGGCAGAGCGTGACGCTGAGAAGGGTCGCTGCGGCGGCGGCGGACCAGACGAGGCCCACCGCGGTGGTGGACTGCCCGAAGTGCTGGACGACGATCACGGGGCCGGCTGCCTGGAGTAGGCCGCTGGCCAGGTTGGACAGGGTCAAACCGGTCACGAGCCAGCCGAGTGCCGGGAGCGAGCGAATGGTGCGCCATCCGGTGAGGAGCCCGGCGCTGACCTGATGCTTCGGCGCCCGGGCCGGTGCCACGGGCGAGGGCGGGGTGCGCAGGGCGAGCAGCGCGGCGAGCAGCGAGAGCACGGTGGTCACCGCGAGCATCGACGGGGGTCCGGTGAGCAGGAGCATTCCGGCGAGCGCCGGTCCGGCCAGAGCCGCTGTCTGGTCGATGCCGAGCAAGACGGCTTGGACACGGTGGGCCCGTGGTCCTGCTCGGCGGCCGGCGGCGGCCCCTGCGGTTTCGGCCGCGATGTAGCTGAACTCGGTGAGCACTCCGGTGGTGGCCGCCAGCACCATCACGGTCGCGCCCGCCACGGTGCCGGTCGGGTGGAGGTGCAGCAGGACCGCGCCGGCGGCGAGGACCAGGGCCCGGCCCAGGGAGGCCAGGTGGAAGACCACCGCGGCGCCGCGGCGGTCGACGAGCGATCCGGCCCACCCGAACGCCGCGAGCCTCGGAATCCATTCCAGGGCGAAGGCGGCGCCCGTCAGCGCGGCGGAGCGCGTCGTGGCCAGGACGAGCAGCGGGATGCCGTAGGTGGACATCGCGAGCGCCAACGCGTCGGCGGTGCGCGGCAGGTAGATGCTGCGCATCGGACCGCTGGTGTGGCGTGCGTGCCGGGGTGCGACCGCGTAGCTCACGCGGCCTGCTCGGGTTCGGCCGCCCGGGCCACCTGGGGGTTGTCGGCCAGCCACTGGATCAGGAGCGAGCGGAGGCGTGCCAGGCCCTCGTCTGCTCCCGCGACGTGCGCACCGGTGGCGAGCGACGGCGCCAGCAGGCCGAGGACAGCCCGGATGCGGCTGGTGAACGCGCATACGGGCGCTGGCACGGCATGGCCTCGGGCCCAGTGGGCCATCGCGTCGTACAGGTCGACCAACTCCAACCCTGCCTGGGTCAGTTCGAGCCCGGCGCCGGGGGCGATCCGGATGAGGCCGTATGCGCGGGCCGTGTCGGATGCGCTGCGCAGGTGGTGCGTGGAGAGGTCGGTCAGGGTGGCGGTCATCCGGCGGGGCGGTATGGCGCCGTTGTCGTCGATCTCGGTAACGAGGCGGACCAATGGACGGGAGGCGAGCAGGTCGACAGTGCGCTGCGCTTCGTCGGAGATAAGAGGGGTGCTCATCGGCGCGGGCCTCCCGCCGGAATGGCTGCCGCCGGGCGGACGGTCGTACGGTGCGAGAAGAGGTCCTTGTTGTGCCAGGCCGGGGAGGGCTGGACGGACCGAGTGGGTGTCCGAGTGGGTGGGAGTGCGGTGGGGGCGGGCCGGGACTGGCTGCTGATCCACGGCCTCGGTGCGGTCTTCGCCTGCGGGTGCCCCCAGACCGGGTGCTGGGCTGCGTGGTCAAGGGGCTGGCCGGCGGACCACGCGGACAGGGCGCCGAGCACGGGGCCCAGGCCGTGGCCGGACGCGGACAGCCGGTAGGGCTGGCCCAGGCCGTCGGTGTCGACGAGACCGTCGGCGGTGAGCTGCCGCAGCGGCGGGTAGATGTTGGTCCAGTCGGTGGTGGGCATCACGATCCGGGCCAGAGCCCGACCGCTTGCCTCCTGACGGGACTTGAGCACCCACAGGATGGCGGCTGCGTGGCGCCGGGTGAGCAGGGTGAGGCTGTCCTCGATCTGCTCGATCGCGGACAGCGGGCGGTCCGGCTGCTCCAGGTACTCCTCGGCCCAGGTGACGATCATCGGCAGGACCGGCAGCAGAGCGGCACCTCGTTCGGTGTGGCCGTAGGTCACGTGCCGCGCGGTGTGTTCGGACCGGACGACGAGTCCGGCGTCGCACAGCGCTTTGATCTTCGGGTGAAGTTGGCCGGCCTGCAGCCAGGACACCTTGGCCGCCACCTCGCTGTAGCGCTGCGGCGGGCCGGAGAGGGCCAGGAGGATCCTCGTGTTCCAGCGCGGAGTGATCATGGCGAGGGCCTCGGTGACCCGGGCGATGTCGGCGTCGGTGCCAGGGGGCAGAGCGGTGATGGCCAAGGGGAGGAACTCCTGGATGATGAAGGGGAATCGCCTGCGAGTCAGCGGCTGCGCGCAGGAATCGGCACAGCGGGAGGCGGAGCCGGAGCAGGCGGCGCGGGAAGCGGTGTGGCCGCGCTCGGAGCAGGGGCCGGGGCGAGGCTCTGCAGGACGGCGGTGACCGATGTGGCCTGGACTTCCCGGACGGCGACGGCTTCGGCGAGCCGGCGGGTCGCGTCGAGGAGGTGAGCGACCTCGTGCGGGCCGATCTGCCGATCGGGGTGGATGAGCCGGGCGAGGTGATCGCGGTGGACGTCGATGCTGCGCTCGGCGAGGGCGAGGGCGTTACGCATGCCGAGCAGGGCGGAGAGCATGCCGGGCGGCAGGTTCTGGGCGTGGACTTCGAGGTCGGTGAGCGGTGCGCCGTACAGGGCCTCGATACGTCCGGCGATGTCGGTGGACGTGGGGTGGGGCAAGCGGGGGCTCTTACGGTCGGCGGGCCCGGGCCGCCCCGGCACGCGGGGGTGCCGGGGCGGCGGACGGGGGCAGCGTTGCGGTGGCCTTGAGCTGTGCCGTTCGGACGGGCCGGGCCTGCTCAGCGGGCGGCGGCATGGTGCGCAGCAGTGCGTCGAGGGCGGCGCGGTAGCCGTCGCGGGCGTCGAGCGCCGCGTTCAGCCACTGCGCGTCGAAGCGGAGCTTGTCCGCCGACAGTTCGCTCATGTCGCGTTCCGGATCCGTGTCGGCGTGGACGCGGTCGCGGACGCGGGCGACCTGTTCCTCGGTGAGCGCGAGGAAGGAGCGCAGCTCCAGGGCCCGGGCGAGCGCGGGCGGTGCGTCCGGATCGACGGCCGTCTCGTACAGCTCCGACACTGGTTGACCGAAGGCTTTCTGCAGGTCGGTGTCCAGGGTGCTGGACTTGTCGCGGGTCATCGGGTGGCCCTTGCCGGGCGCCACGCCGACGTCGGTGCGGTGGTGGCTGCGGGCCGTTGGGGGGCGCTGGTCTGGACGGCCGGGCCGGTGCGGGACCGAAGACGGGCGAGGCGCTCGGCGGCGAGGTCCTTCTGCCCCGGGGTGCCGGCTTCGAGAAGCCATCGCACCACCATGGCGCGGCCGTCGCGGGTGGTCACGGCGGAGTTCACCCGGTGGGCGAGGTCCATCGCCGGGTCGTCGATCTCGCTGGGCTGTGTCTGCAGGGCGGCGAGGAGGTCTTCCTCGGCGCGTTCCACCAGGCCCTGGGCCTCGACCAGCAGGTCGTACCACTTGACGATGTCGGTGGCGTCCGGGTTCGCGGTCGGTGCGGCGGCGACCGCGGTTGTCAGCTGGGCCACCTTCATGTCGAAGCGCGCTTCGATCCGTTCGGTGAGCACGCCCACGACGTCCGCGAAATCCTCGGACATGCCGTCGGACATGGGATATCTCCTGTTCTCGCTGGGCCGGTGCACTGGAAAGATGAGGGGGGTCCCGCATTCGGCGGACTGGCCGTGTGCCGGTATGCGCTGAAGTCCGCTCAGTCCAGGCACATACGCGCGTCGCGGTAGACGTAGGTACCGGAGACCCAGCCCGTGACGCCGGTCGTCTTGTCCGTGATGTAGACCCAGTTGCCGCTCTTCTTGGACACGCTGAACGTGTGGGCCTTGTAGAGCACGCCGAGCGCCGTGGACGTCGCGCTGGCCCTGGACCGAATGATCACGGCCGTGGTGTGCACGGTGTACGGCAGGGGCGGCTGGGACGAGCAGCTACTCGCGGGTACGACGTCGGGCGTCGCCGCGCTGGCGGTGCCGGCGCCCAGCACCGGCAGAACGAGAGCGCCAAGCACAGCCGCGGTGACAGCAGTTCGGGTGGAGCGCATGCGGAAGAAACCTCCGTGAGGTCATGGCGGATTGCGGGGGAAGGACGCCGGGGTGTTGTCGCACCGGCTGTATAAGAGTCCGCAGAATCGCCGGTTTGGCTAACCGGCGATCACCGGGTATGTTCCGTCCCCGCCTCGGGCTGGGCGCTCACCGCGAACGGCCGGGCGGGCGCGCGGCGGGGGCCTTCGCCACACCAGCCGGCCGGACGGCGGCGCCTGCCTGACGGACTGGCGGGAGAGGGCCCGCCTCGCCAGTGAGCCGGTCGGAGCACCACTGCAGGGCCTCGTCGACCGTGTCGAAGCCGCCCTCGCGCAGGGTGTGCGTCCAGGTGTCGGTGTCGACCTCTTCGACCACGACGCGGAACGGCGACGGGGCGCCTTCGTCCAGGGCCCGCAGTGCCACGACGGTGACCATGTCGTCCGGGTCGTCGTGGGTGTAGGAGTAGCCCATGGCGTAGTGGTCGCCGTCACCGGCGAGGCGTCGCTCCAGCGCTCGCGTGGCGTCGTCCGCCGGCGGCGGGCCCAGCTCGGGGTCAAGAGCAATGGCCTCGGGCGGGCAGCCGCGGTGGACGAGCCAGGACTGTGCCATCGAGGGAAGCGGCAGCGGCGTCTGCTCGAAGCTGAACGTCGCCTCTTCGTAGTCCCGTTGCAGGTGCACGGCGAGCATTTGGGGCTCGCCTGGGATCCCGTACGTCGCGGCGCGGTCGAACAGGACGTAGTAGCTGGCCGGCCCGTCGTGGTGTTCGGCGAGGGGGACGAACATGTCCTCGCCGCTGCCGACCCAGCGGTAGAAGTCGAGGTTCCGCCCCTCGTCGGCGTCGAGGCCGTCGAGACGGAAGTCGACCTGAGGGAGAGGTTTCCGGACCGGCTTCGGTTCGGTGAGAGACAACAAGTGACCTTTCGGGGGAATTCAGCGCCGACGCGTAGCAGTTGACGGGGACGCTCCGGGGCGAGCCGGGGCCTTCGGTGCCTGCGTCGACGGGGCACGGCGGGAGGCGAACAGCGCCGCCCGTCCGGCGTCGGTGAGCGTGACCGGCTGGCCGGCGTGTACGGGGTGGGTGGTGTCCCGGGTGACCAGCCCGGCGTCCTCCAGCCGCCGCAGCTCGGCGTGGGGGATGCGGGTGCCGGAGGCGGCGGTGACGGACATGCGGCCGGTCAGCAGGTGTTCGTAGAGCTTGGCCCCGCCGGCGATGGCGAGAAGTGCCGCCTGATCGCCCGTCGAGAGCTCCCTCGTGTCGGGGGCTTGGGAGGTTGCTGCGGCTTCGATGGGCTCCAGGGCGAGGAGCACCTCTTGGGCGGCTGCGTCCCGGGCGTCGGCCGCCTCCTCCAGCTGGTCCACGGTGCGGTCGATGCGCGCGAACAAAGCGGTATCGATGTCGAACTCGCCGCTGGAGAGCCGGTTGAGCAGGCGCAGGAAGAAGACGACGCCGGTCTGGGCTTGGGCCAGGTGCCGGTGCCGGTCGACCAGCACGGTGTGCTGCTCATCGAGGACCCCGCGGTCGCGGTAGGCCCACAGAGTGTCGAGGTCGTGCCCGGTGGCGGCTTCGAGACGGTGGTCGAGCGGAGAGACCGCACGCCGGGCGGGTGTCGGTGCGGGGTCGGGAGGCATGGTCGACGCTCCGGGCGTTCAGCGAATCGGGTGGCGGGCGAGGTTCGGCGCGGACCTGGGCGGGCCCGGCACGGCGGTGGGCGTCGGACCGGGCCGGGGAACGGGCGCGCGGGCGGCCAGCTGCGGGGAACGGGAGCGTGCCGCGTGGGTGCGGGCACTCAGCGGCCGGCGGGCCAGGCCCAGGCGGCGCCCGACCTCGTCGTAGACGTCGTTGCCCGCCCGTGGCCGGACCGCGACGACGTGGATCTCCTTGCGGTGGGCGCATTCCGCAGGCGCCGGGCGGACGCCGTAGATGACACGCCACTCCCTGCGGGCGTCCACGAACAGCTTCCTGAAGCCTTCCAGGTCGCCATCGAGACGCAGCCCGAAGCGCTCCGCGTTCACGAGCTCCTGCAGGTAGACAAGGGTGAGATCGCGAATGTCGCTGGGAGCCTGGAGGAGGTCGGTGAGCGCGCGCGGGTCGAAGCTCAGTCCGAAGGCGGGCTGTCCCTGTCCCCCGCTCACGGCGCCGGCTCGGCGGGCTCGGCTGCTTGTGCCGCAGCGGCCGTCTCCGTCCGGACGGACGGAGGCGGACCGGCTAGCACCCGGTGTGCGGGCCGGTCGGGCGAGGTCATGCAGGCCGACAGCGGGCCACCCGGTGCGCGAACGGCCGCGACGGTGTGGGTGAGGAAGTCACGGTGCCAGACCGCCATCCCCGAGAGCCCTGCCTCGGGGTCCCGGTGCTGCTGGTAGGCGAGCCACAGGGCGTGGAGCCAGGCCACGACATCGTCATGCTCCTGCCACTGCAGGCACCAAGGCGCCGCGGTGGTGACCTCGGCCCCGTAGACCGGGAGCAAGTGGTCATCGACCCAGTCGGACAGAGCATCGAGTTCGTCCTCGCGCTCGTCGCCGTCCAGTTCCAGGATCGGGCGGGGTTCCGGTGGAGCGGCCGTCGGCGGGCCCCCGAACCCCGGCATCCCGAACGCGGCGAACGGCGATCCACCCGGTGCGGGGGCGGAGGCGAGGTGGTCGATCTGCTGAGCCTGCTGGGCCGACTGCTCCATGAGCCGGCGCACGCTCGCCTCGATTCCCTCCAGGTGCTGATCCTGAAGGCGAATCGGCTCCAACACTTCATCTGTGGCTGGCTTTTCGGGTTCGGGCATGGAGAAGTTCGGCCTCCTACAGGAGCGAGATGAGGGAATTTCGAGGTCTTCGTGCGGCGCCGCCGACTTGTCGCACGGCGTTGCGACAGAATTGGGCAGACGGCTCCGCGTAATGCCTGGTCGCCTTGAGGGCGGTGGGAGAAGTCAGGCGGTGAGAACCACGTCGTCCTGCGTGAGGGTTGCGCGCATCGTTTCGGTGAGCCGATCGGTCGCGATCGACGCGTAGTGCTCGGTCTTCTCCACGCCGATGAAGTCCCTGCCTTCCAGCAGGGCAGCCACTCCCGTGGAGCCGGAACCGGAGCAGAAGTCGAGGACCGTCCCGCCATCAGGGCTGATCTTGACCAGCTCGCGCATCACCTGGACCGGCTTCTGCGTGATGTGCTGACGCTTCGCTCCCGAGGGCTGAGAAGCCGAGTACATTCCCGGCAGATAGACCGGATTGAGGGAGGCGTCGATCGGCCCCTTGCTCGCCCAGACGATGAATTCACAGTTCTGGGTGAAACGGCCCTTCTGGGGCCTGGCCTGGGGCTTGTGCCAGGCCAGGACACCGCGCCACAGCCAGCCGGCGGCCTGGATCGCGTCCGTGGTGGTGGGGAGCTGACGCCAGTCGGTGAACAGGAGCGCGGTCCCGCCGGTTTTCGTCAGCCGGTGCGCTTCGGTCATGATCTGCGTCAGCCAGAAGCCGTAACTGCGCTGGTCCATGTTCTCGCCGGTGAAGTCGGCAAGGTCGTTCTTGGAGTCGGCGGAGGTGTACTTCTGCTTCGCGGAGCGGGAAGTGCGCTCCTTAGCAGTCCGGCCGCCGGAGTTGTACGGCGGATCGGTGATGACGGAATCGACGCAACCAGCCGGAAGACCGGAGAGAACGGCCAGCGCGTCGCCCTGGTGCAGGGAGAAAGGCAATGAGAAACCCCAATTCGGGTGTGGGAACACGGAGAGAGACATCCGCCTCGCGCAGATCCTCGCGGGCCGGAGGTGGGCATACAGAAGCCCGGGGCCGCAGACCGAGGAGGTGAGGGGGAGTTCAAAAACTGTAAGGGCGAAACCGCCGACGACCAAGAAGTGCCGTACTGGGGTATCGGTTACCGGCACCCCGCGCCGACTTTTTGGTCAACCGCCGATGTGGGCCTACTGTTTTGGAACCGCCTGACGCACGTCGCCGCCGGCGGCTCCCCCACCACGTCGCACGGAGGTATCCCCTGCGTCGGCACACCTAGATCCCGCGGCCATGCGGAGCGAGCAGCAACTCGCCCCGCACCGCCCTTCCCCTGCTCGCCCACCCCGACTGCCGCGCCCTTCCGAAAAGCCCCGCGCACGCGGCACGCCGGACACCGCACCCCCGGAGGACACGCTTATGACGACGCACTACCCACCCCTGCCAGACCATGCTGACGGGCAAGCGGTCCGCCCGGCTTGAAGGGGCTCGCCGCGGTCATCGGCGTCGTCTTCCTCTCCCCGATCCTGATCGCCGGCACCGGCATGGTTCTCGCCTCCTCGGCCGACGCCGTGCAGAGCACCAGCTCGTCCACCAGCTGCCTGTCCACCCTCGACAGCGACAAGGTCGCCGAACAGGTCACCAAGATCCTGGACGGCGCGTCCGCCACGGACGTGCACGTCGAAGGGCTGGACCTGCCCGCCGAACAGGTGCCCAACGCCCAGACGATCGTGGCCGCCGGACTCTCCCTCGATGTCCCCGCGAAGGGGCAGATCATCGCGCTCGCCACGGCGATGCAGGAAAGCCGGCTGCGCAACCTCGCCTACGGCGACCGGGACTCCCTCGGCCTCTTCCAGCAACGCCCTTCCCAAGGCTGGGGCAGCGCCCAGCAGATCCGCGACCCCACCTACGCAAGCAAGCAGTTCTACAAGCACCTGCTCGCGGTCGACGGCTGGCAGCAGATGACCGTCACCCAAGCCGCCCAGGCCGTGCAACGATCCGGCCTGCCGGACGCGTACGCGCAGTGGGACAAGCTGGCCACCGCGCTCCAGGCCGCGATCGCCAAGACCTTCCCCGGCGCCACGGACGCGGCCGACGACGGTGAGCACGCGAAGCTGCCGACCGATCCGACCTGCACGCAGGACGGCTCCGCGTTCGGCCGCATCCCCGAAGGAAGCGTCCCGAAGGGGTACTCGATCCCCCAGGGCACCGATCCGAAAGCACGCACGGCCCTCACCTGGGCGATGCAGCAGCTCGGCACGCTCTACCAGTGGGGCGGGTCCTGCACGAACGCGCACGGCCCCGACCCCATGGGCCGATGCGACTGCTCCAGCCTGGTGCAGCAGGCGTACGCGCACGCCGGGATCACGCTCACGCGCACCACGTACACGCAGGTGCACGAAGGCAAGGCAGTGGATCCGTCGAAACTCCGGCCCGGCGACCTGATCTTCAGCGAGGGCAACGCCGCTCGGCCCGAGCACGTCGGCATGTACATGGGTGAGGGCCTCGTCATCGAGGCGCCGCGCACCACCAAGCCTGTCCGGATCACCCCGATCAAGGACTGGACGGTCCTCGCCGCCCGCCGCGTCCTCTGACCCCACCCATCCTGGTCGGCCCGGCCCCTCGGCCGAGTCGGCACCCCTCGCACCCCTCCCCGCTTCCGCCTTCCCCGCCGGCCCGCACTGGGCCGCGTACGCAAGGAGCCCCACCACCCCCATGTCCGTCCCCCTCGCAGACCGCGTCATCCAGCTCGCCTACGACCCAGGAATCTCGCCCAAGGGCGGCGGCCTTCCCGGGCTGAGCGTGCTGAAGAACGTCGTCGCCAGCATCAACTTGTTCGGGATCATCGCCGTCGTCGGCGCCCTCGCCGTCTCGCTCGGCGTCTGGGCCTGGGGCCACCACACCGGTGGCCACCAAGCCGAGGCCAACGGGAAGAAGGGCGCCGTGGTCTCCGCCGGTGCCGCCCTCGGGCTCGGTGCCGCGAACGGCCTGGTGACGTTCTTCTCCGACCTCGGCTCGCAGGTCCACTGATGCAGAAGCGATTCCCCTTCCTCTCGCTGTCCGCGTACGGCTCTGGCTGGTCGGCCAACCGTCGCATTGCGATCGTCATCACGGCCGTCGCCGTCCTCCTCGCCATCGCCGCGATCGTCGCCGTGCTGACCGGCGGCAAGAACAGTCAGCAGGCTCCGGACGCTGCGGCGTCCGCGCTCCCGACCGGCAGCCCGTCCTTCTCCGATGCTGCACCGAGCCCGTCCTCCGGAGCCGGGTCGGTGCCCGCGCCGCCGCAGGTCGCCGAGCCGGTCGCCTACGCCAAGGCAGCGGCCCAGATGCTGTGGTCCTACGACACCCGTACCACCACCCGCGACCAGCAACTCGCAGGCATGCGCGCCTGGATGACCACCAAGACCAAGTACACCGACTGGGCCTCGGTCTCCGGCCAGGTGCCTGACCCCGTGCTGTGGTCGCGGATGACCGACCAGGACCAGTACGCCACCGCCGCCGTCAGCGAAGGCCACTACCCCTCCGCGTTCAAGGAGGCCCTGGCGGACGACCCGTCCGCGATCACCGAGGCGTACGTCTTCATCGTCACCGTCAACGGCAAGCAGACGCTCAGCTGGCAGAAGGGCGGCGGCGGAGGGGCAGAGGAGCGGGCCGTAACTCTGGCTGTCCAGTGCCGGCCGAACCACGACTGCACCCTGTCGGCCATCGCTCCGAACGTCACGCAGTGACCCGCGCCTGAGACACGAAAGGAGGCTTAACTCCCTTTGGGTTTTTGTGATTTGCCCCTCGCCGACAATTTGTGCACGGTTGGTGACGCGGTGGACTTCGCCTCGAATCCCGGCAAGGCCATCGGGGACTGGATGGCGAGATCGGCCGGTGAACTGGCAGCTGCTGCAGCGGATTTGGCCGCTTCAGCGGTCGACGCCACCACGAACGTGGATCTGAACGCAGACTGGTTCGTCAGCAACTACGAGACGCTGCTGCCACTGGGCCTCTGCTTGTTGGTCGCCACGTTCTGCGCACAGCTGGTTCGCGCCGCCGTCCGGCGCGACGGACAGGCGTTGACACAAGCCTTCACCGGCACCGCGAGCGGCGTCCTGTTCGCCTTCTGCGCCATCGCCTTGACCACCGTGGCCATCGACGTTGTCGACGCCGTCTCCGACGGCCTGCTCAAGAGCGCGCATCTGGACATCGAGTCAGCAGTGCGCCGTGTCGTGAAGGTCAACCAGATCGCTTCGCTGTCCGGACTCGGGTGGCTCGCGTCGGTGGTCGCCGGGCTGGGCGCCGCCATCGGCGCCTTCTTGTTCTGGTGCATGATGATGGTCCGCAAGGTCGGCATCCTCGTGCTGGTCAGCCTCGCTGTATTCGCTTCCGCCGGAGGCGGCTGGGAAGTCGCCCGGCGCTGGCGTAGGGGCTGGATCGAAGCGACCGCCACCCTGATCGCCAGCAAGCTGCTGATGGCCGTGATCTTCGTGCTCGGCATCGCCGCCATGGGTGAGACCGAGGCCAAGGACGGCATCGCCGCCCTCGCGGACGTCATGTCCGGGATCGTGATCATGGTCATGGTGTTGTTGTGCCCGTACGCGGTGTTCAAGTTCGTGCACTGGGCGGCCGAAGGTACCGACGGCGAATCCATCCACCGGGCCGGCGGCGCCGGAGCGCAGATCGCGAAGGCCCACGCCGAGAAGGCGGCCCGCAAGGCAACCGCTGCCGTGGCCACCGCCGGAACCGGTGGCGCCGCTGCCGGAGCGGGCGCCGCACCGCAGGGCCCCGACGGCGGCTTCCCCGGCGACATCGCCGCCAACCCGACCGGTGGACACGGAGAAGCCGAGGGAGGACAGCAGGGCCGAACGGGTGCTTCGCCCGGCGGCGACGCCCTCAAGTCCGGTCTGGACAAGGCCGTCCAGCCCGCTCCGACCAGTGTGTCCGACGACACCAGCGGTCAGGTGGGAGGCAGCCCGGGCTCGACCGGATCCGGTACGAGTGCCGCGTCCGGGCAGAGCGGCGGATGGCTGTCCACCCCGCCGACCACTCCGCCGCCGCAGGGCGCACCGCCGTCCTCCGGCACGCAGAACGCTTCGTCCAGCGACGGAGGCGGATCCTCTCCGTCTGCGACTGGCCTCTGATCCCCTGCCCGATTCCCGGGGGCGGGACGCGCACGCTCCCTCCCGCCCCCGGGTTCCACCCGCGCCTCCAGGACCCGCCCCATGACTGATCTCTCCGCCGCACCGGTCACGGTGAAGTTCCCGCACCGGTCGCGCCGCGGCGTTCTCCTCGGCCTCTCCCTGCCCCAACTCGTCCTCGTTTCCTGCACGCTGGCGTTGCTGTTGATGACGGTGATCTCCACCGGACTGCTCGGTGCCGTAGCCCTGACGCCGTTGTGGGCCGTGTCCGGTGTGCTCGTGGCGATCCGCCGGCACGGTCGCTCCCTCATCGACTGGGCGCCGATCGTCCTCCGGTACGCGCACCGCCGCCGCACCGGCCAGACCCTCTGGCTCGCCCGGCCCGTCACCCGGCCCCGGCAGGACGGCCTCCTGCATCTGCCCGGCACCGCCGCTTCCCTCAGGGTTGTCACTCCTGGCGACTCCGCCAGCCAGGCTTCGGCTGTTCACGACCCGCATCGGCAGACCCTGACGACCGTCGCCCGCGTCACCAGCCGGGCCTTCGCGCTCCTCGACCCCGCCACCCAGAACCAGCACGTGAGCAGTTGGGGACGCGCCCTCGCCGGTATCGCCCGCACCGGACACATCTCCAGCGTTCAGGTGCTGGAGCGCACCGTCCCCGACAGCGGCGACGGCCTGACCCGCCACTGGACCCACCGCGGGCAGCCCCAGACCCCGGTCGCCGGGCAGATCTACTCCGAGCTGGTCGCCTCGGCCGGACCCGCCGCCGCTCCGCACGAGACCTACCTCGCCGTCTCCCTCGACCTCAAGGCCGCCCGGCGCCTGATCAGCCAGGCCGGCGGAGGATTGCCCGGTGCCTTCACCGTCATGGAGCAGATCACCGCCTCCGTCGCCCAGGCCGCCCGCAACGCAGGTCTCCAGGTCACCGGCTGGCTGAGCGCGCGAGAGATCGCCGCCGTCATCCGTACCGCGTACGACCCGAAGGCGCTCGCAGCCCTCCAGCAGTGGTCCGACACCGGCCGCGCGGAGGCGGATCCTGCCGGCGCCGGTCCGGTCGTCCAGGTCGAGGAGTACGACCGCCTCGCCACCGACAGCGCGCGGCACGCGACGTACTGGGTGGAGAACTGGCCGCGGATCGAGACGGGGGCGGGGTTCCTGCACGGAATCATGTTCACGGCCAGCGTGCGTCGCAGTCTCTCCCTCATCTACGTGCCGCAGGGGCTGGAAGCCGCGCTGCGGGACGTCCAGCGCAAGAAGGCCGCGATCATCGCCGACGCCAACGAGCGCGCCCGCCGGGGACAGGTCGATTCCGAAGAGGACTCCATCGAGTACGCCGACGTCAAGGCCCGCGAACGCCAGCTCATGGCCGGCCACTCCGACGTCGCGCTGACCGGTCTGATCACCGTCACCGCCGAGACCGACGCCCTCCTGGACGCCGCCTGCGCACAGATCGAGACCCACGCCGTCGCCTCCGGCATCGACCTGCGGCGGCTCAACTACCAGCAGCCGGACGGCTTCACCCTCAGCGCGCTTCCGCTCGCTCGCACCGCCCTGTGAACCAGCCGCACCCGACCCCGCGTATTCCGCTTCGCCCGCGAGGAAACACCCTCAACACCCTGCCCACCGGCAGAAGGACCCCCACCTTTGACTTCTCCCACACGCCCCACGGACGCGCACCCCTACCTCCGCGCCGCGAGCGCCGGCATCCGCCACCACACCCGCTCCCTCACACCACCGGACGCGGATCCGCCCACCCTCGGAGACCGTGCGCACCTGGATGTGCTGCACGCCCATCTCACCGCCCTGCTCCAGCTGCTGGACCGGCTTGCCGACACCACCCGGCCCCGGCACCCGGCCGCCGGGCGTCACCTGGCCACCGCCCGCACCAGGCTCTGGCAGGCCACCAGCGAAGTCCACGCCGCCTTCCACCTGACGCCCGGCACACCCCAGCCCGACGCCGAAACGGGTACCTGCCGCCCGGAGCGGCTTCCCGAGGGACCACCCGTGCTGACGATCTGCCAGCGCCACCTCGCCGCCGGGCACACCGTCCGCCGCACGACCACCCCCACCGACCTCCGCCCGCACACCACGGCCTGCGTGCGATGAGCACCACCCGAAGAATCGAGGGCCACCGATGAACCACCGGCCCGACCGTCGCGCCCGTCGCGCTTCCGCCAGCCCGCTGTTCACCCCCCACTCCACCGACCGTGCCGGCCGCAAGGCCGCCCGCCGTCAGCTCGCCGAGGCCACCGTCAAAGCCCGTGCCGACGCCAGCACCTTCCGTGGCGAGAGCACACCCGTCGAACTGCAGATGCCCGCCCCGCTCCACCCGACGACCGGACGCCCCGGCCCCGCCTCCGCTCGCGGGAACCGGCTGAAGTTGCCCGCCCACCGCATGACCACCGCGGTCGCGGCCGGATGCTATTGCTTCCTCGCCGAGGGTGGACTCGGCGCCGAAGGCATCTACATCGGCCGCGACGTCCACGCACAAGCGAGTTTCGTGTTCGATCCGTTCGCGCTGTACGGCCGCGTCGAAGGATTCACGAACCCCAACATGCTGCTCGCCGGCGTGATCGGCCAAGGCAAGAGCGCCCTCGCAAAGTCCCTCGCGCTGCGGTCGGTCGCCTTCGGATACCGCGTCTACGTCCCCTGCGACCCGAAGGGCGAGTGGACGCCGGTCGCCGAAGCCCTCGGCGGCCATTCCATCGCCCTGGGGCCCGGACTGCCCGGACGCCTGAACCCCCTGGACGCCGCACCGCGGCCAAAGAGCGTGTCCGAGGCCGACTGGGTCGGCGAGGTCCGCAAACGCCGCCTGCTCCTGCTCGGCTCGCTCGCCCGTACAGTCCTGGGCCGAGACCTCATGCCCATGGAGCACACGGCCCTGGACGTCGCCCTCGACACCGTCGTCACCCGGGCCGCCGACATGCACCGCACCCCGCTCCTCGGCGACATCGCCTCCACCCTCAACAACCCGCCGGCACTCGACGAAGCCGCCGGGATCACCCCAGGCCAGCTCGGAGACGCGGCACGCGACTTGGCTCACGCGATGCGCCGTCTGATCCACGGCGACCTGGCGGGCATGTTCGACGCCCCCTCCACCGTCAACGTCGACCCGGCTTCACCGATGCTCACCATCGACCTGTCCAGTCTCGGCGGCAGCGGAGACGACACCGCTCTCGTCCTCGCCATGACCTGTGCGTCCGCCTGGATGGAATCCGCCCTCTCCGACCCCGACGGCGGGCGCCGCTGGATCGTCTACGACGAGGCATGGAGGCTGATGCGCCACGTCGGCCTGCTCCAGCGGATGCAGGCCCAGTGGAAACTGAGCCGCGGTCTCGGCATCGCCAACGTGATGGTCATCCACCGGCTCAGCGACCTGCTCACCGCCGGCGACGCCGGATCACGGGGCCGGGCCCTGGCCGAAGGACTCCTCGCCGACTGCAGCACCCGGATCATCTACCGCCAGGAAGCCGACCAGCTCCCCGCCGCAGCCTCCCTGCTCGGACTGACATCGGTCGAGATGGACGCCGTCGCGCACCTCAACCGAGGACGCGGCCTGTGGAAAGTCGCAGGTAGAAGCTTCATTGTCCAACATCACCTGCACAGCCAGGAGCTGGCGCTCTTCGATACCGACGCCCGGATGCACTGACCCCCGGAGACCCATGAACGCCGACTTCCAACGCGACCTGATCCCGCGCGCCGACGCCCTCGACCTGATCGGCGAACTGAACTCGCTCAAGGACAGACTGCACGACGCCGCCCACCAGTGGACGCTCCTCGACGAGAGCGGACACGTACTGGCCGCGCCCTCCTTCACCGAACTGTTCCAGCACGCCACCGACGCACAGGCCCTCTCCCACGATGTCCTCCGGCTGACGGCCGACTTCGCCCGGAGCCCCCACCACACCACCCGCGCCGGCCACACCGTACTGAAGCACCTCACCACGGCCGTAACCATGTCGCTCCACGCCGCATCGCAGTTCTCCGAGACCGCCGAAAGCGCCCTGTCCCTGTCCCGGACCACCGGCCCCACCAACCGGCACTACCTCGAAAACAGCATGGTGCTCAACCACGCCACGGCCCGCGCCTACCTCCGGCGCGGCTCGAAATCCCTTCGTGACGCGGCCAAGGAACTCGACGATCACCTCGGCTTCCAACGCTTCCTCGGGACGCTCACCCTTCAAGGAGACCGACCGGCACCACCGCCGCCCGCACCGGGCGGTCGCCACCGCTGACCGCGCTCGCCGAAGACCCCCATCCACCCATCTCTCCAAGGAACGCTCTGAACCGCCCCCCTCACCTCAGCGAAGCCGAACACGATGTCTTCGTGGCACAGGCCGCTGATCGCGAAGCACAGATGGAACGCGACCTGAACACCGCCTGCGAAGAGCACGAATGCGGCCTCGGTCCGGTGTCACAGCCGGAAGACGACCTCGCTCACCGAACGCCTCCACCCCACCGTCCGGCGTCCCGCAGGAGGAGCCGTGGCCGCTGACGAGACGAACGCCGCTCACGCCCGCTCGTATCCGCTCGCGCCGCTTCCCGACCACCGCGACGTGAACACGCCGTGGTGGCAGGAGCTGTGGCGCCGCCACGCACACATCACCACGCCGCTGCGAGCCTGCGGGCTCCCCTGTGACATCGAGTTCGGCCTCAGCGCCTACATCGTGCGCGCATCGCTCCCCGACAACAGCTACCTGATCATCGGTCCGCCGCAGGAACCGCCCTCCGACCGGCCGCCCGGAGATCCCGAGGGCTGGATCGCGACCCGGCAGCACCCCGACGACCAGACACTGTTCGAGGTCCTCTACGACTCCTCCCCCACCGACGACCCCGGCGCTCGCCCGCGTCCCGAAGCCCGGCACGGCGGAAACGTTCAGCCCTTGGTCGAGGCCGTCTACCAGCGCCTCGCCCAGCTCGGCCTACTCCCCCATCCCGCCGTGCTCCACGAAAGCCCCCGCGTGCACCCCACCGAGTCGATGCCCACGACCCGGGACGTCCCCGGCCCGCCAGACCGTGGCCCCGTCTACCTCTACGGCGACGCACTGCGTGATCTGACCGACCAGCTCAACGGCACCGCATCACACAAGGATGCCGCCGCCCTGCTGCACCAAATTCTGGAACCCACCGACGGACTGCTCGCGCAGCTCGGCGAGTTCTTCGAAGCAGCCGGCGAGAAGGCGAAGGAAGCGGAGCAGGACGACGGGTTCGACCTGTCGTACGACCTGGCCGACGCCGCCGCCGAGATCCGCACGCTCGGAGAGGTTCTGCACGCGGCCGAGGACCGGATGCGGGCCCTCACCCCGCCCCGGCCCGCGCCCCGGATGCGCTCCGCTCCATCCCGTGCACCGTCCTTTCCACCGCGAGACCTCCCGCCGGCGCCGCCGCGACACACACGCTGACACCGCGCCCGCCGCCAGCCCAAGGACCCCATGACCTCGCCCCGCACCGACCTCGCCGCGTTCGCCACCGCCCTCGCCGACCGCCTGCCCGGCGTCTGGACCAGCGACTACCACCGATACGCGCAGTACGCCGACCAGTGGCCCCTGACCGAGCAGCTCTGGGACGCCGGCCACGTCGACCACATCGTCAACCAGTACGACCTCCACCACGACGCCGTGCTCCACGGGCCGGACAACCAGCGGCTGTACGTCACCGACCGTCCCCTCCATCCGCTCCAGTTCGTCGTCGCACCGCTCGAACCCGCCGATACGCGCCTGGAACCGCGCCACTTCGAGGGCGTTGAGGAACCCGACGGCATCGCCGTACCCGCGGATCCCGCCCGGGCGGCGGCTCACGTCGCCCGGCGGGTGCTGCCCCGCTACGAGCAGGCCCTGCAGGCAGTGCTCGCCAACGCAGCGGCCCGGCCCGAACGCCACTCGGCCCCGGTCACGCCCCCCACCGCGGCCCTTCCACCGGCATCGGCGACGACAGCGCCCAGCCGCTCCCGCTGAATCCCGCTCGCTCTGGAGACTCCCCTGTCCACTCACTCCTTCATCGCCCGCCCGACCACCGGTACGGGATATACGGGCATCCAAGTCCAGCTCGACGGGGTGCCCAGCCACCACCTCCCCCTGCTCCTGGCCGCCTATCAGTACAAGTTCGACCGCAACATCGAGGCCATGTCCCAGTACCTCATCGACGACGTGGCCGTCGGCTGGGCCGAGCTCGGCACCGACCTCCTGGACGGCGCCCCGCCCGCCCTGGTGAACACGCTGACCGGCGGCGAGCACTGGCCCAGCCGCACCCTCGACCACCTGGTCACCCCGGACGGCTCCCCACCGGTCCGCATGTCCGTCACCGACACGACTGCCGACGAACAGGGGATGCAGTGGGGCTACGTCCTGCACACGGAGGGCATCGAGGTGATCAGCCTCCTGCACGAGGACATCGGCCCCGTCGTGAGCTGGTCCCTCGACCCGCGCACCCCCTTCAACGACCACCCGGCAGCCTGGTCCTCCCTCGACGCCCCACCCGCCCTCCGGTCACGGCGCGGAAGTCGGCCTCGGAGCGCTCCCGCCGCAGCACCGGCAAAGACCAGCACCTCGCACCCCACCGCCCGTCGGCGCCCCTGACACCTCTGCCCCACGCCCCGAGGAGAACCCCGCCCCCTTGCAGCCCGGCCCCCACTTCGTCTTCGGCGACCACGAAAAACACGGCTTCGTCGCTTCGGTCACCACGGCCCTGCCCGCCCATCTGGGCCACTGGTATCTGGAACGCGAGCAGTTCGAGCCCGTTCCCACAGAGCCCGGCCTGTACCGACTCATCGAGCCCGGGCGCGACGGAGTGCGTCGCACCCGCCAGGCCGTCCACGACCTGCGCCAGCACGGCTACGCCGTACGGGCCGACATCCAGCTCGACCCGTCCCTCACGAACGGCCCGCCGCGCCCCGCACGGCCCATCGGTTCCCTGGAGCGCCGCAGCCGTCTCGCCCAGGCCGCCGCCCGCCGCACGACGCAGCCCTCTGCACCGCCCGTCACCTCACCGGCGATACCACCGCCGGTCACTCCGAAGACCACCTCCGCACCGACCGCACACGCGACGACCTCAGTCGGCAGGCGGCCCAGATGACGGCGTCCAACGGTCCGGCTCCCGATACCTCCGCGCAGGCCCCCTCCGAACTGGCCAACGCCGCACGCAACTTCCGCTTGAGAATGGCGGTCATCGACTGCGAGACCGAGGCCGCGCTCGACGCGACACGCGACCGCTACGGCCGCACCGTCCACGTGGGCGCCGAAGCCGCCGCTCGCACCCATCGCGACACGGCGGCGGTCGAGGCGTACTCCACCCACCTCGCCCCGCACGCCGAGGCCCTCCTCACCGCCGCCCGCCTCGCACTCGACGAACTGCCGCCGGCCCGGCACCTTCTCGGGTGGCGGACCGTCCTGGACGCTTTGGCCACCTCTGCCGCCGAAATCCGCCGGGCCCTCGACCGGCCTGCCGCCCCCGGCTCCCGGGACGAACGTGCTCAGCACGCGGCCCTGTGGCCGCACCTCACCGCGTGGGCGGACCACGGCCCCATCCCTAGCAACCTCGCCGACCAGCTCGACGGCCAGCACCACAAGGCTCCGCTGACCGCCGAGGAACAGCAGATGTGGACCGAGATGGCCCAGGCCGCGCAGCGCCGCGGCGAACTGGAGCTGACCGAGTCGTGGTACGCCGCGGACGGCCAGCCGATCACCCTCGCGTACCTGGTCGAAGACGACGCCTCCACGGTGGTCGCGCTGCGCGGCGACCCGGGGCTACCGGGCTGGCAGGTGATCGGGCACTACGCCCACGAGCTGGAAGCGGGCAAGGCTCTGCCCGCTCCGGTCCCGCCCGGCGTGCTGCGCGCGGACATCTCGCGGTTCAACCGCCCAGTATCTGCACCGGAGTTGTCCGTGCAGGATCTCATCCGGGACGTCGTCGAAGGCCGCAGTGCCGGTGACGCGGCCAACGCTCTCCTCGGCGCCGTCCAGCGCGGCTTCGTCGCCGGGCCCATGGTCCGGCTGCAGGAACTCCTGGAGACCAGCAGCCAGTTCGCCACTGCTCTGGAGACCGCGAAGGGCCACCAGATAGCTGCCCGCCTCTCGGTGCTGGGCCGGCAGATCGAGTTCCTCACCATTGAGGTCGAACAGGCGGCCGAGGAGCTGGGCGCGACCGTCGCCGTGCTGCCCCCGCACCGCACCCCCGTGCCGCGCGTCCGCGCGCGTCCGGCCGTGGACGCCGCGCCGCCCACACCTCCTCCCCTCCCCGGCACGACCGCCCGCCACCGACATGCCTAACCCGGCCTCCCGCCCACACGGTTCCGCACCGCCGTACGCCGCCAAGGAGATCATCCTGTCCAGCACCGCCCACGCGCTCGCCCTCTACGACATGGCCGGCCAGGTCGAGCGCCTCCGGTTCCAGCTGCGGACCCTGCCCCCACCGCCTGCAATCCCGGCCGTGGACGCCGTCTCCGCACGAGTCGACGATCTGGTCGGCATCACCACCGCCGTGAGCGCCCAGATCAAGCACTGCTTGTCCAATCTCATGTCCGACGCCCCGGCGAAGGCGGCGCTCCAGGCGTACAGCACCGCCCTCGCCCCGCTGGGTGAGGCGCTGACAGAGCTCGGCCGCATGCACACGGAGATCTCGCACTACCTCTTCACCGCCCACCCCGCGCGCCGCGACAGCCCGTTGAACCTGGAGCGAGCTCGCCAACAGGCCACCGAGGTAATTTCCGGCTGCTGGGAGGCAGCCGACGAGATCCTCGAAGTAGTGGCCATCGAACTACGGGACTCTGCGTCCAAGGTGGCGCCCGCTCCCTCACGCCGCCGTTCCGAGGCTCCCGGTCGTGCGCTCCACACCACCGGCTCCGGCCTGCCCTCGATACCACCCGCGCCTGCCTCCGCCACACCTCGCGCAGCGAAGGGCCGCTGAAGCGTCCCGCTCGCCACCTCGGTCCGCTGCGTGGGTCGTGCATCTGATGCACGACCCCTCGCAACGACGCGGGCCACCGCCCCAACCGCCAACGAGAGGTACCGATTTGAAGCCCCATACCAGCCCGATCTCACACGTAACGCCCAAGCGCAGTTCCCCGGGGGTGCCCACGCATTGGACCGTGGATCACGCCTGCTTCCACCGCGTGGACCACGATCTTTCCCATCGTCCTGCCGACCAGCGTGCGGGCTTTGCCCGGTGGCTGGCGTCGAAGGACTGCTCCGTCTGCTGGAAGGCGAAGCGCGACACCGACTCCGAGTCGAAGGAGGAGTGGCTCGCGGCCAAGCGGGCCGCGGAGCAGGAGGCAGCCGCCGTATGGGCGAAGCAGTTCGACATGCCGGAGCTGGAGGGGCCCGAGAAGGCTCTCGGGTGGGGCGAGCGCTCCCGTCATCAGCTGATGACGGCGGGGCACACCGCGCTCGTGGTCGAGGGTACGTGGGACGAAGCGGACTGGGCGGAGCTGGAGGAGCAGGCCCGTTCCGTCACCCGTGCCAGATGGTGGATCGACCAGCGTGAGGCCGAAGGCGCTGACCTGGTCGAACTCCTAGAAGCAGCAGGCGAGGACGACCGCTGCGCGGAGAACCCGTTCCGCTGACACGAGGTGGCGAAGCGGGCGAACCACCACCTGCCGACCTGCATCAACCCCGCTTCGGCCCCGAAGTCCGCCCGGACCTATGATGGGCCACCGGTTCGCAGCCGTGCTTGACGGCAGATCAGGGGGGCCTAAGGATGTCGATGTACCACATTTCTGTGGGCGGGGACTCGCCGGGACGGGATCTACGTCAACTCGCCCAGTGGCTGCGCCAGGACACGGCAACTCGGACCGAGGCGACCATCGCTCTCCAGCCGACGAAGCCCGCCGAAGGCGAGATGGGTACGGCCCTGGACGTCATTGCGCTGGTCGCCCAGTCAGGTTTTTCGACGGCCAGCCTGGTGTTGACGATCTGTGCCTGGCGGCGGACCCGTCCGTCGACGCCGGTTGTCACCATCGAGCGCAACGGCACGCGCGTGACGGTGGGTTCCGGGGATCCAGCTGAGGTTGCTCGGATCGCGCAGGCACTGGAGAACGAGTAATCGTCTGATGCCGCTCCCCCGCCCGGATTCCTCACGGGTGGTCCTGATAGGCGTCGCGGAGTACGACCATCTGCCGCCTCTCCCGGCCATTCGGAACAACCTCGCGGCGCTCGCCGAATTCTTTACCTCACCGCAAGGTTGGGGCCTATCCTCGGAGCACTGCACAGTCGTCACCGACCCCTGCCAGCCATCCGAACTCATCGACCCCGTTCAACGAGCAGCCGCCGAAGCCAGGGACACCCTCCTCGTCTACTACAGCGGACATGGCCATCTCGATGACGAACTGCGGTATTCGGTGTCGGTCACCGGCTCCCGACAAGACCGGCCATGGACCTGCCTGCCCTACTCATGGCTGAAGTCCGTGCTTATTCAGACCCGGGCGCAACGCCGCATGGTGATCCTCGACAGTTGCTTCAGCGGACAAGCTCACGGCCTCATGACAGACGCGGCCGACGCGCTCCGTGTGCAAGTGGCAACGTCTGGAGCAGTGGTCATCAGCTCCGCGCGCCATGACCTGCCCGCGCTCGCACCCGTCGGCGAAACCTACACCGCCTTTACTGGTGAACTACTCGACGTGCTCACTCACGGCATCGCGGGCGGTCCTCCGGAAATCAGCGTGGACGCCGCTTATGCTCACGTCAAGGCCGCCTTGGCAGCCCGGGGCCGCCCCACACCTGACCGCACAGGCACCGACACCTCCGGCGCTCTGATCATCGCGCACAACCCCGCCTTCCGGCCGCACATCTCCGTGGCTGCGCCACGTCCGATGCCCGGGACTCATCTCCGGGCGTTGGCCAAGCGGTTGTACCCGCAGCCGTCTGACCCACGAAGCAGTCGGCCTCCCGCGAAGCCGAGCGAGGCCGGCCAGCGGACGGAGCCGGACTCTGTCGGCGAGCGGTACGAGATCCTCTCTACCCTCGGGAGGGGAGGCATGGGAACCGTATCTGTCGCCTATGACCGTCTCCTCGACAGACGGGTCGCGTTGAAGTCGATCGAAATTCACGGAGGCGACGAGCCCTTCATTAGACAGGTCTTCTGGTCCGAGGTGCGGGTCGCAGCGGCGCTGAACCACCCGAATGTGGCCGCAATCCACGACGTGGTCGAGGGCAAGGCTGGGCGGTTCTTCGTCATGGAGCTGGTCCCTGGAACCGATCTGTCGACGGCGATCAGGGAGGGGCCGCTGTCACCGGATCAGGCCGCAGAAGTCGTGCATGACGTGCTTCTCGGCCTAGACGCCGCCCATCAACGGGGGGTGGTCCACTGCGACGTCAAGCCGGGCAACATCATGCTGACGCCGAACGGCAGGATCAAAATCCTCGACTTCGGGGTATCCCACGTCATCGCAGAAGGGGAACAAGGCCCCCTGCACCGAGGCGACGGAACCATGGTGGGCACGTTCCTTTACATGGCACCAGAAAGCCTCCTCGGCCAGCTTCCCACCGTTGCAGCCGACATTTACAGCACCGGAGTGGTGTTCTACCAACTCTGCACCGGACAGCCGCCATTCCTCGCCAGCCATATCGGCAAGATGGCGTCACTGAAGCACGCCGGTCCTCCCACACCGCCAGGCGAGATCCAGCCCGCCATGCCTGCGACTTATCAGACGATCATTATGCGAGCCCTTGAGCGTGATCCCAAGAACCGGTACAGCAGTGCGGCCGAGATGCGCGCAGCGATTGCAGCTGCCCTCTACGGCGCGAATTGACCACCGGACCCACCGCCGAGCCGGGGCAACATAGCTGGGAAGCGCCGGTTGGCCAAACCGGGATTCCTCCGGAGTATTGATGCTCCCACCCCGCCAGCAGTCGTGCGGAAGGAACTCATGTCCCAACCCCCTCCCCCTTCGGCCTTCGCGTCGACACCCGACCCGCTCACCCCCGACCGGGACATCACCCACACCCACTTCCAGGCCGGTGACACCGTCGTCATCCTGAAGGGAGTGGCCGGTGGGGAGCTGTGGGGTGACGCGATGCGGATCGTCGCCCCGTCCTGGCACACCCCGACCGACGAAGACGGATGGCGGCTGCGAGATCCCACCGGCGGCGTCCAGTCCTACGTCACCGCCCACCCCCGGTACCTCGTGCACCTCTCCCGCAGTTGCCCGGACTGCCTGATCCACCTGCGGGCCATGGAGGACACCCTCCTGGCACGGGTCGCCGGTCGCACCGAGCTGATCGACTTCGGCTGGTACACCGTCACCGCCTTGGGGCAGCTCGTGCATACCGCCGACGTCCGGAACGGCCGGTGACCCCCGGTCCGCGCGGGCGGACCCGCACCCCGCCACGCCCACTCGAAGAAACACTGGATCGGCGGGTGACCCGTGAGGGCCCGACGGACCGCACGGTCGTCGCCCACCCCTCACCCCCGGAGGAACGCCTCTGCCGCGCACCGACCGCTTCCTGACCATCCGCCGCGACCCTCAGTCCGACGAACTCCTCGCCCGGGGCGGCGACCCCGAGGCGCACAGCATCCTCCAGCGTGCGGGCTTCATCGCCGTCGTCCGCGTCCACGAGACGTACCACCGTGTCCCCACCCGGCATGGCCGAGCCCGACGAGTCCTCCCTCGCCACCGCCGCGGTCGCCCGCCTGCGAACGGCCGGGTACCACGTGGACTGCGACGCGGACTTCGACACCGACTCGCGTCCGGCCAGCTACCTGCCCGTGGGCGCCTCCGTCGACGACGTCGCCGAGCGCATCCGTGAGGCCACCACCACCGACGAAGCCGCCGAGGCACTGACCGAGCTGACCGCCGCCCACGACGGCGTCCTCGCCGCGCTGGAGAACATCCTCACCGCCGCCGCCGAGTTCCACGACGGGCTCAACACGGCAGTCGCCCCCACATCGCTCAACGCCTGCGCTACCTCGCCGACGTACACGTTCGCATCGTCCGCACCGAGCTCTCCGAGGCCCGCACCCAGCTCGCCGACCGGCACGCCCCGCACCCCGGCCGCAGCACCTGCACCGAAGTAGTCCCCGCCTCCGAGCACGAGCGCTCCGCCGTGTGCGCCTGCCCGCCACCACCGCGCACCCTCCCGGCCCCGCCTCCCCCGCTGGCCCCCGGACTACGCCGCTGACTCCCACCCCGTTCAAGGACACCATGCACGACCACTACACCGAGCGCCTCGCCTCGTACGCCGACGTCCTCGCCGGCGAACTCCCCGGAAACTGGACCAGTACCCATCTGTTGGCCGACGGCAAGGACGGCCTCGCCGAAATCACCGACCGCGTCTGGGACTTGGACCTGGTCGCCGACTCCCTCGCCGAGCACCCTCCGCGGCACGCTGCCGTCCTGAGCCGGCCCGACGGTGCGCAGCTCGTCGTCTTGGACCGGCACGACGAGCGTGACGGCTTCCTCATCGCCGCCATCGGCCCGCGGGCCCTGCCCGACGAGGCGTACCGCGCCGTCCCCGAGCCCAGCGGCATAGCCCTGGTCGACGACCCGTTCCTCAGTGCCGAGCAGGTCGCCGACGATCTGCTCATCCGCTACGACAGTGCCCTCGCGCAGGTCCGCCACAACGCCCTGGGCGGCGTCCAGCCGTCCCAGCCGGACCGGGTCGTCCTGACCTGGCAGCCGGACGGCAGCGTCGCCACCGCACCGGCCGACGGCCGCGCCGGCGAAGTCCTCACGGCTCACGGCTTCGTCCAGGATCCGCAGAGCGGTATCTACCGCCTGTCCGGTGACGACACCCAGGCCCAGGGCCGCGCCCTGCGCGAGATCGGCCCGCGCCTCGGCGCGCTCGGCATCAGCACCGCTCTGCAGCATCCGGCGGGCAGGACCGCGCCCACCGCCATGCCCGCTGCCGCTCCGCCCGTCCCGGCCGCGCCCCGCACGCCGACCACCCGGTCGCGTTAACGCAGAACAAGCGCTTCCGCAGGCTCCGGCCGACGCCCCAGCAGGGCGCTATGCCTCCCGCCCCACCACCCGATCCGGAGAAGCCGAAGTAACCCGCACACCGCCACCGATCAACGCCCTGCTCAAGCCCCGGCTCGCCACGGCACTCTTCCGCCGCTACCTGTACACCTGCATCGCGACCGGCCCCCACCGCACCGCCCCTCTGGGCGGCGCCCGCCCAGAGGGGCCGTCGCCGAGACCCAAGGTGTCGGACGACGCCACCGCCGCTGATCGTCCACCGACTCGGAGGAGCATGTCCCACCCCGCCACCTACGCGGTGCAGCTGACCGACGAGATCACCCGGCAGCTCGTCCAACTCGCCGACCACCTCTCCCAGCTTCCCCCGCCGCAGGCCGCCCAGGTCCTCGCCCGCGTCCTCGACCCGGACACCGGAGTCCTCGGCGGCGTCACCCACCTCGTCTGCACCGGCAGCGCGTTCGCCAAGGACGCGGCAGAGCGCGGCACGCTCCCCGCGGTGGTATGGCTCGCCCTCGGCCGCGCCTCGAACGAACTCGGCGATATCGCCCTCGACCTGGACGAACACATAGACACCCTCCTGAACGTCGGTACCCAGCCCACCGCTCTCACGGCGAAGCCCCCGGCGCCCGCACCGCTCGTCGTACGGCGCCGCCGGTGAGGAAGAAGCAGTGGCAGGGCTGGGGGTCCGGCGAGCAGGCCGAGCAGCACTATCTCGTCCAGCCGCGCGCCTTGGCCGGCGGAGGCGACTTCCGGTACGTCTCGGAGTTCCTGCGCGCCTCCGGCTGGCGCGACAGGTCCAAGACCGGCGGCCCCCTGCATATGGAAAGCCCGGACCGTGCCGTCCGCGTCACCTTCGCCCCCCACGTCCGCCCCGGCGGGTGGGCCGTCCACGGCCGGACGGGCGGGGCGCCCGGCGAGTGGTCCGCGTACCTGGGCCCGCAGACGCCGGTGGAAATCGTCGCCGGCCTGACCGACGCCCTCACCCGCCCCCGCTCCGCCCACGCCCCCACCGTCTGGGCCCCGCTGCAAGAACAGAACTGGCACACGCGCTTCGAAGGCCGGGACTACATCGCGACCAGCCCCGACACCACCACGTGGATGCAGTACCGGTACAGCCACGAGGGGGAGGCGATGTGGCGGGCCGGAGTGCAGACCCAGCAGAGCGACGGCTGGGCGGCCAGCTTCACGCCCAACACACCGATACATCTGGTGCAGGCCTTCTCCACCGAACTCGCCAGCCCGGACCCCGTGATGCGCCCGCGCGGATCCGTCCCCGTGAGCCCGCAAATCCGTACCTGGTCCGTGTCGGTGACGCCGTCAGAGCTCGGCGCCTGGCAGCAGGCCCGCATCACCGCCGCCCGCGCCGCGACTTGGGCACGCAACAGCCCCCGCACCGCCCTCCCCCACGCCCCGGCCGGCGGCGCCCGCACCCGCCGCTGACCACCACACACCCACAGAGGAGCCAGATGCCCGCTCTCACCCCGGACACCATCCGCACCCTGACCGACACGCTCGCCGACCTCACCGACTATCTGCGCGAGACCCCCGATCCAGCGGAAGCCCTCGCCCTTGTCGAGCCCCTCCTCGACGAGTACACGGGCCTGCCCGTCCAGTTCGCCGACACCATGCGCGCCCTCGCCCGCGCCGTACAGGAGAACCCCGACACGCCGCGTACGGCGCAGGGCGACCGGCTGATCACCGAACTGCGCACCGCCGCGTGGGAGCTGGCCGACCAGCACACCCTCCACTATGTGGTCGACGATCTCCGCGACCTGTACGGCGGTGCACGGCCGAGCGAGCCGGGGTCCTGCCGGTGCCGCTGAGCGAACGGCAGCTCGCCGGCTTCGCCGACAAGCTCGCCACGCAGATCCCGTACGACACCAGCCCCCGCCCCCTCGCGGGCCCCGGAAACGTCCGCCACGTCACCCACGGCCTGGCAGCCGCCGGATGGAACGCGGTCTCCGACCCCCTGAGCGCGGAGATCGTCCTGGTGAGTCCCGACCTTCGCTACCAGCTCCAGTTCGATCCCCAATCGCGGACCTCTGCACGGTGGCGGCTCCGGGCCGAGCCCGCAGGTACCGAGTCCAAGTGGTATGCCGAGTTCGGCGAGCACGTTCCTGCCGAAGTTTTCGCCGGCCTCACCGACGCGCTCGTCGACCGAGCGCCTGTCGGCTCAGCGAGCCCACGGGCCGAGCTGGAAGCGGCAGGCTGGCTCATCGACCGCCGCGGAGTCGCCTACACCGATCATCCGAGCTGCACGGTGGAGCGCCTCCCCGAAGAGGGCGCGGGCACGGTGCCGTGGCATTTCGATGTGCCCGTCGCCTGGCACATCGAAGTGCGCGACCTTCCCACCGACTTCGGAAGCCGTGGCGCCCACCTCTGGCACGCCGACTTCCGCAGCAGCACCCCCGAGCGCCTCGTGACCGCCTTCATCACCGCGCTCACCGACCCCGCCCCCCCTGCAACGCGGACTCTTCGACCGCACCGCTACCCACGGCGTGACGCAGACGCCCAGCCCGCTCACTCCGCAGCAGACGGCCGACGCGCACATAACGCGAGTCAGAGCACTGCGCGCGCAGGCCCGCTCCGCACGGCGCCAGCAGAACATCTCCGCCACGGCACCGGCCCGCACCACCGCGCAACCGACCGTTCGCCGCTGCACCGACAGGATCCGACTCATCTCCCGAGAACACCGCGCCCACCGCGACGCCTTGCGCCACCTCGACCACTTCATACGGGACAGCCAGAAGATCCTCGACGCCTGGGACACCTACGCCGACGAGCACACCGACCTCGACGGCTGGCCCTACGACGACCACGCCTACGGCCTGCGCAAGAGCCAGCGCGACGCCGACACCGCCGCGGCATTCGAAACGCTCCGCTACGGCGCCCGGCACCTGCTGACCATGGCCGAGACGCAGCTGACCCGACTGCCGGAGAACATGGTCCAGAACCGCTGGGGATACCAACTGGGCGTCCTGCGCACGGCCCTCGACCGTCTCGACGCACTGCACGAGCAGTGGCTGCTCACCCGCGACGGGCTCCCCGCCGCCGCCCAGCCCGGCACCGCCGACTTCGACGATGCCCTCGCCGAACACCACGCCGAGTCGTGGAGCTACCTCGACGACTGGACCACCCACGGCACCGCGCTCCGGGAAATCAACACCGCGGCCCGCAAGGCCCACTCACCGCTGATCCCCATACCGGCCCCCGCGCCCGACCGGCGAACGGCGGCTCGGAAGTGACCGTGCCGTCGGGTCCCGAGACCGTCGAGGTCGACTTCGTCACCCCGCGCCACCTCGCCGGCGGGGGCGACCCCGCCTGGATCACCGTCCCCCTCCACCGTGCCTGCGGATGGAGTTACGGCGACGACCCCCTGATGCCGCGCGTCCTGCTCACCAGCCCCGACCAGAAGACCCTCCTGCGCCTCGAACCCGACCCCGACGACCACTGGTGGGCCCTGCACCAGGCCGCCGGGCCGAACCATCCCGCCTGGTACGCAAGCTTCGGCGCCCGCACCCCCGTCGAAGTCATCGCCACCGTCCTGGACACCCTCACCGACCCCGATCCGCCGAACGACGCCCCCTCCGACCCGTTCGAGCCGCTCCGCCAGACCGGCTGGGCGCCCACCACACAGGACAACGGCTACGCCTCCCCCGACGGCACCCTGTACGTCCAGCGGTTGGGGAGCGCGGAAGAGCCGGGTGCCTGGTTCGCCACCGCCACGCTGGGCCCGGCCAGGCCGGTATGGCAGGCAGCCTTCGCCACGACAGCTCCCGCCCGTCTGGTCGCGGCGTTCACCTCGGCGCTCGCCGACCCGAAGCCCGTGGCGCGTATCGACGGCCGGCGTGGTCTGCCAACCCGCGATCCGAGCGTCATCTCCCTCAGGACCACGGACGCGCTCGCGGTGTTCGTCGCCGGCGCGCTGGAAGACCGTGTCCGCGCCCTCGCCGCCCGGAACAACACCACGCCACCAGTCCCGGTCTCCTCCCGGCGGGCGCCGCCCCGGCCCGGCCACCGCCCCTGACCCCTGCCTCCTCGCCAAGAAGCCTGTAGCCCTTGCCTCCTCCCTCCTCCAGCAGCAACACCGACGGATACGACCTCGTCCTGCGCCTCCTGCTCGGCATGCTCGCCGTCGTCGTACCCCTGTCCCACCTGGCCTGGCTGTCCGGCAACATCACCGCCTACCTCACCGGCACCAGCTGGGCCCCGTACGAGCCGACCAAGGCCCTCCTCCATCCCGAGCAGGTCTGGCCCACCGCAGGAGAAACGTCCCTGCTGATCGGTGCCCGGGTCGTCCCCATCGCCGTGTTCGTCGCCCTCGCGGCGGGGGCGGGCGCCTGGTGGGCCCGGCACCACAACCGGGGCAGCGGCCGGAAGACGATCACCGACATGGCCACGGCCCGGGACATCGAGCCCCTGATGGCCAAGGCGATCACCGACAAGGCCCGTTCCCTGCGCCCCAGTCTGAAAAACGCGAAGCACATCGACGCGAAGGACACCGGCGTCCTTCTCGGCAACCTGCAGGGCAGCCGCCATGAGGTACGCATGGGGTTCGAGGACGTCGCCGTCGCGATCATGGCGCCCCGCTCCGGCAAGACCACCTCCCTCGCCATCCCGTCCATGCTCGGCGCACCCGGCCCGGTCCTGCTGACGTCGAACAAGGCCGCAGGCGACGCCTTCACCACCGCCTACGAGGCCAGGGCCCGGGTGGGGACGGTGTGGACCATGGACCCGCAGCAGATCGCGCACGCCTCCCGCGAGATGTGGTGGAACCCCCTCGCCTCCGCGAAAACCCTGGACGGCGCGGACCGGCTCGCCGGACACTTCCTCGCCGCCTCGGTGGACGCCTCCCAGCAGGGCGACTTCTGGTCGAAGGCCGGCAGCAACATCCTGTCCCAACTGCTGTTGGCCGCCGCGCTCGACGAACGCCCGATCACCGACATCATGCAGTGGCTCGCCTTCCCCGCCGACCGCACCCCGCTGGACATCCTGCGTGATCACGGTTTCACCGCCGTCGCCGCTCAGCTCAAGGGCACGGTGGAAGGGCCGCCCGAGACCAGAGACGGCATCTACGAGACCGCCAGGCAGTACGCCGCCGCCCTGCTGAACGCGTCGATCGCCGCATGGGTGACCCCGCAGAAGGACGCGGCGGAATTCCGTCCCGCCGAGTTCGTCACCTCGACGGACACGCTGTTCCTGCTCAGCAAGGACGGCGGAGGCGGAGCCTCCGCACTGATTGCCGCGTGCGCGGACTCGGTGATGCGGGCCGCGACCGCGCAGGCCGAACGAGCCGGCGGACGCCTGGATCCGCCCATGCTGGCGATCCTCGACGAGGCCGCCAACGTCTGCAAAATCTCAGACCTCCCGGACCTGTACTCCCACCTCGGCAGCCGCGGCATCATCCCCCTCACCATCCTGCAGTCCTACCGTCAGGGCCAGAAGGTGTGGGGCGACACCGGCATGGACGCCATGTGGAGCGCGTCCACCGTCAAGGTCATCGGCTCCGGAATCGATGACCCCGATTTTGCCGACAAGCTCAGTCGCCTGATCGGCGACCACGACGTGGAGACCACCTCCACCTCGCACTCCGATTCCGGCAAGAGCACGTCGGTGTCGATGCGGCAGGAGCGGATCCTGCCCGCCGACGCGATCCGCGCCCTGCCCAAGGGAACCGCGCTCTGCTTCGCCACCGGCATGCGCGCGGCCATGCTCGACCTACGTCCGTGGTACCGGGAGCCCGGAGCGGAGGAGCTCTCCGCGGCGTCCGCCCGCGCGTCGAAGGCGATCACCGCCCGCGCCGTCGCGAAGCACACACCGACACAGACCGACTTCGGCAAAGCCGCGTGAGCACCCTCCGACCCCCGGCAGACACACCAGCGACTCGACCCGACTGCCCGCTGCTCGGGCCGGACGAGCGCGGAACACCGCCACTGGGAGATGACCTGCACACCTACGAACCCCGCGACCTTGACGACATGACCGTAGGCGAAGCTGTGGACGCCGTGGACGCGGACATCCGCGACCACCGCATCACCGTGGACGCCACCGGCCTGTTCACCCTCACGCGCCACATCGACCTGCTGTGCCACCTCACCACGCGCACGGCAGCAGAAGCCGAGTACCAGCTCACACCGAACATCGCCGCCCTCCCGCCCGCCACGACCCTCGGTGCGAGTGCCAGCCATCTCGGACGGGCCGTCGCCCACTACGCCCAAGCGCTCACGCCCCTCACCGCCCTCACCACCAACGCGCAGACCACGCCCCAGCAGCAAGTCGACGCACTCGGCCACCACAACAGCCTGCGGATCCACCTCGACGACGCCGGCCGGGCACTGGCCGCCGCCCGCACCGCGCTGGAAGCGAAACACCCCCTCCCCGCCGTGAGCCCGCCCGCCCCCGCCCTGCCCCATGACCCGACGGTCCGGCGGCGCGCATGACGACTCCGCCCGACGACGGCCTCCTGTTCGACGTGCCGGCCCCGCCGACTCCGGTCGAACGGCTACTCCTCCTCGCCGACCAGTACGTGCAGCACAACGACAAGCTCGACCGGCTCCTGCGGGCCGCGACGCCGTCCGACCAGAACGCCCATGGCGCCTCCGCCGAGCAACTCGCCGTCGCGACGCGCACCGCCCTCACAGCGGTCACGGACGCACGCCTCTTCCAGAGCAACGACCTGTCGGACGCAATGGCCCGTCTCCAACAGCTCGCCTACCTCCGCAGACCAACACCTACCGACAGCACGCGTGCTGACCGCCCTGGCCCCAGAAGCGGCGATGCGCTGCGCGGACACCCTCGCCCACGAGATCCAACGCCGCCGATGGAACGCAAGCGACAGCCCGCTGCACCCCCTGAGCGCAGCGCAGTTCACCGCCCTGCGGGAAATCACCTGCGGAAACGTCGCGGCCACCAGTTCCCTGGGGCGGCAGTACGTCCACTACCGCGACGAACGCGTCCTGGTCGGCACGCTACGGGCGCTGGAGGAGAAGGGGCTCGCGAACCGCGTCCCAGAATCTGCGCCTTCCGCGTACGAGGGCGGACCGCTCCAGGACCGAGTCCGTCTCACCCCCGCCGGGATCACCGCCCTGGCCGCCGCCATCGGCAGCCCCGCCGCCCCTCTGGCGCCCGGGCCCGCACCCGCTCCTGCACCCGCGAGGACGACCGGCCGCAGCCGTACCTGACCTGCCGGGGACACGCCGCCCTATGAGGGCGCACAGCACCCGGCGGATCACGTCGGCCATTTCTTCGCCCAGCTCAGGGCACCTCGTACACCGCCGCTCACCCCGAGCTCAAGGAGACCTTCCATCTCAGCGAGCGACCCGATCGCGCCGGCCGAGCACCTCCTGTTCCTCGCCTGCGCCTTCACACGCCACAACGACGCCCTGCCCCGACTCAACATCGCGGGGGTCCGTCCTGCGACCGCTCTCACCGACCAGACCGCCGTCACCCAGCACCTCGCCAGCACGGCACTGCACGTCGTGGACGTCCTGAACGCCCAGCAGCTGTACCACGACTCCGCCATCCGCACCGTGTACGCGCGCGTGCGACAGCTCGCCCGCCTGGCCACCGACGCGGCCGACCATCTCCTGGACGCCGTGGACATCGTGGACGCCACCCGCGCCGGTGTGCCCGCGCGGGGAGGGGGACCGCCCCTGACCTACAAGCAGGCCCTGGGTGAGGCCGGCCGCCGACTCGCCGTCGTACAGGACCTGACAGCACTCGGCGCTCTCGACGCGGTGGCCGCAGCCGAGCTGTTCGTCACCGATCGGCGACGCTGGGTCGCTTTCCCGCATCAGCCGCTCGCGCTGTCTCCCGTACAGGACGCCGCGCTGCGCGCCGTCGCCCAGGGCCAGGTGACCATGTTCGACAACAAGCCGCACGTCCGTGACGACGACCTGCGCTTCTCGCTCACCACCATCCGGTCCCTCGAATCCCGCGGGCTGGTGAAACGCGAGCCCTGCCAACTTCTGTTCAGGGACGAACGCGTGCACCCCACGGCAGACGGGTGTCGCACCCTGGCGGCCACCTTCGGCCGGCCACGGACCCCAGCCAGGACCGTTGCACGGCCTTCCACCGTCCCGAGCGTCAAAGCAGCACGCGTGGCTGTCCGTTGACAGCCCCACCTCCCGAGCGGCACCGGCTCCACCGGCCCGCACGGCCAGCACCGAACTCTGCCCCGCACCGCAGGCAGGCATTTCCCTGACGCTGGCGCTCAAGCCTGGCCACAAGCCCCTCCGTTTCCCTACACCCAGGACAGCCCATTTCAGATCAGCCTCGATTCCGCGCTCTCTCCCTTGGCGCGGGAGTTCAGTCCAGCACTCTCCTCGCACTGTCAGCCGAGGGAATTCTCCCCCGGGTTGACTACGCAATCTTCGCGGACACCGGATGGGAACCCGAAGCGGTCTATGCGCACCTTGACCGCCTGGAAGAAGAGATAGCCGCACCCGCCGGAATTCCCGTTCTTCGCGTGTCGGCGGGAAATATTCGCGGCGACGCCCTGAATCCGGATCACCGATTCGCTTCCATGCCGCTCCACATTCTCAATCAGGACGGGCGGCCTGGAATGACCAGACGGCAGTGCACCGGCGAATATAAGATAAAGCCAATAAAGCAGAAGGTTCGCCAACTGCTCGGATACCCCTACCCCGCACGCATCCCGAAGGGGGTATTCGTCGAACAGTGGGTGGGTATCTCGACCGACGAATTCCACCGCGCGAAGGACGCAGACGTCAAGTACATGCGCAACCGGCATCCTTTGCTCGACATGTCGTGGACTAGGGCCGACTGTGTGCAATATCTGACCAGTCTCGGCCTCGCTGACACCCCGAAGTCGAGTTGCTTGGGATGTCCTTTCCATGGAAATGCGCAGTGGAGGCATATCCGGGACAACTCCCCGTCCGAGTGGGCCGACGTGGTCGAATTCGACGCGGCCATCCGGCAGGGCAACGCCCGCGCCAACGCGTCGGGCAACCGACTGCTCGGCGAGGCGTTCGTGCACCGCTCCCGCGTCCCGCTGGCCCAAGCGCCGATCGATCACGTCACCGCCGCCGAACGGGCCGCCCGGCAGATCAGCGCGGACGAGTCGGACGTGCTGGAGAACGGCGTCGAGGACGGCTGCTCACCGTGGGCGTGCCGCGGCGACGCCGACGCGCTGGTGCGGGACGACTTCGGGCTGGCCACGTGATCCTCGACCTCTTCGCGGGTCCGGGCGGCTGGAGCAGGGCGCTGCAGGTTCTGGGGGTGCGGGACGTCGGGCTGGAGTGGGACCTGTGGGCGTGCAAGACCCGTTCCGCGGCTGGTCAGTTGACCATTCGTACGGACGTGGCGTCGTACCCGACGTGGCCGTTCGTCGGGCGCACCCGGGGTGTGATCGCTTCGCCGCCGTGTCAGGCGTGGAGTACGGCCGGCAAGCGGTTGGGTCTGGTCGACCAGCCGTTGGTGCACGCGGCGGTCGAGGACTTGGCGGCTGGTCGTGACCCGCGCGAGCGTCTTCTCGCCGCGTGCCGTGACGAGCGCTCCTTGCTCGCTGCCGAGCCGATGCGCTACCTGTATGCCCTGAACGCGGTCGGCGAGCCCGACTGGGTCGCCCTGGAAGAGGTGCCGGACGTGCTGCCGCTGTGGCGGCAGTACGCGGCCGTGCTGCGTGGGTGGGGGTTCTCCGTCTGGTGCGGGCTGCTCAACGCGGCCGACTTCGGTGTGCCGCAGACCAGGAAGCGCGCGATTCTCCTGGCCTCGCGGGTCCGTACGGCGCTGCCGCCCACGCCGACGCACGCCCGACTCGCCGAGCCGGTCTCGCTGTTCGGCCCGGGCCGCCCCCGGTGGGTCAGCATGGCCGAAGCCCTGGGATGGGGCGCGACCGACCGCCCCGTCCCCACCGTCTGCGCGGGTGGCGGGCCGGGCGGGGGGCCCGAGCCGTTCCCGTCGGGCTCCCGCAAGACGCTGTCCGACGCCCGTGCGCGCGGCACCTGGACGCCCCGGCCGGACCCGGTGGTCCCGCAGCCCCGGCGCGAAGGCGCTCCCGCGCCGTCGTTCCCCGGTGAGGCCCCCCGCTGGTCCTGGTCCCTGCGCAGCAACAGCCAGGCCAACGCCACCGTCCGGCCGCTGTCCGAGCCCGCCGCCACGCTGTTTTTCGGGCACCGAGCGAACGAGTGCACCTGGATCGCCGAGCCCACCCCGTCCACAGTCGACGCCGACACGGCGGCCGTTCCGGAGCCGATTCGGATCACCGCCCGCGAGGCCGGCCTCCTGCAGTCCTTCCCGGCCGACTACCCGTGGGCCGGGAACAAAGGCCAGCAGTTCTCCCAGATCGGAAACGCGGTGCCCCCGCTGCTCGCCGGCCACCTCCTCGCCCCGCACCTCGGCGTCACCCTCGACCCCGACGACTTCACCCTCGCTGCCTGATGCCCCATACCCCAGAACCCGACGAAGACGACCTCGGCGACATCACACCGCCGCAGCCGGTCTTCCACGTCGAGCAGGCCCTCCTCGGCGCCCTGCTCCTGGACCCGCACCGTCTCAGCGACGTGACCGGTATCGCGGCCGGCTCCTTTTCCACCGCACCGCACGCCGCCCTGTTCACCGCGATCAGCACCCTGCCCCCGCCCGACCCCGCCGAACACGCGAAGAACACCGAGTGGCTCGACCGCGTGCTCGCCAGGGGTCGCGAGCAGGCGCGCGGACTGACCGTCATGTACCTGCACACGCTCGTGCAGGTCTGCCCCTGGCCCCGGCACGCCCCGGCCTACGCACGGATGGTCGAGGCCGAACACGCCCGCCGCCGCCTGCGGGGAGCCGCCGAACGCCTCATCCAGGCCACCCACGACACCACCCTCCCGCACCCCGTCCAGAAGGTGCTCGCGGAAGCCGACGCGCTCGCCGCCCTCGTCGACGACATCGCGATCCGCTTCCCACCGCGTTCCGGCGTCCTGCCCCGCACCCCAGCACCACCACCGCACAGCGTGCTCGACCGCACCGAGGCCGCCGAAGAAGAGCAGCTGCTGCTCGCGACCGCGACAGCCCGCCCCGCCGCCATCGGCTCCCTGCGGTGGTTGCTCCCCGCCGACCTCACCGTGCCGTTGCACGCCGGACTCTGGCAGTGCCTGACCACCCTGGCGCGCCGGGGTGAGCCGATCGACCCCGTCACCGTCCTGTGGGGGGCCCAGCAACGCGGTGTACCGGGCGAGGGAAGCAGCCCGCGCGAGGTGCTCCGCCTGCTGGCCGAACCGGCCGGCTCCGCGGAGTACTGGGCCGAGCGCGCCCTGCAGCGCTCCCTCCTGGCCACCGCCGATCACACCGGCCGACGCGTCGAGGCGTATGCCGGGGACCCGGCGAACACCCCGTTCCAGCTCGTCGTCGGCGCCCGCCGCGCCCTCGCCGACATCGCCGCCGTCCGCACCCGCCTGCAGCACGCCACCGCAAGCCCCCCGCCCCAGCGGCACCGGCCCGCGCCCACCACCCGCGCCGGGCCTCGGGCCACCGCCGCGCACGCCGCCCGGCCCGCACGAGTAACCCGGTAACCCCCCGTACGCCGGTGGCCGGTCCTGACGCCCGGCCACCGCACGACAGATGAGACCCCTTCATGGTTCCCCCCATCGATGCCCACGTCCGCCTCGACCTCCACCCCGTCCACCCCACTGCCGTACAGGCCGTCCTGACCGGCACGCAGGCCCGCGTCGCCCTCATGGCTTTGGAGGCCGCCGACTGGACGGTCGCCGCCACCAACGTCCTGGTCCTGGCTCGCATCGATCACGAGGAGCCCTACTGGGCCCGCGACGCCGCCACACACCTGACCGCTGAAGGCATCACCGTCGAGATCAGCCCTCGTCTCCAGGAGGCGATGGACGAGGAGTGGACCTGGCCGGCCTACCCGATGCCGTGGTGCACCCGCAGTGAAATCCGCGAGATTTCCGACCAGGCGCAGAAGCTCCACGACGACATCCGCCACGGCCGCCTCCTCATCCACGCGCACGCCTTCGACGGCGACACCACCGTCGCGGTCGGCACCTACCTCGACCGGGGCGGCAAGTCCGTCTACCTGCACGGCGAAAACCACCTGCGTCAGACCGCGGGCACCTTCGAATCGCCCGCGAAAGCACTGGTGGCCTTCGAACGGGCCCACGGAGCCGAGATGCGCCCCGGACCGGCGCCCCTCACCGACACCGAACGGGCCGCCATCGCAGCCTTTTCCGTCTTCGACATCACCCCGGCAGGACCAGAACCGTCCCGCCCGGAGCCGGAGACCGTCCCGGTCTACCTGGCCGACGCCGGCGACCACGACGCCCTCCTCGACACCTTCCTCGACACGCACGGCGAGTTCGAGAAGTGGCGGACCTGGTCGGACGACTCGACCCTCGCCGTCCACGAGTCGCAGACCCTTCGCATCGAACGCGTCCACGAAGCCCCCGCCCACGAGACCGCCTGGACCGTGGCCGCCTACGAGACCCCCGTCTCCGACCGCATGTGGGTCCTCACCGCGACCGGCACCACCCCCGCCCCGATGCTGCAGGACCTGCTCGCCCACCTCGCCGACGGCGACGGCTGGGACACGGCCGTCGGCGCCCCGGTGAACGAGAAGAAGGTCACCTCGGCCACCCAGCCGCTCACCGACGCCGGATGGAAGCACACCGTGGACGGCAGAGAGAGCCGCTGGACCTCCCCGGACGAGCACGCGGGCATCCGCTTCGACGCCTTCGCCGCGCAGCACCCGAACCAGGACCTGGCCACCTGGACCATCTGGGCCAACCCTGGTAACGACCGGCCCACATGGGCCATCACCGCGTCCACGCACACGCCGAGTTCGCTGCTGGCCGGCCTCTCCGAGGCCCTCGCGGAGCAGACCGGTACGCGCCACGTCCAGCCGCGCCGCGAACAGAGGCCTCGCCTCGCCGCCGGCGCACGGTCGACCCCAGCGGTCGCGACCAGCCGTCCCGTGGGCCGTTCGCGCTGATCACCGGCCCACGGGGCGGCGGGGCAACATAGCGTGGGATCGCCGGTTGGCCAAACCGGCGATCCCACGGACCATGGACAGTCCACCGCCACCCTCTGCCCGAACGACAAAGGGAACCGCCCCCGACCGCAGACACCACACGAAGCACAGCCCGCCAGGTACGTGCAGCACTGCGCGTTCACGTCACCGCATAGCTCGCCCGGAAGTACTCCAGCGCCCGCTCCACGTCCCGCGGAGTACGGACCTGGACCTCCAGATCACCCGTCCCATGATGCCCCAGACCCGTCACGTCCCGGGTGAAGCCCGGAACAAGGTCGACGTCCTTCGGGTCGACCTTGAGGTAGACCAGCAGCTTGGTCCGCTGAGGCGGGCACAGGCAGGCGAAGTTCCGCAGCCGCTGGTACGCCCGGTAGGTCTTGAGCTCAACGCGTTTCACGCCGTCCCCGAGCCCGAGCAGAGCCTCGTCGACCGCACCCGCCAACTCCAGCATCGCCGCACCCTTGACGCCGTCCGCTGCCTGGGCAACCGCCTGGCGCCGCACCCGGCTGGCCACCTGAATGCCGCCGCTCACGGACGCTACGGTCTCAAGCCCGAACAGATCGGCACCGAACAGCCGGTAGCGGACCAAGTCGATCGAGCGCCGGTGCTCACGCACGGCGTGCACGTCGTAGCGGGTGAAGTCTCCCGCGACGCAGATGAGGCGCGGGCCGCTCCACCGAACCCGAGATGCGGCCGTCGCTCCGAGCCGGTCGCGGACCAGACGCTCGAACTCGGCGCGATGGTCCACAAGCCAGGACAGGTAGAACAGGCCCTGGTTGATCACACCGGCATCCGTGCCACGCTTGTACTCGACGATGACCGGCGCCCCGTTCTCGTCCAGCCCGAGCGAGTCGATCCGGCCCCCGTGCACCGGTCCGGTGCTGAACTCACTCGCCAGGAACCGGACTCCCAGAAGCGTCTCCATGCTCGCCTCGACGAGACCCTGCACCTCGGCCTCTACCTCAGCAAGACGCGGCATGACCTCGGTCATGCCGCGTTTCGTCGTGTCCACACGGAACAACTTCAAGCTGACCACCCCCGTTTGCGCGTAGGGGACCTACAACGTCGAGCGGGTCGAGATTTGTTTCCGCAAACGCCGTATCAAATGTGAAGGACTTGTGCCGGACAGTCGAGCGACGGGCAAGCAGACCGGCACGAAGGAGCGCGGCTCTTGCTTGCGGGCATGCCGCAGCCGATATCCAGCACGTATCCAGCACGGTACGGATATGAGGGGTGATGACAGGTGACGACAGGTCAGAAAATCCAGCACCTATCCAGCACGGTAAAAACTAAGGGGCCTGACCCCGAAGAGTCAGACCCCTTCTGACCTGCACGTTTGTCAGATCAGCGACGTGGTGCTATGTCACCCGTCACACATTGAAGCGGAACTCCACCACGTCGTCGTATCGCTCCCCGAACCTCCAACTGCACATTATTCCAGCAGCACTTCGTTGCTCTTCCTGAGGAAACGGGTGGAGCAGGTGGGTACCGCGCCTGACCCCGGCACCGTGGCACCGACTGCGTCGGCTTACCTCCGCTCGCGCGGAGAGCACCCGCGGCGCTGGGTCGTCGCCACCTTGGTCATCGGTTCACCTCCGCTCGCGCGGAGAGCACGACGGCACCAGCACGATGGCTGACCCGGTGAGCGGTTCACCTCCGCTCGCGCGGAGAGCACGTCGCACAGCCAAAGGCCGGCGCTTTTCCCGGAGGTTCACCTCCGCTCGCGCGGAGAGCACACCTGCCCCGCGCACCGCACCGGTCATGGCTGCGGTTCACCTCCGCTCGCGCGGAGAGCACACGTGGGCCAGCTACATCGACGCGGCCGGCACCGGTTCACCTCCGCTCGCGCGGAGAGCACGGTCACATGACACCTGACGACGTGATGCTGATCGGTTCACCTCCGCTCGCGCGGAGAGCACCCTTCGCGACCTGCTCTTATCTGACGGCTTTGCAGTGCCTTTGCCGAGCTTCGTCGCCCATCTTCCTCGCTCCCGTTGTCATCGCGCAGCGAGTGTAAGAGGCTGTTGTCTTTCCGAGTCTGACGGCTGTGTTTTCGCTGGTCAGGGGTAGGGGCGGCGTCGGGATGGGAGTGATGGGGTGTCGTTTCGTCGCTCTCGTGGAGGTCGCGGATGCCGTCGGTTGTCGGACTGCTGGAACAGCACGAGCTCGCCGCTCGTCGTCGTGTGGACGGGTTGCGTGAGGAAGCGGACCGCGTCCAGGCCGAGCTCGCGGTGGCCGAGCAGGAGTGGTCGGAGTGGATGATCGCCCGCGAGCGTGTCAGTGCGGTGTTGTCCGCGCCGGGCGGTGACTCAGCCGGCGTGGTCGCCACCGAGGTGCCAGAGGGTGTTGTGACGGGAGCGGAACTGGAGGCGCCCGCGCCTCTGGTGGTGAAGGCGAGGTCGCAGGTTCCGATGTGGCGCGAGGGGCTGGGCCAGGCGGCACTGTCGGTGGACTACCGGCGCATCCTGGCGTCGATCGAGGATCGAGTCCGTCTCGGTCAAGGGCCGCTGACCTGCCAGGAGATGGCCACCGCGTTCGGCCTGGACGTGGTGCCGGCCAAGGTGGAGGGGCTGCGGTCGAAGGCGAAACGCCTGGTCGCCCGGGGCTGGCTGGCCGAGCCGGCACCGGGCCGGTTCACCCTCGCGCGGAGCGTGAGCGGGCCAGGCGGCGGGTCATGATCATGGTCATCGACCAGTAGATCATCGCCTCGGCGCTGCTGGTGGATCGTTCGAAGTCCCGGACAAGGCGGCGGCTTCGCATCAGGTGGGCGAAGAGCCGCTCGACGATCCACCGCTTGGGCAGCACCACGAAGCCGCGCGTGTGGTCGCTGCGTTCGACGATCGCCAGGACCAGCGCAAGGCCGGCCAGGCAGTGCTCGACGAGGCTGCCGGTGTAGCCGCCGTCGGCCCAGACGAGTTCCAGCCGGTGGTGAGCGTCGGTCACACGCTCAAGCAGCACCTTCGCGGCAGCGCGGTCGCCGATGTCCGCCGCGGTGACCATCACGCCCAGCAGCATGCCGAGGGTGTCGACCACCACGTGCCGTTTACGGCCGTTGACCAGCTTGCCGCCGTCGAAGCCGCGGCTTTCCGCGCCGACGACCGCGTCCGCCTTCACGGACTGCGAGTCGATCACACCGGCCGTCGGTTCCACATCCCGGCTCGACTCCTCGCGGACCCGGCCGCGCAGTCGGTCGTGGAACTCCCCGACCAGCGCGTGGTCGCGCCAACGGCGGAAGAACGCATAGACCCGGTCCCACGGCGGGAAGTCGGCCGGCATCGCCCGCCACTTGATCCCGTTGCCCACCAGATAGCGGATCGCGTCCAGTATTGCCCGGTGGCAGTACACCTCCGGCTGTCCGCCCCGGCCCCGCATCCAGCCCGGCACCGGCAGCAACGGCCGGACCACAGACCACTCCCCGTCCGTCATGTCCGACGGATACCGCCGAACACGCTCCGGACGGTCGGCCGCATTCCCGAACCGATGAGCGACACAATCACACGACAGAAAAGCCGAGTTGAACTCCACCGGCGCGAGCACGTACAACATGCGACAACAGGGTCTCCTGGATCTCGGTTGGCTTCGCAACCCCGAGCTACCAAGAGGCCCTGCCTTCATGCCCACAGCCAGCCACGATCACCCGAACGAGACTCCCGTTCGACGCCCACCCCGCACGATCGAAACGACAACAGCTCCTGAGTCAGGCGCAGATCGCCACGGCGCTGAACGCCCGCCGGGAGGCGGTGGGGAACTGGGAGACCGGCAGGACGGAGCCGCGGCCGCCGAAGCGCGCCGCGCACGCCCGGCTGCTGGAAAGCCTCGCGGCCGCGGCACCAAATTGCCAGCCGCCAGACCTTGTCGACTAGCCTGGGCCGTCGTCCCGGTGTCAGGCCAGCAACGGACCAGGTAGCGCTGAGGTCCGCCCTACTTGAAGACCCCGAGTACCACCGCGAGCACAGCGCTGATCGCCATCAACGCCGTTGCGAACGCCTTCCCCGACGTGGAAACAGATTCCGGTACCGGGCTCCCGCCCCAGCGGGCGATAGCGAACGCTACGCCTGCCACAAAGAGCGAGAAGACCACCGCCAGGCCGATCCCCATCAGCGCCATCAGGGTGTGAGTGACGTTCAAGGCTCTCCTCCAAGATTCACTCCGTGTAGCGGTACGCCGTCGCACCGCACTGAAATGACGATCCACCCCCCACCTGCGCGGATGAACCGGTTGGATGTTGTTCGCGGGACAACGTGGGGTTGTTTGGCCAACAACCCGATTAGGAGGGGAACGACGTGGGAGCAGCAAGGCGGCCCGGGCGGCCGTGGGCGGAGGCTCGCGGGGCGTCGCAGGAGATCAACGACGCCGTTCACATCCTTCGTGGCTGGCTTGATGCGTCCAATGTGTCGGTGGCAGCGCTGCACCGCCTTCTTACACCGGAGCACTTCGACGGAGCTCCGCGGTCCGTCCCTCCGGTCTGGCGGTTACGCGAGCAGCTCAACGGCGTGGGTCTGACGTGGGAACTCGCTGAGGCCGTCGCAGACATCTGCTTCCCGGCAGAGACGGTGCAGGAGACAGCTCACCGGCTCGACCAGGTTCGGCGGTTGTGGGACGCAGCGAACACCTCCCCTACAGCGGCCCATGCCGATCCGACGTACAACCTCGTCGAGGCGCAGAAGCACACGATCCGCGCATTGGAGGAGCTCAACCGTGTGCGGCAGGCGTACGAGGTCAGTGAGCAGGCCCGGCTGCAGGCCTTGCAAGTGGCCACAGTCCTCTTCGCGCTGCTCGGCCAGACGCAGGCTCAGGTAGTTCAGCTCACAAGGCAGCTCGATGCTCTCCGCGCCGCCGACAGCCCTCGTCCTGTCGACGAGGTACGGACCGAGGGCCGCCTCGATCGTGCCCAGAAGCAGACCGAGGACCTTCGCCTCCAACTGGCACGAGCTGAGGAAGAACGCGACAGAGCACAGCGTGTCGCGGATCTCGCTGCCCGTCAGATCAGCCAGCTCGAGAGGGAGCTTCGCGATCTCAGGCCCGGTGCGGAGCACGGCATTCCGACTCAGAGCGGGGCGGAGGTCACACTCCCTGGGCCGCCAGCCGGAACGGCTGCGGATGATGATGCTCTTGACCAAGTTGACGTGGTTCTCCAGAAGGCCCGCGATGTTCTCGACCGAGAACACGAGGCAGTTCAAGAAGCTGCGGAGGACGTGGGGTGGCGGGATGCCGGCCAACAGAGCCAAGTGCCTTCAGAAGCCGCCGAGGACGACGAGTGGTGGCTGGTCGAAGAAGCGGAAAAGCGAGGGGAAGTCGTCCCGGGGCAGGTCGTAAGGGACGTACCAACGGTACGAAACGACGACGAGATGTTGTTCGGGACAACCTCTGATAACCCTCCCACCAGGGAATATACCCCTGGCTCCGGTACAGAACTTGCGGTCCGGAGGGAGGGTGACCGCGTCCGGTTCATTGGGGCCGCAACGCGTCGGATCTCGCGCGGGATCGACCTCGACGAGATCGTGACCGGGCTGTGCCGCGCGAGCGTACCGACTTTCTCGGACACCATCCTGGTCTATCTCCGTGAGCCGCTTCCGGTGGGCGACGAGCGGCCGACCGAGCCGTTTGTACTGCGCCTGCGCCGCACCGATCAGCTGCGGCTGTATGACATGGCGGGTGAGGGACTGCCGCTCGCCGACAACTTGAGTCAGACCTCGGCGGCCGAACTCTGCGAGTTGCGTGCCGACGGGGACCTCGCCGATGTGCTGCGCCAGGTGCGGCCGATCTTTGGCGAGGCGTCCCAAGCCTCTGCTGCAGTGCGGGAGTTATGCGGCCCCGAGCACGACGTGCCAGGATCGCGCCGAACGATCCTGGCACCACTGCGGGGACGGCGCCGCGTCATCGGCGTTGCTGTCTTCCTACGTGCCCCTGAACGCCCGGCCTTCGATCCGCAGGATCTGCTCGTCTCAGCTCAACTCGCCACTCATACAGCGCTCAGCATCGACAAAGCCGTCCTGTACGGCCGGGAGGCTTATCTCGCCGGTGAGCTGCAGCGCGCGATGCTGCCAGATTCGCTGCCTCAACCCGTCGGTGCCCAGATTGCCTTCCGCTATCTCCCGGCCGCCGAAACGGCACGGGTCGGCGGCGACTGGTACGACGTGGTCCCACTACCTGTCAGCCAGGTGGCTTTGGTGGTCGGCGATGTGATGGGCCATTCCGTGACCTCCGCCGCGATTATGGGCCAACTGGGGACTATGGTGCATGCCCTGTCCGGGCTGAACCTGCCGCCGGACGAGGTTCTCAGGCGGCTCGACATTGAGGCACAGCGCCTGGGTCCCGACCGGATGGCGACCTGCATGTACGCGGTGTACGACCCGGTTGCACATCGGCTCAAGATCGCCAACGCGGGCCACCCACCTCCGATTCTGCTGCACGTTGGCGGTCAGGTAGAGGTTCTTAGGGTCCCGCCGGGGGCGCCGATCGGTATCGGCGGGGTCGACATCAGCACCGTCGAGCTTGACGCGCCTCCTGGAGCCACTCTGATTCTCTACACAGACGGTCTGGTTGAGTCCCGCATGCGGGACGTGTGGACCGGAATTGAGAATCTGCGGCAGCGCATAGCCGAGGTCAGCCGCCTGAGTGGACGCGACCACTCGCCGCCTCTGGAGAGGCTCTGCGACGACGTGCTCGACATGCTCGGCTTGGGCGACCGGGACGACGACATCGCGTTGCTTGTGGCCCGTTTCGACGGGATCGGACCGTAGAACGAAAGCGCGCTGGTTGCTGGAACCGGAGGAAGCAGCACCCAGGTGGGTCCGGCGGGTGCTGGCTGGGGCCGGGGGACTCTCGCCCGCCGTCACGCTGCTGGTCAGCAAGCTCGTGCGATGGGGCGTCCTATGCACACATTGCTGTGGTAGAAGGCCGACTACCGCCCAGTGCCACCAGTAGTCGTGCGGGTTCGGCTCTGCGCCGTCGACCACCTCCAGGGCCAGGCGCTGAGCCAGCTCCAAGTCGGCCGTCCCGCCTCAGTCAGCGAAGAACGCCCCCCTCCATGTCTACTCCGCATTACGTGCGCGATTCATGCGCGATTGGGTGTGCGATTAAGCGCGTGATCGAGTAGGCTGTCTATTGGAGGTGACCTCTGTGTCCAATGAGAACGAGCTGTTCAGCGCCGTCGACGCGTTGCTGGAGCAAGTCGCGCAGGACGACCTGCCGATCCCCGCGGAGCGCAAGCGTCTGCGGGAGGCTGCGGGGTTGAGTCAGGCGCAGATCGCCACGGCGCTGGACGCCCGCCGGGAGGCGGTGGGGAACTGGGAGACGGGCAGGACGGAGCCGCGGCCGCCGAAGCGTGCCGCGTACGCCCGGCTGTTGGAGGGCCTCGCCGCCCGTTTCCCCGCCCCGGCCGCCGACGCGCCCGCCGCGCCCCCGGGGCCGGTGGTCCCGGAGGTGTTCACCGGCACCGCGCCCGTCCCCGCCCCGGCGCCCGAAGCACCGGCGGCACCGGCTGCTGTCGCACGACCGGCGCCCGCCGCGAAGGCTGCCGCGTCGTCGCAGCGCCCTGGTGCGAAGTAGGCGGTGGCGAAGAAGACCACGGCGCCGGCGGCCGCCGTCGACCCGCGCTTCGAGAACGGCCCGCTCGCGGTCATCGACGCCGACGCCGACGGGCAGGTATCGGCGTACTGCGTCGGCGGCCTGGTCCTGGACGTGCCCGCCAAGACGATCCCGGCGTTGGTCGACTGGACGCTGACCAAGGCCCGCCTCGGTCAGGCCCGGCTCCACCGCAACGGCCGCGACGCCGACCCGATCCTCGTCCTCACCGCAGCCGCGCTGGAACGCTTCGGCCTGCCGGTCGCCCTGTCGGAGGAGGAGCGGCACGCGGGGCGTCTCGCGTCCGACCACAAGGTGGTCAAGCAGATTGAGAAGGCCGGCCTCCAGATGAGCCAGCGCGGTTTCGGTCCGTGGGCGCGGGTCTACCGCGACCCGGAGGGCTCAAGGCGCCGCTGCGTCCAGCTGTGCATCCTGCCCTGGAACGCGCTGGACGCCCGCGAGTGGGACAAGCGCGACGACCCGCAGCTGCCGACGATGCACCCGGCCGACCTCGCCCAGTACCTCGGCCTGTACGCGGCCCGGGTCATCACGCCGCGCGGGACGACCGCGACGACCGGCTTGGAGCTGATGACCGCGCTGCGCCCGCCGACCCGCGCGGAGAAGAACCAGGAGACCGGCGCGTTCGAGCGTGCCTTCAACGACGACGCGCTCACCGCCAAGTACGACGTCGTCCCGTGCGAGGTCCCCGACGAACACCCTCTGCTGAAGGGGAAGTTCGCCCGTCACCACCTGCGGACCCCGGCCGAGATGCTGATGGAGGAACCGTACGACTGGTGCCGGCCGCTGACCGACGAGGAATACAACCAGCGGTACCTGGTCTGCATCGACATCAACATGTCGTTCGCCGCCGCCGCGAACGGCCTCACCGTCGGGCTGAACGGGCCGACCCACCTGACCGGCAACCCGCAGTTCAACCTGGCGCTGCCCGGCTCGTGGCTGGTCGACCTGAGCCACGTCGACCTGTCCCAGGCGCGGATCAACGGCCGCACCGTCGATGTCGATGGAGACCGGCTGCCGAGCCCGTTCACGCCGAAGGGCGACCGGCCCCAGGGCCCGGCCTGGTACGCCACGCCCACCGTGCAGTACGCGGTGCAGCTCGGCTTCGACGTCGCTCCGATCGAGGCGTACGTCCGTACCCAGACCGGCCGCTACCTCAACCCCTGGTACACGCAGCTGCGCGACGCGTACGTGGACACGATGGCCGACATGGGCGTCACCCCCGACCTCACCGGTCAGGACTTCCTGGACGCCATGGCCCGGCGCAAGCAGGTCGACCCGACGATGGCGCTGCTGGAGACCGCGATCAAGGCCACCGCGAAGGGCGGCATCGGCAAACTCAGGCAGCGCTCCCGCGGCCAGGTGCCGTACTACGAGCCCTACCCCGCGCTGGACCGGGAGACCTGGCGCCCTGACATCCGGGCCGCTGTGCTGGCCTGCCAGCGGATCGAACTGCACCGCAAGCTGATGAAAACGGCGGCCGCCGCCGACCTGTACCCCGTCGCCGTCGGCACCGACGCGATCGTCTACCCCTCGCCAGGCCCGTCCCCGCTGGACGTCCTGCCACCCGCTCTTGAAGGCAAACCGGTACCCGGCTTCCGGCTCGGCGTCTCGCCCGGCATGGTCAAGCACCAGGGCACCCAGACCGTCCTGTGGGCGGAGCAGCTCTTCGAGGAACGCGGCGGCGTCTTCAACCTCGCCAACCTCATCAAGACCGCCGACCCGACGGCCGGAGAAGGGGAGTAGCAGGTCATGGTCGACTTGCTCGGGGACAGCCTGGACCGCGCGCTGGAGGGGGCGTTCACCCGCCGCATCCCCCAGTCCGCTCAGGCGCAGATGAAATACCTCGTCAAGCAGCTCAAGGGCACCAAGGCCGCCGCCCAGGCCCTCGGGATCTCCCAGCGCACCGTGGAGCGGTACGTGACGGGCAAGCTCAAGCGCCCCCGCCAGGACCTGCGCGCCCGCCTGGAGCGCGAGGTGAAGAAGCGGTGGCAGCCGCAGATCCGCGCGAAGGCCAGGAAGAAGGCCGCGTCCACGGGCGGGCTGGTCGTCTCCACCCGCGCCCGCTTCGGCTTCGAAGCCGCCGGCGGCACGACCGACGACGCCCGCATCCGGGACATCGCCCAGGCCCTGCCGCCCGAGTACGCCGACAAGCTGTTCAACGCACGGGAGCAGGGCCAGACCGAGGCCCAGCTCCGGCAGATCGCCGCCGACGGCCTGGCCAGGATGTACTTCCGCGCCAACAACAGCCGCGCGCACGGACTGGACGTGGAGTTCACCGACGTGGAACGGCTCGACATCGAGCTGTAGGCCGGCTCCTCCACGAGTCGCGCCCCCGGCATCGGAGCTGCCGGGGGCGCGACGTTTCGCATCCTACGGAAGGCCCGCCACGGTCAAGTCGTGCGCGTGGCACGGCACTGTGCTCACCAGGACAGCGCGGCGCGGTGGCGGCGTTGATGGCCGGTCGGAAGAGCCCATGAGCGGGGCGGCGGTGGTGACTGCCCGGTCCCCTCCCACAGCACCCGGATCACCGGAACTGTCCGCAACCTGCCCTGATTTGAACGGAGCTGCGCTACTTGCTTCTCAACTCCTGACCGTCCTATCCAGGTCGGGCTGCTGCTGCCCACCGCAGGAACCGGGCAAGACCGAAAAGGCGGAGACGAAGGGCTGATGGTGCGTTAATCTGGTGGCCGCCGACGCTCGCGCGTCGGCCGCGTACCGCTCCGGTTATGCAGAACCGCACGCCACAGGGTTGGACCTGCAGCGTGAAGAGTGGCTGGCGCCCGTCCATGACGGGAGTCCGGGTCCAGATGGCCTGGCCGACCAGCAGCTCGCCTGGCTCTGCGGAACGCCGGTCGGCACGAGAGGTCCCGGACACGAGCCGAGGACTGACCGTGACGACGCTCGCCGCCCTGTGACGGCGCGCAGTGGAGTCCCAGGCACGGTGCCGGGACGGCAGGCCCGGCCTGCAGCGCGCTGATCCCCCAGAAGGGCGAGATCGTGAACACTTTTGGTGACGAGAGCAACAACCTGCCCCCGCTGCTGCGCAAGCCCGACCCGGTGTCCGACCCGGTGCCCGTGGCTCAGCTGCGGGGGGCCCGTAAGGCCCTGACCGAGAACCCCGTCAGCCCCCTGGACGACGGCGCGGCCAGCATCGTCACGGCGGGCGCGGTGGAACCGATGCTGCTGCGCAAGATGATCGAGGCAGAGGGAGAAACCGCGGAAGCCGGACTGTTGATGGCCAAGCCCGTGGTCGGCGGCACGCTCTACGCCATCCCGCCGCACCGGCGCTTCCTCGACCTGGACGTGCTGCCGGACTTCGTCAACCCGCGGTGGGCCCACAAGGTGTGGACCGCTATGGACGTGGAGGCCTCGGCCGCGGCGCCGGTCACCTACGAGACCTCGATCGACGAGGAGAGCGGCGAGCCGCAGGCGGTCTTCGTGATCCGGATGCCGAACCGCAAGGCGCTGGCGGACGCGGTGGCCGAGAGCATGCGTCGGACGTTCTACGCGCAGAACGGGAAGAACGTCTACACCGAGAGCGTGCTCCAGCAGGGCGTCAAGGAGCCGATGACGCTCTTTCTGGTGCGCGTGGTGTACGACGACGGCACCCACCAGGAGACCTTCACCGTCGCCGGAGACGGCAACAGCCGGCTCGTGAGCATGTGGCTGGCCCGCACCGGCGGTGATATCGACGAGGCTGCCGCCGCGTGCGTGGCTGCTGTGATCGGCTCGGTGGACCGCTCCGGGCCCCGCCGCCCGGCCGACCAGCGTGCCGCCCGCACGAAGGTGGCGGAGATGGCCGCCCGCGTCCGCCGCGGCCTGGCCGAACCCACGCTCACCGAGGCGACCCGCCGCGAGGGCCACACCATCACCTTCCCCGCCATGGTGATCGTCGGCGCGGTCACGGAGAACGGCTCTCCCATGCCCGACCTCGTGGCCGCGCGGGACGACCTCGTCGCCAACCTTCACGTGAACGTCACCGCGTGGACCGAGGGCGCACAGAACACCCAGGGCATGCAGCGCGTCTACCGCCACGCCCTGCACAACGGCCTGATCGACAAGGACACCTATCAAATCCTGCTCGGGGAGGTCGCCGCCGAGCAGATGCACCAGCTCCTCGGGCTGCCGCCGCATCGGCTGTGGTCCTCTGCGCTCCACCAGCAGACCGTGCTGGCCGGCTACCGCGCCGAACAGATGAACCTGCTCATCAAGCAGGAGTTCGGCATGGGCAGGGCCGACCGGCAGCGTGTCAGCGACCACTTGGCGCCCATGGCGTTGTCCTCGTACCGCAGCTCCGAGCGGATCGAGCCGGCCATCCGCGCTTTCGGCAACGGCGGCACGATCACCGACACGGTATGGAAGCAGCCCTGGCAGCTGAGCACCGGCGACGACGCCTTCAAGGTGCTCGACGACATCCTCATCAAGGCGATCGGCGACGACCCCGCCGCTGTGGCCGAGCTGACGGTGCTGGCCGGGACGGCGGCGATCCTCGACGGATACATCACCCGCGACCGCGGCTCCAAGGTGGGCGTCACCCGTGAGGGCGGCAAGGCCCCGTTCCGGGCCACTCCCAACAAGCTGCTGGCCATTCTGGCCTCCACCTACGGCGGCCTGCGCATGCTCCACTCCATCGCGCGCGCACACATCGCGGCCGACCCAGGCATCCTGCCTAAGCGCTACCACACCTTCGACCACGAGGTCGACGGCGTTCTCGTGCGCGACGGTGACCCGGTCCGCGACAAGGTGGGCGCGCTGGTCACCATCGACTACGAGTGGGACCTGGTCTACGCGGCCGACCCCATCGGCGCCGAGGCCGCTATCGCCGAGAACCGGGCGACGCTCGGCAACAACCACACCAAGGACGACGACCAGATGGCCGAGGACACGCGCCAGCGGCGAATCCTGGAGCAGGGCGTCAAGAACGCCCGCAAGGCCGTCAACGTGTTGGCCAAGATGGTGCCGACCCGGGGCCGCGAGGTCTTCGGCAGTCACGAGGGCGTGCAGATGCTGCGCGAGCACCTGCGCAAGGTCGACGACATCCTTGTTGCCTTCGGCCCCGAGCGGACCGCAGTGCTGGACCTGGACGACGAGGGCGACGGGGACGAGGAGTGAGCCCGGCCATACTGATCCCCCGGCAGATCGCCCGCCAACTTTTCCCAGCGGTGAAGAGGTTGGCTCCGCTGCTCAACGCCGCCGCCTTCACCAGCGACGGCATCCTGCGGGCCGAGCTGACCTGCCGTGCCGCCGTTGTGACGGTCCGGCGGGAGATCACGGCGGCCAGCGCGGTGTACGTCGCCTGGGACGTGCGCGGCCGCTGCCGCTACGTCGGCAGTGTTCACCGCGGGGCACCCACGGCAGTGAGTGACCGGCTTGCTGAGCATCACCAGCACCGCGCCGATGGGGGTGCACGACGGGAGGAGTGGGTCCTGCTGACGGTCCTGCCGATGCGAGTCGACGCCTCACCGCCGGTCGTCCTGGCCGCCGAAGGGTGGGCTGCTCGAATTCTCAGCCCGCTCGATGGTGTCGCCCATCCCCAGATTGACCTCGTACGACCGCCGGCGGTGATAGCGGCGGCCATGGGCACCTAGAGGCCCGATAGTCCCATTCCAACTGACAAGGGTCTGTTCCCCAACGGGAACAGACCCTTGCGCCTGTAGGCCCGCCGACGCAAAACGCCTGGTCCTCGGCATCTTCCGATCTAGCGGTCGTCGCAACAGGACAGAGTGGTCTCCGAATGCTCCTCAGCTACCAGCTGTCCTGTTCACCCTCCGAACCGGCCGATCTTGTGGCCGCGGCCCAGTCCTCAGGGTGCGCCACGGCCAAGAGCCGGAACTGCTGCTCATGGGTGCTGTCGTACGGTGTGACAGCCGACTTCATCCGGACGTGATCGTTGATGAGGAGCATCTCGATCACGCGCGCAGCGGTCTGCAGGTCGGCTTCGGTCGTTCCAGCGGGGATGGCCGCGGGGGACAGGATGGCGTCGTCCTCGTCGCGGTCGACGTAGAACCCGCGCTGCTTTGCCAGGTTGGCAGTCCGGGCAGCGACCTCCGCTTCCTGCTGTCGTGCCTTGTGGGCCTTCTCCCACTCCTCGTAGCTCGACCCCATGGTGCGGACGGCGCTGTAGTCGCCCCAGAACTCGGCGAGGCCGTCGCCGAAGACCACCGCCTCCAGGTACTTCTTGGTGTGGCTCCTCCCGTGCTGAGCCAAGGCGTCCACCGTCCGGGGCTGATCAGCACCAGAGCTCCAGTCATCCTGGAAGACGTCGTAGATCCACAGAGCCTTCCCGAGCTCCTCCTGCGCCAGGACGGTCAGGGAGTACGCCCGCCCGTAGGACCTGGCGTTCAGCAGGGTGCGGGCGTCGGTGATCAGGGAGGAGGCATTGTCCACCAACGCCTTCCAGAAATCGCGTGCCTGCCCTGGGCTCATTTCGGTCATGAACCCAGTGTGCCGACTTGGCGAGCTGGCGGGCAGCACTCATTCAAAACGCCTGGTCCTCGGCATTGGAGCTGCCGGGGACCAGGCGTTTTCCATCCTACGGGCTACACCGGCGTCGGGGCGGTGGCCCGGTAGCGCTCGACCAGGCTCTCCATGCCGGTCAGGCCGGCGTCCAGGCCGAGCTGGCGGAGCCAGTCGTCCACCTGCTCCTGGCGGTCGGTGAAGCTGCGCAGGTCCAGCGCCGGATTGGCGCGGAAGACGCCACCGGCCGATGCCCCGGCCTCCGGGATCTCCTCCAGCCCGTGGGAGGCCAGGAGTTCCTTGACCTGCCGGTCCGCGACGAGGTGGAGCTCGCGCGGCTGCGCCACCAGGGCGGTGTCGATGTCGGCGATGCGGGCGATCTCCGCGACGACCTTGGGATCGACGGCGGTCTTCAACAACCCGTTGAACAGGACGGCCAGTTCCGGCACCGGGTACCGGTGCGTCCATCTCGCCTTTCCGCGTCCCTCGGCGTACTGGCAGACCCGGGCGATGACGTCGATGGTGACGCTCGCGACCGCGGACGTCGCAGCGCCGTACGGTTCGGGCAGGTCGACCGACACGATCGCCTCGACCAGGTGCGTCTTGTCCGCGGGCCAGCCGGTGGCCTGCCACACCAGCCGGGCCTTGCGGGCCCTGTTGTGCCCGAGCCGGCGGAAGCCCGTGTCGTAGTCGATCGCCCCGTTCCCGAGGGTGCGCAGGGCCGGGGGGAATGCGGAGTCGTTCAGCGCCTGGGCGAGGGCGTCGACGGTCCTCTCCGACAGCGGGCGCCAGGCGCCAGCCTGGCCCATCGGGAGGTTGATGCCGGTGCGCAGGATGAAGTCGGCAGTGGCCTTGCCCTCGTTGTCCCTCTCCAGATTCGGGGACATGACGTTCTGCCCCATGGGCAGCACCCTCGCCGACGGCTCCTCCCGGGCGAGCTGGAGGAGCCGGTTACGGTCGGCGGTGGCGTTGCGCCCGCTCAGCCGGATCGGCGCCTTGAGCTTCACCAGCACCGGCCGGGGCGCGACGTCGGCGTCCACCCGGATCACCACCACGCTGCGCCCCGACCCGTCGTCGAGGGGCACGTTGAAGAAGGCTGGCTCCCAGGGCGGATCGAGCATCGTGCTGCACCCGCTGACGATCTGGTCAATCGTCGGCTGAGCATCGACGCCGACGATCCGCGCGACGCCCGGCTCCACCTTGTCGTTGATGCCGACCAGGATCATGCCGCCGTAGGTGTTCGCCATCGCCGCGATGGTCTGCACCAGGCTGGAGGAGTACTCGCTCTTGTACTCCAGTGTCAGGCTCTCCACCTGGTCCAGACGCGCGGCGAGGGCGCGGATGCGCTCGATCGTCAGATCCGCTGCCGAGGCAGCGAACAAAGAGTTGTTCATCTGCTCATACTCCACCAAGCAGCCTGCTCCCCACCGGGTAATTTCCCCAAGGTGACGACGCCTCGGCCAGGCCCACAGGCGCGCGGTGAGCTCCTGGCCGATCGGCAGGACCACCCGCACCGCCAGGCCGTCCGGGAGCCACAGTGAAGTGACCAAACCCCCGAACATCTCCCCGAAACTTAGAGGGTGTTTCGTCCCGTTGTTTCATCCCAGATTGCGTGGCTGCGGGTGGTTCATGCGCCGCGCCATGTAGGGGTGGATTCTGCGGTGAGTCTGCGGGTCATGAGGTTGATCATCGCAAGGTGGATCATGGCTTCGGACCGGTGTGGGTGTGCTTCGTAGTCGCGGGCCAGGCGTCGGTGGTTCATGAGCCATCCCAGAGTCCGCTCAACGGTCCAGCGGCGGGGCAGAACGGCAAAGCCCCTGGTGGCGGGGTCGCGGCGGACGATGTGCATGTCGATGCCGAGCGTGGCGGCGTCCTCGACGAGGTGCTGGCGATAGCCGCCGTCGACCCAGGTTTTGCGGACGGTGGGATGCTCGGTGGCGATCCGTTCGATGAGAGTTCGGCCGGCGGTCGAGTCCTGCACGCTGGCCGCGGTGACCAGCACTCCGAGGAGGAGTCCGACGGTGTCGATGACGATGCTCCGCATGCGGCCGACGATCTTCTTGCCCGCGTCGATGCCTTGCCCGGAGGTGGGGACGTTGGTGGAGGTCTTGATGCTCTGGGAGTCGATGACGCAGGCGGTCGGTTCGTCCTCCCGGCCTTCCTGCCTGCGGACTTGACGCCGGAGGAGGCTGTTGAGCTGGTCGAATACGCCTTCTTCCTGCCAGCGGGCGAAGTAGGCGTAGACGGTGTTCCAGTGCGGGTAGTCGTGCGGCAGATAGCGCCACGGGATACCGGTGCGGTTCACGTAGAGGACCGCGTCCAGGAGACTGCGCAGGTCGTGGTTCGGTGGCCTGCCGATGTCCAGGCCGCGGCCGCGGCGCTCGGACCGCCAGGCGGTCAGGGTCGGCTCGACCAGCTCCCATCGGGCATCGGAGAGGTCGCCTGGATAGCGACGGCGCTCAGTCATGATTCTGGAGTACCGGCTGGCCGAGGACCCGGCACAGGCGCATGCATCAGGCGCACGAAGCGAACGGTGCACGACGGCGCGTCCTGGGATGAAACAGGAGGAGTGCGGGCGAGACCACGGCATCGGCACCCCACCAGTACCACCGCGACCTCGAGAAGCACCCATCTCATCAAGGCCCACTCACGTAGCACCTGAAATCGCATCAAGAGAGGCGTAAACGCCCTCTAAGGCTCACCTCTCACATTGGGGGCTGGTGGGCTGTTCGGGGGGCGGTATGGGGGCCTCTGCGCTCATGCTGAAGCGCGATGGGGCCGGGGGCTCAGGAGACCGTGGTGTGGACATTCGGCTGTGAAGCATGGGCTGTCTCGACCGACCACTACCGGCGAACCGTCAACTCTGTAACAAGGGCGCGGTTTTCCAGGAGTTGTGGGATGTGGTTCTGCCCTGAGTTGCACGGCTTGAGCAAGGGCACTCCCCGGCTCCAGGCACGGGTTCCAGCTCATTGCACGCCTGTTCGCGACGCGCCGCGCTGGAGGAGTGAGCCTTTTCCAACCTCACACTGACGCGTGATGGAGGACGAGCACGGCCTGGACGATCACGGTGATGCGGTTGGTGCTGCAGGGGAGCTTCCGAAGGAGCCGCCAGCTTTTCAGGACCGCCATGGCCTGCTCGACAAGGCAGCGGATCTTGGCATGACTGCTGTTGTGCGCGCTTCCACCTCTTGAGCCGATGGCCTCGGAACGGAACACGGACGGGGTGGCCGGCTCCCTGGTACGCCTTGTCCGCCCAGCACTTAAGCTCGGCCGCGACGAGCGCGTCGATGATTCCGTGGGTCCGTGCGGCAGTCAGGTCGTCGACGGCCCCGGGCAGGGCGTGGGACGCCCACAACAGCCGGCCGAACGGATCGGTGAGGGCCTGGACGTTCATGCCGTGACGCTTGTGCTTCCCTGAGTAGAACGGGGTGTCGGCGGCGATCCGGTCGATCGGCAGGAGGGTGCCGTCCAGGATCACGAACGCCTTGGTCCGGATGTTCTTCATCGCCTCGGCCAGGGTCGGGGCGAGGGCGGCCAAGACGTCGACTGCCTCGCGTATGTAGCGGTAGACGGTGGCGATCCCGATGCCGAACCCGGCCGCGAGCTGGGCGTAGGTGTCGCCACACCGCAGGTGGGCCAGGGCGAGCAGGGCCTGACGTGCCGCGGGCAGCCATCGCCACCGCGTGCCGATGTCCCGACGCCTGGCCGTCAGCTGTCCGGCCAGGAACCGCAGGGTGCGGGTGGACAAGTCGATCGAGGACGGGTAGAAGAGCACGCGAAGCTCCTGGCGAACACGGGTGATCTTGGTCGAGAACCCGTCTACCAGGAGCTTCGTCGTTGTGCAGAACTGTCCACCTCGCGGTCAGCGCCGCCAGCTTGGAAGAGGGTCACTGTGATGAGGCTCTCTGAGTTTCCCAACCCGCGCTCAGGCCCTTCCCAGACCGTCTCCCGTTCCCCACTCTGGACGGCCCCGCGCCCGCGCCCCTTGTGCGTGTGTGCCCCGGGGCGGGGGTCAGGCCAAGGGGTCGAGATGGTCAGCGCAAGCGGCCTGGAGGGCGCGCAGCTCCTCGCCCGCCGCGTCGATGGCGTCCGGGGTAACGGGGCCGGACCGAATCGCGGCCAGGATCTTCGTCTCCAGCGCCTGGAGGGTGCTGGCGGGTAGGAATGGCATCCCCACCGGGTATCCAGTGTCGATCCCGGCACGCAAGTCCAGGTGGAGCGCGTCCCAGCTTCTGAGCGCCACGTCGGTCTTGTCGATGTCGTCGCGCTCGGCCTTGGCCAGGTCGTCGAGGTCCCTGAGCAGGGCTTGTACGTCGGCGTGGGTCTTGGTGCACAACTTGCGCACCCTTGTGTGCGTCTTATGCAGGAGCACGATCGCGCCCGCCGCGAGGGTCAGGCTGGTGGAGATGACCGGCGCCTTGTAAGTGGCGAAGAACTGCTCGCTTATTAGGACCACGGCGACGCCGAGGCCAGCGAGATTGGACCATATTCGGTCGTGGGTAGCGCGCCTTATACGTCTAGGGAGTTTTTCGATCGGGAAGTCTTCGGGATCTCGCTCCTGGCCGCCAGCGGCCATCGCCAACCATGTACCCAACAGTGCCCACCGGAGCATGGAGTACGTCAATCTGTCATCCCCGGGCGACTGCCAGATCTCAGGTCGGTTCCAGTAGGTGAGGATGACGGCGCTGGGACCCGCGGCCCACAGGAAGGTCTTCACCTTCTCCGAGTCATGCCACCAGCGCGCCGTGAACACCTTGCGCTTCCACCACGGCACCCCGTAGAACGCCATCGCCATGCCGAGGACAAAGAGGAGGGTGCCGAGGGCCTTGTTCTCGCCTGCCTTGTAGAGGTTGTTGCCGTAGGTGTTGAGGAGGAGGCCGGCGGGGGCGCACCAGCGCCGTAGGCGGTCGTCGACCTGCTTCCGTATCGTCCGCGTTGTCTGCATGAGGTCAGTGATCGGCTGAACTCCGCCAAGCCAACCGCAATTTGATGAACTTGAGAGATTCGGGAACCGGAACCGGCCGTACCTCTAGCCTCGATCGTTCATGAGTCCTCGTCGGTTCGTTGATGGGGACTCTGTGCTTACGGGGGTGCGGAATTTCGTGAGCTGGGTGCAGGACACTACGACGACCTGTGGACCGAGGAACCCTGGCCCGACGAGTACGACTTGGCAGTCTGGCCGGTACCCGGCCCCCTGCGGGGGCGGGGTACTTCTCGTATGCTCCGGCGCATGCGACGCACCTTCATACTGCTTGCCCTCGCCGCTCTCGCGCTGGCCGGCTGCACCACCGAGGAGGACAAGGCCGCGAGGTACTGGGACGGCTACCGGTTCGGCGAGCAGACGGCCATGGACTACGCGAAGCGCGTCCTCGACACCAACTTCACGTACTGCACGACCGGCGGGGAGGTGGCCGCCCGGCAGGACATGTGCACCCGCCCCGGCGGCCCCGACACCCGCTACCCCGCCTCCGTGGGACAGCGGGAGTGCGCAGACTCGCTCCCCAGCGGCCTGGACGGCGACGAGCGCGACGCATGGAACAAGGGCTGCATCACCGGCATGGCTCTCGGTGTGCCGGACGTCGTGACGTACGGGGCCGATCCTCAGAAGTGAGCCTCAGGACAGTCTTGTTGGCTGGCCGGATCGGGCGCCGGACGGCTACGGCAGGGCGTCTCCTGTCGGCTCTTTCTGGCAGGCGTTCCGGAGACGTTCGTCCATTTCAGCCGTCAGTTCAGTCAGCCGTGCGTACAGCGCCTGTTCTTGCTTGGACAAGTTTCCGGACTTCATCCTCGCCAACAACTCTTCCGTAGCATCGGACAGGACGCCCAGGCAGGTCTGGGCCGCCTCGTTGAAGCCGCGATCGTACACACTGAAGTAATGGGCGCGTGCGCTCTCCTCGGCCCCCTCTCGTACTGCGTGGCCGAGCTCGCGCAACATCTGCTTGCCCCTCGACATGCTGCCCCTCCCCTTCCCTGTACTCGACACCGAGCTGCTGAAGGTACCGCCCATCTGGCCCAGTTGGCGATCACGACCGCTTACGCCCGGCTGGCGACTGTCTGCCTCCGGAGCGACGCCTTCGCCGAGCGACGCTGATGCGCCGTGACCACCGTCGGGCGCTGGGCCGCCTACTGGTCGTCTCATGTGACTGCCCTACGAAAGGCTCTGGGGGATGCGAGGCCCCATGCTCTTCCAGTGCTTCGACCGGGCGCTCTTGGGGCGCGTGACCGTCGTGCTCGACTCCGGCTGGGACTCGTACCGCCCGTAGCTGAGATCGACGCGTGGCCAATCCTTGTGCAGGGCGGTGACGACGTCCGTCACGCGGTGCGCGGTGAACGTGGGGCACCCGGCGATGTCGTCATAGGTGAAGAAGCCGGGCGGAAACTGCCCGACGAGCGAGGCGGGGTCGGCGTCTACCGGATAGTGCAGACGCGCCGGAACGCCATTCTGATGATTCGGCACGAAGATGAGGGGCTGCGTCACTGACCCTCTTCCAAGCTGGCGGCGCTGACCGCGAGGTGGACAGTTCTGCACAACGACGAAGCTCCTGGTAGACGGGTTCTCGACCAAGATCACCCGTGTTCGCCAGGAGCTTCGCGTGCTCTTCTACCCGTCCTCGATCGACTTGTCCACCCGCACCCTGCGGTTCCTGGCCGGACAGCTGACGGCCAGGCGTCGGGACATCGGCACGCGGTGGCGATGGCTGCCCGCGGCACGTCAGGCCCTGCTCGCCCTGGCCCACCTGCGGTGTGGCGACACCTACGCCCAGCTCGCGGCCGGGTTCGGCATCGGGATCGCCACCGTCTACCGCTACATACGCGAGGCAGTCGACGTCTTGGCCGCCCTCGCCCCGACCCTGGCCGAGGCGATGAAGAACATCCGGACCAAGGCGTTCGTGATCCTGGACGGCACCCTCCTGCCGATCGACCGGATCGCCGCCGACACCCCGTTCTACTCAGGGAAGCACAAGCGTCACGGCATGAACGTCCAGGCCCTCACCGATCCGTTCGGCCGGCTGTTGTGGGCGTCCCACGCCCTGCCCGGGGCCGTCGACGACCTGACTGCCGCACGGACCCACGGAATCATCGACGCGCTCGTCGCGGCCGAGCTTAAGTGCTGGGCGGACAAGGCGTACCAGGGAGCCGGCCACCCCGTCCGTGTTCCGTTCCGAGGCCATCGGCTCAAGAGGTGGAAGCGCGCACAACAGCAGTCATGCCAAGATCCGCTGCCTTGTCGAGCAGGCCATGGCGGTCCTGAAAAGCTGGCGGCTCCTTCGGAAGCTCCCCTGCAGCACCAACCGCATCACCGTGATCGTCCAGGCCGTGCTCGTCCTCCATCACGCGTCAGCGTGAGGTTGGAAGTGGCTCGTTGAAGCGGAACTCCACCACGTCGTCAAATCGCTCCCACAGCCTCCAACTGCATATTATTCCAGCGGCACTTCGTTGCCCTTCCTGAGGAAGCGGCTGGAGCAGGTGGGCACCGCGCCTGACCCCGGCGCCATGGCACCGTCTGCGTCGTTTTACCTCCGCTCGCGCGGAGAGCACACGACAGGCGTGTGGCCACTGCGCGTCTCGGCCGGTTCACCTCCGCTCGCGCGGAGAGCACGCCGTGACGGCGAGGGACGCGTTGTCGAGGATCGGTTCACCTCCGCTCGCGCGGAGAGCACCGGGGGTGGGGAGGTAGTTCTCCATGGCCTGTCGGTTCACCTCCGCTCGCGCGGAGAGCCCCCTTCGCGACCTGCTCTTATCTGACGGCTCTGCAGTGCCTTGCCGAGCTTCGTCGCCCATCTTCCTCGCTCCCGTTGTCATCGCGCAGCGAGTGTAAGGCTCACCTCTCACATTGGGGGGGGGGCTGGTTGGGCGGTATGGGGGACCTCTGCGCTCATGCTGAAGCGCGACGGGGCGGGGGGCTCAGGAAAACTGTGTTGTGGACATTCGGCTGTGAAGCATGAGTTGTCTCGACCGACCACTCCCTGCGATCCGTCAACTCTGCAACAACGGGGAGGTGTTCCAGGAGTTGCGGGATGTGCTGTTGCCCTGAGTTGCACGGCTTGGGCAAGGGTACTCCCCGGTTCCAGGCACGGGTTCCAGCTTGTTGCACGCCTGTTCGCGACGCGCCGCGCTGGAGGATGGGAATCATCGATGCCCGAAACGTCTGTGTCATCCTGCGTAGTTGATGCTGTGCCGTGCCTCTCTTCGGGCACCGCACTCACCTCGACGTGCTGGCCCTCCTGCGGATCGACGCTGTTCTAGAGGGGCCCGGGGCGCTTCGCTGCACGGCCACGCCAGTCCATCCCCAGCGGGTCGCATCGACACCACGGGGAAAGTGGCGGGGCCTTGCCTCTTTACCCGGTCTTGGACATGCCCACAGTTGCGAACTCCTCGGCCGCATTAGGGTCGTACGGTCGCAGTGGCACGGGGAGGGAAAGAACAAGTGGGCAATGAGGAGAAGATCCTTGACATCAGCACGACTGATCTCAAGGCGGCAGCGCCAGTTTTCCACGAGCAGAGCGTAGCGCTCGGTACGGCTCTCAAGACGCTTGCCGCTTCGCTGGCGACCGCGGGAGCTGCCTGGGGGGACGACGAGCCGGGCAAGAGCTTTCACGAGCAGTACGGGCCGATCGCCGCCCAGATGGAGAGGTCGGCCGGCATCATCAAGGACGGTCTGGCGAGCATCCACCTGGCGATGACGGACATGGCGGACGGCTATGTCGAGAACGACGAGTTGGTCGAAGCCATCTTCGGCAAACCCGCCTCGCCGGGCGCGAGGGCTGACGCTCCGGGGCCGCGCCAGTGAGTGTCGGGGACAAGGCCCGGGAGATCATCACCGACGTCACCGGGATCGAGTGGCCCGCCGCCGACGTGGGTGAGCTGAGGGCCATCGCGAAGGCTTGGCGCACGTTCGCCGATGACATGGAAGACATCACGGCAGCCGTTAACCGGGCGGCACAGGCTCTGATCATGCACAACAAGGGCGAGGCGATCTCCGCCTTCGCTGATCCCTTCTGGGCACGCTACTACGGGGAGAAGAAGGGATGGCTCCAGGACCTCGTCGAAGGCCCGCGTTCCCTGGCGAAGGGGATCGACCAGTATGCCGACGCCGTGGCGGACGCGAAGAAGAAGCTCGACCACGAACTGGAGATCGCTGGCGCCGTCATCGTGGCCGGCACGGGACTGGCCTTCTTCACGCTCGGCGCCACTGAAGTCGCCGCAGCGGCAGCCACCGCTACCATCGTCGAGCTGGCCGCGACGGTAGGCATTGCACTCACGACCGAGGTCGCAACCATTGCCGGTACTGTCTTCGCAACTGCCGCCATCGCGGGCATCGAATCCATCACCGTTGACCTGGCCATCGCTCAACCGCTCCAGATGGTGGCGGGCATCCAGCCAGCCGGTCTCAACCTCGACGAAGTCAGGGACGCCGGACTCTACGGGGCCTTGACCGGTGGAGCGTTCGGGGGCGCGGGAAAGACTTTTCAGCTTGCCAGTGAGGGAGGCTGGTCCGCTCTCCTCGGAGGTATCCGCCCCTCAGCACTCACTCCAGAGTTCGCATGGCCCAACGGTCTCGTAGCCGAAGCCGGCGGCTTCCGCATGCTGCTCCGCGACGGCGACTACAACGCCTGGCCTCGGGACAAACGCCGGGGTCCCGTCAATCCCAAGTACCGGGCCGACGTTGCCGGTGATGAGGGGAAAAACGGCTCGCATACCATTGAGCGACACGTGAAAATGACGACACGTGACCTGCGTGCGCGCCTCCGGAGCAACCCTGGAATGGACGCCGCATCACGATATATAAGCGAGGAGGAGGCGCAGAAATTTACTGATGCCGCAATTCTGAGAAAGCAGAAGGAGATTGGCGAGTGGCTCGCCAGCCCCAAGAAGAAGCTTGCTTTCCCAGCCCACTTCAACGAGGCCACTGGAATGAGTCTGAGCCGGGAAAACTTCAAGCGGGGAACCGCAGCACAATGGGTCACCGGGGTGCAAGTGGTCCTCAAGCGTGACTCGTCCGCAGCGAGTGGATACAGAGTCCTCACGTCTTACCCAATTCCCTAGATCAAGAGCGAAGGCATAAACAAGTGGCAACGTCGACCGATCGTTTCCGAGAACTTCGGCGTCTCCTGTCCTCCTACGAATCGACAGGTTTCGCCTTCGACGACACCGAGAGCCGCCCGGGGGACGCGTTGTCCGCCTACCTCAGACAAACGGCGTCAGATCCGGAGCGCGTAGCCGAGGTCGTAGCCGAAATTGAAGATCTCCTCGCGGTCGGCCTGTTCAACGAGGAGATCGCCGAAGACGTCGACCTCCTTCCGAGGATCAACCCACCCGGCGGAGCGACGGTGGAAGGATGCCTCGCCGTCATCGACGGTCACCTCCGAAAGAGTCTGGCGGATCCGACAACATCCGCTCACACTCCACCTCAAACCGCATGGGAGTGGGCAGAGCGCTTCCCCGAACTATCACAGATGCTGGGAGCGTACTTCCACCAGGATTTCCCGCTGGAGTATTCCTCACACAGAGAAGCCCTTGACGACTACATCTCGGACACTCCCAAGAGCGACCTTCAACAAGTGGCAGTGGAAATCCGCGAATTCCTCACCCTCAACGAATCAGATCAATCGCTCAAAAAATGGACGAGCTCACTGGGACTTGCAGTCTCCCCACCTTCGGGGGTTCGGCTTCGCCAGTGGTTGGCGGACGTCCGGGAAATTATCCTCAACCAGTAGTGAGCATTTTTGGGCGTTGCCTTTCCAACTGAGGGCCGCCCTGGCGATTGACGTCATTCAATTCGTTCTGCATCGCGATCTTCGGAAGAACCGCCAGGACTTGAGGCGTGCCACGCCGCGTTCAACGGGTGCTCGGGAGGTTGGCCAGTACTCGGTTGACCGTCCGTTCTGTCGGGCCCAAGTGCCCGCCGGGGGGGCGCCTGCGTCCGGTGGTAACCCAGAGGCCGACACTCGTGTAGGCGCGGTCGGCCAGTACGGTGCGCCTTGGCGCTCGCAGATCCGGCTGATCCGGTGGGTGCGGGCCGCCGTCAGATCGTGACACCGGCCGGGCAGGGCCAGTGAGATCTACAGGAACTGGCCGACCGGTCGGTCATGACCTGGACGTTCACGCCGTGGCCGCGGTGCTTGTGGCAGTGGTCGGCCCGGTCCTCGCCGACCCGGCCGCATTCGGCGAGCATCCCGTCATGCAGGACGTACGTGCGACACCAGGCAGCACGCCGGGGCTGGGCCGCAAGACTGAAGGTCGTTCCCGCAAAGGACCCGCGCCCGGAGCCCGACCTGAAAGCGGCGGGACGGCCAGGCAACGGATCGCGGGCGAAGCGTCGTGAACGCCAAGCCGTTCAGGCAGCCGTTGGCACACCGGTCAGCGAAGCCTGAAGGAAAGCCTTGAACTTGTAGTGAGCGTTTTCAGAGGGCGTTAAGTCCGTTTCTGGTAGCGGCCTCGTCCGGGTTGGGTGAGGAAGCCTTGGCGGGTGAGGCGTCCGAGGCGGCTGCGGGTGACGTTCATGGCCGGGTCGTCGGTGGGCATGCCGAGGAGTTCGTGCAGTTCCCGGACTCGGAATGCCTGGTCGGGGTGCTGGTTGAAGGCGTTCACGATGGCTTGGTAGGTGGTGGCCTGTTCGGGCGGATCGAGCTCGCCTCCGGTGCCGGTCGGCACGATTTCGGCGATGACCTTTCGGGTGGTGGCCAGGTCCGCGAGACGCGCTTCGGTCTCGGCGAGTGCGTCGGTCAAGTCCTCGATCTGACTGCGGAGTTCATCGGCACGGGCAACGGCTTCGTCGTGGCGGGCCTGGAGATCCGTCAGGAACTCGGTGATGTTCACGCGGCCGTCCTGAGGGTGTCGCGCCAGGTGGGGGTGGGTGTGGTGAGGCGACGGGACATGTTCGCGGTGGAGGCCCAGTAGACGCGTGAGGCGGAGGTGTCGGGCCGGTGGTCGTACTCGCGGGCCAGTCGCCGGTGCAGCATCAGGGTGCCGTTGACCTGCTCGACCACCCACCGTTTCGGCTGCGGGACAAAGCCCTTGCCCTTGTCGGCCGGGTTGCGGCGCACGACCTCGACGGTGATGTCCAGCAGTGCCCCGTGGATGATGACTTCGTCCTTGAAGCCCTGGTCCACCAGGGCCTTCTCCAGACGGTTCCCGCACCGTTCAGCGGCCTGGTCGAGCAGGGCGGTGCCTGCGGCGTTGTCGGGGGCGGAGGCGGCCAGGACGACGACGCCGATGATCAGCCCCAGCACGTCGACGGCCAGTCCCCGCTTGCGCCCCGGCGTCCTCTTGTTCACATCCAGTCCCGTCGTGGTCTTCGGGACACCCGCGGCCGCACGCACGGACTGGGTGTCGATGACCACGAGGGACGGGTCCTCTAATCGGCGGGCTTTCTCCCGTACCTGACAGCGCAGGAGTTCCTGGATCCGCTGGTCGAGGCCGTCCTGGCGCCAGAGCGTGAAGTAGTAGAACACCGCCGACCAGGCCGGCAGATCGTGGGGCAGGTAGCGCCACTGACAGCCTGTCCGGTTCTGGTAGAAGATCGCGTTCACGACCTCCCGGAGATCACAGGTCCCGGGGTCTCCGGTCGCCGACCGCCTCACCCGGTCCCGCTTCCAGGCCGTGATCATCGGCTCGATCAACGCCCAATGCTCGTCCGACAAGTCACTCGGATACGGTCTTCGGTCCATGCCCGCATCCCAGCATGCACATGGCGAACGGCTGGCTCGTACGGCGATCAGTCCCACGATCGAGCGATCACGAACCGAGGAAGATCGGACTTAACGCCCTCTCAGCAGGGCCACCGATCGGGTGATGGCCTCGGTGCCCGCAACGGACAGGGCTCCCGTGCCGTTGGGTGAGGTGTTCGAAGTCTCAACCTGCCGGTCCAGGAGCCCTGTTGGTTCCCTATCCTGCCGCACTCGACCTGCCGCATGCGCTGGTCGAGTGGGTCACGATGCTCATCGTCACCCGTGAGGGTGACCGACGCTGCAAGCTTCCGCCGCACCAGCGGGCCTTGGTCGCTCTCGTCTACCTGCGCAAGCACGACACCCTCGCCCAGATCGCCGCCGGCTTCGGCATATCTGTCGGCACCGCCCACGCCTACACCACCGCGGTCGTGCGACTGCTGGCCGACCGGGCACCGGGGCTGCTCAAGACCCTGCGTGAACACGATCCCGAGTACGTGCTCCTGGACGGCACCCTCAGTGAGTGCGACCGACTGGGCGACGGACGCGCTGACTACTCGCACAAGCACCGCCGCCACGGCGTGAACGTGCAGGTCGTCACCGATCCCGAAGGCAGGCTGCTGTGGATCTCGCCGGCACTGCCGGGCCGAGCCCACGACCTGACCGCAGCCCGCACCCACCGCATCATCCGGATCTGCGAACGCCAGGGCGTCCCGATCGTCGCCGACCGCGCCTACATCGGCGCGGGCCCCTGGGTCACCACCGCCATCCGACGCCCGCCCAACGGTGAACTCACCCAGACCGAACGGACGCTGAACCGCGCACTCGCCCACGCCCGCGCTCCCGTCGAACGAGGCGTCGCCCGGCTGAAGTCCTGGCGGATCTTCCGCCGAAGCCGCTGCAGCCCGAACCGGATGACGGTCATCGCCAAAGCGGTCCTCACCCTGGAGAGGCAACGCTGAAAACGCTCAGTGTTTCGATCGACCAGACCTGACATGGCGTCAATATTCCGCGCGGTGACGGGCGACTTCCTCGACGCTCCACCCTACAAACCCTGCCACGTCCCTGTCGGAGGTGGAGATCGACCCGAGCCAGTCTTGCAACGCTTCAGCGAGGCTCGTGGGCAACCCGGGGTGCTCGACGTCGGTCACGGGGTTGTCGACGTTGTCGATGTGCACCCACATGCCGTCAGGGTCGAAGCGCTGGGCTGCGGCGTCGTACGCCTCGTAGCCGCCGGTCCCGCCAACAATCACCTCGCCGGTGTGCCAGTCGGTGATCTCCCACGTGTCCAGGTAGCTGTTGGTCTGACCACCATCGATAATCCGGTGCCCGGTCCTCTCCAACTCGTTGATACCTTCCCGCCGTGCCTCCTCGTCTGCGAGACGCTGGCGGAGCAGTGCGTTGACGAAGTCACGGACCGCGGCGTCGACGGCCGGCTGCGGGCGGGTGGTGTCGGTCATGGTGGCGCTCTCTGGGTGAGTGGGGAAAACGGAGTCGTGGTTCGGCAGGTTCGTGTTCAGTCCACGCGCCGGATCATCAAGCGGTTCTCGTTGGAGGTCTCCCAGTCCGGGACCAGGTAGAACCGCTGGTGCGCCAGCAGATCCTTCGCGGCCACGACGACCCGCGGGTCCCCGCGGTAGAGCTGAGCATCACCCGTCTCCACGAGCTGCTCCAGGGCGGCCCGCACCTTCTCCAGATCCTCCCCGGTGATCGAGACGAGCCGGTCGAGGGAGGTGAACACCTCGACGGGGTAGTCGAGGTCGTCGATGAGGTGGCGGACGATCCCCTGGTCCGCAGGCTCGGTGTACGCGTAGTGCCGCATCTTCCGCAGCCGGGCCAGAACCGGTTCCGAGAGCGTCAGGGTGTCCTCAGGCAGCGAGAACTCCTCGGGCATGCTCCAGACACCGTCCTCGTAGGCCACGAGCTTGAGGTCGAGCATCGTCTTCACGAGCTCCCGAACCGTCGTCGGAACCGGCATCCCCGCAGCCCGCAACGCACCCGTCAACGTCGCCTCATTCTCTGCTGCGCTGATGCGGATCTCTTCGCGCTCCTCATCGCTCTCCGCAGACTCCAGCTCCTCCTCGTCGAGCCACATGACGGGGGCATTGAGGTCATCGCCGAGAAGACGGAACAGGCCCTCCCGGCTGTCCCCGACGATCTGCTGCACCACCTCGTCAAAGTCCCCCTCGACCTTCCGCACCGTTGCGGTCCCGAGAACCATGCACAGCAACATCCCCTGGTGCTGCGGCAGAACATGCCCCCACCCGCTGCTCCACCAGCCGGTGTGCATGGACAGGCTGTCATCGCCAGCGTTGGTGTTCTGGGCGGTGGTGGTGTCGCTCATGGTTCCGTTTCCCCTGCGGAGCTGTGTGCTGGCGTGCGTCCGACCCGTGAAGGGCCTGACGGTGGTAGTAACGCTGAACACGGCGAAGTCGTTTCTGATGTGCTCACGCCGCCATGTCCGCCGACCCGTGCGTCTCCTCGTACTTCCTGCGGCACGACCAGTGCTCCGGCAGCCCTTCCGGGCCCGACATGCTCGCCGGGCCACCGCAGCCGAACCGGCACAGCGGGATTGCGTTGCCCAACGCGTCAACCGCGACCTCAGGGGCCACCGACTCCTTGGTGCGGGTCTCAAGGACGATGGCACGGCCTGCGCGCCGCGTCTTCGGCTCGGCCCGCACCTCGGACGCCGGACGATCCTCAGTGCATCGATCTCTCCGGAAGCCCTCCCTAACCGATGGCGCCCGCTTCTTCTCCTCCGTGACCGGGCCGTTCGCTTCTACGTACTTCTGCCACTGCTGTACCGGAAGCCACCCGTGCTGACCCTCCCGCTGGAAAGGAACACGCTCGCCGGCCGCCGCCTCCACAATGAATTGCGTGAGGGTCAGGTTTGCCGGATCGTCCGGCCGCGCAAATCCGCTCGACAGGTGGGCGGGGACGAGAACGCGGTGCCAGCCCCCGCAGTACCCGGTGGCAGTGGGGTTCTCCGGGTCGTAGGCAATCTCGGGGCATCGGTCAAGCGCACCGCTTGGACTGCAGCGCCCCTCCTCCAGAACGAAGTTGCCGTCCCGGATCTGAATCGGGTTCTTCTGCACACGGATGACAGAGGCCGGCAGGTCGGGAGTGCGGACGTACGGGACGATGCCAATACCCGCATGGTCGGGGCTGGCGAAATCCCAGACCGACCGAATGCCACCGCGGCGCCGGAACCCCTCGCGGGCGCGCATCCCGCGAGCGGTCTGCTCACTCAGCTGGGGCTCGTAGCCGAGGACGATGCCGTCGGCCCCGCTGATACGCACATCGAGGCGGGCGTGCCCTTCGGCGGCCGACGACTCGATCGTGGCAGCGAAGCCGTGGTCCGCGGAGTCCTGCGCGACCCGTTCCTTGCGGGCAAGGTGCTCGTCAGACTCGTGGCTGATGGGCCTCTCCCCGCGCTTGCGGTAATGGGAAGCGAGCCACACACCGTTCCGCTCAACCAGGTACATGGCCACCCGACGCCCCCGGGCGTTCCGGCAGTCCGGACAGATCAGCCCTCGCTGCTCAACCGGGACGCGCTTCCGCATGCGCAGGAGCTCCGCCATGAGGGCTTCGCCGTACGGGACGCCGAGATCAGCCCGGTCGAGATCGAGATTGATGCCGGCCGGTTCATAGTGAACCGGGTTCCGGAAGAGTTCTTCGTCGCTGTCGAGCTCGAGATCGCCGTCCATGGGTGCTCCCCGCAGCCGCCACGAATAGGACGAGCAACGCTACTGCACAGGTCTGACAATGGGGGCTGAACTGGAGAAATAGACCGCCCGCCTCCAACTCGGACCGGGCTGAAGGCGATTGGTCAGGATCATGGTTCTTTGATCTGCCGCAGGTTCAGCGGCGCTCACGAAAGCTCGTAGGTTCTCGGGCGCAGCCCGCCCGCCTTGCCCGGCCGTGCTGCGGGAATGTCATTCGTCGGCTGGTCGGGGCGTATCGCCGGAGTGGTAGAAGCAACATGTCACACCGGGGGCCGGTGCTCGCGGTTCGTCGGGGCGGGGGAGGTAGAGTGCCTGGCCGCCGGGGAATTGCCCGCGTTCGGTGGTCAGGGCTGCGCCAGTGTCGATCTCGTCCTTCGTCCAGTCCGTGATGTCCAGGAGTAGCCCGTCCAGCGGCCCGCCGATGAGTGCGGCGTAGGTCCGCCACGGCACTGGGCCCGGGTTGGGGCCTTCGTGGTCGTCCCCGTAGACCCGGCGTCGCAGCATCTCCCAACGCCTGTTCATGCGTCCCAGCGTCTCCGGTGCCGACGGCAACGGGGTTGTGCCCAGCAGTGTTCTGGGCATGCCCGCAGTTGGTGTGGGTGATCGCGGGGCTTCCTGGAGTTGGCCGAATGAGATGCGCCAGGTGTAGGTCAGGGTTGTAAGGCCGGCCGCGAAAAGGGTCGACCACAGGAGCCAGTCCGGGGGCCAGTGCGGGGGCCAGTGCTGGTTGAGCATGAGGGCGGACAGAGTCGTCACCGCGATGGTGAAGAGCGGTGCGATCCAAGAGAGGGCATGGGCTCCGAGTCGGCGTCCGCCGAAGGTAATCGCGATGGTCAAGTGCAGGCTCACGTTGATGGGGACGAAGAGCCACATGAACCAGCCGTCGTCCTTAGTGCTGGTGGTGAGCGCAACGGCGGATGGGACGGCCGCGACCAGGACCAGGTGGCAGAGGCCGAGGAAGGTGACGACGATCCGAGTGAGTCGGCCGACCTGTGGTTTCACCACGACTAAGTGGGAGTCGGCAGTGGAAGCTTCAGGAGTCGGCTGTTCCGGGGCTTCGGTCTCTTGGGTGAGGGGCATGCCGATCAGCTCCTCCAGGTCGTCCCTGTCGGCAGAGGTCCGCTCATGGGCCTCGCGGATGAGGCTGCGGGCCCACTGGTAGGTGCCGGGGTCGGCGTCCGGATCTGCGGCGCGGTCGGCGACGGCGTGTTCGAGGCCGGCGAGCCAATGGCGGGCGTGGTCGGTGCCGAGTTCAGCGGTGATGGTCTGTGCCGCGACTGGCAGGAGGCGTTCGGGGTCGGCGGCGACGGCCCGGTGTGCACCGGCGGCGAGGCCGGGCTGGTCCTGGGCGGTGCGGGCAATGGTGCTGAGGGTCTGGTGGCGCTGCTCGGTGGCGAGGGAGTCGTGCTGGAGGAATGCTTCGATGAACTCCTCGCCGGTGTCGGTCTCGACTTCGGCGAGCCAGGCAGCGGCGAGGGGTTCGCCGACAGCGCCCCAGTGGGCTCCGTCGGTGGCTGGGTAGGCGGCGGTCAGCACGTCGTCGAGGGCGGCCAGGTGGCGGGCGTCGGGAAGGGCTGTGATCCCGAAGCCGCGGTGGTGGACGTCGAAGGCCGCCCGCACGGCGGCGCGGCCGTCCTGTGCGGTGCGTGCTCCGGCGAGGAACTGGGCGGTGACCAGGGAGCGGAGCAGTTTGTCGTCGGTGGTGCCTGCGGGAAGGCGTGCTTCAGCGACGCGCCGTACGTACTCCACTTCGTTCGCGAGCAGGACCTCCATGGGGTGGTCGTTGCGGGCGAACTCAGGGTTGGCGTGGGCCAGTACGTCGGCGAGCGCGGCGATGTGGAGGTAGATCACCGGCTGCCGAGTGGCGTGCTCGATGTCGGCGCCGAAGAGGCGTGGCGCGTCGGCGACGACACGGTCCGGCCAGGAGTCATCGCCGTGTCCGGCCTGCTGGAGCAGGCGGATACGGCGGGCGAAGGCCGCCTTCGCCTGAACGTAGATGTCCTCCGGATTGTGGCCGTCGAACGCGCTGTCGGGCGTGAGGGAGAAGGCGTGCCCGACAGGGCCGACGCGCCGCGTGCGCAGGTATCGCCGGAGCGCCGGCCACCAGGTGTCGTGTCCGCGGGCCAGGAGCAGGACCCGGATGACGGCGCCTTCGTGTGAGGCGGCCAAGGCCGCCACGAGGTCGCGGATCTGGGGGAGGCGGGTTTCCGCGAGGTCGACGGCCAGGAGCAGCGGGTAGTGGGCCGCGGCGAGGACTCGGTAGTCGGCGTGGCTGGGGTGGTCGGCGAGGAAGCCCCCGCTCCACGGCCCCTGATTGCCGGAGCCTGCGGTGAGCCGGTTCAGGACCTCGGTGAGGAGACGGGATTTGCCCGTGCCGCCCAGCCCTGTCACGGCAGCGACGTCGATGCGAGCCGGGCCTCTGCACCACTGCTCGATCTGTTGAACGAGTCCGTTGACGCCGGTGAGGTCGGTGACCCGGGAGCGTGGATCGAGCAGGTAGGTGGAGGACAGCTGAGGGTCGGGGGCGTTGTCCAGCAGGGGCCGGAGGTCAGCGGGCTGGAGGCTCGGGGTCATGCCGGTGTGAGCGGCGACCGCAGGGGCGAAGCCGTCGGCGGCAAGCAGATGCGAGAGCGGCACCACCATGAGGGTCCGGTCCCACTGGCGGTCGACAAGGCGGGCGAGACCGATCAGCACGCCGTTGCAGAAAACGCCTGCGCCGGAAAGCCCCTGCCAATTCTTGACGTTGGTCGGCACCGCACCGTCGACTTCGAGGCCATACAGCTTTGAGCGTGACCCGGTGTGCGGAGCGATGATGCCCTCCACCGTTTTCAGGTCGTCGACGTACAGCTCGGTACGGACTGAGGCGCGGCGGCGCATCGCCTTGGGAAACCCCGTCATCGAGCACATGGGGCGACGATCCGGGTAGTCACACACCAGCTCGCCCCAGCGCACGATGCCCAGGCCAGCTCCGACCAGAGCACGGTCGGCCTTCAGCAGCACCGCGTCCAGTTCGGCGTTCTCCCACACCACCACCGCCTCGGTGAAGCCGGCACTCGCCGTGTCCCGGACGGCGACATCGCCCTCTCCGGGCAAGGCCACGTGGTAGGCAGTGAGCACCAGGCCAGGCGCGATCAGGCAGCCGGTCCCGTACGAATCCTTGGACTGGTTGGTGACCTCAACCGTTCGCAGAGCCGCTCCCCCCATCACACTGCCCTTCCTAACGCAGGCCAGCCACCGGTCCGCCGCGGCCTCCACCGGAGTCGCCGATCAGCAAATCGCTGCCTTCGCCGTCCGGAGCCACCGCCAAGGTGACCGTCATGCGATGCGTGGCCGACTTCGCCCGCTCACCCTTTGCGTCCGCGGAAACCACGAACGCCTTCACCCCGCCGCCTGCCGACGCGGTCTGCCGCAGCTCGATCCCCAAGTCCAGCACGATTTCCTTGACCGTGAACCGGAACGGCGAACCCTCCCCGTCCTGCTGCGCCGCCGCCAGTCCCCCGCGTACCGCCTTGATCGCTTCAGACAGTTCAGTGGGCTCGAACTCCATGGATTCCCCCTTGATCGACTTCTACGGAGAGCAGCCTGCCGGCCAGTACCCGGCAGCCGAAAGACACGACCGACCTGCCCGGCGCAGCTGACAGAGTAGTCATCGCGGTGAGCCGGAACGGCACCCACGACGGAGGCCATAGCAGTAGAACTGCAGCACCCCTCCAACCCCCCGGGTCACAGCCGCTGGCTGGATTCCAGGATGCATCGGCGCATTCGATGCCCAGCGAAGCCCTGATGACGAGCAATCCCAGTCTGCTGTAACGATGCCGCTCCCACCCGAGTACCGGGCGGCTATGCCAGTTTCCGATGGGCCTCGACGTAACTCCGCCGATTCGCGCCCGCTTTCAGCGAGCGGCTACGAGTATCGCGACCGGATCGCCGCCCCGCCCAATCTTCGAAAAAGTGGCGAGAACACGCCAGTTTCGAGTGCTGGTCCTGCTGGGAGAGTAATAGCCCCGATCTTGCATGACGGGCCACCGACGAGGTCGGCGGACCGTTTCGCCTTCGGTGGCTGCCAGCGAGCGCGGTCGCGGCCCGGGGTGGCGTCGAGTGAGCGCCGGGTTGCACTGCTCTACGTGGGCGGACCGGCGGTCCCGCCATCGGGAGTCCACACGGTGATGGGCCCTCGATCAGCACCGCCCTTCGGGATCCATGGTCACGAGGCGGGCGCGAGAGTCATGGGCCACCGGCGTTACCGCTCCCCTGGCCCCGGCACGGCCGCTCCTTCAGTCCTCTCGCGCACGAACGATCACCAACTCCTCCGCTCGCGCGGAGCGCACGTGCCGATGATCGGTGCTGAACGGTCGAAGTTCGGTTCACCTCCGCTCGCGCGGAGCGCACTCGGAGGCACTTGGTGTCGCCGTGCTGGTGCTCGGCTCACCTCCGCTCGCGCGGAGCGCACTCCGTAGCCTGCCGCTCGCAGGCCCGGCCGTCCGGTTCACCTCCGCTCTCGCGGAACGCACCGCATGCTGGATGCCCTCCAGCGCGGTGCTCGCGGTTCACCTCCGCTCGCGCGGAACGCACCCTGTTCCACCTGCCGCTGAAGAACGGTTTTGCCGTGCCTTTACGGCGGGCGAAGTGCACGGATTGCCCTGCAGTCCGAGTGTACAGCCCGCCCTCCGCCCTGCCGTGGGATTGGAGGATCGCGGACCGCACGTACGGGGTCTCCGGATGCGCTACCACCACCAAGAACCAAGCATGGCCAGTTGGCTCTTGGCTGGATTTGACCCAAGTCCACGGAAGGCCCGGGGCGCCTCCGCGAGCGACTGTACAGGCCGCCACTGACAGTTCAGAGAGTCGGTTGCGGGCCCGTCTCACCTCACTTTATGTTGTTCCCGTCGCCGGGCGAAAGACCGGCAAATGCACCCATTTATAAGGGCAGTTGTCTGCACTGCCTCTCCCGCACAAATGTCTCGCGATCCCGGCTGGAGCTGCTCTCTGTGGTGAATGTGCTGACGTCGCCATGTGCGCCATTCAAGTGGCGCCCTGACGCCGATCCTCAAGAACTGAAACGGTTGGCGCCAGGCGCACTTCCTGCGGCGGTGCCGGGTTCAACGAGCCTGACCCCGCTCTGCGACGCGCTTACCGCGGGGCATCTGGGGACGCTCGACGTCGCCAACGTGGCGGTCTCCTCCTGCTTACGCCGCCTTCTCGTGGTCCTGTTCATCCGCGTGAGCGGCCTCGACATCGCGGATCCCGACGCGTGGGAGGACCGTTGGGACGAACTCCTCTCCCAGGGGCGCCTGGACCCGGCCGCCGTGGCCGAGTACTCCGCCCTGTGGGGGCACCGGTTCGAGATGGATGATGATGACCGGCCGTTCCTCCAGGACCCGCGACTCGCCGAGGAGTGCGGGGGGCCGGCACCGCCGGCGAAGCTCGTCATGACCCGGGCCTCGGGGAACAACCAGCCCTGGATGGACCGGACTCCGCAAGACGAGCCGGTCCTCCCCTGGGAGGCGTTCTGGTGGGTCCTCGTGTGGCGGCTGTACGGGCCGTGCGGCCTCGGGGCGAACCGCACCCACAACGGAGTCGAGCACAAGTCAATGGCGGCCGCACCACTTCGGTCCGTCATCTCCTGGCACCCCGAGACCGGCAACGAGTTCATCAACCTCCTGTTGTCGGCACCGCACCCCGCCGACGTACCTGTCACCGGGGTCGATCTGCCCGAGTGGGAACAGGACGACCTTCCCGACCCGTTCCGGCCCGAGCTTCCCACCGGGCCCGTGTCCCGGCTCATCAACCGGGCCGCGCACGCGACGCTCACCGGCGCCGACCCGGCCACCGGCCAGATCACTCGTGTCTGGACGGCGTGGCGCAGCCCAGTGCCCAGCGCGTTCAAGGACGCCGGGGCGAGGAAGGCCGCAGAGGCCGCGGCAGCGGCTATCACGGCGGCAGAAGACCCGTTCCTGGTCAACCGGGTCGTCGGAGGTCCCGTTCGCGCTCACCACGCCCGTGCTCTTGTCCGGGATTTCGAGTCGCTGGTTCACATCAGGCGCCCCGGTGACACCACGAAGTCCGCCACGACTCCGCCGGCGTGGGTCCGGCTCCTGGACACCCTTCCTGTGGAGGCGCTCGACCGGATCGGTCCTGTCCGGGCCCGGGCCCTTGCCTGCCATCAGGACAAGCAGGAGAAGGAGGAGCTCTGGTTCGAGCAGATCACGCCGGTGCCGGTAGCCGCGTTCACTTCCGGCCGCAACCCCGAGAAGGCCGCCCTGGTCGCCGCCGCCCGTAAGACCGCCGAGGACACCGCGAAGGACTTGGCCGCCGCGCTCCGGTCCGCGTGGAACGCGATGAGTCCTGACCCGCGCTCGGAATGCCCGTGGACCCGCCACACGATCGCCGCCTATTGGGAGCGCACCGATGCTCTCTTCTGGCAGGCCATCACCGACGGCAGCAAGCCACAACTCCGTTCTCTCGCGGTCGCTTTGTACGACGAGGCGACTCGCGCCGACGCCGCCACCTCCGCCGGCCTGGTCCCCATCGCCACCGCCCGCGCGAGCCTCACCCATCCCAAGGCCCGGCGCGGAAAGCGGAGCGAATGACCCCAGCTACGAGAAGGAACCTGTCTGTGACAACGGAATCACCGCCCGACCGCAACGGCCTGGCCACTTACGAGCGGTTCATGGCAACCGTGCGCCGAGCCTGCGCTTCCCCCGAGGGACGCGCGACCCTCCGCCAGGGCCTCGCCGACAACCTCGAAAACCCCTGGCCCCTGTACATGCATCTGATGCCCGCCGGCGGCATCCCCGTCCGCAAGGACACCCCGCCCCACGCCCAGCGCCAGGCCGAACTCCCGTTCCTGATGACCGCCGCCCTGTACGCCGTCCACGACGCTCCCAACCCCCGCGCCGGCGACAAACCGCTCGCTGTCCGCCAGCCCGTTCCGGCGAAGCAGTGGGAGAACCTCGGCTGGTCCCTCGCCAGAGCCGCAGGAACCGGTATGCGCCGCGAAACAGCCATCGGGCTTCTCTCCCACCTGTGCGAGCTCGACCACGACGCGCTGATCGCCGAACTCCCCGCCACCATAAGCCTGCTGCGCTCGAACCGAGTCCCGGTCAAGTGGCCGGTCCTGCTGCGCGACCTCATCCGCTACCAGCGCTGGGCCCCGGATGTCCGTATCGACTGGGCCCGCGCCTACACCATGCCCGTCCGCCCGAAGGAGACCAGCAAGTGACCCCGCTGTACATCGACGTCCATATCATCCATTCCGCCCCCTACAGCAATCTCAACCGCGACCGGCAGGGCGCCCCCAAGACGGGAACGTACGGCGGGGTGCCCCGTCCGCGACTGTCTTCCCAGCACGGCCGCCGCCACAGCCGAACTCACATGGAGGAGGCTCTGGGAGAGCGCGCCCGCCGTACCCGTGGCACCCCCGGCGCCGTCGCCGGCCGCCTGCATGAGTCGGGTTGGGACAAGGACACTGCCCTCGCCGCGGCGCAGATGCTCATCCTCGCCGCGGGCGTCAAGGGGCTCGGTCTGTCGGAGGGCGGAGGCACCAACGCCCTGCTTTTCCTCCCGGAGAGCGCGTTCGACTCGCTGGCCGAGATCGCCGAAGCCCACCGCGACGCGCTCACGAAGGCCGCGTCCGCTGCGGCAAAGGCCATCGCCCAGGCCGCATCGAAGGCCGAAAGCTCGCCCGCCGACGACGAGTCCGAAGACGGCTTCGAGGACGACGCGGAAGAAGAGGCCGCCGAGACCGGGCCCCTCGCCGCGGCGTACAAGAAGATCCCTGCCGCTGACCGCAAGGCGCTCCAGGCGTCCGTCCTGGAGGTCCTGCGCCAGCGCAACGCCTCGATCGCCGCGTTCGGCCGCATGCTGGCCAACGAAGCCGGATCCTCCGTGTCGGGCGCCGTGCAGATGGCCCACAGCATCGCCACCCACTCGGGTCCGAGCCAGATCGACTTCTTCTCTGCGGTCGACGACCTGCTCCACGAGGCACGACAGGAAACCGGCGCGGGCCACATGGGCGACCAGCGATTCACTTCCGCCACCTTCTACCGCTACGCCACCCTCAACGTCCGCGAGCTCATCGGCAACCTCGACGGCGACACCGACACCGCGCAGCAGGTGATCGACGCGTTCCTGCGTGCCTTCCCGCTCGCGATCATGCCCGCCAAGGCATCCGGCACTGCGCCCCACACCGTCCCCCACCTCATCCACATCGCCGTCCGCACCGACCGGCCCATCAACCTCGCAGGTGCGTTCGAGACGCCCGTCCCCGCCACGGCCGACGGTTATGTTCCGGCCTCCCTCGACGCCCTCAACGCCCACGCGGCTGCCCACGCCCGGATGCTCGGCACCAGCCGGATCGCCGACCACGGTCACGTCACCCTCAGCGACAGCGAGTTCGCCGCCCTCGGCGACCGTGTCAACGCCTTCGATGACCTGATCACCCGCACCCTGCACAGCGTCGCCAAGCACACCAACTGAACAGCGGGCCGCTCCGCGCCGGCGGAGACCATCCCGTCCATCCCACCGAGGAGGAGCCGTGACCGGCTTTGTCATGCATATTTCCGCCGCCCAGCAAAGCTGGGGCGGTCCGGCTGACTTCAAAGTCAGGCCCACCCACACCGCGCCCACCAGGTCGGGCCTCACCGGCCTGCTCGCCTCCGCCCTCGGACGCCCCCGCAAGCATGACAACAGCGACCTCGCCGAACTCCGCTACGTCATCCGCGTCGACCGCCCCGGGCACCGCGAGATGGACTTCCACACCATCGGCGGCGGCTACCACCGTGAACTCACCGCGCCCACCGCCGCCGGCACACGCAAGAAGGATGGCGAGGGAACCATGCTGACCGAGCGGTGGTACCTGGCCGACGCCGCGTTCACCGTCGCCGTCACGGGCCCCACCCACATCACCGCGCTCGCCGCACACGCCCTCACCGAGCCGGTGTTCGCGCCCTACCTGGGCCGCCGCTCCTGCCCACCCGACAGCCCGCTCCTTCTGCGCACCGGCCTCGACGATCCGGTCGCCGAACTCGACCGCGCCCCCCTGCACGCAGACCCTCCACCTCACGCCGCCACGATCGACGTCACCTTCGTCCACGACACCCCGCGATCCCCCGGTCTCCCGGCAACCACCACCGTCCGAGACGTCCCCTCACCCGGCCGCACCTTCACCACCCGCGACCTCTGGGAATCCCGGCGCACCCTCCCCGCCAGCCTCTGCGCCGGCCGCGGCACCCCCTGGATCACCGCGCTCACCGCCTACGCGCAGCCCACCGCCCTCCCGGAGACCTCATGACGACCCCGAACCCCACCGTCCACCTGGCACGCATCACCCTCAACCCCCGTTCGCGCGACGTCCACCACGACCTGCGCGACCACACCGCCCTCCACCGTCGCGTCAGCGCCCTCTTCCCCGACCAGGGCGGAGACAGCCCCCGCACCGTCCACAACGTGCTCTACCGCCTCGAACGCGAACTCAGCGGCGCCAGCCTCCTCGTCCAGTCGACCGCCATCACCGTCAACCGCAACGCCCTCCCCGCCAACTACATGGCCGACGGCATCGACTACCGCGAACTCACTCCGCTCCTGGACTGGGCGACGCCCGGCAGAACCGTCCGCTACCGCATCGACGCCCATCCCCTCAAGACCGAGTTCGTCCGCGGCCAACGGGGACGCCGCATCCCGCTGACCGGAGAGGCCGCTCTCACCTGGTGGGAGCGCAAAGCCGCGGACGCCGGCCTCACTCCCCACCTCGTCCTCGACACCCCCCAACCCCCCGTCCTCGCCACTCGCGGCGAGAAGAAGCGCGCCCACCTGTCCGTCACACGGTTCGACGGCATCGCCACCGTCACCGACCCAGGAGCCCTCCGCCAAGCCATCACCACCGGCATCGGCCAGGGGCGCGCCTTCGGCGTCGGCCTCCTGTCCATCGCACCGCACCGTTGAGTCCAGGGCGACATCGGGCCGGAGTCCGGGTAACCGTGGATCTTCGCGGCCCGACGTTCCCTCCACCACAAGACCGCTATTCCTCAGCCGGAGAACTCTGATGATGCAACGCCCTGTCGATGACCGACTGTGGGCCAAGTTCCACGGGCTCGAAGACCTGGGCCCCTATCCCGTCATCTGCCACCTGATCGACACGGCGATGATCGTCGGCGAACTGTGGGACCAGTACCTCACCGCAGGCCAACGCCACCTCATCGCCACCGGCTGGGGAGTCAGCGAGTCACACGCACGACACCTGCTCATGTTCTGGGCCGGGCTCCACGACCTGGGCAAAATCTGCCCGGCCTTCCCCCACCAAGCCCCGCAAGCAGCAGTCGGCCTGCGCGCGGACCCCGCCTACCCCATGCCGGACGACAGTACCGCCATCCGTCACGAACGCGTCTCCCACCTGACCGTACCCGCGCTGCTCGTACAAGCGGGCTACCCGACCGACGGCCGCCCCCTACGGTCGGTCGCCCACCAGATCGGGCAGATCCTCGGCGGCCACCACGGCACCTACGGCGACGCCCTCGACGCGCACACCCTGGCCAGCCCCCACGACCAGGAGCCCCGCGTCGGGAAGGAAGGCTGGAACGAACAACGGGCAGTTCATCTGAGCACCATGCAGACCCTGTGCGCCAGCCCCGAACCCCCCACCCGGTCCGCCCCCGCGGGAGCCTGCCTCATCGCCACGGGACTGATCGTCCTCGCCGACTGGCTCGCCTCCCGCATCTCCTGGGTCCGCTCCCGCCACCAGGAACGCGAGCACTCTCCCGACGCCCAGGACTGGGAAGCACACGCGCGGCGCGCCCGTAAGGCAGCGTCGAAAGCCCTCGCCGACGCCCAACTGACCGCCCCGGTATGGAAACCCGCCGAGTCGTTCACCGAGATGTTCCCGTTCATCACTCACCCCCATCCCCTCCAGACCGACCTCGCCCGGCGCCTTCCCCGACATGTCAGAGGTCCGGGTCTCGTCGTCATCACCGCCCCCACCGGCGACGGCAAGACGGAAGCAGCACTGTTCGCCGCACACATCCTCGGGCACGCGTCAGGCAGCGAAGGGCTCGGCGTGTTCCTGCCGACCATGGCCACCACCGACGCCATGCACACACGTATCTGCGAACACGTGACCCAGAGTGCCGACGGCCCCATGCCGGTCACCCTGCTGCACTCCATGGCCTGGCTCAACGCCACCTACAACGCCGACACCGACCGCATCCTCACCAACGCCCCTTTCCTCGCCGGCGAGTGGCTCAGAGGACGCCACTGCGGGCTCCTCGCCGGCGCGGCCGTCGGCACCTGGGACACCGCCGCCCTGGCGGCATTCCCCATCCGCTACAACGCCATGCGCTGGCTGGGCCTCACCGGCAAGACGATCATCATCGACGAGGCTCACGCCTACGACGCCTACGGACACCGTGTCACCGAACGCCTCCTGGAATGGCTCGGCCACACCCGGACTCCGGTGATCCTGCTGTCCGCCACGCTCACCGGCACCATCGCCACCCGCCTCGCCACCGCCTACCGCACCGGCGCCGGACACACCACACCCGTCACCATCGCCCCCGCCTATCCGGGCTGGACCCACATCGACGCCCAAACCGGCACCGTCACCACCAGCGACACCCTCGCAACCACCCGCGCCCGCCGCCTGGCCATCAACCTCCACCACGTTCACCACCAAGCCGACCCGACCACTCCCGACAGCCGCCTCGCCACCCTCACCCTCACCCTCCAGCCCATGATCGACGAAAGCCGCGGCTGCGCAGCGATCGTCTGCAACACCGTCGCCGACGCCCAAGCCACCGCCCGCCACCTGCGCACTTCATGGACCGGCCCCGGCGCCCCACTCGTTCAGCTGCTGCACGCCCGAATGCCGGCGCGCCAACGCCAAGGCGTCACACGCCGCATCGAAAACTGGGCCGGCAAACCACGCGCCGCCCGCACCACCGCCTGTGGCGCCTACGTCCCCGCCCGCGGCCGCCGCCCCACCCGACCGGTCATCGTCGTCGCCACCCAGGTCATCGAACAATCCCTCGACGTCGACTTCGACCACGTCATCACGGACCTCGCCCCCATTGCGCTCCTCCTCCAGCGGGCCGGCCGCTGCCACCGCCACCCCCGCGCAGACCGCCCCGCATGGGCCCCCACCCCAGCCATGACCGTCCTCATCCCCACCGGAAAACTCCCACCTCGCCCGTGGGGCACCGTCTACAGCGAAACCCTCCTCGACCGCACCGTCACAGCCCTCCAACACCTCCACCGCGGCATCTGCGCCATCCCCGAAGACGTTCAGCACCTCGTCGACGACGTCTACACGATCGACTGGACCACCACCGCCGCTGCCAATGACCAAGCAACCGAACAAGCCCAGCGAGCCACCGCCGACACCGCCACCCTCCCCACCCCCACCCGCCCCATCCGCGACCTCCGCCCCCTCACCACCATCGACGACGAAGACCTCATCGCCACCCGACTCGGCGCGGACACCACCCGCATCCTCCCCGTCTGGACCGACACCGACGGCCGACTCTGGCTCGACCGCAGAGCACGCCACCGCCCCCTTCCCACCCACATCAGCCCCACCGACACCAAAGCCATCCGCGACCTGATGTCCCGTACCGTCCAAATCGACCACCGCTGGCTCCAAGGACGCCACCCCGACACCGACACCCCGACCGGCTGGAGAAACATCGGCGCCCTACGAGATGTCCTCCTTCTGCCCCAACGCGCCACCCGCACAGGCACACAGCCCTACCGACTCAACGGCAAGATCATCCACCTCCACCCCCTCGACGGCCTCGTACGCGACTAACGAACACCCCACACGCACTGCACCCTGACAAAAGGACAGATTCGAACCAGGAACTCCCTGCGCAAGCAGAGGTAGCCCGTCCTTGGGCCATGCGAAAGCAACCAGCCAACCGCCTTCTCCGCTCCAGCGGAGGTAGACCGTGGCGCCGGATCGCGCTCGACCCCAACACGTCGTCCTCTCCGCACGAGCGGAGGAGAGCCGTACTCCTCCCCCGTCGTCACCGACATCCAACTCGTCGCCCTGTAGGCCCCGTCGTCGGCTCCGTCCCCGCCTACATCAACCACGGCAAACACGCACGACCCACACACCTGAAGGGCACGGCCGCTCATGTCCTCGATGATCGTCATCCCGGCCACCGCCGTCCCCGACCACCTGCGCGGCGCCCTCACCCGCTGGCTCCTCGAAGTCACCCCCGAGCTCTACGTCGGCACCGTCTCCGCCAAAGTCCGCGACGAACTCTGGGCCGCCGACGCCGCCAGCACCCACGACGGCATCGCCGTCCTCGCCCACCCCGCCGACAACGAACAAGGCTTTACCCTCAGGACCGCGGGCACCCACCGCCGCGAACACGTCGACTTCGGCAGGCTCACCCTCGCCGCCTTCCGTAGAGAAAGTCAAGAAATGGCAAACCCCCTCTAATGCCGCAGGTCAAAAAGGGTCCGCTCCGCGCCAGCGGAGGTGAACCGTCTTCGGCGACGCCACCGTATCCGGCGTGTTCGTCCGCTCCGCGCCAGCGGAGGTGAACCGCTCATGGCCCGGCCGATCTCGTGCGGCTCCAGGTCCGCTCCGCGCCAGCGGAGGTGAACCGCCGTTCGCGGCGGTCAGCGCGAGCAGGAGAACGTCCGCTCCGCGCCAGCGGAGGTGAACCGGGCTACCTCAACGTAGCTGGTGGTGGCTTGATGTCCGCTCCGCGCCAGCGGAGGTGAACCGGCCGCCAACCGGTTCGACCTCGCCAACCCCGAGTCCGCTCCGCGCCAGCGGAGGTGAACCGCGTCTCCAGCGGGGCGCTGACATCCGGGCCCGGTCCGCTCCGCGCCAGCGGAGGTGAACCGGCAGAGGAGGCCGACCGCGCCGGCGAACCCCAGTCCGCTCCGCGCCAGCGGAGGTGAACCGAACGCCCAGCGTGGCACCCATCTCCCCCCTGCGTCCGCTCCGCGCCAGCGGAGGTGAACCGAACGCCCAGCGTGGCACCCATCTCCCCCCTGCGTCCGCTCCGCGCCAGCGGAGGTGAACCGAACGCCCAGCGTGGCACCCATCTCCCCCCTGCGTCCGCTCCGCGCCAGCGGAGGTGAACCGACCCGCCACTACACCCGCCCGTTGAACTCCCCGTCCGCTCCGCGCCAGCGGAGGTGAACCGACCTCGCGCGGGGAGTACGTCCCGGCCGCGACGTCCGCTCCGCGCCAGCGGAGGTGAACCGCGGGTCCTTACCGTGGCCCTTCAGCCGCTGGAGTCCGCTCCGCGCCAGCGGAGGTGAACCGGTCTTGACCATGACTAGCAACCGTCCGGCATAGTCCGCTCCGCGCCAGCGGAGGTGAACCGCCGGTCGCGGAGCTCGACTCGGCCGAGGCCGGGTCCGCTCCGCGCCAGCGGAGGTGAACCGCCCTCGATGTTGAGGGGAGAGAGGTTGGTGATGTCCGCTCCGCGCCAGCGGAGGTGCACCGCTCCGGGCGGTGTCGGACGGCGAGACCCGGGCGTCCGCTCCGCGCCAGCGGAGGTGAACCGGACGTACGCCAGGACGTGAGCGGTGGACTGCCGTCCGCTCCGCGCCAGCGGAGGTGAACCAAGAGCTGATCACCCTGCTGGGCCCCGACTTCGAGGTCCGCTCCGCGCCAGCGGAGGTGAACCGTGGCAGCGTTTCCAGCTCCTGGCAGCCCTGCGTCCGCTCCGCGCCAGCGGAGGTGAACCGACGACACCGGGCCGGTCGGCCGCGTGGTCGATGTCCGCTCCGCGCCAGCGGAGGTGAACCGACCGCGCGTGCCCACATCACCGCGCTGCGGTCGTCCGCTCCGCGCCAGCGGAGGTGAACCGGCTATGTCGTATCCGTCGGAGCTGTTGCTGGAGTCCGCTCCGCGCCAGCGGAGGTGAACCGGGAGCCATCCTCTGATGATCCGCCTGCCCTCCGTCCGCTCCGCGCCAACGGAGGTGAACCGCCCGGCAGAGCATCGCGCAACTTGTCCACCGTGTCCGCTCCGCGCCAGCGGAGGTGAACCGGACGGCGGCATCGTCGGATGGCTCAAGGACAAGTCCGCTCCGCGCCAGCGGAGGTGAACCGTTCGTCAGGCCCTGCGCGTCCAGCAGTTCGGGGTCCGCTCCGCGCGAGCGGAGGTGAGCGGGGAAGGCGGGACCTCACCGCGCACCCTAAGTCTCCCCAGCAGGCCCACCAAGTCCTACTCGGTTAGCCTACTGCGCTGCGTAGCTCTCAGGCCGCCCTCGCGGACACTGCTGACGCTCTCGGACCATGAGGGCCCCGACTTCGGCACTGCGCGCCTCTCATACGCCAACTGAACCTCGCTGGTCGACCTTTACAGCATGCGCCATTCCGGATCGGAGACAACCACCGTTTGCTTTCCAGTTCCCTCGGTCAGCACCAGATAGGCGCACGACGGTGCAACAACCCAGCGTGACACCGGCGTAGCCAGGCGCACCTTCCTACTCCCGGGCGCAGCGCTCGCTACACGTGGGACCGCTGGGGAGAATCTGGGGAGTGTCGAGGGCCCTGGGGAGCGTGTGGGGAGAACCGGCTGCACAACCCAGAACGAAACCGAAAGGCTGGGAAATACTCATCCTCGCAGTTCAGAGACCTGATGAGCCATGAATCCGCAGGTCAGCGCCGCCAGGTGGACAACTTCATGACGTACGTACCGAGGTCGTCGGCCTCGACGATCCCGGGGAGCGAACCTCCCTCACGCAATGGCGTGACATAGCGGGTCGCAACAACCTCTTTCAGCACTTTCGCAGGCCACCAATCTCTTCAACCTTGCATTCCACGGAAGCCCTCGTGCGGGTGCAGCGGGGCGACGAGCCGACCGGCGACGCTGGGGAGAATCTGGGGAGTTTCGACCGGCATGACGCCCCTCACTCCCCGAGCAGCCCGTCGATGGCACCGCACCCCTTGCCGCCGGCCTCCGGCGTGAAGTGAGCATAGTAACTCAGCGTGATCGAGGGAGCCAATGCCCGAGCCGCTGGGCCAAGGTCACGACGGACTCCGTACGTCCCCCCGGCCCCAAGCCCCCCGTCCCCTTGCGTTCCAGTGGTCGTCGCAACACCCCAGCTCAGGGGATGCGATGGGGTTCGGAGCCCGCAAGGACCGAAGGCCACAAGGGCGCAAGAAGCTCCATGTCGAGCGGGAGGAACACTTCCGGCTCGTGCAAACAGGGCTACAGCAGTGCAGAGGCGGCCAAGCGTGTAGGCGTCCATCCGCGGACCGCTCGCGGGCGGCGCAACGGCCGTCTGCTCAGCGGCAGGGACGGCCGGTACCTCGGGGAACACGAACGCATTCACATCACTGACTGGCTGCGGGAGAAGGCATCCATCCGCACGATCGCCACCGAGCTGGGCCGCAGCCCCTCGACCATCAGTCGCGAGATACGCCGCAACGGCGCCCTTTGGCGTGGCACCGAATGGACCTACCGGCCCTACGTGCCCCAGTCCCGCGCCGACGCCCGCCGGCCCGTCCCAAGCCCGGGAAGATCGGCCAGTGCCCCCGGCTGCGGGACTTCATTCAAGAGCATCTGGAACAGCGCTGGAGCCCTGAGTAGACAGCCCAGCAGCTCCGCCGGGACTTCCCCTGCGACCTGGAGATGCGTGCGATGTGTGTGACGCACGAGACGATCTACCAGGCCCTCTACGTCCAAGGCCGCGGAGAGCTCCGCCGCGAACATGCCGGTCTACTTCTGCAACCCCGCCAGCCCCTGGCAGCGCGGGTCGAACGAGAACACGGACGGCCTGCTCCGGCAGTACTTCCCCAAGGGCTCGGACCTGGCCGTCCACAGTCGCGAGCACCTGAACGCTGTCGCCGCCGAACTCAACAGCCGCCCACGCAAAACGCTCGGCTGGGAAACCCCGGCCGAGCGCCTGTCGAGACTTCTGACCACAACATGGTCGCTCAGATCGCAGTCCGCTTCACTCAGCGTCTCCTACGGCCGCGTAGCTCAGATCGTGCGCTGTCAGAGACGAGGGCTCCAGCCTCAGCCAGACCGTGCCCCGCACCTTTGGGTCGTCGCGCAGGTAGTGGACGAAGCGTGTGTCCCACCGGGACTCGTCCGAACCCAAGTATCGGACCAGCTTGCGGCGGCCACGGGCGACATCGAAGGGAACAAGTTCAGCACGCCCCCGAGCAATGACCTGACGGACAAGGCCAGTAGCGACGTCACACACGTCCACGACAAGGGCAATCCGTGGTTCTGCGCTCACCCGGTGGAAGAGCTTGGTCCATGGCCCAGTCAGTATCCAGAAGGCACCCTCCTCCCAGACGAACCACACGGGCCGCACGGTCGGCCCGTCAGTCGCCACGCGGGCGGTGAGTGGCTGACTGAGGAAAACATCGATGTCAAAGGGCGAAGAAGTCACGTCTCCATGGTCGTTCTCCGGTCTGCGACCGGACACCCCGACCTTTGGCCTACGTCCTTCAGGGCAAATGGTGCCTGCCGACTCACCAGGATCGTCGCAACATACGAAGTGTTGCGACGATCCCTGGAATCCGCCCCCGCGGGTGGAGCTGCGCCGGGGCCCCGTCCGAGCCGCGGCTACCCCTCCCCCTGACTCTCGCGAGGAGGCGGCCGCAAGCCGGTCAGTCCCGGAGGAGCCCGACGGTGCGGAGCCAGGAGTCCACGGCAGCACCGCCCTTGCGGACTTCCTCGCCGCGTACGGCGAGCCCTTGCCCGATGGTCGCGCCGGGGCAGGAGGCCGCGTAGTCGTGCTCGGTGGTGCCCAGTCCGCTCATGGCGTACGTGGTGACCGGGTGGACGGTCTTGCCGCGGAAGTCGAACGCGTCGGTGAACGTCGACATGATCATCGGGGCGCGGACGTTCCAGATGGGGCCGGCCAGCAGCACCGTGCCGTACGGGGCGATCGAGTCCGGCAGATCAGCGATGGCGGGGCGGGCGTTGGCGTCCTGCTCGCGGACGTTGCGAGCCACGGTCTCCTCGTAGTCGTCCGGGTAGGGGTCGACGGCCTCGATGCGGTGCACGTCGCAGTCGATGCGCTCGCGGATCATCCGGGCGAGGACTTCGGTGTTGCCCGTGGTGAGGTTGGTACGCCCGCCGTAGGAGTAGTTCTCGCCGGGCCGGGAGAAGTAGGCGAGCAGAACCCGCTCCCCCGGCGCGGCGACGAGGACGGCCGACGGGTGGTCTCCACCGTCGCGCCCGACGTGGAGGCCGGTGTCGCGCCGCCGCCCTTCGAGGGGGAACACGCGCTGATCTGGGCTCCGGTCACCAGGGTCGCTCCTGTCAGTAGTGCGCCACGCAGGAGCGCGCGACGTCCGATTGCTGCCCGTGGGCCGGTCCGTGCGGCATGGTGACGGTCGTCTGGACTCATGCGCCGCTCGTGTTCGCCGTACGGATCACGGTCAAGTCGGCGCGCAGGCGTGCGGGTTCGGCCTCGACGGGAAGATCGGCCGGGTCCAGCGCGCCGTCCAGGGCATGGGGGGCGTCGGCCTTGAGGGGGGCGAAGAGCCCGGTCCAGTCGGACGGCTCGTTGCCCTCTTCGGCGATCAGTTCGAAGGTCTTGCCCAGCGCGGTGTCGGTCAGCAGGCTGCGTACGAGGGTTTCGGCGATCTGCTCGCTCGCGATGCCTCCGTCGATCGTCCCGCCCTGTTCCAGGACGAGCCGCCGCTGGGTGGGGCCGGCGTGGTCGAACCATCCGGGCCGCACGATCGTGTAAGGGAGCCCGGCGGCCCGAAGGAGCCGCTCGGACCGCCGCTTCCACGGCGAGGCGTTGGGGACGTCGGTACGCGTGGCGTAGACGGAGGTCATCAGGGCCACGCGCGGGCGGGCGCCGTCGAGGACGGACAGGACGTTGCGGACGCCTCCGTAGTCGATGTGCTCACGGGCGTCGGGGCGGGGGTCGCCGCCGGAGCCGTGGGTGAACACGATGGCGTCGACGCCCCGGACCGCGCTCCGCAGCGAGGCGGGATCTTCCAGGTCTCCCTGGACGAGGTCGACGCCGGGCAGTTGCCGTGCGGCGCGCCGCACGTCGCGGACCAGGGCCCGCGGGCGCAGGCCGTGGCGCTGGGCGACGCGCACGGCGAGCTGCCCGATGGTTCCGGTCGCGCCGACCATGAGCACGTCGGTGATCTTCTGCTGCTGGTCCATGGTGATCTCCTGCTCCTTGAAGTGGCCGCTCGGAGGCGGGGCGGAGCGGGTGGGCGGGGCCGTGTCTCGTGGGCCGGCCCCGCCCACCCGGGTGCGTGTGCCGCGGGTCAGCCGTCCAGCCGGCGCTTGCCGAGCTGCCCGGCGACCGCGGCGGTCCGGTGGTCGAAGAACAGGGACTCACCGGTGTCCAGCGCGGCGATCGCGGCCAGCTGATCGTCGGTCAGTTCAAAGTCGAAGACGTCGATGTTCTCCGCCATGCGGTCGGCTCGCACCGACTTGGGGATGGCGACGATGTCGCTCTGAACCAGCCAGCGCAGGACGACCTGGGCGACGGACTTGCCGTGCTTCGCTCCGATGCCGCTCAGGACCGGGTTGGTGAAGAGGTCGTTCTTACCCTCGGCGAAGCCGCCCCACGACTGGATCTGCACGCCGTGTTCGATCATGACGTCCTGGTCGGCGGTGCGCTGGAAGAACGGGTGGGTCTCGATCTGGTTGACCGCCGGCGTCACCTCGTTGTTGCTGAGGAGGTCGACGAGCCGGTCCGGGTAGAAGTTGGAGACACCGATCGCCCGGACGCGCCCCCGGTGGTGCAGGGCCTCCATGGCGCGCCACTGCCCGTACACGTCGCCGAAGGGCTGGTGCATCAGGTACAGGTCGAGGTAGTCCAGACCCAGCTTGCGCAGCGAGGTCTCGAACACGCGGGTGGCGTTCTCCTGCGCGGGGGCGTCCTGGATCCACAGCTTGGTGGTGACGAAGAGTTCCTCGCGCGGGATGCCGCTGTTCTTGATGGCCTTGCCGACGGCTTCCTCGTTGCCGTAGGCGGCGGCGGTGTCGATGAGCCGGTAGCCGGCGGCGAGAGCCTCGGTGACGGCCCGCTCGGTGTCGTCCGCCGGGATCTGGAAGACGCCGAAGCCGAGGATCGGCATCTCGACGCCGTTGTTCAGGGTGACGTTGTGCACGGAAATCTCCAGTGACTGGTGCGGTAGGGGAACACGGGCGGGCCTGATACGGCTCCGTCCGGGGGAGGCGGAGGACTACGAGCGCCACGAGGAGGTGGCCCGCATGAGGAAATCTGGCGCTGAACAGCGCGTTTCCTCGCTCAGGTACGGGCCACCGGGCGGAGCAGGAAGCTCGCCGCGGTGGTGAGCAAGACAGCGGCAGCGGCGATGCAGAGGCTGGTGTCGAGCCCGGTCGAGAGGTGGCCGGGGTTGGCGATGAGCGCGCCGAAGATCGCGACGGCGAGCGCGCCGCCGACCTGGCGGGAGGTGTTGAGTACCCCGGTGGCGGTGCCGGCCCGGGCGGGCGCCACGTGGTCGAGGAGCAGCGAGGTCAGGGCGGGGACGGCCAGGGAGCCGCCCGCGCCGACCGGGATCATCGCGGCGACCAGCAGCCAGACCGGCGCCGAGGCGGGTACGAGGGCCAGCAGGACCAGCCCTGCGGCCATGGCCACCTGCCCGGTGATCACCGGCATCCGGGAGCCGAAGCGGGAGGCGAACCAGGCGGCGGTGGGGCTGACGGTCGCGGTCAGCAGTGTCATCGGGACGAATGCCAGTCCGGTGGCGAGTGCGGACATCTCCTTGGCCTGCTGGAGGTACAGGCTGAGCAGGAAGATCATGCCGTAGAAGCCGACGTTGAGGGCGAAGCCGATGGCCGAGGCGAGCACCATGGTCCGGTCGCGGAGCAGGGCCGTCCCGACCATCGGGTGACGGCTGCGGGCCTGCGCCAGGGCGAACACCACGGCGGCAGCCACTGCCAGCAGGAGCGCGAAGATCACCTGGGGATCGGTGAAGCCCTCTCCCCCGGCTTCGATCGCCGCGTAGGTCAGGGCGCCCATCGCGATCACGGCCGAGAGCTGCCCGGTCCAGTCGAACGGTGCCTTCGCGGCGCGGGGCGAGTGTTCGGTGCGCAGCAGCAGGGCCAGGGCGATCAGGCCGACGGGTACGTTGACGAAGAAGATCAGCCGCCAGTCGACCTGGCTGAGGAGCCCGCCCGCGACCGGGCCCGCCGCTGATCCGGCCGAGCCGCCCAGCGCCCAGACGGAGATGGCCTTCGCCCGCTTGCGCGCGTCCGGGAAGGCTTCCCGGATCAAGGCCAGGGAGGACGGGACGATCACCGCGGCGCCGGCGCCCTGCACCAGGCGCGCGCCGATCAGCAGACCGAGGTTGGGTGCGAGACCGCAGACCGCGGACGCCGCGACGAACAGGAGCAGCCCCGCGCCGAACGTGCGGCGTGCCCCCAGCCGGTCGGTCAGTGAGCCCGCGGACAGCAGGAAGGCGGCGAACATCAGGGTGTAGCCGTCCACCACCCACTGCAGGCCCGTGATGCCACCGCCGAGGCTGTCCCTGATGGACGGCAGCGCCACGTTGACCACCAGGGCGTCCAGGGTGATCACGAAGAAGCCCAGGAGTGCCGCCCCCAGTGCCGCACCGGTACGGGGACGGTGCGGCCGCGGTGCGGCCGCGGCCCGGTCCGCCCCGGGGGCGGTCGTGGCGAGCGGGGTGGGCATCGAAGGACGCTCCTGACGAACGGGTGAGGGGGTGACGTGTTCCACCGTGCCTGGTTCCGTCAGGCACAGGCAGGCCGAGCCTTACCGGGGCGTGGCCAGCCTGGGTGTGACACGGCCCCCCTCGCGGCCTGCCCGTCCGGAATGGTGGAGCGACACTGGATCCATGGCATCCGAGCAGACGAGCAGCGACGAGCTGGCGCGATTCCTGCGCGCCCTCCGCACCCGGACGAGCCCCGACAGCGTCGGCCTCACCCCCGGGGTCGGCGTCCGGCGCACTCCCGGCCTGCGCCGCGAGGAGCTGGCGACCCTCGCGGGGGTCAGCATCGACTACTACACGCGTATCGAACGCGGCAAGGAGACCCGGCCCAGCCCCGCGGTCGTCGATGCCCTCGCCCGCGCCCTCCAGCTCGACGATGCCGAGCACCACCACCTGCGCGAGCTCGCCGTCAGGGCCGCGCGCTACGCCCCCGAACCGCCACCCGCACCGAGCCGGACCGTCGGCCCGCACCTGACGCTGCTGCTGGAAACGATGCGGCCGAACCCCGCCTACATCGTGAGCCGCAGCATGGACCTGCTCGCCTGGAACCCCGGCGGTCTGGCGTTGTACGCGGGTATCGCCGACTGGCCCGTAAGACAGCGCAACCTGGCCCGCTACCTCTTCCTCCACCCCACCTCACGGCAGCTGTTCCCCGACTGGGACACCCAGGTCCGCGGCTGCGTCGCACGCCTGCGTGCCGAAGCCGGTCTCAACCCCGACGCCCCCGACCTCACCAGCCTCGTCGGCGAGCTCCTCCTGAAGAGCCCCGACTTCGCGAAGCTGTGGGACCGCTACGAGGTCATCGGACGGAAGAAGATCCAGAAGACCTTCCACCACCCGGAGATCGGCGTCCTCACCCTCAGCGGTCAGAGCATGAACATCGAGGGCACCCCCGGCCAACGCCTCGGCGCGTACACCGCCGAACCCGGCACACCCGACCACGACGCCATGCTCCTGCTGGACATGATGACGCCCCGCCCCGCCGCACACGCGGACGTCCAAGGAGGACAACCGCGCTCCCGACCCTGACGCGGAGCGGCAGCGGAAAGGGGATGGCATCGTTCGTCCGGACCACGTACGCCTCGTCCACGTCGGTCTTCCCGCTGGAGCCGCCTCGGGCGAACTGGATGTCCGATAGGGACGGTCGCAGGTCCGTACGTGACCACCGCGGCGGACGGGTTCCGTGCCGGAGCGGCACTGGGCAACCCAGGCCCGCCCGGTCGCCGACGGCGTGACGACCGACGCCGGAGCCGACCGCCGATACGGTCCCGGCGATCTCGTGGCCGGGGACGAGCGGATGGTGCGTGGTACGTGGAGACCCGGCGTGATCGGGATGCGGAGGGTCGGCCCGGGCGGCCCTCAGGCGACGGTCACCGTGCCGATGACGGTCCGGTGGTCCGAGCAGGCCGCGACACCGGTGCAGGAGGTCGAGATGTCGAGCGAGTCGCCGCTGTACGGGCCCGCCAGCGTGCTCTCACGGGCGAAGATGAGGTCGATCTTGGCGTTGCCCCCACACGGCGGCGCCGATCCGGGGGTGCCCTCCGACGTCCACTCCCCGTAGCCGATGCAGTGGCCCGTGTCGTTGTCGTCGAGCTCCCGGTAGGCGCCGGTGTTGTTGCCGTTGTTCGGCACGTCGAGGCTCGGGGCGTAGAACGGGTTCAGCCGGCCGTAGTTCGGCTGGGCGTTGAAGTCTCCCGCGATCAGGACCGTCTCGCCGGCGGCGTGGTAGTCCTCCAGCCTCTGCCTCACGTAGTCCAGCTGCGCCACGTTGAACGACTGGTTCGTGGTGATGTGCGTGGTGCAGAACCGGGTCGCGGTGCCGTCGGTCAGCGGTGCGCACAGCATGTTGCGCTTCTCCGCGGTGCCGTCGTCGGGCAGCGCGAGGCGGGCCGCAGTGCCCAGCGGCTTCTTGCTGAACAGCGCGTTGCCGAACGCCTCGCCCTTGCACACCGAGGAGTTGCCTGCCTGGCGGCTCGGTTCGAAGCGCGCGAAGTTCTGCGGGTCGGCGGGCCAGTCCTTGGCGCGCAGGGCGGTCACGAGGGCGTTGTACTGGCCCTGGCACAGCTCGTTGAGGGAGGCGAAGTCGGCCGCGCGGTTCACCATCGACGAGGCCGCCTGATCGATGAGGCCGTCGGTCGTGGAACCTTCGTGAATGGTGTCCCCGGCCACGTTCCACTGCCACACCGTGTAGGTGCGGGGCGACGCCGCCTCTGCCTGTGCACTCGCCGTCACCGGCAGCAGGACTCCTGCCAGCGCCCCCGCGAGTACGAGCCGGACACCACGTCGCCGGATGCCGTGAAATCGCATGGTTCTGTTCCCCTCCCTGCCGCCGGTAGTTCAACGGGTGGATACCACGCCACGCCGGCGGATGATGATCTTATCGGCGGAAGAGCCGGCAACGAACAGGTCGCGCTTGCTCCTCCCGGGGACAGGGTGGTGGCCGCCGGTACCGTGCCGGCCACGGGCCGCTTCCCGGCGCCGGCCAAGGCCGTGTACGACGGCACGGACGCGGACGCGGAAACGTCCTTCGCGACCGGCCTGGAATGAGTCCTCGACGCCGTGGCGGCCAGACTCCGTCCGTCACCGGGGTGATGTGCGGCTCCCGGCGGACGCGACCGGGAGCGAAAGCGCGGCGGGCCGTCTCAGATACGGGTCGCGTCGAATTCGAGGAAGTCGTCGATGTCGAGCTTGCCCATCACGAAGCCGACGGCCGGGGCCAGGTCGGCGCGAGCCTCCGGGCCGCGCCTGCGGGGCCGGCTGATCGTGTAGCGGCGCCCGCCCCGGCTGATCGTCCCTCCGCCGGCGGCGAGGATGTTCAGCGCCCAGTTCGCGTTCGAGTGGTAGGCGAGCCCGACGATGAACCCCGTCCCGGTCCGGAACGCCTGGACCGGCGTGTCGAACGGGGTGCCGCTGCGACGGCCGCGATGGTGCAGCACGGCCAACGGCGGGACCCAGCGCGCGAGCGGTCTCAGGACCGGATTGAAGTACTTGGGGAGCTTGGAGAAGCGGCTGAGGACAGGCATGTTCTTCCTCCGTTGCGGGGGCCCGACGCGGCGGACGGGGGTTCCGACGCGACGAACGGGGGTTCGGCCGTCGCCCGGGCCGGCGGACACGGGCCTCCGACTGCGGTGGCCGCCCCGCGCCGAGCGGTGGGCGGCCCGGCCGCCCGCCACCACCACAGCCTGCGCGGCGCACGCCTTGTTGATTCCATTTGGAAACATCTGGACGGTAGCACGCTTCAGGACCCGCACAAAGGAACCGGCGCGCTCGCGCTCCCCCGTACTCCCGCCCCCGCCGTCACGCCGATACGGGTGGATGCGGTACGAAGTCGGGTGTGAACGAAGATTCCCGACCCGCGACCGTTCGCGTGTTCATCGCACTCGCCCCGCCCGACCACGCGAAGGAAGAGCTGGAGCACGCGCTGCGCCCCGCCTACGGCACGCACCCGCGCATGCGCTGGAACCGCGTCGAGGACTGGCACATCACACTGGCGTTCCTCGGTGAGCTCCGGGTGGAGACGGTCCCGGCGCTGCGACCGCTCCTGGCGGACCTCGCCGCGACTCATCGGCCGCCCCGGCTGGCACTGCGGGGCAGCGGCAATTTCGACGACCGGGTGCTGTGGAGCGGGATCGACGGCGAGCTCGACGAGCTGCACGCGCTCGCCGCCGACGTACGTGCCGCCGTCAGGAATCACGGTGTCGACTTCGCGGAACGGCCCTTCCGGCCCCACCTGACCCTCGCCCGCGCCCGCCGGGGCGACCTGACCTCGGCGGGTGAGATCGCGACGGGGCTCGCCGGGTTCAGCGGCGGCGGGTGGCCCGCGGCCCGTCTGCACCTGGTCGGCAGCAACGCGGGACGCGGCAGTGGCCCGATCCACTACCGCGACATCGAGGCGTGGCCGCTGGGTGACGGGAGAACGATGGGGACACCCGGCCCGGACGCCGGCTGACGCGCACCGGCCGAAGCGGGCCCCGGCGCGGGTACACCCTGTGCGCCGGGGGCACGTTCGCCGCTTCAGGGGCGGTCCCCGGACCCGTCCCGTAGACTTCGAGGGCTCGCCGGTGACCGGTCAACGCAGCCTGCGTCACCTGAGGTTGATGGTTCGTCAGGAAGCAGAACGGGACGGGCGAGGCCGTTGTGAACGGCGTGGGCCGACGTGATGAAGCGTCGGACCGCCAGGCCCGTCAGCACGTGGTACGGGACCGCTCACGGGCCGGATCGGCGGCGCGGGGCGAGCCGTTGGGGATGGGCGTCGTTCACAGGGAGTGTGCCATGCCATCAGTCATCGTGGGCCGTACGGGCCCCTTCGCCGGACAGAGCGTCGTTCTGGGCACCGCTCCTCTCACGTTCGGGCGCAAGGGCGACAACGGGGTGGTGATCGTGAGCCCGAGCGCCTCCCGTCTGCACGCCGAGATAGTCAAGGAGGACGGCGCCTACGTCCTTCACGACCGGGACAGCAGGAACGGCACCTACGTCAACGACCAGCGCGTCACCCGCCACGTACTGCGCCCGAACGACTGCGTGCGCATCGGTGACGAAACCTTCCTCTTCGAGGCGCAGGACGTCATGGAGACGGTCATCGACCTCTCCCAGCTGCACCTGCCCCGGCTGAACGCGGCGGCGAACCCCGGCACCCTGCGGGTCACGGTCAGCGGCGGCGGTCCGGTGGGGCTCGCGTTCGCACTGGCGCTGGAGGAGGCGCTGCACGGGCGGGTGGCGATCACCGTCTACGACGGCCGGTGGGTGCGCAAGGGCGCCGAAATCGTCTGGAAGGACGAGTCCCAGGGCAACGTCCGCCGTCAGCAGGTCGTGACCGTCCAGAGCCGGCAGTACCTCGCGCTCTCCGAGGAGGTGCGCGCGGCACTCTTCGGGGACAGCGGGGCGTACTCCGAGATGTGGCCGGTGGGACCGGACTCCGTCGACGGCCGCCCGCCCCGCAACATCCGGATCGCCTACATCGAGGACCGGCTCCTCGCCCTGGCGAACACGCGGCCGGCGATCCAGCTCGTCCCGCTCCGCTTCGACCCGGTGGAGCGCAAGAGCCGACTGGCCCAGGAGCACGTCCTGGTGATCGGCGAAGGCGGGCGGTCGCGCACCCGCGACCACTTCGCGGACCGTTTCGGCACCGCCGACGCCTCCATCTACTCCCTGGACGGCGAGCACATCCAGGACGTCGTACTGGGGCTGCGGGTCAAGTCCCGCCTGTCGGACCCGATGAGTGTGCTGCTGACCGTGTCGCAGAACCGCTTTCTGCTCAACTCGCTGCGGGGCGAGGGCTTCCTGAACATGCGGCTCACCCGCGAGGAGGCCAAGGGCGTGATCGGCATCGATCCGGTCCGCCAGGTCTTCGAGGAGTGCATCGCGGCCCGCCCCTGCCTGATGAACCGCGAGGAGGACAACGAGTTCCGCTGTTCGACGCACGGGACGCTCTTCCTGCCCGCCCTGCTGCGCAGTTCGCCGCTGTGGAAGGAGATCCGGCAGGGCCTGAACCTGTTCGGCGTGGCGGAGGACGATCTCTCCGCGATCACGTCCTTCCGGCTGGACATGGTGCAACGCCCCCGGTTCACCGCCCAGTTGCTCCGCCCGACCTCGACGACACCGGGGACGTACGGCTTCCTGCTGGGAGACGCCGCCAACGCGATCCACTTCTGGCCCGGTCGCGGGCTCAACAGCGGTCTCGCTTCCGCCACTTCGCTCGCCCGCACACTGAGCCGCGCCTGGCGGGGGAAGCCGTTGCGGGACGCCGACTTCATCCGGCACGAGGCGGCGATGTCGATGCTGCAGTACCGGCACAAGAGCCGGGCCTGGAACGCCATGGTGACCACCGACGAGCAGGGCGTCACCCGCGCCATCAAGGACATCATCGCCCGCAGCGCGGAAGCCGGGCAGGACACCGGACAGGATGCGGGCAGGGCGTCGGGGGGGCGTACCGATCTGGACGAGCTGATGGACCGCATGGCGGCGATCCGCGACCGTCTCGCTCCCCGGCTGCCCGGCATGCCCACCATGGAGCAGCTCCGCTCCCACCTGGCCTCGGTCGCCCCGGCCACCCTGCGTACCCTCCAGGAGAGCGGGGCCTGGGACACCCTGATCGTCGGGGGCGAGGAGGCCGACATCGACCTCTTCTACCAGTCGGACGCACCGGTCTACGTCCCCCGGCCCGACGGTCCCCGGCCGGCGGGTGCGTACCAGGCGGGCCCGCCTCCGGCAGGCCCCCCTGCCGCCGGGGCCCGCACCGCCGATCCCCGGGGGCTGCCCTCGGCCGGCGTCCCGTAGGACCCCGCCCACGGCCGTGCCCGGTCGGTGCCCGTACTCACGGGCACCGGCCGGGCGTCGCCGGGTCAGGCGGTGCGTCCGCGCAGCCGGTGCGCGTGCGAGGGGTAGACCCCGAGGACCCGCACCTCGGAGGAGAAGAACCGCAGTTCGTTCAGGGCGAGTGCGACGTGCGGCTCGTCCGGGTGGCCCTCGATCTCCACGTAGAAGCGGCTGGGGCTAAGGCCCGCGCTCATCTGGTAGCTCTCGATCTTGGTGAGGTTCACGCCGCTGGTGGCGAACCCGCCGAGCGCCTTGAAGAGCGCGCTGGGAATGTTGCGTACACAGAAGAAGAGGCTGGTCATCGTGGTGCCGTCGGGGTCCGGCCAGGAACCGGAGTCGCGGGAGAGCACCACGAAGCGGGTGGTGTTCTCGGGGTCGTCCTCGACCTCCGGGCGCAGCACGTCCAGCCCGTAGAGCTCCGCCGCGGCGGGCGGGGCGAGGGCGGCGTGCCGGGGGTCTCCCAGCTCCGCGACCTCGCGGGCCGCGCCGGCGGTGTCGTCGCTGACGTGGGTGCGCCAGCCGCCCTCGCGCAGCAGCTTCCGGCACTGGCCGAGGGCGTGCACATGGCTGCGTACGCATTCCACCTGGTCGAGCGAGGCGCCCGGGACGCCCATCAGGTCGAAACGGATCGCGAGGAAGTACTCGGCGACGATGAACAGGCCCGACTCCGGCAGCAGATGGTGCACGTCGGCGACGCGCCCCGCGGCGGAGTTGTCCACCGGGATCACCGCGACGTCCGCGTCACCGAGCGTCACCGCGTCCAGCGCCTGCTCGAAGCCCGTGCAGGGCACTTCACCGCAGCCCGGGAACAACGCGTGGGCGGCGGTCGCCGAGTTGGAGCCCGGTTCCCCCTGATATGCGACGATCGTCACCTTGTTCTGCCTTCCACCGTGGAGCCTTCTGTCGCGGGCGGCGGAGTTGCCTCCGCGTGGCCGCATGCAAGAAGTATCGGAGTACGGGCCCGGTCCGGGCACACCGGGTGCGGTGAGCCGGGCCGTCGGCGTGGAGCGGCACCGACCCCTCGGACTCCTGGCCCTCAGACTCCTGGCCCTCGGACTCCTGGCCTCCGCGCGCCTTCCGCCTTGCGCGCCCTGCGCGCCGCGAAGACTCCGGGCTCGGCCCGCATGTGCGGCGGTACGGCGAACTTCGGGACATTGAAAAGGATCACGCACACCTCGCAGAGCGCCAACACCAGAATGATCAATACGTCCACGAGGACGATCCACATGAACACCGGGCCGCCGGTCCCCGCCAGAAGCAGCAACACCACCCCCCACATCGTGACCACGGTGATGCCGGCGGACCGCACCACCCCTCTGCGCGCATCAGGACCGAGCGGCAGAACGGTGAACGCCGCCTCGAAGAAGTCGGCCACGTCCGGATCGCGCCAGAGCTGAAAGGCCTTCCAGGTCATGAAGACGTTTCCGACCAGGAAGAAGCCGAGAACGCCAACATAGACAGCCATCGTGCGTCATCCCCTCTTTTTTCTCAGTGCCCTCGAAAGGGCACGGGGCAGGCCCCGGCTTCGGCGTCCGCCGCCCGCGCGGCGGCCCGGGGCCCGGCCACCAAAAGCCCCGCCACCAGCAGGACCGATCCCGCCGGGGCGGACACCGCCCTCGTACGCCTGTCCACCAAGCCGCCGAATCGGCGTCTCACCATGCCCACCGCTTCCCCACCCCAGACGGTACGCGCACAGAACAACTGCCTGATGAGACCAGCACCGTTTCGACATCGCAAGCTCCCGATCACGACGGAGGCAGGAGAGTTGACCTTCCGTCACAACCGTCTCGGTTACACAACCTTCATGCGCAAGACATGATTCAGCCATCCTCTCGATGGACCGCTCGCCCCTCAGTCACCACTCGGACGTGGAGCCGTACGGGCTGCTTCGGCGTCGTTTTTCAGCCACCCACGCCGACCCGGTTCCCCCTCGCACACAACGCCGCCGGGTGGAAGTTCTTTACGCAACCCGTACGCCCGAGGCCCGTCACGGACCGATCCCGAAAGCCGTGGACCGGCTCCCTCCACCGCACCCCTCACCACGACGGACACCCCGGGCCGACAGCGACCGTCACGCCCCGTGGACCCGCCCGGACCCACTCGCTCTCCCGCACCACTCGTACCGACCCGCCACACCCCGCGCCGGCTCCGCACGGCTCGGATCAACTCCTGCCACCTACAGCCCATTCGATCCCCTCCGGGCAACTCGGTCGCATTCATGCCGACTCCGTACAATTCTCGCCAACTCCGCCCGGCCTGAGGGAAATACCGACATCGTCCACCGCGACTCCGTAGGCGCACACAGAGGTCGCGCCCACCTCATTGACAGGGACACGCCCCCGCGACACTCTCGGGAGAGCGCTCTCCAAGGCCGGCTACGGGAAGCCGGTCTCCCCTCAGCACCCGCCAGGAGCCCACGTGTTCAGACCACCGCACGCTGTCCTCGGCCGCCCTCGGGCCGGTCGCCGACTCGTCTCCCTCACCACCCTCGGCGCCCTCGTCGCGTCCGGCCCTCGGGCCGGTCGCCGACTCGTCTCCCTCACCACCCTCGGCGCCCTCGTCGCGTCCTCGCTCACCCTTCTCGCGGCGCCGGGCGCCACGGCCGCCGACACCCTGCTCTCCCAGGGCCGGACCGCCACCGCCTCCTCGCAGGAGGGCGACGGCTACTCCGCCGCCGCGGCGGTCGACGGCAACCTCACGGGCACCCGGTGGGCGAGCCAGTGGAGCGATCCGCAGTGGATCCAGGTCGACCTCGGCGCGACCGCCAACCTCAGCCGGGCCGTCCTGACCTGGGAGGGCGCCTACGGCAAGTCGTACGAGATCCAGGCGTCCGACAACGGCACCGACTGGCGCAGCCTGCGCACGGTCACCCAGGGCGACGGCGGCACGGACGACCTCACCCTCTCCGGATCCGGCCGGTACGTCCGGATGCTCGGCACCCAGCGCTCCGGCGGATACGGCTACTCCCTCTGGGAGTTCCAGGTCTACGGCAGCACCGGCACCACTCCCCCGCCCGCCACCGGCGGCGCCGTGAAGGTGACCGGTTCGCAGGGCAACTGGCAGTTGCAGGTGGGCGGCCAGCCGTACACCGTGAAGGGACTGACCTGGGGCCCGTCCGTCGCCGACTCCCCGAAGTACCTGCCGGACGTGAAGTCCATGGGCGTCAACACCATCCGCACCTGGGGTACGGACGGTTCGACCAAGCCGCTGCTCGACGCGGCGGCGGCCAACGGCATCCGGATCATCAACGGCTTCTGGCTGCAGCCCGGCGGCGGCCCGGGCAGCGGCGGGTGCGTCAACTACGTCACGGACACCACCTACAAGAACAACTCCCTGACGGAGTTCGCCAAGTGGGTGGACGCCTACAAGTCGCACCCCGCGACCCTGATGTGGAACGTCGGCAACGAGTCGGTCCTCGGCCTCCAGAACTGCTACAGCGGTACGGAGCTGGAGGCGCAGCGCAACGCGTACACCACCTTCGTCAACGACGTGGCCAAGAAGATCCACTCGATCGACCCGGACCACCCGGTGACCTCCACCGACGCGTGGACCGGCGCCTGGCCGTACTACAAGCGCAACGCGCCCGACCTCGACCTGTACGCGATGAACTCGTACGGCGACGTCTGCAACGTGCAGCGGGACTGGGTGGCGGGCGGCTACACCAAGCCCTACATCATCACCGAGACGGGCCCGGCCGGTGAGTGGGAGGTCGCGAACGACGCGAACGGCATCCCCGAGCAGAAGACCGACGTGCAGACAGCCGCGGGGTACACCAACGCGTGGAACTGCGTCACCGCCCACCGGGGTGTGGCGCTCGGCGCGACGATGTTCCACTACGGCACCGAGCACGACTTCGGCGGGATCTGGTTCAACCTGCTGCCCGGTGGGTTCAAGCGGCTCTCGTACTACGCGGTGAAGCAGGCGTACGCCGGTTCGACCGCCGGGGACAACACGCCCCCGGTGCTCAGCAACATGACCGTCACTCCGGCCTCCGCGGCCCCGGCCGGCCAGGAGTTCACCGTCCACGCCGACGTCCGCGACCCGGACAACGACCCGGTGACGTACAAGATCTTCCTCAGCGGCAACTACGCCAACGGCGACAAGGGGCTGGTGGAGGCCGCGTGGCGGTCCACCGGGAACGGCACCTTCGCGGTGACGGCGCCCGAGAAGCTGGGTGTCTGGAAGGTCTACATCCGCGCGGAGGACGGCCACGGGAACGCGGGCTTCGAGACGAAGTCGGTGAAGGTGGTGGCGCCGCCCGTCGTCGGCACCAACGTGGCGCTGAACAAGCCGGCCACGGCCTCCTCCTCGCAGGCCTCGTACGGCGACTGCCCCTGCACCCCGGCCAACGCGGTCGACGGCAACCCGGTCACCCGGTGGGCCAGCGACTGGAGCGACCCGCAGTCCATCCAGGTCGACCTGGGCGCGCGCACCGCGCTGCGGACGCTCCAGCTCCAGTGGGACCCGGCCTTCGCCTCCTCGTACGAGGTGCAGCTGTCCGACGACAACGCCACCTGGCGCACGGTCTACACGACCACCACCGGCAACGGCGACATCGACACCGTGACCCTCGGGCAGTCGGCGCGCTACGTGCGGCTCGCCCTCAAGACCCGGGGTACCGGCTGGGGTTACTCACTGCACGAGATCGGTGTGTACGCCTGACGTACGGGCGCCGCACCCCCTCCTCCGTGCCGCCGGTGCCCGACCGGCACCGGCGGCATCCCACCCCCCTCCAGCGGAGAGGCACTCCATGAAAGGCACGAAGAAGCAGAAGAGCGCGGCGAGAAGGCTCTCGGCCGTGCTGGTCGGCACGGCCATGGCCGCCACCCTCCTCGGCGTCGGATCGACCCTGACCGCGGGCGCGCCCGACGCGTCGTCCGCCACCGTCGCGGCGGACACGGGCACGGCCCTCTCGCCCCACATGGGGCACGTCGCCGCCGCGGCCTCGGCCGCTTCGGCGGACGACGTGGACGGGGACGGCTACATCCCCGCCGTCCCGCCGGTCACCGGCGTGACCCCGTCGTGGGGGACGCCCACGCCGCGCTACTTCCACGAGTTCCAGGCCAACTGTTCCGTCACGCACACCGCGCCGGACGACCCGATCGTCTTCCCCGGCCAGGCCGGCGCGTCCCACGACCACACCTTCATGGGCAACACGACGACCAACGCCCAGAGCGTGACCGCCTCGCTGTACGGCGGCAACACCACCTGCAAGGTGCCCGGGGACTCCTCGGCGTACTGGATGCCGTCCCTCTTCAACGGCGACACCAAGATCCTGCCGACCGGTCCGCAGGTCATCTACTACAAGGCGGGCGTGACCGACTACACCAGCGTCCGCCCCTTCCCCAAGGGACTGCGCTACGTCGTGGGCAGTCCGCTGCAGAGCGCGGACCAATTCCGCGCGCTCAAGGGCTGGGTGGAGGGCTGGGAGTGCGGGGAATCCTTCGGGAACATCGACTTCCCGGCCACCTGCCCGGCCGGCAGTCAGCTCAACATCCGTATGCAGGCGCCCAGTTGTTGGGACGGACTGCATCTGGACACACCGAACCATCAGGCCCACATGGCGTATCCGGTCGTGAAGCCCGGCACCAACGACAACGTCTGCCCGGCCGACCACCCGGTGGCCCTGCCGATGGTCGAGTTCAAGATGGCGTTTCCCGTCAGTGGGAACATGTCGCAGGTCAGGCTGGCGAGCGGACGCGGGTACTCCTTCCACTACGACTTCTTCAACGCGTGGAACGAGCCGACGCTGAAGGCGATGGTGGACCACTGCATCGTCGGTGGTCTGCAGTGCGACGCCCGCGGCTGGGACCAGAACCACCCGGAGGCCGGTGCCGCGCTGAACGCGGACTACCGCCTGCCGTAGGAGCGCGCCGCACCGGCCCGCTCCACCCGTAAGCCCCCGGTCCGTCCGTTTCCGCCCCGCCGCGGGACGGGCCGGGTCACCGCGGGTCCGTACCCGCACACGACGGGAGAGCCGCCCCGGTCACCGGGACGGCTCTCCTGTGCGTTCCGCGCGCCGACGGGGTCACGGCCCGAGGGCCGCCCGTCGGCGTTCGTGGTGCGGGGCGGTCAGCCGGCCGGCCCCGAAGAGAGCGGAACCAGGGTCCTCGGTGTCTCCGAGTACTTCACCACGCTCCACGTGGAGATCTGGAAGGACCCCCACGTCGTGGAGGAAGTGCTTCCGTCCCAGTGGTGGTAGGTGGTCTTGTAGCTGCTCAGCTTGCCCGTCGGCGAGAGGCCGTACCGTTCCCCCTTCTTGATCTTGACGGTCTCCTGCACCGCGTACTGGCTGCTGTTGCTCTTGGACGTCGAGTCGCTCCAGGTGAGGTCGCCATTGACCTGCACCGCGATGTTGATCTTCCCTTCGGCCACCATGGGAATACCCGACTTCGCGCCCGTCTCGACCGTGACACTGCCTCCGATCCTCTTGGTGAACTGGTTCGTCACCTGGGTGATCTGCTGGAAGGTGGCGGTGATGGACGCCGACTTCTCCTCGCCCGAGGGGTTGTAGAAGGCGGACGTCGAGTAGTCGGTCCAGTCGTCCTCGTAGAGGACATCGGTGGTCGACCAGGCCACGTCGATTCCGCCGGCGGGGACGTAGATGCCCTCCGGCAGGTACGGGAGCGTGGTGCAGCCGTCGCACAGGTGCGGGGCCGGTGTCGAACCGCCGCTCCCGGTGCCGGTAGCGCTGTGGCCGCTGCCGGTGCCGTCGTGGGAGGAACCGTCGTACTTCGACGAAGCCGGGTCGTTCTCCTCCTTGTAGTCCCCGTAGGTGCCGTTGCTGCCCGAGCAGTAGTGCGGGTAGCAGCTCTCGTAGCCGGTCGGGTCCGAGAAGGCGACCGGGTTGTTGCCGGAGTAGCTGTAGGCGTTGACGGTCTGCGGAACGTACGGCGTGTTGAGCGGGTCGCTCGTCAGGAACCGGCCGAGGGACGGGTCGTAGACCCGCACACCGAGGAAGTCGAGGCCGGTCGAGTCGTCCTCGGCCTTGCCGAGGAAGCCGCGGTCGCTGGAGGCGGCCAGCGCGTCGGCGGTGGAACGCGCGGCGCCGAACGGAGTGGTCCTCCGTCGGACGACCGCACCGTCCGAGGCTGCGACGGAGAGCTGGGTGGACGACTGCCCGTCGGAGAGCAGCCAGGTCAGTACGCCGTTGCCGCCGGCGCTCTGCGCGGTGCGCATCGCGAGCGAGGTGCCCTTGGCGGTGTAGTAGCGGGTGGCGAGCGTGGTGCCGCCGGTGGCGCGGTGCAGTTCGTGGCCCTCGAAGTAGAGCACGTTCTCGGACTTCGTCCTGCGCATCAGGAGGTTGCCGCCTCCGTCGTAGACGTAGGCGCTGGTCTCGTCACCGGTGCTCTTCTTCTGGGTGACGGAGGCGATCCGTCCCTGGGGGTCCCAGGCGACGGTGGACGCGACCCCCGCCACGGTGCGGGCGTTCATCCGGCCCGCGCCGTCGTAGCCGTAGCTGTCGGTCGTGCCCGAGGTGGAGACGACCCCGGTGACGGCGTGCGGGCGGGCCTGGCCGGCGGTGTAGACGGTCTCGTCGGCGTTGTACCCGGGGTACTTGTAGTCCCGGGTGACGGCCGCGGCGGAGGCCGACGCCTTGCCCGTGACCGACTGGAGGTTGCCCAGCTGGTCGTAGGTGAAGGCCGACTGGTAGGGCGAGGGGCCCGCGAAGTCGGACTGCGGCGTGGCGGCGCAGGTGGTGCCCGCCGTGGTCCAGGCCCCGGTCAGGCGCTGGAGGTCGTCGTACCGGAAGCACTGCTGCTGTCCGGCCGTGTTCTCCCGCAGCGCGGTGGGGGTGCCGAGGGCGTCGCGGGTGTAGGTGTCGTCCTGGATCCTGCTGGTGACTCCCCCGGTCAGCTTGTCGGTGGTGACGTTGGTCAGCCGGCCCGTCCCGTCGGTGTCCTGATAGGCGAAGGACCGGGTGAGGCTGGTCGTGGTACCGGTCGTGCCCAGGGAGCGGCTCCGCAGGCGGCCCTGGTCGTCGAAGGCCGAGGACGCCAGGTACGACTGGAGCGGGCTGGCGACCTTGGTCAGCCGCTCGTCGGTGAAGGTCGTGGTGACCGTCTCGGCGGGGAGTCCGCCGACCGCCGGGTAGCCGACCGAGGTCGGGTGGTCCGCCAGGTCGTAGCCGTAGGTGAGGGTGTACGAGCCGTTCAGCCCGGACCCGTCGGAGGGCACCGTGACCGTCCGGGAGGTGGCCCGCATCCGGGCGTCGTAGGCGTCGACCTTGTTGACGTAGGCGTAGCCGTTGGAGTAACCGGTGACCGCGGCCGGCTGGCCCTTGCCGCCGGTGGCCGTGTCGTAACTGGTGGCGCTCAGCAGGGTGGTGCCCTGCTTGACCGTGGTGGCGCGGCCCAGTCCGTCGTACGCGTAGGTCAGTACGCCTGCGGGGCCGGTGACCGTGGCGGGCAGGCCGAGCCCGTTGTAGACGGTGGTCGTGGTGCCGGTGTCGGGGTCCTCGGTGGTCAGCCGCTCACCCGCCCAGTCGTAGGTGTAGTGGGTGGTGTTGCCCCGTGAGTCGTGGAGGTACTTGAGCTTGCCCGACCGGGTGTACTCGTAGGTGGTGGCGTACTGGGCCGAGCCGAGGTTCTCCACCACCTTGACGGTCCGGCCGAAGGCGTCGGTCACCGTCTTGGTGGGCGAGCCGACTGCCGGGAAGACCGTCTTCTCGTCGGCCCCCTGGTACTGGGTCGTCGTCAGGTTGGCTGTCTGGACGACTCCCTTCGCCTGGAGCTGGGACAGGATGACGCGCCCCGCCCAGTCGCTCTTGGTGTCGGTGTACGAGGGGATGTTGGCGACGGTGGGGTTCACCAGTCCGGAGCCGGGCGCGGCGCTGTTGTAGAAGGAGGCCGAGGTGCCGGCGACGTTCCCGGAGGAGTCGTACCGGGTCACCGTGACGGTACGGCCGGTGCCGGAGGGGGCCGGGATCTGGGACTCCCGGGGCCGGCCGAGCCCGTCGGCGTACGCGTAGACGTCCGAGTAGACGGTGCCGGTCTGGAGCGTGCGCGACCTGACCCGGATGGGGTCACCGGTGGCGACCCGGGGCACTCCCGTGGCCGACGCCGCGACGGGCACGGTGTACTCGTAGGCGATGGAGGGGTTGCCGTCGGGGTAGGCGGCGGCCTCGGTCGGCTTGAACACCTTGGAGACCCGGCCGACCGCGTCGTAGACGATCTGGGTGGTGTTGCCGTTCGGGTCGACCGTCTTCCACGGCTCGCCGAAGTAGCGGGAGTAGTAGGTCGTGGTCGTCAGGGGCACGGCCGGTCCCGTCCCGTCCGGGTCGGGGGTGGTGATCTTCACCCCGTCGACCGGCCAGGAGGTCGCGGGCTGGTAGGCCGTGGTGACCAGGTTGTTCCCGTCGTCCCACGACGAGGTCTCGCGTCCCGCGTCGTCGAACTCCTTGCGGGTGGTGCGGTAGGCGGTCTCGGCGGTGTACGTCCGCGACTGGGTCGGGTTGCCGTCGACCAGGCTGGTGTTGTTGGCGTCGAAGGTGGTCGCACCGTCGTAGAAGGTGACCTTCCGCCGGTCCATGTGGGCGGCGGGTGTGCCCGCGGTCTCGTCGTCGGCGACGGTGGTGCAGGAGGCGCTGTAGTGCCGCTCGTCGTCCTGGTAGACCATCCAGCGCGTGGTGCCGGTGGAGTCCAGTTCGTCGGTGTTGTAGGCGCGGCCGAACTCCGTGCAGTGGTTGTCGGAGACTCCGGTCTCGCCCCAGTCGTCGGTGCGCATCGGCAGTCCGAACACGGTGGACGCCTTCTCCGCGTCGTCGTACTCGTTCTCGACGATGTGCTCGCGCCAGCCGGTTCCGTCGGTGGAGTTGACGACCTTCTCCAGGGTGCGGGTCCTGCTCTCCCGGACCATCCGGGCGTCCGGCAGGCCGGTGTACTGCGCGGTGTCGTGCGCCCAGTACTCGTGCCACTCGCGTTTCTGCGAGTCGCCGTTGCTGTCCCTGGCCGAGGTCTCCAGTGTCTGGCCGTTGAGCCAGGCGTGGTCGGTCCATTCCTTGTCGTCGGAGTCCTTCACCGTGATCGTGCGCGTGGCGGAGGGGTCCGTCTTGGAGGTGCGGTCGCCGGAGAGGCCCCGGTAGAACCAGTGGTAGGTGGAGTGCCGGTTCTCGTTCGCGCCGGTGGTGACGAGGACCTTTCCGTAGCCCCGCCACACGTTCCAGGACTCGTCCTCGTCGTCGGCGAGCGGGTCGTCCCCGAACTTCCAGCCGGGCGCGCCGTCGTACTCGTAGTCGGTGATCATCGACGGCGAGCCGTCGTCGGCCTTGCCGGGGTCGACCTGGACCCGGGTGGTGACGAACTTCTTGAACCAGCCGGACTTCTCGTCCGTCGATCCCTCGGGCACCCATTTCTGCCAGAAGCACTCGTAGGTGTTGTTCGGCTGGGAGGGCGCACCGGCTTCGGGGCACTGCCGGTCGACGGCGCCCGCCTCGTCGGTGGCGTGCCCGTAGGTGGCGGTGATCGTCGATCCGGTGTCCGTGAAGATCTTGTTCACCCGGCGGAAGTTGAGCTCGCCCGCACCGACCTTGTTGTCCTGCCACTCACCGTTGAAGTTGATGGTCGGCAGGTCGACGTCCGTACCGGAGTAGCCGCGGCGCTGGACGTAGTCCAGCCACAGCTGGTCGCCGACGGCTCCGGAGGGGTTCATCAGGGCGTACTTGAACTGGTACTGGCGCACCAGCCCGTCGGCCCAGGCATCGGTGTTCTTGTTCCGGACGTAGACGTTGATGTCCCAGAGCAGGTCGCGCTGGAAGAACGTCGGGTAGTACGTCTTGCCCCGGCAGGCGTTGTCGTCGGAGCTGCCGTCGCAGATCAGGTCCACCGGTACGTCCGGATAGGACTCGGGTTTCTCGTCGATGGTCGGACAGGCGGCCGCGGTGTTGTTCAGCGGGTCCTTCTCCTCCGTCCGCTCCACGCACCGGTTGACGTGCTGGAAGTCGATCATGGCGGGCAGCTGTGCGCCGGCGATCTGCGACGACCAGCCGTAGTCGATGCGTTCCAGGTAGGCGGCGGAGTCGTAGCGGCGTGCCTTGTCCGCGGCGGCCACGGACCGGTAGTAGTTCCGCTCCTTGGTGTAGAAGTAGGAGTTCTCCACCTCGTTGGCGGTCACGACACGGTCCAGGCCCCAGCGCCACGCCTGGGTGCAGGGCTCCGGGTACTGCGCGTGGCAGGGCTCGCCCGCGTCGTCGCCGACCACGGGGACGGTGAGGACGGAGTCGGTCGCCTCGCGCACGCCGTCGTTGTTGAGGCGTTCGGTGCGTCCCCAGCCGAAGTAGTAGCGGGTGCCGTCCTGCTTGGTCAGGACCCAGAACTCCTTGGTGCCGTCGGAGCCGTAGCCGCCGTTCAGCTTCTGCACCCGCCAGCCCGGGTCGTCCTTGATGCGGAAGGCGCCGGTACCGGTGTTGTCCTGGATGAGATCGGAGCTGATGCCGTCGATGGTGATGGTGTAGACGGCGCCGTTGGGGTCGGCGGTGGAGTTCGGCGAGTCCCAGCACAGGTCGCCGAAGGTCTCGTGTCCGTCCTGGGCACAGTTCTTGTAACGGCGCTCGATGGAACCGACGTTGAGGTCCCAGCCCATGCCGACCCAGGACGCCTGGTTGTTGGAGGCCGACGTACGGCCGTCCACCAGCTGCGAGTTGTAGGTCAGCGAAAGGTCGGGGGCGATACCGACCGGGGGCTTGGGCACCGCGATGGGGAGCTCGTAGGTGAAGGCTCCCGACCCGAGGGAGACGTCCCACTTCCCGGCCGGATTGGTGGGCGAGGCGCGGTAGTCGCCCGCGTCCGAGGAAGAGCCGGCGGCGAGCGCGTACACGGACGCGGCCTGCGCGGTCGCGACCATGCCCGGCTGGACCGGTGCGATCAGCCCGGACACCGACGACGTCCCGGGGGCGGCTTCGACGACGGCGGTGATCGTGCCGTTCTCCGTGTCGTTGGTCTGTCCCTCGACCGTCCGGCCGTCCGAGCAGCCGGCGACGTCGGGGGTGGTCAGTGCGCAGGGCGGCAGCTCGACCAGGCGCAGCCGGGAGGCGAAGGCGCCCCCGTAGGCGCGCGCGAAGCCGGAGTAGTCGAGGGACGCCTCGACCGGCGCGGTCGTCCTGCCGCCGTCGGCGCGGGCTACGGTGAGCCCGAGGCCCACTCCGCCGAACCGCTTCACCTGCTCGTCGTCCAGGACCCGGACCCTGGCCTCGGCCGGTGCGGCGGCTGCCGCCGCCGGTGCCGCGGTGGCCGTACGGGCCGATGCCGCGGCCGGCCGCTCCACGCCCCGGAGGGAGACGAGCCGGCCGGGCGCCGCCGCGGGCTGTTCGCCCGCCGCGGGTATCCGGACCGTGGCCTCGCCGCCCTCGGGCCAGACCACCTTCGGCGCGGCGCCCATGGCAGGCTCGGCCGGGGAGTCGACGCGACTTCCCGGGATCCGCGCCGGAACGCTCTGCTCGCGCGGCGTCGACGGTGTGTCCGCCGCCGACGCCGTCGGCGTGAACATCACTGCGGAGAGCACCCCCGCCACCAGTGCTTTGGCCGTCGCCGCGGCGACGGCCCTGCCTCTCAGTTTCACGATCGAGATCCCCCGAATCGGTGACGAAGGACCCTGCGCTCCGTCCACAGGAGCGTCTCGGGCCCCGTGGCCCACATGGCCAACAGCGCGAGAACGTAGCGCCTCATCCAGGTGTCCGATGCGTCAACCACACAAATTTGAGGCCTACTTGAGGCTTGATCAAAACCGTTTCGGTGGGCGTTCGGGTCTGCGAGGATCCTCACGCCGCGCCGCCGTTCGCCGATACGAACGGCTCGTCGACCTGTACGCGGCCACCGACCGGAGGGGGAACCACATGTCGCGCGCACCATGGGTCAGGGGAGGCGGTGCCGCCGCCGCACTGACTCTCGCCCTGCTCACCACCGGCGCGCCGCCGGTGCACGCCGCACCGGCGGAGGCCGTCACGGGGGCCGCCGCGACGGAGCCGTCGCGGGCCGTCTTCAACAACCCTCTGGGCACCACCGCCGAACAGCAGGCGATCCGGACCCAGTTGCTGAGCTACATCGGCAGCAGTCCGACCGGTTCCTCCATCAAGGTCGCGCTCTACCACTTCTGGGACGCGGACGTGGCGCAGGCTCTCGCCGACGCGCACAGCCTGCGGGGGGTGGAGGTGCAGATCATGCTGGACGAGAGCTCCGTCAGCTCACGTCCCAGCGACCAGAGTTACGGAATTCTCAGCGCCGCCCTGGGGAACGACACGTCCGAGGCGTCGTTCGTCTCCACCTGCCCGGCGGGCAAGTCCTGTCTGGGCAGGCCGGAGTTCGGGAAGTCGATCAACCACCAGAAGTTCTGGCTCTTCTCGCAGGTGGACGGGGCCTCGGACGTGGTCGTCCAGACCTCTTCCAACCTCTCGCCGTCCGCGTACAGCGCCTTCTGGAACGACGCGTACGTGCTGACGTACAACACCGGGATCTACCAGGCGTACGCGAAGTACTTCGCCAAGCTGGCGGGCGCGAACTGGTCGGCCTGGACCTACACGAGCGAGACGTTCTCCCCGTACAAGGTCTACTTCTTCCCCTACTACCCGGGGACGGGGAACAGCACGGACACCATCTGGAACACGCTCGACAACATCACCTGCAACTACACCGCGTCGGACGGAACGGCCAAGCACACGAAGATCCGGGTGGGCATGTTCAAGTTCACCCGCCAGGGCGTGGCGGACAAGCTCGTCGCGATGAAGAAGGCGGGTTGCACGGTCGAGCTCGTCTACACGGAGACGGACAGCGCGGACAGTTCGGCCGACGGCGCCACACCCGGCACTTGGGAGACGCTGCACTCGGTCAGCGGCTTCTCCCCGGTCTGCTACAACGACGACCACGACGACAACCCCGCGACCAGCAACCGGATCATCCACTCCAAGTACCTGCTCGTCGACGGCAAGTACGACGGCACGGTCAAGCGTGTGATGTGGACCGGCAGCCACAACTACACGGGCCCGGCCCTGCGCGAGAACGACGAGGCGCTCCTCAAGATCGACATCGCCGCGGTGCACGACGCCTACCTGGCCGAGTTCAACACCGTGAAGGCGGCCGCCAGTCCGGGAACCGCCGACGCGACGCCCGAGTGCAAGGGTGTCGTCAGCCAGCCGGAGTAGCCGGCCGTCCCGCCGGGCCGCCCCGCGGCCCCCGGCCCGGACCGGCTTCCGGGCCGCCCTTCTCCCCAGTCCTTCCACCACTTCGAACGGAAGAGAAACCATGCGTCTCAGCCACTTGCTGCGCACCGGAGCGGTCCTCGCCGTCACGGCCGCCGTCGCCACTCTCTCGACCGGGACGGCGGACGCCGCCGTCATCCTCACCACCTGGAACGCCACCGACACCCCGGCCGACGTCGTCGGGGCCCACGCCTGGGGGACGCTCGCTCCGGGTCCGGCACTGGGAACGTACGTGGTCGACGCCCAGATCAAGGACACCAAGTCCGACAGCCACGGCGCGCGGGTGAACATCAGGTCCGCGTGCGACGGGTCCTGTGTCTCCCTGGTCAGCGTCAGCGCCTCCGGCGTCGACGTGACGAACACCGACGACTTCACCCTGAAGGCTCCCATCACCGTCCAGGAGTGCCTGACCGAGGCGGGCGTGGACTACATCTGCGGGGAACCGTACAAGATCACGCCCTGACGCCCGCCGGCACCGGCGCTACGTCCCGCCCCACACGTGCCGCGCCCGCCGGGGCGCCCACGAGTGCGGGGCGGGACGTCGTCTTTCCGGTCCCGCACCCGGGCCGTTCCCGCTCAGGCCGAGGCGCGCACCACGAGTTCGGGGTCGAAAATCACGGCGGTGGGTTCGGTCCGCGTGCCCTCGATTTCCTCCTGGAGCAGGCTAGCCATGCGGGCCGCCATCTCCTCCATCGGCTGGCGGACCGTGGTGAGGGGCGGTTCGGCGGCCGTCGCGGCGCTGGAGTCGTCGAAGCCGACCACGGCGACGTCCTCGGGGACGCTGCGGCCGAGCTCCCTCAGGGCGTCGCAGACGCCTCGGGCCATCACGTCGTTGGCGGCGAACACCCCGTCGATGGCGGGGTGTTCGCGCAGCAGGCGGCGGAGCGCGGACGCCCCGCTGTCGGCGGTGAACCCGCCTTCGGCGACGGGTGTGTACGGATGGCCGTGGCGTTCCATCGTCTCCCGGAACCCGGCCAGCCGGTCCTGCGCGGCCGGCAGGTCCAGCGGTCCGGTGATGGTGGCGACGCGCCGGCAGCCCCGGGCGAGCAGGTGTTCGGCGGCAAGCCGGGCGCCGTCCCGGTGCGCCAGGTCCACGTAGGTCACGGGGGCCTGAACCCCCGGGCGGGCGAAGAGCACACAGGGCAGCCGCTCTGCCGCCAGCAGGGCGGGCAGCGGATCCTCGGCGTGCGTGGAGAAGATCAGCGCGCCGTCCGCCCGGCCCTGCCGGAGGTACTCCGCCACGTCGCGCCGGGCGGCGTCCGTCTCCGCGAACATCAGCACCGGGTACATCGAACGGGGCCGCAGGAAGCCGACGACCCCGCTGACGACCCGGCCGAAGAAGGGGTCGGCCAGCGCCTGGGAGGCGAAGACGTTCTGCCCGTCCTCGGAGTCGTCCCCCGCGCCGGAGACCACGAGGGCCAGGGTCCGGGCCCGCCGGGTCACCAGGGCCCGGGCGGCGCCGTTGGGGGCGTAGCCGGTCCGCTCGATGGCGTCGCGTACCGCGTCCTGGATGGCGGGGTCCACGTTGCGGATGCCGTTGACCACGCGGGACACGGTGGCGCGGGAGACGCCCGCCTCCCGCGCGACGTCTTCGAGCCTGGGGGCGCGTCTGGTCATGCCGGTACCCTACCGGCGGCCTCCGGGCTCCCGTCAGCGGTAGGGGAAGCGCTCTCCGGCGAAGTCTCCGTCCGCTGTAGGCCGGACGTCCACGACGGTGGTCAGAAGCAGTTGTCCGGCGGAGGGGCCCGCGTGCACCTCGTACGCACCCGGCTCGGTGAGCCAGCGGTGCTCCTGCGGGGACCAGTGGTGCAGGGCGCGGCGCGGTACGCGTACGACGGCGGTGACCGTCCCGCCGGGGCCGGCTTCGACCGCGGCGTATCCGGCCAGCCACCGCACGGGGCGTTCCACCGCGGAGCCGGGCCGGGCCAGGTACACCTGCACGACCTCCCGGCCGGGCCGGCCACCGGTGTTGCGGAGCCGTACGGAGACGGTGAAGGCACTCTCCCCGTCGGCCGTCCCCGTGGCGTGGTGCACGGAGGAACTCTCGTACGCCCAGGTGGTGTAGCCGAGTCCGTGGCCGAACCAATAGGCGGGCGTGCGGTGTTCGCGCAGCCAGGCCCGGTGGCCGATGTGCGGGCCCTCGGCGTACCGCAGCACGCCGTCCACCGGCCGGGTCGCGCTGACGGGGGCGTCGGCGAGGGTGGCGGGCCAGGTGGTCGGCAGCCGGCCGCCCGGTTCGGCGGCGCCCAGCAGCACGTCGGCCAGCCCGGCCCCGGCCTCCTGCCCGGGGAACCAGGCCAGCAGGACGGCGGGAGCCTCCTCGCGCCACGGCATCTCCACCGGTCCGCCGGAGTTGACGACGACGACGGTACGCGGCTGGGCGGCGATCACCGCGCGGACGAGAGCGTCCTGGTCGCCGGGGAGCGCGAGGGTGGTCCGGTCGTGGCCCTCCGATTCGCTGTCCTGCGTGGTGCCCACGAGGACGACGGCCGCGTCCGCGGCGCGGGCGGCGTCCACCGCGCGGGCCAGGGCGGTCGCACGGTCGGGTCTCGGCGGGGCGGCCGTCACCAGGGTGGCACGGCCGGTGTCCTCGGCGAGTTCGCGGCGCGCGACGACCAGCACGGGGTGTCCGGCGGCGAGCGCGATCTCTCCGTACTGGCTCGGCGGGTTGACGTGCACCACGGCCGGGTCGTCCGTCTCGCGCGGGAAGACCCCGTCGACCAGCGGCGTACCGTCGACGGTGAGGCTCATCCGGCCGAACCCTCCGACGCCGAGGGTCCAGATGCCGCCGACGCCGGGGAGCAGCCGGGCGCTGATCTCCACGGTGTGCGCGCCGGGCGGCAGCGGGGGCTCGATCTGCCGGCCCGACTCCCGGTGTCCCGCGTACAGTTCGGCGCCGTCCGCGTCGAGCACCCGCAGCAGCGCACCGGTGCGGCCGTCACGCGGGTCCCGGCAGCCGGGGCCGCCGAGGAAGGGGGGCGCGCCCAGGGCGGGACCGGGTTCGTGCACGACCCGGACGGCGGGGCCGAGGGCGGCGCGGAGGGCGGCGAGCGGTGTCGAGACGTGCCGGGGGTGGACGCCGGCGCTGCCGCCGCCCTGCACCCGGGGGTCCGCCGCCTGTGCGCCGATCACCGCGAGGGAGGTGAGCGTGGCCGGGTCCAGGGGCAGCACGCCCCGGTTGCCGAGGAGCACGCTGCCGGCCGCGACCGCGCGGCGCAGCAGGGCGCCCGGGTCCTCCTGGTCCTTCCCTGGTGCGGGAGGCGGTGCCGTACGCGCCGGGGCGGTCCGGTCGAGCGCCCCGACCCGGTCGGCGAGCCGCAGCAGTCTGACCACCTTGTCGTCGATGGCGGCCAGGGGGACGTGTCCCTCCTCGACCGCCCGGAGGAGGTCTTCGGCCCAGGGGCTCTCGGGGCCGGGCATCACCAGGTCCAGGGCCGCGCGGGCGGCGGGCGCGGTGGAGCGGACCGCGCCCCAGTCGGAGACGAGGACGCCGTCGAATCCCCACTCCTCCTTGAGCGGCCGTGCCAGCAGCGGGCTCTCGGCGAGGGTGATGCCGTTGACCGCGTTGTAGCCGCACATCACCGCCCGGACCCGGGCGGCCCGCACGGCGGCTTCGAAGGGCACGAGGTAGACCTCGCGCAGGGTGCGCTCGTCGAGGTCGACGGAGACGGTGAGGCGCTCCGTCTCGGAGTCGTTGGCGACGTAGTGCTTGGCGGTCGCGGCGACGCCGTGTGCCTGGATGCCCCGGATCAGCGCGGCGCCGGTACGGGCGGTGAGCTCGGGGTCCTCGGAGTAGCACTCGAAGTGGCGTCCGCCCAGCGGGGAGCGGTGCAGGTTGAGGGTGGGCGCCAGCACGACGTCGACACCCTTGGCCTTCGCCTCGCGGGCGAGCAGGGCGCCGAGGCGCTCGGCCAGGTCCTCGTCCCACATAGCGCCGACGGCCGACGCGCACGGCAGCAGCGCGGAGGTGTTCCGCTCGTCCCAGCTCTCCCCGCGCACCCCGGCCGGTCCGTCGGACATCGTCATCGCGCGCAGCCCCACGGCGGGCTCGTCCGCGGTGCGCCAGGTGGTCGCGCCGGTGAGCAGCCGGACCTTCTGGCGCGGGTCCAACTTGTCGAGCAGTCGGGCGATTTCTTCCTGCGTCACCGGGTTCCCCCCCTCGCGAGGCACCCCCGGGAACAGGGAGAGCGCTCTCCGAGAGCATCACCAAAAGGCCGCCCCCTGTCAACGGAGGACGGCGGGGCGCGGGCGGACACGCTCCGGCTCCCGCCGGTCGGCCGATGCGCACCGCCCACCGGTCGGCCCGCCCGGCCCGGTGCGGCCCCACAGCCCAGCAGGACCCCACCGCTTCGGGGCAGAACCGACGAGAAGCCCCGAAGGCCACGTGACGGGCAACGAGCCTCAAGTCACACCCATGAGGGACATTCCCCCGCACGCTCATTGCATCCTGCACCGAAAGTGTCCGGGATGCGGACAACGCTCTTGCTTGTTGACTGTATGCGAAATACGGTCTGCGATATTCCTTGATGACCCCCAGGTGGGAGGTAGGCCCCCGTGCGCCGAAAAGCGGTTGCCTTCGTGGCAGTTGCGCTGGTGTCACTCGTCTCGGGCTGCACATCGCTGCAGTCCTCGGCAACCGAGGTCGGAGGCGTACGGAAAACCGATGAGCGGCCCGTACGCGACGGCGGGACGCTCACCGTCGCGCTCAACTCCGACCCGGACAAACTCGACCCCAGCCTCGCCCAGACCCTCGTGGGCCGCACGGTCTTCGCGGGCATGTGCGAGAAGCTCTACGACATCGACGAGAACGGCACCCTGGTGCCGCAGCTCGCCACGTCGCTCCCCGAGGTGTCGGCGGACGGTCTGACCGTCACCCTGCCCATCCGCGAGGGCGCGAAGTTCAGCGACGGCACCCCGCTCGACGCGGCGGCCGTGGTCACCTCCCTGCTGCGCCACCGCGACCTGCCCGGTTCCGCGCGCGCCACGGAACTCGGGCCGGTCAAGAAGGCAGTGGCCGTCGGAGCGTCCACGGTGCGGATCACGCTCGACCATCCGTACGTCCCGCTCACCGGCGTCCTCGCCGACCGGGCCGGCATGGTGATGTCACCGACCGCGCTGAAGAAGTACGGCAAGGACTTCACCAACCACCCTTCCTGCGTCGGCGCGTTCCGCTTCGTCGAGCGGGTCGGCGGTGACCGGATCGTGCTGGAGAAGGACCCGAACTACTACGACGCGGCCAAGATCCACCTGGACAAGGTCGTCTACAAGCCGATCGCCGACGGCAACGTCCGCCTCGCCAACCTGCGTTCGGGCGACGTCCAGATCGGCGACCAGATGGGCCCGGTGGACGTGCAGAGCGCCCTCACCGAGCCGAAGCTCCAGCTCTTCAACTCTCCCTCGCTGGGCTACCAGGGCATCGGCGTCAACGTGGGCAATGTGCACGGTCTCGGCGAGAAGCCGGGGAAGATCGACACCCCGCTCGCCTCGGACGTGCGCGTGCGCGAGGCCTTCGACCTCGCCATCGACCGTGACCTCCTCAACACCGTGGTCTTCCAGGGCATGTACGAACCGGCCTGCGGCCCCATCTCCCCGCAGTCCGGCATCGCCCCCGGGGTCAAGCCCGAGGACTGCCCCAAGCGCGATGTCGCCAAGGCCAAGAAGCTGCTGAAGGAAGCCGGGGTGAAGCTCCCGGTGAAGATCGAGCTGAAGACCTCCACCACCCCCGAGCAGGGCCGGGTGGGCCAGGTGCTCCAGGCCATGGTCAAGGAGGCGGGCTTCGACCTCTCCCTGCGTCCCACCGAGTACGCGACCATGATCTCCGAGACCGACGAGGGCGACTACGACGTCTTCACCAGCGGCTGGTCCGGACGGCTCGACCCGGACGGAAACGTCTCCAACTTCCTGAGGACCGCGGGCGCCATGAACGCCTACGGCATCGGCGACCCGGACATCGACCGGCTGATCGACGAGGGCCGCTCCATCGCCGACCCGGCCCGGCGCACCGAGATCTACGACGAGATCACCCGGCGCGTCCAGGACGACCACTCCATGATCTACCTCTACCGGCAGAAGAACTACGTCGTCGCCTCCAAGGACGTCGCGGGCATCCGCGTCTACGGCGACGGACTGGTCCGGGTCACGAACGCGGGGTACATCCGTTGACGAAATTCCTGCTGACGCGGCTGCGCCAGTCGCTCATCACGCTGATCCTCGTGAGCATCGTGGTGTTCGCCGGCATCCGGGCCCTGCCCGGAGACCCGGCGCTCGCCCTCGCCGGCGAGGAGCGCAGCCCCGAGGCGCTCGCCGCGATCCGTGAGGCGTACGGCCTCAACGACAACATCGTGGTCCAGTACGGCCGGTTCATCGGGCACGCCCTGACCGGGGACCTCGGTACCTCCTCGCGTACCGGTCTTCCGGTCTCCGAGGCGATCGGCCAGGCCCTCCCCGTCACCCTCGAACTCGCCGCGCTCTCGCTGCTCCTGGCGATCGTCGTCGGCATCGGCGCGGGCGTGATCGCCGCCGTCCGGCGAGGGAAGCCGGAGGAGTGGCTGGCCAACGCCGTCGCCCTGGTGGGCCTTTCGATCCCGACCTTCTGGCTCGGCATCGTGCTGGTGCTCGGATTCGCCATCGCCGTACCGGTGTTCGCCGCCTCCGGCTACGTGCCCTTCGGCACCGATCCGCTCGACAACCTGCGCCGCATGGTGCTGCCCTCGATCGTCCTCGGCTCCGGTCTCGCCGCCGTGGTGATGCGCCAGACCCGGGGCGCGATGCTCGACTCGCTCTCCGCGGACTACGTCCGCACCGCCCGCGCCAAGGGGCTCTCCCGGCGCGCGGTCGTCGGCGGGCACGCGCTGCGCAACTCGCTGGTCACCGTGGTCACCGTGCTCGGCCTCCAGCTGGGCCACCTGATCTCCGGGGCCGTGGTCACCGAGCAGATCTTCGTGCTGCCCGGTTTCGGCAAGCTCACCATCGACGCGGTCTTCACCCGTGACTACGCCACGCTCCAGGCGGTGGTGCTCTGCACCTCGGCCGCGTACATCCTCATCAACCTGCTGGTCGACGTGGTCTATTCGGTCATCGACCCGCGTATCCGGCTCGGAGGTGCCCGGTGACCACCGCACTCGCCACCCCGGCGCAGGCCACCGTGCGCAAGGCGGGCGGCGGCAAGCTGCGCGCCCTGCGCAAGAACCGCCTCGCGCTGACCGGCGGCATCATCGCCGCCGTCTTCGTCCTCACCGCGCTCTTCGCGCCGCTGATCGCCCCGTACGACCCCGCGCAGCCGGACTTCACCAACGTGCTGGACGCGCCGAGCTGGTCGCACTGGCTGGGCACCGACGACCTCGGGCGCGACCAGCTGTCCCGGATCATCCACGGCACCCGGGCGTCCATGCAGGTCGGGCTGCTCGCCGTGGTGCTCGCCTTCGTCATCGGCGTGCCGCTGGGCCTCGCGGCCGGTTACTACGGGCGGCTCGCGGACAGCCTCGTCTCCCGGCTCACCGACACCATGCTGGCCTTCCCGTTCCTGGTGCTGGCCGTCGGCCTCGCCGCGATTCTCGGCCCGTCGCTGACCAACGCCACGATCGCCATCGGCATCTCGCAGATCCCGGCGGTCATCCGCATCACCCGGGCGGAGACGCTGCGGCTGAAGCACGTCGACTACGTCGCGGCGGCCGTGGCGAACGGCGGCGGCGACGGTACGGTCCTCTTCCGGCACATCCTGCCGAACGCGACCTCGGCCCTCATCGTGCAGGCCACGGTCGGCATCCCCGCCGCGATCATCAGCGAGGCGCTGCTCAGCTTCCTCGGCCTCGGTGTGCAGCCGCCCGCGCCCTCGCTCGGCGTGATGCTCTCCGGCGCCCAGTCCTTCCTCGCGCTCGCGCCGTGGCTGGCCGTCTTCCCGGGTCTGGCCATCGTCGCCGCGACGCTGGCGTTCAACCTGCTCGGCGACGGACTGCGTGACGTCCTCGACCCCCGCGGAGGCACCCGATGACCGAGACCCTCAGCCCTGCCGCGCAGGACACCGGCCCCGGCGCCGGACCCGTGCTGAGCGTCCGCGACCTCACCGTCGCCTTTCCCTCGGAGCACCGTACGGTGCACGCCGTCGACGGGGTCTCCTTCAACCTCGCGCGGGGTGAAGTCCTCGCGCTGGTCGGGGAGTCGGGCTGCGGGAAGTCCGTGACGTCGATGGCGACCATGGGCCTGCTGCCGCCCACCGCCCGGATCGGCGGCTCCATCCGGCTGCACGGCCGCGAGCTGGTCGGCGCCTCCGAGAAGGAACTCCAGAAGATCCGGGGCAAGGACCTCGCGATGATCTTCCAGGAGCCGATGACCTCGCTGAACCCGGTCCTCACCATCGGCCGGCAGATCGGCGAGGTGCTCCGCAGGCACCAGGGGCTCGGCCGCAAGGAGGCCAAGGCGCGCGCGGTCGAACTGCTGGCCCTGGTAGGCATTCCCGCCCCGCACCGCAGGGTCGACGAATACCCGCACCAGCTCTCCGGCGGCATGCGCCAGCGCGTGATGATCGCCATCGCCGTCGCCTGCGACCCGTCGGTGCTGATCGCCGACGAGCCGACGACCGCGCTCGACGTCACCGTGCAGGCGGGCATCCTGGAGGTGCTCCAGTCGTTGCGCGAGCGCCTCGGCACCGCCATCGTGCTGGTCACCCACGACCTGGGCGTGGTCGCCGACGCCGCCGACCGCGTCCTGGTGATGTACGCCGGCCGCCCGGCCGAACAGGCCCCCGTGCACGAGCTGTTCGCCGGGGCCCGGCACCCGTACACCCGGGGTCTGCTGGGTGCGGTGCTCCGGCCCGGCGGTGAGGGCAAGCGCAGGCTGCCCGAGATCCCCGGCCTGGTGCCGAACCTCGACACCCGGCCCGACGCCTGCACCTTCGCACCCCGGTGCGCCCGCGCGGACGACACCTGCACCGGCAAGCGGCCCGGCTTCGTCTCCGTCGCCCCCTCCGCCGGACCGTCCGACAGTACGGACACCCTCCACCGGGCGGCCTGCTGGCACCCCTTCGCCGCGGACGAGACCTCCGCCCCCGTGCCGGCCGGCACCGCGCGCCCCGACCAGGAGACCGGAAAGTGACCACTCCGCAGACCGTCCCCGCACCCCGCGAGAGCGGCGGGGCCACCGCCGAACCGCAGCCGCCGGTGCTCGAACTCACCTCTCTGGAACGCCACTTCGGCGCCTCCAACGGGGGCACCGTGCGCGCCGTGGACGGGGTCTCGATCACCATCGCGCACGGCGAGGTCGTCGGCCTCGTCGGCGAGTCCGGCAGCGGCAAGTCGACCGTCGGCCGCTGCGCGGTACGTCTCGACGAACCGACCGGCGGCACGGTCGAGATCAACGGCACCGACGTGACCCACATGTCCCGCCGCGCCCTGCGCCCGCTGCGCAAGGACTTCCACCTGGTGTTCCAGGACCCGTCGTCCTCACTGGACCCGCGCATGACGATCGGTCAGATCATCGGCGAGCCGCTGCGGTTGCACGGCGTCGCGCGCGGCGAGGCGGTACGCGCCCGGGTCGAGGAGCTCCTCGCCCAGGTGGGGCTGCGCCCGGAACACGCCGACCGGCACCCGCACGAGCTGTCCGGCGGTCAGCGCCAGCGCATCTCGATCGCCCGCGCGCTCTCCTGCGACCCCGACCTGGTGGTGGCGGACGAGCCGACCTCGGCGCTCGACGTGTCGGTGCAGGCCTCGGTGCTCAACCTGCTGGCCGACCTCCAGCGCGACCGCGGCTTCGGCTGCCTCTTCATCACCCACGACCTGGCGGCCGTGGAGTACCTCGCGGACCGCATCGCCGTGATGTACCTGGGGAGGATCGTCGAGCAGGCCCCGACGGCCGAGCTGTTCGCCTCGCCGAAGCACCCGTACACCCAGGCACTGCTGTCGGCCGCGCCCGTACCGGACCCGGTCGACCAGCGTTCGCGCAAGCGGATCGTGCTCGACGGCGAACTGCCCAGCCCGCTCGACCCGCCGTCGGGCTGCCACTTCCACACCCGGTGCCCGCTGGCCACCGACCGGTGCCGCACCGAGGTGCCCGCCCTGCGCGAGCTTCCCGGCGGCCGGCAGGTCTCCTGCCACCTGGTCGCGGACGACGGGACCTCCCCGGACGCGGCCGCGCCCGCCTCCTGAGGCCCGCCGCGACATGGTGAACGGCCCCTGAGGGCCGTCCCGTATCCTCCGCGCACCATCACTCGAACACCGCACTCGCGTACGCACGTCGCAGCAAGGAGCCGCATCCATGTTCACCACCCGCCCGACCCTCCAGGGCACCTTCGGCATGGCGTCCTCCACCCACTGGCTCGCCTCGCAGTCCGCCATGGCGGTCCTGGAGAACGGCGGCAACGCCTTCGACGGCGCCGTCGCGGCGGGCTTCGTCCTGCACGTCGTCGAGCCCCACCTCAACGGCCCGGCCGGCGAGGTGCCGATCATCCTGGCGCCGAAGGACGGCGAGGTGCGGGTGCTGTGCGGCCAGGGGCCCGCCCCCGCCGGTGCGAGCGCCGCCCACTACCGTTCCCTCGGCCTGGAGCTGGTCCCCGGCACCGGCCCGCTGGCCGCCGCGGTCCCCGGCGCGTTCGACGCCTGGATGGTGCTGCTGCGCGACCACGGCACCCGGACCCTCGCCGAGGTGCTGCGGTACGCGATCGGTTACGCGGAGGACGGCCACGCGCCGGTCGAGCGCCTCGGCCAGACCGTCGAGACGGTCCGGGAGCTCTTCGAGAACGAGTGGAAGTCCTCCGCCGAGGTCTACCTCCCCGGCGGCACGTCCCCGAAGCCGGGGAAGCTGTTCCGCAACCCGGCGCTCGCCGCCACCTGGCGCCGGCTCATAGCCGAGGCCGAGAAGGCGGGCGGCGAGGACCGTGTCGCGCAGATCGAGGCCGCCCGGACCGTCTGGCGCGAGGGCTTCGTCGCGGAGGCGATGGTCCGGCAGGCCGCCACCCCCACCATGGACACCACCGGGACCCGGCACACCGGCACGCTGACCGCCGCCGACGTGGCCGGCTGGTCCGCGTCGTACGAGGCCCCGGCCACGTACGAGTGGAACGGCTGGACCCTCGCCAAGGCGGCCGGCTGGAGCCAGGGCCCTGCCTTCCTCCAGCAGCTGGCCCTGCTGCCCGAGGAGCTGCCCGCGTACGGCTCCGCCGAGTACGTGCACCTGCTCATCGAGGGCTGCAAGCTCGCGATGGCCGACCGGGAGGCCTGGTACGGGGACGCCGCCGAGGTGCCGCTCGACACCCTGCTCTCCCCCGAGTACAACGCCGAGCGCCGCGCCCTGATCACCGACCGGGCCTCGCGCGAGCTGCGTCCGGGCAGCCCCGACGGGCGCACCCCGGTCCTCAGCGCGCACGCCCACGCGGTCGCCGCCGGTGAGCCGGGCTTCGACGCCATGGGCCTGGCCGCCGCCGGTGTCGGGGAGCCGACCGTCGCCAAGGACGGCACCACCCGCGGCGACACCTGCCACGTCGACGTCGTCGACCGGTGGGGCAACATGATCTCGGCGACCCCGAGCGGTGGCTGGCTCCAGTCCAACCCCGTCATCCCCGAACTGGGCTTCCCGCTCGGGACACGGCTGCAGATGGCGTGGCTCGACGAGGGCCTGCCGAACACCCTCACCCCGGGCTGCCGCCCCCGCACCACCCTCACCCCGTCCCTCGCCCTGCGCGACGGCGTCCCGGTGCTGGCCTTCGGTACCCCCGGCGGCGACCAGCAGGACCAGTGGCAGGTCCACTTCTTCCTGGCCGCGGTGCTGCGCGACCGGGTACGCGGCGGGCTCGACCTGCAGGGCGCGGTCGACGCCCACAACTGGCACAACGACAGCTTCCCGGGCTCGTTCTACCCGCGCGGGATGCGCCCCGGCAGTGTCACCGTCGAGGAGGGCATGGACCCGGAGGTCGTGGCGGAGCTGCGCCGCCGGGGCCACGAGGTCACGGTCGGGGACGCCTGGTCGGAGGGCCGGCTCTGCGCGGTCGCCCGCGACCCCGAGACGGGCGTGCTGTCCGCCGCCGCCAACCCGCGCGGCATGCAGGGGTACGCGGTAGGCCGCTGAACCGGCGGACGCGAAGACAGCACCTGACGGCCCGTCCGGGAACTTCCCGGGCGGGCCGTCGGCGTACGAAAGGCCGTGGGCGCGCCCCGCCGGCCCGGTCTCCGCCGCCGGCCCGGTCTCCGCCGCCGGCCCGGTCTCCGCCGGCGGCCCGGTCTCCGCCGGCGGCCCAGCGCCTGCGGCCTCGCCGTCGGCGCCTACATTCGGCCGTTTCTCCCCGTATGTCATGCCTTCATGTCCATCTTCCGGACATCCATAAGCGATTCATTGACGCCCTCCAAGCAATTCGTATACTGACGAGGCCCATATGGGCATCATCAGTGGACGAATGAGATGGGTGGTTCCCGATGAACTCGGAGCCCGGTGGCGCCCTCAGCCGACGGAGGATGCTGCGGATCGCCGGAGCCGGTATGGGCCTGCTGGCTGCCTCGGGCGTACTGGCCGCCTGTGCGCCGCAGCCGGCCGGCTCCGACGACGGCGGGGCCACGAGCGGTTCGGCTCCGAAGGCGCAGGGCGCCGACGCGTCGATCGACCAGCTCACCCTGGCGCTGCCCGCGTCGCTGTCGAGTCTCGACGTGGGCCGCGAATCGGGTGTGCTCAACTACCTCGTCGCCGTGCTCGCCCAGGAATCCCTGCTCTCCGTCAGCCCCTCGGGCGAACTCGGCCCCGGTCTCGCTTCGTCCTGGAAGCAGCCCGACCCCACCACGTACGTCTACACGCTGCGCCGGGGCGTCGTCTTCTCCGACGGGACCCCGCTCACCGCGGACGACGTCGTGGCCTCCGTCGAGGCGATCCGCGACCCGAAGAACGGCTCCGCTCTCGCGTACGCCTACGCGGGCGTCTCCTCGGTCAAGGCCACCGGTGACCTGGAGGTGACGATCCGCCTCAAGGCGCCCGACGCCATGTTCGCCTGGACCACCACGGCGGGCGGACTCCTCGTCAGCAGCCGGGCGTTCCTCGCCCGCCACCGGGGCGAGGTCGGCACGGCACGGACGCTGCTGCTGGGCACCGGTCCCTACCGGATCACCGGGTTCGCCGCCGACGACCACGTGACCCTGGAGCGCAACGACTCCTGGTGGGGCGAGAGGCCAGCCGTGCGCTCGCTGAAGCTCTCGTTCGTCCCGGACGCCGGAACGCGCCTCGTCGCGATGAAGTCGAAGGCCGTCGACGGGGCCCTCAACCTCGCCTCGGACGAGGCCCGCGGCTGGGAGTCGGCGGCGCGGGTCACCTACACCGGTGACCGGTCGGTCGTCTCGCTCGCCTTCGACACCTCGCGTGCTCCGTTCGACGACCCGCACGTGCGCCGGGCGTTCGCCCACGCCGCCGACCGTGAGGGCATGGTCAAGGGCGTCCTGCACGGGAAGGCCGAGGTCGCCGACGCGTTGCCGTCCCCGGACATGTGGGGCGACCTCAAGTCCGCAGCCGAGGTCCGTTCCGGCTACGACACGATCCCGCCCCTCACGTTCGACCTGGACGCGGCCCGCGCCGAGCTGGCCGCGTCCGCCTCCGCCGGCGGTTTCACGGCTGAACTCCACTACCCGGGAAGCGGTCCGCAGCTCGGCAAGGCAGCCCTGGCGCTCGCCGCGTCGCTGAAGAAGATCGGCGTCACGCTGAACGTCAAGGAGATCACCCTGGAGAGTTGGGTGTCGGAGCTCGGCTCCGGCAAGCAGCCGCTCCAGTTCCTGTGGTACTTCCCCGTCACCGGCGATCCGGCCGAACTGGCCGACCCGTACCTCAACGCGGCCTCGACCGCGACGGACATCGCGCACTACGACGACGCCGGGGTCAACTCCGCGCTGAACAAGGCCAAGGCGTCGACCGATCCGGCGGAACGCGGCGATCTGCTGATGAAGGCGGTACAGGCGGCGGGATCCGACCTGCCCTACCTCCCGCTCTGGTGGGCCCAGACCGCCACGGCGCTCTCGGAGGACCTCGTGCTGCTCGAACAGGGGCCGTACGCCTTCATCGGCCCCTGGGCGACCCGTATCCGCAAGGCCGCGTAGCGGCCCGTCCACCGGGAACGGGCCGGAGCGCGCCGTTCCTCACTCGCCGTTCCTCACTCGCCGTACCCGCGAGCCGCGCCCCCGCGGGAGCACCACGAAACGGAGATCCATGCCCACCACCGTCGCGCCGACGCAGCGGCCCGCCGCGCTCGCCGTGCGCCGCACCATGGGCGCGGCACTGCGGCTGACACGCCCGGTCGAGGCCCGGATCAGCCCGGACGGGCACACGGTCGCGGTCTGCGCGTCCGGCCAGCAGGGGACGTCGCTGGTCCTGGCGGCCGTACCGGCGTCATCGCCGCCGCACGCGACCCCGGAGCCGGGCCACACGGTCACCGGCCCCCGCGACACGTCGGTGGACCGCCACAGCCCCCGCTGGCTGCCCGACTCCCGGACCCTGCTGCACGTCGCGGAGCCGGGCGGGCCGGGGCACCCGGTGCTGGCCGCGCTGGACACCGCGACCGGGGAGGTACGGGTCCTCGCCCGCGCACCCGGCGCGGTGGAGGACCTCCTCGTCTCCGACGACGGCCTGCACGTCCTGCTGCTCTGCGCGGAGGACGGCGCCGAGCGGGACGGGATGCATCTGGGGCTGCCCGTACGCCTCGGCGCGCCGCCCGCGCCCGAGCGCTTCGCACCGGGCACCGGCCGTCGTTCGGTGTGGACGGTCGACCTGGCGGACGGCGCGCTCCGCCCGGCGGGGCCCGAAGGGCTGACCGTGTGGAACGTGGCCTGGCGCGGCGGGAACACCGCCGTCGCCACGGTCTCCGAGGAGTCGCTGCCGGCCGGCTACTACGACGCGCGGTTCGTCGCGCTGGACCTCACGGCCCGCACCGCGCGGACCCTCCTTCTGCCGGACGGGCAGCTGGGCTCCCCGGCCCTGTCCCGGGACGGGCGCCACGCGGCGGTGTGCGAGGGCATCTCCATCGTCGCCGGCCGGCCCGTCGTGGTGGAGCTCGGCACCGGAAGGACGCGGACCCCCGCGGACGTCGAGGACGCCACCTGGCTCGGGTTCGACGAAACCGACGGGGCCTCGCCCGGCGCACTGCGGTGGGCCGGCTGGGAGGGCACCGGATCCCGGATCGGCCGTGCCGCCACGACCCTCTGGTCGGACGCGGTGACACTCGGCGGCCCCGGCTTCCAGCCCGCGCTGTCGTTCGACGCCGCGGGCCGGCTCGCGGCGACGGTCCTCGATGCCCCCGGGCGCCCGCCCGAGGCGGTCGTCGCCCGGACGGACGGGCCGCGGGCCTGGCACTGGACACCGGTGACCGCGCTCAACTCCGCCGCGCGCGAGGACGGTACGGCCCCGCTCCGCACGCGCGCGACCGACTGGCTCTCCGCCGACGGGCGGACCGTGCGCGGTCTCCTGCTCGACGACGGCGCCGACGCTGCCGACGGCACGGGCGCAGGGGGGCAACGGGCCGCCCGCCCGCTCGCCGTGCTCCTGCACGGTGGGCCCGCCTGGCTCTGGTCCTCCATGTACGCCCCGGCCGACGTCCTCGGCCTGGCCCCGGCGCTCGCCGCCGCCGGCTACCTCGTCCTGCTGCCCAACCCGCGCGGCAGCAACGGCCGGGGACGGGACCACGCCCGGTCCGTGGTCGGTGACACCGGGGGCGGCGACCTCGATGACGTGCTGTCCGGGGTCCGCCACCTCGTCGGCCTCGGGCTCGCGGATGCCCGGCGCACCGCCGTGCTCGGACACAGTTACGGCGGGTACCTGGCCGCCCTCGCCGCCGCACGGACCGACGTGTTCGCCGCCGCCGTGGTGGTGTCGGCCCCCACCGACTGGCTGAGCTTCTCCCGCACCAGCAACATCGGCGGCGGCTACGACCGTGCCTACCGCATCGGCGGGGCCGGCCACGACCCCGCCGAGCTCCTCCGCCGCTCGGCCGTGTCCGCACACGGCGGGAGCGGCACCCCGACGCTGCTGGTGCACGGCGCGGCGGACCGGGTGACCCCGGTGGGCCAGGCCCACGAGCTGTACCGCGCGCTGCTGCGGGACGGCCGGGCACCGGCCGAACTGCTGGTGTACCCGGACGAGGGCCACGAGTTCACCGACCCGGACCACGTCCTCGACGCCGCCTCCCGCGTGGAGGAGTGGCTCGCCACCCATCTCGGCGGAGCCCGCCCGGACCCGCCGTCCTCGGCCGCCGCACCGCGATCGGCCTCGCCCCGGGCCGAGCGCGGTGCGCCTTCCCCGTCGGTGCCGGAGAGACGCCTCCCCCGGTCTCCCTCGGGCACGGACTCCCCCTCCGCTTCCCTGTCCCACCGTCCCCACCACCCGGGCAAGGAGCACGGATGACCGCCGTCCCCCTCCGCTCGCGGCTGCGTGCCGCGCTGCCCCTCGGCTTCGTGCTGCGCCGCGTCGCGGGCACCGCCGTGCTGCTGTTCGTCCTGTCGGTGGCCGTCTTCGCTCTGCTCCAGGCGGCTCCGGGCGACCCCGCGCGAACCCTGCTGGGCCCGCGCAGCGCGACCCCGGAAGCGCTGGCGGCCGTGCGTGGCCGGTACCACCTGGACAGCCCGGTGGCCGTGCAGTACTGGTACTGGCTGAGCAGCGCCGCGCACCTCGATCTCGGCACCTCCATCCGTACCGGCGGGAGCGTCGGCTCCGCCATCGGCGGCCGGCTCGCGCTCACGGGCGAACTGGTCGGGCTCGGGCTGCTGGTGGCGCTGCTCCTCGGTGTGCCGCTGGGAGTCCTGGCCGGTCTCCGCAACCGGCGGCCGGCCGACCGCGCCGTCCAGAGCCTCGGCGTGGTCGCCCTCTCCACACCGGCGTTCGCCAGTGGACTGGTGCTGATCTACGTGTTCTCGCTGATGCTGGGCTGGTTCCCCGCGTACGGACCGGGCGAAGGCACCGGAACGGACCGGCTCACCCACCTCGTGCTGCCCGCGGTGGCCCTCGGTCTGGCGGTCACCGCCGTGCTGCTCAAACTCACCCGCACCGCCGTCGTACGCGAACTCGACCGGGAGCATGTGACGTTCGCCCGCGCACGGGGCGTGAGGGAGCAGGACATCCTGGTCCAGTACGTGCTGCGCGGCACGCTCGTGCCGGTGCTGACGGGGGTGGGCCTGGTCGTCGCGTACCTCCTGGCCGGGACCGTCATGGTGGAGCAGGTGTTCGCCCTGCCCGGACTCGGCTCGCTGCTCGTCGACTCGGTCACCTTCCGGGACGTGCCCGTCGTGCAGGCCGAGGCACTGCTGCTGGCCGCTCTGGTGTGCCTGGTCAACCTCGTCACGGATCTGCTGGGCCCCGTGCTCGATCCGCGCCTGCGGAACGCGCCCGCCCCGACGGCCCCGCGCCCCGGGGCACCGGCCTCCCTCCAAGGACGCGCCGGCCACGACCCGACGGAGGACGGCCGATGAGTACCCGTGTCCACCGCGCCCTGCGCGTACCGCCGCTGATCCTGTGCAGCGGAGCGGTCGTGGGGCTGCTGGCACTCGCCGCCGCGTTCGGCCGGCTGCTGCTGCCCGGCTGGGACGCCCAGGACCTGGCCACCGGCGTCACCATGCCGGGGGGCGGCCATCTGCTCGGCACCGACGAACTGGGCCGGGACGTGGCGCGCATGGTCGTCGTCGGCACCCGGTCCACGCTGGCCGGAGCGGCCCTGGTGGCGGCCGGCTCGATGGTCGTGGGCAACGTCCTCGGCCTGCTCGCGGGCTACCGGGGCGGCTGGGCCGACACACTGGTCCGGCGCTGGGCTGACCTGCTGCTCGCGCTGCCCGCACTGCTGGTGACGATCGTGGTCGCCGGGATCGGCGGTGGCGGATACGCGCTCGCGGTCGGCGTGCTGGTGGTCCTCACCTCCCCCTCGGACATCCGGCTGGTCAGGTCCGCGGTCCTGGAGCAGCGCCACCGCGCGTACGTGGAGGCCGCGGAGACGCTCGGGCTGTCGCGGTTCACCGTGATGACCCGGCACATCTGGCCCAACGTGCTGCCGGTGGCGGTCGCGAACGCCCTGCTGAACTTCGCCGGGGCGATCGTCGCCCTCAGTTCGCTCTCCTTCCTCGGTCTCGGCGTACCGCCGGGCGCACCGGACTGGGGCCGGATGCTCTCCGAGAACCGCACCCTGCTGTACGACAATCCGTCAGCCGCGCTCGCCCCGGCCGTGCTCATCATCGTGACGGCCGTGGCGCTCAACCTCCTCGGCGACCGGCTGTTCGAGGCGTTCTCCGACCGTGGGAGGTCCTGATGTCAGCGACGGCGAAGACCGGTGGGGGCGGCCGTCCGGCTCACACCGTCACCGGCCCGGCCGGGCTCCCGGCGGACGCGGAACCGGCGGCGCGGGACGTACTGCTGGCCGTGGACGGCCTGCGGGTCGCCGCGACGACGAGGGGCGGGGGGCAGGTCACCCTGCTCGACGGGATGTCCCTGCGGGTCGGCCGGGGTGAATGCGTCGGCATCGTCGGCGAGTCGGGCAGCGGGAAGTCGCTGGCGATGCGGGCCGTCGCCGGGCTGCTGCCCGCCGGCACGACGGTCACCGGCGGTACGGTGCGCATCGGCGGCGAGGAGGTCCTCGGCCTCCCGCCGGAGGCCCGGCACGCGCTGCGCGGACGCCGCGTCACCCTGCTGATGCAGGACCCCTTCACCATGCTGCATCCTCAGCTGACCTGCGGGCGCCAGATCGCGGACGGGCTGCGGGAGCGCCACGGCGCGCTGCGCGGACGCCGGAACGCGGCCGCCCGTCGTGCCGAGGTGGTGCGCCGGCTCGCCGAAGTCGGACTCGGCCCCGAGGCAGCCGACCGATATCCGCACGAGCTCTCGGGCGGCATGCGCCAGCGGGTGGCCGCCGCCGCGGCCCTCGCCGGCGACCCCGAGCTGCTGATCGCCGACGAGCCCACCACCGCGCTCGACGCGGCCAACCAGCGAGCGGTGCTCGACCTGCTGCGCGGCCTGCAACGCGACCGGGGCATGGGCCTCGTGTTGATCAGCCACGATCTGCGGGTCGCGTTCTCCGCCTGCGACCGGGTGTACGTGCTGTACGCGGGCGCCGTGCTGGAGCACGGCCGTCCGGCCGCCCTGGAATCGGCTCCGGCCCATCCCTATACGGCGGGCCTGCTGGCCTCCGAGCCGTCGGCGGACCGGCGCTTCGCCGAACTGCACGCGCTGCCGGGTTTCGTACCCCCTCCCGGCCGACGCACCGGGGGCTGCCCGTTCGCCGAGCGGTGCGCGTACACGGAGCCGGAGTGCCGGACCACCCGGGTGGAACTGCGGCCCGTCGTCCCGGAGGGACCGGCACGGGAGGCGGGCGCGGAGCGGCTGTCGGCGTGCGTCCGGCTCGCCGAAATCGGAGATGCGCTGGCCGCACCCGGGGAACGCGCGGCGGTGCCGACGGCGGCCGGAGCCGGGGGGACAGGAGCGGCGCTCGATGACGCCGTGCTGGCCGTCACGTCGGTCAGCCGTACGTTCCGCTCGGCCGCCGGGGACCACACCGCGCTGCGGGACGTGAGCCTGACCGTGGCACCCGGTTCGGTGCTGGCGCTGGTCGGCGAGTCGGGCTCGGGCAAGACGACCCTGGCCCGCGTCGCCATCGGCCTGGAGACCTTCGACGGCGGAGAGGTCCGGACCGGAGGCGTCGCGCTGCCGGCCGGGCGCCGCCCGGACACGGCGGACCGGCGCAGGCTGGCCGCGCAGGCGCAGATCGTGTTCCAGGACCCGTACGCCTCGCTCAACCCGTTGCGCACGGTGGGCGCGACGCTGCGCGAGGCGCTCGCCGTCCCCGGCGGACGCCGGGCCAGGGACATCGCGGACGCGGACGTGGAGAAGCTGCTCTCCCAAGTGGGCCTGCCGGCCGCGTACGCCGCCCGCCGCCCGGCCGCGCTCTCCGGCGGTGAGCGCCAACGCGTGGCCGTAGCGAGGGCGTTGGCCGCCCGGCCCCGGCTGCTGATCTGCGACGAGGCGGTGGCGGCGCTCGACGTCTCGGTGCAGGCGCAGTTGTTGAACCTGCTCGACTCGCTGCGCCGCAGCGAGGGCTTCGCCATTCTGTTCATCACCCACGACCTCGCGGTGGTACGGCAGATGGCCGACCGGGTCGCGGTCATGTACCGGGGTGAAGTGGTGGAACAGGGCCGCGTGGACGAGGTACTGGACGCGCCCCGCCATCCGTGGACCAGGCGGATGCTCGACGCGCTGCCCGAGCGGGGCGACCGCGCCGGAACACCGGGCCCGGCGCGGGGCTGACGGCCCGGCGGGTCCGCCGGTACAGTGGGCCGCTGACGTGCGCGCACCGCTGACCTGCGCGAACCGGTGAGACGCGACAGAGCGAGGAGGACGGGTGTCCCAGGCCCCCACCACCACGGCCCCGCCGGTGCCGATGCGCCCGCGCACCGACCCGGGCCGGCCGGGGACGGTGCGTTCCTCGCTCGCCACGAATCTCAACCGCCGCCGTCTGGCCCGGGGGTGGAGTCTTCGCGAGCTCTCGGCGGCCACCGGCGTCAGCAAGGGCCTGCTGTCCCAGATCGAGCGTGCCGAGGCGAACCCGACGGTCGACGTGCTGGTGCGGATCGCCGACGTGCTGGAGACCAGCGCCACGGACCTGCTGCGCCAGCCGATGCTGCGCCCGGAGATCGTCCGCGCGGGGGACCTGGACGAGGCGGAGGACGAGACGTCGGTCAGCCTGTTGTTCGCCGGGCGCGCGGAGGGACGCATCGAGATCTACCGGTCCCGGCTGCATCCCCACGACCAGAGCCAGGTCAGTTCGCACGGGGTCGATTCGGTCGAGTACGTGACGGTCCTGGCAGGCAGTGTGACGCTCGTGGTGGACGACGTGCCCCATCTGCTCGGGACGGGCGACACGGCGCGGTTCTCCGGGCTGAGCAGTCATTACTACACCACCCAGGATTCCCCCGCCCTCACCCAGACTCTCGTGAGCTATCCCGGCGACTGACCCACCACACCCTCCTCAGGTGCGCAGCACCCGGGTGAGGTACGCGGACACCTCCGTCACCTCGTCCGGCCCGAAGCGCAGGGCGAGGTAGCCGTCCGGGCGGACGAGGAACCCGGTGGGGCCTTCGATGCGGTAGATCCGGCGGAACTGCGCCCCGCCGTCGCTCCACACGGGCACCCTGGTGGTCCCGTCCACCCGGGCTCCGGGGCCGAGCAGCGCGACGGCGGACACCTTGCCGTGCGTACGCCGGGAGACCTCGGCGACCGCCCCGCCGAACCGGTCCAGCGCCTCGGCGTCCGGCCCGTACAGCAGCAACGTGTGGTCCGGGCCGCGCCGCAGCAGGTCGAACAGCCGTACCGGGTAGGTCGCGAGGGGGCCGATGAGCCCTCCGCAGTCGGGTGCGCGGTCGCCGGAGTCGGGGGCGCCGCTCACCCCGGCAGGTGCCCCGGTGAGCGGTCCTTCCCGGTAGCCGACGAGAAGTTGGGCCTCGCGCAGCATGAGGGCGGCCGGGTCGTCGGGGTCGGCCCGCACACCGCCTCCGGTGGCGTGCCGGACGGTCCGGCCGACGACCTCCTCCCCCACCGGCCTGCGCTCGGCGTCGTAACTCTCCAGCAGCGAGGGCGCGGTGACGCCTGCCGTAGCCAGCGCCAGTTTCCAGGCGAGGTTGACCGCGTCCTGGATGCCGGTGTTCATGCCCTGGGCGCCGGTGGGCGGATGGATGTGCGCGGCGTCCCCGGCGACGAACACCCGGCCGTCGCCGTAGCGGTCCACGATGCGGTGGCTGATGCGGAACACGGAGGACCAGCGCATCGCGGAGACGGTGGCGGGTTCGGGTGCGAGCCGGTCCACGACCGCCTGGATGTGGGCGAGTGAGGGCCGGGCTCCCTCTTGCGCTCCGTGCGCGATCCGGCCGGGCGGACCTGCCGCAGCGGACAGTTCGGGCGGAACCAGCATCGACATCCGGTAGCGCGAGCGGCCCGGCAGCGGGATGCAGACGAGCAGGTCGTCGGGTTTTCCGTCGTCGCCGATGTGCGTCGAGCGGACGCCGTACCCGGCGGGCAGACTCCAGTCGGCCTCCACGTCCGCGAGCATGTACTCCTCGTCGAAAGCACCGCCCTCGAAGGTCAGCCCGAGCCCCTTGCGGACCGCGCTGTGTGCCCCGTCGCACCCGACGAGGTAGCGGGACCTGATGTCACGCGTGGCCCCGGACCCCGTCAGGACGCTGCTCCACACGCCTCCGCCGTCCTGGACGAAGGAGACCAGTTCGGTGCCGCGCTCGACGGTCGTACCGTGCCGTTCCAGGTGTTCGGTGAGGATCCGCTCGGTCTCGTACTGGGGGAGCGCGGCGAAGGTGTACGGCACGTCCGCGGGAAGTTCCAGGTCGATGCGGCCCCGCTCCTCGCCGTCGACGTACGCGAGCTGTCCACGCATCGGGACGGCGGCGTCCAGGGCGTCGTCGATCACCCCGGCGCGGTCCCACAGTTCGAAGGTCCTCGGCTGGATTCCGACCGCCTTCGCGTGCGGAACCGGGGCCGGCAGCTTGTCGATCACCCGGCAGGCGATCCCACGGCGGCGCAGTTCCAGTGCGGCGGTCAGCCCGACCGGTCCCGCGCCCACGATCAGCACATCGGTGCGCACCACGCTCGCTCCCGTCCCACAGAGGCCCCCGGGATTCCCCTCCATCGTCGCCCCGGCTCCGCGCCCGGGCGACTCGTGACCGTCCGGCGCACCGATCGGGTGCGGGAGCGGGGGGGCGAGGCCGAACCTGTGAGTCGCGGTGGTTCAGGAACGGGGGCCGGGGCCGGTACGTTCCCGTGGTCCAGTCCGCAGTACGACGAAGGGGATCACCCAGCATGAGCACCACCGACAGCACGAGCACCACGAGCGCCGCCCAGGAACGCGGATCGCGGGTACCGGCACCGCGGGAACAGGGATTCCGCCCCGGCAGACGCGCCGTGGTGGTCGCGGTGGGCGCGGCCGGGGCGGCGGTGGCGCTCAGCGCGTGCGGGGCGGACGGTTCCGACGCGAAGGGCGGATCGGAAGCGAAGAGCGGCACGGTCCTCGGCAGCACCGGTGACGTGCCGGAGGGCGGCGGCAAGGTGTTCGCGGAGCAGGGTGTCGTGGTGACCCAGCCGACCGCCGGGGAGTTCAAGGCGTTCTCGTCCACCTGCACCCATCAGGGCTGCGCGGTGAGCGGGGTGACCAACGGTGCCATCACCTGCCCGTGCCACCAGTCCACCTTCGATCCCGCGACGGGCGAGCCGACGGGCGGTCCTGCGACGGTCGCCCTGCCCGCGAAGGAGATCAAGGTCGCCGACGGTTCCATCACGCTGGCCTGAGAAGGACCGGTCCCGGGCATTGCGCGGCGGCGCCGGAGGGATCGATGATCCTGTTCATCCGCTCGGACGACGGGAAGGTGCCCCCATGACCGCCGCTCAACGACGAGGCCGCCGGATCATGTTGACCGACGAGGAACGTGACGCCTTCCTGACCGAGCGGCGCACCTGCCGGGTGGCCACCGTCGGCGCGGACGGCCAACCGCACGTCGGGGCACTGTGGTTCGTGTGGGACGGCACCTCGATCTGGCTCTACTCGCTGACCCGAAGCCTGCGTTGGACCCAGCTGGGCAAGAATCCCCGGGTCGCGGTGGTCGTGGACGACGGTGAGGAGTACGGGGAGTTGCGCGGCGTCGAGCTGCGGGGCGAGGTCGTCCCGGTGGGCGAGGCGCCGCGCACCGGCGAGCCGTGTCCCGAACTCGCGGCGGTGGAGGCACTGTTCCCCGCGAAGTACTTCGGAATCGACGCCATGCCGCACGACGGGCGGCACGCCTGGCTGCGGCTCACCCCGGCCACCGTCGTCTCCTGGGACTTCCGCAAACTGGGGAATCCCGGCTGACCGGCCGCGCCCGCCGGACCCGGCCCCCTCGCTCTGCGCCAGTGAGCGGTGGCCAATCAGCCGTAGCTGATCGGCCGTAGCCTGTCAGCCGTAGCTGATCGGCCGGGCGGGGCCGGCGGCCGCGGCGACCGCGTCGGCGAGCGGGCCGATGTCGGACGGCGTCAACGGTGAGACGGTGATGCGCACCCCCTGGGGTGCGTCCGCCCGGAACCTCGCCCCGGGCGCCACCGCCCATCCGGCGTGCAACAGCCGGGCGACCGCACCGGTCTCGTCGCTGACCGGAACCCAGACGTTCATCCCGGTGCGCCCGTGGGCGACGACACCGCGTTCCGCGAGCGCGGCGACGAGTGCCGAGCGGCGTACCCCGTACGACCGGGCGACCGCGGGCGTGTCCACGGCGCCCGTGCTCCAGAGCTGGACCACGGCGCGCTGGAGCAGCCGGCTCACCCATCCGGGGCCCAGCCTCTGCCGGCCCGCGACCCGGTCCATGGTGGTCCCGTCACCGGTCAGCACCGCGACCCGCAGGTCCGGGCCGTACGCCTTGGACGCCGACCGGACGACCGCCCAGTGACGGGTGGTGCCGGCCAGGGGGTGGAGGGGCACGTCGACGAAGGCGTGTCCGTGGTCGTCCTCCACGAGCAGGACCTCGGGGTGCGCGGCGAGCAGGGCACGCAGTTCCGCCGCCCGGCGCGCCCCGATCGCGGCGCCGGTCGGGTTCTGCGCGCGGGCGGTGACCACGAGGGCCCGGATTCCCGCGCGCAGGGCCTGTTCCACCGCGGCGGGCAGGGGCCCTTCCTCGTCGACCGCGACCGGTACCCCACGCAGTCCGATCGCGGGCACCAGGTCCAACAGGCTTCCCCAGCCCGGGTCTTCGAGGCCGACCGCGTCTCCGGTCTTGAGGTGGGCCGCGAGGACCCGCTCGATCGCGTCCAGCGAGCCGGAGGCGGCGACGATCTGGCCCTCGGGGACCGCGTCGGCGGCGAAGGCCTCACGCGCGAGAGCGCCGAACTGGGGCAGCACCGGCGATTCCCCGTACATGCCGGGGTTTTCACCGTACGCCCGCACCGCCTCGGCGAAGGCCTCGCCAAGTGCGGGGAGCAGCTCGGGGTCCGGGTTCCCCTTGCTGAGGTCGCGCACCCCCGGCGGCGCCTCGACCCGCAGTGAGCCGCGCGCGGTCGTGGCGGGACGTGGGCGCACCCGGCTCCCCCGGCGTCCGTCCGTCTCGATGACCCCGCGCTCCCGCAGGGTCCGGTAGGCGGCGGCGACCGTATTGGGGTTGACCCCCAACTGCGCCGCCAACTCCCTCATCGGAGGCAGAAGTTGCCCGGGTTTGAGCTCACCCGAGCCCACCCCCCGCTCCACGCTCGCGGAAATTTCCGCCGCACGCCCACCTGTGATCATGTACTCTCCTAGCACAAACCACATTATGCACTAGTGCAATGGAGGACGCAATGTCGGAGACCGTCGCGCCCGTCGACTCCCACCCCGCAGAGGCCGCCCCGACCCAGGACGACGCCCCCTACGTGCCGACCGGGCGCACCGTCCCCACCCGGTCCAAGGACCGCGCCTCCTACGACCCCGCGGTCGTGCACCCGATACTCGACAGCTCGTACCTCTGCCACCTCGGCTTCGTCCGCGACGGCGCCCCGGTGGTGCTGCCGACGCTGTACGCCCGGGTCGGCAGGCGGCTGTACGTCCACGGCTCGACCGGCTCCCGGCCGCTGCGGATGGCGAACACCGAGGACCCGGGGCTGCCGGTCTGCCTGACCGTGACCCAGGTCGACGGGCTGGTCCTGGCCCGCTCCGCCTTCCACCACTCGATCAACTACCGCTCGGTGGTGGCGCACGGCATCGCGTACACCGTGACGGACCCCGACGAGCGGCGCACGGCGCTCGACGCGATCGTGGACCAGGTCGTCGCGGGCCGGTCCCAGGACTCGCGGCCGGCCGACGCCAAGGAGCTCGCCGCCACCGCGGTGATCAGGCTGGACCTGGACGAGGTCTCCGCGAAGCTCCGCACCGGCGGCCCCAACGACGAGCCGGAAGACCTCGCGCTGCCGTTCTGGGCGGGCGTGGTGCCGGTGGCGCGGACGTACGGCACCCCGATCCCGTCCGACGACCTCGACCCGTCGATCCCCCTCCCGGACTACCTCGCGGCACGCTGAGCCGCACGCGCGGCCCCGGGCCCCGCGCACCGGCCCCACCACGGGGGCCACGCGCACCGGGCCCCGCGCGGGGCCGCGCGTCCGATCGTGTCGCCCTACCGGTCGCGCGCGGCGGACCGGCCGGCGATCGCGGTCGTGACCGCCCCGAGCAGTTCGTCCGGCGTGAAGCCCAGGTCGCGCAGGACCCGCGCGGCCGGGGCGTCCTCGACACGGATCAGGCCCAGCAGCGTGTGTTCGGTACCGACCCGGTCGTGGCCGAGGTCCGCCGAGACGCGGGAGGCCTGCTCGACGGCCTCCTTGCCCTCCGGCCGGAACGCGATGTGGCCCCGCTGCGCCTTCCGCCCGACCGGCTCGATCACGGCGTCGATCGCGTCGCGGACGGCCTGCTCCGACCCGGCTTTCGCGGTGAGGATCCCGTAGGCCAGGCCCCGCGGCTCACCGAGCAGCCCGAGCAGGAGGTGCTCGGTACCGATGGACTCGTGCCGGAGCGTCCGGGCGGCCTCCTGCGCGAGCACGATGCTGTGCCGGTTGAACTCGGTGTACCGCTCGAAGGGGTTGGGGGTGTGGCGCTGCTGGGCGGCCTGTTTGGTCACCCCGATGGCTTCGCCGATCTCGGTCCAGGACGCGCCGCCCTGCTTGGCCTTGCCGACGTAGTGGTCGATGAGCTGTTCCCCGAGGTCGGAGAGGGTCTGCGCACGGAGGTGCGCCTCACTGATACGGGCCAGGGCATCGGCGTCGGGGCGCTCCTCGTCGAGACGGGCGATCAGGTCGGCCAGGCTGATGTTGAGCGGCGTCATGCGTCAAGCGTAGATTGACGATCCCCCATCGTCAACACGTAATTGACGGTGGTTCGGACACCGGGGAATCAGGCCGCGTCGACCTGCGCGTACGTCGGCCGGCCCGTTCGATCGCCGTCCGAAGCGGAGCTGGGCAGCCGTCAGGCGGGGGCCCCGCCCGTGCGTACACTGTCGAGCCCCTCTCCGGCGGCAGCCGGCACACCCGGACCACCGGCCGGCCCCGAGGCGACCGGTCCCGAGGGGGACCTGGGGGCCGAGGACTGGGCGACACAAGCACCGGCCAGCACCACGAGTCCACCGATCAACTGCGGTCCGGACAGACGCTCGCCGAGCAGTACCCACGCGAGCACGGTCGCCACCACCGCCTCCAGACACGCGACGACTCCGGCCACCTGCGGGGAGAGCAGCCGTACGGACACCACACCGGTCAGGTAGGCGAGCACCGTCGCCAGCAGTACGACCCAGGCGAGCAGGAGCCATGCCGGCGCCTCGTGGCCGTTCATCCGCGCGGAGGAGCCGAGTACGGACCAGTCCATGCCCCAGGGGCGGGCGGCCGGCGTGAGCAGCAGGGCGCCGAACAGCAGCCCGTAGGCGATGACCCCCACCGGGTGGGGCGGCTCACGGCGAGCCCCGCCGCCGTTGCGGACATTGTCGGGCGATCCGTGGTCCGACAGGACGAAGTAGCCGACCTGGCAGCAGGCCGCCGCGAGCGCGAGCACCAGGCCGAGAGGGTCGAAGCGCATGCCCGACCACACCTCCACGACGCAGGCGAGCCCGACAGCCGCGAGCAGCACGCCGAACGCCGCGGCGCGGGTGACCGGCCGGCGCCGCACGAACCGGACCCAGCCGAGTACGAGGGCGGGCGCGAGGTACTCCACGAGAAGGGCGACGCCCACCGGGATGCGGGAGATCGCGGCGAAATAGCAGGCCTGGACGCCGGCGACGGCGAACAGCCCGAATCCCGCCAGCAGTGCGGGCTGTTCCCTCAGCAGATTCCGGTGCCGCCACGCGGCCGGGGACATGACGAGCGCCGCGCCCGCCACTCTGAGCCACACCACGTGCAGCGGATCGAGGCCCGCCTCGATGAGCGGTTTGGCCGCCACTCCCGAACCACCGAACGCGAACGCCGAGGCCAGGGCGAGTCCCAGACCGGCACTTCTCCCCTGAGACGCCTGCATCGGCCCATCATGTCAGGCGCGACGGGCACGGTCACCCCTGTCGCCCGGCCTCTCCGCGGAAGCCGAGCCGGGCACGGCACTCCCGCCCGCCGAACCGGCCACCCGGCCGCCCGGCCCGCGACGGCACAACGAGAAAGGGCCCCACGACCATCCGACCGCGAGGCCCTTCGTCCCCCACCACCCCGTACCCACCTTCCTCAGCTCTCGTCGGCCAGGATGAGGTAGAGCTTCTTCTTGGCGTCGCCGATGACGGCGAGTGCCTTCTTGCGCTGGTCGGCGGAGCCGGTCTTCCAGACCTGGCCGAACGCCTCCATCAGACCGAAGCCGGCCTGCCGGATCTCGTTCACGCTCTCCCAGTCGACACCGCGGCCGGCGTCCTCCCACGGAGCGTCGGGACCGGACTCGGCCTCCGCGGCGCCGGCCTCGGTGAGCGTGAACAGCTTCTTGCCGCCCTCGCTCGCGCTGACGATCAGGCCCTCGTCCTCCAGCAGTTGGAGTGTCGGGTAGACCGAACCGGGGCTGGGCCGCCAGGCTCCGCCGCTGCGCTCGCCGATCTCCTGGATCATTTCGTAACCGTGCATCGGGCGGTCCTTGAGCAGCGCCAGGATCGAAGCACGCACGTCACCGCGCCGCGCCCGCCCCCGGCCTCCTCCGCGTCCCCGGCCACCGCCGAAGGGGCCCCCGCCGAACGGGCCCCCTCCGAAGGCACGGTCGCCGAACTGCGGCCCGAAGGGACCGAAGGCGGCACGCCGGCCGTCGAAGTCCCCGCGCCCCGGACGCCCGGGCCCGCCCTGTCCGCGGCCGCCCCGGCCGCGCTCGTTCTCGAATCCATGTGAACGCATGACGCGCTCCTTCCGTTTCACAGCTGACCAGTACGTTCGTACCGATGGCTCAACGATATATCGGAAACTATCGCCGAGCAAGAGTTCAGAAGGAGGCCCTCTGACGCGTCACAGCGATCTCGGGTCGGTTGCCACTGAAGCTGGGACGATCAGAGCTTGTGACACCGAAGACGGGCCACTTCACTGTTTGTGACACCGAAGACGGGCTGGTGGTCCCTACAGCAGGCTTCGGCAATGACTCGTGGAGTGTCAGCCGGCGGCGCTAGGGTTCTGTGTCGTGCAGGAGACGCGCCTCGACACTGCTCGGATCCGAGCGGCTCGCCGGGTCATCGACCCGATGTTCCTCGACACTCCGCTGTACCGCTGCGAGGCTCTGGAGCCCCACCTCGGGTGCGCAGTGAGCATCAAGCTCGAAACGGCGAACCCGGTCCGCAGCTTCAAGGCCCGCGGCACCGAGGTGGTTGCGAGCCAACTCGCCGAAAGCGGCTCGCGCGCCGTGGTGTGCGCGAGCGCGGGCAACCTGGGCCAGGCCCTCGCCTGGTCCGGTCGCGGCCGGGGACTCGACGTCACCGTCGTGGCATCCCGTTTCGCGACCGTGGCCAAGCTTGATCGCATCCGCGCACTGGGCGCCGGGTTGGAGCTGGTGGACGGCGACCACGAGTTGGCTCGTGAGCGGGCCGCGGTCATCGCGCGGCGCGACGGCATTCGGCTGGTCGAGGACAGCCTGGACGTCGAGACCTGCGAGGGTGCGGCGACCATCGGCTTGGAGCTGGTGGATGCCGTGCCGTCGTTCGACGCCGTGTTGATCGCTCTCGGCGGCGGGGCGCTGGCCACCGGTGTGGGACATGTGGTGAAGGCCCTGGCACCCGGGGTCGAGGTAATCTGTGTTCAGCCGCTGGGCGCCCCGGCGCTGACACACTCCTGGCGCCAACGGCGCGTCGTCACCACCGACTCGACCGACACCATCGCCGACGGCGTCGCCGGCCGGTTTCCCGTCCCGGCCGTCCTGGACGACCTCCTCCTGGTCGCCGACGACGCCGTCCTGGTCCGGGAGTCGTCGATCATCGCCGGTATGCGGATGCTCCTCGACCATGCCGGCCTCGTCGTCGAGCCGTCGGCCGCGCTCGGCATCGCGGCGGTACTCGAAGGCCGTGACCGTTTCGCAGGCCGGCACGTAGCCACCATCGTGTGCGGCAGCAACGTCGACATGGACGCATATCACCGCTGGGTCGGTGCCGGCCGGCCGCGGGACAGCCGGTAGCACGTGCGTGAACACCAGCGCCGGCCCCTGCCGTTCGCGGGGCGTTCGAATGGCTTCCGACAGTGCTCACGGATCAGCTGTTCGAAGAAGGTGGCTGGGTCATGGCCACGGGATGCCCCTGTGCGCGGCGTTGTGCGCAACACAGATCACGGGCTGGCGGCCGGGTACCACCCTGGGGACCAGTTGCCCGTCGGGTGTGTCTCCTGGTGGGACGCGGCGCGGCACTGAAGTTGCTGGGCCCCCGTGCGGCGCCGCAGCCACCCGGCTGTCCAGGTCGACGACGTGGGATTCCGCGCCGCCGGTTCCGTCGCGCGCTGATCCGCGCCGTGTGCTCCCCGGCCCGCGCCAGGCCGATCCGGCGATAGCGTGATCCTCGTGACGGGTGAAGACGAGGCGCTGGTCGGCGGCATGACGAACGCGGGGGCGGTATTCCGCCGAGGGGAGTTGGTGGAGCGACCGGCACCGCGCAACGCGCGCGCCCTCCATGCCTTTCTCCTTGAGCTGAAGGAGCACGGTTTCGACGCGGCGCCGGCCCCTGTCGGTCTCACCGCGGATGGCCGGGAGCAGCTGACTTTCATTCCTGGCGACGTGGCTCTGCCGCCGTTCCCCGACTGGGCGATGACAAGTTCCGCCCTCGAATCGGTGGGTAGCCTGCTGCGGCGTCTGCATGGGACCAGCGCGGCCGTCGCGGTCGACACCCGTGCCGAGTGGCCAACTGACCTCGCCGACCCGGAGGGGGGAACGATGGTGTGCCACAACGATGTGTGCCCGGAGAACGTCGTCTTCCGCGACGGTCGTGCCGCGGCCCTGATCGATTTCGACTTGGCGGCCCCGGGCCGTGCCCTCTGGGACATCGCCATGACCGCCCGCTATTGGGTGCCCATGCTCGATCCCGAGTCTGCGGCTGCGCTCCATCCCGACGGGCTGGATGCGGCCGCACGGCTGCGGATTCTTGCCGACGGCTACGGCCTCTCGGCAGCGGACCGCGCCGAGTTGCCCGGCGTCATCGAGCAGGCCACGGAGGTCTGCCGGGCCTTCGTCGCCCGCCGCGTGGCAGGCGGAGACCCCGTCCATCTCCGGGCGTTGGCAGAGCGCGGTGGATGGGAACGCTGGGACCGCGCGCAGACCTGGCTGGTGGCCCACCGTCAGACGTTCACAGCTGCCCTGCTGAACTGACCGGCCTGGACGTTCGGGGACAGAACACCAGGGCGGCGTGTCGTTCACTCTTCAGTGGGAGTCGATCAGCGATCACCGACTCGGGCCGGCAGCTGCCCCACGCCGGTGGACGTGGATCGGCTGCCACCGGTGGAGGACCCGCGACCTTCTGCCTGGATCCGTTCCCGCTCCGTCGATCCGGCCTGCCTCACCCGTCGTCCCCGGTCATCCGGCCCCGGACGGTCACCCCCGATTACCGGCCGGCAGGTTCCGGAAGGCGATAGGTTCCGGAGCATGAGTGTGGAGACCGAGGTCGTTCACGAGGCGACCGATGAAGTGGTGGAAGCGTTCGCCCGTCTCCTTCCGCAGCTGTCGACCAAGGCCAAGCCCCTGGACCGTGAAGCAGTGGGGAGATTGACGGCCGCCAGCACCAACACGTTGCTGGTGGCCCGCGTCGAGGGCCTGATCGTCGGGACATTGACGCTGGTGATGTCACCCTTGCCGTCCGGCCTGCGGGCTCACATCGAGGATGTGGTGGTCGATGCCGCCGCCCGTGGCCACGGGGTCGGCAAGGTCCTGATCGACAAGGCACTCGGACTGGCCGCGGACGCGGGGGCCCGAACCGTCGACCTCACGTCGCGCCCTTCGAGAGAGGCCGCGAACCGCCTGTACGAACGGGCCGGTTTCCGGCGGAGAGAGTCCACGGTCCATCGGGTCACCCTGGAGTGAGCGCGGTGCCGGCCGGGCTCTGTCGAGACCGAGTGTTCACCGCAGCGCCAGGTAGCGGCAGGTAGCGGCAGCCGACGTGGAGGCTCCGTGGCGGAGAGTCCGGTGCAGGCCCGGTCATTGCCGCGTCTCTTACCGCGTCGGCCCCTGCGGTCCCGCGGACGCCAGTCGCGCCGCCGGTGGCAGGGGCGCGTGCTGGGGGCAGGCTTCGAACGCCTGGATCACCAACCCCGCGAAGCGTCGGGAGGCCATGACCCGGGTGGCGGTCGATGCGGTGTGGATCCCCTTGTTGGCCATGAGTACGAGGATCAGGTCGTCCAGGACGAAGTCGGATCGCAGGCGCCCGGCCTCCTTGGCCCGCTGGGCCAGCGCGGCGACGGCACGCACCGTGTACGCACGTCCCGCGTCCACATCCGTCACTCCCGGGAAGGCCGACAGGAAGGCTTCGGTGAACCCCCGGTCACGGGCGTGCAGTTCACAGATCCTCTCGATGACCAGGCACAGGCCACGCCACGGATCAAGATCCGCGCACCCCTCGTCGACGATGGCGCGGCATGCGTGCAGCTGGTCCGCGAAGGCGTCGGCGACCAGCGTCCGCTTGGCCGGGAAGTGACGGTACAAAGTGGCAGGCCCCACCCCGGCGCGCCGCGCGATCTCCCGCATCGGGACGTCCAGGCCCTCGGCGGAGAACAGCGCTCGGGCCGCGTCGAGGATCCGTTCGCGATTCTCGCGAGCGTCGGAACGCGGGGCATGAGGCAAAGGCTCGGTCACCACTCTCACTTTAGCCAAGCGGACGGGGGCGTCCGTTACCGTCCGGAACGAAGAAGCCCGCCGAAATCACCGGGCCGCTCGGCACGGGGACCGGTCCTCGGCCGTGGTGCGAAGCCCCTTTCCTTGGGCGATCGGTGGCGGGCGTGGACCAGGACCGTGTTCGCACGGCCCCAGAACGTGGAGACGACAGTGAAGGCGATCACGATCCGGGCGTTCGGAGGTCCTGAGGGGCTGGCCGTCGTCGACCTGCCGGTCCCCGTACCCGCTGCCGGACAGGTACGGATAGCCACCGAGGCGGTGGGCGTCGGCGGTGTCGACACCCTGATCCGGAGCGGCGCTCTGGCCGCTTACGGCTTCCGGGAGGGCCACATCCCGGGCGGCGAGGTGGCGGGCACCGTGACCGCGGTCGGTGACGGCGTCGACACGTCGTGGATCGGCCGGAGGGTGTGGGGCTTCACCGGCACCGGCGGAGGCTACGTCGAACAGGCCGTCGCACCGGTCGCGGAGATCGTTCCCCTGCCCAGCGGACTGTCCGCCGTCGACTCGGTGACGCTCGGCAGTTCCGGTGCGGTCGCCCACTTCGGGCTCGGGCACGCCCGATTCGCCCGTGGGGAGACGGTCTTGGTGCGCGGCGCGGCCGGCAGCATCGGGATCATGACGGTGCAGCTCGCCGCTCGCGGTGGCGCGGCCGCGGTAGCGGTGACGACCTCGTCGGCCGAGCGCGGCGAGCGGCTGCGCCGTCTCGGCGCGACCCACGTGCTGGACCGTGCCGGCGACGGAGGGGAGGAGGCTCCTGCGGGCTACGACGTCATCGTCGACGTCGTGGCGGGCGCGGACATGCCGTCGTTCTTCGACCGGCTCAACCCGAACGGCCGCATGGTGGCCGTGGGCGCAGTGGCGGGTCAGCCGCCCGCGGACTTCGGTACGAAGATCATGGCGGCGTTCCAGAAGTCGATGTCCTTCGCCGCCTTCAGCGCGGCCACCGTCGCCCGGGCCGACCTGCGCGCGGTACGCGGCGAACAGTTCGCCGCGGCCGGTCGCGGCGAGATCGAGACGGTGGTGCACGAAGTGCTGCCACTGGACGAAGCCGTGCTGGCGCACCGGAAGATGGACGCGGGTGAGGTCTTCGGCCGCATCGTGCTGACGCCGTAGCCTCAAGCCTCAACGCCGCCGGTCGGTGCGGGTGCTCTCGTCGTTCCGCCGTAGCGAGCCGGGCCGGGCCGGTACGGCTTCGGGCACTGTCCCGACGCCCCTGAGTCAGAACGGCGGGTCTTCGCTGTACTCAGCTGTCCAGTTGTCTCCCCGAGAGTCTCTCTGGGCCCAGAAACGGGCGCGACGTTCGCGGACTGCCACGTCGGCTGAGTTTTCCAGATCTCTGGTGTCATGACCCCATGCCTTCAGCGCATCCAGGATGCGGTCCCGCTTGTAGCGATCGGTGCTGCCGGCCAGCAGCCGGCGGGCGTGACCGACCAGCTCGCCCCGATGCTCGGCAAGAAGGGGGTGCTCTGCGAGCGGGATGGCTGCGACGAGGGCCGCGTCGCGCACCTCCGCGCTCTCGTGGCCGAGGAAGGGCTGGACAGCAGAGAACATCGCCGGTCGCACCTCCCGGAACCTGCGTATCTCCGCGACCTCCTGGAGGAACCGCTCGCCGTAATGGCGCTCGCCAATGGCGACGCACTCGTCATCCGCGTCGTGGGCGGTGTCGCTGAGCCACTCGAGCAGTTCCACGAGGGCCGGGCGGTGCGGTGGCGTGTCGGCATGGTGACCGAAGTCGCCTGCCGCGACGGCTGGGTGGTCGAGGATGGCCGCGACGTAGAGGGCCACGGGAACGGTGGCTTCGTAGATGGTGTTCTGGTGGGTCACTTCGCCGAGCGCGTCCTCGGCAGCCGCCGACCTGACAACGGGGTCGGGGTCGAGTAGGCGCACCAGCGCCGCCGGCAGGGATTCGCCCGTCCCGCGCACAGTGCCGAGCGACTCCCAGTCCGTACCGTCCAGGATCACCTGGTAGTGGGGTGGTTCGACGAGGTACGGGGTCTCGGTCCGACTGCTCCTGGTCACGGGGAAGAGGGTATGGCATCGTCGTCGGCGTCGGGCTCCGGTCCCGACTCGGGGCCGAGGAACGCGCGGAACGCCGCAACCGCCGTGCACCACCCCGTCCGGCGGGGCCCGCGCCCGCGCACCACCCGGGACTTGGCGTAGCCTCCGCCCCGTGCCACGCAAAGCGAAGAGCCTCCGCCGCCTGGTCGCCGACGGGCGCACGTACCACTGGCGGCAGCACCACGCCCACCGCAAGGACGAGTCGGGGCGGCCGGTCGACTGCCGTCAGGTCCTCACCCTCTCCCCGCAGCCGTCCGGCAGCGGCGGACCGCTGCGCATCGTCTTCGAGAGCGGGCCCGGCCGGTACGTTCCCGGCGGGTACCCCCTGGGTTCCGGGGACGTGGGGACGGGCCGGGACGTCTCGCTGAACCTCCATGAACCGGGCGCCGTCCGCGCCCTGCTCGACGTGGCGAGGGCCCGCGGGTGGCAGCCGGAGGAACGAGGACCGGTGGTGATGGACGGCTGGCTGCTGCTCGACGCCGCGACCCGCGCACAGGCCGAACAAGCCGCACGGGCCCAGCAGACAGGGCAGACAGGGCAGACAGGGCAGACAGGGCATGCCCACCAGCAGACCGGGCAAGCGGCGCGGGCCGAGGCTCGAAAATCCGCGAGCCCCGAGAACCGCCCTGGTTAGGGTCGCCCCATGAGAATCCGTATCGTCGACGCGTTCACCGACCGCCCCTTCGCGGGAAACCCCGCCGGTGTCGTCCTGCTGGACTCCGAGGCCTTCCCCGAAGCGGGTTCGCTCCAGCGGATCGCCTCCGAGGTCAACCTCTCGGAGACGGCCTTCGCCCACCCGCTGGCTCCGGGCGGGGACGCCGACTGGGCGCTGCGCTGGTTCACCCCGACGACGGAGGTGGACATGTGCGGGCATGCCACGCTCGCCACCGCGCACGTGCTGAACACCACCGGGGCGGCCACCGGCGCCGTACGGTTCGCCACCCGGTCCGGGGTGCTCACCACCGTCGCCCGCCCCGACTCCGCCTACACGATGGACTTCCCCACCTCGTCCCTCACTCCCGAGCCGGTACCGGAGGGGCTGGCCGGGGCCCTGGGCGCCGAACCTCTCCTGGTCCTCGACACCGCCGAGCACATCGGTGATCTGCTGGTCGAGCTCGACGACGAGGCGACCGTACGCGGGCTGACGCCCGACCTCCCGGCGCTCGTACGGTGTTCGCGGCGCGGTGTGATCGTCACCGCCGCGGCGGCGGACCCGACCCTCGGCTACGACTTCGTCTCCCGGGGCTTCTTCCCCCGGGTCGGCATCGACGAGGACCCGGTGACCGGCAGCGCGCACACCGCGCTCGCCCCGTTCTGGTCGGCCCGGCTCGGCCGTGACGCACTGACCGGCCTTCAGGGCTCCGCCCGTACCGGGCTGGTCCGCACGGAACTGCGCGGGGACCGGACGCTGCTCACCGGCAACGCGGTGACCGTCATCGACGGAGAACTGCTCGCCACGCTCTGAGCCGAAGACGGACGGCACGACGCCGTGCGGCCCCGCGAAAGCGCCGCGGGGCCGCACTCCCTCCCCCCCCCCCGGCGCAGAGCCTCACGGCGTGGGCAGCCAGTCCACCTTCCCGGCGAGGAGCGCGTATCCGACGAAGACCCCGATGTCGAGGAGCGCGTGCGCGGCGACCAGCGGGCCGACCCTGCCCCAGCGCCGGTAGAGCAGCACGAAGACGACGCCCATCACCATGTTGCCGAGGAAGCCGCCGATCCCCTGGTAGAGGTGGTAGGAGCCGCGCAGCACCGAGCTGCCCACCAGTGCGGCACGCGGCGTCCATCCCAGCTGGTCCAGCCTGCGCAGCAGGTAGCCGACGACGATGACCTCCTCCAGCACGGCATTCTGCAGTGCGGAGAGGATCAGTACGGGGAACTTCCACCACACCTCGGGCAGCGACTCCGGCACCACCGTGAGGTTGAAGCCGGTGGCTCTCGCGACCAGGTAGAAAGCCAGGCCGGCGCTGCCGATGCAGGCGGCCACCGCGACGCCGCGTCGCACGTCCGGGCCGGGCCGGGTGCGGTCGAACCCGATGGTCCGCAGGCTCGCGCCCTCCCGCGTCAGCAGATGCGCCACCAGCGCGACGGGGACCAGTGCCGTTGCGATCCCGAACGTTTGCCATGCCAGATCAAGCCAAGGGCGTCCTGGCGCGTACGAGCCGTTGAGCGTCGCCGCCTGATCCTTCAAACCCCCCGGTTTCGTCAGCGATCCGACAAAACTGATGAGCGCGGAGACCCCACTCGCGCCCAACGACAGTGCGAGGACCAACACTGTCTCGGAGCCCAAAGTCCTTCTGGAAAGCGACTCTTGGGGACAAGAATCAGCCACACGCCCCACCTCCACCGGTACACCCGCCTTTTGTTCTGCAATCGCGTCTCATGCCACCCGCCGCACCGCTAGGGTCTCGAAAGCAAGTACGAAGATCATGCGCGACAGGCCGGGGGACGAGCACCATCACCGATGGTGTGGTCCCCCTTTCCTTGTTTCATTCTCAAGGAGGGGCACCACCGACATGGGACGTCACAGCTTGCCCGACCGCTCCGCGGCCGACAGACCCGGGGCGGCGTCCACGCCGCCCCGCCGCCGAGCGGTCGCCGTCGCCGGCGCACTCGTCGTCGCGGTGGCGGCCGGTTCGGCCGTGGTCGCACGCAGCGGCCTGCTCTCGTTCTCGGAGCCGTGCGAGAAGGACGCGGTCCGGCTCACCGTGGCCGCGTCACCCGACATCGCTCCCGCCGTACGCGCCGTGGCCGACCGGGCGCGGAAGGACCAGGTGCGTACGGACGGCCACTGCATGGACGTGGAGGTGGTGGCCGCCGACTCGTACAAGGTCGCCAACACCGTGGCGGCCGGCGGCAAGACCCCGTACCAGGTCTGGCTGCCGGACTCGGACCTCTGGCTCGACCGGGCGAAGGGCAGCGGGGACGGCATACCGCTCACCCCCGGCGATTCGGTGGCCACCTCACCGGTGGGGTTCGCCGTGGTGCCGTCCGCGGCGAAGACCCTGGGCTGGCCGGAGACGCGGCTCGGCTGGGCCGAACTGGTCGCCGCCGCCCTGGGGTCGGACGGTGCGGTCCGGCTCGGGGCCGCCGATCCGGCCCGCAGCGCCACCGGACTGCTGGCGCTCACGGCCATCGGGGCGTCCTCCGCCGGCCAGGGCGGAGACAGCGACACCCGCGCCGCACAGACCGCGAAGCTCCTCTCGGAGCGCATGTCGGAGAGCGACCCGAAGGCTGCGGAGACACTGGCGCGCGACGATTCGGCCGCCGAGCGGGGCGATCCCAAGCGGAACCAGGCTCTGCTGCTGTCGGAGCAGGCAGCCTTCACGCACAACGAGAAGGGGGAAGGGGGCGGAAAGGTCGACCTCTTCTATCCGGAGGACGGGTCCCCGCAGCTCAACTACCCGTACACGCTGGTGGACGAGACGTCGATGACCGTCGAGCAGAGCCGGACCGCGCTGCGGCTGATGACGCTCCTCAAGGAGAGCGGCTCGGGCGGTCCCGGCGGGATCCTGCCGGCACACGGCTTCCGGCCCCCGGACGGCAGTGCCGTGGCGCGGGTCGTCCGGACTGCGGGCGGGAAGGACCCGCAACCGTACGCCGAGGCTCCCGCCACCGCGCCCACGGCCGCCGAGCTCCAGGAGGTGCTCGGCATGTGGACCATCACGGTGCAGAGCGCGCGGCTCTCCGTGGTGGTCGACGCGTCGGGTTCGATGGCGACCCCGGTCCCGGGCAGGGGCGAGTCCCGGATGGACGTGACGAAGCAATCGCTGCTCCAGGCGCTGAGCCAGTTCACGGACGACGACGAGATCGGCCTCTGGGAGTTCGCCACCACCCTGGACGGGGCCAAGGACTACCGCGAGCTGACCCCGACCGGCCGGCTCGGCGGACGCACCGCGGGCGGTACCACCCACCGGGAGGAACTCGCTTCGGCCTTCGACGAGTTGAAGCCCGTACCGAACGGCGCCACCGGCCTCTACGACACCACTCTCGCCGCGTACCGGGCGGCCGTGGCGAGTTTTGTGCCGGGCAAGTTCAACGCCCTGGTGATCCTCACGGACGGCTCGAACCAGGACGACGACGGGATCTCCCGCACGGGCCTGGTGCAGCAGCTCGGGACGCTCGTGGACCCGGAACGCCCGGTGCCGATCCTCGCCATCGCGGTGGGGCCGGACGCGGACCGCGAGGAGGTCGCGGAGATCGCGAAGGTGACGGGCGGCGGCGGCTACGAGGTGAGCGATCCCGCCGAGATCCAGACGGTGATCCTGCAGGCCATCATGACGGCCGGCCAGGCCGCCGTTCCCGAGTAGGCACGCACCGCTGTCAGTGCCCGGGTCTACCGTGCGCCCATGGACAGGATCGACATGGACGACCCGCAGGAACTGGGCACGGCCTTCTGGATGCAGGCCCACGGCTTCGCGATCGGCGAGAAGCCGCCGTCGCCGGACTCACCTCTCGGCCGCGTGCGCGCCTTCACGGCCGAGTACCCCTCGGTGACACTCACCGGGGAACACATCCAGGTGGCGGTCGACGGGCGCCCGCTGGTCCCCTGAGAGGCCGCCCGTGTCCGCGCGGGCACGGGCGGGGGCGCTGCGCGCCCGGTTCACGGCTTCGGGAAGCCCACCGGCCAGGTGTGCACGGGTTCACCGCTGCGCGCCAGTTCGCCGTACCTGCGGGTGGTGGCGGCGAGGGCGGCTTCCCGGCCCAGACCCGCTTCCTGCGCCCGGTGATAGGTGTCGACCTGCCAGGAGGCTCCGTTGGTCCGCCGGCGGCACCGTTCCTCGATGATGCCGAGGTAGCGGTCGCGGTCGGCGGGCTCGATGTTCCAGGCGTCGAGCCCGGCGGCCGCGAGGGGCAGCAGTTCGTCCCGTACGAGCTTGGTCGCGGGGACTTTGGCGATCTGGCCGGACCGGCCGGGGCGCGGCCACAGCAGTTCGGCCTCGATGCCGTACCGGCAGGCGTTGTCGAAGTTCTCCTCGGCGGCCTCGAAGGAGAGCCTGCTCCACACCGGGCGTGGTTCGTCGGCCAGTGCGCGCACCAGCCCGTAGTAGAAGGCCGCGTTGGCGAGCACGTCCGCCACGGTCGGCCCGGCCGGCAGTACCCTGTTCTCCACCCGCAGGTGCGGCGCTCCGTCCGCGACCCCGTAGACCGGCCGGTTCCACCGGTAGATCGTCCCGTTGTGCAGGACGAGTTCGGCCAGCGACGGTACGCCGCCCTCGTCGAGCACCCGCAACGGGTCCTCGTCGGAGAGGATCGGCAGCAGTGGCGGGAAGAAACGGACGTTCTCCGCGAAGAGTTCGTGCGCGGAGGAGATCCAGCGCTCCCCGAACCAAGTCCGCGGGCGTACACCCTGGTTCCGCAGTTCGGGCGGGCGCACGTCGGTGGCCTGCTGGAACAGCGGCGGCCTGGACTCCCGCATCAGCTCCTTGCCGAACAGGAAGGGCGCGTTCGCGCCGAGCGCGATCTGCACTCCGGCGACCGCCTGCGCCGCGTTCCACACGTCCGGGAACCGCGCCGGGGTCACCTGGAGGTGCAACTGCACGGAGGTGCAGGCCGATTCGGGGGCGATCGACGGGGACGTGCAGACGAGGTGTTCGACCCCCTCGATGTCGATCGCGAAGTCCTCGCCCCGCGCGGCGACCATCTCGTCATTGAGAAGGGTGTAGCGGTCCACGTCCGACAGGTTGCCGAAGACCAGGTCGTCCGGTCCCAGAGTGGGCAGAATTCCGATCATGACAATGCCGGCGTCGACCTCCGCGGCCTTCCGGTGGGCATACGCCAAACCGGTGCGCAACTCCTCCGCGAGCTGATCGAAAACCCGGCCGCTCAGCCTGTGCGGAACGATATTCACCTCAAGGTTGAACATCCCGAGTTCCGTCTGGAAATCACGGCTGGCGATCCGCTGGAGCACCTCGGCATTCATCATCCGGGGCGTGCCGTCGGAGGCCGCGAGATTCAGTTCGATCTCCAGCCCCATGAAATTTCGGGGACGGTCGAACCTCCGCTCCTCCAGCAGCCTCTCCAGCCCTTCCAGACACCGGGCCAGCTTGCGCCGGTACGCCGGACGGTCGGACAGGTCAAAGGCGTGCGCCACGACCTTCTCCCCCATCGAAGAGTCCCTCCATCAGTGGCGGCCCGCGGCCAGGCCGCTCGTATCTCGATCGATAATGCCCCGCAGAGGTGATCCATAACGCCTGCGGTGGCGTCCGGCACGGGATAGGCTGGGGCCGCTCGGTCATCAGGCACATTCCGCGGGCATGAGGCGGGCGGCTCATTCGATCCCGCCTTCCCTTCGCAGAGGTGGCGGAAACACCGATGTTTTTGAGCCGACCGCGAAATATGAAAGCCCACAGGCAGGGGCCGGGGCGCGCGTCGCGAATCACCAGAATCTCCGCATTTCAAAGACGCAAAACGGTCTTGCGCGTCATATGACCGACAGCTAGTGGAAACACCGGGCGAACACTTGTCATATAAACTCCGCTGACGAGGCCGATAGTCGACGCGTCCAGCCGTCGACCGGCCTCCTTCTGACGTCCCGCACGCCGACAGCGCCGTCTGCACCCACCCACGCATCACCGTGTCTCCGAAGCGAGAGGCGACCCACCATGCCGCTGCATGTTCCCCCGGCCCCCGCGCCCGCACTGCGCAGCGTTCTCACGGCACTCGGTTCTCCCACCGCGGTCCGCGAAGCCCGCACCCCCGCTCTGCGTTCCGTCCAGGGACCGCTGAGCCCCGAACTCCCCCTGCCCGTACACGTTCTCGACCGGGCGACCGCCGACGGGCCCGCACCCGCGACCCGTCTCGCCGGCTGGCGTTTCCTGATCCGCGCCGAGTCGGGGATCGTCGCCGCGGCCGACACCGTACTCACCGCGGACGGCTGGGCGTTCTCGCACTTCTTCGAGGGCCCCTATCTCGGGTCGACCGAACGCGCCCTGAGACAGGCGGAGTCGACGGCGACGCTCCACCAACCGCGGCTGCTCTCCGTACCCGAGCTCTACATGCTCACGCTCTGGCTGCACGGTGACACCGGGGCCGATCCCGCCGCGGGCGCGGTCGCGCCCAACGACATCCTCGTTCCCCTCGCACCCGCTCCGACCGGGATCGCGGCCCACCGGCCCTACCGGGCCGCCGACCTGCTCCCGGTGCTCTCCCTGCGCATCGCGCCCCGGCCCGGTCCCCTCGTCGGCTCGGCCTGACCGCCGGGGGCGTGTCGTCACAGTGCCGTCGTTCGGCCGGAGGCCGGCCCGGGCGGCGTCCGGTGCGTGCGAGCGTGCGTGCCAGGCGTCGCCCGGCAGACGGCAGACGGCAGTGTGACGACGCACCCCAGGGGCGACACCGCCACCGGCCCGTCCCCTCCACCGCGCGGGGGCGGGCCTTCGTACATACGACCGCCCTGCACCAGAGGCGTTCGCCCGGCGGAACACCCCCATGGCCCACTCGGACTACCCCGGACCCCCCGAACAGACGGGTGCGGCAGCGTGAGCCCTCCGCCCGGGTGACACCTCGGCGGAGCGTGCAGCGAGCTGAGGCGAAATCCCTGCGGAACGCGGCGCGTGGCGCAACACTGAGACCGACCGGCCCGTACGGGACGGCCGTTCGGCACTCACCCGCACCCCGCGTCCACCACCTACACAGCGAAAGAACCCCCATGTGCCAGCATCAACCCCCCTGCCCCACCGCCGAATCAGCAGCCCGGGAGGCCGCCCGGCTCGTGGCGCACCACCCGGAGCAGGGCTGGAGCCTGCTCTGCAACGGCGTCCTGCTCTTCGAGGACACCGGCGAACTGCTCCCGGACGGACAGATCATCGCTCCGCACCGTCCGCTGGCCACCGGCCGGGTGGTGAAGGCCGCCTGAGCAGGCTGCCCGCGAGCCGGAAGCCCACGGGCCCCGGCGGTACGGACAGGGGCCGGCCCGGAGAGATCTCCGAACCGGCCCCGACACATGTCCGTACGTCCGTGTGCTCGCGGACTCCGTGAGCCCGCGTCACGTCAGTGGTCGTACTCGTCCAGCGGCGGGCAGGAGCAGACCAGGTTGCGGTCGCCGAAGGCGCCGTCGATCCGGCGCACCGGCGGCCAGTACTTGTCGGCGGCCGAGACGCCGGCCGGGAAGACCGCGACCTCACGGCTGTAGGAGTGGTCCCACTCCCCGCCGAGCGCGTTCGCGGTGTGCGGGGCGTTGGCGAGCGGGTTGTCGTCCGCGCTCCACTCCCCGGAGGCCACCTTCTCGATCTCGCCGCGGATCGCGATCATCGCGTCGCAGAACCGGTCGATCTCGGCGAGGTCCTCGCTCTCGGTCGGCTCGATCATCAGGGTGCCGGCGACCGGGAACGACATGGTCGGCGAGTGGAAGCCGTAGTCGATGAGCCGCTTGGCGACGTCGTCGATGCTGACGCCCGTCTCCTTCGAGATCGACCGCAGGTCGACGATGCACTCGTGCGCGACCAGGCCGGCCGGGCCGGTGTAGAGGATCGGGAAGTGCGGCTCGAGCCGCTTGGCGATGTAGTTCGCCGCGAGCACGGCCACCTGCGTGGCGCGCTTGAGGCCCTCGCCGCCCATGAGCCGGACGTACGCCCAGGAGATCGGCAGGATGCCGGCCGAGCCCCAGGGGGCGGCCGAGATCGGGCCGACGCCCGTCTCCGGACCCGCGGCGGGCTGGAGCGGGTGGTTGGGCAGGTACGGCGCGAGGTGCGCGCGCACGCCCACCGGGCCGACACCGGGGCCGCCGCCGCCGTGCGGGATGCAGAAGGTCTTGTGCAGGTTCAGGTGCGAGACGTCGCCGCCGAACTTGCCGGGCCGCGCGAGGCCGACCAGCGCGTTGAGGTTGGCTCCGTCGACGTAGACCTGGCCGCCCGCGTCGTGGACCTCGCCGCAGATGGCGGCGACGTGCTCCTCGAAGACACCGTGCGTGGACGGGTACGTGATCATGAGCACGGCGAGCTCGTCGCGGTGCTTCTCGATCTTGGCGCGCAGGTCCTCTATGTCGACCTCGCCGTCGTCGGCGGTCTTCACCACGACGACCTTCATCCCGGCCATCACGGCGCTCGCCGCGTTGGTGCCGTGCGCGGACGACGGGATGAGGCAGATGGTGCGCTGGTCGTCACCGTTGGCGCGGTGGTAGGCACGGACGGCCAGCAGACCGGCGAACTCGCCCTGCGAACCGGCGTTGGGCTGGATCGACACCGCGTCGTAGCCGGTGACCTCGGCGAGGCGCTCCTCCAGCTCACGGATGAGGGTGAGGAAGCCCTCCGCCTGCTCGGCGGGGGCGAAGGGGTGCAGCGCGCCGAACTCGGGCCAGGTGATCGGCTCCATCTCGGTGGTCGCGTTCAGCTTCATGGTGCAGGAGCCGAGCGGGATCATGCCGCGGTCGAGCGCGTAGTCGCGGTCGGCGAGCCGCCGCAGGTAGCGCAGCATCGCGGTCTCCGAGCGGTGCTGGTGGAAGACAGGGTGCGTGAGGTAGTCGTCGGTGCGCAGCAGCTGCTCGGGGAGCGCGTCGGCGGCGGTGGCGTCCAGCGCCTCGATGTCGCCCTGCGCTCCGAAGGCGGCCCAGACGGATTCGAGGTGGGTGCGGGTGGTCGTCTCGTCGCAGGCGACGGAGACCAGGTCGGCGTCGACCAGCCGCAGGTTGACCCCGCGCCCGCGGGCGTCGGCGACGACCTCGGCGGCCTTGCCGGGCACGCGCACGGTCAGCGTGTCGAAGAAGGAGTCGTGCACGACCTCGGCGCCGGCCGCCCGCAGCCCGTCGGCGAGGATCGCCGCGTAACGGTGGGTGCGCCGGGCGATCGTCCGCAGGCCGTCCGGGCCGTGGTAGACGGCGTACATGCCGGCCATCACGGCGAGCAGGACCTGCGCGGTGCAGATGTTGCTGGTGGCCTTCTCGCGGCGGATGTGCTGCTCGCGGGTCTGGAGGGCCAGGCGGTACGCCTTGTCGCCGTCCGCGTCCACGGAGACGCCGACCAGGCGGCCGGGGAGCGAGCGGGCGAACTTCTCGCGCACGGCCATGAAGCCGGCGTGCGGGCCACCGAAGCCCATCGGCACGCCGAAGCGCTGGGTGGTACCGACCGCGATGTCCGCGCCGAGGTCGCCGGGCGAGGTGAGCAGCGTGAGGGCCAGCAGGTCGGCGGCGACGGTGACGATCGCGCCGAGCTCGTGCGCGCGCTCGATCACGGGGCCGATGTTCCGTACGGCCCCGGAGGCGCCCGGGTACTGGAGCAGCACGCCGAAGACACCGCGCTCGGCGATCTCCGCCGGGATGCCGTCCGAGAGGTCGGCCACGACGACCTCGACCCCGGTCGGCTCGGCGCGGGTCTCGATGACCGCGATCGTCTGCGGGAGGGTGTCGGCGTCGACGAGGAAGACCCCGCCCTTCACCTTGCCCACGCGCCGCGCCAGTGCCATGGCCTCGGCGGCGGCGGTGCCCTCGTCGAGCAGCGAGGCGCCGGAGGTGGGCAGGCCGGTGAGCTCGGCGACCATCGTCTGGAAGTTGAGCAGCGCCTCCAGCCGGCCCTGCGAGATCTCCGGCTGGTAGGGCGTGTACGCCGTGTACCAGGACGGGTTCTCCAGCACGTTGCGCAGGATCACCGGGGGCGTGAAGGTGCCGTAGTAGCCGAGCCCGATCATCGGGGCGACCACCTGGTTGCGGTCGGCGAGCGTGCGCAGCTCCGCCAGCACCTCGGCCTCGGTGCGCGCCGACGGAAGGTTCAGCGCCTCGGCGCTCTTGATCACGTCGGGCACCGCCGCGGCGGTGAGCTCGTCGAGCGAGCCGTATCCGACCTGCGCGAGCATCTTCGCCCGGGCCTCGTCGTCCGGCCCGATGTGGCGCTGTTCGAAGGGGATGCCCTGCTCCAGCTGGGAGAGCGGGGTGCGGCGGGGGGTCATGATGGAGGCCTCCTGGTCTGACACGACCTGCGAGGGGCACCGCGGCGCGGCTGCCCGTACGGCCTCCCCCTCTGTCATCTCGACCTGAGAGCTTCACCGGCGCGCCCGGGGGCGTACCGGCTTTCACCGTCGGTGAGGGTGGGCCGCACCGGGCACGTGCCGGGTGGGACCGCCCTGCTTTCCAGAGTGACCTCGTCCATGCGGTACGGGGGCCTGAGAGATTCCGGGGAGGATTTGCTCCTTCGGCGCCTCCGGATTCAGCACCGGAGGCTCTCCCGCACGGGGTCAGCAGCCAGTGCCAGCCTACCAGCGGGGATCTTCGCCGTTTCTTCGAGTGGCCGATATCCGGAATCTGCACTTCTGTAGTGGCTGTGGAGTAGTTGCGAGCCCCAGTCGTCGCGACCAGCGGGAGGCACCGTGCAGACCGACATCGATCCCCGCAGCCTGATCGGCCGCAAGGCGTTCGACCGCGCAGGCGTCAAGATCGGCACGGTGGACGAGGTCTACCTCGACGACGCCACCGGCGTCCCCGAGTGGGCCGCCGTCCGCACCGGTCTGTTCAGCAGGGACGCCTTCGTCCCGCTGGAACCGAGCGAGTTCGTCGACGACACCCTGCGTGTTCCGTTCGACCGCACGCTGATCCGGGACGCGCCCGACTTCGGTGTCGGACGCCACCTCTCGCCCGAGCAGGAACTCCAGCTGTACCGGCATTACGGACTCGATTCCTCCGCCGTGACCGATCCGGGTCCGGACAAGGACTTCGGCAGGCTGGCCGGCCAGGAGGAGTAGTCCACCGGTTCCGGCACCAGAGGCAGCGGATCGGCCGGTTGCAGTTCCGGGTCCTCCACCCGGAACGTGCGCACCCGCCCCGGTGGATCGCCCGGCCGCTCGAACCGCACCGTGACCCGGCCGACACCGCTCCCCTGCACCCAGCCGTGCCCGTACGTCTCGTGCCGCACGTCGAGGCCGGGGAACCAGCGCCGCGCGGCGCGTTCGGCTGTCTCGGCCACGTCGGCCGCGTCGGCAACGGATACGCCGGCCGCGTCCGCCGAACCCGCGGGGGGCCTGACGGCCGCGCCGTGAGGGCCCTCGGTCCTCGAAGGCTCCCCGGAGTCCGGTCCTCCCGCCTCTCCCGCCTCCGTCTCCCGCTCGGCCTCCGCCTCCCGCTCCGCCTGCGCCTCCCGCTCCGCCTGCGCCGCCTGGGCGAAGAGGTCCTCCTGCGTGTAGTCCGCCAGGCCCGTGACACCCACTCCCAGCAGCCGGACGCCCCCGGTGGTGTCCACGCCCTCCAGGAGGCGTGCCGCGGCCTCACGCACCACCCCGGGGTCGTCCGTGGGGCCGCGGAGCGTCTCGGAGCGGGTCAGGGTGGAGAAGTCGTAGCGGCGTACCTTCAGCACGACGGTGCGCCCGGAGCGTCCGGCGTTCCGCAGCCGCTCGACGCACTTTCCGGCCAGCCGCTCGACCTCCGTGCGCACCCGCGTCCGGTCGTGGAGGTCCACCTCGAAGGTGTCCTCGACCGAGACGGACTTGGCGTCACGCTCGGCGACCACGGGCCGGTCGTCGAGGCCGAGGGCCATCCGGTACAGCGAGACCCCGTGGGCCTTGCCCACCAGCCGTACGAGCTCGTCTTCGCCCGCCGCCGCCAGGTCGTGGACCGTGGTCATGCCGGCCCGGCGCAGATGGTCCCCGGTGGCCGGGCCGACTCCGGGCAGGGTACGTACGGACATGGGCGCCAGCAGGTCCCGTTCGGTGCCCGGCTCGATGAGCATCAGCCCGTCCGGCTTGGCCTCCTCGGAGGCGATCTTCGCCAGCATCTTCGACCCGGCGAGCCCCACGGACCCGCTGAGCCCGGTGACGGCCAGGATGGCCTCCCGCAGCCGCTCACCGGTGGCTCGGGCCGAGGCGGAGTCGTCGGCGGTCCCGCCGGCCTCCAGGTCCACGAAGGCCTCGTCCAGGCTGAGCGGCTCGACCAGCGGGGAGAGCCGTCCCAGCAGTTCCATGACCTGCTCGCTGACGGCGCGGTACAGGGAGAAGCGCGGCACCAGGTACGCGGCGTGCGGTGCGAGCCGGCGCGCCTGGGCCGTCGGCATCGCCGAGTGCACGCCGAGGCGCCTGGCCTCGTACGAGGCGGTGGCGACGACTCCGCGCGGACCCACGCCGCCCACCACGACCGGCTTGCCGCGCAGGCTGGGCTTGGCCGCCTGCTCGGCGGAGGCGTAGAACGCATCCATGTCGAGGTGGAGGATGGTGGGCGCGGATCTCACACCGCCGATGGTGCCCTACGCCACTGACAACGACATCGTCCGGCACCCGTTCGAACGGGTGCCGGACGATGTCGTGTCGTGCGGCGGGGCCGCCGGTGTTCAGACGGCCCGGTTACGGCGCCGGGCCAGTTCGTCGGTGGGGTTGTGGCCGACGAGGGTCTCCCCCGTGTCCACGCGCTCCCCGTGCAGTTGCGAGAGGGCCGCGTCCACGTCCCGCCACACCACGCCGACGGCGATGCCGAAGATGCCCTGGCCCCCCTGGAGGAGGTTCACGACCTCGTCCGGCGAGCAGCATTCGTAGACGGTGGCCCCGTCGCTCATCAGCGTCATGCGTTCGAGGTCCTGGAATCCGCGGGCCCTCAGGTGCTGCACCGTGGTCCGGATGTTCTGCAGGGCCACGCCCGTGTCCAGGAACCGCTTCACGATCTTGAGCAGCACCACGTCCCGGAAACTGTAGAGACGCTGGGTGCCCGACCCGTACGCGGGCCGGACGCTCGGTTCGACCAGTCCCGTGCGGGCCCAGTAGTCGAGCTGCCGGTAGGTGATCCCGGCCGCCGCGCAGGCCGTCGGTCCCCGGTATCCGATGTCGTTCGCCCCCGCGACACCGTCCGACACCGGGACCACCGGGTGAACCGGTTGCCTGATGGTGTGGTCGGCCCCACTGCCGTGCTGCGGATACGGCCCGCCCGCCGCCGCACCGTCGCCGCTGCTTCTCACGCCGACCTCCGTCCTTGACCTGCCCCCTCGAAGGTAGGCAGTCACCGGGGGTGCGTCAACGATCGCCACACTCGGCACGCCGAGTGATAATCACCCTGAGGGTGGTTTCCCGTGACGTCGGACCGGGAAGGGCTTCTCGAATGCCCGCCCCCGCCCCGCCGGCGGAGGTCACTGACTGTTGGTGCCGAAGTCCTCGGGCGAGATCTGGTCGAGGAACTCGCGGAACTTCTCGACCTCGTCCTCCTGCTCGTCCGGAATCGCGATCCCGGCGTCGTCGAGCACCCCGTCGCTGCCGTAGATCGGCGTACCGGTGCGCAGGGCCAGCGCTATGGCGTCGGACGGCCGGGCGCTCACCTCCACGCCACTGGCGAAGACGAGCTCCGCGTAGAAGATCCCGTCCCGGATGTCCGTGATCCTGACCTCGGTCAGCTCCTGGCCGACCGCGTCGAGGACATCCTTGAAGAGGTCATGGGTCAGCGGCCTGGCAGGGGCCATCCCCTGCTGGGCGAAGGCGATGGCCGTGGCCTCGCCGGGACCGATCCAGATGGGGAGGTACCGGTCGCCTCCCACTTCGCGCAGGAGAACGATCGGTTGATTGGAGGGCATTTCCACCCGGACACCGACAACGTCAAGCTCGTTCACACAGCAACCCTAGGACGTGCTCGCCATGTTTGGGTAGTCGGGCTCCGCCGAGGTCAGTGGGAACGAATGCGCAGGGCGGTCTGGACGAGCGCCGCGTGCAGCCGTACGGAGAGCTCGGCGAGCTCCTGCGCGGTGGCCTCGGCACGCGCTCTGGTCTGCGGATTCCGGTGTCGGCGCAGGGGCGCCACCACCTGCTCGACCAGCCCGGCCTCCCGCTCGGCGGCAGCCCGAACGGCACGCAGATGGCGTGGTTCCAGACCGAATCGGCCGAGGTCGGAGACGAGTTTGGCGATATTCACCGCTTCGGCGTCGTACCCGCCCTCGGGCTCGGGCACGATGAGGCCGTAGGACTCCCATTCGGCGAGCGCCTCCTCGTCCGCGCCGGTGACGGCGAGGAGCTCGGCACGGCCGATGCGGGCGGCGGTCGGCGCTCCGGCCGCCGCGTCCCAGGCACTGTCCGCGAGGTCCTTCTGACCCCCCGGAGAGGGCAGGGCGGCCTGCTCCCCCCGGGCCAGGGCGTCCAGATACTCCCGGATGACCTTCAGGGGGAGGTAGTGGTCCCGCTGCATGCGCAGCACCTGCGCGAGCTTCTCCACGTCCTCGGAACTGAACTTCCGGTATCCGGAAGGCGTCCGCTCCGGTTCGACGAGTCCCTCCGCCTCCAGGAAGCGGATCTTCGAGATCGTTACTTCCGGAAACTCCTCGCGGAGCTGGGCGAGTACCGCGCCGATGCTCATCGCACGCCGGTCCGCGGCGGCGGTGCCGTTTCCGGCACCGCCCTGGGATGTTCGCAGCATGGGCCTTCCCGGGGTTCCCCCGGACGTGGTGGTCCGGGGCAGGGTCACACGCTCCGCTGGCTCGCGTAGAAGACCAGTCGGTACTTACCGATCTGGACCTCGTCACCATTGGTCAGTGCGACGGAATCGATGCGCTCGCGGTTGACGTAGGTGCCGTTCAGGCTGCCGACGTCTCCCACCGTGAAGCTACCGTCCGCGACCCTGCGGAACTCCACATGACGCCGCGACACGGTCACGTCGTCCAGGAAGATGTCGCTCTGCGGGTGCCGGCCGGCCGTCGTCAGGTCACCGTCCAGCAGGAAGCGGCTGCCCGAGTTCGGGCCCCGGCGGACCACCAGGAGCGCGCTCCCTCCGGGCAGCGCGTCCACGGCCGCCTGTGCCTCCGGGGAGAGCGACGGCAGCACGGTCTGCCCGGTGACCTCGGCGTCGTACGCCTCCAGTCCGGAGATGGAGATCGTCGACGTGGTCTCGGAGGCGCGCTCGGGGATTCCGCCCTTCAGCGGCGCGCCGCAGTTGGAGCAGAACCGGCCGGTCGCCGGATTCCGGTGACCGCACCGGGCGCAGAGCGCCACTCCGGAGCCCGCCGGGGCGGGGTGGAATCCGGTGCTCGGCCCGGAGTCGCCGAAACCTATGCCGGAGGCACCCGACTGCGCTCCGGAGCCGTCGCCCGAGGCGGACAACTCGTCGCGGAAGAGGGGGCGGCCGCCGCCCTGCTCCTCGTCCTGGCCGTGCCGAGACGCGCGATGGCGGGCAGCACTGTTGCTGTCCTCGCGTGCGCTCTTTCCGAACAACTTCGCAAAAAACTTCACGGGCGATTCCCCTTGACCGACATAGACCCGCCCGTGGGGCAGGACGAACCCTGACTGAACACACCTGCCGACCCGGACATTCTCACAACGTCCGTATCCACCCGACAGTTTCCACCACGCACCATGGATACGGTGCGGCGACCCCCCGTAACCCCGCACACCTGCTTGGAGTTGCGAAGAGCCTTGCCCCGCCGATGGACCACTACGACGACGACCGAGCGTAGTCAGGCCGCTTCGCAGGTCGCAAGGCGTCCACCACAATGTCGTCGGCCCGTTCCACCACCGCCGTCGCCTGCTCCTTCTCCAGCGTCTGGACCACCCCGCCGGGGATGTTGAGCGCCGGCTCAAGATCCTGGGGCCTGCCGATCACTTCGAAGGCGTAGGGCGCGGAGACGGCGTGGCCGTCGACCTTCACGGCTCCGGCGTCCCCGGAGAAGTACGTACTGGCGACCACCCGCACCCCGTTGACCTCGATGGCCTCGGCGCCCGCCGCACGGAGCTCCTGGATGGCGTCCAGCAGCATGTCCGGGGCGACGGACTTCGTCGGGTCGTCGATGGTGAGCGTGATTCCCGGCCCGTGGGCCGCGACGGTACCCGCGAGGATACCCAGTTGCCGCTCCTTCTCCACCGTCTGCTTGCGCGCCTCCTCGGCCTGGTCGGAACTGTTCTCCAGTTCCGTCCGCTGCGCGTCGAGGCGCTGCTTCTCGTCCTCCAGCCGCTGGGTCCGGTCGTCGACCTCGTCGAGGATGCGGACCAGGTCCTCCTGGCGTGCGCCGCGCAGGGCGCTGTCGTCGTTGTTGGACCGCACCTGGATCGCCAGGCCCAGCCCCAGGCCGAACAGCAGCAGCGCCACCACGAGTTGGGCGCGGGTCACCCGGGGCGGCCAGAGCCCGGCGAGCAGCCGCTGACGTCCGCTCAGGGCGTTCTTCTCCGGGGGCCGCGCGGCGCTCGTCTCCGGCGCCGGGCCGTGGGCGGCTTCCTCGCGGGGCATCTCGTCGTCGTTCATCGGCGTCAGGCCCTGAAGACGTGCCGGCGGATGGCGGCGGCGTTGGAGAAGATGCGGATACCCAGCACGACGACCACACCCGTCGACAACTGCGCGCCGACACCGAGCTTGTCGCCGAGGAAGACGATGAGCGCGGCCACCACGACGTTGGACAGGAACGACACGACGAAGACCTTGTCGACGAAGATTCCGTCGAGCATCGCGCGCAGCCCGCCGAAGACCGCGTCGAGCGCGGCCACCACGGCGATCGGGAGGTAGGGCTCGACCACCGCCGGTACCTCGGGCCGGACGAACAGTCCCACCACGACTCCCACGACGAGGCCCAGTACGGCGATCACGATGTGCCCTTCCCTGTGTCTGCCGCACCACTGCCTGCGGCCTTCGGTTCTGCTGTGCGTACGATCAGGCTCGGCGCGGCCGGAAGCCGTACCTTTTTCTGGTCGGACAGACTGGTGCGGATGTCGAAGCCCTCGTGCAGGGCCTGAAGGTACTGGCCGTCCACACTGGACCGGAACGTCGCGGCCAGTTTCTTGCCATCCCCCACCGCGAGCACCGTATAGGGCGGTACGAGCGGCCTGTTGTCGACAAGTATGGCGTCCCCCGCGGCGCGGATCGCCGAAAGTGCCGTCAGCCGCTGCCCGTTGATGGCGACGGCTTCCGCGCCGGACTCCCACAGGCCGTTGACGACCCGCTGCAGGTCCCGGTCGCGTACCCGGCCCGTGTCGGCGAACCCGCTGGTGCCGCGCGGCCCGTCGTCGCCCTGGTCGCTCTCGTCGGCGTCGTCCACGACGAGTTTCACACCGGGGCCCTCGACGGGAGTGGCCCCGGACAGCAGGGCGACCAGCTCGCCCTGGTCCCCGCCGTGCTGGAGGAGAGCCGCTCGCTGCCGCTCCCCGACGTCCGTGCGGAGCTTCTCCACCTGGGATTCGAGCGAGTCGGCCGCGTCGGTCTCGCCGTCGATGCGGTCGATGAGCTCCTGGCGCTCTTTGGCCGCGACCGGCGCGGACACCCTGGCCTGCGCGGCACCGAGGGTGACGACGAGAGCGATGAGTACGAGTCCGGCGGCGAGACCGAGCTTGGCCCGCGCTCTGCGGGGCAGCCCCGCGGTCCCGTCGGCCTCGCGGCGCGCAGCGGCCTCGGCGTACCCCTCGTCCAGACTGTGGTCCATCACATGGGTCAGCAGCGACATGGAGGCGTCGGGGCGGGGAGGCGGAGCGGACGTACTCCGTTCGGGGGGCGGCTGCGGCATGCCGCACATCGTCGCACGTCACCCCGGCTACCGCCGAATGGGCCTGACCACACGAGCCCGGGGAGCCCGCCGGTGTACGGCGGGCTCCCCGGAAACGGACGGCGTGGGGAAGTCAGTCCCCGGCGCTGTCGACGACCGCTGCCCACTCGTCGAGGAGCAGTTTCGCGGAGGCGTCGTCGGGGCCCTCGGCCCACAGATGGGTGACGGCCTCGGCCGGGTCCGGCAGCACCATGACCCAGCGCCCGTCCGCCTCGACGACGCGGACGCCGTCGGTGGTGTCGACGTCCCGGTCGCCTGCGGCTTCGACCACCCGGCGCATGACGAGCCCCTTGACCGCCCAAGGGGTGGCCAGGTCGCGCCGGAGCACATGAGCACGCGGGATGCGGTCGTCGATCTGGCTCAGAGTGAGCTGGGTACGGGCGATCAGCCCGATGAGCCGGACGAAGGCGGCCGATCCGTCGAAGACGCTGCTGAACTCGGGGACGATGAATCCGCCGCGGCCGTCACCGCCGAAGATCGTGCTCTCTTCGCGGCCGACCCGGGTCAGGTCGTCCGGCGAGGTCGTCGTCCACTCCACCTGGGTGCCGTGGTACGCGGCCACCTGCTCGGCGACCCTCGTGGTCGTCACCGGCAGCGCGACCCGTCCGCTCCGCCGCTCGGCGGCCACCAGGTCGAGCATGACCAGCAGCGCCCGGTCGTCCTCGATGATCCGCCCCCGCTCGTCGACGAGCGAGAGCCGCTCGCCCACCGGGTCGAACCGCACGCCGAACGCGGCGCGCGCCGACGAGACGATCTCTCCGAGCCGGACCAGCCCGGCACGCCGGGTCTCGGCGGACTCGGTGGGCCGCGACTCGTCGAGACCCGGGTTGATGGTGAGCGAGTCCACGCCGAGCCGTCCGAGCAGGCTGGGCAGGACGAGCCCGGCACTGCCGTTGGAGGCGTCCACCACGACCTTCAGCCCCGAATCGGCGATGCCGGTCGTGTCGACGTTGCGGAGCAGCGAGCCCGTGTACGAGTCGAAGACGCTCGACGGGAAGTGCAGATCCCCGATCTCACCGGGGAAGGCCCTGCGGTACTCCTGGCGGGCGTAGACCCTGTCCAGCTTCCGCTGCCGGGCCTGCGAGAGGTCGGCGCCCCGTTCGTCGAAGAACATGATGTCGACCGAGTCGGGAACACCGGGGGACGTCCTGATCATGATGCCGCCGGCGCTTCCGCGGGCTGTCTGCTGACGGGCCACGGGCAGCGGCACGTTCTCCAGGTCGCGGACGTCGATCGCACTGGCCTGGAGCGCGGAGATGACCGCGCGCTTCAGGGCGCGCGCGCCTCGTGAGTGGTCCCGCGCGGTGGTGACCGTCGACCCCTTCTTCAGGGTCGTGGCGTAAGCGCCGGCGAGCCGGACCGCGAGTTCCGGAGTGATCTCGACGTTCAGGATTCCGGAGACACCGCGGGCTCCGAAAAGATGGGCCTGCCCGCGGGACTCCCAGATCACCGAGGTGTTGACGAAGGCGCCCGCCTCGATGGTCTTGAACGGGTAGACCCGCACATTCCCCTGGATGATCGATTCTTCGCCCACGAGGCACTCATCGCCGATGACGGCGCCGTCCTCGATGCGGGCGGCTCGCATGACATCGGTGTTCTTACCGATCACACAGCCGCGCAGATTGCTGTGGGAGCCGATGAACACGTTGTCGTGGACCACGGCTCTGTGCAGGAAGGCACCGGACTTGACCACGACGTTCGATCCGACGACGGTGTGCTCCCGGATTTCGACGTCCGCCTCGATCTTGGCGTAGTCACCGATGTAGAGCGGACCACGGAGGACGGCGTCCGGATGGACCTCGGCACCTTCTGCCACCCACACTCCGGGGGCGATCTCGAAACCGTCCAGTTCGACGTCGACTTTGCGCTCCAGCACGTCGGCCTGGGCCTTCACATAGCTTTCGTGCGTGCCCACGTCCTCCCAGTAGCCCTCGGCGACATAGCCGTAGATCGGCTTGCCCTCCTTCATGAGCTGGGGAAAGACGTCGCCGGACCAGTCCACGGAGGTGTCCGCCTGGACGTAGTCGAAGACCTCGGGCTCCATGACGTAGATACCCGTGTTGACGGTGTCCGAGAACACCTGACCCCAGGTGGGCTTCTCCAGGAAGCGCTCGACCTGTCCTTCCTCGTCCACGATCGTGATCCCGAATTCCAGCGGATTGGGTACACGAGTCAGGCAGACGGTGACCAGTCCGCCCTTCGCTTTGTGGAAGGCGATGAGATCGGTGAGGTCGAAGTCGGTCAGCGCATCGCCGGAAATGACGAGGAAGGTGTCGTCCTTCAGCGCCTCTTCGGCGTTCTTCACGCTTCCTGCGGTGCCGAGCGGCTTCTCCTCATTGGCATAAGTGAGCTCCATTCCGAGCTCTTCCCCGTCCCCGAAATAGTTCTTGACGAGGGAGGCCAAGAACTGGACGGTCACCACGGTCTCATTGAGCCCGTGCCGCTTCAGCAGTCGGAGCACATGCTCCATGATCGGCCGGTTGGCCACAGGAAGAAGCGGCTTGGGCATGCTCGAGGTCATCGGGCGAAGGCGTGTGCCCTCGCCGCCAGCCATCACGACGGCCTTCATGTCGGAAACGTCCTCCTAGAGACGACGGTTTAGCCGACTGGGCCCGTCGGGCGGCATCGAGAGACATCTGCCGCGGTCCGGCCACACTGCACGGCACCGCTTCAACGAGCTCAATCGGCTGTTGCGTCCGCCTTGACCAGCCGGCGGACTTGAACCACGTAGAGGAGTCCTGCCCACCAATACAGAGTTGTACCCCACCCGGCGAACGCCCATCCGAAAACTGCGGCCAACGTTTCAAGCCAACCACTTCCGTCGCTGAGCAGCAACAAGGGGAAGGCGTACATCAGGTTGAACGTTGCAGCTTTCCCTAGGAAGTTCACCTGGGGCGGCGGATAACCGTGCCGGCGGAGGATGCCGACCATCACCAGGAGCATCAGCTCCCGGGCCACGAGCGCGGCCGTGAGCCAGATCGGCAGGATCTCGCGCCAGGTGAGCCCGACGAGGGTGGAAAGGATATAGAGCCGGTCCGCAGCCGGGTCGAGAAGCCGCCCAAGGCTGCTGATCTGGTTCCAACGACGGGCGAGCTTGCCGTCGAGGTAGTCGCTGATGCCGCTCAGCGCGAGTACCAGCAACGCCCAGCCGTCGCTCTGCGGGCCGCCGAACACCGGGCGAAGGATCAGCCACAGGAAAAGCGGTACCCCGACAAGGCGAGCCGTGCTGAGGATGTTGGGGATGGTGAGGACCCGGTCCGTCTGAACCCGAGTCTCCTGGACCTCCACCCGGGGGCCTCCTGTGTGAAGAAATGTGCCAATGATGCCCCCTGACCCTACCGTCAGCCACGGCACCCCGGTGCGGCAGGGGTCGGCAAACCACCCCGGAACGCAGAAAACCCCCGTGCCACAAGGCACGGGGGTCTCCCGGAAAAATTGTTCGGCGGCGTCCTACTCTCCCACAGGGTCCCCCCTGCAGTACCATCGGCGCTGAAAGGCTTAGCTTCCGGGTTCGGAATGTAACCGGGCGTTTCCCTAACGCAATGACCACCGAAACACTATGAAATTAACCAACCGGAAAAACACGGCGGTTGTTATTTCAGAACCAACACAGTGGACGCGAGCAACTGAGGACAAGCCCTCGGCCTATTAGTACCAGTCAGCTCCACCCGTTACCGGGCTTCCACATCTGGCCTATCAACCCAGTCGTCTACTGGGAGCCTTAACCCCTCAAAGGGGGTGGGAATACTCATCTTGAAGCAGGCTTCCCGCTTAGATGCTTTCAGCGGTTATCCTTTCCGAACGTAGCCAACCAGCCATGCCCTTGGCAGGACAACTGGCACACCAGAGGTTCGTCCGTCCCGGTCCTCTCGTACTAGGGACAGCCCTTCTCAATATTCCTACGCGCACAGCGGATAGGGACCGAACTGTCTCACGACGTTCTAAACCCAGCTCGCGTACCGCTTTAATGGGCGAACAGCCCAACCCTTGGGACCGACTCCAGCCCCAGGATGCGACGAGCCGACATCGAGGTGCCAAACCATCCCGTCGATATGGACTCTTGGGGAAGATCAGCCTGTTATCCCCGGGGTACCTTTTATCCGTTGAGCGACAGCGCTTCCACAAGCCACTGCCGGATCACTAGTCCCGACTTTCGTCCCTGCTCGACCCGTCGGTCTCACAGTCAAGCTCCCTTGTGCACTTACACTCAACACCTGATTGCCAACCAGGCTGAGGGAACCTTTGGGCGCCTCCGTTACTCTTTAGGAGGCAACCGCCCCAGTTAAACTACCCATCAGACACTGTCCCTGATCCGGATCACGGACCGAGGTTAGACATCCAGCACGACCAGAGTGGTATTTCAACGGCGACTCCACAACCACTGGCGTGGCCGCTTCAAAGTCTCCCACCTATCCTACACAAGCCGAACCGAACACCAATATCAAACTGTAGTAAAGGTCCCGGGGTCTTTCCGTCCTGCTGCGCGAAACGAGCATCTTTACTCGTAATGCAATTTCACCGGGCCTATGGTTGAGACAGTCGAGAAGTCGTTACGCCATTCGTGCAGGTCGGAACTTACCCGACAAGGAATTTCGCTACCTTAGGATGGTTATAGTTACCACCGCCGTTTACTGGCGCTTAAGTTCTCAGCTTCGCCGACCCGAAAGTCAGCTAACCGGTCCCCTTAACGTTCCAGCACCGGGCAGGCGTCAGTCCGTATACATCGCCTTACGGCTTCGCACGGACCTGTGTTTTTAGTAAACAGTCGCTTCTCGCTGGTCTCTGCGGCCACCCCCAGCTCATGGAGTAAATCCAATCACCAGTGATGGCCCCCCTTCTCCCGAAGTTACGGGGGCATTTTGCCGAGTTCCTTAACCATAGTTCACCCGAACGCCTCGGTATTCTCTACCTGACTACCTGAGTCGGTTTAGGGTACGGGCCGCCATGAAACTCGCTAGAGGCTTTTCTCGACAGCATAGGATCATCCACTTCGCCACAATCGGCTCGGCATCAGGTCTCAGCCTTAATGTGTGACGGATTTGCCTACCACACGGCCTACACCCTTACCCCGGGACAACCACCGCCCGGGCTGGACTACCTTCCTGCGTCACCCCATCGCTTACCTACTACAAGTCTGGTTCATCGGCTCCACCACTACCCTCAACTCCGAAGAGATCGGGCCGGCTTCACGGACTTAGCATCGCCTGATTCAGTACTGGGCGTTTCAAAGCGGGTACCGGAATATCAACCGGTTGTCCATCGACTACGCCTGTCGGCCTCGCCTTAGGTCCCGACTTACCCTGGGCAGATCAGCTTGACCCAGGAACCCTTAGTCAATCGGCGCACACGTTTCTCACGTGTGTATCGCTACTCATGCCTGCATTCTCACTCGTGAACCGTCCACAACTCGCTTCCGCGGCTGCTTCACCCGGCACACGACGCTCCCCTACCCATCCATACTCCCGTTGGGGATATGTGTATGAATGACACGACTTCGGCGGTACGCTTGAGCCCCGCTACATTGTCGGCGCGGAATCACTTGACCAGTGAGCTATTACGCACTCTTTCAAGGGTGGCTGCTTCTAAGCCAACCTCCTGGTTGTCTCTGCGACTCCACATCCTTTCCCACTTAGCGTACGCTTAGGGGCCTTAGTCGATGCTCTGGGCTGTTTCCCTCTCGACCATGGAGCTTATCCCCCACAGTCTCACTGCCGCGCTCTCACTTACCGGCATTCGGAGTTTGGCTAAGGTCAGTAACCCGTTGGGGCCCATCGCCTATCCAGTGCTCTACCTCCGGCAAGAAACACACGACGCTGCACCTAAATGCATTTCGGGGAGAACCAGCTATCACGGAGTTTGATTGGCCTTTCACCCCTAACCACAGGTCATCCCCCAGGTTTTCAACCCTGGTGGGTTCGGTCCTCCACGAAGTCTTACCTCCGCTTCAACCTGCCCATGGCTAGATCACTCCGCTTCGGGTCTAGAGCGTGCAACTCAATCGCCCTATTCGGACTCGCTTTCGCTACGGCTTCCCCACACGGGTTAACCTCGCTACACACCGCTAACTCGCAGGCTCATTCTTCAAAAGGCACGCAGTCACGACGCACCAAGCAAGCTTGATGCGCGACGCTCCCACGGCTTGTAGGCACACGGTTTCAGGTACTATTTCACTCCGCTCCCGCGGTACTTTTCACCATTCCCTCACGGTACTATCCGCTATCGGTCACCAGGGAATATTTAGGCTTAGCGGGTGGTCCCGCCAGATTCACACGGGATTTCTCGGGCCCCGTGCTACTTGGGTGTCTCTCAAACGAGCCGTTAATGTTTCAGCTACGGGGGTCTTACCCTCTACGCCGGACCTTTCGCATGTCCTTCGCCTACATCAACGGTTTCTGACTCGTCTCACAGCCGGCAGACTGTGAAAGAGAGATCCCACAACCCCGCATGCGCAACCCCTGCCGGGTATCACACACATACGGTTTGGCCTGATCCAGTTTCGCTCGCCACTACTCCCGGAATCACGGTTGTTTTCTCTTCCTGAGGGTACTGAGATGTTTCACTTCCCCTCGTTCCCTCCACACTGCCTATGTGTTCAGCAGCGGGTGACAGCCCATGACGACTGCCGGGTTTCCCCATTCGGAAACCCCCGGATCAAAGCTAGGTTGACAGCTCCCCGGGGACTATCGTGGCCTCCCACGTCCTTCATCGGTTCCTGGTGCCAAGGCATCCACCGTGCGCCCTTAAAAACTTGGCCACAGATGCTCGCGTCCACTGTGCAGTTCTCAAACAACAACCAGCCACCCATCACCCCAAACCTTACGGCTGAGTTCACTGGGACCGGACTGAAGGCAGCCTCTCGGCCGTACCCTCAGATACCCAACAACGTGCCCGACACGACCGATCCATCATTACTTTCCACGCCGAAGCAGTACTCGCAACAACCAACCAACCGTGCCGAATAGTCAACGTTCCACCCATGAGCAAACCACCGTCGAACATTTGCCGACGAAGTGGCCCTCGACCCCATTACAGGGCCTAGATGCTCCTTAGAAAGGAGGTGATCCAGCCGCACCTTCCGGTACGGCTACCTTGTTACGACTTCGTCCCAATCGCCAGTCCCACCTTCGACAGCTCCCTCCCACAAGGGGTTGGGCCACCGGCTTCGGGTGTTACCGACTTTCGTGACGTGACGGGCGGTGTGTACAAGGCCCGGGAACGTATTCACCGCAGCAATGCTGATCTGCGATTACTAGCAACTCCGACTTCATGGGGTCGAGTTGCAGACCCCAATCCGAACTGAGACCGGCTTTTTGAGATTCGCTCCGCCTCACGGCATCGCAGCTCATTGTACCGGCCATTGTAGCACGTGTGCAGCCCAAGACATAAGGGGCATGATGACTTGACGTCGTCCCCACCTTCCTCCGAGTTGACCCCGGCAGTCTCCTGTGAGTCCCCATCACCCCGAAGGGCATGCTGGCAACACAGAACAAGGGTTGCGCTCGTTGCGGGACTTAACCCAACATCTCACGACACGAGCTGACGACAGCCATGCACCACCTGTATACCGACCACAAGGGGGGCACCATCTCTGGCGCTTTCCGGTATATGTCAAGCCTTGGTAAGGTTCTTCGCGTTGCGTCGAATTAAGCCACATGCTCCGCTGCTTGTGCGGGCCCCCGTCAATTCCTTTGAGTTTTAGCCTTGCGGCCGTACTCCCCAGGCGGGGAACTTAATGCGTTAGCTGCGGCACCGACGACGTGGAATGTCGCCAACACCTAGTTCCCAACGTTTACGGCGTGGACTACCAGGGTATCTAATCCTGTTCGCTCCCCACGCTTTCGCTCCTCAGCGTCAGTAATGGCCCAGAGATCCGCCTTCGCCACCGGTGTTCCTCCTGATATCTGCGCATTTCACCGCTACACCAGGAATTCCGATCTCCCCTACCACACTCTAGCTAGCCCGTATCGAATGCAGACCCGGGGTTAAGCCCCGGGCTTTCACATCCGACGTGACAAGCCGCCTACGAGCTCTTTACGCCCAATAATTCCGGACAACGCTTGCGCCCTACGTATTACCGCGGCTGCTGGCACGTAGTTAGCCGGCGCTTCTTCTGCAGGTACCGTCACTTTCGCTTCTTCCCTGCTGAAAGAGGTTTACAACCCGAAGGCCGTCATCCCTCACGCGGCGTCGCTGCATCAGGCTTTCGCCCATTGTGCAATATTCCCCACTGCTGCCTCCCGTAGGAGTCTGGGCCGTGTCTCAGTCCCAGTGTGGCCGGTCGCCCTCTCAGGCCGGCTACCCGTCGTCGCCTTGGTAGGCCATTACCCCACCAACAAGCTGATAGGCCGCGGGCTCATCCTTCACCGCCGGAGCTTTTAACCCCGTCCCATGCGGGACAGAGTGTTATCCGGTATTAGACCCCGTTTCCAGGGCTTGTCCCAGAGTGAAGGGCAGATTGCCCACGTGTTACTCACCCGTTCGCCACTAATCCACCCCGAAAGGCTTCATCGTTCGACTTGCATGTGTTAAGCACGCCGCCAGCGTTCGTCCTGAGCCAGGATCAAACTCTCCGTGAATGTTTTCCCGTAATCGGGATCACAACACGAGAGCGGAACGAACAGGTCGGAATATGACCGGTCGTTCACAGCGTCCTCGCTGTTGTTGCCCACCGGACCGTTGAGGCCGGTAGGACTTTTCAAAGGAACCACCAACCTGCCGAAGCAGGCCGGGGTATCAACATATCTGGCGTTGACTTTTGGCACGCTGTTGAGTTCTCAAGGAACGGACGCTTCCTTCGGTCCCGTTTCACCGGGGCCCTCCGGGCGCTTCCCTTCGTTCTTGCGTTTCCGACTCTATCAGACTCTTTCGTGTCCGATTCCCGGTCGAAGCGGGTCAAGCGATTTTCGCTTTCCAGTTCTTCGCTTTCGCGTTTCCCTTTCCGGCGAGTCCGACTCTACCAGGCAATTCCTTTCCCTTTGACCCGGCCCCCGCGGACATGCGGAAGCCCGATCCGGGCACGATTTCACAGAGGAGTCGCCACCAACCCCGGAACTCTAAGTCGCGGTGGGGCCAGGCAGATCTACGACATTACAGCCTCGCCGGGAGACGAGGCAAATCGCTCCCGGCACGCTTCTACGTCAGCCAAACGGGACATCTCGTGCAGAATCACTACTTAACATGACTTACCCTGCTGAGGAGTACGCCGCCCCGCGAGAACAAGCGGGGGCGGCCGTCGAGCAGGCAGGTCCCAGCTCCACCTCCCGGAGGCACCATGACCCACGTGACGTCCCCCCTCAGCGGACAGGCCATCGGACTGGCCGCGGTCCCCGACCCGGTCTTCTCGGGCGCGATGGTGGGGCCCGGCACGGCCATCGACCCCGTCCGGGAGCCCGGCGAGGCGGTGTCACCGGTCGACGGCGTGGTGGTTTCCCTGCATCCGCACGCGTTCGTGGTGGTGGACAGCGAGGGACATGGAGTACTCACGCACCTGGGTATCGACACGGTCCAGCTCAACGGTGAAGGGTTCGAGCTCCTCATCAACAAGGGCGACACCGTCACCCGCGGCCAGGCGGTCGTGCGGTGGAACCCTGTCGACGTCGAAGCCGCGGGGAAGTCCCCCATCTGTCCCGTCGTGGCCCTGGAGGCCACGGCCGACTCCCTTTCGGACGTGCAGGAGTCGGGCGAGGTGAAGGCGGGCGGCGCTCTCTTCGGCTGGCAGTGACCCTGCTCCTTCCATGACGAGCCAGTCGGACGCACACCGCGGGGGTTCCACCGCCGCACAACCGGGACGGGTGAAATGGAGACAACGCTGCGAGGCGTCGGCGTGAGCCACGGGGTGGCCATCGGCGAGGTCCGGCACATGGGGACGGCGGTCCTGGAACCGCCGGTCAGGCAGATTCCGCCGGAGGAGACGGAACGGGAGAAGGGGCGCGCCCGCCAGGCGGTGGAGGCCGTCGCGGCCGACCTGATCGCGCGCGGCAACCTCGCCGGCGGCGAGGCGCAGGGGGTGCTGGAAGCCCAGGCGATGATGGCGCAGGACCCCGAGCTGATGGCCGACGTGGAGCGGCGCATCGCCGAGGGGAGCACGGCCGAGCGTGGTCTCTACGACGCCTTCGCCGCCTACCGCGCGCTGCTGGCCAACGCCGGGGAGTACCTTGCGGGCCGGGTCGCCGACCTCGACGACGTACGCAACCGGATCGTGGCGCGGCTGCTCGGGGTGCCGATGCCTGGGGTGCCGGACAGCGACCGTCCCTACGTGCTCATCGCGCGGGACCTGGCTCCGGCCGACACCGCGCTGCTCGATCCGGCGCTGGTACTCGGCTTCGTCACCGAGGAGGGCGGGCCCACCAGTCACAGCGCGATCCTGGCGCGGGCGCTCGGGGTACCGGCCGTGGTCGCGCTGCCGGGGGCGGGTGAGCTGGCCGAGGGCGTGACGGTGGCGGTCGACGGCGGCACCGGCGAGGTGTTCGTCGAGCCCGGCGCGGAGAAGAGGGCCTGGCTGGAGAGCGCGGAAGCAGCACGGAAGGCGGCGCTGGCCGCCTCCAGCGGACCGGGCGCCACGTCGGACGGGCACCAGGTGCCGCTCCTCGCCAACATCGGCGGCCCGGGTGACGTGCCGGCGGCGGTGCAGGCTGGGGCGGAGGGCATCGGGCTCTTCCGTACGGAGTTCCTCTTCCTGGACGACAGTGAGCAGGCGCCCTCCGAGGAGAAGCAGGTCGCGGCCTACCGCGCCGTGCTGGAGGCTTTTCCCGAGGGCCGGGTCGTCGTCCGGGTGCTCGACGCCGGAGCGGACAAGCCGCTGGCCTTCCTCACCCCCGCCGACGAGCCGAACCCGGCGCTCGGGGTGCGAGGGCTGCGCAGCCTGCTGGACCATCCCGATGTCCTGCGCACTCAGCTGACCGCGCTGTCCAAAGCCGCCGAGGGGCAGACGGCCCGGCTGGAGGTCATGGCGCCGATGGTCGCCGACCGCACCGACGCCAAGCACTTCGCCGACGCCTGCCGGGAGGCGGGGCTGCGGGCGAAGGTCGGGGCGATGGTGGAGATCCCGTCCGCCGCGCTGCGGGCCCGTTCGGTGCTCCAGGAGGTGGAGTTCCTCTCGCTCGGCACCAACGACCTGGCGCAGTACACCTTCGCCGCGGACCGGCAGGTGGGAGCGGTGTCGCGGTTGCAGGACCCGTGGCAGCCGGCGCTCCTGGACCTGGTGGCGCTGTCGGCGGACGGGGCGCGCGCCGAGGGCAGGAGTTGCGGGGTCTGCGGCGAGGCCGCAGCCGATCCACTGCTCGCCTGTGTGCTGACCGGGCTGGGGGTCACCTCGCTCTCGATGGGCGCGGCCTCGCTCCCCTACGTACGGGCGGCGCTCGCGCGGTACACGCTGGCGCAGTGCGAGCGTGCCGCCGCCGCGGCGCGGGCCGCGGACTCCGCGGAGGACGCCCGGACCGCGGCCCGGGCGGTGCTGGAGGGCGCGTAGGAGCGCCGCGGGCGGCGCGACGAGCAGGGGCTTCCCGCGTGGGCGGCGGGGAGCCCCTGCTCGTGTGCGCGGGTCAGTGGTGGGGCCGGGGTTCCTCCGCTCCGATGTCGAATCCCGCGCGGTAGTCCACGCCCGGTTCGGGGCCGACCGGTTCGCCGGTCCCCGCGTCGGTGCAGTAGGCGGAGAACACCTCACCGGCGGTCAGCGGGAGGAGGCTGCCCCGGTCGAGCCGCCAGCCGTGGACACGGTCCGGTGCGTCGGGGGTGCTGGTGCGCAGGACGACTCCTCCGGGTGCCTCCAGTGCGACCCCGACCGCGAGTACGGTCGCCAGCTCGGTCCCTTCGGCGGGCGAGAGAACGGGTGGGCGTCCGCCGTCCTGGCGGGTGTGGAGGACGGCGAGGAGGCGGTCGTCGGTGGAGCGGATGGAGCAGACGATGTGGTGAGTGCCCGCGCCCGCGGCTTCCAGCAGTCGGAGCAGCAGGTGCGAGGCCCGGTCGAAGGCGGCCCCGCCGATGTCCTGGCCGCAGTCCGCGCACGCGCCGAGGTCGGCCAGGAGCACGGTGGCGTACTCCCAGGTCGCGCGGCGCACGACGCGGGAGACGAGGAGCGGGAGGAGCCGGTCCAGCGGCTGGCCGGTGTAGGGGACGGTGGCGCCGGAGGCCGCGATCTCGGCCGTGAAGCGGGTGCGGGCGTCGGCGCTGTCGGGGTCGAGCCGGTGTTCCGCGCAGAACGCGCCGAACTCCGCCGGGTCGAAGAGCGCGAGGCTGGTGTGGAGCCCTTCGGCCTCGAACCCTTTCAGCATGCCTTCGACTTCGCGGAGGTAGGTGGTGTGGTCGTCGAACGGGAAGGTGCGGTACGTGCGCATCGCCGCGAAGTCCTGCGGGTCGACCAGGACACCGACGGTGCCGGGTACTTCGCGGCGCAGGGCGCGGCGGCCGGCCCGGGGCCGCCGGTTCGGCGGGGCCCCGGTGTGCCGGGTGCGGCGGGTGGTGCCGGTCGAGCGGTCGGAGCGGTCGGTTCGGTCGGTGCGGTTCATGAGTGGTGCTCCCCCTGAGTACGGTCGGACTGCGTGCTCGATCTGTGAGGCCGGCCTGTGCGGCCGACCCGCGCTCACTCAGCGTAATCAGGGGGTCTGACAACGGCCCGTTCCGGTGACGGGCCGTGTCAGTGGCGGGTGTGGGCCAGGTCGGCGTAGAAGCGGAGGAGGCCGATGTCGTCGATGGAGCCGGCGTTGACCGCCTTGTCGAGGGGGGTTCCCTGGAGGAGCCGCTTGACCGGGACCTCGATGCGCTTGCCGGTGAGGGTGTGGGGGATGCCGGGCACCTCGATGACCTCGTCGGGTACGTGGCGCGGGGAGAGGTTCTCGCGGAGGGTGCGCGCGATCGCGGTGCGCAGCCTGTCGTCGAGCACGGCGCCGTCGGCGAGGTGGACGAAGAGCGGCATCCAGTAGCCGCCGTCGGGCTGTTCGATGCCCACGACGAGGGATTCGCGGATCTGCGGCAGCCGTTCGACGGCCTCGTAGATGTCCGCGGAGCCCATCCGTACGCCCTGGCGGTTGAGGGTGGAGTCGGAGCGGCCGTGGATGATCACGGAGCCGCGTGGGGTGAGGGTGATCCAGTCGCCGTGGCGCCAGACGCCGGGGTAGGTGTCGAAGTAACTGTCGTGGTAGCGGCTGCCGTCGGGGTCGTTCCAGAAGCGCAGCGGCATGGAGGGCATGGGGGCGGTGACGACGAGTTCGCCGACCTCCCCCAGGTGCGGCTCGCCCTCGGCGTCCCAGGACTGGAGGTCGGTGCCGAGGCAGGCGGCCTGGAGCTCACCGATGTGGACGGGGAGGGTGGCGACGGCGCCGGCGAAGCAGCTGCAGACGTCGGTGCCGCCGCTGACGGAGGCGATCCACAGGTCGTCGGTGATCTCGTCGTGCAGCCACCGGAAGCCGTCCGGGGGCAGCGGCGAGCCGGTGGTGGCCACGCACTGCACGCGGCTGAGGTCCAGGTCGCGGCCGGGGTGGGCACCGGCCTTGCGGCAGGCCATGACGTAGGCGGCGGAGGTGCCGAAGAAGGTGGCGCCGGTCTGTTCGGCGACGCGCCACTGGGCGCTGATGTCGGGGTGCCCTGGGCTGCCGTCGTAGAGCACGACGGTGGTGCCGGTGAGGAGGCCGGAGACGAGGAAGTTCCACATCATCCAGCCGGTGGAGGTGTACCAGAAGAAGCGGTCTTCGGGGCCGAGGTCGCAGTGGAGTCCGAGTTGCTTGTAGTGCTCCAGCAGGATGCCGCCCTGGGACTGCACGATGGCCTTGGGCAGTCCGGTGGTGCCGGAGGAGTAGAGGACCCAGAGCGGGTGGGCGAAGGGGACCTGTTCGAAGCGGGGTTCGGTGTCGCCGCCGGTGAGGTCGGCCCACGCGAGGGCGCCGTCCGGGGCGGGAGTGCCGAGCAGCGGTACGTGGACGACGGCGCGCAGGGTGGGGAGCTCGCGGCGGAGTTCCGCGACGGTGGCGGTCCGGTCGTGTTCCTTGCCGCCGTAGCGGTAGCCGTCGACGGTGAACAGGACGACGGGCTCGACCTGCTGGAACCGGTCGAGGACGCTGCGGGCGCCGAAGTCCGGGGCGCAGGAGGTCCAGACTCCGCCGACCGCGGCGGTGGCGAGGAAGGCGACGACGGCCTGGGGGATGTTCGGGAGGTAGCCGCTGACCCGGTCGCCGGGGGTGACGCCGAGGGCGCGCAGCTCCGCGGCGAGGGAGCCGACCTGGCGGCGGAGTTCGGACCAGCTCATCACCGCCTGGGCCTGCGTCTCGTCGACGTGGAAGAGCGCGGGGGCGTCGGCGCGGAGCGGATCCTCGGCGGTGCGCAGGGCGTGTTCGGCGTAGTTGAGGGTGGCGCCGGGGAACCATTCGGCGCCGGGCATGGAGCGGCTCGCGAGGGCGGTCTCGTACGGGGTGGAGAACCGGATGTCGAACCATTCGGCGACGGCGCGCCAGAAGGTGTCGAGTTCCTCGACGGACCAGCGGTGCAGGGCCGGGTATCCCCCGTCGGCGGGGGCTCCGTGGTGTTCGGCCGCCCAGCTCTGGAAGCGGGTGACGGCCGCGGCGGCGACGCGTTCGGGGTCGGGCTGCCAGAGGGGTGCTTCGTCGGCTGCTGAGGTCATCGGGCGGCTCCTGGCTGACGGGTGCGCGGGGTGGGCGTCCGGCGCTCACGGGCAGGGGTGGTGCGCGCGAGCGGCCGCCCGTGAGGACGATGCCATGTGATCGTCCCCGGCACCAGGGTCGGCCGGGCGGGTTCGCGGCGCGGTGGTCCTCGGGCGGGCGGGGCTGCCGCGGCGGGGTGTTCGTGTACGACTGCCGGGCCTCGGGTGAACGGAAGTTGAACGAAATGATCGTCCGGTTCGACTGATGGCAAGGTGTGCGCCATGGACGGTCATGACCTGGTGCGCTCGGTGAAGTTGATGGGTTCGGTCGGTGGCATGCGGACGGCGTGGAGGTCGTGGCGGGGGGATTCGTGGGCTCCGCGGCAGCGCGGTCCGGAGCTGGCCAGGGTGCCCGGACCACTGCTGGGGGCGGAGCCGGGGCCGGGGGGCGGAGTGGTGCGGTTCGCCCGTTCGGAGCTGAGCATCCGGGTGGCGGCGGGCGGGGCGGTGTTCTGGGCCTGGGACGGGGCCGGGCGGCTTCCGTCGTACGGTCTGCCGGGTACGGAGCCCGCGCCCGATCCGCGGGCGCGGCTGGAGCCGGGCACGGACGGTGGCTGGCAGGTGGTGTCGGAGCGTCTGACGGTGTCGGTGGCGCGCGACGGGGCCGTGGAGTTGCGGACGCCGGGCGGTGTCCGGCTGAGGCGGGAGCTGCCGCCGCGCTGGTGGGAGACGGCCGGCGGGGGGCCCGTGCGGTGGGTGCAGCGGGCGGAACTCCCCGCGGACGCGCGGTTCTTCGGGCTCGGCGGGCCGCCGTCGGGCCCCCGGCTGCGGAGCGGTGCGTACCCGCTGGGCGCGGCGGACACGAGAGGTGCGGGGCGGGCCGGCCGGGCGGAGGGGGCGGCCGGGAACCTGTCGGCACCGGTGTTGCCGGTGCAGTTCGTGGTCTCGGACGCGGGAACGCACCTGGTGTTCTACGACAGCTCCGGGACGGGGCGGATGACCATCCGTGAGGGTGAGGAGGGCGCGGGCTCGGGGCACGACCGGCGGGGCGGGAGCGAGGTCAGGGTGGACGGCGGGCCGTTGCGGTGCTGGGCGGTGGCGGGTACACCGGCCCGGGTGCTGCGGGGCTGGACGGCTCTCACGGGTGCTCCGGCGCTGCCGCCGCCGTGGGCACTGGGGCCGCAGCTCGCCGTGGAGAACGGGGAGGGCGAGCGGGAGGTGCGGAGGACCGTGGCCGGACACCGCGACCGCGGACTGCCGCTGAGCGCCCTTCATCTGGTCGGTGCCGAGGGGGACGTCGGGCCGGCCCCGGTGGGCGGTTCGTCGGGGACGGCCGGTCTCGCCGGGCTCGCGGCGGAGTTGCGGGCCGAGGGGGTGCGGCTGGTCGCGTCCGGGCCGGTGCGGCGGGAGCCGGTGGACGACACGGCCGCGCCGGAGGGGCCGGTGGTCGTCGGTGCCCCGGGAGAGGGATCGCCGGCTCTGGTCCCGCGTGATCCGGCGCAGCCGGTGCCCGCGGTCCCGCGTCCCGGGGAGCGGCCCTTCCGGCTCTCGTCCGCCGTCCGGGCCGGTGCGCAGCGGTACGGCGGCGTCGTGACCGGTGGCGGGGAGGACGGCTGGCCCGGGCTCGGGGCGGTGCTCGCCTCGGTCGTCGGGCTCGGTCTGTGCGGGGTGCCGTACGCGGGTCCGGACCTGGGTCCGTACGAGGACTCGGACTCGCCCGAGCTGTATCTGCGCCGGCTCCAACTGGGTGCGCGTCTGCCGTTGTTCCGTCTTCGGGCCGGTTCGTGCGCCGGTGGGGTCACGGAGGGGCGGGAGCCCGGGGAGGAGGTGCTGGGGCATGCCCGGGCGGCGCTGCTGGAGCGGGAGCGGCTGGGCCCGTACTTCGTGACGCTGGCGTACGTGGCGCGGCTGACCGGTGCGCCGTACGTACGGCCGGTCTGGTGGGACGCGCCCAGGGACCGGGGGCTGCGGGACTGCGAGGACGCGTTCCTGCTGGGTGACGGGCTGCTGGTGGCGCCGGTGCTGGAGCCGGGCACGGTCCGGCGGACGGTCCGGCTGCCGCGCGGGCGCTGGTACGACACGGTGACGGGCCGGTCGTACGAGGGGCCGGGGCGGGTGACCGTGGAGGCCCCGCTGTCGCGGATTCCGGTGCTGGCGCGGGCGGGGGTGGTGCTTCCGGTGCGCGGCGAGGACGGCGGGACGGAGCTGGAGGCATGGGCGCCTCGGCCGGGGCGCCGCGGTGGCGGTGTGCTGGTGAGGAGCTCCGCATCGGGGCGGGGGAAGCCCGTGGTGGAGCGGTTCCGTACCCGGTGGGAGGGCGGCGGGGTGGTGGTGGAGCGGGACGGCCATGCCGGGGCGGTGCCGTACCCGGTGCGGGTGCGGGGCGTGTGACGGGGGCCGGCGCCGACCGCCCGGCGGGAATGGTCGGACACGGCCCTAGCGGTAGCGGCCCTCGAACCAGGCGCGGGCGGCCTCGGTGTGCAGGGGGAAGGCGAGTTCCCGGGGGGCGCGCAGCACCTCGTATCCGGCGGTCTCGTCGGTCGGCGCGGAGGGCGGGAGCCGGTCGAGCGGGCGGGCCGGGAGGAGGCCGAAAAGGAGCAGATGGCCGTCCGGCGAGCTGAGCGCGTCGGCCAGGTCCACCTGGTCGGCGGCGGCCTCGATGCCGGTCTCCTCGCGGAGTTCGCGGACCACGGCGTGCCGCCAGTCCTCCCCGTGGTCGATGAAGCCGCCGGGGAGGGCGAGTCCGCCGAGGCGCGGCTGAATGGTGCGGACGATGACGACGAGGCCCCCGCCGGCGTCGTCGGTGACGGGGAGCAGGGCGACGGCGACGGGGAGCGGGTTGCGGTAGGCGGTCGTACCGCAGGCGGCGCAGGGGCGGGGCCAGGCGCCGGCGTGGCGTACGGACGCGGCGTACGGGGCTCCGCAGGCGGCGCAGTGGGAGTCGGGTACGGGCGGGGTGGTGGGCTCGGACACGGGCCGGACTGTATCCGATCGCGCTTCCCCCGGGAGCCGGAAACTGATAGCGATGTGCACATGACAACAAGGACCGGTATCACCCCGCGCATCCTCACCGCCGCCGCCGCCGCCCTGCTGGCCACGACCGCGTCCGCCCCTTCGGCGTGGGCGCGGCCCGAGCCGAAGGCACCGGAGGGCTTCGTGACGCTGCGCTCCGTCGATCCCACCATCATCGAGGAGATGCGGTACGCCACGGCGCACGACTTCATGGGCGTACCGGTGGACGGGTACCGGCAGCCGGTGTGCGTCGTGACCCGCCCCGCCGCCGAGGCTCTGCACCGGGCGCAGACGGCACTGCTGCGCAAGGGCTATTCCCTGAAGGTGTACGACTGTTACCGGCCGCAGCGGGCGGTGGACCACTTCGTGGGCTGGGCGAAGGACCTCGACGATCAGGCCATGAAGGAGGAGTTCTACCCCAGGGTGGACAAGTCGCGGCTGTTCGAGGACGGTTACATCGCCGAGAAGTCCGGGCACAGCCGGGGCAGCACCGTCGACCTGACGCTGGTGAGGCTGCCGGCCGCGCCGACGAGGGCGTACCGGCCGGGCGAGCCGCTCTCCCCCTGCTACGGCCCCCGCGACGCGCGGTTCCCCGACAACTCGGTCGACATGGGCACGGGTTACGACTGCTTCGACACGCTCGCGCACACCGACGATCCGCGTGTCCAGGGCGCCCAGCGGGCCAACCGGCAGCTGCTCAAGGGCACGCTCACCGGCCTCGGGTTCGTCAACCTGGCCGAGGAGTGGTGGCATTACACCTTCACGCCGGAGCTCTTCCCGGACACGTACTTCGACTTCCCGGTGGACCGGCGCTCCGTCGGGGGCCGCTGAGGGCGGGCGGTCCGGCGCTCGTACGGAACCGCTGGGGCCGCGGGGCGTTTCCCGGCGGGGCCGGAGCCGTTACCTTGCCCCTATGACGCAACGGACGTTCGACTCGTACGAGGAATTCTGGCCCTATTACGTCGCGATGCACTCCAAGGCCGCGACCCGCTGGGTCCATCTGACCGGGACGCTGACCGGACTGGCCCTCACCGCCTACGGGCTGGCACGGGGCCGGAAGCGGTACGCGGCCGCACTGCCGCTCATCGGGTACGGGACGGCGTGGCCCGCGCACTTCCTGATCGAGGGCAACAACCCGGCCACCTTCGGCCACCCGGTCTGGTCGCTGCGCGGGGACGCGCAGATGATCCGGACGATGCTCGCCGGGCGGGACGCCGAGCTGGCGGAGACGGCCGCGAAGTGGCTCGCGGAGAACGCGGAGGGTCCCGCCGCGGGGTGAGAGGCGCGCGGGAAGGGCCGGGGTCGCCCGCGGCCGCCTCGCCGGACCGGCCCCGCACGGTCGTGGTCAGTGGAGCCGGCACTCCCAGGGCTGGATGTCCGGCTCCCCCGGAGGCAGTTCCCCGGTGCAGTACCGGTGGAGCCAGGCCGCGGCCCGGCGCTCCGCGTACTTCTCGTTGACCGGTTCCCCCCGCTCGTCCAGTTCGAGGACGTTGGTGAAGATCGCGAAGCAGATCTCCATCTGGGAGGGCGACTCGCGCAGTTCGTCCCAGTAGTCGATCCCGTCCAGCGTCGGATGGCCCGGCGAACCACGCGCGAGCCATCCGGCGAAGCGTCGCAGGGCACCTGAGGCGCCATGACCGATGTGCGATGACATGCCGAGAGACTAAGGGCTGTCCCGTCGGCCCGGGGGATTCCTCAGGTGCCGGCCGGCTCCCGGAGGCGGCCTGTGCGGGCCACCGCGTGTTCGACGAGCTCGACCAGGACGTCGCGGACCGAGGACCGGTCGCGGGCGTCGCAGAGCAGGACCGGGGTGTCGGGTCCGAGGTCGAGGGCGGCCCGCACGATGCCGGTGGGGAAGATCTCCGCGCCCTCGAAGCAGTTGACGGCCACCGCGAAGGGGATCTTCCGGCGCTCGAAGTAGTCGACGGCGGCGAAGCACTCTTCCAGGCGGCGGGTGTCCGCGAGGACGACGGCGCCCAGGGAGCCCTGGGCCAGCTCGTCCCAGAGGAACCAGAAACGTTCCTGCCCGGGGGTGCCGAAGAGGTAGAGCACCAGCTCCTCGCGGAGGGTGATCCGTCCGAAGTCCATCGCCACGGTGGTGGTCCGCTTGGTCTCCACCCCGGCCGTGTCGTCGACGGGCCGCCCGGCCTCGGTCAGATGCTCCTCGGTGCGCAGCGGTCTGATCTCGCTGACCGCGCTCACCATCGTCGTCTTGCCCACCCCGAAACCGCCCGCCACCAGGATCTTCAGGGTGACGGGCGCGACGGCCCGCTTGCGGCGGCTAGAGCGCCCGAAGGCCATTGATCACCTCGCGCAGAAGGTTCACGTCCGGCAGTTCGGCCGGCGGAACGGGTCGGGTCACCTGCACCAGTTCCTCCTCGACGAGATCGGCCACCAGCACCCGTACCACCCCCACGGGGAGGTCCAGGCCGGCGGCGAGTTCGGCGATCGACTGGGGTACGGCGCAGCAGAGTTCGACGATCTCCACGTGCTCCGGGGAGAGCGCGGCGTCTCTGTCCGGATCGTCGGCGGCGGGTTCGGGGACGACGACGGCTATCAGGTCGAGCCGGAGGCGGACGGCGCCGCCGGTGCGTCCCCGGGTCATCGCGTACGGGCGTACGACCGGCCCCGCGTCCGCGTCGAACCAGGGCAGGGGCCGGACGCCGGAGGCGGCGGACGGCGAACCGGGGTCGGTGTCCCGGGCCGGGTCTGCGCTCATGCCACCCCCTCACCCTCCGGCTGGTGTACCGGACGTACGGGGTGCGTTGACCAGGTGGGCCCCCACGCGCTTGACCATGAGCGTCATCTCGTACGCCACCTGGCCCACGTCGGAGTCCGCGGCGGCCAGTACGGCGAGACAGCTTCCGTCCCCGGCCGCGGTGACGAAGAGGAACGCCTCGTCGAGCTCCACGACCGTCTGGCGCACCTGGCCGGCGTCGAAGTGCCGGCCCACGCCCTTGGCGAGGCTGTGGAAACCGGAGGCGACGGCGGCGAGGTGTTCGCCGTCCTCCCGGCTCAGGTCCCGGGAGGTGCCGGTGGCGAGTCCGTCCCGGGACAGGACCAGGGCCTGCCGGATGCTGGACACCCGGTCCACGAGTTCGTCGAGCAGCCAGTTGAGTTCGCCGGACCCCCTGCGTTCGGAGTCGTGTGCGGCGGCGTGCGGTGCGGTCATCGACCGTCCCCTCCCGGTGGTGTTCCTGCCTCCGAGCCGCCCGTGTCGGTCGGCTCGCCTGCGTTCTGCCGGCGCCCGCGCTGCCAGCCCCGCTGGAGCGAGGCCATGCGGTCGCGGACCTGTTCGGCCTCGCGCTGGATGTCGTCGCCCTCGGCCGCGGGGGCCTCCTGCCCGCCGCCGCCCTCCGCCTCCTCGCGGAGCTGCGGTACGAGGCTCGCCTGGCGGATGCGCCGGGGCAGGCCGCCGACGGTGTCGTGGACCCGCACCGTCACGGGCTCGGCGTCCGGCTGCGGGGGCACGGCGGCCGGGGTCCGTGGCGGGACCGGGGCGCGGGGCGGCAGCGGTGCCCCGGCCGCGTCGTCCGTCCGGGGGACCGAGCGGGTCGGGCCGCCGGACCTGGGGGCGCCGATGCGGCGGCCGTGCTCGGCGACGAGGGTCGGGGGCGTACGGCGGGGCAGCGGTGCCGGTCCGTCGAACCGCATCGGGTGGACGGGCGGCGGGGGGCCCTCGTGCTCGTCGCCCGCCTGCTGGTGCTGTTCCGGTCCGTCGCTCCGGCGCTGTTCACGGGGGCGGAAGAGGCCGCCGCGTTCGCTGTCGCTGTCCTCCAGATCGCCGAGGCCGCCGAGGACGGGGGCGAGCGCCGGGTCGAGCGCCCGGTCCCGGGCGCGCTCGAAGGCGGCGCGCTCGCGGGGGCCCATCGGGGCCTCCAGTTCGACGGGTCCGTCGATCGGGGAGCCCGGGGCGGGCGGGAGCGGCGAGGGCGTGGCGGGGGGCGTCCGCTCGGAGCGCGGCCCGGGCAGGGCGCGCTCGCTCCTGCGGTCGAGCCGGAATCCGGTGCCGTGGGTCTCCGGTGCCTCGGTGAGCAGGTTGGCGGGGATGAAGACGACCGCGGTGGTGCCGCCGTACGGGGATTTCTGCAGCGAGACCCGGACCTTCTGGCGCTGGGCCAGGCGGCTGACGACGAAGAGGCCGAGGCGGTCGGTGTCGGAGAGTTCGAAGTCGGGGGTCTCGGCGAGCCGGAGATTCGCGTCCAGCAGGATCTCGGGGGTCATGCCGAGTCCGCGGTCGTGGATTTCGAGGGTGAAGCCGTTGGTGACACGGTCCCCGTGCACCTGTACGCCGGTGTGCGGCGGGGAGAACGCCGTGGCGTTCTCGAGGAGTTCGGCGATCAGGTGGGTCAGGTCGGCGACCGCCGGTCCGCCGACGCCGATGCGCGGGAGTCTGCGGACCTCGATCCGCTCGTAGTCCTCCACCTCGGCGACGGCGGCGCGCACCACGTCCATCAGCTGGACCGGCTTGCGCCACTGACGGGACGGGGCGGCGCCGGAGAGGATCACCAGGCCCTCGGCGTGCCGGCGCATGCGGGTGGTGAGGTGGTCGAGGCGGAAGAGGTCGGCGAGTTCCTCGTCACTCTCGGTGCGCCGCTCCATCGCGTCCAGCAGGGTCAACTGGCGGTGCAGGAGGACCTGGTTGCGGCGGGCGAGGTTGACGAAGACCTCGGAGACCCCGCGCCGCATGTCGGCCTGTCTGACGGCGGCTTCGACGGCGGCCCGCTGGAGGGTGTTGAGCGCCTGGCCGACCTGGCCGATCTCGTCGGGTTCGTAACTCAGGTGCGGGGCCTCGGTCTCGACGTCGATCCGCTCCCCCGCGGCGAGCCGGCGCATGACGCCCGGCAGGCGTACGCCCGACGCCTCGTGGGCCTCTTTGCGGAGCCGGGAGAGGTCGCGGACGAGCTCGCGGCCGATCCGTACGGAGACGAAGACCGAGACGAGCAGGGCCAGGAAGCCGAGGACCCCCGAGACGCCGGCGAGGGCGAGTACCCGGTAACCGGCGGGTTCGGCGCGGTCCTGGAAGCGGTTGGTCATCTCGGTGTAGTCGTTGGCGAGCCGGTCCAGCACGGGGGGCGCGGCCTGCTGCCACCGCGCCGAGTCGATGCCCGCCCGGTCGCGTGCCTCGCCGCCCGCGATGAGGCCGTTCTCGGCGGTACGCAGGGGTTCGGTCTCGGGGCTGGCCCAGAACCGTTCGACGCGCAGGCGTTCGTCGCTGGGGAGCATGTCCAGGTTGATCTGGTAGAGCAGTTGCCGCTGGGCGACGAGGGCGGCGACCTGGCGCAGATCGGCGTCGGTGAGCCGGGAGGTGAGGAGGCCGGAGGCGACCAACGCGTCCTCGCGGGAGAGGAGTTCGCGGGCGCGGGAGACGCCGACGAGGGCGCGGACCTGTTTGTCCAGGGAGACGTGCTCCATGGTGCGCAGGCTGTTCAGAAAGCGGTAGGCGGGGTCCACGAGCCGGTCGTAGAAGTCCATCGCGCGCAGCCTGGTGATGCCGCGGTTCTCCACGGACCGGCGGAGCGCCGGGAGGCCGTCGGCGGCGCTGAGCACCGCGTCGAGACGGCCCTGGGCGTCGGTGCTCAGTTCGTCGCGGATGTCGTCGCGGGCGGCGCCGCTGCGGATCTCGGCCACCGTCCGGTCGGTGACGGCCTGTTGGCGGTGGAGCAGCGGCAGGGCGTCGGAGGCGCGGGGGTCGGCGAGGAAGACGAGGGTCTGGCGGCGTTCGTCCTGGAGGGAGCGGACCGCCTGTTCCAGCGGATGGCCGACCTTCTCGACGATGGATCCGGCGTCCATCATCTGGCTCGCCTGGCGCCCGGTCACATAGGTGGCGAACGCCCAGAGCGCGGTGAGGGAGACGAGGGGCACGAGAAGCAGTGCCGCGATCTTCCTGCGGATGGACTTCCCGCGAAAGCGCATGGCCTCCCCCAGCTCGACCCCCGCACACGGAGGTGTGTCCGTCGGTCCCGCCTCTGCGAACGGCGCGAGCCTACTACTGACACTCTGACAACTCGAAGGACCGTCCGGGCGATTTTCGGCCTTCCCGCACGGAGTTGACGCGAATCAGTCCCGCAATTCCGGACGCGGAACTCGGTGTTACGCATAAAAACACACGCCCGACACGCGGAAATCCAGTACCGGACACTTGGCCTGAATGACGTGTTTCGTGACCCCCGAGCGGGCGAATCGTTGCCAACTCACGGGAATCTTCGTACCCACGTATTCGCCCATGCGTACGGGGCAGGAGTCACGCCGGAGGCCGGTGCGGCGGGACGGCAGGGTTCGCCGTGCGGACGGCCCGGCCGGTCCGCGTAGAAGGGCGGCAAGCCGGGCAGTCACCCTCAAGTCGGTCAGCGGTGGGGAGTTGAAGGTCCTTTGAGCACTCGGGAACGCCGGGGAGCCGCGTCGTCGGACGCCATGCCGGTGCGGGACGCGCGGGTACCCCGGCAGTTGTGGGTGGAGGAGCCGGCGGTCCGCAGACGGATGCCCGATCCTGTCCGCACGGCGGCGGTGCGTGCCGTGATGATCGTGTCGCTGACGCTCATCCAGGCCATGGTGGCTTTCCTCTGCACCCTGACGGGATCCTTGCTCGCCTTCCCGATGGTGCTCGGCGGAGTGGCCGGCACGGTCGGGGCGACCTGGGCGGTGCTGGACGTCTGGGTGACCCGCCAGGTGTGGAACCAGCGGCACGGTGTGGTGTCGGTGCCGAGCAGCACCGCGCGCCTGATACGGCGCGAACGCAGGCGCTCCCGGCGCGCGGAGCGCCGGGCCGCGCGCGACGACGCGGCGGGCATAAATGGGCACGCGGCGGGGGGCGGGGGCCGGCTCTCGCGGGTGTGAGAGCCGCGGCCTTTTCGTACCGGGAGCTCCGGTCCTCTTCGCGTCGAGGACCGGGGCTCCCTGTGCGTACCGCGCGGTCAGGCGGTGGCCTGCTCCGTGCTCCGCTTGAACATCCGGGTGGCCGTGATCTCCCCGTGCACGGTCTCGCCCTCCGGGTCCTGCTGGGGCAGGCCCGGCCGCAGGTGCTCCTCGACGCTGATGTACTTCAGACCGGCCCGCAGGTCCGCGTCGTTGCGGAGCCTGATCACCAGCGGGAACTCGGCGAGCGCCGTCGTGTCGAACAGTCCGGTCGTGTAGAGCAGCTGGACGCCGAGCGCGTCCGAGACCGCGCGCTGGAGCTCCAGCAGGTACGTGGCGTTGGCGCGGCCGATGGGGTTGTCCAGGAAGAGGGTTCCGGCGTGCCGGTGCTTGTCGCGGCCGCGGTCGTTGCTCCGGAGGGCGGCCATGGTGCAGTAGAGCGCGATGGCCGCGGTGAGCAGCTGGCCGCCGGAGAAGACGTCCCCCATCTGTCCGACGGGTACGCGTTCGGCGCGGAGCACCGCGTCGGGCTTGAGGATCTCCACGGCGATGCCCTTGGGCCGCAGCGCCGCCTCCACCCCGCGCAGCAGCAGGGACATGCCGTCGCGGCGCAGGTCGGCGTTCTTCTTGAGCGCCGAGTGGGTCGCCTCGTCGATGACCTCGCCGAGGCGCTCGCTCAGCGTGGCCTGGTCGGGTTCCTCGAAGCGGATGCGGAGGAACTCCTGGCCCGACCACTCCCCCAGTCCCTCGGGCAGCCGGGAGAGCCGCTGGGCGGAACGCAGGGTGGCGAGGGCGGACTCCACCAGGCCGCGCAGCCGGTCGACGATGGAGTCGCGGTTGCGTTCCAGCTGGGCGAGTTCGTCGGTGAGGACGCGGAGCCGGGGGGCGAAGGCGTCGGCCCACTTCTGCGCATGCTCGGGCAGGGCGGAGGCGGGGAGTTCGCGGATCTGCTGGCGGGCGGGGGTGCGTACCTGCTCGTAGCGGGTGGAGTTGGCGTGGCGTACGAGGATGTCGCTCGCCTCCCGGACCGCGCCCTCGGCGGCGGAGAGGTCGGCGGCGCAGCCGCGCAGGGAGCGGCGGGCCTCGGCGGCGGAGGTCCGGGCCTCGTCGAGGGTGCCGGGGTAGGGCTCGGGGCCGTCCTCGTCGTCCTCGGTGGCGTGGTCGCGCAGGAGGTCCCGCAGCAGGGCCGCGGTCTCGTCGAACCCGCCCGCGGAGTCCTCGGCGGTGCGGTGGGCGTGCAGCAGCTCGGCGTGCGCGGCGCGTGCGGTGTCCAGCGCCGCCGTGGCGGCGGAGAGTTCGCCGGTGGCGGTACGGAGCAGGGTCTGGGCCGCTTCGGCGTCGGCCGGGACGAGTTCCTCGGGCAGTTCGGTGTGGTGCGGCGACTCGTCCTCGGGGGCGAGGCGTTCGGCCTCGCCGCGCAGCCGGCCCAGCTGCTCGCTGGCGGTGGAGGCGCGGGTTTCCAGGAGCTGGACGAGCGATTCGGCGCGGGCCGCCGCCGCCTGCCGGGAGGGGCCGTCGGCGCCGTCGGTGCCTTCGAGGAGCTGGGCGGCGCGGGTGCGCACCTTGTTGCTGAGGCGGTCGAGTTCCTGGAGGGCGGCGCTCTCGTCGCTCTCGGCACGGTTCTGCTCGGCGCGCAGGTCGGCGCCGACGCCGACCTTCTCGTACAGCTGGGAGGCGGCGCGGTAGGCCTCGCGGAGGGTGGGCAGCGCCTGGCGGGCGGTCTGCTCACCGGGCTCGGGCAGGGTCTCCGGGGCTCCGGCGATCTCGGCGCGTTCGGCGCGCAGGGCGCGGGCGGTGCGGCGGGCGTCGTCGGCGGCGCGCTGGGCGGCCCGGCGGTCCTCGTCGGCGGCGCGGGCGCGCTCCAGCCAGGTCTGCGCGCGGGCCTCCGACTCGGCGGCCTCGTCGACGAGTTCGCGGAGCCGGATCTGCCAGCCGGCGCGTTCGCGGAGCCGGTGGGCGAGACCGGCCAGGGCGTCGGCGGCGCGGCGGGCGCGCTGGGCGGCTTCCTGGCGTTCCTCGCGGACCCTGGCGGTGTCGGCGGCTGCCTCGTCGGCCTCGGCGCGGGCGGTACGGGCCTCGGCGAGGGCTTCCTCGGCGGCCTCGGCTGCCGTCCGGGCGGTGGCGGCGGCGGTGGCGAGTTCGGCGAGCATGCCGGGCGGGCAGTCGGCGCGCCAGGCGCCGATGCGGGCGGCGAGGGCGCGGTCGCCGGCCAGCCGGGCGGCGAGGGCGCGGATGTCCTCGTCCCGGTCGGCGGCCCGGGCGCGCAGGGCCTGGCGCTCCTCGTCGGCGGCGAGTTCGTCGTGCATGGCCGGGTTCGGCGGGACGAGGAACACCTCGTCGTCGGCGTTGCCGCCGGCCGTGTCGGGCACCGGGGCGAGGAGTGCGGCGGCGGTGCCGACCGCGACGGTGGAGCGGGGCAGCAGGGCCGCGCCGCCGAGGACCTCGCGGGCCCGGCCGTGGGCGCCCGGGTCGGTGATCACGACGCCGTCGACGAGTTCGGGGCGGGCGGCGAGTACGGCGGCGTGGTCCGCGGGGTCGACGGCCTGGGCGAGGTAGCGCCAGCCGGGCAGGGCGGGGATGCCGTGTTCGCCGAGGTACTCGACGGTGGCCAGGACGTCGGGGCCGGGCGGCAGCAGTCCGCCGTCGCCGAGGGCGCCGAGGATGCGGGAGTCGTCGGCGGCGGCCGTACGCAGGTCGAAGAGGCGGCGCTCGGCGGTCGCGATGCCCTGGTCGAGCAGCTCGCGCAGTTCAGCGGCGCTGCGGTCGAACTCCTCGGTCGTCAGGGCCCGGGTGGCGGTGCGGCGGTCGGCCAGGGCGACCTGGCGGTCCGCGCCGTGCGGGGCCGTGTCGCCCTCGCCGGGGGTGCGGCCGCCGGCCGGGGCGGTGGTGGACCGGGGTTCGTCGGGGCCGGCGCCGCTGCGGGGCTGCGGGACTCCGGTACCGGCGGGGAGGCCGAGGAGGTCGGCGAGGCGCTCTTCGGAGGCGAGGGCCTCGGCGGCGGCGCGCTCGTCCTCCCAGGACTGTTCGGCGGCCCTGGCGGCGTCGGCGGCGCGGGCGGCGGCGAGTTCGGCGCGGCTCTCGGCCGCCGCGGCCTCGCGGGCGTGGTCGGCACCGGCGCGGGCGGCGTCGCGGGCGGTGTCCCAGGCGGCGACCGCGGCCTGTTCGGCGTCGCTCGCGGCGAGGGCGGCGCGGGCCGGGTCGGCGTCGGGGGCGGTGTCGTCGAGCCAGCCGGCCCGGACGGCCTCGGCGGTCTCCTGCTCGACCTCGGCGAGGCGTTGGCGCAGGTGGCCGGCCTCGCTGCGGGCGCGCTGGGCCTCGGTGGCGGCGGTGGTGGCTTCGCGGTGGGCGCGCTCGCCCTCGGCCTGGAGGGTGTCGGAGCGCTCCTCCTCCTCGTTGGCCACCCGTTCGCCGTCCTCGGCGGCCGTGTGCAGGGCGCGTACCAGGTCGGCCGCGGCGGTGGCGCGGGCGGCGAGCGCGGGGGCGGCGTCGCGTTCGGCCTCGCGGATGGCGACGGCGACGCGTGCCGAGCGGTCGGCGGCGGCGCGGTGGCGCAGCACGGCCTCGGCGGCCTGCCAGGCGGAGTACAGGGTACGGGCGTCGCCCAGTTCGCGGCGCTGGGCGGCGGCGGCCTTCTCGGCGGCGGCGAGCGCCAGGGAGGCGTTGCGGTAGGCGAGTTCGGCGGCGACGAGGGCGCGGTTGCCCCGGGTGCGTTCGGCCTCGGTCACGGTGTGGGCGGCGGCGGTGACGTGCTGGGCCAGCTCGGCGGTGCGGCCGCGCTCCTCGGTGGCGCGGGTGGAGAGGCGGCGCGCGAGGGTGCGGGTGCGGCGTTCGGCGCCGGCGTGGACGTCACGGCTGCGGGAGCGGGCGGTGGTGGCTTCGACGATCCGGCCGAGGAGGTCGGCGGAGCCGGCGGTGAAATCGCGTTCGGCGGTGAGTTCGGCGCGCCGGCCGAGCTTGTTGCCGAAGCCGGCGACGAGGTCGGCGAGGCCGTCGGTGTCACGGGTGTCGGTCACGGCCCGCAGCAGCAGGTCGGTGAAGTCGGAGTCCTTCTTGACCGCGAAGAGTCCGGCGGCCTCGCCCTCGTCGGCGTTCATCTCGCGCTGGTAGCGGAAGAGTTCGGGGTCGAGTCCGAGGTCGCCGAGGTGTTCGTTCCACCGGTCGTGGATCTCTTCCCAGTGCACGTCGAGGTGCTGGTAGAACTTTCCGGCGTCGGTGAGGGCGTCGCGGAAGCCCTTCATGGTGCGGCGCCGTCCCCGCGCGCCGGAGGCGCCTTCGGCGGGGCGGCCGACGGCGGTGGCCTCGGCGACGGGGAGGTTGTCGAGGCTGAGCCCGGGTCCGGGGCGGAAGGAGTACCAGGCTTCGGCGAACCGGCGGGGGTCGTTGGAGACCTGGTGACCGCGCCACTCGCTGACCTTGCCGACGACGACGCATTCGCCGGTGAGGGTGTGCTGCCACTCCAGGGCGACGTGCCCGCAGTCGTCGGCGAGCAGGAACTTGCGGAGCACGCCGGAGCTGGCGCCGCCGAGGGTGTTGCGGTGGCCGGGGAGCATCACCGAGAAGATCAGCTTCAGCAGGACGGACTTGCCGCCGCCGTTCTCCAGGAAGAGGACACCGGCGGGTGCGGGCCGGCGCGGCGGGCCGACCGGTTCGTCCTCGAAGAACTCGGCCTGCGCCGGGGCGGGTTCGGGTACGGGCGCTCCGACGCCGCGCAGATCGAGAACGGTGTCGGCGTAGCGCGCACCGGCCGGTCCGATGGAGTAGAGGCGGACCCGGGACAACTCGTACATGGCGGCGGACTCTCGTCGTTCGTGAAGCGGAACGGGCAGATCAGGTGGGAAGTCGGGTGGGGGCGCGTCAGCCGTGGAAGGGCAGGCCGGCGTCGGCCGCGAGATCCAGGTCGTCGGTGTCGCGCGGTGGCAGCAGGGTGGCGCTGCCGTCGGTGACGGGGACGACCCCGAGCTCCAGCAGTTCGGCCATGGCGGCGCTGCCCGCCATGTCGCGTACCTGGAGCTGGTAGCGCGCGGTGGTGCGGTAGGTGCCGCCCGCGTCGTCGCCGGTGCGCTGGAGGAACCCGGAGTCGGTGAGGAAGGCGACGGCCTTGCCGATGATGCCGGTGGTCGATCCGGCGAGGCGGCGGGCGTCCTTGGTGGCGCCGGTCGCGCTGCGGCGGGCGTAGACCCGCCAGCCGGCTTCGAGGCCGGGGCTGTCGCTCGTGGGGTCGGTGTTCTCGCCCTGCTCCGCGGCGCGCTCCTCCAGCCGCAGGCTCGCCTGGCGGACGAAGGCGTCGACGCCGTTGACGGTGATGCGGCCGATGTAGGCGTCGTCGGCGAGGTCCTCGGGCCGGGGGAAGGCCATGGCGGCGACGGCGAGGTGGGCGAGGCCGTGCAGGAACCGGTCGGCCGCGTCGGAGGACGCGCGGCGGGCGTAGTCGCCCATGCGTACGGCGAAGACCGAGTCCTCGTCGGCGGTGACGGCCATGCCGGCGCGGGTGGAGACTTCGAGGACGACCAGGCCGAGGCCGGTGGCGACGGCGTCCGCGAGCCGTCCGAAGGCGGGCTCCTCGCGGTAGCGGCGCAGCAGGTCGGCGTACTCGGCGTCGCGTGCGGGGACCAGTTTGGGCTGGAGTCCGAAGGAGACCAGGCGTGCGGCGTCGGCGGCGTCGGCCGGGGTGACGGACGCCTGTCCCGGGGCGGGAGCGGGCTCCACGGCGGGGGTGACGGCGGGTTCGTCCCACGCGTCGGTGTGCTCGGCGCGGTGGTCGCTCACTGCTGGGGCTCCTCGGTGCGGAGTTGCTTCGGTACGGACATGGGGGCGCGGGGCGCCGCTGCCGGCGGGGTGCTCATGACGCCTCCTTGCGGTCGGCGGCCATACCGGCCGCGTCGAGCAGGGCGGTGCCGACGACGAGGTCGGCGCCGCCGAACTCGGGGTCGTCGAGCTCGGTGCCGTCGTCCACGGCGAAGAGCAGTCGCCGCTCCCCCTGGCGGTAGGCGGTGCCGACCGGCGGGCTCGCCGCGTGGACGGCCAGCAGGGCCACCAGGTACGGCAGTTCCGGGTCGCCGGTGGCGCGGGCCTCGGCCAGCAGGCCGGAGAGCCGGCGGGGGGCTTCGTACTCCAGGTCGAGCAGGGTCATGGCGGCGGCGAGCTGGTCCTCGCTGAACCGGCTGTCGTCGGGGGTGGCGATCAGGTCGGGCTCGGGCATCTCGACGCCCAGGTGTTCGCGCTCCACGGGCGGGGCGAGTAGCAGGTCGACGAGGTCGCCGACGCGTACGGAGACGGGGGTGCGCAGTCCGGTGCCCCGGGCGAAGAACGCGTCGGTGGCCCGGATGGACCGCTCGACGGGGAGCGGCAGGATCGGGGCGAGGAGCTGGCCGTAGAGGTCGAGTCCGGTGCGCGAGGCCGGGGCGGCGAAGGCCTGCCGGTCCTGTTCGGCGCGGAAGAGGGGGCCCGCTTCCAGGAGCCGGGACTGCAGTTGGGTGTGGCGGCGGATGCAGTCCTTGACGATGTCGACGAGTTCGGCGGCGCGGCGCTTGTTCTCGGGTTCCTCGGCCTCGTCGCGCGCCTTGCGGATGTTGGTGAGGATCGCGTTCTCGTGGCGGTAGCGGTCGGCGACGTGGTCGAGCGCCTCGGCGATCATGTCGGGGACGGCATTGAGCCAGTCGACGGCGCGGACGTTGCGGCGGGTCGCCTCCAGCGTGCGGCGGAGCGTCTCGGCGTACTGCACGGTGCGGTAGCGGGCCTGTTCGGCGGCGAGCTGCGCGTCGGCGAGGCGGCCCCGGCTGACGAGCACCTCCAGTTTGACCTCGGCGGCGATCTGCGCGCTGGTGACGTCGGTGTCCAGGGCGCCGACGAGGACGTTGACGGCCTCGTCGGTCGCCCGGAGGAAGACGGTGCCGCCGTGGCCGGGGACCTCCTCGACGAGCTTGAAGTCGTAGTCCCTGCGGACGTACACGCCGTCGGGTCCGAAGGTGCCGTAGACGGCCCGGAAGCCGCGGTCGACGCTGCCGACGTTGATGAGGTTGTCCAGCACCCAGCGGGCGACCCGCTCGTGCTCGGCGGCGGGGCGGCCGGGGGCCTGGGCGTGGACCCGGGGCAGCAGCCTGGTCACTATCTGTTCGTGGTCGGCGCCGGTGTCGAAGTCCATGTTGAGGGTGACCACGTCGATCGCGGCGAGGGCGACCTCGGCCATCGAGTAGACCGTGTACTCACCGGCGAGGTTCGCCTTGCGCACGTCGAGATCGTGCAGCGGGGCGGTACAGGCGAGCGCGCGGAGCCGCCGCGCCAGCCCCTCGTCGGCGGCCGGGCCGAGGGCGGGCCGCGGGCCCGCGCTGAGCTGGGGCGCGGCGTTGTCCGTATCGGCAGGCGAAGTCACGCGTCACAGATTAGGTCCTCACCCTGACAACGGTCGAAACGGCGCAGATCCGGCCGCTCCGCCCAGCGGGCGTCCGGGCCGGTACGAGAGCGTGCGCGGGCGTCACCGGGAGCCCGCGGGCGGCGCGGGACGCCGGTGCCGCGGCGGGCGCGGACTGCCCCGCCGCAGGCTCCGGACCTCCGCGGAACCGGTCACCGCCGGCCGCCGCCCGTCCCCGACGCACGGTGAGCACGGAGGCAGCCGGTCTCCGCGGAGGTGCGGGGCACCTGGACGGTGCGGGCCGCGGGACGGCCGGTACGGTCGCCCCGCGAACCGGCCCCCGAGACGGTTCGCGAGCCGTCTCGGGTGCCGGCCGCGAACGGCTGCGCTCGGGCGGCGGCGTCCCGCCGCGCCGGGAGTCACCGCCGCGGCCGTCGAGTCGCGTTCATGCCCTCCGCGAGGCCGGGAGCGTCCCGGCCGCGGTGAACGCGTCACCGATCGGCGCGATCAGCGACGCGAGGCGGCGGATGCCCGCGTCACCGATCGGCGCCCACAGCGCGGCGCAGTGCTCGTCCGTCACCTCTTCGATGTGCTCGCGGGCCGCACGGCCGGCCTCGGTGAGCGTGGCGTGGGAGTCGAGCCAGCCGCGTGCGACGAGACGCGCCGTGGCGGCGCTCCACTCGTCGTCGGTCCATTGACGGGTCTCTCGCACGACGGCGGTCGGGAGACGCCCGGTCGCGGTGTGCAGAACGAGGCAGTCGCACGGCCCGAGACCGTGGCCTGCGAGTACGACGAGATGGGCGTCGCCGCGCCACTCGCGCACCACGGTGATCTGCTGCCACAGGGCGACCAGCGGATCGGAAGGAAGCGGGACCGCTGCGTTCGCGGCGGCCAGCACCTTTCCGGCGTAGTCGGCTCCGGCGACGACCGGGTCGATGAGCGAGCGCGCCTCGGCCAGGTGTTCGTCCGTGAGCCGTACGCCGGCGCGCCGCATCGCGCGTGCGGCGACGAGGAAGCGGGCGGCCTGCCACCGCTCGGGCGGCGCGGCGTCCCACACGCCCGCCATGGCCCGCACGGCCCGCGGGCTGAAGTTGTAGAAGGCCGCGAGCGTGACCTGCCACGGAACCGCGCCCATGGCGGCCGACCGGAAGGCCAGATAGGCCGGACCCCGGTCGGTCACGCCGAGCGTGGCCGCCTCCTCGGTGGCCTCGGGGGCGAAGTAGATGAACAGGTGGGCGGCGCTGACGGCTTGGCCGACGAGCCGCACGGCGTTCGGGTCCGTCGGACCGCCGCCGGTACGGGTGGGACCGGGAAGGGTGTCGAGGTGCATGGCGATGCTGTCTCCAGGGTCGGGCGGCCGGGCGGCCTCCGGCAGAGGTGGCCGGCGCCACGCGTACGAGGACGCGAACGACGACGGCGGGGCCGGGAACGGAAGGTGCGACGTCGGGCGGGACGACGTCCCTCGAGGGGCTGTTGAGGGTGTGGCACGGCGGGGCGCTCGTCACCGGACGGGGACGCCACGCCGACCGAACCTTAATCGACAGTAACACGCATAATCGATTATCCCAGAAATCGTCTGGTCGGCCGTAGGATGGGCTGATGAGTCAGACGGCACGAGCCTCGACCGCGCCGGGGAAGCAGATGCTCTCCGAGCAGGTCTACGCACACCTGCGGGACGCGATCATGCGGGGGGACCACGCCCCCGGCTCCCCCCTCAAGCCGCAGGACCTTGCCAAGGAGCAGGGTGTGAGCCTGGCCGTGGTGCGTGAGGCGCTCGTACGGGTGGTCGGCGACGGGCTCGCCGACCGGCTGCCCAACCGTGGTTTCGCGGTGCCGTCCTTCACCGACCGTCGCTGGCAGGAGATCGCGGAAGCCCGCCGGACCGTCGAGCCGGTCGTGTTGCGCATGTCCGTCGACCGTGGCGACGTCGAATGGGAGGCCCGCGTGCGGGCCGCCCACCATCGCCTGGTCCGCACACCGGCGTACGCGCCGGAGGAGGGCGAGCACTACACCGCCGCTTGGGCAGAGGCGCACAGGGTCTTTCACCGCACGTTGCTGGACGGGTGTGGAAACCGCGCTCTGCTGGAGACCTTCGACCGGCTGTGGACCGCGAGTGAGCTGGCCCGCCGATGGTCGGCGCGACGCAGCCCCGGCCGGGACGGCGTCGAGGAACACCGCGCGCTGGAGGAGGCGGCGTTGGCCCGCGACGCCGACACCGCGGCCGCGATCCTGACCCAGCACCTCACTCTGACCGCGGCCGCGCTGACCGACGTTCCGGCTCCGTCCTGATCCGGACGAAGGCACTCGGGTGGCCGGCCGGGTTCCCCGGTCACCGCCGCAGGCGGTACCGGCATTGAGGCGCAGGTGCCCACGAGCGCGGCGACGAACGTGGTGGTGGCCTCCAAGTCATCGGTCGTCGCCGGGTGTTCGTCAGGAGTCGGCGCGGGCGAGGGGGTCGGCGCGGTCGAGGATCAGGGCGGTCGAGGGGATCGGCGCGGTCGAAGGGATCAGCGCGGTCAGTGCGGCGAGCACGGTCCGCCGGTGCTCCTCGTCGAGGCGGGCGGTGGTGCCGAGGGCGGCGTGGCCGGCCTCCCGGGCGGCCAGCAGGAACAGGTGGGGCAGCAGGTCGGTGGAGCGGCGGGCCAGCCACCCCGCGCCCTCGGTGACGAGGATCCGGGTGGATGCCGCGCGGCCGGGACGGGGCAGCCGGGGCTCGGGCCCGGGCGGCGCTCCGGTCGCCAGGCCGCGCGCGGTGAGCAGGTGGTGGAAGTCGGCGGCGACCTTGCGGTGTCCGCGTTCGGCGGGGTGCAGGCGGTCCGGGCTCCACAGCGAGCGGTCGGCCACCCAGGCGGGGTCGCCGGCGTGCAGGTGGACCGCCGCGTACCGGGCGGAGAGGTGGTGCACGACGGCGTTCACGCCGTGCTGGCGGCGTGCGAGCGGGCGGCCGAGTGCGGCGGGCAGCCCCAGGACGGCCCCCGGGTCCGGCAGGCAGGCCGTCAGGAGTACGGCGCCGCCCGCCGCGAGGAGGGCGCAGACCTCGTCCATGCGGAGAGCGAGGCGCTCCAGGTCGAAGGGGTGGCGCAGGGTGTCGTTGGTGCCGAAGACGACGGCCGCGAGGTCGGGCCGGAACGCGGCGGCGGCCGGGGCCTGGTGTTCGCGCACGTCCGCCGAGAGCGATCCGCTCACCGCGTAGTTGCGGAACTCCACGCCCCGGGAGCCGTCGCCGAGCGCGTCCGCGAGGAGTCCGGCCCATCCCCGCCGGCCGTGGGCCGCCGGGTCGCCGATCCCGGCCGTGAACGAGTCGCCGAGCGCCGCGAACCGCAGCGGGGCGGGCGGGTCCGCCACCTCGCGGGGAACCTCGTCGCGGGCCGTGACGTCGGTGGGCGCGCTCATGCCCGGGCCTCCCTGACCTCGTCGCGGCGGGCGTCGTGCGCCTCCAGGAAGGCGGCGACCGAGCGGTCCCAGCCGTAGAGCTCGGCGCGTTCCCGTGCGGCGGTCCGGCGCTCCTTCTCGGGACGGGCGAGCAGTTCGCGTACCGCGGCGGCGAACGCCTCGCCGGTGTCGGCGGCGGACAGCCCGGCTCCGGCGACGACTTCGGGCAGTGCCGAGGTGGCGCTCGCCACCACAGGGGTGCCGCAGGCGAGGGCCTCCAGCGCGGAGAGACCGAAGGTCTCGGCGGGGCCGGGGGCGAGGACGAGGTCGGCGGAGGCCTGGAGGCCTGCCACCCGGTCGCGGGAGGCGATGTGGCCGAGGAAGAGCACGGGGAGGCGTTCGGCCGTGGCGCGGCGTTCGAGCGCGGCCCGCTGCGGGCCGTCCCCGGCCACCACCAGGCTCGCCCGGACCCCGCCGTGCGCGCGCAGCGCGGCCAGGGCGTCGAGGGCACGTCCGGGGCGTTTCTCGACGGAGAGCCGGGAGCAGAGCAGGAGCACGACGTCCTGGCCCCGGAGCAGCCGGGTCCGCAGCCGCGGGTCGTGACGCCCGGGGTCACAGCGCCGCAGGTCGACGCCGAGGGGTGCGCGGACGACGTTGGTGGCGCCGGTCCGCAGGAACTCGCGGGCGGCCCATTCGGTGGTGCAGACGATCCGGGTGAAGGCGTGCGCGCTGCGGGTGTTGAGGCGGTCGGCGGCGAGCCGGGCGGCCCGGTCCGGGACGCCCCAGGTGCGCAGGACTCCGTCGGCCGTCTCGTGGGAGACCATGACGGCCGGGACGCGGGCGCGGCGGGCCCATTCTCCGGTCCAGCGCAGGCTGGTGCGGTCGGAGACCTCCAGCCGGTCGGGGCGGAGTTCCTCCAGCAGGGCGGTGAGCCGGCGGCGGCCGAGCAGGACGCGGTAGCCGCCGCTGCCGGGCAGTACCGGGCCGGGCCGGGTGATCACCCGGCCCGCCGGGGTGCGGTGGTCGGCGGCCTCGGAGCCGGGGACGACCAGGACGGGGTCGTGTCCGGCTTCGCGGTAGCCGCGGCCGAGTTCGTCGAGGGCGGTGCGCAGTCCGCCGGAGGAGGGGGTGACGAAGTTGGCGAGTCTGACGATCCTGAGCCCGTTCACGCGGCCACCGCCGTGCGTGCGCGCAGTACCTCGTCGTAGTGGTGCAGGAGCAGGTCGCCGACGGCTTCCCAGGTGCGGCCCCGTACCGTCTCCTGTCCGGCCCGCCCGTAGGCCGCGGCGCGCTCGGGGTCGGCGGTGAGCGCCCGTACGGCGTCGCGGACGGCCCCGGCGTCGAGCGGGCGGACGAGCAGTCCGGTGCGGCCCTGGTCGACCAGGTCGAGCGGTCCGCCCGCGGCGGGGGCGACGACCGGCAGCCCGGACGCCATCGCCTCCTGGACGGTCTGGCAGAAGGTCTCGTACGGGCCGGTGTGCACGAAAAGGTCCAGCGAGGAGTAGATCCGGGCGAGTTCGTCGCCGGTGCGACGGCCGAGGAAGACGGCCCCGGGGAGGGCGCCGCGCAGCGAGGCGGCGCTGGGTCCGTCGCCGACGACGACGAGCTTGACGCCGGGGACGCCGCAGGCGCCGGCGAGGAGTTCGACGTGCTTCTCGGGTGCGAGGCGTCCGACGTATCCGACCAGGCGTTCGCCGCCCGGGGCCAGGGCCCGGCGCAGCTCCTCGTCGCGCAGGCCGGGGTGGAACCGCGCGGTGTCGACGCCCCGGGGCCAGAGGTGGACGCGCGGTACGCCGTGGGCGACGAGGTCGCCCAGTGCGGCGGTGGAGGGGGCGAGGGTGCGGTCGGCGGCGGCGTGGACGGCGCGCATGCGGCGCCAGGCGGTCTGTTCGCCGGTCCTCAGATAGGTGCGGGCGTAGCCGGCGAGGTCGGTCTGGTAGACGGCGACGGCGGGCAGCCCGAGCCGTCCGGCGACGTTCATTCCGCGCGCACCGAGCACGAACGGGCTTGCGAGGTGGACGAGTTCGGCGCGGTGGGCGGTGAGGGCAGCGGCGAGCCTGCGGCCGGGGAGGGCCACCCGTACCTGCGGGTAGCCGGGGAGCGGGAGGGAGGGGACGCGGACCACCGGGCAGGGTGCGTCGGCGTCGGGGTCTCGCGTCGCGCCGGCGCCGGCGGCGGCCGGTGCGACGACGAGCGGCTGGTGACCGCGGGCGGCGAGGTGCCGTGCGGTCTGCAGGGTGCAGTGGGCCACGCCGTTGACGTCCGGCGGGAAGGATTCGGTGACGATGACGACACGCATACGGGGGTTGTTCTCAACCCGGGCGAGAGCGGGCCGACAAGGATCTGTCCGGCCGGACAACGTCCCGTGGCCGTTGTCACCCGTGCATGGCGCACGTACCGTCGTGCGCGCCGGGCGGCGCCGGGGTGTTCCGCGCCCCCGGGGACCGCCGGAACCTGCCCACCGTCCCCGGGGCGTCACCGTGTCGTCGGTGCCGGGTCAGACGCCGGTCGCCTCGGGCTCGATGCGGCTGCGTACGGCGGACTGCACCTCGGCCTCCTCGGCGGGGTCGGCGGCGAGGCGTCGCAGCCGCTCGGCGACGCGGACGTCACCGGTCTCCGCGTGCAGCGCGGCGATCTCGCGGGTGGTCTCCTCGCAGTCCCACAGGCATTCGACGGCGAATCCGGTCGCGAAGGACGGATCGGTGGCGGCGAGCGCGCGGGCGGCGCGGCCCCTCAGGTGGGAGGAGGTGGTCTCCCGGTAGACGTGGCGCAGGACGGGAGCGGCGCAAACGATGCCGAGGCGGCCCGCTCCGTCGACCAGCGGGCCGAGGCGCAGGGGGTCCGGCCGGCCCGCGCGCACGGCCTCGCGCAGCGCGCCGAGGACGAGCGGGGCGTCGGCCGGTCCGCCCCGGCGGGCGAGGGTGCCGGCGGCCGAGGCGCCGAGGGCGTCGGGCCGGTGCGCCCAGCGTCGGGCCCGATCGACGGCGGCTTCGCCGGGCATCCGCTCGAAGGCGGAGACGGCGGCCTCGGCGACGGTGCGCGAGGGGTCGGCGGCTGCGGCCTCGATCAGGTCGAGCACCGCGGGGTCCTCGGTCTCGACGAGGTAGTGCAGGGCGGCGCAGCGAGCGCCGTCGGGGCCGCTGCGGGCCGCTGCCACGATCTCGGGCCGGTCCTCGGTGCCCGCGACCGCGGCGAGGCAGCGGGCGGCGGGCACGTGCAGGGCCTTGCCGCGTTCCAGGGCCTGCTGGGCCCAGTCCAGGACCGCCTGGACGCTCCAACCGGGGCGGGGGCCGCCGGGTGCCATCTGGCGCTGCCAGCGGTCGAAGGAGCCGCGCTCGGTGGCGGTCCGGATGCGGGCGCCGACGGCGGCGCGCGGGTCGTCGGCCCACAGCCGCCAGGGGCGCGGTTCGAAGGCGTCGCGTACGGCGGCGGCGAGCTCGGCGGCGCCTTCGGGGGTGTCGGCGAAGCGGGCGAGGACGGGCAGCGCGAGGGAGCGCAGCCCGGCGTCGTCGTCGCGCAGGGCGAGCTCGTCGAGCGCCCAGGCCCAGTTGGCGCCGGTGGCGGCGTACGTCCGCAGCAGCGCCAGGGCGTCGCCGCGTCCGTACGAGGCGAGGTGGCCGAGGACCGCGAGGGCCAGGCCCGTGCGGGAGTCGTCGGTGTCGAGGTGGTCCTCGGGATCGGCGAGGTGGCGCTCGATCTCCTCCAGACCGCCGTCGAGGTCGATGTAGAGCCGGGCGTAGTAAAGGGAGCGGTTCTCGACCTGCCAGTCGTGGCGGGGGTCGGCCAGAACGCAGGTGTCGAGTGCCGCGAGCGCCTCGGGACGGGGTGCGGCGAGCGCGTGGAGCGTGCCGTCGCCGCGGCCCCTCTGCAGCAGGCCGAGCAGGGTGCCGCTCGGCGCTATGAATGGATCGAACATGGAGAAAGCCTCACATCAAGCTGTCGACGCAACCGGGACTGTGCAGTTCCAAGTGCCGGAGCACTATGCCGCGCAGCGACATGATCGGCCGACCGCCGTCTTCTGCCTGGTGTCGAGCATCTTCCTCTGCCTCTCGTCGGTGGTCCGGAGCGGACCCGCGACGTCATGATGACCCAGCCATTTCGCCACCGCGACCACATTTCCGACGGACCGGTCGCCGTGGGCCCTGCCGCCCGTGCGGGCGGCGGTGTCAGCGCGCACCGAAGAGTTCCAGCAGGTCGGCCTTGCCGAACATGCGCGCGGTGTCCACCGCGGAGGGCGTCCCGCCGGCCGGATCGGCGCCCGCGGCGAGCAGTGCCTCGACGACGGCGGGCTCGCCCTTGAAGACGGCTCCGGCGAGCGGGGTCTGGCCCCGGTCGTTGGCACGGTCGGGGTCGGCGCCCCTGGCCACGAGAGCGGTGACGGCGGGCGCGTGGCCGTGGTAAGCGGCGAGCATCAGCAACGAGTCGCCCCGGTCGTTGGTGAGGTTGGCGGGCACTCCCGCGTCCACGTAGGCGGCGAGGGCGTCCGTCTCGCCGCGGCGGGCGAGGTCGAAGACCTTCGTGGCCAGTTCGACCACCTCGGGGTCGGGGGTTTCGCTCATCGGACGGACCGCCTTCCTTGACCGCTGTCGTTGCCGTAGTCGTCGCCGCTGCCCGGCCGGGGCGTACGGCACCGGGGGCCGCGCGGGTAAACCGACAGGGTACTGCCCCGCAACGGCGCCGGTCCTGGACACCTGGGGGACGCCCGGATGGGCTGGTCCCGGGGGCGGGCGGGCGGCGGTCGCGGTGCGCGGCCGCCGCCCCGAAGTGCGGCTTTCCTCACATTCGAGGCGGGTGTCCGACGCACCCCGCGTTCGGCCGGGTGGCCACCTTTCTTGGGCCGTTCGAGTGAAAACGCCACTTTCTCACTCCAATGCACCTTTTATCGTATAGGTACACCGGGTGAGCCTGGAAGGACTCATCGTGACCGCCCCTCTCAACCAGGAGAACCGCTCATGATCCTTTCCATCTCGGGCGTGGTACTGCTCGGCATCATCGCCTTCCTGTTCTTCAAGAAGGACGGGCTGAAGGCGTCCCACGGGCTGATCTGCGCCCTGTTCGGCTTCTACCTGGCCGGCACCGCCATCGCGCCCAGCATCACGGCGGGCGGGGCGAGCCTCGCCGGCCTGCTGGGCGGGATCAAGTTCTGATCCTCCGTACCCACCCCCACCCCATCCAGGACCCATCCAGGAGACAGACGTGGCCCGGCGACCACTTCCCCGCATTCTGAGCAGCGGCGGCGCATCGATCACTCGCGGCCGCGAGCTCGCGCGCACGGCCGCCGACAGCGCCACCGACGTCCTCCACCCGCTGATCACGATCACCCGTGGTCTGCGGCTGCTGGCCGTCGCAGGACGGCAGAGATGGGCCGCGACGCCCAAGGACCGGCGCGGTTCCAAGCTGCTCCTCGTCGCGGCCTGCCTGACCGCGGTGGCGCTCGTCCCGCACGGGCCGGTACTGGCCGTGATCGCGGTGATGGGCGCCGCCGCGTGGAAGGGCCGCGACCGCACCCCGGCGAAGACCGGCCCGGACGAGGCCGAGGAGACCCGGCTGCGCACCCTGTACGAGGCGCTGGTCCCCTCCTTCTCGGTGGCCGACGAACCCGCACCGCTCTTCGCCCACGGCGGCGACTGGGAGCAGGCCTTCGGCGACTACGCCTTCGACGGCGACGGCCGGCTCGTCCGGCTCCGGGTGACCTATCCGGCCTGGTTCACCGACGGCGAGGCCGAGGCGCGGACCCGGATCGAGCAGGTGGTGCACGCCAAGTCCGGCCGGGGCCGCGAGTACCACTTCGCGTGGGACGAGGAGGCCAACCGGCTCGCCGTGACCGTGCTCGACCCGCTCCCCGCCACGATCGCCGCCCAGCGGTTCGTCACCGCCCCCGGCGAGACCGTCCTCGGCTTCACGGACCCGGGCTCGGTCCGGCGCACCGTACCGGTCCAGGACGGCGACACGAACCACGACGCCTCACCCGTGGTCTGGCGGACCGGACCCCGCTCCCTGGAACCGCACCTGCTCGCCGTCGGCACGCCCGGCAGCGGTACGACGACCCTGCTGCGCTCCGTCGCGCTGCAGGCCCTCCGGGACGGCGACGTGCTGGTCGTCGACGGTGGCGGCAGCGGCGAGTACGACTTCCTGGCCGGGCGCGAGGGCGTCCTCGCCGTCGAGTGCGGTCTCGCGGGCGCGCTGGCGACGCTCGAATGGGCGGCGCACGAGACCGAGCGGCGGCTCATCGACGCCAACCGCGAGCGCCAGGCCGGGCGGCCCGCCGCCGAGAGCGCCGGGCGCCCGCTCTGGATCCTGCTGGACCGCCCGTCCGTCCTCGGGCATCTGGCGGCGGCGGACGGCCGGCCCGACCCGCAGGACCTCCTCCAGGTGCCGCTGCGGCACGGCCGGGCGGCCGGGGTCACCGTGGTGCTCGCCGACCAGTTCGACGCGGTGGAGGGCCTCTCGGACGCGGTACTGACCCACACCCGGGCCCGTGCCGTCCTCGGCACCGCCTCGCGCGAGCAGATGGCGGCCGTCCTCGGCGCCGAGCCGCACACCACGCCGGTGCCCGGCGTGCCCGCCGGACGCGGATACGCCCGGTTGGGCGAGGGCGAGGTGCTGAGGCTCCAGGTCCCGGCCACCCCCGACCCTTACGACGAGGCCGCCGGCGAGGCGGACCGCCGGGCCGTGCTCGCCCTGCTCCCGGGACCCGTGGCCGGGGAAGCCGTCCCCGAGCCGCCCGGGGGCGACCCGTTCGAGAAGCGGGACACGTTCCGCGCACCGCAGCCGGCGGTCGCGGAAGGCTGACCGGCGGTACGAGTGACGGGCGGGCGCGGACCGGTCGGGTCCGCGCCCGCCCGTCGTACGTTCCGCCCCGGGGCCCCGGGCGCCTCTCAGGCCACGAAGGTCCTCGGCATGTCCGCCCCCGCCCCCGCGCCGGCGCGGACCAGCGCCGCCGCCGCGGCCAGCCGCGCCGCCGCCTCGTCGGCCACCGGCCCGCCCACGGTGAACGGCAGCCGGACGTACCCCTCGAACGCCCCGTCCACGCCGAAGCGCGGTCCCGACGGCACCCGGACGCCCACCCGCTCCCCCGCCACCGCCAGGCGCGACCCGGAGAGCCCGCCGGTACGCACCCAGAGGGTCAGACCCCCGCGCGGCACCTGGAACTCCCAGTCGGGCAGCTCCCGGCGCACCGCGGCGACCAGGGCGTCGCGGTTGCTCCGGGCCTGTTCGCGCCGGAGCCCGACCGCGTCGGCCCAGCCTCCGGTGCGCAGCAGCCAGTTGATGGCCAGCTGTTCCAGGACGGGCGTTCCCATGTCCGCGTACGCGCGAGCCGCGACGAGGCTGCGGATGGTGTCGGGCGCCGCCCTGACCCAGCCGATCCGCATCCCGGCCCAGAACGCCTTGCTGGCGGAGCCCACGGTGATCACCGTGCTGCCGGCCGGGTCGAACGCGCAGACCCTGCGGGGCATCTCCACGTCGTCGTCGAGGGCCAGCTCGTGCATCGTCTCGTCGACGACCAGGACCGTGCCGGCCGAGCGTGCGGCCTCCACCAGGCCGCGCCGCTGCTGTTCGTCGGCGAGCGCGCCGGTGGGGTTGTGGAAGTCGGCGACGACGTAGGCGAGCCGGGGGGCCGCGTCGCGCAGGACCTGCCGCCAGCGGTTGAGGTCCCAGCCGCCGAGCCCGTCCCGCATGGCGACGGGCACCAGCCGGGCGCCCGTCTCCCGCATCAGCTGCAGGATGTTGGCGTAGCTCGGCGACTCGACCGCGATGCGTTCGCCCCGCCCGGCGAAGAGGTGGCAGATGGCGTCGATGGCGCCCATCGCGCCCGTGGTCACCATGATCTGCTCGGGCATGGTGGGGACGCCGTGCTCGGTGTAGCGGTCCGCGATCATCCGGCGCAGGGCGGGCAGGCCGGCCGGGTAGTCACCGTGCGTGTGGGCGTACGGCGGGAGTTCCTCCAGGGCGCCCTGGACGGCGCGGGTCAGCCAGGGTTCCGGGGCGGGCAGCGAGGCGCAGCCCAGGTCGATCATCGAGCCGAGCGCCTCGGGCGGCAGTGGTTCCAGACCCCGGGCGGGCAGTGGGTTGCCCGCGGGGACGGCGGTCCAGCTGCCGGCGCCGCGCCGGGAATCCAGGAACCCCTCGGTGCGCAGCGCCTCGTAGGCCGCGGCGACGGTGGTGCGGCTGACGGCCAGGGCGAGGGCGAGTTCGCGTTCGGCGGGGAGGCGGGCCGCTACCGGCACGCGGCCTTCGAGCACCAGCAGCCGCACCCCGTCCGCGAGGGCGCGGTAGGCGGGGGGCTTCCGGGCGCCGGGGACGCCGGGCCGGGAGAGCGGGGCCTGGAGTTGCCGCGCGAGCTGGGCGGCCCCCACTGTCGAAGTCCACTGAGCCATGAAATCAGTCCACCTTCCTCGGATTGGCCATGGCCTGTGGCCAATCTCCCGCCACAGAGTGACACGAACCGGTCCACCACCATCACAGCAGGGGGTACCCCATGTCCACCACCGCCGTCCCGCACCGCGCCTCTCTCGTCCGCAGACTGGTGCGGCTCTACGCGGGCCTGGTCCTGTACGGCGCGAGTTCGGCGCTGCTGGTCGTGGCCGGGCTGGGGCTGGAGCCCTGGGGCGTACTGCACCAGGGGATCTCGGAGCTCACGGGCGTCGCCATCGGGACGGTGTCGATCGGGATCGGCGCGCTGGTGCTGCTGCTGTGGATACCGCTGCGGCAGCGTCCGGGGCTGGGCACGGTCTCGAACGTCGTCATGGTGGGCCTCACGATGGACGTCGTCCTGGCGTTCGTCCCCGAGGCGCACGGATGGGCGGCCCGGATCGCGGTGCTGGTGGTGGGCGTCGTCCTCAACGGAGCGGCGACCGGCCTCTACATCACGGCCCGGTTCGGTCCCGGGCCGCGCGACGGGCTGATGACCGGCCTGCACCGGGTGACCGGCCGCTCGGTGCGCCTGGTGCGCACGGTGATCGAGGTCGCCGTCGTGGCGGCCGGGTTCGCGCTCGGCGGCTCGCTCGGGATCGGCACGGTGGTGTACGCGCTGGCCATCGGGCCGCTCGCCCAGTTCTTCCTGCGCCTCTTCGACACCCCCGGGTCGCCGGAAGCGACCGGGGCCGTTGCCGGGCCGTCGCCGCGGGCCACCATACTTCGGCCGTGACCTCAGTACGCCACCCTTATCTGGACCACCCGTCGACGATCCCGTTCGCCCACCGCGGCGGCGCGGCCGGCGGGCTGGAGAACACCGCGGCCGCCTTCCGCCGTGCGGCGGCGGAGGGATACCGGTACTTCGAGACCGATGTGCACACCACGGCCGACGGCCGTCTCGTCGCCTTCCACGATCCGACCCTGGACCGGGTCACCGACGCCGGCGGCCGGATAGCCGACCTGCCGTGGAGCGAGGTCCGACGGGCACGGGTGGACGGCCGTGAACCGCTGCCGCTCTTCGAGGACCTGCTGGAGGAGTTCCCCGGGGCCCGCTGGAACGTCGACGTGAAGGCCGAGTCCTCGCTCGACCCCCTCCTCGCGCTGATCCGACGGACGGACGCCTGGGACCGGGTGTGCGTCGGCTCGTTCTCGGAGGCCCGGGTGGCCCGCGCGCAGCGGCTCGGCGGCCCGCGGCTGGCCACCTCGTACGGCGTGCGGGGCGTACTGGCCCTGCGGTTGCGTTCGTTCGGGATTCCGGCGCCGCTGCGCCGGGGCGCGGTGTGCGCGCAGGTGCCGGTGAGCCAGAACGGCGTCCGGGTCGTCGACCGCCGCTTCGTCCGTACGGCGCACGCGCTCGGGCTCCAGGTCCACGTCTGGACGATCGACGACGCGGCGGAGATGACCGCCCTCCTCGACCTCGGCGTGGATGGCATCATGACCGATCACGTCGGAACGCTGCGTACGGTGCTGAGCGAGCGCGGGGCCTGGTCCTGACGCCGCCCCCGGCGGCGGGTGCGAACGGAACGGACCGAGCAGGGGGGCAGAGGTTTGACTGGGTCGACTACCGGAACCACGGGAACGGCGACACCGCCGGAGCAACCGGCGGACGCGGCGGCGGCCGTGGCCCGCAAGCGGGAACAACGGGGCTGGTACTTCTACGACTTCGCGTGCTCGGTCTATTCCACGAGCGTGGTCACCGTGTTCCTCGGGCCCTATCTGACCTCGGTGGCGAAGGCGGCCTCCGACTCCGAGGGGTTCGTGCACCCGCTCGGCATACCGGTGCGGGCCGGGTCGCTCTTCGCGTACGCGGTCTCGGCGTCGGTGGTCCTCGCGGTGGTGCTCATGCCGCTCGTGGGCGCGGCGGCGGACCGTTCGGGCCGCAAGAAGCCCCTGCTCGCGGCGGCCGCCTACACGGGTGCGGCGGCCACCACCGGGATGTTCTTCCTGGACGGCCACCGCTATCTGCTCGGCGCCTTCCTGCTGATCGTGGCCAACGCGGCCATCTCGGTGTCGATGGTGCTGTACAACTCCTACCTGCCGCAGATCGCGGAACCGGACGAACGGGACGCGATCTCCTCGCGGGGCTGGGCGTTCGGATACACCTCGGGTGCGTTCGTCCTCGTCCTCAACCTGATCGTCTACAGCGGGCACGACTCCTTCGGTCTCACCGAGTCGGAGTCGGTGCGTATCTGCCTGGCCTCGGCCGGGCTGTGGTGGGGCGCCTTCACCGTGGTGCCGCTGCGCCGGCTGCGCGACCGGCGTACCTCGCCGGGCGGCGAGGGCGCCGTCGGCTCCGGCTGGCGGCAGCTGATCGCCACCCTGCGCGACATGCGGCGCCACCCGCTGACGCTCTCGTTCCTGCTGGCGTACCTCATCTACAACGACGGGGTGCAGACCGTCATCTCCCAGGCCTCGGTGTTCGGCTCCGAGGAACTCGGCCTCGACCAGACGACGCTGATCACCGCGGTGCTGCTGGTGCAGGTCCTGGCGGTGGCCGGCGCGCTCGGCATGGGGCGGCTGGCCCGGGTGTACGGCGCGCAGCGCACGATCCTGGCGTCGCTGGTGGTCTGGACGCTGATCCTGGTGGCCGCCTACTTCCTGCCGGCCGACGCGCCCGCCTTCTTCTACGTCCTGGCGGCGGCGATCGGACTCGTCCTCGGGGGCAGCCAGGCCCTTTCCCGCTCCCTCTTTTCGCATCTGGTCCCGAGCGGCAAGGAAGCCGAGTATTTTTCCGCGTACGAGATGAGCGACCGCGGACTCAGCTGGCTGGGGCCCCTGGTGTTCGGCCTGGCGTACCAGCTGACCGGCAGTTACCGGCAGGCGATCGTCTCGTTGGTGGTGTTCTTCGTCATCGGTTCCGTGCTCCTCGCGAGGGTGCCCGTACGGGCTGCGGTGGCCGCCGCGGGCAATCCCGTACCGGAGCGGATTTAGACGTCGAAGTAAAAGGCCGGTAGTGTACGCCTTTGGCCTGCCCGGAAAGACCGTTACTGCGAGTGGATGACGTCAAACTGTTGGGTGACAGATCCATTCAAAGGTGACAAACCGGGCAACAGTGGGGAATCACCCCTGATACAGCAGCGGCAAGACGGGCGACGCGTGGCCGGCAACGGGAATCTTTACCGCCGAGCGGACGTTGACCGGATGACGACGACAGCGACACCTGTCCTGTGGGCGACAAGCCCGGGAGGCACGATTCATGAGTGAGCGAGCTCTCCGCGGCACGCGACTCGTGGTTACCAGCTACGAGACGGACCGCGGCATCGATCTGGCCCCGCGCCAGGCGGTGGAGTACGCATGCCAGAACGGGCATCGATTTGAGATGCCCTTCTCGGTAGAGGCGGAAATTCCGCCGGAGTGGGAGTGCAAGGCGTGCGGCGCCATGGCACTCCTGGTGGACGGGGATGGCCCCGAGGAGAAGAAGGGCAAGCCTGCGCGTACGCACTGGGACATGCTCATGGAGCGGCGCACCCGCGAGGAGCTGGAGGAAGTGCTGGCCGAGAGGCTGGCGGTCCTTCGCTCCGGAGCCATGAACATCGCCGTGCATCCGCGGGACAGCAGGAAGTCCGCCTGATCCGCGCAAGCACCGAACGGACGGCCGCACCGCATGCGGCCACTACAGCCGCGGGCCGTGACACATCTTCTGTGTCACGGCCCGCGGCTTTGTGCGGTTTCGGTGCCGCGGACCCGGTCAGGATCCGCCGGACACGCCCTAAGGGGCCAGCGGTGGCCGGGGGCCCCGCTGACCGTCGTCGCCGCGCGGGGGCGGCTGCGTGCCGTCCTGGCGGATGACCTCGCCCTGGACCACCTTCCCGTCCGGGCGGTGCATACGGGCCTGCTGGAAAGCGCCGGAGAGGCTCCCCGGTGCGGCGGCGCTCATCCGGCGCTCCAGCGCCCGCTCGGTGAGCCCGCTGAGCGCCTTGCGCACGGGCGGCACCAGGAGCAGAAGGCCGGCCACGTCCAGGAGCATGCCGGGGATCATGAGCAGGATTCCGCCGAGCATGAGGAAGCCGTTGCCCCGGGCCGTCGGCTGCGACTCCGGCCGCCGCTCGTCCGCGCCGGGCTGCCCCGGCGTCTGCCGGAGGGTCTCGGTGAGGTTGGAGAAGGCACGGCGTCCGGCCATCTTGACCACGGCCGCACCGCATACGAGGCCCGCCACCAGGAGCAGCAGGACGGTGAAGCCGCCGGCCGCGTCGGCCACCAGGATCAGCAGCCAGATCTCCAGCGCCATCCAGGCGACGAGGCCCAGCGGCAGGAATCTGCGGACGCGCGAGCGCCGGGGACGGTTCGGGGGCGGTGTGCCGGTCGTCATGCCCCCAGTGTGCCTGTACGACGGTACGAGCGGCACGGGTGGGGTGCCCGCCCGCGCGGTTTCCGTCCCGAGGAGTCCGTCCGGCGGCGTCCGTCCCCAGGAGTCCGGGTCCCCGGGGACGGTGCGCGTCAGGCCTGGTCGGACGTGGGCGGAGCGTCGGCCGGGGCGGCGGGGGCGTGATCGGCGCCGGCTTCCGGAGCGGTCTCGGCCGGTGTCCGCCGGGCGGGGCCGGCCGGGGCGTCCGCGGTGGTCACCTCCGGGGCGTCCGCCGGGACCTGGCCCGGGGCGTCCGCCGTGGTCGTGGCGTTGCCGGTCCGAGGGGCGGGCTTGCGGCCCAGCACCTTGTCGGTGGCCTTGTTCGCCCGGGCGGTGATGCCCCATCCGGTGACCCGGAACAGCGCCTCGACGAGGATGTCGCGGCTCATCTTGGAGTCGCCGACCTCCCGGTCCACGAAGGTGATCGGCACCTCCACCACGTGGAATCCGGCTTCCACCGCGCGGCGGGCCAGGTCGACCTGGAAGCAGTATCCCTGGGAGGCGACCTCGTCCAGACCGAGCCCCTTGAGGGTGTCGGTACGGAACGCCCGGTAGCCACCGGTCACGTCGCGGACGTCCAGGCCGAGCGCGAGCCGCGAGTAGAAGCTGCCGCCGCGGGAGATCATCTCCCGGCTCTTGGGCCAGTTCACCACCCGGCCGCCCGGCACCCAGCGCGAACCGAGGACGAGGTCGGCGCTCTTGAGGGCGGTGAGCAGGCGGGGCAGTTCCTCGGGCTGGTGGGAGCCGTCCGCGTCCATCTCGACGAGGACGCCGTAACCGTGCTCCGCCCCCCAGCCGAAACCGGCCAGATACGCGGCGCCGAGCCCTTCCTTCCCCTCGCGGTGCAGTGCGTGCACGTGGGAGTCCTCGGCCGCGATCTCGTCGACGATCTTGCCGGTGCCGTCGGGGCTGTTGTCGTCGGCGACCAGGATGTCGGCCTCCGGGACGGCGGAACGCACCCGGTCGACGATCGGCTTGATGTTCTCGGCCTCGTTGTAGGTCGGGATGATCACCAGGACTCTGCCGAGCGGGTCGTACCGCCGCTGACCGCCGTCGTTCACTAACTGCCCCTTAAAGGTCCGTACGCAGATGCACACCATATCGACCGTCCGGGGCCCGTCGTGCGCCCCGGGCGCACGGCGGTGTCCGGGGCGCGGGACAGACCCGTGGAAGTGAGGACAGATCAGCGCCGGACCACGGTGACCTTCCGGTGAACGCGGGACGAACGCTCCGACGGGACCCGGTCCGCACACCGGCGGCCGGACCTGCGGATCGGGGCCCGGCGCCCTTCGGGCCGACCTGGCGCCCGCTGGCTGCGGGTCGACCGAAAGCCGTTGTCTACTGAACGTCCGGGCCCCACCCGGGTCGCACCCGTCGACCGGCGAAACCTTCCCTCGCCCCCGAGGCGCGGGCGCTGAACCTGGCTGTCAGTGGTGGTGGGCCGATGCGGCTCACCACCCCGTGACCCAGCGGCGTTCGACGACTGCATGGAGGTTCGACCGGTGGACGTCCTGTGGTGGACCCGGCCGAACCTACCGGCCGGTGACCGCTTTCTGTCAACAACGGCCCGACCTGCGAACTTGTCTCATATTGCCTGGTCAGGGCCGAAGATCCGCAGGTCGCGCGCGAGCACTCCCCCATCGATCGGCGGTACGGAATCCCGCCTCGTCACTCGTTCGGGCGTACGTAGACACTCTGTCCGCCCACGACGGTGCTCAGGCAGACCGGAAGGTCGGCCTCCGGCGAGAGATCGGGCAGGCCAGGGGTGCCGGAGCGGGGGTCGGTCGACCAGCGGGCGACCCGGTCGTCGGGGGCCTGGACGACCAGTTCGGAGGTACGCCAGATCGCGTAGTCGGCAGGCGCCCCGGGCACCAGGATTCCGGCGTCGTCGCGCCCCGCCGCGCGCCAGCCGCCCCGGGTGTGGGCGGTGAATCCGGCGCGGACGGAGATCCGGTGCTCCGGGTTGCGGTGGAAGGCTGCGGCCCGCACGGTGCCCCAGGGGTCGAGCGGGGTGACCGGGCTGTCCGACCCGAAGGCGAGCGGCACGCCCGCGCGCAGCAGCGCCGCGTAGGGGTTGAGCGTCGCGGCACGCTCCGCGCCCAGGCGCCGGGCGTACATGCCGTCCTCGCCGCCCCAGGCCGCGTCGAAGGCGGGCTGCACGGAGGCGGTCAGGCCCAGCTCCGCGAAGGCGGCGATCGTCTCGGGGGTGAGCATCTCCGCGTGCTCGACGCGGTGGCGCGCGGCGCGGACGCGGGCCAGGCCGACCCGTCCGGCGGCGGCGCGGATGCCGTCCACGACGGCGGTGAGCGCCGCGTCACCGATGGCGTGGAAACCGGCCTGGAGACCCGCCTCGGTGCAGGCCGCGACGTGGGCGGCGATCCGCGCGGAATCCAGATGGGCGGCGCCGGTGTGCGGCGCGTCGGCGTACGGCTCGTGCAGGCAGGCGGTGTGCGAACCGAGCGAGCCGTCCGCGAAGAGGTCTCCGGCGGCACCGAGCGCGCCGAGTTCGCGGATGCGTGCGGCGCCCTTCTCGTCCTCGACGTACTCGGCCCAGAGTCCGAGGACCCGGGGGCCGGGTTCGGCGCCTGCCAGGGCCAGCAGCGAGGTGAAGTCGTCCTCGTCGGAGATCTCGGGGCCGCCGCACTCGTGGACCGTGCCGATGCCGAGCGAGGCCGCGTGGCGCAGGGCGGCGCGCTGGGCGTCGGCGCGCTGCCCCGCGGTCACGGTGGCGTGCGCGGCGGCGCGTACCGCGTGGTGGGCGTCGCCGGTCAGCGGCGCGTCGGGGCGGTACCCGTCCATCGCCGTGATCCCCGGGACGCGGTCCAGGAGGGCCGTGGTGACGACCGCGGAGTGCACGTCCACGCGAGTCAGATAGAGGGCCCTGCCGCCCGCCGCCTCGTCCAGTTCGCGGCGCGACGGAGGCTGCTGCCCGGGCCAGCGCGCGGCGTCCCAGCCGTGGCCGAGCAGGACCGCGTCGGAGGGCCGGCCGTCGGCGAAGGCGCGGACGGACTCCAGCGCCTCCGCCAGGCTGCGGGCGCCCGACAGGTCGAGCCCGGTGAGCGCGAGGCCGGTGGAGGTGGTGTGCACGTGCGCGTCGGTGAAGGCGGGGGTGACCAGGGCGCCTTCCAGATCGACGATCTCGTCCGCCGCGCCGGCGAAGGCGTCGGCGGCCCCCTCGGAGCCCACCCAGGCGACATGCCCGCGTTCGACGACCATCGCGGTGGCGAACGGGTCGGCGGGGCTGTGGACGTCTCCACCGCGCAGCAGCACGGTGCGGTGTTCGGAATCGCTCTGGGGGGCGGTGCTCTTGGTCATGCGACCAGTCTCGCGCGTGCCCCGGCGCGGGTGGTCCGCGCCCCTCCCGAAAGCGCGCGGCGCGCCCCGGGCGACCTGGTTCAGATGCGCGGGGGCCGCGCCTCGTACGGGGTGGACAGGACCACGGTGGTCCGGGTGGAGACCCCGGCCAGCGAGCGGATGCGGGTGAGCAGGTGTTCCAGTTCCAGCGGCGTGGCCACCCGCACCTTGAGGATGTAGTTCTCGTCCCCGGCGACGCTGTGGCAGGCCTCCAGCTCGGGCACTCCGGCGAGCCGCTCGGCGATGTCGTCGGGGGCGCTGGGGTCGAACGGTTTCACCGAGATGAACGCGGTGAGGGGCAGGCCGACGGCCTCGGGGTCGACGACCGCGGCGTAGCCCCGGATCACCCCTCGCTGCTCAAGCCTGCGGACACGCTGATGAACGGCCGACGTGGACAGGCCCGTGGCCTTGCCCAGGTCGGTGTAGCTCATCCGCCCGTCCTTGACGAGCAACTCCACGATCTGACGGTCCAGCTCCTCCATGCGGTCAACCTATTGCCCCTGGTCCGGTCCGCAAAGTCCCGAGGCGGGGCCGGTGGCGTGGTGCGCAGCGGCCGGGGCGTGCGGGCACGGGGCGGACGAGGGGGTCGCGCTCCGGACAGACATGGGCGACTCCGGCGAAGTGCCCTGTACGGGTACCCGGTTTCGCGTGTCGGGGACGATCCCGCGCGCCCGGTTCCGGGCCTTCGGGGAGCGGCCCGGGGACGGCCGGAAGAGGTCTTGCGGGTGGCATGTGACCAAGGCCACATGTTTACCGCCCGTTGTCGACCCGGCCGGCGGTTACGGCGGAGTCACGGCGGGAAGTGCTTGGTGTGGTCGGGGCCACCGCGCCTCACCGGCCCACCGAGGGGGGACTTCCCATGCAGAGCCTGAAGCTCACCGGTCACAGCGAACCGGAGCCCGTCGATACGGACGAGGACAGCCTGTCCGACGCGTACGACACCTTTGAGATGTACCGGGTCGTCTGCCCGGACTGCGCGCAGCCGATCGCGCTCCTGGCCGACGAGGACGTGTTCCCGGAGCACGCGCTCTGCCCCACCCCGTGGAACCCGTTCGTGCTGACCGTCTGCGCCGGCACGGGCCGCAGCGCCGCCGAGGCCGAGCCCGCCGACGAGACGCTGGAGGTGCAGGAGCAGGAGACGGCTCTGCTGCTGACGCTCCCCCAGGGGCTCGACTGGCGGATGCAGCCGTTCTCGCACGCCGGAGGCCCCGGCTCGCGCCCGATGCGCATGCCGCGGATGCGCCGCGCCGCCTGAGTCGCGCCGCCCGGCTCCCCGGGCCGTACCCGCGCACCGCGACGGTGCCGCCGACGCGGTGCGGGTTCCGGCGAGCCACCCGTATCGAACATGCGGCCGCACCGCTCGTACAGTGACCCGGCGGCGCCCCGGGCGTTGGTCCGGTATGACCATCCCGGACACCGCGGCGGGCTCCGGTCGTCGCCGTCTCGTCGCCCCGCCCTCCGAAGAATCGGTTCCCCGGCCCACGGCACCGCTCCGTCGAAAGCCGGAACCCCGCGTCCCCGCAGCAGGCCCCGGTGCGGGGACCGCGGAAGCGGGGACGGGCAGGAAGGCCTTACCGCCTGCCGCTCAGCCCCCGCCCGCATCGCCTTCCGACTCCCCCATCTACGTCGCCCTGCTCCGCGACTGGGAGGGCTCGGGGCGCACCCTGCCGGGCCGTCACGACCAGGAGTGGACCCGGATCGTGACGGCGCCGGTGTGGTCCGGGCTGCCGCAGCGGATCAGTGCGATTCGGGGCCGGCGAGGTGGCGGGCGATGACCATCCGCTGGATCTGGTTGGTGCCCTCCACGATCTGGAGCACCTTGGCCTCCCGCATCAGGCGTTCGACGGGGAAGTCGCGCGTGTAGCCGTAACCCCCCAGTACCTGCACGGCGTCGATGGTGACGCGCATGGCCGCGTCCGTGCAGAACAGCTTCGCCATGGCGGCCTGACGGGAGAAGGGCCGGCCGGCGTCGCGGAGCCGGGCGGCCTCCAGGTACAGCGCGCGGCCGGCCTCGATCTGGGTGGCCATGTCCGCGAGCTGGAAGCGCAGCCCCTGGAAGTCCGCGATCGGACGCCCGAACTGCCGCCGGTCCGTGGCGTATCCGACGGCCTCGTCCAGCGCGGCCTGGGCGACGCCGATCGCGCAGGCGGCGATGCCCAGGCGGCCGGAGTCGAGCGCGGAGAGCGCGATGGCGAAGCCCTGGCCCTCCTCGCCGATCCGGCGGCCGTCCGGTACCCGTACGCCGTCGAAGTGGAGCTGGGCGGTGGGTGATCCCTTCATGCCCATCTTCCGCTCGGGGGCCGCGGCGTTCAGCCCCTCGGCGTCGCCGGGCACCAGGAAGGCGGTGATGCCCCGGGGGCCGTCGACGCCGGTACGGGCCAGCACCGTGCAGAAGTCGGCGATGCCGCCGTGGGTGATCCACGCCTTGGTGCCGGTGAGCACCCAGTCGTCGCCGTCCCGTACCGCCCTGGTGTGCAGCGAGGCCGCGTCGGAGCCGGACGCCGGCTCGGAGAGGCAGTAGGCGCCCAGGAGTCCGCCGGAGAGCATCGCGGGCAGATGGGTCTTCTTCTGCTCCTCGGTGCCGTAGTTGGCGAGGGCGTGACAGGCGAGCGAGTGCACGCTGACGCCGAGTCCCACGGTCAGCCGGGCGGCGGCCAGCTCTTCCAGGACCTGGAGGTAGACCTCGTACGGCTGGTCCCCGCCGCCGAGACCGGAGTCGTACACCAGGCCCAGCAGGCCCGATTCGGAGAGGAGGGTGAAGAGTTCGCGCGGGAAGTGGCCCGCCTCCTCCTCGTCGGCGGCCCGGGGCGCGATCTCGTTCGCGACGATGTCGCGTACCAGCGTGAGCAGTTGCCGGGACTCCTCGGTGGGCAGACGACGTTCCACCGGTTGCGGGGCTCGGTCGGGCATGACGGTGCTCTCCTCCCTGTCGGGCGTGACGGCGGACGGCCCCGGGGTGGGGAGCCGCGTCGCCGAGTGGTCCGGGCCGGGCCCGGCACAGGCGGTACGTGCCCAACCGATCCTGCCCTTCCGGATCGCGGAAGACGCCGGTCAGCGGCTGCGGCGCGTCGAGTATGCCCGATCGGGGCGCCCCCGTCACGAGGTACGGAGGGTGTGATCGTCCGCCTCGGAGAACCGCGGGCCGCCCGGACGGATCACATGAGTCCGGCCCGGGTGACGAAGAGGGCGAGGACGACGACGAGAGTCCAGCCGAGGACGTGTTCGAGGACCTTGGGGCCCCTCTCCCCCGGGCCGCCGGTGCGGGCGCGACGTGCGCGGCGGACATGGTGGAGGCGTTCGGCGGCTGCGGCGGTCGCGGTCATGGCATCTCGCTCGGTCGTACGGCTGTGGAGGTCCCCCGACCGCACCACAGTGCCCGATCGGCGGCTCCCGGCAAAGGAGATTCCCGTCACCGTGCTCCGGCGTGCTCCGGCCCGCCGCAGGTGGACGGACCGGACGGGACAAGGGGCCGGGTACGGGGTGGCGGGCGCTGGAACGGAGGGCGCTGTGCGCGACGCCACACGGTCCCGGGGCGCCTGCCGCCTGGAGCGCCGGAGTGTCAGCCCGTGACGGGAGGGAGCGAGGCGAGCCCCCGCTTCAGCAGGGTGAAGGCGTGGTCCGCGTCGGCGACGGCTTCGGGGCGGACGTCCTCGGCCGATCCGCCGTCCACGATGCGCTGCCAGTTGGTCAGGGCCAGGATGCGCTGGGTGGCGACCAGTTGCCCCGCCAGCAGCCGGGACGTGACCTCCCGGGACCCCTCGCCGAGGGTCTCGGCGAGGGCGCGCGCGAGTTCTTCCTCCGCGCGGGCGAGGTACTGGGCGGAGCGGGCCACGAGGCCGGGGGTGGAGTACAGGAGGCGGTGGAAGGCGAGAACGGCCTCGTGGTCACTGAGCCCGGTGATGGGGTCGCCGGCTTCCAGCCCGTCCAGGAAGTGCCGGTGGAGGGCGTCGAGCGGGCTCACCCCGGCCGGACGGCTGCGCACCACCTCGGCGCTCTCGTCCTGGTGGTCGGCGAAGCGCTGGACGACCAGGTCCTCCTTGGTGGGGAAGTACCGGAAGAGCGTCGGTTTGGAGACCTCCGCGGCGGCGGCGACGTCGGCGACGGAAACCTGGTCGAATCCGCGCTCCAGGAAGAGCGCGATCGCGACCTCGGAGATGGTCTCCCGCGTCCGCAGCTTCTTGAGCTCTCGCAATCCCATCGACCGGTCCACCGGGCGAAGTCTAGTGCCGCGTCAGCCGAGGTTCGCCCGCCGAGGAGCGGCGTCGGGTGCGTGCTCTCGGCGTGCCGGCCGGAAGCCCCCGCACTGGACGTACTCGGGTTTTCGGCCGGCGCGGCGAGAGTGCGTGCCGGGCGTCGCGACGGGGCGAACCTCGGCTGAGGCGGCACTGGTGCCGCGTCAGCCGAGGTTCGCCCGTCGGGGAGCGGTGTCCGGTGCGGGCGTGGCGGCGTGGCGCGGGGGCGTACCCACCACGACCACCTGGTCACCGGCGCTCCATACGCGCCGCTCGCCCTTGGGCGGGTTGAGCCGCACGCCGTGGTCGGTGCCGGGGGCCGACCGGTCCTCGCTGCGGTAGCCGATCGCGCAGTCGCCGCGGTCCCGGGCGGCGGCGACGACGGTGGCGAAGGTGGCTTCGGCGCCCGGGCGGACGTACGTGCCGGCGGGGCGCAGGAGGACGTTCGCGCCGTCGCCGGAGAACAGTTCGTCGAACACGGGGGCCAGGTGCCTGTTCTGGGTGATCTGGGCCATCAGCAGTCCGGTCAGTTTTCCGCTGACGATGACGTCGGAGCCGTGGTTGACGGGGGCGAGGGGGCGGTTGCGGTCGTCGGTGAGCTCGGTGACGACGCGCAGCTCGCGTCCGGCGCGTTCCTCCAGGAGCCGCAGCGCGAGCAGGGTGACCAGCGTCCAGTCGTCGGGGCGCTCCGGGCTGTCGCCCGGATCGGGTCCGAGGACGACCAGGCCGTCGTACGGGGTGAGGTCGAGCCCGAGCAGGGCCTCGGGCCGGGACAGGGCGGCGGACCGGAACCGTACGGACGCGGCCGCGGGCGCACCGCCTTCCGGCTCCCTCGGCCCGGGGACGGCGCTGTCGGTGATCACGTCGAGGACGGAGCCGGGGCGGGCGGTCACCCGCAGCTGGTCGACGACGAGCGGGGCGCGGCGGTTCCAGCCGAGCACCAGCAGGCGTGTCGGGTCGTCCAGCGGGGCGCCGTCCACGGCGATCGCGGAGGGGTCGACCAGATGCCGGCAGTCCTCCACCCGGGTGGAGTCGTCGTCCAGGGCGAGCACGATCAGGTGGCCGCCCGGTTCGACCGGGGTGCCTTCCGGCGGGTTGAGCAGCGTACGGCCGTCCGGCGTGAGCAGACCGACGACGCAGGAGTCCGGGTGGCCCAGCAGGGCGGTGCCGAAGGTGTCGCCGTGGAAGGCGGTGGCGTCGGCGAGGTGGAACTCGTCGCCCGCGAAGTCGAGAAGGTCGCGGAGCACGAGGGAGAGCCCCGGTCTGCCGACGCACTGCGCGATCAGCCGGGCGGTGACGGTGTCGGTCTCCAGCACCGTGCCGCGCGGCCCGGCGGCGAGGCGCGCGGGGGCGCGGTAGCGGTCGTCCCGCACCGCGGCGAGTACCGGGGGCCCGACCGTGCCCTCGCCGAGTACCGCGCGCAGGGAGAGCAGGACCCGCAGCACCTCCGCGTCCGCCGACGGCTCCCCGGAGGGCAGCACCAGTACGGTGCTCGCGGTGCGCGGGCTGACGAGGGCGAGCACCTCGGGGTCGCTCGCGGGGCCGCTGCGGCAGATGATCCGCCCGCGTGCGGCCGGCGGGAGGTGGGCGGCGAGCGCGCGTTCCATCTCCGCCTTGTCGCGGTCGGCGAGCAGGACGACGGCCCGCGGCCGGTGCGGCGCCTGGGCAGCGACCAGTTCGCTCACCACGGTGGTCGCCTGGTCGGACCAGCCGAGCACGACGACGTGGCCGTGTTCCAGGACCCTCGACCTCCCCCGGCTCAGCTCGGCCATGCGGTCGGCGAGACCGGTGGTGACCACCCCGACCAGAGTCGACACGCCGAGCAGGGCGAACAGCCCGAGCAGCGCGGAGAGGGCCAGCCGGAGCGGGGCTCCCGTGGCGGAGCCGAGTCGGAGGGTCTCCGCGCTGGCGCGCCACACCGCGGTCAGCCGGTCCGAGAGCGACCGGGGCGAACTCGGGTCGGTCCACACCAGTACCGCGCTCACCGGGACCACGACGGCCAGGCAGGTGATGACCAGCCAGCCCATGAGGGTGCCGGTGGAACGCGCCAGCGTCCGGTCGAACCGGTAGCGCGCCCGGTCCCGCAGCGGTGCCGGTGGCCTCCCCTTGACTGGTTCCACGGTCACTCCCCTCGCACCCGCTCCCGCGCTTCCCGCGCCCCGCGCGGAGGTGACGGCCCCACCCGCCTCTTCCGCACCATGACGCCTGCGATGTCGGGACACGCCGCATTCGGGGGCAAGTTCACCCTTTCGGGCGGACACCGGTGTGGGGTGCGCCCCACAGAACGCGGAGGGCGGGTGGATGCCGTGGCATCCACCCGCCCTCCGCGTGTCATCCGTACGGACCCGGCGGGTTCACCCGGGGGTCCGTACGGACACCGTTCACGCGCCCGCGCGGTAGACCGAGATCTCGGTCAGGCTCGGGGTGTACTGCTCCGTGGCGATCTGGCTGGTGAGGGCCACCCGCAGCTTGGAGCTGGTGACGGTGCCGAAGCCCGTCACCGTGAGGTCGTGCCCGACACCCGCGTCACGGGTGGCGAAGGTGACCCAGGTGCCGGTGGCGGCGTCCCAGCGCTGGAGCTCGAAGGACTGCACCCGGGGGTTGGTGCCCGAGTCGGTGTACTCGTCCAGGTAGACCTGGTCGAAGGTGGTGTCCGCGCCGAAGTCGACGTCGAGCGTGATCGGGTAGGACGCGTCGTCGGCCGCGGCCCAGCGGGTCGACAGGTTGCCGTCGGTCAGCTTCTCCGCGCCGAGCGAGCCGTTCGCCCCGGGGTGGGTCGAACTGGCGGTGACGGACTTGCCGAGGGCGAGGTTCACCCTGTTGTCCGTCTCCTCCTCGATCGGGTCGGTGTCGACCGGGTCGGCCACCTTGCGGCCGTGCTTGTACTCGGCGATACCGATGTCCGGGGCGTCGCCGTAGTAGAGGTGCGTACCGAGGAAGTCCTCGGTGCCCATGTGCGCGTTGTAGCGGCCCGCGTCGATCAGGGGCGAGTCCTTGCGCAGCGCGAAGGGCGCGGCGGCCTTGCGGATCTTGTCGACGCCCGCACCGGTGACGTAGTGGGCGGGGTCACCGACGAACTCCGGGTCGACCCGCAGCCCGTCCGGGTCGGCCGGCTCCTGCGCGGAGTGGGTGCCGGACGCCTCGTAGTAGTCGTTGTTCGAGAACACGGCCTGCCGCAGTGCGCCGGTACGGCGGTACCACGGGGTCGGGGTGGTCTCCGAGGTGTTGTAGAAGATGTTGTTGAGGAAGTAGACGCGGCTGAGGAACGTCTCGTCGTGGACGGTGTTCAGGTCGGCGCCGTCGTAGACGAAGGTGTTGTTCGTGAAGTACGTCGGGGCGTAGTTCGTCGACAGCATGTTCTTCACGAGCACGCCGTTGTCGTTGACGCTGAGGTTGTAACGCGCCACCGAGTTCGAGCTGTTGCCCATGTAGGCCATCCAGCCCGCGGCGTTGTCGTGCGAGTAGTTGTACTGGTACGTGACGTTGAAGTTGGTGTACTCCAGGTCCCAGGGGGTGCCGTCGTACTCGTTGTCCGGACCGCCGTAGACCTCGTTGTACTGCATGGTCGAGTCGGCGCCGGCCCACAGGTAGAGCCCGCAGGAGACCGCGTTGTAGCGCTCCAGGAAGCCGTTGACCTCGTTGTACTCGACCGTCATGCGCTGCGAGTCGGCGAGCTGGAAGGCGCCCTGGCCGATGCTCTTGGCGTAGTTGTGGCCGATGTAGACGTCACGGCTGTACAGGTCGCGGGTGCGCACCCACAGCTGCTCCCAGCCCTCGTGCCACTTGCCGGCCTCGTCGTACTGGCCGGAGTCGGCACTGTCCGCGGCGAACCAGTTGAACGCGAACTGCACGGCGTGCAGTTCGACGTTCTCGAAGGTGTTGTTCTCGATCCGGACGTCGCTGAAGTGGTATCCGCCGGCCGGGTACGCCTTGTAGCTCTTGCTGCCGAAGACCTGGAAGTCGACCGCACCGTAGTGGATCTTCTGCCAGCTGCTCGGGCCGTCCAGGTTGTGGACGTAGATGTCGGATATGCGGAAGTGGTCCATGACCGTGTCCGCGCCGTCCGGGAAGAGGTCGGCGTTGATCGAGACCATGATGCCGTCGCGGACGTAACTGCCCTTGGTGATGTCCGTGGCGAAGTCGTCGTCGTTGGACAGCTCGACGTTGTCGATGTCCCAGTACTGCTGGTTGCGCAGCACGATGGCACCGGTCAGGCCGACGGTCTGCGGGTTCTTCGTGCCGTCCGCGTTGAACGGGCTGGGCACGTTGCCGTTCGTCGCGATGTAGGGGCGGCCGGCGCGCTTGTCGCCGTACGCCGAGATGGTGATCGGCTTGCCCGCGCTGCCGGAGCCCTTCGGCCACAGCTGCTCGTTCTGCCACTGCTCGCCGGCCTTGAGCAGGATGCGGTCGCCGGGCAGAAACGTCGTCGCGTTCGCCTTGGCCAGGCTGCGCCAGGCGCTCTTCGGCGAGGTGCCGGCCGCGGTGTCGTGGCCGAGCGTGGCGTCGATGTAGTAGTCCTTGCCACCCGTGGCGTTGTGCTTGTTGCCGGGCCAGGACTTGCCGGCTGCGGAGGCGGCGGGGGCGGCGGGGCTCTGCGGTCCGGCTGCCGCGTGCGCGGCCGGGGCGAGCGAGCCCACGAGCAGCGCGGCGAGCACGGAGGCGAGGCCGGTACGAACCGTCCGGGTGGTGAGCCACGGGCGCTTCACCGACGTCTCGTCGGCGGGCGGGCCGATGTCGGCAGGTCTCATTGCTGCACGTCCTTCGCGTTGATGGCGGCCACCGCCGAGCTGTCGACGTACATCGAGGCGTCGTCGGCCCGGCGCTGGAGGTAGGTGGCGTACTTCTTCTCGACGAGCGACTGGCGGATCCGCTGGGAGTACTCGGTGAACGCCTTGTCCTGGTCGGTCTTCACGCTGTCGAGCTGGTAGTACGTGATCTGGCCGGTGCCCTTGACGGGCGCCGAGACCTGTCCCCGGTCGAGCTCTCCGAGCACGGAGACGAGGTCCTGGTCGTGGGTGCTCAGCCCGGTCGTGCCGGTGCCGCCGTAGGTGGCGGTGGTGAGCTTGGCGCCGGTCACCCCGGTGACGTCCGCGAGGTGCCCGGCGGCCTTCACCCGGCGCTGGAGGTCGGCGGCGAAGCCGGCCGGTGCGCCGTCCGGTACCTGGACCACGAGTTGTGTGTACGCGTACGTGGTCGCGTTGGCGCTCCAGGAGCCGGGGTCCGCGTCGAAGGCCTTGCGGACCTCGGCGTCGGTGACGTGGAGCGGGTCGCCGGCGTTCTTGCTGAGCAGGTCCTTGAGGCTGGTGGCGAGTTCGGTCAGCCGGTGGGTGTAGTACTCCTCCGGGGAGAAGTCCGTGACTCCGTACACGGTCTGGCCGGCCGCGACCGCCTGGGCGCGGGACTCGTTCTCCGCCGTGCGTTCGGCGGTGAGGTCCGCGAAGTCCACGGAGTCGACGAGCCCCCGCTCCTGTGCGAGGACGAGGACGGCCCGGTCTTCGCGGATCTCGTCCAGCGCACGGGTCTCCAGGCGCTGGAGCGCGGTCTTCGCTCCCGTCTTCGCGTCCCAGCCGAACGGGGTGGCCAGGTGGTAGGTGGTGGTCAGCTCGTTCTGCACGGTGGGTGCGAGCCGCCCCATGTGGAAGAGGAGTTCCTCGCGGGTGACCGGGCGCCCGTCCAGGGTGGCGACCTCGTCGCCGTCGCCGCCGCCGAGGGCGGTCACCGCGACGACGACCGCCACGACGAGGGCGAGTACGGCTCCGGTCAGCACGACGAGGGTCCGTCGCTTCGGCCGCCGGGAGGCGCCCGCCGTACGGGCCGCGGTACCGGCGGGGCGCGGGGCGGCCGGCTTGCGGGCGCCGGGCTTGCGGGAGCCCTTGGGGCCCTGCTTCCCGGAGCCCGCCGGTGGGCGCGGCGCCCGGGTGGCGGGCGCCGCGCCCTTCACGAACCCGCCCCGATCGCCGCCACCCGGGCGACGACGGGGGTGTCACGGGTGGCGGTGACCGCGAACTCGACCGTGTCGACCTCGGCGGCCGGGAAGGTGAGGATGCGCTGGTAGCCCACCGCGCTCGTCTCGGCGAGCGTGGTCCACTCGCCTCCCAGGGCGCCCCGGACGACGACGTGCTCGACGCGCTGGCCCTGGGTGATGTCCTCGCCGAGTACGACCGCGTCGATCCGGCGGGGCCCGTCGAAGGTGAGGGTCACGGTGGGGCGGGTGTCGGTGCCGGCCGGGCGCCAGGGCGTTTCGGCCTTGCCGGGCCATGCGGCGGCGACGTCTCCGGGGGCGCCGGAGGTGACCGTCGCGGTGGCCTCGATCCGGCGGGAGCGGAAGTCCTCGATACGCCGGCCGAGTCCGCCGAGCGCCGCCACGTCGGCGTCCCGCAGGCGGCCGTCCGCGGCCGGGGGGACGTTGAGCAGGAAGCAGGAGTTGCCGCCGACCGACCGCTGGTAGATGGTGAACAGCTCGTCCACGGAGCGGACTTGGTCGTCCTCGGCGGTGTGGTGGAACCAGCCGGGGCGGATCGAGGTGTTGACCTCGGCCGGGTACCAGACCAGGTCCGACTCGTGTCCGGCGAGCGCGGCCCGGCTGCCCAGGTCGCGGTCGTCGCTGCGGACGAGGCGGGAGAAGACGCCGTCGTCCGCCTGCTGCGAGACGGACGCGGTCCGCTCGGCGTCCTGGAGGGCGCGCGGGACGACGCTCCACTCGTCGGGGCGGGTCTCGCCGGCCTCGTTGCCGCACCAGCGGACGTCGGGGCCGCACACGTTGATCACCGCGTCCGGCTGGAGCTCGCGGACCACCGCGTAGTAGCGCTCCCAGTCGTAGACCTGGCGCTTGCCGTTGGGGCCCTCGCCGTTCGCGCCGTCCAGCCACACGGAGAACACCGGGCCGTAGCGGGTGAGGAGTTCGGTGAGCTGGGCGACGTAGAAGTCGTCGTACGCGCTGCCGGAGCCGTAGGACGCCTCGGTGCGGTCCCACGGGGAGAGGTAGACACCGAACTTCAGGCCGTGCCGGCGGGCCGCGTCGGCGACCTCGGCGACCACGTCCCCCTTGCCGCCGCGCCACGGGGAGGAGGCGACGGAGTAGTCGGTGGCGTCGCTCGGCCACATGCAGAAACCGTCGTGGTGCTTGCAGGTGAGGATGACGCCGGTCATCCCCGCGCTCTTGAGCGAGGCCACCCACTGGTCGGCGTCGAGGTCGGCCGGGTCGAAGAGGGCCGGGGCGTCGTGCCCCTCGCCCCACTCCCGGTCCGTCATGGTGTTCATGCCGAAGTGGATGAAGCCGTAGAACTCCATCTCCTGCCAGGCGAGCTGCCGCGCGCTGGGCCGGATCTCGGACAGCGCATGTGCGGACGTGGTTGCGGCTGTCACTGGTACCTCCGGTTGTACGAGGCGAGCAGGGCCATCAGCCCGGCCAGCGCGAGAAGCATGATGCCGAGGTGTCCCCAGCCGATCGTCCTGCGCTCCACCACGACGAGCGCCACACAGGCCGCCGCGACGAGCGTGCGCACGGCGACGAACAGCGCCGTCCGCGTCGAGTCCTTCATGTCTGTTTTCCTTCCACCGGGGCCGCTCGGGCCCGGTCGCTGTGGGCCCGTCAGCCCTTGACGCCGCCGGATGCCATGCCCTCGATGAGCCGCTTCTGGATGAAGGCGTAGACGATCAGGACCGGGACGATGACGATGACCAAGCCCGCGTACAGGCGTCCGTAGTCCGCCGCGGCCTTCTGCGCCGTGAACAGGTTGAGCAGGCCGACCTGGACGGTCTTTCCCTCGCCGGGAAGCAGGGTCAGCGAGATGATGAAGTCGTTCCAGTAGGCGAGGAAGTTGAACAGGATCACGGTGGTGATCGCGGGCCGGGCCATCGGCAGCATGATCCGGGTCATGATCCGGAACCTGGACGCCCCGTCGATCGACGCGGCCTCCTCGTAGGCGACCGGTATGGACCGGAAGTACGCGGTGAGCAGGTAGATCGTGAACGGGATCGACGTGGCCGCGTAGACGAGGGAGAGGACCGAGGGGTTGTCGAGGAAGAACCCGCCGGGGAAGACGTCGACGAGCGCCTTGTCCCAGTCGACCAGCATCAGGAAGATCGGCACGACGATGTAGTTGACGTTGATGAAGAGCCCGCCGAGCAGGAGGAGTTCGACGAATCCCTTGCCCTTGAACTCGTACCGGGCGATGACGTACGCCGCCGGCACGGAGACCGCGAGGACGAGGACCAGGCCGAGCACGGTGACGAACACCGAGGTCATGAAGTACTGGCCCAAGTGGGCGTCGGTGAAGGCGTCGACGTAGTTCTGCAGGCGCAGTCCCTCGGGCAGCGACCAGGGGCTGCCGAAGAACTCGCTCTTCTTCTTGAGCGAGGCGAGCAGGACCCAGGCGACCGGCACCGCGATGGCGAGCGCCAGGGCGATGACGAGGACGTACGTGAGTACGCGGCCGATCCGCGAGCGGGTGGCGGGAGGGCGGGGTGTGTTGATCACGGTCATGGTGTCTGTCCTCAGAACTGAAGGGGTTCGCGCTTGGTCGCCCGGCTCATCAGGAGCGACACGAGGAAGGAGAACGCGAAGATGACGACACCGATGGCCATGCCGTAGCCGTACGAGGAGTTCGTGTACGCCTGCTTGTACATGTAGCTCAGCAGGACCTCGGAGGAGCTGTCGGGACCGCCGCCGGTCATCGCGCGGACCAGCACGAAGCTGAGGTTGACCGCACTCATGATGAAGAAGGTCAGCGAGGTCCGCAGGTTCTGCCAGATGAGCGGCATCGTGATGGAGAAGAACTGCCGGGAGGCGGAGGCGCCGTCGAGCCCACTGGCCTCGTACAGCTCCTCGGGAATGCTCGACATGCTCGACATGTAGAGGACCATGTAGTAGCCCAGGGACTGCCAGACCATCGCGATGCCGACGGAGTAGAGCACGACCTTCTGGTCGCCGAGCCAGACCTGCTGCCAGCTGTCGAGGGAGACGAGGCGCAGCATGCTGTTGAGCAGACCGTTGTTCTGGTCGTAGATGGCGGAGAAGACCGCAGCGATCACGACCACGGAGAGCACGTTCGGGATGTAGAGGACGAACCGGAGGAAGTTGCGGCTCCGCAGCTTCTGCCGCGTCATGATCGCGGCGAGGAAGAGGCCCATCCCCATGGTCACCACGGTGACCACGACCAGCAGCGTCACCGTGTTCTGGAACGCCCGCACGAACTGGTCGTCGTCGATGAGGTGACGGAAGTTGTCCAGCCCCACGAACTTCATGTCCGGGGAGAAGCCGCTCCAGGTGTAGAGCGACATCCGGAACACGTTCACGGTCGGGTAGACCATGAACACCGCGAAGAGCACCAGCGCCGGGAGCAGGCAGGCGAGCACGAAGCGGGTGTGACCGGGCCGGCGCGCCGGGGACGCCTTGCCGCGCCGGGAGTCACCGGCGGACTTCCGTGTTTTCGCCACGGGATCCGCTGAGTCTTGGGGTGGGGTGGAGAGGGTCGTCACCGTGCCGGTCCTTCGGTCGTACGAGGCAGTCCTGAGTGGTCCGAGAGGATCTCTCGGGTGGTGGAGGCGCCGGCGGCGACCCGGGTCGACCGGGTCGCCGCCGGGCACGTCAGTTGCCCGCCTGGCGCAGCTTCTCGCTGGCCTCGTTCAGCGCGGACTGCCACTTGGCTTCGGTGGTGTCGCCGCTGATGATGCTGTTGGCGGTGTCGAAGAGCGTGGCCTTGATGTCGACGCCCTCGACCGGCGAGGTGCTCGCGAAGCCGCCGACGAGCGCGGAGACCGACGGGTCCTCGTAGAGCTTGTAGAAGGTGGCGCTCTCACCGGTCAGGCTGTCGGCGATGCCCTCGATCGGCTGGATCGCGTTGGACTTGGCGAAGATCTTCGCCGCCTCGTCGGAGTACAGGTAGGCGACGAAGTCCTTCGCCGCGTCCTTGTGCTGGGCGGCGCTGGGGACCCAGACCGACTCGACGGAGGTCGTCAGGTAGCGCTTGGCGCCGGCGGTGGCGGCCGGCAGCGGGGTCAGGCCCCAGGTGAAGCCGTCGGCGCGCGGGGCGTCCGCCATCTCACCGGTGATCCAGGTGCCGTTCGGCATGAACAGCGCCTTGTTGTCCAGGATCGACTGCTGGTTCTTGGTGAAGTCCTGCTCGTTGGCGTAGCCGACGGTGGTCGGCGCGGCGTAGCTGAGCAGCTTGGTGGTGATGTCGAGCGCCTTCTTGGCGTTCGCCGACTTCCAGATGTCCTTCTTGTACGTCATGACATCGGTGTAGAACTGCTCCCCGCCGACGTCGGCGAGCAGCGCGAAGAAGTACGAGTCGAGGTAACCGGCGGTCGGGTAGGTGAAGAGGGGTATGCCCGCCTTCTTCGCCTTGTCGCCGAGCGCGAACATCTCGTCCCAGGTGGCCGGGGTCTTCCAGCCGTTCTTCTCGAACAGGCCCTGGTTGTAGAACAGGCCCGTCGGCGCGTAGTACATCGGCATCAGGTACGTCTTGTCCGTGCCGTACGGGTTGGTGTTCAGGTTGCCGACGATGCCCGGGGTGAGCTTGTCGCCGACCGTCTTGGTCTCGCCGGGGGCCTTCGCCTTGAGGACCGAAGTGAGGTCCTCCACGGCCTTGTCCTTGACCAGGGTCTCGGTGAGGGCGGCCTTGCGGCCCTGGCCGAGCACCACGACGTCCGGGTACTTGCCGGCCTTCATGTTCGGGGTGATCTCGTCCTCGATGCTCTTCGAGATCTGGAGCTGGACGTCGACGTCCGGGTGGGTCGCCTCGTACGCCTTGACGACCTGGGCGTACATGTCCCGGCCGTAGCCGCCTTCGAGGGCGGCGACCTTGAGGGTCGTCTTGCCGGAGTCCGCGCTGTCCCCGCCTCCCGAACATCCGGTGGCGAGCAGCCCGAGCACCGTCACAGCGGTGCCCGCAAAGGCGAGCGACTTCCTCATTCTGGGGGTCCTTCCCGTGGACAACTGCCCACCTGACTGCGAGTGGCAGAGCGGGCCGGCGTGGCCCCCGTCGGGGGTCGAATCGCCTGGCGCCGCGCCACCGCAGGGCCGGACTTGGATCTCCGTTGATCCGGCGTTGTTACGGTGGCACCGATAACATGGTGCGTACGATGGCATCGATCACATGACGGCGCAAGGGGTCAGATGCGGTCGATTCACCGAAGGGCCCGCTCCGGGACACTTCCGCACCCCTCGGCGGACCGGCGGGTGGCCCAGGAGACGGGCGTGCCGGAACGCGCCACATCGTCAGCTCTGCGTACACACAAGGGAGTTCCGGCACCACGGCCGGGACGGGCGGGACACTCGGGCACCCCGCGGGCCGCCGGAAGGCCGGCGAGTGACTTTTCGCACGGACCTTGCCCAAATCCCTCCGGGCCCGCACCGAACCGCCGCGAAACCCTTGCGAGCAGGATGAAACGGCGCGCCCGGGACGGGAGTCGGGCGCGACGAATCCGGTCAATCGCGACGAACGGGGTGGTCCGTTACTCAGTCGCGAAAAGGGGACGAAGCCACCGAACTGGCCAACACGGGTTACCAGGAGGGCCGATGGCAGGCCAGTGGGACCGGGAGCCCCGGTCTCACCCCTGGCGGGGCGGCGCGGTGGAGCCGCGCACCGACAGGGAGGCGGTCACGACCGACTCCTCGACCGCCGCCTCTCCCTGGAGCAGCAGCGTGACGGCCGCCGCTCCGTAGCCGTAGAAGTCCTGCCGGACGGTGGTCAGCGGCGGCGCGCAGTAGGCCGCCAGGGCGATGTCGTCGACGCTCACGATGGAGACGTCGTCGGGCACCGACCGGCCTCGTTCGCGCAGGGCCCTGATCACCCCGAACGCCATCTCGTCGCTCGCGACGAAGACCGCGGTGACCTCGGGGATCATCGCGATGATCTGCCCCTGCCGGTAACCGGAGTCGGGCGACCAGTCACCCTCCAAGGGGGTCGGCGGCTCGACCCCGGCCGCGACCAGGCATTCCTGCCATCCCTGGCGGCGTTGCCGCGCCTCGATCCACTCGTCCGGTCCCGCGATGTGCCAGATCTGCCTGTGTCCCAGGTCGAGCAGGTGCTGGGTGGCCAGCCGGCCCGCTTCCCCCTGGTCGATCCCGAGCACCCGGGCGCCCCGCGTCCGCGACCCGTCGAGGGTGACGGTCGGGATCTCGCGGGTGAGGTCCTCTATTTTCTGGGTCACCGAGATGAGCGGCACGGCGATCACCAGACCGTCGACGCCCTGGTCGGCGAGCTTGGCGAGGGACCGCTCCATCAGGCCGGCGTCGAGCCCGGCGATGGTCGCGATGCTCACCGCGTATCCCGCCGCGCCGGCCGCGGACTCGACACCGGCGGTGACCGCCGAGCGCGAGTAGTACCCGCCGGACTCCAGCAGGACGAGGCCGATGGTGTGGCTGCGTCCCGAGGACAGTGCCCTGGCGGCGCTGTTGAACCGGTAGCCGAGCTGCTCCACGGCCGCGAGTACCCGCCGGTTGGTGTCGGGGGTGACATGGGGCGAACCGCGCAGCGCACGGGACACCGTCTGCGCCGACACGCCGGCGATCCGGGCCACGTCGGCCATGCTCGGCTGCCTCGGCTTCGCGCTGTCCTCGTTCAAGACGCTCCATCCTCCGAGATCGGCTGCTGGACTCTACCAAGCTTGTTATACATGTCATCGATAACATACGCTCGCGCCGTGACTGAGTCGCCCACGACACATACCCCCCCGGCACGCCCCACGGAAGATGCGACGGCAGGACCCGCCACCGCAGCACTGTCCTGGCGCGATGGCCGCATGTACCGCAACGGCGTTCCGCACCGCATTCTGTCGGGAGCGCTGCACTACTTCCGGGTCCATCCCGATCTCTGGCGGGACCGCATCCGCCGGATCGCCGATCTCGGGCTCAACACCATCGACACGTACGTGGCGTGGAACTTCCACCAGCCCCGCGAGGACCGGGCGCCGTCGTTCGACGGCTGGCGCGACCTCGAACGGTTCATCCGTACGGTGGGAGAGGAGGGCCTCGACGTCATCGTCAGACCCGGTCCGTACATCTGCGCGGAATGGTCCAACGGCGGTCTCCCGGGCTGGATCACGGGGCGCGACCTCGCTCTGCGCAGCTCGGACCCGGCGTTCACCTCCGCCCTCGGCACCTGGTTCGACGATCTGATCCCCCGCATCGCGGCGCTCCAGGCGTCCCGGGGCGGGCCGGTCGTCGCGGTGCAGGTGGAGAACGAGTTCGGCAGCTACGGCGACGACCACGCCTACATGCGCTGGAGCCGTGACGCCCTGACCGAACGCGGCATCCAGGAGCTGCTGTTCACGGCGGACGGCCCCACCGACCTCATGCTGGACGGCGGTTCCCTGCCGGGCACCCTGATGGCCGCCACCCTGGGCTCCAAGCCCGAGGCGGCTCGCCGCCTCCTCGCCGGACGCCGCCCCGAAGAACCCTTCCTGGTCGCCGAGTTCTGGAACGGCTGGTTCGACCACTGGGGCAAGAAGCACCACGTACGCGGCGTGGAGAGCGCGGTGCACACCCTGCGCGGCATCGTCGCGGACAGCGGCAGCGTGAGCATCTACATGGCACACGGCGGCACCAACTTCGGTCTCTGGGCGGGCGCCAACGAGACGGACGGCCGGCTGGAGCCCATCGTGACCAGCTACGACTCCGACGCACCGATCGCCGAGGACGGCACACTCACCCCCAAGTTCTTCGCCATGCGCGAGGTGCTCGGCGCCGAGGGCCCCCTCCGGTCGCCCGAGCGGATGCCGGTCCTCCCGCCGGCCCGCGCCCCGCTCACGCGCCGCTCCGGTCTACTCGCCGGGCTGCGCGCGGTGGAACCCACGACCACCCGCACCGCCCCTCGTCCCGCCACCTTCGAGCAACTCGGCCTGGACGCGGGCATGGTCCTGTACACCGCACACCCGCGCATCCCGGCCGGCACGCATCAACTGACCCTCAGCGACGTGCGCGACCGGGCCCTGGTCTTCGTCGACGGGTCTTTCCTCGGCATCGCCGACGCCGACTCCCGCGCCTTCGAGGTGGAGGGCACGGGCGAGGTGGTGACGGTGGAGGTCCTGGTCGAGAACCTGGGCCGGATCAACTACGGGCCGGCCGTCGGCGGGCACAAGGGCCTGCTCGGTCCCGTCCTGGTCGACCGGCGCACGGTGCAGGGCTGGGAGAGCGTGCCGGTCGCGCTCCAGGAGTGGTCCGACACGGAGCTGTCCGAGGCGCTCGCCGCGGACGCCGTCCCCTCACCGGGGGCCACCGGATGCACCGACGCGGCCGACGGATCCGCCGACGCGACCACCGGGTTCGCCGTCGCCCAGCTCCACGTCGACACCCCGGCGGACACCTTCCTCGCACTTCCGGGGTCACGGCGCGGCTTCGTCTGGGTCAACGGCTTCCTGCTCGGCCGCTACTGGGAGATCGGGCCCCAGGTCACCCTGTACTGCCCGGCACCGCTGCTGCGGTCCGGCGAGAACACCGTCACCGTGCTCGAACTGGAGCAGCTCGGCAAGGAGGTCGAGTTGCGGGACCGCCCCGAACTCGGTCCGCCGGAGGAGTACATCGAGGAGTTCGACTGACCGGTCCGGCGTTCCGGACGACGGGCCTGCCGAGGGAGGCCGGCGGATCGTGCGCGATCCGCCGGCCCCACCGGTGAACCGGCTCAGCCCGCCGAACCAGCCGAGGGAGAACCCGGGGTCGACGCCGCCTCCCGTGTCGCACCGCGCGGGCGGCGCTCGTCGACGACCTCGAAGCGGACGTTCGGAACCGGGCCATCGGCGAGACGGGAGGCGACAGCCGAACGTGCGGCACTCCCCGTGGCGACAACCGTGGAACAGCGCAGCTGGACAAGGGTGTTGACGTAGGCGACGGGGTCCGCGCCCGCGGGCAGCTGGTACCGCTGCACGACCAGGTGCGAACCGCTCGCTTCCGCCGTCTCGCGCAACCGCTCCCAGGTGCCGGTGGGATCCGCGTCCACGGAGCTCAGGAAACAGGTGCGGGTGGCGGTGTCGACGTGGGACACCGGTTCCGGTGCGCGGAAGGCGGTGTCCGGGCCCGGCTTCAGGAACCACACCAGAGCGCCGGCCACGACGGCGACGGCCAGTGCCACGGCGCCCAGGGCCGGCCAGGGCCGCCGCCGGCGCAGATGGAATCTCACAGGTTCGTTCTTTCTGCTCGCGGACTGAACACACCGCCCCGGGCCCGTGCCACGGGTCGGACTCCAGCCCCGTCGGGTGTGCGCCCGCACGTCCGCTGCCGCACGCCGGCCTTGTCCCGGACGCCGCTCACCACTCACCGCTCACCGCTCACCGCGAACGGTGACCGTCAGATTCCCGGCAACGGTTCGCGTTCCCATGGATCAATTTCGCTCAGGATCGCTCTCTTGAGGTCGCGGTCATGAACGAAACGACACCCGTCGTACGCGAGATCGAGTGTCCAGATCTCGGGAAGATCACGCTCGGCGTAACGGCAGAGGAACTCGACCATCCCGCATTCGAAATGTTCCCAGGAGTCGTACTGACGCCGCCAGAGAACGACGGTCCACTTCTCGGGGTCGGCCGAATCGGTACGCCAGCAGAGCAGATCGGATTCGGTGGTCAATCCCCAGGCGATCAACAGCTCGGGCTCGTGGTACTCCGTCGCTTCCGCCGTCTCGAGCGCGTCGGCGGTCCGTCCCCGGATCGTCGCCCCCTCGTCCAGTGGATAAACCTCCTGCACCGGAGGCTCGACACCCAGGAAGTCGTCGAAGCAGCCCTGCCCGTAAACCTCCATGAACAGGCGGTAGTCACTCGGGAACCCATGTCCGTTCTCAGTCTCGGCCGAATCCCAGTCGACCTGGTTGCCGCCCTGCGCCGGCGGCGCGACCGATCCCTTCAGACGTTTCATCGTGTCGCTACTTGACCACGTCACCGAGGTTCGCCCCTCCCACTCCGTAGGTGTTGGGCACAACCAAGTCTCTGCTGTAGCCCGACATTCCTGAATTGTAGTAGCCACGCGCCGACATGACGAATTCGTAGGGAACTTTGCTGCTCGCGGATCGATATCTCGGGATCACGGAATAGGAAACACTCTGCCCGGCCCGCGCGGCGGTCGCCACCTGCGCCTCCATGTCGCGCATGTTGTCCCTCCCCAGAGTGCCCAGCTTGCTGTACGTGTTGACACCTCGCCAGCAGGTCCCCAGATTGCGCTGGTCGGTTCCGGAACCGCCGAGTGTGTCCGCGATGAGGTGACAGGCATTGATGGAGCTCTTCGCGGAGAGACCCGCGCTCGTGGCATATGCCTGAGCTTTGTTGTAGCCCGAAAGTCGATTGCGCGCGCTTGTCGGCACCGGCGAACTCCCGGACGTGCGCAAACTGCTCTTGGTGATGCACGCCATCATCCCGCTGGACCTTCCCCCGCTCAAGAGCGGCAAGGGCGTCTGGTACCCGATCCCGGAACCACTGGAACAGTTCGGGTTGCTGCTCTTCTGGGGCCCGTTGCCGCAGCCGCTGGTCACCACGCAGACGGCGGCCGTGGTCATCCCGGCGGTGATGGCCGAGGCCGCGTTGCGGACCGAGTTGCCGATGTTGATCTGTACCGTCGGCGGGCTGGCCGCTGCGGATATGGAATGAACGGTCTGGTGTGCCTTGCCGATCGAGGCGGTGATCTTGACTGCGTTGGCACGGATCGCGGCGCGGCGGGCGGCCTCTGCGGCGGCCTTGGCCGCCGCGGCCTGCGCCGCCGCCTGTGCGGCGGCCTGGGCCGCGGCGGCGGCGCTCACACCGCCACCACCGCCCCCGCCGCCCCCGCCGTAGGAGGAGGAACCGCCCCCGCCGGAACCGCCCTTGCTGCCGCTGCCGGAGCGTGCGGTGCTGGTGCTCCCGCCGTAGTGGGCCTGGCAGCTCATCGACCAGACCTCGGCGCACATGCCGTACCTGGTGCTGGTCGCGGTCGAGGAGTGGGTGGTGGACGAGGAGGAACTGGACGAGTACGAGGAACTGGAGGACGAGGACGTCACCGAGGTCCACGCGTCGGAGATGCTCTGGGAAAGCTTTGAGCAGTACGCGATGCAGGTGCTGACCAGCGCCGCTCCGACGACGTACGCCTCGTAGCCCTCGCTGATGCAGAGGTCCCAGAAGCAGTGGCCGCTCGGGTCCGTTTCCGTCAGGGGCCGGTCCGCCGCGTAGGCGAAGGAGTTGGCGTTGGCGCTGCCGCCGACGGCACTGTTGTGGACCGTGTCGGCGGAGTCGAAGCCGCCGTTGGCCGGGGTGTACCAGCGGGCGTGCATGTTGACGTTTCCGGTGGCGGCGTCCGTGAACTCGCTCTGGTAGCCGACCGTTCCGGTGAGCGTGGAGGCGAGGGTGGTGCCCCACGGGTCGTAACTGGCGGAGCCGGCCAGGGTGGTGCCGGCCGCGGTGAACTGACCGACGAGGTCGCTGTGCAGGTCCGTCAGGGCGAGGGTGGCGCCGTTCGCCGAGGTCTCGCCCGTCAGGGTTCCGGTGGGGCCGCGGCTGTAGGTGCCGCTGCCGTCGGAGGAGATGAGATTGTCCGTGCCGGAGTAGGACAGGGTGGCCGTTCCCGCGGTGAGGTCGCGGCCGAGCGCGTCGTACGTGTAGGCCGTCGGCCCGGCCGTGACCTGCTGGCCGTAGGCGTCGAAGGTGTACGCCGCGGAGTCCTTGGCGGCCAGGGTGCCCCGTGCGGTGTAGCTGTAGGTGTGGGTGCCGTCCGAGGTCAGCTGATCGCGGGCGTCGTACGTGGAGGCGGTGGCGCCGGCGGTGAGGCGGTTGCCGTCGGCGTCGTAGGTGTAGCCGGTGGTCGTGGAGCCGGAGGTCCAGGACGCCAGACGGTTCGCGTGGTCGTAGGTGTAGGTGTTGGCCGAGGCGCCCTGCACTCCGGTCGTCGTCTTGGAGGTGAGGTTGTCGCTGTCGTCCCAGTCGTAGGCGGTCTCGGCGACCGTGGAGCCGGTGGCGGTGGACAGGGTGTCCGAGCTCAGCCGGTGCTGCGCGTCGTAGTCGTAGGAGCGGATGTCGCCCGAGGCGCCGTAGGTGACGGACTGCGGCTGGGACGTCGAGTTGTAGTGGTACGTGAGTGTGGTACCGGTCGCCCCGTCGGTGTCGGTCGCCAGACGTCCGTCGGTGTCGTAGGTGTAGCCGCTGGTGCCGGAGGCGTCGGTACGGGTGACCGGCGACCCGTCCGCGTCGTAGGTGAACGAGGAGCTGCCGGCCTGCCCGGAGGTGGTCAGCAGGTCGCCGACGGCGTTGGTCTCGTAGTACTCCCACGTGTCGCCGACCGCCGAGGCCACCAGTTGCCCGTCCAGCGAGTAGCTGAAGTGCCGGTCGGGGGTGACGGCTTCGGCACCGGTTCCGGTCTGCGAGACGAGGTCGTCGAGGGCGTCGTAGGTGTTGGTGACGGTGACGCCGCCGGGGTCGGTCCGGGAGACGAGCCGGCCGCGTTCGTCGTAGGTGTAGGTGGTGGTCCGGTCAGCGTCGGCCGTGTGGCCGGTGACGGCGGGCACCTTCTCGCTCGCGGGCAGGCCGAGGGCGTTGTACGTGGAGTACGTGGTGTCGCCGTTGCCGTCGGTGTAGGCGGTCCGGTGGCCGGCCGCGTCGTATCCGTACGCCGTGGTGATCGAGACGGTGTCGCTGACCGGCTCCGTCTGGCCGGTCAGGTCGCCGAGGGCGTCGTAGGTGTAGCCGATCGTGTGGTGGCGGGCGTCGGTGACCGTCTTCAGGCCGCCGTTGTCGGTGTACGTGGCGGAGGTCGAGGACAGGACGGATCCGGCGGCGTCCAGGTTCGCCGTGCCGGTCTGGCGGCCGGCCGCGTCGAAGGTCGCGGTCGTGGCGGTCCGGTCGGGCAGGACGGTCCTGATGACGTGGTCGTCGAGGTCGTAGGTGTAGGTGGTGGTGTCACCGCTGGTGTCGGACGTGGTGAGGGTGCGGCCGAGCGCGTCGTAGCCGTGGTGTTCCGTGACCCCGGTGACGGAGGCGATGCTCGCGACGCGGCCCGCGGTGTCGTAGGTGGTGTCCGACTGAACCTTCGTCTGCGCGCTGGTGGAGGTGTACACGTACCCCCAGGTGCTGCTGTCGCGGCCCAGGTCGTCGTAGGTGTGGTGGGTGACGGAGCCGTAGGGGGAGGTCTCGGTCAGCGGGTGGCCGGCCAGGTCGTAGGCGTAGGTGTACGTGCCCCGCGTGTCGGTGCCGTCGACGCGGATCGCCGGGGCGGTCCGCCGGACCGTGTCGCCCAACTGGTCGTAGGCGTAGTCGGTCCGCCCCTTGGCGTCGGTCTCGTCGAGGACGTTGCCGTCCGGGTCGTAACTCCAGGCGGTGGTGGCCGACGTGCCGTTGTAGGCGGGCAGGGTGGTGCCGGTCTTGCGGCCGTCGCGGTCGTAGGCGGTGGCCGTGATGTGACCGGTGGCGTCCTCGGCCTCGGTGCGGTCGCCGAAGGTGTCGTAGCCCTCGAGGGTGACGGGGTAGACCGTGGAGGTGGCGCCGGTGGCCGGATCGGTCGTGGTGATCGCGGGGCTCGTGACCGTGGTCGTCCGGCCCGCCTCGTCGTTGGCGTAGGTGGTGACGTTCTTCTGCGGGTCGGTCGAGGTGGTCTTCAGACCGCGCCGGTCGTACGTCGCCGTCGTGGTGAGGCTGAGGGAGCTGGAGACGTACTGGGCGGCGGACAGGGTGTCGCCCGCGGCGTCGTAGGTGTACGTCCACTTCCGGGCGGGATCACCCGCCGCCGAGGTCCGGCTCGTGGTCAGGACACGGGAGTCGTCGTCGAAGGTGTAGGCGGTGGTTCTCGCCAGGGCGGCGGGGTCCTCGGTCGTGGACGTGGTGCGGCCGGCCGCGTCCCAGCCGTACGTCGTGGTCAGGATGCCGTTCCCCGTGGTCTTCCCGACCTGGTGGCCCGCCGCGTCGTAGGTGTCCTGTTCGTCGATGTAGGTGGTGCCCGAGGAGCCCGTGCGGGCGGCCTGCTTGACCAGGCCGTCGTCGTAGTAGGCGTACGTGGTCGTGACGCCGGTGGCATCGGTGACCGTGTAGGGGCGGCCGCCCGCGTCGTAGGTGCGCTGTTCCAGCAGCTTGGCGCCGGCGCTCTGCGGAGTGTCCGCGGAGCCGGTGTAGTTGGTCAGGGTGGTGGTCAGCAGGTTGCCGTCGGCGTCGTAGGTGAACGCGTACGCCTGCCCGCCGGGGTCGGTCTCCCCCGTCTTGTTCCCGTAGGTGTCGTAGCTGAAGGAGGTGACGTACCGCTCGGGGTCGGTGACCGACTTCAGCTCGCCCCTGTCGTCGTACGTCTGGACGGTGGTGCGGGCGGTGTCGCCGCCGGTGGTGTCGGAGACGGTGGAGGTGAGGGTGTTGCCGTCCGCGTCGTAGGTGTTGGTCGTCAGCGGCGTGTGCGTCACCGACTGGTCGACCGCGTTGGTGGTGGCCGGGTCCTGTTCGGTCATCACCCGCCCCAGCGGGTCGTAGGTGTAGCGGGTGACCAGGCCCCCGGGATAGGTGTCGGAGACCTCGGTGCCGGTCAGTACCCGGCCGAGCGCGTCGTAGGTGTAGCGGGTGACCAGGCCGAGCGGTGAGGTCTCCTGGGCGAGGTCGCCGTTGGCGTAGTAGACGTAGGAGGTGACCGCTCCACCGGGCGTGGTGGCGGAGGCCAGCAGTCCGGCGGGGGCGGTGGTACCGGAGACGTACCCGGCGGTGGTGGTGGTCGTGTACGTCTTCTTGTCGGTCAGCCCCGCGGTATGCCCGGCGACGGCCGGGGTGGTCGCCGTGAGCAGGTTGCCGTTGGTGTCGTAGGTGTTGACGGTCCGGTAGGTGGTGTCGGCCGGACCGGAGGAACGGGCGTCCGAGGAAGTCAGCAACTGGTCGTTGCGGGGGTCGGTGTCGGAGTCGGCGTTCAGGTAGTACGTGTAGTACGAGGTCGAGCACTTCGCGGCCGACCGGTCCTGGCAGGTGGTCCGGGACACCACGTCGCCACGGGTGTTGTGACCGGTGGTGGTCAGGTTCCCGTTCCCGTCGGTGACGGTGTAGAGGAAGCCCGAGGTGTCGTAGCCGTAGGAGGTGGTGGCTCCGGTGCCGTCGGTCTCCGCCAGCGGGCGTCCGCCGTTGGACAGGTCGTAGGTGGTACTGAGCGTGTGGCCGCCGGGGTCGGTGACGTCGACGTTCTCGGTGGCGACGGTTCCGGTGGTCTGCTTGTAGGCACTCCACTGGGTGGCGACCTGGGCGGACGTCAGGTTGTGGTCGTAGAAGGCGACATCGGATATCGAGCCCTTGAAGTGGCTGACCTCGCCGGGTGCTCCGTACCAGGTCTTGGCGAAGCCCGCGCCGATGTAGGTGTAGGTGTTGACCTGGTCGTCGGGGGTGCCGGCGAAGGTGTCCTGCTTGGTTCCGTCCAGGAACAGCGCCTGGCTGTCGACGTCGCAGCTCAGCACCGCGTAGTGCCAGGCGTTGTCGGTGACGGTGCCGGCCGAGCCGAAGGCGACGCTGCCGGAGCCGCTCACGCTCCACCAGTGGCCGTGCAGTTTGCCGTCGGTACCCACGTAGAGGACCGGGTCCCAGCTGCCGGAGGCCGCCGTGGCACCGTCGACCGGTACCGACTGGTCGCCGATCAGCACGCCCGACGTGGTGGTCTTGAACCAGATCCCGACGCTCCGCTTGGTGCCGGAGTGCAGGAGTTCGGCGGGGACCGAGACGTAGGAGGTGGAGCCGTCGAAGGAGGCAGCGGTTCCCGCGGTGCTGTCCTTCGCGCTGAACGGGCCGGCGACGCCGAGGGTGACGCTGTTGTACGTGCCGTCGCCCCCGTTCACCTCGTCGGCGGCGTAGGTGGCCGAGCCGTCGGTGTTGTCCTCCCCGAGCTGCCAGTAGCCGGCCGGGTTGGCGCCGAGTACGGACCCGCGGAACACCGCGCCGGAACCGGCCACGGTCGGCTTGCCGACGGTCCAGGTGCCGCCGTGCTCGTCGGTGACGGAGGTCAGCCGGTCGGCGGCGGTGTCGTAGGCGACCGCGGCCATGGTGCGCCCGGCCGGTCCGGCCGCCGTGGTGAGCAGGGCCGCGCTCGCGATGCCACTGGTGTGCAGGTCCCGGACCTGGGAGGCGGTGACGGGGTGGCTGTAGAAGGAAACGTCGGAGATCGATCCGGTGAAGTAGCTGACGTCACCGGGGGTGTCGATCCAGGCGGTGGTGAATCCCGCGCCGATGTAGGTGAGGGTGTTGACCTGGTCGTCGGGGGTGCCGGCGAAGGTGTCCTGCTGCGTGCCGTCCAGGTAGAGGGTCTGGGTACTGCCGTCGGAGCTGAGGACCGCGTGGTGCCAGGCGTTGTCCGTCACCGTTCCGGTCGAGCCGAAGTCGGCGCCGCCCGAGCCGCTGACGCTCCACCAGTGGCCGTGCAGCTTGTTGTCCGACCCCACGTACAGCACGGGCGTCCAGCTGCCCGACGCGGCGGTCGCCCCGGTGATGCTCTTGGACTGGTCGCCGATCAGCACGCCCTTCTTGGACGTCTTGAACCACAGCGACACCGCGCGGCTGGTGCTGGCGTGCAGCGGTGCGGCCGGGACCTTGATGTACCCGGTGCCCGCGAGGGTCACGGCCTTGGCGGACGAACCCACCAGAGGTCCGGCCGCCCCGCCCGGGGTGGCATTCACGTAACTACCAGCATCTGTACCCGAGTTGGCCAGCACCGAGGAGGCGGCGGTGGCGCTGCCCGAGGGCTCACCGAGTCGCCAGTAGCCGCTGGGCCCGGCGTCGAGCGCGGCGGACGGGTAGTTGGAGCCGTCGGTGTAGGTGTAGGCGTAGCAGGAAGCCGACGGAGCCGCCGGGTTCGTGGTGGAGGGCGGGCAGACGGAGGTGAGCCGGTCGCCCGTGTACCCGTACGTCCACACGGTCGCCGTGCCGGTGTCGCCGCTGGTGGCGGGGTCGGTGGAGACCGTCTTCACGTGGTAGTGGGCGGCGCCGGAGGGCTGGGACCAGGTGAAGGTGAGGGTGCGTCCGGAGACGTCGTTCTTGATGGTGGAGAGGCGGTGCGAGGAGTCGTACGTCAGTGTCTCCGTCAGCCCCGCGTGGGTCTTGATCTGCGAGAGCAGCCAGATGCCGGTGCCGCCCGCGGTACCGAAGGTGTAGGTCATGCCCGACGTCACGGTCAGGGAGTAGCCGGCGGTCAGCGCCTTGAAGGTGCCGTACGTACCGGTGGGCGGGGTGTAGCCGGAGGCGGAGTAGCCCCAGCGTTCCTGCCGGCCGCCGTCGTCGGTGATCACCACGCTCTTGGAGCCGTCGTCGTCCATCACGGCCCGCATGTCCGCCAGTGCGGACCATCCCGCGCCGAAGGCCCCGGTACTGCTGGTGTCCAGGGAGTTGTAGGACCGGTTCACCTCCAGGGAGGGGCCCACGGAGGGCACGGAGGCGTCGGTGGTGGAGGTGGTGTAGTTGCCCGCCTCCTCGTCGTAGCCGTGGCCGCCGTTCTGCGCCAGCCGGGAGGCGATCAGCGGTTGCGCGACCAGTGTCGACAACGACTGGCGGGCGCTGGTCGTCGTGGACCAGCCGTCGAACGCCGACACCGTCCAGAGGTAGGACGTGGACCAGTCCAGGTCACCCGCCGGCACGGTCCACTTGGTGGAGGTCTGCCAGCCGGAGGTGCCGATCTGGGTGCCCGCCGAGGAGTAGAGGGCGAAGTCGTACTTCAGGGGCGAGGTGGGCCAGGAGTCCGGGTCGACGGCCTTGGCCTGGAGCTGCGGGCGCAGGGAGGGCGAGGTGAAGTTCGTCCTGGGGTAGGTGTGCTCGATGTCCGGCGCGGAGTTCTTGCTGTAGGTGACCGTGATGTACGGCGCGTGCGCGTCGACCTGGGAGGAGTCGAACTTCTTCCACTGGTTGGAGTTGGTCGCCGACGAGAAGACGGAGAGCCCGTAGTTGTCGGTCTGGCCCAGCGCCACCTTCTGGAGCCAGTCCGTGTCGAGGCTGGTGGTCTGCCACTGCCCCGTGCCGGTCGAGACGGAGGAGTTCCCGCACACCGTGCTGGAGACCGTGCCCGACCAGGTGCCGATGGCGGACGAGGTCGCGGGCCGGTCCGCCCAGGACTTCGCGCCCGTCACCCACCACTGCTCCGTGATCGGGTACACGCTGTACGAGGTGGACGAACTGCAGGTGTACGCCCAGACGTTGAACAGGTGCAGGTCGGCGTCGCTGATGTGGTAGCCGTCGGACTCCGGGAGCCCGAGGAACTTCATGAACGCCTGGCCTATGTAGGCGCCGCCGTCCGCCGTGCCGACGCGCATGATCGTGTCCGACGAGTAGTCGGCGGTGTTGGGGTAGTAGGTGTACGTGGTGAGGGTCTGCCCGGCGGTCGTCACCGTCATCGTCGGGTCCACGGTGACCGGGAACCGGATGGAGGGGCCGCTGAGCCAGGAGGGGTCGAGCGACATCTTCAGTGCGGGGACGCCGTCCACCGAGGAGATGCTGTACCGCATGGCCCAGTTGTCGTGGGACTCACCGGTGACCGGGTCCACGTATGCGTCGCGGGCGAAGGGCTGCGGCAGGGTGACGACGGCCTTGTCCTCGTCGTCCACCAGCTCGACCGTGCCGTCGGACGCGGTGGTCAGACGGAGACCGTCCAGGTTCATCGGGAAGACCCAGCTGGTCGGCGCGTCGGCCGAGTGCAGGATCAGGGATTCCTTGACGCCGTTGGCGGTCGGATCGAGGAGGAGATCGGTGTCGGGCAGGACGTCGCCGTACGTCACGGTGGAGCCCGAGGCGGTACCGGTGACGGCGCTCGCTCCGGCGAGCGACCAGGAGACCGACTCGGAGTCCGAGAGGGTGAGGGTGGCCAGGTCCTGCCCGGCCGGATCGCCGGTGCTGACGGTCGGCGCGGTCGAGGTACCGGCCGACGCGGTGGACGACGACGCGGTGGCAGAGGAAGCGGTGGACGACGGAGCGGTGGCAGAGGAAGCGGTGGACGACGGAGCGGTGGCAGAGGAAGCGGTGGACGACGACGCGGGCGCGTCGGCCTGGATCGCCGGGGCCGTCCGCGAGGCGGGTGCGGGGGCGAGAGCCGCGGTCACCGCGGATCCGCCGTCACCGGCGTGCGAGGACGACTGCTCGGTCCCGCCGCCGGAACCCGTCGGGGCGGGTGCCGTCGTCGGCGCGAACGACACGGCCTGCGCGTTGGCCTTCTCGTGCCAGCGGCCGTCGTCGCCCCGCACCACCCGGGTGTCGATCGGCTTCCACGTACCGTCGCTGTCCGGGAAGTTGATCCGGGACTGCGCCATCTTCCGGGTGAAGGAACCGTCGGCGTTCTCGAAGTAGTCGAACATGGAGCCGGACTTGGCGGCGTCGCGCTTGCTCGTCTTCGCGTCGAAGCCCGAGGGCGCCTTGGCGGACAGCGTCTTCGTGGCGTGGCCGCCCGGCGCCTTCGACGGGGCCAGCTCCCCCACGCCCTTGCCCGGCGCCCTGCCCGCCGGGTGCCCGACCCCGGCCTTGGCGGCCCGTACGTCGTGCGCGGAGCCGGTCTTCGACCCCGGGCCGGGGCCGTCCGAGCCGGACAGCCACTTCCACAGGTGGTCGAGCCCGGTGCTCACCGAGGCGGACGGCCTCGCGGCCGCGTAGGCCGCGCCGCCCTCCTGGGCCCAGAAGGACAGCACCAACGGCACCACGGCCACCCACACACGCCACCGCGACAGCGAACGCACCCCACCCACCGGACCCTCCCCGACCGGCCGCCCGCAGCGGCCCCAGCAGCCGGTGCACAGGGCTGTCCCGCGATTCCCGGTGGGCCGGTGTGCGGCGCCGGACGCGTCGCGTCGCGAGGCGGAGGAATGTCCGCGTCGATGCGCCACAGCTGCCGTCGCACACCCGCCGGGAATCGCGGGACAGCCGTGAGGCGCGTTCATGTGATCACGCGGGCTGTGGCAGCAATTTGATGGCGCCTCCGGCCCTGTCGACAAGATCACTTGTGCGATTCCGGATCCGGATTTGGGCGAGCCTTGGGCCTAACCCCTCACAGGCCGGACCCTGTTCACTTTCCGGTAACCGGGCACGTGGGCCGGGACGCGTTTCCGTAACCGGGCGCACGGCCCGGGGCGACGACTGACGCGTCACCGCTGGCCACGGAGGTGGCCGGGGTGCGGAAACCGCGTGGCTGCCGGGTCCGGCGGCCCGGTATCGTCCGGTCTCCCGACCCGCCGTACCGGCGGCCCACGACCGGAGAGCGACGCGGATGACCAGCCGGCAAGTGACGACGACCCTCTGGCGCCCCACCGGCCCCATAGAGCTGGATCTGGTCCGGGAACTGAACTGGCGCGCCTGGCCGCCTCGGCTGCCCGGGCAGCCGATCTTCTACCCGGTACTCGACGAGGACTACGCGGTCAGGATCGCGCGGGACTGGAACGTGAAGCACGACGGCGCCGGTTTCGTCACTCGTTTCGAGGTCGAGTCGGAGTTCCTGAGCCGGTATCCCGTCCAGCAGGCCGGCGGACGGACGATCCTCGAGCTCTGGGTTCCGGCCGAGGAACTGGACGACTTCAACGCCCGCATCGTCGGCGAGATCCAGGTGGTGCACGAGTTCCGCTGAGCCGGGCTTGTGGAGGGGGTGCGACGGGCCCGCACCCACCGGCCGCGGTCTACCCCCGCACCTGGATCAGCGCGTGCGTACCGCTCGTGCGCCAGGCGGCCCCGCTTCCGTCCAGGGCGTCCAGCACTCCCTGCTCCAGGCCGACGACGACGTCGGACTTCAGCGTCCGGAGCGCCGCGACGGCCCCCGGGAAGTACGCGGCGAGATCGGCGAAGGGCACGGTGGCCTCCCACCGCCGGTCGCCCATCAGGCGGCGGTAGTTGAGGTCCCCCTTCAGGATGGTGAGCGCGGCGCCCGCGAACTCCTTCCGCAGGTCTTCGGGCATCTCCTCGTATCCGAACGGGGCGCAGAAGAACGGGTGGGTACGGATCTCCACCGCTCCCGCGGCCACGGCCGACCAGAGCCGGTCCCCGATCCGGCCGGCTTCGCCGGGCGCCTCGACGAGGCGGCGGAGGCAGTCGACCACGTCGGCGGTCATCGCGTCGGAGACGAAGTACGGGGAGGGCTTGACGTACAGCACGATCCGCCGGGCGTGCCCGTGTTCGAGCAGGTGGTCGACGAGGACGAGATCGGGGATCAGCTCCCGTCCGGCGTTGTCCGCCACCACGGCGACGGTGGCCGGGGCACCGGCGGGCAGGAGCCGCCACAGCGCGGCGCTGTCGTCGGCGACCAGTGCCGGGTCCACGGCGCCGCTCTCCGCCGGCCCTCCCGCCGAGATCCGGAAGCCGAGGTCCGCGCGGTTTCCCCAGAGCGAGGCGTGCAGCAGCGCCGTACCCCGCTGGGCGGCGGGAGCGCCGGCGAGCGCGTCCAGGGCTCGCAGCTCCTCCTCCACCGCCTCGCCCCGCAGTTCGGCCCGCTTGAACGGCGCGAAGGGATCGACCCCGCGCCACGGGCCCGTACCGAAGTACCCGACGGCTCCGAGGAGCCTGCGGTAGAAGTAGTTCTCCGCCCACAGGAACGGGGCGTCGTACCAGGAGCCCCCGAAGTACTCCTGCCCCCAGGCCGCCCAGTTCTCATGGTCGTGGTCCGCGTCGGGGAGCGGCCGCACGACGTCCTCGGTGATCTCGTCCAGCAGCGCGTCGAGGGCCTCGTGCTGTCGACGGCCGTACGGGAAGGCGTCCCGTACCTGCCGGATGAGGGCGGGGTGGCGCTCGGCCAGCACGCCCCGGGGGAACGAGCCGGGCTCGTCGCTCCGGACGACGGGAGGACGGACCACGGGAGCACGGCCACCGGGAGCACGATCAACAAAAGCGCGACCGCCGGGACCGGCGGGCGGGGCACCGGCGCGAGCAGCCTCTTGGCCCGGGGTGCGGGAGTTCTTCTCTGTCATGGTGCCAAGCCCTTCGCGCGTCGGTCGCTCACCGGACCATGATCGCAAGGAGCTGTCCGCTTCCGGTCCGGCCCGCCGAGGCTGACGGAGCGAGGAGGGCGGGAGCCGGCCATGGGCCCGGGGAGGTGAGTGAGGCGAGCGTGCCGGCCGGGGGACGTTTGCAGATGCGGAGGCGGAACGAGCCGCGGGCGGCCGATGGCCGCGCCCCGGCCACGACTCCGCCCACCTGCGCCCGCCCGGGGCGAGGGCCCGACCCGTTGGCGGGTACGGCCGGCCCCCAGGTGCCGCGCCACCCGGTTGGCCAGCAGGGGTTCACGACCGCGCCACGGCCACCGGCTCCCCGGCGCCCCGCGCACGGGCCGCCCTGCGGCCTGCCCGGTGTCACCGGACAGGCCCGTACCCCCTCCCGTCGGCCAGGTACGGAACGGCCCCCTTACGCGGATGCGAACGGTCCCCCGCCGAGGCCACGCACCTCCTCGGGCGTTCGCCCCGCGGCCGGGAGGGCGCCGATCCCCGCGGCCGATCCGCCGCTCCCTGGTGGGTGTCGAATTCATTCGACAGATGACAATGCGCGTCCAATTCGTGTGCGTCGAATTTGTTCGACGGGTGCCATAGCGCGTCGAATTTATTCGACGAATGACAACCCCACCTGCGGTAAAGCCCGTTGAAGGTGCGGGCGCGTTAACGCGCCCGTAAGACAGTTGTGATTCAAGTCTTGACAGGTGCTCGACACCAGGTCACCTTGGGAGCGCTCCCACACCGGTACCCGCACAGTCCACTCACCCCCTTCACCACCAGCACCACGTGGTGAAGGGGGCGTGGCGAGGCACGGACGCGCCCCGCCACGCTCCACGCTGCCCGACAGAGGAAGGCGTTTGCAATGAGCTCGGTGAAGCCCCGCAGACACGGCCGCCACGGAGGACTCCCTGTCCTCCTGGTCGGAGCCCTCACTCTGGCGCTCTCCCTGACGGGTGGGCCGGCGAACGCGGCCCAACAGGCCACACTTCACGAACTGGCCGCCGCCCAGGGCAAGTACTTCGGCTCCGCGACGGACAACCCCGAACTGACCGATGCCGCCTACGCGGACATCCTCGGTTCGGAGTTCGGACAGATCACCCCCGGCAACTCCATGAAGTGGGACACCACCGAGCCCGTCCAGGGCCAGTTCAACTTCGCCAAGGGCGATGTGATCACCGGCTTCGCGGCCCAGCACGACCAGACCGTGCGCGGCCACACCCTCGTCTGGCACAGTCAACTGCCCAGTTGGGTCGGCGCTCTGCCGTCGACCCAGGTCGAAGCGGCGATGACCCGTCACATCACCGAGGAGGCGACCCACTACCGCGGCGCGGTCACCGCCTGGGACGTGGTGAACGAGCCGTTCAACGAGGACGGGACCTACCGCACGAGTCCCTTCTACAACGCGATGGGCACCGACTACATCGCCACCGCACTGCGCGCCGCCCACGCCGCGGATCCGGACGCCAAGCTGTACCTCAACGACTACAACATCGAGGGTCTCGGCGCGAAGAGCGACGCCATGTACGCCCTGGTGAGTGAATTGCTCGACGAGGGTGTACCGCTCGACGGGGTCGGGATGCAGGCGCATCTGGCGGTCCAGTACGGCTTCCCGTACCAGATGCAGGCGAATATGCAGCGGTTCGCCGACCTCGGTCTCGACGTGGCGGTCACGGAGCTCGACGTTCGTATGCAGTTGCCCGCCGATGCCGCCAAGACCGCCACGCAGTCGTCGTACTACCAGCAGGTGACCGAGGCCTGCCTGGCGGTCGAGCGCTGCGTGGGCATCACGGTCTGGGACTACACGGACAAGTACTCCTGGGTCCCGAGCACGTTCCCCGGCCAGGGCGCGGCCAACCTGTACGACGAGAACCTGTCGCCGAAGCCCGCCCACTCCGCCGTACGCACCGCCCTGGGCGGCCAGGACGGCGGCGGCGGAGAGGGCGGCGAACCCGGGGCGCTCAAGGCGCAGTACCGCAACAGCGACTCCTCGGTGGGCGACAACCAGATCAAGCCCGGTCTCCAACTGGTGAACACCGGTACGACGCCGGTCAGCCTGTCGGACGTGACGGTCCGGTACTGGTTCACCGCCGGCAACGGGGCTGCCACGTACAACAGTTGGTGCGACTGGTCGCCGATCGGCTGCTCCACCGTGACCCACCGGGTGGTCGCGGCGGACACCCCGGAGGCCGGCGCCGACCACTACCTCGAGGTGGGCTTCACCGGCGGCACCCTCGCCCCGGGCGCCACGACGGGCGAGATCCAGCTGCGGCTGAACAAGACGGACTGGTCCCTCTTCGACGAGTCGGACGACTACAGCTACGGCAGCGGCACCTCGTACGCGGACGCCTCCAGGATCGCCGTCTACGTGGGCGGCGAGCCGGTCTGGGGCATCGAGCCCTGACCCGGGCCGAACCCGCCGCCCCACTCAGCCGCTCGACCTCACATCCACCCCCATCCCCTTCCCCCTTCTGTCACCGCTCCTCTCCCCCAACGACGCCCCCCGGCGGAGGATTTGTGTCGATATCACGTAGAACATTCAGCAGCGCCCTGGGCGGCAGCCTCCTCGCTGTCGGTATGGCGCAGGGCATCGCCGTCGCCAAGCCCACGGCCCAGGCGGAGGCCGGCACCGGCACCCTCACCGCCGCGGCAGCGGCTGACGACCCGTACACCCAGGCGTTCCTGACCCAGTACGCCAAGATCAAGGCGCCCGCCAACGGCTACTTCAGCCCGGACGGCCTGCCGTACCACTCGGTCGAGACCCTGATGGTCGAGGCACCCGACCACGGCCACCAGACGACCTCGGAGGCCGTCAGCTTCTGGATGTGGCTGGAGGCCGCGTACGGCAGGGTGACCGGGAACTGGGCGCCCTTCAACGCCGCCTGGGCCGTGGCCGAGAAGACCATCATTCCGCAGCACGCGGACCAGTCGACCGCCGACTCCTACAACCCGTCGTCCCCCGCGACCTACGCCCCGGAGCACCCGCTCCCGAGCGCCTATCCCTCCGCCCTCGACGGCACGGTCAAGTCCGGATCGGACCCACTCGCCACCGAACTCGCGGCGTCCTACGGGACGATGGACGTCTACGGCATGCACTGGCTGATGGACCTGGACAACGTCTACGGCTACGGCAACAAGCCGGGCACCGGCGGCGAGGCCGGGCCGGGCGCCGGCGCCTCCTTCATCAACACCTACCAGCGCGGTGCGCAGGAGTCGGTGTGGGAGACGGTCCCCCAGCCCACCACGGACCTGTTCAAGTACGGCGGCCCCAACGGCTACCTCGACCTGTTCGTGGGCGACTCCAGCTACGCCAAGCAGTGGAAGTACACCAACGCGCCGGACGCGGACGCCCGCGCGGTGCAGGCTGCCTACTGGGCGTACCGCTGGGCCACCGCCCAGGGCAAGGGGAGCGAGGTCGCGGGCTCGCTCGCGAAGGCCGCCAAGATGGGCGACTACCTCCGCTACGCCATGTTCGACAAGTACTTCAAGCGGGTCGGCGACTGCACCGACCCGGTTTCCTGCCCGGCCGCCTCCGGCCGCGACTCCCAGCACTACCTGCTGTCCTGGTACTACGCCTGGGGCGGGGCCGCGGCGGGCAGCGGCGGCGGATGGGCCTGGCGCATCGGTGACAGCGCCTCGCACCAGGGCTACCAGAACCCGCTGGCGGCCTACGCCCTGTCCAACGTACCGGCGCTGACCCCCAAGTCGGCGACGGCCAAGGGCGACTGGACCAAGAGCCTGACCCGGCAGCTGGAGTTCCTGACCTGGCTGCAGTCGAGCGAGGGGGCGTTCGCGGGCGGCTGCACCAACAGCTGGGAAGGCAGCTACAGCAAGCCGCCGGCCGGCACACCGACCTTCTACGGCATGGCGTACGACTGGCAGCCGGTCTACCACGACCCGGCGAGCAACAACTGGTTCGGCTTCCAGGCGTGGGGCATGGAGCGCCTCGCGGCGTACTACCACGAGACGGGCAACGCGTCCGCGAAGACCATACTGTCCAAGTGGGTCGCCTGGGCCTCGTCCGAGACGACGGTGGGCGCCGACGGCAGCTTCCGCTTCCCGTCCACGCTCAACTGGTCGGGCCAGCCCGACACCTGGAACGCGGCGTCCCCCGGGACCAACGCGGGCCTGCACGTCACGGTGGTGGACTACGCCAACGACGTCGGTGTGGGTGCCGCGTACGTCAAGACCCTCACCTACTACGCGGCCAAGTCGGGTGACAAGAACGCGGCGGCGCTCGCCAAGGCGCTGCTGGACGCGATGGCGCTGAACGCGACCACCAAGGGCATCTCGGTGCCGGAGGTCCGGCGGGACTACAACCGGTTCGACGACGAGGTGTACATCCCCGCCGGCTGGTCGGGCAAGATGCCCAACGGCGATCCCGTCAAGCCGGGTTCGACCTTCATCTCCATCCGCAGCTGGTACAAGAACGACCCGGACTGGCCGAAGGTGCAGGCCTACCTGGACGGCGGCGCGGCACCCACGTTCACCTACCACCGGTTCTGGGCGCAGGCGGCGCTCGCGCTGGCCTTCGCGATCTACGCCGAGCTGCTGGTGGCGGGCGGCACGCCGAGCGGGGACACGCAGCCGCCGACCGTGCCGGCCGGCCTCACCGCGACGGCGACGACCGCGAACAGCGTCTCGCTCTCCTGGTCGGCGTCCACCGACAACACCGCCGTGACCGGCTACGACGTGTACCGCAACGGGGTGCTGGCGGGGAACGCCACCAGCACGACGTTCACGGACACGGGTCTCGCCGCGGCCACCGCGTACAGCTACGCGGTCGCGGCCCGGGACGCGGCCGGCAACACCTCGGCGCTGTCGGCCTCGCTGGCCGCCACCACGAAGTCGGGCGGCTCGACCGGCACCGGCGCGGTGAAGGTCCAGTACAAGAACAGCGACTCCTCCGCCACCGACAACCAGATCCGGATGGGCCTCCAGGTGGTCAACACCGGCAGCGCTCCGATCGACCTGTCGACGGTGAAACTGCGGTACTGGTTCTCCTCCGACGGCGGCGCGAGCACCTTCGGCACGTACTGCGACTACGCCGCGCTCGGCTCGTCCAACATCACCCACTCCGTGGTCGCGGTCTCCAGTCCCAAGACGGGCGCCGACCGCTATCTGGAGGTCGGGTTCACGGGCGGCGCGGGCACCCTGGCCGCCGGCGCGTCGACGGGCGAGCTCCAGTTGCGGCTCAACAAGAGCGACTGGTCCAACTTCAGCGAGTCCGACGACTACAGCCGCGGCACCAACACCGCGTACGCGGACAGCTCGAAGGTCGCCGCCTACGTGGCGGGCACCCTCGCCTGGGGCACCGCCCCCTGACCCACCCCACCGTGACCGGCCGCCGACCGCGCCGGCCACCCCTCCCACTCCCGATGGCGGGTCACCCACCGCCCCGCGGAACCCGCCATCGGGCAGCACCACCCGTCCCCCACGACACCACCGTCCCCCACGACGCACGGCAGGCCCCGCCACTGGACGGCGGCGGCCTGACGGGAGCAAGGGAGCCCTGACCCGGCCACCCGCTCCCGGTCCGCACCCCCCGAAACCGCCCGCGGCGAACACCCGCCGGGCGAACGAAAGGAACACGGAGCCGCAATGAGTACCAGAGGCACCATCATGCGCGGGCTGCGCCGGAGACTGGCCGCAGTCTCCGCCCTGGCCATGGGCGCGGCACTCGCCGTCGCCCTCCCCGCCGCCCCCGCCTCGGCCGCCGCCGCGGCGGCCCGGGTCGACAACCCCTACGTGGGCGCGACGGCCTACGTGAACCCGGACTGGTCCGCCAAGGCGGCGGCCGAGCCGGGTGGCGCCGCCATCGCCAACACGCCCGCCTTCGTCTGGATGGACCGCATCGCGGCCATCACGGGCTCCTCCGAGGCGAGGGGCCTGCGCGCACACCTCGACACGGCACTGGCCCAGGGCGCGAACCTGTTCCAGGTCGTCATCTACGACCTGCCGGGACGCGACTGTGCCGCGCTGGCGTCCAACGGTGAGCTCGGCCCCACCGAGCTCGGCCGGTACGAGAGCGAGTACATCGACCCGATCGCCGCCATCCTGGCGGACCCGGCGTACGCGAACCTGCGCATCGTCACGATCATCGAGCCCGACTCGCTGCCCAACATCGTCACCAACGCGGGCGGCACGGCCGGTTCGACCGACGCCTGCGCGACGATGAAGGCGAACGGCAACTACGAGAAGGGTGTCGGCTACGCGCTGCACACCCTGGGTGCCATCCCCAACGTCTACAACTACATCGACGCCGCCCACCACGGCTGGCTGGGCTGGGACAGCAACATGAGCCCCGCCGCGGCGGAGTTCAAGAAGGCCGCCACGTCCGAGGGTGCCACGGTCAACGACGTCACCGGCTTCATCGTGAACACGGCCAACTACTCGGCTCTCAAGGAGCCGAACTTCAAGGTCACCGACTCGGTGAACGGCACCACGGTGCGCCAGTCCAAGTGGGTCGACTGGAACTACTACGTCGACGAGCTGTCGTTCGCCCAGGCGCTGCGCACCCTGCTGGTGAGCCAGGGCTTCAACTCCAACATCGGCATGCTGATCGACACGGCCCGCAACGGCTGGGGCGGCTCCGCGCGGCCCACCGCCGCCGGTCCGACGACCAGCGTGGACGCCTACGTGGACGGTGGCCGGGTCGACCGCCGCATCCACGCCGGTAACTGGTGCAACCAGAGCGGAGCCGGCATCGGCGAGCGCCCCACCGCCGCCCCCGAGACCGGTATCGACGCCTACGTCTGGGCCAAGCCCCCGGGGGAGTCGGACGGCAACAGCGCCCCCGTCGCCAACGACGAGGGCAAGGGCTTCGACCGGATGTGCGACCCCACGTACACCGGTAACGGCCGCAACGGCAACAGCATGACCGGCGCCCTGGCGAACTCCCCGCTCGCGGGCCACTGGTTCTCGGCGCAGTTCCAGGAGCTCGTGCGCAACGCCTACCCGCCGATCACCGGCGGCGGCACGGGCACCGACACCACCGCCCCGACCGCCCCGACCGGCCTGACGTCCTCGGCGAAGACCAGCAGCAGCGTCTCGCTCTCCTGGACCGCGTCCACCGACAACACCGCCGTGACCGGCTACGACATCTTCCGCGCCGGGGTGAAGGTGGGATCCTCCACCACCACCTCGTACACGGACACCGGCCTCACCGCGTCGACCGCCTACAGCTACACCGTCAAGGCCAAGGACGCCGCCGGTAACCTCTCGGCCGCCTCCAGCGCCCTCTCCGTCACCACCTCCGCGAGCAGCGGTGGCACCACCGACACCACGGCGCCGACCGCCCCGACCGGCCTGACGTCCTCGGCGAAGACCAGCAGCAGCGTCTCGCTCTCCTGGACCGCGTCCACCGACAACACCGCCGTGACCGGCTACGACATCTTCCGCGCCGGGGTGAAGGTGGGATCCTCCACCACCACCTCGTACACGGACACCGGCCTCACCGCGTCGACCGCCTACAGCTACACCGTCAAGGCCAAGGACGCCGCCGGCAACGTCTCGGCAGCCTCCAGCGCCCTCTCCGTCACCACCTCCGCGAGCGGCGGCACCGGGACGGGCACGGTCAAGGTCCAGTACAAGAGCACCGACTCCTCCGCCACCGACAACCAGATCCGGATGTCCCTCCAGCTGGTCAACACCGGCAGCAGCGCGGTGAACCTCTCCACCGTGAAGCTGCGCTACTGGTTCACCCCCGACGGTGGTGCCTCCACCTTCGGTACCGCGTGCGACTACGCGGTCGTCGGCTGCGGCACGGTGACCCTCGGTGTGACGTCCGCCGGCTCCGCGGCAGGCGCCAGCCACTACCTGGAGGTCGGCTTCGGCAGCGGCACCCTGGCCGCCGGCGCCTCCACCGGTGAGATCCAGCTGCGGATCAACAAGAGCGACTGGTCCAACTTCAGCGAGGCGGACGACTACAGCCGCGCCACCAACACGTCCTTCGCCGACGCGACGAAGATCGGCGCGTACGTGGGCGGCACCCTCGCCTGGGGCACCGCCCCCTGATCCCGCGGCCCCACTCCCCCGCCGCACCGCCGTGACGGTGCGGTGAGGTCAGGACCGTGCACCACCTGCGGCACCGCCCCCCGCCGGACGACCGGCGGGGGGCGGTGCCGTGTCCGGCGTGCGGGGCGGGGGAACGGGCGAAGGACGGGCGTCCCATCCTGACTCGAACGACTCCTCGCAGGACGGACGGAGAGTGCTGCCGCCAGGCCGTCCGGACGGTCGCAGGCCCTACCCCGCTCACACCAGCCCGAGCGCCCTCAGCACCCGGCGCTGCGCCGCGTTCGGGTCGGTCGGCCAGTAGAGGTAGCAGACCCCGCCCGTGCCGCTGCGCACGTTGCCGCTCGCGTCGTACCGCTTGGTCCTCAGCCAGATCTGCTCCCACTCGGTGCGCGAGTAGATGCGGCGCACCGCGTCGTCGTCCTTCGACGCGGGGTCGTTGGCGACGACGTCGCCGGTCGCGGTGAAGCCGATGACGGTCATCAGGTGGCCCGAGGTGCCGTAACCGGCCCCGGTCAGCTCCTCCTTGAGGAAGGACTGCGAGGTGATGACGGGGATGCCGGCCCGCACGAGGGTCTCCACGTCGGTGAGGGAGCCCAGGCGGGTGACGGCGGAGGACATGTCCCGGTAGGTGGCGGCGTAGGCGGCGTTGAAAGGCCAGTTGCCGCAGCCGTCGTACTGGTAGTCGAAGGTGTAGCGCGCCGCGTGGCAGACCTGGGGGTCGGGGAGGTCCGGCTTGACCCAGGCGAGCTGTTCGGCGGTGGGCTTGCGGCCCCAGTACTCGATGATCATCTGCGAGGAGGTGGGGCTGCACCATGCCTCGCCGCCGTTGTCGTACTCGGGGTACTGCCCCGCGTGGACGTTCTGCGAGTAGCGCGGCACCGCGAGTTCGTGGCCGCTGCCGGTGCCGGGGGTGCTCGCCGGGACGGTGAAGCGGTCCGGGACGTCGGAGGCCATGGCACCCAGGCGCCACACCGTCGGGGTGAGCCGGGTGCCCGGCCTGCGGTGCAGGGTGAGGCGGAGGCGGTAGTGGGTCAGGCGCAGGCCGCTCGCCGCGTCGTCGACGGAGAAGGTGTCGGTCCAGACGGTGCTCTTCCCGTCCGTCTGGTCGTCCACCGAGGTACGGCGGACGTCCTCGTCCCCGGCGGCCCAGCGGCCCATCACGTACCAGGGGGTGTCGGTGCCGTCCGAGTAGCGGCCGAGCAGTTCGATCTGGATCCAGGTGCCGGCGGGGGTGTCGGCGTTCCAGGAGGCGATCACCTCGGTGGCCGGTACGGCACTGCGGTGGGCCGGGGAGGTCCAGGTGGCGTACTCCCACGCGGCGGTCGTGCCGGTGTGCGGGTCGGTGTAGTCGGTGGTCCCGGCCGGGGCGGCGATGACCAGGCCGGGCCTGCGGCCGGCGACGGCCTTGGTTCCGGTGGCGGAGCCGGAGCGCCAGTCGGTGTAGGTCGTCCAGAAGTGGTTGTCCACGACGGTGTCCGGGGCCTTGGCGGAGGGTGCGCCCGGGCGGGAAGGGCGGGAGGGGCGTGCGGCGGCGGACGCGGGTCCGGTGGAGGTCACGGCGGAGGCCGCGGCGACGGCCGCGATGGCGGCGAGGACGGCCCGGCGGTTGTGCGGTCCGGTCATGGGGTAGCGCGGTCCGGTCATGGGGGACTCCCGAGTCGTTGGCGGACGAGGGTGTACGGCGGGTGCGGGCGCGTGTACGGCATGCGTGTTCGAGGTCGATCAGTGGCCAACTATCGCGGGTCGAGGCCTCGCCCGGCCAGTGATTCGTCCCGCGCGGACGGAGCAACATTGGACTGATCCACTGGCACGACCCGGGTGCTCCCACCGGCGTGACCTGCGGCGGACGCGGAGAGGGCCGAGCGGACGGCCGGGGAGACCCCCGGGACCCCGGCCCCCGGCCCGTACCCTGGAGCCATGAACGATCTGGCCGGACACGCCCGCGGCCTCCTCTCCCTCCCCCCGTCCCTGGGCCCGGTGCGCCTGGTGGCGATCGACGGGCACGCGGGCTCGGGGAAGAGCACTCTGGCGACCCGGATCGCCGCCGCGCTGGACGGCGCCCCGCTCCTGCGGCTGGACGATCTGGCCACCCACGAGGAGCTGTTCGCCTGGACGGACCGGCTGCGCGAGCAGGTGCTGCTGCCGCTGTCGCGCGGGGAGCGGGCGCGCTACGCCCCGTACGACTGGAACGCCCGGTGCTTCGGGCCGGAGCGGCCACTGGACCCGGCGCCGGTGGTGCTGATCGAAGGCGTGGGGGCCGGACGCCGGTTCCTGCGGCCCCGGCTGGCCTCGCTGTGGTGGATGGAGCTGGACCGAGAGACCGCCTGGGAGCGGGGCCGACGACGGGACGGGCCGGCACTGGGAGGTTTCTGGGACGGCTGGACGGTCGCGGAGGCCGAACACTTCGCCGGGGACCCGTCCCGGCCGTACGCGGATTCGCTGGTACGCCAGTTGCCCGACGGATACGAGTGGCTGACGGGGCCTCAGGCGACTCCGCCCCCGAGTCGAATTGCTACGGAGGGTGAAGGCGGCAGGTCATCCGGTTGAGCCGCCGGAAATCGCCAGGCGCATGTTCCAACTCGGCTTGACCGGCGGGGCTTAGAGGTCTTACGTTCTCAATGTGCGGCTTTTCGGAGCCCATCCAGGACGCGAAGCCCCCGGTTGTTCCCCCGTGATCGGGGGCTTCGTTCTGCCCGCAATCCCCCTGCGGGCGCACCACAGAGGCCCTTTCCTTCACCGTCCGTCACGAGCGACACCGTTCGGGTGGCCGTTCGGGCGTGGGTACGATGCTCGACGTGCCGGTCAATTCCCGCCCGCGAAACGGTGATTCGACGCGCATCCGTGGGCATGCTGTGCGGGCGGGACATCCTGGGGCACAGTCGTGTGGGGGACCTGATGGACATCGGCACGCAGGGCGCGCACGCCCCTGCCGAACTGGCCTGGCTACGGGGCGTGGACGCCTACACCATGGGCGCGTACCCGCATGCCGAGGAGGAATTCCGGACCGCGGTACGGCTCGATCCCGGCATGGCGGACGCCTGGCTGGGTCTCCACGCGCTGCGGATCGACACCACCACCGCGCTGCTGAGCATGTACCGGTACCGCGACCGCTTCGGCGAGCAGCGCACCCGCCACAAACGCACGCTCAACTCCTGGTACTGGCTGGGCTGGTGGGTGCAGCCGGTACTGGAGTCGCCACGCGATCTTCTGCTGGCCCACGCCTCTCACTGGCTGGACGGGCGCCATGTGCCGGAGCTGGACCGGGCGTTGGCCGGACTCCCGCCGGTGGACACCGACGCGCAGGTGCGGTTCCTGCACGCCTGCCGGGCCTATCTCGCGAAGGACTGGGAGCAGTTGGTCCGCTACACCGAGCGGCTGGTCGACGACCCGCTGCTCGGGATCGAGGCGCGGCTCTTCGGAGGGATGGCCCGGGTCCGGCTGGAGATGTACGGCCAGGCCGAGCCGCTGCTCTCGGCGGCGCTGATGCGCTGTCGCAGCGAGCAGCCGCAGCGCAAGGAGCTGCGGTACTGGCTGGCGCGGGCGCACGAGGGGACGGGGCGCAGTGCCGCGGCTCTGCCCCTCTACCGGGCGGTGCACCGGGTCGACCCTTCGTTCATGGACACGTCGGCCCGGCTCGCGGCGATCACCGACCATGACGGGTTCGACGATCCCGGCGGGCTCGCCCCGGCCGCGTTGAGCGGTTACGGCACGGACGAGGCGGGCGCCGGGTCCCAGCCGGACGGCGACGCGCTGCTCGGTACGGATCTGGTGGACGGCCGCGACCCGTGGCTGGGCGGCGATCCGCTCGGCCCGGTCGCCCCGGTGGTGACGACCGCCCCGGAGGGCGCGCGGGTCAAGCGGTCCGGGTCCGGCCGTGCGGGCCGTCCGGTGCTGCCCGCCGGGCCCAGCGATCCCGCGCTGCTGGCCGACGCGCTCGCCGAGCTGGAGCGGATGGTCGGGCTCGATCCGGTGAAGCGGCAGGTCAAGGCGCTCTCCGCGCAGCTGAACATGGCGCGGCTGCGGGCAGAGCAGGGTCTTCCCGTGCAGCCGCCCAAGCGGCACTTCGTGTTCTCCGGCCCTTCGGGCACCGGCAAGACGACGGTCGCCCGCATCCTGGGCCGGGTCTTCTACGCCCTGGGCCTCTTGGGCGGTGATCATCTGGTGGAGGCCCAACGCTCCGATCTGGTGGGCGAGTTCCTCGGCCAGACGGCGGTCAAGGCCAATGAACTGATCGACTCGGCACTGGGCGGGGTGCTCTTCGTGGACGAGGCGTACAGCCTCGCCAACTCCGGTTACAGCAAGGGCGACGCGTACGGCGACGAGGCGCTCCAGGTCCTGCTGAAGCGGGCCGAGGACAACCGGGACCATCTGGTGGTCATCCTGGCCGGCTACCCGGAGGGCATGGACCGGCTGCTGGCCACCAACCCGGGGCTCTCCTCGCGGTTCACCAGCCGGGTCGACTTCCCGAGCTACCGCCCGCTCGAACTCACCGCGATCGGCGGGGTGCTGGCCGCCGCCAACGGCGATCTCTGGGACGAGGAGTCCCTCGACGAGCTGCGCAGCATCAGCGGTCACGTGGTCGACCAGGGATGGATCGACGAGCTGGGCAACGGCCGCTTCCTGCGCACCCTGTACGAGAAGAGCTGCGCCTACCGCGACCTGCGGCTCTCCGGTTACACCACGCCGCCGGGGCGCGAGGACCTGGCGACGCTGCGGCTGCCGGACCTGATGCAGGCGTACGGCGAGGTGCTCTCCGGCCGGGGCCCGGTGGGCCGGGGCCAGACGGAGGCCCCCGGCGCGTAGCACCCCGGTACGCTCCCTACGCGCGAACGGGCCCGCCCGGCAGTTCGCCGGACGGGCCCGCACTCGTGACGGAGGATCCTCCCTCAGCCGATGTCTGCCATGGCCTTCGGCTCGTACGCGGGGTGCTCCGCGGTCACGTCGACCGTGCGGCGCGGCACCGAGACGCGGTGGGAGGGGTCGCGGACCTCGCCCACCAGCGTTTCCAGTACGTCCTCCAGGGCGACGAGTCCGAGGACCTTCCCCTGGGCGTCGGCGACCTGCGCGAGGTGGGTCGCGGCCCGGCGCATCACGGTCAGGGCGTCGTCCAGCGGGAGTTCGGCCCGTACGGTCGCCATCGGGCGCCAGACGTGCTGAGGCACGGCACGCTCGCCGTCCTCCAGATCGAGGACGTCCTTGACGTGCAGGTAGCCCATGAACGGGCCGCCGCGCTCGGCGCGGACCGGGAAGCGCGAGAACCCGGTCCGTACGGTGAGCTCCTCGACCCGGCGCGGGGTGACGGACGGATCGACCGTCACCAGCGAACCGTTCTCCAGGAGCACGTCCGTGACGGGCCTGCTGCCCAGCTCCAGGGCGTCCTCCAGGCGTTCCTGCGCCTCGGGTTCCAGGAGCCCGGCCTGGCCGGAGTCCTCTACCAGGCGGTTCAGCTGCTCGCTGGTGAAGACGGCTTCGACCTCGTCCTTGGGCTCGACCCGGAAGAGCTTCAGCACGAGCTTGGCGCAGGCGCCGAGCGCCGCGGTGACCGGGCGGCAGAGCCGGGCGAAGCCCACCAGGGCGGGGCTGAGCCAGAGGGCGGTCTTCTCCGGGGCGGCCATCGCCAGGTTCTTCGGGACCATCTCGCCGATGACGAGGTGGAGGACGACGACGAAGACGAGGGCGAGGACGTAGCCGAGCGGGTGGACGAGCCCGTCGGGCAGGTGTGCCGCGTGGAAGACGGGTTCCAGCAGGTGGGCGACGGTCGGTTCGGCGACGGCGCCCAGGGTGAGCGAGCAGACGGTGATGCCGAACTGTGCGGCGGCCATCATCTGCGGGAGGTTCTCCAGGCCGTACAGCACCTTGTGGGCGCGGGCCGATCCGCTCGCGGCGAGCGGTTCGACCTGGCTGCGGCGGACCGAGACGAGTGCGAACTCGGCTCCGACGAAGAAGCCGTTCGCGAGGACGAGGAGTCCCGCGAAGAACAGTTGGACCAGGCTCATCGGGTGGCCTCCTGCAAGGTCCGGGCCGGGGCCGCGAGGCGGTCGCCCTCCGGGGTGTCTTCCGGCCGGTCGGTGGGGCCCGGCTGCCCGGACACGTCCGCGGTGCGGACGAAGCGGACCTGCTCGGCCCGGTAGTGGCCCACCTGGCGGACGGAGATCCGCCAGCCGGGCAGTCCGGTCCGGTCACCGGGGGCGGGGATGCGCCCGAGGAGGTCGGCGACGAGTCCGGCCACGGTCTCGTACGGTCCGTCGGGTACGTCGAGGCCTATCCGGCGGAGGCTGAGGACGCGGCAGCTGCCGTCCGCGTCCCAGGCGGGACGGCCGTCCTCACCGGTGACGGAGACCAGCTCGGGCCGGTCGGCGCCTTCGGCGTCGTGCTCGTCGCGGACCTCGCCGACGAGCTCCTCGATGATGTCCTCCAGCGTGACGACACCCGCGGTGCCGCCGTACTCGTCGACGACGACGGCTATCGGCTGCTCGTTGCGGAGTCGCTGGAGCAGTTGTTCGACGGGGAGGGACTCGGGGACCAGCAGCGGCGGGACGGCGATCCGGCCGGCCGGGGTGCGCAGCCGGTCGGCGGCCGGGACCGCGAGGGCGTCCTTGAGGTGGACCATGCCGACGACCTCGTCGATGCGTTCCCGGTAGACCGGGAAGCGGGAGAGGCCGGTGGCGCGGGTCAGGTTGAGGACGTCGGCCGCGGTGGCGGTCGACTGGAGTGCGCTGACCCGGACCCGGGGGGTCATGACGTGCTGGGCGGTGAGGCCGCCGAGCGACAGGGTCCGTACGAAGAGGTCGGCGGTGTCCTGTTCCAGGGTGCCGGCCTCCGCGGAGTGCCTGGCCAGCGAGACCAGCTCGCCCGGGGTGCGGGCGGAGGCGAGTTCGTCGGTGGGCTCGACGCCCAGCAGCCGGACCAGCCGGTTGGCGAGCGTGTTCAGCGCCGTGATCACCGGGCGGAGCGCGGTGGCGAAGCGGTGCTGGGGTCCGGCGACGAACCGGGCGACCTGGAGGGGCTTGGAGACGGCCCAGTTCTTGGGCACCAGCTCGCCGATGACCATCTGCACGGCGGAGGCGAGCAGCATGCCGATCACCACGCTGACGGTGGGCACGGCCCCGGAGGGCAGGCCGGTGGCGGTGAGCGGTCCGGTGAAGAGCTGGGCGAGCGCGGGTTCGGCGAGCATGCCGACGACCAGCGAGGTGATGGTGATGCCCAGCTGGGTGCCGGAGAGCTGGAAGGAGAGTTCGCGCAGCGCGTCGACGACGGTGCGTGCGCGCCGGTCACCTTCTTCGGCGGCGCGCTCGGCCTCGGGCTTCTCGACGGTGACGAGGCCGAATTCGGCCGCCACGAAGAAGCCGTTGGCCAGGATGAGAAGGAATGCCGCGATGAGCAGCAGCAGGGGGGTGGTCATGCCGCCGCCTCCGGGGAAGGGGCGGCGCAGGTACTACCGGACGATCCGTCCATTGCTGGAAGGAGTCACTCCTCGGGTCGCAGGAAAAGCCCCGCCGGTCCGCGGACCGTCTGGGCGGGGCGGGGCGCCACTCGGCGCCGCCGGACCCCAGAGTAGTCAAGAATCGGTGTCTCCGGGCAGGGGCTCACGGCCATCGGCCGGGCGCCCCTTCGCCCGCCCGTGCGCGCGGGCCTGAACGGGCGTCGGGCCGAGGGCCCGGTCAGGCTTCGGTGCCGCTGCCGTGCGACGCGACGAGCCTGCGGAGCTCCCCGGCGTCCCGTACGGCCCGCTCCTTGGAGAGGCCGGGCTGGATGCCGAGTGCGGGCAGGCTGGTGCCGTCGCTGAGGCCGAGGAAGAGCCAGGGGTCGCCGGCCCTCAGGTTGACCTGGAGGATCTGCTCCCAGGCGAGCCGCCGGGTCCGGGTGAGGTTGACGACGGTCACGCCCTCCTCGTCGGCGACGATCTTGGGCCGTGCGAGCAGCACCAGCACCCCCGCGACGAGGACCGCGAAGGCGATGAAGGTCACCCGGTCCCCCGGACCGAGGCTCTCCAGCGTCAGCGCGACGACGGTCAGGACGACGAAGAAGGCAAGCGCGATGGTGAGCAGGACCAGCCGGGTGAGACCCGGCCGGAACGTGACGGGAAGAGCGGGCGCTTCGGTCCGGGGTGCGGGGGCGGACATCAGGTTCTTCGGTCCTCTGCTGGAGGGGGCTGGTGCGGTCCCGTCAGAGCCGGCAGGCGTGGATCGCCGTGGTGAGGATGGCGCGGGCGCCCAGCTCGTACAGGTCGTCCATGATCCGCTGCGCCTCGCGGGAGGCGACCATGGAGCGGACGGCGACCCAGCCCTCGTGGTGGAGCGGGGAGACCGTCGGCGACTCCAGGCCCGGGGTGAGGGCGACCGCGCGCTCCAGGTGCTCGACGCGGCAGTCGTAGTCCATCATCACGTACGTCCGGGCGACCAGGACACCCTGGAGGCGGCGGAGGAACTGCTGGACCTTGGGCTCGTCGGTGCCGGCGCCGGTACGGCGGATGACGACGGCCTCGGACTTCATGATCGGCTCGCCGATCACCTCGAGTCCGGCGTTGCGCATGCTGGTGCCGGTCTCGACCACGTCGGCGATGACCTGGGCGACGCCGAGCTCGATGGCGGTCTCGACCGCGCCGTCGAGGTGGACGACGGAGGCGTTGACGCCGTTGTCGGCGAGGTGCTTGGCGACGATGCCCTCGTAGGAGGTGGCGATCGTCATGCCGTCGAAGTCCTGCGGGCCCGCGGCGGTGCCGGGCTTGGTGGCGTACCGGAAGGTCGAACGGGCGAAGCCGAGCTGGAGGATCTCCTCGGCGTGGGCCCCGGAGTCGAGCAGCAGGTCGCGACCGGTGATGCCGATGTCGAGACGGCCGGAGCTCACGTAGATCGCGATGTCCCGGGGCCGCAGGTAGAAGAACTCGACCTCGTTGACGGGGTCGACGAGGACGAGCTCCTTCGACTCCTTGCGCTGCTGGTACCCGGCCTCATGGAGCATCGCCATCGCAGGCCCGGAGAGTGAACCCTTGTTGGGGACGGCGATGCGCAGCATGAGCTCGGGTTTCCTTTGTGCGGAGGAGCGTGCGGACGGTTCTGCGGACGTGCGTGTCTTCAGCGGTGGTGCGGAGCTGGTGCTCAGAGGTGGGCGTAGACGTCGTCGAGGGAGATCCCGCGGGCGACCATCATCACCTGGACGTGGTACAGCAGCTGCGAGATCTCCTCGGCCGCTGCTTCCTTGCCCTCGTACTCGGCGGCCATCCAGACCTCGGCGGCCTCCTCGACGACCTTCTTGCCGATGGCATGGACCCCCTTGCCCACCAGTTCGGCGGTGCGCGAGGTGGAGGGGTCGCCGTCCGCGGCCTTGAGCGTCAGCTCGGCGAAGAGTTCTTCGAAGGTTTTGTTGGCCATGATGGTCCTTAGAATACGGGGTCGCCGCCCGCCCTCAGCGCCAGGGTTCGCTGATGGTGCGCAGCGTGGTGGCGGTGGCGACGGCGGCGGTGACCGCTTCGTGCCCCTTGTCCTCCGAGGATCCTTCCAGGCCGGCCCGGTCGAGCGCCTGCTCCTCGGTGTCGCAGGTGAGGACGCCGAATCCGACGGGGACGCCGGTGTCGACGGTGACCTGGGTGAGTCCGGCGGTGACGCCCTGGGAGACGTACTCGAAGTGCGGGGTGCCGCCGCGGATGATCACGCCGAGGGCGACGACCGCGTCGTAGCCGCGTCCGGCGAGGACCTTGGCGACGACCGGGAGCTCGAAGCTGCCCGGGACGCGGAGCAGGGTCGGTTCCTGGATGCCGAGTTCACCGAGCGCGCGCAGGGCTCCGTCGACGAGTCCGTCCATGACCTTGTCGTGCCACTGGGCGGCGACGACCGCCACACGGAGGTCCTCGCAGTTGCTCACGGACAGTTCGGGTGCGCCCTTGCCGCTCATGTTCTTCTCCTACCGTTCTTTCGGTTCTGTGGGTCTGTCTGCGGGACTACTGGTTGCCGCAGGTGGAGGCGGGTACGCCGTCGAGCCACGGCAGGTCGTGTCCCATCCGGTCCCGCTTGGTGCGCAGGTAGCGCAGGTTGTGCTCGCCGGCCTGTACGGGCATGGGCTCGCGGCCGTTGACGACGAGGCCGTGCCGGACGACGGCGGCGGTCTTGTCGGGGTTGTTGGTCATCAGCCGCAGGCTGTGCACGCCGAGGTCCCGCAGTATCCGCGCGCCGGCCGCGTAGTCGCGGGCGTCGGCGGGCAGGCCGAGTTCCAGGTTGGCGTCGAGGGTGTCGGAGCCGCGTTCCTGGAGTTCGTACGCGCGCAGCTTCTGGAGCAGGCCGATGCCCCGGCCCTCGTGGCCGCGGAGGTAGACGACGACGCCCCGGCCCTCGCCGGTGATCCGTTCCATGGAGGCCTGCAGCTGGGGGCCGCAGTCGCAGCGCTGGGACTGGAAGATGTCGCCGGTCAGGCATTCGGAGTGGATGCGGACGAGGACGTCCTCGCCGTCGCCGACGTCCCCGTGCACCAGGGCGACGTGTTCGACGCCGTCGGTGACGGAGCGGTAGCCGTAGGCGGTGAAGTCGCCGAAGGCGGTCGGCAGCCGTACCTCGGCCTCGCGCCGGACGGTGGGTTCGGCGCTGCGGCGGTAGGCGATCAGGTCCTCGATGGAGATGATCGAGAGGCCGTGCTTGCGGGCGAAGGGGACGAGTTCGGGCAGCCGCAGCATGACGCCGTCCTCGCCGGCGATCTCGACGATCGCGCCGACCGGGCGCAGTCCGGCGAGCCGGGCGAGGTCGACGGCGGCCTCGGTGTGGCCGTTGCGGACGAGTACGCCGCCGGCGCGGGCGCGCAGCGGGAAGACGTGACCGGGCCGGACGAAGTCGCCGGGGCCGGCCGTACCGCCCGCGAGCATCCGCAGGGTGGTGGCACGGTCGGCGGCGGAGATGCCGGTGGTGACTCCGTACGCGGCGGAGGCGTCCACCGAGACGGTGAAGGCGGTCTTCATCGACTCGGTGTTGTGCTCGACCATCTGCGGGAGTTCGAGCCGGTCGAGTTCACCGGCCTCCATGGGGGCGCAGATCAGGCCGCGGCACTCGCTCATCATGAACGCGATGACTTCGGGCGTGGCCTTCTCGGCGGCGATGACGAGGTCGCCCTCGTTCTCGCGGTCCTCGTCGTCGACGACCACCACGGGGCGGCCGGCGGCGATGTCGCGGATCGCCTGCTCGACGGGGTCGAGAGCGAGTTCACGGTCGTGGTGCGTCGGGGTGGCGGGCCGGGTCGTCATGCCGTGGCTCCTTCCAGACCGGGGGTGCGGGTACGCAGCCACCAGTCGCGCATGCCCCACAGGACCAGGGCGCCGTAGATGACGTAGACGAATCCGGAGAAGGCGAATCCGTTGGCGAAGTTCAGCGGGACGCCGACCAAGTCGACGAGCAGCCAGGCGAACCAGAACTCGACCATGCCGCGCGCCTGCGCGTACATCGCGACGATGGTGCCGACGAAGACGTACGCGTCGGGCCACGGGTCCCAGGACAGTTCGGGGAAGGCGGTGAACAGGCCGCCGACGGCGAGGGTGCCGACGACCGCGCCGGCGAGCAGCACGCCGCGTTCGCGCCAGGTGGCGAACCGTACGGCTATGGAGCCGTCCTGCGCCCGCTGCTTGCCGCGCGTCCAGGAGTACCAGCCGAGCAGCGAGACGACGATGACGACGAGTTGCTTGCCGGCGCTGCCGGACAGGTGGGCGGAGGCGAACGCGAAGAGCAGGATCGCGCCGGACAGGAGCTGGGCGGGCCAGGTCAGCACGGACCGCTTCCAGCCGAGGGCGAGCGCGATCAGACCGATCGTGTTGCCGATCATGTCCGACCACTTGATGTGCTGGTCGAGGACGGTGAACGCCTCGGAGTTGAGCCAGTCGGCGACGTTCACTTCGCGGTCTCCTCGTCGGTGTCGCTCGGGTTGCGGAGGTAGGTGTCGATCTGGTCGCCCGTACGGTCGCCGAGCAGGCGCTCGACGTACTTCGCGATGACGTCCACCTCCAGGTTGACCGGGTCGCCGGGCTGCTTGAGGCCGAGCGTGGTCAGCGCGAGGGTGGTGGGGATGAGGCTGATGGTGAAGTGGTCGGGGCCGGCGTCGACGACGGTGAGGCTCACGCCGTCGACGGTGATCGAGCCCTTCTCGACCACGTACCGGGTCAGTCCGGCCGGCAGCGAGACCTTGACGATCTCCCAGTTCTCCGACGGGGTACGGGAGACGATGTGACCGGTGCCGTCCACGTGCCCCTGCACGATGTGGCCGCCGAGCCGGCCGCCGAGCGCCATCGGGCGCTCCAGGTTGACGCGGGAGCCGGCGGTGAGGGCGCCGAGGCTGGAGCGCTTCAGCGTCTCGGCCATGACGTCGGCGGTGAACTCGTGCTCGCCCGTCTCCACGACCGTCAGGCAGACACCGTTGACGGCGATCGAATCGCCGTGCTTGGCGCCCTCGGTGACGACGGGGCCGCGCAGCCGGAAGCGGGAGGCGTCGTCGAGCACCTCGACGGCGGTGACCTCACCCAGTTCTTCGACAATTCCGGTGAACACTAGTTTTCCTTCCGAGCGGTGGGGTCCGCGGCGACGGTGGCGGTGATGCGGAGATCGGGGCCGATCGTTGCGGTCTCGGTCACATCGAGCCGCAACGCCCGGGCGATGGTGGAGATTCCGGCGTCGCCGAGGGCGGCGGGGCCGGAGCCGAGGAGGACCGGCGCGAGGTAGCCGACGACCCGGTCGACGGCCCCGGCGGCGACGAAGGCGCCCGCCAGGGTGGGTCCGCCTTCGAGGAGTACGGAGCGGACGGACCGCTCGTGGAGGGCCGCGAGGAGGGCGGTGACGTCGAGGCCGGTGCCACTCGCGGAGCGCGGCAGCCGGAGCACGCTCTCCCCGGGCAGGTGGCGGGCGTCGGCGTCCTCGGCGACCGCGACCAGGGTCGGCGCGGTGTCGTCGAGGACCCGGGCCCCGGGGCGTACGGCGGTGGCGGTGGTGTCCACGACGACGCGCAGCGGCTGGGTGGCGCCTTCGACGCCCCGCGCGCCGAGCTGCGGGTCGTCGGTGCGGGCGGTGCCGGAGCCGACGATCACGGCGTCGGCCTCGGCGCGCAGCCGGTGCACGTCGGCTCGGGACTCGGGCGAGGTGATCCAGCGGCTGGTGCCGTCGGCGGCGGCGATCCGGCCGTCGAGGGTGGCGGCGTACTTCCAGAGGACGTACGGGCGTCCGCGGCGCACCGAGGTGAGCCAGGCGGTGTTGCCCTCCTCGGCCGCGGCGGCGAGGAGCCCGCTCTCCACCCGGATCCCGGCGGCGCGCAGAGTGTCCGCGCCGCCGGTGGCCTGCGGGTTCGGGTCGCCGACGGCGTGGACGACGCGGGCGACACCGGCCTCGATGAGCGCCTGCGCGCAGGGTCCGGTTCGTCCGGTGTGGTTGCAGGGTTCGAGGGTGACGTACGCGGTGCCGCCGCGGGCCCGGCTCCCCGCTTCGCGCAGGGCGTGGATCTCGGCGTGCGGGCCGCCGGCGCGCTGGTGGAAGCCTTCACCGGCCGGTGCTCCGGCGGCGTCGGTGATCACGCATCCGACGACCGGGTTGGGGCTGGTGGAGCCGAGGCCGCGGGCGGCGAGTTCGATCGCTCGGCGCATGGCGGTGATGTCGGCTGCGGTTGCCACCGGGTCCTCCTGCCTCTTCGGGCACGGACTCCGGGGCCTGTCGATGACGACAGATGAAGCGGTACGCAACAGGGTGGGCGCTCGAACCGCGAAATCCGGACGCGTTGCCCGGAGTTCTCCGGAACACGCGTCCGCCCACGGCGGCGTACCCCATGACGGCCCGCCGCGCACTGCCTCCCATCCGGACTTTCACCGTCGGTCCAGGAATCTCACCTGGTCAACCGGCCGCTGGATGCGGACGGGTCGCGGACTATAACCGCCGGTTCGGAATTACACCGACCCCGGAGTGCGCTGCTGCTGGTACCCCAACAGTCTGCCACGAGTTGCCACCGGCCAGCAGGGGGGTCGCTGTGCGGTGGATCACAGCGCACGTTCCGTGACGGGACGCCGTTCCGCGCGGTGCACGCCGGGCGGGTCCGCCGGCCCGGGTCAGTGGGCCGCCGGGGCGAAGAGCGCGTCCTGCGCGGCCTCGCGCGCGGTGAAGAGCGCGCCGCGCAGGATCGCGTTGCCGCCCAGTTCGCCCGCCCTGACCTCGGTGCGCAGCGGTGACATGAGGGCCAGCCGCTCCTCGACCAGGGACGCGAGTCCGGCTCCCCCGGCGTGGCCGACCTCTCCGGCGAGCACCAGGCAGCCGGGGTCCAGGACCGAGACGACGGAGGCGGCGCCGAGGGCGATCCGGTGGGCGAGGGTGCCGAGGAACGCCTCGCCGCCGGCCGCTCCGGCGAGCGCCTCCCGGACGTACGCGGCGGCCGCGTAGCCCTGCTCGGGGCCGGAGACCGCGCACCGGGGCCGCCCGCCGTCCTCGTTCTCGTCGGCTCCGGTCCGCGGGGACTCCATGCCGTGGCCGGCGGCGAGCGCGCAGATGGCCTCGGAGCCGACGAGCGAGTGGAAGCCGCCTTCGCAGGTGGCGGCCGAGAGGGCACCGACCGCGCCGGGGACGGGCATGAAGCCGATCTCCCCGGCGCCGCCGGAGGCGCCCCGGCGCAGGGTGCCCTCCAGCATCAAAGCGGCGCCGACGGCGTGGCCGAGCCAGAAGAGGGCGAAGGTCGGCCGGTCGCGGGCGGCTCCGACGCGGTGTTCGGCGACGGCGGCGAGGTTGGTCTCGTTCTCCACGAGGACCCGGGCGGGCAGCCGTTGCTGCAGCGAGCTCACCAGCTCCCGGTGCCAGGCGGGCAGCCCGATGGTGACGCGGAGTTCGCCGGTGGCGGGGTCGATCAGCCCGGGGGCTCCGACGCCGACGCTGTGCAGGGGAGCGTCGCCCGCCTCGCGGGCGGTGCGTTCCAGCAGGGCGACCGCCCGCTCGACGGCGGGCCCGGTACCGGTGTCGCTGCCGATGGGCACGCTGGCCTCGGCGAGGGTCCTGCCGAGGAGGTCGGCGACGATCACGGACACGCTGCCGGTGCGGACGTCGAGCGCCGCGAGGTGGGCGCGGTCCGCGACGATGCCGTACAACCGGGCGTTCGGGCCACGGCGTTCGGCGCCGGCTTCGCCGACGACCTCGATGAGACCGGCTTCCTGGAGCCGTTCGACCAGGTCGGCGACGGTCGGCCGGGAGAGCCCGGTCGACGCTTTGAGCTGGGCGGCCGTCAAGGGGCCGTCCTGCTGGAGGAGACGCAGGGCGAGCCGGTCGTTGATGGCCCGGGCGGTGCTCGGTGAAGCGGGCATGGCGGAATCCTTCCAGATCACCGTCGTGCGTTCCGACGCGGGCTTTTTATCAGGCAAGGTTCCTGATAGTTTACGCCTCGATCCTGGGACAGGAGCACCGGCCGCGCAGCGGGCGCCAATGGGGAGGGAACCTCGCAATGTCATCGCACTCGACCACCACCGCCTTCGGCACCGCGCAGGTGAAACGGGCCAGATACGCGATCGCCGCGGTGTTCACCGTGCACGGCGCCGTCACCGGCAGCTTCGCCACCCGGGTCCCCTGGATCCAGGACCACGCCGGGGTCAGCGCCGGACAGCTCGGCCTCGCCCTGGCCTTCCCGGCGATCGGCGCTTCGCTCTCCATGCCGCTGGCCGGCCGGATCAGCCACCGCTTCGGCGCCCGGAACGCGCTGCGCGGGCTGCTCGCCCTGTGGACCCTGGCGCTGATCCTGCCCTCGCTCGCCCCCAACCTGCTGACGCTCTGCGCGGGCCTCTTCGTCTACGGTGCCTCCGCCGGCATGTCCGACGTGGCGATGAACGCGCTCGGCGTGGAGGTGGAGAACCGTCTCGACCGGTCGATCATGTCCAGCCTGCACGGCATGTGGAGTGCCGGTGCGCTGATCGGCTCGGCGGCGGGCACGGTGGCGGCCCACGTCGGCGCCGACGCCCGCCTCCACCACCTGCTGGCCGCGCTGACCCTGACCGTGCTCGGCCTCATCGCCTGCCAGGGCGTGCTGGACCTGCGCAGCGAGGCGGACGAGGAGCCCCCGCCGCGCTTCACCCTCCCGCCGAAGTCGGCACTGGTGATCGGCGCCATCGGCTTCTGCGCCGTCTTCGCCGAGGGGGCCAGCATGGACTGGTCGGCCGTCTACCTGCGGGACGTCGTCGACACCTCCGCGGGTCTCGCCGCGGCCTCCACCACGGCGTTCGCGCTGACGATGACGGTCGCGCGGCTCGCCGGCGACAGAATCGTGGACCGCTTCGGAGCGGTCAGGGCGGTACGGGCGGGCGGAGCGCTCGCGACGCTGGGCGGCGCCCTGGTGGTCTTCTCCCCCGGCGCTCCGGGGGTGCTGTGCGGCTTCGGCCTGATCGGCCTCGGGGTCGCGGTCGTCGTCCCGCTGGCCTTCGCCGCGGCCGGGCGCAGCGGCCCGAACCCGAGCCAGGCCATCGCCGGCGTCGCCACCATCACGTACACCTCGGGGCTGGTCGCCCCGTCCGCGATCGGTTCGCTCGCCGAGGCGACCTCGCTGGTCGTGTCGTTCGGCCTGGTCACGGTGCTCGCCTTCGGCCTGGTGCTCGGGGCCGGGGTGCTGCGGGGCGCCGACCGCAAGGTCGCCGACTCGGTGACCGCGCCGGGCGGTGTGGTGGCGAAGAGCCCGTCCGAGGGCTGAGGCCCCTGCGCCGAGGGGTTCAAGACCGTCAGGCCAAGTGCAGCCGGGCCTCGTCGGCGCCCCGCGCGGCGGCCACCAGCGCGGCCTCCTCCTCCAGGGCCCGGCGCACCGGGGCGGTGAGCGGGGCGAACGGGGTGACGGTGATCCCGACCGCCCGGCCGGCCGCCTTGGCCCGCCAGGTCCCGGCCGGCTCGGCACCGACCAGCAGCACGCCCGCCCCGCCGATCGCCCGCCAGATTTCCTTGCGGCGGGCCTCGTCGGGGACGAGGAGTTCCCGGTCGCGGCCCTGGAGGAACGGGTCGCCGGGCGGCAGCAGCCGTACCGTGCCTCCGGCGTCCGGCGCGTCCGTCCCGAGGTCCGGGCCGGCCAGCCAGGCGGTGCGCACCCCGGCTCCCGCGCCGGTCACCTCGACCTCCACCAGACCTTCGGGCCAGACGGCCCGGACGACCGGGGTGCGCACGCCGAGGTACTTCGCGACCTCGGAGGGGCCGGCCGGACCGTGCAGGTGCAGATAGGCGCGGACCAGGGCACCGGTACCGTGCGCGGCCTCCGGGAGCGCGAATCCGGGCTCCAGCGGCGAGAGCGTCGTACCGCCCTCGGAGGTGACGCGCACCGCTCCGAAGATGCCTGCCTGCTGGAAGAGGAGACCGGAGATGTGCCGGGCCCCGCAGGTGGCGCAGTCGAAGGTGAGCGAGCGGTCCACCAGGGCGCTCACCTCGGTGCTGACCTCCCCTTTGGGCTTCGGCCCGGTCACCACGGTCCGCAGGGCCTCGGCGGTGGTCCGGAAGGCGCGGAGCCCGAGCTTCGCGCCTTCCTTGATGACCGTCGTACGGATGCGGGCCTGCGCGTCGGCGTCGTCCAGCGGCCAGAGCGCCCGGGCCAGCGCGGGCAGCGCGTCCGCCCGGTGCAGGTGCGGGGCGCCCCGGAACGTCCAGACCCGCTCCAGCCCCTCGGGCGGGACCCCGCGCGCGGCGAGTGCGATCCGCGCCGAGCCGGCGGGGGTGTCCTGTACCCCGAGCACACCCAGTTCGCCGAGGTCCGGCGTGCCGGAGGAGCGGTCCAGCCCGTGGGCCGCGAAGCGGCGGGCGAGGATCTGCGCCCGGTCCATGGGGACCGCGGGCGCTGAACGCCGGGCCGCCGGTGATCCGCCCCGTCCCGTCATGACTCCACCGTCCGCCGTCGTGTCGTGGTGGGCACCATCATGGCGCGGCGCGGGCCTCCCCGCAGGCGTCCGGGGAACATCGACGAGGTGCCCCGGCCCGGGGCTCACCCCCGGTCGTACCCCGGGTTCTCCGGCTCCCGCAGGGGCGGTTCGCCGGTCATGTGGGCGGGCGCCAGGGCCCGCAGGGCGTGGTAGCCGAGGACCACGATGATGGTGCCCAGCGCGATGCCGCTCAGCTCGAAGTTGTCGGTGAAGGTCAGGCTGACGTTGCCGATCCCGACGATCAGTCCGGCCGCCACCGGCACGAGGTGGAGCGGGTTGGCGAGATCGACGCCGGCCCGGACCCAGATCTGGGCGCCCAGCAGGCCGATCATGCCGTAGAGGATGACGGTGATGCCGCCGAGGACCCCGCCGGGGATCGCCGCGACGAAGGCGCCGAACTTGGGGCAGAGCCCGAAGAGGACCGCGAACCCGGCCGCGCACCAGTAGGCGGCGGTGGAGTAGACGCGGGTGGCGGCCATCACCCCGATGTTCTCCGCGTACGTGGTGGTGGCGGGACCGCCCACGGAGGTCGCGACCATGGTGGCCGCGCCGTCCGCCATGATCGCCGTGCCGAGCTGGTCGTCCAGCGGGTCGCCGGTCATCTCGCCGACGGCCTTGACGTGTCCGGCGTTCTCCGCGATGAGGGCGATGACCACGGGCAGGGCGACCAGGATCGCCGAACCGGAGAAGCTCGGGGCGTGGAAGTCGGGCAGACCGATCCAGCTCGCGTGGCCGACCCCGGACAGGTCCAGGCGCCAGTGGTCCACGGACTCGGTGCCGCCCGCCGGGGAGTGGATGCGGCCGAAGATCCGGTCCAGCACCCAGGAGAGGACGTATCCGAAGGCGAGGCCGAGGAAGATCGCGATGCGCGACCAGAAGCCGCGCAGCACGACCAGCGCGAACCCGGTGAAGACCATCGTGGCCAGCGCGGCCCACTGGTCCTGCGGCCAGTAGGTACCGGCCGTCACCGGGGCGAGGTTGAAACCGATGAGCATGACGACCGCGCCGGTGACCACGGGCGGCAGCACCATGTGGATGACCCGCGCGCCGAGTGCGCGCACCACCGCCCCGCAGAGGAAGAGCACGGCTCCGACGACCAGCAGCGCACCGGTGAGGGTGGACGCGTCGCCGCCCTGGCCCGCGATGACGGCGGCGACGCCGACGAACGACAGGCTGCTCCCGAGGTAGCTGGGGATACGGCCCCGGGTGATGAGCAGGAACATGATCGTGGCGACACCGGACGCCATCACGGCGAGGTTGGCGTCCAGGCCCATCAGCACCGGCGCGACGAAGCACGCGCCGATCATGGAGACCACGTGCTGGGCCCCGAGCCCGACCGTACGGCCCCAGGTCAGCCGCTCACCGGGCTTGACGACCTCCCCCGGCCGCAGATGCTTCCCGTCGCCGTGCAGCTTCCAGCCGAAGCCCGCCATGATCACTCCTCAGCTCGTGTCACACCTCCGCACGGTGAGGGGTACGTGTCCGTGCCTTCGTCCAGGCACCGCCGCACACCCTTCGCCCGCCGACGCCCCCGGCGGGGCGGCACGCGCGCACCCCGCGGAACGATGACTCAAAAGGCTCTTTCTAGCTGAAAACAGCCCCATTGGCCAAAACGTTCATCCTCGCGTACGGGTGACTGACCTGCGGGAAGACGCGTCTGACTCCGCGTCGGAGGCGCTGCGCCGGGTCGGCTTCAGCCCGTCGCGAGAGCGTACGCGTACTCGGCGCTGAACTCCCCCGCCTCCGCCGAACAGCCGTCGGACTCCCCCGGCAGCTTCACCCACAGGTACGCGTCGATCCGGGACTCGCCCGTACGCGTCGTCGGGGCGCTGCCGAGGGCCCGCCCCTGCGGGTCGCACCAGGCGTCGTCCGCCGGCGGGCCGTTGCCGTTGCGGCTGGTGTCGATGACGGCGCCCAGGCCGGGCGGGCCGCCGAGGGCGTCCAGCACCCGCCGCGCGTAGGCCGCCTCGTCGGCGGTGCGGCGGAAGTTGGAGACGTTGGTGAAGATCCCGTCGCCGTACCGCGCGGCACCCGCCGCCCGGAGCAGCTCCGCCTGCCGTGCCGCGCCGTTCCAGGCCGAGTGGCCGCCGTCGTAGTAGACCCTGGCCCGCGGGTTCGCCGCGTGCAGGACCCGGCCCGCCCGCGCCAGCGAGGCGAAGCGCGCGGCGCGGCCGTCCGCCGTGAGGCAGTCGGAGTCCGCCACGGCGTCGGGCTCCAGGACCACGATCACCGGTCCGTCTCCGAGCCCCGCCGCGAAGGCGCGCATCCAGGTGTCGTACGAGCCGAGGTCCGGCGCCCCGCCCCCGGACGCACCGCCGCAGTCGCGGTCCGCGATGGTGTACGGCACCAGGACGGGGGTGCGGCCCGCCGCCGAGGCGGCCCGGGTCACGGCCGCCACCCGCCCCGTGACCGTGTCCGGGTCGTACGTCGTGAACCAGACGGCGGTGGGCCGGCTCCCGATCCGGGACTCCACGACCGGGCGGAGCGGGTCCTCCCGGTGGCCGGCTGTCCACTCCAGGAGCTGGGAGTCCGGGTAGCGGTAGAGCGCCGGCAGCCCGGACGCGCCGCCGGTCGCGGGCGCCCGCGACGGCTTCGGGGAACGGGGCGCCGCCGACGGGGACGGGCTCGCCGACGCGCCCGCCGCGGGTCCGTGCGGACGGCCGGCCGGGGACGGGGAGGGCGACGGGGCCACGGCGGAGGTGCCGTCCGGGAGGGGCACCGGCCGCTCGACGGCCCAGGGGCCGGGCGGGGCGGTGGCGCGATCGTCGCCGCCGGCCCCGGCGGTGAGCACGGCGGCGGCTCCCACGGCGGCGACGAGGGCCGCGGCGGCGCTCATGAGCGCGTGCAGACGGGCGGCGCGGTGTTCCGTACGGGCGGCTCCCCGGTCCCGCCCGGGGAACTTCCCCGTACGCCGCGGGACTTCGCGGACACGGTCCGGCACTCCGCACCATCCTTCCGGGGCAGCGGGGTTCGTCCGATCCGATGAACTCCGGCCCGGTCGCCGCCGCGTCGAGAGTACGGCTGGGACGCTGCTGTCATGGCGCAGTTGGAGCAGATCGCGGACGAGGCCCCGCCGGGCCCGGACCCGGCCGTGGAGACGGCACCCACCAGTATCGCGGACGTGATCGAACGCATGCGCGCACTCGGGGCGCTGTGCCCGGAAGGGGACGGCGTAGGTGTCTTCAACCAGGTCTATCTGGCCGTCACCGAGGCCGTCGGCGGTGAGTTCGACGCGGGCCGGTTCCCCGACCGTGCGGCCGCGTCGGTGCTGGACGTCCGGTTCGCCGAGCACTACCTGACGGCGATCGGTACCGCCGAGCGGGGCGGTCTCGCGCCGGAGTGCTGGCGTCCGCTCCTCCAGTTCCGCCGCCACCCCGGCGTACGCCCGGTTCAGTTCGCCCTGGCGGGCATCAACGCGCACATCGGCCACGATCTCGCGCTGGCGGTGGTGGACACCTGCCGTACGCTCGGCTGCGCTCCGCCGGACCTGGAGGATGAGTTCGAGCGCGTGGGCGACCTCCTCGTCCTGCTGGAGGAACGCGTCCGCGAGGAGCTGATGCCCGGACCGGATCTGCTGGAGATCGCCGATCCGCTGACCCATCTGCTGACCTCCTGGAGCCTCCAGCGCGCCCGGGACGGCGCCTGGTCGGCGGCGAAGGTGCTCTGGCGGCTGCGCGCGGTCCCGCCGCTCGCCGAGGAGTTCCGCCGGCGCACGGACGCGACGGTCGGCCTGGTCGGGCGCTTCCTGCTGACGCCCTGCGGCTGACCGCCCCCCGCCGCCTCCCGGTCCGGAACCGGGAGGCGGGTGCGGGTGTCGGTCCTCTCAGTCCTCCGGCAGTTCGACCGGGGCGATCTCGTCGAAGAGGTCGCCGGGGCCCGGGTTGGTCGGGTCGGTGGAGCCTCCGAACTGGTTCATCACGCCCCACACCGCGTTCAGCGCGGTCTGCACGGCGCCCTCGGCCCAGCCGGCCGTCCAGGAGATGTCGTCGCCGGCCAGGAAGATCCCCCGCTTGTCGGCGGGCAGCCGGTCCTGCATGAAGTGGGTGAACAGCCGCCGCTGGTAGCGGTAGTGGCCGGGCAGGTTCGCCTTGAACGCGCCCATGAAATAGGGCTCGTTCTCCCAGGAGACGGTCACCGGGTTGCCGATGACGTGCTTGCGGATGTCGACGTTCGGATAGATCTCGCCGAGCGACTTCAGCATGACGTCCATGCGCTCGTTCGGGGAGAGCGGCAGCCACTTCAGGCTGTCGTCGCACCAGGTGTACGAGAGGCAGATGACGGCCGGCTTGTCGGGCCCGTCGTCCAGCAGGTACGTACCCCGGGTCATCCGGTCGGTCAGCGTCATCGACATGGTGTCGCGGCCGGTGCTCTCGTCCTTGTCCAGCCAGAATGGCCGGTCGACCGGCACGAACAGCTTGGACGACTCCATGTAGTGGGTGCGCTCCATCGCCGTCCAGTGGTCGATGGGGAAGAGCTCGTCGTCACAGGCGATCTTGGAGAGCAGCAGCCAGGACTGCCCGGTGAAGACGACGGCGCGGTAGGTGCGGATGTCACCGTCCGCGTCGGTGACCGTGACGCGATTGCCCGCGGTGCGGTCGAGCCGGGTGACGGCGGGCCGGGGGCTGCCGCCGTGCAGGGAGGAGAGCGAGGTGCCGGACGGCCAGTGGACCATCTTCTGCGGCTCGCGGTCCCACAGCCGCAGCGGGAGCTGCTGGCTGCCTCCGACGATCCCCCGGTGGTGGTCGTCGGCCTCGGTGTAGACGACCCGCAGGATCTCCAGGATGGAGTTGGGGAAGTCGGTGTCCCAGCCGCCGGTGCCGAAGCCGACCTGGCCGAATATCTCGCGGTGGCGGAAGGACGTGAAGGATTCCGAGGCGCAGAGGAAGCCGTAGAAGGTCTGGTTGTCGAGCTGCTCGACGAGACGGGCCCATATCTCGCGGATGCGCGGGACGTCCCGCTCGCGCAGGGCCCGGTTCATGTCGGAGAAGTCGGCGCCCTCCTCCAGGCAGGTGTTCCAGGCGTCCATCACGTCGCGGTAGACCTGGGGCAGGTCGTCGATGGTGCGCGCGTAGTGCGACTGGCCCTTGAGGTCCACGACGGTCGAGGGGGTCGTCGGGGAGAGCGGGTTGGGGAACGGCCGGGTCTCCAGGTCCACCAGGTCGATGTAGTGCTGGAGCGCGGTGGACGAGGGCGGGAAGCGCATCGCGCCCATCTCGGCGGTGAGCGAGGGGTCACAGCCGTCGAAGCCGACGGTGCGCAGCCGGCCGCCGATCCGGTCGGCCTCGTAGACGACCGGGCGCAGGCCCATCTTCATCAGCTCGTAGGCGGTGATGATGCCGGAGAGGCCGCCGCCGACGACCGCGACCTCCTGTCCGTGCTCGGTGGCGGGGATCTGGCCGAGCCCGGCGGGGTGGGCGAGGAAGTCGTCGTACGCGTACGGGAAGTCCGGGCCGAACATGGTGATCGGCGGGGCGGTGTCGGCGTGCGGGACGGCGTTGGGCACCGTGGACGTCATGGGGTACGGACTCCTTGCGGGGACGAGCGGGAGACGAGGAAGCGGGGCTGCCCGGGCCGGCCCTACGCCCGGTGGGCGAGCGGGCCGTACAGCTCGGGGCGCCGGTCGGCGAGGTACGGATTGGTGGCGCGCGAGGCCGTGAGGAGGGCCGGGTCCACGTCCCCGGTGACGAGTTCCTCGCCGCGTCCGGCCCGGGCGCGCACCGCGCCGTCGGGCCCGGCCAGGCAGCTCAGCCCGACGAACTCGAACGCGCCTTCCGGGCCGGTCCTGTTGACGTAGGCGATGTACATCTGGCTCTCGAAGGCGCGCACCGGTACGACGGATTCCGCGACGAACTGGAAGGGGTGCATCTGCGCCGTGGGCACGGCCAGCAGGTCGGTGCCGGCGAGGGCGTGCGCCCGGACGTTCTCCGGGAACTCGACGTCGTAGCAGATCAGCAGTCCGACCCGGACGCCGTCGAGTTCGGCCTGGACGACGGCCTGCTCCCCGGGGGTGAACCAGGTGTGCTCGAACTCGCCGAAGAGGTGGGTCTTGCGGTAGTGGGCGAGGGCGGTGCCGTCGGGGCCGACGAGCCGGGTGGCGTTGTGGATCAGCTCTCCGGCGCGCTCCGGGTAGCCGTACAGCACGGCGATCCCGTACCGGGCTGCGAGGGCGTCGACCGCCCGGGCGCCGGGGCCGTCGGCGGGTTCGGCCAGGCGGGGCACGGCGTCGCCGATCGCGTAGCCGGTGAGGTACATCTCGGAGGTCACCAGCAGCCGGGCCCCCGACGCGGCGGCGCGCGCGGCGGCGTGGTCGAGGGCTTCGAGATTCGCCGCCACGTCTCCGGGGGTGCCGGAGCTCTGGAACAGGGCGGTACGCAACGGCGGCATGGCTGACCTCGGGCGGGGCGGCGGGGGACGTATCCGAAGGTACGTTTCGCGCGACACCGCCGACAAGGCGCGAGTGTTGCGCACCGACCGTCGATCCGTTGCGTCCGGCGGCCCTTGTACGGCGATTCGTTGCGTACGGTGTCGCCGCAGGTCAGAAGCGTGATCCAGCTCTCAGCCCGGCGGCGGCACGGCGATCACCGGCCCCGCTGCCGCCGAGTTCCGGCGCTCAGTCGACGGGGGCTCCCCAGGCGTACCGGCGGACCAGCGGGGAGAGCACCAGGACGGACTTGGTCCGCTCCACGTAGGGCTCGCTCGCGATGCGTTCGAGCACCTGCTCGAAGTGGCGCATGTCCGCCGCGAAGACCTGGACGACGGCGTCCGCCTCGCCGGTGACCGTGGAGGCGGCAGCGATCTCGGGGTAGCGCGAGAGCCCCTTCCTGATCGCCTCGGGGGACGTGTTGCGGCTGCAGAAGATCTCGATGAAGCCCTCGGTCTCCCAGCCCAGTGCCGAGGGGTCGACCCGCACGGTGAAGGCGGTGATCGCGCCCTGGTCGCGGAGCCGGTCGACGCGGCGTTTGACGGCGGGCGCGGACAGGCCGACGAGGGCGCCGATGTCGGCGTAGGAGCGGCGGGCGTCTTCGGCGAGGGCGTGGACGATGCGTTCGTCGAGGTCGTTCAGGCGCACGTTCGGGCGGTTCACTTCTCTGCGAGGTCGGCTGGTGCGGGGGCGGTGGTGCCGCCCCCGCAGTAGACCACGGGCGCCCCTCGCCGGGGCGCCCACCGCGTGGCCGCGCGGTCCCGCGCGGCCGGTCAGAAGGGGAACCGCGTGCGGCCCCGCTGGATCGAGATCCACTTCTGGGTGGTGAAGGAGTCGATCGTCGACTCGCCGTTGAGGCGGCCGAGGCCCGAGTTCTTCACGCCGCCGAACGGCACGATGGGCTCGTCGTTCACGGTGCCGTCGTTGATGTGGATCATGCCGGTGTGGATGCGCTGTCCGACGCGCACCCCGCGCTCGATGTCCCCGGTGTGCACGGCGCCGCTGAGGCCGTACGGGGTGTCGTTGGCGATCCGGACGGCCTCGTCCTCGCCGTCGAAGGGCACGATCAGCGCGACCGGGCCGAAGATCTCCTGCTGGAGCACCGGCGAGTCGGCGGAGAGGCCGGTGAGCACGGACGGGCTGACCAGGTTGCCGTCCGTGGTGCCCCGCAGCAGCGCGGTGGCGCCGCCGGCGACGGTCTGCTCCACCAGCTTGGTGACGGCCTCGGCCTGCGTGGAGTTGATCAGCGGGCCGATCTGCGTGGCCGGGTCGGCCGGGTCGCCGACGGTCAGGGAGGCGACCTTGGCGACGAACTTGCCGGTGAACTCGGCCTCGACGGAGCGGTCGACCAGGATGCGGTTGGCGGCCATGCAGACCTGGCCCTGGTGGACGAAGCGGCTGAAGACGGCGGCGTCGACGGCGTAGTCGACGTCGGCGTCGTCCAGCACGATGAGCGCGCTGTTGCCGCCGAGCTCCAGGACGACCCGCTTGAGGTGGGCGGCGCCGACGGTCGCCACGTGGCGGCCGACCTTGTCCGAGCCGGTGAAGGAGATTACCTGCGGGACCGGGTGCTCCAGCAGGGCGTCGCCGATCTCGGCGATGTCGGTGACGACGACGTTCAGCAGACCGGCGGGCAGACCGGCGTCCTCGAAGATCTTGGCGATGAGGGTGCCGCCGACGATCGGGGTGTTCTGGTGCGGCTTGAGGACGACCGCGTTGCCGAGGGCGAGCGCCGGGGCGACCGACTTCAGCGAGAGCAGGAAGGGGAAGTTGAAGGGGCTGATGACACCCACCACGCCGACCGGCTCGCGGTAGACCCGGTTCTCCTTGCCCTCGACCGGGGAGGGCAGCAGCTGACCGGTGGGGCGCAGCGCGATCTGGACGGACTCGCGGAGGAACTCCTTGGCGAGGTGCAGCTCGAAGGCGGCCTTGAGACGGGTACCGCCGAGCTCGGCGACGATCGCGTCGCCGATCTCCGGCTCGCGCTCCTCGACGATCCGCAGCGCCTTCTCCAGCACGCCGCGCCGGGTGTACGCGTTGGTCCCGGCCCACGTCCGCTGGGCGCGCTCGGCGGCCCGGTACGCCTGGTCCACCTCTTCGGCCGTGGCGACCGGGATGGAGGCGAGCTTCTCACCGTCGAACGGGTTGAAGTCGATGATGTCCCAGGAGCCCTTGCCGGGCCGCCACTCGCCGTCGATGTACTGGTGGGCCAGGTCAGTGAAGAAGGACATGAGATCCCTTACCGCAGAGTGGGCGGGTGACTGAACGGGACTCATATTACTTATGTCGTAGCCGAGTTGAAGCAACAGACCGGCCAGGGAAGGACCTTGACCGGCCGATGGGCGTACGACCGTGCCCCCCGCGGTCGATCACCGCGAGGGGCACGGGCGTTGCTCAGGCCGAAAGCGACCGTCCGGATCAACTCCAGCTGGCGTGGAGGGGCTTGCCCTCCGCGTATCCGGCGGCGCTCTGCACGCCCACGACCGCCTTCTCGGCGAACTCCTCGAGGGAGGCGGCACCGGCGTAGGTGCAGGACGAGCGGACGCCCGCGATGATCGAGTCGATCAGGTCCTCGACGCCGGGCCGCGACGGGTCCAGGTACATCCGCGAGGTGGAGATGCCCTCCTCGAAGAGCGCCTTGCGGGCGCGGTCGTAGGCCGACTCTTCGGACGTGCGGTTCTTCACCGCGCGGGCCGAGGCCATGCCGAACGACTCCTTGTAGAACCGGCCGTCGGCCGACTGCTGGAGGTCTCCGGGGGACTCGTACGTACCGGCGAACCAGGAGCCGATCATCACGTTGGACGCGCCGGCCGCGAGGGCCATGGCCACGTCGCGCGGGTGGCGGACCCCGCCGTCCGCCCAGACGTGCTTGCCGTACTTCTTCGCCTCGGCGGCGCACTCCAGGACGGCGGAGAACTGCGGCCGGCCGACGCCCGTCATCATCCGCGTGGTGCACATGGCGCCGGGGCCGACGCCGACCTTGATGATGTCGGCGCCCGCCTCGACGAGGTCGCGCACACCCTCGGCGGCGACGATGTTGCCCGCGACGATCGGGACCTGCGGGTCGAGGGCGCGGACCGCGCGGACCGCGCTGATCATGGATTCCTGGTGGCCGTGGGCGGTGTCCACGACGAGGGTGTCCACCCCGGCGTCCAGGAGCTGCTTGGCCTTGCCCGCGACGTCTCCGTTGATGCCGACGGCGGCGGCGATGCGCAGCCTGCCCTCGGCGTCGGTGGCGGGGGTGTACAGGGTGGCGCGCAGCGCGGCCTTGCGGGTGAGGATGCCGACGAGCCGTCCGTCCGCGTCGACGGCGGGGGCGAGCTTGCGGTTGGCCGTGTCGAGGCGGTTGAAGGCCTCGCGGGGGTCGATGTCCGCGTCCAGCAGGACCAGGTCCCTGGACATGACCTCGGAGAGCTGCGTGAAGCGGTCCACGCCGGTCAGGTCGTGATCGGTCACGACGCCGACGGGCTTGCCGTCCTCGTCCACCACGACACCGGCGCCGTGGGCGCGCTTGGGCAGCAGCGAGAGGGCGTCCGCGACGGTCTGGCCGGGGGCCAGCACGATCGGGGTGTCGAGGACGAGGTGGCGCGCCTTGACCCAGGAGATGACCTCGGTGACGACCTCGATCGGGATGTCCTGCGGGATGACGACGAGGCCGCCGCGACGGGCGACGGTCTCGGCCATCCGCCGGCCGGCGATGGCGGTCATGTTGGCGACCACCAGCGGGATGGTCGTCCCGGTGCCGTCGGGGGCGGAAAGATCCACTCCTTGGCGTGATCCGACCGCCGAACGCCCCGGAACCATGAAGACGTCGTCGTACGTGAGGTCGTACGGGACGGACGGGGTGTCTGAGTAACGACCGGTGCCAGGTTCGAGAAAACGCATGACACCCATGCTTCCACGGGAATCGCCGCAGGTCGCTCCGGAAAAGCCACAGCGATGGCCACCATCGCTCGTAGCTTCCTCCAAGGGACGTAGGGCGGCGAGCCCGCGGCCCACATCCCGACCGGCGGAACCTACCCAGCCCCGATGGCGCGTACACACCACCTCCAGACAATCGAACACGATTCGAATATGTGTCGATCTTCGAGGCTGGACCAGGTGACAAGCAGTCAGGTAGTTTCACCATCCGCAGGTCTTGGGGGCAACCGGGACGCAGTCGGAACATTCCTGGCCGCCCGTCACGCGAATGACCGGAGAGGACCCGGATCCGCCCGTGGAAAGTGAACTGCCGGACATTTACTGCCCGTTCCCCCAGCGCACGAATCCGCACGTCGGACACACCCGCGAGCACCTCGACAACTGGACGCGCAGCACCGGGCTGGTGCACCGCGAGTCCGCGCGCGAGCGGTTCGAACAAGCCGACTTCGCGGCGTTCGTCGGCATGGTCCACCCCACGGCCGATCCCGCCCAGCTGGACCTCGTGGCCGACTGGTTCGTCTGGCTGTTCCTCGTCGACGACCAGCTCGACGACGGCCATCTCGGCCGCGACCCCGAGCGGGTACGGCACGTCGTCGCCCGGATGCGTGCCGTGGTGGACGGCACCGCCCCGGACCCGGAGCCCGGCGAGGACCTGCCCAGGGCCGTGGTGGCCCTGTCCGATCTGTGGGAACGCACGGTTCCGGACGTGGCCCCGCACTGGCGGACCCGCTTCGCCTACCACCTGGTGGCGTACCTCACCACGGCCACGACCTGGGAGGCCGGGAACCGCGCGGACGACGTCGTCCCGTCCGAGGAGACGTACATCGCCAAGCGGCGTCACACCGGGGCGATACACGTCTGCATGGACCTCATAGAGATCGTCGCCGGGATCGAGGCACCCGAGTCGATCCACAACGACCCCCGGTTCATCACCGCGCTCGAAGCCTCCTGCAACGTGGTCTGCTGGGCCAACGACGTCTACTCCTACGAGAAGGAGCAGGTGCTCGGCGAGATCCACAACCTCGTCCACCTGGTCCGCCACCACCGCGGGCTCGGTGAGCAGGAGGCGCTGAACCTGGTCGCGGAGCGCATCGCCACGGAGACGGAGCGGTTCATGACCGCGGAGGACGAGCTCTTGGAGCTGTACCCCCAGCTCTCCGGCCTGCTGGTGCCCTACCTGGACGGCATGCGCAGCTGGATGCGCGGCAACCTCGACTGGTCCATGCGGACACCCCGGTACAACTCCGCCGACGTCAGCCAGTACGAGGAGCCCGAGCAGTACCTGGAGGAAGCGGTGCTCGGCATCGCGACCGACCGCGCCGGCCACACCGGCGGCTGAGAAACCGTCGCCCCGTACGGCAGGAGGCCGGCGCCCCGTGAGGGGGTGCCGGCCTCCTGCCGTGCCGTACCGGAGTCCGTCAGTGGCCGTCCGGGTCGGCCCGCTCCAGGGCGGGCCGGATTCCGGCGGCCGACTCGGTCAGCAGGTAGTCGGCGGCCGCCGTGTCCGTGACCAGGCTGGTGACCAGGCCGGAGCGGAGCACCGCTCCGATCGCCGCGGCCTTGCGCTGGCCGCCCGCGATGGCGACGACCTCGGGGATGCGGCGCAGCCGGTCGGCCTCCACGGTGATGCAGCGCTCGCCGAGGTCCCGGCCGACCCTGCGCCCCTCGGCGTCGAAGAGGTGGGCGGACATCTCGGCCGCGACGCCGAGGGAGGCGTAGTGGGCGCGCTCGCCGTCGGACAGCATGTCGTGGACGGTGGAGATGCCCGGCTCCCAGGAGCCGATGGAGACGGCGGCGACGGTGACCTTGTCGAAGTAGTCGAAGGCGCGCGCGATCCCCGTCTGGTTGCGGAGGGCTGCGGCGGTGGCCGGGTCCGGCAGCAGCATCGGGGCGTAGATGGGGTGCGCCTCGCCGCCGGATACCTGGGCGGCCCTGCGGACCGCCTCCACGGACCCGCGCTCGGCCGTACCCGCGTCGTACACGCCGGTCAGCTGGACCACCGTGCACGGCGGCAGCTGGTCGAGCGCCGCGGCCATGTGGATGGTGGACCGGCCCCAGGCCAGTCCGAGGACATCGCCTTCGGTCACCAGTTCGCCGAGGAGATCGGCCGCGACCTCGCCGAGGTTCTCCGGGTCGGGGGCGTCGTCCTGCTCGTCCGCCGGGGACTCCACGACGACCGCGTGGCGCAGCCCGTACCGGGACCGCAGCGCGTCGGAGCGCTCCGCGTCCAGCTCGGCCGGCACCCGGATCTCGATGCGCACGAGATCACGTTCGAGGGCCGTCTCCAGGACCCGGGCCACCTTGAAGCGGCTGACGCCGAACTCCTCGGCGATCTGGATCTTGGACTTGCCCTCCAGATAGAACCGTCGAGCCATGGCCGCCGCCTGCACGAGCTCCGCGGGGCCCATCCGCATGGCTGACCGACTCGCCGAGATGCCAGACACCGCGATCTCCTCACTGCTGTTCACAAGCCCGTTACGCCGTTCATCCTGTCAGATCCGGCGCACTGGATCGGCCGCGTCGGACCGCGTTCATCTGCCCTTGGCTCAGTGGCCGCATGCCCAGGGCGCGGAGGCCGTCGCGGTCTCCGCCTTCGCCCGCAGCGCGCGTACCGCCTCGGCCGGGTCGGACGCGCCGTACACCGCCGAGCCGGCGACGAACACGTCGGCGCCCGCCTCGGCACAGCGCTCGATGGTCTCCGCGGAGACCCCGCCGTCGATCTGCAGCCACAGGTCGAGGCCGTGCTTGGAGATCAGGTCCCGGGTGCGGCGGATCTTCGGCAGCATGATGTCGAGGAACGCCTGCCCGCCGAAGCCCGGCTCCACGGTCATGATCAGCAGCATGTCGAGCTCGGGGAGCAGGTCCTCGTACGGCTCGATGGGCGTCGCCGGCTTGAGCGCCATCGACGCGCGCGCGCCCTTGGCCCGGATCTCCCGCGCGAGCCGGACCGGGGCCGCCGCGGCCTCCACGTGGAAGGTGACGGAACCGGCGCCGGCCTCGACGTACTGGGGCGCCCAGCGGTCGGGGTCCTCGATCATGAGGTGGCAGTCGAGCGGGGTGTCGGTGGCCCGGCTCAGCGACTCCACGATGGGCACACCGAGGGTCAGGTTCGGCACGAAGTGGTTGTCCATCACGTCGACGTGGAGCCAGTCGGCGCCCTGTACCGCCTTCGCCTCATCGGCGAGACGGGCGAAGTCGGCGGAGAGAATGCTGGGGTTGATCTGGGCCATGCCCCAAGCCTGCCATGCTCCGGACCGCTTCCCCGCCACGGGGAGCCCCAAAGCCTCACGGGGTGGTCACGGTTCGGGCAACGCGGGCCGTACGCGCTCCCGTACGCCGGGAGGAAGGAGCGCGGTCCGGCCCGCGTCCCATGGCCGGGGCCGGCCCGGCCGCCGGATCAGCCGGTACGCCGCAGCAGCGCGAGGTACATCGCGTCGGTGCCGTGCAGATGGGGCCAGAGCTGCACGTCGGGGCCGTCGCCCAGTGCGGGGACGCCCGGCATCAGGGGGCGGGCGTCCACCCACTCGGCCTCGACCGGGTCGCCGCCGCGTCCCTTCAGGACGTCCTCCACGACGGTCCGGGTCTCCGCGAGGTGGGGCGAGCAGGTCGCGTAGCCGACGACGCCGCCGACGCGGACGGCCTTGAGCGCCTCGCGCAGCAGCCCGCGCTGGAGGGGGGCGAAGCCCTCCATGTCCTCGGGACGGCGGCGCCAGCGCGCTTCGGGCCGGCGGCGCAGCGCGCCCAGACCGGAGCACGGCACGTCCATCAGGATGCGGTCGAAGCTGCCGGGCAGCCACGGCGGGCGGGTGCCGTCGGCGGTGATCACCTGGTACGGGCCCGGGTTGCCGGCCAGCGCCCGTTCCACGAGCCGCGCGCGGTGCGGCTGCTTCTCGGCGGCGAGCAGGGCGGCGCCCCGCCCTGCGGCGAGCGCGGCCAGCAGCGCGGCCTTGCCGCCGGGGCCCGCGCAACCGTCGAGCCAGCGGGTGTCCTCACCCTCCAGCGGAGCGTTGGCGAGGGCGGCGGCGACGAGCTGGCTGCCCTCGTCCTGCACACCGGCCCGGCCGTCCCGTACGGCGGCCAGCGCACCGGGCTCGCCGCCCTCGGCCATGCGTACGGCGTAGGGCGACCAGCGGCCGGGGAGCGACTGCTCCTCGCCGAGGGCTTCCACGAGTTCGTCGGTGGTGGACCGGCCGGGGCGGGCCACCAGGGTGACCTCGGGGCGCTCGTTGTCGGCTTCGAGGAGGTCCTCGATCCCGGCCCGGCCGCCGCCGAGGGAGTCCCACAGGGCGGAGACCACCCAGCGCGGGTGCGAGTGGACGACCGCGAGGTGGGCCTCGGCGTCCTCGTCGAAGGGCGGCGCCACCTCGTCGAGCCAGGCGTCCAGGTCCTTCGCGGTGACCTTGCGCAGCACCGCGTTGACGAACTTGGCCCGTCCCTCCCCCAGCACCACGCGCGCCAGCTCGACGCTTGCGGAGACGGCGGCGTGGGTGGGGATGCGGGTGCCGAGGAGCTGGTGCACGCCCATGTCGAGCACGTCGAGCACCGGCGGGTCGACCTCGCGCAGCGGCCGGTCGATGCAGGCCGCGACGATCGCGTCGTACGTGCCCTGCCGGCGCAGCGTCCCGTAGACCAGTTCCGTCGCCAGAGCCGCGTCGCGGCTGTCGAAGTCGCCCTTGGCGCGGGCCTTCTTCAGCAGCGGGGGCAGGACGAGGTTGGCGTAGGCGTCGCGCTCGTCGACCGCCCGCAGGACCTCGAAGGCCAGGAACCGTACCGGGTCCTTCTTCGGGCGGCGGTGGGGCTGGGCGGGACGGCGACGCGGCTGGTCGTTCACGTGAAAGGTGCTCCGCTGGTGGTGAGAGGACGAACCCACCCAGCCTACGTCGCCGCCCGCCCCGGCACGGAACCGCGTGACTACGCTCCGAGCAGCTCCCCGGGGGCGATGCGGACACCGCGCGCCCAGTCGGCGGCCTGCATGGGCTTCTTGCCCTGGGGCTGCACCCAGAGCAGTTCGACGGCGTGCGAGCCGGTGCCCACGTACACGTTCTTCTTGGTGGCCGAGATCTCGCCCGGGGCGAGGTCGTGGCGGTCGGTCACCGGGGTGGCCTGGACGAGCTTGAGGCGCTCGCCGCGGAAGAGCGTCCAGGCGCCGGGGGCGGGCGTGCAGCCGCGCACGATCCGGTCGACCCGCAGGGCGGGCGCCGCCCACTGCACCTGGGCGTCCTCGACCGTGATCTTCGGCGCGAGGGTGACCCCGTCGGCCGGCTGGGGCACCGCGTGCAGGGTGCCGTCCTCGATGCCGTCCATCGTCGCGACGAGCAGCCCGGATCCGGCGAAGGCGAGCCGGGTCAGCAGGTCGCCGCTGGTGTCGGTCGGACGGACCTCTTCGGTGAGGACCCCGTAGACGGGTCCCGAGTCGAGGCCCTCCTCGATGAGGAAGGTCGAGGCGCCGGTGACCTCGTCCCCGGCCATCACGGAGTGCTGCACGGGGGCGGCGCCGCGCCAGGCGGGGAGCAGCGAGAAGTGCAGGTTGACCCATCCTCGGGCGGGGATCGCCAGGGCGGCCTTCGGCAGCAGCGCGCCGTAGGCGACGACCGGGCAGCAGTCGGGGGCGATCTCCCGCAGCCGCGCCAGGAAGTCCTCGTCGCGTGGCCGGACCGGCTTGAGGACCTCGATCCCGGCCTCCTCGGCACGCTCGGCGACCGGGCTGGCGACCAGCCGCCGTCCTCGGCCGGCCGGTGCGTCGGGACGAGTGACGACGGCGGCCACCTCGTGGCGCCCGGAGGCGATCAGGGCGTCCAGGGCGGGGACTGCGACCTCGGGGGTGCCTGCGAAGACGAGCTTCATGGGTGGCTGACTGCCTCTCGGGCGGGCGTACGGTGACGAGCGACGCACCAGTCTAGTGCCGCGTCAGCCAGGGTTTGCCTGCCGAGGAGCGGCGTCGGGTGCGTGCTCCCGGTGTGTCGGCCGGAAGCCCCCGTACGGGACGTACTCGGGCTTTCGGCCGGCGCGGCGAGAGTGCGTGCCGGGCGTCGCGACGGGGCAAACCCTGGCTGACGCGGCACTGGGCCGTGTCCACCGGCCCGGACGGGTTCAGGCCCCTCGCGCCCCGGGGGGGCGCACACGCGGCGTACGCCCGGCGCACATGCGGAAACGGCCGGAGAGCGTGACCACAAGGGCGGGTCGGGCGTTGGTCAAAGGAGATTGACCGAAGCGAGTCGCCGCGCTGCGGCGGCCCGATCCCTTTCAACGCCGGTTCGAGAGGCTTCTTCATGGCCGACCACGCAACGCACGACGCCCAAGCGCGGGCCAGTCTGCATCTCCTGGTGCGGGACATCGAGCGGGTCAGGCGGCAGGTGGACGCGCTGCGCACCCTCACCGCGCAGCTGGGCAATGTCTACCGTCCGCGCCGCTCGGGCCCCTCCGCGGGCTTCGTGGTCTACGGGCGGGCCCCCGCCCCCACGGTCCGTCTGGCCCAGGAGCTGCGGGACAGTGTCGAGACGCTCGTCACCGCCGCGGTCGACTTCGACCGTTCGCTGGGCTTCTCCTGGGACGCGGTGGGTTCGGCCCTGGGCGTCACCAAGCAGGCGGTGCATCGCCGTTACGGCGCACGCCGTACGACTCCGCAGCCGGCCGGGGAGTCCGCCGAGGCCTCGGCCGGACGTTCCGCTCCGGCCGCCGTCGAGCCGGGGCCCGCGCACGGCGCGGCCACGCCCGTGCCGTCCGTGCCCGCGGCCCGCTCGATGCCCCCGCAGCCCTCGCCGGGCGCTCCGCTGCGCGGTGAGATGCGGCCGGGCGTCTTCCCCGGCCCGCGCAACGGCTGACGCCCCGTCGGCCGGCGCCCCACCGGCCGACGCCCCGGGCCGGCCGGCCACCGACGGGCCGGCCACCGACGGGCCGGCCGGCCTCAGCCGATGTCGGGCGGATCGATCCTGATGCGTACGGGCTCCGCGCCGCCCCTGGCCGTCCGCGCGGCCTGAGCCGCCTTCAGCGCGGCGGCGAGGGCGGCGCCGCGCCCGGGGACCACCCGGATCAGCAGCCGCTCCCAGCTCTCGCCCTGCGGCGCGTCCCCGCTCCGGCGCGCTCGCCCCGGTCCGGCGGAGGGCACCGGTACCGGCCCCAGGATCTCGGCCTCCGGCGGGAGGCTCGCGCTCTCCAGGAACGCCGTGAGCGCCCCGGGCGCGCCCGTCACCGAGGCCATCCGGGAGACGGGCGGGAAGCCCAGTTCGGCCCGCTCGGCCAGCTCCCGGCGGGCGAACCCGGCCGGGTCCCAGCGCACCAGCGCCTGGACGGGGCCGAGCGTCGGTTCGGCCACGACGACCACGGTGCCGCCCTCCTCCTGGCCCCGGACCAGTGAGGCGGCGGCGATCCAGCGGCGCAGCGCCTCTTCGCCCGCCCGGAGGTCGGGGCGGCCGAGCATGGCCCAGCCGTCGAGCAGCAGGGCCGCGGCGTATCCGCCCTCGGCGACGGGTTCGGCACCGGGGGTGCTCACCACGAGGGCGGGTTCGCCCGGCACCGCGTCCAGGATGTGGTCGCGCCCCGAGGTGCGGACCGGCACCTTGGGGAAGGCGCGGCCGAGTTCGTCCGCCGTCCGCCGGGCCCCGACGATCTGCGCGCGCAGCCGGCCCGCTCCGCACTCGGGGCAGTGCCAGGCGTGTTCGGGCCGGCCGCACCAGGCGCAGTCGAGTTCCCGCTGGTCCTGGGCCTGGAGCGGTCCGGCGCAGTGCCGGCAGCGGGCAGGGGTACGGCAGCGCTCGCAGGCGAGCCGGGGGGCGTACCCCCGGCGCGGGACCTGCACCAGCACCGGGCCGTCGCGCAGCCCGTCGCGCGCGGTCTGCCACGCCAGGCTCGGCAGCCGTGCGGTGCGCGCGGCGCCGTCCCGGGCGAGCTGCTCGTCACCGATGGTGCGGATCAGCGGGGCGGCCCGCCGTACGTGGTCGCGGGTGGCGATCAGCGGCAGGGCCCAGCCGGTCTCGACCAGCTGCGCGGCCTCGACCGTGCAGCCGGTTGCGCCGAGCAGGAACCCGCACCGCCCGTGGGCGGCCCTGAGTTCCAGCACCTCCCGGACGTGGGGAAAGGGGGCGTTGTCGTCGCTGTGGCTGGAGTCCCCGTCGTCCCAGATCACGACGAGCCCCAGGTCGGCGACGGGCGCGAACATCGCCGCCCGGGTCCCGACGACGGCCCGCACCGAGCCTCGCCGGACGGCGAGCCATTCGCGGTACCGCTTCTCCGGGCCGGACTCCGCGGTGAGCAGGGCGTGCAGGCCGGGGCCGAGCAGCGCGGTCAGCGCCGCGTCGACCCGTCCGGCCGTCCTGCCGTCCGGGACGACGACGAGCGCCCCGCGTCCCGAGGCGAGGGTGGCGGCGACGGCGCGGGCGATCTCGTGGGGCCAGTGCGGTCCGGGCAGGGCGGTCCACACGGCCCTGGGGGCGCCGCCCTCGGCCAGCGCGCGCAGGAAGCCGGGCCCCTGGGCGTACCGCTCCCAGCTGCCCGGCTCGGGAGGCGGCGGCGGGGGCAGCGGCTGGGGAGAGGGTTTGCTCTCGGCGCGGCCGTTGCGCGGCGGCACCGCCAGCTGGAGCACATCGGCGAGGCTGCCGGCGTACCGGTCGGCGACCGCGCGCGCGAGCCCCAGCAGTTCGGGCCCGAGGACCGGCTCCGGCGAGACGACGTAGGCGAGGGCGGCCAGCGTGCCCTGGTAGTCGGACTCGGCCCGCCGCTCGACGAGGAACCCGTCGATCAGGCCGCCGCCCTCGCGCCGGCCGCCGCGGACCTGGCGTGCGCCGGCCCCGAAGCGGACCCGGACCCGTACGCCGGGCTGCGCCTCGGCGTCGAGTTCCTCGGGCACCGCGTAGTCGAAGTACTGGTCGAGGTGGAGCACTCCCTTGTTCACCAGGACGCGGGCGACGGGCAGTTCGGCGGCGAGCGGCGCTCCGCGCCAGGTACGCGGCTTGGCGCGTGGCACCTTCGCCCGGCGCACGGTCTCCCGGATGAGCGCAAGCTGCTCCGGCATGCCGTCCCCGGGCTCCTCCGCCCGCTCGTCCTCGCTGCTCACAGCCACATTCCTACCAGAGGGGACCGACAGTGCCCGGCGCACGGCGAACGGCCGGGGCCCGGAACACCGTCACGGTGTCCGGGCCCCGGCCGTCGTCGCGTGTGCGGGTCCGCAGGGGCGGACCGGCGGTGATCAGAGACCGGCGGCCGCGCGCAGCGCGTCGACGCGGTCGGTGCGCTCCCAGGTGAAGTCGGGGAGTTCGCGGCCGAAGTGGCCGTACGCCGCCGTCTGGGCGTAGATCGGGCGGAGCAGGTCCAGGTCGCGGATGATCGCGGCCGGACGGAGGTCGAAGACCTCGCCGATGGCGTGCTCGATCTTGTCGGTGTCGACCGCGGCGGTGCCGAAGGTCTCGACGAACAGACCGACCGGCTCGGCCTTGCCGATCGCGTACGCGACCTGTACCTCGCAGCGGGCGGCGAGGCCGGCGGCGACGACGTTCTTGGCGACCCAGCGCATGGCGTAGGCGGCCGAACGGTCCACCTTCGACGGGTCCTTGCCCGAGAAGGCGCCGCCGCCGTGGCGGGCCATGCCGCCGTAGGTGTCGATGATGATCTTGCGACCGGTGAGGCCGGCGTCGCCCATCGGGCCACCGATCTCGAAACGGCCGGTCGGGTTCACCAGGAGGCGGTAGCCCTCGGTGTCGAGCTTGATGCCGTCCTCGATGAGCTGCGCCAGCACGTGCTCCACGACGAATTCGCGGATGTCGGGGGCGAGCAGCGAGTCGAGGTCGATGTCCGAGGCGTGCTGCGAGGAGACGACGACCGTGTCGAGGCGGACGGCCTTGTCGCCGTCGTACTCGATGGTGACCTGCGTCTTGCCGTCGGGGCGCAGGTAGGGGATGGTGCCGTTCTTGCGGACGTCGGAGAGCCGGCGGGAGAGCCGGTGCGCCACGTAGATCGGGAGCGGCATCAGCTCGGGGGTCTCGTCGCAGGCGTAGCCGAACATCAGGCCCTGGTCGCCGGCGCCCTGCTTGTCGAGTTCGTCGTCCTCGACGGCCCCCGCACCCAGCACCCGCTTCTCGTACGCGGTGTCGACGCCCTGGGCGATGTCCGGCGACTGCGCTCCGATGGACACCGACACGCCGCAGGAGGCGCCGTCGAAGCCCTTCTTGGAGGAGTCGTAGCCGATCTCCAGGATCTTGTTGCGCACGAGGTTGGGGATGTCGGCGTAGGCCTTGGTCGTGACCTCACCCGCGACGTGCACCAGACCAGTGGTGATCAAGGTCTCGACGGCGACGCGCGAGGTGGGGTCCTCGCGCAGGAGCGCGTCGAGAATCGTGTCGCTGATCTGGTCAGCGATCTTGTCGGGGTGACCCTCGGTGACGGACTCCGAGGTGAAGAGGCGGCGGGACACATCGCTCCCTGGGGGTTGCAGCGGCTGCTGGCTGATCATGGGTGGACCGGTCGGGAGCTGCGCCCGACACGTTCCGCGACCAGTTTATCGGTCGCTTCCGGCGGTTGGGCCACACGTCTCGCCCCTTGGGAGTGCTGTGACGTGCGGCACTGACGTTTTCGGAGGTCGGGCCCTCCCGCGGAAGCGCTGTGGAGTCCTATTTTCTCCCCGGCCACGACCGCGGTTGCGGCGGGGGTGAATCTACTCCGGGAAACGAGTGGCTACCAGATCCCACACGGTGTCGGCAAGGCCCTCCTTGGGCCCGTACGGCACGGCCGTCTCGCCTCCGTCCGCGGCGAGCACCACCGCTTCGTTCTCCTCCTGGCCGAAGGTCTTGCGCTCACCCACCTCGTTCACGACGAGGAGGTCACACCCCTTGCGGGCCAGCTTCCCGCGGCCGTTGGCGAGTACGTCGTCCGTCTCGGCGGCGAACCCCACGACCACCTGTCCGGGTGCGGCCCGTTCGGCGGAGAGCTCGGCGAGAATGTCCGGATTACGCACGAGTCGAATGACCGGATCTGCCCGGTCGTCGCGCTTCTTGATCTTGCCCGTGGCGTACTCGGAGGGCCGGAAGTCGGCGACGGCGGCGGCCATCACCACCACGTCCGCGTCGGCGGCCGCCTTGAGTACGGCCTCCCGCAGCTGGATCGCCGTCCCCACGTGGACCACGTCGGCGCCGGCCGGGTCCGGCAGTCCGGTGTTCGCCTCGATCAGGGTGACCCGGGCGCCCCGGGCGACGGCCGTGCGCGCGAGCGCGTACCCCTGCTTGCCGGAGGAGCGGTTGCCCAGGTAGCGGACCGGGTCGATCGGCTCGCGGGTGCCTCCGGCGCTGATCACGACGTGGCGCCCCGCGAGGTCGGGCGCCGTGGCGCCCCGCGCCAGCACCCGGCGGCAGACCTCGAAGATCTCGGCGGGATCGGGGAGCCGTCCCTTGCCGGTGTCGACGCCGGTGAGGCGGCCGACGGCGGGCTCGATGACGACGGCGCCCCGGCGGCGCAGGGTGGCGACGTTCTCCTGGGTGGCGGGGTGCTCCCACATCTCGGTGTGCATCGCGGGCGCGAACACGACCGGGCAGCGGGCCGTGAGCAGGGTGTTGGTGAGCAGGTCGTCGGCGAGGCCGTGGGCGGCCTTGGCGAGCATGTCGGCGGTGGCCGGAGCGACCACGACGAGGTCGGCGGCCTGCCCGGTGCGTACGTGGGGCACCTCGTGGACGTCGTTCCAGACCTCGGTGGAGACCGGGTGCCCGGAGAGCGCGGACCAGGTGGCGGCGCCGACGAAGTGCAGCGAGGCCGCGGTGGGCACCACGGTCACGTCGTGCCCGGACTCGGTCAGCCGGCGCAGCAGTTCGCACGCCTTGTACGCGGCGATGCCTCCGCTGACCCCCAGAACGACCTTCGGCTTCTCCACTGCGTCTCCCCGCACTCGGCTCGGTGTCCTTCCATGCTGCCCCACCGCCGCCGCCCGTCGTCGGGCGGGCCGGGACGCTTCCGGTCCCGGACACGCCCCGGGCCCGGCGGATGATCCGCCGGGCCCGGGGTGAAGGTGCGTTCTTCCTGCCCGCGGCAGGAGGTGCGGCTGCTTACTGCGCGGGGCCCTCGATGGCCTCGGAGGTCAGCAGGCCGGCGTTGATCTCGCGGAGCGCGATCGACAGCGGCTTCTCGTGGACGTGGGTGTCGACGAGCGGACCGACGTACTCGAGGAGGCCTTCACCGAGCTGCGAGTAGTACGCGTTGATCTGGCGCGCGCGCTTGGCGGCGTAGATCACGAGGCTGTACTTCGAGTCGGTGGCCTCGAGGAGCTCATCAATCGGCGGGTTGATGATGCCCTCGGGCGTGGTGATGGAAGAGGACACTCTCTGCCTTCCGAAGGGGGTGTAGATCAAAGAGATCTTTGATGCTGCGACTGCCGGCCGGCGGTGATCCGTGCGGTGCGGCTGACACTCGGCGTCGGCCGTGAGGCCGTTGGCGTCGGTTCGTCAGTCGCTCGTGGCACGGTGGTCGGAAGCCTGAAGCATCAAGGTTAGCAGCTCGCGTGCCACGTCCTCGACGGAGGTGTTGACGAGGGTGGTGTCGAACTCGGCCTCGGCGGCGAGCTCGACCTTGGCGGCGGCGAGCCTGCGCTCGATCACCTCGGGCGGCTCGGTGCCCCGGCCGGTGAGCCGGCGGACCAGCTCGTCCCAGCTCGGCGGGGCCAGGAAGACGAGCCGCGCGTCAGCCATCGACTCGCGGACCAGCCGGGCGCCCTGGAGGTCGATCTCCAGCAGCACGGGCTCGCCGTTCTCCAGGCGGTCGAGGACCGCCCTGCGGGGGGTGCCGTAGCGGTTGCCCGCGAACTCCGCCCATTCGAGCAGCTCGCCGTTGGCGATCAGCTTGTCGAACTCCTGGTCGTCCACGAAGAAGTAGTGGACGCCGTTGCTCTCACCGGGGCGGGGCTTGCGGGTCGTCGCCGACACCGAGAGCCAGACCTCGGGGTGGACCTTGCGCATATGCGCGACGACCGTGCTCTTGCCGACCCCTGAGGGGCCGGAGAGCACGGTCAGCCGCGGACGTACGTCCGGGGGCACGGGGGACGTCCCCCGGGATGTTGCAGCCATGCAGCGATTATCCAGGTTCTCGGGAGTGCCTGAGAACCTCAGGCGGCCGAGCCGCCGAACTCTCGCTCCAGGGATGCGATCTGATTGGAGCCGAGACCCCGGACTCTGCGGCTCTCGGAGATCCCGAGACGCTCCATGATCTGCTTGGCGCGGACCTTGCCCACGCCCGGCAGGGACTCAAGAAGTGCCGAGACCTTCATCTTGCCGATGACGTCGTTCTCCCGACCCTGCTTGATGACCTCGTGGAGCGAGGCGCCGGAGTGCTTGAGTCGATTCTTGACCTCGGCCCGCTCCCGGCGAGCCGCGGCGGCCTTTTCGAGCGCGGCTGCGCGCTGTTCAGGGGTAAGGGGCGGAAGAGCCACGCCTACGTCACCTCGGATGTCGATCTGTCGGATACGGACCGGTGAGGAACCATTCGCCCCACACCTGGCGAGCCACGAACAACAACCTGTGCTCGTTGGCTCTCGACGGAGACTAGCGGCCAACCGCTCCGGAGTCAGCGAGAACGAACGAAAAGTCCTGGTCAGCCTTGGCCGACCAGGACATTTCCCGCATAACGCCCGGTATTTTGCTCAGGAATTCGTCAACGCGCTGTTATGTGTCACATTCAACTATCCGTGAACGGCCGTACGGACCTCGTCAGCGAAGCGTTCCGCGGCCCCGCGCAGACCTGCGACGTCCGGACCGTGACGCAGAACACCCCGGCTCACGCTCGGCACCACGTTGCCCACCGATTCGCCGAAAACGGCCGGGAGATCGGCCGGGGTGGCGCCCTGGGCGCCGATGCCCGGAGCGAGCAGCGGGCCGTTGATCGCCAGATCCACCCCTGCGTCCCCGAGGGTCGCGCCGACCACCGCGCCGACCGAGCCCAGCGGCTCTGCCCCGGCGTTCTCGGCGGCCATGTGGTCGAGCATCAGCTGGGCCAGCGAGCGGCCGTCCGCGGCGGTGGCCCGCTGCACCTCGGCGCCCTCCGGGTTGGAGGTGAGCGCCAGCACGAAGACGCCCGCGCCACTGACGGCTGCGGCGTCGAGCGCCGGGCGCAGCGAACCGAAGCCGAGGTACGGCGAGACGGTGACCGCGTCCGAGAACAGCGGCGAGTCCTTGTCCAGGTAGGTGGCCGCGTAGGCGCCCATGGTGGAACCGATGTCCCCGCGCTTGGCGTCCATCAGCACGAGCGCGCCGGCCGAGCGGGCCTCGGCGACGGCGGTCTCCAGGACGGCGACGCCGCGTGAGCCGAAGCGCTCGAAGAACGCGGACTGCGGCTTGAGGACGGCGACCCGGTCGGCGAGCGCCTCGACGACCGTGCGGGTGAAGCGCTCCAGCCCCTCAATGTCGTCGGAGAGCCCCCAGGAGGCGAGCAGCGAGGCGTGCGGGTCGATGCCGACGCAGAGCGGTCCGCGGGTGTCCATGGCGTGGCGCAGCCGGGCGCCAAAGGGTTCGAGGGGCGCTGTTTCGAGGGTCACTGTGCGGCCTTCCGGGTGGCGGCGCCGACGGCCTCGGCGAGGGTGGCGTACGGGGATGCGGCGAGCCGGGCGGCGAGGCCCTTGTGGATCGCGCGGGCGTAGAAGGGGCCCTCGTAGATGAAGGCGCTGTAGCCCTGGACGAGCGTGGCGCCGGCCAGGATGCGCTGCCAGGCGTCCTCGGCGTTCTCGATGCCGCCGACGCCCACCAGGGTGATCCGGTCGCCCACGCGCTCGTAGAGCCTCGTCAGGACCGCCAGGGAGCGTGCCTTGAGCGGGGCGCCGGAGAGTCCGCCGGTCTCCGCGGTCAGGGAGGCGGGCGAGCGCAGGCCGAGGCCGTCGCGGGCGATGGTGGTGTTGGTGGCGATGATGCCGTCGAGGCCGAGTTCCACGGCGAGGTCGGCGACGGCGTCGACGTCCTCGTCCGCGAGGTCGGGGGCGATCTTGACCAGGAGCGGGACGCGGCGGTCGGTCACGGTGCGGTCGGCGGCCTCGCGCACGGCGGTCAGCAGCGGGCGCAGCGCCTCGGTGGCCTGGAGGTTGCGCAGGCCGGGGGTGTTGGGCGAGGAGACGTTGACCACGAGGTAGTCGGCGTGCGCGGCGAGGCGCTCGGTGGACTTCACGTAGTCGGCGGCGGCCTCGGCCTCCGGGACCACCTTGGTCTTGCCGATGTTGACGCCGACGGTGGTGCGGAAGACGGGCTCGCGGGCGCCGAGGCGGGCGGCGACGGCGGCGGAGCCCTCGTTGTTGAAGCCCATGCGGTTGATCAGGGCGCGGTCGGCGACGAGGCGGAAGAGCCGCTTCTTGGGGTTGCCGGGCTGCGGCTCGCCGGTGACGGTGCCGATCTCGACGTGGTCGAAGCCGAGCATCGCCATGCCGTCGATCGCCACGGCGTTCTTGTCGAAGCCGGCGGCGAGGCCGAAGGGGCCGTGCATCCGCAGGCCGAGGGCCTCGGTGCGCAGGGCCTTGTACCGGGGGGCGAGCACCGCGGCGACGTAGGTCCGCAGAACGGGCGTGCGGGCGGCGAGACGGATCCACCGGAAGGCCAGGTAGTGGGCCTGCTCGGGGTCCATCCGCTTGAAGACCAGCTGGAAGAAGAACTTGTACATCGAAGGTGTCCTCACGAAGAGGGGGACACCGCAGACCGGTGTCCCCCTTGCCTGGCCGGCCCGGACCTCTGGGGCCCGGGCCGGTCCGTGCGTACCGACTAGTCGCGGGCCGCCGTCAGGTGCTCGGCGTGCTCCTGGAGGGAACGTACGCCGACGTCGCCGTGCTTGAGCGCGTCGATGCCCTGGACCGCGGCGGCGAGCGCCTGGACGGTCGTCAGGCACGGCACCGAGCGGGCCACCGCGGCGGTCCGGATCTCGTAGCCGTCGAGCCGGCCGCCGGTGCCGTACGGCGTGTTGACGATGAGGTCGACCTGGCCGTCGTGGATGAGCTGGACGATGGTCTTCTCGCCGTTCGGGCCCTCGCCCTCGGACTGCTTGCGCACGACGGTGGCGTTGATGCCGTTGCGCTTGAGGACCTCGGCGGTGCCGGAGGTCGCCATCAGCTCGAAGCCGTGGGCGACGAGTTCCCGGGCCGGGAAGATCATCGAGCGCTTGTCGCGGTTGGCGACCGAGATGAACGCGCGGCCCTTGACGGGCAGCGGGCCGTAGGCGCCGGCCTGGGACTTGGCGTAGGCCGTCCCGAAGGCGGAGTCGATGCCCATGACCTCACCCGTCGAACGCATCTCCGGGCCGAGGACGGTGTCCACGCCGCGGCCGTGGATGTCGCGGAAGCGCGACCACGGCATGACGGCCTCCTTGACGGAGATCGGCGCGTCGAGCGGCAGGGTGCCGCCGTCGCCCTGGGCCGGCAGCAGGCCCTCGGCGCGCAGCTCGGCGATGGTCGCGCCCAGCGAGATGCGGGCGGCGGCCTTGGCGAGCGGGACCGCGGTCGCCTTCGAGGTGAAGGGGACGGTCCGGGAGGCGCGGGGGTTGGCCTCCAGGACGTAGAGGATGTCGCCGGAGAGCGCGAACTGGATGTTGATCAGTCCGCGGACGCCGACGCCCTTGGCGATTCCCTCGGTGGAGACCCGCAGGCGCTTGATGTCGTGGCCGCCGAGGGTGATCGGGGGCAGCGCGCAGGCGGAGTCGCCGGAGTGGATACCGGCCTCCTCGATGTGCTCCATGACGCCGCCGAGGTAGAGCTCGGTGCCGTCGTAGAGCGCGTCGACGTCGATCTCGATCGCGTCGTCGAGGAAGCGGTCGACCAGGACCGGCCGGGTGGGGCTGATCTCGGTGGACTCGGCGATGTAGGAGGACAGCCGGGTCTCGTCGTAGACGATCTCCATGCCGCGTCCGCCGAGGACGTACGACGGGCGCACCAGGACCGGGTAGCCGATCTCGTCGGCGATGGCCTTGGCCTCGTCGAAGGTGGTGGCGGTGCCGTGCTTGGGCGCGGGCAGACCGGCCTCGGCGAGCACCCGGCCGAAGGCGCCGCGGTCCTCGGCGGCGTGGATCGCCTCGGGGGACGTGCCGACGACGGGGACGCCGTTGTCCTTGAGCGCCTGCGACAGGCCCAGCGGGGTCTGGCCGCCGAGCTGGACGACGACACCCGCGACGGGACCGGCCAGCGTCTCCGCGTGGACGATCTCCAGGACGTCCTCCAGGGTGAGCGGCTCGAAGTAGAGCCGGTCGGAGGTGTCGTAGTCGGTGGAGACGGTCTCCGGGTTGCAGTTGACCATCACGGTCTCGTAGCCGGCGTCGCTGAGCGCGAAGGAGGCGTGGACGCAGGAGTAGTCGAACTCGATGCCCTGGCCGATGCGGTTCGGACCCGAGCCGAGGATGATCACCGCGGGCTTGGTGCGGGGCGCGACCTCGCTCTCCTCGTCGTACGAGGAGTAGAAGTACGGCGTCTTCGCGGCGAACTCGGCGGCGCAGGTGTCGACCGTCTTGTAGACCGGGCGGATGCCCAGCGCGTGGCGGACCTCGCGGACGACGTCCTCGCCCAGGCCGCGGATCTCGGCGATCTGCGCGTCGGAGAAGCCGTGGCGCTTGGCCTCGGCGATCACGTCGGCGTCGAGGCGCTCGGCGGAGGCCAGCTCGTCGGCGATCTCCTTGATCAGGAAGAGCTGGTCCACGAACCACGGGTCGATCTTCGTGGCGTCGAAGACCTCCTCGGGGGTGGCACCGGCGCGGATCGCCTGCATGACGGTGTTGATACGGCCGTCGGTGGGGCGGATCGCCTCGGCGAGCAGGGCGTCCTTGTCGCCGGGTTCGCCGGTGAAGGCGAACTGCGAGCCCTTCTTCTCCAGCGAGCGGAGCGCCTTCTGCAGCGCCTCGGTGAAGTTGCGGCCGATCGCCATGGCCTCGCCCACCGACTTCATGGTGGTGGTGAGGGTGGAGTCGGCGGAGGGGAACTTCTCGAAGGCGAAGCGCGGGGCCTTGACCACGACGTAGTCGAGCGAGGGCTCGAAGGAGGCCGGGGTCTTCTCCGTGATGTCGTTCGGGATCTCGTCCAGCGTGTAGCCGACGGCCAGCTTGGCGGCGATCTTGGCGATCGGGAAGCCGGTGGCCTTGGAGGCGAGGGCCGAGGACCGGGAGACGCGCGGGTTCATCTCGATGACGATGATCCGGCCGTCGGTGGGGTCGATGGCGAACTGGATGTTGCAGCCGCCGGTGTCGACGCCGACCTCGCGGATGATCGCGATGCCGAGGTCGCGCAGCCGCTGGTACTCGCGGTCGGTGAGCGTCATCGACGGGGCGACGGTGATGGAGTCGCCGGTGTGGACGCCCATCGGGTCGAAGTTCTCGATCGAGCAGACGACCACGACGTTGTCGTTCTTGTCGCGCATCAGCTCCAGCTCGTACTCCTTCCAGCCGAGGATGGACTCCTCCAGGAGCACCTCGGTGGTCGGCGAGAGGGTGAGGCCCTGTCCGGCGATGCGGCGCAGCTCCTCCTCGTCGTGGGCGAAGCCGGAGCCGGCGCCGCCCATGGTGAAGGAGGGGCGGACGACGACGGGGTAGCCGCCGAGGGTCTCGACGCCCTGGATGACGTCGTCCATCGAGTGGCAGATGACCGAGCGGGCGGACTCGCCGTGGCCGATCTTCTCGCGGACGGCCTCGACGACGCCCTTGAAGAGGTCGCGGTCCTCGCCCTTGTTGATCGCCTCGACGTTGGCGCCGATCAGCTCGACGCCGTACTTCTCCAGCACGCCGTTGTCGTGCATGGAGATGGCGGTGTTGAGCGCGGTCTGGCCGCCCAGCGTGGGCAGGAGGGCGTCGGGGCGCTCCTTGGCGATGATCTTCTCGACGAACTCGGGGGTGATCGGCTCGACGTACGTGGCGTCGGCGATCTCCGGGTCGGTCATGATCGTGGCCGGGTTGGAGTTGACCAGGATGACGCGCAGGCCTTCGGCCTTGAGCACGCGGCACGCCTGGGTACCGGAGTAGTCGAACTCGGCGGCCTGGCCGATGACGATCGGGCCGGAGCCGATGACCAGGACGGACTGGATATCGGAGCGCTTAGGCACGCTGGCCCTCCATCAGGGTGACGAAACGGTCGAAGAGGTACGCGGCGTCGTGCGGGCCGGCGGCTGCTTCGGGGTGGTACTGGACGCTGAACGCGGGCTGGTCGAGGAGGTGCAGTCCCTCGACGACCTGGTCGTTCAGGCAGACGTGGGAGACCTCGGCGCGGCCGAACTCGGTGTCCGAGACCTTGTCCAGGGGCGCGTCGACGGCGAAGCCGTGGTTGTGCGCGGTGACCTCGACCTTGCCGGTCGTGCGGTCCTGGACGGGCTGGTTGATGCCCCGGTGGCCGTACTTCAGCTTGTACGTGCCGAAGCCGAGGGCGCGGCCGAGGATCTGGTTGCCGAAGCAGATGCCGAAGAGCGGCGTCCTGCGCTCCAGCACGGCGCGCATCAGCGCGACCGGGCCGTCCGCGGTGGCGGGGTCGCCCGGGCCGTTGGAGAAGAACACGCCGTCGGGGGCGACGGCGTAGACGTCCTCGACGGTCGCGGTCGCGGGGAGCACGTGCACCTCGATGCCGCGCTCGGCCATCCGGCGCGGGGTCATGCCCTTGATGCCGAGGTCGATCGCGGCGACGGTGAACTTCTTCTCGCCGATCGCCGGGACGGTGTAGGCCTCCTTGGTGGCGACCTCCTCGTACAGGCTGGCGCCCTTCATCTGCGGCTGGGCCTGGACGCGGGCGAGCAGCTCGGCGTCGGGGGCGAGTGCCTCGCCGGAGAAGACGCCGGAGCGCATGGCGCCGAGTTCGCGCAGGTGGCGGGTGAGGGCGCGGGTGTCGACGCCGGAGATCCCGACGACGCCCTGCTTGCTCAGCTCCTCGTCCAGGGAGCGGCGCGAGCGCCAGTTGGACGGGATGCGGGCGGGGTCGCGCACGACGTAGCCGGAGACCCAGATGCGGGCGGACTCGTCGTCCTCGTCGTTCCAGCCGGTGTTGCCGATCTGCGGCGCGGTGGCGACGACGATCTGGCGGTCGTAGGAGGGGTCGGTCAGCGTCTCCTGGTAGCCGGTCATGCCGGTGGAGAAAACGGCCTCGCCGAAGGTCTCCCCCACGGCCCCGTAGGCGCGGCCGCGGAAGATGCGGCCGTCCTCCAGGACGAGTACGGCGGGAGACACCCCATTCCTCTTCGAGGCGTACCCCGGATTGGAGATCGTCATCGTGCGGTGCCTTCCGTAGTGCTGGTGAGAGGTGTGAGGGTGTCGATCCAGGCCTGGTGCTCGTCCGCCCGGTCGGAGCGGAACCCGGAGTCGATCAGCTTGTCGCCGTGGGCCCAGGTGATGACCAGCAGGCCGCCCTCGGGGAGGACCTTGCCCGCGATGGCCCGCTCGTGCCGGGCCTCGCGCAGCGCTTCCGCCGGTACGAAGAACCCGGTCGCTCCGGGACGTACGACGTCCAGGCCCCGGTCCGTGAGGGTGAGCTCGACCCGGCTGCGGGTGCCGAGGCCGTGGGCGACGATGCGGTCGAGCCACTGCCCGGCGGTGGTCGAGCCGTGGTACCGGCCGCTGAGCGTCAGGAGCGGGGGCTCGTCCCCGAATCCGGCCGGGGTGGCGGGGAGCTCCGGCAGGTCGGACTGGAGGCTGCCGCGCCACTTCCATCCCTGGCGCATCAGCCAGTAGACGAAGGCCACGAAGACCAGTATTCCGACGACCCAGCTGATCCTGGCGGACCAGTCGGTCACGTCGGCCGACTTCTGCTCGGCGGCCAGCTGGTACAGGGGGATCAGTTTTGTCACGTGAGCTTCCCGTCGACGACCGTGGCACGGCCCCGCAGGAAGGTGTGGGTGACCCGTCCCGGCAGCTCGCGGCCCTCGTAGGGGGTGTTGCGGCTGCGGGACGCGAAGCCCGCGGGGTCCACGACACCACGGTATGCCGGATCGACGAGGACGAGGTTGGCGGGCTCACCGGCCGAGACGGGACGGCCGTGTCCGTCGAGGCGGCCGATGGCCGCCGGGCGGAAGGACATGCGGTCGGCGACGCCCGCCCAGTCGAGCAGACCGGTCTCGACCATCGTCTGCTGGACGACGGAGAGCGCGGTCTCCAGGCCCACCATGCCCATGGCCGCCGCGGCCCACTCGCAGTCCTTGTCCTCGTGCGGGTGCGGGGCGTGGTCGGTGGCGACGCAGTCGATGGTGCCGTCGGCGAGGGCCTCGCGCAGGGCCAGGACGTCGGCCTCGGTGCGCAGCGGCGGGTTCACCTTGTAGACGGGGTCGTACGAGCGCACCAGCTCGTCGGTGAGGAGCAGGTGGTGCGGGGTGACCTCGGCGGTGACGTTCCAGCCCTTGGACTTGGCCCAGCGGACGATCTCGACGGAACCGGCGGTCGACAGGTGGCAGATGTGCACCCGGGAGTCGACGTGGGCGGCGAGCAGCACGTCGCGCGCGATGATCGACTCCTCGGCGACGGCGGGCCAGCCGCCGAGGCCGAGCTCGGCGGAGACGGTGCCCTCGTTCATCTGGGCGCCCTCGGTGAGGCGGGGCTCCTGGGCGTGCTGGGCGACGACGCCGTCGAATGCCTTCACGTACTCCAGGGCGCGGCGCATGATCACGGCGTCGTCGACGCACTTGCCGTCGTCGGAGAAGACCTTCACTCCGGCGGCCGAGTCGTGCATGGCGCCGAGTTCGGCGAGCTGCTTGCCCTCCAGGCCGACGGTGACGGCGCCGATCGGCTGGACGTCGCAGTAGCCGGACTCCTTGCCGAGCCGCCAGACCTGCTCGACCACACCGGCGGTGTCGGCGACGGGGAAGGTGTTGGCCATGGCGTGCACGGCGGTGAAGCCGCCGACGGCCGCGGCCTTGGTGCCGGTCAGGACGGTCTCGGAGTCCTCGCGGCCGGGCTCGCGCAGGTGGGTGTGGAGGTCGACCAGGCCGGGCAGCAGGACCTGGCCCGCCGCCTCGACGACGGTGGCGTCGGCCGCCTCGATGCCGGTGCCGATCTCGGCGATGGTCTCGCCGTCGATCAGGACGTCCTGGACTTCGCCACCGAGGATCTGCGCGCCGCGGATAAGGATCTTGCTCATGGTTACTTGTTCCCCTCGGTACGGGCGGTGGTGGCGGGCTCGGAGCCGCCCAGCAGCAGGTAGAGCACGGCCATGCGGACGGAGACGCCGTTGGCGACCTGTTCGACGGCGGTGCAGCGGTCGGAGTCGGCGACCTCGGCGGTGATCTCCATGCCGCGGTTCATCGGGCCGGGGTGCATGACGATGCTGTGCTCGGGCATCTTCGCCATGCGGTCGCCGTTGAGGCCGTAGCGGCGGGAGTACTCGCGCTCGGTCGGGAAGTACGCGGCGTTCATCCGCTCACGCTGCACACGCAGCATCATCACCGCGTCGGACTTCGGGAGCACCTCGTCCAGGCCGTAGCTGACGTCGCAGGGCCACTGCTCCACGCCGATCGGCAGCAGGGTGGGCGGGGCCACCAGGGTGACGTGGGCGCCGAGCGTGGTCAGCAGGTGGACGTTGGAGCGGGCCACCCGGCTGTGCAGGACGTCGCCGACGATGGTGATCCGGCGGCCTTCGAGGTCGCGGCCGAGCCCCTGGTCGGCCCCGACCAGCCTGCGGCGCATGGTGAAGGCGTCCAGCAGGGCCTGGGTGGGGTGCTCGTGGGTGCCGTCGCCCGCGTTGACCACCGCGCCGTCGATCCAGCCGGAGGTGGCGAGGCGGTACGGGGCGCCCGAGGCGTGGTGCCGGATGACGACGGCGTCGGCGCCCATCGCCTCCAGGGTCAGCGCGGTGTCCTTGAGGGATTCGCCCTTGGAGACGGACGAGCCCTTCGCGGAGAAGTTGATGACGTCGGCGGAGAGGCGCTTGGCGGCGGCCTCGAAGGAGATACGGGTGCGCGTCGAGTCCTCGAAGAAGAGGTTGACGACGGTACGGCCGCGCAGAGTGGGGAGCTTCTTGATCGGCCGGTCGGCGACCCGGGCCATCTCCTCGGCGGTGTCGAGGATGAGGACGGCGTCGTCGCGGGTGAGATCGGCGGCCGAGATGAGGTGGCGCTTCATCTGGGTGTTCTCCGGGGTGGGGGAGGGTTCGGGGCGTGCGGGCGTGCTGCAGCGGCCGTACGGACCGGGTGGCGGGCGTACGGGGGCGCTGGTGCGGAAGGGGTGCTAGTGCCCGCCTGCCGTGGCGGTCTTCCGCGCTCCGAGCAGCACGGCGTCGCGGCCGTCCTCCTCGGCGAGCTGGACCGTGACCGTCTCCCGGTGCGACGTCGGGAGGTTCTTGCCGACGTAGTCGGCGCGGATCGGGAGTTCGCGGTGTCCGCGGTCGACGAGGACCGCGAGCTGTACGGCGCGGGGGCGGCCGATGTCGCCGAGGGCGTCGAGGGCGGCACGGATGGTGCGGCCGGAGAAGAGCACGTCGTCGACGAGAACGACGAGGCGTTCGTCGACGCCGTCGCCGGGGATCTCGGTACGCCCCAGGGCGCGTGCGGGACGCATCCGGAGGTCGTCGCGGTGCATCGTGATGTCGAGCGATCCGACCGGAATCGAGCGGCCGGTGATCTCTTCGAGCTTCTCCGCGAGCCTGCGGGCCAGGTAAACGCCGCGGGTGGGGATTCCGAGGAGCACCACGTCGTCGGCGCCCTTGGCGCGTTCGACGATCTCGTGGGCGATCCGGGTCAGTGCCCGGGCGATGTCGGGGGCTTCCAGAACGGGCCGTGCCGCGTTGCCGGTGCCTTCGTGCTGTGCGTCCATTGAGAAACGGACCTCCTTCTCCGCCTCACGGGACGGACCTTAAAGGACGTCGGACATGCTTGAATTTCGTGTTCCACGGTACCAGGGCCGTTCCGGAGCTCCCGACCCGGCCCCCCGAGGAGCCGCTCGGGACCTCCCGGCTTGACGCATCCAAGTAACGCTGCGTAACCTCACAGTGAGTCACCAGACACGCGGCGGCGCCGCATCATGTTCGAGCGTCCGGGGAGCCTTATGTCCAGCGAATACGCAAAACAGCTCGGGGCCAAGCTCCGCGCCATCCGCACCCAGCAGGGCCTCTCCCTCCACGGCGTGGAGGAGAAGTCCCAGGGCCGTTGGAAGGCCGTCGTCGTCGGCTCGTACGAGCGCGGCGACCGTGCGGTGACCGTCCAGCGCCTCGCGGAACTGGCGGATTTCTACGGCGTTCCCGTCCAGGAGCTGCTGCCGGGTACGACCCCCGGCGGCGCGGCCGAGCCGCCGCCGAAGCTCGTCCTGGACCTGGAGCGTCTCGCCCACGTCCCGCCGGAGAAGGCCGGACCGCTGCAGCGTTACGCGGCGACGATCCAGAGCCAGCGCGGCGACTACAACGGCAAGGTCCTCTCGATCCGCCAGGACGACCTGCGCACCCTCGCGGTGATCTACGACCAGTCGCCTTCGGTGCTGACCGAGCAGCTGATCAACTGGGGCGTGCTGGACGCGGACGCGCGCCGGGCCGTCACCCACGACGAGGGCTGAGACCCGCGGCGAGGCTCCGGCCCCGCCCGTACCAACACTGTCGCCGGGCCGGCGGGAGGACCTGAGAGGGTCTCCCGCCGGCCCGGCGTCGGTTTCCCCCTCGGAGATGCCCCGATCCGCCCCGAGGGGCCCTGGAGCGGTGCCCGGACATGCCGAAGGCCCGCGGTCGCACTGACCGCGGGCCTTCGTCGGCTGAACGCCCCGGAGCTACTGCTCGCGGCGCAGGTTCGGCTTGAGGTCCTTGAAACGGGCCAGCATCCCGTTCACGAAGGACGGGGAGTCGTCCGTGGAGAACTCCTTGGCGAGCTGGACCGCCTCGTCGATGACGACGGCGTCCGGCGTCTCGTCCATCCAGATCAGCTCGTACGCGCCGAGCCGGAGGATGCTGCGGTCGACGACCGGCATGCGGTCGATCTCCCAGTCCACGGCGTACGTGACGATGAGGTCGTCGATCCGGTCCGCGTACCGCGCGTACCCCTCGACGAGCTCCATCGTGAATTCACCGACGGGGGGCTGACGGTCGTCGGTCCGCGAGTGCCGGACCCAGTCCGCGAGGACCGTCTGCACGGACTCGCCGCGCTGGTCGGCCTCGAAGAGGATCTGGAAGGCGCGCTTGCGGGCCTTGTTCCGGGCAGCCACGGTTAGCTGTTCACCCGGCCGAGGTAGTCGCCCGTGCGGGTGTCGACCTTGATCTTCTCGCCCGTGGTGATGAAGAGCGGCACGCCGATCTCGTAACCGGTCTCCAGCGTGGCGGGCTTGGTGCCGCCGGTGGAGCGGTCGCCCTGGACGCCCGGGTCGGTGTGCTGGATGGTCAGCTCGACGGCGGCGGGCAGCTCCACGTAGAGCACCTCGCCCTCGTGCTGCGCGACCGAGGCGGTGAAGCCCTCGATGAGGAAGTTGGCGGTGTCGCCGACGGACTTGCGGTCGACCATGAGCTGGTCGTACGTGCTCATGTCCATGAAGACGAAGTAGTCGCCGTCCATGTACGAGAACTGCATGTCACGGCGGTCGATGGTGGCCGTTTCGACCTTCACGCCGGCGTTGAACGTCTTGTCGACGACCTTGCCGGAGAGCACGTTCTTGAGCTTGGTGCGCACGAAGGCCGGGCCCTTGCCGGGCTTGACGTGCTGGAACTCGACGACGGACCAGAGCTGGCCTCCGTCGAGCTTGAGCACCAGGCCGTTCTTGAGGTCGTTCGTGGAAGCCACGGTTGCGGAATCTCCTGGACTGAAAGCAGTGGACGGCCAAGAACGCGCGCTAGAGCGCGAGCAGCTCCTTGGTCGTAATGGTGAGTAGCTCGGGTCCGCCGTCCGCCTCGGGGCGCACGACGAGCGTGTCATCGATCCGGACACCGCCCCGGCCCGGGAGGTGGACCCCCGGTCCGACGGTGACCGGCACGCAAGCGTCCAGTTTACCCATGGCTGTCGGTGCCAGCTGCGGGTCCTCGTCGATTTCGAGTCCGACCCCGTGCCCGGTGCGCGGCATGAGCCCCTCGCCGTGCCCCGCGGAGTCCAGCGGATGGCGGGCCGCGTGGTCGACTTCACGGTAGGTGGCGTCCGGCAGCAGAGCCTCCCGGCCCCCGCGCTGAGCGGCGAAAACGAGGTCGTACAGCTCGATCTGCCAGTCCGCCGGGGCGGTGCCGATGACGAAGGTGCGGGCGATCTCGCAGCGGTAGCCGCGGTAGCTCGCACCGAGGCAGACGCTGAGGAAATCACCTTCCTCGACCCTGCGGTCGGTCGGCCGGTGACGCCCCTGGCCGGAATTGGGGCCGGTGGCCACGGAGGTGGCGAAGGCGGGTCCCTCGGCGCCGTGGTCGACCAGCCGGCGTTCCAGCTCCAGGGAGAGGTGGCGCTCGGTGCGGCCGACGAGGATCGATTCGAGCAACTCCCCCAGCGCCTGGTCGGTGATCTCCGCCGCGATGCGCAGGCAGGCGATCTCCTCCTCGTCCTTGACCACCCGCAGCTGCTCCACGGTGGTCCCGAGGTCCCCCAGGCGGAGCCGGGGCGCCGCGGTGGCCATGGCGCGGTGGCGGGCCACGGTGAGGTCGTGCTCCTCCACGGCAAGACGCTCGGTGCCGTGCGTGGCGGCCATGTTCGCGGCGGCGACGGCCGCGTCCCCGCGCCCGCTCCCGAGGACCGACACCCGCAGCGACTCGTCCGTACGTCCGTGGGCCGGATCGCCGCCCGGGGGGCGGGGGCAGAGCAGGACGTCGTCCCCGGCTCCGAGCAGCAGGACCGCGCCGGGAGGCGCCCCGCCGGCGAGATAGCGGACGTTGGCGGGGCGGGAGACCAGGGCGGCGGCCGATCCGGCTGCGGCGCACCGGTCGCGGACCAGCCCGCGGCGGACGGCGTACACCTCTGACATGCCCCGAGCGTACGAGCGCATCCGCCGCCCCGCCCGTCAGCGCTGTCCGACGGGGGACGGCCGGGGACCGCCGGGGACCGCCGGGACGGGGGCAGGTGCCGGGGCCGTTCGCGGGCGGGACTTACCAGGAGGGCGGGCTGGCCAGGGCGCGGGCGAGGACCTCGTCCAGGACCCGGGCGGTGGTCTCGACGTCGTACGTGGAGTTGTCGATGATCGGCAGCCCGGAGCCGTACCAGCCCGCCATCCTGCCGTGGATGCGGGCGACCTCCTCGTCGGAGAGGCGGCGGTTGCCGGTGCGGGCGGCGTTGCGCTCCAGGACGATCTCCAGACCGGGCAGGAGCACCACGGGGAGCAGCCCCGGCCCGACGTGGCGCTTCCAGCCGCCGAGGCCGATGACGGGCCGGTCGGGGAAGACGGCGTCGTCGAGGATGCAGGAGATGCCGTTGGCGAGGAAGTTGCGGGCGGCGAAGCCGCAGGTACGGCGGGCCAGGCGGTACTGGGCCTCGGACTGGTCGTTCCAGCCGGTCTGCGGGTCGGCGAATCCGGAGCGCACCCACTCCCGTACGTCGTCCAGGGAGACGTGTGCGGTGGGCGCTCTGCGGCGGGCGGCCCACAGGTTGGCGACGGTGGTCTTGCCCGCGCCGGCCGGGCCGATCAGGAGGACGGCGAGGGTGGCCGTCCCGGTGCCGGGTTCGACGGGCTGCGCGGGGAGCGGCACGAGGCCGCCCGGCGGCAGCCGGAAGTGGCCGGTGACCTCGCGGGAAGGGGGCGGGGGCTGCTGGTCGGGGCCGGGCACGGCCCATCCCTGGCTCAGGTGCTGCGGGGGCGCTGAGGGCGCCGGGGGTATCGGGGGCGGCGGCGGCGCGGCGCTGCCGGGGTGCGGGGCGTGGTGCGGGCCGCCGGCGGGGCCGTGTCCGGGCCCGTGGGGAGGCGGCAGCGGAGCCCCCACTGCGTGCTGCATCCGGTGCCACTCCGTCTCGTGCGGTCGACTGGCGCTGGTCGGACGGCTACCGTACCGCCCCGGGCCTTCACTGGGTGAACGGCCCGGGGCGGTACTGAGTGCCCGGGGGCGGGCGCCGGGGCGAGCGGAGGGTGACGCCGGGTCAGTCCGTCAGCTCTTCGGCGAGCGCGCGCAGCGCCAGCCGGTAGGAGCCGATGCCGAATCCGGCGACGGTCCCGGTGGCGATCGGTGCGACCACGGAGTTGTGCCGGAACTCCTCGCGTGCGTACGGGTTGGAGATGTGCACCTCGATGAGGGGCGCGGTGCGCTGCGAGGCCGCGTCCCTCATCCCGTACGAGTAGTGGGTGAACGCGCCGGGGTTGATGACCACCGGGACCGAACCGTCCGCCGCCTCGTGGAGCCAGCGGATCATCTGGCCCTCGTCGTTGGTCTCGCGGACCTCGACGTCGAAACCGAGCTCCTTGCCGAGCTCCTCGCAGGTCGCGACGAGCCCGGCGTAGGAGGTGGCCCCGTAGACGTCGGGCTCGCGGGAGCCCAGGCGGCCGAGGTTCGGACCGTTCAGCACGAAGACCTTGCGGGTCACGCGGAGACCTCCCCGTAGGCGGCGAGCAGGACGGCCGGGTCCGGGCCCTCCAGGACGGTGGGCTTGCCGAGCGCGTCGAGGACGATGAAGCGCAGCAGGTCGCCGCGGGACTTCTTGTCGACCTTCATGTTCTCCAGCAGGCGGGGCCACTGGTCACCGCGGTAGGTGAGCGGCAGGCCGACCGACGCGAGGACGGAGCGGTGCCGGTCGGCGGTGGCGTCGTCGAGCCGTCCGGCGAGCCGGCCCAGTTCGGCGGCGAAGACCAGGCCGATCGAGACGGCGGCGCCGTGACGCCACTTGTAGCGCTCGTTCTTCTCGATCGCGTGGCCGAGGGTGTGGCCGTAGTTGAGGATCTCGCGGAGTCCGGCTTCCTTGAGGTCGCTGGAGACGACCTCGGCCTTGACCCGGATGGAGCGCTCGATCAGTTCGGCGGTGTGCGGTCCGGCGGGGGTACGGGCCCCCTCGGGGTCCGACTCGACGAGGTCGAGGATCACCGGGTCGGCGATGAAGCCGGCCTTGATGATCTCGGCCATCCCGGAGACGTAGTCGTGCACCGGGAGCGAGTCCAGGGCGGCCAGGTCGCAGAGGACCCCGGCCGGCGGGTGGAAGGCGCCGACGAGGTTCTTGCCCTCGGCGGTGTTGATGCCCGTCTTGCCGCCGACCGCCGCGTCGACCATGCCGAGGACCGTGGTGGGAACCGCGATCCAGCGCACTCCGCGCAGCCAGCTCGCCGCGACGAACCCGGCGACGTCGGTGGTGGCTCCGCCGCCGACACCGACGATGACGTCGCTGCGGGTGAAGCCGGTCTGGCCCAGCGCCTTCCAGCAATAGGCGGCGACCTCGACGGTCTTGGCCTCCTCGGCGTTCGGCAGCTGGATCGCGATGGCCTCGTACCCCTGGGCGGCGAGGTCCTCGCGGACCGCCTCGCCGGTCTCGGCGAGTGCCTCGGGGTGCAGCACGGCGACGCGCTTGGCGCGGTCACCGATCAGCTTCGGCAGTTCGCCGAGGAGCTGCCGGCCGACCAGCACCTCGTACGGGTCGCTCCCCGCGGTGCCGGCGACCTGGATGCGGGTGGGGGCCTGCTCGGTCATTGCTGTCTTCTCCCGGCCGGGCGCGGTGTCGCGTTCCGGCAGTTCCAGTGCGTCGACGATCTCGCGGGCGATCTCGTCGGGGGTGCGGTCGTCGGTGGCGACGGTCACCCGCGCCACCTCTTCGTACAGCTGGCGGCGGAGGTCCATCATCTCGCGCCACTGCCGGCGCGGGTTGACGGCCAGCAGCGGGCGGGCGGTGCCCAGTCCGACGCGCTTGACCGCCTCCTCCACGTCCATGGAGAGGTAGACGACGGCATGCCCGGCCAGCAGGGCGCGGGTGCCCTCGTCGAGCACCGCCCCGCCGCCGAGCGCGAGCACTCCGGTGTGCCCGGTGACGGCCGCGCGCACGGCGTGCCGCTCCAGTTCGCGGAAGCGCTCCTCGCCCTCGTCGAAGAAGATCTCCGAGATGGGCTTGCCCGCGGTCGCCACCACATCGGCGTCGGTGTCGCGGTACGGGGCTCCGAGCCGCTCGGAGAGCAGCTCACCGATCGTGGACTTGCCGACCCCCATGGGGCCGACGAGGACGACCAGCGGCCCGCTCATCGGATCTGGAGGTTGTCGAGGTAGCCCCGCACGTTCCGGCGCGTCTCGGCAACGCTGTCCCCGCCGAACTTCTCCGCGACGGCGTCGGCGAGCACCAGGGCGACCATGGCCTCGGCGACGATGCCGGCGGCCGGCACGGCACAGACGTCGGAGCGCTGGTGGTGGGCCTTGGCGGGCTCGCCGGTCACCACGTCGACGGTGGCGAGTGCGCGCGGCACGGTCGCGATCGGCTTCATCGCGGCGCGGACCCGCAGCAGCTCACCGGTGGTCAGACCGCCCTCGGTGCCGCCGGCGCGGCCGGAGGCGCGCTTGATGCCGTCCTCGGTGACCAGGATCTCGTCGTGGGCCTTGGAGCCGGGCACCCGGGCCAGGTCGAAGCCGTCGCCGACCTCCACGCCCTTGATCGCCTGGATGCCCATGAGGGCGGAGGCGAGCCGGGCGTCGAGGCGACGGTCCCAGTGCACGTGCGAGCCGAGTCCGACCGGCACGCCGTAGGCGAGCACCTCGACGACGCCGCCGAGGGTGTCGCCGTCCTTGTGGGCCTGGTCGATCTCGGCGACCATCGCCTTCGACGCGTCGGCGTCGAGGCAGCGGACCGGGTCGGCGTCGAGCGCCGGCACGTCGGCCGGGGTCGGCAGCACGCCGTACGGCGCCTTGGCGGCGGCCAGTTCGACGACGTGGCTGACGATCTCGATGCCCGCGGTCTCCTTGAGGTAGGAGCGGGCGACGGCGCCGAGCGCCACGCGGGCGGCGGTCTCCCGGGCGCTGGCGCGCTCCAGGATCGGCCGGGCCTCGTCGAATCCGTACTTCTGCATGCCCGCCAGGTCGGCGTGGCCGGGCCGGGGGCGCGTCAGCGGGGCGTTGCGGGCCAGTGCGGCCAGCTCCTCCTCGGGGACCGGGTCGGCGGACATGACCTGTTCCCACTTGGGCCACTCGGTGTTGCCGACCATGACGGCGACCGGGGACCCCATGGTGAGGCCGTGGCGTACGCCGCCGAGGAAGGTGACCTCGTCCTGCTCGAACTTCATCCGAGCACCGCGGCCGTAGCCGAGCCGTCGCCGGGCGAGGGCGTCGGCCACCATCTCCGTGGTGACCGGGACGCCGGCGGGAAGACCCTCCAGCGTCGCCACGAGTGCGGGGCCGTGCGACTCCCCCGCGGTCAGCCAGCGCAACCTGCTCAACGGTGCTCCTCGATGCTCGCGCGCAAAAACTGCAAAGGCGCGGCCGGGTGCGCGGCCCTGGCCCGCCGCCCCCGATCCTCCCACGAGCTGGGGGGCGAACCGGCCTCCGGTCCAGCAGACGGACGTTTCGTGCGCGTCCGTGCCGGTCTCCAGGGCTCGGCGAAGAGCCCGGGGCCGGCCCTCAGCGTGCCGCCAGCGCGGCCTCTCCCGCCGTCCGCATGGCGGCCAGCGGCGCCGGGGAGCGACCCGTCATCTGCTCGACCTGGAAGACCGCCTGGTGCACCAGCAGGTCGAGCCCGCCGACCACGGCCCCGCCCCGGTCCGTCCAGGCGGCGGCGAGGGCGGTGGGCCAGGGCTCGTACAGCACGTCGAAGAGGGTGCCCGGGGCGTCCGGTACGGCGGCGGCGAGGGCGTCCGTGGTGCCGGCCGGTGTGGTCGCGACGACGAGCGGGGCGGCGAAGGCCTCGGCGGCGTCGGCCCAGTCGGCGACGGTGATGTCCACGCCGAGGCGCTCGCCCCAGCCGCGCATCTCGTCGGCCCGCGCGCGGCTGCGCACGTACGTGGTGACCGGTCCCGCGCAGATCTGGGAGAGCGCGGCGAGCGCCGAGGAGGCGGTCGCGCCCGCGCCGAGGACCGCGGCGGACTCCACCTTGTCGACGCCCCGTTCGCGCAGCGCGGCGACCATCCCGGGGATGTCGGTGTTGTCCCCGACACGCCGGCCGTCCTCGGTGAGGACGACCGTGTTGACGGCCTCGACCGCGGCGGCGGTCCCGCTGACCGCGTCGAGCAGCGGGATGACCGCCCGCTTGAGGGGCATGGTCAGCGACAGCCCCGCCCAGCTCGCGTCCAGGTCCGCGAAGAAGCCCGGGAGCCCCGCCTCGTCCACGTCGAAGCGGTTGTACGACCAGTGGGCGAGGCCGAGTTCCGCGTACGCGGCCCGGTGCAGGACCGGGGAGAGCGAGTGGGTGATCGGGGAGCCGAGGACCGCGGCGCGGCGGGGTCCCTCATTGGAGGTCATGCATTTCCTTGAACTTCTCGTTGAGCTTCTCGTGCTCTTCGGCCGTCTTGGTGAAGTCGGTTTTCTTCCCGTCCAGCGAGATGAAGAACATCCACCCGTCCGAGGTCGGGTTGAGGGTCGCGCTGATCGCCTCGTCCCCCGGGTTGCCGATCGGGCCCGGCGGCAGACCTGCGTGGTAATAGGTGTTGTAGAGGTCCGGGTTGGTGCGGATCTCGCTCGACCTGATCGTGATCTCGCTCTGGTTCTTCAGGTAGTTGAACGCGGAGTCGAATTCGAGCTTGCGGTTGGTGACCGTGTTGTCCGGCTGGAGGCGGTTGTAGACCACCTCGGCCATCTTCCGGAAGTCGTCGTGGGAGATGCCCTCGGCCTGGACCAGGCTGGCGACGGTCAGGACCTGCCAGGGGCCGTCCAGGTCGTACTTCTTCGCCGCACCGTCGAGGTCGAGCTTGCTGTACTCCTCGTTCGCACGGGAGACCATCCGCTTCAGCGCGTCCTCGGGCTTGGATCCCTTGGCCACCGGATACGCCGCGGGGAAGAGGAAGCCCTCCAGCGGGTCCTTGAGATCCGCGTGGTTCGTCGCCCAGTCGGGCAGACCGAGGTCCTTCACACGGTCGTGCGCGACCTTCTTGGTGGTGCCCTCGGCCAGACCGATCCGTTTGTCGATCAGTTCGTAGATCTTGACGTTCCGCGTGCCCTCGGGGATGACCAGGGCGTTCTGGCTCTTCGGGTCCAGCATCATCTTGACGGCGTTGGCCGCGGACATCTGCTTGTTGAGGAGGTAGACGCCCGCCTGGATCGAGTTGCCCTTGGGGTTCGAGTTCTGGGCGGAAACGAAGGCGTCGACGGACTTCACGACGCCCTGCTTCTTCAGCTTGTTGGCGATGTCGTAGCCGAGCGCGTTCTTCGGGATCTCGACCTCGACCTGCGGGCCGGTGCCCATCCCCTCGTAGTCCTCGGGGGCGCCGAACTGCTGCTTCCAGTAGCTGTATCCGAAGTAGGACACACCACCGAGGCCGCCGACCAGGACCAGCGAGACGACGAGGCAGGCGCAGCCGTTGCGGCTCTTCTTCTTGCCCTTGGTACGGCCGCCGCGGCGGCCGGAGTGCGGGTCGTCGTCGTATTCGGAGTCCGCTCCGTCGTCCGGGTCGGAGTCCCGGTCCGACGCGTCGCCGGGGGCGTTCTTGCCGCGGCCGCGCCGCTCCTCCGGGGTGTCCGCGCCGGTGAAGAAGGGGTGCGTCTCCTCCACCGGCTCGTCCGGGTCCCAGTCCGTCTGCGGCTGGGGCTCGGGTTCCGGTGCGGTGCGGCGGCCCGGCGGGCGCGGCGGAGGGAAGGCCTCCGGGGTGGCGTACTGGTCGGCGGGGGCGCCGTAGGCCTCCGCCGGGTAGCCGTACGGGTCGTGGGGCTGGGCGCCGTACGGCATGGCCGGCTGCGGGCCGGTCTCCCAGCCCTGGTCGTAGCCGGACTGCTGCGGGTCCTGGCGCTGCTGTCCGTACGACTGCTGTCCGTACGGCTCCTGCTGCCCGTACGACTGCTGCTGGCCGTACGCCTCCTGCCCATGGGGCTGTTGCTGCTCGTAGCCGCCACCCTGGGGCTGCTGGTACGGCTGTTGCTGCTGATGTCCGTAGGGGTCCTGGGGATTGCCGTAACCCTGCTGCGGGTAGGACTGCTGCTGGGCGTACGGATCCTGGGGATTGCCGTAGCCCTGCTGCTGGGCGTACGGATCCTGGGGGTTGCCGTAGCCCTGCTGCTGATGCTGCTGAGCGTAGGGGTCCTGCGGATGGCCGCCGTAGGAGTTCTGGCCCTGCGGCGCTTCCTGGGGCACCCAGCCCGCTTCCCCCTGGAGGGGATCCTCGGGATGCCACGGTTCGGGACCTGCGCCCCGGCCATACTCAGTCATCGATCCCCTAGAGCCGCGAGACGCGCGTTGCCGTCTCTTCGCTTCGCCGTGCGGGCTTTCGAACACCGCAGCATCGCGCGGAACGTTACCGTATCGCGATCACAGCACCACTTCGACGCCCTCGCCGGGTGCGTGCCCCGACGCCCGTTCGGACTCCAGCGCGTTCTGCAGGATCACCACGGCGGCGGCCTGGTCGATGACGGACCGCCCCTTCTTGGACCGGACGCCCGAGGCGCGCAGCCCCTGGCTCGCCGTCACCGTGCTCATCCGCTCGTCCACCAGCCGCACCGGCAGCGGGTGGACCGCGCGGGCGAAGACCTGGGCGAAGGCCCGGATCTTCGCCGCGGCGGGACCCTCGCCGCCGCCCAGGGACCGGGGAAGGCCGATGATGACCTCGATCGGCTCGTACTCCTCGACGATCTGGCCGAGCCGCCGGTGGGCGGCCGGGACGTCACGTCCCGGCACGGTCTCCACCGGCGTCGCCAGGATGCCGTCGGGGTCGCACGACGCGACCCCGATCCGGGCGTCCCCGACGTCGATCGCGAGCCTGCGTCCGCGACGCATCGGGGCACTCTCCTCGGTCATGCGGTCTCGGTGACCAGGCGCTCGACGGCGGCGACGGCGTCACCGATGGCGTCGGGGTTCTGACCGCCGCCCTGGGCGACGTCCGGCTTGCCGCCGCCACCGCCACCGAGGGTCTTGGCGGCCGTGCGCACCAGGTCGCCGGCCTTGAGACCGCGCTCACGGGCGGCCTCGTTGGTGGCGATGACCGTCAGCGGGCGACCGTTGGCGGTGGTGAAAAGGGCGACCACGGCGGCCCGGCCGCCCTGGATACGGCCGCGCACGTCGAGCACCAGGCGGCGCAGGTCGTCGGCGGAGGTGCCGTCCGGCACCTGACCGGTGACCAGGGCGACGCCGCGTACGTCCTTGGCGGAGTCGACCAGCCCGGCGGCGGCCTGGAGGACCTTCTCCGCGCGGAACTTCTCGATCTCCTTCTCGGCGTCCTTCAGCTTGCCGAGCATGGAGGCGATCTTCTCCGGCAGCTCCTCGGAGCGGCCCTTGACCAGCTCCTGGAGCTGGGCGACGACCGTGTGCTCCTTGGCGAGGAAGTTGTACGCGTCCACGCCCACCAGGGCCTCGATGCGGCGCACCCCGGAACCGATGGAGGACTCGCCGAGCAGCTTCACCAGGCCGAGCTGGGAGGTGTTGTGGACGTGGGTGCCGCCGCACAGCTCCTTGGAGAAGTCGCCGATGGTGACGACCCGGACCCGCTCGCCGTACTTCTCGCCGAACTCGGCGATGGCGCCCTGCTTCTTGGCCTCGTCGATCGACATGACCTCGGCCTGGACGTCGAGCTCCCGGGAGAGGACCTCGTTGATCTTCTGCTCGACGTCGACGAGGACCGTGCCGGGAACGGCGGCGGGCGAACCGAAGTCGAAGCGGAAGCGGCCCGGGGAGTTCTCCGAACCGGCCTGGGCAGCCGTCGGGCCGAGCGCGTCGCGCAGCGCCTGGTGGGTGAGGTGGGTGGCGGAGTGGGCGCGGGCGATGGCCCGGCGGCGGGTGATGTCGATGGTGGCGTAGGCGGAGGCGCCGACGGTCACCTCGCCGACCTGGACGACACCCTTGTGCACGCTGACGCCGGGGACCGGCTTCTGGACGTCGCGGACCTCCACGACGGCGCCGCTGTCGAGGCGGATGCGGCCGGTGTCGGCGAGCTGGCCGCCGCCCTCGGCGTAGAACGGGGTGCGGTCGAGGACGACCTCCACCTCGTCTCCCTCGGTCGCGGCGGGCGAGGGCACACCGTTCACGAGGAGGCCGACGACGGTCGACTCGCCCATGGTGGTGGTGTAGCCGGTGAACTCGGTGGCGCCGGCGGTGTCGGCGACCTCGCGGTACGCGGAGAGGTCCGCGTGACCGGTCTTCTTGGCGCGGGCGTCGGCCTTGGCCTTGTCGCGCTGCTCCTGCATGAGGCGGCGGAAGCCGTCCTCGTCGACGGCCAGGCCCTGCTCGGCGGCCATCTCCAGGGTCAGGTCGATCGGGAAGCCCCAGGTGTCGTGGAGCAGGAACGCCTTGTCGCCGGCGAGGACCTGGCCGCCGGCGGCCTTGGTCTCGGTGACGGCGGTCTCCAGGATGTTGGTGCCGCCCTTGAGGGCCTTCAGGAAGGCGGTCTCCTCGGCGAGCGCGACCGTCTCGATGCGCTTGCGGTCGGTCAGGAGCTCCGGGTACTGCTGCCCCATCGTGTCGATGACCACGTCGATCAGGTCCTGCACGACGGCGCCGGTGGCGCCCATCAGGCGCATGTTACGGATGGCGCGGCGCATGATGCGGCGCAGCACGTAGCCGCGGCCCTCGTTGCCCGGGGTGACGCCGTCGCCGATGAGCATGACGGAGGTGCGCATGTGGTCGGCGACCACGCGCATGGAGACGTCCGTGGTGTGCGCGGCGCCGTAGCGGACGCCGGTGAGCTCGGTGGCCTTGTCCATGACGACGCGCAGGGTGTCGGTCTCGTACATGTTCTGCACGCCCTGCAGGATCATCGCGAGGCGTTCGAGGCCGAGACCGGTGTCGATGTTCTTGGACGGCAGGTCCCCGAGGATCGGGAAGTCCTCCTTGCCGTCGCCGGCGCCGCGCTCGTACTGCATGAAGACCAGGTTCCAGATCTCCACGTAGCGCTCGTCGTTGACGGCCGGGCCGCCCTCGACGCCGAACTCGGGGCCGCGGTCGTAGTTGATCTCGGAGCAGGGGCCGCAGGGTCCGGGGACGCCCATGGACCAGAAGTTGTCCTTCTTGCCGAGGCGCTGGATGCGCTCGGAGGGGACACCGATCACGTCGCGCCAGATCGTCTCGGCCTCGTCGTCGTCGAGGTAGACGGTGATCCAGAGCTTCTCCGGCTCCAGGCCGAAGCCGCCGTCCGCCACGGAGCCGGTGAGCAGCTCCCAGGCGTGCTTGATGGCGCCTTCCTTGAAGTAGTCGCCGAAGGAGAAGTTGCCGCACATCTGGAAGAACGTGCCGTGGCGGGTGGTCTTGCCGACCTCTTCGATGTCCGGGGTGCGGACGCACTTCTGCACGCTGGTGGCGCGGGGGGCCGGCGGCTTGGCCTCACCGAGGAAGTACGGCTTGAAGGGCACCATGCCCGCGTTGACCAGCAGCAGAGTCGGGTCGTCCGCGATGAGCGACGCCGAAGGGACGACGGTGTGACCGCGCTCCTCGAAGAAGCTCAGCCAGCGACGGCGAATTTCGGCCGACTCCATCAGTGGTCCTCATTCCGGTTGTTCGAGTTGTAGGGGAGGGTGCGGTACAGGGGGGCCTCGTCCGCGCGGTACGCGGTTCCGGCCGCTTCGACGGCGCGGTGGCGCCGTACGGGGAGCTCCGGGTCGACCGGTGCGTCCAGGCCCAGCGCTCCGCCGAGTTCGGCCTCGCGCCGGACCATGCCCTCGCGCACGTCGAGGGCGAAGTCCTTGAGCCGGTGACCGGTCTCGATCGCCTTGTCCGCGGCCTGCGCCGCGAGGCTCTCGGGGCTGAGCTGCTTGATCTTTCGGTTCACCTTGGTGGTGGCCCACACGCCGGCTGCTGCGCCGGCGGTGAACCAGAAGGTTCGGCGGAACATCGCTGGTTCAGTCCTTCTGTCCGCGGGAGCTGCGCCCGTTCCGCTTCTTGCGGGCGGACGGCACGGTTCGTCCGACGACCACGGTACGGCGGGGGGCCGGGGCTTCACGCCCGGGCCCCGGTTCGGTGCGGCGGCCGAGGGCCTGGCGGACGCCGTAGCCGAAGGCCGCGACCTTCACCAGGGGGCCGCCGAAGGTGGAGGCGACGGTGGTGGAGAGGGCGGAGGCGTTGGAGGTGACCTCCTGGACGTCCGACGCGATGGCGTCGACCTTGTCCAGCTGGGTCTGTGCGGAGCGCACGGTCGCGGAGGCGTCGGCCAGCAGCGGCACGGCCTGCTCTGTCACGTCCGCCACGAGCTTGGTGGTCGCCCTGAGCGTCTGGGCGAGCCTCACCAGCACCACGGCGAGGAACGAGACCAGGATCGCCCAGAAGACGGCCACCAGGATCCCGGCCACCTCTCCACCGGACACTGTGCACCGCTCCCTGCTTGTCGCTCGCCCCAGGGGGGCCTGTCACCGTCCGGACCGGCCGCGGCGCCCGGGTGCGAACCCGCCGCTCCGGCCAGTCGTCGTGCCCACGAGCCTATCGCGCCGGGCGTCACGCCCTGTACCGCATTACCCGTGGCCGGGGCAGGGGTCTCGGGAGAAGTTTGTACGCAGCGCTTCCGAGCCAGTACTCTGCGTGTTTCATGCGACCCCTTCAGGGCCGGTCCCCCGAACCCGACGATCAGGGCTCCGGGCACGCCCCCCGCCGCGGTGGGCTGCCCGCGGAGCTGAACACCTTCGTCGGACGCCACGACGATCTCGCCGCCGTCGGCGCGCTGTTGGAGGAGACCCGGCTGGTCACCGTCGTCGGTGTGGCCGGCGTCGGGAAGACCCGCTGTGCGGTGCGTCTCGCCTCGCTTCTGGAGAAACGGTACTGCCACGGGGTCGGGGTCGCCGACCTCGCCGACCTGGCAGGTCCCGACCTGCTGGAGCACGCGGTGGTCGACGCGCTGGGCCTGACCGACCACACCCGCAGGCCGCCCCGGACGATCCTGCTGGAACATCTCGCGGGCCGTGAGGTGCTGCTGGTGCTCGACGGGTACGAACAGCACGTCGATGCCTGCGCGGACCTGGTCCAGGAGCTGCTGCGCCGGGCGCCGCGCCTGCGGGTGCTCGCGGCGGGCCGGCTCCCGCTGCGGGTGGACGGCGAACGGCTCCATCCGCTCGCGCCGATGGGCGACGAGGACGCGCTGGAGCTGTTCGCCGCCCGGGCGGGTGCGGTACGGCCCGGCTTCGCGCTCACCGGAGCGGCCCGGGAGACGGTACGGGAGCTGTGCCGGCGGCTGGACGGGATCCCGCTCGCCGTGGAACTCGCCGCCGGACGGATGCGGGCGCTCGCGCCGGAGCAGATCCTCCAGCGCCTGGACGACCGCTTCCGGCTGCTGACGGGCGGCAGCCGGAGCGCCCCGCCGCGCCACCAGACCCTGCGCACCGCGATCGGCTGGAGCCACGAGCTCTGCGCACCCGAGGAACGGCTGCTCTGGGCGCGGCTCTCCGTCTTCGCCGGACAGTTCGACCTGGAGGCGGCGGAGTACGTCTGCGGCAGCCCGGACCTGCCGGCCGACACCGTGCTGGACGTGCTGGACGCGCTCCTCGCCCAGTCGGTGGTGCTGCGCGAGGACTCCCCCGCCGGCACCCGTTACCGGCTGCTGGACACGATCCGCGAGTACGGGGCCCAGTGGCTGACGGCCACCGGGGACGCCGAACGCCTCCGGCGACGGCACCGGGACTGGTTCCTGGGGCTCGCGACCTGGTGCGAACTGGACTGGTTCTCCCCCCGGCAGGAAGTGGTGGCGGCCCGTGTCGAGTGCGAACTCCCCAATCTGCGCAGGGCGATGGAGTGCTCGATGGAGTCCGCGGACGAGGTCCACCTCGCGCAGTACCTGGCGGGGACCCTCTGGTACTTCTGGGTCGGCTGCGGGCGGCTGGCCGAGGGCAGGTACTGGCTGGAGCACGTGCTCGACGAGGAGGCCGGCCACGACCCGTCGCGGCTGAAGGCGCAGTGGGTGCTCGGATACGTGGCGGTGCTCCAGGGCGACGCCATCGGCGCGATCTCCGCGCTCCAGGAGTGCCGGGAGGGCGCGGAGCAGTCCGGGGACGAGACGGCCGCCGCGTACGCGGTGCACCGCACGGGCTGTCTGGCTCTCGTCACCGACGACGTGGTGCGCGCCGAGGAGTCGCTGCGGGACGCGCTGGCCCGGTACCGGGAGGTGGGCGAACTCAACAGCAACGTCCTGATGGCCCAGGTGGAACTGGGCATGGCCCGGGTCTTCCAGGGGGACCTGGAGGACGCCGCCGCCCACTGCCGCGAGGTCGAGGAGATCTGCGAGGACCACGGGGAGCGGTGGGTCCGGGCGTACGCGCTCTACGTCCTGGCCTTCGTGGCGCTGCGGCAGGACCGCCCCGGGGCGTGCCGCCGGATGGTCCTGGAGGCGCTGGACACCGGCCGGCGGTTCCACGACCCGCTGGGCGGCGTGCTCTGCCTGGAGCTGCTGGCGCTGCTGACCGTCGTGGAGGGCGACGCGACGGAGGCGGCCGTGCTCCAGGGAGCCGCGTCGGCGATCTGGCCGTCCGTGGGGGTGCCGGTCTTCGGCTCGGTCCACTACGGCGCTCCGCGTGCGGAGTGCGCCGCGCGGGCCCGCGGGAAGCTGGGGGAGGACGCCTACGCCGCCGCCCTGCGCGCCGGGGCGCTGCTCGACTTCGACACCGCGGTAGGGCGGGCGTTGGCCGGCGGCCGCCCGGGGGCGGCGGGGGACGGCCCGGCGGTGGAGGGCCCGCCCGTGACGGGCGTGCCGGCACCCGGGGAAACGCGAAGGCCCGCCGCCTCCCGGATGACCGAGAGGGGCGGGCCCGAGCTCTGATGCGAGCGCTGCGCCTGGATCAGCGGGCGTAGTACTCGACGACGAGCTGCTCGTCGCAGATGACCGGGATTTCCTTGCGGTTCGGGTCCCGGTCCAGGCGGAAGGCCAGGGCCTTCAGGTTCACCTGGAGGTAGCGCGGGGTCTCACCGTCGGTGTCGTAACCACCCTCGCGGGCCACCTGGAAGGGGACCTTGGAGCGGCTGCGCTCGCGGACCTGGACGACGTCGTCGGGGCGCACGCGGAACGACGGCTTGTCGACCTTGCCACCGTTGACCTCGATGTGGCCGTGGACGACCATCTGACGGGCCTGGTAGATGGTGCGGGCGATGCCCGAACGCAGGACCAGGGCGTCGAGGCGGCGCTCCAGCTCGACGACGAGCGCCTCGCCGGTCTTGCCTTCGGCCTTCTTGGCGCGGTCGTAGGCGCGCGCCATCTGGCGCTCGCTGATGTCGTACTGCGCACGCAGGCGCTGCTTCTCCAGCAGACGGACCTTGTAGTCCGAGTTCTGCTTGCGGCCACGGCCGTGCTCGCCCGGCGGGTACGGACGCGCTTCGAAGTACTTGACAGCCTTGGGCGTCAGAGCGATGCCGAGGGCACGCGACTTCTTGACCTTGGGACGCGACTGGTTAGGCACGTTCTCCAGACCTCCGTTGTAGGGGTTTACCTCAGTGGGGAGATCGCGCGTCTCGCCCTGGGAACACCACACACATCACGGACATCACGAAGCAGCGACGGCACGCACAAGGGTGCCGTAAGCGACGGAAGGCCGATCTGATCGTGGTCAGCCGCGTCCCAGCGGGCTTGAAAATCGTCGGCTGCCGTCAGCAGGCCGAACGCACACGAACTCGTCTACAGACTACCTGCTCCGGGAGGGTGCTCGTACCCGGGGCCGGTGTGACCTGTCCCGGACCGCCGCACCGGCGGTCCGCCCCCCGCACGCGCGAGGGGCCCCGGGCGTCAGCGCTCGCGCGCGCCGGTGTCGCCGCCGGTGCGGCCGAGGCGCACGCGGACCCGGTCGGCCACGTCGGCGTACCTGGCCTCGGCGCCGTACCGGGTGGGGGTGTAGTACCGGCGGCCCCGGACCGCCTCGGGGGCGTACTCCTGGGCGGCGATGGCGCCGGGGACGTCGTGCGGGTAGACGTACCCCTGGGCGTGCCCCAGTTTGGCGGCTCCCGCGTAGTGGCCGTCACGCAGATGGGCGGGGACAGGGCCGGCCATTCCCTTCCGGATGTCCTCGCGGGCGGCCATGATCGCCAGGGTGGCCGCGTTCGACTTGGGGGCGAGGGCCAGGGCGATGGTGGCGTGGCTGAGGGTGAGGGCCGCCTCGGGGAAGCCGATCAGGGCGACCGCCTGGGCGGCGGCGACGGCCGTCGGCAGCGCGGTCGGGTCGGCCAGCCCGATGTCCTCACTGGCCGAGATCATCAGCCGGCGGGCGATGAACCGGGGGTCCTCCCCCGCCTCGATCATGCGCGCCAGGTAGTGCAGTGCCGCGTCCACGTCCGAGCCCCGGATCGACTTGATCAGGGCGCTCGCCACGTCGTAGTGCTGGTCGCCGTCCCGGTCGTACCGTACGGCGGCCTGGTCGACGGTCTCCTCGACGGTCGAGAGGGTGATCTCCGCCTCGTGCTTGGCCAGGGCTGCCCCGGCGGCGGCCTCCAGCGCGGTGAGCACGCGGCGGGCGTCGCCGCCCGCGATGCGCAGCAGATGCTCCTCCGCGTCCTCGGGGAGGGTCAGGGCGGAGCCGAGACCGCGTTCGTCGGTGAGTGCGCGGCGCAGCAGGGCACGCAGGTCGTCCTCTTCGAGGGACTCCAGGGTGAGCAGCAGGGAGCGCGACAGCAGCGGCGAGATGATCGAGAAGTGGGGGTTCTCGGTGGTCGCCGCGATCAGCGTGACCCAGCGGTTCTCGACGGCGGGGAGCAGGGAGTCCTGCTGGGCCTTGGAGAAGCGGTGGATCTCGTCGAGGAAGAGGACGGTCTCCTTGCCGAAGCCGCCGGAGGCCCGCCGGGCGCCGTCGATGACGGCCCGGACCTCCTTGACGCCCGCGGTGATCGCCGAGAGTTCGACGAACCGCTTGTTGGTGGCCTTGCTGACCACGTAGGCGAGGGTGGTCTTGCCGGTGCCGGGCGGCCCCCAGAGGATCACCGAGGACGGGCCGGCCGGACCGCCGCCGGCCTCGCCGACGAGCCTGCGCAGTGGGGAGCCCTGCTTCAGCAGGTGCTGCTGGCCGACCACCTCGTCCAGGACCCGGGGGCGCATCCGGACAGCGAGGGGGCTGCTCGACGGGTCCTTCTCCTGGCGTTCTTCGGCTGCTGCGGTAAAAAGATCGGGCTCCACGCAAGGAAGCCTAAGCCACCGCACCGACAGCGCGGCGGGCCCGGCCACCGGTGTGGGCGCCGCGTGACGCCGGACGCCCGGGGCACTCCCCCGGGCGCGCACACCCGCGGCCGGGCCCCCCGCGGGCGCCGGTCAGCTGGTCCAGAAGTCCCACCAGCGGGTCAGGATCAGCATGCCGATGATGCCGATCCAGAGCACCGGGGGCGCCCAGTGGAACTCGGTGAGGGCGTTCCGCAGCCAGGAGGGCGCGGGCAGGATGCGGTGCTTCACGTTGTGGATGGTGACGTAGCAGAACATGGTGATCGTGGCGACCCAGGCCAGGCAGCACCAGAGGCAGAGCGAGTTGATGTTGTACAGCGACTGGTACTGGAGCCAGGTGCAGAAGCCGACGCCGAAGAGGGTGCCGGCGTTCAGGCCGAGCCAGTACCAGGAGCGGAAGCGGGCTCCGGCGAGCAGGGCCATGCCGATGCCGATCACGATGGAGTAGGAGACGAGCCCGATCATCGGGTTCGGGAACCCGAAGGCGGCGGCCTGCTCGCTCTTCATCACGTTGCCGCAGGCGACCACCGGGTTCAGGCTGCAGCCCGGGGTGAAACTCGGGTCTTCCAGGAGCTTGAACTTGTCGATGGTGATGACCCAGGAGGCCAGCAGTCCGGCCGCTCCCGTGATCACCAGCAGCAGAGCGAGGGCGCGGCCGCTCCCGATGGTCCTTCCACCGCCGCCCTCGGCCTGGGTCGAGGAGTGGTGATCTACCGCTGCAGTCGTCATATCGCCGTTCCATCGCTGAGTGTCCGACCGGGCACGGTCATTCTGCCGTACCACCGTTCGGGTCTTCCGTTCGATCCGCATAAGGACGTGCGACGGCCGGGCGCTCTTCCTCGCCGGTACGGGCGGGGTCCACGGCTCTGGCGTGGCGGAACAGCACCGGAGCGGCGGATCGGGGTCCTTCGGATTCGCGCCGGAGGTACGGGCCACAATCGCCCTGGCGAATGACGCGGGGAACGCGGGATTGACAGCGCACCGGTCGAGCGCGGGCGCCCACCGGCGGTGCGCGCTCCCGGTCGCGCACCGCTCAGTCCCGCGGACACGCCGAGGGGCGGCCCGGTCCTTGGACCGTGCCGCGCCGAGGGGCGGCCCGGTCCTTGGACCGTGCCGCCCCTCGTACGCCGTACCCGTACGGTCCCGCGGTGTCGCTCAGGCGAGGCGCTCGCGCACCGCGTCGGCGATCCCGTCCAGCGGCACCGCCGTCTGCTCGCCCGACTCCATGTCCTTGAGCTGGACGACGCCCTCGGCGAGGTCGCGCTCGCCGGCGACGATCGTGTACCGCGCCCCCGAGCGGTTGGCGCTCTTCATCGCGCCCTTGAGGCCGCGCGAGCCGAACGCGAAGTCGGCGGCGATCCCGTCCTTGCGCAGCGCGGTGACCACGCCGAAGAGCACCCGGCGGGCCTCCTCGCCCAGCGGCACGGCGTACACGCTGGTGACGGCGGGGATGTCCAGCTCGATGCCCTCGGCCTCCAGGGCCAGCACCGTGCGGTCCACGCCCAGCGCCCAGCCGACGGACGGCAGCGCGGGGCCGCCGATCATCTCGGAGAGGCCGTCGTACCGGCCGCCGCCGCCCACCGCCGACTGCGAGCCCAGTCCGTCGTGGACGAACTCGAAGGTGGTGCGGGTGTAGTAGTCGAGGCCGCGGACGAGCTTCTCGTCGTCCTCGAACGCGACCCCGGCGGCGGTCAGCAGCCCCCGCACCTCCTCGTGGTACGCCTTGCAGGCGTCGCAGAGGTGGTCGCCGAGCTTGGGGGCCCCGGCCAACTGCTTCTGCACCTCGGGCCGCTTGTCGTCGAGCACCCGCAGCGGGTTGATCTCGATGCGGCGGCGGGTCTCCTCGTCCAGGTCGAGATCGCGCAGGAAGCCCTGGAGCGCCTCGCGGAAGACGGGACGGCACTCCTTGTCGCCGAGCGAGTTGAGCAGGATGCGGAACCCGGTCAGCCCCAGCGAGCGGTACGCCTGGTCGGCCAGGATGATCAGCTCGGCGTCGAGCACCGGGTCCTCGGCGCCGATGGCCTCGGCACCGACCTGCGAGAAGTGGCGGTAGCGGCCCTTCTGCGGACGCTCGTAGCGGTAGTACGAGCCGGAGTACCAGAGCTTGACCGGCAGGTTCCCGGCCTTGTGGAGGTTGGCCTCCAGCGCGGCGCGCAGCACGGAGGCGGTGCCCTCGGGACGCAGCGCGAGCTCGTCGCCGCCCTTGGTGGTGAGGGTGTACATCTCCTTGGTGACGATGTCGGTGGACTCGCCGACGCCGCGGGCGAAGAGGTTCACGTCCTCGAAGCCCGGGGTCTCGATGTAGCCGTACCCGGAGCTGCGCAGCGGGGCGGAGATGGCCTCACGGACCGCCAGGAACTTCGCGGAGTCCGGCGGGATGAGGTCGTAGGTGCCCTTGGGGGCCTGGAAAGTGCTCACAGGAAGATCTTCTCGTCACATTCCTCGGCGCGGCGCGTCCAGCCCGTTCAGGAACGGGTTGGCGGCGCGCTCGCGGCCGATGGTGGTCTGGGGGCCGTGGCCGGACAGCACCACGGTCGAGTCGTCGAGCGGCAGGCACACGCGGGCCAGCGACTCGAGCAGCTCGGCGTGGTCGCCGCCGGGCAGGTCGGTGCGTCCGACGGAGCCGGCGAAGAGCAGGTCGCCCGAGAAGAGGACCGGCGGTACGTCGCCGGCCTCGGGCATCCTGAACGTCACCGACCCCTTCGTATGGCCGGGCGCGTGCGCGACGCCGAACTCCATCCCGGCCAGCTCCAGACGCGCGCCGTCGCTGAGTTCCTTCACGTCGTCCGGCTCACCGATGGTCAGCTCGCCCATGAGCGGCATCCCGATGGAGCGGCCGAGGGCCTTCTCCGGGTCGCTCATCATGTAGCGGTCCTCGGGGTGGATCCAGGCGGGCACGTCGTGGGAGCCGCAGAGCGGGACGACGGAGGCGACGTGGTCGATGTGTCCGTGGGTGAGCACGACCGCGACGGGCTTGAGCCGATGCTTCCTGAGCGCGTCCTCGACTCCCTGGGTGGCCTGGTGGCCGGGGTCGATGATCACGCACTCCTCGCCGGCGGCGGGGGCGACCAGATAGCAGTTGGTCCCCCAGGCCCCGGCGGGGAACCCGGCAATGAGCACGATCGTCCTTCGTTCGGTCCGGCGGAAAAGGGGCCGCGGCAGTCCGCGCGGCAGATCAGAGCCTACCGGCGCTCCTCATTCCACAGCTAACCCATATACGGTACGGGCAGCCCAGCCCCCACCCATACGAACGTACAAGGAGACCAACCGGTGGTCAGCAGCGATCAGCGGCGGCGGCAGCTCGCCCGGGAGAAGTACGAGCGGCAGCAGCAGCGGCGGGAGGAAGCGCGCCGGCGCACCCGGCGACTCACCGCGATAATCTCCTCCGCGGTTGCCTTGGTCGCCGTCATAGGCGTGGTCACCTACGTGACCGTCGGGAACGACGACGACAGCGACAAGAAGCCCGCCGCCGCGGCGAGTTCCCCGGCGGCCGAGTCCGCGTCCCCGTCGCCCTCCGCGAGCGAGAGCCCGGAGCCCAAGGTCACGATCGACAAGACGGCCACGTACGCGATGTCCGTCAAGACGAGCCAGGGCGACCTGAAGTTCACCATGGACGCCGCGAAGACCCCGCACACGGCGAACTCGTTCAAGTACCTCGCCGACAAGGGCTTCTTCGACGGTACGAAGTGCCACCGCCTGGTGACGGAGGGCATATTCGTCCTCCAGTGCGGCGACCCCAACGGCGACGGCACCGGCGGTCCCGGCTACACGATCCCGGACGAGAACCTCGACGCCCTCGGCAAGGCGGGCGCCGACGGCACGGTGACGTTCCCGGCGGGCACCGTCGCGATGGCCAACACGGGCCAGGAGCACACCGGCGGCAGCCAGTACTTCCTCGTGTACAAGGACTCCAAGCTGCCCCCGACGTACACCCCGTTCGGCACCATGGACGCCGCCTCGCTGAAGAACGTGCAGGCGATCGCCAAGGCCGGTGTCACCGGCGGTGCCACCGACGGTGCGCCGGCGAAGGCCGTGGACGTGTCGAAGGTGACCGTCGACAAGGAGTGACCCACCCCGCTCCGCGGAGCCCCGGCGGCCTGTCTTCCCGGCCGCCGGGGCTCCGTGTTGTCGAAAATGCCCGGTACGGACGTCCGAACCTGCCCGGACCGGCCCGGACCGGAGAAATCCAGCCGTGCTGAGTGCGGACAGCCGGGCCGCCGGTCGCCTAGATTGTCGGGGTGCAGGGCGGGCGCTGCCCGCCCCAGGAAACTGTGGACGATGCCCGGGGGGTCCACCCCCTCGCAGGCATCAGGTGGAGGAGGCGCTGTGAGCAGCGACCCGTGGGGCCGTGTCGACGAGACGGGCACCGTGTACGTGCGTACTGCCGAGGGCGAGCAGGTCGTCGGTTCGTGGCAGGCCGGTACGCCCGAGGAGGCGCTGGCCTATTTCGAGCGCAAGTACGAGGGCTTGGTGGTCGAGATCGGCCTCCTCGAAAAGCGGGTGAAGACCACCGATCTGTCGTCGAAGGACGCGACGGCGGCGATCGACCACCTGCGGACGCAGATCGACGAGCACCATGCGGTGGGCGACCTCGCGGCGCTGCGGACCCGGCTGGACGCGCTCGTCGCGACGGTCGACTCGCGGCGCGAGGAGCGCAAGGTCCAGAAGGCGAAGCAGACCGACGAGGCCAAGCAGGCCAAGGAGAAGCTGGTCGCCGAGGCCGAGGAGCTGGCGCAGAGCGAGCAGTGGCGCTCCGCGGGAGAGCGGCTGCGGGCGCTCGTCGACATCTGGAAGGGCCTGCCGAGGCTCGACCGCAAGTCGGACGACGAGCTGTGGCACCGCTTCTCGCACGCGCGGTCCGCGTTCTCCAAGCGCCGCAAGGCCCACTTCGCCTCGCTGGACGCCCAGCGCGAGGAGGCCCGCAAGGTCAAGGAGAAGCTGGTCGCCGAGGCCGAGTCGCTCTCCGGGTCGAAGGAGTGGGGCGACACCGCGGCCCGCTACCGCGACCTGATGACGGAGTGGAAGGCCGCGGGCCGAGCCCAGCGCGAGGCCGAGGACGAACTGTGGAACCGTTTCCGCGGTGCGCAGGACGTCTTCTTCGCCGCCCGCAGCGAGACCTTCGCCGAGCGGGACGCGGAGCAGGGCGAGAACCTCAAGCTCAAGGAGGAGCTCGCCGCCGAGGCCGAGAAGCTGGTGCCGGTGCGGGACCTCAAGGCGGCCCGTGCCGCCTTCCGGTCCATCAACGAGCGCTGGGAGGCCATCGGTCACGTGCCGCGCGACGCCCGGCCGAAGGTCGAGGGCCGCGTGCACGCCGTGGAGCGGGCGCTCCAGGAGGCCGAGGAGTCGGAGTGGCGCCGGACCAACCCCGAGGCGCGTGCGCGTGCCGCGGGGCTGACCGGTCAGCTCCAGGCCGCCGTGGACAAGCTGCGCGGTCAGATCGACACCGCCCGCGCCTCGGGCAACAACGCCCGTGCCGACAAGCTCGCCCGTGAGCTCGAAGGCCGGCAGGCGCTGCTCGACCAGGCCCTGAAGGGCCTGGAGGAGTTCGGCGGCTGACGGTCCGACCGGCCGGCAACGAAGGAGGGGCTCCCGTACGCACGACGCGTACGGGAGCCCCTCCTTCGTTGCTGCTTACGTGCTCACGGCCGCCGGGCCGAGGTGACGCGGTAGACGTCGTAGACGCCCTCCACGCCGCGTACGGCCTTCAGGACGTGGCCCAGGTGCTTCGGGTCGCCCATCTCGAAGGTGAACCGGGAGGTGGCCACCCGGTCGCGGGAGGTCTGCACGGCCGCCGAGAGGATGTTGACGTGCTGGTCGGACAGGACGCGGGTGACGTCCGAGAGGAGCCGCGAGCGGTCCAGCGCCTCGACCTGGATGGCGACCAGGAAGACGGAGGACTGGGTCGGCGCCCATTCGACGTCGAGGATGCGCTCCGGCTGCTGCGACAGCGAGTCGACGTTCACGCAGTCCGCACGGTGCACCGAGACACCGCTGCCCCGGGTGACGAACCCGATGATCGGGTCGCCCGGTACGGGGGTGCAGCAGCGGGCCAGCTTGACCCAGACGTCGTCGACACCCTTGACGACGACCCCGGGGTCGTTGTTCGCCCGGCGCTTGTTGCGGCCGCGCGAGGGCGGCGCGCTCTCGGCGAGGTCCTCGTTGGCGGCGTCCTCGCCGCCGAGTGCCTGCACCAGCTTCTGCACGACACCGGCGGCGGTGACATGGCCCTCGCCGATCGCGGCGTACAGCGACGAGATGTCGGGGTAGCGCATCTCGTGCGCGAGGGTGACCAGCGAGTCGCCGGTCAGGATGCGCTGGATCGGCAGGTTCTGCTTGCGCATCGCGCGGGCGATGGAGTCCTTGCCCTGCTCGATGGCCTCGTCGCGCCGCTCCTTGGAGAACCAGGCGCGGATCTTGTTCCTGGCCCGGGGCGACTTGACGAAGCCGAGCCAGTCCCGGGAGGGTCCGGCGCCGGCCGCCTTGGAGGTGAAGATCTCCACCAGGTCGCCGTTGTCGAGCGTCGATTCGAGCGGTACGAGCCGCCCGTTGACGCGCGCTCCTATCGTGCGGTAGCCGACCTCGGTGTGGACGGCGAAGGCGAAGTCGACCGGTGTCGCACCGGCCGGCAGCGCTATCACGTCGCCCTTGGGCGTGAAGACGAAGACCTCGTTGCGCGAGAGGTCGAAGCGGAGCGACTCCAGGAACTCGCTGGGGTCCTCGGTCTCCTTCTGCCAGTCGAGGAGCTGGCGCAGCCACGCCATGTCGTTGACGGTGTCCTGGCTCCGCCCGCCGCTGGTGCTCTTGGGCACGTCGGTGCGGACCTTGGACGCCCCGGCGACGGCCTCCTGCTTGTACTTCCAGTGCGCGGCGATGCCGTACTCGGCGCGGCGGTGCATGTCGAACGTGCGGATCTGGAGCTCGACGGGCTTGCCGCTGGGGCCGATGACCGTGGTGTGCAGCGACTGGTACATGTTGAACTTGGGCATCGCGATGTAGTCCTTGAACCGGCCGGGGACCGGGTTCCATCGCGCGTGCACGGTGCCGAGCGCCGCGTAGCAGTCGCGGACGGTGTCCACGAGGACGCGGATGCCCACCAGGTCGTAGATCTCGGCGAAGTCGCGGCCTCGGACGATCATCTTCTGGTAGACGCTGTAGTAGTGCTTCGGCCGCCCGGTGACGGTGGCCTTGATGCGCGCGGCCCGCAGGTCGGACTGGACCTCGTCGGTCACTATGGCGAGGTACTCGTCGCGCTTGGGCGCGCGCTCGGCGACGAGGCGGACGATCTCGTCGTACATCTTGGGGTAGAGGATCGCGAAGGCGAGGTCCTCCAGTTCCCACTTGATGGTGTTCATGCCCAGGCGGTGGGCGAGCGGAGCGTAGATCTCCAGCGTCTCGCGGGCCTTCTTCTCCTGCTTCTCCCGCTTGAGGTACCGCATGGTGCGCATGTTGTGGAGCCGGTCGGCGAGCTTGATGACGAGGACCCGGGGGTCCTTGGCCATCGCGACGACCATCTTGCGGACGGTCTCGGCCTGGGCGGCCTCGCCGAACTTCACCTTGTCCAGCTTGGTCACGCCGTCGACGAGCAGCGCGACCTGGTCGCCGAAGTCGCGGCGCAGGGTGTCCAGGCCGTACTCGGTGTCCTCGACGGTGTCGTGCAGCAGTCCCGCCATCAGGGTGGCCGGATCCATGCCCAGCTCGGCGAGGATCGTGGTGACCGCGAGCGGGTGCGTGATGTACGGATCGCCGCTCTTGCGCTTCTGCCCCCGGTGCCAGCGCTCGGCGACCTGGTAGGCCCGCTCGATCTGCCGGAGCGTGGCCGTCTCGATCTTGGCGTCGTTCTGGCGCACGGTGCGCAGCAGGGGTTCCAGGACCGGGTTGTACGGGCTGGAGCGCTGTACGCCCAGTCGGGCGAGGCGGGCCCGCACCCGGTTGGAGGAGCCGCCGGTGCGGGCGGGCTGTCCGGCGGGGGTGGCCGGTTTCACGGGCCTGGCCGGATTCTTCGAGGCGGGCGGCGCCGGGAGGGCGGGAGCGGGCCGGTTTCCGGCCCCGGTGGTGTCCGGCGCGGCGGGCCGCTTCTCGGTGCTCCCGGGGTTCGCCGCGGGCTTCCCCGGCTGAGTGGCGGGAGAGGGCGCGGGAGAATCCGCCGCGGGCTTCTCCGGCTGCGGCGCTCCGGCTGCGTTGGCCTCGTCTGGCAAGGGCACTCCTCGTGCGTATCCGGACTACCCGGAAGGCCATGGTATCGAGCCACCGACGGCTCCTCGTCCGGGGACCGTGGAAGCCCGGAAACCCGGAGAGCCTGACAACGCGCGCGGGCACCCGGTTGTTCCCCGGATGCCCGCGCGTGGTCGTACCAACCTCTCGGAGGGTGATCAGACGGTGATCAGTGCCTCCAGCGGAGCCCCTTGGAGGGCGGGCTCCAGACGGCTGCGGCCGTCGAGGAAGCCGAGCTCCATGAGGACCGCGACACCCGCGACCTTCGCGCCCGCCCGCCGGATGAGCTCCAGCGAGGCTTCGGCGGTGCCGCCGGTGGCGAGGACGTCGTCGATGACCATGATCCGGTCGTCGGCGGAGATGTCCTCGGCGTGCACCTCGATCTCGGCGGTGCCGTACTCGAGGTCGTAGGCCTGGCGGAGGGTGGCTCCGGGCAGCTTTCCGGCCTTGCGCACGGGAATGAAGCCGAGTCCGGCGCGGACGGCGACGGGCGCGGCGAGGATGAAGCCGCGTGCCTCCAGCCCGACGACCCGGGTGGCGCCGTGCCGGACGCACAGCTCCGCGAGGACGTCGGTCAGTGCCGAGAAGGCGACCGGGTCCGCGAGCAGCGGGGTGATGTCCTTGAAGAGGACGCCCGGCTTCGGGTAGTCGTGCACGTCGCGGATGCGGCTGAGGAGCAGCTCCCGGACGGATTCGGTGCTGGTCATCGACGCTTCCCCTGACCGCGGCCGGTGCTGCCACCGGGCTCGCGACGCTGGCCGATCACCGAGGCCGAGGAGCCGGCTCCGGCACCCGCGTACCCGGTGTCGTCCTGCGGCTCGTCGTCCTCCTCGGACTCGCCCTTGGCCGCGGCCGCGGCGCGCTTGGCGAGAACGCGCTTGGTGAGCGCCTTCATCTGCGGCTCGCGCTCCTTGAGGTCGGTGACGAGCGGCGTGGCGATGAAGATCGAGGAGTACGCACCGGCCGCGAGGCCGACGAACAGCGACAGCGAGATGTCGTTCAGCATGCCGGCGCCGAGGACGCCGCCACCGATGAAGAGCAGACCCGCGACGGGGAGGAGCGCGACCACGGTGGTGTTGATGGAACGGACCAGCGTGCCGTTGATCGACTTGTTGGCGATCTCGCTGTACGTGTACCGGGTCTGCTTGGTGATCCCCTTCTGGCCCTCCTTGAGGCTGTCGAAGACGACGACCGTGTCGTAGAGGGAGTAACCGAGGATGGTGAGCAGACCGATCACGGTGCCCGGGGTGACCTCGAAGCCGACCAGGGCGTAGACACCGACCGTGATGGTGATGTCGTGGATCAGCGCCACGAGGGCGGCGACCGCCATCCGCCACTCGAAGGCGATGGCGAGGTAGACCACCACGAGGACCATGAAGATCCCGAGGCCGGTCCACGCCTTGTTGGCGATCTGCTCGCCCCAGCTCGGGCCGACCAGGTCGGCGTTGATCTTCGACGCGGGAACGCCGAGGTCCTTCGAGAGCTGGGTCTTGATGCCGTCGGCCTTGGCGGTGTCGACCTCGGTGATCTGGATGCGCAGACCGCCGTTGCCGAGCTCCTGCACGATCGCCTCGTGGCCGGAGGCGGTCTGGGCCGCCTCCTGGGCCTGCGAGGTGGAGATCTTGGCCTTGGTGTCGGTCGTGAAGACCGCGCCGCCCTTGAACTCGATGCCCATGTTCAGGCCGCCGACCACCAGGCCGACGATGGCCGTGATGGTGATCAGGATCGAGACGCCGTACCAGATCTTGCGCTTACCGATGAAGTCGTAGCCGAGCTCGCCTCGGTAGAGCCGGGCGCCGATGCTGCCGAGTCGCGACATCTCACGCCTCCTTCGGGTCGGTGGAGGAGTTGACACGGCGCGAGCGGCGCAGCGGCGGCTTGGCGCCGAGCCGCTTCGGGTCCAGCCCGGACCACGGGTGGCCGCTGGAGAAGAACTTCGTCCGGCCCATCAGCGTCATGACCGGCTTGGTGAAGAAGAACACCACGACGACGTCGAGCACCGTGGTCAGGCCGAGCGTGAACGCGAAGCCCTGGACCTTGCCGACGGTGACCACGAAGAGCACGGCGGCGGCGAGGAACGACACGAAGTCGGAGACCAGGATGGTGCGCCGGGCACGCGGCCAGGCACGTTCGATGGCCGGCCGGAGGGTGCGTCCCTCGCGGATCTCGTCTCTCACTCGTTCGAAGTACACGATGAACGAGTCGGCGGTGATACCGATGGCCACGATGGCACCACAGACCGCCGGCAGGTTCAGCGCGAAGCCGATGGCCGGGCCGAGCAGGGCCATGATCGTGTACGTGAGGATGCCGGAGGCCAGGAGGCTCAGCAGCGCGATGGACGCGAGGCCGCGGTAGTACGCCACCAGGTAGATGACGACCAGGGCCAGACCGATGGCACCGGCGATCAGACCGGCCTGGAGCTGCTCTCCGCCGAGGGCGGCGGTCACCGTGGTGACGCTCGCCTCCTTGAAGGTCAGCGGCAGGGCGCCGTAGGACAGGATGTTGCCGAGGTCCTGGGCCGACTGCTGGGTGAAGTTGCCCGAGATCTGGGCGTTGGCGCTGAGCGCGCTGGCGACCGAGGGAGCGGAGACCACTTCGCCGTCGAGGACGATGGCGAACTGGTTCATCGGCGAGGTCTGCTGCGCCAGCGTCGACGTGATCTTGTTGAACTTCTTCGCGCCGGCGGAGTTGAACTCCATCGTCACGATCCACTCACCGGTGGACTGGTCGATGGCGCCCTGGGCGTTGTCCACGTCGCTGCCGGAGACCTCGGCCGGGCCGAGGACGTACTTCTCGTAGCTGCCCGGGGTGTTGGAGCCGCAGGCGACGATGGTGTCGGTGGCCTTGGCGTCCTGGCCGGCCTCGGCGCGCTGCTTCGGGTCGGAGCAGTCGAGGGCGGCGAACTCGGCCTGGAGCTTCGCGGTGGCCGGGTCGACGGAGGCGCTCGGCGAGGCGGTGTCGGTCGCGGCGGCATCATCGGTGGCGGCGGCGGTCGCGGCGGCCGAGGCCGTGGCGCTCGGCGTGGTGTCCTTGGTCAGCGCTCCGGTGACGGCGCGGCCCTGGGTGGTGGCGCTCGCCGAGGGAGTTGCCGAGGAGTCTGCCTTGTCGCCGTCCGTGGCCGTCGCGCCGTCGGTGGCCTTCGCGGAGGCCGAAGCCGACGCGGAGGGGGCCGGCGAGGCGCTGCCGGAGGGAGTGGCGGTGGCCGAAGGGGTGGCGTCGGAGCCGCTGGCCTCGACGGTCAGAACGGGCCGGAAGTAGAGCTGGGCGGTCGTACCGACCTGCTCACGGGCCTGCTCGGAGTTGGTCCCCTTCGGGATGTTCACGATGATGTTGCTGGAGCCCTGGGTCTGAACCTCGGCCTCGGACACACCGAGACCGTTGACACGGCGCTCGATGATGTTGACGGCCGTGTTCATGTTGGTCTCGTTGATCGCGTCCGGCTTGCCGGGCTGGCTCTTGGCCTGGAGCGTGATCGACGTTCCACCCGCCAGGTCGATGCCCAGTCTCGGAGTGGTGTGGCCGGACAGGAACATCCCGCCAGCGAGCGCGACCATGACGATCAGGATGAGAGCCAGGGAACGCCCCGGCTTTCCCTGACCGCCACCGGCCGGCCCTCGGCCCTTCTTCGGTGCTGCCACCTTTTCGTTTCTCCCTGTCCAACCGCTCCGCGCCGGGTACGCGCCCGAGCGGCCACGAAGTGTTGTGGGGACCCGCCCCCGCAGAAGACCGAACGGTCCGGGGAGACCGCGCACCGGCTGGGCCGGCGGTCTCCCCGTGTCGTACGACTACTTCGCGCCGGTGTCGCCTTCGTCCTTGATGTCCTTGGCGTCCTTCGCCTCGACGTCCTTCGCCGGGGTGCCCTCGGCGTCGGAGTCGTCCGCGAACTTCTTGTCCAGGTCGATCTTCTCGTCACCGTCGGTGTGACCCTCGGTGAGCGAGGAGGCGTCGTCCGGCACGACCGGGGAGTCGAGCTCCTCGGTGTCGCCGTGGACGATGCGGTTGTACTCCGCGTCGTCCAGGACCGCGCCGACGGCGTTCTTCGCATAGATCGCGTGGACGCCGGGGGCGACCTCCAGGAGGACGGTGTCCTCCTGGACTTCCTTGACCGTGGCGTACATGCCACCGATGGTGCGGACGCCGGTGCCGGGCTGCATCTCGTTGCGCATCTGCGAGGCAGCCTCCTGCTTCTTCTTGGCGGACCGGGACATCATGAACATGACGCCGAAGATCAGGATGACGGGGAGAAGAAGTTGGAGACTCACAGGACGGATTTCCTTCGCACGACCGCGCTGAAAAAGCGGCCTGTATCTACGGGGGTGGGTACACCGACCTTTAAGGGCGGCATCGGCGGAGTCTAAGCGAGTCCGCATCGCTGGAACAACGTCCAGGATGGCACTCCGGTTCCGCAAATGGTCAAGCTGTGACGCATCACGCCCCGAACAGGCCCGCTTGTCCCTTTACGCCGTGCTGCGGCGGAACGAGCCCCAGATGGGCCCAGGCGGCCGGTGTGGCCACCCTTCCGCGCGGTGTCCTGGCCAGCAGCCCTTCGCGTACGAGGAAGGGCTCGGCGACCTCCTCGACCGTCTCGCGCTCCTCCCCCACCGCGACGGCGAGGGTGGAGAGGCCGACGGGACCGCCGCCGAAGAGCTTCAGCAGGGCGCCGAGGACGGCCCGGTCGAGCCGGTCGAGCCCGCGTGCGTCGACCTCGTACACCTTGAGGGCCGCGGCGGCGATGTCCCGGTCGATCACGCCGTCCGCCTTGACCTGGGCGTAGTCGCGGACCCGGCGCAGCAACCGGTTGGCGATGCGGGGGGTACCCCGGGAGCGGCCGGCGATCTCGGCGGCGCCCGCGGTGTCGATGGCCACGTCGAGGAGTCCCGCGGAGCGGTGGATCACCCGCTCCAGCTCGGCGGGGGCGTAGAACTCCATGTGGCCGGTGAAGCCGAAACGGTCCCTCAGCGGGGGCGGCAGCAGACCGGCCCGGGTGGTCGCGCCGACCAGGGTGAAGGGCGGGAGTTCGAGGGGGATGGCGGTGGCGCCGGGGCCCTTGCCGACGATCACGTCGACGCGGAAGTCCTCCATCGCCATGTAGAGCATCTCCTCGGCGGGCCGGGACATGCGGTGGATCTCGTCCAGGAAGAGCACCTCGCCCTCCTGGAGGGAGGAGAGGATCGCGGCGAGGTCGCCCGCATGCTGGATCGCCGGCCCGGAGGTGATCCGGATGGGGGCGTTCATCTCCGCCGCGATGATCATCGAAAGAGTGGTCTTGCCGAGGCCGGGCGCCCCCGACAGCAGTACGTGGTCGGCGGTGGCGCCCCGGGCGCGGGCGGCCTTGAGGACGAGGTCGAGCTGTTCGCGGACCTTCTCCTGGCCCACGAACTCGTCGAGGTCCTTGGGGCGCAGGGCGGCTTCGACGGCGGTGTCCTCGCCGTCCGCGACGCCGGTGACCAGCCGGTCGTCGTAGGCCGCCGCCGCGTCGGCCGCCCGCTCGTCGGTGTCGGGTCCGGTCTCGTCCCAGTTCATCGGGTCTGTCCTGCCTCGGGGGTCGGCGCCGGTCAGCGGGTGCGGTTGAGGGTCTGGAGGGCCGCGCGCAGCAGCTGCGGCACGGGGGGCCGGACGCCGTCCGCGAGGGCCGCCTCAGCCTGCGGGGCGACGGCGGACACCGCGTCCTCGGCCTCCCTGGCGGCGTAGCCGAGGCCGATCAGCGCGGACTGGAGCTGCTCGCGCCAGTCGGCGACGGCTGCGGCGCCGGGCGCCTGCCGGCCGATGTGGGCGCCCGACGGGGCGCCGAGCCGGTCCTTGAGCTCCAGCAGGAGCTTCTGGGCGCCCTTCTTGCCGATCCCGGAGACGGCCATCAGGGCCTTCTCGTCGCCGGTCGAGACGGCCTGGCGCAGCGCGTCGGGGCTGTGGGTGGCGAGCATGGCCTGGGCGAGCCGGGGGCCGACGCCGCTGGCGGTCTGGAGCAGTTCGAAGACCTGGCGCTCGTCGTCGTCGGCGAAGCCGTAGAGCGTGAGGGAGTCCTCGCGCACGACGAGGGAGGTGGCGAGCCTGGCCTGCTGTCCGATCCGGAGATCGGCCAGGGTGCGCGGGGCGCACTGGACGGCCATGCCGACGCCGCCGACCTCGATGACGGCCGTGGCCGGGGAGAGGGCGGCCACCGGGCCGGAGAGGAAGGCGATCATGGGGTACGGCCTTTCAGCGTGCGATGGGCGGCGACGGCCTGCTGGAGCCGGTTCTGCGCGGGGGCCCGCCAGATGTGGCAGATCGCGAGCGCGAGGGCGTCGGCGGCGTCGGCGGGCTTGGGCGGGGCGTCGAGCCGGAGCAGCCGGGTGACCATGGCGCCGACCTGCGCCTTGTCGGCGCGTCCCGATCCGGTGACGGCGGCCTTGACCTCGCTGGGGGTGTGCAGGGCGACGGGGATGCCGCGCCGGGCGGCGCAGAGCATGGCGACCGCGCTGGCCTGGGCGGTGCCCATGACCGTGCGGACGTTGTGCTGGCTGAACACCCGCTCGACGGCGACGAATTCGGGTCGGTGTTCGTCGAGCCACTGCTCGATGCCGCGTTCGACGGCGACCAGGCGGTCGCCGAGTTCGGCTTCGGGCGGGGTGCGCACCACGCCGACACCGAGCATGGTCAGCGGACGCCCGGCGACGCCTTCGACGACGCCGACGCCGCACCGGGTCAGCCCCGGGTCCACGCCGAGTACGCGCACGGAGCGCCCCCTGTCCTCACCGCTCGGTCAACTGTTCTGGCAGGTTATCGGGCGGCTCTGACAACGCGACGGGCCGACGGGGGTGTGTCCCCGCCGGCCCGTGTCGCGTGCTGTCTCCCGGTCGCCCGGAATCAGGCGGCGTCGAGCTTCTCCATGACCTCGTCCGAGACGTCGAAGTTGGCGAAGACGTTCTGCACGTCGTCGCTGTCCTCCAGCGCGTCGATGAGCTTGAAGATCTTGCGCGCGCCCTCTTCGTCGAGCTCGACCTGCATGGTGGGCAGGAAGTTGGCGTCGGCGGAGTCGTAGTCGATGCCCGCCTCCTGGAGCGCGGTGCGGACCGCGACCATGTCGGTGGCCTCGCTGACGACCTCGAAGGTGTCGCCGAGGTCGTTGACCTCTTCGGCGCCCGCGTCGAGCACGGCGCCGAGCACGTCGTCCTCGGTCAGCTCGCCCTTGGGCAGGTTGATGACGCCCTTGCGGTTGAACAGGTACGACACGGAGCCCGGGTCGGCCATCGAGCCGCCGTTGCGGGTCATCGCCACGCGCACGTCGGAGGCGGCGCGGTTGCGGTTGTCGGTGAGGCACTCGATGAGCACCGCGACACCGTTGGGGCCGTAGCCTTCGTACATGATCGTCTCGTAGTCGGCGCCGCCCGCCTCGAGACCGCCGCCGCGCTTGACCGCGGAGTCGATGTTCTTGTTCGGGACCGAGCTCTTCTTCGCCTTCTGGATGGCGTCGACGAGCGTCGGGTTGCCGTCGGGGTCCACGCCGCCCGAGCGGGCCGCGACCTCGATGTTCTTGATCAGCTTCGCGAAGAGCTTGCCGCGCTTGGCGTCAACCACGGCCTTCTTGTGCTTCGTCGTAGCCCATTTAGAGTGGCCGGACATCTGCCTTCTCCTTCGCGTCACCAAAATCGATCCGAACCCGAGAGATCCTACCGGGATCGTTCAGAGCACTGCGCGCACCATCTCGACGAAGAGCGCGTGGACGCGGTGGTCGCCGGTCAGTTCCGGGTGGAACGAGGTCGCCAGGGCGTTTTTCTGGCGCACGGCGACGATATGACCGCGATGTTCGGCGAGTACCTCGACCTGGGCGCCCACCGATTCCACCCAGGGGGCCCGGATGAACACGCCCTCCACCGGTCCGTCGGCCTCCTCCTCGATGCCCCGTACGGTGACGGAGGCTTCGAAGGACTCGTTCTGGCGGCCGAAGGCGTTGCGGCGCACGATCATGTCGATGCCGCCGACGGTCTCCTGGCCCGCGCGGGGGTCCAGGATCTTGTCGGCGAGCATGATCATGCCCGCGCAGGTGCCGTAGACCGGCATGCCTGCCCGGACCCGCTCGCGCAGCGGCTCCATCATGCCGAAGAGCACGGCGAGTTTGGACATGGTGGTGGATTCGCCGCCGGGGATGACGAGGCCGTCGACCCCGGCGAGTTCCTCGGGGCGCCTGACCGGCCTGGCCAGGGCGTCCGCCGAGGCCAGGGCGATCAGGTGCTCGCGTACGTCGCCCTGGAGAGCCAGGACCCCGATCACGGGTGTGTCGCTCATCGGGGGCTACCAGCCGCGGTTGGCGTAGCGCTCGGTCTCGGGCAGCGTGTCGCAGTTGATGCCGACCATGGCCTCGCCCAGGTTGCGGGAGGCGTCCGCGATGACCTTCGGGTCGTCGTAGAAGGTGGTGGCCTTCACGATGGCGGCGGCGCGCTTGGCCGGGTCGCCGGACTTGAAGATGCCGGAGCCGACGAAGACGCCCTCGGCACCGAGCTGACGCATGAGCGCGGCGTCGGCGGGGGTGGCGACGCCGCCGGCGGAGAAGAGCACCACGGGGAGCTTGCCGAGCTCGGCGACCTCCTTGACCAGCTCGTACGGGGCGCGCAGCTCCTTGGCGGCGGCGTACAGCTCGTTGTTGTCGTAGCCGCGCAGCCGGGCGATCTCGTTCTTGATCTGGCGCAGGTGGCGGACCGCCTCCACGACGTTGCCGGTGCCGGCCTCACCCTTGGAACGGATCATCGCGGCACCCTCGGCGATACGGCGCAGGGCCTCGCCCAGGTTGGTGGCGCCGCAGACGAACGGGGTGGTGAAGGCGAACTTGTCGCTGTGGTTGACCTCGTCGGCCGGGGTGAGGACCTCGGACTCGTCGATGTAGTCGACGCCGAGGGACTGGAGGACCTGGGCCTCCACGAAGTGGCCGATGCGGGACTTGGCCATGACCGGGATGGAGACGGCCCCGATGATCTCCTCGATCATGTTGGGGTCGGACATCCGGGCCACGCCGCCGTCCTTGCGGATGTCGGCCGGTACGCGCTCCAGGGCCATCACGGCCACCGCGCCCGCGTCCTCGGCGATCTTCGCCTGCTCGGCGTCGACGACGTCCATGATCACGCCGCCCTTGAGCTGCTCGGCCATACCGCGCTTGACGCGGGCGGTGCCGGTGGCGGGAGAAGCGGCGGACACTGCGGACTGCGGGGTGCTGGGAAGCGTGGACACGGGACCTCACTCGGTGAAAGGACTGGTTTCCTGCACAGCCGAGCAAACGCCTCCGGACCAGTCCACAGCAAGGGCCAATAGGGAGGCGGTGGATCGTTTTGGCCCCGCCGTCCGCGGCGGGGCGGGGCTCTCCGGAGCCCCGGGCCCGCCCGTATCAGGTGCCCGGGCGGTCGGCGAGCGCGGCCGGCGGGGTGTCGTCCATCTCGAAGGCGAGCGGGAAGGGGGCGTGGCCGGCCAGCCGGAACCAGCGCACCGTACGGTGCGTGCGCAGGGCCCGCGCGGCGCGGACCGCGTCGTTGTGGAACCGGCGGGCCATTGGTACCCGGCGTACGGCGGCGGCGAGTTCGTCCGCCGCCTCCTCACCGCCCCGGGCCTCCCGTACGGCCTCCACCTGGGCGCTCTCGCCGAAGACCGCGCGCAGGGCGGTGCTCAGCTCGCTCTCGGCGACCTCGCGGTGGTCCTCCTCGGCCTGCCGGGAGGCGTGTGCGGCTTCGTACAGGACGAGCGAGGCGGCGGGGTCCAGGAGGCCGGAGGTGGCCAGTTCCTGGGTGACCGAGGCGCGGCGCAGCAACTGCGCGTCCAGGGCGGCCCTGGCGGCGTCGATCCGCGCGTGCAGCCGGTCCAGGCGTCCGGCGGTCCAGCTGAGGTACAGGCCGATCGCGACGAGTGCGACGACGGTCCAGATCAAGGTTGCGGTCACGGGCGAAAAGGCTACCGTCGCCCGGCGGCGGCCCCGACCGGCCGGTCACGGCCCGTTCCGGCCGGGGCCGTGACCGGCACTCAGTCCCCTGCCGGTCCGAACGGCTGGGAGGCGTCCCGGTCCCTGGGCTGCGCCCCGTCCCGGTCCCGGACGAGTCCGAAGCGGGCCCGCAGCCCGGTCGCGCGCTCGTCGGCGGCCACCGAGGCGGCGCCGTCCGCGACCGTCTCGTACACCGCGAGGATGTCGGCGCCGACGGTCGACCAGTCGAAGCGCCGTACGTGCGCGCTCCCCCGCTCGCTGAGTCCGGCCCTTCGCGCGGGATCGCCGAGCAGCCGGATCGCCGCCGCGGCCAGCGCGTCGGCGTCCTCGTTGGCGAAGAGGTCGCCGGCCGTGCCGTGGTCCAGTACCTGGGAGAACGCGTCGAGGTCGCTGGCGAGCACCGCGGCACCCGCCGACAGCGCCTCGACGAGGATGATCCCGAAGCTCTCGCCGCCGGTGTTCGGGGCGACGTACACGTCGACGCTGCGCAGCAGCCGGGCCTTGTCCTCGTCGCTGACCATGCCGAGGAACTCGACGCGGTCGCGCAGCTCCTCGGGGAGCGAGGCGACGGCCTCCTCCTCGTCGCCCCGGCCAGCCACCAGCAGCCGGGTGTCCGGGCGGGCGGCGACGATCGCGGGCAGCGCCTTCATGAGGACCGGAAGCCCCTTGCGCGGCTCGTCGATGCGGCCGACGAATCCGAGGGTGCCGCCCTGCCACTCGGGCTTCGGCTCCACGTCGGCGAAGAACCCGACGTCGACGCCGTTGGGGATGACCACGGCGTCGCCGCCGAGGTGCTCGACCAGGGTCCGGCGGGCGTACTCGCTCACCGCGATGCGGGCGCTGATCTTCTCCAGGGCCGGCTGGAGGATCGGGTACGCGGCGATCATGGCGCGGGAGCGCGGGTTCGAGGTGTGGAAGGTGGCGACGATCGGCCCCTGGGCCGCCCAGCAGGCGAGCAGTCCGAGCGAGGGCGAGGCCGGCTCGTGGATGTGGATGACGTCGAAGGTGCCGTCGTGCAGCCAGCGGCGCACCCGGGCCGCCGAGAGGAAGCCGAAGTTGAGACGGGCCACCGAGCCGTTGTACGGGACCGGTACGGCCCGGCCCGCGGAGACGACGAACGGCGGCAGCGGGGTGTCGTCGTCGGCCGGGGCGAGCACGGAGACCTCGTGGCCGAGCCGGATCAGGTGGTCGGCGAGGTCCCTGATGTGGAACTGGACGCCGCCGGGCACGTCCCAGGAATACGGGCAGACGATGCCGATCTTCACGAGGACTCCCCCCGCTCCCCGGCGCCGCGTCCGTCCCGCTCTTCGAGGTCGTCGAGCCAGAGCCGTTGCAGCATGTGCCAGTCCTCCGGGTGGGCGGCGATGCCTTCCGCGAAGGCGTCGGCGAGCGCCTGCGTCATGGCCTTGGTCCGCTCGGCCCTGGTGCCCTCCTCGGGGACCACGACGGGCGGGTGGATCCGTGCCCGCATGACAGGCGTGTCGTCGAAGCCGAGGGTGACGGGGAGCAGCAGCGCCCCCGTCTGCTGGGCGAGCAGCGCCGGGCCGGCGGGCATCCGGGCGCGGGCGGCGAAGAAGTCGACCTCCACCCCGGAGGCGGACAGGTCGCGGTCGGCGACCAGGCAGACCAGGCCGCCGGCGCGCAGCCTGCGGGCCAGGGTGCCGAAGGCGGCGCCCCCGCTGTGCGGGAGCACCTCCATGCCGAGGCTCTCGCGGTAGGCGACGAAGCGGTCGTAGAGGGTCTCGGGCTTGAGGCGTTCGGCGACCGTGGTGAAGGGGACCTTGAGGTCGGTGGTGACCCAGGCTCCGGCCAGGTCCCAGTTCCCCAGGTGCGGCAGGGCGAGGACGACTCCGCGTCCGGCGTCCAGGCCCTCGGTGAGGCGGTGGGCGTCGGTGACGTCGATGCGTTCCTTGATCTGCTCCGGGCTCCACGTGGGCAGCCGGAACGACTCCAGCCAGTAGCGCATGTACGAGCGCATGCCGGCCCGGGAGAGTTCGGCGAGCCGGGCCTCGGAGGCGCCGGGGACGACGCGGGCGAGGTTCGACTCCAGCCGCAGCACGCTCTTGCCGCGGCGCTTCCACACCTGGTCGGCGAGGGTGCGGAAGAGGGCGCGGGCGGCCGGCTCGGGCAGCCTCTTCACCGCGCCCCAGCCGAGCCCGTAGAGGCCGTCGGTCAGCCGGTCCCTGAGATTGGTGCCGGTGCCGCTCACCGGCCGTCCTCGGTCCCCCGACCCGCCGGGCCCGCTTCCGCGGCTGCCGCTGCGGCTACCGCGTCCGCCTCGGCGGACTCCCGGCGCACGGTGACGACGCGCTGGACGAGCGTCACCAGGCTGCCCGCCGCGACGATCCACAGTGCGATCGGCAGCAGGATCTGGATGCCGGGGACGCCGAAGCCGTGCAGTCCGGCGAGGCCGGCGGCGACCAGCGAGATCACCAGGCGCTCGGCGCGCTCCACGAGGCCGTTGACGGCGACCGGCAGACCGATCGACTCGCCGCGCGCCTTCGTGTACGAGACGACCTGGCCGCTGGCGAGGCAGAAGATCGCCACGGCGCAGAGGACGTTGTTGTCGCCGTTGCCCGCGTACCAGAGGGCGAAGCCGCCGAAGATGGCGCCGTCGGCGACCCGGTCGAGCGTCGAGTCGAGGAACGCGCCCCAGCGGCTGGAGATCCCGGCCTGCCGTGCCATGTTCCCGTCGACGAGGTCCGAGAAGACGAAGACGGTGATGACGATGGTGCCCCAGAAGAACTCCCCCATGGGGAAGAAGACGAGCGCACCGGCCATCACTCCGGCCGTGCCGATCAGGGTGACCGCGTCGGGACTCACCCCGAGGCGGAGCAGCAGAGCGGCGAACGGCGTGAGGACACGCGTGAAAAACGCACGCGCGTACTTGTTCAGCATGGCCTTCCCTGAGGGGTCGGTGGGCCGTGCGACCCCTTCGGCCACCGGCTGGCCCATCGTAGTCACCACGCGGCCGGTCCACCGGACGGGCACCTGTCCCACGGTTTCTGCGCGTCGCCGGGCACGGCCCGGGGGGCGCTCGGACGGCGCGTTGTCGCAATCACTGTCGGCGCCGCTCCGGTGACGGGCGGTGGGGGCGTTCGGGCGCTACGCTGTGGGCGCAGCTCAGAAGGTATGCCGCGTACGGTAGTTGGGCACACCCGCAGGAGCAGACCATGCCGGCGAGTGGGGGCGAACGAGTGGCCAGCGACGGATTCGACTTTTCTCTCGGAGCGCAGATCCCGATCCAGGGCGCGAGCGCCGGGGCGGTGGCGACGAACGCCCTGGCCTCGGCCGCGTACCGGGACAGCCCGGTGGAGGAGATCCTCAAGGCGGACAACGAGTGGCACAAGTCCTCGGTGTCGGAGGGTTCCTCGAAGTTCTTCAAGGCCTCCTACTTCAAGCCGAACCTGGGTGAGGCGTTCTCGCGCGCGGTGCAGGAGCGCACGCTGGGCGGGGCGCGCGGCGCGCTGATCCAGTCCTTCGGGATGGATCCGCAGACGGTCGTGGAGCACTGCCTTTCGGCGTCCCGGCTGCGCAAGGAGCGCGACACCCGGCTGACGCTGGTGACGTTGGTCTGCGGCGTGCTCTTCCTGCCCGGTCTGCTGCTGTGGATCATCGCCTTCCGGCTGCGGGACGCCCTCGACAAGTCCAAGGACACGGCGTTCAAGGCGCTGGGCACGGTCGTGCTGGTCGTCATCGGCGGTCTGGCGGTGGTGGCGCTGATCGCACTGCCGGTCGGCGGCTTCCTGGGGCTCTATCTGCGCGGGGCGATCGTCGCCCCGGTGGTCGGCTGGTTCATCGCCAAGCGGATCGCGGAGTCCTCCGCGAAGGACATGCGGGCCCGCTGGGAGGGGCTGCTCTCGGGCGGCGGGGTCAGCGCCAAGATCCCTGACGCGGTGCCGAAGAACCCGAGCGAGACCGCCCGCGAGGCGCTGCGGCAGTCGCTGGAGAAGCTCGCGGCGGAGCAGCAGTCGAACTCGGTCTTCTACGCGGGCCCCAAGGGCATTCTCGGCATGGGAACCCGGTGGGGCAGCTGGCAGTTGGCGGAGGAGCTGGTCTCGGCCGATCCGGCCAAGGAGTTCCACCAGTTCCGCAGCTGGGACGTGATCCGGGTCATCCACGACCAGTTGAAGATGCTGGAGCGCGGGCCGCTGAACACCGGTGGTTTCCCGAAGCCTTCGGTGACGCACTGGATCGTCTCTCCGGTGGGCGAGAACGCGGACTCGGTCTCCCGCCCGGCCGGTGAGGACGTGGCGACGTTCCAGGTCAAGCCGCACGAGATACAGCGCATCTGCAACCACCAGCAGTTCGGCAGCGGTGCCCGGCACTACCTGGGCGTGCAGTTCACGCTCTGGGACGGCCAGTTGGTGCTGACCATGATGATCACGGTGACGGTGCTGCACGAGACGCTGCGCATCGAGGTCACCGGCCACGCGCTGGGTCCGGTCCACTCGCTCTTCTTCTCCAAGCCCGCCGCGAAGACGAAGACGGTCAACAAGACCGTCCGCTTCTGGGAGACCCGCAAGATCAACCTGCCGCTGGTCGAGCCGGAGGAGGTGGTCCGCCTCGCGCTGCGCGCCCCGCTGACCTGGTATCCGCCGCTGCTGGACTACCTCGGCGGCAAGATCACCCTGCCGGAGCCGTTCGGCCTGCGGCACGCCTGGGCCTCGCAGCCGTGGAACCACCGCTTCATGGCGGACGACGCGCTGCGCGCCGCCACTCCGGTGCTGCGGGTGGTCCACTCGGCGGCGCTGCGGGTGCTGAAGGAGAACGGTGTGGACATCGAACGCTTCAGCAGCCGCTCGATGTCGCTGAGCGGCGCGGTCCAGGAGGCGACACCGAAGAAGGCGGACACGTACGACGCCTGATCACGCCCGTTCCAGGACGGCGGGTACGGCTGAGGGGGCGCTCCTCGCGGGGAGCGCCCCCTCAGCCGTACCGGGTGCGTCAGGCGGCCGGCCAGGCGTCGGCCAGCATCGCGCGGGTGTCGCCGAGGAGCTGCGGGAGCACCTTGGTGTGGCCCACCACGGGCATGAAGTTGGTGTCGCCGCCCCAGCGCGGGACGAGGTGCTGATGCAGGTGGGCGGCGATGCCGGCACCGGCGACGGCTCCCTGGTTCATGCCGATGTTGAAGCCGTGCGCCCCGGAGGCCGCCCGGAGCGCGACCATGGCCTTCTTGGTGAACTCGGCGAGTTCGAGCGTCTCCGGACCGTCCAGCTCGGTGTAGTCGGCGACGTGCCGGTAGGGCACGACCATGAGGTGGCCACCGGTGTACGGGTAGAGGTTGAGCACCGCGTAGACGTGGGTGCCGCGGGCGACGACGAGCCCGTCCACGTCCGATTTCGAGGGGATCGTACAGAACGGACAGCCGTCGTCCGCGCCGGGACCGCTCGGCTTGTTCTCACCCTGGATGTAGGCCATCCGGTGGGGGGTCCACAGGCGCTGGAACGCGTCGGGCGTCCCCACTCCGATCTGCTGCTCGGGCTCACTCGTCATGCGGTTCAGCATATGGCGTCACCCCCGGCTCGCGTGTCGCCGGGGCCCGGCCCCCGGCGGCGGCGGGATGCTTGCGGCCATGAGCGACCGCCCCGATCCGCAGAGCGACCGCCCCTCCCCCTCGGGCGGCCGTTCCGCCCGTTCCGCTCCGCCGCCGCTCGCCCGGTGGGAGGAGCGTGCGGAGGTGCCCATGGCGGTGGCCTCGCTGGTCTTCCTGGCGGGGTACGCGCTCCACGTCCTGGCCGGCCGGGACCGCGAGCCCTGGCCGGACGTGGGGCTGGTGCTGGTCTACGGGACCTGGGCGCTCTTCGTGGTGGACTACGCCGTGCGGCTGCGGCTCAGCGGCCAGGGGCACCGCTTCGTACGGACGCACTGGCTGGACACCCTGGTGCTGGTGATGCCGCTGCTGCGGCCGTTGCGCGTGGTGAAGGTGTACACGGCGGTCCAGCAGCGCCGGGCCGAGCCCCGGCTGAGCCTGTACGCCCGCGTGATGTCGTACGCCGGCCTCTCCTCGCTCCTGCTCGGCGTCTCCGCGGCGCTCACCGTCTACCACGTGGAGCACACCGCGCCGGGCGCCAGCATCCGCACCTTCGGCGACTCCGTCTGGTGGGCGTGCGCGACGCTGACGACGGTGGGGTACGGGGACGCCGTGCCGGTCACCCCGGAGGGCCGGATCGTCGCGGCGGGGCTGATGGTCTGCGGTCTGGCCCTGCTGGGGGCGGTGACGGGTTCCTTCTCGTCGTGGCTGCTCCAGGTGTTCCGGCGGGAGGACGAGGAACGGCCCCCGGCGGGCTGACGCCGCGCCGGGGGCCGTACTCGTAGGGTGCCGGGGATCAGACCTGGACGCGGTCCTCGACGGCCTTGGCGATCTTGGCGATGGCCTCGTCGACCGGGATGCCGTTCTCCTGCGAACCGTCGCGGTAGCGGAAGGAGACGGCACCATTGGCCATGTCCTCGTCGCCCGCGATGATCATGAAGGGGACCTTGGCCTTCTGCTGGTTGCGGATCTTCTTCTGCATCCGGTCCGAGGAGGCGTCGACCTCGACCCGCAGCCCCTGCTTGCGCGCCGTGGCGGCGAACTCCTGGAGGTACGGGATGTGGGCGTCGCCGATCGGGATGCCGACCGCCTGGACGGGCGCGAGCCAGACCGGGAAGGCGCCCGCGTAGTGCTCCAGGAGCACCGCGAAGAAGCGCTCGATGGAACCGAACAGGGCGCGGTGGATCATGACCGGGCGCTGCTTGGTGCCCTCCGGGCCGGTGTACTCCAGCTCGAAGCGCTCCGGCAGGTTGAAGTCGAGCTGCACGGTCGACATCTGCCAGGTGCGGCCGATGGCGTCCTTGCACTGGACGGAGATCTTCGGGCCGTAGAAGGCGGCGCCGCCCGGGTCCGGGACCAGCGGGAGGCCCTGCTTCTCGGCGACCTGACGCAGCGTCTCGGTGGCCTCTTCCCAGATCTCGTCCGAGCCGACGAACTTCTCCGGGTCCTTGGTGGAGAGCTCCAGGTAGAAGTCGTTCAGGCCGTAGTCGCGGAGCAGGTTCAGCACGAAGGTGAGCGTGCGGTCCAGCTCCTCGGCCATCTGCTCCTTGGTGCAGTAGATGTGCGCGTCGTCCTGGGTGAATCCGCGCGAGCGGGTCAGGCCGTGCACCACGCCGGACTTCTCGTACCGGTAGACCGTGCCGAACTCGAAGAGACGGAGCGGGAGTTCACGGTAGGAACGGCCGCGCGCGTCGAAGATCAGGTTGTGCATCGGGCAGTTCATCGGCTTGAGGTAGTAGTCCACCCCGTCGTCGAGCTGCATGGGGGGGTACATGCCGTCGGCGTACCAGTCCAGGTGGCCGGACTTCTCGAAGAGCTTGCCCTTGGTGGCGTGCGGGCTGTAGACGAACTCGTAGCCCTCCTCCTCGTGGCGGCGCCGCGAGTAGTCCTCCATGGCCCGGCGGATGATGCCGCCCTTGGGGTGGAAGACGGCGAGGCCGGGGCCGATCTCGTCGGGGAAGGAGAAGAGGTCCAGCTCGTTGCCGAGCTTGCGGTGGTCGCGCTTGGCGGCCTCCTCCAGGAACTCCAGGTGCGCCTTGAGCTCTTCCTTGGTCGGCCACGCGGTGCCGTAGATGCGCTGGAGCATCGGGTTCTTCTCGCTGCCGCGCCAGTACGCGGCGGCGTTGCGCATCAGCTTGAACGCGGGGATGAACCGGGTGGTCGGCAGGTGCGGACCGCGGCAGAGGTCCTTCCAGCACAGGTCGCCGGTCTTGGCGTCCAGGTTGTCGTAGATGGTCAGCTCGCCGCCGCCCACCTCGACGTCGGCGCCGTCGTCGGACGAGGCCGAGCCCTTGATGCCGATGAGCTCCAGCTTGTACGGCTCGGCGGCCAGCTCCTCGCGGGCCGCCTCGTCGGTGACGACGCGGCGGGAGAACCGCTGGCCACGCTTCTGGATCTCCTGCATCTTCTTCTCGATGGCCTTGAGATCCTCGGGCGTGAACGGCTTCTCGACGTCGAAGTCGTAGTAGAAGCCGTCCTTGACCGGCGGGCCGATGCCGAGCTTGGCCTCGGGGAAGAGCTCCTGGACGGCCTGGGCCATCACGTGCGCGGTGGAGTGGCGCAGGATGTTGAGGCCGTCCTCGGAGGAGATCTCCACGGGCTCGACGGTCTCGCCGTCCTGGACGGCGTACGCGAGGTCGCGCAGCTCGCCGTCGACGCGGGCGGCCACGACCGAGCGCTGTCCGGGGAAGAGGTCGGCGGCCGTCGTGCCCGTCGTCACCACGTGCTCTTCCCGCTCGGAATCGCGTTGGATGATCACGCGGACGTCTGACACCGGTCTCTCCTGACTCAGGGGGCGCACCGCATTGCTTGCGCGTGCACCAAGGATCGTACCGAGCCGGGCAGGCTAATTCACATTGCGTTCTTCACGGGTGACGGGCGACGGCCCGGCGGACCGGAGCGGCGGGCCGTCCGGGAAGCGGTCACTCCTTGCCCGCGCACGCCTCTTCGAACCAGTCCAGGTTCTCCTGGAGGGCCTTCATCAGCCGGTCGCGCTCCGCCTCGTCGACCTGGACGGGGGCGACCTGGGTGGCGCCGGTGAGCCGCCGGAACCCGCCCCGGCTCTCCAGCAGGCCGTCCACGCGCAGCGGCAGCCCGACGAGGTGGGCGTGGCCGGCGATGCGGTACGCCTCCTCGTCCAGCTCGACCCGTACGTGTGCCACCTCGGCGCCCGCGAGGACGCGCAGCCGTACGGTCCCGGGGCCGCGCGGCCCCGAGCGGCGCATCCGGACGACGGCGCCGGTGATCCGGACCGGGAGGGAGGGCTCCTGGCGTCGGTAGCGGACACCGGCCAGCCGGAGCGCGGGGAGGTCGCCCGGGGAGAAGTCGACCGGTTCGGGGCGGTCCGGGCAGTGGTCGGGCGCACCGCGGGAGGGTGCCCAGTCGACGGTGATCCTGGCTCCCTCCGAGCCCCTGACCAGGGCGACCAGGGCCTCGGTCAGCTCGCGGCTCACACCGGCGGGGACCGCCGCGTCGAAGGCCTCCATGCCACCGGTGGCCCGCTGGTAGTCGACGGCCTCGCGGGCGGCGTGCAGTGCCCGGTAGAGCCGGCCGGCGACGGCGCGGCCGGAGGCTACGGGCAGGAAGGCGGTGAGCCGGCGTCCGCCCGGGGCCGGGCCGATCAGCACGTCGTCCAGCGCCGCCCGGGCCCGCCTGCGGTGGCGGGCCCCGTGGTGGCCCGCCGGGCCGCGTACGGCGAGGGAGCCGGCCAGCAGGAGGCGCAGGGCCGCCGAGCGCAGGACCTCCGCCTCGCCCCAGCCCGCCGCGCCGGCGGCCCCGGCGGCGGCCGCGGTCCCCTCGGGCACCTCCCGCCGCCAGCGGACCTCGTCGCTGGGTACGGCGAGGGCGACGAGGACGTCCCGGGCCGAGGGTTCCGTGCTGCGGGCGAGTGCCACGAGCGCCTCCGCGAGCAGGTCCTCGGTGTCGGGGAAGGCGACGGTGGCGGGCACCAGCAGGCTGGCGGGCCCGCCGGCCGGTCCGGGCGGGGTCCACCGGGTGTAGCGTCCGGCGGCCCCGCCCCGCAGGCACCAGCCGTGGCGGGCGAGGAGCGCGGCCAGGACGGCGGGGTCCACGGCCGACGGGTCCGGCAGGGCGTCCGGGGCGGGCCCGTCTTCGTCCCGCACCCCGCGCGGGGGCTGCGTCCGCGGGGGCGGCGTCTCCGGGAGCTCGGCCGGGTGGGCGCGGGTGTCCGGCTCCGCTCCCCCGCCGACGGGTTCGTCCATCGACCGGTGCATCAGGGTCTCCCTCCCGCCCCGACCCGGGCCATGATCTCGCAGACCGCCCGGTCGTCGAAGATCCGCGAGGTCGGGATGCGCACGGTTGTCCTGAGCCGGCCGGTCACCGGGTGGCCGGCCAGGTTGATCCAGTAGCAGCAGTGCCGCAGGTCGAGCCGGTCGTGTCCGGCGCGCAGCCAGTCGTCCTGGGCGCGCGGCACGATCATCACGACCAGGATGCGGTGCACGGACACGGGTGTCCGGGCGAGTTTCACGAGGTGGGCGTTGTCGAGGGTGAACGGGAACGTCCCGCCCTGGGGGTGCGGCGGGAGCTGGTAGGTGCACTTGAGCTGCACCTTGACGGTCACTTCGTCGTCGACGGTGTGGGCCGGGGCACCGTGGCTGAGGTGCCAGTCGACGCCGTTGTCGGGAAACGGCTGCGAGAGGGAGCAGCCCGCCGCTGCCGCCACGGCGTGGAGATACCCCACCTGGAGGGTCTCCATGCAGGCGGTGGTGGCGAGGGTGCCCCGCAGGGGGGCGGTCCGCCCGGCCGGCAGACCGTTTCCGCGGTCCGCGGCAGGTGCGGTGCTCCCCGGGTCGGGCTGCGCGAGCGCCATGGCTCCGTATGCCTTCCGGGCCGTGCAGTTGTCCGGTCGTTGACGTGACTCGACGGGCCCGGCCGCTTCGGCGGGTGACGCCCAGTCAATTTCCCGGCCTGTCAGAAGTGTTGTCACCGAAGGAGACGGCCCGCAAACGGCGTATCAGGCAAACACTGCGGGTATCACCGATATCGGGCAGAGGAATCACGCCATCTGCCGTGCGGGTGCGAGGAGTTCGGGGATGATGCACTGGTTCGAGGGGCCGCTGGCCGCATTCGACACGGAGACGACGGGTGTCGACGTCGAGGAGGACCGGATAGTCTCGGCCGCCCTCGTCGTCCAGGACACCGCCGGCGGACGGGCCCGGGTGACCCGCTGGCTGATCAACCCGGGAATCCCGGTGCCGGCCGAGGCGACCGCGATCCACGGCCTCACCGACGACCATGTCCAGCGCAACGGCCGTTGGCCCGCACCGGTGGTGGAGGAGATAGCCAGGTCGCTCGCGGAGCAGTGCGCGACGGGCCGTCCGCTGGTCGTGATGAACGCCCCCTTCGACCTGACCCTCCTGGACCGGGAGCTGAAGCGGCACCGGGCGTCCTCCCTCGCCGGCTACCTGGAGCACGTGCCGCTGTGCGTGATCGATCCCCGGGTGCTCGACAAGCACCTGGACCGCTACCGCAAGGGCCGCCGCACCCTGACCGACCTCTGCGAGCTGTACGGGGTGGTACTGGACGGGGCCCACGACGCGGCCGCGGACGCGGCGGCCTCGATGGAGCTGGTACGCGCGGTGGGCAGGCGGTTCACCGCGCGCCTCGAACGGCTGAGCCCCGCGGAGCTGCACACGCTCCAGGTGGCCTGGCACGCCGCGCAGGCCCGCGGTCTGGAGGCGTGGTTCGCCCGGAGCGGCACCCCCGAGCGCGTCGACCCCTCGTGGCCGCTGCGTCCGCGCCCTGAGGTGGCCGCGGCGGCGTGAGCGGTACGGCCCGCTCCTCGCGGGGCGGGTTCCGGACGCGCGAAAGCCGGTCCGTCGTTGGTGCTGACGGACCGGCTTTTCCCGGTGGGCGATACTGGGTTCGAACCAGTGACCTCTTCGGTGTGAACGAAGCGCTCTCCCACTGAGCTAATCGCCCGGGAACGGGTTGAACAATACAGGGCCCGGCGGGCTTCGTTCAAACCGCGCCCGGCCAGGGGCGCCGGACCGCCTCGGTCCGGGGCGGTCGGCCCACCCCGGACCGAGGGGTCAGCCCACCCCGAGCCGGGTGGTCAGTCCGCGTCGCGCCGCGCGCATCATCAGGGCGTGGTTCGCCCGGAACACCGGCCGGGCGACCGGTGCCAGCAGCCGCATCAGCCGTTTGCGGACCTCGACTTCCTGGTCGTACCGGACACGGCTGCCGTCTCCCCTGCCGGTGACGGTCCAGCGGGCCCAGCCCTCCAGGTCACCGGCCATGGACACTTCGAGGACCCCGGCCGCCGGATCGCGGCGGGCCCGGTCCAGGGTGACGACCAGGTCGTACGGCAGGACGGAGCGGAAGCGCGCCCGTCCCGTGGTCGCGTCCACCTGGACCACCTCGCGGATCTGCGGCCACCAGAGCGGGTACTCCTCGCCCCGCTCCAGTACGGCGAGGACGGCGGCGGGCGTCGCGGGGAGGTCCCACAGGTTCGTGAACCGGTAATGGTTCGGATTCATGGAGTCAGTCTGCTCGCTCCGGGGCCCGGTCGCCCCAGGTACTCACTCCCCGAAGTGAGTACCTGAACACATGTACGCACCTGCCCCGGGACCCGACACTCCGGACATGGAACATGTCCCGCCGCCCGCCGAGGAATTGGCGCTCCTCGACCGCGAACTGGCCCATCTGGACGCCCGCCGGGCGCAGTTGCTCCAGCGCCGCGCCTGGCTGGTCCAGGTCCTGCGCGCCCCGGCCCGCTCCGGCTTCGCCCGCGCGGACACGGCCTTCGCTCCTCCGCGGCCCGCCTCCGGCCCGCGCCCCGCGCCGCCGCGGACCTCGTCCGGACACGGTGCGCAGAACGTGCTCCTCGCGCTCGGCGGGCTGCTGCTCGCGGTCGCCGCCATCGCCTTCACGCTGTTCAGCTGGGGTGCGATGGGCATCGGGGGGCGTTCGGCCGTGCTGGCCACCGTGACCGCCGCCGCCCTCGTCGCCCCCGTCCCGCTGCGGCGGTCCGGGCTGCGGGCCACGGCGGAGTCGCTCGGCGCCTTCGGGCTCGTACTGACGCTCCTGGACGCCTACGCCCTGCACGCGGTGGCCCTCCCCGGCACCGGCACCGCGGCGTTCGCCGCCGCGGCCTCGGCCGCGCTCGCCATGCTGTGGGCGGCCTTGGGCCTGACCCCCGGCCGGCCGGTGCTGCCGGTGCCGGCGGCGGTGGCGGCGGGTCAGCTGCCGCTGGTCCTGGCCTGCGCGGCGGCCGGCGCCCCGGTCCTCGCCTTCGGCTGGGCGCTGCTGGTCACCGCGGTGGCGGACGGCGTGATCGCGGTGCGGGCCGCCCGGTCCGGGGTGCGGGTCACCGCCCTGGTCTGCCTCGCGGTCAACGCGTCGGGCGCGCTGCTGGTGGCCTTGGCGCGGTCCCTGATGGCCGGGGGCCCGGTCGCGGCCCTCGCCCCGGGGGCACTGCTGGTGGTCGCGGGGGCCGCCGCACTGCTGGCCGTGCGGTGGGCGCCGGCGGGTCTCGCGACCGCCTGCGGGCTCGTCGGCGGGCTCGCCGTGGTGGCGGGCACCGGCGGGGTGGTGCGGGCCGCGCTGCCGTCGGACTGGACCGTGGTGGCGTATCTGGCGGCGGGGATCGTGCTCCTCACGGCGGTGCGGGCCCTGCCGGGGCTCCGGGCGCTCGGGGACGGCGCGGCCGGGACGGGGGCGACCGCCTCGGTGGCGGTCGTGGTCGCGGGTTCGCTGCTCTGGGCGGCGCCCTGGCCGGCCATGGTCCTGGTGAGCCCGCTGTCGACGGCTACCCGACTGTGGGCGGGCGCTCCGCAGGGCCTGCGGGACGCACTCGGCGGGCCGGCCGGCCTGCCGTGGACGATGGCCGCTCCGGTGGTTCTCGCGGTGGTGGCCGCGCTGGGCGCGGCGGCTCACCGGCGGCCGGCCGGGGCGGGCCAGGCGGGCGAGCGGGCGTTCCTGTCCTGGTGGCGGGGTGCGGCCCCGGTGGCCGTACCGGTGCTGGTGGGCGGCGCGTTGCCGGCCGCGGCGGCGGTCGCGGACGTCCCGTACGCGGCCGGGGTCGTCCTGGAGGTCCTGCTGGTCGCGGGGGCGCTGGAGTCGTTGGTGCGCTCGGCCAGGGGTTCGGCCGGATCGGCCGCCGGGTCCGTCGCGCTCGGCTGCGCGCTGGCGGTGGCGGTGAGCGTGTCGGCGCTGTCGCTGGCCTCGGAGCCGGCGACGTACGCCGTGGTCGCGGCGCTCACCGCGTTGTTCGCCGCGACGGCGGTCCGGTTGCCGGACCGCCCGGCGCGTTCGGTGGCCGCCTGCGCGGCTGTCCTCGGCGGGATCGGGCTGACCGTCGCGGTGGTGGGTTCGCTGGGGCTCTCCGCCTCGCACGGGGCTCCGCTGCTGCTGGTCCCTCCCGCGGTCACCGTGCTGCTCGGTGGCGTGCTCCGGCGCCGCCCGGTGGCGGTGCCGGTGGAGCTGGCGGGAGCCTTCGGCGCCCTGGTGGCGGTGGGCCTCGCGGTCACGGACCCGGCCTGGCTGGCTCTGGTGCTGGGGCTGTCCGGGGTGCTCGCGGCCGGTGCGGCGGTGCGGCCGGAGCGCCGGAAGGCGGCGGGCTCGCTCGCGCTGGTGCTCTTCGTGCTGGCGTCCTGGGTGCGGCTGGCCGCCTCGGAGGTCGACGCACCGGAGGCGTACACCCTGCCGGTGACGGTGCCGGCCCTGGTGGTGGGGGTGCTGCGGCGGCGACGCGCCACCCCCGACGACGAGATCTCCTCCTGGACCGCGTACGGCGCCGGGCTCGCCGTCACGCTGGTGCCGAGCCTGCTGGCGGCCTGGGGCGACCCGGGGTGGACGCGCCCGCTGCTGCTGGGGCTCGTCGCCCTCGCGGTCACGCTGGCCGGCGCCCGGGGCCGCCTGCAGGCCCCGCTGCTGCTGGGCGGCGGGGTGCTGGCTCTGCTCGGACTGCACGAACTCGCCCCGTACGTGGTGCAGGTGGTGGGTGCGCTGCCGAGGTGGCTGGTGCCCGCGGCGGCCGGGGTGCTGCTGCTCGCGGTGGGCGCGACGTACGAGAAGCGGCTGCGGGACGCCCGGCGGGTGAGGGAGGCCCTCGGCAGGATGCGGTGAGGACCTCCCCCGGACGGTGCGCGGACCGGTGGGTCAGCCGGGCATGCGGTCGCCGACGAGGGCCAGGTTCTCGATGGCGGCGAGTCCGTAGAGGGCGGTGTCGTTGGTGGAGACCCAGGCGGCCTCGGTGCCGGCGACGACGGCGAGGGGCCCGGTCACCTCCTCGGTCTTCCAGGGGGCGGACTCCTTGTATCCGTCGCCCCGCAGGAACTTCTCCCAGGCACGGGCGGCGAACGTGGCGTCGCCCGTGCGCACGGCGGCGTAGGCGTCCATGCGGGAGTGGCCCTGGAAGAGGCTGATGCTGCCGAAGTCGGAGCCGTAGCGGGCGGCCTGTTCCGCCTTGGTGGCGTTGAAGTACCGGCAGTAGTCGAGGTACGCCTCCTCGAACGCCGGCATGTCGACGAGGCCGACGAGTTCGGCGCAGAGTTCGTTCAGTCCGAAGACGCCCGACAGGTGGGAGACGCTCACGACCGGCTGCGCGGCGATCGCGAACCGGCCGGTGTCCAGGTCGTAGAGTCCGCTGCCCTGGACGAAGCCGTTGGGCTGCGCGGCGATCGTCTCCATCGTGCCGAGGACCCGGTCCCTGGCCTTCGCCGCCTGCGGGCCTCCGCGCTCCCACTCGGTGAGCCAGGCGGAGACGAGCCCGCTCCAGTCGGTGCCGAAGCCGATGGAGAGCGCGTGCCGGTCGGGGGTGTACACGTCGGTACGGACCTTGCGCTGCGGGTCGAGCACGAGGAAGGTCTCGTCCGAGTCGACGTTGGCGCGCATCAGGTCGCCGACCCGCTCGTCGGCCGTGAGGAAGTAGTAGAAGCGCCGGTAGGTGGTGTTGGCGATGCGCTGCTGCTTGGCGCTGTCCGCGTAGTGCTGGATGCCGTGGCGGGTGCCGAGCCCGGCCCATTGGCCGAGGTGGTAGACGTCGACCTCGCCGGTGTGGCGCGTCATCGTCTCGGCGAAGCGGAAGATGTCGGCGCGGCCGGAGCGCAGATAGGCGTACCAGAGCCAGAGGTCGGTGGAGAGTTCGGAGTTGTCCCAGGCGTAGCCGCCGATGTCGTACCGCCACTGGTGCCGGGACGGGTCGTACGTGTGCATGACGTCGCCGTAGTCCCAGAAGCCGTACCAGCGCCGCATCTCGACCTGGTCCCGGTAGTACGAGAAGAGGAAGTCGAGGTGGTCCTCGATGCTCGCCTTCGCCGGGGTGGAGCGGTCCGGTTCGGCGAAGAGTCCGCCGAAGACGCCCGCGCCGATGAGCTGGGAGGGCGGGGCGACCAGCTGCGGCAGGGTGCGGACCGCCGCGGTCTGCCGGGCCAGCGCCTCGGCGCCGGGGGTGGAGTCGTGGACCCAGAAGAGGAGTTCGCTGGTGCGGGCGATGCCGTACGGGGTGCCGAAGCCGGGCTCGTAGTCCTCGTAGGTGATCTCCAGCCCGTCGAGCTGCTCGGTGTACGTGTCCATGCCGAGGCCGTCGTGGTAGAAGCGCAGGTCCATGGGCTGGGCCTCGGGCGACCAGAGCCAGACGGTCACCTCGGCCTCGTCCGTGTCGGCGCCCCTGATGTCGAGCTGGGCGGGGAACTTCTCCCAGAAGTCCCGCAGCCCGAAGGCGAGTCCGCCGCTCACTCCGCCCACGTAACCGAAGCCGGAGGCACGGCGGCCGCCGCCCGCCGCGATCCAGCCGTGTCCCTTCGCGGTGCGTTTGCGCAGGCTGAAGCCGTCCGCGGAGAGCTGGCCGAGGGTGTAGTCGCCCCAGGTGGGAATGAGGTGCAGGCGGCTGGTGACCCGCTGGTCCCAGGTGGCGGGGTCGGGGAGGCGTACCCCTTCGAACTGGGTGGCCCGGACGGCGGCTCCGGGATCCCGGCGCAGTCCGGTGATGCCCTTGACGGCCTCGCGGAGCATGCCGGTGCCCTCGCCGCCGAGCCGGACGTGACGGTCGTACGTCTCGTCGCGCATCGGGACGGTGAAACGGACGCCGAGCCCCCGGACGAAGTCGCCACTGGCCTTCCCGGGTTCCTGGGTGCCGTCGAAGGTGATGGTGTGGACCATCCGGAACGACTCGGCGCCCGCGTGGAAGTAGAACCGGACGGAGAACGGCATCCAGGAGCGCGAGCCGCGCCGGTGCTTGCCGTCGACGCGGACGACCGCCCGCAGCGGGCCCGCCTGTTCGACCTCGGCCGAGGCGATGGCGCTCTCGAAGCGCTCGTACGTCTCCTTGCCCTGGTCGCCGTCCTCGATCTCGCCCTGGCGGATCAGGACCAGCCGGCCGTCCTTGGCGATCTCGGTGCCGCCGCGCACCAGCGATTTGACGAGCGAGGAGCCGGTCTTCCCGATCTTCGCGGTGACGACCCCGGTCGAGACGGTGATCGCCGAGCCGGAGCCGCTGACGGTGACCTTCGCCCCGGGGGCGGTGGGTTCACCGGCGGTGAGGGCGAACTTCCTGGCGCCGGACGCCTCCGGGCCGACGGCGTGGGCGCTCCACTTGAGGGAGCCGTCCGGCCAGGTGGCGGTGGTCCAGCTCTGCACGGGGACGCCCTTGCCCTCGGCGGTGTCGAGCGCGAACTTCTGGTCGGCCGGGTACCGCCCCTTCGGCCAGGGCACCCCGAACGTCGTGCCGGGGGCCGCGCCGAGCCCGCCCTCCTCCAGCCAGCCGATCTCGACCGGCTCCCCGCCGTCCCCGGCGTCCCCGGCGTCCCCGGCGTCCCCGGCGGCGGGCTCGGTCGCTTCGGCGGGTGGCGCGCCGGTGAGCGCCGTCCAGGACAGGGAGGAGGCGGCACCGGCGACGGCTGCGGCCTTGAGCATGGTGCGACGGGGGATCGGGGACATCACGACTCCAGTTCTCGGGGACTCGGCTCGTGTGCACATGCGGGGATCGGGCAGGGCGGACCGCCCCTGGGCGGTCGTCCGCGCTCCCGGGGTGGGACGGGGGGTCAGCGGCGGCGGTCGGTGACGACCGCCGCGGCGGCGAGTGCGCCCAGGGCGGGTACGGCGAGCGGGGGCAGCTGCCAGGCGGTGAGGGCGACGGCGGCGAACCCGCCGACGAGGAGCAGCGAGCCGACGGGATCGGTCACGGTGCGGCGGACGGCCGCGCGCGCCAGTGGCGTCCATCGGGCGCCGGGCCGCCAGGCGGCGGCCGTACGGAGCGCCGCGACGGCCAGGGCGAGGGCGCCGAGGACGCTGACCGCCACGAGGAACCGGCCGCAGGGCAGCTGCCCCGACCGGGCGATCCGCCCGTCGAGGGCGAGCAGCGCGAGGGCCGCGCCGGCCGTCGGGGTGACCAGCAGTCCGGTGCGTACCGCCTCCCGCAGATCGCCGGCGAACTCCCGAAGGCCGCCACGCCTGTCCTCGGTCTGCCGCCGCAGATGGGCGCAGCCCGCCGCGAACGCCGGTACGAGAGTGATCAGGGGCAGTGCGGCGAGGGCGATCCAGACCCCGGTGAGCAGGCATTCGGCGAAGAGCGCGAAGCGGGCGAGCCGTTCGGTGCGGCGGCGTACGGCGGCGGGCCGGGTGTGTGCGCGGACGCGGGTGGTGGGTGCGCTCATGGCCCGGTCAGCCCTTCAGCCCGGAGGTGGCCGCGCCTTCGACGAGGTAGCGCTGGAAGGCGAGGAAGAAGGCGAGTACGGGCAGCAGGGCGAGGACGGACATGGCGACCATGCCGCCGTAGTCCGCCGCGCTGTCCTGGTCGATGAACATCTTCAGCCCCATGGAGACGGGGTACTTGTCCGGCTCGTTGAGGTAGAGGAGCGGGCCGAGGAAGTCGTTCCAGGACCAGATGAAGGTGAAGATCGAGCTGGTGATCAGGGCGGGCCGGGAGAGCGGCAGCATGATGTGCCAGTAGATCCGGGGGTGTCCGCAGCCGTCGAGCCGGGCCGCCTCGTCGAGTTCGCGGGGCAGGTTCCGCATGAACTGCATCATCAGGAAGACGAAGAACGCGTCGGTCGCCAGGTACTTCCCGAGGAGCAACGGCACGTAGGTGTTGATGAGTTCCATCTTCTGGAAGAGCACGTACTGCGGAATGATCAGTACGTGGTACGGCAGCAGGAGGGTGCCGATCATCAGCGAGAAGAGCAGGTTGCGGCCCCGGAAGTCGATCCTGGCGAAGGCGTAGGCGGCGAGCGAGCAGGAGAAGAGCACTCCGGCCACCGAGCCGAACGCCAGCACCAGCGAGTTGACGAAGAAGGTCGAGACGGGGATGTCGGCGATGCCGTCGTAGAGCTTCCGGTAGTGCTCGAACACCGGTTGGGTGGGGAAGAGTTCGAGTCCGCCGACGATGTCCTCACTGGGCTTCAGCGAGCTGCCGATCACCCAGAAGAGCGGGTAGAGCACCAGCGCGAGGACCAGGAGCGCGCCGACGTGCCAGAGCACCGAACGCGACGCGCGGCGCCGGGCCGGGTGGGTGAGCGCACTCATCGGACGTCCTCCTCGTAGTGGACCCAGCGCCGCTGGGACCAGAACAGAACGGCCGTGACCAGGCCGACCGAGACGAGCAGCATCCAGGCCATGGCGGAGGCGTACCCCATCCGGAGGTTGGTCCAGCCCTGTTCGTACAGGTAGCAGGTGTAGACGAGCCCGGCGTCGGCCGGACCGCACTTGCTGTTGGTGACGACGTAGGCGGAGGCGAAGATCTGGAAGGAGTGGATGGTCTCCAGCAGCAGGTTGAAGAAGAGCACCGGGGAGATCATCGGCAGGGTGATCGAGCGGAACCGCCGCCAGGCGCTCGCGCCGTCCACCTGGGCAGCCTCGTACAGCTCACGAGGCACCTGCTGGAGACCGGCCAGGAAGATGACCATGGGCGCGCCGAACTGCCAGACGGTGAGCGCCACCAGGGCGTAGATCACCATGTCCGGGTCGCCGATCCAGCCGCCGACGTGCACGCCGAAGACCTGGAGCGAACGGTCCACGACGGCGTCGTCCGAGAAGAGGGCGCGCCACACGATGGCGATGGAGACGCTCGCGCCGACGAGCGAGGGGGCGTAGAACGCGGCCCGGTAGAAGCCCTGGCCGCGTCGCGGCTTGTTGAGCAGCAGGGCAACGCCGAGCGCCGCCGCCAGCTTGAGCGGGGTGCCCACCAGGACGTACGAGGTCGTGACCTGGACGGACTTGCGCCAGCGGGGGTCGGAGAACATCTCGGTGAAGTTCTCGAAGCCGACGAAGCGGGGGCTGTCGAAGAGGTTGTAATCGGTGAACGCCAGGTAGAGCGAGGCGAGCATGGGGCCCGCGGTCAGCAGCAGGAAGCCGACGATCCACGGGGACATGAACAGATAGCCGGCGAGGTTCTCCCCGCGGGCCCGGCGCCGCCCGGAGGCTGCGGGGGCCTTGCGGGGCGCGGGGCGCTCCTCGGGCGGCGACGGCGCGGGGGCCGCCTGGGTGTCGGTCATCGCCGTTCCTCTCAGGAGCCGAGTGCCGTCTTCGCCTCGGAGAAGAACTGCTTCGTCCCGTCGTCCACCGAGGTCTTGCCGAGGAACACGTCGGCGGCGATGCGCAGGAAGGCGGCTTCGACGATGTCGGCGCCCGCCGGATGCGGGGTGATCGGTTCGACGTTGTCGGCGATCTGCTTCTCGTACGCGGCGATCTGCGCGGAGACCCCGGTGGGCTCGTAGGCGTCGAACTGCTCCTCGGTGGCGAGGACGCCCCGGTCGTAACCCATGATCTTGCCGACCTCGGGGTCGTGGACCATGAAGTCGATGAAGGTGGCCACCTCCTTGGGGTGCTTGGTACGGGCGGACCCGCTGAGCATCAGCGAGGAGATGTACTGCCCGGTGCGCTTGCCGTCGGTGGTGGGTACGGGCGCGATGGCGAGCGGGGTCTTGGTCTCGGAGGTGTAGCGGACCAGGAAGTTGTCCCAGGTGAACTCCCCTGCGGAGAGGTCCTTCGAAAGACCCGAAGTGGGCTTGGCCTGTTCGATCTTCTTCGGGTCGGTCAGGACGCCGGCCTTCGTGCGGGCGTAGTTCTTGTTCCACCAGTCCTCGAGGTCGGCCTCGGTGAAGCCGAGTTTCGCGTCGTCGGTGAAGAAGGCCTTGCCGTTCTGACGCAGGACCAGGTCGTAGAGATACATGATCCCGCCGCCACCGCTGTCCCCCGGCAGACCGCCCTTGCTGATCTTCTCGGTGGCCGCGTCGTACTCGTCCCAGGTCCAGCCCTCGGCGGGGGTGACGCCGATCTTCTTGTACTCGGCGGGGTTGTAGATCAGGGCGAAGGTGTTGCCGCCGACCGGGACGCCGACGAGCTTTCCGTCGACCTCGCCGGCCTTGTCGAGCCCGGCCCTGAAGTGCTCCATGCTGAGGTTCCCTGCCTCGACCTGCGCACTGAGGTCGAGCAGTACCCGCTTGTCGTCGTACTTGCGCAGGAAGGCGACGGAGTTCTGGAAGACGTCGGGGGCGTTGCCGGCCGAGGCCTGGGTGTTGAACTTCTTCCAGAAGTTCTCGTAGTCCTGGAAGTCGGTCTTCACCTCGATGTCCGGGTACTTCTTCTCGAACAGGGCGATCGTCCTGTTGATCAGGGAGGCCCGCTCCTGGCCTCCCCACCAGGAGTAGCGGATCTCCACCTTGCCGCCGGCTCCCGTCCCGCCGTCGCCCCCGCAGCCGGTGGCGAGAAGCCCCAGCGCCACCACGGACACGCCTGCCGCACGCAGTCCCCGGGTATTTCGCCAAGACGTCATGACACACCCCATCCCGGGCAGGTCGCACCCCCGCCTCGGTAGATTGAATCGTTCAAGAAAGCGCTTGCCGACAAATTATGGAGTGGACACGTCAACGTCAACGGTTGTGACAGGATCGGTCGAAGCGCTTCACCGGGGGCGACGGAACGCCCCGGTTCGGCCGAGAAGCGGGCGCAGCGGCACGACAGCCGGGGCGCCCGGGCTCGGGCACCACGAAGTCGGCGGGAACGCGGAAGGCCCGAGAGACCTTGCGGTCTCTCGGGCCTTCCGTCCGGGTGGGCGATACTGGGTTCGAACCAGTGACCTCTTCGGTGTGAACGAAGCGCTCTCCCACTGAGCTAATCGCCCGGGCGCACCGCAAACATTACCGCATGTCAGCGGTGCTCCTGGACCATCCCGCACTCACTCGCTGATGTTCCACGGCAGGCTGAGGCCGAATCGCCAGAGGTAGACCGCCACCAGCGCAGCCACGATCACCAGGCCGACCGTGGTGAGGATGATGTTGCGGCGCCGGACCTTGGGGTCGAGCGCCTTCTGCGCGGCCTCGGTGACCTTCCGCCGGGTCCAGCGGAGCACGAGCTGCGCCCAGACGAACTCGGTCGCCCAGATCGCCATGCCGCCGAAGATCACGAACCACCCCGGCCCGGGCAGCACCAGCATGGCGACACCCGCCGCCACGACCGCGAGGCCCACGGCGAAGACGCCCACCTGCCAGCTCACGTGGAGGGCCTTCGATGCCTTGATGAACGCCGGCGCCCGTGAACCGAGCTCACGCTCCGGACCCACCCCGCCCCCCGCCGCGGAATCCAGCTCCGCGACCGGCGCGATTCCGTCCCGCTCGTCACTCTGCGCACTCATGGGGCTCAACCTACCCGACCGCTCTCCGTCACTGGAATGGGTGCATGACGGAAAGTTACACACCGCTGTACGGGGGACCCAAAGAAGCACAAAACGGTCAGAGGGGTTTACAACGCCACCGTAGGTGGCATGTCGATTTCGCCGACGTGCGAATCCCCGAGCGCACACTGAGCGAAAGGCCCTGGCGCTTATGAACACCACGGTCAGCTGCGAGCTGCACCTGCGCCTCGTTGTGTCGAGCGAGTCCTCACTGCCTGTACCCGCGGGCCTGCGGTATGACACGGCCGATCCCTATGCCGTGCACGCCACCTTCCACACCGGAGCGGAGGAGACGGTCGAGTGGGTTTTCGCCCGTGACCTCCTCGCCGAGGGGCTGCACAGGCCCACCGGCACCGGAGACGTCCGCGTCTGGCCATCTCGTAGTCACGGCCAAGGCGTCGTCTGCATCGCCCTGAGCTCTCCGGAAGGAGAGGCCCTTCTCGAAGCCCCGGCGCGGGCCCTGGAGTCGTTCCTGAAGAGGACCGACGCCGCGGTTCCGCCGGGCACCGAGCATCGCCACTTCGACCTCGACACCGAGCTCTCACACATCCTGGCCGAAAGCTGAGCCAGGCAACGAACTGCGGGGCGCCGTCCGACTCGGGGAGACGGCGTCGCGCGGACAACCTCATAGGGCGGACACCGGCGCCGTCACCGCGGAACCCACCGCGGTGGCGGCGCCGGTGCGTGTGCCCGGCCGCGGCCGGGCGCACGCCCGCGTACGGCTCCAGCCCGGGCCGCCCGCCCTGAGGCGCGGGGACCGGTCCCGGCCCCCGCGCGGGCGGAACGAGCCAGTAGAGTCTGCCCGCATCTGCGGGCGCGGCGCCCGCCGGAGGCCAGGGAGCCAAGCGTGCTGATCCCACACGACACCCGCATCGCCCTCGACACGGTGGTCGATCTGGTGAACACAGCCCCGGAGAGCGGGTCGCCCGACGGCGGGCCCTCGGACGGGATCGCCGGAACCACGGAGCTGTACGCCTTCGCGGCGCACCACCGCGTCAGCGGAGTCGACCGGCTGGGCGAGAAGGACCTGCGGGCGGTGTGGGACGTACGCGCGAAGTTCGCCTCGGTCTTCGCGGCCGGCGACGCCCGCAGCGCGGCCGACCTGGTCAACCAGCTGGTCGCCGCCGCGGGCACCACTCCGCAGCTGACCGACCACGACGGGTACGACTGGCACATCCACTACTTCGCGCCGGGCGCCTCGATCGCCGACCACCTGGCGGCCGACTGCGGCATGGCGCTGGCGTTCATCGTGGTCACGGGCGAGCAGGAGCGGCTGCGGCGCTGCGAGGCCCCGGACTGCGGGCGGGCGTTCGTCGACCTCTCGCGCAACCGCTCCCGCCGCTACTGCTCCAGCCGTACCTGCGGCAACCGCCTCCATGTCGCCGCGTACCGGGCCCGGCGCAAGGAAGCGACCGGCTGAGCCGGTCCCGGGCGGGCCTCCACCGGACCGGATTCCGGCCCCGGACACGGTGGGCGGCCCGCTGCCGGCGGGGTTCGGGAAGCCGGCTGTGGGATTCCGCCCGTTCCCGGAGGGATTCCGGCGCGGAAGACCTCGGCGCGCGAGGGGAGGCGCGGGCGGGGCGGACGTACACGCGTCCCGGCCGCCCGCCGGCCCCGGTTCACGGGGCGTTCCCTTCTCGCGGCCTGTTCGCGAGGCGCTTCCTGCCGCTGGAGTGCCTCCGGGTCACAGCAGGAAGAGATCGTGCAGTGCGGCCATGAGGATCAGGCCTCCGACCACGGTGAGGAAGATCATCAATGGCGGCTGGGAGAGAGCGAAGAGGCAGCCACGTGGCTCTTCGGCGGTCTGTGCGGGGGCTTCGCCCCGGGATGTGTCCAACATTTCGTAGTGATCATGACCCAGCCGGGGCCACCGCGGTGATCAACCCAGCTTTTGGGGCCGGGAGTTCACCTCGAAGAAGCGCGGAAATCGCCTGGGTGTACGACTCTCCCGCGCCCGTCCGAAGAGCGGCGGTGCGATAGGCCCCGCTCGGTGAGGAGGGCCGTCAGCGGTGGGCGGCGCTGGAGGCGCGGACGACCAGCTCGGGCTGGAGCAGGACGTTCCGGTGCTCGTGGGTGCCGGAAGCGTCGTCCGCTTCCTCCAGGAGCAGTTCCGCCGCGAGCTGTCCCATCCGGACGGCGGGCTGCCGGACGGACGTGAGCGGGACGGCAGCGGCGGCGGCGAACTCGATGTCGTCGTACCCGACGATGGCGACGTCCCCGGGCACGCGCACCCCGGCCGCGTAGAGCGCCTGCAGTACGCCGAGGGCGAGCAGGTCGTTGGCACAGAACACGGCGGTGGGGCGGGGCACCAGACCGAGCAGCCGGGCGCCGGCGTCGCGGCCGGCCGCGACGTCCAGCCGGTCGGAGGAGATCTCCACGAGCGCCTCGGGAGGCAGACCGGCCTCGGCGAGGGCTGCGAGCGCCCCCACCCGGCGGTCGCGGATCTGGTGGAGATCGCCGAGCCCGCTGACGTAGGCGACGCTCCGGTGGCCCGACTGGAGGAGGTGGCCCACCGCCAGCGCCCCGCCGCGTACGTCGTCCACGGAGACGGAACAGGAGTCCGGGCCGGACGCGACCCGGTCGACCAGGACGAACGGAATCCGGTGGCGGCCGAACGACTCCAGGTTGCGTCCGCTCGCGTCCGCCGGGGTGACCAGGACTCCGCAGACCCTCTGTTCGGCGAAGAGACCGAGGTATTCGGCCTCCTCGGCCGGGTTCTGGTCGCTGTTGCAGACCATGACCCCCAGGCCGGCCTTCCGCGCGGCGCGCTCCGCGCCCCGGGCCACGTCCACGAAGAACGGGTTGCCCATGTCGAGGACGAGCAGCGCCATGATGCGGCTGCGTCCGGCCCGCAACTGGCGCGCGGACTCGCTCCGTACGTAACCCAGCTCCCCGATGGCGGCGAGGACACGGGCGCGCGTCTCCGGCAGTACCGCGTCGGGCCGGTTGATGACGTTGGAGACCGTGCCCACCGAGACGCCGGCCCGCCGGGCCACATCCTTGATCCCTGCCACACGCGCCACTTGTCCTGCCCCACTGATGCCGGCTGCCGCCTCGGCCGCCGTGACCGGTCGGCGGATTTCTCCCCATCGTACGGAGGACCGTGGCCGGTCCGGGAGCCGGGCGGACGGATGAAATGATTCAATCCGCAGCGGCCACGCACCCGCTCACGACGGGCTGCCGTACCGTTCCGCCGCGTCGGAACGTCCGGTGCGGGGCCATCCGACGCGGACCGCCTGAATCAATTCAGGCGGATACGGGCGCCGGCCGGGGCGGGCGCGGATCATGGACGCTCAGAGGCCGTGCTTCTTCAGGATGGCCTCGATGTCGCTGAAGTCGTCCCCCGGCTCCGCCTTCCCCGTCCCGCCGGGCTTCGCCCCGGAACGGGTACCGGGGCGCTGTTCGCCGGCCGCCGGGCGCAGCGAGGGCGCGGCGCCCGCCGGGGCGATCCGTTCGTTCTCCCCGGCCCGCCGCGCGGCCTTGCGCTCCTCGCGGGTCGTTCCGCGGCGGCGCTCCACGGCCCGGGTGGTGACGAAGAGCAGCCAGGCCGCACCGAGCAGCACGAACCCGATCCACACGCTCGGTTTGAACGCGATCCCGGCCACCCACTCCACGACGCCCGTCAGGACGAGGCCGATCGGGACGAGCGAGTACGCGGCGATCCTGGCCGCGGCGAGGAACCTCTTGCGGTACGCCGTCACCGCGGCGATCCCCAGGCCCGCCGCCGAAACCGCGGAGCAGACTGTTTCGGCAATCATCGGAGCCTCCAGCGGCAGGAAAGGGCGTCCCTTCCATCCTGCACCGCCCGCGGTGGCCCGGGCCATGCCGTCGGCCGTTCGTCAGGGACTTTTCGGGGTCGGGCTCCTCCTGCGGGAGGGACACCAGGCCCGCGGGCCGTCGATTGGGTGGTCTCCGCGCGGGCTGAAAGACTGGCGCCATGAGCGATTCCACCCCCGCAAGCCCCGTCGTCGTCGATCTCTGGTGCGAGCTCGAATGTCCCGACTGCCACCGCGCCCTCACCGATGTGCACGCCCTGCGCGCCCGGTACGGCGACCGCGTCGAGATCCGGCTGCGGCACTTCCCGCTGGAGAAGCACAAGCACGCGTACGCGGCCGCCCAGGCCGCCGAGGAGGCCGCGGCCCAGGGCAAGGACTGGCCGTACATCGAGGCGGTCCTGGGGCGCACGGCCGAGCTGTCCCGCGCGGGCGAGCCGCTGCTTCTGGAGATCGCCGGTGAACTCGGCCTGGACGTGGAGGAGTTCGACACCGCCCTGATCGACGGACGGCATCTGCTGATCGTCGACGCCGACCAGGCCGAGGGGAAGGCGATCGGGGTGACCGGCACGCCGACCTATGTCGTCGGCGACGAACGCCTGGACGGCGGGAAGAGCCAGGACGGGCTGCGCGAGCGGATCGAGTCCGTCGTGGACCGGCTGCTGGCGGCCCAGGCCTGACCGGGGGTCCTCGGAGGCCGGGGGTCCTCGGGGGCCGGGGGTCCGGCCCCTACAGGGCCTTCACCAGGTTGTGCTCAGTGGGCTCGTAGCCCAGTGACTCGTAGAGCCTGCGGGCCGGTGTGTTCGACGTGAAGACGTGCAGACCGATCCGGTCGAATCCCGCGTCCCGAGCCATGTCGTCGGCGAGCCCCATGAGGGCCCGGCCGTACCCCCGCCCCCGGAACTCCGGGTCCACCTCGACGTAGAAGACGTGGCCGACCGACTCTCCGGTGTCGGTGGTGCGGCCGGAGAGCCAGACGTGCCCCACGGCCCGGTCGTCCTCCTCGGACTCCAGCACGTCGATGTACGCGCCCGGGGTGGCCAGGCCCAGCGGGAGGAGCCGGGCGTGGTCGGTCTCCGACTTGTGGCGGGCCTGCTCCTCGGGGACACCGCGCTCGGCCCAGTCACGGGCGTACTCCTCGTGGCGCCGGGCCAGCCACGGTCCGAACTCCGCCGGTCTCATCCGCCGCCCCGCCAGGCCGGGCGGGAGCACGGAGGCCGTCGCGACCGTCGCCTTCTCCATGTTCCGGCTGCGTTCGGTGTAACCGAGGACGCCGGCGAGCCGCAGCGCGGCCTCGTTGCCCGCCGGGATCCTGGCGCGCACCTCCACGCACCCCCACTCCCGCAGCACCTCCTCGGCGGCGAGCGAGGCGATGATCGCCCGCCCCCGGCGGCGTCGGTGCTCCTCGACGCGGAGACCTCCGAGAACCCCGGTGGCCGGGCCGAAGGACGGGTCGGTGGAGAGGGTGACGGTACCGACGGGCCTCCCGTTGTCGCACACGTCGTACGTACGGGTCCGCGCGCCGTCGGCGCTCTGCTGGGTCGGCCCGGTCGGCCGCAGGGTCGTGGTCATCGGACCCGTTCTACCGGGCCGGGGCCGCCGGGTCACCCCCGTACGCGCAAGCCGGCCGCCTTCCGTCGGAGGGGTCCTCAGGGGGCGACCTCGGCGCCGGACGCCACGGCCAGCAGCCGGGAGGCCTTCAGTTCGGTCTCGTCCCACTCCCGCTCGGGGTCGGAGCCCCAGGTGATGCCCGCTCCGGTGCCGAAGCGCAGGAGCGGCACGGATCCGGTGCGGTCGATCCAGAACGTGCGTATGCCGACCGCAAGCTCCGCCGTCGACCGGTCGGCGTCGACCCAGCCGATCGCGCCGCAGTAGGGACCGCGTGGCGCGGTCTCCAGCTCCTCGATGATCCGCAGCGCGCTGGACTTGGGGGCGCCGCTCACCGAGCCGGGCGGGAAGGCGGCGCCGAACAGTTCGGGCCAGCCCGCGCCGTCGCCCAGCTCCCCGCGCACGGTGGAGACGAGGTGCACCAGGCCGGGGTGCTTCTCCACCACGCAGAGGTCGGGGACGCTCACGGTGCCGGTGGCGCAGACGCGGCCCAGATCGTTGCGGACCAGGTCGACGATCATCACGTTCTCCGCGTGGTCCTTCTCCAGCAGGTCCGCCTCGGTGCGCCCGGTTCCCTTGATGGGCCCGGACTCGACGGTCCGCCCGTCGCGCGAGAGGAACAGCTCCGGGGAGGCGGTCGCGATCTCGACGCCGTGGCCGGGCAGCCGGAGGGTGCCCGCGTAGGGGGCCGGGTTGCCGCGCGCGAGGAGGGCCGTCAGCGCGTCCACGTCGGCCCGGTCCGGCTCGGGCAGCGGCGCGGAGAGCACCCGGCAGAGGTTCGCCTGGTAGACCCCGCCGGTCGCGATGTGCGCGCGTACGCGGCGTACGGCGTCCTGGTAGGCCTCGCGGTCCAGCGAGGAGGTCCACTCCCCCGGCCCGGGGCCGCGCCACGCTCCGGGCGCGGGCGGGGGCACCGGCTCCTCGCGTACGGAGGAGAAGCGCGCGCACACGACACGCCCTTCGAAGTCGGCGGAGACGGCCCAGAAGCCGGCGGAGTCGAGGGCCGCGGGATCGCTGGTCACGTCCTGCAGACCGGTGGCTACGAGGCCGCCGAAGCGGGCCATGGGGGCAATGTCGGACACGCGGTCGAGTGTAGGTCGGGGGGGCCTTCGGACCGGGGTGGAGCGAGGGGGCCGCAGCACGCTGCGCAAACGCGTTTTTGTGCTGGCCCAGGAATCCGCTAGAGTTCAACACGTCGCCGGGACGCGCAAGCGAAACGGGAAAGACAAGCGGACGTAGCTCAGTTGGTAGAGCGCAACCTTGCCAAGGTTGAGGTCGCCAGTTCGAACCTGGTCGTCCGCTCGCAGGAAAAGGGGGATCTTCCCGAAACCCCTGATTCTGGTGGAGTGGCCGAGAGGCGAGGCAACGGCCTGCAAAGCCGTCTACACGGGTTCAAATCCCGTCTCCACCTCCAAGGACGATTAGCTCAGCGGGAGAGCGCTTCCCTGACACGGAAGAGGTCACTGGTTCAATCCCAGTATCGTCCACTGATCCGCAAGGATCTTCCCGCGCGATTAGCTCAGCGGGAGAGCGCTTCCCTGACACGGAAGAGGTCACTGGTTCAATCCCAGTATCGCGCACGCAGTACACGCAGGTTCGCCCTGCGCGATTAGCTCAGCGGGAGAGCGCTTCCCTGACACGGAAGAGGTCACTGGTTCAATCCCAGTATCGCGCACCACGGAAAGCCCCGGTCGTCTCCATGACCGGGGCTTTCGCTTTGCCCGCGTCGCCCGCGCGGTGCGGCCCGTTGCGCGTCGGGAGGTCTCCCGGAGATCCGGGGGTGCCGCCCGGCGTGACCGGCGGGCGGCTGCGCCGGTTCAGGAGGAGAAGAGCATCCGGCCGAAGCTCTTCTGGCGGTGGTGGTGGTCGTAGTGGCCGCCGCCGTGGTGCTGCTGGTGCTGCGGGGCACCCCACGCGGGACCGGCGGCCGGGTAGGCCTGCGGGGCCGGCGGTGCGGGCGGCGCCTGCTGCGTCCACTGCGACTCCAGCCGCGTCAGGGCCTCCAGCTCGCCGAAGTCCAGGAATATCCCCCGGCAGCCGCTGCACTGCTCGATCTGGACACCATTGCGGTTGTACGTGTGCATCTGCGCGTGGCACTTCGGACACTGCATCATCGGCTCGGCTCCTCGCCGTTCGGTGGTCCGCCACCGGAATCCCTGCCCGATGGCGGTCGGTTCACCCTACGACGTGCGCCGTACCGCCAACTCGGGTGGGAGTGAGGCGATACGGGCACACGCGTCGGTCATCAGCCGCTCGACCTCGTCGGGTTCCCGGCCCTGCTCCGCCGCTTTGGCGAGGGCGAGGGCTGCGGTCTGCACGGTGAGGGCCCGGGCGGGCACGTCGAGTTCGGGCCACGGGTCGCCGGCCGCCGCTACGGCGGGGCCGCCCGCCGCCCGGTAGGCGTCCAGGAACCGCGTCCAGACCGCCCCGGGCAGCAGGCCGGCGGCGTACCAGGCGGCGGGCCGGGCGAGGTCCCAGGCGGGGTCGCCGGTCCCCGTGTCGTCGATGTCGATCAGCAGCCAGGGGCCGCGCGGGACCGGGTGGCGGACGAGCTGGCCGAGGTGGAGGTCGCCGTGGCAGAGGTACCCCGCACGGGCGGCCGGAGCCGGCTCCTCGTCACGGGCCCAACCGGGCAGCGCCGCCCAGGCGGCGAGGACCGCGTCGCGGGCCGGGTCCGCCGAGCGCGCCGCCCGCATCCGGGTGACGGCGAGCGCCGCCTTGGCGGGTCCCCGCATCGGCGGGAGCGGGAGCGGGAGCGAGGCCGGGGGCGCGGTGCGGTGGAGGCGGGCGAGGAGGCCGGCCGCCTCCTCCCAGGGGGCGGCCTCGTGGTCCTCGGGGTCGACGGGTTCACCGTACGGCCAGAGGGTGACGGGGCGTCCGTCCACGCTCGGGAGCGGGTGCGGTGCGGGGACGGGCGCGAGCAGAACACCGGAGAGCGCGGGCGAGGCGGCGAGGGCGAGGCGCGCGGCGAACTCCGGGCCGCCGGTACCGGGGGCGTGGGCCTTCGCGACGATTCCGCCGGCACGTACGACGGTGCCGTCCGGGCGGTCGGCGAGCACGGCGGGCGGCGGGCAGGCGCAGCCGGTGGCGGAGGCCGGGTGGGCGGAGGCGTGGGCCAGGGCGCCCAGGGTGTGTACGGCCTCGGCGCTGCTCACGGGTCCCCCGGCGAGAGTGGTGGCAAAGCCCCAGGTTAACGGGGCGGTCGTGGCGGGTTCCGGGACCGTGGCGGGCTCCGGGCCGCGTGGTCCGGGCTGTGGCGGTTCCGGGCCGCGTGGTCCGGGCTGTGGCGGGCGTGGAGAGCGCGATGTCCGGCCGGCTCCCCAGCCGGCCGGACAAACGCTGTCGTCCGCCGTACCCCCGTCCCCACGGGGCTGTTGGCCGGATGTCCCGGTCCGGACCGCTCTTCCGGACCCTGGGGGCGCCGCTCAGCGCCCCGTCATCACGCCCACGGACGACGCCTGTGTGACCACTGATTCCCAGCCGCCGAAGACGACCACCAGCAGTGCGGCCAGGGGGAGGACCATGGCGACCGCCACCAGCGGGTGGCGGGTGCCGGAAGAGCGGTGACCGAACGCTTCGTACGCCTTGCGCCCCCGCGTGCGGAGCGTGGACCGCGTGGCCGTGTCCGACATGGTTCCTCTCCTGACCGGATGAACGTCGGCGACCGGTCCCGGCCGGGAGGGTTCCGCCCCCGTTCGTACCCAGCCTAGGGAGACGTGGCCGGACGGACGTCATGCCCGCGTACCGATCGGCGGGCCTCCAGGAGGATGAGCCGTGGGTAGTCGGAGTACTCCCCTGGGTGGAGACGCGGGTGTACGGGAGGTGGGGCGGGCTCAGGGTGCGGGGAGAGCGGCCGGACGTTCCGGGATCGCGGCGGAACGGGTGACATCACTCACGCCCCGACCCGTGAACGCCCCGCTCCCCCTGCGGCCGGGAAGGCGGGTCCGGGCCCTGCGGGGTGCGGGGCGGGCGGCCCGGTGGGAGGCGAACGTACGACCGGATCGCGGTGGCCGATCGTCAATCTCCGCGCACAGATGCCCCTTTGGTGAGGGAGAGAGCCGGAATCGCCCGGATCGGCGTACTGCTGACCGTCCTTCACGCGTCTGGTTCGCTACGGACAATCGAATATCCGGCGAAGGCGCGGCCTCTGAGCGCGCCGGGCGCCGGGTACGTAAGCTGTGCCTCGTCAGGCGGACCAGGCAGCGGGGATGGGCAGACGATGGCGATGATGCGGCTCCGGCGCGAGGACCCGCGTCTCGTCGGCTCGTTCCGCCTGCACCGGCGGCTCGGGGCCGGCGGGATGGGCGTCGTCTATCTGGGTTCGGACCGGCGGGGGCAGCGGGTGGCCCTCAAGGTGATCCGCCCCGATCTGGCGGAGGATCAGGAGTTCCGGTCGCGGTTCGCGCGCGAGGTCTCCGCCGCCCGGCGCATCCGCGGGGGCTGTACGGCCAGGCTGGTGGCCGCCGACCTCGACGCCGAACGGCCTTGGTTCGCCACGCAGTACGTACCGGGCCCCTCGCTGCACGACAAGGTCGCCGAGGAGGGACCGCTCTCCGCTTCGGAGGTCGCCTCGATCGGGGCCGCGCTCTCGGAGGGCCTGGTCGCGGTCCACGAGGCCGGGGTGGTGCACCGGGACCTCAAGCCGTCGAACATCCTGCTCTCCCCCAAGGGTCCCCGGATCATCGACTTCGGCATCGCCTGGGCGACCGGGGCGAGCACGCTCACCCACGTCGGTACGGCGGTCGGGTCGCCCGGGTTCCTCGCGCCGGAGCAGGTGCGCGGCGCGGCGGTGACGCCCGCGACGGACGTCTTCTCGCTGGGCGCCACCCTCGCGTACGCGGCGACCGCGGACTCCCCCTTCGGGCACGGCAGTTCCGAGGTGATGCTGTACCGGGTGGTGCACGAGGAGCCGCACCTCGCCGAGGTGCACGACGCGCTCGCGCCGCTGGTGCGGGCCTGTCTGGCGAAGGACCCGGAGGAGCGGCCGAGCACCCTGCAGCTGTCGATGCGGCTCAAGGAGATCGCCGCGCGCGAGGCCCAGGGGCTGCACGACGGCCGTCCGCCGGTCCAGCGTTCCGCGCACGAGGCGGACCGGCCCACCGGCCGGCTCGACGGCCCGTACACCGAGCAGCAGACCCGCAGGTCCGAGGGCCCGTCCACCGGGCGTTCGCCGCAGGGCCGTCGTCCCGCACCGGCCTCCGCGTCCTCGGCCGGTCCCTCGGGGACGTCCGGGAGCACGTCCTCGGCTTCGGTGTCGGCGGGCCCCGGCTCGCGGCCGGGCCCGGGGGCGTCCCGTCAGGGTGGTGCACGGCCCCGCCCGGCGCGCGGCGCGGTGCGGCCGGGCAAGCGGCCCAGCCCCACCAACGGGACGAACGGCCGGCCTGGCACCCGTCCCGGTGCCAGGCCCACCGGGACCGGGCGGCGTCCGGCCAACCCCCGTCTGCTGCGGCAGCGCCTGTTCGTCTTCGTGGTGGTGACGCTGCTGGTGGCGCTCGGCATCGCGGCCGCGCAGGGCTGTCAGGGTCCGGCGCGCGGTCTCGGCGGATCTCCCGCGCAGTCGTCTTCGGACGGACGGCCCGGTCACGCTCCCCCGGACGCCGGGACGGGGGCTGCCGGTCAGGCCTGGAGCGGCCTGGTCGCGTAGAACGCGACGGCGGAGGCGGCGGCCACGTTGAGCGAGTCGACTCCGGCGTCCATCGGGATGCGGACGTGGTCGTCGACCGCGGCGAGCGTCTTCGGGGTCAGGCCCGCCCCTTCCGTACCGAAGACGAGCGCGAGCCGCTCGTCCTTGCGCGCGGCGAGCTCGTCCAGGGTGATCGCCCGGTCGCTGAGGCAGAGCGCGGCGACCGTGAAGCCCGCCGCGTGCAGCACCCCGACGTCCTCGGGCCACGACTCCAGCCGGGTCCACGGCACCTGGAAGACGCCGCCCATGGAGACCTTCACCGCACGGCGGTAGAAGGGATCGGCGCAGCGCGGGGTGAGCAGGACGGTGTCGACGCCGAGGGCCGCCGCGTTGCGGAAGGCGGCGCCGATGTTGGCGTGGTCGACGATGTCCTCGAAAACGGCGACCCGGCGGGCACCGGCCAGCAGCCCGGCGGCGTCGGGCAGCGGCTCGCGCCGCATGGAGGCGAGGGCGCCGCGGTGCACGTGGTAGCCGGTGACCCGCTCGGCGAGTTCGGGGGTGACCTGGTACACCGGGGCCTCGGCGGCCTCGATGACGTCGCGCATCACCTCGGTCCACTTCGGAGTGAGCAGCATGGAGCGCATCGCGTACCCGGCCTGTCCGGCGCGGCGGATCACCTTCTCGCCCTCGGCGATGAAGAGACCCTCCTCGGGTTCGCGCCTGCGGCGCAGTTCGACGTCGGTGAGGCCCGTGTAGTCGTGCAGACGGGGGTCGTCGGGGTCCTCGACGGTGATGATCTCTGCCACAGGAGTGCTGCCTTGTCCGGGGTGGGGGCGGCGGCGGGGGCCGCCGGTTGCGCGGTGGGGGTGTCAGGCCGTCTCTGGGGCTTCGACTCCGACACCGACGACCTCGCCGATGACGATGACGGCCGGCGGGCGTACGTCCTCGGCCTCGGCCCGTTCGCCGACGGTGGCGAGGGTCGCGTCGACGCGGCGCTGCGCGGCGGTGGTCCCCTCCTGGACGAGAGCGACCGGGGTGGCGGGGTCCTTGCCGTGGGCGATGAGGGCCTTCGCGATGGCACCGATCTTGTCGACGGCCATCAGGAGGACGAGGGTGCCGCGCAGTCGGGCGAGGGCCTCCCAGTCGACGAGGGAGCGGGGGTCCTCGGGGGCGACGTGTCCGCTGACGACGGTGAACTCGTGGGCGACGCCCCGGTGCGTGACGGGGATTCCGGCGGCGCCGGGCACCGAGATGGAGCTGGAGATGCCGGGGACGACGGTGCACGGGATGCCCTCGGCGGCGAGCGCCTGGGCCTCTTCCATGCCGCGGCCGAAGACGAACGGGTCGCCGCCCTTGAGCCGGACGACGGCCTTGCCCGCCTTCGCGTGTTCTATGAGTGCCCGGTTGATCGCCTCCTGGGCCATGAAGCGGCCGTAGGGGATCTTCGCGGCGTCGATGACCTCGACGTGCGGGGGCAGTTCGTCGAGGAGGTCGCGGGGGCCGAGCCGGTCGGCGATGACGACGTCGGCCGAGGCGAGCAGCCGGCGGCCGCGCACGGTGATCAGGTCGGGGTCGCCGGGTCCGCCGCCGACCAGCCAGACGCCCGGGGTGTGGGTGCGGTGGTGCGGGGCGGCGAGGGTGCCGTCGCGGAGTCCCTCGACGATCGCGTCGCGCACGGCGGCGGAGTGGCGGGGGTCGCGGCCTTGGGAGGTGGTGGTGAGCACGGCGACCGTGACGTTCTCGCTGCGGCCGGTGGCGGGGGTCCAGGCGGTGGCCGCCTCGGCGTCGTCGCTGCGGACGCACCAGGTCCGGGTGCGCTCGGCCTCGGCGGAGGCGGCGGCGTTGGCGACGGGGTCGCTGCTGGCGACGAGGGCGTACCAGGTGTCGGCGAGGTCGCCGTCCGCGTACCGGCGTCGTTCCCAGCGGATCTCGCCGCCGTCGGCCATCGCCTCGACGGAGGGGGTGGCGGACGGCGAGACGAGGGTGATGTCGGCGCCGGTCGCGATGAGCGCGGGAAGGCGGCGCTGCGCGACCTGGCCGCCGCCGACGACGACGACGCGGCGCCCGGTCAGGCGCAGTCCGACGGGGTACGCGGGGTGATCGACGTGCTCGGCCATGGCGGTGCTGGCTCCTCGGCAGGGAACGGTGCGTCCGGCGCGGTGCGGCGCCGCACGGGGAGTCCGGTCCGGCGTACGGGACGCGGCGGCGGACGGGGCTGCCGCTGCGGCTCTGGAGCGGCTGTGACGTGCGGGTTCAGCGGGTGGGGCGGGGACCACCCTACGGGGTGGGACCGCCGGAGGGCAGGGTCCCGGGTGGCACGGGGCCGTCCCCGGGCGGGCGCGGGGCCCGCCCGGGGACGGCCTGGGGACTACTTCTCGGTGACGCCCGCCGAGTCGAACGTCGCGACCTCGTTCATGGCGCGCGCGGCGCTCTGCACGATCGGGAGGGCGAGCAGCGCGCCCGTGCCCTCGCCGAGGCGGAGGTCGAGGTCGATCAGCGGACGCAGGCCCAGCTTGTTGAGCGCGGCCACGTGGCCGGGCTCGGCGCTGCGGTGGCCCGCGATGCAGGCGGCCAGGGCCTCGGGGGCGATGGCGCGGGCGACCAGGGCGGCCGCACCGGCGCTCACGCCGTCCAGGATGACCGGGGTGCGCAGCGAGGCGCCGCCCAGGAGGTACCCGGCCATGGCCGCGTGCTCCAGGCCGCCGACGGCCGCGAGCACGCCGATCGGGTCGGACGGGTCGGGCTGGTGCAGCTCCAGGGCTCGGCGCACGACGTCGACCTTGCGGGCGTGCATCTCGTCGTTGATGCCGGTGCCCCGGCCGGTGACCTCGGAGGGGTCGGCGCCGGTGTAGACGCAGATGAGGGCGGCCGACGCCGTGGTGTTGGCGATGCCCATCTCTCCGATGAGGAGGCCCTTGTTGCCCGCGGCGACCAGGTCGCGGGCGGTTTCGATGCCGACCTCGATCGCGGCGAGGACGTCCTCGCGGCTCATCGCGGGGCCGGTGGTGAAGTCCGCCGTACCGGGCCGCACCTTGCGGGGCAACAGGCCGGGGGTGGCGGGGAGTTCGGTGGCGACGCCGACGTCCACGACGCAGACCTCGGCGCCGACCTGGCTCGCGAAGGCGTTGCAGACCGCGCCGCCGGCCAGGAAGTTGGCCACCATCTGGCCGGTGACCTCCTGGGGCCAGGAGGTCACTCCCTGGGCGTGCACGCCGTGGTCGCCGGCGAAGATCGCGACGGCCGCGGGCTCCGGGATCGGCGGCGGGCACGTCCGGGAGAGTCCGGCGAGCTGGGCGGAGATGATCTCCAGCATGCCGAGCGCTCCGGCGGGCGTGGTCATCCGCTTCTGCCGCTCCCACGCCTCGCCGAGCGCCTTGGCGTCCAGCGGGCGGATGTTGCCGATGGTCTCCTGGAGCAGGTCGTGCGGCTCCTCGCCGGGCAGCGCCCGGCGGCCGTACGTCTCCTCGTGGACGACCCAGGAGAGCGGGCGGCGCTTGGACCAGCCGGCCTGCATCAGTTCGGGCTCCTCGGGGAACTCGTCGACGTACCCGACGCAGAGGTACGCGACGATCTCGAGGTGCTCGGGCAGGCCGAGAGCGCGGACCATCTCGCGCTCGTCGAAGAAGCTGACCCAGCCGACGCCGAGGCCCTCGGCACGGGCGGCGAGCCAGAGGTTCTCCACGGCGAGAGCGGAGGAGTAGGGAGCCATCTGCGGCTGGGTGTGACGGCCGAGGGTGTGCCGTCCGCCGCGGGTGGGGTCTGCGGTGACGACGATGTTCACGGGGGTGTCGAGGATGGCCTCGATCTTCATCTCCCGGAACTGCTTGGCACGGCCCTTGGGGAGCGACTTGGCGTAGGCGTCGCGCTGGCGCTGGGCGAGTTCGTGCATGGAACGCCGGGTCTCCGCGGAGCGGATGACGACGAAGTCCCAGGGCTGCGAGTGACCGACGCTGGGCGCGGTGTGCGCGGCCTCCAGCACGCGGAGCAGGACCTCGTGCGGGATCGGGTCGCTGCGGAAGCCGTTGCGGATGTCGCGGCGCTCGCGCATGACGCGCATCACGGCCTCGCGCTCCGCGTCGTCGTAGCCGGGGGCCGGGTCGGTCGCCGGCTCCTCGGGAGCGGCGGCGTACTCGGCGTCCGGTTCCCCGGCGGGCCCGGGTACGGCCGCGGGCTCCGCGGCGGGTTCGGGCGTCACGGTCTCGAAGGCCGGGGCCTCGGGGGCCTCGGCGGTGCGGGCCTGCTCCGGGTGCACGTTCCCGTGTTCCGGCTCCGTGTGGAGCGGCCCGTCCTCCTGTCCGGCGGCGGGGGGTTCGATCGCCCAGGGAGCTCCGGCGGCCTGCGGCGCGACGGACTCCTGGACGGCGTCGGGCACCGCGGCGGGCCCGGAGACCTGGACGGGTTCGGTGGTCGGCTCTTCCACGCGGGGCTCGGCGACGGCGGCCTGCGCCTCGGGTGCGGGGGGCTCCGCGGGCGCCTGGACCTGCTCGGGCGTCCGGACCCGCTCGGGTGCCAGGGGTGCGGCGAACTCGGTGGCGGGCACCGTGCCCTCCACGGGGAAGTACGGCTCCTGGGTGGCCTCCGGCGCGAAGACCGGCGCCGGGGCGAGGGCCTCGGCCGGGGCGTCGGGGACGACCGTTTCTGCCGGGGACGCCGTCGGAACGTCCGGCGCGGGCTCCGTCGGCGCCTGCGTGACGGCGTGGTCCGGGGCGAACTCCTGGGCGGGGGCCGCCGGCTCGAAGCCCGGCGCCGCCGCGGGCTCGAATCCCGGTGCGGGCTGCGGGAGTGCCTGGGCCGGTACGAAGTCGGCCGGGGCGGGCGTCTGGTCCGCCTCGGCGGGCGCCGCTTCGGGGACGGTCTCGGTCCGCACGGCTTCGGGGACGATCTCGGTCCGCACGGCTTCGGCGGGCTCGGACGGCAGGGTCCCGCCCGCCCCGTGCGGGTCCGCGCCGGGCTGCTCGGCGGCGGTCACCGGCTCGGGCGCACCCCACGGGGCGGCGCCCTGGAGCGGGATCTCGCCCAGCTGCGGGCCGGGAAGCACGGGCTCCCGCACGGCGGGCACCTCGGCCTGCGCCGGTTCGGCCTGTACCGGTTCGGCCTGCGCGACGGGTGCCTCGGCCTGCGCGGGCACCTCGGCCTGGGCCGGGATCTCCGTCGGCGCGGGCACCTCGGCCTGGGCCGGGATCTCCGCCGGAACCGGGGTCTCGGCCTGGGCCGGGTACTCGGGCGCGACGGGGGCCGGAGCCACCGGACGGGCCGGCTGGGGGGACCCCGCCGGGCCGCGGTCGGCGAGCGAGCGCACGAGGCCGCTCTGCCCCCCGTAGGAGGGGCCGTCGACCGAGGGGCCGCGGTGCAGCGGACGACGGGACGGCGCGGAGGCCATCGCGTGCGCGGCGGCGGGTACGGGCGCCGGGGCCGGGATCCGTACCGCGCCGAGGTCGTACGCCCCGGAGTCGTGGCCCGCGGTCCCCTGGGCCGGGTTCTCCTGGGCCGTCAGGGGCTCCTGGGCCTGGTGCGCGCTCTGGGACGGGAACTGCTGATAGGCGTCCGCGGCGGGCGGCGGGACGATCTGCGGATCGCTCCACCCGCCCTGGGCGGCGGGCATCAGCAGCACGTCGTCCTCGTAGGGTGCCTGCTCGGAGGGATCGAGGTAGGTGTAGGCATCCGGGGCGAGGACGCCCGGCTGCTCCACCATGCCTGCGTTCTCCGGCTGTCCCTCGCCCGGGATCTGGCCGGTGTCAGTCATGCGTACCCCTCGCCCATCGTCAGTGCTCCTTCGGCCCATCGCCCGGGACGCCGACGTCACGGCAGGCCGGTGCTCGTCAACTAGAACGAGCGGGCTCGCCGCGCGGCACGAAACGCCCGCAGACCTCTACATATTCTCGCGGCCGTTCGCCGCGGCGACAGGTTTGTCGCGCAGCGGTTCGCTGTGGACTGCGCCACTTCGCGCGTTCCCGGTTGCGCTGTACCACAGGGAGAGACAAAGCTGCTCCCTTTTCCGGACATTGACGCACGAAGCGACGAACGACCGGGTTCGGTACAACAATCCGCCAGCCTACCTGCCGCGCTGTAGCTACCTGGTCACGGGGCAAGGTCCGAACGCACCGCGCAGAGCAGGAACGCGACGGAGCGTTCGCGTTCCTCCCAGGCCGAGGTGTCCAGGTCCACGCTCTGCAGGAGCGCGCATTCCACCGTGTAGCCGCTGCCGGAGAGGGCGGTGACGAGGGCCTCCGCCTGGTCCCGGGTGGAGGCGTGGGTGACGATCCGCTCGGGGCGCCGGTCGGCGACGGCGAGCGCCACGGGGACGCCGCCGCCCCCGATGCGTACGACATCGGGCTCGGGAAGGCGTTCGAGCACGTGCGGAGCGAGGCCCTGGACGGCTTGGACGGCCACGCCGAAGGAGCGGGCCGCGGCCGTCGCCCGGGCGCAGGCGGCGGGGTCGCGGTCCACGGCGATGACGGCCGCGCCGAAGCGGGCCGCCTCGACGGCCAGGGCTCCGGTTCCCGAGCCGATGTCCCAGACCAGGTCACCGGTACGCGGGCCGAGCCGGGCCAGCTGGGCGGCGCGCATCCCGGCGGACTCGCCCTCGGTGCCCTGCCCGGCGTCCGTCCGGTCCTGGGGGGCGGGGTCGCGTACGACGGGACCGTGTCCCGCGCGCTGGTAGGCGTCGGCGGGCAGCGCCCAGCCCCGTACGCCGTCGGGCCGGGCGGGGTCCCGGCCGCCGATCCAGCCCGCGGTGGCGGTGGTGGGGCCGCTGCCGACGACGATGACGACGTTCGGGTCGCGCCACGCGTGGTCGGCGGCCTTGTCGGAGGTGAGTACGGTGACGCGCTCGCGGGCGGTGCCGAGTTCCTCGCAGATCACGAAGGTGCGGTGGATGCCGTCGAGCAGCAGGGCCAGTTCGGCGGGGCCGGCGCCGGGCGAGGTGAGGACGGCCACCTTGTGGTGGGCCCGGCAGACGTTGACGGCCCGTCGCAGGGTCCTGGGGTGGGCGACGACGACCTGGGCGTCGTCCCAGGGCATCCCGGCGCGGGCGAAGGCGGTGGCGACGGAGGAGACCGCGGGCACGACCTCGACCTCCAGGCCGTGTTCGGGCGCGCGCAGGGTGCGGACGACTCCGAAGAAGCCGGGGTCGCCGTCCGCGAGGACGACGGCGCTTCCCCGGTGTCCGGCGATGCGCCGGGCGGCCAGGTCCACGCTGCCGAGGCGGATGCGTTCGGCGTCCCGGGGCACTTCGGCGAGCGCGAGGTGGTGCGCGGCGCCCGCGACGAGCGTGGCGGCGGAGAGTGCTGCCGTGGCCGCTCTGGTCAGCGGTGAGCCGTCCCAGCCGATCACCGTGACGCGGTCGGCCATCGTCGTCCGTCTCCTGGAGTTGTGGGGGTGCGTGGGAGGGTTCCGTGCGCCTGTGGCGGTGCCCGCGCGGAGGGACCGGGTAGAGGCTATCGGGTCCCTCCGGAAGACCGGTCCGGAGGGCCGGTCCCGAGGAAACGCCGGTGGCCGCGGCTCCCCGTCAGTTCCAGTCGTTGTAGGTGCCGTAGCCGCCCGCGTCGGCGAGCTGTTCGGCGACGCCTTCGAGGTCCTCCGGAAGGAGTCCCCAGACGATCAGGTCGGTGCGGAAGTCGACCCAGCCGCCGTCCTCGGTCTGCGTCCGCGCTATCCGGGCGTTGCGCAGGACCCCTTCGCTGATGCAGCCGAGTTTCTGGGCGACCTGCTGGGAGGCGGTGTTGTCGGCCTGGGTACGCAACTCGATGCGCTCGAAGGCCTGGTCGCGGAAGAGCCACTCGGCGAGCGCCAGCACGGACTCGGTGGCGTAACCCTCACCGCGTGCCCAATGGGCGGTGACGTAGACGACCTCGGTGGAGCGGGTGCGCCAGTCGGTGTTCAACAGGCGCACGGAGCCCACGAGCCGCTGGGTGAGGAACTCGTGGACGGCGAAGACGATGCCGTGCCCCTGGGTGCGCTCGCCGGGGGCGATGCGCCGGATCCAGCGCTCGGCGTCGATCTGCGTGTACGGGTGCGGGCCGTCCGTCCAGGCGGTGACGGCCTCGTCGTTCATCATGTCGGTCAGTGCCGGGAGGTCCGACATGTCGTAGGGGCGCAGCACCAGTCGGTCCGTGCTGATCGAGATCGACGGAAAGGTGGTAGTCATGCGCAGCTCCATGCCGAAGACCGGTAAAGGCACAGCATGCAGTATCGGGCGCGCGCCGTGCATGGGCGGGTCGGTACGCCGGAGCCCCGCACCTCCTCGGCGGGAGGTGCGGGGCTCCGCGGGCGTGTGCCCGGCGCTGGTCAGGAAGCGGCCGGGGTACCGAAGGCGGGGATGACCGAGCCCTTGTAGGTGTCCTCGATGAACTTCTTGACCTCGTCGCTGTTGAGGAGCTTCGCGAGCTTCTCGACGCGGGGGTCCTTCTCGGCGCCCTTCTTGACGACCAGGATGTTGGCGTAGGGGTTGCCCTCCGCCTTCTCGATGGCGAGCGCGTCCTTCGACGGGGTGAGCTTGGCGTCGATCGCGTAGTTGCCGTTGATGACGGCGGCGTCGACGTCGTCCAGGGCGCGGGGCACGGTGGCGGCCTCCAGCTCCTTGAACTTCAGGCCCTTGGCGTCGGTGATGTCGCTCAGCTTGGCGTCGGTGCCGACGCCTGCCTTGAGGGTGATCAGGCCCTGGTCGGCGAGGAGAAGGAGCGCGCGGCCCTCGTTGGTGGTGTCGTTGGGTACCGCGATCGTCTGGCCGGACGTGATGTCGGAGACGGACTTGGCCTTCTTGGAGTAGAGGCCGAGCGGCTCCAGGTGGACGTCGACGACCGGCACGAGGTGGGTGCCGTTCTTCTTGTTGAAGTCGTCCAGGTAGGGCTTGTGCTGGAAGAAGTTGGCGTCGATCTGGCCGTTCTCCGTGGCGGTGTTCGGCAGGACGTAGTCCGTGAACTCCTTGACCTCCAGCTTGAGGCCGGCCTTCGCCGCGAGGTTCTTCTTCACGAAGTCGAGGATGTCGGCGTGCGGCGTCGGGGACGCGCCCACGACGAGGGCCTTGGAGGTGTCGGCGTTCGCACCGGTGCCGCCGGCGGACGGGTCGGAGTCCGTACCGCAGGCGCTGAGGCCCAGGGCGAGGGCGGCGGTGGCGGCGGCTGCCGCGGAGAGCTTGATGGTCTTGCGCACGAAAAGTGCCTCTTTCGGGTGGGATGGAGCGCCCGGACAAGGAGTGCGGGCTTTGTCCGTCGCCGCGCCCGCGGAAGACCGGGGGCGGAACGGAGGTCTGGGGGGACGGTGCGTCAGGCGGTGCGGCCGCGGCGGGCCAGGAGGCGGCCGGCGAGGTCGCCGATGAGCTGGACGACGGTCACGATGACGATCAGCAGCACGACGGTGACGATCATGAACTGGTTGTCGAAGCGCTGGAATCCGTAGGTGACGGCCTTGGAGCCGAGCCCCTCGCCGCCCACGGCGCCGGCCATCGCGGAGTAGCCGATGAGCACGATCACGGTGGTGGTGATGCCCGAGATCAGCGACGGCAGGGCCTGCGGGAGCAGGACCTTGCGGACGATGGTGGGGATGGAGCCGCCCATCGACTGGACCGCCTCGACGAGTCCGTGGTCGACCTCGCGCACGGCGGTCTCCACCAGGCGCGCGAAGAAGGGGATGGCACCGACGGCCAGCGGGACGATCATCGCGGTCGGGCCGATGAAGGTGCCGACGACCCAGGTCGTGAAGGGGATCAGCGCGATCAGCAGGATGATGAAGGGCAACGAGCGGCCGATGTTGACGACCACGCCGACGATCTTGTTCACCACGGTGTTCTGGAGCAGTCCGCCCTTGTCCGTGAGGACCAGCAGCACGCCCAGCGGCAGACCGACGGCGACGGTGACGACCGCGGACCACAGGACCATGTAGAGGGTGTCGATGGTGCCCTGGGTCAGCAGGGGCTGCATTTCGGACCAGGTCACTTCGCGGCCTCCTTGGTGAGCGGGGCGGTGGTCTGTGCGGGGATCGCGGTGGCTGCGGCCTCGTCCACGACCTCGGCCCGCAGTCCCTGCTCGCGCAGGAAGCCGATGGGCACGACGTTCTCCTCGAAGCCGCCGGGCAGCTCGATGCGCATCCGGCCGATCTGGTTGCCGCCGACGGTGTCCATGGCCGCGCCGAGGATGGAGATGTCGATGTTGTACGTACGGGAGAGCTGGGAGATCACCGGGCGGCCGGCCGCGTCGCCGTGGAAGGTGACGTCGACGACCGTGCGGCCGGGGCCGGAGGTGCCGCCGCCGACCGGGAAGAGTTCGTCGGCCAGCTCGGAACCGGGGGTGGCGAGGAGTTCGCCGACGGTGCCGGATTCGATCACGCGCCCCCCGCGCATCAGCGCGGCGGAGTCGCAGATCGTCTTGACGACGTCCATCTCGTGGGTGATGAGCAGCACGGTCAGGCCGAGCTGCTGGTTGAGGTCGCGCAGCAGCTGGAGGATGGACCGGGTGGTCTCGGGGTCGAGGGCCGAGGTGGCCTCGTCGGAGAGGAGCACCTTCGGGTCGCCGGCCAGGGCGCGGGCGATGCCGACGCGCTGCTTCTGGCCGCCGGAGAGCTGTCCGGGGTAGGCCTTCGCCTTGTCGCCGAGGCCGACCAGGTCGAGGAGTTCGAGTGCCTTGCGGGAGCGGTCACGGCCGGGCACGCCGAGGATCTCCAGCGGGAGTTCCACGTTGCCCTGGACCGTGCGGGAGGCCAGCAGGTTGAAGTGCTGGAAGACCATGCCGATGCGGCTGCGCGCCTCGCGCAGTTCCTTGCTCGCCCGGCGGCCCCGGCCCGCGAGGGCGGTGAGGTCCTGGCCGGCCACGGTCACGGTGCCGGAGGTGGGCCGCTCCAGCAGGTTGACGCAGCGGATGAGGGAGGACTTGCCGGCGCCGCTCTGGCCGATGACGCCGAAGACCTCACCCTCCTCGACGTGCAGATCGACTCCGTCGAGTGCGGTGACCTCGCGGTCGCGCGACTGATAGACCTTCGTGAGGCCCGAAGTGGTGATCACAGGGTTTCCGTCACTGTCGAGTGCTCGCGGCGTGGTGGTGCCGGGCACGGGGCATTCGTCCGAGGGAGACTCACCGGCCCTCGTCGGCCGGGATCTCGGCACGGCCGGCGGCATGGGAGTGCCGGCGGGGCCGTGCGGGGGCCGGGGCGTTCCTACCGGGGCAACCGGTGGGCGACGGCGTCGGCGCGGTCTCGCTTCGGGGCGCGAGACACTGGGCGGGGACCCTCAGATGGCGCGCATTCGACACATACGGCGAGCACCGGGCGTACTGATCGCCTCGGTCGCAAGGGTGCGGCTGCTCGTCGTGGTCATGCCCCAAGTAAAACAGACGTAACGGAGACCGGAACCAGCGCGTCCGCATGCCGGACACCCTGACGGAGATCACCGCCCGCCGCCGCGCCTCCCTCGTTCCCTCCTGAAGCACCCCATCTGACCTGCGCACATGCGGACGTCCGCCGGGCGGGCCCGACCGAGACGCACCCCCGCACCCGGCCCGGCGGCCTGTGGCGGACGCCACGGGCGCGCCTCCGGGGGCCCGCGCACCCGCCGTCGGCGGCGCCCCGGCCACCGCCCTTCGTATACGACCGCCGGGATCCGGGGCCGGACGCGGGCACCGGGTCCGGCCGTAATACCCTCGGCTCATGCTCGACGCCCTGACGGTCACGCTCGCCGTGGCCGCGCTCGCCCTCGCCGCCTGGTGCGGATTCGCCGCCTACCGGGACCAGCCGACCAAGGACTGGCACTTCATCGGTATGGCGGTCGTCACGCTGCTGGCGCTCGCCCAGCTGGTGGTGGGGATCGTGCAGCTGTCACGCGGCGAGCGCCCGGAGCAGGGCATGACGATCTTCATCTGCTATCTCATCGGCTGTTTCGCGGCCGTGCCCGCGGCCGGCTTCCTGTCGTTGACCGAGCGGACCCGCTGGGGCTCGGCGACCGTGGCCGCCGGTGCGGTGGTGCTGGCCGTGCTCGAGGTACGGCTCTACGACATCTGGGGAAACTGACGTGACCGACACCGATCGCACCGAGACCCCGGCACCTGCCGAAGCGGCGGAGCGGAAGCCGTCGTTCGACCTGGGTACCGGCCCGGGACGCGTACTCGTCTGGTTCTACGGGGTGTTCACGGTCGCCGCCGCCTCGCGGGCGATCGTCCAGATCATCCTGGACTTCGGCAAGGCGCCGCTGGCGTACGTACTGTCGGCCGTCGCCGCCCTGGTGTACGGGTTCATCACGTACTCCCTGGTGCGCGGCGGGGAGAAGGCCCGCCGGGCCGCCCTGGTCTGCTGTGCCGCCGAGCTGACGGGCGTTCTGATCGTGGGTACGTGGACGATGGCGGATCCCTCCGCCTTCGCGGACGCCACCGTCTGGTCGGACTTCGGCATGGGCTACGTCTTCATCCCGGTGATCCTCCCGATCACCGGACTGCTCTGGCTGCGCCGGGCCAAGCAGGCCTGAGGCGCGGCCCGTTCAACCGGCCCCGCACCCCCGGATTGATGCGCGGTCCCGCCCCCGCGCCCCGCGTACGGGCGGGACTTCGCGTTCCCTGCCTCCCTACGCGCTCGCCAGGTACTCCTGGGTCGCCGGGAGTTCCTTCTCCAGCAGGATCAGCCGCACCCCGTCCTCGCCCGTCTCGGCGCCGACCTGCGCGTATCCGGCGCGGCGGTAGAGGCGCAGGTTCCCCTCGCTGCGGTGGCCGGTGTGCAGCCGGAAGCGGGTGGCGGCGCGCTCGGCCGTGAGCCCGGCCTCCGCCGCGCGCAGCAGCCGGGCGCCGAGGCCGTGGCCCTGGAGCCGGGGGTGGACGCAGAGTTTCCCGATCCGGCCGGTGCCGTCCTCCGCCGTGCTACCCCGGACCGCGCCGACGACCTCGTCGCCGAGCCGGGCCACGAAGACCAGGTCGGTGGCGAGTTCGTCCTGCACGGACTCCAGGGTCTGGACGAGCGGGTCGATCCGGTAGTTCCCGTAGAGCTCCGCCTCGCCCTGGAAACAGAGGTACTGGAGCCTGAAAAGCTGCTCGGCGTCGTCCGGGGTCGCCGCCGAGATGATCACGCTCATGCCCATGTGTGCATGCCTCCCGCTCACCTGATAAGGCCGGTTGTTTATCGCACCATTCCCCGCGCTCCGGGGGCGGCAACCTCCGTCGCGAGCAATCTGCGGAGACATCCGAGACATCGGGAACGAATCGGCCCCAGACTGCCCTGTGACATACCCAACTCTCCCGCGATCTCGCGGTAGGTGCGGTCGCCCGGGTCGAGCAGAGCGTTCAGCACCCCGGCGCAGCGGCCGGGCAGCCGGGCGACGGCCGCGCGCAGCGCCCGGCGTTCGTCGGCGCCGAGGGTGGCACGTTCGGGGCAGCTGCCCGGTCCCGCGACCGGGCCGTCCTCGGCGTGCGGGTGCTCGCGCACCGCGGCCCTGCGGTCCCGGCGGACCTCGGCGCGCACGGTGTCGCGCACCCAGCGGACCGGGTCGGGTGCCGGTGCGCCGGAGGCGAGGCGCTCCAGCAGCCGCAGCCAGACGGTCTGTTCGAGGTCGGCCGGGTCCGTACCCGCCGCCGGCGCCTCGGCCGTCACCTCGGCGCGGACGAGCGGATGCAGGGCCGTCAGCACCACCACGGTGTACGCGGTGGGAGCGGCCGGAGCGCGGCCGGCGGGATGCGTGGGGCGGTCGGCGGGGTTCACGCCCGCTCAACGCGTGCCGCGCGCGGGCGGTTGCCGTGCGCGGGAAGTGCCACCCGACCGGGGCACGGCGGGTCCGGCGCTGACGCGGACCGGCCCTGCCCCGGCGGGTGTGCGGTGGCCCGTCAGGCGCGGCGGGCGTCGGCGGCCGCGAGCAGCGCGGTGTCGGCGTTGTCGGAGAAGATGCCGTCGATGCCGGTCGCGAAGTAGGCGCGGAAGGCGCCGAAGGCGTCCCCGTACGCGTTGGGGTCGGTGCCCCGGCGGAACTCGGTGGGCAGGAAGGTGTTCTCGTTGCGCATCGTGTACGGGTGGAGGACCAGCCCCTGCGCGTGCGCGTCCCGGACCAGGGTGGTCGGCGCGGCGAGACGGCCGGCGGAGTCCCTGGGGATGACCAGGTCGAGAGTGGGGCCGATGCCCTGGGCGAAGGAAGCCATCCACTTCAGGCCCGCCGGGGTGACGAGGTCGGCGACGGTGCGCGGATCGCCGGCTTCGGTGAAGTCCCAGGGGCGCGAGCTCGCGCCGCCGAGCAGCACGATGCGCGGGGTGGAGACCAGTCGGGAGAGCCTCCGCACGGAGTCGGGTTCGAAGGACTGGAGGATGAGCGCGGCGTCGGCGCGGTCGCGGCCGTAGCGGCGCAGCAGCTTGGCGAGCGGCTCCTCCAGGGCCATTCCGAGGTTCCGGAAGTACGAGGGGTGCTTGGTCTCGGTGTAGAGCCAGACCGGCTTGCCGCGCTTGCGGCCCTCGGCGTCGGCCCAGCGCAGGACCTCCTCGAAGGTGGGGATCTCCCAGCGGCCGTCGTACAGGGTGTTCTTCTGACGGTTGCCGGGGATGCGCTCGGTGGCTCGCAGGGTCTTCAGCTCGGCGAGAGTGAAGTCCTCGGTGAACCAGCCGGTCAGCGCGACCCCGTCGACCGTCTTGGTGGTCCTGCGGGCCGCGAACTCGGGGTGGGAGGCGACGTCGGTGGTGCCGCTGATGTCGTTCTCGTGGCGGCAGACGAGGTGGCCGTCCTTCGTCGGGACGAGGTCCTGCTCGACGATGTCCGCGCCGAGGTCCAGGGCGAGCTGGTAGGAGCCGAGGGTGTGCTCGGGGCGGTAGCCGCTGGCGCCCCGGTGGCCGACGACGGTGGGGACGGGCAGGTCGTGCAGGCGGCGCCCGGCGCCGCTCTTCCTGTCGCGGTCGTCGTGGCCGCGGTCGTCGTGGCCGTCGGCCGCGGCGGTTCCGGCGGCTGCCGACAGGCCGAGAGTGGTCGTGCCGAGCACCGCGGCTCCGAGCAGGGCCCGGCGGCCGGGGCTCTTGCGCGTACGCTCTGTCATGGACGCTCCTCGCATGTGATGTTCGGTGGCGGTACCGGCTTCGGCGCGGCCCCGAGCGTAGGCACGAAGGCCGTACTCCGGGGGTCGGGCGGGCCAACGCACCGCGAACACAGGTCAACACTGCGTATCCGTCGTGTGAACCCGATGTGCGGTCGGCGGGTCGCCGCGAGTATCGTCCTCACCTGCACAGACCATCGCGTCACCGCCCCGGCCGGCCCGGCCACGACACCGGAGGAACCGTTGTCCCGACTCACGGTCATCAAGGCAGTGCTCGGCCCGATCCTGCGCCTGATGTTCCGGCCTCAGATCGAGGGTGCCGAGAACATCCCTGGAACCGGTCCGGTGATCCTCGCGGGCAACCACCTCACCTTCATCGACTCGTTGATCATGCCGATCTGCTGCGACCGGCCGGTGTACTACATCGGCAAGGACGAGTACGTCACCGGCAAGGGCATCAAGGGCCGCATGATGGCCTGGTTCTTCACCGGCAGCGGCATGATCCCGGTGGACCGCGACGGCGGACGGGGCGGTGTCGCGGCGCTGATGACGGGCCGCCGGGTGCTGGACGAGGGCGGCGCCTTCGCCATCTACCCGGAGGGCACCCGCTCCCCCGACGGCCGGCTCTACCGGGGGCGTACGGGCATCGCCCGCCTGACCCTGATGACGGGCGCGCCGGTGGTTCCCTTCGCGATGATCGGCACGGACAAGCTCCAGCCGGGCGGCGCCGGGATTCCGCGGCCGGGCAAGGTCACGGTCCGCTTCGGCGAGCCGATGGAGTTCTCCCGGTACGAGGGCATGGACCGCGACCGCTATGTGCTGCGCGCCGTGACGGACTCGGTGATGTCCGAGGTCATGCGCCTCTCCGGCCAGGAGTACGTGGACATGTACGCGACGAAGGCGAAGGCCGCGTAACCGCGGTACGGCATGAAGGGCCCGCCGCCCGGGAGAGCTTTCCCCGGGCGGCGGGCCCTTCGCGTCTTTGGACGCCGCCGTCGGCGGCGGAGCGCGTCGCGGTTATTCGGAGGCGCGGTGGGCGGGCGGGGGGTACGGTCCCGGGCGTGACCGACAAGGAAGACTTCTTCGGAGAGCGGATCGCGGCGGCCTACGACGATCCTTCGGACGGCATGTTCGCACCGGAGGTGGTGGGGGCGACGGCGGACTTCCTGGCGGAGCTCGCGGGCGGCGGCCGGGCGCTCGAACTGGGCATCGGTACCGGGCGGATCGCGCTGCCGCTGGCGCGGCGCGGGGTCCCGGTGCACGGCATCGACCTGTCCCGGGCGATGGTGGAGCGGCTGCGCGCCAAGCCGGGCGGCGAGGCGATCGGGGTGACGATCGGGGACTTCACCGGGACGCGGGTGGACGGCTCCTTCAGTCTCGCGTACCTGGTCTTCAACACGATCATGAACCTGACGACCCAGGCGGACCAGGTGGCCTGCTTCCGCAACGTCGCGGACCACCTCGCGCCGGGCGGCACCTTCGTGATCGAGGTGATGGTCCCCGAGCTGCGCAGACTCCCGGCCGGACAGCGGATCGTGCCCTTCCACACGAGTGCGACGCGCTGGGCGTACGACGACTACGACGTCGCCACCCAGTCGGTGAGCTCGAACTACGTGGACCTGGCCGACGGGCGGGGCGAGTACCGCTCGATCCCGTTCCGCTACGTGTGGCCGGCCGAACTCGACCTCATGGCGCAGCTCGCCGGGATGCGGCTGCGGGAGCGTTACGAGGACTGGGACCGGAGCCCGTTCGGCAACGAGAGCGGCCGGCACGTCTCGGTGTGGGAGAAGCCGGCCGGCTGACGGCGGCAGGGTGGGGGGGCGGCCCGTCGGCCGTATGTCGTTACCGCTCCGGGCCGTCGGGCGGCAGCATGGGGGCATGGGCACCAAACCGCTGCTGCTGATCGACATCGACGGTCCGCTGAACCCCTACATGGCGCTGTCCAGGCGGCGGGATCCGGAGGGGTACCGCCGCCACCGGATGCGCCCGACGGGCTGGGAGACCGGGCAGGCGCTGCCGGTGCTGCTCAACCCGGAGCACGGCACACGACTGCTGGCGCTGGCCGACCGGTACGAACTGGTCTGGGCGACCACGTGGAAGGACGAGGCCAACACGTGGGTGGGCCCGCATCTGGGGCTGCCGCCGCTGCCGTTCGTCGACTGGCCGGAGGTGGGCGGGAGTTCGGGGGACGGGACCTTCTGGAAGACGCGGCACGTGGTGGCGTACGCGGCGGGGCGGGCGTTCGCCTGGATCGACGACGAGGTCCGCGAGCAGGACCGGGCGTGGGTGGCGGCCCACCACCCGGGCCCGGCGCTGCTGCGGCAGATCGATCCGGCGGTCGGCCTGGAGCCGCCGGACTTCGACGCGCTGGCCGCCTGGGCGGCCTGAGACGCCCGGGCGTCCGGCGTCCGGCGTCCGGGGTGGGTGGCCGCCTCCGGAGTGGGTGGCCGTCAGCTCCAGGGCAGGGTGGCCCGGTGCCGCCAGTACGCTTCCGGGTCCTCCACGAGGGTGGCGAACCGGGCCCGTTCCTCCTCGTCCAGGTCGAGCGTGACGGCGTGCAGGTTCCCGGAGAGCTGGCCCACCGTGGCGGCGCCGGAGAGGACGACACCGGCCCAGGGCTGGTGGAGCACATGGGCGAGGGCGACCGCGTCGCTGCCCAGCTCCCGGTCCAGGGCGATCTCGCGGATCAGCGCCGGGGCCTCCGTACCGGCCAGCCGCCCGTTGGCCATGCCCTCCTTGACGATCACCGTCAGGCCGGCTCCGTGGGCCTCGGCGAGCGCCGGGCCCGCCGAGGTCTCCAGAGCGTTGAAGGTGGCCTGGACGGTACGGAAGAGGGGTTCGCCGTCGACCGTGACGGCCAGGGCAGCCAGGATGGCGTCCTTCTGACCGGGGCCGCTGGTGGAGAGGCCGATCGTGACGCCCTCGGCCGCCAGGTCGGCGAGCCGGGCGTGGAGTTCCTTGTCGGTGAGGGCCGGGCTGTCGGCGGTCACCGAGTGGATCTGGTACAGGTCGAGCCGGTCGCCGAGCAGCGCGCGGGTCTCGGCGCGCTGCCGGTCGAAGGTGGCCGCCGTGTGGTCCTTGACCTCGTGGGCCTCGGCCTCGACGGACCAGTCGGCGGTGTAGGTGTAGCCCCATTTACTGCCGACCACGACGTCGTCGAGGGCGGGGCGGGCGGTCAGCCACTCGGCGAGGAACGCCTCGGAGCGGCCGTAGGAGCGGGCCACGTCGATGTAGCGGACGCCCTGGGCGTAGGCCGCGTCCAGGAGTTCGTGGGTGCGGTCGCGCAGGGCGTCGGGGGTGCGGTCCTCGGGCAGGTCGAGGTCGCGGTGGAGGTTGATGTAGCCGGGCCTGCCGACGGCGGCCAGGCCGAGCCCGATGTGGGCGGTCGAGGCGGTGGCCGCGGTCAGGCGGTCGAATGGCATCGCGGGCTCCTCGTGTTCCGGGGGGCGGTTCTCCACCCTTCCTCGTCAACGTAGCCCGCGGTGCCGTTCGTACACCTCCGCCCCGCCTGCGGACCACTGTTCCCGGTGAGGAAGGGACCTTCCGGGTTTTGAGCGTTCGCGTACCGGATGCGGCGGGGCGCCCCGACAACGCGGCGAGGTGCCGTGGCTGTCGTCGCACAGTCGCCGGCAGGCGCGGAACAGCTCTTGGGTGCGATCGCGGGGCGCGGCCGGCTCCGGGCGACCGGGCCCCGCGGAACCTGCCCTCGGGTACCTCACCCCTGTCCGGTCCGGTCCGGACGAGGGCGGCCAGGGGCGTGATCCGAATGTGGCGCCGCCCGCCCGGAGGGCGGGCCGGCGGGACTTTCGGGACTCGCCCTACTTCCGGGCGTCCGCCCAGGCGTGCTGGACAGCGAGGTCCTGCTTGATCTCGGCGAGCTGGATCGCGACGGCGGAGGGGGCCGTACCGCCGCGTCCGTCGCGCGAGGCGAGCGCGCCGGGCACGTTGAGGACGGTACGGACCTCGGGGGTGAGGTGCTCGGAGATCGCTCCGAACTGTTCGTCGGTCAGCTCGTCGAGCTCGATGCCCTGCTGCTCGCACACCTTGACGCATTCGCCCGCGACCTCGTGCGCGACCCGGAACGGCACGCCCTGCTTGACCAGCCACTCGGCGATGTCGGTGGCGAGCGAGAAGCCGGCCGGGGCCAGCTCCTCCATGCGCTCCCGGTTGACGGTGAGGGTGGCCATCATGCCGGTGAAGGCCGGGAGCAGGACCTCCAGTTGGTCGCAGGAGTCGAAGACGGGCTCCTTGTCCTCCTGGAGATCGCGGTTGTACGCGAGCGGCAGCGCCTTGAGGGTCGCCATCAGGCCGGTCAGGTTGCCGATGAGCCGCCCCGACTTGCCGCGCGCCAGCTCGGCGATGTCCGGGTTCTTCTTCTGCGGCATGATCGAGGAGCCGGTGGAGAACGCGTCGTGCAGGGTGACGAAGGAGAACTCCTTCGTGTTCCAGATGATGATCTCCTCGGCGATCCGGGAGAGGTTGATCCCGGTCATCGCGGTGATGAACGCGAACTCGGCCACGAAGTCGCGCGAGGCGGTGCCGTCGATGGAGTTGGCGACGGAGCCGCGCTCGAAGCCGAGATCGGCGGCGACCGCCTCCGGGTCGAGCCCGAGGGAGGAGCCGGCCAGCGCGCCGGAGCCGTACGGCGAGACGGCGGTGCGCTCGTCCCACTGCCGCAGCCGCTCGGCGTCCCGGGAGAGCGCCTGCACGTGGGCGAGGACGTGGTGGGCGAAGAGCACCGGCTGGGCGTGCTGGAGGTGGGTGCGGCCGGGCATAGCGACGTCCGGGTGGGTCTCCGCGAGGCCGACCAGCGCGTCCTGGAGTTCGGCGATCAGCCCGCCGATGATCCGTGCGTGGTCGCGCAGGTACATCCGGAAGAGCGTGGCGACCTGGTCGTTGCGGGACCGGCCGGCGCGGAGCTTGCCGCCGAGGTCCTTGCCGAGGCGCTCCAGCAGGCCGCGCTCCAGCGCGGTGTGGACGTCCTCGTCGGCGATGGTGCCGGTGAACGAGCCGTCCGCGACGTCGGCTTCGAGCTGGTCGAGGCCGCCGATCATGCGGGTGAGCTCGTCGTCGGTGAGCAGGCCCGCCTTGTTGAGGACGCGCGCGTGGGCGCGGGAGCCGGCGATGTCGTACGGGGCCAGCCGCCAGTCGAAGTGGACGGAGGCGGACAGCTTGGCCAGCGCCTCGGCCGGTCCGTCGGCGAAACGGCCGCCCCAGAGGCGTACGTCGCTGTTGCCGTTGCCGTTGGCGTTGCTCACTGCGTGCTCCTCGAAGAACAAGGGGGTGGATGTGCGACCGCCTCCCCGCCGCGGAGGATCGGGGAGGCCGGGTTCGTACGCATGGTGCGCGCGTGGTCGGCGGGTCACGCCGGGCGGCGGTCTTCGCGGAGGGGGTTGGAGATCCTCCGCGGTGCGCCCACCGTCGGCATAACTATGCAATCCTCCGTATGTTTTGTCAATGCGGCTGACGGCGGGCGCTCACCCCGGTGATGGAGGTGCGGGATGCCTCAGGCGGCGGGCGCTGGTTCAACGGCCCATGCCTGCCAGGGGGTACGGGCAGCGATCGCCGCCCGCCACGGGCGCAGCGCCTTCGGAGGCGTGCCCACCGCCGCCACCCCGGTCAGGAGGGGGCCGGTGCGGTAGGCGACGACGAAGGAGCCGCCGGCCATGTCCCCGTCGACGAGGCGGGCCTCGTCGTGGTCACGGAGATGCCCGTACGCCTGGATCTTCAGCCCGTACTGGTCGGACCAGAAGTAGGGGACGGGTGCGAACGGCCGGGGACGGCCGGGGTTCAAGAGGTTGCGGGCCGCGGCCATGCCCTGCTCGGCGGCGTTCGTACGGTGCTCGACCCGCATGCCGGTACCGAACAGCGGGTTGTGCCACCGGGCCACGTCCCCGGCGGCGTGGACGCCGGGAGCCGCGGCGCAGTACGCGTCGCACACCACCCCGTCGGCCAGGTCGAGACCGCTGCCGGCGAGCCACTCGGTGTTGGGCCGGGTGCCGATGGCGACCAGTACGTCGTCGGCCTCGGCCTCCGTCCCGTCGGACAGGTGCACCCCCGCGGCCCGGCCCCGGGCCGTCCTGATCCCGGTGGCGCTCGTGCCGGTTCTCAGGTCCACGCCGTGGTCCCGGTGGAGCCGGGCCAGGCGGGCCCCCATCCGTCGGCCGAGGACATGGGCGAGCGGGACGTCGGCGGGTTCGACGAGGGTGACGGCCGCGCCGAGCGAACGGGCGGCGGCGGCCGCTTCCGTACCCAGGAACCCGGCGCCCACCACGACCAGCCGGCCACCCGCCGCCAGGCGGTCACGGAGCGCCAGGGCGTCCCCCAGGTCGCGCAGGACGTGGACGCCCGGGGTGCCGCACTCCGGCAGGCGGCGGGGCCGGACCCCGATGGCGACGACCAGGTTGTCGTAGCGGAGTTCGGTGCCGTCGGCGAGGGTCACCGTCCGTGCGGCCGGGGACAGGGCGGCGGCGGGCACCCCGAGCCGCAGGTCCAGCCCGAGCGCCTCCAGATCCTCGGGCCGGCGCAGCCGCAGGCGGTCCGCCCGCCATTCCCCGGTGAGGATCTGCTTCGACAACGGCGGCCGGTCGTAGGGAGCATGGGCTTCCTCGCCCACGAGCGTGAGGGAGCCGTCGAACCCCTCGCGCCGCAGGGTTTCGGCGGCCGAAAGACCTGCCACCGAGGCGCCCACCACCACGATGCGGCGCGGCCGCGCCGCTGCCGTCACTCCTCCTCCAGCCAGATCGCCGCGGCCGGGCAGACGGCCACGGACTCCCGCACGTCCTCGTGGTGCACGGCTTCCGGCCGGTCGACGAGGACTTGGACGATGCCGTCGTCGTCCTGGTCGAAGACGGCCGGGGCAGCCAGGACGCACTGCCCGGACGCGACGCACTTGGGCTGGTCGACTTTGACGCGCATGTGCTTCTCGTTTCTGTGGTCGGTACTACCAGGTGACGGGCAGCTCGTAGACGCCGTAGATGACGCCGTCGTGCTTGAAGCGGAGCTGGTCGACTCCGGTGGCCAGAGCCAGGGTGGGGATGCGCCGGTAGAGGGTGCTGTAGACGACCTGCAGTTCCACCCGGGCCAGCGGCTGGCCGAGGCACTGGTGGACGCCGAACCCGAAGGCGATGTGACGGCGGGCGTCGCGGGTGAGGTCGAGCCGGTCGGGGTCGGGGAAGAGCTCAGGATCGCGATTGGCGATGTCCGCGGCGCAGATCACGCCGTCCCCGGCGCGCAGGGTGACGCCGCCGATCTCGATGTCCTCCACCGCCACGCGCAGGCGGCCGAAGTGGACGATGGTCAGGTAGCGCAGCAGCTCCTCCACCGCGGCGGCGATCTCCTTGGGATCGTCGCCGTCGCGGAGCAGGGCGAGCTGGTCCGGGTGCTGAAGCAGGGCGACCGTGCCGAGCGCGATCATGTTGGCGGTGGTCTCGTGGCCCGCGGCGAGCAGCAGCGAGCCCATCTCGGCGGCCTCGCGCGCCGTCAGCTCCCCGGTGGCCACGCGCTTGGTGGCCAGGTCGGAGAGGATGTCGTCGCCGGGCTCGGCCAGCTTGTCGGTCAGCAAGTCCTCCAGGTAGTCGATGAGCGCCTCGGAGGCGGCGATCACCTCCTGCGGATCACCGTTGCGGCGGACCAGGACTTTGGTGTGCTTCTGGAAGAAGTCGTGCTTCTCGTAGGGCACCCCCAGCAGTTCGCAGATCACCAGGCTGGGCAGCGGCAGCGCGAACGCTTCGACGAGGTCCACCGGCCCGGGGGCGGCCAGCATGGTGTCCAGCAGATCGTCGACGATGCGCTGGATCGCGGGCCGCATCGCCTCCACCTTCTTGATCGCGAAGGGGGCCGTCACCATCCGGCGCAGCCGGGCGTGCCCGGGGTCGTCCATGGTGATGAAGGTCTGACGGGTCCCGGCCCGGGCCTTCGCCCCGGCGTCGCGGTGGGGATACCCCGGACGGGAGGGGTCGGCGCTGATGCGCGGGTCGCCGAGCAGGGCGCGCACCTGGTCGTGCCGGGTGATCAGCCAGGGGGCGCTGCCGTCCCACAGGCGCACCCGCGAGATGGGCCCACCGTCCCGCTGTTCCCGCAGCGCGGGGGGCGGGTCGAACGGGCAGCCGGTCGCCCTGGCCATCGGATACTCGGCGTGGGGGGTCGGCGTCGTCGCGGTGGTCACGGTCTCGGTCTCGGTCTCGGTCATGCCTGCCTCCTCGGCAGAAGGACGTCGGACGGAATCCCTCGCAGAACTAGATTCCAGATGCACGGAACTAGATGCCTGGGGCAACGATATTGGCGGAGATCACTCCGTCAACAGAGCCCGTCGGCGCGCCATCGCTATCCGGCCACCCGTCGATCAAGCAGGATGTCCGGCTCTGCGCGCATTGGAGCGGGGGGACGCACCGCGACGGGCGGCGCCGCCGCGACGGCGCCCGTCTGCCGATTTGGCCTGGACCCGGACCCGGACGTGCCGCTCACGCGTCGCGCCGGGGACGAACCCCTCGCGCGAGCCGCCCGGGGAGCGTCCCGCCGTACGCTTCCCAGGGCACGGGCGGCCCGTGTCCGGGCTGCCCATAGGCTGCGCCCATGCGGAAGCCGATCCACCCGTCCCCCGCGCGCGACCTCGCGCCGCACGAGCGCCTGCTGCTGGGCGACCCCCTGGTCACCGCCGTGGACACGGACGATCCCGAGGTCTGGATCGACCTCGACCGGCGGGTCCGCGCGACCACCGCACGGGGAGGCCCGCGCACGCCGTCCGGCACCCCGGACGCGGGCACGGCTCCCGGCGCCGCCTCCGCGGGCCCCGGACCCAGTGGGCGCCCCCTCGCCCCGGACTGGGACGAGAGCGTCCGGGACGTGACCTGGTCCGTCTTCCCGCCGTCCGAGCCGGAGACCGCCCTCGCCCTCTGCCACCACCGGTGGCAGGTGCGCGAGGCCGCCCTGCCGTTCGCCGCCGGACGTCCCGCCCTGCTCCCGCTGCTGCTCCTCCGGTGCGCGGACGGGCGGACCCCGGTACGGGAGCGGGCCCGCCGGACGCTCGGCGCGGCCCTGGACGGGCCCCTGGCGGCCGAGCGCGCGGCGGAACTGGTCCCGCTGGCCGTACGGCTGACGCTCCGACTGCACGGCGGGCCCGGGCTCGCGCTGGTCCTCGGCGCCGCCCGTACGCTTCCGCCCGCGCTGCCCGACCGGTTGCTGGCGAGCCCCCGCCCGAGGGCCCGGCTGCTCGGCACCGGGCTCTGCCTGGACCGGGGCCTCCTGCCGACCGCCCGGCTCACGGAGCTGGTCCTCACCGCCGAGGACCGGGCCGTCCGCCGGCTCTGTACCGACGCGCTCCTCGCGCGGGTCGCCGCCGGTGATCCGGACCGCCTCCTCGATCCGCTGCTCACCGCGTCCTCGGCTGCGACCCGGTCCTCGGCGGTGGCCGCGCTGCACCGGGCGGGCCGCGGCCCGGAGGCGTACGGCCGTCTCGCCGATCCGTCGGCCCGGGTGCGTTCGGCCGCCCGGCTGGTGCTGCGACTGGAAGGCACGGACCCATGGCCGTACTACCGGGAGCGGTGCTCGGATCCGGCCACGCCCGGGTTGGCACCGGGCGCGGTGTTCGGGCTGGCCGAATCCGGGGCGGCGGACGCGGCGGATCTGCTCCGGCCGCTGACGCTCCATCCGGAGGGCCGGGTGCGCGCGGCCGCCCTGGCCGGTCTGCGCATGCTGGAAGCGGCCTCCCCCGAGGAGCTGATGGCCGCCATGGGCGATCCCCATCCGCCGGTGGTGCGCGCCGCCCGCAAGGCGCTGACGCCGTACGTCCTGTTCGTGCCGGAGGAGTGGCTGGCCTCGCTGGTGGATCCCGCCCGGCCGGTGCACGTCCGCCGGGCCGGTCTCCGGCTGCTGGGCGCGCACGGCCTCGGCCTGCGCAAGCGGGTGCTGGCGGGGATGGAGGAGGACGAGGACCCGGAGGTCGCCCACGAAGCACAGCGCGCCCGGTACGAGCCGCTGCCGCCCGCCTGAGCGGAGGAAGCGGGGGCCTCCGGTGGCCGAAAAGGAAAGGCCACAGAGCCTTCTGATGGCAGATAATCCGCACATGGGAAAGACCTACGAACGTATCGACGGACGGCTGCGCGCGTTCATCGAGGAGCAGCCCCTCTTCTTCACCGCGACCGCCCCCCTGGACGGTGACGGCACGGTCAACCTTTCTCCCAAGGGCGTCAGCGGCTCATTCGCGGTGCTCGACGGGACGACGGTGGCGTACCTCGACTTCGCCGGAAGCAACTCGGAGACCATCGCCCACTTGCGGGAGAACGGCCGCATCACGCTCATGTGGTGTGCGTTCCAGGGACCGCCCGACATCGTGCGGGTGCACGGCCGAGGTGAACCGGTCTTCCGCGACGACCCCCGCTTCCCCGGGCTGCTGGCCCGCTTCGACCAGGTGGACCCGACGCCCCACGGGCTGCGCGCGATCATCGTGGTGACGGCCGAGCTGATCCGTGACACCTGCGGGTTCGCCGTGCCGTTCCTCGCGTACGAGCGGGACCGGCCCCTGCACGCGGACCGGTTCGCCCGCGAGGACGACGAGAGTCTCGGCGCGTACTTCGAGAAGAAGCCCGACATCGCGACCAGCATCGACGGCCTGCCCGGCCTGCCGCTTCCGCTGCCGCCGATGCCCGCCCCGGCCGCGCGCTGAGGGACGCCTCCCAGGACTTTTCCCCGCGTCTTTCCCCGGGTCTTTCCCCGGGACGCTGCCCTGGACCGTACGGAGCACTCCGGTGGAGACGTGTTCCCCGCCGCCCGTACGGTCCGGAGCATGCGCGTATCCCTGGTGACCCTGTCCGTCCTGCTGGCCCTCACGGGCTCCGTCTCGGCGGCGGCGCCACCCGCCGGTGGCGCCCGGCCTACCCCCGAGAGGCTGGCCGACACGGGCGGCGGCCGGCAGCTGATCGTCGCCGAGGCCCCGGAGGCCGGGTCCACCACCGGCACGCTCACCTGGTGGGAGCTGCGGCGGGGGCGGTGGGTGGAGGCGGGTTCGGCGCCTGCCCGGTTCGGGGCGGCGGGGCTGACCGAGGGGCGTACCCGGCGCCAGGGCACGAACACCACCCCGACAGGGCTGTACGGCCTCCCCTTCGCCTTCGGTCTCCGGGCCGCCCCGGCCGGTACGGCGTACCCGTACCGCAGGGTGACGGACGGCTCGTGGTGGTGCCAGGACAACGGGGCTCGTGCGTACAACCGGTGGGTGGAGCCGCTGCCGGACGACTGCCGGGCCTCGGAGTCGGAACACCTGGTCACGTACACGACGCAGTACGCCCGGGCGATGGTGATCGGCTTCAACTACGCGAAGCCGGTACGGGGCAGGGGCGCCGGCATCTTCCTGCACGTCGACGGGGCGGGGGCGACGGCCGGCTGCGTCTCGGTGCCCGCGGAGGCGATGGACCGCGTTCTGGCCTGGGCCGACCCGGCGAAGCGCCCGCACATCGCGATCGGCACCCGGGCCGGGGAGCTCGCGGTCACCGGCTACTGACGTTCCCACGACGCCGACGAGCCCGGTCCGCGGGTGACGGACCGGGCTCGGGTGTGCGGGGCGCGGGTGAACACCGCGCCGGTCGCCTCAGCGTTCGTTCTGCGCGAGACGCAGCAGGTGGTCGGCGAGGGCCTGACCGCCCGCCGCGTCGCGGCTGATCAGCATCAGCGTGTCGTCCCCGGCGATCGTGCCGAGGACGTCGTGGAGTTCGGCCTGGTCGATGGCCGAGGCGAGGAACTGCGCGGCGCCCGGGGGTGTGCGCAGGACGACGAGATTGGCCGAGGCCTCCGCGGAGATGAGCAGTTCCGAGGAGAGCCGCCGCATCCGCTCCTCCTTGGCGGACCCGCCCAGCGGTGCCTGCGGGGTACGGAAACCGCCCTCGCTCGGCACGGCGTAGATGAGCTCCCCACCGGTGTTGCGGATCTTGACCGCGCCCAGCTCGTCGAGGTCGCGGGAGAGCGTCGCCTGGGTGACGCTCAGCCCGTCGTCGGCGAGGAGCTTGGCCAGCTGGCTCTGCGAGCGCACCGGCTGCCGGTTCAGGATGTCCACGATCCGGCGGTGGCGTGCCGTGCGGGTCTGCGGCACGGAGGGGCCTCCGTGCTCGTTGTCCTGCGCCTCGGTCATCGTCGTCGCCTCATTCTCCGCCTTGTCATGCTCCGGGTTCTCCGTCGCCCTTGCCCGGGTTCGCCGTGTCCAGCGCGCCCCGCAGGATGGCCAGGAACGCGTCCACCTCCGCGTCGCCGATGATCAGCGGCGGCATCAGCCGTACGACATCGGGCGCGGGGGCGTTGACCAGGAGTCCCGCTTCCTGGGCCGCCTGCTGCACCTGCTGCGCGTGGGGCCCCGTGAGCACGATACCCAGCAGCAGGCCGGAGCCTCGGACGTGGGAGACCAGGGGGTGTCCGAGCCCCTCGACCTCGTCCCGGATGCGCTCACCGAGCCGCTTGACGCTGTCGAGCGCGCCGTCCGCCGCCAGGGTGTCCAGCACGGCGAGGCCGGCCGCGCAGGCGATCGGGTTGCCGCCGAAGGTGGTGCCGTGGTGCCCCGGCTTCAGCAGGTCGGCCGCGGCACCGAAGGCGACGGTGACACCGAGCGGCAGCCCGCCGCCGATGCCCTTGGCGAGGGTGACGATGTCGGGCTCGACGTCCTCGTGGGCCTGGTACTCGAACCAGGTGCCGCACCGGCCGACACCGGTCTGCACCTCGTCGAGGACGAGCAGGGTGCCGGTGGCCCGGGTGATCTCGCGGGCGGCGGAGAGGTAGCCCTTGGGCGGGACGACCACGCCCTTCTCGCCCTGGATGGGCTCGATGATCACGAGCGCGGTGTCGGTGGTGACGGCGGCCCGGAGCGCTTCCACGTCTCCGTACGGCACGTGGGTGACCTCGGCGGGCAGCGGCAGGAACGGGTCCCGCTTCTTCGCCTGTCCGGTGAGGGCCAGCGCGCCCATGGTCCGGCCGTGGAAGCCACCGGTGGTGGCGACCATGCCGGTCCGGCCGGTGAGCCGGCCGATCTTGAAGGCGGCTTCGTTGGCCTCGGCGCCGGAGTTGGCGAAGTAGACCCGTCCGCTCCGGCCGAAGAGCTGGAGCAGCCGCTCGGCGAGCGCGACGGGCGGCTCGGCGATGAAGAGGTTGGAGACGTGCCCGAGGGAGGCGATCTGCGTGGAGACCGCCTCGACGACCGCGGGGTGGGCGTGGCCCAGCGCGTTCACCGCGATACCGCCGACGAAGTCGAGGTACTCCTTGCCGTCGGCGTCCCAGACCCGGGCGCCCTCGCCCCGGACGAGGGGGATCTGCGGCGTGCCGTAGTTGTCCATCAGCGAGTCGCTCCACCGCTGACCGAGTTCCGCGTTCGTCATGCTGACCCCTCCGTGTCCGTACCCGGCTCTGCCGCCGTGTCCGTGTCCGGCACGACCATCGTGCCGACGCCTTCGTCCGTGAAGATCTCCAGCAGGATCGCGTGCTGGACGCGGCCGTCGATGACCCTGGCGGTCTCGACGCCGTTGCGTACCGCGTACAGGCAGCCCTGCATCTTCGGGACCATGCCGCTGGACAGCTCGGGCAGGAGCTTCTCCAGCTCGGTCGCGGTGATGCGGCTGATCACGTCGTCGCTGTTCGGCCAGTCCTCGTAGAGCCCCTCGACGTCGGTGAGGACCATCAGCGTCTCGGCGTTCAGCGCGGCGGCCAGGGCGGCGGCGGCGGTGTCGGCGTTGACGTTGTAGACGTGGTTGTCGTCGGCGGAGCGCGCGATCGAGGAGATGACCGGGATGCGGCCGTCGGCCAGCAGCGCCTCTATGGCCCCGGTGTCGATCTCGGTGATCTCGCCGACCCGGCCGATGTCGACGAGTTCGCCGTCGACGGTGGGCCGGTGCTGGACGGCGGTCATGGTGCGGGCGTCCTCACCGGTCATGCCGACGGCGAGCGGGCCGTGCTGGTTGAGCAGACCGACGAGCTCGCGCTGCACCTGTCCGGCCAGGACCATGCGGACGACGTCCATCGCCTCGGGCGTGGTGACCCGCAGTCCGGCCTTGAACTCGCTGACCAGGCCCTGCTTGTCGAGCTGGGCGTTGATCTGCGGTCCGCCGCCGTGCACGACTACGGGCTTGAGGCCGGCCTGCCGCAGGAAGACGACGTCCTGGGCGAAGGCGGCCTTCAGCTCGTCGTCGATCATGGCGTTGCCGCCGAACTTGATGACCACGATCCGGCCGTTGTGCCGGGTCAGCCAGGGCAGCGCTTCGATGAGGATCTGGGCCTTCGGGAGGGCGGTGTGCTTCCGGGCCGTGCTCTTCTCGGCGCCCGTGTTCTTCTTGGCGCCCGCGTTCTTCGCGTCGCTCATGAGCTGTACGCGCTGTTCTCGTGGACGTACTCGGCGGTGAGGTCGTTCGCCCAGATGACGGCCGACTCGGTGCCCGCGGAGAGGTCGGCGGTGATCCTGACCTCGCGGTAGCGCATGTCGACGAGGTCGCGGTCGTCGCCCACGCTGCCGTTCTTGCAGACCCAGACGTCGTTGATGGCGACGTTCAGCTGGTCGGGGTCGAAGGCGGCCCGGGTGGTGCCGATCGCGGAGAGGACACGGCCCCAGTTGGGGTCCTCGCCGTGGATGGCGCACTTGAGGAGGTTGTTGCGGGCGATGGAGCGGCCCACCTCGACGGCGTCGTCCTCGGTCGCGGCCCCCACGACCTCGATCCGGATGTCCTTGGAGGCGCCTTCGGCGTCGCCGATGAGCTGGCGGGCGAGGTCGCCGCAGACGGCCTGTACGGCGGCGGAGAACGCGTCCTGGTCCGGGGTGATACCGCTCGCGCCGGAGGCGAGGAGCAGCACGGTGTCGTTGGTCGACATGCAGCCGTCCGAGTCGACCCGGTCGAAGGTGGTGCGGGTGGCGTCGCGCAGGGCGGCGTCCAGCGCGGACGCCTCGACGTCGGCGTCCGTGGTGAGCACGACGAGCATGGTGGCGAGGCCCGGGGCGAGCATGCCCGCGCCCTTGGCCATGCCGCCGACGGTCCAGCCCTCGCCGCCGGCCACGGCGGTCTTGTGGACGGTGTCGGTGGTCTTGATGGCGATGGCGGCGTCCCGGCCGCCGTCCTCGCTGAGGGCCGCGGCGGCGGTGCCGATCCCGGCGAGCAGCTTGTCCATCGGGAGCAGCGTGCCGATGAGCCCGGTGGAGCAGACGGCGATCTCGCCGGCACTGTGGCCTTCGAGGACCTCGGCCGCCTTCTCGGCGGTGGCGTGCGTGTCCTGGAAGCCCTTGGGTCCCGTACAGGCGTTGGCGCCACCGGAGTTGAGGACGACTGCGGAGACCTCGCCGCCCTTGAGGACCTGCTGGGACCAGAGGACGGGTGCGGCCTTGACGCGGTTGGAGGTGAAGACTCCCGCGGCGGCGCGGCGCGGCCCGAGGTTGACCACGAGGGCCAGGTCCGGGTTGCCGCTCTCCTTGATCCCGGCGGCGATGCCCGCCGCCTGGAATCCCTGTGCTGCCGTGACGCTCACTGCATCTCCTCGTTCGCTTCTCCGCCCGCGCGGTGCGGCGCAGCGGGGGTTTCCGTGGTGGTCCGGGACCGGGCGTCCGTACGCCCGGTGCCCGGGGTGGGTGCGGCCGGGCGCCGGTCGGTCACGGTGCCACGCCGGTCGTGGTCAGACCGGTGTCCTCGGGCAGCCCGAGGGCGATGTTCGTGCTCTGCAGGGCACCCCCGGCAGTGCCCTTGGCGAGGTTGTCGATGGCACTGATCACGATGATCCGTCCGGCTTCGGGGTCGTACGCCACCTGGATCTGGACGGCGTTGGAGCCGTACACGGACGCGGTGGCGGGCCACTGGCCCTCGGGGAGGAGGTCGACGAACGGCTCGTCCGCGTACGCCTTCTCGTAGGCGGCGCGGAGCGCCTCGCCGTCCACGCCGGGCTTCGCCTTGGCGCTGCAGGTGGCGAGGATGCCCCGGGGCATGGGGGCGAGGGTCGGGGTGAAGGAGACGGAGACCCGCTCACCGGCGACGGCGCTGAGGTTCTGCGTGATCTCCGGCGTGTGCCGGTGCCCCCCGCCGACTCCGTACGGAGTCATGTTCCCCATCACCTCGGAGCCGAGGAGGTGCGGCTTGGCCGCCTTGCCGGCGCCGGAGGTACCGGACGCGGCGACGACGACCGCCTCGGGCTCGGCGAGCCCGGCGGCGTACGCAGGGAAGAGCGCGAGCGAGACGGCGGTCGGGTAGCAGCCGGGGACGGCGATCCGGCGGGTCCCGGCGAGCGCGGCGCGGGCGCCGGGCAGCTCGGGGAGCCCGTAGGGCCACGTACCGGCGTGCGGCGAACCGTAGAATTTCTCCCAGTCCGCGGCGTCCGTGAGCCGGAAGTCGGCCCCCATGTCCACGACCAGCACCTCGTCGCCGAGCTGCTCGGCGACGGCGGCGGACTGCCCGTGCGGCAGGGCGAGGAAGACCACGTCGTGCCCGGCGAGCGCCTCGGCGGTGGTGGGCTCCAGCACCCGGTCGGCCAGGGGCCGCAGGTGCGGCTGGAGCGCACCGAGCTTCTGCCCGGCGTTGGAGTGGCCGGTCAGGGTGCCGATCTCGATCTCGGGGTGGGCCAGCAGCAGGCGCAGCAGCTCACCGCCGGCGTATCCGCTCGCCCCTGCCACCGCTGCACGTACCACCATCGGAATCCTCCTCATCGATGGCATGACTATACGCAGGAACGCACTTTTATGCAAAGACATGCCGGATTCCCGCTGTGACCGAGACCCCTAGTTGGCACATGGAGAGCGTTTGTTGGCACATTTCGGTCCCGTAACGCTGAGTAGCTAGCCGGGCCGGCCTGGGGGCGATCGGCTGGACACAACACCCGCTGCCTCCGCACAGGGGCCGGTCAGCCCGTCAGAGCGGCGATGAACCGTACAGTGCGCCGCCGACGGGCAGCTCCAGAAGATCCGGTGTCGCGGCCACCGCCGCGCTATGCCGGGGAGTCCCCCCGGCACTCTTGACCGTTGGTGCCTGCGGTCAGCCAGTCAATGCCCTGACTTCCTTGTCCACGGAGTCGGCAGCAGGGGTCAGGTCCCCATCGAGCGAGTCCAGTATCAGTCCAAGGGCAGCCTGCGGGTAGTACTCGCGCCCGTGCAGCGGCCGATGGCCTGCACCCTTGAGGCGTGCCAACATCCCGTTCTCCGCCTCTCGGGCAACCCCCTCGGGAAGGCCAGTGAAGAGCCGGTGCCGGGTGTTGTAGCCGTCGCGGGCGTGCCGCGACAATCGGACCTCTCCATCTCCGTTGCTGATGCCAAACTTGACCCCCGGCTTACCAATCACCCGGTCTGTGCCCGTCACGACGTAGAGCACGTCCTTCGGCTTGGCGGCCCGCTCGCTGGCGAAGCCAACCGCTGGCTCACCCTCAGCAACGCACCCATCCGGCTGACCGGGACGCCTGGCATTCCCACCACGATCGGGCCCCGCTCGGCTCATCCGGATGTGGTGCTGTGCCGGACCAACATCGGGGCAATGACCGAAGTCCTGTCCCTCATCGCGTCCGGCACCAGAACGGCGCTGGTGGGCGGCGGTGACTCACTGCGCGCCCTGGCATGGGCCGCCCTCGACCTCATCCAGGGACGCCGCGCCCACCATCCCGAGCTTGTGCTCTTCGCCACCTGGACGGCCCTGCGCGACTACGCCGAGCACGACCCTGCCGGAAGCGACCTGCAGCCCTTCGCCAACCTCATCGACGAGTACGGCCCAGACGCAATTTTGCGCGCACTGGACCGTCTCGTCGCCGAAGACAGCGCAGAGGTCACCGTTTCCACTGCCCATAAAGCCAAGGGCCGGGAATGGGCACGGGTGCGCATCGCACCCGACTTCACACCGCCCACCGACACCGACGAGGTCGACGCCCAAGGTCAACCCGTTCCCAAACCCGTCGACGAGGCAGAGGCCCGCCTGGCATACGTTGCTGTCACCCGGGCCCGCCACCACCTAGACCCCATCGGCCTGGCCTGGATCCACCAGCACCCCGACAATCCCTGGTCAGGGTGACACTGCGATACGGACGATGCCATGCTGCGGGTCGGCGGCGCAGCTGTTGAGACGCGGATGCGGTCTGGCAAAGCCGGATGGGCGACGAGGGCAGTCAGTCCGTGACGGCACGGCCTGGCGGCCCGGGCGTCGCCGACTCCCTAGCGCTCTACTCAGGGGAGTCGGCCGGGACTCAGGCTCCTTGCCGGGTCGCCGTCGCGCCCTGCATGATGCCTGTACGGAGTACGGGATTGTCGTGTCGTCTCCAATGAGGGCCCATCGCAGCGCACCCACCTGGGTGCGCTTCCCGGCCGTGCCATCGTCAAAGCTGCGGCCCTGCGTGCTGGGTACGAAATTCGGCGAGCGACTGCTCGACTCCGGCAATAGTCAGATGCCAAAAGTCCCAGCCCTCGATGTCGTCGCTGCCGGTAGCGGCCCGAGCCGCGGAAGTCGGGGTGCCCCACGGACGCTTCCAGACACTGATGCGGCCGTCCGGGAGCAGTACACCTGGGTGCACCTTGTTGTTGTGACGGCCGGTCAGCGCGATGCCTGCGGCCAGTTCGGCCGGGTCGAGGTACTGGAGCAGATCCCGTACGTCGACCGCGGAACGCCCCGGGTCGATGGCTGACGCGCTGGGGAGCGTCGGCGCGGGCTGGACGGGTGCGTCCGGCTGCCAGGCACAGGCGCGCTGCAGCGCCAGTGCGGCTGAAGCCGCCGCGCTCCACTGTGCGGCGGGTGCCACTCGCTCGTCGAGCATTTCCTGGATGCCGGGCAGGCCTGGTATTCGGGCCAGAGTGGCGACGTCCTTCATAAGGCGGCGGCGATGCTCGATGATCTGCGTGTCGTTGAGCGCCAGGATCCGGATGGTCTCGTCAGCGCGGCAGACTCCGCGTCGTGCCTCGGCCTGGGAGTAAGGGGTATGACTGCGCCGGGCAAAGCCGGCAGTGTCGAATCCCAACAGGTCAGGATCGCCGATCCGAGCCGGATCCAGGAGCACCGGCTGCTCCAGGTGCAGGTCATCGCGCTGACGCCAGGCGCGCGGCCCGGCCAACAGCGGGAACCGGCTACTCTTGGCACGGCCTTCCCGTCTGCCGTCGAACCGAGCTCCGCCGCTGTTGCAGTGCTTGCATGCGATGCGGTAGTTGTCGATCGTGTAGGCGAGCCACCAGTAGCCGCCATGGCCGGGTTCGCCAAGCACTTCGGATTTTGGCCGGTAGTGGTCGACGGTGATGTCCGCACGCTGAATCGTGGTCTCGCAGTACCAGCACTTTTGTCCGACGAGTGCGAGCAACAGGTCGCGTACCTCGTCATCGGTCCAGTGCTCGGTGAAGGTGCGCTTGGTGTTGCTGCTCATCGCGGCCCGCACGGCGTCCAAGGTGCCTTCGGTCTTGGCCGCCCAGGCCGGCGGAGTGGTGAGCCCGCTCATGTCCACATGTCTCATCGGCGTCAGATCACCGACGAGAAGTGCTCATTGAACAATTCGGCGACCATAGCCTCCAGCACCTGCGGAGGTGGCGGGTTGGCGCCGGTTGCGGTGTCGACGAGAGCACGGCGCCTGCGGTGGAGTTCAGCGAGGAAAGCCGTCACGAGCGCATCGCGGTGCGCGGTGGCAAAGCCCAGCGCGTCGAGCTCGTCAGTGACCTCGCGAAGTTCCGCCTGCAACACCGGATCGCGCTTCGCCGCCGGCACCAGCGCGTACTGGCGGTCAATCAGTTCCTGTGTGTGTTCGTCCAGTTGGCTGGGCAGCCCGAACAAGTCGGTGGTCAGCAGGCCGCCAGCACCCTGGCCTCGCGGAGTGGCCTCGGGTATCACGGCCGTGGCCTGGCCTTCCTGGTCCGTGGCGACGATCCGGATCTGCTGGCGGGTCATGTTGGACACCAACAGGGGTTCGTGGGTGGCTGTGATGAACTGCGAGTCCTGGTGAACGCCCAGCACAGCACGTACGGAGCTGTACCAGCGCCGGCTCCACTCGGGGTGGAAGTGGGAGTCGGGCTCGTCCAGGAGGAAGAGCGACTCCTGTGCCCGCTGGAGCCGCAGCAAGCCCAAAATGGTCAGGAGTTGCTGCTCTCCGGAGCTCAGGTCGTCCAGGCCGAGCATCACCGCCCCGGTCTTGTGAAGGCGGACGTCGATGGTGAGGTAGCCGGCGTCGAGCAGGGTGGCGAGAAGCCCAAACATCGACAGGTCACTGTCGAAGAGGTTACGGAAGGCCTGGACGTCCTCGGTGGTGCCGAGCACGATCTGGAATCCGTCGGCCGGGCTCCCGGCGCCGTCCATCGGGTCGGCGTCGGGAATGGGGCCGAATCGGCCGGACTCGGCTGCGGCCGCAAACAGGGTGCGGGCGGGGCCGCCCAGGCCCCAGTACGGCAGCGCGGCCAGCGGCGCTGCCCGCACGGCGCGGGGCGCCTTGATCGTCAGGACGGCCGAGGCGACGTGCTGGATGTAGGCGTGCTCGCGCAGGTAGGTGCCGAACGAGTCGGCCCAGTGTGTGGTCTGCGAAAGGAGCAGCAGTGGCAGGTGGGCGGGGGTGCACAGGAAGACCGGCGTATACAGGGGGCAGCTGATGGGTAGGGTGAGTTGTTCCGGCCATGCTTCCTGGGGGGACCGGTGGGCGAGCCAGTCGTCGAGGCCCTCGCGCCACTGTCGACGCCAGTCGCCCAGGCGGCGCGCGGCGAAGCGGCGATGTTGGTCGAACTCCGCGGTCCAGGGGGCATGCGGGTGGGCCTGATAGCCGAAGACGTGATCGGGAAGATGGCGCGACCAGTTCGCCCTGGGCACTCGCGTCGGCGTGCCGCCCGCTGGGGTCACAGTCACTTCGGGGGCGGCGTCGAGGGATGTCTGAACAGCTCGGACCGTCGTGCCGCGTAGCTCGTAGCGCACGTCGAAGGCGAAGGCGGCGCGGTGTTTCGGCCGGCTTAGGAAACCGAAGATTTCGGCGAGCGCGTGCAGAGCCCGGGACTTGCCGCCGCCGTTGGGGCCGATCAGGGTGGCGATGGCATGGCCATCGTCTACCGCGTTGGTGAGGTCCAGGTGGAAGTCGCCCAGTCCTCGGTAGGCGGGAAGACTCAGGCTCAGCAGCCGCATGCGTTCCCCCTTGTTTCACGAGTTGTGGTCGCGGTCATGTCGTCGCGCCTTGGTCAGGGCGGTCAGCTTGGACGCCATAGGGCCGCAGCGCTTCGGTGAGAGTGGTCAACTCCTGCAAGGCAGAGTGGAGTTCATTGGCGATCTGCTGTGCCATGTGGTGTAGGTCGGTGTCGGGCTCGGAGGGCGCGAACGGGCTGTTGGCCGGTTCCGCGACCAACACATCGAGATTGGTGCGGTCCCGGGCGAGGAGATCCTCCACGCTGAAGGACTGGAACACGTGGGATGCGGTCCGCTCGCTGCGGGGCCGTCCGGGCCGGTAGGCGGACACGAATTCCTCGAAGTCGGCGCCGGTCAGGGGGGCCGTTTTGGTGGGCGCGGGGCGCTCGGAGCGCAGGTCGTACACCCACAGCCGCTCGGTCGACGGCCTGCCGTCCGGCCGGGGTAGGCGCTTGTCGAAGAACAGAACGCTGGTCTTGATGCCGGATGCGTAGAAGACACCGGACGGGAGCCGCAGCAGGGTATGCATATCGCAGGCCTCAAGGAGTCGTCGTCGCACATGCTCGCCGGCTCCGCCTTCGAACAGCACGTTGTCAGGCACCACGACGGCCGCCCGGCCGTTGATCTCTAGCAGGCTGTGGACGTGCTGGAGGTAGTTGAGCTGCCGATTGCTGGTCGCGGCCCAGAAGTCTGGCCGGTAGTCCGCGTAAGTCTCGCCGGTGAGCATGGTGCGCCGGCCGAACGGAGGCGTGGTGAGGACCACGCTCGCGTGCTGGGTCGGACGCTGGGCGAGTGCGTCGCCCACGGCGATACGGGAATGGTCATTGGGCCGCGTCACTCCGTGCAGGAGCAAGTTCATTGTGGCCAGCCGCGCCGTGGCATCGACGAGTTCGGTACCGCCGAACGCGCCCGCGGTCAGCCGCGCGCGTTCGGCGGAGCTGACGCCGGGCGGAAAGTGCTTCACCAGGTACTCGAATGACTTGATCAGGAAGCCGCCGGTGCCGCAGGCCGGATCGATGATTGTGTCGCCGACGCCCGGCTGGACGCATTGAACGATCGCTTCGATGAGCGGGCGGGGGGTGTAGTACTGTCCGGCGCCGGTCTTGGTGTCGGCGGTCAGCCGTGCCAGCAGCGCTTCATAAACCGCGCCGCGGCCGCCGTGCTCGGTCCCCGACCAGTGGTAGCTGTCGACCAAATCGATCAGCCGACTGAGCTTGGCCTGGTCCGGGATGCGGTTCTGTGCCTTGCGGAAGAGCACGCCGAGGTTTCCCGAACCGTACCCAAGGTCGCTCAGGGCCTGCTCGTAATGCTGGCGCTGGTCCTCACCGGCGCTCCGACTGATGTCTGCCCACGCGTCGTAGCCGATCATGTCCACGGGGTTGAGCGGACGCTGGCGCTGCTCGTGGGCCAGTTTGATGAGGATCAGGCTCGCGAGCTGCTCGACGTACTCGAGGCCCGACACTCCGTCTTCTCGCAGCACGTCGGCAAAGGACCACAGCGCCTTGGCCGGGTCCTGGTCAAGGCCGGGGCGCGAGAGTGCGGGTCGATTCACAGCGAGGACTCCTGGTGCCCGGGTGAAGGTGCGGCGGGGGTCAGCTGGCCGGTGAACGCCTGCTGCAGGAGGTTGCTGCGCAGTTGGTCGGCGATGGCAAGTGCCCGTTCTGCCGCAGCGCAGGCGACCTTGAGGGACGTCAGGTGCGCGTCGAGGAGATCGACCAGTCGTTGCTGCTCAGCGGGTGGCGCGATGGGCACCGGCATCAGCCGGATTTTCCCCAGGCCGATGGATGCCAGCCCGGTGACCTGCGTGGCGTTACGCTCGCACCATTTGCGGCCGAATCCGCTGGCGTGCCAGGCCAGGAGCTTGGGGTGCATCTGCTGGCCTATGACCCGGGCCCGGAACACATGGTCTTGGTGGACGCAGTGGGGCAGTTGCTCCTCCCAGATCCATCCGCGGCCCAGCTGGCCGCGGTCTCCGCCGCCGGTCAACAACACGTCTCCGGAGTGGAGTTGGGCGGCCAGCGCTCGCTGCGCTGGCAGCCGGACCACCGGGACATCATCCAGGTCCAGGCGGCCGCGCTGCACATTCGCGACCCGAAGGCAGGGAACTTCTACGTCTGCGGGATCCCACTGGCGCCTGCTGTTCTTAGCGACGCCGCGGGTCACTTCCGCGATGCTCTCCAGGCGGGTCCACCGCCAGCTGGCGGGCAAGGACGGCAGCGCGCCATCGTGGGTGCCGACGCCCGGAAGGCTTCCCGGTGCACGGTCGGTGCCGGAGAGCCGGCCAACGCTGGCCTGGGCGCTCATCGAGTAGATCAGCCCTTCGGCCTGCTCGGCGGCTCTGCGGGTCCGGGTGACGGTGGCGTCGATCTGGGCGAGGTGGTCCTTCACTTGGCTGACGACCCGGGCCTGCTCGCCAAGGGCGGGGAGTGGCAGCAGGATCTGCTCCAGGTCACGGTGGTTGATCCGGTAGATGGCTGCGCCACCCTGACGGGTCCGGTCCTCGATCTGGCGGCGTACGACCGGTGAGTTCCACAAGTGCGCGAGATAGCGGGGGTCGAGGAGGGAAGACAGCGCCCGCACGCGGATCATGGTATCGGGGAAGGCTGTCGCCTGGGGCAGGATGTCCACCAGGGCGCCCTCGCCGACCAGCGTGCGCGAGCCGCTGACCCGGCTGACCAGCAGGTCACCGGGTTCGGCCAGAGCAGGCGGGCGGGTGCGGGCTGTGTCGTCGCCGCCCTTGGTCTGGGTGAAGTCCACTGTCACCGGGCGCAGAGCCGTCGCCCGCAATACGGGAAAGCCGTCTTCGCGGGCAGGCAGGGACCGGCCGTTGGCCAACGGTTCGCGCAGTACGTCAGCCAACGTCACCAGGGTCCAGCCGGAGGGAAGGTCACGGTTCAAGCGAGCGCCTCACCCAGTTCTTCCAAGAGGTCGATCGCGGCGTCGGCCCCGAACGCGCCGAGGAATCCGTCGGTGCCGCCGCGGCCCGAGAACGGGATGCTGTCGAGCTCCTCGGGATCGAATCGGTCGTCGGCGGCGGCAGCCACCGACGCGATGTTCTCGATCCACCACAGTTGGGCCGCCGTGAACGGTCCGGCCTGCCGCACAAACACGGCCACGCGGCGGCGCACATCCTCGCTCGCCACACTGGACTCGGTGGGCTCACCGACATCCGATGCCGCCGGCCGGTCGTAGAGGCCGAGCAGCATCTGCCGTAGCGCGGGCCGGCCGCCGAGCAACGCACCGGCATCGCGCACCTCCTCATCGAGGGCATCCTGTCCCCAGGCGGCACGGACCTGCGCCACGTGGTCCGCATCGACCGTGCCGAGAAGCCGCGCCACCAGCCCTTCCAAGGAAGTGCCGGACAGCTTACGGACCGCGGCGCTGTCCGCGTCGCTCAGCAGGGGCACGAGCCGGGCCAGCCGCACCCCGAGTTCAGCCGTCTCGTCGGCGCTCATGTCTGCGTCCGCAGTGCGGTTCAGTAGGCGTTCCAAGGCTCGCCGGCCCGCCCGGCCGGACGCGTCGGTCACATTGGCGAGCCGTCGGTGATGGTGACGCGAGGTTCCCACTGCGTCGATGACCACGAACTGCGTCTTGGCGAATGCTCCCGGTGTTACGGTGCGCAGCACCGTAGGGGCGATGCGCTGCGCCCCTTGCGCCAGTAGCCGCTCGTAGTAGGCGGCGGAGCGGACCTCGCGCAGGAACAGCACGCATTCGACCGCCCGCATGTCGGTTGGGCCGGACATGATGTCCACCACCACCGCAATCCGGAACTTCGGACTGGTCCTGAAGTCCCTCAACAGCTGCTCCGGGTGATCACTGCGCATGGTGATCTTCTGGCAGAAGCTGTCGCCCGCATCAAACACCGCGCGGATACGGTCCACGACCTCGTTCGCGTGCGCGTCGCTGAGTGCGAAGACCACCGTCTTGGGCACACCCAGCCCGCCCTGTACCGCCCGTTCAGGAAACAGCGTGGGCAGTTCATCACGGAACGCCGTCACCACCGCAGTCAGCTGCCGAGAATCGACGACCCGTGGGGCGCTGGCCGGTCCGACATAGGCCAGATCCTCGTCCAACTGCTCGTACCAGGCGCGGCGTGGAGCCTTGGCCTCGGCAGGGATGTGCGTGCTCAACGGTCTGAGTACCGCGCGTCCGGACGGCTCGAACCGTGTCTGGTAGACGGCGTAGTCCACGACGAGCCCATCCGCGACGGCCTGCTCAAAGGGGTATTCACTGACCAGATTGGCATTGAAGAAACCAAAGACCGGGGCAACGGGGGTCGCAGTCAATCCCACCACCGGAGCGTCGAAGTACTCCAGCAGCGCACGCCCCCGTCCGTACACCTGGTGGTGACAGTCGTCGACCACAACGAGGTCGAAGGAATCAGGAGGCAGGACCGAGGAGTAAGCAGCCTCAAGCGGCGTGGCATCGGCCTGCGCAACCTGCTCGGCGGTCTCGTAGGCCGAAACGCGGGCGGTTTCGTCCTCCGACTCGGACGTCCCCGCCAACATGCCCTCCAGTCGCTGGGCTGTCGCCACCACGATGGACGCCGACGAAGGCGATCCTTTCGATGTGAGCTCTGCGACTGGGTAAACCTCAGCAAGACTCCGTCCCGTGTCCGGGATTGTGAATTGCCGGAACAGGGCGGTCAGCTGATGCGCCATCGCCACGCGATCCACGACGAAGAGAATGCGCGCCGCCCGGGCGTACCTGAGCTGGCGGTACGCCGCAAAGACCGCGGCAGAGATCCGTCCCGTGCCGGTGGCCATCTGCACCAGGACACGGCGGTCACCGGCCACAAGAGCCTGCTCGATGGCTAGTACCGCCCTCAGCTGTGGTGAACGCAGCCGTCCGGCTGTTGGCTCCCCTTCCTCCAGGTGCGGTAGATGAGCCGCTATCCTGGCGCGATAGGTGGGTGCCGCACGGTCCGCATCAGCCTCACTCTGCCACCGCGCCAACGTCTCCGGCCTGTGAAAACCACTGACGAGCCGGGCTCGTGATGCTGGATCATTGGCGTCGCAGAACAGCAGTCGCCTGCCATCGCTCACATACCGATACGGCAACGGAGAGCGCCAGACCGGCCACGGCGAGGCCTCCGTGGCCGCGGCCGCCAGACTTCCCGCCTGCTCCATGGCCCTGGTGAGATCCGCGCCTCCCCTCTTGCACTCGACGATCCCCAACAACTGGCCGCCCACTACCAGAAGCAAGTCAGCACGGCTGCCACCGGCCAACCGGGGCTCGATCAACACGTGGCCAAGGGAGCGGCCTCGGTCACCCTCAACCTCCTGGCCAGGAACATCCCACCCCGCCTTGGCGAGCCTGCGCCGCACCTCCGTCGTGATCCCGGCTTCTGTGAGCGGCTCATGGGCCGCATCGCGGGCGCTGACAATCAGGTGCTCGCGCTGTGAAGCGGGCACGGACGTCGGTCGCACTCGGAGATCGAACTCCTCACGCAGGTGAGGCAGGGTCCCCTCCAGCAGAGCCAGGCGCTCGGCCAGGACCCGTAGGTCAGATGAGTCTGTGAGGACGAAGGACATTGGCTCCTGGTCTGCCGTGTGGAGGCGGAAGAACCAGACAGCCAGTTCGAAACAGCGCTGCACCAGGTGCGACGCCGCCGTCCCTATCCCGTCAGGGGCATCACCGGGAGAACCATGCAGGTCCTGGAACGCAGCAAGAATGCGTGCAGGTAGCAGCCCCACTCGGGTCAGCACCCGCAGACGAGACGGCTGGTCCGCCATCGGCGCCCGCACGCCCGCCGCATGGCCGAGCTCAGCAGCCAGGACCTCACCGAACTGTCGTGCTGCCGCCACCGCCTCAGCGGGAGCAGAAGGCCCCCGAGCCTCGGCCAAGGCGCCGTAGAACACCAGCAGCGGTTCGTGCGGAAGGAGGAATCCGAAGTTCGCAGAGGCATCAGCGAGGTCTGTGATCCGATCCTCAAGCTCGCTCGACAGTTGAGTCACTCGAACCCTCCCTGCCTGCCCCACGTGGTTATGCGATCAGTCACGGCGTCTTCAACGGACCGGCCCCTTACCTTAGCGTCCGTCCATCGAAGGGGAACATCGCAGCTGAGCTTCCTCGATAGCAACCTGGGCAGCCCCGGCCGCGTCCGCCTCCACGGCAACCGACGCGGCACTTGGATCAAGACCCTTTGCGATGGCTGCAAGGGCACGCCCTGGCACTGCTCTATGGAGTTTCGTGAACGCCAAGCGAAGGAGTGCGCACGTTAGTTCACAAATTTTCGACTCTCTACGCCGTCTTCTAATCAATTCCGGAGAATGGCCGCCATGGCCGCCATTGCTGAGCGGAGGGTGCTGCCGTGGATAGATGGGCGACACAGCAAGGGTAGTGATCCCGTCGGAGTCAAGTCACCTTGACCAGTTGGCCATGGAGTACAACGGGGATGTCGCCCAGCGGGATCGGCTACGGCTCGATGACGACTGGCCTCGTCGGTGGAGTTCGTCACGGCGAGTGGGTGTCGACGAAGTCTGCTGGCCGATCCGAGACATGGCACACGTGCCAGTGCTGTCATCGCGGCCGATGCGGGGGTTCACATGGCGGGCGAAACAGCGCCATCGCCCCGGCCTGGAGGTGATGGCCCTGGGGCCGGAGGCCGGTCCGCACTCCCCCGCGCCGGCCCCGGACCATCTGGAGCGCTGGCTCGCGGTGCGCGGGTCCGTGCCGTGGCCGAAGGCGGCGGACGTCGGTGCGAGCGACCCCGTGATCCCGTCCCGCGACGGCGCCGCGGAGGACATCCGCGCCTTCGACGGGGCCCTGAGCCCCGGCCGCGCCGCGGGCATGCTCCGTGCCCTGGATTCGGTGCGGGCCGACGCGGCGCGCGGCGCCCCGCTCGACTTCGAACTGCTCCGCGGCTGGCAGCGGCACGTCCTGGAGACACCGGAGCCGCCGCCGTTCCGCGGCTCGCCCGCCTTCGCGAAGGGAGGGCGGGAGCGCTACGGCATCACCCCGGACACCCGGGCCCGTCTCGACGACTGCCTGGCCGAGAGCGGCGGAGCCGACGGCGTCTCCCTGACCGCCCGTGCCGCACGCGCCTGTCTCGACATCTGCTTCTTCCACCCCTTCGACGACGGCAACGCCCGCTCCGCGTTCCTCGCCCTCGTATTCGTCCTGGCCCGTGAGGGCGTGGCGCTGGAGTCCGTCGGCCTGCTCCGCCGCGTCTCGTTCCGGGCCGACGATCCCCAGGGCCCGCTGACCCTGGCGCGCTTCATCGACAGCCATCTGAAGGAGACCTGACAGACATCTGACACACCGCCGCGAGCAGGCGGTTCCCCTCGTACGATCACCCGATACGACCGCCGGGGAGTGCGATGGCATGGGTGTACACGCCGAGAACGCCGAGGAGGGGACAGCGGCAGCGGTACGTCTGGCGCGAGGCGCACCGCTGCGGAGCACCGTCGATGCCACCGACCCCGCGGCCTGGCTCACCCTGGACGCGGGCGTGCGCGAGGTGTTCGGGTACCGCTCGCCGGTCGCCCACACGGGACCACCGCCCGTGAACCCGGCGCAGGACGAGGAGTCCCGGCTCGCGCTGGCCCTCTGCCACGGTGACGGGCGGGTCCGTGAGAAGGCGGTGCGCCGGTCGGCCGGCCGTCCCGGACTGCTGCCGCTGATCGTGATCCGCTGCGCCGACTGGGCCGACCCGGTGCGCGGCTCCGCGCGGCACCTGCTTCGCGAGGCCTTGGACGCGGACGCCGCCGTCGGCCTCGCACCGCTGATCCTGCGCGTCGGCCGCCGGGACAGAGGCGCCTTCGGTGTCGAGCTGCTCGGGGAGGTCATGCGCCGGGCGTCGCCCGACCGGCTCGCGCCCCTCCTCACCTCCCCGGACCGTTCCGCGCGCCGGTTCGCCCACCGGCTGGCCATCGACGAAGGGCTGCTCGGCCCCGTCGAACTGGCCCGCACCGCCGCCCGGGACGAGGACACCGTGGTCCAGGACCTGTGTGCCACGGCGGCGCTGGCGGCACTCACGGACCTGCCCTCCGGGCAGGCACAGGAGGCCGACGAAACGGACGGGGCCGGCAGGGCGGATGCGGCGGCGCGGGCGTACGAGGCCGTGCTCGCCCCGCTGCTGTCCGCGCGTCATCCGCGTACCCGCTCCGCCGGTGTCACCGCGCTGCGGCGGGCGGGGCTGTCGGAGCGGGCGGAGGCATTTCTCGGCGATCGGTCGTCGCTGGTGCGGGCCTGCGCACGGTACGTCGTACGGCAGCACGGAGGCGATCCGACGGCCTGGTACCGCGAGTGGTGCACGGCCGCGGCCGACCCCGGGCTGCCACCCGGCGCGGTCGTCGGGCTGGCCGAGAGCGGGAACCGCCCGGACGCGGTGCTGTTGTGGCCGCTGCTCGACCACCCGGCGGGCGGAGTGCGGGAGGGGGCCGTGATCGGTCTTCGGCTCCTGGACTCCGTGGTGACCGACCGCTTGCGACCGCTCCTCGACGATCCGGCGGCCCGTGTCGTCCGGGAGACGGCCGTCGCTCTGCTGCCTTCGGCGGGCCAACTGCCCGCCGACTGGCTGCTGGAACGCCTGACCGGGCCCCAACAGCATGTCCGCCATGCCGCGTTCCGGCTGCTGGACGCGCGCGGCGGGATCGAGGCGCTGCGGGCGGCCGTCGGACTTCTGGCGGACCCGGACACGAGGTTGCGCATCCGAGCGGGGCAGTCCGTACTGCGCTGGCGCCCACCGGCGGACGTTCGGCGCCATGACCCGGAGGTGGCGGAACTGCTCGACCGCAGCCGCCACCTCTTCAGCCCGTACGGACTGCTCCGCCTCAAGTGGGAGGCCGGATTGACCGGTTGAGGGCGCCCGTGGCGGCGCCCACGTCCGGCCGCCCCCTCCCGCATCAGGCCGCCGCCCGCTCCTCGCCGTGGCGGCGGCGCAGCACGGCCCGCTGGATGGCCGGCGGGTCGTACGCCATGTCGAGGATGCCGACGTCGGTGCCGGGGGGCACGAGGGCGTCGAGCTCGTCGAGGGTCTCGTCGCTCAGGGAGACCTCGGCGCCGGCGAGCAGGTCGTCGAGGTGGTCCATGGTGCGCGGTCCGATGATCGCCGAGGTGACACCGGGGTGGGAGATGACGAAGGCCGTGGCGAGGTGCGTCAGCGGCAGGCCGGCCTTCTCGGCGACGGGGATGAGCTGTTCCACGACGTCGAGGCGGCGTTCGTCCTTCAGGTGCTTGAAGCCGAAGCCCGCGCGGTGCGTCGCGGCTTCCTGGCCCTTGCGGTAGCGGCCGGTGAGCAGGCCTCCGGCCAGCGGGCTCCAGACCAGCGCGCCCATTCCGTAGCGTTCCACGGCCGGCAGTACCTCGCGTTCGATGCCCCGGTTGAGGATCGAGTACGTCGGCTGCTCGGTGCGGAAGCGCTGCAGGCCGCGGCGCTCGGCGGTCCACTGCGCCTCGACGATGTCGGTGGCGGGGAAGGTGGACGACCCGATGGCCCGGACCTTGCCGGCGCGGACCAGGTCGGTGAGGGCCGAGAGGGTCTCCTCGATGTCGGTGTCCGGCGCGGGCCGGTGGACCTGGAACAGGTCGACGTGGTCGGTGCCCAGCCGGCGCAGCGAGTCCTCCAGGGCGCGGACCAGCCAACGCCGCGAGTTGCCTTGCTGGTTGGGATCGCTGCCCATCGGCAGGTGCGCCTTGGTGGCCAGCACGACGTTGTCGCGACGGCCCTTGAGGGCCTTGCCGACGATCTCCTCGGACTCACCGCGCGAGTAGGCGTCGGCGGTGTCGACGAAGTTGATGCCCGAGTCCAGCGCCTTGTGGATGATGCGGACGGAGTCGTCGTGGTCGGGGTTCCCCATGGCGCCGAACATCATCGTGCCCAGGCAGTACGGGCTGACCTTGATGCCGGTCCGGCCCAGCGTGCGGTATCGCATGGCTCTCTCTCCTACGAATGCGCTGCGTGCGCGGGGGTGCGCGGGCATGCACAGGTCGTCGCGGGGTTCCGCCGGGACTGGGGTCGCCAAAGCGGAACACCGTTCAGCAACACAATACGGAACGCGGTTCCGCTTCACAAGGGGCGCCGCACCCTGCCCGCGCACGCGGCCACGCACCCTGCCCGCGCACACCGCCAAGCACTCCGCCGGGGTGCCGGACGGAGTGCTCCACCCGGCACCCGCGCGGGCCGCGCAACTCGCCTGCCGGGAAGCCCTGTGCGGACGATGAGCGGCGCGCGGGCAGGCGTCAGCGCGACTCGTCCGGTTCGAAGCTCGCGAAGTAGGCCGCTGCCATGTCCTCGTGGCCGTGGCCCTGGGCGGCGGCACGGGCGAAGCGGTCCGCGCTCGCCGCGGCGCCGTCGAGGCGGACGCCGTACCGCTGCCCGGCCTCCACGATCAGGCGGGCGTCCTTCTCGGCCGTGGTCACCGCGAAACTGGCCGGTTCCAGACCGCCGTCGAGGATGAGGGCGGACTTGGCCCGCAGATAGCCCATGTCGAGCGGGCCACCGCCGATGGCGTCGAAGAAGTCCTGCGGGTTCACCCCGAGGGCCTTGGAGAGCGCCAGGGCCTCTCCGGTGGCGGTGGTGGCCGCGATGACCCAGCTGTTGGCGACGAGCTTGAGGCGGGTGGCGGCGCCGTCGGCCCCATCCTCGCCCGTCCAGACCGTACGGGCCCCGACCGCGTCCAGTACCGGGGTGACAGCCGTGCGGCCGTCCGTCGGGCCCGCCGCGAGGACGGTCAGCCGCCCGGCCTCGGCGGGCTGCCGGGTGCCGAGCACCGGCGCGTCGAAGAAGACCAGGCCGTACTCGGCGGCGAGGGCGGCGAGCGCCTCGACGGCGTCGACGCCCACGGTGGTCGACTGCACCCAGGCGGTACCGGGACGGAGCGCCGGGGCGGCCTGCCGCATGACCTCCGCCACCGCCGGCCCGTCGTGCAGCATCGTCAGGACCACGTCGGCGCCCTCCACGGCCTCCGCGGGGGTGTCGGCGATCCGCGCACCCTCTTCGGCCAGCGGTTCGGCCTTGGCCCGGGTGCGGTTCCAGGCCCGTACGGAATGCCCGGCGCGGGCGAGGTTGCGGGCCATGGCGGCACCCATGATCCCGGTGCCCAGAACGCTGACGGTGAGTGTGTCGGTCATGGTCGGTGTCGGCCTCTCTGCCGGGGCGGTGGAACGGGGACGGCGCGGCGCTTTCGAGGGGTGCCCGCGCCCCCACCCGCACGTTACGTCGTGGCGCGGAGCCGGGGGAGAACCGGCGGCGGGAGGAGCCGCGTCATCTCGCCCACCGGCAGGGCGGGGTTGGCCGCGGCCGCCGAGGCCAGATCGTGGTCCGCGTGGTCGAGCAGCCCCGTGAGCACGTCCGGCGGCAGGGACGGGTGGCGGGCCGCCGTGATCCGTACCCGGGAATCCGCCAGGCAGGCGACCAGCGAGGCCGGGGTCGCATCGGGCCGGGCGGCCACCGCGCGGAGCACCTTGCGTACGGGCGGGGTGCGCAGGGCCAACTCCTCCAGGAACGCGGGCGGGGCGTCCGGGTTCTCGGCCACCCGCCCCGCCACCTGCGCCCCGAAACGCGTGGTCATCGCGCGCAGCGCCGCCTCGGGCAGCCCGGGGTGCGGGGCCACCGCCTTGGCCACCTTCGCGTCGGGATCGGCGGCGAGCCGGTCGCGGATCGCCTCGGGCAGGTCGTGGCGTTCCGCCACCAGGGCCCGCACGGCCGGGTCCGGCGATGCCGCCAGCAGGGCGATCTCGGCGGGCGGCGCCTCGGCGATCCTGGGGAGCAGCACCGGGCCGGTCCGCACCGTCCCGGTCAGGGCGGTGAGCACGTCCAGGGGCAGGCGCGGGTGATGCGCCACCGTGCGGCGGACCTCGGGGCTCAGGTCCACGGCCAGGACACGGACGGCCGCCTCGCAGATCGCGGGGTTCCCCGCGAGTTCGTACCTGACCAGGTGGGAGGGGTCGCGGGCGAGGAGTTCGTACGCGGTGGCGGGCAGGTCGTGGCGGGTGGCCAGCGCCCGGCGTACCGACTCGCGGCCGTCGTCGGCGAAGGCGAGGGCCGCCCCGGTGGGTGTGGCCCGGTTCTCCAGGACCCGTACGAGCAGCTCGTGGAGGGTGGACCGGTGGGATCCGTCGCAGGCCGCCCCGGAGCGCGGTTCGCATCCGGGGCGTTCGGAGCCCGAGGCACGGGTGTACGGGACGGGTTCCTGGTCGCAGACCGGGCAGTGGCGGACCGGCGGCAGCCCTTCGCCGGTGATCAGGGCCGCCAGGACCGGGGGCGGCGTCAGCGGGTTCAGGGCGAGCGCGCCGCGTACCTCGGCGTGCGGGTGCCGGGCGAGCCTCGTGGCGGTGGTGGTGGACGTGGTCCAGAGCGCGAGCTCGGCCACCACCCGCACGTCGGGGTCGGCGGCGAGTGTCCCGGTCACGTCGTCGGGGAGGCCCGGGAGGGCGGCGAGCGACTCCCGCAGCCGGTACTCGGGCACCTCGGCGAGATGGCGGGCCCACGAGGGGTTACCGGCACCTTCCTCCAGCAGGGCGAGCGCGACGAGGGGCCACCGCACCGGGTCGACGTCGGCCTCCGTGAGCACCCGGACCGCCGGGGACATGGACACCGTCGCGCAGTCCTCGTGCGCCGACACCAGCCGCTTCGCCTGTTCGCGGCTCAGATCGGAGCGATCGCCGAGGGTCTGGGCGAGTTCGCAGTCGAGGGGTTCGAGGCAGACGTCCTCGTAGGCGAGGAACCGGTCGATCAGGTGCGAAGGCAGCGAAGGGTTGACGGCGAGACCGAGCAGCAGGTGATGCACGGCGTGCATCCTGTCGCGGGTGGCCGGGCGGCGGCCACCGGTTATCCGGTCGTCAGGTCATCCGCTCGTCCGATTCGGGGCGCCGGGCCGTGGCGTGCCGGAAGACGGTGCGGCCGGGCGGGCACGACTCCGCCCGGCCGCGCGAGGTGTGTCGGCGGCCGGGCGGAGGTGGGGAGCCTGGGTCAGGAACCGGCCTTCTCGGCGCGCGCGGCGCGCTCGGCGTTCCGCTCCTTGATGCGGACGGCCTCCTTGCGGACGTCGGCCTGGGTGGCGCGCTCGGCGCTCAGCCATTCCGGCATCTCGTTCTTGAGAGCGTCGATCTGCTCGGTGGTGAGCGCCTCGGTGACTCCGCCGCGCGCGAGGCCCGAGATGGAGACGCCCAGCTTGGCGGCGACGACCGGGCGGGGGTGCGGGCCGTTGCGGCGCAGCTCCTCCAGCCAGGCCGGCGGATCGGCCTGCAGCGCGTTGAACTCGCTGCGCGAGACCACACCCTCCTGGAACTCGGCGGGGGTGGCTTCGAGGTACACACCCAGCTTCTTCGCCGCGGTGGCGGGCTTCATCGTCTGGGGTGTCTGGTGCGAGGTCATGTGTCAAGAGTAGCGAGCGTGTGCGAGGCCGCCGACCACACCGCTTCGGGCCGGCGGGTGCGGCGGGTTCCCGGCCATGATCCACCGGACGCCCGACGGGGGCGGGGCCGGTAACCTGGCGGGGTGACTGGCTCCGACGCATCCCCCTCGTTCCGCCTCGCCTACGTACCGGGCGTGACGCCTTCCAAGTGGGTGCGCATCTGGAAAGAGCGCTTCCCCCTCGTCCCGCTGGAGCTGGTCTCCGTACCGTCCGCCCAGGCCCCCGGGCTGCTGTTGGAGGGCGGTGCCGACGCGGGGTTCGTACGGCTTCCGGTCGGGCGCGAGGAGCTCAGCGCGATCCCCCTGTACACCGAGACCACGGTGGTGGTGATCCCGAAGGACCACCTGCTCGCGGCCGCGGAGGAGGTGTCGGCCGAGGACCTCGCGGAGGACATCGTGCTGCATCCGCTCGACGACCCGTTCGACTGGGAGCGCCCGCCGGGGCTGCCCGCGTCGGAGCGGCCGGAGACGACGGAGGACGCCGTGGCGCTGGTCGCGGCGGGGATCGGCGTGCTGGTCGTCCCGCAGTCGCTCGCGCGGCTCCACCACCGCAAGGACCTCACCTACCGGACGATGACGGACGCCCCGGAGTCGCGCATCGCCCTCTCGTGGCCGGAGGAGAAGACGACCGAGAGGGTCGAGGACTTCATCGGCATCGTCCGGGGCCGCACGGTGAACAGCTCGCGCGGTCGTACGCCCACGCCCCCCCAGCCGAAGCAGGAGAAGCGGCCGGCCGCCGGTGCCCGTCGTGGCGCCGGCGCGGGCAAGCCGTCGTCCCGCAACCCGCGGGGCGGGGCGGGTGACGGCAAGGGCGGAAAGCACACCGGTGGGGCCAAGGGAGCCGGGGCCAAGCGCGGAAAGCCGCGCGGCCGGTAGCGGCGGCCCGTACCCTCCCCTGGGCCCGGCCCCCTCGCTACGCTCGCCGCCATGGGTGGTTTCCTGCCGTTGCTGATCGTCGTCGGATGTCTGGCCGCCGTGATGGGCCTCCTCGGGCTGCTCGCGGCCCGGGTGCGGCGCCGCGGGACGGCCGGGGCGGCGGTCGGGGCGGCTCTCGCCTCGTACGAGGAGGCGTTCCGCACCACGTCGTACGCCGCTCACCAGGAGATGCGCGCCGAGGCCGACCGCCGGGCACCGCTGCCGTCCCCGGACGGCGACCGGCGGCCCGTCGCGCCGGGGGACGGGGCCCGAAGCCGTGCGGGGCGGCCTGCCGGGCTGCGGTCCCGGCCCGGGCGGCGGGGACTCTTCGGTTCCGGGCGCGCGCGTTCCCGGGGTGGGCGTGCGGGTGGGCGTCCGGGCGGGCGCTGAATCGTTCCGCCGCCCGTCCGCGGCTTTCGACCGGTCGCCCGGACCGTGCCGGGGACCCCTCTGCACGAGGTCCTGCCCGAGAAGTGTCAGGATGGTTCTATGACCATCAAGGCTTTCTTCGACATAACCATCAACGACGAGCCCGCCGGGCGGATCACGTTCAACCTCTTCGAGGACGTCGTCCCGAAGACCGTGGAGAACTTCCGCGCCCTCGCCACCGGCGAGAAGGGTTTCGGCTACGAGGGCTCGTCCTTCCACCGTGTGATCCCGGAGTTCATGCTCCAGGGCGGCGACTTCACCCGCGGCGACGGCACGGGCGGCAAGAGCATCTACGGCGAGAAGTTCGCGGACGAGAACTTCACGCTCAAGCACACCAAGCCGGGTCTGCTGTCGATGGCCAACGCCGGCCGCAACACCAACGGCTCGCAGTTCTTCATCACCACCATCGTGACCTCCTGGCTCGACGGCAAGCACGTCGTCTTCGGTGAGGTCGCGGACGAGGACAGCATGGCGCTGGTCAAGAAGATCGAGTCCCTGGGCTCCCAGTCGGGTCGCACCTCGGCGAAGATCACCATCGCCAAGAGCGGCGTCCTCTAAGGATCACCACCGCACGCCCTCGCGCGACCGGCCTCGCGCACCCTGGCGTGAGAACGCGCGGGCCGACGGAGTCCCCGTCGGCCCGCGCGTCTCTGTGTCCGCCCGCGCGTCTCTGTGTTCCCGCGCGTCTCTGTGTTCCCGCGCGTCTCTGTGTTCCCGCGCGTCTCTGTGTTCCCGCGCGTCTCTGTGTTCCCGCGCGTCTCTGTGTTCCCGCGCGTCTCTGTGTTCCCGCGCGTTTCTGTGTCCGCGTGTGTGTTCCGTGTCTCAGAGTGACGCGTACACCGACTCGACCAGCGCCATCTTCCGCGGGTCGTCGGCGAGCCCCACGCCCATCCGGTTCATGACGTAGCCGAGCGCCACCCCCGACTCCGGGTCGGCGAGCCCGCAGGAGCCGCCCGCCCCGTCGTGGCCGACCGCCCGCGGGTTGGGGCCGTAGGAGGCGTTGGGGCCGCTCAGCCAGACGCCGAGGGCGATCTCCGTCTCGTGCGCGAACCCGGCGCCCAGCACGAGGTCGCGGCAGCTCCCCTGTCCCTCCCGTACGCGCTCGGCGGCGGCCTCGGACAGCACGCGCCGGCCGGAGAGCGTGCCGCGCCCGGCGAGGATGCCGTAGAGGGCGGCGACCGCGCGGGCGGTGCCGTGGCCGTTCGCCGCCGGGATCTCGGCCGCCCGCCAGGCGGCGGTGTTGGCCGCGGCGGCTCCCGTACCGGGGTTGACGAAGGAGGCGACGGCCACCGGGGGCAGGCGCGCGAAGAACGCGAGTTGGGCCGCCGTGGCCTTCGTCGTGACGAGTTCGGCGACCCGGCCCGCCTCCTTCTCCGGCAGTCCCACGGTGAAGTCGATCCCGAGGGGGCCGGTGACCTCGCGCCGGAGGAACTCCCCGGGCAGTTCGCCGCTGATCCGGCGGACCACCTCACCGACCAGGAATCCGTACGTCAGGGCGTGGTAGCCGGAACGGGTCCCGGGTTCCCACCACGGCTCGGTCGCGGCCAGCCGGGACGTGGTCAGCTCCCAGTCGTAGAGGTCGGCGAGGGAGTGCGGCTCGCGCAGCCCGGCGAGGCCGGCCCGGTGCGAGAGGAGATCGCGCACCGGGATGTGCTCCTTGCCGGCGGCGCCGAACTCGGGCCAGTACACGGCCACCGGGGCGTCGAGGTCGAGCAGGCCCCGGTCGGCGAGGATGTGGGCGCAGAGCGCGGTCGGGCCCTTGGTGGTGGACCAGACGTTGACGAGGGTGTCCCGCTCCCAGGGGCGGGTCCGCGCGCCGTCCGCCCAGCCGCCCCAGAGGTCGACGACCGGCGTGCCGTCCACCAGCACGGTGACGGCCGCGCCCAGTTCGTCGCGTACGGCGAAGTTCTCCTCGAACGCGGTACGCACGCGGGCGAACCGTTCGTCGCAGTGGCCTTGGATCCGCACCACGGTGGCCTCCTCCTCGTCCTGGACGGGCCCGGGATCGGGAGCCCGCCGCGCTTCGGTACGGGGACGGGGGTACGCCGCCGCCTGACACGCGATCAGGCCCCCCCCCCCCCCGGACCCGCAACATACCGACTGGTCGGACGGACGGGAAGGTGTGACGCCGGGGCGGCTACAGCCCCACTGCTCCGTCGATCCCCTGGCGCAGCAGGTCGGCGTGGCCGTTGTGCCGCGCGTACTCCTCCACCATGTGCAGCAGGACCCACCGGAGCGAAATCCGGCCCTGCCAGGGGTCGTTGGCGGACACGTCGAGATCCGGGGCCTCGGCGACGAACCGTTCCGCGAAGTCGACCTCTGCCCGCCAGACCCGCCATGCCTCCGCGGTTCGCGCGGCTCCGGGTCTCGCGCGGTCGAACGCGCCGTCCGGCTCGTCGACGGTGGAGAAGGGCGCCGGACCTTCCTGGCCGGCCAACCGCTGCCTGAACCAACGGTGTTCGACGTCGGCGAGGTGCCGGACGAGTCCCAGCAGGGACAGCCCGGAGAAGTCCACGGAGCGCATGGCCATGGCTTCGGGGTCGAGCCCGGAGCACTTCAGGACCAGGGTGTCCCTCTGGCGGCGCAGGGAGGCGACGAGCATGGTCCGCTCGTCGCTCTGCGTGGGGACCTCGACCCGTGGGTCGTTTCCGGGGTCGGTGAACATCTCCGCAAACCGTTGCATGTCCGGGATTGTGACCGATGTACACCCGGGTCGCACCGGTTTTCATCCTTCCGGTGAGGGCCCGGTACATCAGTGGGCCGGTGGCTCCAGGGAGAGGCTCCAACGGCCCGGCTGTCCGACGAGGGTGACCGCCGAAAGCGGGCGCGCGTCGATGTTCCAGTACGCGGAGGGCGGGGCCTTCAGCGCGTAGACGAGGGCCGCGCGGACCACCGGGGGCTCGGCCACCGCGACGATGGAACCGCCGTCCGCGGGACGGGTGTCGAGCCAGTGGCCGATGCGGGTGATGAAGCCGAGCAGCGGCTCGCCGCCGTGCGGCGCGGAGCGGGGATCGGCCAGCCACGCGTCGACGGCGGCGGGCTCGCGGGCCGCGACCTCCGCCAGGGTCATGCCCCGCCAGCGCCCCATGTCACAGTCCCGCAGGTCGGGTTGGGCCATGGGGGCGTAGCCGAGGGCGTCACCGGTGGCCCTGCTGCGGGGGGTCGGCGCGCAGTAGCGGAGATCGGCCGCACCGAGCGGGACCAGGGCGTGTGCGGCGAATTGCACCTCGCGCCATCCGGCGTGGTCGAGCGGGCGGTCGTCGTCGAAGCGCTCGGCGAGCAGCGAGGAGCTTCGCGCCGCCACCACGAGGGAAACCCGAACACTCATGGCCGCGATCGTGAGGCTGACGGACCTCCGGGTCAAGAGGGCGCACAGCAAGGCGAGTTGAGGATCTAACGATTGATCAGGGCCATCCAGTTGCCGGGCTGCTCCAGCCCGTGGAAGCCGACCTTCCCATACACGCCGTGGGCGTCGCCCGTGGAGAGCAGAATCCTGCGGACTCCGGCCGGGACGAGGTGATCGCGCACCGCCTCCGCCAGCCGCACGCCGAGCCCCCGCCCGCGAGCCGCCGGGTCGACGTAGACGTCACAGAGCCAGGCGAAGGTGACGTGGTCCGTCACCACGCGCGCGTACCCGACCTGATTGCCGGAACCGCGTTCGTACACGCCGAAGTTGAGCGAGGCGGCGATCGCCGCGTCTTGGGTGGCGCGGCTGCGCCCGAGTGCCCAGTAGGTGTCGGTGGAGAGCCAGTGGTGGATGCGGGCCGGGTCGAGCCGGGCGGGGTCGGTCGAGATGTCGTAGTCCTGCGTGATCGTCTCGGTCATGGGCTCAGGCTAGAGCGCACCCTCGTGGGCCCCCACCTGTTTTCCGCCGCCCCCGCGCCGCCCCGCCCGCAGGTCACCCCCCGAAGCTCCCGAGGGCGTCGTACGCGACGCGCAGGCGCCTGACCCCCTCCGTGATCTCCGCCGCGCCGGAGGCGGCCGCGAAGCTGATCCGGACCTGCCCTGCGGGCGGTTCCGCGCAGAAGTACGGGCGCCCGGGGGCGACGGCGACGCCGGCGCGCAGGGCGGCGGAGACGAAAGCGGCCTCGTCGGCACCGCTGCCGCCACCGGGGACGCGCAGCCAGAGGCTGCCGCCGCCGGACGGCACGTGCGGCAGGTCGAGTTCGGGCAGAGAACGGCGGAGTTCACCGGCGAGCAGGGTGCGGCGACGGGCCAGGTCGGCGGCGACGGAACGCAGGTGCGTCCCCCAGGAAGGGGATCCGACCAGTTCGAGGGCGGTCTCCTGAAGCGGTCTCGGCACGAAGAAGCTGTCCACGACCTGGATCGCGCGCAGCCTCTCCAGCACCGGACCGCGCGCCGCGAGCGCGCCCACCCGCAGGCTGGGCGAGGTGGCTTTGGTGAGCGAGCAGACGTGCACGACCACCCCGTCGGGGTCGTCGGCGGCCAGCGGTGGCGGCAGTGGTCCCGCGTCCTCGTGGGCGAGACGGCGGGCGAAGTCGTCCTCGACGACGAACGCGCCCGCGGCCCGCGCGATGCGCAGCATCTCGGCCCTCCGCGCGGGGGCGAGTACGGCGCCCGTCGGGTTCTGGAAGAGCGGCTGGCAGACGAACACCCGTGCCCCGGTGGCGCGGAACGCGGCGTCGAGCAGTTCGGGCCGTACGCCGTCCGCGTCCACCGGTACGGGGACGGGCCGCAGCCCGGCGGCGCGGGCGACGGCCAGCATGCCGGGGTAGGTCGGCGACTCGACGAGTACGGGCGCCCCGGGCGGGGCGAGCGCGCGCAGCGCGGTGGCCAGCGCGCTCTGGCCGCCCGCCGTGACGAGGACGTCGGCCGCGCCGACGCCGGGCCCGATCTCGCGGGCGAACCAGGCGCGCAGCTCGGGCAGGCCGTCCACCGGCGGCCGGTCCCAGGCACCGGGGCGGCGGCCGGCCCGCGCGAGTGCGGCGGCCAGCGCCCGTTCGGGCTGGAGGGCGGGGTGCAGGTAGCCGCCGTTGAACTCGATGACGCCCGACGGGGGCGCGGCGAGGGTGACGAGGACCCCCGAGGCGTCGACGGTACGGGGCACCACCTCGGGCCCACCGTCACCGCTGAGCGAGACCTCCTGCCAGGAGGTGTCGCCCGGCGCCGGTGCGGTGGTACGCGGCTGGGCGCGGAAGGCCCCCGCCCCGGGCCGGGTGACGACCAGGCCCTCGGCCGCCAGTTGAGCGAGGGCCCGGGTGACCGTGACCGGGCTGACCCGGAAACGCTCGACGAGGGCACGACTCGACGGGAGCTTTCCACCAGGCGAGTAGCGGTTCAGCTCCCCGCGCAGGAATTCCACCAACTCCCCTGCACTGTTACGCTCATTCATGAGAGACAACGATAGCGCTACCCCTTTCGTGACGATAGCGCTCGCACCCAGCGCCACCCCCACGCCCGCTCCCGCCACCTCCGGTGCCCCTGCGGGGCCCGCCGCTCCCCTCTCCCCCTCCTCCGAACGGTCCGGCTTCGTCCTCGCCTCCCTCGGGGTCCTCGCCTTCTCCCTCACGTTCCCCGCCACCGTGTGGGGACTGGAGAGCTTCGGCCCCTGGTCACTGGTGGCACTGCGCAGCGTGCTCGCCGCGCTGATCGCGGGCTCGGTCCTGCTGGCGGCCCGCATCCCCTGGCCGGGCCGCCGTCACCTGGGCGGGCTGCTGGTCGTGGCGGGCGGCGTGGTGGCGGGGTTCCCGCTGCTGACCACGCTCGCGCTGAGGACGACGACCTCCTCGCACTCGGCCGTGGTGGTGGGGCTGCTGCCGCTGACCACGGCGGTGTTCTCGTCCCTGCGGACGGGCAACCGTCCGCCTCGCGCGTTCTGGATCGCGGCGCTCGCGGGGGCCGCCGTGGTGCTCGCGTTCACGGTCGCCCAGAGCGGCGGCGCCGTCTCGGCCGGTGATCTGTACCTGTTCGGTTCGCTGGTGGTGTGCGCGGCCGGGTACGCGGAGGGCGGGCGGCTGGCGCGGATCATGCCCGGCTGGCAGGTGATCGGCTGGGCACTGCTCCTCTCGCTCCCGGTAGCGGTGGCGGGCAGCGCGGTGGCACTGTCGTACGAGCCCGTCACGCCGGCCTGGCACGGGATCGCCGGCCTGGTCTGGCTGGCGGCCGGGTCCACCTTCACCGGGCTGTACGTCTGGTACCGGGGCATGGCGGAGATCGGCATCCCGCGCGCCAGCCAGCTGCAACTGGCCCAGCCGCTGCTGACGCTGGTCTGGTCGTTCCTCCTGCTCGGCGAGGACCTCTCCGCAGCCGCCCCGGTCGCGGCGGTGGCCGTACTCGTCTGCATCGCGGTGACCCAGCGGGCGGGCACCCGGCGCCCGCGCGAGAGCCGGGCACCACGGTCATAGACTTGTCGACAAAGGGGTCGCCGTCCTGAAGGAGGTCGTTCCCCATGGAAGCTCAGACCGGCGACCGGTTGCTGACCCACGGCAGAACCGTGGGCCACCCCGACCGCGTCGCGGAGATCGTCGAGGTACGGGGCCCGCACGGCACCCCGCCGTACCGGCTGCGCTACGCCGACGGCCACGAGTCGCTGGCGTACCCGGGGCCGGACAGCGTGGTGCAGCACGGGGGCGCGGGAAAGACCGCCCGGGAGGAGCCGGGACCGCGGTGAGGCGGGCCCGGAAGGGACGTGGGGCCGCGCGGGCTGCCCGGCGGTGTCACCAGCCGCCGTGACCGCCACCGTAGTGCCCGCCGCCCGCCGCCCGCCGCCCGCGCCACCGCCGTCCGACCAGCCGCCCGCGTCCAGGTTGTGGCCGAGCCCGTGGCCTCCGGTGGTGAAGTCCGCGTACACGTCGCTCAGTTCGCCGTAGAGCCTGCGGGAGAGCGTGGGGATGCCGGTGGTCAGCGCCTCGGAGAGATCTCGGCCGAGGGCCTCACGGGCGGCAGGCGACCCGTCCGGAGCCATCGGGCCGGACCCGTGATCCGTAGCGAGCGCGGCCATGGCGCGACGGCCGGACGAACCCTGCAAGCCCGGATAGACGGCACGGGTAAGACCCGCGCCGTGGGCAAGAAGGATAACGAATTATTCAGGTGAATGCACATAATCATTCATACACACACGGGGTAGTGCCTTAATGCACCCCCACAGGACCACCCGGGGCGCCTTCCTCAGATCGCGTACGAGTATGAAACTTTCGAGGCTGCAGGCGACTCCCTCCCGGCCCGTCGGCCTTCAACTCTCCAGCACCCCCTCCAGGGCCCTTTCTGGGCCATCCTGGCCGCCCTCAGGCCCTCTGACCAGCTAGTTCACGCCCTCCAAGCCCTCGTGCGGGGTGAGTGAATGAATGAATTAAGTCCCGATGAGTGATCCCTGGCACGCTTTTGGGGCCTGGTGTCCTTCGGAAGCCTCCGCTGACACATACATCTTCTTTGTAGGGGGTCTATATACCCACTGACAGGAAGTCAGGAACAGCAGTAAGGCCCCTCCACGACAGAGGGGCCCTGCTACGCACCTGTGGACGTTGAATTTACGAAAGAAGCCCCTTCGCGTGATCCACGAAGGCTGCCCAGGGTGCCGGCCTGACGCCCATGGTGCCCCGTTCCCGGTCCTTCGTGTCGCGGATCATGACCCTCGCGGGGTCGTTGTCGGCCACCTCCACGCAGGTGTCAGACTTTGTGTAGCTGCTGGTATGCCAGTTGGGATGCGTTGTCAAGTTGACCTCTCCTAGTCGGTTGCCATGGTGTCGAAGTGGTGGATCGCGGTCAGTATCAGGTCCCTGGCCGCTTGCCCATAGACAGCGGACTGTCGATGCAGTTCGAATGCCTTGCGGTAAAGGTCGATCTCTCTTGGCTGTGTGACGGACATTTCCGCGGAGTACGTCTCGACCATGACGAGCTGGTCATCAAACATGGAGAAGGCGTGCCCGATCCAGAGACCAAGGCGTGTGGACCGTGGGACGATGCCCAGGCTCAGGCGGGGAAGCGCCATCACAGCCATCAGCCGGTCGAGCTGCCCTTTCATGACTTCCGGGCCCCCGTGGTTCGAGTAGAGCGCCTGCTCACCAAGCAGGACGTTGAAGATGCGGTCGCCCGTGTAGAGGTATGACTGCCGTTCGAGACGCTTCGCCACAGCAGCATCCATGTCGGCCGGCGTCTCGTAGTAGCTGGACACTTTTCGGAAGATGTCCACCGCATACTCGGCAGTCTGGACCGTTCCCCAGATGGTTGCGGGGTCCCAGATGCGGAAGACCTTGGTCTTCTTGTAGAGGGGCAGGGACTGTTTCTGGCGGTTCCCAGTCCCGGCCGCGAGTACTCGGCGCCACTCCAACCACAGCTCATCGATGTGGCGAACTGTGGCGATCAGGTCAGATAGATCAGCCTCATGCCCGGTTACCTGGCACCAGACACGGATGTCGTCCTCGCTTGCGTTCTGCTTGCCGTTCTCGATGCGAGAGACCTTGGATTCCTGCCACCCTGTGGCAGCGGCGAAGGCCCGACCACTGCCGAACCCCGCATCCTTGCGGAATCCACGCAGCCGGGCCCCCAACACCTCTCGCGTCTCTTGTGCCTGGTTGTTCACGGAACGGTCAGGGCTTGTACTCGGAGTGAGGAACGGCAGAGGCCCAAAGCAGATCCCGAACACGCACGCACTCGGCGACGATGGCTGGGGCGTCGATCAGCTCGTTCCCGATGAATCTTCCCGAGTCGCTGAAGTGCCCTACAGCGACCACCGAGTCATCGAACAGCCACCAGTCATGTCTGTCTACCGGGAAAGTCAGGTCGTCGGGCAACCGGTGCCGCGGATACCACCTGACGGACTCGCCGGCCTCTTCGTTGACGTGCGCGGTGGCGTACTCCCACTGGATGTACGGAGTGTGCGGTTCGGTGACGACTCGAACCCGACGCATGGTCTTGCCCGCATCGGTGACACGACGTACGAGCTGCGTCCACGGTCCCATGTACGAGTGATCCAGAGGTTCCCCCCGGAGCCAGCTCGCGTAGGGGCCGTCTTCTACCGGGACCGAGTAGTCATCCCTCAGCTCCAAGTGGAAGGCGCCGTTCGCGCAGCTATCGAATAGCTTGTTGCGCTCGTCGCTGGAGATCAGCTCCACGGGGTTCCTCCAGTAGCGTGGTGATCGCGGCCTTGGAGACCTCGACCACGGTTTCGTAGTCCGGGATTTGCATCTGTGCCAGGGCCTCGGGGTCGGTCACCTCCTGGCCCTGCACAACGTACGTACCTCCGGGGGTAAGGACCATGAGGGGGTCCTCAAGGCGCTTGAACTCTCCGGAGGAGAGCCCGTCCTTCTCCAGGTGCTCGAACAGCTCGGTGGGCCCCTCCACGGCCGCTTGGCCCTCGCGGATGGTGAGCTGCATCAGCAGGTCATTCGCGAAGATCTTCCAGCCCTGGACGAGGTACGTGTCCCGATCTGTGGCGTAGAGGGTCGGGCACTCTCCCCCTTGGGAGTTCTTACCAAGGAACCGTAGCTTCATGGCCGATCTCCTGTCTTCTGCCTTGCGCCGGATTGCGCGGCACACTCAGCGTCGAGCAGGGGTTCAGTGGCGTCAATCAGCTTGCTACAAACTGGCGCAATCTGCTTGGGACTTGGGCCATGGGGCCTCTACGTTCGTCTCGAACCCAACCTGCTCAGGCAGTTCCGAGGGGAGAGCGTGGTGGCGAACGTGACGGAAGAGCGCGATCCGAAGGCGGCCGGCAGTGCGCCCATCGACGTGCAGACGATCTCTCGCATCACGGACGAGGTGCTGAAGCTACGGCTCAACACCTCGACGCACGAGGCCATTACCGCTCATGCCCAGGCCATCCACGGAGCCCTGAACTTGCTCGTCCGTGAAGAGCTGGGCGCGGACGAGGACTCGATAGTCCGAGACCAGATCGAGCGGGCGTACAGGGTGCTGGCATCAAGATGGTGTCCCGTGGAGTGGTGTAGCGGATCTTGGCGGGGATGTGCGCCTGTTTTGAGCCGTGATGTGCGTCGGCTGCCTGTGCGCGCTCCCTGAACACGAGGGCGGCCACCGTGTAACTGTCCTGGGTGAACGGGCAGTTCGACCCAAGGGAGTACACGGTGGCCTTGTCACAGCATGACCTACTCCGCCTGCTGGAGTCACTGCGTTCGGCGGATGGTCTTGAACTCGTGCGTGAAATCGCCCAGCGGCTGCTGCAGGAGCTGATCGAGGCCGAGGCCACGGCGCACATCGGCGCGGAATGGAACGAGCAGACAACCGCGCGGACCGGCTACCGCAACGGGCACCGGGACAAGACGGTGACCACGCAGGCCGGCGACTTGGAACTCGCGATCCCGAAACTGCGGGCCGGCAGCTTCTTCCCCAGCCTGCTCGAACGCCGGCGCCGCATCGACCAGGCCCTCTACGCCGTCGTCATGGAGGCATACGTCCACGGCGTTTCCACCCGCAACGTCGATGACCTGGTCAAAGCGCTCGGCTCGGACACCGGAATATCGAAGAGCGAGGTCTCGCGGATCTGCGGCGATCTCGACGAACAGCTCGACGCGTTCCGCACCCGCCCGCTGGACCACACCCGGTTCCCCTACGTGTATCTCGACGCGACCTACGTCAAGGCCCGCGTGGACCACCGGATCGTCTCCCAGGCCGTGGTCATCGCTACTGGTGTCACCGAGGACGGCGGCCGCGAGGTCCTGGGTGTCATGGTCGGCGACAGCGAGACCGAAGCGTTCTGGTCCACGTTCCTGCGCTCGTTGCGGGAGCGGGGCATGAGCGGGGTCCGCCTGGTCATCTCCGACAGCCACAGCGGCCTGGTCAAAGCCATCCGCAAGGTCATGCTCGGCGCCGCCTGGCAGCGCTGCCGGGTTCACTTCGTCCGCAACGTCTTCTCCGCGATCCCCAAAGGAGCGGCCGAGATGGTCGCCGCGACGATCCGCACTCTCTTCGCCCAGCCCACCGCCGAAACCGTCCGGGCCCATCTCGACACCGTCGCGGACATGCTCGGCTCACAGTTCCCCAAGGTCAGAGAGATGCTCCTCGGCGCGAAGGAGGACTTGACCGCCTTCGCGGACTTTCCTCACCAGCACTGGAAGAAGATCCAGTCGACCAACCCGCTCGAACGGCTGAACCGGGAGATCAAGCGCCGGTCCGACGTCGTCCAGGTCTTCCCGAACACCGCAGCCGTCAACCGGCTCGCCACCGCCGTCCTCGCCGAACTCCACGACGAGTGGATCGCCTTCCCCCGCCGCTACCTCTCTACCGAAAGCATGGACAGCCTCTATCCGGACACCGCGACCCTCCTGCCTGGCACAACCGAGTGATCACCTACACCACCTCACGGGACATGACCGCCAGAAAAGCGCAGCCATCGCCTCATAGGTGTGCACCACTCCCCCTTTGCTTTCGGCAAGGCGTACGCGCTGCTGGCGGCGGAAGCTCCCACGCGGGAGACGCCGTGCTTCCGGTCCTACGCCCACATGCGCGAAGCGGCCGGCACCACCCGGCACCTCCTGCGGATCTGGGCCGGCAGGAACAGGGTGGGCGGACCGCACGGCCGGGACACCGCACAGGCGGCCGAGGAGCGGCCGTGACGATGAGGATCGCGGTGTACCGCGTCGGGCGCGACGGATTCCGCCGGACGATTCGCCCCGCAGGCCCGGTCGAACCCCTCGACGTGCCGCAGGCCACGTCGGCCTGGCCCCGGTGCCGGTGCCCCCGTCACAGGGCGGTGTGACGGCCCGGCCGATCACGATCACCGGCGCCGAACGCGTGCCGACGACGGCATCATCGTGACCCGGAACGCTTCACCCTGGTGTGCGACGCGGGCACCCTGACGGCGGACGAGGCCGCGCAGGTGGCCCTGCCCGACGACGCGCCCGCCGCGTTGGCGGCCGTCCACCCGGGTTCCCCGACGGAGGCTCCACGATGACCCCGGTGGAGCGCCCGCCAGGCTCAGCGGGCGCTCCTCATCCCGACCGCCGCCCGCCCAGGGAGTTCAGCAGCGCGGCGCCCCGTTCGGCGTCGTCCACGCTCACCGCGAAGTCCTTGCCCCTGGCTCGTATGACGAGGCACTCTCCGCCGCGGAGCATCACCGTGGTCCCCAGCCCGCTCAGCCGGTAGCCCCAGCCGCCCACCTGGGTCGGCCTGCGGTACTCGGACCGGGCCGACTCGATGTCCTGGAGGGCCCAGCGCCGCGCCGGCCAGCCGAACGGCCCGAACGACACCTTCAGCCCCTTCTCGCTGACGGTCGCCTGCACGGAGGCGCAGCCCAGAACCAGCACCGAGGAGAGCGCGACGGGCACGATCACCGACCAGGGCGGGGTCGTCACCCCCACGACGGCGACGAGGGCGGCGGCCACGGCCACGCCCCCGGCGAGCGCCGCGACCGCATGGAGCCACGGGTTGGACGCCCGGGAGAACCACATGAGCCGCTGACCGTCCGGCAGAACCATGCGCGGGCCGTCCTGCGCCGGCCCCGGGGCGGGGGCCCTCCGGCCGGCCACCCGCCACGCGGCCAGCCCGACCACGGTCGCCACCGCGAGAGTTCCGAGGGCCCAGCCCGTCACCGAGCCGGCCTCATGCCAGTCGGCCCGGTCCAGGTTGGCCCGTACGATCGATGCCTGAACGCCGACCAGGAAGACACCCGCCGGGAGCAGGACGGCGCCCGCCCACCCTCGCGCCGCACCACCCCGCCGCACGTTCGCACGCCACACCGCGAGCCCGGCCCCCGCGACCACCACCGCCCATATCAGCGCGGGGACGAGTGCGGCGGCCCACAGGGGCATGGAGCCGTCGGGCCGCCCCGTTCCGTTCCAGTGTGTCGCCACCCTGCCCGGCAGCCGACTGCCCGCCGCCGGGACCATGCCCACCAGTAGCGCCAGGATTCCGACAACCCAGCAGACGGCACCCCATAGGGCGCCGCTGCCGCCGTGCGCGCGCTCGCTCACTGCTCCGCCCCCCTGATCATCTCGGCCAGATCCGCCCTGCTGTAACCCAGCCGCGCGGCATCGGCCACCAGATCGGCCACCCGGTCCAGCAGCGCGGAGCGCCGGTCCGCTCCGGCGGCCACCGTCACGCCCCGACCGCGCCGGAACTCCAGAACCCCCTGGTCCCGGAGGCTCCGGAGGCCGCGCAGAACCGTGTTGACGTTCACGCCCAGCGCCTGGGACAGGTCACGTGCCGGTGGAAGCCGGTCCCCCGGCAGGCATTCCCCCTCCGCGATGGCGCGGCGGATCGCGCCCGCGACCTGCTCGTGCAGGGGGCTGGCGTCAGCGGTGTTCAGCGTCAACAGCATGGTGCTAATGAAAGTAGCACCATGCGCTTGATCAGGGGAGGGTGCGAGCGGGCTGATCACCCGTCGAGGAGCCTCACCCCACCCCGTAGTGGTCCGCCGCCACCCGGGCCATGGCGCCGATGCGGTCCGCCTTCACGCTGTTCGCGGAGAAGAAGGCGTGTCCGCCGACGGCCGGGTAGTCCTCGGCGAGGGTGAGGTGGCGGGAGAGTTCGGACGTGCTCTGCCAGGCGGAGTTCTGGGCCGGGTCGCCGGCCTTGTAGAGCGCCTCGCCGATGTAGAGGTCGACGTCCGTACCCTCCACCACCTCCGCCCACCACGGCACCAGCTCGGCGTAGTCGGCCCCCGACTGGCCGATGCTCCAGTAGAGCTGCGGGCAGATGTAGTCGATCCAGCCCTGCTTGATCCACTTGCGGGTGTCCGCGTGGAGGTCGTCGTACGTCTCCACCCCGGCGGAGGTCGGGGAGCCGAGCGGGTCCGTCGTCTTGTTGCGCCAGACGCCGAAGGGGCTGATGCCGAAGCGGACGTTCGGCTTGATCTCCTTGATCCGGTCGGAGGTCTCCTTCACCAGCCGGTCGATGTTGTCCCGGCGCCAGGCCGCCTTGCTGCTGAAGCCGGAGCCGTGCTCGGCGTAGGTGTCGGCGTCGTCGAAGGTCTGGCCGGAGACGGGGTACGGGTAGAAGTAGTCGTCCCAGTGGACGGCGTCGATGTCGTACCGGCCGACCGCGTCCATCATGGCGTCCTGGACGAACGAGCGGACCTCCGGCAGCCCGGGGTCGTAGTAGAGCTTCCCGCCGTACGGAATGACCCACTCCGGGTGGACCCGGGCGGGATGGGTGGCGAGGAGCTTCTTCGGGTCGGTCTGGTTGGAGACCCGGTACGGGTTGAACCAGGCGTGGAGTTCGAGGCCGCGCGCGTGGGCCTCGGTCACCGCCGTGCCGAGCGGGTCCCAGCCGGGGTCCTTGCCCTGGACGCCGGTCAGGTACTGCGACCAGGGCTCGTGGGGCGAGGGCCAGAGGGCGTCGGCGCTGGGCCTGACCTGGAGGATGACCGCGTTCAGGCCGAAGCGGACGGCCCGGTCCAGGTGGGCGATCAGTTCGCTGCGCTGGGTGGCCGCCGACAGCCCGGTGGCCGAGGGCCAGTCGACGTTGGCCACCGTGGCGATCCACATCCCTCGCAGCCCGGTCACCGCCCGGTGACGTCGGTCACGGGACACGGGCCCGACGGCCCCCGCCGGACCCGGTGCGGCCAGGGCCGCCACCGCCCCGGCCGCGCCCAGCATGAATGCCCTCCGGCCCATGCGCCGCATACGCTCCACCTTCCGCTCGTGCTCGGTCGCACCGCTCCGGTCGGGTGCGTGACGCAGATCATGCCTTCTCGGACCGTTGATGACCCGCAGGTAACTTGGGCCGCGTCGCCGGGTACCGTCTGGAGGTCGAAGCGGGTACCGCCACCCACGGGCCCCGCGATACGGAGATCAGGGAGAGGCACGAGGTGACGGACTCTATGGCCGACATTGCACGCGTCGGAGTGGTCGGCTGTGGCCAGATGGGCGCAGGTATCGCGGAGGTCTGCGCACGCAGTGGCCTTGAGGTGATGGTCGCGGAGACCACCGGTGAGGCCCTGGAGATAGGGCGTACCCGGCTCCAGAACTCCCTGTCGAAGGCCGCCGAACGCGGCAAGATCACCGAAGAGGAGCGCGACGAGACCCTCGGCCGCCTCAGCTTCACCACCGACCTCGGCGAGTTCGCCGACCGCGATCTGGTCATCGAGGCCGTCGTGGAGAACGAGCAGGTCAAGACGGAGATCTTCCGGGTGCTCGACCAGGTGGTGACGCGGCAGGACGCGATCCTGGCCTCGAACACCTCGTCCATCCCGCTGGTGAAGCTCGCCGTGGCCACGTCCCGTCCGGACCAGGTCATCGGCATCCACTTCTTCAACCCGGCGCCGGTGCAGAAGCTCGTCGAACTGATTCCCGCCCTGACGACGTCCGAGCAGACCGTGCTGCGGGCCGAGTCCCTCGTACGGGAGGTACTGGGCAAGCACCCCATCCGGGCGCAGGACCGGTCCGGGTTCGTGGTGAACGCCCTGCTGATCCCGTACCTGCTCTCCGCGATCCGGATGTTCGAGTCGGGCATCGCCAGCCGCGAGGACATCGACAACGGCATGGAGATGGGCTGCGCCCACCCGATGGGGCCGCTGAAGCTCGCGGACCTGATCGGCCTGGACACGGTGGCCTCCGTCGCCGACTCGATGTACGCGGAGTACAAGGAGCCCCTGTACGCCGCTCCCCCGCTGCTCCAGCGCATGGTGGACGCGGGCCGGCTCGGCCGGAAGACGGGGGCGGGGTTCTACCCGTACGCCTGACCGTGCAACTGTGGGCCCGGAGCTGCGAGTTCGGCTCCGGGCCCACAGTCCTGTCCGGGGCGTGCGCGGCCCGACTACGGTACGACCCGCCACCCGTCCGCCCCCTCCGTCCGAGGAGATACCGGCATGTCAGCCACCACCGCTCAGCCGCCGCCCACCGCGGCCGCGCCTGCCGAGCGGCGCTCCGCGCGCCTCGTCACCGAGGTGCTGGCCCCGCCCCATCTCGTCGTCCTCGTGCTGATCGTCATCGGCACGCACGCCACCGGCTCCCTCGCGGGCGCCGGCTGGGGTCTGCTCGCCGGGGTCTTCTGCGGTGGCCTGCCCATCGTCTTCGTCGTCGCCGGTGTCCGCCGGGGCCGGTGGTCCGACAAGCACCTCAAGATCCGTGCCCAGCGGTGGATACCCCTGTTCGTCACCCTCGGCTCGGTCCTCGTCGGCACCGGCCTGCTGGCGGCACTCGGAGCGCCCCGCGAGGTCGTCGCCCTGGTGGCCGCCATGATCGCCGGGCTGCTGCTGACGATGGCCGTCACCGTCTGGTGGAAGGTCAGCGTCCACACCGCGGTCGCCTCGGGCGTGGCCGTCGTGATCACCGTGGCGTACGGGTGGTGGGCCGCCCTGCTGTACCTCGGCGTCGCGGCCGTGGGGTGGTCCCGGGTCTCGCTGCGGGACCACACGACGGGGCAGGTCGTCGTGGGGGCCGTGCTGGGCGGTACGGCCGCCGCCGCGGTCTTCGCGGGACTCCGCTGAGCGGTTCGCCGGAACATGCCTCCGCCGGAACAGGACTCCGCCAGGACAGGACTCCGCCGGAACAGGGCCTCCGCCGAAAAAGGGCTCCGCCGGACCGGGGCTCCTGCCGGGCGCAGGACTTCCCCGGTGGGGCGGCCGGACCGTCCGGCCGCCCCACCGGCGCAACCGGTGCGGGGCCGCCGTCACCCCAGCCTGAGGTGGTGGAGCATCAGCAGTCCGGCCGCCATGTTGGCCGCGGGTACCTCGCCCCTCGCGACGAGGTCGGGTACGGACTTGAGGGGCACCCACTCCCGGCGCGAGGACTCGAAGCCGTCGGCGGGCGGCCCGGTCCAGTGGGCCTCCTCGGCCCAGTAGAGGTGGTGGCGGGCGTCGGTGAGTCCGTTGGAGGGCTCCACCGTCATCAGCGGCCGCAGCGCGCCGGGGCGCCAGCCGGTCTCCTCCTCCATCTCCCGGGCGGCGGCCACGGCGATGTCCTCGCCGTCCTCGACCACCCCCGCGGCGAGTTCCCAGCCCCAGCTGTCGGTGATGAAGCGGTGCCGCCAGAGCAGCAGGACCTCGTCGGCGTCGTTGACGACGGTGGCGGCGGCGACGGGGCGCAGCCGGATGACGTAGTGGTCGAGATGCCTGCCGTCGGGGAGTCGGACGTCCGCGAGGTTCACCCGGAACCAGCGGTTCTCATAGACAGCTTGTTCGTTCAAGTTCGCCCACTGCACAGTTCTGCCACCTTTCGGTCGATCGGTGACAACATCGCAGCAGGGGCGGCAGGTTGAGGGAACGTACGCTTCCGAATGCGCCGGGGCTCACAGGGGCACGCGCAGCGCGCCCCCGATCACCTCGGCGGCCCGTGCGGCCTCGGCGCTCCCGCTGGCCACGAGGTCGTCGCGGACCGCCCCCATCCGCTCGCGCAGCCGGCGCGATTCGACCCCGCGCGCCCGTTCCGCCATCTCCGTGGCCGTGCCCGCCGCCCGGTCCGCCTCCCCCAGGCGCAGCTCCACCTGGGTCAGCATCGCGAGCCGGTGCACGCGCCCCCGGTCGTGCGCAGGGGCGCGTACGGCCAGGGCCGCGTGCTCCCTCGCGGCCTGGAGGTCGCCCAGGCCGAGCAGGGCCTCGGCGACCTGTACGTCCACCAGGCCCGGCTGGACGTACGCGGTCTCCTCCGGCTCCGCGCCGGGCAGGATGCGGGCGGCCAGCTTTTCGGCGCGGCCGATGCGCTCACGGGCGCACCGTCCGTCCCCGAGGCGGGCGTACGCCTTGGCCTGCATGGCGTGCAGGTCGGCGGCGAGCGCGGGGCTGACGCGGTGTCCGGCGGCCCGTATCGCCGCCTCGGCGAAGGCGACCGCGCGGCGGAACTCCCCCAGGTGCAGGGACTGGTTGACGAGCAGGGCGATGACGTAGCCGCCGAGTGCCCGGTCGCCGCTCGCCTTGGCGAGGCGCAGCGCCTGGTGGAAGTAGCGCTGGGCCAGTCCGTGGGCGTCGGAGTCGTAGGCGCAGATACCCGCGAGGGAGACGAGTCCGGCGGTCGCGCGGTGCAGCCGGCGGCCCGTCGCGTCGTCGTGGCCGGCGTGCAGCAGCGGGGCGACACCGGCGTTGAGGAAGCCCACCACCCGGCCTCTCGTGGCGATGCCCCCGGCCTTGCGGTACAGGTGCTCGTAGTGACCGCGGGCGGCGCGCAGGATCTCCAGGTCGGCGGGTCCGATGCGGGAGGGGCCGGGACGGGAGACGTCGATGTCCTCGGGCGGGTTCTCCCACTCCCACACGGGGATCACGGCGGCCGTCCCGGTGACGGCGGGTACGCCGGTCAGCCGCGGGTTGTGCTGCCCGTCCGCGCGCCACAGCGCGGTGGCCCGCTCGACGAACCCGGCGAGCGGGGTGCCGGGGGACGGCGCGTCCGGCGCGCCCGGTGCGCCGCCCATGCCGATGTCGTCGAGGGTGACGGGCCGCCCCAGGCGCCTGGCGAGGACCTCGCAGATCAGGTCGGGCACCTCGCCGCGCGGGCGCTGGCCCTTCAACCACCGTGACACGGCCGTGTGTTCGTACCGCAGCCGCAGTCCCCGGGCCTGTCCGGCCCGGTTCACGTGTCCGGCGAGCCCCGCCCGCGAGACGCCCGCCTCTTCCACGAGGGACTCCAGCAGGATGTTGGGTTCCATACGGTCGCGCTCCACGCGTTCCCCCCTTCCGCACCGCGCCCCGCGCGCCGGGCCCGGGCAGGTGGGTCGAACCCGTGCCGGACGCGTGCGCCGCAAGGTTCCAGCCAAGCACCGATTCACACGGGGTGTGAACGGAATGCCCGAACCGTCCCCCTGTGCGCCCTCCCGCAGTGGGGCGGGCATCGGTTGACTGGGCGTCTCGCCGGAACGCGGCGGGGTCGTCGCGGCTCCCCCTCGTACAGCTCCGACGGCCCCCGTCCGCACCGCCCGCCCTGCCGGCCTGCCCGACACACCACGGCAGGGCGGGCGGTGCCGGACCGCACGGTCCCACTGCCCGAACGAACAGGAGGGTGGCCACGGGACGGAGACCGGGGCCGAAACGCTTCCGGTCCCGACTCCGGGCCCGGGTGCGGTCCCACCGCGGACGGCGAGACGGCGGAGGGGCGTATCCGGTCATCGGATACGCCCCTCCTCACCGTGCCGGGGCGCCAGGACGACGGCCCTGACAGCCCTGACGGGTCGTCACGCCCCGCGCAGCACCGCTCCGTTGCGCTCGGCGGCGAGCGCCACCGCGGCGTCGCGGGCGGCCGACGCCTCGTCGACCGTCAGCGTGCGGTCCGGGGCGCGGAAGCGCAGCGCGTACGCGAGCGACTTGCGGCCCTCGCCGATCTGGTCACCGGTGAACACGTCGAACAGCCGCAGCGATTCGAGGAGTTCGCCGGCACCTTCGCGGAGCGTCGCCTCGACCTCGGCGGCGGGCACCTCGGCGGGGACGATGAGCGCGATGTCCTGGGTCGCCACCGGGAAGGTGGAGATCCGGGGGGCGCGGAGCGCGCCCTCGGCGGCCCGCTCCAGGACGTCGATCTCGATCTCCATGGCGCTGGTGCGCTCGGGGAGGTGCAGCTCCTTGACGACGCGCGGGTGGAGTTCGCCCGCGTGTCCGAGGAGGGTCTCCTCGCCGTTCACGGTGACGTACAGCGCGGCGCAGCGGCCCGGGTGCCACGGGGCGTGCCGGTCGGCGCGGACCGTCACCTCGACGCCCGCCTCGCGGGCGAGGGCGCGGGCAGCCTCGACGGAGTCCGCCCAGGTGGCCGGGCGGCCCTTGCCCCACCAGCCGGCCTGCTCGCGGGCGCCCGCGAGGACGACGGCGGCGTGGCGCGGCTGACGCGGCAGGGAGGTGTTGAGCGCGGCGATCTCCTCGTCCGAGGGGCGCCGGTCCACCGGGAGCCGGACGGCCTGCTTCTCGTGACCGGTCGGCCGGAAGACCAGCCCGGTCTCGAAGAGCGCGAGGTCGTGGGAGCCCCGGCCGTCGTTGCGCCTCAGCGCGCCGAGGAGGCCCGGCAGCAGCGTGGTGCGCAGCGCCGGCTCCTCGTCGGAGAGCGGGTTGGCGAGGAGGACCGTGCGGCGCCGGGCGTCGTCGGTGTCCAGGCCGAGCTGGTCGAGGGCGGTGTTCCCGATGAACGGGTAGTTCAGCGCCTCGACGTAACCGGCGCCGGCCAGGGCACGGCCGATGCGGCGGGCCAGCCGCTGGCGGTCGGTGAGACCACGGCCGGACGGCGGGGTCGGCAGCGTGGACGGGAGGTTCTCGTAACCCTCCAGCCGGATGACCTCCTCGGCGAGGTCGTTCGGCTCGCTCAGGTCGGGGCGCCAGGACGGCACCGTGACCAGGAGTTCGTCCTGGCCGTAGACGTCGCAGCCGACCTCCTGGAGGCGGCGGACGACGATCTCGCGGCCGTAGTCCACACCGGCCACCCGGCCGGGGTGGCTCGCGGGCATCGCGATGGTGCGGGGCGCGGACGGGGCGGTGATCTCGGTGACGCCCGCCTCGGCGGTCCCGCCGGCGAGCAGCACCAGCAGGTCGACCGTGCGCTGCGCGGCAGCGGCGGCGGCCTGCGGGTCGACACCGCGCTCGAAGCGCTTGGACGCCTCGGAGGACAGCTTGTGCCGGCGCGAGGTGCGGGCGATCGAGAGCGCGTCGAAGTTCGCGGCCTCGATGACGACCTCGGTGGTCGCGGCGGACTCGGTGCCGGCGTCGGCGATCTCCGTGTGGGCGCCGCCCATCACGCCGGCCAGGCCGATGGGACCCCGGTCGTCGGTGATGACGAGGTCCTCGGCGTCCAGGACGCGTACGACGCCGTCGAGGGTGGTGAGCTTCTCGCCCTGCTGGGCGCGGCGGACGCCGATGGGGCCTTCGACGCGGGTGCGGTCGTAGGCGTGCAGCGGCTGGCCGAGCTCCAGCATCACGTAGTTGGTGATGTCGACGGCGAGCGAGACGGCGCGCATGCCGGCCTTCTGCAGCCGGCGCGTCATCCAGAGCGGCGAGCGGGCCTCGGGGTCGAGACCGGTGACGGTGCGCGCGGTGAAGCGCGGGCAGCCGAACGGGTCGCTGATCCGGACCGGGTAGCCGTACGCGTTCGGCGCGGGCACGTCGAGCAGCGCCGGGTCGCGCAGCGGCAGGCCGTACGCGGTGGCGGTCTCGCGGGCGATGCCGCGCATCGACAGGGCGTAGCCGCGGTCGGGGGTGACGGCGATGTCGAGGACCTCGTCGACGAGCTGGAGCAGCTCGATCGCGTCGGTGCCCGCCTCGGTCTCCGGCGACAGCACGATGATGCCGTGGGTGCCGTCGTCGCCCATGCCGAGCTCGTCGGTGGAGCAGATCATGCCGTGCGAGGTCTTGCCGTACGTCTTGCGCGCGGCGATCGCGAAGTCGCCGGGCAGGACGGCGCCGGGCAGGACCACGACGACCTTGTCGCCGACGGCGAAGTTGCGGGCGCCGCAGACGATCTCCTGCGGTTCGCCGGTGCCGTTGGCGGTGCCGACGTCGACGGTGCAGAAGCGGATGGGCTTCTTGAAGCCCTCCAGCTCCTCGATGGTCAGTACCTGACCGACGACGAGCGGGCCGGTGAGGCCGGCGCCGGTCTGCTCGACGGTCTCGACCTCGAAGCCGGCGGCCACGAGCTTGGCCTGCACGTCACGGCCGGTCTCGGAAGCCGGCAGGTCGACGTATTCCCGCAGCCAGGAAAGCGGGACGCGCATCAGATCTCCATCCCGAACGGTCGGGTGAACCGGATGTCACCCTCGACCAGGTCTCGCATGTCTTCGACGTTGTGGCGGAACATCAGCATCCGTTCGATGCCGAACCCGAAGGCGAATCCGCTGTACTTCTCGGGGTCGACACCGCAGGCGACGAGCACCTTCGGGTTGACCATGCCGCAGCCGCCCAGCTCGATCCAGCCCTCGCTGCCGCAGGTGCGGCAGGGGCGGTCGGGGTTGCCGACGGACTCGCCGCGGCAGACGAAGCACACCATGTCCATCTCGGCGGACGGCTCGGTGAACGGGAAGTAGTTCGGCCGCAGCCGGGTCTTCATGTCCGCGCCGAAGAGCGCCTGCACCATGTGGTCCAGGGTGCCCTTGAGGTCGGCCATGGTCAGGCCCTCGTCGATCGCGAGCAGCTCGATCTGGTGGAAGACCGGGGTGTGCGTCGCGTCGAGCTCGTCGGTGCGGTAGACCCGGCCGGGGCAGACCACGTAGACGGGGGGTTTGCGGGTGAGCAGCGACCGCGCCTGGACGGGCGAGGTGTGGGTACGCAGCACGACGCCGGACTCGTCGCCCTCGGTGGGACGGCCGTCGGCCGTCGTGCCCCGGACGAAGAAGGTGTCCTGCATCTGGCGCGCCGGGTGGTCGGGCACGAAGTTGAGGGCGTCGAAGTTGAACCACTCCGCCTCGACCTCGGGGCCCTCCGCGATCTCGTAGCCCATGGCCACGAAGACGTCCGCGACGCGCTCCATCATGGTCGTCAGCGGGTGGCGGGCGCCGGCCGGGACGCGGTCGTAGGGCAGCGTGACGTCCACGGCCTCCTCGACGAGCACCCGGGCGTCGCGCTCGGCCTCCAGCTCGGCCTGGCGCGCGGCCAGGGCCTTGGAGACGGCGCCGCGGGCCTGGCCCACGCGCTTGCCCGCCTCGGCCTTGGCCTGCGGCGGCAGGGCTCCGATCTCGCGGTTGGCGAGCGACAGCGGCGAGGTACCACCGGTGTGCGCGGTCTTCGCCTGGGCGAGCGCGTCGAGGTCGCCCGCGGCGGCGAAGGCGGCGAACGCCTCGTCCCGCATGCGCTCGATCTCTTCCGGTTTCAGTGCCTCGACCTCGACTGGGTCGTACGACTTGTTCGGTGCCGACATCTCTTCCCGTGCTTCCGATTGGCTGATACTGCCCGTATCGGGGGACACCCCGAGACCCCCGTGGCCCTGCTCGACGGCAGGAGGACGCAAAGGTGCCAAAGGTCGAGTCTAAAGGCCGTGGGGGTGGTACGAAGCCCGTGGGCTGCCCGGAGCCACTCCACCACGCGGTGCGAGGGCGCCCGGCCCCTGGACGCGATCCTGGTTATCGCAGGTACGCGGGGGTGCTCACGGGCAGGATAAATCGAAACTCCGCGCCCCCGCCGGGGGCCCGGTCGACCGTGATGGTGCCGCCGTGGGCGGCGACGATGCCCTTGACGATGTAGAGGCCCAGGCCGGTGCCGCCGCGCTTGCTGCCGCGCCAGAAGCGGGTGAAGACGCGGGCCATCGACTCCTCGGGGATGCCGGGCCCTTCGTCGCTCACGGTGACCGCCGTTCCTGTCTCGTCGTTGTCCGCCGGGGCGGGTGCGATGTCGATGGTGACAGTTCCCTCGCCGTGGCGCACCGCGTTTTCCAGCAGGTTGCCGAGGATCTGGTCGATCTTGTCGGGGTCGGCCCAGAGGTCGGGCAGCGGGTCGCCCGCGCGGACGAGGAAGCGGTCGGGCGACTGGCCGCTGGCGACGAGGGCCTGGACGTGGCGGTCGACGGCGGCGCGGATGTCGACGGGCTGGCGGCGCAGCTCCAGCCTTCCGGAGTCGATCCGGGAGATGTCGAGGAGTTCGGCGATGAGCCGGGTGATGCGGCCGGCGTCGGCGTCGACCGTCTCCAGCATGAGCCGCTTCTGATCGTCGGAGAAACGTTCCCACTTGGCGAGCAGCGTGGCGGTGAAGCCCTTGACGGAGGTCAGCGGCGAACGCAGTTCGTGGGCGACGGTGGCGATGAGGTCGGAGTGGCTGCGCTCGGTGCGGCGACGGGCCTCGGTCGAGCGCAGGGAGACGACCACCCGGCGGACGGGCCCGGTGGGGTACTCGCGGACGTACCGCGCGGAGACGAGGACCTCGCGCCCACCCGGGAGCAGCAGGTTCCGCTCGGGCTGGCCGACGCGGGTGGAGAGGCCGCCGTACGGGTCGGTCAGGGTCCACCAGCGGCGACCCTTGAGGTCTTCGAGCGGCAGCGCGTGCTCCAGCCGGCTGCCGAGCGCCGCTTCCCTCTCCACGGAGGTGATCCGGACGGCGGCGGCGTTGAAGCAGACGATGTGCCCGGTGCGGTCGGCGACGACCAGCCCGTCGGGCAGATCGTCCGGCTCGACGCCGAGGAGGACGTCCGAGGGGGCGGGACCGCCCGCCGTGTACGCGTCCGTCCCGGGGCGGACGGCGGTGGCGCCCGTCCGACGCGGCCTGCTCATGCCGACAGCCATTCTTCCCGTACCCCACCTCTCGAACCGGTGCAGTGGGCCCCGAGTCCGTCACCCTACTAGGCACCGGCGAGCCCGCGACACCCTGCGGGGGCGCGCGGAACGGCGCATCGGGGGACGCGGGCCCGGACACGGCCGGAAACTGCCGGAACCGTTCTCCTCGGAGGCGCGCGGCCGGGCGCGAACCCGCACCGGCGGGCTCGCGGGCGACCGTGCGCTCCGGGTCGCACGCGGGGAGATCCCGCGCGCCACGTGCGCCCCCCGTGCCACGCGTACCCCGCGCGGGGCGGGGGTCAGGAGGTCGTACGGGGGCGCTGGGCGCGGGCGGAGGCGTAGAGGCAGACGGCGGCGGCGGTGGCGAGGTTGAGGCTCTCCGCCTTGCCGTGGATGGGCACCCGCACCACCGCGTCGGCGAGGGCGCGGGTCTCCTCGGGGAGGCCCCAGGCCTCGTTGCCGAAGACCCAGGCGGTGGGCCCGCCCATGGTGCCGGCGTCGAGTTCGTCGTCGAGGTCGGCGGTGCCGGCCCCGTCCGCGGCCAGCACCCGCGCACCGGCGTCCCGCAGCCCCTGTACGGCCAGCTCCACCGGTACGCCGATGGCGACCGGCAGGTGGAAGTGCGAGCCGACCGAGGCGCGGACCGACTTGGGGTTGTACAGGTCGACCGAGGCGTCGGTGAGGACCACCGCGTCCGCGCCCGCAGCGTCGGCGCAGCGCAGCACCGTGCCGGCGTTTCCGGGGTCGCGTACGTTCGCCAGTACGGCCACCAGGCGGGGCTTCGCGGCGAGGATTTCCTCGAACGGCGAGTCCAGGAAGCGGCAGACGCCGATCAGGCCCTGGGGGGTGACGGTCTGGGAGACGTCGGCGAGCACGTCCGCGTCGGCGAGGTGCACCCGGGCACCGGCCGCGTGGGCGGCGTCGATGATCTCCGTGTACCGCTCGGCGGCCTCCACGGTGGCGAACAGCTCGATCAGCGTGGGTTCGCCGTCGGCGCCCCGGTGCACGGCGGCCTCGCGCACGGCCTGCGGCCCCTCGGCGATGAACCGGCGCTCCTTGACGCGGAAGTTCCGCTTGGCCAGCCTGCGGGCGGCGGCGACGCGGGGCGAACGCGGGGAGATCAGTTCGGGGATGCCCATGGTCGGCGGCGGGCCTCTCTGCGTGCGGCGGGACTCGGGGTGTCCGGCGGGGCCTCGGGAGTCTCCGGCGGATCGGGGTCACGCGCCCCGAAGGGCGTGCGACGCACCGGACCCGCAGGCGACGAGCGCCTGCGGGTCCGGGTCAAGCACCTTCAAGTTCGCCTGGGTCAGGCGGCCTTGGGGGCGTTCACGTCGGCCGGGAGGGCCTTCTTCGCGACCTCGACGAGGGCGGCGAACGCGTTGGCGTCGTTGACCGCGAGCTCGGCAAGGATCTTGCGGTCCACCTCGATGTTGGCGGCCTTCAGACCCTGGATGAGGCGGTTGTACGTCATGCCGTTCTGGCGGGCAGCGGCGTTGATGCGCTGGATCCAGAGCTGACGGAAGTCGCCCTTGCGCTTCTTGCGGTCGTTGTAGTTGTAGACCAGGGAGTGGGTGACCTGCTCCTTGGCCTTGCGGTACAGGCGCGAACGCTGACCGCGGTAACCGCTGGCGGCCTCGAGGATCGCCCGGCGCTTCTTGTGGGCGTTTACTGCCCGCTTGACGCGTGCCACTTTTAACTCCTTGCAGCGGGGCTGGTGTTCACGATTTCGACGCACCCAGCCCGGAAACGAATTGGTCCCGGTTCGATCGAGGTCGGCCTCCCGGGTTCACCGGGGGCCTGACCTCACTTGCCGAGAAGCTTCTTGATCTTCTTGGCGTCGGCCGGAGCCACGACGACCGTGCCGGTCAGCGAGCGGGTCTTCTTGGACGACTTGTGCTCCAGGAGGTGGCGCTTGCCCGCCTTCTCGCGGAGCACCTTGCCGGAGCCGGTGATCTTGAAGCGCTTGCTGGTACCGCTGTGCGTCTTGTTCTTCGGCATCGCGCCGTTATCTCCTCGTCAGTGGCGCCCCTCACGGTGCGGGCACCGCGCGATCAGGGGCGTCAGATCTCTGTGGATTCCGGGAGGACCGGGGGCCGCCTGGATGGCGGCCCCGAGGTCACGCCTCGGAAGGTGTCTCGGCCGAAGCCTCGGCAGGAGCCTCGGCGGGTGCCTCGGCCTGAACCTCGGGCTCACCCTCGGACTCGGTGTCCTGGGCGGTGCCCTGACGCTCGGCCTTGCGGGCGGCCTGCGCCTCGCGGGCCTCCGCCATGGCTTCGGTCTTCTTCTTGTGCGGGCCCAGAACCATGATCATGTTCCGGCCGTCCTGCTTGGGGTTGGACTCGATGAAGCCGAGTTCCTCGACGTCCGAAGCGAGACGCTGGAGCAGGCGGAAGCCGAGCTCCGGGCGGGACTGCTCACGACCACGGAACATGATCGTGATCTTGACCTTGTCGCCCTGCTTCAGGAACCGGACGACGTGACCCTTCTTGGTGTCATAGTCGTGCGGGTCGATCTTCGGCCGGAGCTTCATCTCCTTGATGACCGTGTGCGCCTGGTTCTTGCGCGCCTCACGGGCCTTCATGGCCGACTCGTACTTGAACTTCCCGTAGTCCATGAGCTTGCACACGGGCGGACGGGCAGTCGCCGCCACCTCGACCAGGTCGAGGTCGTACTCCTGTGCGAGCTCCAGGGCCTTGGCAAGCGGAACAATCCCGACCTGCTCGCCGCTGGGTCCGACAAGTCGCACCTCGGGAACGCGAATCCTGTCGTTGATGCGGGGCTCGGCGCTGATGGATCCTCCTAGGTAGCACCACGCGACTGCCTGGCAGACAGCCACGTAACGTCTGTTTTCGACAAGACCAACCGCGCCGGGATATGAAAAATGCCCCGGACGGGAACACAGGCGGGGCTCCTGGAAATACCGGAACACCGCCGCGTGGAATCCCGCGGGGCGCATCGGACGGCTCCATCGTCCGTACGGAACGATGGTGGCCGCCTGACCGGTGACCCGTCGCCCTGAGGGCGAACAGGTGGGAGATCGGAGCCTCCACTTGTGGGCCGAGCACATAGGTGTCCGGCCGGTCGTTACACAAGGTTAGCAGCCACCGGACGAGAACGTAAATCGGAAGCACCCGGCCGCCCGGTCGCCCGGTCGCCCGGCTCCCGCGCGCGGGGACGCCCGGGACCCGCCGTATCGTGTGGGACATGAGTGACGCCCCCAGCACCGAGAACCCCGGCTTCGACGAAATGGCCCGCGACATCGCGGAGGTCCCCGCCGTCGAGGTGATCGTGACCGTCGCGGTCAACCTGATGAGCGCCGCCGCCGTGAAGCTCGGCCTGACCGAGGAGGGCGAGGAGCACAAGGACCTCGACGAGGCCCGCAAGCTCGTGCACGCCCTCGCCGGCCTGCTGGACGCCAGCACGACCGAGATCAGCACCTTCCACGCCTCGCCGCTGCGCGACGGGCTGAAGTCGCTCCAGCTCGCCTTCCGCGAGGCCTCGCTCGTACCGGACGAGCCGGGCACCGGCCCGGGCGAGAAGTACACCGGCCCCGTCTACGGCTAGACGGCCTCAGCAAAACGGCGTAATACGGCACGGAGCCCGCCGCCCCTTCCGGGGACGGCGGGCTCCGTGCTGTCCGGCGCGCTCTCCGCACCGCGTGGCGGTCGTCGCTCAGGCCGTCCCCGCCTCGTCGGCCGGAACGTCGCCCGCCTCGGCGTCGCGCACCGAGACCGGGTGGGTCAGCCGGTGGGCGAGCGCCGCGATGACGCCACCCACGAGTGGCGCCACGATGAAGAGCCAGAGCTGCGAGAGGGCGGGGCCGCCGGCGAAGAGGGCGGGCCCCAGACTGCGGGCGGGGTTGACCGACGTGCCGGTCAGCGGGATGCCCACCAGGTGGATCACCGCCAGCGACAGGCCGATGGGGAGGCCGTCGAAGCCGATCACCGCGACCTTGTGGGTCACCGCGAGCACGACGAAGACCAGCAGGAAGGTCAGCACCACCTCGGCGAGGAAGGCCCCGCCCGGGCTGAGGTGGACTTCCGAGCGGTCGCCGTAGCCGTTGCTGCCGAACTTGCCGTGCGTCTGGAGTCCCGGAACCTGCTTCGCCAGCAGGAAGAGCAGCGCCGCACCGGCGATGCCGCCCGTGAACTGGGCGACCCAGTAGGTGACCGCGGTACGGACGTCGATGCGCCGGGCCATCAGCATGCCGAGGGTCACCGCGGGGTTCACGTGGCAGCCGGAGATCGGACCGAGTGCGTAGGCCAGCGCGAGCAGCGTGAAGCCGAAGGCGAGGGCGATGCCCACCGTCCCGATGAAGTCGACGGCGAGCACCGCGGAGCCGACGGCGAAGAACACCAGGAGCAGCGTCCCCAGAAACTCCGAGACAACCGTCCGCGTTTGCATACAACCACCTCGCGATGTTCGTCCGGTTTAGTTCGCTTCGCCCAGTTTCGATGCGGAGTGACGGACGCGCGCGTTGAGCCGTTCAGGTGGCGACGCGGCTACCGGGGCGGACCATGCCCCGGCCTGAGGTGCGGTCAGCGGGTGAAGAGCGCTTCGCCGGGGGCGGGCGCGCCGGCCGGCAGCAGGGCGAGGTCGAGGCCGCGTACCAGCCGGGCGCGCAGCACCTCGCTGGCCGACAGCGCGGAGGCCACCCGCCGGGCCGCCTCCGCGGGGACCGCGTCCGGGGCGAGGACGAGCGCGAGGGTGCCGTCGGCGCTCCCGGGGCCCAGGTGGGCGCGGAGCACGGCGGGTTCGGCCGCGACGACGTCCCGTACGGCCGTGACGACTGCGGGGTCGTCCAGCGGGTCGGCGCTGGACCGGCCCTCGGCGAGAGCACGCAGGGCGGAGCCGGAGATTTCGAAGGCGACGGGCCCGGCGAGATCCAGCACGACCGTGTCCGCCTTCTCGTGGGCGGCGGCCTGCAGCGCCTGGTGCAGGGGTACGGCGACGGGCCGGGCCTCGGGGTCCCAGAGCGCCAGCGAGGCGGTGGAGGTGAAGGCCGGCAGCGCGCGCCGGTTCCCCGCCTTGAGGGTGGGGACGGCCATGTCGCTGGTCTTCTCGCGGCGCAGCCCGTTCTCGTCCTCCTCGACCTCGCCGAGGACGGCGACGACGGGCACCAGGAGCCGGGCGCCCCGGAGGGCGGCGAGCACCGGACCGACGGCCGACCGGTCCTTCGACTTCGACCAGGCGGTGAGCGCCGCCGTCAGCTCGGGGGCGGCGGTGCCGTCGTCGTCGGAGAAACCGGGGTCCGGAATGTTCTTGAGCTCCACAGGGCGAGCGTAGTGGGTCCGTTTTCTCACCGGGACGACAGGTTCGCCACAGGCTCTTCTCAGACGCGGTTCCTAGCGTGCGGCCATGCCCCGACTGAGAATACGCAGGTCAGTGATGTCCGCCTCGGTGACCGCGCTCGTCGTGCTGGCCGGTACGGCGGCGGGCGGCGCCTATCTGACGAGCCACTCGGCGAACGGCGCGGACGACCCCGTGGCCTCGGTAGCCTCGGCCTCGTCGCGGGCTCCGTCCGCCGGGGACGGTACACCTTCCGCGACGCCGAGCGAGGAGCCCGAAGTGGACTACGACGCAGCTGTGGCGGCGGCCGTCCGGCCGGTGGCCGGGGACGCGCGGCTCTCGGTGGCCGTGCTCGACACGGAGAGCGGCGCGGCCGGCGGGTACGAGAGCACCGCCGGGCAGACCTTCGACACCGCCAGCATCGTGAAGGTGGACATCCTGGCCGCTCTGCTGCTGACCGCGCAGGACGAGGGCCGGGAGCTGACCGCCGGCGAGCGGGCCTCGGCGGCCGCCATGATCGGGAACAGCGACAACGCCTCGGCGACCCGGCTGCTCCAGGTGGTCGGCGGCGAGAGCGCGCTCGACGCGGCGAACGAGCGCCTGGGGCTGACCGGTACCACCGCCTCCCACGCCTGGGGGCTGACCCTGACCACGGCGGCCGACCAGGTGCGGCTGCTGGAGGCGGTCTTCGCCGAAGGCGAGGACGCGAGCAGCCCGTTGTCGGCCGAGTCCCGGGCGTACGTACAGCAGCTGATGGGCCAGGTCGAGGCCGACCAACGGTGGGGCGTGTCCGCCGCGGGCACCGGCGCGCTGCTGAAGAACGGCTGGATGCCCCGGACCACCACCGGGCTGTGGGACATCAACAGCGTGGGGCGGGTCGAGTCGGGCGGCAGCAGCTATCTGGTGGCCGTGCTCAGCGACGGGCACGCCACCCAGCAGGCGGGCGTCACCGTGGTCGAGGCGGCGGCGAAGGCCGCGGTGGGAGCGGTCGCCGCGGCGGGCTGACCGGACGGGCCGCGGCGGGCGGCGGGCGGCGGCCGCGGCGGGCGGCGTTGCGGGCTTGCGCCTTGCGCCTTGCGACGTTGCGGCCTCGCGGCTTTTCGGCCTTGCGACGTTGCGGCCTCGCGGCTTATGGGCTTCGCGGCTTATGGGCTTCGCGGCTTTTCGGCTTCCACGCGGAGGGCCGGTACGGGGCGCGGTCAGCCGAATCTGGAGACCGGGCGGCTCCTGCCCCGCCACAGCACGACCGCGCCCCCCAGGAACAGCACGCCCGCCACACCGGCGGCCGGGGCGGTCCAGGCGGCCGGTCCGCCGTCGCCGGTCGCGGGGTCGGGGCCGGAGCCGAAGTACTTCTTGCCGTACCCGGCGGCGGCCTTGCCGTCCGCGAGGGCCGCGCCCTCGCCCGCCGCGATGGCCGCCACCGGGTCGACGATGCCGTAGCCGTGGGTGTCGTCCCGGCCGCCGGCCGGAGCGTCGCGGGCCGTCTTCGCGAGGAGCGCCTTGATCTGCGCCGGGGTGAGCTCGGGGTGGGCGGCGCGGACCAGGGCGACGGCTCCGGAGACGAAAGCGGCGGCGGCCGAGGTGCCCCACTCGATGTAGTAGTGCCGGTCCGGGTTGGCGACGACGATGTCGACGCCGGGCGCGCTGACGGTGGCGTACCAGTGCCGGGTGGAGAAGGAGGCATGGGTGCCGTACTTGTCGACGGCGGCGACGGCGATGACACCGGGGTAGGCCGCGGGGTAGGAGGTGCTGTCGCCTTTCTCTCCGCTGTTGCCCGCCGAGGCGACGACGGAGACGCCCTTGGCGAGGGCGTACTGGATGGCGTTGTCCTCCGAGGCGTCCGCGTGGGCGGACTTGCTGTCGTCGCCCAGCGAGAGGTTGATGACGTCGGCGCCGTGGTCGGCGGCCCAGCGGATGCCGTCGGAGAGGGCGGTGCCCCGGGACGTGCGCGCTTTCGCCCGGGAGCCGTCGGCGGATTCGAGGATCACCCGGACCGGCAGGATCTTCGCCTCGGGCGCGACGCCGAGGACGCCGTCGCTCTGGCCGGGACCGTTGCCGTGCCCGGCGATGATGCCGGCCATGGCGGTGCCGTGCAGGGCCCATGCCTTGTCGCCGGGGCCGGCTCCGAACCCGATGAGGTCCTTGCCGGGAAGTACCCCGCCGGCCAGGTCGGGGTGGGTGTCGTCGACGCCGGTGTCGAGCACCGCGACGGTGACGCCCTTGCCCTTGGTCGTCCGCCAGGCCTGGTCGGTGTGGAGGGCCGCGAGGGCCCACTGCTGGTCGCGGATGGCGTCGGCCCGCGCGGGGGTGGCGGGCAGCAGCGCGAGCAGACCGGCCGCGCACGTGGCTGCGAGAATCCGGGAGGCCCCGGACCGGACGGCGGGGAAACGGGCGGCCGGGTGACGGGCGGCCGGGAAGCGGGCGGCCGGGTGACGGGTGCTCATCGCGGCTTCTCCTCCGTCAGGTCGGCGAGCGTCGCGCGCAGGGCGCGCTCCACCCCGTCGGCCACTCCCTCGGCGTCGTTGCCCAGGCCCGCCTCGGCGACCGGGGTGGTGGCGCCCTTGGCCATGGCCCGGGCGGCGGGCTGCGGATCGTGGACGGCCCGCCCGTCGGCGAATCCGGAGACCGCGTACACGAGTACCGGCACCTCGGTGAGTACGTGCGTCGTCCAGCTGGCGCGCTGGGCGGCCCCGAACCCCTCGGCGGCGGTTCCCCTCACGGGGTACGTACGGGGCATCAGGTCCTTGCGCTCTCCGAGCTTCTGCTCGGTGAACCGGGTGCCGAGCGCCCGCATCGCGGTGGCGTCCGCCTCGGTGAAGACCATGCCGACGGTGGTGACGGCGGAGCTGGTCGCGTCGGTGTAGGTGGCGCGGACCACGCGTACGCAGCCGACCGGGCCGAGCGCGCGCACCAGCAGCGGGTCGAGCGCCTCGGCGCAGTCGCCGTCGGCGGCCACCCCGAGCCGCGTCCAGACCCGGTCGGCGCCACCGGGCCCCGTCCCCTTGCCCTGGAGGGTGCGGGGGAAGAGCGTGTCGACGGGGAGGCTGTGCCAGGCGCTGCGGGCGGTGGACCAGGAGGTGTCCTCGCCGGAGGAGGCGGAGGCGTCGCCGGTGAGCCAGGCCCCGGCCGCCGCGCCACCGATCAGGCCCAGCCCGAGCACGACGCAGGCGGCCGCGGCGACGGTCCTGGCCCGCTGCCGGGGCTCCGGCCGGACCGGCCGCAGCCGGGTCGTCGTCTCCATCGGCGTCTCGGGGAAGCCGTAGCGCGGCGGTACGGGGTACGCGCCGGGGTGCCGCACCCCGTACGGGGCCGGCGGGGCGCCGGGCGGCGGGGTGAGGTCCACCGCTCCGACGGGCCTGCGCCGGGCGGCGGGCGGCGGCCCGACGGGGGGCTGCGGGCTCAAGGGAGGCCGGGCAGCGGGGGGTTGAGCTGCGAGGGGTTGAGCTGCGGCGGGCGGGAAGGCCGGGGGCCGGGCGGGAGATGCCGGGGGCGGGGTCACCGGGGCATGGGGTGCGGGGTGCGGCGGACCTGCCGGGATCGGCCGCAGCCGGGCGGTGGTCTCGGCCGGTGCGGGTACGGACGGCGGCGCGGCGGACGGCGGTACCGCCGGCGCGGGAGGAGCCGGCGCGGGAGGAGCCGGCGCGGGAGGAGCCGGCGCGGGAGGAGCCGGCGCGGGAGGAGCCGGCGGGCGCAGGCGCCTGGTGGTCTCGGAGGTGATCCGCCCGGTGGAGGCGGTGGGCGCGGGGCCCTGCGCGGGCACCACAGATGCGGGGGCGGCCTGCGCGGGGCCCTGCGCGGGAGACACAGCGGGAGGCGCGGGCTCGACGGGAGACTGGGCCTCAGCGGGAGACGGGGCCTCAGCGGGAGGCGCGGGGGGAACCGGCGGGACCTCCGGGGCGCCGGGCGGGGCCGGTGGGCGGGGCGGCACGGGAGCGTGCTGCGCCTCGGTACTCATCCGTCCCCCTGGTTCACCTCGCGTACCGCTCGCGGAACACGCGTCCGGGCAGAGCCCGTCGGCCGCCGCGTGCCGGTCACTCTACGGGCTGAGGGCGGACCGCGGGGAACGGGTCCGTCCGGGCCCGTGTCCGTACCGTCCGTTCCGGGGGCGGCGCTCCCGGTGCCGGGTCCGCCGCGCGGCCCGGACGCGGAACAGCGATTCCCCCGCAGGCCCTTACCGATGGGTATGCCTCTCTGGCAAGCTGCCGACATGACTGCGCGCGCCACCGACCGGGCCCGTTACGACCGGGCCACCGCCCATCTCGACGCACCGCTGGCGGTGGTCGACCTGGAGGCCTTCGACGCCAACGCGGACGACCTCGTCGCCCGCGCCGCCGGGAAGCCGATCCGGGTGGCGAGCAAGTCCGTCCGCTGCCGGGCCCTGCTGGAACGGGTGCTGGCCCGGCCCGGGTTCGCGGGGATCATGTCCTTCACCCTGGCGGAGTCGCTCTGGCTCGCCCGGGCGGGCTTCGACGACGTACTGCTCGCCTACCCGTCCGCCGACCGTTCGGCCTACGCCGAGCTGGCGGCCGATCCGAAGCTCGCCGCCTCGGTGACGGTGATGGTGGACGACCCGGCTCAACTGGAGCTGATCGACGCCTCCCGCGCGGGCGGCACCGAGGAGATCCGGGTCGCCCTGGAGCTGGACACCTCGCTGCGTCTGCTGGGCGGCCGGGTGCGGGTCGGCGCGCTCCGTTCACCGCTGCGCTCCCCCGCCCAACTCGCCGATCTCGCACGGTCGGTGGCGCGGCGTCCGGGCTTCCGCCTGGTGGGCCTGATGGCGTACGAGGGGCACATCGCGGGGGTCGGGGACGCGGTCTCCGGGCGTCCGCTGCGGTCGCGGGCGATCCGGCTGATGCAGGCGACGGCCCGCCGGGAACTGGTGGTGCGCCGCGCCGAGGTGGTCCGCGCGGTGCGTACGGTGGCGCCGGACCTGGAGTTCGTGAACGGTGGCGGCACCGGCAGCGTGCAGCACACCGCCGCCGAGTCCGCGGTGACGGAGATCGCGGCCGGTTCGGGGCTGTACGTCCCCCGGCTCTTCGACAACTACACGTCGTTCACCGGGCGTCCGGCGGCGCTCTTCGCGCAGCCCGTCGTCCGCAGGCCCGGGGTGGGCGTGGTGACGGTGCTCGGCGGCGGCTATCCGGCGTCGGGCGCGGCGGGCGCGGACCGGCTCCCCGTCCCGTATCTGCCGCACGGGCTGCGCTACGACCCCCAGGAGGGGCCGGGCGAGGTCCAGACGCCGCTGCTGGGGTCGGCCGCCGACGATCTGCTGATCGGCGACAAGGTGTGGTTCCGGCACGCGAAGGCGGGCGAACTGTGCGAGCGGTTCGACGCGTTGCAGCTGATCGAGGGCGACCGGATCACCGCGACCGTACCGACGTACCGGGGCGAGGGGCAGACCTTCCTCTGAGGACGGTCCACTGTGTGGCAGGCTCGGCGTCCCAGCGCCTGTCGGGTGAAGGAGTGCGGCCATGCCCCAGTACACGGCCTCCGTCGGGGTGGCCGGTTTCCGGTTCGACGGCTTGCGGGAGTTGCTGGGGCGGGCCGGTCCGGCGCGTTCGGGCGACGAGCTCGCGGGGGTCGCCGCGCGGAGCGACACGGAGCGGACGGCGGCCCGGATCGCGCTGGCCGAGGTGGAACTGCGCGCGTTCCTCGACGACCCGGTGGTGCCCTACGAGGACGACGAGGTCACCCGGCTGATCGTCGACACCCACGACGCCGGGGCGTTCGCGCCCGTCGCGGGGATGACGGTCGGCGAGTTCCGCGACTGGCTGCTCTCCTACCGGGCGACTCCCGGGGCGCTCGCCGCGCTGGTGCCTGGGATCACCCCGGAGATGGCCGCCGCGGTGAGCAAGCTGATGCGCAACCAGGACCTGGTCCAGGTCGCCCGGGCGTGCACGGTCGTCACCCGGTTCCGGAACACGATCGGGCTGCCGGGGCGGCTCTCGGTGCGTCTCCAGCCGAACCACCCCACGGACGATCCCCGGGGCGTCGCCGCCTCGGTGCTCGACGGTCTGCTGTACGGCTGCGGGGACGCGGTCATCGGCATCAACCCGGCGTCCGACTCCCTGGCCGCGGTGACGGATCTGCTGCGGCTGACGGACGAGATCCGGCAGCGGTACGCGATCCCGACGCAGACCTGCGTACTCACCCATGTCACCCGGACGATCCAGGCGATCGAGCGGGGCGCACCGGTGGACCTGGTCTTCCAGTCCGTCGCCGGGACCGAGGCCACCAACCGCGCGTTCGGCATCGATCTGGCCCTGCTCGCGGAGGCGCACGACGCCGGGCTCTCGCTGGGCCGGGGCGAACTCGGCGACAACGTCATGTACTTCGAGACCGGCCAGGGCAGCGCGCTCTCCGCCGACGCCCACCACGGCGTCGACCAGCAGACGCTGGAGGCCCGCGCCTACGCCGTGGCGCGCCGGTTCCGTCCGCTGCTGGTCAACACGGTGGTCGGTTTCATCGGCCCGGAGTACCTCTACGACGGCAAGCAGATCATCCGGGCGGGCCTGGAGGACCACTTCTGCGGCAAGCTGCTCGGTCTGCCGATGGGCGTGGACGTCTGCTACACCAACCACGCCGAGGCCGACCAGGACGACATGGACAACCTGCTCACGCTGCTGGGCGTGGCGGGCTGCACCTTCGTGATGGGCGTCCCGGGCTCGGACGACGTGATGCTGAACTACCAGTCCACCTCCTTCCACGACGCGTTGTACGTACGGTCGGTGCTCGGGCTGCGTCCGGCGCCGGAGTTCGAGGCGTGGCTGGAGCGGATGGGGATGTACGACTCCGAGGGCCGGATGGTGGCGCCCGTCGCGCACAGCCCGCTGGCCGCCGGTCTCGCCGCGATGATCGGGGAAGCGTGAGCGTGCCGGAGGAGAGCGGGAGAGCGGACCTCTGGGAGCCGCTGCGACGGCACACCCCGGCCCGGGTGGGGCTGGGGCGGACGGGCCACGGGCTGCCGCTGCGCCATCTGCTGGAGTTCCAGGCGGCGCACGCCCAGGCGCGGGACGCGGTGCACCAGCCGGTGGACTTCGCGGCCCTGCGGCCGGGGCTGACGGGCCATCCGGTCGCCGAGGTGCGCAGCGCCGTCCCGGACCGGGCGGCCTATCTGCGCCGCCCCGACCTCGGCCGGCGGCTGCACCCGGAGGACGGGCCGCGCCTGGCGGGGCTGCCCGGCGGCGGAACGCTGGTGGTGATCGCGGACGGGCTCTCCGCCACGGCCGTCCAGCGCCACGCGCTGCCGCTCCTTGACGAACTGGTCCCGCTCCTCGCCGGACCCGGGGGCGGCGGCCGCGGGTCCGTTCCGGTGGTGCTCGCCTCCCAGGCGCGGGTGGCGCTCGGGGACGAGATCGGGGAACGGGTGGGCGCCCGGCTGGTGCTCGTGCTGATCGGCGAACGCCCCGGGCTCAGCGCCGCCGACAGCCTGGGCGTCTATCTGACGTACGCGCCCCGGACCGGGCGGCGGGACGCTGAGCGCAACTGCGTCTCCAACATCCACCCGCCGGCCGGACTCGGCTACCGGGCGGCCGCGCGCACGATCGCCTCACTCGCCGAGGGCGCGATGCGGCTCGGGCTCTCGGGGGTGGCGCTGAGCGGGGAGGAGCCGGGCAGCGCACCGGAGCTGCCACCTGCGGCCGGGGCCCCTCAGGTCCGTCACGGCGCATAGGGATACAGGCTGACGCTGTCGCGCTCCACTCGGATCTCGACCCAGCCCCCGTCGGCCGCGACCGGGGGCGGCGGACCGGCGACGTCGAACAGGATCTGCGCGTCGCCCACTTCCAGCACCGCCCCGCCGTCGCCCGGGAGAGCGAGACGGCCCCGGAAGACGACCTGACCGCCGTCCTCGCTCAACGCGGGCGAGGGAACGGCCGCCGGCAGGGTGTTACCGCCCCAGGTCACGTCGTCGTCGACCGTCCACTCCACGTGGTGCTCGCGGCCCACGTCCGTCGGGTCCCCGCACCAGAGCGCGACGGCGCCGCCCACCTCCGAGCGCACCCGGACCGCCACGGCCCCGCCGGGAATCTGCCGCACCGCTTCCGTCCTCACCAGCACCCGGCAATCATCCATGGCAGGGCCCGGGTCCCCAGCGCCCCCGCTCGGACACCTGCTCGCTTCAGGCCGTGTCCGGCCCCAGCTCGGCGCCCGGTCGGTCCGCAGCCGCCAGCCGGTTGAGGACTTCGGCAGGGGTGAAGTCCCAGCCGACGAGGTGCGGCCCGCTCCAGTTGATGCCGATCCGGCATCCCTCCCGGGCGAGGTCGGGCAGTTCGTGGTCGCGCCAGAAGACCAGGGGCATGGACCCGGCCCGGAGCCCGTTGCCCCAGATCGTCGCCGCCCTCGTGGCGCGGGCCGGCGTCGACCAGAAGGGGAAGATCCCCCTGCCGTCCGTGGAGAGGCGGGACGCGTATCCGTCGTCGTCCCGGACGATCCAGACCACGCCGCTCCGGCGGACGTCCCGGAAGAACGCCGCAGCCTGGGAACCGCTCTGACTCATGACGAGCGACCCTACCGGTCTCCGCCGCCCGGAAGGTGGGGAGTTCTCACCCCGTCCGCGCCGTCAGCGAGAGCAGGTCGCGGGCGGGTCCGGCGGGGCGGTGTCCGGTGGGCCAGACGGCCCGGAGCTGGCGCCGCAGGCGTACGCCGGTGAGCTGGACGGGGACGAGGCGGCGGGCGGAGAGCTCCTCGCCGAGGGCGAGTTCGCTCAGGACGCAGGGCCCCGCGCCGCTCTCGGCCGCGCTCTTCACGGCGGTCGTGGAGGAGAGCTCCAGCAGGGGCTGGGCCAGCCCGCCGTGGCCGGCGAGGGCCGCGTCCAGGACCTGGCGGGTTCCGGAGCCCCGCTCGCGGAGGATCAGCGGGGTCGCGGCGAGTTCCCGCGGGGTCAGCAGGGTGCGGCGGCGGGCCCAGGGGTGGACGGGGGCGACGACGACCACCAGGCGGTCGTGGGCGACGACGGTGCCGTCGAGCCCGTCCGGGGTGGTGAGGCCCTCCACGAATCCGAGGTCGGCCTCGCCGAGGAGGAGCCGGCGGGCCACCTGTTCGGAGTTCCCGGCGAGCAGCGAGACGGCGGTACCGGGGCGTTCGGCACGCAGCGCGATCAGCCAGCCCGGCAGGAGGTACTCGGCGATCGTCATGCTGGCCGCGACCCGCAGCCGGGAGTCCCGCCGGTCCCGCAGCGCCTGGGCGCCCGCGTCGAAGGCCTCGGCCGCCTCGACGATCCGGCGGGCCCAGTCGGTGACCAGGGCGCCCGCGTCGGTGAGCGTGGAGCCGCGCGGCGAGCGGTCCAGCAGGGCGACGCCGAGCTGCCGTTCCATCGTGCGGACCCGGCTGGAGGCGGCGGGCTGGCTGATGCCGAGCTCCTTGGCCGCCCGGCCCAGACTTCCGTGGCGGGCGACGGAGAGCAGCAGCTCCAGCGCCCCGAGGTCGGGCACACGGTGGGACAGGGGTATGCGGGCGGGGTCGTCGGCGACATGGGGCATAACGTCAGCTTATGACCTCATAGACACGAAGTGCCTGGTGGGGGCGGTGAGTGCGGCAGAGAATCGTGTAATGGCCATCCATGAGCGGACCCTGATCCGGCCGCCGATCACACGTCCCGACGCGGCGGCTCCCGCCGCACCGAAGCGGCCGGCGCTGCGCGCCTTCGGCCCGAACTGGTACGCGACGGTGATGGGCACCGCGATCCTGGCGAGCGCGGGTGAGGCTCTTCCGGTGGACGTCCCCGGGCTGCGGGGCGCGTGCACCGTCGTCTGGGCGCTCTCCGCCGTCCTGCTGGTGGCCGTGCTCACGGCCAGGGCCGGGCACTGGCGCCACCACCGGGACCAGGCCAGGGCCCATCTGCTGGACCCGGCGGTCGCCCCGTTCCTCGGCTGTCTGCCGATGGCGCTGCTCTCGGTCGGCGGGGCCACGATGGTGGCCGGTACGCCCGTGCTGGGCGAGCGGGCCGCGCTGGTGGTGGACGTGGTGCTGTACTCGGCGGGCTCGCTGCTGGGGCTGGTCGTCGCGGTGACCGTGCCGTACCTGATGGTGGTGCGCCACCGCATCGAGGCCGGCAGCGCCGCCCCCGCGTGGCTGCTGCCGCTGGTCCCGCCCCTGGTCTCGGCCTCGGTAGGCCCGCTGCTGATCCAGAAACTCCCCGCGGGCCAGGGCCGTGAGGCGTTGCTGCTGGGTTGCTACGCGATGTTCGGGCTGACGGTGCTGGCGACCCTCGCCGTACTCCCCCTCGTCCTGGCGCGGCTGCTGCACCACGGGCCGCTGCCCCTCGCGCTGACGCCGACCCTCTTCCTGGTGCTGGGGCCGCTCGGTCAGTCGACCACCGCGGTGAACCAGCTGGCCGACGTGGCGCCCGGCACGGTCGGCGCCCCGTACGCGAGCGGGCTCGGGGCGCTGGCGGTGCTCTACGGAGTGCCGGTCATGGGCTTCGCCCTGCTCTGGCTGGCCCTCTCGGTGGCCCTGACCGTGCGCGCCGCGCGGAACGGGATGGGCTTCGCGATGACGTGGTGGGGTTTCACCTTCCCGGTCGGCACCTGCGTGACCGGGGCGGCCGGTCTGGCCCGCCACACCGGTCTGCACGCCTTCGGCTGGCTGGCCGAGGCGCTGTTCGTCTGCCTGGTGGCCGCGTGGGCGGTGGCCGGGACACGCACCGTACGCGGGCTGCTCGGCGGCACCCTGCTCGCGCCGCCGGTCCGTCCGGCCGCCGTCCGTACGGCCTGAGAGCGGTGCCGTAGCTCCGGTCCCCTTCAGCGGCGGGAGTCGTAGGTGGCGTCGATGTGCTCGGCCACCGCGACGACCAGCAGCCGGGTGCCGGGGAGGGTGGCCCGCCAGCGGTGGCGGACCCCGCCGGAGAGGAAGAGCGTGTCGCCGCGGTCCAGGCGGTAGGCCTGGCCCTCCGCCTCCACCTCGACGGCTCCCTCCGCGACGTACATGAGCTCGTCGTTGCGGTGCTGGAACTCACGGCCGAGGTCCTGCTCCCCGATGAACTCCAGGGCGTTGAGCTGGTGACGTCCGCGCACCAGCCGACGGGCACCGTCCTCGTCGCCGCCGCGCACCACGTCCACCGCGCGCGCCGAGTCGGCGGCATCGCGCAGCTTGGCGGTGGTGGTCTCCAGGGCCTCGGCGACCCGGGTCAGCGACTGGGCGCTGGGCCGTGCGCGCTCGTTCTCGATCTGGCTGAGGAAGGGCACCGAGAGGCCGCTGCGCGCGGCCACGGCGGCCAGCGTGAGTCCCAGGGTTCTTCGACGCCGGCGCACGGCGGCGCCCACCCGCAGTGCTTCCTTCTCGTCCTTCTCGCCCATGTCCGCTCCCTCCCGCCCGGCCATCCTCCCGGCTGCCAGCACCTTACGCACATGGTTGCGCGATTCCCTCCCCGAGGAGAACTTCCAAAAACGCGCGGGGGGTGGTCCTCGCCCTTCGGCGGTGACCACCCCTGACCTGCGCGAATCTGCTCCGGGCCGTTACTGCGGCGCCATCGCGTCCACGATTCCCGGATGGGCGTCCATCCAGGACTTCACGGCCTGCTCCTCGTGACCGGTACCGGCCTTGGCGATGCCGTTCTCCAGTCCGGCGAGCTGGTCCTCGCTCAGCTTGAAGTCCTTGAACCACTTCGCGAGCCGCGGGTACTTCTGCGGGAACTCCTTGCTCGCGACCGTGTGCAGCCGGTCACCGGTGCCGAAGCCCTTCTTGGGGTCCTGCAGCTTGGTGAGGTCGTACTGGTCGTAGGCCCAGTGCGGGGTCCAGAGCACGACGGCGATCGGCTCCTTCTTCGCGTACGCCCGCTTCAGCTCGGCGAGCATGCCGGGGGTGGAGGAGTCGACGACCTCGTACTCCTTGTCCAGCCCGTAGGCCGGCAGCACGTCGTTCTTCAGGTTCTCCATGGTGGCGGTGCCGGGCTCGATGCCGACGATGCGCCCCTTGAACTGCGAGGACTTGCCCTTGAGGTCGGCGAGCGTCTTCACGTCCTTGACGTAGGACGGCACCGCGATCTCGATGGAGGTGGGGCCGTACCAGGAGCCGACGTCGGTCAGGTCGTTCTGGTACTTCTTCCAGTAGTTCGCCTGCGTGTACGGCAGCCAGCCGTCGAACTGGACGTCGATCTGGCCGCGCGACATCGCCGCGTACATCGGTCCGACCTCGAACTGCTTGAGGTTGATGGTGTAGCCGCGCTGCTCCAGGACCGCCTTCCACAGGTAGGTGGCGGCGATGTCCTCCTCCCACGGGAACCAGGCGACGTTCAGCGCGCGGTCGCGCTCGTCCTTGCCGCCGGTGGCCTTCGCCTGCTTCGCCACCGGGGTCCACTTCGCGGCTGCGTCCGGGTTGGCCTTCAGCCAGGTACGGACGGCGTCCTGCTCCTTGCCCGCGCCGGCCTTCTGGATCTCGGCTTCGAGGCTGGTGAGCTGCTTCTCGCTCATCTTGAAGTTCTTCAGCCAGGACGCGGCCTCGGGGTTGTCGGCCGCGAAGCCCTTGCGGGAGAGGGTGTGGATGCCGTCGCCCTTGCCCCAGAGGTTCTTGGTGTCCTTGAGCTTCGTCAGGTCGTAGGTGTCGTAGGCCCAGTGCGGCGACCAGAGCGGAACGACGATCGGTTCCTTCTTGGCGTACGCGCGCTTCAGCTCGGCCAGCATCGAGGGCGTGGAGCCGTCGACCACCTTGTACTCGCCGTCCAGGCCGTAGCCCGGCAGGATCTTGTCCTTCAGCAGGGCCGACTCACCGGCACTCGGCTCGATGCCGACGATCCGGTTCTTGAACGAGGCGCCCTTGCCCTTGAGGTCGTCGAGCGTCTTGACGTCCTTCACGTAACTGGGGACGGCCAGCTCCAGCGAGGTGGGACCGTACCAGGAACCCATGTCGTCCAGGCGGTCCTGGTACTTCTTCCAGTAGCTGGCGTGGGTGACGGGCAGCCAGGAGTCGGTCTCGAAGTCGATCTGGCCGTTGGCCATGCCGGTGTACAGCGCTCCGGCCTCGTACTGCTTGACGTCGACCTCGAAGCCCTGACGCTCCAGCAGCTCCTTCCACAGGTACGTGGAGGCGATGCCCTCGTCCCAGGGGATGTACCCCATGCTGATCTTCTTGCCCGCGCCGACGGACGAGGAGGACGCGGCGGTGGCGGAGGAACCGCCGCCGCCGAAGACGCCCATGCCGCCGGCGACGAGGGCGAGGATCACCACTCCGGTGAGCGCGACGGCGCCCTGCGGGCGGTAGTTCCAGAGCTTCGGGCCACCGGCCAGGGCCTTGGCCTTGGCGAGCGCCCGGCGGCCCAGCGGGGAGACCTCGCGCCCGAGCGCGCCCGTCATCCGGTCCAGGTACATGGCGAGGATGACGATGGAGATGCCCGCCTCGAAGCCGAGGCCCACGTCGACGTTGCCGATGGCGCGGTAGACGGAGCCGCCGAGGCCGCCGCCGCCGACCATGCCCGCGATGACCACCATGGACAGGCCCAGCATGATGACCTGGTTGATGCCCGCCATGATCGTGGGCAGCGCGAGCGGCAGCTGCACGCGCAGCAGGGTGTTGCGGGAGGTGGTGCCGAACGCCTCGGCCGCCTCGACGAGTTCGCCGTCGACCTGGCGGATGCCGAGTTCGGTCATCCGGACGCCCGGGGGCAGCGCGAAGATGATGGTGGCGATGATGCCGGGGACGACACCGACGCCGAAGAAGATCACGCCGGGGATCAGGTAGACCATGGCGGGCATGGTCTGCATGAAGTCCAGCACCGGCCGGGTCACCGCGCTGACGCTCTTGGACCGGGAGGCCCAGATGCCGAGCGGGACGGCCAGGACCAGCGTGACGATGGTGGCGACGAGCACCAGGGTGAGGGTGTCCATCGCCTCGTCCCACAGCTCGACGGAGTCGATGAGGGCGAATCCGACGAACGCGAGGACGCCCGCGGGCAGTCCGCGCAGCCACCAGGCGATGACGGCGACGATGCCCGCGAAGAGCAGCGGTGCGGGGGCGGAGAGGACGGCCGCGATGCCGTCGAACATGCCGCTGACGATCGAGCTGATGGCGTCGAAGAGCCAGGCGAGATGGACTTGCAGCCAGTCGACCGCGGAGTTGACCCATTCGCCGAGAGGGAGCCTAAACACTGGCCACCTTCTTCCCGGTGAGGTCGTCGGCCCCGGTGCCCTCTGCGGTATCCGACCCGGCGTTCACCGGAGCCCCGGGGGCCTCGGCGGCTGGCATCGGCGCGGTGGGCTTCATCGGTTCGCCCAGCACGGCGAGGAGCCGCTCGCGCGGGACGACCCCCGTGAGCCTGCCCCGTTCGTCGGTCACGGCGACCGGGGTGGCGCTCGTCGCGCACGGGGTGAAGAGCTCGATGATCGGCGTGGACTCGGCGACGGTGGCGGGAGCCGCGTCCAGCACGTCCTGCGGGGTGCGCAGTTCGGTGCCGTCCTCCGTCGTGGAGCCCATCGCGGTGTGCGGTTCGGCCATGATGGCGCCGGCGGTCAGCACCCGGGCGCGGTCGACGTCCTGGGTGAAGGAGGCGACGTAGTCGTTGGCCGGGGTGACGAGGATGTCCTCGGCGGTGCCGAGCTGGACGATCTCGCCGTTGCGCATCACCGCGATGCTGTCGCCGAGGCGCATGGCCTCGTTGAGGTCGTGGGTGATGAAGACGATGGTCTTCTTCAGCCGCTTCTGGAGCTCCAGGAGCTGGTCCTGCATGTCGCGGCGGATCAGCGGGTCCAGCGCGCTGAAGGACTCGTCCATCAGCAGCAGGTCGGCGTCGGTGGCCAGTGCGCGGGCCAGCCCGACGCGCTGCTGCATGCCGCCCGAGAGTTCGTCGGGCCAGGAGTTCTCCCAGCCGCCGAGCCCGGTCAGCTCCAGCGCCTCGGCGGCGCGCTTCTCGCGCTCGGCCTTGGCGACGCCCTGTACTTCCAGGCCGTACGCGGCGTTCTCCAGCACACTGCGGTGCGGGAAGAGCGCGAAGTGCTGGAAGACCATGCTGATCCTGGACGAGCGGACGTGGCGAAGCTCGCGCGGGCTCAGGGAGGTCAGGTCCTGGCCGTCGAACAGCACGCTTCCGGCTGTGGGGTCCAGCAGTCCGTTGAGCATCCGCAGGAGCGTGGACTTGCCGGAGCCAGAGAGACCCATCACGACGAAGATCTGTCCCGGTTCCACGGTGAACGACGCGTCGATCACCGCTGCGGTCGTTCCGTCGGCGCGCAGCTCGTCACGGCTCGCGCCGGCTTCGAGTTTCTCCACGGCCTGATCGGGTCGTCTGCCGAATACCTTGTACAGGTGTTCGGCCTGCAGCCTTGACACATACACCTCGCGGGTTGAACCGGAAACGGTCCGCCACCCCCGTCGGCGGACCGTGGAGCGGCACGGAATCTGCCCGCATGGCACGTACACAAGTTGAACTTTGGACGTGCTCCGCTCCGGTGCCGCGCCTGCCCCCGCTTATCCGGAGCAAACACCTATGTGACCCGGGTCACTTCACGCACCCCTCGGGAATCGCGGGACGGCCCGACGCCGACCCCGGCCGGTGTCGGTGCCGTGGGGCATGATCGGGGGGTGACGCGACGCCTGATGCTCCTCGACACCGCCTCCCTGTACTACCGCGCCTACTTCGGCGTGCCGGACTCGGTGCGCGCACCGGACGGCACTCCGGTCAACGCCGTGCGCGGCCTGCTGGACTTCATCGGCAGGCTGGTCCAGGACCACCACCCCGACGACCTGGTGGCCTGCATGGACGCGGACTGGCGGCCCGCCTGGCGGGTGGACCTGATCCCCACGTACAAGGCGCACCGGGTGGCCGAGGAGACTCCGGCGGGCCTGGCGGACGTGGAGGAGACCCCGGACACCCTCGCCCCGCAGGTCCCGGTGATCGAGGCGGTGCTCGACGCGGTGGGCATCGCCCGCGTGGGCGTCTCCCCGTACGAGGCGGACGACGTCATCGGCACGCTCACCGGCCTGGCGACCGGCCCGGTGGACATCGTCACCGGCGACCGGGATCTCTACCAGCTGGTGGACGACGCACGCGGGGTGCGCGTGCTGTACCCGCTCAAGGGCGTCGGCACGCTCCAGGTGACGGACGAGGCGGTGCTGCGCGAGAAGTACGGCGTGGACGGCCGTGGTTACGTCGACCTGGCCCTGCTCCGCGGCGACCCCAGCGACGGCCTCCCCGGTGTCCCGGGCATCGGCGAGAAGACGGCCGCGAAGCTGCTCGACGCCTTCGGGGACCTCGCCGGGATCATGGCGGCGGTGGACGACACGAAGGCGAAGCTGACCCCCTCGCAGCGCCGACGGCTGGACGAGGCCCGGGAGTACGTCGCGGTCGCGCCGAAGGTGGTACGGGTCGCCGGAGACGTGCCGCTGCCCGAGTTCGACCCGGTACTCCCCCGCGAGGCGCGCGACCCGGTGGCCCTCTCGGAACTGGCCGAGCGGTGGGGGCTGCGCGGGGCGCTCCAGCGGCTCCTGTCGGCGCTGCACTCCTGAGGGGCCGCCGGGCCCGCCCGCCCGTCGGCCCGTTCGGCCGCCCCTCCACAGGAATCCGTGGTTTCCTGGCCGGGGCGGCACACCCACGCTCCGGGGATCGCTCCGCGCATGCATTGATGACGGGACCGCCCGTGCCCCCACCGCCCGGCCGGTGCTAGCTTAGGTAGACCTAAGTTCAGAGGTCCCCGGGTGCCGAATCCCCGTTTCCCGGGTCCAGCACGTTCCAGAACGTTCCAGCACAGGGAGATCCACGTGGCACGTCCGACGCGGCAACCGCCCAAGGGCAAGGGTGCGCAGGTCGTGCGCACCGAACAGATCACCCCTCACATGGTGCGGGTGGTCCTGGGCGGCGAGGGCCTCGCCTCGTTCGAGACCGAGGGCTTCGCCGACCACTACGTGAAGCTCTGCTTCGCGCCCGAGGGCGCCGACTACGCGCACCCCTTCGACATGGCGGCCATCCGCGAGTCGTACCCGCGCGAGCTGTGGCCGACCACGCGTACGTACACCGTGCGCTCCTGGGACCCGGCCACCCGTGAGCTCGCGATCGACTTCGTCGTGCACGGCGACGAGGGTCTGGCCGGCCCGTGGGCGGCGAAGGCCTCCGCCGGCGACTGGATGACGCTCCTCGGCCCGGGCGGCGGCTACGCCCCGCTGGAGACGGCCGGCTGGCACCTGCTGGTGGGCGACGAGAGCGCGATCCCGGCCATCGCCGTGGCGCTGGAGCAGATGCCCGCGAACGCCCGGGGCCACGTGTTCATCGAGGTGTCCGACGCCTCCGAGGAGCAGAAGGTCGCCCTCCCCGCCGGGGTGTCGGTGAACTGGCTGCACCGGGGGGAGCGCCCGGTCGGCGAACTCGCCACCGCAGCCGTGCTCGGGCTGGACTTCCCGGAGGGCGAGGTGCAGGCGTTCGTCCACGGCGAGGCGGGCTTCGTCAAGGAGATCCGCCGGTACCTGCGGGTGGAGCGCCAGATCCCGCTGGAGCAGCTGTCGATCTCCGGCTACTGGCGCCTCGGCCAGAACGACGACGCCTGGCGCGCCGTCAAGCGCGAGTGGAATGAGCAGGTCGAGCGCGAGCAGGAGAGCGGCGCCGCCTCCGCCTGAGGCCGGCCGCCCCACCGGACCCCCGTTCACCGGACCCCCGTTCGCGGAACCCGAGTTCACCGAACGCTGGACCGAACCCGAGCCCCGGTCGCCGTCCCCGTCCCCGGACGGCCGGCCGGGGCTTTCGCGTGCGCCTGCCTCGACGCGTCGTGCCCCGGCCGGACCGCAACGTGTCCCGGCCCGGCCGTGTCGCGTCCCCGCCGGGCCGGACCGGCCGTGGAAGGATTTCCCGCACCGCCTTCACCCCTTCACCGGCCCGAGCGCGAATCCGCCGTACCCATCCTCGCCGTGGCGGACGATTCGTCGCCGTCCGCACCCATCCGTAACGCCGTCGGCTCCGAATCAGGTGGTACTCCATGAGCCTCCCGGGAGGAAGCCGCCTTGAAAGAAGCCGTGTACATCGGCCCCGTGCCCTCGACCGGCCCCGATCTCCAGGACCTGCTGGTCCGGGTCGCCCGGGGTGATCAGGGCGCCTTCGCCCAGGTCCACGACGCGATCTGCGGGCCCGTGCTCGGCCTGGTCCGCACCGTGCTGCGGGACCCCGCCCAGTCCGAAGAGGTCACGCAGGAGGTGCTGGTCGAGGTGTGGCGGACCGCGCCGCGCTACCAGCCGTCCCGGGGCAGCGCCATGAACTGGGTGCTGACACTCGCCCACCGCCGGGCGGTCGACCGGGTCCGCTCGGCGGAGGCTTCGGCCGCCCGGGAGCACAGGGCCGCCCTACTGGAGCGCACCCCGGCCTACGACGAGGTGACCGAGCAGGTCGAGATCCGGCTGGAGCGGGAACAGGTGCGCCGCTGCCTGCGGACGCTGTCCGAGATCCAGCGCGAGTCGGTGACCCTGGCCTACTACCGGGGACTGACCTACCGTGAGGTCGCCGAACTCCTCGCCGTACCGCTCGGAACGGTGAAGACCCGGCTGCGCGACGGGCTGATCCGGATGCGCGACTGCCTGGGGGTGAGCGCGTGAGTACGGCGGAACTGCACACACTGACCGGGGCGTACGCCCTGCACGCCCTCCCCGAGGACGAGCGCCGCGCCTTCGAACGGCACCTGGCCGAGTGCGAGGCGTGCGGGCAGGAGGTGGCCGAGCTCTCCGCCACCGCGTCCCGGCTCGCTCTCGCGGTCGCCGCCGCTCCCCCGCGCGGCATGCGCGACGAGGTGCTGCGCCGGATCGCGACGGTACGTCAGGAGGCCCCGGGCCACGGCGTTCCCGGCCGCGTCACCGGTTCGGCTCCCGGGCGCACCGGCCGCTGGTCCCGCTGGGCGCTGGCCGCCTGCATCGCCGCCGCGGCGGCACTGGGCGGGGTCGCCCTGTGGCAGAGCCAGGTCGCGCGGGGCGCCCAGCAGGAGGCCGACCGCGCCCACCGGCAGAACGAGTCGGTGGCGCGGGTGCTCTCCGCCCCGGACGCCAGGACCGCCCCGGGCCGGCCGGCGGCCGGGGGACGGGGCACCGTCGTGGTCTCGGCGAGCGTGAACCGGGCGGTGTTCCTCGCGTCCGGCATGGCGCCACCGCCCCGCGGCAAGGTCTACCAACTCTGGTTCGCCGACGGCGGGACGATGCGTCCGGCCGGGCTGATGGACCCGGATGCGGCGGACGGGTCGGTGCTCATGGACGGGCCGGTGGACCGCGCGACGGGCGTGGGCATCACGGTCGAGCCGGCGGGCGGATCGGCCCGACCCACGTCCGAACCGCTGGCGCTGATGGCGTTCCCGGCGGCCTGACCAGGGACGGAGCGGGCCTGGGGCGTGTCGTCACCGCGGGCCGACAGGCGTCAACAACGCACCGCAAACAGCACGTTCGGGTGATGGACCAATCCCCCGGCCGTTCCGCGCCGAATCCCTGGTGTGACAGCAGACCGGAACGACAGGCGACAGCGGGGTGCCAAGGCCACCCGGCGGTCCCGCTGGGTGCGCGCCGCACTGGCCGCCCTCGGCGGACTGGTGGCCGCTTTCTGCGCCCTGTGCGTCGCGGAGTTGGTCGCCGCCCTCGTACGTCCCGAGGCGGGCCCGGTCACGGCGGTGGGCGGTGCGGTCGTCGACCGAACTCCCCCGGCGGTCAAGGACTTCGCCGTACGGAACTTCGGCACGGACGACAAGCTGGTGCTGCAACTCGGCATTCTCGCCCTGCTGGCGCTCTTCGCCATGGCGGTGGGGGTCCTGGCACTGCGGTACCGGCGAATCGGCGCGTCGGCCGTTCTGGTCTTCGGCCTGTTCGGCGCGGTGGCGGCGGTGGGGCGGCCCGAGGGTGTTCCCTCGGACGCCCTGCCGTCGGTCGTGGGTGCCGTGATCGCGGCCGGTGTGCTGTATTTCCTGATCGGGCGACTGGCTCCGACCCCGGCTCCGGTCCCGGCCCCGTCTCCCGCGGCTGGGGAGACGGGGCCGGGGCCGGTACACGCCCCGGAGGCGGAGGCGGGTCCGGCGCCTTCCTTCGACCGCCGGGGCTTCGTGATCGCCGCCACCGCCGCGGCGGCGGCCTCGGCCGGGGCGGGGTACGTGGGGCGCCGCCTCACCGCCTCCGTCCAGGCCGGGGCGTCCGCCTCGCGGGCGGACATCAGGCTGCCGGTGCCCGACTCGGCCGCGCCCGCCGTGCCCCCGGGCGCGGACCTCGGGGTCCGCGGCATCAGCTCGTTCGTCACCCCGAACAAGAGCTTCTACCGCGTCGACACCGCGCTGGTGGTGCCCCGCGTGGACGCCGGCCGCTGGCGGCTGCGCGTCCACGGCAAGGGCGTCACCCGCCCGCTGACCCTCACCTACCAGGACCTGCTGCGGCGCCCGGCCGTCGAGCGCGACATCACCCTGGCCTGCGTGTCCAACGAGGTCGGCGGCCCGTACATCGGCAACGCCCGGTGGATCGGGGTGCGGCTTGCGGACGTGCTGCGGGAGGCCGGGGTGGAGTCCCCGTCGAAAGGCGGCCCGGCCGACCAGCTCGTCTCGCGCTCGGTGGACGGCATGACCATCGGCACGCCCGTCGAGACCGTCCTGGACGGCCGCGACGCGATGCTCGCCCTCGGCATGAACGGCGAACCGCTGCCGTTCGAGCACGGCTTCCCGGTGCGGATGCTCGTCCCCGGTCTGTACGGCTACGTCTCGGCCTGCAAGTGGATCGAGGACATCGAGCTCACCACCTTCGATGCGTACGACGCCTACTGGGTCAAGCGCTCCTGGGCCCAGCAGGCGCCGATCAAGACGGAGTCGCGGATCGACACCCCGCGCCCCTTCGCCTCCCCGAGGCCCGGCACTGTGCCGGTCGGCGGGGTCGCCTGGGCCCAGCACCGGGGCATCTCCCGGGTCGAGGTCCGGGTGGACGGCGGTGACTGGCACACCGCGCGGCTGGGCGCGGCGGACGGACGGGACACCTGGCGCCAGTGGGTGTGGGAGTGGCCGGCCACCTCCGGCCACCACACCCTCGAAGTCCGTGCGACGGACGGCACCGGCGCCACCCAGACCTCCCACCGCGTCGGGACCGTCCCCGACGGCGCGACCGGCTGGCATTCGGTGGTGGTCGACGTGTCCTGATCCCCCGTCACCACCGCAGCGCTTCCCTCTCTTTCCTTTCCACGACCGAACCGTCCGGGCCGTTCGACCGCCCGGACAGGCACCACCGACCGAACCAGGAGAACACCATGAACGCCCTGCACTTCCGCCGTATCGCCGTCGCCGTCTCGGCCGCCGCCATGCTGCCTCTCGCCCTGACAGCGTGCTCTTCCTCGGACACCAAGGACTCCGCCGCGGGCTCGGATGCCGACAAGGCGTCCTCGGCCAGCGCGCCGGCGAGTGAGGCGATGCCCGCGGACGAGCCCTTCGGCCCGGCCTGTTCGTCCGTACCGAAGAACGGCGCGGGTTCCTTCGACGGCATGGCGCAGGACCCTGTCGCCACCGCCGCCTCGAACAACCCGGACCTCGCCACCCTGGTCACCGCGGTCAAGGCCGCGGGGCTCGTCGACACGCTGAACAGCGCCGAGAACATCACGGTGTTCGCGCCGACCAACGAGGCGTTCGCCAAGGTCCCGAAGGCCGACCTGGAGAAGCTGCTCGCGAACAAGGAGGAGCTGACCAAGGTCCTCACCTACCACGTGGTCGGCCAGAAGATCGCCCCGAAGCAGCTGTCGAACGGCTCCTTCACCACCCTGGAGAAGAGCAAGCTGACGACGTCCGGCTCGGACATGACGTACACCGTCAACGACAGCGCGAAGATCGTCTGCGGCAACGTCCGGACGGCCAACGCCACGGTCTACATCGTCGACTCGGTCCTGATGCCGCCCCAGTAGCCGAAGCGCCGGGAGGGGTTCGCCGCCCTGTCCGTGATCGTACGGAACTCGGCAAACCCCCTCCGTGCGGGCCCGGTTGGGCATCACCGGGCCCGCACCGCGATTTGCGCAGTCGTGGGCCCCCGGTCCCGGCGCGTAAATGGGAGATAAGAGCACCATGGGGAAGAGGTACCGCTCGCCCCTCGGACGCACCGTCCGGATCAGGTCGGCGGCGGGCGGGCCCACGGGACCGCAAAGGAGACGACATCATGTCCGACCTCTCACACACCCGTGCCGGCACCCGTGCGGACACGCGTGACGACATGGCGGACCACCCCGACCTCCCGGAGATGCGCGAGCGCTACAACCGCACGCTCGGGGGCCGCGACGTGGCCCTCGTGGACGCGCTGGTGTTCCTTCTCGGCCTGTACTGCGCGGTGTCGCCCTGGGTGCTCCACTTCACGTCGAGCCAGCCCGCGCTGGTGCAGCACAACCTGATCATCGGTATCGCCCTGGCCGTCCTGGGCCTCGGGATCACCGCTTCCCCGTCCCGGATGTACGGCCTGAGCTGGGCGATCTGCGCGATGGGCGCCTGGATGATCGTCGCACCATGGGTCGTGGGCAGCGGCCCCGACCTCGGGGTCATCCTGAACAACGTCATCATCGGCGGACTCGCCGTGGTCCTCGGACTGATCTGCGCGGCCGCCTCGATGAAGAGCGGCGGATCCAAGAGCGGCGGATCCAGGGGAGGCAGAGCCTCGATGAAGGGCGCCGGAGCTCCGGGTTCCCGGGGCTGACACCCCCGGCCTCGACGTCCCGACGCCGTAGGGTGCCCCCATGGGGCGGGGAGACAGGCAGGACCGGGTGGTGGGCACCGTCGTCGGCTCGGCGGTCGGGGACGCGCTGGGGGCACCCTTCGAGTTCGGGTCGGCCGGAGTCTGGTCGGCCCGCTTCCCGGAGGGCACCGGCACGATGTGCGGGGGCGGTGGCTGGGACCCGGGCGAGGCGACCGACGACACGCAGATGGCCGTACTCGTCGCCGAGTCCCTGCTGGAGCGGGAGACGCTCGACCTCCCCGACATGTTCGACCGGTTTCGCCGGTGGGCCGCGGGAGACCCCAAGGACATCGGTATCCAGACGGAGATCGTCCTGCTGGGCGGCGACCCCTGGGACCTGGCGGCCGCCCTCCACTTCCAGGTGGAGGGCCGAGCGGCGGGCAACGGCTCACTGATGCGGGCGGCCGGATCGGCCGTCCGCTTCGCCCGTACGGCAGGACTCCGCCCCGGCGACGAGGCCGGGGCCCGCGCCGCCACCATGGACGCCGCACGCCGGATCGCGGCCCTGACGCACGGCGATCCGGCCGCCTGGGAGGGCACGGCCGTCCTCCACGAGCTGATCCGGGTGGCCCTGGACGGCGGCGACCCGGCGGCCGGGCTGCCCGCCGCCCTCGCCGGGGTGCGCGAGGACCAGCGCGCCCGCTGGGCGACCGTGCTCGCCGCGGACTGGCACCCGGATCTGGCGACCGAGTTCAACGGCGCGGTCTGGCCGTGTCTGGGCACCGCCGTCTGGGCGCTGCGGACGACGTCCTCCTTCGAGGCCGCGCTCGCGGCGGCGATCGACGTCGGCGGCGACACCGACACGGTGGCCGCGGTGACCGGCGCGCTCGCGGGTGCCGTGCACGGCATGAGCGCGATCCCCGCCCGCTGGACGGAGCCGCTCCACGTACCGCTGCCCGGTTACGGGGACCGCGTGCTGCGCACCGCCGAGTTGACGGCCCTCGCCCTGCGCCTGGACGAGCCCGGCGCCTCGTGGACGGGCGCGGAGACCCGCCCCGTGCCCGCTGAGCCCAGCTGCCCCTACCCGCCCACCTCTCGGACACCCAGTTGACGCCGTGCCGATCCGGCTGATGCACTGAACGGATGCGCCCTCAGCTGCGGTTGGTCACCCGCGACCACATCGACTTCGGTCGGGTGTGGTCGGCGTCCTGTCGTCCCTGACCTCTTCTCCGTCAGTACGACGTCAGCGCGCCCTACGCGCCAGTACGCGGGTACCGCGCCGCCCGGCCGGTTCCCCTGCCACCGCCACCGCAGCAGAAGATGAGGCTTCGCCATGCCCGTAGAGTTCCTCGGCATCGCCGCGACCAACGAGGGTTCCGAGGTGACGCCCCGCTCGGGAGCGTCCTTCGACAAGGAGTACACGCTCAAGCTGGCCCGCGCCCACGAGGACCACGGCTGGGACCGGGTGCTCTTCGCCTACGGCTCCGGCTCCCCCGATCCGTCCCCGGCAGCCGCGTTCATCGCCGCCCGTACGGACCGGCTCCAGATCCTCGTGGCGCACCGGCCCAACGTCTCGTACCCGACGTTCGCCGCGAAGACCTTCGCCACCCTCGACCGGATCAGCGACGGCAGGCTCGCCGTCCACTTCATCACCGGCGGGAACGACCACGAGCAGCAGCGCGAGGGCGACTTCCTCACCAAGGACGAGCGGTACGCACGCACCCGTGAGGCGATCCAGATCATCAAGAGGGCGTGGACCTCGCACGAGCCCTTCGACCACGAGGGCGCCCATTACCGCTTCAACGACTTCGTGAGCGACACCTTCCCGGTCCAGCAGCCGCACCCGCAGGTCTCGTTCGGCGGTTCCTCCCCGGCGGCGTACGCGGCAGGGGGCGCCGAGGCCGACATCTTCTGCCTCTGGGGCGAGCCCCTGGCCGAGACCGCCGAGCAGATCGCTTCGGTGAAGGCGGCGGCGAAGGCGGCGGGGCGCACCGACGTACCCCGGATCCAGGTGGCGTTCCGCCCGATCATCGCTCCGACCGAGGAGCTCGCCTGGGAGAAGGCGCACCGGACGCTCGACCGCATCAAGGCCCGTAAGGCGGGTGCGCCCCTGAGCCGCCGCCACCCTCCGACCCATCCGCAGAACGCGGGTTCGCAGCGGCTGCTCGCCGTCGCGGAACGGGGTGAGCGCCACGACCGCGCGCTGTGGACGCCGACCTCGGCGGAGACCGGCGGTGCGGGCAACTCCACAGCTCTGGTGGGTACTCCGGAGACGGTCGCCCAGGCCCTGCTGGACTACTACGACCTCGGGGTCGAGATCCTGTCCGCCCGGGGCTACGACCTGCTGGACGACGCGATCGACTTCGGCCGCCACGTCATCCCGATCGTGCGGGAGGAAGTCGCCAAGCGCGACGCCGCGCGGACCTCGGTGGCTTGAATCCGCGAGGGCCACGCCTGAGCCTGTCGTGTCCCTTCTCCGCGAGGACGCTCACGCACGTCGCGACCGCGATCAGCGGTGAGGCGTCGGCGTCCTCGCGGACGATGTCGGTGCCGTAGGTGTCGCGGGTGCTGAGCCGGCGCCGGGAGACCTGGGCCGGCGGTTCGCCGTCGCAGCCGACGGCGAACCGCCGCTCGCGGTACGGGAAGTCCCAGTGAGCACCGGTTCGCGGAGCCGGGCACGTAATGCGCGACGCGCGCGAAGGGCGGCCGTCCGCCTCGGCCCTCAGGCCGCCTCGGTCACCGAATCCTCCCGCCCGTAGCCGATCGCCGGCACCCCGGCGGAGGGCTGCCGGTCCCGGCGCACCGCCTCCAGGTAGCCGACGATGGCCTCGTGACTGCGGAGCAGGCACTGGATGCGGTGCGCCATGCTGTCGCGTTCGCGCTCCAGGATGGCGATCGTCTCGGTCGTGGCGCCGGAGATGTGGATGGCCGTGGGGTCGTCGATGCAGGGGAGGACCTGCTTGATGACCCGCGTGGGCAGGCCGGACTCGAGCAGGCCCTTGATCTGGAGGACCCGGTCCACGCATCCCTCGGCGTAGTCCCGGTACCCGTTCGACGCCCGCCCGGGCACCAGCAGTTCCTGTTCCTCGTAGTACCGCAGCATTCGGCGCGGCGTTCCCGTGCGCTCCGAGAGCTCACCGATCCGCATCCAATTCCACCCCGTTCCCCGTCCACTTGACATTCACATCAATGGCAAGGTTTGACGATACCGGGCATGTCAGCTTCTCAAACAGAGCTCCTCGGCACACCCTTGTCCGCAGAGAGCCACAAGCTCCCCATGTCCCCGCTCCTGGCCCTGTCGACGGCGGCCTTCATGGGGATTCTGACGGAGGCCCTTCCCGCCGGGGTGCTCCCCGAGATGGCCCGGGACCTCTCGGTCAGCGAGTCCGCGATGGGCCAGTCCCTCACGATCTACGCGATCGCCACCGGCCTCTCGGCCATCCCGCTGTCCGTCACCACGGCAGCCTGGGCCCGCAGGAAACTGCTGCTTTTGGCGGTCACGGCCTTCGCCGTCGCCAACACGGTCACCGCACTCTCGTCCAGCTACTCCCTGACGATGGTGTTCCGCCTGATCGCGGGCGTCGCCGCGGCGGCCGTCTGGGCCGAACTCGTCGGCTACGCGCGGCGGCTGGCTCCGCCCCATCTGCAGGGCCGCGCCATCGCCATCACCATGGCCGGCGTCCCGCTCGCCCTGTCGCTCGGCATCCCGCTGGGCACCTTCCTCGGCGGCCTGTTCGGCTGGCGGATGACCTTCGGCCTGGTGACCCTGATCTCCGTGGCCCTGCTGGGCTGGATCCTCGCCTCGGTCCCCGACGCCCCCGGCAAACGGCCGGAAGCCCGTGAGCCGATCCTGAAGGCGCTGGCGCTCCCCGGCGTCCCGGCGGTGCTGTTCGTGGTCGCGGCCTACGTGCTCGCCCACAACATCCTGTACACGTACATCGCCACCTTCCTCGACGAGAACGGCATGGGCGACTCCCGTGACGTGGTGCTGCTCGTCTTCGGCATCGCCTCCGTGGTGAGCATCCTGATCACCGGCGCCCTGGTCGACCGCAGACTGCGCCGGCTGACGATCATCAGCAGCGCCCTGTTCCTGGCCTCCGCGGTCCTCCTGGCCCTGCTGGCCGGCAACATCGTCGTGGTCTACGGCGCGATGGTGCTCTGGGGCCTGGGCTGGGGCGGTGTCACCACCCTCCTCCAGACCGCCGTCACCGACGCGGGCGGCGAACGGGGGCAGGCCCTGCTGGTCACCACGTGGAACTCCTTCATGGCCGGCGGCGGAGCCGTGGGCGGCCTCCTCCTGGGCGGTATCGGCCCCGGCTCCTTCGCCTGGAGCGTCCTCGCGCTCATGGCGCCCGTGCTGATCGTCGTGGTCCTGGCCCGCAAGCACGCGTTCCCCGCGAAGCGGCCGGACATGGTCCCGGAAGACCGCTGAATCCGCAGAAACCCAGCACTTTCCGAGGCCGCTGCACCACCAGGCCGCCGCACTGCCCCCGCCAGGTCGAACGAACACGCACACGATGATCGTTCGGCGTGGCAGCCGGGGCATCCGGGCTCACGGTTCCCCGCTCCACACCACCGGGGGCGGGGTCTTCCAGCCTCCCTGCGCGCAGAGCCCTGGAGTCATCCCGGTGTCGTTCCTCATTTCCGTGGCGGTCGTCTGCCTGTTCGTGGGCCACTTCCTGCTGCGGCAGGAGCGGAACCGCGAGGCGGTGGCAATGCTCCGCCACGTCGACGGCCATCTGAACGGCCTGCCCTGGCGCTACTGCCCCAAGCCCTTCGACGCTCTCCGCTACCGGGCGCTGCGCACCCGGGCCGCCCGTCGTTCCCTGCGGGAGAAGCGGCGGAATCCGGTGAAGCGGGACGAGCGGCGCGGCTGAGCGGGACGGCCGCGCGGCGCGGCCGTCCTCCGTCCCGCGCGACCACACCGGCCACCGCTCTCCCTCCCGCGCGTCCCCGGCGACGGCCACCCGATTCCCCGGCATCTCTTCGAGAAGCGAGTGCAACCTTCCTCACCCTTCGGCGGTCACATCAAGTGGGAGCAAACGCTCTTGGAGTAACAAGGGGGAAATTATGGGATTCGCGCGTAATGTCGCGGCTGTCGGGGCGTTGACCGCTCTGGTGGCGGGGACCACGGCGGCGTTCGCCGCCACCGCCCAGGCCGCGCCGAACGTCACGCCGCAGGGGGTCTGCGGCAGTGCCTACAAGACCGTGAACTCGGCGCCCGTCGGGTCGCTGGGCACCGTCTACCTCACCTACAACTCCGCGAACGGCAACAACTGCGTCGCGACCATCCGTTCCAACCCGGGCACCGTGAAGTACATGTCCGCGTACATCTACGTGCCGGACACCGACGCCTGGGCCGAGGACTACGGCAACTACACCTCGTACGCGGGCCCGGGCCGTGTCTACGGCAAGGGCCACTGCGTGAGCTGGGGCGGCAACATCGACAACATCCACGTGTCGGTGGAGAACTCCAACTGCGCGACCCTGAGGGAGCAGCGGGTCACCACCATCGGCTGACCGGCAGGCAGTGAGCGGAAGGGCGGTACCGGAGGCGGGCCGGCCGGCACCCCCCTGCGCGCGACACGGCGGGCCCGGGAGCATCACGCTCCCGGGCCCGCTCCGTCGTCCGTGCGCCCTCAGCCCACCGAGCTGTACGCCACCACTCCGCGCAGCACCTCGTCGACGGCCTTGCGGGCGTTCTTCGCCACCGTGCTGCCCTCGCGCGGGGCGGCGGCGGCCACCTGACCGAGGACGTCGATGACCTGCTTGCACCAGCGGACGAAGTCACCGGCGGGCATCTCCGCCTCGCGCAGCACCTCGTCCAGAGTGCGGCCCGAGGCCCACATGTAGACCGCCCAGGCGAAGCCGAGGTCGGGCTCGCGCTGACCGACCCCCTCGGTCTGGTTGATCTTGAAGTCCTCTTCCAGGGCATCGAGCCGTCCCCAGATGCGGACCATCTCGGCCATGGCGGTCTTCGCCGGGCCGGACGGCAGCTTGGGTGCCACCGCGTCGTCCGCCTGCCGCGCCTCGTACACCAACGCCGATACGCAGGCCGCGAGTTCGGCCGGGTTGAGGCCCTCCCAGACGCCGTCCCGCAGACATTCGCTCGCCAGCAGGTCCAACTCGCCGTAGAGGCGTGCCAGTCGGCGGCCGTGCTCGGTGACCTCGTTGGAGCGGAGGTAGTCCAGCTCGGTCAGCAGGGCGACGATCCGGTCGAAGGTGCGGGCGATGGTGTTCGTACGCCCCTCGATGCGGTTCTCCAGCTGCCGGGTGTCGCGCTTGAGGCGGTGGTACCGCTCCGCCCAGCGGGCGTGGTCCTCGCGCTCGTCGCAGCCGTGGCACGGGTGGGCCCGCAGCTCGGTGCGCAGGCGCGCGATCTCCCGGTCGTCGGCCGCCGCCGCGCGCCCCTTGCGGTGGCGGTCCGGCACGATGTGCCCGGCCTTGGTCCGCAGGGCGGAGGCGAGGTCGCGGCGGGACTGCGGCGAGCGCGGGTTGAACGTCTTGGGCACCCGCATCCGCTCGATGGCCTCCACCGGGACCGGAAAGTCCATCGACGCCAGCCGCTTCACCTGGCGCTCCGCGGTGAGCACCAGGGGGCGGGGACCGTCGTGCTGGTCGAAGCCGCGGTGGCCGTTGGCCCGCCCGGCGGGGATTCCGGGGTCGAGCACCAGCGCGAGGCCGGCGAACTTGCCGGTCGGCACGTGGATGATGTCGCCCGGCTTGAGCTTCTCCAGGGAGGAGGCGGCCGCGGCACGGCGCTGCGACGCCCCCTGCTTGGCCAGGTCGGTCTCACGGTCCTTGAGGTCCCGGCGCAGCCGGGCGTACTCCTCGAAGTCCCCGAGATGGCAGGTCATGCCCTCGCGGTACCCCTCCAGGCCCTCTTCGTTCCGCTGGACCTGGCGGGAGATCCCGACGACCGAGCGGTCCGCCTGGAACTGCGCGAAGGAGGTCTCCAGCAGCTCGCGCGAACGGTGCCGCCCGAACTGCTGAACGAGGTTGACCGCCATGTTGTACGAGGGACGGAAGCTGGAGCGGAGCGGGTACGTACGCGTCCCCGCGAGCCCGGCCAGCGCGCCCGGGTCGAGGCCGCGCTGCCACAGCACCACGGCGTGGCCCTCGACATCGATGCCACGACGTCCTGCGCGGCCGGTGAGCTGGGTGTACTCGCCCGGCGTGATGTCCGCGTGCTGCTCGCCGTTCCACTTGACGAGCTTCTCCAGCACCACCGAGCGCGCCGGCATGTTGATGCCGAGCGCGAGGGTCTCGGTGGCGAAGACGGCCTTGACGAGACCGCGGACGAAGAGCTCCTCCACGACCTCCTTGAAGGTCGGCAGCATGCCCGCGTGGTGCGCGGCGATGCCCCGCTCCAGCCCTTCGAGCCACTCGTAGTACCCGAGGACGTGCAGGTCCTCGGTGGGGATGGAGGCGGTCCGCTCCTCGACGATCTCCCGCACGAGGCGGCGCTTGTCGTCGTCGTTGAGCCGCAGCCCGGCGGCGAGGCACTGCTGGACGGCCGCCTCGCAGCCGGCCCGGCTGAAGATGAAGGTGATGGCGGGCAGCAGACCCTCGGTGTCCAGCCGGTCGATCACCTCGGCGCGGGAGGGCGTCCAGATCCGGCTGCGCTGGCGGCGCTCGCGCTCGCGGTCGGCCTCGCGCACCATCTTGCCGCGCCGGCGGTCGCGCGGGTTGTAACCGGCCTGGCTCTCCATGCGGGCGAGCCGGATCAAGTCGGGATTGGTCTCGCGGCGGGCCGAACCGCGGCCGCCGTGGTCGGTCTCCTCCTCGAAGAGGTCGTACATCCGGCGTCCGGCCAGCACGTGCTGCCAGAGCGGGACCGGCCGCTCCTCGGAGACGATGACCTCGGTGTCGCCGCGCACGGTGTCCAGCCAGTCTCCGAACTCCTCGGCGTTGGAGACGGTCGCGGAGAGCGAGACCAGGGTCACGGATTCGGGCAGGTGGATGATCACTTCCTCCCAGACCGCGCCCCGGAAGCGGTCGGAGAGGTAGTGCACCTCGTCCATCACGACGTATCCGAGTCCGTTGAGGGACTGGGAGCCCGCGTAGAGCATGTTCCGCAGGACCTCGGTGGTCATCACGACCACCGGCGCCTCGGAGTTGACACTGTTGTCACCGGTCAGCAGGCCGACCTTGTCGGCGCCGTAGCGCTTGACCAGGTCGGCGAACTTCTGGTTGGAGAGCGCCTTGATCGGCGTGGTGTAGAAGCACTTGCGCCCCTGCTCCAGGGCGAGGTGCACCGCGAATTCGCCGACGATCGTCTTGCCCGAACCGGTCGGGGCGGCGACCAGCACGCCCTTGCCCGCTTCCAGCGCCTTGCAGGCCTCTATCTGGAAGGGGTCGAGTTCGAACTCGTACATCTCGCGGAAGGGCCACAGCGCCGTGGCCATCTCGGCCTGGCGGAGGCGGGAGGCGTGGTAGCGCTCGGCTGGTGAGAGGTCCTCTGTCATCTTGCTGTCGAGCCTACCCGCCACCTCCGACAGTCCATGCGCCCTTTTTCTCGCCCGCACCCCCGGCCGCCGAGCCTGTCGGCCCTGAACCCTGCGACCCGTGAGTCCGCCGGCCGGTGAACCTGTCAGCCGGTGAGGACGCGTACGGCACCCGGTACGCACACCGCGGTCACCGGGAGCGCTCCCAGGGGTTCGCCGTCGGCGTAGGCGGTGGTGGCCGGCGCGGCCAGTTCGACGGAAGCCGCGCGGTGGACGGTGACCACGGGGTGGCCGAGATGGGTGCCCCGGTAAACCTTCGGGAAGACCTTCAGCAGGGTGGTCCGGCTGCAGTCGCCGACGACGGTCACGTCGAAGAGGCCGTCGTCCATGACGGCGTCCGCGCAGATCCGCATGCCGCCGCCGTAGGAGGTCCCGTTGCCGACCGCGACCAGCGTCGCCTCGATCTCCAAGGCGGCCCCGCCGTCCAGCCGTATCCGGTAGGGCACCGGCCGGAAGGAGGCCAGCTCGGCGAGGATCGCCAGGTCGTACTTGATGCGGCCGGGGAACAGGCGCATCCGGTTGCCCCGGTCGTTGACCCGGGAGTCGAAGCCGGAAGCCAGCACCGTGCCGAACCACCGGTCTCCGGCCCGCCCGAGGTCGAGGGTGCGTATGCCGTCCCGCTTCAGGGCGTCGGCGGCCAGCCGGCCGGCCGCCGCCGGGTCGCGCACCGGCAGCCCGAGGGTGCGGGCGTAGTCGTTGCCGGTGCCCACGGCCACCACCCCGAGCGGGGTCCGGGTACCGGCCACCGCCTGGAGCGCCAGGGAGACCATGCCGTCCCCGCCCACCGCGATCAGCGCCCCCGTACCGCCGCCCACGGCGTCCCGCGCCCGGCGCAGCGCGTCGTCCGCGTTCTCGCCGAGCACGGTGCGTACGGAGAATCCGGCCTCCCGCAACGCGGAAGCGGCCGGCTGCGCGGCGTGCGCGCCCCGGCCGCTGCCCGCGGTGGGATTGACGAAGAGGGTGATCTCGCTGGTCACCCGCCGGACCCTACAAGGTCAGGTGATGTCGTCGTAACCGTTGAGAGGTTGCGATCCGGCACCGTCCTGCTCGCCCGAGGCCTGACCGGGAAGGGTGGCCCGCCGCGCGGACACGCTCTCCACCTCGTCGATGCGTTCGGGGGTGAGGTCGAGATCCGAGGCCTCGTCGTCGTCGAGGTCGGCGTCCGGGTTGCCGCGGTTGCGACGCTTGTCGTTCAGGAGCGAGAAGCCCGTCGCGATGAAGTACAGGACGGCCAGGGGGCCGGCCAGCAGCAGCATCGAGAGCGGTTCGCCGCCGGGGGTGGCGATGGCGGCGAAGGCGGTGAGACCGACGATCATCCCGCGCCACCAGCCGAGCATCCGCTTTCCGGTGACCATCCCGGTCAGGTTCAGCGCGACGAGCAGCAGAGGAAGCTCGAAGGCCAGGCCGAAGACCACGATCATGCGGGTGAGCAGGTCGAGGTAGCTGTCGAGCCCGATCTGGTTCTGCACGCTGTCCGGACTGAACCCGAGCATGATCTGCGCGGTCTGCGGCAGGATCAGGTAGGCGAGGTAACCGCCGGCCAGGAAGAGCGGTGCGCCGATGACGGCGAAGCCGTAGGCGTACCGCTTCTCGCCCTTGTGCAGGCCCGGCGCCACGAAGGCCCAGAGCTGGTAGAGCCAGACCGGCGTGGCCAGAAGCACGCCGGACATGAGAGCGACCTTGAGGGCGTTGGTGAACGGCGCCATCAGGGTGTCGGTCTTCAGCAGCGCGCAGGGTTTGCCGTTGACCGCGGTGACCACGCCGTCCTTGCAGCCGACCGACGAGAGAATCGGCCGCAGAAGGAAGTCGTAGATGTCCTTCTGGAAGAAGGCGGCGACGATGGTCACCACGACAATGGCCAGAACGGCCTTCAGCAGCCGGTTACGCAACTCACGCAGGTGATCGAGGAGGGGCATCCGCCCCTCGTCGTTCTTCTCCTGCTTGCGGGCAGACTTGAGCAACCCACTTCCCTCGTCTCGTGCGGCAGCTGTCGGTTGAGCGGATCAGCTGTCAGCTCTGGGTGGTGGGGTTGGTCTCGTTGACGGGGCGCGCGCTGGTCACGTCGCCCGGAGCGGCCTGGATGGTACGGGCCGCGGCAGGCTGCGGGGCGGGCTGGGCGGCCGTCTCGGCGGCCGGGGTGGCGGGTTCCGCGTCGTCGCGCTTCATCGCCTTCGCCTCGCTCTTGAGGATGCGGGCGGACTTCCCGAGCGAACGCGCCATGTCCGGAAGCTTCTTGGCACCGAAGAGCAGCAGGATGACAGCGATGATCAGAACGATCTCTAGGGGCTTCAGATTGCCGATCATGTGTGCGACTTCCTTCTCACTGGGGTGACTGGAGGAACGGGCTCACTACCCGATCAGTCGGACACGCGTCCGAACCGTCAGCTGGCAGCGATCGTAACCCGCAGTGGTAAACGCGAGGCAATGCCTGCGCATACACGCGGTTCCGGACCACGCCTCCTGCCTGGGCCGACCTCAGCAGCGTACCGCGCGGTCCACGGATTCCAGAGGCCGCGGCCCCCGCTACCGCAGGACGTCCGCCGTGGAGGCGAGGCGCGTCGCGGCCCGTTCCAGGTCCTGGGCGGCCCGGTTGATCCGCTCCGAGGTGGTCGCCACCTGGCGGCCGAGCCGCCGGACTTCGAGGAAGACCCGGACGGCGAGAACACCGAGCACGGCGATGCCCAGGAACCCGAGAGCGATGGCGATCATCGGCCAGAACATGCGGGCGGAACCTCTTTCGGACTCGGACTCGGCCCTCGGACTCGGCCCTCGGACTCGGCCCTCGGGCTCGGGCTTCGGGCTCGGCTAAGGAGCGGTGTGCAGCCGCAGAGTACGTACGCCGCCGCAGGTGAGGAGCTCGACGATGCGCTCCCCGGCGGGCTTGCGCACGGCCGAACCGCACTCGGGACAGGTGAAGGAGTAGAAGGTGGTACGGGGCCCCGCACCGATCGCGAGCCGCAGCGCCTCGGCGCCGAGCTCGAAGCGCGTACGGCAGTCGGGGCAGCCGGCCCGGAAGCGCACGACGTGGGCCGCCGCCGCGCGCCGGGGCGCTTCCCGGGACCCGGTGGCACGGGCCCTCCGGGAGATCGTGCCCGTCGTGCCGTCCTGCGTTCCGGTCATCGTCGGACCACACCGTTCATCGTCGGACCACACCGTTCATCGCCACGCCGTTCATCGTCGGGCCACGCCGTTCATCGATACGCCCGTCATCGTCAGGCCACGCCGTCGTAGGCGGCGAGCGCTTCGGCGGCGGCCCGGCGGGCGCTCTCGGCCAGCTCCGGAGGCGACACGATGCGGCCCTCGCCGCCGAGGCGGAGGGCCAGCCTCCGCAGCGAGGCCGGGTCCGGGGTGCGCAAGGTGATCACCAGCCCGCCGTCGGGGCGCTCCTCGGCACGGTCGTGCGGGTAGTACTCGGCGACCCAGCGGCCGCCGGCGCCGACCTCGATGACCACTTCCGGGTCCTCGGCGGCCGGCTGCACGAGCCCCTCCGAGAGGTCGCGGAGCACCAGCTCCGGGGGCGCCGCCGGGTCGTCGAGCAGCCGGATCTCCGCGACCCGGTCCAGGCGGAAGGTGCGCCGGGCCTCGGAGAGCCGGCACCAGGCCTCCAGGTAGGTGTGGCCCACCGCGAAGAGCCGGATCGGGTCCACCTCGCGCTCGGTGAGTTCGTCCCGGGCGGGCGAGTAGTAGCGGAGCCAGAGCCTTCTGCGCTCGGAGATGGCCCGGTCGACCTCGGCGAAAACGCCGCCCTCGGACTCGAAGGTCACCGAGAGCCGGGAGCTGGCCGCGCCGGTCTCCCCGGCGGCGGTCTCCAGCTTGGCGGTGGCGCGTACGAGGGCGAGGCGGTCGCTCTCGCGGAGTCCGGGCAGGGTGGCGACGGCGCGGGCGGCGACGAGCAGCGCGGTGGCCTCGTCGGCGGCGAGCCGCAGCGGTTCGGCGACGTCGTCCGGGTTGTGCCACCAGATCCGGTCGCCGTCGGTGTCGATGTCGAGCAGATCGCCGCCGCGGAAGCTGGTCCCGCACATGGGCAGGACGTCCAGGTCGGAGATGAGCTCGTCCTCGGTGATGCCGAAGGCCCGGGCGACGTCCTGCACATGCGCGCCGGGGCGCTCGCGCAGATAGGTCACCAGGGAGAGCATCCGCCGGGTCTGGTCGATCGCGTTCGTGGCCATGGTGTCGTCGCCTCGGTCCTAGAGTTCTTCAGTCCTTGGCCACGGCGCGCAGCCGGTCGACCACATCGGCCCGCAGATCGGCGGGTTCGAGCACGACGACGTCCGGCCCGAACTCGACGAGCCAGGCGTCCAGACCGTGTCCGTACGGGATCTCCAGCTCGTCCCAGCCGTCGCCGAGGTCGCGTACGGAGACCGCGCGCGAGCGCAGCGGGAAACCGGCGCCGGCCCGCAGCCTGATCCGGGCGGTGCGGGTGGCGGTCTCGCCGGCCCAGCTCTCCACGGTCTCCCGGACGGTGACGACGTCGGGAATGGCGGCGGTGAAGACGCCGGCCCGGGAGCGGACCCGGCCGGCGATGCGCGAGAGCCGGAAGACGCGCTCGGCGCCCCGGTCGCGGTCCCAGCCGGCCAGGTACCAGTGGCCGCGCCAGCACTCCAGCCCCCAGGGCTCGACCTGACGCTGCTCGGCGTGGGCGGAATTGCCCTTGCGGTAGTCGAAGGTGACCGGCCGCCGGTCGCGGCAGGCGAGCATCAGCGGTTCGAAGGCGGCCTCGTGCACGGGGATGCGCGGTTCGAGGGCGCTCGGCACCTCGTACGTGTCCTCCGCCTCAGGCATTCCGGCGGCGCGCAGCTTCTGCAGCGCTCCGCTGGCCGCTCCGGCGAGGCGGGCCTGCTGCCACACCTTGGCCGCGATCTCCAGGGCCGCCGCCTCCTCCGCGCTGAGGGTGATCGGCGGGAGGCGGTTGCTGTCGCGTCGGGCGAGGTAGCCGATGTCGCCGTCGAGTCCCTCGACGGTCTCGATGACGAGGCCGAGTTCGCGCAGATCGTCCTTGTCGCGCTCGAACATGCGGTTGAAGGACTCGTCGGAACCGGCTTCGAGGTACGCCTCGATGGAGCCGCGCAGCTCACGCTTGCTGAGCGGACGCCGTGTACCCAGCAGGCACAGCGCGAGGTTCATCAGCCGCTCGGCCTTGGCAATCGCCATCGACGCCCTTTCTCTCCATGCGCTACGACGCTCGACCGTACCGCCCCCGGGGGTTCCGGCAAAAACACGCGTGCCCCGGACGGATGCCGGAAGGGCCCGTGCCGTGCGGCACGGGCCCTTCCGCCTCCACCGGGGAGGCACGGTCCTTGACGGACGGCGACAGGGTCGCTGTCCGGCCTGTGGGCCGGACGCGAGGAACGTCGCGATCCGGCCATTCGATCGGGCGGCCGGACGGCGAGGATCATCTCCGTCCGGTCGGAAACCGCCGGTCGATCAGACGGCGACGAGGTCGCAGACGAAGATCAGCGTCTCACCCGGTCCGATGGCGTGACCCGCACCGCGGTCGCCGTAGGCGAGGTGCGCCGGGATGATCAGCTGGCGGCGGCCGCCGACCTTCATGCCCTTGACGCCCTTGTCCCAGCCCTGGATGACCATGCCGGAGCCGAGCTTGAACTGGAGCGGCGTGCCCCGGTTCCACGAGGAGTCGAACTCTTCGCCGGTGGAGAAGGCCACGCCCACGTAGTGGACGGAGACGTTGTCGCCGTCCGCGGCGACGGCGCCGTCGCCCTCCCAGATGTCCTTGATCTCAAGATCGGCCGGCGGCTCGCCACCCGGGAAGTCGACCTCGGGCTTCTCGATGCTCACTGAAACTGCTCCTTGGAAAAGATGAACTGCACAACCGGGACAGTCTTACATCTTCGCCAGCAGGTCCACGGCGAACACCAGGGTCGACTTGGCGGGAATCGACTGCTGCGCGGTGTCACCGAAACCCTGGTCCGGCGGGATGACCAGCAGAACGCGGCTGCCGACCTTCTTGCCCACGAGTCCGCTCTTCAGGCCCTTGAGGGTCACCTGCTCCAGCGGGAAGGTCTGTGTCTTCCCCTGTTCGTAGGTGCTGTCGAACGTCTTTCCGTCCTTCCACAGCAGGCCCACGTAGTTCACCACGACGCTGTCGGTGTCCGTGATGACCTCGCCGTCGGACTCCAGCACGTAGGTGGAGGAGAGCTTGGCGGGCGCGTCGCTCTTCGGGATCGTGACGCTGGGCGCCTTGCCGTCGGTGTTGGTGCCGACCTTCGGGAGCGCGGCGTCGTTCTGGGGAACCTTGGTGCCCTCGGCGGACGCCGGGATCTGGGTGGCCTTGACGACGTCGACCACGAAGACGAGGGTCGCGTTGGGCTTGATGTCGCCCTGGCCCTGCTCGCCGTAGGCGAGGTCCGGCGGGATCACCAGCTGGACGCGGCTGCCGACCTTCTGGCCGACGAGGCCCTTGTCCCAGCCCTGGATGACCATGCCGGCGCCCAGGGTCAGGTCGAACGGGGTCTTGCGGTCGAAGCTGTTGTCGAAGGGCTTCGTCGAGTCCCAGGCCTGGCCGAGGTAGTTGACCTGGACCGCGTCGCCGTTCTTCAGCGTGGCGCCGTCGCCCTTGCTGATGACCGTGGTCTTCAGCTCCTTCGGCGGGTCACCCACGCCCTTGGCGATGGTGGGTTTCTCACCGAACTTGGCACCCGCGGTGATCGCGGGCACGCCGGTCTCGGACGAAGCGGAGTCGGAGGCCTTGTCGTCGCTGCCGCAGGCCGCTGCGGAGAGCAGCAGGAGGGGGACGACGAGAAGGCCGGCAAGTCGGCGCACTGGTTCCTCAGATCTCAGACGACACGGTCATGGGTCCCGGACACCTTACGGCCTTCCCACGGCGCGAAGCCGGTTCGCGACGCACCGCGACGCGGCCCGGCCGGTCGTCTCCCCCCTGCGTGCGACCGCCGGGCGCCGCGTACGGCGTGGTGTTCGAGTACGCGGCGTGCCGGCGACGGGCGCACGGACAGGCCCCGGAACGGGTGTTCCGGGGCCTGTCCGTCGGAGCCCGACGACGCGGCGGAGCCGGCGCCGCGCGCGGGACCTCACATGCCCGCGATGAGCTTCTCCACCCGGTCGTCCACCGACCGGAACGGGTCCTTGCACAGCACCGTGCGCTGCGCCTGGTCGTTGAGCTTGAGGTGGACCCAGTCGACGGTGAAGTCCCGCCGCTGCTCCTGCGCCCGCTTGATGAAGTCCCCGCGCAGCCGTGCCCGGGTGGTCTGCGGGGGCACGGACTTGCCCTCGAAGATCTTCAGGTCGTTGCAGATACGGGTGGCCTGGCCCTTGCGCTCCAGGAGGTAGTACAGCCCCCTGCGACGGTGGATGTCGTGGTAGGCGAGGTCTATCTGAGCCACCCTCGGGTGCGACATGGTCATGTTGTGCTTGGCCCGGTACCGCTCGATGAGCTTGTACTTCATGACCCAGTCGATCTCGGTGGCGATCTTGTCGAGGTCCTCCGCCTCGATCGCGTCCAGGGTGCGGCCCCAGAGTTCGAGGACCTGGTCGACGGTGCCGGTGCGGATGCCCCGGCGTTCGACGAAGTCGACCGCCTTGTCGTAGTACTCGCGCTGGATCTCGATGGCCGACGCCTCACGGCCGCTGGCCAGGCGCACCTTGCGCCGGCCGGTGGTGTCGTGACTGACCTCGCGGATGGCCCGGATCGGGTTCTCCAGCGTCAGGTCGCGCATCACCGTGCCCGCCTCGATCATGCGGAGCACGAGGTCGGTGGCGCCGACCTTGAGCAGCATGGTCGTCTCGGACATGTTGGAGTCGCCGACGATGACGTGCAGGCGGCGGTAGCGCTCGGCGTCCGCGTGCGGTTCGTCGCGGGTGTTGATGATCGGACGGGAGCGCGTGGTGGCGGAGCTGACGCCCTCCCAGATGTGCTCGGCACGCTGGCTCACGCAGTAGACCGCTCCGCGCGGGGTCTGCAGGACCTTGCCCGCGCCGCAGATCAGCTGCCTCGTGACGAGGAACGGAATGAGGATGTCCGCGAGCCGGGAGAATTCCCCGTGCCGGGCCACGAGGTAGTTCTCGTGGCAGCCGTAGGAGTTGCCCGCTGAGTCGGTGTTGTTCTTGAAGAGATAGACGTCGCCCGCGATTCCTTCCTCGTGCAGGCGGCGTTCGGCGTCGACGAGCAGACCTTCCAGAATGCGTTCGCCTGCCTTGTCGTGGGTGACAAGCTCAGTGAGGTTGTCGCATTCGGGAGTTGCGTATTCCGGATGCGAACCCACGTCGAGGTAGAGGCGGGCGCCGTTCCGCAGAAAGACATTGCTGCTGCGGCCCCATGACACGACACGGCGGAAGAGGTAGCGCGCCACTTCGTCAGGTGACAGTCGGCGCTGTCCCCTGAACGTGCACGTGACGCCGTACTCGTTCTCCAGCCCGAAAATGCGGCGGTCCATGACTGAACATTACGCCTTACGGCGTGAGCTGAAACCGGGTTCGACAGCTCCGTTTCGATCATTTTCCCGACCGGCCGCGACGACGCGCTCACGTGCCGGAACTGCGAGGACCTTTCCGGTGGCCAGCAGAACCACCAGGGCGGCCGCTCCGCCCGCTCCGGCGACGGCGAAACTCCAGGAGGTCCCGCCCAGTTCGACGGCGGGCCCCGCCAGGGCCGTTCCGGCCGCCGCTCCCACGCCGATGGTGGTCACGAGCCAGGAGAACGCCTCGGTCACGGTGCCCCGGGGCGCGTGCCGGTCGACCACGATGAAGGAGCAGGCGATGGCCGGCGCGAGGAACACCCCGGCGAGGGCGGCGAGCGCCGTCATCGCGACCACGCCGGGCGTCAGCACCAGCGGCAGGTAGCCGAGGGCGAGCAGCGCGACGATAGCGCGGAGCCGGCGCTCGGGGGCACCGGCCCACTGCCGGGCCCCGTACACCGAACCGCCGATCAGCGCGCCGAGCCCCAGCGCCGCCATCAGCCAGCCGTACACGGACTCGCGGCCCTGGTCGTCGGCGTAGGCGACGCCCGCCACGGTGATCGAGCCGAGAGCGATCCCGACGAAGAAGAGCGAGCCGAGGAGGGCGAGGAGCCCGGGCGAGCGCAGGGCGCCGAGCCAGTGGGCCTCGCGGGGTGCGGAGCGCCAGGTGCGGGAGGGCTCGGAGAGGATCACCGAAAGCGCCCCGAGGACTCCGGCGGCGTTCACGACGAGGAGGGCCACCGCGGGCGACCAGAGGGACACCAGCAGGGTCACCAGCAGCGGCCCGGCGGTGAACATGACCTCCTGGGCGACCGCGTCCAGGGCGTAGGCGCGGTGCACCCGCTCCTCCCGCTGCCCGAGTACGGACGGCCAGAGGGCGCGCAGTCCGCCCTCCAGGGGCGGGGTGAACACGCCGGAGACGATGACCGCCGCGTAGGCGAGCGGCAGCGGATCCAGACCCGTGAGGGCCAGCAGCACCATGCCGAGGGCGGAGACGACCGCCGCCGGGAGCTGCACGCGCGGCTGGCCGTAGAGGTCCACCGCCCGCCCGAGGAGCGGCTGCCCGACCGCCGTGGCGAGGCCGTACGCGGCGGCGAGGCCGCCGGCCAGTGTGTAGCTGCCGCCCTCGGCCCGGGTGAAGAGCACGATCGCGATGGGGGCGATGCCGTTCGGCAGCCGTCCGATCAGGGTGCCGGTGAGCAGCCGGGCCGCGTGCCGCTCCCGGAGGATGTCCAGATATCCCGCGGCCATTCCCGCCCCTCTCCCCCGGTCCGGGCCCGAGCCCGCCCGAGGTTTTACGTATAACTTCGAGGTTCATACGTACCATGTGCGCAGTCCGCCGGTCCACCGCGCGGCGCAGGTCGCCGTACCGCCGTACGCCGCCCGGCGGACTCGTCCAGCACCGCACCACCCGCACGGAGGCACAGTGAGCAGCCCGTCCCAGCCGGCCCCGGCCCGCCCCACCAGCCGGGACGTGGCGCGGGTCGCGGGGGTGTCGCAGGCGACGGTCTCCCTGGTGCTGGGCGGCAAGTGGACCGGCCGGGTCTCCGACGCCACCGCCGAGCGGGTCCGGGCGAGCGCGCGGGATCTCGGTTACCGCCCCAACCTCGCCGCCCGCAGCCTGCGTATGGGGAAGACCAGGACCGCGCTGCTGGTGGTGCCCGCGCTCACCCACGAGTTCTTCGCCCGGGTCTACACGGGCGCCGCCTCGGTCGCCGCCGACCACGACTTCGGGGTGGTGCTCTACCCGTCCCCCGACGGCACCGGCCCGGCGAAGGACCCCTTCGCCAGCGCCCGCGCGGCGCTCGACGGGGTGATCGCCTCGTCCATGGCGACGGAGGCCCTCGGGGCGCTGGGAGACACGGAGTTGCCACTGGTGATGCTGGACAGCGACCCGTCCGCCCCGGGAGCCGCGGCCGGGGTGAACCTCGACATCGCCGACGGGATGCGTCAGGTGGCGGAGCATCTGCTCGCCCTCGGCCACCGCCGTTTCACGCACGTGGCCGCCGCCGTCGACTCGTGGACCTTCGCGGAGCGCGCCCGTGCCCTGCGCGAGGCGCTCGCCGCCGTGCCCGGCACTTCCCTGCGTACGGTCGCCTCGGCGCTGGAGGTCTCCGGCGGGCTGCGGGCGGCCGAGGCGGCGCTGACCGCGCCGGGGCCCCGGCCGACCGCGCTGGTCTGCGACGGGGACGTGCTGGCGGCGGGCGCGTGCAAGGCGGCGAGGCGCCTCGGCCTGCGGGTCCCCGACGACCTGTCGGTGTCGGGCTTCGACGACCTGGCGCTCGCCACCGCGGTGGAGCCCGAGCTGACCACGGTGGCGCTCCCCGCCGAGCAGGTCGGCGAGCGGGGCATGAGCGCCCTGATCGCCGTGCTGGAAGGCCGCCCCGTCCGCACCGGCAGCCTGCCGGTGGAGCTGGTCGTACGCGGCTCCACCGCCCCGCCGCCCACGGACGGCTCGCGGTTGACGGCTGACGGCTCACGGCTCACGGCTGACGGCTGACGGCTGACGGCTGACGGCTGACCGCTCACACGACCGTGCCCCGGGCCCCGCGTCCGGTGGACGGGGGCCCGGGGCACGGTCACGGACCGGCCGCCGGGACTACTCCTCGGCGGACCCGCTCGACTCCTCGGACTCGGTCTCCTCCGTGTCGGACGGAGCGTCCGTGGGGGTGGTCGCCGCGGCGCCGTCGGCCTCCAGCAGCCGCGCGAGCTGCCGTCCGACGATCCGCTTGAACTTGCGCTGCTGGGGCCGGGTCCGGTCCAGCACCGCGACCTCCAGCCGCTCCGCGGGAATCTCCCGCTCGCTGCCGTTGGGGTCGCGGGAGAGCGCCTGGACGGCGAGCTTGAGCGCCTCGGCGAGCGTCATGCCGTCGCGGTGCCGCTGGTCCAGGAAATTGCTGATCTGCTCGGCGTTCCCGCCGACCGCGACCGATCCGTGCTCGTCGACGATCGAGCCGTCGTGCGGCAGCCGGTAGATCTGGTCGCCCTCGGGCTCGGCGCCCACCTCGGCGACGACCAGCTCCACCTCGTACGGCTTCTCGGCCGCGCTGGAGAAGATGGTGCCGAGCGTCTGCGCGTAGACGTTGGCCAGCCCACGGGCCGTCACGTCGTCGCGGTCGTAGGTGTATCCGCGCAGATCGGCGTAGCGCACCCCGCCGATGCGGAGGTTCTCGTACTCGTTGTACTTGCCGGCGGCGGCGAAGCCGATCCGGTCGTAGATCTCGCTGAACTTGTGCAGCGCACGGGACGGGTTCTCGCCGACGAACACAATGCCGTCGGCGTACTGCAGCACAACCAGGCTGCGACCGCGGGCGATGCCTTTGCGGGCGTATTCCGCCCGGTCGGCCATGGCCTGCTGGGGTGAGACATAGAACGGCGTCGACACCGGCTATCCGTCCCTTTCTGTCAGTGAGGAGTGCATCTCGAAGTCCCCGGAACTCCGGGCCGGATCAGAGCAGAGCCGCGCGCGGGCCGTCGGGGTGCTCGAGACGGCGCTCCAGGATCTCCCGGGCGATCGCCGAGGACTCGCCGTCCGACAGCCGGCGGAAGCCCTCCTCGGTGATGACGGTGACGATCGGGTAGATGCGGCGCGCCACGTCGGGGCCGCCGGTCGCGGAGTCGTCGTCCGCGGCGTCGTACAGGGCCTGGACGACCAGGGTGAGCGCCTGGGACTCCGTCAGGTCCTCGCGGTAGAGCTTCTTCATGGAGCCGCGGGCGAAGAGCGATCCGGAGCCCGTGGAGGCGTATCCGGCGTGCTCCTCCGAGCGGCCTCCGGTGACGTCGTACGAGAAGATCCGGCCCCGGCCCTTGTCGACGTCGTAGCCGGCGAAGAGGGGGACGACCGCGAGTCCCTGCATGGCCATCGCGAGGTTGCCGCGGATCATCGTGGAGAGGCGGTTGGCCTTGCCCTCCAGGGAGAGCTGGGCGCCCTCGACCTTCTCGAAGTGCTCCAGCTCCAGCTGGAAGAGCTTGACCATCTCCACCGCGAGACCGGCGGTGCCCGCGATACCGACGGCGGAGTACTCGTCGGCCGGGAACACCTTCTCGATGTCGCGCTGGGCGATCATGTTGCCCATCGTGGCCCGCCGGTCACCGGCGAGCACCACGCCGCCGGGGAACGAGGCCGCGACGATGGTCGTCCCGTGCGGCGCCTCGACGGCGCCCTTGAGGGGCGGGAGGTTCCGGTTGCCCGGAAGCATCGCGGGTGCGTGGTCGGACAGGAAGTCCATGAACGAGGACGAACCCGGCGTCAGGAACGCAGCTGGTAGACGCCCGGTGTGACGAGTGTTGGCTTCCACGCGTTTCCCTCCAGGTATGCATGCGACGGCCCGCCGGGGTCGGGATGGACGCCCGATGCGCCGATGGCCGGTGTGCGGTTGAAGCACGGTACGTCACGGACCCTACCCGCCCGGTGGCGGTGATCCACCTGTGCGGGTGAAGCGGCCGGCGGTCCTGCCCGTCGCCCGGCCGCTCCCCCGCGACGGCCCTGCCGCCGCCGGTGACCTCCCGGTCAGCGGCGGCGTGCGTCAGCGAAGCCGGTCCGGCGGTTCAGGGCGCCGGGCGCCCGCTCACCGCCGGTGGCCACCACACGGAACACGTGTCCGGAACGCTGTCCGGAACGGAGTCCGCGCGGACTACTCCCCGCCCTTCTGTACGAAGCTCCGCACGAAGTCCTCGGCGTTCTCCTCCAGGACGTCGTCGATCTCGTCCAGGACCGAGTCGACGTCGTCGCTCAGCTTCTCCTGGCGCTCCTTGAGGTCCTCCGAAGCCTGCGCTTCCTGCGCCTGCTCCTCGGTCTCCTCGGTGGAGCGCGTCGCCTTCTGCTGTCCGCCGCCGGTGTCCTTGGTCGCCATCTAGCTCACCCCGCTCGGTTCGAAGCATTCGAAGCTCTTGATCAGACCCTACCCACGGGGTCCGACATCGGCCCGGTACTTTTCCAACGTCCGGGCCCTGTCCCGATCATTCCCCTCCGGCGGCCCGTTCAGCCGCCGGACAGCACCCGGACCAGCTCTTCCGCCGTGCGGCAGCGGTCCAGGAGGTTCTTGACGTGCTCCCGCGTCCCGCGCAGCGGCTCCATGGTGGGCACCCGTTGCAGAGAGTCATGGCCCGGCAGGTCGAAGATGACCGAGTCCCAGGAGGCGGCGGCCACGTCGTCCGCGTACTGCTCCAGGCAGCGGCCCCGGAAGTAGGCCCGGGTGTCCTCCGGAGGCTGCGTACGCGCGCGGGAGACGTCGTCCTCGTCCAGCAGGCGCTTCATCCGCCCACCGGCCACGAGCCGGTTGTAGAGCCCCTTGTCGGGCCGTACGTCCGCGTACTGGAGGTCGACCAGGTGCAGGCGTGGGGCGTCCCACTCCAGGCCGTCCCGGCGGCGGTAACCGTCCATGAGGGCCCGCTTGGCCACCCAGTCCAGCTCCCCCGACAGGCTCATCGGGTCGTTCTCCAGGCGGTTGAGCGTGTCCTCCCAGCGCACCAGGACGTCCCGGGTCTGTTCGTCGGCGTCGGCGCCGTACCGCTCCTCGACGTACTTGCGGGCCAGCTCGAAGTACTCCATCTGGAGCTGCACCGCGGTGAGTGTCCGGCCGCTGCGGAGCGTGATCAGACGCTGGAGGGACGGGTCGTGCGAGACCTGGTGCAGGGTCCGTACGGGCTGGTCGACGGCGAGGTCGACGTTGATGAACCCGTCCTCGATCATCGAGAGGACCAGCGAGGTGGTGCCGAGCTTCAGATAGGTCGAGATCTCGGAGAGGTTGGCGTCGCCGATGATGACGTGCAGCCTGCGGTACTTCTCCGCGTCGGAGTGCGGCTCGTCGCGGGTGTTGATGATGGGGCGCTTGAGCGTCGTCTCCAGCCCCACCTCCACCTCGAAGTAGTCGGCGCGCTGGCTGAGCTGGAAGCCGTGGTCGCGGCCGTCCTGCCCGATGCCGACCCGGCCGGCTCCGGTGACGACCTGACGGCTGACGAAGAACGGGGTCAGGTGGCGCACGATGTCCGAGAAGGGGGTGTCCCGTCTCATCAGGTAGTTCTCGTGCGTGCCGTAGGAGGCGCCCTTGTTGTCGGTGTTGTTCTTGTAGAGGTGGATCGGCTGGGCGCCGGGAATGGCGGCGGCCAGTTCGGCGGCCTCGGCCATGACGCGCTCGCCGGCCTTGTCCCAGAGGACGGCGTCCCGGGGATTGGTGATCTCCGGGGAGCTGTACTCGGGGTGCGCGTGGTCGACGTAGAGGCGGGCGCCGTTGGTCAGGATGACGTTGGCCAGGCCGATGTCCTCGTCGGTGAGCTGGCTGGAGTCGGCGGTCTCGCGGGCGAGGTCGAAGCCTCGCGCGTCCCGCAGCGGATTCTCCTCCTCGAAGTCCCAGCGGGCACGGCGCGCCCGGTGCATCGCCGCCGCGTAGGCGTTGACGATCTGGGACGAGGTGAGCATGGCATTGGCGTTGGGGTGGCCGGGGACGGAGATTCCGTACTCCGTCTCGATGCCCATTACTCGCCGTACGGTCATGCGGCCCTCCTTGCCCGGCGCCGTCCCCTCCGGGAACGGCGCTCAAGTACCGCTGCTTGTCCGGTTGAGTGCGCGGTCGTCCGGCCCCGCACTGCGCGGTCGGCGGTACGTCAGAGCCTAGAGCGCCTCCGCCCCGGTGGGGAGATCCATTACGTCTTTGTTCTGATGCGGCGCGGATGCGGCGCGGATGAGGTGCGGAAACCGCGCGGATAGGGCGGCGGCTCCGGGGAAAACAGCCGGCTGCGGTTGCCCGGTGGGGCAGCCGCAGCCGGTCCGCTCGTTACAGGTACTGCCCGGTGTTCGCGACCGTGTCGATGGACCGGCCGGTGTCCGCGCCCTGCTTTCCGGTGACGAGCGTGCGGATGAAGACGATCCGCTCGCCCTTCTTGCCGGAAATCCTGGCCCAGTCGTCCGGGTTGGTGGTGTTGGGCAGGTCCTCGTTCTCCTTGAACTCGTCCACGCACGCCTGGAGGAGATGGGAGACGCGAATGCCCTTCTGGCCTTCTTCGAGGAATGCCTTGATGGCCATCTTCTTCGCCCGGTCGACGATGTTCTGGATCATCGCGCCCGAGTTGAAGTCCTTGAAATAGAGGACTTCCTTGTCACCGTTGGCGTAGGTGACTTCGAGGAAGCGGTTCTCCTCGGACTCCGTGTACATCCGCTCCACCACGGACTGGATCATGGCGTGGGAAGCGGCGGCCTTGGAGCCGGCGTGCTCGGCCAGATCGTCCGAGTGCAGCGGGAGCGACGCGGTGAGGTACTTCGCGAAGATGTCCTTCGCGGCCTCCGCGTCCGGACGCTCGATCTTGATCTTCACGTCGAGGCGGCCGGGCCGGAGGATGGCCGGGTCGATCATGTCCTCGCGGTTGGAGGCGCCGATGACGATGACGTTCTCCAGCCCTTCCACACCGTCGATCTCGGCGAGCAGCTGCGGGACGATGGTGTTCTCCACGTCCGAGCTGACGCCGCTGCCACGGGTGCGGAAGAGGGATTCCATCTCGTCGAAGAAGACGATGACGGGGGTACCCTCGCTCGCCTTCTCCCGGGCACGCTGGAAGACGAGGCGGATGTGCCGCTCGGTCTCACCGACGTACTTGTTGAGGAGTTCGGGGCCCTTGATATTGAGGAAGTAGCTCTTCCCCGCGGGCTGACCGGTGACCTCGGCGACCTTCTTGGCGAGCGAGTTGGCGACTGCCTTGGCGATGAGCGTCTTGCCGCAGCCGGGCGGACCGTAGAGCAGGATGCCCTTCGGGGGACGGAGTTCGTGTTCCTTGAAGAGGTCGGGGTGGAGGTACGGGAGTTCGACCGCGTCGCGGATCAGTTCGATCTGGTCGCCCAGGCCGCCGATCTTGTCGTAGTCGATGTCCGGGACCTCTTCGAGGACGAGTTCCTCGACCTCGCTCTTGGGCACCACTTCGTAGACGTAGCCGGACCTGGGTTCCAGCAGGAGCGCGTCGCCGGGGCGGATGGTGATGTCGAGCAGCGGCTCGGCGAGCCGCACCACCCGTTCCTCGTCGGTGTGCCCGACCACCAGGGCTCGCTCGCCGTCCTCGAGGATCTCCTTGAGGGTGACGATGTCCCCGGCCCGCTCGAATTCCATGGCCTCGACCACGTTGAGCGCTTCGTTGAGCATGACTTCCTGGCCTCGACGGAGGCCTTCGAGCTCGACGCTGGGGCTGACATTCACCCGGAGCTTGCGGCCCCCGGTGAAGATGTCGCAGGTGCCGTCCTCATTGGCCTGCAGGAACACGCCGAAACCGGCGGGCGGCTGCGCGAGCCTGTCGACCTCCTCCTTGAGGGCCACGATCTGGTCGCGGGCCTCTCGGAGCGTATGGGCGAGCCGTTCGTTCTGTGCGGTAACACCGGACAGACTGGTCTGCAACTCGACGACCCGCTCTTCGAGAATTCTCGAATGACGCGGAGAGTCGGCGAGCTTGCGTCGCAGGACGGCGATTTCCTGCTCAAGATAGGCGACCTGGCCCGACGGGTCTTCTGACCCCCGCCCGGGCCGGATGCCGCGGTTGATGTCGTCGTCGTGGGCTGCCACGGTCCTCACCTCCTCCAAGGGGAGCTGGACGCTTCCTGACCCTACCTGCGTGGGTGGTGATTGAAACCCCTAGATCACAAAGACCGCGGGGTGTGTCCGATCTTCACCCTTGCTCTCCCCCTCGTGCCAAGGGAATACCCACCCTTGGGCACCCGAAAGCAGCCAGTTGTATCGTCGAACCGTTCAACACCCGTCAGGGCTGGCTTCAATTGGTTGAGATACGCAGGGATCGGCAGGACACATGACCGTGCAGCAGGACTCGCCCGGCGCGAGCGACACCGAGGATCTGGAGGTCTGGATCGACCAGGACCTGTGCACGGGCGACGGGATCTGCGTCCAGTACGCCCCCGAAGTCTTCGAGCTGGACATCGACGGACTCGCTTACGTGAAGAGCGCCGACGACGAGCTGCTCCAGGAGCCGGGCGCCACCACGCGGGTCCCGCTGCCCTTGCTGACCGACGTGGTGGATTCGGCCAAGGAGTGCCCCGGCGACTGCATCCACGTACGTCGGGTTTCGGACAGCGTCGAGGTCTACGGACCCGACGCGGCCTGACCGTCGCGGGCGGGTGCCCGGGGCCGGTCAGACGCCGGCGTCGGACTTCGCGACGGACCGCAGGAAGGCACCGCCCGTCCAGCGCCAGGTGGTCTCCTCGCGCTGGTCGGGGCAGCACTGGGGGACCGCGTCCGAGGAGTAGCCGAGTGTCGTCGCGGAGACGACGGCGTTCTCCACGGCGAGTTCACCGACCGTCATGCGCTGAGCGGGGTCCACCAGGGTCGCCACGACCCGGGGTGCGGCCCCGCTTCCGTGCGTCAGGACGTAGAGGCCGTCCGGCGGCGTGCCCGAGCCGGCCGCGCAGTGCACGGCCACCACGGTCTCTGGTTTCCCGTCGCCGTCCAGGTCGCCGCGGGCCTGCCGTCCGACGGTCTGGCCCACGCTTCCGCAGACCAGCGGGAAGACCACGCCGGTCGGGTCGGGGGCCCCGGCGGTGACCCGGGGAGCCGGGGTACCGGCCGGAGCGGCGGTCGCCGCCGACGCGGTCGCGGCCGGGTCGCCGGGCTGCAGCACACCGGCGACGGCGACGGTCGCGAACACCGCGGCGGCGGTGGCGAGCCAGTGCATCGTCCTGGAGTCGTTGTGCGCGAGGTCCGGGAGCACGGAGGGCTGCACGCGGTCTGTCTCCTGATGTTTCCGGGGAGCATGTGGAACGTCCCCGCCGGGCATCGGCGGCAGGGGGTGGCCAGCATCGTGCCACACCTCACACGGGCGGGAAACAGCGGGGTGCGCGGCAGCTCGCGGACCCGACCGGAAGGCGCGGCCGGCGCGCACGGGGGCCGCCGCGGAGATGTACGAAGGGCGCCGCCGCCCCGCCTGCCCGGGTCGGTCCGGGAGGGCGGGGCGGCGGCGCCCTTCGCTGTACCGCGGCCGGTTCGTGGTGGTCGGTCACCACGGGCCGGCAGCGGTCGTCAGGCGCGCACGTCAGGCGCTGTCTTCGGCCGCCGTCGCACGGTCGGCGGAGGCGTTCCGGGTGGCGCCGGGGCCGTCGTAGTCGTCGCCGTAGGCGCCCTTGGAGGGACGGCGGCGGCGCATCGGGGGCTCGACCCCGTCGGCCAGGCGGCGGGCGGTCACCAGGAAGCCGGTGTGACCGATCATCCGGTGGTCCGGGCGGACCGCGAGACCCTCGACGTGCCAGTTGCGGATCATGGATTCCCACGGCTGCGGCTCGGCGAAGCAGCCGATCTCGCGGAGGGACTCCACCGTGCGCGAGAGCTGGGTGGTGGTGGCGACGTACGCGCAGAGGATGCCGCCGGGCACCAGCGCCTTGGAGACGGCCTCCAGGCACTCCCACGGGGCGAGCATGTCCAGGACGACCCGGTCGACCTCGGTGTCCGAGAGGTTGTCCTGGAGGTCGCCGACGGTGAGCTGCCAGGCCGGGTGCGGACTGCCGAAGTAGCGCTCCACGTTCTGCTGGGCGATCTCGGCGAAGTCCTCGCGGCGCTCGTAGGAGTGCAGCATGCCCTGCTCGCCGATGGCGCGCAGCAGGAAGGTGGAGAGCGCGCCCGATCCGACGCCTGCCTCCACGACGCGGGCACCGGGGAAGATGTCGGCGAAGGCCAGGATCTGGCCCGCGTCCTTGGGGTAGACCACGGCGGCGCCGCGGGGCATGGAGAGGACGTAGTCGGGGAGCAGGGGGCGCAGCGCGAGATAGGCGACGTTTCCCGTGGTACGGACAACACTGCCCTCGGGAGCACCGATCAGCTCGTCGTGCGGGAAAGAACCCTTGTGGGTGTGGAAGTTCTTTCCGGCTTCGAGCGTGAAGGTGTGGTGGCGTCCCTTGGGGTCGGTGAGCTGTACTTGGTCCCCGACCTTGAAGGGCCCACGTCGGCGGGCGGCACCGGTCGGTTCAGACATGTGACCAGCGTACCGGTGATTCCCGGGCCGAATTCCGCCGGTCGACGGCCGGACCGCCTCCGCCCCGGGGGCTTCTCTCAGGACCCCGGACGCCTCATGGCCGCGAGGAAGGCGCGTTCGACGTCGGTCGTGGAGAGCACGCCGTAGACCGCGCCGGTCTCCTCCACGACGAGGTACTCGGTCGCGGGGGTGGCGCGCAGACGGTCGAGGAGCTCCTCGCCGGCGAGCTCGGCGGGGACCCGCATGCCCTCGGTGAGGTCCTGGGCGAGGCCGCCGACGGCGACCCAGGGGCGGCGGTGCTCGGGGACCCCGCCGATGGCGGACTCCCTGACCAGGCCCTTGGGAGTGCCCTCCGGGTCGACGACGACGAGGGCGCGGGCGCCCGCGTCGTTGGCCCGGCGCAGCGCTTCGGAGAGCGGGGTGGCTGACTCCACGGGTACCGCGCGGCGGGTGAGGGTGCGGGCCCGGAGCTCGGGGAGGTGTTCACGCAGGCGGGCCATGCGCAGGCTGTTGCCCGCACCGGTCCAGATGATGCCCGCGAGGATGGCGGCGAGCAGGGCGTCGGTGACGGTCTCCATCCCGCCGACCTCGGCGGCGGAGTCCCCGCTGTGCGTCAGCAGCGGCAGGCCGATGAGTACGGCGACGGCGAGGGCGCGCCCGACCCAGGCGGCGACGACGGTGCCGCTCATGGGCTTGCCGGTGATCTTCCAGACGACGGCGCGCAGCATGCGCCCGCCGTCGAGCGGCAGGCCGGGCAGCAGGTTGAAGACGGCGACGATGAGGTTGGAGATCATCAGGCCGGCGAGCAGGACGCCGGGGACGGTGCCGGACTCCACGAACTGCATGGAGAGATAGAACACCCCCGCCAGGACGAGGGAGAGGAGCGGCCCCACGAAGGCGAGGACGAACTCGCGCCCCGGGGTCTCGGTCTCCTTCTCGATCTCCGAGACACCACCGAAGAACTGGAGCTGGATGCGGCGCACCGGCAGCTTGTACCGGAGGGCCGCGACCGTGTGCGCGAGTTCGTGCACCAGGACGGAGGCGTAGAAGACGATCGCGAAGAAGAGGGCGACCAGGTAGCGGGCTCCGCCCAGCTCGGGCAGGACGCGGTCGAGCTGGCCTCCGAAGACCCAGGTGATGAGCGCCGCGACGACGAACCAGCTGGGGGCCACGTACACGGGCACGCCGAACGGGCGGCCCATCAGCAGGCCGCCGCCGGGTCCGGCGGGGCGGCGGGGGCGCTCCTTGCCCGGTCCGGGGTTCTTTCCCCCCGCGCCGGACTGCGGGCGTCCGCCGTCGCCGCTCTCGTCGCTCTCGTCCACTGGGTCCTTCCGTCCGGGGCGTACGAGTCGATCGTGTCGATCATGCAGTGCCCGAGGCTCTGCCGTCGATGGTATGCCGCCCGCTGTCAGTGGCGGGTCGTAGGGTCTGGGCATGACCTCCGCACCCCGGCCCCCCGCGCCGCCGTCCTCCCTGTCGCCGTCGCGGGCGAACGACTTCATGCAGTGCCCTTTGCTCTACCGCTTCCGGGTCATCGACAAACTGCCGGAGAAGCCGAGCGAGGCGGCCACCCGGGGAACCCTGGTGCACGCGGTGCTGGAGCGGCTCTTCGACGCGCCCGCGGCGGAGCGTACGGTGCCGAGGGCGCGGGCCCTGGTGCCCGGACAGTGGGACCGGCTGCTGGAGTCGAAGCCGGAGCTGACGGAGCTCTTCGCCGAGGACACCGGGGGCGAGCGGCTGGCCGGGTGGCTGGGCGAGGCGGAGCGGCTGGTTGAGCGGTGGTTCTCGCTGGAGGACCCGACGCGGCTGGAGCCGGTCGAGCGCGAGATGTTCGTCGAGACGGAGCTGGAGTCGGGGCTGCGGCTGCGCGGGGTGATCGACCGCGTCGACATCGCGCCGACGGGCGAGGTCCGGATCGTCGACTACAAGACGGGGAAGGCGCCGCGTCCGGAGTACGCGGAGGGCGCGCTCTTCCAGATGAAGTTCTACGCGCTGGTGGTCTGGCGGCTCAAGGGTGTGGTGCCGCGACGGCTCCAGCTGGTCTATCTCGGCAGCGGTGACGTCATGACGTACGACCCGGTCGTCGCGGACCTGGAGCGGGTGGAGCGGAAGCTGCACGCGCTCTGGGAGGCGATCCGGCTGGCGACGGAGACCGGGGAGTGGCGGCCGAGGCCGACCAAGCTCTGCGGCTGGTGCGACCACCAGGCGGTCTGTCCTGAATTCGGCGGGACTCCCCCGGTGTATCCGCTCCCCGTGGTGCTGCCGCAATCCCGTGAGGATGGGGCGGGCAGAATGGGGCCGGTGGGGGCCGACGCCGGTCGGCCCGCGGCCCCAGACGGTCCCTGAGGAGTTTTTCGTGGCAATCCGCGTCCTGCTGGTCGACGACCAGCCACTGCTGCGCACCGGCTTCCGGATGATTCTGGAGGCCGAGGGCGATCTCGCGGTGGTCGGCGAGGCGGGTGACGGACTCCAGGCCATCGACCAGGTCCGGGCGCTCCAGCCGGACGTGGTGCTGATGGACATCCGGATGCCGCGGATGGACGGGGTGGAGGCGACCCGCCAGATCACCGGTCCGGACCGGGACGGCCCGGCGAAGGTGCTGGTCCTGACGACCTTCGACCTCGACGAGTACGTCGTGGAGGCGCTGCGCGCGGGGGCCAGCGGATTCCTGCTCAAGGACGCCCCGGCCAACGAGCTGTTGCAGGCGATCCGGGTGGTGGCCGCGGGCGAGGCGATGCTCGCGCCGAGCGTCACCCGGCGGCTGCTCGACAAGTACGCCGACCACCTCCCGTCCGGCGAGGAGCCGGTCCCGGACGCGCTGCACCGGCTGACCGACCGCGAGGTGGAGGTGCTGAAGCTGGTGGCGCGTGGTCTGTCGAACGCGGAGATCGCGGCGGACCTCTTCGTCAGCGAGACGACGGTGAAGACGCACGTCGGCCATGTGCTGACCAAGCTCCAGCTGCGCGACCGGGTGCAGGCGGCGGTGTACGCGTACGAGAGCGGGCTGGTCCGGCCGGGGGCGCAGTAGGCCGGGTCGCGGTGGGCCCGAGGTGCCCGGGCGGGCCCTCCGGCACACGGCCGGGGTTCCCGGCCTGTCGTCCCTCGGCCTCTTCCCGCCGGGGTTCGCGGGTGCTTCGGGCGGGAGGCACGGCCTTCGGTCACGTGAGGGGAGGGAGCTGTGCGCGCACCCAGGAGGGATCGGGATTGGTGTGCGGCCGGCCCGCCACGAGGACGGTCGGCACGGTTTCGTCACCGTTGTTGGCCGCCCTGACCACCGCCGCTCCTGCCGGGTCCCGCCAGATGTTGACCCAGTGCATCCGGCGGGCGCTGCGGCCCAGTCGTACACGCAGGCGTATGCAGTAGGTGCAGCCCGGCCGCCAGAAGACGACCGGCCGGCCGTCGACCGCGCTGCGGCGTTGTGCCTCCTGCGCGCCGGCCGATCTCGGGAAGATCAGGGGTGAGGTCGCGCCGGCGAGCGCCAAGCACACGAGCAGGAGTACGGCGGCCGTTCCGGGACTGCTCCCGTCGAACAGCGGTCCGGCGGCGGCGGCTGAGCCGCAGAGCACCAGCAGCGTCGGCAGGGTCCAGGCGCGCGTCATGGCAGTGCAGACTACCGGTCGGCCGACGGGCTTCTCGCGTGCGGACGCTCCGAGCGGAGCGCCCTCGGCCCGGAGCGGTCCCGGGGCCGCGTCCGCTCGGAGGCGCTCTCCGGGGCCGGAGGACGGCGGAAAGGGGCTCGTGCCTGCCGCTCCCGCCCCGCTCGGGGTCACCGCGAGGCCGCACCGGGTCCGCGCCGTCCAGGAGGGCGGCGGGTCGGACCCTCGCGCTCCTCCGCCCCGGTCCGCCGGGAGGGCGTGAGAGAGCTCAGAACCGGTTCCCGTCCCGGTGGTCCAGCACCAGCTTCTGCAGGAAGGCCAGGTCGACCTCTTCCAGCGAGCCGACGACCACGCGTCCGGGAGCCGGTGCGATGGGCGCCACGGAGGGTACGGCCACGACCCGGCATCCGGCGGCTTCCGCCGAGGCGACGCCGGTGGCGGTGTCCTCGATGACGGCGCAGCGGGCGGGGTCGGCGCCGAATCCGGCGGCGGCGGCGAGGTAGGGGTCGGGGTGCGGCTTGGTGCGGGTGACCTCGTCCCCGGCGACGGTCAGCGCGAAGTGGTGGTGGCCGATCGAGTCGAGGACCCGGTCGATGATCCGGCGGTGCGAGGCGGAGACGAGGGCGGTCGGGACCGCGTGGGCGGAGAGCTCCGCGAGGAGCCGGGCGGCGCCGGGCATGAGGGGCACGCCCCGGCCGATGCGCTTCTCGAAGCGGTCGTTCAGCAGGACGGTGAGCTCCTCGATCCCGATGTCCGCTCCGGTCACGTCGATGAGGTAGCCGGCGCTGCGGGTCATCGGCCCGCCGACGACCACCTCGCGCCAGGACTCGTCCAGCCGGTGGCCGAGGTCGGCGAAGACCTCCACCTCGGTGTCCCACCAGAAGCCCTCGGAGTCGACCAGGGTGCCGTCCATGTCGAGAAGGACGGCCTGCAGGGTGGCGCCGTCGGCCGTGCGGGTCAGGGACGCGGGGACCGTACTCGTCATGCGGCACACCTTCCGTGAGGGACGAGAAGGCCGGCCGTCCTTCCGGAGAAGGGCGACCGGCCTGCACTGGACCGACAAGTCTACGACTCGTCCGTCGTTCGCGCGGTGAACGGTCTCCGGTGTTTTCCCGGCGGGGGGACGTCGGGAGGGTGCCGGAGAGCCGCGTCAGCGCGCGTTGAAGTACTTCGCCTCGGGGTGGTGGATGACGATCGCGTCCGTGGACTGCTCCGGGTGGAGCTGGAACTCCTCGGAGAGGTGGACGCCGATGCGCTCCGGCTGGAGCAGGTCGGCGATCTTGGCCCGGTCCTCAAGGTCGGGGCAGGCGCCGTAGCCGAGGGAGAAGCGGGCGCCGCGGTACTTCAGAGCGAACATGTCCTCGACGTGGTCCGGGTCCTCGCCGGAGTAGCCGAGCTCGGAGCGGACCCGGGCGTGCCAGTACTCGGCGAGGGCCTCGGCGAGCTGGACGGAGAGGCCGTGCAGCTCCAGGTAGTCGCGGTAGGCGTTGGCCTCGAAGAGTTTGGCGGTCTCCTCACCGATCCGGGAGCCCACGGTGACGACCTGGAGGCCGACGACGTCCTTCTCGCCGGACTCCTCCGGGCGGAAGAAGTCGGCGAGGCAGAGGCGGCGGCCTCGGCGCTGGCGGGGGAAGGTGAAGCGGGTGCGCTCGGAGCCGTCCTCGTTGAGGAGGATCAGGTCGTCGCCCTTGGACACGCAGGGGAAGTAGCCGTACACCACGGCGGCTTCCAGCAGGTTCTCGGTCTGGAGCTTGTCGAGCCAGCCGCGCAGGTGCGGGCGGCCCTCGGTCTCCACGAGTTCCTGGTAGGTCGGGCCGTCGCCTGCGCGGGCCTCCTTGAGGCCCCACTGGCCCTTGAAGAGCGCGCCCTCGTCGAGCCAGGAGGCGTACTCCTTGAGCTGGATGCCCTTGACGACGCGGGTGCCCCAGAACGGCGGGGCGGGTACCGGGTTGTCGGTGGCGACGTCGGAGCGGACGCCGGCCTCGGGCTCGCTGACCTCCAGGACGGCGGTGTCGCGCTTGGGGACCCGGCGCTGCTTGAGCTCGGGGAGGACCGCTCCGGGGACGCCGCGCTTGACGGCGATGAGGGCGTCCATCAGCCGCAGGCCCTCGAACGCGTCGCGGGCGTAGCGGACCTCGCCCTCGTAGATCTCGTGCAGGTCCTGCTCGACGTAGGCCCGGGTGAGGGCGGCTCCGCCGAGGATCACCGGGTACTGGGCGGCCAGCTTGCGCTGGTTCAGCTCCTCCAGGTTCTCCTTCATGATCACGGTGGACTTCACCAGGAGACCGGACATGCCGATGACGTCCGCGCGGTGCTCCTCGGCGGCTTCCAGGATCGCGGAGACCGGCTGCTTGATGCCGATGTTGACGACGTTGTAGCCGTTGTTGGAGAGGATGATGTCGACGAGGTTCTTGCCGATGTCGTGGACGTCGCCGCGGACGGTGGCCAGCACGATGGTGCCCTTGCCCTCCGCGTCGGACTTCTCCATGTGCGGTTCCAGGTAGGCGACCGCGGTCTTCATGACCTCGGCGGACTGGAGCACGAACGGCAGCTGCATCTGGCCGGAGCCGAACAGTTCGCCGACCACCTTCATGCCTTCGAGCAGGGTGTCGTTGACGATGTCGAGGGCGGGGCGGGTCTTCAGCGCCTCGTCGAGGTCGGCCTCCAGGCCGTTCTTCTCCCCGTCGATGATGCGGCGCTGGAGTCGCTCGTCGAGCGGCAGGGCGAGCAGTTCCTCCGCCTTGCCGGCCTTCATCGACTTCATGTTGACGCCCTCGAACAGCTCCATGAGCCGCTGCAACGGGTCGTAGCCTTCGGCGCGGCGGTCGTAGATCAGGTCGAGCGCGACCTTGACCTGCTCCTCCTCCAGGCGGGCGATCGGCAGGATCTTCGAGGCGTGCACGATGGCGGAGTCGAGTCCGGCCTTGACGCACTCGTCGAGGAAGACGGAGTTCAGCACGACGCGGGCGGCCGGGTTGAGGCCGAAGGAGATGTTGGAGAGGCCCAGCGTGGTCTGGACGTCGGGGTGCCGCTTCTTCAGTTCGCGGATGGCTCCGATGGTGGCGATGCCGTCCTTGCGGGACTCCTCCTGACCGGTGCAGATGGTGAAGGTCAGGGTGTCGATGAGGATGTCCGACTCGTGGATGCCCCAGTTGCCGGTGAGGTCCTCGATGAGCCGTTCGGCGATGGCGACCTTGTGCTCGACGGTGCGGGCCTGGCCCTCCTCGTCGATGGTGAGGGCGATCAGCGCGGCGCCGTGCTCGGAGGCGAGCGCGGTGACCTTGGCGAAGCGCGACTCGGGCCCGTCGCCGTCCTCGTAGTTCACGGAGTTCAGCACGGCGCGGCCGCCGAGCTTCTCCAGGCCGGCCCGGAGCACGGGCACCTCGGTGGAGTCCAGCACGATCGGCAGGGTGGAGGCGGTGGCGAAGCGGCCGGCCAGCTCCTCCATGTCGGCGACCCCGTCGCGGCCGACGTAGTCGACGCAGAGGTCGAGCATGTGCGCGCCCTCGCGGATCTGGTCGCGGGCCATCTCCACGCAGTCGTCCCAGCGGGCTTCCAGCATGGCCTCGCGGAACTTCTTGGACCCGTTGGCGTTCGTGCGCTCACCGATGGCGAGGTACGAGGTGTCCTGACGGAACGGGACGGTCTGGTAGAGCGAGGCGGCCCCGGGCTCGGGGTGCGGGTCGCGGACGGTGGGGACGACGCCGCGGACACGCTCGACGACCTGGCGCAGGTGTTCGGGGGTCGTACCGCAGCAGCCGCCGACGAGGGAGAGGCCGTACTCACGGACGAAGGTCTCCTGGGCGTCCGCGAGCTCGCCCGGGGAGAGCGGGTAGTGAGCGCCGTTCTTGCCGAGGACGGGGAGACCGGCGTTGGGCATGCAGGAGAGCGGGACGCGCGAGTGCCGGGCGAGGTAGCGCAGGTGCTCGCTCATCTCGGCGGGGCCCGTGGCGCAGTTCAGACCGATCAGGTCGATACCGAGAGGCTCCAGGGCGGTGAGGGCTGCGCCGATCTCGGAGCCGAGGAGCATGGTGCCGGTCGTCTCGACGGTGACGGAGACGATCACCGGAAGGTTCGCACCGGTGGCTTCCAGGGCGCGGCGGGCGCCGATCACCGAGGCCTTGGTCTGCAGCAGGTCCTGGGTGGTCTCCACCAGGAGGGCGTCCGCGCCGCCCGCGATCAGGCCTTCGGCGTTCTGCTGATAGGCGTCGCGGAGCTTGCCGTACGGGGCGTGCCCGAGGGTCGGCAGCTTGGTGCCGGGGCCCATGGAACCGAGGACCCAGCGCTGCTGACCGGTGGAGGCGGTGAACTCGTCGGCGACCTCGCGGGCGATGCGCGCACCGGACTCGGAGAGCTCGAAGACCCGTTCGGGGATGTCGTACTCGCCCAGGGCGGCGAGGTTCGCGCCGAACGTATTGGTTTCGACACAGTCCACGCCGACCGCGAAGTACTCCTCGTGCACGGAGCGCACGATGTCGGGGCGGGTGACGTTGAGGATCTCGTTGCAGCCTTCGAGGTCCTGGAAGTCTTCGAGCGTGGGGTCCTGGGCCTGGAGCATGGTGCCCATGGCTCCGTCGGCCACGACCACACGGGTGGCGAGTGCTTCGCGGAGTGCGTCAGCCCTGCTCGGGCTGGCGGCGGAAGGGGTCGGCAACGAGGCCATGGATGATCTCCCAGGGATGCGACGGCTGTCGGCTTTGCGCACTTCCTGCAGAAGGCGCACCCGGCCAGCGTAGCCCGCTACCGGTGACCCCTGTGCGGGCGTCCCACCGACCGGACTGCATGCTGTGGCGGAAAAGGTGCGGCGGGGAAGCGACGGAACACCGCCCCACACCCCGCGCGGAGGTCGGCATCGGCCGATAGTGTTCAGCATTGTCGAACCGAGTGGACGAGTGGAGGAGTACGGCGCGATGGCCAAGAACATCCAGTCGCTGGAGCGGGCGGCGGCGATGCTGCGCCTGCTGGCGGGCGGCGAGCGCCGGCTCGGCCTCTCCGACATCGCCTCGTCCCTGGGACTCGCCAAGGGGACGGCCCACGGCATCCTGCGCACCCTGCAGCTGGAGGGCTTCGTCGAGCAGGACCCGGCGTCCGGCCGCTACCAGCTGGGCGCGGAGCTGCTGCGCCTGGGCAACAGCTATCTGGACGTGCACGAACTGCGCGCCCGGGCCCTGGTCTGGACCGACGACCTGGCCCGGTCGAGCGGCGAGAGCGTCCATCTCGGGGTGCTGCACCAGCACGGGGTCCTGATCGTGCACCACGTGTTCCGGCCGGACGACAGCCGCCAGGTACTGGAGGTCGGCGCGATGCAGCCGCTGCACTCCACGGCGCTGGGCAAGGTGCTCGCCGCGTTCGACCCGGTGGCGCACAGTGAGGCGCTGGACGGTGAGCGGCGCTCGTTCACCGCCCGCACGGTCACCGGGCAGGACGCGTTCGAGGAGACGCTCTCGCTGACCAGGGCGCGCGGCTGGGCCGACGACGCGGAGGAGACCTGGGAGGGGGTGGCGGCCGTCGCGGCCCCCATCCACGACGGACGCCGGATGCCGGTCGGCGCGGTGGCGGTGACGGGCGCGGTGGAACGGCTGCGCCCGGAGGGCGAGCTGCGGCCCGAGCTGATCGCGGCGGTGCGCGACTGCGCCCGTGCGGTCTCCCGCGACCTGGGGGCCGGCCGCTTCTGACCGCGCGGCGGCGGCCCCCGGCCGCCGCCTGCCACCCTCGCCCCGGGGGCCGCCGCCGCACCTCCGAGCCCGCCCGCAGCCGTCCCGGCCGGGCGGGCTTCCGCATGCCCTCCCGCCGGGGGTGCCGCACCCGGTCCCGTACGCCGGGCGCTCTCCGGCGGAGCGCGACACGGGCTCGGAGTCGTATGCCACACCCCCTTGACGCCCGCCTTCGCGGAGCGAAACACTGCCGTTCACCGGTCGGCATTGCCGAACGCCTCGCGACCATAGGCGTTAAGGTGTGGCAATGCCGAGGGCCGGTCAAGCCCTTGCAGATGGCGCCTCCCTCTGGGAGAGGGCGTCATCTGGGGCGTGTACCCCCGGAGGGACCCGGTGGTGCGCATTCCCCTGGACGAAGGACAAAGGAGTCGCGGTGTCCAGCTCCGACATCTTCATCGGCGAGACCATCGGTACCGCCGTACTCATCCTGCTGGGCGGCGGAGTCTGTGCCGCCGTCACGCTCAAACGCTCCAAGGCGAAGGACGCGGGCTGGGTCGCCATCACCTTCGGCTGGGGCTTCGCGGTGCTCACCGGCGCGTACCTGGCGGGCGGTGTGTCCGGGGCCCATCTCAACCCGGCCGTCACCATCGGCCTCGCGATCGAGGGCGGTACGCCGTGGAGCGACGTGCCCCTCTACCTGGGATCGCAGCTGCTCGGTGCCGCCATCGGAGCGGTACTGGTCTGGGCCGTGTACTACGGACAGTTCCACGCCCACCTGAGCGACCCGGAGATCACCGGCACCCAGAACCCCGCCGAGGGCATGGTCGACCAGACATCCGCGCCCGACGCGGGACCGGTGCTCGGCGTCTTCTGCACCAGCCCCGAGATCCGCAACGCCGCGCAGAACCTGGTCACCGAGATCATCGCCACCCTCGTGCTGGTGCTGGCCATCCTGACCCAGGGCCTCAACGACGGCGGCAACGGCCTCGGCACGCTGGGCGCGCTCGTCACCGCCCTGGTCGTGGTCGGCATCGGGCTCTCGCTCGGTGGCCCGACGGGCTACGCGATCAACCCGGTCCGCGACCTCGGCCCGCGTATCGTGCACGCACTGCTGCCGCTGCCGAACAAGGGCGGTTCGGACTGGGGCTACGCCTGGGTACCCGTCGTGGGACCGCTCGTCGGCGGCGCCCTCGCCGGCCTCCTCTACAACGTCGCCTTCGCCTGATGCGCGAAACCGGGGTCTTCCGTCCGGATCGGGCACGCGAGCACGCGAGCCCGGCATGATCCGAACGAAAGGCCTCAGGCGCCCGGCAGACGCCTCCACCCACACCACAGACCCGGGGAGCACACCGTGAACGACGCACACACCGCCGGCCCGTTCATCGCGGCCATCGACCAGGGCACCACCTCCACCCGCTGCATCGTCTTCGACAAGGACGGCCGGATCGTCTCGGTCGAGCAGAAGGAGCACGAGCAGATCTTCCCGAAGCCCGGCTGGGTCGAGCACGACGCCACCGAGATCTGGGAGAACGTGCAGGAGGTGGTGGCCGGAGCCGTCGTCAAGGCGGGTGTCACGGCCGACGACGTGAAGGCCATCGGCATCACCAACCAGCGCGAGACCACGCTGATGTGGGACCGGCACACCGGTCAGCCCGTGCACAACGCCCTCGTCTGGCAGGACACCCGTACCGACGCGCTCTGCAAGGAACTCGGCCGCAACGTCGGCCAGGACCGCTTCCGCCGCGAGACCGGCCTGCCGCTCGCCTCCTACTTCGCCGGCCCCAAGATCCGCTGGCTGCTCGACAACGTCGAGGGGCTGCGCGAGCGCGCCGAGCGCGGGGACATCCTCTTCGGCACGATGGACTCCTGGGTCATCTGGAACCTCACCGGCGGCACCGACGGCGGCGTCCACGTCACCGACGTCACCAACGCCTCGCGCACCCTGCTGATGAACCTGCACGACCTGCGGTGGGACGAGCGCATCCTGCGGTCCATGGACATCCCGGCCGCCGTCCTGCCGGAGATCCGCTCCTCCGCCGAGGTGTACGGGCTCGCCGCCGACGGGGTGCTCGCCGGGGTACCGGTGGCCTCCGCGCTCGGCGACCAGCAGGCGGCGCTCTTCGGCCAGACCTGCTTCTCGGAGGGCGAGGCCAAGTCCACGTACGGCACCGGCACCTTCATGCTCATCAACACCGGCTCCACCCCGGTCAACTCCTACAACGGGCTGCTGACCACCGTGGGCTACCGGATCGGCGACCAGCCGGCGGTGTACGCGCTGGAGGGGTCCATCGCCGTCACCGGTTCGCTGGTGCAGTGGATGCGCGACCAGATGGGGCTCATCAACTCGGCCGCCGAGATCGAGACACTGGCCTCCTCGGTGGAGGACAACGGCGGCGCGTACTTCGTGCCCGCCTTCTCCGGCCTGTTCGCCCCGTACTGGCGGCCCGACGCCCGGGGCATCATCGCCGGACTCACCCGTTACGTCACCAAGGCGCACATCGCCCGGGCCGTGCTCGAAGCGACCGCCTGGCAGACCCGCGAGATCAGCGACGCCATGACGAAGGACTCGGGCGTCGAGCTGACCGCGCTCAAGGTCGACGGCGGCATGACCTCCAACAACCTGCTGATGCAGATGCTCTCCGACTGTCTGGACGCGCCCGTGGTGCGCCCGATGGTCGCCGAGACCACCTGTCTCGGCGCCGCCTACGCCGCCGGCCTCGCCGTCGGCTTCTGGCCGGACACCGACGCGCTGCGCGCCAACTGGCGCCGGGCCGCCGAGTGGACCCCCCGCATGGATGCGGCCACCCGTGACCGCGAGTACAAGAGCTGGCTCAAGGCGGTGCAGCGCTCCATGGGCTGGCTCGACGACACCAACTCCGAGGAGTAGGCAGACATGACCATCCCGCAGAGCGTCCCCGTCCCCGGGACGCGTCCGGCCGCCGGCTCCCTCCCGAGCCGCGCCGAGACCAGGGAGCGGCTCTCCCGCACGACGTACGACCTCCTGGTGATCGGCGGCGGCATCCTGGGCATCTCCACCGCCTGGCACGCCGCACAGTCCGGGCTGCGGGTGGCCCTGGTGGACGCCGGCGACTTCGCGGGCGCCACCTCCTCCGCCTCGTCGAAGCTGCTGCACGGGGGGCTGCGCTATCTGCAGACCGGCGCGGTGAAGCTGGTGGCGGAGAACCACTTCGAGCGGCGGGCCGTCTCCCGCCAGGTCGCCCCGCACCTCGCGAATCCGCTCACCTTCTACCTGCCGGTCTACAAGGGCGGCCCGCACGGGGCGGCCAAGCTCGGCGCGGGGGTCTTCGCCTACTCCGCGCTCTCCGCGTTCGGCGACGGCGTGGGCCATCTGATCAGCCCGCAACGGGCCCGCCGGGACGTGCCCGAGCTGCGTACGGACGGGCTGAAGGCGGTCGCTGTCTACGGCGACGACCAGATGAACGACGCGCGGATGGCCCTGATGACCGTGCGCGCGGCGGTCGCGGCCGGTGCGGACGTGCTCAACCACGCGGCGGTGACCGGACTCCGCTTCACCCGGGGCAGGGTCACCGGCGCGGAGCTGGCCGACCGGAGCGGCGGCACGGAGTTCGGGGTGGACGCCCGGCTGGTGCTGAACGCCACCGGCCCGTGGGTGGACCGGCTGCGCAGGATGGAGGACCCGGGCGCCGCCCCCTCCGTACGCCTCTCGAAGGGCGCGCACCTGGTGCTGCGGCGCACCGCCCCCTGGCGGGCGGCGCTGGCGACGCCGATCGACAAGTACCGGATCACCTTCGCCCTGCCGTGGGAGGACATGCTGCTGCTCGGCACCACGGACGAGGTGTACGAGGGCGAGCCCGAGGACCTGGCGGTGACGGAGAAGGACACCGCGCAGATCCTGGACGAGGCGGCCTTCTCGGTCCGGGACCAGCAGCTCTCGCGCGACCTGATCACGTACTCCTTCGCCGGGCTGCGGGTGCTTCCGGGGGGTCCGGGCGGCACCTCGACGGCCAAGCGGGAGACGGTCGTGACGGAGGGGCGCGGCGGGATGCTGTCGGTGGCGGGCGGCAAGTGGACGACGTTCCGCCACATCGGACGCACCGTGATGAACAAGCTGGCCGCGCTGCCGGGCGGTCCGCTGACCGACGCCATGGAGCCGATGGACCGGCTGCCGAAGCGGCTGGCGCTGCCCGGGATCGCCAGTCCCGGAGCGGTGACGCACCGGCTGCTGGCGGACGGCGCCGGGCAGGGCCCCGAGCTCGCGGCGGACACCGCCCGGCATCTGGCCACCCACTACGGTTCGCTCGCCTTCGAGATCACCCGGCTCGCGGAGGAGGACCCGGCCCTCGCCCGCCGCATCCACCCCGACGCTCCGGAGATATGGGCGCAGGTGGTGTACGCGCGGGACCACGAATGGGCCGAGACCGCCGACGACGTGCTGCGGCGGCGGACGACGCTGACGATCCGGGGGCTCGCCACCGACGAGGTGCGGGCCGGGGTCGAGGCGGTGCTGGCCGGACGCGGCTGAGCCTGCGGGGCGTGGGGCCAGGTGGCATGAGGGGGCCGCGGCGACTCTGCCATGCCGCCGCCACACTGCCGCAACGGAACGCGAGAACAGTGGAGGGCATGAAATTCTCCGTGCTCTCCCTGATCGGGCATGCCCCGCACCCGCTGACCGGCGAACTCCTCTCCCCCGCCGACCGTTTCGCCGAAGTGATCGAGACCGCCTCGGACGCGGAGCGGCTCGGCTTCGACGCGTACGCCGTCGGTGAACGGCACGCGGGCGCCTTCCTGTCGTCGAGCCCCACCGTGGTGCTGGGCGCCGTGGCCGCGCGGACGACGTCGATCCGGCTGCTCACGGGCGTGACCGTCGTCGCGATCCTCGACCCGGTCCGGGTCGCCGAGGACTACGCCACTCTCGACCAGATAGCCCGGGGGCGGCTCGAACTGGTCGTCGGGAAGGGGGCCGAAGCCGGGCACTTCGCGCTCTTCGGGCTCGACGAGGACCGGCAGTGGGACCTCCAGCAGGAGAAGTACGAGCTGCTGCGCCGGCTGTGGACCGAGGAGGGGGTGGACTGGGAGGGGGAGTTCCGCCCGCCGCTGAAGAACACCACCACCGTGCCGCGTCCGTACGACGGTGCTCCCCGCGTCTGGCACGGCTCGGCGACCAGCCTGCACTCCACCGAACTGGCCGCCAAGCACGGCGACCCGCTCTTCACCGCCAACGCCGTCCAGCCGAAGGCGGCGTACGCGCGGCTGATCGCACACTACCGGGAGCGGTTCGAGGCGTACGGACACGATCCGGCGGACGCCCGGGTGGCGGCCGGATCCGGCGGGCTGCTGATCGCGGACAGCTCGCAGCAGGCGGTGGAGCGGTACAAGGATCTGTACGAGGCGCGGGTGCGGCAGGCCTTCAAGCCGCACCTGGAGGGGAAGGCCGGGTACAACACCCCGTTCCGGACGATCGAGGACGCCATCGCGGGCGGTCCGCAGCTGATCGGAAGCCCTCAGCAGATCATCGACAAGATCCTCGGCTATCACGCGGACTACCACCATGATCTCCAGTCGATCACCGTGGACGGCCTCGGTCTGAGCCGTTCCGAACAGCTGGAGACCCTGCAGCGGTTCGCGGAGGAGATCGCTCCGGTGGTCCGCCGGGAGGCGCCGACGAACCTGTGGGAGTGATACCGGCTCCATCCCGGCTCCCGGGCGGCAAGAAACGGGCAAGACGGACCCGCATAATGGGCTGAGACATCCGATGTCTGATTCCCGTCCGCACCCAGGAGGACCGTCATGGCCGTCACCGACGAGGCGATCGAAAAGATCAAGGGCATGATCGTCTCGGGTGCGCTCCGCCCCGGCGACCGGCTGCCCAAGGAGAGCGAACTGGCCGCGGACCTCGGGCTGTCCCGCAACTCCCTGCGCGAGGCGGTGCGGGCCCTGTCGCTGATCCGCATCCTCGACGTACGCCAGGGCGACGGCACCTACGTCACCAGCCTGGACCCCCAACTCCTGCTGGAGGCGCTGAGTTTCGTGGTGGACTTCCACCGCGACGACACGGTGCTGGAGTTCCTCGCGGTCCGCCGCATCCTGGAGCCCGCGGCCACCGCCATGGCCGCCTCCCTGATCGGGGACGACGAACTCGACGCGCTCGCGGCGCAGCTGGACGCGCTGGGCAGCAAACCCTCGGTGGAGGAACTGGTCGCCGCAGACCTGGACTTCCACCGGGGAATCGTCCAGGCCTCGGGCAACACCGTGCTCTGCTCGCTGCTGGACGGACTGTCCGGTCCGACCACCCGGGCGCGGGTCTGGCGCGGTCTGACCCAGGAGGACGCGCTCAGCCGCACCCTCCAGGAGCACCGCGCCATCCTGGCCGCGCTGCGCGACCGGGACCCGGAGGCGGCGCGGGCCTGGGCGACGGTGCACGTCGCGAGCGTGGAGCAGTGGCTGCGCTCGACCCTCTGAGACACGCACCCGGTGAACGCGTGCCGGGAGACGCGGGACGCCGGCCGCCGGTCCGTCGACGCTGACGGGGTCCGGCGGCCGGCGGGTACTCAGTCCCCCGCGGGGCGCAGCCGGAGGCCCTGCATACCGCCGTCGACCGCGAGGGCGGTGCCGGTGACGGAGGCGGCGGCGGGGCTCGCCAGATAGACGATGGCGGCGGCCACCTCGTCGGCCGAGACCAGCCGGCCGAGCGGCTGACGGGCGTTGAGCGCGGCCCTTTCGGCCTCGGGGTCGCCCGCCTGGCCGAGCAGTCGTCCGATCCACGGGGTGTCCGCGGTACCGGGGTTGACGCAGTTGACGCGGATCCCCTCGCGGACGTGGTCGGCGGCCATGGCGAGCGTCAGGGAGAGGACCGCGCCCTTGCTCGCGCTGTAGAGCGCCCGCTGCGGCAGCCCGGCGGTGGCCGCGATGGAGCAGGTCTGGGTGATGGAGACGGCGCCGGGGCGGAGGGCGGCCGCGGCCCGCAGGTGCGGCAGGGCGTGCCGGGCGGCGCGGACCATGCCGAGGACGTTGACGTCCAGCACCCGGGTCCACTCCTCGTCGGAGTTGTCCTCGACGGTGCCGATGGAGCCGATCCCCGCGTTGGAGACCAGGGTGTGCAGTCCGCCGAGTTCCGCGGCGGCACGGTCGACGGCCGCGCGGACCTGCCCGTCGTCGGTCACGTCGGCCTGTACGGCGAACGCCCCCTCGGGCGCGCCGGCGGTCTCCCGGTCGAGCACCGCGACCCGCGCGCCGCGTTCCAGCAGCAGGGTGGCGACGGCGGCGCCGATGCCGGACGCACCTCCGGTCACCAGGGCGGACAGTCCGTCGAAATCCTTCGTGCCGGTCATCGGTGGGCCTCCTCGAGGACGGGGAGGGACGCCCAGACGGGACCCTCCGGGTAGCGGTGTGCGGCGATCGACGCGGGGTGCATCCGGGCCGAGAACCCGGGGCCGCGCGGGGTGACGTACCGTCCGCCGGTGATGACGGCGGGCTCGGTGAAGTGCTCGTGCAGGTGGTCGACGTACTCGATGACCCGGTCGTCCCAGGTACCGGAGACGGCCACGTAGTCGAACATGGAGAGGTGCTGGACCAGTTCGCAGAGACCCACTCCGCCGGCGTGCGGGCAGACGGGCACCTGGAACTTCGCGGCGAGCAGCAGGATCGCGAGGTTCTCGTTGACCCCGGCGACCCGGGCCGCGTCGATCTGTACGAAGTCCACGGCCCCGGCCTGGAGCAGCTGCTTGAACACGACGCGGTTCGCGCCGTGTTCGCCGGTGGCGACCTTGACCGGCTGGGCGGCCCGGATGGCGGCGTGCGCGAGGACGTCGTCGGGGCTGGTGGGCTCCTCGATCCAGTGCGGGTCGTAGGGGGCGAGCGCCTTCATCCACTCCACCGCCTCGGCCACGTCCCAGCGCTGGTTGGCGTCCACGGCGATCCGGATACCGGGGCCGACCGCCTCGCGGGCGATCTTCAGGCGGCGGACGTCGTCGTCGCGGTCCCCGCCGACCTTCAGCTTGATCTGGGTGAAGCCGTCGGCGACGGCCTCCTTCGCGAGGCGGACGAGCTTGGCGTCGTCGTACCCGAGCCAGCCGGGTGAGGTGGTGTAGGCGGGGTAGCCCTCGGCGAGGAGGCGTTCGGTCCGCTCGGCGCGGCCCGGCTCGGCGGCGCGCAGGATGGCCAGCGCGTCCTCGGGGGTGAGGGCGTCGGTGAGGTAGCGGAAGTCGACCAGGGAGACGAGCTCCTCGGGGGTCATCGTGGCGAGGAACTGCCAGACGGGCAGTCCGGCCGCCTTCGCCGCGAGGTCCCAGGCGGCGTTGACGACGGCCCCGGCCGCCATGTGGGCGACGCCCTTCTCCGGGCCGAGCCAGCGCAGTTGCGAGTCGTGCGTGAGCTCGCGGTACAGGTCGCCGAGGTCGGCCGCGGTGCGCGGGACGGGCCGGCCGAGCAGGTACGGCTTCAGCGCCTCGATCGCGACGGCCATGACATCGTTGCCGCGGCCGATGGTGAAGCAGAACCCGTGTCCTTCGAGGAGGCCGTCCGGGCCGCCCGGGGCGTCGGTGCGGAGCACCACGTAGGCGGCCGAGTAGTCGGGGTCGGGGTTCATCGCGTCCGAACCGTCCAGCTCCAGGGACGTGGGGAAGCGGATGTCGTGGACCTCGACGTCCGTGACGGTCTGACTCATGCGCGGCCCCCCAGGGGAATAACATCGGATCTCTACGGCGAACATCCGATGTATAGCGCCATACGAGCCTCTTCGTCCAGCGCCGCACGAAATCTCGGGGCCCACAGCTCGGATGAATCCGGAGGCACATGCCCCGATTCGATCAGTGCCGCACCTCGGCGGACGAGGTTCACCCGCCCGTGCAAAGGGGCTTCGGATGGGAATGCTCCAACCCGTAAGGTTGGTGCGTACGTATACGCAAGGGAACTTCGGAAGGAGGCCTGGGTGATCGAGCTCGAGGGTGTACCCGAGCTGATCGACCCGGTCATGGTGGCCGCGTTCGAGGGCTGGAACGACGCCGGTGACGCCGCCTCCACCGCGGTCGGCCATCTGGACCGGGAATGGAAGGGCGAGGTCTTCGCGGCGCTGGACGCCGAGGACTACTACGACTTCCAGGTCAACCGCCCCACCGTGTGGCTGGACGGCGGAGTCCGCAAGATCACATGGCCGACGACGCGGCTCTCGGTGGTCCGGATCGGCGGCGACAAGCCCCGTGACCTGGTGCTGGTACGCGGCATCGAACCGTCCATGCGCTGGCGCTCGTTCTGCAACGAGCTGCTGGGCTTCGCCCACGAGCTGGGTGTCGAGATGGTCGTCATCCTCGGCGCGCTGCTCGGCGACACCCCGCACACCCGGCCGGTGCCGGTCAGCGGAGTCACCTCGGACCCGGACCTGGCCACGACCATGGACCTGGAGGAGACCCGGTACGAGGGGCCGACCGGCATCGTCGGCATCCTCCAGGAGGCGTGCACCCACGCGGGCGTTCCGGCCGTGAGCCTGTGGGCGGCCGTGCCGCACTACGTCTCGCAGCCGCCCAATCCGAAGGCGACGCTGGCCCTGCTGAACCGGCTGGAGGACCTGCTCGGACTGCGCATCCCGCTGGGCGAGCTGCCCGAGGACGCGCGCGCCTGGCAGATCGGGGTGGACCAGCTGGCCGCCGAGGACAGCGAGGTCGCCGAGTACGTCCAGACGCTGGAGGAGGCCCGGGACACCGCGGAGCTGCCCGAAGCGTCCGGAGAGGCCATCGCCCGCGAGTTCGAGCGGTATCTGCGGCGCCGCGACCCCGGCCCCGGACCGGGCCAGACGCCCGGCGGGCACGCCACGGAGAGCGGCGACGTGCCGTATCTGCGTGATCCGGCGAGCGGCCGCACCCGCCCGCCCAAACCGCAGCGCCCCGCGGAGTCCGGACCGGCGGCCGGCGGACGGCCGGGGAGCAGGAAGCCCTCGGACGACGGCTCCGAGGACGGCCCCGACTCCGGGCAGGACCCCGACTCCGGTACGGACTCCGGCCCGGGTACGGACTCCGGCTCCCCCGACGGGGAGAAGCCGGACAGCTGAGGCGCCGCCGGCCTGCCGGCTCGTCTCCCGCACGGAAAACGGCCCCGGTCCTCCCCTTTCGGAAGGGGAGGACCGGGGCCGTCGTGTACGCGGTACTACAGGGCGACGCCCAGGAGGGCGTCGACGGTACGGGAGACGAGACCGGGAGCGCCCTCGTCCGTGCCGCCCTCGGACCGCTGGCGCTCGGCCCAGCGGTCCACGGCTGCCAGCGCGGACGCGGCGTCCAGGTCGTCGGCGAGCGCCTCACGCACCTCTTCGACCAGGGCGTCGGCGGACGGGCCGTCCGGGCGGGAGACCGCGGCGCGCCACCGTCCGAGCCGGGCGACGGCGTCGGCGAGGACCTGGTCGGTCCACTCCCAGTCGCTCCGGTAGTGGTGCGAGAGCAGGGCGAGGCGGATCGCCGCCGGGTCCACGCCCTCACGGCGCAGGGTGGAGACGAAGACGAGGTTGCCCCGCGACTTCGACATCTTCTCGCCGTCCAGGCCGACCATGCCGGCGTGGACGTATGCCTTGGCGAACGGGTGCTCGCCGGTCAGGGCCTGCGCGTGCGAGGCGCCCATCTCGTGGTGCGGGAACGCGAGGTCGGACCCGCCGCCCTGCACGTCGAAGCCCATGCCGAGGTGGTCCAGGGCGATGGCGACGCACTCGATGTGCCAGCCGGGCCGTCCGGCTCCCAGGCTGCCGCCGTCCCAGCTGGGCTCGCCCTCGCGGGCGGCCATCCACAGCATCGGGTCGAGGGGGTTCTTCTTGCCGGGGCGCTCGGGGTCGCCGCCGCGCTCGGCGGAGAGCAGCCGCATGGCTTCCGCGTCGAGGTTGGAGACCTCGCCGAAGTGCGGGTCGGCCTCGACGGAGAAGTAGACGTCGCCCTCCAGCTCGTACGCCGCGCCGGCGTCACGCAGGCGCTCGACGAGGGGCACGATGCCCGGTATGGCTTCGACGGCGCCGATGTAGTGCTTCGGCGGGAGCATCCGCAGCGCGGTCATGTCCTCGCGGAACAGCGCGGTCTCGCGCTCCGCGAGTGCGGTCCAGTCCTCTCCGTCGCGCACGGCCCGCTCCAGCAGAGGGTCGTCCACGTCGGTCACGTTCTGGACGTAGTGAACCTGCCGCTTGGTGTCGAGCCACACGCGCTGTACGAGATCGAACGCGTTGTAGGTCGCCGCATGACCCATGTGGGTCGCGTCGTACGGCGTGATGCCGCAGACGTAGATGCGGGCGACGGGACCGGGGTCAAGGGTGATCCGTCCGCCGGTCGCGGTGTCGTGGATCCGAAGGTCGCGGCCCTTGCCAGGCAGGGCGGGGACCTCAGAAGCGGGCCAGGCATGCATGTCATGAGCGTAACCGGACGAAGGTTCCGGATACGAACCGGATGGCGAATCGTGTCCGAAGACGCGTTCTTGACGAAGCCGGTCGGCCCCGCTAACCGGCGCCGGGCGCGGCTGCCGGCCCGGGGCCGCGGGCCCGCGCGGGTGCGCTCGGCTCCGATCGGGTTTTTCGTCACAGGTGCGTCAGACCGGCGGCCACGGGATGGCGGGCCACTGCCCGCTCGGCACCGGGTGCAGCCCCGTCGTCCGGAGCGCTGCGACCCGTTCCCGTACGGCGTCCAGTTCGGCCGGGGTGATGAGCCCGCCCAGCCGCCGGGCCAGTCCCGCTTCCGGCGCCAGCTCCTCGGCGAGCCGGTCCAGCACCGCCACCGCCTCGCCGGTCAGCGGTTCCCCGGCCCAGCCCCAGAGCAGGGTGCGCAGCTTGTCGTCGGAGTGGAAGGTGACGCCGTGGTCGATGCCGTAGAGCAACCCGCCGGGGGCCGGGAGCAGGTGGCCGCCCTTGCGGTCACTGTTGTTGATCACCGCGTCGAGCACCGCGAGCCGCCGCAGCCGGGCGTCGTCCGCGTGCACCAGCAGGGCGGTCTTCCCCTCGCCCACGTCGGCGAAGCCCACGGCCTTCCAGCCGTCCTCCGGCTCCTCCCCCTCGACGAGGGCGAGCAGGGGGCCGGCATCCGGTTCGGCGTCGATCCAGAGCTGGCACATTCCCTCGCCGTACGGGCCCTCGCGCAGCACCGTGGGCGGTACGAGCCCCCAGCCGGTGGTCCGGGAAACCTCCCAGGCGGCCACCTCGCGCTGGGCGAGGGTGCCGTCGGGGAAATCCCACAGCGGCTGCTCGCCCGCGACGGGCTTGTAGACGCAGGGGCGTTCCACGCCGTCGAGCGCGACCGTGCACCGCAGGACCGCGTTGGAGGCTCCGGGTACGCGGCCGAGGACGGTGAGCCGGCCTTCGGTGAGCAGGGTGACCAGTTCGGCCGGGGTCGTCATGCCCCGCGCCGGTATCCGTTCTGACGCGGGCACACGTGTCCTTCCGGGTCGAGCGGCAGGCTGCACAACGGGCACGGCGGGCGGCCGGCCTGCACGACGTCCAGGGCGCGCTTGGCGAAGGCCCGTGCCTGGGCTCCGCTGAGGCGCACCCGGAGCATCGGCGGGCCGTTCTCCTCGTCCTGGAGCAGCCTCTCCTCGGCCGCCGCCAGATCGTCCTCGGTCTCGACGTCGATCTCCACGAGAGCCTGAGCCTCGACGATCATGCACTGCTCGTCGCCGTCCCAGGCGAGGGCCATCGTGCCGACCCGGAACTCCTCCTCGACGGGGGTGTCGAGCGGCGCGGTGTCGGCGACGGTCATCGGGGCGACGGCCGGGACCGGCGAGTTGCCGCCGGTGCGGCGGACGACCTCGTCGAGCAGTTCGTCGATCCGCTCAGCGAGCGCGGCGACCTGGGTCTTCTCCAGAGCCACGCTGGTGACCCGGCCGCCTGCGGACGCCTGAAGGAAAAACATTCGGCGTCCAGGCAGCCCGACCGTGCCGGCCACGAATCGTTCCGGCGGGTCGTAGAGGAACACCTGACGGGACACGTCAGTTCTCCCTTGAGGAATCGACGGCGGACGGGGGCTTACCCCCGCCGCTCGGGGACGGGTGCCGGGGAAACTCTCGAACGGGCTCCCCGTGGCCCGTCCACCCTATCGCCAGGAGCGATCACGGCGCCCCAGCGCCGCCCCCCACCTGGGCGTGCGAACCGTGGTCCGCCTCGTCGGCGGGGGTGGCGTCGGCGCCCAGTCCCTGCTCGCGGGGGGCGAGCCCCGCGAGGTCGCCGGTGTCGCCGAGGCGCAGCAGGAAGGGGCGCAGCCGGGTGTAGCGGATCGCGGTGACCGAGCAGGGGTCGACGTGGATGCGCTGGAAGAGGTCGAGGTGCATGCCGAGCGCGTCGGCGACGACGGCCTTGATGATGTCGCCGTGCGAGCACATGACGTAGACGGCGTCCTCGCCGTACTCGGCTTCGATGCGCGCGTTCCAGGCGCGGACGGAGTCGACCGCGCGGTTCTGCATCGCGCGCATCGACTCGCCGCCGGGGAAGGCGGCGGCGGAGGGATGCTGCTGCACGACCGACATCAGCGGTTCGTCGGACAGTTCGGCGAGCTTGCGCCCGGACCAGTCCCCGTAGTCGCACTCGGAAAGGCCGTCCTCGACGTGCAGGGGGAGGCCGGGGCGCGCGTCCAGCAGCGGCTGGAGCGTCTGGCGGCAGCGCTGGAGCGGGCTGCTGACGGCGGCCACGAGGGGCAGTCCGGCGAGGCGGCCGGGCAGCCCGGCCGCCTGTTCGGCGCCGCGCTCGTCCAGCTGGATACCGGGGGTACGGCCCGCGAGCACCCCGGAGGTGTTGGCGGTCGAGCGTCCGTGGCGTACGAGGATCAGGGTGGGCATACCGGCCAGCCTAAAGGCTGTCCCGCAACTCCTGGCGGGACAGCCGTCAGTGCTGCGCCCGGCGGCCCCGGGGGTGGGGCGAAGGTGTGCTTTCGGCCGGGGCAGGGAAGAATGCGCGCCGTGATTGTCGACTGTGCCATCTACCGGGACGGGCGCCGGACGGACGGCCCCGCCGACTTCTCCGACGCGCTGGACGAGGCGCGGGCCGTGGGGGACGCCTTTCTCTGGATCGGGCTGCACGAGCCCACCGAGGAGGAGTTCTCCATGGTGACCAAGGAGTTCGGGTTGCACCCGCTCGCCGTGGAGGACGCGCTCAAGGCGCACCAGCGGCCCAAGCTGGAGATCTACGACGACTCGTTGCTCATGGTGCTCAAGCCGATCGCGTACGAGCCGGACGGCGACACGGTCAGCGCGGACGAGTTGATGGTCTTCGTGGGCGACTCGTTCGTGGTGACGGTCCGGCACGGCGAGAGCGCCCCGCTGTCGGACGTGCGGCGCCGGCTGGAGGCGCAGCCCGGGGTGCTGCGGCAGGGGCCGACCGCCGTGCTGTACGCGGTCAGCGACGCGGTCGTGGACCACTACATAGACGTCGCGGGCGAGCTGCAGATCGACCTGGAGGAGCTGGAGACCCAGGTTTTCGCGCCGAGTGGCAACGCCGAGTCCCAGCACACCGCGAGCCGCATCTACACCTTCAAGCGCCAGGTGATGGAGTTCCGCCGGGCCGCCGGGCCGTTGGCGGCCCCGATGACGCGTCTCGCGGGGACCGGGGTGCCGTTCGTGCACGCGGAGTCGCAGCCCTTCTTCCGGGACGTCGGCGACCACCTCACCCGCGCCAACGAGCAGGTGGAGGGGCTGGACAGGCTGCTGTCCGACATCCTCTCGGCACATCTGGCGCAGATGGGTGTCCGGCAGAACGACGACATGCGCAAGATCTCGGCCTGGGCGGCGATGGCAGCGGTGCCGACGATGGTCGCGGGCATCTACGGCATGAACTTCGACCACATGCCGGAGCTCCACTGGGTGTGGTCCTATCCGGCGGTGATCGTACTGATGGCCGGGGTGGTCGTCGGTCTGTACCGGCAGTTCAAGCGGCGCGGCTGGCTCTGACCGCGCCGGGCGTCCGGCTACGGCCGCCCCGGTTCCGGCACCGACGCGGCTCAGGCGAACTCGGCTCCGGCCACGGCCGGTTGACCGAGGGCGTCGCGGCGTTCGGGTTCGGGTTCGGTCAGGCTGACCATCCGGCGCCAGCCGGCCAGCCGCTCGTACGCGTACATGGCGTGGATGCCCGCGGCGAGCGCCGCCGCCTTCGGCCGGGGCCAGCCGAGGATGCGGCCCATGTGGGCCATGACCGCGAGGCTGACGTCGCGGTAGACCCGGATCTCGGCGAGGGCGCACTCGCGCAGGATGCGCTGGATCGTGCGACCGTGGCCGGCCCGGGCGAGGCGGAGGAGTTCCTCGTGGCAGTAGGCGAGGTGGTTGTCCTCGTCGTGCGAGATCATCCGCACGGCGCGGCCGATGACGGGGTCGTCGGCGAAGTACCTGAGGAGCAGGCGCATCTGCTCGGAGGCCCGCTGTTCGGTGACCCGGCTGTGGGCCAGATAGGTGACGATGTCCCGCTCCGCGAGCGGCTCCTCGCCCTTGAGCTGTGCGTGGGCGAGGCCGATCCCGTGGCGTTCCAGCAGCATCGTGTAGTCGGTGTCGGCCGGGACGTCGGCGGCGCTCAGCCCGCGCTTCTTGAGCAGGGCGTTGAAGATGCGGCCGTGCTTGTCCTCGTCGGCACCGTGCCGGGTGATCTTCGGGGCGAGAGCGCGCTGGCTCTCGGGCACGAGGGCGGCGATGCGGGCGTTCTCCCAGCCGCCCTGCGACTCACCGCTGGCGGCAATGGAGCAGAAGAGCCGGAACGACTCGTCGTCGTCGAGGATCTCCTGGAAGAGACTTTTTGCCGAGAGCATGACTGCCACCTCCGTACCGGTGTCCGCAGATAAGAAGTCAAAGGCTCCGCGGCACTCCGGGCAACCGGAGCGGGCCGGGGCCCGCTCCGTGCCCGGTCGTCCCGGCGTGGTGTTACTCGGCGGCGCCGGAGCGCTCCAGGGCGTCCGTACCGGCGCGCAGGGCGGCGATCCGCTCCTCCCGCGTGAATCCGGCGGGGGCGAGGGTGAGGGTGGTGACGCCGGCCTCGGCGTAGGCGCGCATCCCGTCGGCGATCCGGTCGACCGGGCCGAGCAGGGTGGTCTGGTCGATCAGCCGGTGCGGGACCGCCGCGGCGGCACCGTTCTTGTCTCCGCCAAGGTACTTGTCCTGGATCTCGGCGGCCTCCTTCTCGTACCCCATGCGCTGGGCGAGCTGGTTGTAGAAGTTCTGCTTCCGGCTGCCCATGCCGCCGACGTAGAGCGCGGTGTACGGGCGGAACATGTCGGCGAGGCCCTTTACGTCGTCGCCGACCGCCAGCGGAACGGTCGGGCAGACGTCGAAGCCCTCCAGGGGCAGCCCGGCCTTCTCGCGGCCCGCCCGCAGGTGGCGCAGCGCGGTCTCCTCCAGGTGTTCGGCGGACGGGAAGATCAGCAGGGCGCCGTCCGCGATCTCACCGGTCTGCTCCAGGTTCTTCGGGCCGATGGCGGCGATGTAGAGCGGGATGTGCTCGCGCTGCGGGTGCACGGTGAGCTTGATCGGCTTGCCGGGGCCGTCCGGCAGCGGGAGCGTCCAGTGCTGTCCCTCGTAGGTGAGGCGCTCGCGGGCCATCGCCTTGCGGACGATGTCGACGTACTCGCGGGTGCGGGCCAGCGGCTTGTCGAACTTCACGCCGTACCAGCCCTCGGAGACCTGCGGCCCCGAGACGCCCAGGCCCAGGCGGAAGCGCCCGCCGGAGAGGGAGTCGAGGGTGGCCGCGGTCATGGCGGTCATGGCGGGCTGGCGGGCCGGGATCTGCATGATCGCCGAGCCCACGTCGATGGACTCGGTCTGTGCCGCGACCCAGGTGAGCACGGTCGGCGCGTCGGAGCCGTACGCCTCCGCCGCCCAGCAGACGTCGTAGCCGAGGCGGTCCGCCTCCTGCGCGACGGCGAGGTTGTCGGCGTCCATGCCCGCGCCCCAGTAACCGAGATTGATGCCGAGCCGCATATCCGCTCCCCTTACTGATCAGTAACGTCCCTGTTCGCCGGACTCTAGCGCGGTGCGGCGCCGTCCGGCAGGGGCAGGGCCGCGCCATGGTTGTCCACAGGCTTCCCCGCTCCGGGGGCCCGGACAGTAATCTCTGCGCCCATGGAGCAGAGGCATCTCGGCCGTACCGGCCTGCGTGTGTCCCGGATCGGGCTCGGCACCCTCACCTGGGGCCGGGACACGGACGAGCACGACGCCGCCGACCAGTTGAAGGCCTTCTGGGACGCGGGCGGCACTCTGGTCGACACCGCGGACGCCTACGGGGGCGGGGAGGCGGAGTACCTCCTCGGGCGGCTCCTGGGCGGGCTGGTGCCGCGCGAGGACCTCGTGGTGGCCACGAAGGCGGGCAGCGTGCGCGACCCGTACCGCAGGTTCAACGGCTCGCGGGGGCATCTGCTGGCCGCGCTCGACGCGTCCCTGGAACGGCTCGGCACGGACTACGTCGATCTGTGGCAGGTGCACGCCTTCGACCCGGTGACCCCGCTGGAGGAGACCCTCCAGGCGCTGGACCTGGCGGTGACCTCGGGCCGGGTGCGGTACGCGGGGGTGTCCAACTTCTGCGGCTGGCAGCTGGCCAAGGCGGCGACCTGGCAGCTCGCGGCGCCGGGGGCACGCACCCGGCTGGCGAGCACGCAGATGGAGTACTCGCTGCTGCAGCGCGGCGTGGAGCGCGAGGTGCTGCCCGCCGCCCTCGACCTCGGCGTGGGGCTGCTGCCCTCGTCCCCGCTGGGGCGCGGTGTCCTGACCGGCAAGTACCGCACGGGGACCCCGTCCGGTTCGCGCGGGGCCTCGGAACAGCTGGCGCCCTTCGTGGAGCCGTACCTCGACGACGCGGCGAGCCGCATCGTCGAGGCGGTCGCCACGGCGGCGGACGGGCTGGCCACCACCCCGCTGCAGGTCGCGCTCGCCTGGGTGCGCGACCGGCCGGGAGTGGCCGCCCCGGTCATCGGCGCGCGCAACGCGCAGCAGCTCACCGAGGCTTTGTCGGTGGAGACGCTTACGCTTCCTGACGAGATCTGCCAGGCGCTCGACGACGTGTCGGCGCCCGTGCACCGCTATCCGGACCAGGACTGGAGCACGCTGTGACTGCGCTTCCCCGGGGGGAATCCCCGGGCCACTCGGCCGAGGAAACCGAGACCGCCGAGGAGACCGAGAACGCCGAGGACCGAACCGACGACCGCTCGGAAGAGTCCTCGGACCTGCCCGAAGGGACCCCCGAGGGTTTCGCCGCCGCGTCCGAGGACGGCGAGGCCTCCGGAGAGACGTCGGACTCGGCCCCGGGCTCGGGCTCCGACGAATCCGGGGACGCCCCGGCGGTGTCGGAGGCGCAGGCCGAGCTCGCGGCCCAGCGTGAGCTGCGCAAGCGCATCGAGCAGCGGAAGGCCGAGAAGGCCGGTCCGATCGCCGCGGGGACCGGGCTGAGCGGCACCGCCGCGCAGCTGCTGGCCGCCGTCCGGGCGGTGGAGAGCGGCGAGAAGACCGCCTCCGCGTTCTACGAGGCTCCCGCCACCCCGGTGGCGCGCCCTGCGGCCGCCCCCGGGGCGGACCGCCCGCAGGCACCCCTCCCCCGGCCCACGCAGGCGTCCCCCGCACCGCAGGAGGCGCCCGAGGAGGCCGTTGCGGCGGTACGAGCGGTACTGGCAGGGGCGGGAGCGCCCGAGGCCCTGGCTCCCGGGGCCGCCCGGACGCTGGGCGAGCAGGCGGCCGAGGTGCTGCGGCAGGACCCCTGGCAGCTGCTGGCCGTTCCCGGGGTGCGCCCCGAGCAGGCGGACGGGTTCGCCCGCGCCCTGCTGGGGCCCGGGTGCGGTCCCGACGACGGACGCCGGACCGCCGCACTGGTGGGCTGGCTGCTGGAGCAGGCCGCCGTGCGCGGCCACACGGCCCTGGACGTCGTCGCGGTACGGGCCGCGCTGGCCGGGCACGGGGTGACGGACCCGGAGACGGCCGTGGACGACGCGGTGGCCGAGGGAGTCGCGCTGCTCTTCGAGGAGGGTGTGGACCCGGCCGGGGCCGGGGAATCCGCCGAGGAGGAGTCGCCCGCCGGGGACCCCGACGAGGAGAACGCCTCCGGCGACGGAGAAGCGCGCCCGGCCCTGCTGGGGCTCGACCGGTACGCCCTCGCCGAGGAGAGCCTCGCGGACGGGCTGGGCCGCCTGGCCAACGCGTGCGAGAAGGGCGCCGACTGGACGGACGCGGCCTCGGCCGCTCCTTCGCCCTCGGCCGCCGAGCTGATCCGTGCGGTCGCCGGCGCGGGCCTGGTGGTCCACTCCGGCGGCGAGGCTGCCCGGGCGGAGCCCGCCGCCCTGCTGGTGGCGGCCCGCGGGCTGGGCCTGCGCGCGCTGGGCGCCACGCACAGCGCGGACGGCCGCCGCCGGCTGGCCGCCGGAGCCGGGGACGCCGACGCCGCCGTCACCCTCGCCGGGCTGCTCGCCGGCTCCGAGGGACCGGGCCGGGACGAGGAGGGGGCCCTCGCCCTCGACCTTCTGGTGGTCCTGGACGCCCCGCAGCTGGACGTGGAGACCGGCGCGGCGCTCGTGGAGTGCCTCGCGGACGGTACGCGGCTGGTGCTGAGCGGTGACCCCGGAGTGCTGGGTTCGGCCGGTGCGGGCCGCGTCTTCGCGGACGTGCTCGCCGCCCGCGCCTGCCCGCAGGTGATCTCCCGCACACCCGACCCCGGGCCCATCGGCGAGCTGGTCTCCGGTATCGGCATCGGTGAGCTGAACCAGGTCGCGGCGCCGGGCAACGAAGTGGTGATCGTGCCGGTGCGGGACGCGGGCGAGGCCGTCCACCGCACGGTGCAGCTGGTCGCCGACTCCGTACCGCGCGCGTTCGGCATCGACGCGGCGGAGACCCGCGTGATCACCGTGGGCCACGGCGGCTCGGCGGGCACCCGGGCGCTCAACGCGGCGCTCAAGGACCGCCTCAACCCCGGTCCGGGCCGGTTCGGCGGCTTCGACCCGGGCGACCGGGTGGTCCACGTGCCCGCGCCCGGCCGGACCGTGCCCGGTGTCGTGGTGTCGGCCGGCGCCGACGGACTGCGGCTGGACTGCGAGGGCGCCCCCGTCGTCGTACCGCAGGACCGGGTCGCCTCGGCGGTCCGGCACGGCTGGGCGCTCAGCGCCCACCAGGCGGCCGGGATGCGCTGGCCCGCCGCGGTCGTCGTGCTCCCCGGGGACGCGGCACGGGGGCTCAGCCGGCCGTGGGTGTACACCGCGTTCAGCCGGGGCGAGCGCCATCTGTCCGTGGTGCACGGCGTGGACCAGGCGCTGCCCGGGGCCGTGGCGGACATCCCCGCGCAGGAGCGCACCACCCGGCTGCGCGCCCTGCTGGAGGCCCTGCCGACGCCCGACGCGTCCTCCTGACCGGAGGGCAGGGCCCGGCGCGGAAGAACGCCCGGGACGGGGCCGGTGGCCCGGTGCGCGGAGCACCGGGCCACCGGCCCCGTCCATGAGCCGTCGGGCCCCGTCAGGCGCGGTCAGGCGCCGTGGGGCGTGAGGCGGTCGTCGTCTCCGTCTTCATCGTCATCGTCATCGTCATCTTCGTCGTCGCCCTCCGGGTCGTCGTCGAAGACCGAGCTGACGTCGAACCGGCACACCACCAGCTCCGGGTCCACGTCCTCGAACGGCGATCCGAGCCACTCCCCCGGTTCGGCGGCCTCATCGGCGGCGGCCAGCCAGAGCGTGGAGTCCCCCTCGGCAAGACCGAACTCCTTGTGGCGGGAGGCGATCTCGTCGGGTTCGTACTCTCCGAACAGCACACCGAGCGCGGCGTGGACGCTCGTGCCGACGACCGCGGCGTGGCCGGTGTCGAGGTCGTCCGGGTCGGCGTCGGCCAGCCGCTGTGCCTGGGCGAGCAGCCGCTGCGGTTCCGCCACCGCGTAGTCGCGCCGGATCAGCACGCTGAGCGCGCTCGGCTCGGCCGGTCCGGCGTACGGGGGCAGGGAGTCGTCGGCGCCCGGGATCTCGAAGGGGGTGACCTCGTCGTGCCGTTCGTAGAGGAGTTCGTCGTAGACCTCGGCGGCGGCGGCGAGAGCGTTGAACGCTTCGTACACGGCGGGGTCCTCGTCCCCGCTACGGCGTTCGACCGCGTCGAGGTGACGGTCGATCGCGGCTTTGACCGCTTCGGCGGCGGCACGTACCTCGGCAGCGGTGGGCTGCGCAGCATCAGACATGAGGCAGACGCTATCCGTACCGGGGCTCTGCCCGCACAATAGATGCGATGCCGGAATACGAATTTGTCGACGTGTACGTGCCGCGCGGGGTGTCCCGCAAGGATGCGGCCCGACTTTTGACCGACCACGCGGAGTACGGGCACTGGGAGCTGGACCGCCTGACGCTCCGCCACGACGGCAGCCGCAGGGTGCGGCTGCGGCGGAGAATCATCCGCCAGCTCAGAGCCACCTGGTGACGCCAGGAGCGGGCCCCGCGACAGCGGGACCCGCTCCTCCTCGTCATGCGCGGAACCGGCCGGCGGGGCTTCCATCCGGGCCGTGGCGGGCTCGCGCGCCCCGGCCCGGACCGGACGGAAGGCCCCTTCCGCTCCCGGATCGGCCGCCCGGGCCTCTCGTTCGGATCATGGCTGGGCACGATCCGAACGAAGGGCCTCAGGCAGCGCTGCGCGAGCGGCGGTAGAACACCGCTCCGGCGCCGGCGAGCATCATGCCCGCACCGGCCGGAATCAGGGTGCCGAGGTCACCGGCACCGGTCTCCGCGAGCTGCGGCGGGGTGGACACCTCGGGGGCGGGCGGCTCGTGGGCCGGCGGGGCGACGGGCTCCTCGGGCGTGACCGGCACCTCCGGCACGACGGGCGGGGCGACCGGGGTGCCGTTGACGCATTCGTTGCCGAAGACCGGGTTGAGCAGCCCCACGACGTCCACGGAGTTGCCGCAGGCGTTGACGGGGATGTCGACGGGGGCCTGGACGCTGTTGCCGGAGAGGATGCCGGGAGAACCCTGCGCGACCCCCTCCGCCGTGGCGCCGGAGCCGCCGACGGCCTTGGTGGAGTCGCCGGCGCGGTGCCTGCCGGTCCCCGGGGCTGCGTTCCCGCCCTGGTGCGCCGAGGTGTCCCCGGCGTCGGCGTGCGCGGCGCCGGACGCGCCACGACCGCTCACGGTGCCGTCCTGGGACGTGTTCGCGCAGCTGTTTCCGAATGCCGGGTTGAGCAGACCGATGACGTCCACGGAATTCCCGCAGACGTTGACCGGAACCTCGATCGGAATCTGGATGCTGTTGCCCGACGCCACCCCCGGGGAATTCGTCGCGGCGGAAGCCGCTCCGGAGTCCGCCTGCGCGTAACCCCCGCCGAGTGCGAGCACTCCGCCGGCCGCCGCCATGGTGATCAGGCCTTTACGAGTGACCTGTCGCATAGGTTCTTTTCCTGCCTTCTGCACTTCCGAATTACCCCCGGACACGACCGTGCGAGGGCCGAATGCCGGTCGGCCCCGGAGCGCATGGCGCGCGCTCCGGGGCCGACCGGGCTTCAAACCCTTACGGGTTGACGCTCAACGTCAGGCGTTGACGCAGGTGTTGCCGAAGGCCGGGTTCAGGAGCCCGATGACGTCGATCGTGTTGCCGCACACGTTCACCGGAACGTGGACGGGGACCTGGATGACGTTGCCCGAGATGACACCGGGGCTGCCGACGGCGGCACCCTGGGCACCCGCGTCGGCAACAGCCATGCCGGCGCCGGCGAGCACGAGACCACCGGTGACAGCCGCAGCGGCGGCAATCTTCTTGATCATTGTTCCTCCTCGTTGGAAATGCGGTCCCAGCCGCGGACCGCATCACCTGTAACGAGGGGAAAATCAGACGGCTACGAGCCCAACCCTCCTTTCACTCTTTCCGGTGAGGTACGGACAGGCGGGCGAATTGCGTCTCCGGGAGCGGGCGGAAGTGCGGGGCCGGCTCAGCTGTGGTCGATGAACCGGTCCAGTACCCGCACACCGAACTGAAGGCCGTCCACCGGAACGCGCTCGTCCACGCCGTGGAACATGCCGGCGAAGTCCAGCTCCGGCGGCAGCTTGAGCGGGGCGAAGCCGAATCCCCGGATGCCGAGGTCGTCGAAGGATTTGGCGTCCGTGCCGGCCGACAGCATGTACGGCACGGCCCGGGCGATCGGGTCCTCGGCCACCAGGGCCTTCTGCATGGCGTCCACGAGGGCGCCGTCGAAGGTCGTCTCCAGCGCCTTGTCGGCGTGCACGTCCTCGCGGCGCACGTTCGGGCCGAGGATGCGGTCGATGTCGGCGAGGAACTCCTCCTCGTACCCCGGCAGGAAGCGGGCGTCCACGTGCGCGGTCGCCTGGCCCGGGATGACGTTGACCTTGTAGCCGGCGCCGAGCTGCGTCGGGTTGGCGGTGTTGCGCAGGGAGGCCCCGATGAGCTTGGCGATGCTGCCCAGCTTGGCGAGGGTCTCCTCCATGTTCTCCGGGTCCAGCTCGGTGCCCAGGGCGTCCGAGAGCTCGTCCAGGAAGTGACGCAGTGTCTTGGTGACCCGGACCGGGAACTGATGGCGCCCGAGCCGGCCGACCGCCTCGGAGAGCTCCGTGATGGCGTTGTCCTTGTGGATCATCGAACCGTGCCCGGCGGTGCCGTCCACGGTCAGCTTCATCCAGTGCATGCCCTTCTGGGCCGTCTCCACCAGGTAGAGGCGCAGCTGCTCGTTGACGGTCAGGGAGAAGCCGCCGACCTCACTGATGGCCTCCGTGACACCCTCGAAGAGCCCGGGGTGCTTGTCGACCAGGAAGCGGGCGCCGTACGTGCCGCCGGCCTCCTCGTCCGCGAGGAACGCCAGCACGATGTCGCGCGGGGGCTTGCGCCCGCTGCGCATCCGCTCACGGATCACCGCGAGCGTCATGGCGTCCATGTCCTTCATGTCGACCGCGCCGCGTCCCCAGACGCAGCCGTCCGCGACCTCGCCGGAGAACGGGTCGTGGGTCCAGTCCGCCGCGTTGGCCGGCACGACGTCCGTGTGCCCGTGGATGAGGAGCGCGGGCCGGGAGGGGTCCTCACCCTCGATCCGGGCCACGGTCGACGCGCGCCCCTTGTGCGATTCGAAGATCTGCGGTTCGAGCCCGACCTCGGCGAGCTTCTCCGCGACGTACTCGGCGGCGAGCCGCTCGCCGGGGCCGGAGTGGTCCCCGTAGTTGCTGGTGTCGATCCGGATCAGCTCACGACAGAGGTCGACGACCTCGTTCTCGGCGTTGCCGGTCTTCCCGGACGGGCCTGCCTGGGAGGCGCTGCTCTCGCTCACACTGATTCCTTCCACTGTCACGGTGGTGCTCCCCCTCATCCTCGCGCGCCCGCCCCGCGCGGCCCAAGGGCGTCCCCCTCGACGTCACACCGCCGTCACACGCGCCGGTCCCGGGCGCCGGTCCGGGCGATGCCGCCGGGGTCCCACCGGAGGGGTGAGCGCGGGCGAGCCGGGGGGTGATCGAGGACCCCCGAATGTTTGGTATTGTTTTCCACGTCGGAACGGGACAGGAAGAACGGCCCCGGGAACGACAGACACCTTGTCCGGGTGGCGGAATGGCAGACGCGCTAGCTTGAGGTGCTAGTGCCCTTTATCGGGCGTGGGGGTTCAAGTCCCCCCTCGGACACCAGCGAGAGACCCCAGTTCATCTGGGGTCTCTCTGCGTTTGTCTCTCTGCGTTTGTCTCTGCGTGTGGTCCTGGTCGCGCGGGGCGGTGGCGCCGGGCGGGAACAGAACGGCCCGCCCGCTTGTTGCCGCCGGTCATGAATGGTGTGGGAGCGAAGCGGTTCGGCGGACCCGAGGTACTGGAGGTCCTGGAGCTCGCGGAGCCCGAGGCGGGTCCGGGGCAGATCAGGATTCGGGTGCGGGCGGCCGCGGTCAATCCGACCGACACGCTGCTGATCAGCGGCGCGGGCCGGAGGAAGGCGGACCCGCCCCACGTGCCCGGGATGGACGCCGCCGGGGTGGTCGAGCAGATCGGCGAGGGCGTGACGACCGGTCTGCGGGTCGGTGACCATGTGATGGCCGTCGTGGTGCCGGTGGGCGCCCACGGCGCGTACGCCGAGCGGATCGTCGTCCCGGCGGAGTCCGTCGTGCGGGTGCCTTCGGGGGCGAGCGACGTCGAGGCGTCGACGCTGCCGATGAACGCGCTGACCGCCTGGGCGGCGCTGGAGTCGCTCGGGATTCCCGAGGGCGGAACCGTCGTCGTCACCGGTGCGGCCGGGGCGCTGGGCGGCTACACGATCGAGCTGGCCAAGGCGGCCGGGCTGCGGGTCGTCGCGGACGCGGCGCCGAAGGACGAGGAACTCGTCCGGGGCCTCGGCGCCGACCTCGTACTCCCCCGGGGCGAGGACTTCCCCGAGGAGGTACGCCGCCACGTGCCCGGGGGTGCGGACGGGCTGGTGGACGGTGCGCTCTTCGACCGGGCGGCCCTGCCCGCGGTACGGGACGGGGGCCGGATCGCGACCCTCCGCCGGTACGAGGGCGAGCCCGAGCGCGGCATCACCTTCCACCCGGTCCTCGTGTCCGACCACGCGCTGGACCACGGGGCTCTCGTGTTCCTGCGCCGACTGGCCGAGGAGAAGCGGCTCACCCCGCGGGTGGCGTACACCCTCCCCGCGGAGCGGGCGGCCGAAGCCCACCGCGCGATGGCGGCCGGCGGGGTCAGGGGCCGGATCGTGCTGGAGTTCTGAGAACCGGACTTCCGCGCCCGTCACCCACCGACCGTCACCCCCCGACCGTCACCGCCACTCGTCACCGCCACTCGTCACCGTCACGCGTTACCACCACTCTTCACCGGAAAGGCCCCCCGATGTCCCGCCCCGCCCCCGCCGACCCGCCGCTCACCCCGGCGGCCGGGGCTTCCGCCGTCGCCGTACGGCACCCCGAGGGGCGCCGGTGAGGGGCCGCCGGAAGCAGGCCGCCTCGCCGCTGCCCCAGCGGCACGGCGTCGATGCCGTACGGGTGCGGCTGCCGGTGGACGCCGAGGGGGCCTGGGCGACGGTCGGCGACCATCTGCGGGAGCGGTTCGGCGCGGCGGTCGGAGCGGCGCGGGTGGAGGCGATGCTGGCGGAGGGTCTGTTCGTCGGCGCGGACGGGTTGCCGGTGCCGGGGACGCGGCCGTACGAGAGCGGGCTCGGCCTCTGGTTCCACCGGGAGTTCGCGCCCGAGGAACCGGTGCCGTTCCCGGTCGGGGTGGTGTACCGCGACGAGCACCTGGTGATCGCCGACAAGCCGCACTTCCTCGCGACCACCCCGCGCGGCCGGCACGTGACGCAGACGGCGGTGGCGCGGCTGAGGCACGAGCTGGGGCTGCCGCACCTCCAGCCCGCGCACCGGCTGGACCGGCTGACGGCGGGCCTGGTGCTGTTCGTCGTACGCCCGGAGGACCGGGGCGCGTACCAGACGCTCTTCCGGGACCGGCTGGTGCGCAAGGAGTACGAGGCGGTCGCCGGGTACGACCCGGAGCTGGCGCTCCCCCGGACGGTGCGGAGCCGGATCGTGAAGGAGCACGGGGTGGTGGCCTCGCGTGAGGAGCCGGGCGAGCCGAACAGCGAGAGCCGGGTCGAGCTGCTGGAGCAGCGCGGCGGGCTCGGCCGCTACCGGCTGCTGCCCGCCACCGGGCGGACCCATCAACTGCGGTTGCACATGAGCACGTTGGGGCTACCGTTGGTCAACGACCCGCTCTATCCGGTGGTGGAGCCACAGGGCGCTCCGGACGACTGGTCACGCCCTCTGCAACTCCTGGCGCGGGTGCTGGAGTTCACCGATCCGGTCACGGGCGGGCCGCGCCGCTTCACGAGCGGGCTGCGGCTCTCCGCGTGGCCGGACCGGTGACCGGGACGGACCGCGCGGGTCAGTGACCGCGCGCGATCCACTCCTCCAGGTGCGGGGCCTCCGCGCCGATGGTGGTGGAGTCGCCGTGACCGGTGCGGACCGTGGTGTCCGCCGGGAGGGCGAGCAGCCGGTCCCGGATCGAATCGACGATCGTCGGGAAGTGCGAGAACGAGCGGCCGGTGGCGCCGGGGCCGCCCTGGAAGAGGGTGTCCCCGGTGAAGACCGTGGCCAGCTCGGGGGCGTACAGGCAGACGGCGCCCGGGGCGTGGCCCGGGGTGTGCAGGACGGTCAGCCGGACGCCGGCGACCTCGATCTCCTGGCCGTCCGTCAGTTCGCCGTCGGGCTCGCGGTCCGGGTGGGTCTGCTTCCACAGCGGCAGGTCGTCCGGGTGGAGCAGGACCGGGGCGCCGGTGACGTCGGCGAGGGCCGGGGCGGCGTCGATGTGGTCGTTGTGCGCGTGGGTGGAGACGATGGCGCGCAGCGTGCGTCCGCCGAGGGCGGCCAGGATGGCTCCGGCGTCGTGGGCGGCGTCGATGACGACCGCCTCGTGGTCGTCGCCGACGATCCAGACGTTGTTGTCGACGTCCCACTCGCCGCCGTCGAGGGCGAAGGTGCCGGAGGTGACCAGGTGGTCGATGCGGGCGGCCATCAGAAGACCACCACCGAACGCAGCACGTCGCCGTCGTGCATCCGCTCGAAGGCGCGCTCGACGTCGCCGATGCCGATGGTCTCGGTGACGAACGCGCCGAGGTCGATCCGGCCCTGCTGGTGCAGGTCGACGAGCATCGGGAAGTCGCGGGACGGCAGGCAGTCGCCGTACCAGGAGGACTTCAGCGAGCCGCCGCGGCCGAACACGTCGAGGAGGGGGAGTTCGAGGCGCATCTCGGGGGTGGGGACGCCGACGAGGACGACGGTGCCGGCCAGGTCGCGGGCGTAGAAGGCCTGCTCGTACGTCTCGGGGCGGCCGACCGCCTCGATGACGACGTCGGCGCCGTTGCCGTCGGTGAGGGCGCGGATCGCCTCGACCGGGTCGCCGGTGCGGGAGTTGACGGTGTGCGTGGCACCCATCTTCTTCGCCGTCTCCAGCTTGCGGTCGTCGATGTCCACGGCGATGATCTTCGCCGCGCCTGCGAGCCGCGCGCCCATGACGGCCGCGTCACCGACTCCGCCGCAGCCGATGACCGCCACCGAGTCGCCGCGGCCCACCTGGCCGGTGTTGATGGCGGCACCGATGCCCGCCATGACACCGCAGCCGAGCAGACCGGCGACGGCCGGGGAGACCGCGGGGTCGACCTTGGTGCACTGGCCGGAGGCCACCAGGGTCTTCTCGGCGAACGCGCCGATGCCGAGCGCCGGGGAGAGTTCGGTGCCGTCGAGCAGCGTCATCTTCTGCTTGGCGTTGTGGGTGTTGAAGCAGTACCAGGGGCGGCCGCGCAGACAGGCGCGGCACTGGCCGCAGACGGCCCGCCAGTTCAGGATGACGAAGTCGCCGGGCGCGACGTCCGTGACGCCCTCGCCTACCGATTCCACGACGCCCGCGGCCTCGTGGCCGAGGAGGAACGGGAACTCGTCGTTGATGCCGCCCTGCTTGTAGTGCAGGTCGGTGTGGCAGACACCGCACGCCTGAATCTTGACCACGGCCTCGCCGGGTCCGGGGTCGGGGATCACGATCGTCTCGACCCGTACCGGCTCGTTCTTCCCCGGTGCGACGACCCCTTGCACCTGCTGCGGCATACCCTGGTCTCCTTCTGAAGTGGCGGCCCCGGGCCCCTGTGACGCCCGGCCGCTGTCCGAAGATCGAACACGGACCAAGGTACGCGCTGCGGGGTGGGCCCGCGCAGACGCGGGCGGGCGTTCAGGGAGCGAGTACGTCCAGTTCGTCCAGGGCGCCGTGCGCGATCTCGCGGGTGAGCCGCTCGGCGGCCTCCGCGTCCCCCTCGCGCACCGCTTCGGCGACCTTGACGTGCAGGGTCACGGCGGCCGGGTCGGGGTCCTCGAACATCACCCGGTGATGGGTGCGACCGGCCAGGACCTCGGCGACGACGTCCCCGAGCCGGGCGAACATCTCGTTGCCCGAGGCGTTGAGCACCACCCGGTGGAAGGCGATGTCGTGGCGGAGGTACTCCTCCAGCCGCTGGCCGCGCGAGGTCTCGACCATGCCGAGGGCGCACGCGGTGAGGGCCGCGCACTGGGCGGGGGTGGCGTACCGGGCGGCGAGGGAGGCGGCGACGGGTTCGATCGCGGACCGGAGCACGGTCAGCGAACGGAGCTGGCGCGGGCGGTCGGCGCCGGCGAGGCGCCAGCGGATGACCCGGGGGTCGTAGACGTTCCACGCCTCGGTGGGGCGCACGGTCACGCCGACCCGGCGCCGGGACTCGACGAGGTGCATCGACTCCAGGACGCGGACCACCTCGCGGACGACGGTGCGGGAGACCTCGAAGCGCTGGGCGATCTCGTCGGTGCGCAGCACGTCACCGGGTTTGCGCTCGCCCGAGGTGATGTCGAGACCCAGGGCGTCCAGTACGTGCGTATGGAGCCCCTGGCTCGTCGTGGTCATGGAGCAAGAATACGGGGCGATTCCGGGACACCGCGGGCGGCCTTCGGCGGGGCGGCGGGCTTGGCCGGTTCCGGGCGAACGGAGGTGCGCCCGGGCGGTGTCGAGTGCGGGGGCCGGGGAAGGCGCCGGTTGCCGAAGACCGGTCCGGCGGGCGGGAACCACCGTCCCGAAGACCGGTCCGGCGGGCCGGACGCATCCCCGAAGGCTATTAAGTACGACGTTTACGTCACACTCTCTTGAATAAGTACGACCTAATGAGTTTCAGTAACTTGACGGACCGATGTCGAAGAAGACAGCGAGGCACCAATGAGCACCCCCCACGTCGTCGTGGTGATGGGCGTGGCAGGGACCGGCAAGACCACGATCGGCCCCCTGCTCGCCACCGCACTGGGCGTCCCGTACGCCGAGGGCGACGACTTCCACCCCGAGTCGAACATCGCCAAGATGTCCGCCGGTACCCCGCTGGACGACTCGGACCGCTGGCCCTGGCTGGACGCCATCGGACAGTGGGCGCACGGCCGGGCGGGACTCGGCGGTGTCGTCTCCAGCTCCGCGCTCAAGCGGGTCTACCGCGACCGGCTGCGCGCCGAGGCACCCGACGCCGTCTTTCTGCACCTGACCGGAGACCGCGCCCTCGTCGAGGGGCGGATGTCCGCGCGCAAGGGCCATTTCATGCCGACCGCACTGCTCGACTCGCAGTTCGCCACGCTCCAGCCGCTGGAGGCGGACGAGGCGGGCGTCGAGGTCGACGTGACCGGCACCCCTGAAGAAATCACCGAACGGGCCGTCGCCGCACTGCGCCGACTCGGAAGCTAAGGACCCCTCACCGTGACCAGTCTCAGCGTCGAGACGTTGGCAGCGGACGCCGTCGATCCCATCACCTCCGCGGGCAACGCGCAGTTGGGCATCGCCGTCGTCCTGGGCATCGCCGTCATCGTCCTGCTCATCACCAAGTTCAAGCTGCACGCCTTCCTGGCGCTCACCATCGGCTCGCTGGCGCTCGGCTCCTTCGCCGGGGCTCCGCTGGAGAAGACGATCGCCAGCTTCACGGCGGGGCTCGGCTCCACCGTGGCGGGCGTCGGTGTCCTCATCGCCCTGGGCGCGATCCTGGGCAAGCTGCTCGCCGACTCCGGCGGCGCCGACCAGATCGTGGACACCATCCTCGCCAAGGCGAGCGGCCGGGCGATGCCCTGGGCGATGGTGCTGATCGCCTCCATCATCGGCCTGCCGCTCTTCTTCGAGGTCGGCATCGTGCTGCTGATCCCGGTGGTGCTGCTCGTCGCCAAGCGCGGCAACTACTCCCTGATGCGGATCGGTATTCCGGCGCTCGCCGGCCTCTCCGTGATGCACGGGCTGATCCCCCCGCACCCCGGCCCGCTCGTCGCGATCGACGCGCTCGACGCCAACCTCGGTGTCACGCTGGCCCTCGGTGTGGTGGTCGCCATTCCGACGGTGATCATCGCCGGTCCGGTCTTCTCCCGGTTCGCCGCCCGCTGGGTGGACATCAAGGCGCCCGAGCGCATGGTTCCCGAGCGCGCCTCGGAGGAACTGGAGCACCGCCCGAGCTTCGGCGCGACGCTGGCCACCGTGCTGCTGCCGGTCGTGCTGATGCTGGCGAAGGCACTGGTCGACATCGTCGTGGACGACCCGGAGAACGGTGTCCAGAAGGTCACCGACGTCATCGGCTCCCCGCTGATCGCCCTGCTCGCCGCCGTGATCGTCGGCATGTTCACGCTGGGCCGGGCCGCCGGGTTCACCAAGGACCGGCTGGCCGGCACCGTCGAGAAGTCGCTCGCCCCGATCGCGGGAGTGCTGCTGATCGTCGGCGCGGGCGGTGGCTTCAAGCAGACCCTGATCGACGCCGGCGTGGGCCGGATGATCCTGGAGTTCTCCGAGGACTGGTCCATACCCGCGCTGCTGCTCGGCTGGCTGATCGCGGTCGGCATCCGGCTCGCGACCGGTTCGGCGACGGTGGCGACCATCTCGGCCGCCGGTCTGGTCGCCCCGCTGGCGGCCGACATGTCGACCGCGCACGCCGCCCTGCTGGTCCTCGCGGTCGGCGCGGGCTCGCTCTTCTTCAGCCACGTCAACGACGCGGGTTTCTGGCTGGTGAAGGAGTACTTCGGGATGGACGTCGGCCAGACGGTCAAGACCTGGTCGGTGATGGAGACCATCATCTCCGTCTGCTCGCTGGCCTTCATCCTGCTGCTGTCCCTGGTGTTGTAGGGCCCCACGCGGGTTCCTGACGGCCCCCGCCCCCGCTTCCCCAGGTGCCCCCCGCCGGGAGCCGACGCTCCCGGCGGGACCACGAAGGCGCCCGACCGCTCCGGTACGCATGCCCACACATGCTTCCCGGACCGGTCGGGCGCCTTCGTACGTGTACGCGGCCCGGCTCACTTCGCGTCGGGTGCCCTTCGCGCCGGAGCCCCGTCGGCCCGGGCCGCTCGGCCCGGGGACCGCTCAGCCCGGGGGCCGCTCAGCCCAGGGCCGCCGCCGCCGCGCGGCCCGCCGTGCGGCCGGAGAAGATGCAGCCGCCGAGGAAGGTGCCCTCCAGCGAGCGGTAGCCGTGCACCCCGCCGCCGCCGAACCCGGCCGCCTCCCCCGCCGCGTACACCCCGGGCAGCGGGGAGCCGTCCGCGGTCAGCACCCGGGAGGAGAGGTCCGTCTCCAGCCCGCCGAGCGACTTGCGGGTGAGGATGTTCAGCCGGACGGCGATCAGCGGTCCGGCCTTCGGGTCGAGGATGCGGTGCGGCTTCGCCGTGCGGATCAGCTTGTCCCCGAGGTACGAACGCGCCCCGTGGATCGCCGTGATCTGGAGGTCCTTGGTGAACGGGTTGGCGATCTCGCGGTCGCGCGCGGTGATCTCGCGGCGCAGGTCGTCCTCGTCGATGAGCCCGTCGCCGGTCAGCGCGTTCATGCCCCGTACGAGCGCGGCGAGGTCGTTCTCCACCACGAAGTCCACGCCGTTGTCCATGAACGCCTTGACCGGTCCGGGGACCTCCGCGCGGGCCCGGCCGATGACGTCGCGGACCGACTTGCCGGTGAGGTCCGGGTTCTGTTCGGAGCCGGAGAGGGCGAACTCCTTGCCGATGATCCGCTGGTCCAGGACGAACCAGGTGTAGTCGTACCCGGACTTCATGATGTGTTCGAGGGTGCCGAGCGTGTCGAAGCCGGGGAAGAGCGGGACCGGCAGCCGCTTGCCCCGGGCGTCGAACCAGAGGGAGGACGGGCCGGGCAGGATGCGGATGGCGTGCTTGTCCCAGACGGGGTTCCAGTTCTCGATGCCCTCGGTGTAGTGCCACATCCGGTCGCGGTTGATGTGGTGGGCCCCGGCCTCCTCGGCGACGCCGAGCATCAGACCGTCGACGTGCGCTGGCACTCCGGAGAGCATCTTCGCGGGCGGGGTGCCGAGCCGCTCGGGCCACTGGGCGCGTACCAGATCGTGGTTGCCGCCGATCCCGCCGGAGGTGACGATCACCGCCTGGGCCCGCAGCTCGAAGGCGCCGGTGGCGGTACGGCTGCTCGCGGTGCCGCGCTCGGCCGCGCTGGGCTCCAGGATCTCGCCGGTCACCGTGTCGACGGCACCCCCGGTACGGCCGAGGCCCGTCACCCGGTGCCGGAAGCGGAACTGGACGAGCCCCTTGGCGACGCCCTCGCGCACCCGCCGCTCGAACGGGGCGACGACCCCGGGGCCGGTGCCCCAGGTGATGTGGAAGCGGGGCACGGAGTTGCCGTGGCCGGTCGCGTCGTAGCCGCCGCGCTCGGCCCAGCCGACCACCGGGAAGAGCCGCAGCCCCTGCGCGCGGAGCCAGGAGCGCTTCTCCCCTGCGGCGAAGTCCACGTACGCCTCGGCCCACTTCTTCGGCCAGTGGTCCTCCTCGCGGTCGAAGTCGGCCGTGCCGAACCAGTCCTGGAGGGCGAGCTCACGGCTGTCCTTGATCCGGAACCTGCGCTGCTCGGGGGAGTCGACGAGGAAGAGGCCGCCGAAGGACCAGTGCGCCTGGCCGCCCAGGGACTGCTCGGGTTCCTGGTCGAGCAGGATCACGGAGCGCCCGGCGTCGGCCAGTTCCGCCGTGGCTGCCAGCCCTGCGAGGCCGGCTCCGATCACGATCACATCGGCGTCGTACGCCATGGGTTCCATCCTTCGGGCGAGGCGGTGCGGAAACCGGCCGGGCACGGTGGGTACGTCGCCGGCAGGCGTCGCGGGGGCGTGCGGGGGCGCGGATGTTACTGGTGCGTCAGATCTTCCGTACGCCCCGACGCCGGAGTCAACAGGCCGGTCGGACCAATCTCACCGCTCCCCTACACGCAGGGGCATATCGTTCGGAACACACCGTTTCCGCCCGCCCGATCCGAGGAAGAAACCTGTGTCCTTGCTGGTCGTCCTCCTCTCCGTGGGCGCGGCGGCGTGCCTGGGTTTCGGCTTCGTCCTGCAGCAGGACGCCGCCCGCCGCGCCCCCATGAGCGATTTCCTCTCCCCCCGGCTGCTGCTCGACCTGATGAAGGTACGGAGCTGGCTGGCCGGTATCGCGTTCATGGTCTGCGGGATGGTGCTCGGGGCGCTGGCCCTCGGCCAGGGCGAGCTGTCGGTGGTGGAACCGCTGCTGGCGACCAACCTCCTCTTCGCGCTGGGGCTGTCGCGCGCCCTCACCGGGCAGCCGCTCGGCCGCCAGGGGTGGGGCGGGCTGGCGTTGCTTTCGTGCGGGGTCGCCGCCTTCCTGCTGGCCGGGCAGCCGACCGGCGGGCAGGCGGAGACCGACCCGCTGCGGCACTGGCTGATCATCGGCGTGGTGGTGGGGCTCGCGCTGGTCCTCGCCGCCTCCGCCCGGCACGCCCGCCCGGCGGTGGCGCCCTCGCTGCTGGCCCTGGCGGCGGGGCTGCTGTACGGACTCCAGGACGCCCTCACCCGGGAGAGCGGCCAGCTCCTGACGGACGGCGGCTGGCCGGCCCTGGTGGGCAGTTGGCAGCCGTACACGGTGCTGGTGATCGGGGTGACCGGGCTGGTGCTGGTGCAGAGCGCGTTCGAGATGGCGCCGCTGCGGATGTCGCTGCCCGCGCTGACCGCCGCCCAGCCGCTGGCGGGGATCGCCTGCGGCATCGGCTTCCTCGGCGACCAGGTACGCACCGACCCGGCGGCGCTGGCGGGCCAGGCGGCCGGGCTGGCGGCGATCGTCGCGGGGATCGTGCTGCTCGGGCTGCATCCGGCGCTCCCGGGCGGCAAGGGCGGCGGCGCCCATCCCGCCCGGGACCTGCTGCCCACGGAGGGCGGGGGGATCTGAGCGGGGGTTGCCCGTGGGGCGCCCCCCGCCTGCTCGGATCACCGCCGTCGGCTCGGATCACCCCCGTCGGCTCGGGTCACCGCCGGTCTTCGGCCTCCGGCCACGGGTACCCCAGCTCCCGGGCGTATTCGGCGGAACCGCCCCGTACCTGGGCGTACCCCTTGGGGTCCTCGGTGGCCAGCCGGTGCAGTACGGCCGCCGCCCGTTTCGCGGGCGGTGCGCCGTCCTCGGGCACGTGCCAGACGAACTGGAGCCAGGGGCCGTCCCGGTCCCTGCGCCCCTGTGCGAGACCGGGCCAGTAGGCGAAGGAGAGCGTGGTGGCCTCGGGGTCGCGGAAGTCCGTACCGGTCCAGTCCTTCAGGAGGTCCCACCGGGTGAGGAGATCCGGCCGCGCCCTCAGCCCCTCCTCGATGAGCCGCCCGGTCGCGGCGGCGGGCCACTCCCAACCCCGGTCCGCTTCCGCCCGCTCGATCTCGGCGTCGTAGGCGAGGGCCTCGAAGCGCTGCTCACCGAGTGACGGCCCGTTTCCGAGGCTTCGCCGCCAGTCGGACCAGACGACCTCCTCGCCCTCCCGACGGATCGTGACGTAGAGCGCCCCGCAGCAGCCCTCGGTGCACCACGCCTCGGCGACGAGCACCTCGTGGGGTTCGGCGGTGGCGCGCAGTTCGCCCCGGTCCAGCAAGTCGCCCGGAGGGCGCGCCGGACCCTTGCCGAAGTGCTCGGGCACCAGCGGACGGCCGTCGATCAGCAGGCGGGTCTCCACGGGCTCCCGGTACGCCGGATCGCGCACGGTCCCCTCGACCCGCAGCCGTCCGGACGAGGGCCGGGCGTCGAAGACCTGGCGCAGGGCCTGCCGGACCCATCGGTGCAGTCGCCGGTCGTCCGCGCTCCCGTGCTCCGCGGGGTCGCGTTCGTGCACGGCGGCCCGTTCCGGGGCGGCGAGCAGGGTTCCCAGGTTTTCCAGCAGCGCCTCTCGGCGGCCGGCCGGCCAGTCGAGGAGAACGCTCGCCCCGCTGTGCAGTTCCAGGGCGAGCGAGGCGAGGACGATGACGTGGTCGAGGTCCGGCGGCAGGGACGCGGCCCGGGCGATCAGCTCCTCGTACAGGGCGACGGCGTCCTGATGGGCGAGGATCTCGACCTTGCTGTCGTACGTCGACGCCATCATGACCAGCAGGCGCCCGGCCTGGGCGAGGAGGCGGGGGTCCACGGGGTCCGCCCGGACCAGGTCGAGCAGGCGGACCGCTTCGGAGATTCTGCGGGCGTGTTCGGCGCCCACCACCCGGGGTTCGATCGGGACCTCCAGGAGCCAACGGCGTGCGGCCGGATCGTCCTGGTCGATCAGCGCGTCGACGAGGACACGCAGATCCCCTTTGCCGACGTGGGCTCCGAGCCAGAGCAGCGCCGCGGCGGGCCGGTCGAGACCGCCCAGCGCCTCCACGACCGGCCGGACGAAGCCCCGCAGCAGTCCGAGGACACGGAGGTACGGAACGTCCTCGGGCTCTCCGAGGCGGGCGAGGAGGCCGATGCCGACGCCCACCGCGGCGGCGGTCGTGCCGTGGCGCACGAGTCTCCGGGCGAGAGCGAGAGCCGCGACCGGGTCCTCCAACGGCAGGTCCGCCACGGCAGCCCGTACCGGTACTTCCCGCACGCCCCGCCCGCACAGCGCCCGGTGGACGCGTTCCGCCGCACACTCGGCGTCGGGATCGGTGAGCAGGGGTGCGAGCAGCCGGCGTGCGGTCTCCCTGCTCTCGGCGAAAGAGGCTGTGGGTGCGGCGGGGACGGCGGTGTCGCTCTTCGAGGCACCGGTCCCGGGCAGGTCGCTCTTCGGGGCGGGCTCGGGACGTGCCGTGTCCGGCAGTGGGAAGCCGCGGCCGGGCGGGCGGCCGTCGGGCGCCGCGTGGAACTGCCGCAGCGCGTGGTCGTACAGAGAGGTCCGGGGCGTGAGCGGCTCGCGCTCGTCCGGGGCGCTCACAGGGCGGGGTGCTGCTCGATTCCGTAGGTCATGGCGGGAGTCTGACAGCCACCTGCCGCCGGAGCGAGGGGTTTTCGCGCCACCGGCCGTCGCCCGGTGGCCGAGTGGATGCCGGAGGAGTGCTGTTGGATGGCGGGCATGAATCCTGCTGACGAGATCCTGGACGTCGTCGACGAGAACGACGAGGTGGTGGGGCGGGCGACGCGCGGTGAGGCGACCGCGCGCGGACTGCGCCACCGGTGCGTGTTCATCGAGGCGCGCGACGCCGAGGGGCGGGTGTTCGTCCACCGCAGGACGGCCACCAAGATGGTCTTCCCCTCGCACTACGACATGTTCGTCGGTGGCGTGGTCGGTGCGGGCGAGTCGTACGACGAGGCGGCGCTGCGGGAGGCGGAGGAGGAACTCGGAGTCTCCGGACTGCCGCAGCCCGAGCCGCTGTTCTCCTTCCTGTACGAGAAGGACGGGCACTCCTGGTGGTCGCGCGTCTATCAGGTGCGGTGCGAGCCGCCGGTCGATCCCCAGAAGGAGGAGATCGACTGGCACGGCTTCCTCGCGGACGAGGAGCTGGCGGAGCGCATCCCCGCCTGGGCGTGGACGCCCGACGGGCTGGAGGCGTACCACCGGCTGCGCGCACTCCGGGGCGAGGACGTGGGCTGACTCCGGGTGCGTGATCATCCCCGGGACGGCTACGGGTGCGTGATCGTATCGATTCGACGTGATCGGAAGCGCTCACAAAGGGGCCGATAGGGTGCCCGTGTGAAGGAATTCGTACAGAGCCTGCGGTTGTGGTTCGCCCCGCAGCGGATCCGCGACGAAGGCGACACACCGGACTACCGCTTCTCGCTCGCCAACGAGCGGACGTTCCTCGCCTGGATCCGTACGGCTCTGGCTCTGATCGGTGGCGGCTTCGCCGTCGACCAGTTCCTGCCGGGTCTCGCCCGGGGGGTGCGCGCGGGACTGGCGTTCGGGCTGCTCGCGGCCGGGGTGCTCTGCGCGCTGCGGGCCGTGAACCACTGGGTCCGCTGCGAACGGGCCATGCGCCGGGGCGAGGACCTGCCCGTCTCCCGGTTCCCGACCCTGCTGAGCCTGGTGGTCGCGGTGGTGGCCGTGGCGATGGTGGTGGTCGTCCTCTTCGGCTGGGAGGGCCGGTGACCGCGGCCGTACCCGGGGCCGGTTCGGGGGCCGCTCGGGACCCGGGCCTCCAGCCGGAGCGCACCCGCCTCGCCTGGCGGCGCACCACGCTGTCGGCGACGGTGGCGGCGGTGCTGGCCGGGAAGCAGGCCCTGCACGGCGGGGCGACCCTCGCCGCGGGGGTCGCGCTGGCCCTGAGCGCGGTGGCCTGGATCGGCTTCCTGATGGTGGCGCACCGAAGGGTACGCACCACGGCCACCGCACAGCCGGAGCCGCTGGCCCCGCGAGCGGCGCTCACCGCCGCAGCGTGCACGGTGGCCCTGGCGGTGTTCGCGGCGGCGATGGTGGTCTGAGCCCCGTTCCGAGCACTGTTCAGGCGCCTTTCCGGACGCCTTTCCGGACGCCTTTCCAGGCGCTGTTCCGGGCGCCTTTCCGAGCCTCGTTCCGCCGCACCGTTCGGAGCGGTTCCCCTCCCGGTTCAGCGCCCCCTGACGCGCCGCCAGTCCCTCCGTACGCCCCGGGCCCCGTTCCGGTGGGCGTTTCTCCGCGTCCCGTACGGGCATGCCGGACGGGGCGTCGGTGTCGGCCGGGGCCCGAGCCCGGCCGCCCGGACGGCGGCCCACCCGAGGGATGGTGAGCGAGTTGCCCGCACCGGACGCCTCCGAGAGGCCCAGTACCGCCGTGATCATCACCAACCGACGCGGCGAGTACCTCCTGCATCTGCGCGACGCCAACAAACCGATCTGCGACAGCGGGACCTGGTCCCTGGTGGGCGGCGGCGCCGAGGGCACGGAGACGCCGGACGAGGCCATCAGGCGGGAGATCCGCGAGGAGACGGGCCTCGTGCTTCCGGACGTCACGGCCTTCACCGCCGTGCACGCCGAAGGCCCGTACGTCACCGAGGGGCACATCCGCGTCTACACCGCCCACTGGGACGGCGACGCGCACGCCCTCCCGGTCGGCGAGGGCATCATGTTCCACTGGTTCACGGTGGCGACGATGGAGCATCTGACCATGTGCCCGTGGGCCCACCGGGCCGTCAAGGACCATCACGCCGGGGCGCTCTCCTGACGGTGGCAGCAGGTCCGGGTCGGGTCAGCGCTCGCGCTCCCACGTCCGCAGGACCGCCAGGGCGTACGCGACCCGGGTGTCCAGGTGGGGAGCGAGGTGACGGTAGGTCTTCCTGCCGATGCCCCGGTAGTCCAGGACCGCGCCGACGCCGGCCCCGCGCCGGCGCGTCCGGGCCGGGCTCCGGAACGTGCCGTCCTCTGCGGTGCCGTCGAAGAGCGCGTAGACCGTCGCGCAGAGCGCAAAGAGGATCCAGGCGGGAGCGGTCACCACCCAGAGCAGCCACGCGTACCAGGTGCCGACCGGTCCCGTGATCTCCTGCGGCGAGCCGGCGAACCGTACCGACCACCGGGTGCGTCGCGGCCAGGGCAGGATCCGGGCGGCGCGACGGGTGACGTGCGCGAGGGAGGAGCCGTCGGCCGAGCGGACCTCGTGGACGTCCGGGGCGACGGGTTGGACCGCGCACCAGAGGCCGCCGTCCCGTCCGTGATGCAGCCAGAAGGGCGGCATGGTCACCCGGCCTCCGGAGCGCGCTGCCGTTCTTGGCCGGCCGCCCAGCCGATGCGGTGGGCGGCGAGAGCACCTCCGTTGAGCACCGTGCCGACGGCCTCGAAGACGCGTACGTCCGTCGGATACCCATCCTGGTACGCGACGGGGGGACCTCACAGTCCGGTCCCTGTTTTTCGGCACCGGCGGCCCGCACGCTCGGAGCCCGGCCGTTCCCCGCCGGGGGCCGGAGAACGCGGGCCCCCACCGCCTGCCTCCTCACTCGGGGAGAAGCTCACCCGCCGGCGCCTCCACGACCCCGGCTTCCTCCGCCGTGTACGACGAGGTGAAGGTGAAGGCGCGCGGGGACGGGCCCTCGGCCCGCAGGCCGGCCAGCCGCTCCAGGGCCTCCTCGACGGTCGGGACGTGCCCGGCGGGGACCCACCAGAGGACCAGGTGCGCCTCGACGTGCCGGTCGAACCAGTCGCGGCGCCGCCGCATCACTTCCAGGTGACCGCTGCGGTAGGTGAAGTCCCAGAGGGCTTCCGGGGTCTCCCACACCGACATGTTGACGATGACGTTCTCGCCGGCCGGACGCAGGTCGGTGGCGTCGGCGCCGCCGTACCCGACGAGCCGCCACACGAAGCCGGGCGCGGTGTCGGCGGTGGCGTTGACCGGTTCGAGCAGCTCGACGAACGGCGCGATGCGGGGGTCGTCGAGGGGGTGGAGGAGCGTGGAGACGTTGAGCTGGGCGAGGTGGGCGGCGCGCGGGGATGCGGTCATAGCCTCATCCCAGCACGGTCCGCATTTCTATGTCAATCGTCATTGTTTTTAGAATCTTCGACGATGACGCAGCACTCCCCCGGCCGGGCGTCCATGCGGGCACGGACGGGACCGTCCGTACCGAGCAGCCCCTCCAGCAGCGCGAGGTTCATGCCGCAGACGAGCGGCGGATAGCGTTCGGCGACCGCGTGGAAGGGACAGTTGCGCATGCGGACCACAGGGGCCGCCACCTCCGCACCCTCCGTACCCTCCGCACCCTCTTCGCCACCCACGCTTTCGAGGCGGGGCTCGTAGCCGCGCGCGGCCAGCGCCTCCACGGCCCCCGCGAGGTCGCGGCAGGGCTGCGCCGTTCCGCGCAGCACCTCACCCCTGCGCCGGGCGGCCGCGCGGAGCCCGGCGTCGAGGCCCGCCTCCTCGGCGGCCTCCGCGAGCAGTTCGGCGGCGGTGCGGTAGTCGCGGGCGGGCAACGAGACCTCGAACTCGGCGGACACCCGCGTGTACACCTTGGCGGGGCGGCCGGCCCCCGGCCCCGAGCGGCCCGTCAGCCTGCGACTGCCGCTCGCCAGCAGACCCGCCTCGGTCAGCTTGTCCAGATGGTGCGCGGCCAGCGTGCGCGCCACTCCGGCCGCCTCGGCGGCCTCGTTGCGGCCGACCTCCCGGCCCTGCGCCGCCACGTATTCGTACAGGCGGCGGCGTACCGGGTCCTGCAGCATTGCGATCGCGTCGATGTGCTCCACCCGGCCATTCTAGGAACAACGCAGGTTGGAGATAGAGGGCGGCGGAGGCCGCCCCCGGCCCGCCGAGCCCTACAGGACGGCGTCGAGCAGCCCCGGGAAGCGGGATTCGAGGTCCTCGCGGCGCAGGGTGAGCGCGCGTCGGCGACCCTGGGGGACATTACGGACGACGCCCGCCTCGCGCAGGATCTTCAGGTGGTGGGAGAGCGTCGACTTCGGGATGGGGCCCGAGTCCGGCTGGCACTCCGCGACCTCCAGGGACCCGGCGGCGGCGAGGCGCCGCACGAGCTCCAGCCTCGCCGGATCACTCAGGGCGAAGAGGACCCCGGTCAACTCCAGCGCCGCGGCGTCCGGATGCGCGAGGTCCCGGGTCGATCCACTCATGGTGCGAGAGTACGGGAACCATCTCCGTTCGAAAATATTGGAACCATGAGGCGCGGTGAACTACGCTCCAACCGTTCGAGAATTTTGGAACTAAATCGCTGGGGTCTCCATGTCCACCGCTCCTCCCCCTGCTTCGGCACCCGCCGGCCGGAGCCCCCGCCTCTCCCGGGCAGGGGGTTTCTGGCTGCTGGCCACGACCCAGTTCACGCTGATGGCCGCCAGCAGCGCGCCCTCCCCGCTCTACTCCGAGTACGCCCGCGACTGGGGTCTGTCGGCCACCGCGGTGACCATCGTCTTCGCCGTCTACGCCGTGGCCGTCCTGGCGGCCCTGCTGGTGGCCGGCGCCCTCTCGGACCACCTGGGCCGCCGTCCGGTGCTGATCGCCGCGCTCGTCGGCGAGGCGGCGGCGATGGTCGTGATGATGACCGCCGACGGGGTGGGCCAGCTGATCGTCGGCCGAGCCCTGCAGGGGCTGGCGACCGGCGCGGCGGCGGGCGCCATCAGCGCGGGGCTGATCGATCTGCAGCACCCGGGCTCCCGGCTCGGCGCGCTGCTGAACAGCGTCGGCACCACGGGGGGCATGGCGGTGGGCGCGCTGGCAGGTGGAGCGCTCACCCAGTACGCGCCCTCCCCGCACGTCGTCGTCTTCGCCCTGCTCGCGGCCGCCTCCCTGGCGCTGGCGGCCGCCGTGCCGCTGGTGCCCGAGACCTCCCCGCTGCGCCCCGGCGCGCTCGCCTCGCTCCGGCCACGGGTCTCCGTCCCGCACGCGGACCGCAGGGCGTTCCTGATCGCCGCGCCCTCGTTCACGGCGAGTTGGGCGATCGGTGGCCTCTACCTCTCCCTGGGCTCGTCGCTGACGGCGGACATCCTGCACACCGGCAACCACGTCGTGGCCGGGCTCGTGGTGGCTCTGCTCCCCGGCACCGCCGGACTCGCCTGCTACGCGCTCCGCGACATGGCCCCGCTGCCGATGATGCTCTCCGGCTCGGTGGCCCTGGCCGCCGGAACCCTGCTGACCCTGCCGGCCCTCCTCCTCCCGTCGATGCCGCTGCTGCTGGCCGCCACCGTCGTCGCCGGATTCGGCTTCGGCACCTCCTTCTTCGGCGGCTTCCGCATGCTGGCCCACACCGCCGCCCCTGAGCAGCGGGCCCTGTTGTTCGCCTCCGTCTACGTGATGTGCTACCTGGCCAACAGCGTCCCGGCCGTGGCCGCCGGTCTCGCCATCCCCGGGCTGGGGCTGCGCGAGACCGCGACCGGTTACATCGGGGCGGTCGGCGCGCTGGCCCTGCTGTCGATCCCGTTCGGCATCGGCACCCTTCGGCGGGCCGGGGCAAAAGCGCCGGCCGCGGCTCCGCACGCCCCGGCCGGCGCCCGGTAGCCGCGGCCGACGGCCTTCCGTCGCCGCGGAGCGACGCGGTCCGACCCCCCGTCGCGGCACGGGCCCCCTCGCGCAGACGGGATCACCACGGGGCGCCGCGCCCGTGTCACCAGCGCGGGATCGCCGGGGTCACCCACTCCGGATCGGCCTTGCGCATCGCCGCCGCGTCGTCGCGGTCGCGCAGGGTGCCGTCGTCGTCCAGCCAGCGCCGGTGGAGGAGGGCCAGCCGGTCGCGGTCGAGTTCGACACCGAGGCCCGGCGCGTCGGAGACGGTGAGACCTCCGTCCTTGAACACGTGGCGGGCGGTGATGACGTCCTCGGTCTGCCAGGGGTAGTGGCTGTCGCAGGCGTAGTCGAGATTGGGCACGGTGGCGGCCACATGGGTCATCGCGGCGAGGCTGATGCCGAGGTGGGTGTTGGAGTGCATGGACAGGCCCACCCCGAACGTACGGCAGATCGCGGCGAGTTCGCGGGTGCGGTGCAGTCCGCCCCAGTAGTGGTGGTCGGAGAGGACGACCTGTACCGCGTCCTTCGCGAAGGCCTCGGGCAGTTCGGCGAGGGTGGTGACGCACATGTTGGTGGCGAGCGGTACGCCCGTTCCCGCCGACACCTCGGCCATCGCGGGCGTTCCGCTCGCAGGATCCTCCAAGTACTCCAGTACGCCGCCCAGTTCGCGGGCGACCCGGAGCGAGGTCTCCACCGACCAGGCGCCGTTGGGGTCGAGCCGGAGCGGACGGCCGGGGAACGCCTCGGCCAGCGCGCGGATCGCGGCGATCTCCTCGTCGGGCGGGAAGACGCCGCCCTTGAGCTTGAAGGAGCCGAAGCCGTGGTCGCGGGCGAAGCGTTCGGCCTGGGCGACGACCCCGGCCGGATCGACCGCGGCGCCCCAGTCGTCCGTCTCGCCGCCCTCGGGGTGGGCCGCCCATCGGTAGAAGAGGTACGCGCTGTAGTCCACGACGTCGCGCACCTTGCCCCCGAGCAGGGCGTGCACGGGCAGGCCCAGCGACTTGCCGAGCGCGTCCAGACAGGCGACCTCGAAGCCGGAGACGACGGAGAGCCGGAGCTTGTCGGCCGTACGGACGCCCCGCAGGCCGCCCGCGTCGACCCCCTCCTCGCCGCCCCGGGTCTCGCCCGACGCACCGCAGACCTCCTCCGCGAGGGCGAAGAGGCCGTTCAGATCGCTGACCGAGCGACCCGGCAGCGCCAGGGCGAGCGGGCCCGCGAGATCCAGGTAGACGGAGTCGCCGTACGTCTCCCCGATGCCGGTCACGCCACCCTGGGTGACCACTTCCACGATGAGTCGCGGGGTGTAGGGCTGGTGCACGCCCTGGGTGTTCAGCAGCGGCGGGTCCGCTATGAGAATCGGGGTGAGCCGGACGTCCTCGATCAACAACGCTGTATCCATACGTGAACTCTATTCAGGGATACGTCCGGACGCCAGGGTGGACCCGGCTTCGTCGCCCGGGCCGACGCGGACTCCCCCGCACTTCGTCCCCGCCGATTCGAGCCACTCACTGGACGACATACCGACTGGTCGGCATCATGGGCACGTTCCGTCCACCACCCCGGAGGTGCGCGTCATGAGTTCAGTCCCCCCGCCAGGACTCGACCCCGTCCTGCTGCGCGGCCATCTCGACCGTGAGCGGCCGGGACTGGTGAGCGGACCGCTCGAAGCGCGGCTCGTCGAGGGCGGCCGGTCGAACCTGACGTACACCGTCACCGACTCCGTCCGCACCTGGGTGGTCCGCAGACCGCCGCTGGGACATGTGCTCGCCACCGCGCACGACATGAAGCGCGAGCACCGGGTGATCGACGCCCTGCACCCGACCGCGGTGCCGGTGCCGGAGGCGGTACTCCTCTGCGAGGACGACTCCGTCATCGGGGCGCCGTTCTACGTCATGGAGTACGTGGAGGGCACCCCCTTCCGTACCGCCGAGCAGCTCGCCCCGCTCGGCGCCGAGCGGACCCGGCAGGTGGTGCTGGGACTGGTGGACACCCTGGTCGACCTGCACGCCGTGGACCCGGCGGCCGTCGGACTGGGCGACTTCGGACACCCCGAGGGATTCCTCGACCGACAGCTGAGGCGCTGGGGCAAGCAGCTGGACGCCTCGCGCAACCGCGAACTGGCCGGCATCGACGAACTCCACGCCGGCCTCGGCCGCGCACTGCCCGACTCGCCCGCACCGACCGTGGTGCACGGCGACTACCGCCTGGACAACGTGCTGATCGGCGCCGACGACTCCGTCAAGGCCGTGCTCGACTGGGAGATGTCCACCCTCGGCGACCCGCTCACCGACCTCGGGCTGCTGGTGATGTACAGCTCCGACCTGGGGCTTCCCCGGTCGCCGGTCTCCACGACGAGCGGCGCCCCGGGCCACCCCTCCCCCGCCGAGCTGATCGAGCGCTACGCCGCCCGCTCCGGCCGGGACGCCTCGGCCATCTCCTGGTACACCGCGTTCGCGTGGTTCAAGCTCGCCGTGATCCTGGAGGGCATCCACTACCGCTACACCCTCGGCCAGACGGTCGGCGCGGGCTTCGACCGCATCGGCGAACTCGTCCCCCTCTTCATCGAGCACGGCCTCACCACCTTCCAGGAAGGCTGATCACCCGCATGGACTTCGCATTCGACGCCCGTACCGAGGAGCTGCGCACCAGGCTGCTCGCCTTCATGGACGAGCACGTCCACCCCGCGGAGAAAACCGCCGAGGAGCAGCGCGCCCTGCTCGCCTCGCCGTGGGAGACCCCGCCGGTGGTGGCGGAGCTCAAGGCCGAGGCGCGCCGCCAGGGCCTGTGGAACCTCTTCCTCCCCGACGCCGAGCACGGTGCCGGGCTGACCAACCTCCAGTACGCGCCCCTCGCCGAAATCACCGGCCGCTCGCCGCAGTTGGCGCCGACCGCGCTGAACTGCGCGGCGCCGGACACCGGGAACATGGAGGTGCTCCACCAGTTCGGTACGGATGCCCAGAAGAAGCAGTGGCTGGAGCCCCTGCTCGCGGGCGAGATCCGTTCCGGTTTCGCCATGACGGAACCCGAGGTGGCCTCCTCCGACGCGACCAACATCGAGACCCGGATCACGCGCGACGGCGACGAGTACGTCGTCAACGGCCGCAAGTGGTACATCTCCGGGGCGATGAACCCGGACTGCGCGATCTTCATCGTGATGGGCAAGACCGACCCGGACGGCGAGGACATCCGCCGCCAGCAGTCGATGATCCTGGTCCCGCGCGACACCCCGGGACTCGAAGTGCGCCGCGCCATGCGGGTGTACGGGTACGAGGACCACTGGCACGGCGGGCACGCCGAACTCGTCTTCACCGACGTCCGCGTGCCGGTGGCCAACCTGATCGGCGAGGAGGGCGGCGGCTTCGGCATCGCCCAGGCGCGCCTCGGCCCGGGGCGCATCCACCACTGCATGCGACTGATCGGCATGGCGGAGCGCGCGATCGAGCTGATGTGCCGCCGCGCCGTCTCCCGTACGGCCTTCGGGAAGCCGCTCGCCCAGCAGGGCGTGGTGCAGAACTGGATCGCGGACGCCCGGGTCACCGTCGAGCAACTGCGGCTGCTGGTGCTGAAGACGGCGTGGCTGATGGACACCGTGGGCAACCGGGGAGCGCACACCGAGATCCAGGCCATCAAGATCGCGACGCCCCGGGCGGTGCTCGGCATCCTCGACGACGCGGTCCAGCTGCACGGCGCCGGAGGCGTGAGCCAGGACTTCCCGCTCGCCGAACTGTGGGCGTCCGCACGGACGTTGCGCCTGGCGGACGGGCCGGACGAGGTGCACCAGCGGTCGCTGGCGCGGCGGGAGATCAAGAAGTACCTCTGACGGTACGGACGACGGGGCCGGGGTGCGGGTGGGAAGGCCCCCGCACGCCGGCCTCCTCACCGGCGCGGCCCTGCCGGACCGGGAATGCGGGTGCTCCGCCGGAGTGGGCCGTGCGAGCATCGGCGGGTGACCGATGACGAGGGACTGTTTCACGCGCGACTGATCGGCGAGCGGCTCGACCGGGTGGCCACGGAGCTGCGCCCGCGCTCCGACGACGGACCCTCGCTGCTCCGCCTCCGGCTGCACATGGACGGACTCGGCCCCGTCCTGTTCGGTGCCGCCGGGACCGGCTTGTCGCTGCGCGCCGAACCGGACGCCGGCACGGAGCACGGCGACGTCCGGTGGACGGAGGACCCGCCGGAGCTCCCGCTGACCCGGTTCACCGGTCAGCGCGTCCGCTCGGTGCGCGAACTCCGCCACGGGGGCGGCGCGGCCGGGGCCCCGATCGGCGTCACGCTCCAGTTCCCCGGCGGGAGCGTCCACCTGCTCGGGTCCGACGGCGAGCTCCTCGTCCTGGAGCAGCTCCCGGAAGCGGACGCTGCCGGAGCCCGTGTGCACGAGGACGTGACCCTCGCGCGGGTGGTGATGACCTGCCAGGAGAGCCCGTCGCAGTGGGACGCGTGGACGACAGGGGGCCAGTACCTCTATCTGCGGTACCGGCACGGCTCGGGAACCGTAGAACAGTTCCCGAGCGAGGACACGGACACGTGGGGCGACGAGGGATCGTGGCTCTGGACCGACTGGGAGGACGGAACCCCGAGCGGCTGCATCGAGCTGGAGGATTTCCTCGCCATGGCCGGTCTGCGGCTGGCGCCCGGCGTCGAGGTCCCGCCGCGGTACCGTCCCGGCTGACCGCGGACACGGCGGGGCACGGGCCCGGAAGAGCAGGGCGCCCCGCCCGGCCGTGACCGGAACGAGGCGCCGCAGGGGCTCTCGGGATGCCCCGGGTGGAACCGTCAGAAGGTCAGCGACCAGCTGTTGATGTACCCGGTGTCGGAGGACGCCGTGTCCTGGACCTTCAGCTTCCAGATCCCGTTGGCGGTTTCGGAGGAGGCGTTGACGGTGTAGGCCGCGACGACGTTGTCCGCCGAGTCGCTGCTGCTCGCGCTCTTCAGCCGGTAGGCGGTGCCGTCCGGCGCCACCAGGTCCACCACGAGGTCGCCGCGCCAGGTGTGCCTGATGTCCACGTCGACCTTGAGGGTGGAGGGCGCGTTGCCGGTGCGCCCGGTGACGGTGATGGCGGAGGTGACGGCGGCGCCGTTGTCGGGCACGGTCACGTCGGTGGCGTTGGTGAAGACGGTTCCGGCCGGCGGGGTGGCCGTGGCGGCCGAGAGGTTCCAGACCGCGTAGGCGATGGCGTCGCTGTTGCGGTCGAGGGCGGTGTCGTCGATGTTGGCGGAGCTGTCGCAGGAGGCGTGGTAGCACCGGTCGAAGGCCAGACCCGAGGTGCCGCCCCACTTCTGGGCCTGCGCGGCGGTCTTGATGTAGTCGGCGCCGGAGAAGAGGCCGCCGACCGGGACGCCCGCGGTCTTGAAGGGCGCGTGGTCGGAGCGGCCGTCGCCCTCGGTCTCGATCTCGGTCGGTATCGAGACGCCCGCGTAGTAGTCCTTGAAGGTCTGCTCGATCGTCGGGTCGTCGTCGTAGACGAAGTAGCCGGGGTTGGGCGAGCCGATCATGTCGAAGTTGAGGTAGCCGGTGAGCTTGGCCCGCTCGGTGGTGGCGAGGTTGTTGACGTAGTACTTCGACCCGACCATCCCCAGCTCCTCCGCTCCCCACCAGGCGAAGCGGAGGTGCTTGTCGGGCTGGTAGCCGGCCCGGGAGACGGCGAGGGCGGTCTCCATGACGGCCGCCGAACCGGAGCCGTTGTCGTTGATCCCGGCCCCGGCCGTCACCGAGTCGAGGTGGGCCCCGGCCATCAGCACCTTCGAGGTGTCGCCGCCCGGCCAGTCCGCGACGAGGTTGTAGCCCGTGGCACCGCTGGAGGTGAACTGCTGGAGGGTGGTGGTGTACCCGGCGGCGTCGAGCTTCGCCTTCACGTAGTCGACGGACGCCTTGTACCCGGTACGGCCGTGGGCGCGGTTGCCGCCGTTGGCGGTGGCGATCGACTGGAGCTGGGCGAGGTGCGCCTTGACGTTGGCGAGCGGGATGTCGGGGGCGGTGACCGCCGCGGGGGCGGTCACGACGACGGGGGCCACGGAGTGCGCGGCCCCCGTCGTCAGGAACAGGGAGGCCACCGCGAGGGCGGCGGCACAGGGCAGGGTTCTGCGCAGGACCGGTCTCATCACATGCTCCGATTTCCGTGAAAGGTGACGGAAGACGCGGGGGGTGTCCGGCGGGAGCCTTGCCCCGGCCGGACCTGGAGCTGGTGGTACGCGATGCGGTGCGACGTGCGGGCGCGCGTGGGGTGCGATCCGGCGCGCGGAGTGCGGGACGCGCCGGTGCGTGACCGATATTCAGCCAGTTAGCCGTACACGGTCAAGAGCGGGAACCGGACATGACCGTTCGGTCAACGGACGTCGCAGGCAGAGGCGTTACGTGGCTCCACCACCGGTCGCGGCGGGCGGCCCAGCACCCCTCCACCACCGGTCGCGGCGGGCGGTCCCGCGCTCCCCCGCCGCCCCGGCCGGCACCCACCGGCTCACCCGTGCGGACCCCGCTCCGTGTCGCTGCCCGGCGTGCTCGCGGTCGGCTGCGAAGGTACGGCGAGAGTTTCGACCGGATGCCCCCGGTGTGGCGCCGGGCGCCGCGCCGTCGTGTCCGTAACCGCCCGCGATCCGGGGCCCCGCCCCTCCGCGTCGCTCCGAGTCGGCCCGGTGGACGCCGGACCGCCGCCGGGTGCGTCGCGCACGGGCCGGGGGCGTACCCGGCGGGCCGGCCGTCCGGCTCGTACCGCCTCGGCAGAAGGGCACGCATGACCACGGGTCAGGGGCACGGACGCACCACGGGCCGGAGCGGTCCCGCGGGAGGCGGTCACTCCGCGCAGGGAGCCGGCCCCGCGCACAGCCGCCGGGGGTTTCTGCGCGTCGGCGGCGCTATCGCGTCGGCCACCGCGCTGGCGCCGGTGCTGTCCGGGTGTGCGGGCGGTTCCGGCGGACTGCGGATCGTCGGGGTGACCGACCAGCAGCAGCCGGTGGAGGAGTTGCTGGCGCTGTACCGCGAGAGCCGGCCCCACGAGTCGTTCACCACCTCGTTCGCGCCCACCGAGCAGATGCAGACGGTGGTCCGCACACAACTCGCCGGCGGCAACGCCCCGGCCGTGCACGCGGTGTACCCGGGCAGCGGCAGCGCGATGTCCATGGTGGAGCTGGCCAAGGCGGGGCTGCTCACCGATCTCAGCGCGCAGCCGTGGACGGAGGGCATCCCGGCGGCCTTCGGTACGGCCTACCGGTACGAGGGGCACACGTACCTCTACTCGGCGGGCAGCTGCCTGATCGGCGCCATCTACAACAAGAAGGTGTTCGCCGGGGCCGGTGTGGAGCCGCCGTCGACCTGGCAGGAGCTGCTCGCGGTCTGCTCGAAGCTCAGGGCGCGGGGCGTCGTACCGATCGCGCTCGGCGCGCAGACTCCCTGGGTGACGCAGCTGATCAGCTACGCCCTGGTGCCGAACGCCGTCTACGCGCACAACGCCCGGTTCGACGACGACATGGCCGCCGGCCGGACGACCTTCCGGGACTCGGGCTGGGCCGACGCGCTGGGCCGGTACCAGGAACTTCAGCGCAAAGGTTTTTTCAACGACAACCCCAACGGCACCACGTTCGAGCAGCAGACCGCGATGGTCGCCACCGGGAGGGCCGCGATGGCCGTCCAGGTCTCCGCGGTGCTCGGGGTGTTCCGGGAGGCCGCCGAGAACCCGGGAGACCTCGCGATGTTTCCCTTCCCCGGCGCGGACGATCCGGCACGGCTGTGGATTCCGGCCGGGATCGTCGTCGGCCTCGGCGTCTCCGTGCGGGCGAAGGAGGACCCTCGGGCCGCGGACTTCATCGCCTTCCTCGGGAAGCAGGAGAACATCGACCGCTGGGCGTCCGCCGTCTTCGCGATTCCCTTCCGGCGGGACGCCTCCACCGCCGTCGACCCGGTCCTGGAGCCGTTCCTGCCGATCGTGGACGGCGGCCGCGCCGTGCCGTTCATGGACCAGCGGTGGCCCAACGCCGAGGTGCAGCCCGCGCATTGCTCGGCCGTGCAGGACCTGCTGGCCGGTGTGACGGACGTCCGGGGCGCGCTCGGACAGATGGACGACGCCTACCGGAGGACCTCATGAGCCGCTCGCTCCCCCAGCCCGAGGAGATCGACCCCGAGGAGACCCGCCCGGAGAAGACCGGGGCCCGGCGCCGGTCCGGGGAGTCCCGGCCCCGCATCCAGTTCCGGCCGCAACCGGAACCCCGGTCGCGGCCCCGCGCCCGCCCCGGACGCGATCTCACGCTCCCGCCCTGGGGGTTCGTCCTGCCCGCTCTGGTGGTGTACGCGCTCGTCGTGCTGTACCCGGCCGTCTCGGGCGTGGCGTACGCCTTCACCGACTGGTCCGGCATCGGCGACGCCTCGTTCGTCGGGCTCGCGAACTTCCGGGCGCTCCTCGACGACCAGCGGACCCTGGACTCCGTCGTGAACACGCTGCTGCTGACCGTCGCGGTGGTCGTCGTACAGAACCTCGTCGGGCTGCTGCTCGCGCTGGGGGTCGACGCCGGCATCCGGAGCGGGTCGCTGCTGCGGGTGGTCTTCTTCGCCCCGGCGGTGGTCAGCCCGGTGATGGTCGCCTTCCTGTGGAAGTACGTCTACAACCCCGAGGACGGCGCCGGGCTCAACGGCCTGCTGGGCGCCGTCGGTCTCGGCGCCCTGCGGCAGGACTGGCTGGGCGATCCGTCGCTGGCGCTCTGGTCGGTGGCCGCCATGGTGGTCTGGCAGTACGCCGGTTACTCGATGGTCATCTTCCTCGCCGGGCTCCAGGGGGTGCCGCCCGAACTGCACGAAGCGGCCAGGATCGACGGCGCCGGAGCCTGGCAGCGGTTCCGTTGGGTCACCTGGCCGATGCTCGCCCCGGCGCTGACCGTCAACCTCATGCTGTCGACGATCGGCGGCCTGAAACTCTTCGACCAGGTGTACGCGGCGACCAACGGCGGTCCGGGCACGGCCAGCGAGACGCTGTCGACGGCCCTCTTCAAGGAGGCTTTCGTGTACGGGAAGTTCGGCTACAGCACCGCCGTGGCCCTGGTGCTGGCGCTCTTCGTGGCGGCGGTCTCGCTGGTCCAGCTCCGCTTCCTGCGGGCGCGGGAGGTGACCGCGTGACCTCCGTGAAGCACGTGGAGCCGGCAGAGTCCGTACGGTCCGTGAAGTCCGTCCGCCGCCGTGCCCGGTACGGGAGTTGGGCCCTGGAACTGGTGATGGTCGCGGTCGCGGTCCTCTTCCTGTTCCCGGTGTACGCGCTGATCACGCTGGCGCTGAAGGAGCCCCGGCAGATCGCCGGCTCCCCGCTGGGCCTGCCCGCCCCTCCGACCGCGCAAAACTTCGGCAACGCGTGGTCGTCCGCCTCGCTGGGCCCCGCGCTCGTCAACAGCGCGGTCATCACCGCCCTCAGCCTGCTGCTCCTCGTGGTGCTCGGCTCCACGGGCGCGTACTTCCTGGCCCGCCGGGCCCAGGGGCTCGGGTACGGGCTGTACATCCTCTTCCTGCTGGGCATCGTGCTGCCGTTCCAGCTGGGGATGATCCCGCTGTACAAGCTGGTGGACGGCCTCGGCTGGCTCGGGACGTACCAGGGGATGGTGCTCTTCTACACCGGCATCCAGCTTCCGTTCACCGTGTTCCTCTACACCGGGTTCGTCCGCACCCTGCCCGCCGACTACGCGCAGGCGGCGCTGATCGACGGGTGCGACCACCGTCAGGCGTTCACCCGGATCGTGTTCCCGCTGCTGCGGCCCGTCACCGGCACGGTGATCATCCTGAACGCCGTCTTCGTCTGGAACGACTTCTTCACCCCGCTGCTCTACCTGGGCGGGTCCGACAAGGAGACCGTGCCGGTGAGGGTGTTCTCCTTCGTCGGCCAGTACGTGTCCGACTACGGGCTGGTCTTCGCCGGACTCGTGCTGGCCGCGCTGCCCGTCCTGGTGGTGTTCCTGCTGCTCCAGCGCTACGTCATCAAGGGGTTCTCCGGGGGGCTCAAGGGCTGAGCCCGGCCGGGACCCGGGCCGCCCCCGGCCCCGGCCGGGACCCGGGCCGCCCCCGGCCCCGGCCGGGACCCGGGCCGCCCCCGGCCTACGGGCGCAGCGCCCGCAGCAGCAGGTCCGCGAGGTGGTCGGCGACCTCCTGCTTGGTGAGCGGCCCGTCGGGGCGGTACCAGGTCGAGAGGTGGTGGATCGAACCGAAGTGGTAGTCGACGACGAGGTCGGCGGGGCTGGCGTGGGAGAAGACACCGGTCCGCTGTCCCTCCTCGATCAGGGCGCGGAAGCGCTCGTGGTAGCGGCGGCGTTCGACGCGTACCTGCTTGTTCTTCTCCGGGCTCAGGTGGTGCATGGAGCGGAAGAAGATGGACGCGTCGTCGAGGTTCTCGATGGTCGTCACGACCACGTCGGCGGCGGCGTCGCGCAGCCGCTTCTCCACCGGTTCGTCGGCGTCGGCGAAGGCGTCGAGGCGCTCCTGCTGGAGGCGGAGCACCCGGGCGTAGACCTCGTGGAGGAGGTCCTCCTTGGAGCCGAAGTAGTGGTAGAGGGCTCCCTTGGTGACCCCTGCGGCCTCGACGATCTCCTGCACCGAGGTGCGGTCGTACCCCTGTTCCGCGAAGAGGCGGGTGGCGGCGGCCAGCAGCCGTTGGGGAACGGGAACCCCATTCCCTTCCCTAGCCTTGGCCATCGCCGCCACCTGCCCTTCGTCATTGCCGTGAACGTGTTCTAACGCGGGGAACGCAGTTCCCGCCTGAGGATCTTCCCACTCGCCGTCTTCGGCAGCTCGGCCAGGATCTCGACCTGGCGCGGGTACTTGTACGCGGCGAGCCGTTCCTTGCAGTAGGCGCCCAGTTCCTCGGGTGCCGCCTCGGCGCCCGGCCGGAGGCTGACGTACGCGCGGACCGTCTCGCCGCGGTAGGCGTCGGGGACGCCGACGACGGCTGCCTCGCGGACGGCGGGGTGGGTGTAGAGGACGTCCTCCACCTCGCGGGGCCAGACCTTGAACCCGGAGGCGTTGATCATGTCCTTCTTGCGGTCCACGACGTAGAGCCAGCCCTGGCGGTCCATGAACCCGATGTCCCCGGTGCGCAGTTCGCCGTCGGGGAAGGCGGCGGCGGTGGCCTCGGGGAGGTTCCAGTAACCGGAGACGACCTGGGGTCCGCGGACCGCGATCTCGCCCTGTTCGCCGAGCGGAACCTCGGCGCCGCTCTCGTCGAGGATGCGTACGAGGGTGTCGGGGCCGGGGACGCCGACCGAGAGGGTGCCGGAGACGGGGTCGACGGGGGCCTCGCGGTGCGGGGGTACGGCGGCGCAGGGCGCGGTGCACTCGGTGAGGCCGTAGCCGTTGCGGATGTACGGGCCGAAGTCCGCCCGGAACTTCTCCACCAGCGCGGGCGGCAGGGGTGCGCCGCCGGAGGAGATCACCGCGAAGGAGTCGAAGTGGGCGGGGGTGGCGTCGGGGTGGGCGGCGAGCGCCATGAAGGCGGTGGACGGGCCGACGGTGTAGGCGGGGCGGTGGGTGGCGAAGGCTTCGAGGACGACGCTCGCCTCGAAGCGGTAGGCGAGCACCAGGGTGCCGGCGTTGGCGACGCAGGCGGCGAGCTGGCAGACCATGCCGGTGATGTGGAAGAGCGGGGCGAGGGCGAAGTAGGCGGCGCCCTCGGGGATCGGATGGTCCTTGCGCTGGCGTTCGGCGTTGACCATGACGTTGCCGTGGGAGTTCATCGCCCCCTTGGGCTTCCCGCTGGTGCCGGAGGTGTAGCTGATCAGCGCGGTGTCGGCGGCCGTGGGTCCGCGGTCCTCGGGGGCGGCGAGCCCCTTGCGGGCGACGGTCACGAGATCGTCGGCGTCGCCGGGGACGGGCAGCCGCTCGAAGCCGAGGACACGCGGGTCGTTCTCGCTCTGGAGGTCGAGCTCGCAGGCGGTGACGGCGATCGTGACGCCCGGGGCGCCGGCGACGGTGTCGCGCAGGTACGACTCCCAGGCCCGGTCCGAGCAGAACAGCGCGGTCACTCCGGCGTCGTCCAAGACGTGCGCGACCTCGCCGGCCTTGTACATGGGGTTGAGCGGGACGACGGTGGCGCCCGCCTTCCACGCGCCCAGCAGGGCGAGGACGAAGTGCGGGGTGTTCTGGAGCATGATCGCCACGCGGTCGCCGCGGCGCAGGCCGCGGGCGGCGAGGTGTCCGGCGACCGAGTCGCTCAGTTCGTCGGTCTCGCGGTAGCCGAGCCGTCCGTCGAAGTAGGCGAGGGCGGTGTGTTCCGGGGCGCGCGCGACGGCGGCCCGGAAGGCGTGGAGCACCGTCTCGGCCGGCTCGACGGGGGTGAGCTGCGTCGCGGAGAGCAGCCCGGTCCAGGGCTTCGCGGCGTACGGGGACGGGGCCTGGGCCGCCGTGTCCGGGGTGGTGGTCATGCGTGGGTCCCCTTCTCCCAGGTGCGCTGGAGCTTGTTCATTCCGCCGATCCATCGGTCCGGGTCCTCGGCCCTGGCCTGGTAGTACGTGGCCACCTCGGGGTGCGGGAGGACGAGGAAGCGGTCCTTGCCGATCGCGTCGAAGAGCGCGTCGGCGACGGCGTCCGGTTCGATGGCGGTGGGGGCGAGGACCAGGTCGCCGGCGGATCCGGCGGCGGTGAGCATGTCGGTGCGTACGCCCTGCGGGCAGATCGCGTGGACCTTGACGCCGCGGTGGCGGTAGGTGAGCGAGAGCCATTCGGCGAAGGCGACGGCCCCGTGCTTGCTGACGCTGTAGGGCGCGGCGCCGATCATGGTGAGCAGGCCGGCTGCGGAGGCGGTGGTGACGAACCGGCCGCTGCCGCGCTCCAGCCAGTCGGGCAGCAGCGCCCGGGCGGCGCGGACGTGGGCCATGACGTTGACGTCCCAGGCGGCGGCCCACACCTCCTCGTCGGCGAAGACGTCGCCGGGCGAGGCGAGGCCCGCGTTGGCGCAGAACACGTCGACGGTGCCGTCGAGGGCGTCCCGGGCGGCGTCCACGATCCCGGAGGCGTCCCCGGCGATCGCGGTGCCGCCGATCTCCCGGGCGAGCGGCTCGATCCGTGCGGCGTCGAGGTCGTTGACGACCACCCGCGCACCCTCGGCGGCGAATCTCCGGGCCAGGGCGGCGCCGATGCCGCCTCCGGCTCCCGTGACCACTACGCCGGCACCTTGCACCGTACTCATCGGGTCCTGCCTCTCTGCACGACTTCCCCAGCAGACTAACCAGTCGGTATGTGATCGGGGAAGGGGTCGCGGGAAGGTCTGGGATTCTGCCCTGCCGGGGCTGGGCGGCGCTGTGAATCGGCCCGCCGAGATCGTTCCGCGGGGGCGCCGCACGCGCTAGCGTGCATGCCCATGACAGTCCGCGCGATCATGGAGGTGGCTGGATGAGCCTGACCAGACGGGGTGTACTGGCAGCGGGCGGGGGCCTGGGAGCCCTGGCGGTGACCGCCGCGGGCGGGGGTACGGCGGCTGCCTCGGGCGGCCGCGGCGAGGACTCCGACCACGGCGGGCGTGCCCCGGTGCGGACCGGCTTCGACCGGCTGGCCGCGGGCGGCTACCGGCTGCTGGCCGGCGAACGCGTGGGCATCGTCACCAACCCCACCGGGATCACCTCCGACGTGCGCCACATCGTGGACGTGATGCACGCCGACGACCGGGTGAACCTCACCGCCGTCTTCGGCCCCGAGCACGGCTTCCGGGGCACCGCCCAGGCGGGCGGCTCCGAGGGGCGCTACGACGACCCGGCGACCGGACTGCCGGTCTACGACACGTATCTGAAGAACGGCCAGCCGCTCGCCGACGTGTTCACGGCCTCCGGCGTGGACACGGTCGTCTTCGACATCCAGGACGCGGGCGCCCGCTTCTACACGTACATCTGGACCCTGTACGACTGCATGGAGGCGGCGGCGCTCGCGGGCAAGCGGTTCGTCGTCCTGGACCGGCCGAACCCGGTCACCGGGCGGGCGGCGCTCGGTCCCGTGCTCGACCCGGCGTTCGGGACCTTCGTCGGGCGGCGTGAGATCGCCCAGGCGCACGGGATGACCGTCGCGGAGCTGGCGCTCTTCTTCAACGCCGAGTTCTTCGCCGACCGCCCGGCGGACCTGGACACGGTGACGATGTCGGGGTGGCGGCGCTCGGACTTCTTCGACGCGACGGGCCTGCCCTGGGTGCCGCCGAGCCCCAACATGCCGACGGCCGACACCGCGCTCGTCTACTCGGGCACCTGCCTCTTCGAGGGGACGAACCTCTCCGAGGGGCGCGGCACCACCCGTCCGTTCGAGCTGCTCGGGGCGGCCGGGATCGACCACCGCTGGGCAGCCGCCGCCAACGCGCTGGAGCTGCCCGGGGTCCACTTCCGCGAGGCGTACTTCGCGCCGACCTTCTCCAAGTTCTCCGGCGTCACGGTCGGCGGGGTGCAGCTCCACGTGGGCGACCGCGAGGTCTTCGACCCGGTACGCACCGGCATCGCGCTGCTGGTGACGGCCAAGGCGACCTGGAGCGGCTTCGCCTGGCGGGCCGACAACTGGATCGACAAGCTGACCGGCAACACCCGGGTCCGCACCATGATCGACGCGGGCGCGGACACCGACGAGGTGGTGGCCGCCTGGCGCTCGGACCTCGCGGCCTTCCGGGCCAAGCGGAAGAAGTACCTGCTGTACGGGGGGTGAGTCGGAGCGGTCCGGGTGCGGGGAAGCGCTCGGCTCACCCACCCGGACCGGGGTCTCACCAGGGCAGCGGGCCCTCGGCGTCGAAGTAGCCGCCGGTCGGGCCGTCCGGGCCCACCAGCGCCATCCGCACGATGATCTCCGCGCCCTCCTCCACGGTCTGGGTGCCGGTGCGCGCGTTGAGGTCGGTGGCGGTGTAGCCGGGCTCCACCGCGTTGATCCGCATCCCGGGGAATGCCTTGGCGTACTGCACGGTGATCATGTTGACCGCGGCCTTGGACGCCGGGTAGGCGACGCCCGGGTAGGCGGCGGCCGGGTTGCCCGGGGTGGCCATCCGCTCCAGCGAGGCGAGACCGCTGCTGAGGTTGACCACGACCGGGGCCGCGGAGCGTTCCAGCAGGGGCAGGAAGGCGTGGGTGACCCGCACGGTGCCCAGCACGTTCGTCTCCAGGATCGTCCGCATCGAATCGGCCGTCTCACCGCCCGCGCCGAGAACGCCCCCGTCCGGGGTGCGTCCCTCGATCCCGGCGTTGTTGATCAGTACGTCGAGTCCGCCCCCGTCCTCGATCGTCTTCGCCGCGGCCTCGACCGAGGCGTCGTCGGTCACGTCGATGAGGACGAGCCTGGCGCCGATCCGTTCCGCCGCCCGCCTGCCGCGTTCGGCGTCGCGGCTGCCGAGGTACACGGTGTGCCCGGCGGCGACGAGCCGGCGGGCGGTCTCGAAGCCGAGACCCTTGTTCGCTCCGGTGATCAGTGTGTTCGTCATGCCTTCCACTCTCCGGCCCGACCGGGGCGCCTGCCAGACGTCCCGTCTTCCTGGGACCGTCGGTACCAGGAAGACGGGCGGGCACCGGTGCACACTGGTGGGCATGGCGAAGGCGGAGTTCGGGCAGGCGGTGCGCCGCTGGCGCGACCGGGTGCCGCCCGAGGCCGCGGGGCTGGTACCCGGTGGCCACCGGCGTGCGGCGGGGCTGCGGCGCGAGGAGCTGGCGATGCTCGCCGGAATCTCCGCCGACTACGTGACCCGCCTCGAACAGGGGCGGGCCACCCATCCCTCCGGGCAGATCGTGGAGGCGCTCGCCGGGGCCCTGCGGCTGTCGGGGGCGGAGCGCGAGCACCTCTTCCGGCTGGCCGGCCTCGCGCCGCCCGGTCCCGGCACGGTACCCACCCGCATCTCGCCCAGCGTCCACCGGCTGCTCGACCGGCTGACCGGGACGGCGGTCGCGGTGTACGACGCCACCTGGACGCTGCTCCTGGCGAACCCGCCGTACGCGGCGCTGATGGGCGATCCGGCCGGGTGGCGCGGCCACGAGCGCAACGGGGTCTGGCGCAATCTGCTGGGTCCGGGCACGAGCCGGGTCCGCCAGACCCCGGAGGAACGACGCAGACTCGAAACGGTGCTGGTGGCGGACCTGCGCACCGCCGCCGCCCGCTACCCGGACGATCCCCGGCTGCGGAACCTCCTCGCGGAACTGCGGGCGGGCAGCGCCCGGTTCGCCGAGCTCTGGGACTCGGGGGCGGTCGGTACCCACGAGTCGGCCCGCAAGACGATCGACCATCCGGACGTGGGGACCCTGACCCTCGACTGCGACGTGCTCACCGTCGCCGGGGACGACCTGCGCGTCATGGTCTACACGGCCGAGCCGCACACCGAGGACGCCGAACGCCTGGCGCTCCTCACCCTCCTCGGCACCCCGGCGCTCGGCTGACCCCCACGCCCAAACGCGCGGTCCCGGTGCGGAGGTGGGTCGCACCTCCGCACCAGGACCGCCTGCTTCCGGGCGATCGGACTCCCTACCGGTGCGTGGGGAACTCCACGACCTGCTGGTAGGTCGGCCGGTTCTGCCACGGGATCGACTTCTGGGTGATCCCTCCCAGCGCGCGGTGGATAATCGCGTCGCTGCACCACTGGTTGCCCGCCGCGCAGCTGTCGTCACCCGGGTAGACCGTGGTGGCGGGCTTGGCGGCGGCCGTCTTCAGGGTGGTGAGCAGGGCCTCGCGGCAGGTGGCGAGTACGCCGCCTCCGCAGTAGGTGCGGGCCAACGGCCCCTGGACGTTCTCGCCGAGGACCTGGCGCAGGTCCTTGTCGGCGAAGGCCCACCAGCCGTACTGGAACGCGGAGCCGCTGTGCGCGCCGCTGGGTCCGTGGCTGGCGGCCGGGGACTCGTCCACGGCGAGGCTGGCGGCCAGCGCGTCGTAGAGCGTGCTCCCCAGGCCGGGCCGGAACTCCGCGTCCATCAGCGCGGGCCACCAGGCGTCCATGATCCGGACGGCGTCCGCGTTGGCGTACGTCCCCGAGCCCGCGGCGGTCTCCTTGCGCTGCGAGCCCGCCGCCCGCCAGGTCTCCAGCTGCTTGACGACCGCGTCGAGGGCGGTGTCGGTGACGGGCTGGGAGCGGATGATCTTCAGCAGTTCGGGCAGCAGCTGCTCGCCCCGCAGGTCGGTGACGGCGGCCGACTCCATGGCCTTGGTGAGGGAGGCGCGGGTGACGCCGCCCTGGGCGACCAGCGCGGAGACCCGGTCGTCCAGCAGGTCGGCCCGGTGCACGGCGCCGAACCCGAAGCCGGCGGAGGCGTACCCCTTGGCCTGCCGGTTGTTCCAGGAGATGTAGTAGTCCTGGCCGCTGGAGTGCGGGTGCGAGGCGAAGGAGGTGTACGTCGCGGTGTTCGCCGCCGGGTCGAAGCCCTGCCACTCGTAAGCCCGGTCCGCCGCGATGGGCAGCGCCGGATCCACGCCGGCGGCGCGCTCCGGGTTCATGCCGCTGTTGTAGTAGGCGGTGGTGCGGGAATCGGCGTAGAACCAGTTGAAGGCGTAGTCGATGTTGCTCGCCGCCTGCTGGAAGGAGGCGGCGTCGGTCACGTAGGCGGGGTCGTTGAGCATCTGGAAGCCGATGATGGAGTCGGCCTCGTGACGGTAGGTGGTGCGCAGCGAGGTGTACGCGACGGGCTTGCCGCCCACCGTGGCGCGGTGGGTGACGATGCCGTAATTGGTGCGCCAGACCTGCATCCGGTAGGAGCCCGCGGCGGTCGAGTCGGCGGTGCTGGGCTTCCAGGAGTTGACGCGCTCCATCTTCTCCATGGGCGTGCAGGTGCCCCGGTAGAGGTAGGAGGAGGAGCTCTTCGTCGGGGTGGCGCCGCTCGGTTCGCAGAGCTGGACGGCGTAGGTGTCGGTGATGTCCTGGGCGGCGGAGGTGGCGCTCCAGGCGTAGTCGTCGCCGCGGCCCATCTGGACGTACATGCCGACGCCGGCGAAGGAGACACCGCGGGCGCTGATGCCGGGGCCCTGGATCTCCTGGAGCATCATCAGCTGCGGGGCGAAGTAGCCGGTCTGGGGGCCGAAGACGGCGACCGGGTTTCCGCTCGCGGTGCGGGAGCCGGAGACCAGCAGGGCGTTGGACATGCCGCGCTTCTGGGCGTCGGTGCCGGAGCCGGGCAGGGTGCCCTCGGGGATGACGCCGTTGTCGAAGACGCCCTGGAGCGGCTTGAGGGCGGCCGGGGCCGCGACCGGGGCCTTGAGGTTGGTGCCCGCGGAGCCGGTGCGGTCGTAGATCAGCGGCTCCGCGGTGACGGAGCCCTTGTCGGGGAGTGCGGTGCCGCGCGCGGTGGCGGGCTTCTGGGCGTAGGGGAAGGAGGTCCCGTCGTGCACGGTGAGGACGGCCTCGGGGTCCTCGCGCTGGCGGAACGACTCCCAGACCTGGGTGCCTTCGGCGACGCCGTACTTCTCCTGGGCGGCGAGCAGCGAGATCGCGGCCTGCACCTCGCCGCCGCCTCCCCCGCCGAACTGGCCGCCGACGACGGTGGCGATGGCGATCAGGTCGGTGAGCTTGAAGGGCACGATCTCGCCGACGTTGGTGATCGAGTCGATCTTGCCGGTGAGGACGTACTCACCGGGGAAGTTGCGGCTCGACTTCGCCTTGTCCTTGTAGGCGTTGATGCCGTCGATGTAGGCCTGCGCGTCCGACATGGCCAGCTCGCCGCGGGTGCCCTCGGTGGTCCTGATCCGCTCGACCTGCGCTTCGAGGTCGGCCTCGGTGTACGGGGCCTGCGGCCAGAACTGCTGTTCCAGGCCCTGGTTGGCCAGCGCTCCGCCGGCGAAGGAGGTGAGTTCGCCGCGGCCGATGTGGCGGAAGAGATCCATCAGCCAGAGCCGGTCCTGGCCGGCCGCGTAACCGGCGCCGAACTCGGTGCCGTAGCGGGTGGTGCCGACGATGTGCGGGACGCCGGTCTTCTTGTCCCGGGTGATCGTGACGTCGCTGCGGGGCTGGACGGTGGACTCGACCTGACCGGAGGGGACGCCGAAGGAGGCGTCGTCGAAGAAGTCGGTCAGCTTGGCGTCGGTGAGGGTGCTCTGGCCGGAGATCAGCGAGGTGTAGCGGTCGAGCTGGTCGTCGCTGTGGGAGGGGTGGGTGCCGAAGAGCTTGTTGCCGAGGATGTCGGCGAGGGTGGCGTTGCCGTTCTCGCCGGGCGGCAGGATGTCCGCGCACTGCCCGGCGCAGTGGTCGGTGACCGCGGTGACCGCGGCCGGGGCGGCGCCTGCCGGGATTGATCCCGCCAGCATGGAGGTTCCGAGTGCGAGGACGGCCGCGAAGGTCGCGGCGAGCTTGCCGGTACGTGTACGTGGGGGCATGCGTACTCCTCAGGGAGGCCGATGCGCCGGAGATTACCGACGGTAAGTCGGGTCCGTAAGATGAGCATCAGTCACCTTTGCCGAATCGTCACACGACCCCCGGGCCCGGGTCGGCGGCCGTCGGCGGCCGTGCGCCACCCCGTGCGCCCCCGCCCGATCCGTGGCCGGAAATCATCTTTCGGGGGAGCCAGAACGGGCAGGCGTACGTCCACTCCCCGACAAGACACCGAACGACGGAGGTGGCGGTGGTATGGCCGGTTTCCGGAGTCTCGCGAGACAGGTCCGCGATCCCCGGGCCGATCTGGCCCTGCGGCGGTACTCGCTGCGCAAATGCCTGGAGCGCTTCGCCCCCTACGGGCACCGGGCGACCTGGGACCATCTGTGTGCCCGGCACGGGTTCGGCCCGGAGGACCGGGCGCCCGACCCGGCCCGGCTGACGGGCGCACTGACCGAACTGGAGGCCGCCCGGGCCCTCTGGCTGGCGTACGAGGCGGGGTTCGCCGAACGGCGGCGCCGCGAGAAGCGCGAGGGGCTGCGCCGGCCGGGCGGCTTCGATGCCTGGCACCGGCGGATCTGGGGAGGCAACGGCGTGGCCCGCTGCGCCGACCCCGGTACGCATCCGAGCGCCCCGCTCCCCGAGGTACTGCTCCGGCTGATCACCGCGCTCGGCGCCGAGCCGGGAACAGCCTGCCCGGTCTGCGCGGAGACCCGGATCGTCTGGCGCAAGGACCCGCACCGCGAGCCCCGGTCAGGGCCGGTGTGCACGGGCTGCGGCATCCTCGTACCGGTGTCGGCGCTGACCCCGGGGACGCTGGCGCGGGCGCACCGGATAGGGCATCAGCAGCTGACCTCGGCGGCCTGAGGGCAGAGGGACGAGGGCCGGCGGCCGGAGCACGAAGAGCCGGATACGGGCGGCCGGGGGCCGGACGAGCGGCCCCCGAGCGCCGGTTGTCTCCCGCCCCCGGGGGCGTCAGTCGCGCGGTTCCCGGCCGGCCGGGCGTTCCGGCATCAGCCGGGAACCGGCCATTCGCTCGCCGGAGATGTCGTCCGGGTTGGAGAGGACACAGGTCTCCAGCGAGAGGCAGCCGCAGGCGATGCAGTCCGTCAGATGGTCGCGCAGCCGGCCGAGCTGCTTGATGCGTTCGTCCAGCTCGGTGCGCCAGGCCCCCGACAGCCGGGCCCAGTCCTCCCGGGTGGGCGTGCGCTCCTCCGGCAGTTCGGCGAGCGCCTCACGGACGGTGGCCAGCGGGATGCCGACCCGCTGGGCCGCGCGCACGAAGGCGACCCGCCGCAGCGTGTCCCTGTCGTAACGGCGCTGGTTGCCGCTGGTGCGGCGACTGGTGATCAGCCCCTTGGACTCGTAGAAGTGCAGGGCGGAGACGGCCGCGCCGCTGCGCGCGGCGAGTTGGCCGACGGTGAGTTCGTGGAGCGACTGGGGAATCTGGGGCACGCCCCGAAATCTACGGGAGCGGGAGCGCGGCCACTTCGTTGACAGGAGCCGACGGCCACTCCATGCTGAGCAAGCGCTTAGACATCGAGCAGTGAGCCGGAAGGCAGGACCAGGACCATGGCAGAGCCGAAGATCTTCACCTCCGCACAGGAGCTGCGCGACGGTGTGGGCGAGCAGCTGGGGCACAGCGACTGGCTGGAGATCGACCAGAAGCGGATCGACCAGTTCGCCGAGGCGACCGGCGACCACCAGTGGATCCACGTCGACCCCGAGCGCGCGGCGACCGGCCCGTTCGGCACGACGATCGCCCACGGGTACCTGACGCTCTCCCTGCTGCCCGCGCTCGTCCCGCAGGTCATGTCGGTCGAGGGCGCGAAGATGGGCATCAACTACGGCACCAACAAGGTCCGCTTCCCCTCCACGGTCCCGGTCGGCTCGCGGCTGCGCGCCACCGCCGTGCTGAAGTCCGTCGAGGAGGCGGGCGGCGGGGTGCAGATCACGGCGGTCGTCACCGTGGAACGCGAGGGCGGCGAGAAGCCGGCCTGCGTGGCCGAATCGGTGTCCCGCTACTACTTCTGAACCGACGCCCTCGGTAAGGGACTTACGACCGGCGGACCAAGCGGCAAGCCCGCCGCACCCCGAGGACGCGGGGTGCGGCGGGCTACGTACCGTTCGAACACGCGCGGCCGGGGCGCTACTTCGGGGCGCCGACCATGCGCAGCACCAGGTCCACGTAGAGCGCGCCGACCTCCTCGGGGGTGCGGCTGCCCTGCGCGTTGAACCAGCGCGAGACGTCGATGCAGAGGGAGAGCACGGCGAGCGCGGTGCCGGGCACGTCGGGGACGTCGAACTCCCCGGTGTCCACACCGTCCTTGATGATCCGCCGCATCACCGCGTCGGTGCGCCGCCGCAGTTCGATGATCTCGGCGCGGTGTTCGTCGCTCAGCGCGTCGAGTTCGTACTGCACCACCCGGGCCGTGGCGAAGCGCTCGGCGTGCCAGTGGACGAAGGCCCGTACGGCCAGGGCGAGCCGGTCCGGGGCCGTGCCCTCGCCGTCCGCCGCCGCTTCCAGCAGGGAGAGCGCGCGGTCGTGGCCGATCCGACTGATCCGGTGGAGCAGCTCTTCCTTCGTCTTGTAGTGGATGTAGAGGGCCGCCGGGCTCATGCCGGCCCGGCCCGCGATGTCACGGGTGGTCGTCGCGTGGTAGCCGCGCTCGGCGAAGGCCTCGACCGCCGCCACGAGGAGCCGCCGGGCGGCTTCGGGGGTCACTTCGCCCCACGGCGTCTCCTGGCCGTCGGTCTCCTCCGCCGTACCCATCGTCACGCGCCCCTCTCCGTCCACCGGACGAACACCATACCCCGACCCTGAGCAAGCGCTTAGGATCTCGCCCGCAGGATAGCGCCGCCCGTCCGAAAGGGGGAGGTGGGAAGCGGTGAAACGGTTGTGCCCCCGAGATCACCCGGGTACCGGGGACGTCGGGGGCGGCGAGTGGGAGCGGGGCGGGCGGGCCCGCGCCGGGGCTCAGAGCTTCTGGAAGGGGTCGTGCTCGGCGAGGATCTTCTCCAGCCGCGCCTGGTCGACGCGGCTGACGATCCGGCCCTCCTCCTGGCGGTCGCGGATGACCTTGGCGAGGGTGAAGCACGAGGTGACGAGGTAGAGGACGCCGATGGCGAGGAATCCCCGCACCCAGGCGTCCGCGTCGAGGAAGAAGATCCCGAGGGCCACCGCGCTCATCGCCACTCCGAAGGATGCGACGGCCTGACCGTAGAAGGCGGCGGTGCTCTGCTGCTTGACCGATGTCGTGTCGCTCATGCCCCGAAGCTTCCGCCGCCCGTCGGGCCGTCGCATCCGTGCCGGTACTCACTCCCGTACTCAGGGGGCGCGGCGGCGCGGCAGCCGGGGGCGCGCGGGTCAGAAGGCGGAGACGCCGGTCAGCGCGCGGCCGATGATCAGCTTCTGGATCTGGCTGGTGCCCTCGTAGAGCGTCATCACGCGGGCGTCGCGGACCAGCTTGCCCACCGGGTACTCGTCGATGTAGCCGTAGCCGCCGAACACCTGGAGGGCGTTGTTGGCGCAGCGTACCGCCGCTTCCGAGGCGAAGAGCTTGGCCTGGGAGGCGGCGGTGGCGAAGGGTTCGCCCCGGTCGACCAGGTCGGCGACCCGCCAGGTCAGGAGGCGTGCGGCGTCCACGTCCACGGCGATGTCACTGATGAGTTCCTGGACCAGTTGGTAGCCGGCGATGGGCTTGCCGAACTGCTGCCGTTCGCCCGCGTAGCCGACCGCCGCGTCCAGGGCCGCCTGCGCGATCCCGACGCAGCCCGCGGCCACCGACATGCGGCCCTTGGCCAGCGCGGACATCGCGATCGAGAACCCCTTGCCCTCGGGGCCCATCAGCGCGGACGCGGGGACCCGGACGCCGTCGAGGACCAGTTCGGCGGTGGCCTGGCCGCGCAGACCGAGCTTGCCGTGGACGGTGTTCCGGGTGAGGCCGGGGGTGTCGGTGGGCACGAGGAAGGCGGAGACGCCCTTGTGGCCCGGGGTGTCGTTGGTACGGGCGAAGAGCAGCACCACGTCGGCCCAGGTGCCGTTGGTGATGAACATCTTGCTGCCGTCGATGACGTACTCGTCCCCGTCGCGCACGGCCTTCGTGGCGAGGTTCCCCGCGTCCGAGCCGGTGCCGGGCTCGGTGAGCCCGAAGCAGCCGATCAGCTCTCCGGCGGTGAGCCCGGGGAGCCAGCGGCGCTTCTGCTCCTCACCGCCCCAGGCGGCGATGGTCTTGGCGACCAGCCCGAGGGAGACCGAGACGATGCCGCGCACCGAGGAGTCGCCGCGCCCCAGCTCCTCGGTGACCAGGCAGTACGCGAGGTGGTCGCCACCCGAGCCGCCGTACTCCTCGGGCACGGTGAGGCCGAGGAATCCCAGAGCGCCCAGCTTCTTCACGATCGACTTGTCGACGCTCTCGGCACGGTCCCAGGCGGCGACGTGCGGGGTGACCTCCCGGGCCACGAAGTCCCTGGCCAGCCGGCGGACCGCTTCCTGCTCCTCGCTGAGCTCCAGGTTCATCGCGCTTCTCTCCTCCGCGTCGGGCACCGCTCCCGCCGGATCACCGATCCACCGGCACTTTAATTAGCACTGCTAGTTTCCTGTCGCAGCCCACTATGTGCCGCACGGCCGGAAGGCGCAAGCCCCTCCGGCCGTGACGTGACCGCCGCTCTTTCCGGCCAACCGCGGAGAGAGGCACGGGCCCGGTCCCGCGCGCTGCTAGATTCCCAGCCTCCGGTCACGCGCTGCCGGCTTCCCGGCTCCCGGTCACGCGCTGCCGGCTTCCCACCTCCCGGCCACGGGCGCGGCAGGAAGCCGCGAACGATCCCGCCGACGAGCGGGTGGACACGACGAGGGGAGCCGGATTGGCCGCCGAACACCGCGAAGGCCCGGACGCCCCGGGGGACGAGGGCTGTCCGCTCGGGGTGATGTCCGTCCCGCTGGTGATCCTGTATCTGATCGCGGGCTTCTTCCTGTACACGGCCCTGTCGATCCGCCCCTCGGGCGGCTGGGACGACCAGGCCCGGGCGGGCATCGTCCTGTCCTGCGTCCTCACGCTCCTGGCGGGCGGGGCGGCGGCCGGGATCGTGGCGCTGCGGCCGGTGCGCAGGGCGATGGGCTGGTGGTGGGCCGCCCCCGCGCTGCCGTTGGCCGTCGCCGCCGCGATCCGCTGGGCCACCACGGAGTAGGCCGATCACCTGCGGCTTCCCGGCGGCCAGGCCCTACTATGTGCCGCATGGCCCGACCTCGTACCCCCCTGCTGAGCCGAGAACGGATCGTCGAGGCGGCGGGCGCGCTGGTGGACGCGGAGGGCCTCGGTGCGGTCTCCACCCGGCGGCTCGCCGCCGAGCTGGGGGTCAGCGGGCCGTCGCTGTACAACCATTTCCGGAACAAGGACGAGATCCTCGAAGCGGTCGCGGACGCGGTGTCCGCCCAGGTCGATCTGTCGATGTTCGACGCGGACGATCCGCGCGACTGGCAGCGTTCCCTGTACGACTGGGCCGTCTCCTACCGCGCCGCGCTCTCCGCCCATCCGCACATCGTGCCGGTCCTGGCGCAGGGCCCCGGGCGGCGGCCGGCCGGGCTGCGGGTGGCCGACGCGGTGTTCGGCGCGATGGTCGACGCGGGCTGGCCGCGCGCCCAGGCCACGTACATCGGGGCGTTGATGCGGTACTTCGTCACGGGCTCCGCGCTGGGCTCCTTCGCGCGGGGTTTCGTGGACGACGAGACGGCGTACGACCCCTCCGACTACCCGCACCTCGGCCAGGCCCACCTGCTCGCCGACCGGCGCCGGCAGGTGGACGAGGGGGCGTTCGAGACGGGGCTGCGGGCGCTGCTCGACGGGCTGGCGCTCCAGTACGCGCAACTGGAACCCGTCCGTACGCCTGCCCGGGGCCCGCGCGGGAACTCCGGGACGACCGGGGCGCGGCAGAGCCGATCGGGCCGGGACCACACGTCGGAACGCGAGAGCCTCCCGGGCCGGGACCACCGTGCGGACGATTGACGCTTCCCGCCAATTCAGTGGGCGCCCGACCCCCTGCCCCGTACGGTCCTGTCCATGAGCACACCGCCCACCCCTGCCTCCCCGCCCCGATCCGGCCCCGACCGGAAGGCCGTCGCCGCCGCCTGCTTCACCGTCGTGCTGTGGGCGACCGCGTTCGTCTCCATCCGCAGCGCGGGCGATGCCTACTCCCCCGGCGCACTCGCCCTCGGCCGGCTGCTGGCGGGTTCCGTGGTGCTCGTCGCCCTGCTGCTCGTGCGCCGCGAGGGACTGCCGGCGCGCGGCGCCTGGCCCGGCATCGTCGTCTCCGGGCTCCTCTGGTTCGGGCTCTACATGGTGGTGCTCAACTGGGGCGAGCAGGAGGTCGACGCGGGGACCGCCGCGATGGTGGTGAACATCGGGCCGATCCTGATCGCGCTGCTCGGTGCCCGGCTGCTGGGCGAGGGTCTGCCACGCAGGCTGCTCGTGGGCATGGGGGTGTCCTTCGCGGGTGCCGTCGTCGTCGGTCTGTCCATGTCGGGTCACGGCGGTTCCTCGGTGCTCGGGGTGCTGCTCTGCTTCGTCGCCGCCATGACGTACGCGGCCGGCGTGGTCGCGCAGAAGCCCGCGCTGCGGCACGGTTCGCCGCTCCAGGTCACCGCCTTCGGCTGCCTGATCGGCGCGGCGGGCTGCCTTCCGTTCACCGGGGTGCTGGTCCACGAGGCCGCCGACGCCCCGCTCTCCGCCACCCTCAACATGATCTATCTGGGCGTCTTCCCGACCGCGCTCGCCTTCACCACCTGGGCGTACGCGCTGGCGCGCACCACGGCCGGCCGGATGGGCTCCACCACCTACGCGGTGCCCGCTCTCGTGGTGCTGCTGTCGTGGCTGGTGCTCGACGAGGTGCCGGCCGCGCTCTCCGTCCTCGGCGGGCTGCTCTGCCTGGCAGGGGTGGCGGTCTCCCGGACCCGTCCGCAGACTGGGCGCACGCGGAAGGTCGTGGCCGAGCCGGTGGAGGTAACCCCCGATGGCATCGAGCAACAGGAAACCGGGCGGGTCTGACGGGCGGGCCCGGGCGCCCCGGCGACGTACCGCCGGGGCGGACTTCCCGGCCGAGGGCTCCCCGGCGCGGAGCGCTCCGCCCGAGTCGGAGGCGGATCACGCCGCCCGGTTCGGCGGACCGCACCTGGAGGGTTTCGGGGTCCGGGACCGGGGCGACGACGACCCCGAGCTGGTCACCCCCGAGGGCCGCGCCCGGGACGCCTGGCGGGAGGACTACCCGTATCCGCAGAAACTCGGCCGCAAGGCGTACGACAAGCAGAAGCGCGCCCTCCAGATCGAGCTGATCAAGCTCCAGCACTGGGTGAAGGAGCACGACGAGCGCCTGGTGATCATCTTCGAGGGGCGGGACGCGGCGGGCAAGGGCGGCACCATCAAGCGGTTCACCGAGCACCTCAACCCGCGCGGTGCCCGGGTGGTGGCCCTGGAGAAGCCGACCGAACGCGAGCGTTCCCAGTGGTACTTCCAGCGGTACGCGGTCCATCTTCCGACGGCGGGCGAGATCGTCCTCTTCGACCGGTCCTGGTACAACCGGGCCGGGGTGGAGCGGGTGATGGGCTTCTGCACCACCCGTGACTACCTGGAGTTCATGCACCAGGCCCCCGGGTTCGAGCGGATGCTGGTGCGCGACGGCATCCACATCGTCAAGTTCTGGTTCTCCGTCTCGCGCAACGAGCAGCGCAACCGGTTCATGATCCGGCAGATCGACCCGGTGCGCCGCTGGAAGCTGAGCCCGGTCGACCTGGCGTCGCTCGACAAGTGGGACGCGTACACCGAGGCCAAGGAGTTGATGCTCTTCCACACGGACACGGCCGACGCGCCCTGGACGGTGGTGAAGAGCAACGACAAGAAGCGGGCGCGCCTGGAGGCGATGCGGCACGTGCTGGACCGCTTCGACTATCCGGGCAAGGACGCGTCCGTGGTCGGCACCCCGGACCCGCTGGTCGTCGGCCCGGCGTCGCGGCTCTTCGAGGAGGGCGAGATGGACGCCCGGCTGCTCGCCCCGAGGCCGCCGAAGGGCTGAGGGCGGTACGTACCCCTCCGTGAGCGCACGAGTGTCCGGCTTCCGACGGCTCGGCGAACTTCTGCCGTTCGTAAGCCAGTTGACCGTACCGGTCAGTAGGGTGTGCGCCCGTGACCACACAACACGCTCCCGCACCCAGCCGTCGTACGGTCGTCAAGGCAGCGGCCGCCACGGCCGTCGCCGCCCCCGTCCTGCTCGGCGCGACCGCAGCGCGGGCCGCCGACGGGCCGGTCTTCCTGCACGGCGTCGCCTCCGGCGATCCGCTCCCCGACGGCGTCCTCCTGTGGACCCGCGTCACGCCCTCCCCGGACGCCGTACCCGGCTCCGGCCTCGGCGCGGACACCCCGGTCGGCTGGGAGATCGCCGAGGACAAGGCGTTCTCCCGCACGGTCGCCTCCGGTACGTCGGTCGCCCGGGCCGCGTCCGACCACACCGTCAAGGCGGACGTCCGGGGGCTGCGTCCGGCCACCGCCTACTTCTTCCGCTTCACGGCGGCGGACGGGCGGGTCCTCTCCCCCGTGGGCCGTACCCGCACCGCGCCCGCCGCCGGGGCGGCGACGCCCGGCGTCCGCTTCGGCGTGGTCTCCTGCGCCAACTGGGAGGCCGGATTCTTCTCCCCCTACCGGCACCTCGCGGCCCGTGCCGACCTGGACGCCGTGCTGCACCTCGGCGACTACATCTACGAGTACGCGTCCGGCGGTTACGCGCACGGGGACACCGTGGTGCGCCCGCACTCGCCGCTGCACGAAATCCTCACCCTGGCCGACTACCGCACCCGGCACGCCACGTACAAGACGGACGCCGACCTCCAGGCCCTGCACGCCGCCCACCCGGTGATAGCGATCTGGGACGACCACGAGTTCGCCAACGACGCCTGGTCCGGCGGCGCCGAGAACCACACCCCGGCGACCGAGGGCGTGTGGGCCGACCGGGTCGCGGCGGCCAAGCGGGCGTACTTCGAGTGGATGCCGGTCCGCGCCTCCACCGAGGGCACCGTCTACCGCAGGCTCTCCTTCGGCAACCTCGCCGAGCTGCACCTGCTCGACCTGCGCAGCTTCCGCTCCGCACAGGCGTCCGTCGGCAGCGGCTCGGTCGACGACCCGGAGCGCACCATCACCGGCCGGGCCCAGCTGGACTGGCTGAAGGCCGGTCTCGCCGGATCGTCGGCCGCCTGGAAGCTGGTCGGCACGTCCGTGATGATCTCCCCGGTCGCCTTCGGCTCCGTCCCCGCCGACGTGCTCGCGCCGCTCGCGGAGTTGCTGGGCCTGCCCGGCGGCGGCATCGCCGTCAACGTCGACCAGTGGGACGGCTACACCGACGACCGCAAGGAGCTGATCGACCACCTGCGGGACAGGTCGGTGACCAACACGGTCTTCCTGACCGGTGACATCCACATGGCGTGGGCCAACGACGTGCCGGTAAAGGCCGCGACCTATCCGCTGTCGGCGTCCGCCGCCACCGAGTTCGTGGTGACCTCGGTGACCTCGGACAACCTCGACGACATCCTGGGTGTCCCCGCACACACGGTCTCCGAGGTCGCCGCCCTGGCCGTGAAGGCCGCCAACCGCCACGTGAAGTGGGTCGACATGGACGGGCACGGCTACGGGGTCCTCGACGTGACCGCCGCCCGCTCGCAGATGGACTACTACGCGGTCTCCGACAAGACCCGCCAGGACGCCACGGCCGCCTGGGTCCGCTCGTACCGCACGCTCGACGGCACCCAGAAGGTCGAGCGGGTCGACGCCCCGGTGCGCTGACCCGCAGGCCGAACCACCCGCGACCCACGCCGTCGCCCGCCCGTGCCGGGAGGTACGGGCGGGCGGTGGCGCCCCTCCACCCGTGGCGCGCCGCGGCTCAGAACGTGACCAGGGCCCGGCCGCCCTTTCCGGCGATCATGTTCTCGAAGGCGGCGGGGATGCCGTCGAGGGAGATCCGCTCGGTGACCATCGACGAGACGTCGAAGCGGCCCGCGCGGATGTGTGCGGCGAGCACCGGCAGATCGCGTTCCGGGTCGCTGTTGCCGTAGACGCAGCCGGTCAGGGTGCGGCCCCAGTGGAAGATCTCCAGGGCGTTGAAGGTGACGTCCTGGTCCTTGGCTCCGATGCCGACGACGGTGGTGCGGCCGCCCCTGCGGGTGGACTCCCAGGCGGTACGGATGGTCTGCGCGCGGCCCACGCACTCCACGGCCACGTCCGCGCCCACCCCGTCGGTGAGTTTGCGGATCTCGCGCGGGGTGGTGGCGGAGGCGACGACGTAATCGGTGGCGCCGGCCAGGCGTGCCAGCTCCTCCTTCTCCGGTGTGACGTCCACCGCGACGATCCGGGAGGCCCCGGCGATGCGCGCCGACTGGAGCACGGCGAGGCCGACCCCGCCGATCCCGAACACGGCCACGGTCTCCCCGGCGCGTACCCGGGCGGAGTGGTGGACCGCGCCGTAGCCGGTGAGTACCGCGCAGCCGAGGAGGGCCGCGTCGGTGAGCGGGATGCCGGCCGGGGCGGGCAGCACGCAGTTCGCGGCGACGAGGGTCTCCTGCGCGAACGCGCCGACGTTCAGGCCGGGGTGGAGTTCGGTGCCGTCGGCGAGACGGGCGTGGACGTTCGCGGCGCCCTTCAGTGCGTCGGCGCAGAGCCAGACCTCGCCGATCCGGCAGGGGTGACAAACGCCGCATGAGGGGGCCCAGTTGAGGACGACCCCGTCGCCGGGGGCGACGTGCTCGACGCCCTCGCCGACCTCCAGCACGGTGCCCGCGCCCTCGTGGCCGAGTACGCAGGGCACCGGCAGCCGCATGGTGCCGTTGCTCAGGGAGAGGTCGGAGTGGCAGACCCCGGCGGCGGCCAGGCTCACCCTCACCTGGCCGGGACCGGTCTCCGGCAGCTCGATGTCGGTGATCTCCAGCGGCGCTTGGACGGCGGGCAGTACGGCGGCGCGAACCACGGACGGCTCCTCGGTTGGTGGGCCGGCCCGGCGGGACCGGCGGCGGATCGGTGGGCGCGGGGGCGGATCGGCGGGCAGGAATGCCGGGTTCAGAACTGGAAGGACTTCGTCTGGAGGTACTCGGCGAGACCGTGCGGGCCGAGTTCGCGGCCGACGCCGGACTGCTTGTAGCCGCCGAAGGGAGCCAGCGGGTTGAAACGGCCGCCGTTGATGTCGACCTGCCCGGTCTCCATCCGGCGGGCGAAGGCGACGGCCTGCTCGTCGTCGGCCGCCCAGACCGCACCGGCCAGGCCGTAGACGGTTCCGTTGGCGATCCGCAGGGCGTCCTCCTCGTCCTCGTACCGGAGGATGGAGAGGACCGGGCCGAAGATCTCCTCCTGGGCGATGGTCATCTCCGGGGTGACGTCGGCGAAGACGGTGGGGCTGACCCAATAGCCCACCCCCTGAGGCCAGTCGGGGCCTCCGGCGACGAGCCGGGCGCCTTCCGCGACGCCCTTCTCGATGTAACTCCGCACCCGTGCACGCTGCTTGGCGTTGACGACGGGGCCGATCCGCTCCCCTGGTACGTACTTGGCGACGGCCGCCGCCGCGAGGTCCACGGCCTCCTCGTACCGCTCCGCGTCCACCAGCATCCGGGTCCACGCGCTGCAGGTCTGGCCGGAGTTGGACATCACGTTGGCGACGCCGACGTTGACGGCCTTGGCGAGGTCGGCGCCCGGCAGGATGACGTTGGCGGACTTGCCGCCCAGTTCCAGCGCGACGCGCTTGACCGCTCCGCTCGCGGTGGCGCCGATCGACCGGCCCACGGCCGTGGAGCCGGTGAAGGAGACGAGGTCCACCCCGGGGTGTTCGGCGAGCGCCTGCCCGGCGACCGGGCCGAGCCCGGTGACCAGGTTGAAGACGCCGGCCGGGATCCCGGCCTCCTCGGTCGCCTCCGCGAAGAGCTGGGCGGTCAGCGGGGTGTCCTCGGCGGGCTTGAGGACGACCGTGCAGCCGGCGGCCAGCGCGGGGGCCACCTTGGCGACGATCTGGTGGAGCGGGTAATTCCAGGGGGTGATCGCGCCGACGACCCCGACCGGCTCGTGCAGCACGGTGGAGTTGCCGAGCTTCTCCTCGAAGGCGTACGTGGCGGCGAGTTCGGCGTACGAACCGGCGACCAGCACCGGTACGCCCGCGTGCACGGTCCGCGAGAGCCGGAGCGGGGAGCCGAGTTCGGCGGTGACCGTCGCGGCGATCTCCTCCGCGCGGGCCGCGAGGACGTCCCGCAGGGCGGCGAGCCGTGCGGCCCGCCCTGCGGGCGGGGTAGCGGCCCAGCCGGGGAACGCGGCGCGCGCGGCGCGTACGGCGGCGTCCACGTCGGCGGCCGTACCCGCGGGCACATGGGCGATGACCTGCTCGTCGGCCGGGTTCACGACCGCGATGGTGTCGCGGCCCCCGGCGGGCCGCCATGCGCCGCCGATGTACATCCCGTCGTGCGCCTTCATGGGCTGTTCCTCCCGGGCTTGCGGTGTTCGTCCGGCTCTGGGTGTCCGTCCGGCTCCCGGCCGCCCCGGCCCCGGCAGGCCGGACCCGGTCGGCGGAACGGTGGAGCGGCGGAGTCTCAAACTAGCGCTGTTAGTTTTTGTACGCCAGGGCCGGTGCGGACGGAGTCCGGAGACGCGCGTCACGTGGGCACCGGCCGCACGGTGGACGCGACCGGGAAACGCCGAGGGGCGGCGCTCTCCGGCTCGGTGCCGGGTCACGCCGCCCTGGGGCGGTACGGGTCGCGGGGGACGGGCCGCACTGCGGCCCGCGGAGTCACGACCGCTTACTTCGGGTCGGCGTTGAAGGTCTTGGTCGACCAGAGGTAGCCGAGTACCGAGAGGCCGAGGCACCAGGCGACTGCGATCCATCCGTTGTTGCCGATCCCGGTGCCGAGGAGGAGTCCGCGCAGGGTCTCGATGGCCGGGGTGAACGGCTGGTACTCGGCGATCGGCTGGAACCAGCCGGGCATGGTGTCGACGGGGACGAAGGCGCTGGAGAGGAGCGGCAGCAGGATCAGCGGCATCGCGTTGTTGCTCGCCGCCTCCACGGTCGGGCTGACCAGACCCATACCGACCGCGATCCAGGTGAGCGCCAGGGCGAAGAGCACCAGCAGACCGAAGGCGGCCAGCCACTCCAGCACGGTGGCGTCGGTGGAGCGGAAGCCGATGGCGACCCCGACCGCCCCGACGAGGACGACGCTGGCGACCGACTGCATCACGCTGCCGACGACGTGTCCGACGAGGACCGATCCCCGGTGGATCGCCATGGTGCGGAAGCGGGCGATGATGCCCTCGGTCATGTCCATCGAGACCGAGACCGCACTGCCGACCACGGTGCTTCCGATGGTCATCAGGAGGAGGCCCGGGACGATGTAGGCGATGTAGTCGGAGCGGTCCCCGCCGCCGATGCCCGCGCTCATGGTGTCGCCGAAGATGTAGACGAAGAGCAGCAACAGCATGATCGGCGTGAGCAGCAGGTTCAGGGTGAGCGAGGGGTAGCGCCGGGCGTGCAGCAGGTTGCGGCGCAGCATCGTGGACGAGTCGCGCACGGCGAGGGAGAGGGTGCTCATCGGACGTCCTCCTTGGACGGGGGCGGCACGGACTGTCCGCCGGACTGGTCGGACTGGTCGGACTGGTGGGGGACGCGGGCTCCGCCGGTGAGGGCGAAGAAGACGTCGTCGAGGTCGGGGGTGTGGACGGTGAGTTCGTCGGCTTCGACGCCTGCGGTGTCGAGGCGGTCGAGGATGGTGCGCAGTTCGCGCTGGCTGCCGTCGCTGAGGATCTGGAGGGCGAGGGCGTCGTCGTCGCGGGAGGCGTCGGGCAGGGCGGCGGCGGCTTCGCGGTAGGCGGTGGGGTCGGTGAAGCGGAGGCGTACGTGTCCGCCGGGGACGAGGCGTTTGAGTTCGTCGGCGGTGCCTTCGGCGGCGATCTTGCCGTCGTGGAGGACGGCGATGCGGTCGGCGAGTTCGTCGGCTTCGTCGAGGTACTGGGTGGTGAGGAAGACGGTGACGCCGCCGGTGACGAGTTGGCGGATGATGCCCCACATGGTGTGGCGGGAGCGGGGGTCGAGTCCGGTGGTGGGTTCGTCGAGGAAGATGATCCGCGGGTTGCCGACCAGGGTCATGGCGATGTCGAGGCGGCGTTTCATGCCGCCGGAGTAGGTGGAGGCGGGCTTCTTCGCCGCCTCCGTGAGGTCGAAGCGTTCCAGCAGTTCGGCGGCGACCCGCTTGCCCTCGGCCTTGGAGAGGTGGTGCAGGTCGGCCATGAGGAGCATGTTCTCCTCGCCGGTGATCAGTCCGTCGACGGCGGAGAACTGTCCGGTGACGCCGATCGCGGCCCGTACCGCCTGCGGGGCGGCGGCCAGGTCGTGGCCGCCGACGCTCAGCTCGCCGGAGTCGGCGGTGATGAGGGTGGAGAGGATCTTGACGACGGTGGTCTTGCCGGCCCCGTTCGGGCCGAGCAGGGAGAAGATCGTCCCGGCCGGGACGGCCAGGTCGATGCCGTCGAGGACCGTCTTGTCGCCGTAGGACTTGCGCAGACCGTTCGCCGCGATGGCCAGGTCGGGGGTGGGGAGTGCCATGGGGGTGCTCCTTTACAGGCTGCGGGCGGTGATGTCGCCGTAGGAGGTGGTCGCGTGGATGTTCAGGCCGGCGGCGCCGCCGTCGGTGTTGGCGAGTGCGTTGTGCACCCGGCCGTAGGCGGTACCGGCGTCCAGGGAGGCGGAGACCCCGCGGGCGGCGCCGACGACGATGTTTCCGTGCGAGGTGCGCAGGGTGACGGTGCCGCGAACGGCCTCGGTGACGTGGAGGTCACCCTTCTGGGTGCTGATCTCGGCGGGGCCGCCGAGGCGGCCGACCGAGATGTCCCCGGCGAGGACGGTGAGCTTGGCGGTAGCGGTCTCGTCGAGCTTGACGGTGGCCTGCTGTCCCTCGAAGACGACGTCGCCGAGCCGTCCGACGCCGCGGAGTTCGGCGCTGGCCGCCTTCGCCTCGACACGGGAACCGGCGGGCAGTTGGACGGTCACCTCGACCGATCCGGAGGAGCCGAGGATCCGGTTCGCGGCCTCGGGGGCCTCGATCCGCAGGACGCCGTCGGCGTGGGTGACCTCGATCCGCTCGGCCGCCTTGACGTCGCTGCCCTTGGAGGCGTCCGCGGGCAGGATCTCGACGGCGGTGTCGGCCCGGTCGGCGGCGATGAACCGGATGAGTCCGGCGGGGATGTCGACGACGGCCGAGAGCGGGGCGGGGGTGGGGAACTTCTGCATCGTTTTCTCCTGTGTCTGCTTCGCGGGCCCCTGCGGCCCGCCGTTTCCGACATGAGAAACGCTACGTTGCATTCACAGATCCGGCAACAAAGAAATCTGCGAAATCCCCATTAACGCAGGTCGATTGAGGGATTTCATTGCAATGGACGTGAAGCGAATGCAACGGCCGAGCAGGCAGTCGTTGCAATGACTTGAGCGCGAACGCTAAGCTGGGGCCCCACGCACCACGAAGGAGAACGCGATGCCGGGAGGCAGACTCACCCAGCAGGAGCGCCAGCAGATCGCGCTCGGACTGGCCGACGACCTCGCCTACGCGGAGATCGCCCGGCGCCTCGACCGCCCGACCTCCACCGTCACCCGCGAGGTGATGCGCAACGGCGGCCCCACCGGCTACCGCGCCGATCTCGCCCAGCGCGCCACCGGACGCCGGGCGCAGCGCCCGCGGCAGGCGGAGGCCGAAGTACGCCGGCCGGAGGCGCCGTTGGAACACGGGCGGGACGCGGAAGCGGTGCACGCGTACGAGGAGATGTTCACGGACGTCCTCGAACAGTCGGGACTGTCCCGGATGATGGCCCGGATTCTGGTCTGCCTCTTCACCACCGACGCGGGCAGTGTCACCGCGTCCGACCTCGTGCGGCGGCTCCAGGTCAGTCCGGCGACCGTCTCCAAGTCGATCGCTTTCCTGGAGAGCCAGGGGCTCGTCCGCCGGGAGCGCGACGAGGGGCGTCGCGAGCGGTACGTCGCCGACGACGACGTCTGGTTCCAGTCGGTGATGGCCAGTGCCCGGTCCACCGCCCAACTGGCCGAGGTGGCACGGCAGGGCGTCGGTGTACTGGGTCCCGGCACCCCGTCCGCCCACCGCCTGGAGAACATCGCCCGCTTCACCGCCTTCGTCTCGGAGAGCATCACCCGCGCCGCCGAGCAGGCCCGCGACATCCTCGTCGCGAAGCCCTCCGGAGCCGGCCCGGAGGGCTGACGGCGTACCGCGCCCCGGGAGCCGTGGCGCGGGCGCGGAGCCCGCCACGGGCCCGGGGCCGCGGCGTGCGGGCGGGCCGCTCAGACGTCCAGCCCCGGCACGTCCCGGGGCAGCGGGCAGATCCGCCGGCCCTGGTGGTCGAAGACGTACAGGTGTGCCAGGTCCACCAGGAGGGGCACCTGGCCGCCGGGGCGCAGCCGCATGTCGGGGCTGGTGCGCACGACGAGGTCGCCGGGGCTGACGGCCGGGCGGTCGGGGCCGCTCATGGTCTGCCCCCGCCCGTCGCGGGGAGGTTCGCCGAGCGCCACGACCGGTCCGCTGATGTGGCCGGCCTTCTCCCGGAGGCGTTCCAGTACACCGATGCCTCCGCCCCGGGCCCAGGCGGTGCCCTCCCGGCGGCCGCCGCGCGAGGAGCCCCCGGAGTCGTGGGCCGCTCCTCCGCGCCCGCCGGCCGCGCGGCGCCGGCGGGCGGGTGTCTCCGGGCGGGCGGATTCGAGGTCGGGCACCACGGCCGGCTGCGATCCGGTGCTGAGGTGCACCAGCGCCTCGTGGCCCTGGTACTCCACGTGCTGCACGATGCCGCCGAGCGCCACCTCGCCGGGGCGGGCCTGGCTCGGCGGGGCGATGCGTACCGCTTCGGAGCGCAGCCCGACGATGATCCGGCGGCCCTGCTGGATGCGGAGCAACTGGTGGTCGGGGCTGAGCGGTTCGGGCAGCGCGAGGCGCTGGCGCCCGAGGTCGAGGGACATCCGGCCTTCGAGCGGCGCGTGGACGACCGCCTGGAGGAGGTTGATCCTGGGGGTGCCGATGAAGGCCGCGACGAAGACGTTCTCGGGCAGGGCGTACACCTCGCGCGGGGAGCTGACCTGCTGGAGCACTCCGCCGCGCAGCACGGCGACCCGGTCGCCGAGGGACATCGCCTCGGACTGGTCGTGCGTGACATAGACGGTGGTGACGCCCAACTCCTTCGTGAGCTGGGCTATTTCGGCGCGCAGGTGGTTGCGGAGCTTGGCGTCGAGGTTGGAGAGCGGCTCATCCATCAGGAAGACCGAGGGGCGGCGGGAGATGGCCCGGCCCATGGCGACGCGCTGGCGTTCACCACCGGAGAGCTGTCCGGGGTAGCGGTCGAGGACGCCCTCGATGCCCAGCATCCGCGCGGTGGCCTCGATCTGCCCGGTGGAGTCCTCGCGGGGGTTCTGGAGCTTGAGCGGGAAGCCGATGTTGGCCCGGTTCGTCATGCTCGGATAGAGGGCGAAGTTCTGGAAGACCATCGCCATGCCCCGTTCGCGGGGCTGGAGATGGGAGGCCGGTTCGCCGTCGAGCAGGATCTCGCCCTCGGTGGCCTCCTCCAGTCCCGCGATCATCCGCAGGACGGTGGATTTGCCGCAGCCCGAGGGGCCGAGCAGCACCACGAACTCACCGGGTGCGATGTCGAGCGAGAAACGGTCCACTGCGCGCGGACCCCGTCCGTACGCCTTGCTGATGTCCTGCAGAGAGATCGCGCGAGTCATGAGGGTTCCGCCCAGGGAAAAGTGATGCTGCTGCACGGTGGGGAGCGGCTGCGTGGCCTGAAGTTAACCCACGGTGCGGGGTGTGTGAATGACTCGCGCGAAGGTTGCGACGGGAGGGGCGCGCTGGGCGGGAAGTGCCATGGGCGATTCCGGTTGTCGCAAACTTTTCTCCCTGGAATCAAGGGAGTTGGAGGGCTCGTCGGGGTTGCCCGGGGGGTCGGGGAAGGGGGGCGCGGTCCGTTCGCCCTCGGGTCGGGGAAGGGGGCGCGGTCCGTACGCCCGCGACTCCCCCGCCCCGGCGTCATCCGGCCGAGGTCACCAGGACCGGGAAGCCGTTGAGTACGGCGGTCCCGGAGAGCGGGTCGAGAAGGGTGCCGTCGAGCAGTTGGTTGACGTTGGCGCCGGGCCGCGCGGCGGCGACCGACAGCCGGGTGCCGGGGCGGCCGTGTCCCCAGCCGTGCGGCAGGCTCACCACTCCGGTGCGCATCGTGTCGGTGATCTCGGCGGGTGCCTCGACCGCCCCTCCGGCCGCCTCGATCCGGGCGGTCGCCCCCTCGGTGAGGCCGATGCGGTGCGCGTCCTCGGGGTGGATCTGGAGGGTGCAGGTGTTCGTTCCGCGGTTGAGCACGGGGATGTTGTGCATCCAGCTGTTGTTGGACCGCAGATGGCGGCGGCCGACCAGGACCAGCGGGGCGGGGGTGTCGCCGAGTGCCGCCCGCAGCCGGCCGAGGTCGGCGGCGAGCGGCTCCGGGAGCAGCTCGATCCGCCCGCTGCGGGTCCTGAGGACTTCGGGCAGCCGGGGGCGCAGCGGGCCGAGGTCGATGCCGTGCGGGTGGGCGAGCAGGTCGTCCAGGGTGAGGTCGTACGGGCCGAGCCGGAGCATCAGGTCGAGCCTGCGCTCGGGGCCGGTGGCACCGGTGAGGCGTGCGGCGAGTTCCCGCGGTCCTCCGGCACGGTCGAGGGCGGCGGCGACGGCGAGTTCGTCGACGGTCTCCGGGGACGCCCCGTGGCTGCCGCCGACGGCGAGGATCAACCAGGCGAGGATCTCGCTCTCGTCGAGGGCCCCTTCGTCCAGGGGGACGGCCGGGCGGGTGTAGCGGACCTGGTTGCGCACCGCGAGGGCGTTCAGCGCGAAGTCGAAGTGGGCGGAGCGGGAGGGCGGCGGCGGTGGGAGGACGACGTCGGCGTGGCGGGAGGTCTCGTTGAGGTACGGGTCGACGCTGACCATGAAGTCGAGCCCCTCGGCGAGCGCCCGGTCGAGCCGGTCGCCGTCGGGGGCGGACAGAACCGGGTTGGAGGCGAGCACCACGAGGGCGCGGATGCGGCCCTCGCCGGGGGTGTCGATCTCCTCCGCCAGTGCGGCCATGGGGAGTTCGCCCTTGGCCTCGGGGTGCCCGGAGACCCGGCTGCGCCAGCGGCCGAGGGCGAAGCCCTTGCCGGGGCCGGCCGGGCGCGGGGCGCGGGCCGTGGCGGCGAGCGGGAAGAGGGCGCCGCCGGGGCGGTCGAGGTTGCCGGTGAGGATGTTGAGGACGTCCACCAGCCAGCTGGCGAGGGTGCCGTGCGCGACGGTGCAGCTGCCGATGCGCGCGTAGACGGCGGCGGCCGGCGCGGCGGCGAGTTCCCGCGCGACGGTACGGATGGCGGCCGGGTCCAGGTCGCAGGGGCCGGCGACCGCCTCCGGGGTGAAGTCCGCCAGGGCGCCGGTGAGCCGGTCGAGCCCGTCCAGGTGGCCGGCGAGCGCCCCGGGGGCGGTGAGCTTCTCCTCGACGAGTACGTGGGCGAGCGCGGCGAGCAGCAGGGCGTCCGTGCCGGGCCGGATCGCGAGGTGGCGTCCGGCGAGCTCGGCCGTACGGGTGCGGCGCGGGTCGACGACGGTGAGCGTGCCGCCCCGGGCGAGGAGTGCCTTGAGCCGGCCGGGGAAGTCGGGGGCGGTGCAGAGGCTCCCGTTGGATTCCATCGGGTTGGCGCCGATGAGCAGCAGATGGCCGGTGCGGTCGAGATCGGGTACGGGGATGGCGTTGGCGTCGCCGAAGAGCAGCCCGCTGGAGACGTGTTTGGGCATCTGGTCGAGGGTGCTGGCGCTGAAGACGTTACGGGTGCGCAGCGCGGCGACCAGCAGTGGCGGGTAGAGACCGCCGGCCATGGTGTGCACGTTGGGGTTGCCGAGGACGAGCCCGGCGCTCTGCGGCCCGTGGACGCCGGTGACCTCGGTGAAGCGTGCGGCGACGGTGTCGAACGCCTCCTGCCAGGTCGCCTCGCGCAGTACGCCGTCCCGGCGGACGAGCGGGGTGCGGAGCCGGTCGGGGTCGGCGTCCAGCCCGCCGAACGCGGCGCCCTTGGGGCAGATGAAGCCCCGGCTGAAGACGTCGTCGCGGTCCCCGCGCGCACCGGTGACGGTGGTCCCCTCGATGGTGAGGGTCAGCCCGCAGGTGGCCTCGCAGAGCGGGCAGACGCGTGGTGCGGTACGGGAGTTGGCGGACACGGGGCCTCCCCGGGGAGCGACTGGGTCAGCGCGAGCATACCGACCGGTACGCATGCCGGGGAGCCCCTGGACGGGACCGGACCGGGCGCGCCCGGCACGCGGCACCATCGGCACGACCGCCCTCGCGCCGTCAGTCCAGCACCCGCGCGAGGTAGGCGTGGAGCAGCACCCGGATCTCCGCGACGATCGCCGGATCGCCGGACGGGTCGTCGCGGAAGGCGAGTTGGAGGGTGGCGTCGGCCGCCTCCACGCCGACCAGGACGGCCCGCCGCAGGTCCGCGTCCGGGCTGCCGCCGAGGTGCCCCGCGAGGAGTTCGGCGAGCCGGTCCGCGAGCCGGTGGTTGGCCTGGTGCTGCGGGTCGTCGGCGTGCGCGGCGGCCCCGAAGTCGACCTGGGCGAAGCCGGGGACCGTACGCCGCATCGTCAGGTACTCGTCGAGCAGTGCGTCGATCGCGCCCCGCCAGTCGGCGGCGGGGACGGCGGCGAGCCGGGCGGTCAGGCGTTCGGTGTAGGAGTTGAGGTTGCGCACCGCGAGCGCGTCGACCAGGGCGCGTTTGTTGGGGAAGAAACGGTAGACGGAGCCGATGGGCACTTCGGCCCGGACGGCGACCGCCCGGGTGGAGAGCTCCTCGTAGCCGCACTCGTCGAGGAGCGCGGCGCAGGCGTCGAGTATCCGGGTGAGCCGTTCGGCGCTGCGCCGCTGGACGGGGGCGCGGCGCAGCTTCGGTTTCGGGTGGGACACGGCCCCATCATGCCGCCCGTACGCGCGCGGCGGGCGCGGGGACCGCGCCCGGCGGAACGCGCGCGGCGGGGCGGGGAGCGCCCGGCGGAACGCGCGCCCCGAACTCCCGGCCCCGGACCCCCCGTACGACTCCCGGATGCGCGGCGATTGGCGTTGACGGACGCGGTCTCCATTCCTACGGTGTCCCATAGGATTCACTCTCCACGGTTCCCACGCGTTCGGCGGGAGCCCGTCTCGGCACCGGGAGCAGCGGTATGGGCGGTACGGACGGCACGCGGCACACCGACGACGAACACGGCCCGGGAGGCGGGGGGACAGCGGCCGACGGGCTTGCGTACTCCACCGGTTTCGGCAACGAGCACAGCTCCGAGGCGGTGCCGGGCGCGCTGCCGCACGGGCGCAACTCCCCCCAGCGCGCGCCGCTCGGGCTGTACGCGGAGCAGCTCAGCGGCTCCGCGTTCACCGAGCCCCGTGCCCGTAACCACCGCTCCTGGCTGTACCGCGTCCGGCCCTCCGCCGCGCATCCGGCGTTCGTGCGCACCGACAACGGCGGCCTGCGGTCCGCGCCCTTCACGGAGTCCGTGCCCGATCCCAACCGGCTCCGCTGGGACCCGCTGCCCGACCCGGCCCCCGGCACCGACTTCGTGGCCGGGCTGTGGACGCTGGGCGGCAACGGCGACGCGGCGGGCCGCACGGGCATGGCGGTGCACCTCTACAGCGCCAACTCCTCGATGACGGAACGCGTGTTCAGCGATTCCGACGGCGAGCTGCTGATCGTCCCCGAGCGGGGGGCCCTGCTGCTCCGCACCGAACTGGGCCTGTTGCGCGCCGCGCCGGGCGAGGTGGCGCTGATCCCGCGCGGGGTGCGTTTCCGGGTCGAGCTGCTCGACGCGACCGCCCGGGGGTACGTCTGCGAGAACTACGGCAGCCCGTTCCAGCTGCCCGAGTTGGGACCCATCGGCGCGAACGGCCTTGCCAACGCACGGGACTTCCGTGCCCCGGTCGCCGCGTACGAGGACCGCGAGGGCCCGTTCGAGGTGATCAACAAGTTCTGCGGCAACCTCTGGACGGCGGCCTTGGACCACTCGCCGCTGGACGTCGTCGCCTGGCACGGCAGCCACACGCCGTACGTCTACGACCTGCGCCGCTTCAACGTCGTCGGCTCCATCAGCTACGACCACCCCGACCCGTCGATTTTCACCGTGCTGACCTCGCCGACCGACACCCCGGGGCTGGCCGACGTCGACTTCGTGGTCTTCGCCCCGCGCTGGCTGGTCGGCGAGGACACCTTCCGGCCGCCCTACTTCCACCGCAACGTGATGAGCGAGTACATGGGGCTGATCGAGGGCGCCTACGACGCGAAGGCCGGCGGCTTCGTCCCGGGCGGCGGTTCGCTGCACAACATGATGTCGGCGCACGGGCCGGACCGGGAGACCTTCGACCGGGCGAGCGCGGCCGAGCTCGTACCGCAGCGGGTCGACGACGGGCTGGCGTTCATGTTCGAGACGCGCCGGCCGCTGTCGCTGACCGGGCAGGCGGCCTCCGCCCCCCATCTGCAGCGCGGCTACGACGGGGTGTGGCAGGGTCTGGACAGCAACTTCCGGCCATGACGTCGACGTCCGGCGGGCCGGGCGAGTCCGTACGGGTCAGGGGGCCGACATGACGCCAGCACGCACGGAGGAGAACCGGACCGGCCGGGGCACCTCCCCCGGAGCCGCCGCCGACGCGGGGGCCGGCGGGGGTACGGGCACCTCGGCCGGGGTGCCGGAGCAGGCCCGGTCGGCCGCCTTCGCGCCGGACTCCCTGGTCCTGAACGGGAAGCTCCCGCTCTGGTACCAGGTCTCGCAGTCGCTGCGCGCCTCGGTACTCGGCCGGCCGCGGGACGCCCCCCTCCGGCTGCCGACCGAGGAGCGGCTCGCCGCGCACTACGGAGTCGGCGTCCTGACCATGCGGCAGGCGCTGAAGGAGCTGGAGTCGGAGGGCCTGATCAGCCGCCTGCGACGGCACGGCACCTTCATCGAGCCCGATGCCAGAAGGGGCCGGCCGGTGCAGGTGCTCGGGTCGGTCGACGCGATCGTGGCCCAGCAGTCGGGCGAGCGGACGACCGTCCTCGGCCACGGCCCCGGCGCCGTACCCGGCGAACTGGCCCACCACTTCCCGGACTGCGAGGAGGTGGTCGGCTACCGGCGGCTGCGCTGCGACGCGTCGAGCGGGGAGCCCGTCAACTGGGCGGAGAACACGGTCCGTCCGGAGGTCGCCGCCCGGGTCGACGCCGCCGAGCTGGAGCGGTGGCCGATGACGAAGATCCTGCGGGACTCGGCCGGGGTCTCCATATCCCGGATCACCGACACCGTGGAGGCCCGGCTCGCCGACCCGACCACCGCCGCGCTGTTGCGGGTGCCGCTGCTCAGCCCGATCCTGCACTTCACCGGCGTCACCTACGACACCGACGGCCGGGTGGTCGACGTGGCCCGCATCCACTACCGGGGCGACCGGTTCTCCTTCTCGGTGACGGTGGAAGCGGACTGAACCCCTGGCGGGGCGGACGCCGGTCCGACAGGAGCCGCAAGGGCCCCACCGCCCTCGTCGCGGTGGCCGAGCAGCTCCGCCACGGCCGCTTCATCGACACGAACCAGGCCTGACCGCCATGTTCTTCGGGCAGGGCCGCATCCCCCGTACGTGCCGGCGTCGTTGTACCGGACGAAAGCGCCGGGGAGAAGAGGACCGACATGCCGAAGAAGCGCAAGAAGAACCGCAAGGCATCTGGAGGCTCGACCACCACCGTGGTGGCAAGAGCCGCGCTGCCTGCCCAGCTCTCGGAGGCACCCGACCGTGAAGTCGAGTGCCATGACGACTGTGCCGACGAGGACTTTCCCGTGTCCGTTTTCCGGAGGCGGTCCGCCAGGCCCGCCGACGCTGTCGCGGCGGTGCGGGCAGGCGAGTGGTGGGAATGGATCGGAAGCGTCGAAGGCTCACGCATGCGACACCGCGTCCTGGCCTTCGACGACGGGACCGCGTTCGTCGAACAGGCCGTCTTCCTCGGCACCGTCCAGGAGGGGGCCATCCTCTGCGCCTGGCACGAGGCTCCCGAGGACGGGCGTCCCCTGCTGGAGAGAAACATCCTCGCTGCTCTGGACCGCTTGCAAGGAGCGCTCCGACCGCATCTGGAGGCAGAGATCCGGGACAGCCGCGGTGACGACTACACCGCCGGTGTCCCGGAGGCGTTCAGCGATGCTCCTGAACGTCACGGGCCGGGCATCCCGCTCTTCGGCTGGCGCATCCTGTACCCGGTGACCCCCGAGACCACCTGGGACGACACTTTGGACGTCGCCCTGTGGAACAGCTCCCTGGCCATCGAGGAGTGGTCGCACCACTACGACCACATCGACGAAGTACGGCAAGACGGATTCGCCTCCCTGCTGCGCCGTCACGACGTCCCGGCCGTCCTCTGCGCCGCGTGCCGGAAGCCCATCACCTCCCGCCACCCGCGCTGGCCCGGAATCTGGGTCACACCCACCGACGAGGGTGGAAGCGCCACTTGTGAAGGTACGGGCACGGAACCGTTCCCCCCGGCACCCCGGATCGGCTGGTACTCCGACGGCGAATTCGGCACACCCCACCGGCCGCGGTAGTCCCCCATCGCTGTCCCGCAATTCCTGGTGGATCGGTGTGCGGCGCCGGATGCGGTGTATCGCGAGGCGAAGGAGCGTCCGCATACGGGATGTGTGCGGAAGTTCCGACATCGCGGCGAGGTGCCGTAACCGTCGTCGCGCACCCGCCAGGAGTGCCGGACAGCCTTCAACCGGTCGACCGCACCGTCGCAACCGTGCAAGGGCCGGATCCGCCGGAGGGCTATCGCGAGGCGCTCTCCGCTCACCGCGCCGCCGGCCCGGCGACAACGACCGCCGATTCGAAACGGAAGGTCCGAGCGGCACTCGCGCGAAAACGCCGTGCACCGCCCGGGACCCAGCGGTGCCCCGATCCCCTGGTGACGGGTACCGCCTGCTTGAATGCACGAGTGTTCGAACTGGTGATTGGCGTGGTCGCTGCGGCCCTCGTTGGACGGCTGATGCGCCGGAAGCAGCAGCAGAGGTCGACCGCGATAGCCGCTGGGGAGCCTGCCGGCGTGCCCTGCAGGCTCAAGTGGTCCGCTCAGGGCTCTCGCTGGAGGGCGGGACGTCTGCTGATCAGCCCCGGCCCCCTCGTGTGGAAGCCTTCCCTTGGCAGCCAGGAAATCGTTCTGCCGGCCGATCTGCGTCAGGCCGGGCTGCGCTCGCCCTCACTGCGCGAGGCGGTGTCGGTCAACCCGGGATCACGGATCATGGAGTGCGATTCGTCCGGCGGGAAGGTTCTGATCGCGGTCATGCCGGTGGAACTGGACCACGTGATCAAGGCTCTGGGGAGCGCGTAACCCCTGCCTCCGTTCTTGCGGCGACTTCGGCCACGCCCCCGTGGACAGCTCCCAGGGCCGCGTCAGCCCATGTTCGCCCGTCGACGAGCGACGTCACGTGCGTGCTCCCGGCGGGCCGTTCTCACCACGCTCGGACCATCAAGTCCGGCCGCGTCCCGCAAGTTCGACCGGGCCGGCTGTAGGTGTAGGCGTAGGCGTTCGTCTGCAGGGGGTCGCCGATGTAGACGACGAGGTCCACGGAGATGAAGTGTCCCGGTCCGGCGCCCCGCCGCCCCGTTACGATGCCGGGGAGGAAGCGGGCGGACGTGGCGAGCGGGAGGACGACACGGTGGCAGCGGGCAGGGCGGCCGAGGACGCCCCGGGCACGGCGGGTCCTGCTTCCGGGGACGGCAACGGCGCAACTCCTGCGCGGAGTTCAGGCCCCGGGCCGAGTTCCGGCGCTTCTCGCGCGGTGCCGCGTCAAGGCGCCGGACACCTCAGCCTGGACGAGCTGATGCCCTGGTCCGTACCGCCCCTGCGCACCGGCCGGTCCTGGGTCACCGGCCCCGATCCGGCTTCCCTGAAAGCGCGTTGGGAACGGCTGGTACGGGCCGGGGGCGAGGAGCAGGAGCGACTGTTCCGGCCCACCCGGTCGCGCACCCCGCGGACGCCGGCCGCCGCGCTGCCGGGGCGGGCCGCCTCCACCGGACCGCTGGCGCGGGACCCGGGGGCGTACCCGGAGCCGGTACGCGTCCAGCACGGGCCGTTCGACGAGCAGTGGCTGATTCCGGACCACCGGCTGATCGACGCGGCCCGGCCCGAACTCTGGCGGGTGGCCGACGCCCAGCAGCTCTTCGTCTTCGAACACGGCTTCCTGCCCGGGGACTCGGGTCCCGCCCTGTCGGTGACCGCGCTGCTCCCGGACGGGTACTCCCCCGCCGGGCGCCCCGGCCGTGTCCGGCCGCTCTTCCGGCGCCCCGGCGGTGCGGAACCCAACCTGGCCCCGGGGCTGTGCGCCGCACTCGGGGCGGCCGGACTCGGCGCGCGCGGTCCCGGTGCGGGCGGTGAGCCGGTGTCCCCGGAGGCGGTGCTCGCCTGGACCCTGGCCGCCGCGCGCCCCGCCCCCGGCGGGTGCCTGGTGCCGTTGCCACGCGACGGGGCGCTCTGGTCGGCGGGGGTGGAGCTCGGCCGCGAGCTGCTCCGGCTCATGCTGCGTGGGGCACGCGGTGGCGAGCGGCCCCGGCTGCCCGGCGGGCGGCGGCCCTACGTGCGCTCCGCGGTGCCGCCCCGGCCCGGCTCGGTGGCGTACGACGCGGCGAGCGGGACGCTGCTGCTCGACGAGGGGCGGATCGCTCCGGTCCCGGCGGAGGCCTGGGAGTTCCGGGTGGGCGGGGTGCGGATGCTGGAGGTGTGGTTCGCCCGGCGGGCGGCCGCGTGGGCCGACGCGGAGCGCGACGGGCTGGACGCGATGGGGCCGGCCGGCTGGCCCCGGGAGTGGACCTCGGAGCTGCTGGAGCTGATCACCGTACTGGCCCTGCTGGACCCGGTCCGCGACGGGCAGCGGGAGTTGGCCGAGCGGATCGGCGCGACCCGGACCCTCGGGCGGGAGGAACTGCGGGCGGCCGGGGTGCTGCCGGTTCCGGCGGCGGCGCGGCGCCCGGCGTCGGTGCTCGGCCGGCGGGAGGAAGGCCCGGGCGGGCAGTTCGCCCTGCTGTGAGGACCACCGGCGCGCCGCCCGGCGGGGAGGGGGCCGGGCCGCGTACGCCGTTCGTCCGTACCGCTGTCCGTACCGGGCGGGTGCCGCCGTACGCCCCGGGGAGTACGGGTGGGCAGGCGGCGGTCCCGCGTCGGGACAGGGCTGTCTCCCGGGCCGACCCGCGCGAGGGGCCGACCCGGTGGTGGCCGGGTTCGTACCGGCCGGGCCGAGGGCGGCCGGTTCGGTCGCGGCCGGCCGTGGCAGGGGCCGACCCGTCAGTGGCGGCTGCCGAAGAGCGAGCGCCGCAGTCGCCGCAGCGGGGCGAAGAGCGACACGCGGGCGCTCTTGCTGCCGCGGGTGTGCGCGGCGTCGCGCGAGGTCAGCTCGCGCATCAGCAGCGTCGCCTCGGCGGTCTCGCGCTGCGGGACGGCTGGGCCGCCGAGCACCGCGAGATGGCGGTCGAGCCGCGAACTGGTCGCACTGCTTCCACATGTGATGGCAGGCACGCGCGGCCTGCTGCGGACCGTTATCTGTTCCATGTCACTCCCCACCCGTACGAGGGCACCCGGTGCGGGCAGGTTAACCCTATCGCTCCACGAAGACACACGCGTATCCGGGCGCGGGATTACGTACACGCATGCGGAGGTTGACGGCGCGTCACGCGGTTCGCCTCATACGGACGGGACTTGGACGATTCGTGTCCGCCCGCGCACGCCCCGTCCACCCCCGGCGCGGTTCTCGCGCGCTCCACCGGGACGAGGGGTTTTCCCGGGTCATCGGCCGGTGAAATCCGGTGCGCGGGGCCGCACCGTGCCCGATCATGGGCCCATGTCTGACAACCTCGAGTCCGCGCTGCCGATCCGGCTCACCGTCGACGACAGCGACTCCCCTTCCGACGTGATGGACTCGCTGTTCCTGGGCCGCTTCACGACGGGCGAGCAGCCGTACTCGCACAGTTCGTCCCTGGAGCGCGTCAAGCCGGGCAAGACGCTCCTGCCGCCGGGTGCGACGGTGCTGCGGACCGCCCGGGAGGACAGCCGGAGCGCGACGCTCGCGGAAGGCGAGGGCTGGACGCTGCTCGCGCGGCGGTGGAGCCGGGGCGCCGACGTCAACGTGACCGCGACCAGCGCCGAACTCGCCGAACGAGTACTCAAGGAGGCGACGGAGGACGTCCAGGACGAGCCCGAACCGCAGCCCGAGGACGTGAGCATGGGCTTCTGGTACGTCTCGCCGCAGCGCGGGCCGCACCGCACCACGCGCCGGATCTCCGCCGGCACCTGGGACGAGGTCCGCCCCAACTACGCGGCCCAGGTGGCCGGGGCGATGGACGGGCTGATGAAGCTCACCCCGGACGACATCTCCGGCCGGCTCCTGCTGCTGCACGGCCCGCCCGGGACCGGGAAGACCTCGGCGCTGCGGACGCTGGCCCGTGCCTGGCGCGACTGGTGCCAGGTGGACTGCGTCCTGGATCCGGAGCGGCTCTTCAACGACGTCGGCTATCTGATGGACATCGCGATCGGCGAGGACGACGGTTCGGAGAAGGGGCGTTGGCGGCTGCTGCTCCTGGAGGACTGCGACGAACTCATCCGGGGCGAGGCCAAGCACACCGCGGGCCAGGCGCTCTCCCGGCTGCTCAACCTGACGGACGGCCTGCTCGGCCAGGGCCGGAACGTCCTGGTGGCGGTCACCACCAACGAGGACCTGGAACGGCTGCACCCGGCGGTCGTCCGGCCCGGCCGCTGTCTGGCGCGGATCGAGGTCGGCCCGCTGAGCCGGCCCGAGGCGGTGTCCTGGCTGGGCACCGAGAAGGGGATCGGCCGTGAGGGGGCGACCCTGGCGGAGCTCTTCGCGCTGCGGCGGGGCAGCGGCCCGGCCTCCGTACCGAAGCAGGGGGCCGGCACGGAGGAGGCGGGCCTCTACCTCTGAGGGGCCTCAGCCGGTCCTCCGGGAGCGGGCCCCGGGCGGGGCGGCCGACCACTCGCCCCCGTACGCCGCTCCCTCAGTCCTCGTATGCCGCGCGCAGCGCGTCCTCGGCGAGGGCGAGGGCTGCGGTGCGGGAGAGTCCGAGGCGCCTGGCCTCGTCCGCGTACCCCTGTGCGGCGGTCGCGGCCCTGCGGTCCGCCGCGTCTCCGGCCGCCGCGACGAAGGTGCCGTTGCGGCCCCGGGTCTCGATGACGCCGTCGGCCTCCAGGGCCCGGTAGGCCTTGGCCACCGTGTTGGCGGCCAGGCCGAGTTCCTCGGCGAGCCCGCGCACGGTCGGCAACCGGTACCCGACCGGGAGGGCGCCCGCGCGGGCCTGTTCGGAGATCTGCGCGCGCAGTTGCTCGTACGGGGCGGTACCGGTGTCCGGGTCGATCACGATCGTCAGAGTCACGGTGCAGATTCTGCACCGTGCGCCCGGAAAACCCGGAGGCGGCCCGTCGCGTCCCCCGCGTAGGGTCGCGCCATGACTGTGAACGTCAGGGATTTCCGGCCGGAGGACGCCGACGGGTGGGAAGCGGTGCGGCGTGCGGCTCTTCCGTTTCTCCTGTCGGCTCCGGGCCAGTGGGCGTACGACCTGGCGAGCTCCCCTCCGCAGCAGCATCTGCGGCTGCTCGTGGCCGAGGAGCGGGGTGAGGTGATCGGTACCGCGCAGGTCGGCATCGCCTACGACAGCACACGGCCCGGGCAGGGTTTCTGCAATGTCTACACCCACCCCGACCGGCTCCGGCGGGGCAGCGGATCCGCACTGGTCCGAGTGGCCGAGGCGCATCTCGTCGGCCTGGGAGCGGTGGAGATCCTCAGTTGGGTGCTCGATGACCCGGCCGGCCGCGCCTTCGCGCGCGAGCGGGGGTACGAGCCGAGCCGCTCCGCCCACTTCCTCTCGCTCGACCTGGCGAAGGGCGGCCTGCCGCCCCGCCGGGAGCTGCCGCCCGGCGTGGAGTTGAGAACGGCCGAGGACTTCGCCGACGATCCGCGTCCGCTCTTCGAGCTGGACGCCGAGGTCACGGCGGACGAGCCGAGCGACGCTCCGGCCGTGCTCACCGACTACGCGCGCTGGCTGGACACGACGTGGCGCCATCCCGTGTTCGACCGCGCGCTCACCTCGGTGGTGCTGGTCGACGGTGAGGTCGCCGCTTTCAGCCTCGCGACCACCGACGGCGCCACCCGGTACGGCTCCGGGATGACGGGCACCAAGCGGGCCCACCGGGGCCGCGGGCTTGCCAAGATCGCGAAGAACGACTCCCTGCACCGCGCCAGGGACGCCGGATTCACCGTGGCCTACACCGGCAACGACGCCGGCAACGGCCCCATGCTCGCCATCAACGCCTGGTTCGGTTACCAGGTGTGCGCCACGGAGGTACGCCATGTCCGCACACTCGACACCGCCCGCTGACGGATCCGCCGGCCCGCCCGCGGCGGAGACCGGCGGCCGGACGGACGGGTGGGACGGGACAATCACGATGGACGGGACGACCGGATCGGACGGGACGACCGGGACAGGCGGGAGGGACGGGACGACTGGGACGACCACGGAGGTGACCGTCGTCCTGACGAAGGCCGGGCGGACCAAGATCCGCTACCCGGCCCGCCGGCTGGCCGACGACGGCCGCCGGGTGACCGTCCTCGCCCCGTGGGCCGCCCCCGGGGTGCGCGACTTCGGTTTCGTGACGTTCGCACCGGGCGACGTCTTCACGGAGCACTACTGGCGCGACCGGTGGTACGCGGTGAAGGAGGTCCGCACGGGCGACGGGCGGTTGAAGGGCTGGTACTGCGACATCACCCGCCCCTGCGTGGTCGACGGCGGCGAAGTACGGGTGGAGGACCTGGACCTCGACCTCTGGGTGTCCGCGGACGCCTCGGAGGTACTGCGCCTGGACGAGGACGAGTTCGCGGAGAGCGGGCTGGCGGAGCGTGATCCGGCGGCGGCCGGGGAGGCCGTCGGCGCCCTGGACGCGCTGGAACGCATCGCCCGCGCGGGCCGCCTCCCGGATCTGCTCGCGAGTGCCGACCTGTGACCCCGCCCACCCCCGTAACGGACCTGACCGAGACAGGAGTTGCGGTGCCCCCACGTCTGAGGCTGACCGCGATCGCCCTCGACTGCCCCGACCCCCTGGCGCTGGCCGCGTTCTACCAGCGGGCCACCGGCTACGCCCTCCATCCGGATTCCGACGCCGAGTTCGCCGGCCTCACCAGCGAGGACGGACTCGGCTTCGGCTTCCAGCGGGTGGACGGCCACCGGCCTCCCCAGTGGCCGGGCGACGGCACCGCGCCGCAACAGGCGCACCTGGACTTCGACGTCGAGGATCTCGACGAGGCGGAGGCCATGCTGCTGGAACTGGGCGCGGCGAAGCCGGAGTTCCAGCCGAACAGCGCCCGGTGGCGGGTCCTCACCGATCCTGCGGGCCACCCCTTCTGCATCATTGCCCGCAGACCGAATTGACAGTAAGTCAGGCGACCGGGGCCGCAGGGACCTGCTTCCCGGCGGCTGGTTCGCCCGGCGCGGGAGTCTCCCGGGCCGGGCCGCCCGTGACCAGTTCGACCTCGAATCCCGAGGCGTCCTCCAGGTACGCGGCGCGATGGCCGTCGCCGCCCGCCCAGGGGTGCCGGTCGGTGAACATGAGCCGCCAGCCGTGCGCCGGGGCCTCCGCCACCAGCGCGTCGAGTGCTTCCCGGTCCTCGACGTGGAACGCCAGGTGGTTGAGGCCGGGCCGGAGCCGGTCATGGGTGCGCGCGCTCGCGTCCGGCGACTCCTCGACCACGACGTAGCTGTCGCCGCGCCGCCAGCTGCGGCCCTGGGACCAGCGCCGGTACGGCAGGTGGCCCAGCCGGCCGAGCAGCCAGTCCCAGCCGGGTTCGGCCGCCGCCAGATCGCCGACCCACAGCTCGATGTGGTGCACCCGTCCGGTACCGGCCCCCGCGCGCGGCAGCGTGACGGCCCGGCGCGGCGCGGCGGGATCGTGGGCGACCGGGTCGCCGTCCTCGTGCCAGTGGATCAGGAAGCGCTCGCCCGACCGGTACCCGTCGAGGGCGGCCCGGCAGTACGCGACCATGTCCTCGGGCAGCGAGTCCAGCCGGTACCAGTCCAGCTCCGAGCACTTGTCGGGCTCCGCGTTGTACGGCGCCCGCTCGGGGTCGTACTCCGCTTCGAAGAACCAGCCGGTACGCGGGCTGCCGCCGGGGCCCCGGTGGTGCATGACGAGCGCGACGCGCACTTCCTCCGGCCGGAGGGCGACGCCGATCTCCTCGGCCGTCTCGCGGAGGATCGCCTCGCGCACGTCCTCGCCGTCCTCCAGGTGGCCGGAGGGGAGGTGGAGGAGGCCGTCCGCGTAGCCCGTGCCGGCCCGGCGGGCGAGCAGCACCCGGGGCCCGTTCCGCAGGATCAGGTGGACGTCGACGACCTCGGTGTGGCGGTACCGGGGTTCGGCTCTGGCCACGACGGCGTACCGCTCGTCGTCCACCTCCTTGCCCCAGAGGCGGGAGTCCTCGGAGAGCGGTTCGTGGTGGACCCGTTCGGTGTGCGGGGCGAGCAGGGTGGTGAGCTGTGCGGCGGAGATGCCCACCCCGCCCCACACTCCTTCGATCAGGACGAGCCGGCCGCCCGGCTTGAGCAGGCCGAACCAGGTCTCCAGGGCGGCCACGGGGTCGGGCAGCGCCCAGAGGACGTGCCTGACCAGGACGGTGTCGAAGCGCCGGTCCCCCACGGGCGGCCCGGCGGCGTCACCGACCAGCACCTCGGCACCGGTTCCGTCGAGCTTCTCCCGCGCCCGTTCGACCATGCGGGGCGACTGGTCGACTCCGGTGACCCGGTGCCCCTGGCCGGCGGCGAGCAGGGAGAGGGTGCCGGTGCCGCAGCCGAGGTCGAGGATCTCGCAGGGGGTGACGGGGAGCCAGTTCCGCAGGCGCTGGGCCCAGGCGTCGCGCACGAGCGGATCGAGCAGTCCGTGGTCGGGTTCCTCGTCGAAGGAGTCGGCCGCCTCGTCCCAGTAACTGATCGTCGTCATGGGCTCCATGGTCCCAGCCACCACTGACAGACCCTCCTGCGCGGCCTTTCGCCGTCCGGCGCGTTGCGGCCGTCGGCCTCGCGCAGCAGACGCGGCCGTGATCGGGCACCAGGCCGGCCGTGCCCCGGGAGCTCGGCACCCGTGATCCCGACCGCGGACCCGTCCGTCCCAGCGCGCCCGCCGCGTCCGGTCCCGTGCGGCACCCGGCGGACCGGGTGCCGCCCGGGACGCCGTTCAGCTGAGGACGGAGGTGCAGTCCGTCGTGGAGGCGTGCGCCGGGTCGAGCGCGTTGGCCACCTCGTGGAAGGCGATCTTGTCGGTGGTGCCGATGAGGACGTGCTCGGAGACGTCGACCGCGCACAGGTCCTGGAGCAGGACGTTGCGGACGTTCGAACCGCTGAGGAACTGGGTGCGGTAGGGGGTGACGACCTCGTCGTACCGGGTCGAGATGACGGTGTACTTCACCCCTGCCACCGTGTCCGGGAGGGAGTTGAGCTTGGTGATGAACGGCGATCCGGCCACCTGGTCGGCGAGCCCGGGGGTGGCGGCGTTCAGCAGGGATTCCGCTCCGGGGAAGTAGGGCAGCAGGTTGGTCAGCCCGAGGAGAGTGGTGCCGTGGTTGTCGGGGGCGAGGGCGACGAGCGCGTTCACCTTGGCGGCGCCGCCGAGGAACTTCAGGTAGTAGTTCGGCATCATGCCGCCCTGCGAGTGGCCCACGAGGTCGGCCTTGGACGTGCCGGTCGCGGCGAGCACCTTGTCGACGAACGTACTGAGCTGGGCGGCGGACTTGTCGATGGGGCCGAGGCCGTTGAAGACCGGCACGCCGGGGAGTTGCCCGTAGTCGAGGGAGAAGACGCAGTAGCCCCGGGCCACCAGGTAGGGGGCGAGGACGAGCCAGTTGTCGACGGAGTTCCCGAAGGTTCCGTGGACGAGGACCACGGGACGCGGGTGCGCGGCGGAGGGCTTGCAGGAGTAGTCGTTCCAGCCGCTCGTGGTGGTGGCGGTCTCTCCGGCGGAGGGGGCGGCCGAGGCGGCGGCCGCCGAGGGTCCGGCGAGGGCGGCGACGGCGAGGAGCAGCGCGGCGAGAGTTCTCCGCGCACGCGGGCCTCTCGGTGTACGGGTCCAGGGCAGCATCGTGGGATCTCCTTGCGGCTCAGGGAGTTGCGATGTGGGGGTTGCCCTGTGGCCCGGACCACAAGCTTTATGTGCTCATGCCAAATTACGCATGGGTAGCTTCACGGGGGAAGTTACGCGTCGGTAAAAACTGCTGCGCCGCCAACATCGTTCCTCCGCAGTGGTCCTGACGATGCGTCAGTCATCGTCCGGCGCACACCTCGAAAACGCGGTGACGCACTCACGGCCACCTTCGGCCACGAGCGCGTCACCGCGCCCCGGGGCTCATCCGCAGCAGCGCACGAGCCACTCGTCGGAGTCGTACGCGCCCCTGGCCGGGTCGCGCACCGCGGCCGACTTCTCCTCCACCGCGCCCTCCGGCCGAACCCGCTCCGGCAGCCGCCCGAACCGCGCCGGGTCCGCGACGGCGCGGGCGATCGCGGTCGTCATGGCGCCCCGCCCCCGGGGTGCGGTCTCCGCCCCCGAGCCCTCCGGACGCTCCGCCTCCTCCTGCACCATCTCGCCCTCGCCCCGTAGGCAGGCCGCTCTTCCGTGCCACCGGCCCCACTCCCCTCACGGTCCGACCGCGGCGAACACGGAAAAAGACATGCCCCAGATTCGCATCACCATCCTGGCAGGTGACTTTCGCCGCGGACGAGACACGCGCCCAGACCGGCAGCTCCCGCCGTCGACAAGGTACGTCCGAGCCAGCACGGCGAGCACGTCCGGGCCAGCAAGGCAGGCACGTCCGGGCCGGCACGGCGAGCGCGTCCAGGCCTACACAGCGAGCACGTCCGGGCCCAGCGCGGCGAGCGCGTCCAGGCCGACACGGCGCCCAGCGCGGCAAGCGCGTCCGGGCCGGTGCGGCAAGCACGTCCCGGTTCGAACACCGCCGAACGCCACCGCACCCCGGGTGGCGAAGGTCATGCGTCCGCGACGGAACGAGCCCGAACGGGACCCCGGACGGACCCGCCGACCCCAAGTTCCACGCCCCGCCGAGGGGGTGACGGGCCGACACCTCGCCACACCACTCCTTGTTCGAATTATTCCGCACCGGCCGGAGTCTTACCCGCTCGCCGACCAGGGGCGATGGAGTTAAGGTAATCGAACGAACGTACGAGGAACGTATCGGGTAAAGGTCGGAAATGGGGTGGCGGAAGGGAGGAACGACATGGCGGGCTTCGCCCATCTGCACGTCGCGTCCGGTTACTCCGCCCGCTACGGCGCCGCCCACCCCGAGCACCTCGCGCGGCGGGCGGCCGAACTCGGCATGCCGGAAATCGCGCTCACCGACCGGTCCACCGTGACCGGGGCTGTTCGATTCGCTCAGGCCTGCGCCCGAGAAGGCGTACGACCGGTCTTCGGCATCGACCTCGCGGTGGAGGCCCTCGCCCCGCCGCCTCCGGCCGAGCGCCCGCGCACCCCGGCGCGCGGAGGCGCCCACGTCGTCGAACCGCCGCTGCGCGTCGTGCTGCTCGCCCAGGACAGGGCGGGCTGGGCGCGGCTCTGCCGCATCACCTCGGCGGCGCACGCCGGCGCGTTGTCCGGTACCGCGCCGGTGGTGCCGTGGGCGGCGCTGCGTGAGCACGGCGGCCCCGGCCTCACCGTGCTGCTGGGCCCCCTGTCGGAGCCCGTACGGGCGCTGGCCGCGGGCCGCGAGGACGTCGCGGTGAAGCTGCTGGCGCCCTGGCGGCAGATCTTCGGCAGCGGGCTGCGGCTGGAGACCGTGGCGTACCGGCGGGCCGGTACGGGCCCGGGGTCGCTGCGGCTGGCCGCCCGTACCCTGGCGCTGGCCGACCGTACCGGTGTCACCGCCGTGCTCTCCAACGCGGTCCGCTACACCGACCCCGCCCAGCACCGTCTCGCCGACGTGCTGGACGCCGCACGGCTGCTGCGCCCCGTCGACCGGCGCCGGCTGGACAGCGGGCAACGCTGGCTCAAGGGCGAGGGCCCGATGGTCGCCGTCGCCCGCGCGATCGCCGCGTCCGCCGGGCACGACGACAGCCGGGCGCGCCGGCTGCTTGCGGACACCGCCGCGACCTCCGCCGAGTGCGTCCTCGACCCCGGGGCGGACCTCGGCCTGGGGAGGCGGCACTTCCCGGAGGCGTCCCTGTTCGGCGCCGGGCCGGACGCCGGTGGCGCCGCCCGGCTGCTGCGCGAGCGCTCCGAGGCGGGTCTGGTCCGCCGGGGCCTGGACCGTGACGCGAAGGCCCGGGAGCGGCTGGACATGGAGCTCGGGGTGATCTCCCGGCTGGGGTACGACTCGTACTTCCTCGCCGTCGGCCAGGTGGTCGCGGACATCCGCGAGCTGGGCATCCGGGTCGCGGCCCGTGGCTCGGGGGCGGGCTCGATGGTCTGCCACACCCTGGACATCGCCACCGCCAACCCGCTGGACCACCGGCTGCTGTTCGAACGCTTCCTCAGCGAACGGCGGGATTCGCTCCCGGACATCGACATCGACGTGGAGTCGGCACGGCGGCTGGAGTGCTACGACGCGGTCTTCGCCCGGTTCGGCAAGGAGCGGGTGGCGGTCACCGCGATGCCCGAGACCTACCGGGCCCGCCGCGCGCTGCGGGACACCGGTCTCGCGCTCGGCATCGCGCCGGACGAGGTCGACCGGATCGCCAAGAGCTTCCCGCACCTGCGCGCCTCGGACATCACCGGCGCCCTCGCGGAACTGCCCGAGCTGCGGCAGCTGGCGTCGCGGGCGAAGCGGTACGGCCCGCTGTGGGAGCTCGCCGAGGGGCTCGACTCCCTGGTGCACGGCATGGCCATGCACCCGTGCGGCGTGATCATCAGCGACGCGAGCCTGCTGGACCGGCTGCCGGTGCAGCCCACCCCGCAGGGCGACTACCCCATGGCCATGGCCGCGAAGGAGGAGGTCGAGGCGCTGGGCAACATCAAGCTCGACGTGCTCGGGGTGCGGATGCAGTCCGCGATGGCCCACGCCGTCGACGAGATCGAACGCGCGACCGGCGACCGGATCGACCTGGACGACCCGGCGCAGGTGCCGCTCGACGACGTCTTCGCGTTCAAGCTCATCCAGCAGAGCGAGACGATCGGGCTGTTCCAGCTCGAATCGCCGGGCCAGCAGGACCTGCTCTCCCGTCTCCAGCCCCGCAACCCGCAGGACGTCATCGCCGACATCAGCCTCTTCCGCCCGGGACCGGTCGCCGGCGGCATGCCCGAGCGGTACGTCGCCGCGCGGCACGGCCGGGCCCCCGCCTACGCCCACCCGGACCTCGAACCGGTACTCGCCGACACCTACGGCGTGACCATCTGGCACGAGCAGATCATCGAGACCCTCTCCGTGATGACCGGCTGCGACCGGGCGATGGCCGAGGTGGCCCGCCGGGCGCTCGGCGACCGGAAGCGGCTGCCCGCCATCGGCACGTGGTTCCACGAGCGCGCGGCGGCCCGGGGGTACGACCCCGGGGTCCGCGCGAAGGTGTGGGCGACCGTGGAGGCGTTCGGCGCCTACGGTTTCTGCCGCGCCCACGCGGTGGCCTTCGCCGTACCGGCCCTGCAGAGCGCATGGCTCAAGGCGCACCACCCGGCGTTCCTCCTCGCCGGGCTCCTCGAACACGACCCCGGGATGTGGCCCAAGCGCGTCATCGTCGCCGACGCCCGCCGACGGGGCGTTCCCGTCCTGCCCGTGGACGTCAACCGCTCCCGTACCCGGTACGCGGTGGAGCGGACCGACGACGGGCGGTGGGGGGTGCGGCTCGCGCTGTCCTCGGTACGCGGCATCACCGAGGACGAGAGCACCCGGATCGAGGCCGGTGGGCCCTACGACTCGCTGTCGGACTTCTGGCAGCGCGCCCGCCCCAGCCGGCCGCTGGCCGAACGCCTGGTCGAGATCGGTGCGTTCAGCGGGCTCGACGAGGGCGCGCTCACCCGGCGGGACCTGCTGCTGCACGTCGCCGAACTGCACCGGCAGTCCCGCACCCGGTCCGCCGGCGACGGCCAGCTCGCCCTCCACGCGGGCGCGGCCGGCGCGGCCGAGCCGAGCGGTCTGCCGGAGATGACCGGCCGCGAGGCACTGGACGCCGAGCTGAACACGCTGGGCATCGACGTGTCCCGGCACCTCATGGTCCACCACCACCGGCTGCTGCGGGAGATCGGTGCGATGGACGCCGCCCACCTGGCCGACGCGCGCCAGGGGCAGCCGGTTCTCGTCGCCGGGGTGCGGGCCTCCACCCAGACCCCGCCGATCGCCAGCGGCAAACGCATCATCTTCGTCACCCTGGAGGACGGCTCGGGCATGGTCGACCTGGTCTTCTTCGAGGACTCCCACCCGGCGTGCGCGCACACCGTCTTCCACAGCGGGCTGCTGCTGGTGCGCGGCACCGTGCAGGTGCGCGGCTCCCGGCGGTCCGTCGTCGGCACCATGGCCTGGGACCTGGACCGGATCGCCGCGGCCCGCCGGGACGAGGGCCCCGCCGCCGCGCTCGCGCTGCTCGGCGCACAGCGCCCGCACCCGACGCCCGCGCAGCCGGGGCGCACCCTGGTCAACGGCACCTCGGGCGCCCGGCTGCACCCGTACGCCGACCTCCAGCCGGCCGGCAGCCGCTCGGCCGACCTGCGCAGGCTCGGCCACACCAGCCAGGGGAGCGCGGGATGACGGCCCCCCGCCCGGCACGCCGCCGCCACATCGCCCATCTGCGCCTGTACGCGCTGCCGGACGAGGAGGGTTACGCCGGCATCGTCGAGCTGATGTCCGGCATCACCCCGCACGTCCAGGCGGTCCCGCCCGACGCCGTCCAGCTGGACCTCACCTCCGCGCTGCGCTACTTCGGGCTGCCCCCGTACGACCTGGTCCAGCTGGTCATGCTCCGGCTGCTGGCCCTGTACGGGATCGAGTGCGGCGCGGGGCTCGCCGGTAACCGCATGCTGGCCGCCATGGCGGCCGACGCGTCCGGGCCGGGGCAGACCACGGAGGTCCCCGGCGACCGGGCCGACTCCTGGCTGCGCCCCCGCCCGGTCGGCGCGCTGCCCGGTATCGGCCGTGCCACGGCGGCCACGCTCGGGCGGTACGGCGTGCACACCATCGGCCAGGTCGCCGACCTGCCGCCGCTGACGCTCCAGCGTCTGCTAGGCGCCGGTCCCGCCAGGCTGCTGGCCGAACGCGCGCACGGCCGCGACCCCCGTCCGGTCGTCCCGGCGGAACCTGCGGCCCACCTCTCCGCCGATCTGGTGCTCGACCGGGACTGCCTCGACCCCGGCCTGCACCACCGGGCGGTGCTGGGGCTCGCCGAGCGGCTGGGACAGCGCCTGCGCGCCGGGCACCGGGTCGCGGGGCGCCTGACGCTCACCGTGCGGTACGCCGACCGGACGTCCAGCACCCGTACCCGTACCTCCGCCGAGCCCACCGGCCACTCCCCTCTCCTCGCCGGCACGGCGCTGGGGCTGCTGGACTCGCTCGGCCTGCAACGCGCACGGGTACGCGCCTACACGCTGCGCGCGGACGACCTCGCACCGGCCGAGGACGCCCCGCGCCAGCTCTCCCTGGACCCGGTCGACGACCGGTCCCGCGCCGCCGAGGCCGCCTCGGACCGGGCCCGCCGGCGCTTCGGCTCCGGAGCCGTACGGCCCGCGGTCCTGGCCCCTGCGCCGTCGGGGGCTCCGCGCCGGCGCCCGCCCGCCGCGTGACACGCGGCCGGTGCGCCGGGCTCAAGCGCCCTTTGCGCCATTCGGCCCGCCCCGCCTGCGCGGAGCACCGGGCGGATCGAGCGTGGAGGACATGAACTTCGCCGGCGAGGTAAGACAGGCCGTCACTCCCCGGGCCGCCCTGCTCGTCCTCGGTGTGCTCGTCCTCCAACTGCTCTTCATCCTCTCCTACGTGGGCGCGCTGCACCGGCCGGTGGCCACCGACGTGCCCTTCGGTGTGGTGGCTCCCCCGCAGGCGTCCCAGCAGCTGATCGCCGGGCTGGACGGGCTTCCGGGCGGTCCGCTGGACCCGCGCGCCGTCGACGACGCGGCCGAAGCGCGCCGGCAGATCATGAACCGTGAGATCGACGGCGCTCTGGTGGTGAACCCGTCCGGCACGACGGACACGGTGCTCGTCGCCTCCGGCGGCGGCTCCGCGCTCGCCACCTCCCTGGCGAGGATCACCACGGAGGTCATGGCCGAGCAGCAGCGTCGTGTGCGGGTCGTGGACGTGGCCCCGGCCTCCTCGGACGACTTCGACGGGCTCTCGTCGTTCTACCTGGTCGTCGGCTGGTGCGTGGGCGGCTATCTCTGCGCCTCGATCCTCGCGATCAGCGCGGGCTCCCGTCCGGCCAACCTCCGGCGCGCGCTCATCCGCACCCTGGTCATGGCGGTGTACTCGGTCCTGGGCGGCATCGGCGGCGCGGTCATCGTCGGCCCCGCCCTCGGCGCGCTGCCCGGAAGTTTCTGGGCGCTGGCGGGGCTGGGCGCGCTGGTCGTCTTCGCCACCGGCATGATCACCCTCGCCCTGCAGGCGCTGACCGGCATCGTCGGCATCGGCCTGGCCGTCCTGATCATCGTGATCGCGGGCAACCCGAGCGCGGGCGGCGCCTTCCCGCTGCCGATGCTGCCGGACTTCTGGCGCGCGATCGGCCCGGCCCTGCCCCCGGGCGCGGGCACCTGGGTCGCCCGGTCGATCGCCTACTTCCGGGGCAACGCGGTCACCGGCTCCCTGCTGGTCCTCTCCGCCTGGGCGGTGGCCGGTACGGCCCTGACGCTGCTGCTCTCCCTGCGGCGCAGGCGGACGGGCCCCGACGGCACCGTCCCGTCGGGGACCGCGGGAACGCCACCGGGGGGCGCGCACTCCGTGTGATCGCGAGTCCTCCGTGGGGCCCTCCGCGCTCGACGGCCGTGCGGGTCGTCGTCCCGCACCGGCGGCGGACGCGCGGGAGCCCCCGTCCGGAGGGCGGGTTCCACTGATCCCCGCAACACCCTGGAGTTCCAGGGGTTGCGGGGATCATGGATTTTGAGGCGCTGAAGTCGAGGTTCTTCGAGGCGTTGGACGAGGCGGACGGCAGCGTCACCGGGGCGGCTCGGGCGGTAGGGGTGAGCCGGCATACGGCGGCCGGGTGGGCTCGCAAGGCCGGCATTCGTGGTCGTGGCAAGCCCAGCAGGGGCGGGCATCCCCGACGGGCGGAGTACGAGCGCCTTCGGGCGGCCGGGGTCCGACGCCGTGAGGCTGCGGTCCAGGCCGGTGTCCACCCGCGCACAGCCCAGGACTGGGACCGAGGCATTCGGCAGATCGGCCACTCACGTCTGCATGCGGACGGCCGCTTGATCGACTATACGACTGGTGTGACCACCACCGTTGTGTCGGGGGGCCCGTCCCTGACCGCCGTCGAGGCCGATCTCCACCCCCGGTTCCTCACCGTGGCCGAGCGGGAGCTGATCGCCGACATGCGGCGCGAGGGCCACTCGCTGCGCGCGATGGGCCGGGCCCTGGGTCGGCCGGCCTCGACCGTCAAGCGCGAGATCGACACCCACTCGGCAGGCGGCACCTACCGCCCGCACCAAGCCCAGCGCGCATGGGCCAGGAGCCGGTCCCGCCCCAAGGAGTCCAAGCTCGCCCAGAAAGGTCCACTGCGCGACTTCGTCGCGGACCGGCTCCAGGAACGCTGGTCGCCCGAGCAGATCTGCAACGCTCTCCCCATCGAGTTCCCCGACGACGAGGGCATGCGGGTGAGTCCGGAGACGATCTATCAGGCGGTTTACGTCCAGGCCCGCGGCGGACTGCGCCGTGAAGTCGCGCTGGCGCTGCGCACCGGGCGCACCCGCCGCAAGCCGCACCGAAGCCCGGACCAACGCCAGCGCCGGTTCGTCGACGAGATGGTGATGATCTCTGAGCGGCCCGCCGAGGTCGAGGACCGGGCGGTCCCCGGCCATTGGGAAGGCGATCTGATCGTCGGTCCCCGGAGCGCGAGCGCGATCGTGACTCTGGTCGAGCGCTCCACCCGCTACGTCATGCTCGGACATCTGCCCGGCGGACACACCGCCGAGGAGGTGCGCGACGTACTGGTCCCGCTGATCCGGACCCTGCCCGCACACCTGCGTGGCTCACTGACCTGGGACCAGGGGTGCGAGATGGCCGCCCACAAGCAGTTCACCGTGGCCACCGGAGTCCCCGTCTACTTCTGCGACCCCCACTCTCCCTGGCAGCGCGGGTCGAATGAGAACACCAACGGTCTGCTGCGGCAGTACTTTCCCAAGGGCACCGACCTGTCCGTCCACAGCCCCGAAGACCTCGAACACGTCGCCCAGCAACTCAACGGCCGGCCACGCAAGACGCTCGGCTGGAGAACCCCAGCCGAGCGCCTGCGTGCTCTACTGACAACCGCATAGGCCATCAGGTGTTGCGAGGACCCCAAGAATCCGCCGAGCGGACGGGGGCTCGACGCGTCACGGGGTCACGGGGTCACGGAACGCGCCACCGTCCGGACCCGTGGGACCGGAAGACCGGGCTCAGAAGACACTGACTCCGTACGCGCTCAGTGCTTCGGTGACGGGCTGGAAGAAGGTCGTACCGCCCGAGGTGCAGTCGCCGCTGCCGCCCGAGGTGAGGCCGATCGCCAGGGTTCCGGAGTAGAGCGGGCCGCCGGAGTCGCCGGGCTCGGCGCACACGTTGGTACGGATCAGGCCGGAGACGATCTCCCCGTTCCCGTAGTTCACGGTGGCGTTGAGGCCGGTCACCGTACCGCTGTGGATGCCGGTGGTGGAGCCGCGGCGGGTCACGGACTGGCCGACGGTGGCGTTGGCCGCGCCGGTGATGTCCACGCTGCCCACGGTGCCGCTCTTGGTGACGCTGCTGTTGGTGTACGTCACCAGGCCGTAGTCGTTGCCCGGGAAGCTGGATCCCGAGGTGGTGCCGAGCGTGGTGGTGTGGGCCGAGTTGGACCACCAAGTGCCCGCGCCGTCGGTGCAGTGGCCGGCGGTCAGGAAGTAGTAGGTGCTGCCGCTGCGGACGTTGAAGCCGAGCGAGCAGCGCCAGCTGCTCGCGTAGATCGCGTCGCCGCCCGAGATCAGCTTGCTGAAGGTGCCGGCCGTGCGCTCGATGCGCAGGGCGCCGGCCTGGTCGCCCGCGCTGTCCTTGATCTTCGCGATCTCGGCCTGGGTGACCGTGCTGTCGACGGTGACGACGAGTCGCTTGGTGGCGGGGTCGACGCTCCAGGCGGTGCCCGGGACGTCCGCGGTGAGCACGGCGTCGCTCGCGGCGGTCAGCTGGGCGGTGCTGTACGTTCCGGCCGAGTCGGCGTTGGCCGCGGGGACGGCGAGCGCCGCTACGGCGACCAGACCCGCCGCGACGGCGACGGCCCTGCCGCGTCTGGCGATGGTGCTGCGGGGGGTGGTGCGCTTGATCCTCACTTCGCGTTCCTCCATGGGGGGATCAGGGGCCCGTCCGTGGGGTGGCGGACCCGTGAGGCGCAGTCAGGCGTTGGGCTTCCGACACGCGTTCGCTATGCGGATGCCGTGTTCCTGACAAGCGCTGGTTGGGAGTATTTGGGACCGGCCGCGCGCGGCGCAAGGGCGCCTTTCGGCCGCCCCGGACCGTCCGGAACGGAAAAACGCCCCGACCCCGGCAGCGCACGGGCTGCCGGGGCCGGGGCCCGGGTGACGCCGGCTCAGCCGTCGAGCCGCTTCCGCTCACCGGCGGGGACGGCGATCGGGAGGGTGTTGCCCGGCGGCGGGAAGGGGCAGATGAAGTGATCGGCGAAGGCGCACGGCGGCAGCAGGGAGCGGTTGAAGTCGACCGTCACCGAGCCGTCCGCCGCCGGGGCGGCGGGCCGCAGGAAGCGGAACCGGAAGCTGCCGTCACCGCTGGTCGCGTCGGCGAAGACGATCCACAGCGAACCGCCCGGCTCGACCGCGGCGTGCAGCGTGAACTCGCGTCCATCCACAACGAACGTTACTTCGCCCGCGAGTTGGAGACCCCGTTCGACGCCGTCCGCGTTCTCCACCCGGACCGTGCGGTCCGCGTAGCCGCGGAAGGTGCCGGGCAGGCTCCAGCGCGCGTCGTATCCGGTCGCCTCGATGGACCGGAACGCGTGCCGGGCCGGGGCCGCCGGATCGAAGTCGCGGACCGCCCAGAGACCTTCGCGGCGGAGCACGACGAGGCGCCGTTCGCCGAGGGCCACCCGGGCGTCGTCGACCGGTCCGAGGTCGGGTCCGAGGCGGACGTCGCCGGTGAGCGGCTTGCCGTCGACGGTCAGACCGTCCTGTGCGCCGGCGGTCAGGACGAGATCGTCACCGTCCGCGCGCCACTCTCCCGGGACGGCCGGAATTCGCCCTTCCGGGTAGTCGGCGAGCCAGTGGGTACCGGCCAGGGAGAGCGGCCCGTAGGGCGCGGCCGTCGCGGCGACGCGCCCCTCGTGCCAGCTCTGCCATTCCTGCTGTGCGTCCGTGCTCATGCGCTCAACCTTTCCATACGGGTTCGGCCAGCCCGAGGTGTGCCCGCAGGGTGGAACCGGTGTACTCGGACCGGAACGCGCCGCGTTCCTGGAGGAGGGGGACGACCCGGTCGACGAAGTCGTCCAGGCCGCCCGGGGTGAGGTGCGGTACGAGGATGAAGCCGTCCGCCGCCTTCTGGTCGACGAAGGCGGTCAGTCCGGCCGCCACGGTCTCCGGGCTGCCGACGAAGGACTGCCGGGTGGCGCTCTCGATCACGGTCTCCCGGATGGAGAGCCCCTTCTCCTCCGACAGCGCCCGCCACTTCGCGGCCACGGCGAACGGGTCGGCGACCCGGACCCGGCCCTGTGCGAACCCGGAGTCCGGCTCCGGGTCGATGTCCGGGAAGGGCCCGTCGGGATCGTAACCGGAGAGGTCGCGGCCCCAGACCTGTTCGAGGGTGAGGATCGCGTTCTGCGGGGAGACCTGGAGGCGGCGGATCTCGGCGGCGTACTGCTGGGCCTCCGCGTCGGTGTCGGCGACCACGACCGTGACGCCGGGCATGATCTTCAGGTCGTCGGGGCCCCGCCCGTACGTCGCCAGCCGCCCCTTGACGTCGGCCCAGAACGCGCGCCCCGCCTCCAGGGTGCCGTGCCGGGTGAAGATGACGTCGGCGGCCGAGGCCGCGAACTCGCGGCCCTCGTCCGAGTCCCCGGCCTGGATGACGACCGGGTGCCCCTGCGGGGAGCGGGGGACGGTGAACTCGCCGGAGACGTCGAAGTGCGTGCCGTGGTGGGCGACCGGACGGGGCATCCCGTCCGGCGTCCAGGAATCCCACAACTCCCGTGCCGTGGAGACGAATTCGGCGGCCCGGGTGTAACGGTCGGAGCGGTCGAGGAAGCCGCCGCGGCGGAAGTTCTCACCCGTGAAGGCGTCCGAGGAGGTGACCACGTTCCACGCCGCGCGCCCCCCGCTGAGATGGTCGAGGGTGGCGAGGCGGCGGGCCAGCTCGTACGGCTCGTTGAAGGTCGCGTTGACGGTGGCGGCGAGCCCGAGCCGGTCGGTGACGGCGGCGAGCGCGTTCAGCACGGTGAGGGACTCCGGCCGCCCGACCACGTCGAGGTCGTGGACGCGCCCGTCGTACTCGCGCAGCCGGAGCCCTTCCGCGAGGAAGAAGAAGTCGAACTTGCCGCGCTCGGCGGTCCTCGCCAGGTACTCGAAGGAGGCGAAGTCGATCTGGCTGCCGGACCGGGGGTCCGACCAGACCGTGGTGCTGTTGACGCCCGGGAAGTGGGCGGCCAGATGCATCTGCCGGTGCCCGGTCATCGCCGCTCCCCCGCCGTCCGGGCGAGCGCGTAGCGGCTGGCGGGGCGCGCGAGGCCCAGGTGCTCGCGGAGGGTGTGGCCGGGGTGGAAGGTGCGGAAGAGACTGCGGTGCTGGAGGAGGGCCACGGTGCCGTTCACGATCCTTTCGAGGTCGCGGGCCGGAGTGATGGGGGTGAGGTGGAACCCGTCCGCCGCGCCCGCCCGGTACCACTGGGAGATGAGCTCGGCGAGGTCCACCGGACCGCCCCGGAAGTAGGTGCCGTGGCCGGCCAGCGGCGGGCCGCTCTCCAGCCCCGGCTCGGGTGCGGTCTCCGCGTCGCCGAGGTCGACCGCGAGCGCGACCAGCACCCTCAGTTCGCGTGCGGAACGGCCGTGCGCGGCGGCCAGCCGGTGGACGTCCGCGCGGGCGGCGGCGGCCTGTTCGGGCGAGGTGGCCCGGATGTGCACGACGTCCGCGTGGCGGGCCGCCACCGCCCGGGCGGGGGCGGTGGTGCCGTCGATCACCGTGACGGGCCGCCCCTGAGGGGGCCTCGGCACGATGGCGGGGCCACGGACCGAGAACGCCTCGCCCTCGAAGTCGATGTGGTGCACCTTCTTCCGGTCGATGAACCGGCCGGTGGCGGTGTCCCTGATCTCGGCGTCGTCCTCCCAGCTGTCCCAGAGCCGGGCGCCCGCGTCGGCCGCCTCCCCCGCCTCGCGCCACAGGGCCTCGGCGGGCGCGGTGGTACGCCGGCCGAAGAGCCGGGCCACGGCCTCGGTGGTCGAGACGTCGGCGGTCCAGCCGGCCCGGCCCCGGCTCACCCAGTCCAGGGTGGCGACGGCGGACGAGACGTGGAAGGGCTCGGTGTGCGTGGTGTCGACCGTCGGGACGAGTCCGATCCGATCGGTGACGGGCGCGATCCGGGCGAGTACGGAGAGCGCGTCGGGTCCGGGCCGGGCGAAGGAGTCGCCGAGGGTCACGTAGTCGAGGGCGCCGCCCTCGGCGAGCCGCGCCAGACCGAGGTAGTGGTCCGGCTCGTACCGGGGCGGGCCGCCGATCTCGGCGGCCAGATGGAGGGGTCTGCCGGTGGTCATGCGAGCCTTCCGGGATCTGATCGATGGGGGGTTTGGCTGGCGGTTCGAAGCGGGTGCGGGGCGGTCGGTCGGGCAGCCCGGGCGGGACCCGTCCAGGTCGCGGCGGCGAGGTGCCGTAGCTGTCGTCGCGCACCCACCAGGGACTGCGGGACAGCCCTTAGAGCACCTTGGAGAGGAAGGCGCGGGTGCGTTCGTGGGCGGGGCGGTCGAGCACCTCGGCGGGCGGCCCCTGCTCGACGATGCGCCCCTCGTCCATGAAGACCACGGTGTCGGCCACCTCGCGGGCGAAGCCGATCTCGTGGGTGACCACGATCATGGTGGTTCCCTGCTGCGCCAAGTCCTTGATCACGTCGAGGACTTCGCCGACGAGTTCGGGGTCGAGCGCGGAGGTCGGCTCGTCGAAGAGGAGGAGCTTCGGCTCCAGCGCGAGGGCACGGGCGATGGCGACCCGCTGCTGCTGCCCTCCGGAGAGCTGACGGGGGTAGGCCTGCGCCTTGTCGGAGAGGCCGACCCGCTCCAGCAGCCGCTCGGCCGAGGCGATCGCCTCGGCCCGGGGGCGGCGCAGCGCGGAGACGGGCGCCTCGATGATGTTCTCCACCACCGTGAGGTGGGGGAAGAGGTGGAAGCTCTGGAAGACGAAGCCGATCCGGGTGCGCCGGCGCAGCACCTCGCGCTCGCGCAGTTCGTACAGCTTGTCGCCCTCCCTGCGGTAGCCGATGAGGTCGCCGTCCACGGTGATCCAGCCGCGGTCGGCCTTCTCCAGGTGGTTGATGGTGCGCAGCAGGGTGGACTTGCCGGAGCCGGAGGGGCCGAGGACGACGGTCACCTCGCCGGGCCGGACGGTGAGGTCGACGCCGCGCAGCACCTCGGCCGAGCCGAAGCTCTTGTGCAGGGCGCGGATCTCGACCATGGGCGGCGTTTCGGTGGTGGTGAGCGGCATGGTGTTCCCTCGGACGTGTTGCGGGCGGCGGGCGTTGTCAGACACGGCCCGGTACGGGGCGGTCGGAGAGGGCGCGCAGGAAGGTGAGTGCGGTACGGGCGGTGGCGTCGTTCTGGCCGAACGCGGGGCCTCCGGTGCGCGGCCGGGTGAAGGCGCCCGAGGCGCGTGCCGTGGTGAAGGGGCCCAGGGCGAAGCGGCGGGGGTGGGTGGTGCCGTCGCGGTCCAGTATCCGGCCGTCCTGCGGAGAGACCTGGAGGAGGCCGTTGTCGGTGACGGACGCCCCGTCCTCGTACAGTCCGCGCAGCAGCGGGCTGCTGGTGTGCCGCAGGGACGGGGACGGGAGGCGCGCCTCGACGAGCGCCCGGGCCTCGGTGCGCGCACCGGGGACGGTGGGGCTGCCGGCCCGGAAGACGCCCTGTTCCTCGTCGGTCTCGACGGTCATGTCGGCGCCGAGGAAGCGCACGACTCCGGCGCGGGAGAGCGCGAGCAGCTGTTCGAGCCGGGGGCCGGGCGGGCCGGAGGCGAGATAGCTGAAGAACCCGTGCCAGCTGTCGCCGGTGTCGCCGAGGGCTATCAACTGCACGTAGGCGGACAGGAGTCCGAAGAAGACGGCCAGATCGGGCGAGTACGTGGCATCTTGACGACGTGTCAGGTCGGCCGTGATGTAGTCGCGCAGGGCGCCCTGGAGGGCGTCCTCGTCGGGGAGGGTGACGCCCTGGAGGGGGCGGTCGAGCACGTCCAGGTCGAGCCGGTCGGCCGGGTCGGGGACGGACCGGGCCACGAGTGCGGCGAGTTCGGGGCTGTCCGGCTCGGCGGCTTCGTAGCTTCCCCGGAATTCCTCCCAGGGGACGGTGGTGCGCTCGGGGTGCGCGGTGAAGAGCCGGTGGTAGTGGGCGTGGGCGAGTTCCCGCGCGATGAGCGGCCAGACGTCCCGGCGGAAGTCCAACGGGCCCGGCGCGGAGATGAGTTCCTTGATGCGTTCGGGGCCCAGATGGTGCGGCAGCGGCGGGCGCTCGCCTTCCCAGCCGTATCCGATCTTCGCGTGGTAGGGGACTCCGCGCCGGGACCCGACGTACAGGACGGGTTCGCGTCCGGACGGGTGGTAGACGCCGTTCTCGTGCCGTCCGCCGCGGCCTTCGGTGAGGAGCACCATCAGGTCCACGAAGGCCAGTCCGAAGCCCCGGACGATGACGGGCTCACCCGCGCGCAGTGCGCCGAGGTCGCTGTCGGCGGTGAAGTCGGGGGGCAGGTGGACCAGTCGGTTCCGGAGCGCGAAGGCGGACAACTCCTTTTGCTCGTCGTCCAGTTCGGCGTCCAGGTGACCGACCGTGAGGACGACGAGGTCGGCCACGAGGGGTTCGGTGCGCCCTTCCAGCCAGACCCGCTGCCGGCCGTCGCGCGGGCCGGTGACGCGCAGGGCCCGGGTGGGGTGCTCGTGCACGGTGATGCCGGCGGGCAGGGCGGCGGCGGACTCCTCGTAGAACCAGCGCAGATAGGTGCTCTGGAGCCGGCGGGTGGGGAAGTCCTGGCCGGTCAGGGCGTGTATCTCGGCGAGGACCGCGGGCTCGGCGTCGATGGTGATGCGGCCCGCTCCGACCTCCTTGGCCCAGGCGTCCAGGGCGGGCCCCGGTCGGACCGGACCCTCCTGGCGCACGGTGTCGTCGGTGAAGACGGTGACGTCCTCGGCCATGGAGTTCATCCAGAGCAACGGGGACTGGTCGTGGCGCCAGATGCGCCCGCCGCCGGCCGGGTGGGGGTCCACGAGGTGGATGTCCAGCCGCTCGCCCGCGTACAGCTCGGCGGCGTTGGCGGCGATGCGCTCGATCAGTCCGGTGCCGCGGGGTCCGGCGCCGATGACGACGAGGGTGGGTGCGGGGGTCATCGGGCGTCCGCCGTTCCGCGTGCGTAGTAGCGCTCGACGTAGTGCTGGCCGATGCTGAGGAGGGAGGTGACGACGACGTACCAGATGGTCGCGACCAGCAGCAACGGGATGATCTGGTAGGTGCGGTGGTACACGAGCTGCACGGAGTAGAGCAGGTCCTGCACGGCGATGATGCTGACGATCGAGGTGCCCTTGAGAGCGCCGATCAGCATGTTCCCGGCGGGCGGCACGATGGAGCGCATCGCCTGCGGCAGCACGATCCGGCGGAACCGGCGCCAGGGGCCGAGGCCCAGGGACTGCGCGGCCTCCAGCTGTCCGCGTTCCACGGAGAGGATGCCGCCGCGCACCACTTCGGCGGCGTACGCGGCCTCGTGCAGGGTGAGTCCGACGACGGCTACGGTGACGGGGCCGAGCAGGTTCACGGTGTTCACCCCGAGGATCTCGGGGTAGAGCGCGCCGATGTTGAACCAGAACAGCAGCTGGACCAGGATCGGGGTGGACCGGAACAGCCAGACGTAACCCCAACTGGTCGCTTGCAGAACGCGGTTGCCGGACAGTCGCATCACCGCGAGCAGGGTTCCGAGGGCGAAGCCCAGGACCATCACGACGGCCGTCAGCCAGAGGGTCAGGCCGAGCCCGCGCAGTACCGAGTCGGTGGTGAAGTACTGCCCGACGACGTCCCATTGGAAGGCGTCGTTGCGTACCACGGAGACGAGGACGAGCCCGAGCAGGACGAGGACGACGGCGGCGGCCACCCACTGTCCGGCGCGGCGCACCGGAACGATGCGGGGCACGACGTCCGCGCCGGCGCTCCCGGGCTCGGGCGGGTTGGCCACGGATTTCGGGTCGGAGGAGAAGGATGCGGAAGTGAGGGACTCTGTCTGGGCGGACATGCTGGGGCTCCGTGGATGCGGGATCGAACACGGGGCGCGGCTTCACAGCGAGCACGAGGCGGACCAGGCCCCTCAGCACCGGTCCGTCCCTGAGATAAGCGCCGTGCGCACTCCCCTGTCAAGCCTGTCCACACTGTGAGCCGTGTCCGGACGGCAGTTGACGCACCACCGGAAGCCTGTTCCACTGGGCGCATGTATTCGCAGCAGTGGCTGGTCACCCGCTCCCACATCGACTTCGGTCGCGTGTGGTCCTGTTCCTGTTGAGCTGACGCCCTGCTTCCCTCCGCTCACTCGCGCCCTCGCGCGTCGTCGAGCGTTTCTCCCCGCGTGACGTCACCCGCACGAGAGCACCCTCCCCTCCCCTCGCACCACTGACGACCTCCCGCTCCGCCCCGCACTGCCCCAGGGCCGTGTCGTCCGGCGGGGCCGGTCGGCATACCCCGGCACGTCCGCCACACCTCACACCAGCACACCGGTACGTCCGGCACGCCTCGGCGCGTCCGGCGCGTCCCGGCACGCCCCGACCACTCTGGAGCAGCCGCGCCATGCCTCGCACCCGGCACACCGTCACCTTCGCCCTGATCACCGCCGCCACCCTCGCGCTCGCCGGGTGCGGAACGGGCGAGCCCACCACGGCGCAGGCCGCCGGCACCGCCGCCGCGGACACCCCGAAGAACGACGTGGTGTCCGCGGTGAAGAAGGACGAGGCGGCGGCCGCCCTGCTGCCCGCGGACGTCCGCTCGGCGGGCACGCTGAGAATCGCCAGCGCCGCGGGAGCACCGCCAGGAGCCTTCTACGAGGCGGACGGCAAGACCCTGTCCGGAGCGGACATCGACTTCGCCGACGCGGTGGCCCGCAAGCTCGGCCTCAAGCTCCACCGGGAGGTGGCCTCCTTCGAGGCGATCCTGCCGGCGCTCGGCAGCGGCAAGTACGACCTGGGCACCGGCAACTTCGGCGTCACCGACGAACGGCGCGCGACGATCGACTTCGTCACGTACATCAACGACGGCCAGGGCTTCGCCGTGCGCAAGGACAGCAAGCTGCAGGAGGTCAAGGACCTCACCCAGCTCTGCGGTCTGAAGGTCGCGACCGGGGCGGGGACGACCTTCGAGGTGACCCTGGAGAAGAACAAGGGGCTGTGCTCCGCGGCGGGCAAGAAGCCTTACACCGTGCAGACCTTCGCCGATCCGACGTCCATCTGGATCGGGCTCCAGCAGGGCCGGATCGACGTGGTGATGTCGACCATCAACGGACTGCGTTACGCGGTGACCCAGCAGAAGGACGTCCGCTTCCTCAACGAGTTCAAGCGGCTCGACGTCGGCTTCGCCTTCAAGAAGGGCACCCCGCTGGCCCCTGCCTTCCAGGCCGCGGTGAACAGCCTCAAGGAGGACGGCACCTACGACCGCATCCTGAAGAAGTGGGGCACCACCGACTCGTCGATCGAGACCTCGCAGATCTCGCCGCCCGAGATCAAGTGAGTCCGCGCGCCGCCGGCCGTCCGTACGCCGGCGGCGCCGGGGCGGCTCAGCAGTCGCACCCGCAGTCGCAGTCGCAGCAGCCGCATCCGTCGCCGTCGCCGCACGTGGGGCAGTTCGAGCAGCAGTCGCAGCACTCGCAGCAGTCCCCGCAGTCCGCCTGGGAGCAGAGTCCCTCGCGGCGTTCCCGCGACCAGGGGCCCTCGTAGCTGCCGCAGCACATCTGGCAGGTGCAGGCGAGTCCGGCCATGACGAAGCAGCCGGCGATGAGCCCGCGCCGGTCGCGGGGCGGCCTCGGGGGCTCGGGCGGCGGCGCCGCGGGCCCACCGGGGGCGTGCGGGTTGCCGGGGGCGTACGGGTTGCCGGGAGGCGGTCCGTACGCCCCCCGGTGCGCGCAGGAGTCGGTGGCGAAGGCGCGGTCCACCGCACGGCGAAGTTCGTGCACCAGCAGGACGTGCACCAGCCCGCTGTCGCTGAACTCCGCGTCGGCCAGCGCCAGACGGACCCCGCGCACGGCGTCGTCGCAGAGCCGTCGGGCCTCGGTGAGCGGGGTACCGGTGGCGGTGAGCGGGTTCCACGCACCCGCCTCCGCGTCGGCCCGCTGGTCCTCCACGGCGTCCAGCAGGTGTGCGAGGCGCCCGAAGAGCCGTCCCGCCTCGGCGAGCGGGGCCGCGTTGCCGGGCCGGCCGGCGAGGACCGCGGTGTGCGCGAAGGCTGCCGCGGTGGCCGTCTCGGTGGGCTCGGTGACAAAAAGCAGCGGGGTGCCCGTCACGGCCAGCGCCTCGATCCCGGCCTGCCGGTCCACCGCGTCCACCAGGACCGCGGTGTCGAAGCCGAGGGCCGCGCCGCCGCGGGCTCCCGCGCGGTCCCATCCCGCGGCGACCCGTCGGGCGGCGGCGGCGACCGGACGGTGTGCCAGCAGCCCGTCACGGTCGGCGACATGGTCGCGCACCTTGGCCGAGGCGAGCACGAGGGAGACGGCCGCGGCGAGCTTGGCTCCCTCGCCCCTGGCGACCGGTGCGGTCCGCATCGCGCGCAGCGGGCACGGTCCGGCGGTGCGCCTTCCGGCGGGGCCGGTGCCGGTCTGAGCCTCCGTCAGAACGGAGACGATCAGTCCGTCATAGTTCGTCACGATCCGTGCGAATTGCCCGTGATCGGAGCGGAGAGCGAGGCAGAGACCGCAGAGATGGGCCATCCACTCGGTCTTGAGCCCTTCGCTCAGCCGGTGCGTACAAGGCCTGACGATTCCGAACACGGACGTTCCCCCCGAGAACCTGAACGACGGAGCGGCGACCCCTCGCACACCTCACGCGGCACCTATCGTACCGAGCCGGTCGTTCACCCGTACGTCCTCTACATCACCCGTACGGTCGGGAGCATCCTATTTTCTTCCTACAAGCCCTCTTATTCGGTCGGAACCCTGACGAACCGCCACATGTTCTGCATCAGTACCGTCACGAATCGCCTGCGCGCCGACTATCCACTTGGCGCGCTATCCGCATGATGGACGACCATAGGGATACGAAAGACATGCGGAACATCAGAGAACCGCGGTGAGAGGAGGCGTCCATGGGATCGGTACGCAAGGCGAGCGCCTGGCTGGGCCTCGTGGAGGACAACGACGAGCGCTACTACGACGACGAGTACTCCGAAGGCGCCGAGACCGGTACGCACGGCCAGGCATGGGTGACCGACCCCCGGGTGCAGGTCGCCTCCGAGGCCGCCGAGGAGCGGGAGCGCCGCATCGCCACGGTGACCCCGGACAGCTTCCGGGACGCGCGCACCATCGGCGAGCTCTTCCGGGAGGGCGTCCCGGTGATCCTGAACCTCACGGCCATGGACCCCGCCGACGCCAAGCGCGTGGTGGACTTCGCCGCCGGACTGATCTTCGGCCTGCGCGGTTCGATCGACCGGGTCGCCACCCGGGTCTTCCTGCTGACCCCGGCCCACACCCACGTGGTCAGCGGCGAAGCCTCCGGCCGCCGGACCGGCGGCTTCTTCAACCAGAGCTGAGCAGGGCGCTCGCCACGACGCCCCGGACACCGGCCCGCACGGGCGGGCGGCCCTACCGGAAGGCGTCCAGGCCGGTGAGCGCCTTGCCCAGCACCAGCTGGTGCATCTCGACGGTGCCCTCGTAGGTGAGCACCGACTCCAGGTTCGTCGCATGCCGCATCACGGGGTACTCCAGCGAGATCCCGTTGGCACCGAGGATGGTGCGCGAGGTGCGGCAGATCTCGATCGCCTCCCGCACGTTGTTGAGTTTCCCGAAGCTGACCTGTTCCGGGCGGAGCGAGCCCGCGTCCATCCGCCGGCCCAGATGGTGGGCGAGCAGGATGCCCTTGTGGAGCTCCACCGCCATGTCCGCGAGCTTGGCCTGGGTGAGCTGGAAGCCTCCGATGGGCCGGCCGAACTGCTCCCGGGTCCGCGCGTAGTCGACCGCCGCCTCGAAGCTCGACCGCGCGGCGCCCATGGCGCCCCAGACGATCCCGTACCGCGCGTGGTTCAGACAGCCGAGCGGGCCGCGCAGCCCCGTCACGCCCGGCAGCACCGCGTCGGCGGGCAGCCGCACCCCGTCCAGCACCAGTTCGCTGGTGACCGACGCGCGCAGCGACCATTTGTGGGTGATCTCCGGTGCGGAGAATCCGGGGGTGTCGGTGGGGACGACGAATCCCCGGACGCCCCGGCCCGCGTCGCCCTCGTCGGTCTGCGCCCAGACGACGGCGACCCCGGCGACCGAGCCGTTGGTGATCCACATCTTGCGGCCGGTGAGGATCCAGTCGTCGCCGTCCCGCTTGGCGTGGGTGCGCATTCCGGCGGGGTCGGAGCCGTGGTCGGGCTCGGTCAGCCCGAAGCAGCCGATGACCTCGCCGGCCGCCATGGCGGGCAGCCACCTCAGCTTCTGCTCCTCGGAGCCGTACCGGTGGATCGCGTACATGGCGAGCGAGCCCTGTACGGAGACGAGCGAGCGGATGCCCGAGTCGGCGGCTTCCAGCTCCAGGCAGGTGAGGCCGTACTGGACGGCCGAGGCGCCGGCGCAGCCGTACCCCTTCAGGGACATCCCCAGCGCGCCGAGCGAACCGAGCTCGCGGGCCAGCTCGCGGACGACGGGCAGTTCGCCCTTCTCGTACCATTCGGCGACGTGCGGCAGCACCCGGTCGGCCGCCCAGGCGCGGACGGACGCGCGGATCGCGAGGTCCTCGGGGTCGAAGAGGTCGTCGATGCCGATCGGGTCGCCCGGGTCGAAAGGCGGCGGCTTCGGCCGCTCGTGCTCGGTGCTCTGCATGGTGCCTCCGGCGGCTCGCGCGGTGTCCGGAGGCCGGACCGGGTACGGGCACCGGCCCCGGACACCAGAAACTAGCAGTGGTAGTCAGCGGCCGACGCTACGGCTCAGCGGGGCGTGCGTCCAGAGCCGGTGGCCTCGGCGACTTCGCGTCGCGCCGCGGGGACCCCGGGTGCGTTCGGGAGAGCCGCCCGGTCCTGGTGGTCCGGCGTACGGGGCCCTGCGATCCGGGGCTCCTCGCCCGTCCGGCACGGGTCGGTCGCGCACTCCATGGACCGCGGCAGCCGCAGCGCGGCCAGCGCGCCGAGCAGCAGCAGCCCGGCGCTGACCAGCAGCGTGAGGTGCAGACCGTGGACGAACGCGTGCCGCGCGGTGGACCGCACCAGCCCTCCGGCCGGTCCGCCGAGCCGGTCCGCCACCTGGTACGCCTCGCCGAGACTGTGCGAGGCGGCGCTGCCCGCCGAGACCGGTACGCCCTCCTTGTGCAGGGCGGAGAGGCCGGGGGCGTAGGCGGCGTTCATGACACTGCCCAGCAGGGCGATGCCGAGCCCCGCGCCGAGCTGGTACGAGGTCTCCCCGATCGCCGCGGCCCCGCCGGCCCGGTCCGCGGGGACGTCGTTCAGCATCGACTCGTAGGCGCCGAAGAGGGTGGTCTGCAGGCCGTATCCCAGCGCCACGAAGCCCGCGGTCAGCAGCGCCGGACGGTCGTGGCCGGCCATCAGGGTCAACAGCAGCACCGAGGCGGCCGTCAGCACGAAGCCGAACCCGACCATCCTGCGCGGGCCGAGGCGGCGCAGTGTGTACGTGCCGGTGGCACCGGCGGCCATCGCCGCGAAGGTCAGCGGGAGCAGCCGCAGCCCGGTCCGGAGCGGACTGAGGTCCAGGACGAGCTGGAGGTACTGGACGGCGATGAGTTCGAGGCCGACCAGGGCGAGCATGGCGAGGACGATGCAGCCGACCGCCGTGGAGAAGGCGGGCCGGGTGAACATGCCGATGTCGATCAGCGGATGCTCGCGCCGCCGCTGCCGGCGGACGAACAGGGCGAGGAAGAGCACCCCGGCCACCAGCGGGACGAGCGAGGCCGGATCGACGACGCCCTCTCCGGCACCCATCCGCTTGATGCCCAGGACGGCACCGAGCACGCCGACGGCGGCCATCAGCGCTCCGAGCACGTCCCACGGGCCCTCGCCGGAGCCGCGCGACTCGGGCAGCAGCCGGCGCCCGACCGGGAGCACCAGCACCATCAGCGGGACGTTGATCAGGAAGACCGATCCCCACCAGTAGTGCTCGACGAGGAAGCCGCCGATGACCGGCCCGGTGGCGGCGCCGACGGCGGCGACCGCCGTCCAGACCCCGATGGCGACGGCTCGCTCCCGCCGGTCCGGGAAGGCCTGGCGCAGGATCGACAGGGTGGCCGGCATGATCATCGCGCCGCCGACCCCGAGCAGGGCACGGGCCGCGACGAGTATCCCGGGGCTGCCCGCGAAAGCGGCGACCGCGGAGGCGGCGCCGAAGAGCGCGTAACCGCAGAGCAGCACCCGCCGTCTGCCGACCCGGTCCCCGAGGGTGCCGAAGAGGATCAGGAGCGAGGCGCAGACCAGGGGGTAGGCGTCCACGATCCACAGCAGGGCGACCGGGCCGGGTCGCAGGTCCTCGGTGACGGCGGGCACGGCGACGTGCAGCACGGTCGAGTCGAGTGCGACGAGCAGCAGGCTGAGGCAGAGGACGACGAGGACGGCCCAGCGGCTCCTGCCGGGGTGCCGTCCGGAGTCCCGTCCGGAGTCCCGTCCGGAGTCCCGTCCGGAGTTCTGTCCGGGGTCCCGTCCGGGGACGGGAGCCGTGCCGGAAGCGGCACTCGGACTCGTACCGGAGCCGGGAGTCCTGGCGGTGGCCGCGCTCGGGGCGCTTTCGGCCGTGTTTCTCCCCGACATCTGCGTACCTCCCATGTATCCCTCGCGCTCGGCGGACCGGAGCGGCAATGGTGCGCGGCGCCCCCGGGGCCCGGCATCGACGGGCGAGTGAGCGTCAGCGTACGCGAGAGGCCCTCAGTCACACGTGGCCCACCTCATACCCCCCACCCCAGGTGTTGTGGCGTGCACCACACCCGCCTCCCGGCAGGTGCCCGCCGCACCCCCGTCCAGGAGCGGCCCTCACCCCCGGACGGACGGGAGCCAGGAAAGCCGGGGGAAATGCGGGTCCCGAGTTCTTCGGCGAATTGGACCGACCGTCACGCGGCCTTGACGGAACTACCCGGAAGGAGGAGAGGACCCGATCCCGTTGTTTTTTCCCGTGGACCGGAAAACGGCACGTCCGGCGACCTGGGTCACATCACATCGTCATCACAAACCCGTGGGATCGATCGGGTCACACACTCACTCGCTGTAACGTCGATTGGGTGCGTACCGACATCTTTGCCCGGCTGGACCGGGAGCCGGAACCGCCGAAGATAGAGATCCCGCGGATGAGCCGTCACCGTGTGGCCCTCTTCGGCGGGACGTTGGCGTTCTATCTCGTCATCGTCCACTTGGTTCTGATCTCGTCGTGGCTGGTGGCTCTGGACTGGAAGGTCATGCTCTTCCGGCCCTACCAGCAGTGGCCGTCGCTGCACGCCTTCCTCGACTACTACGTCGTGCTGGGGCAGCGGGGACCGACCGCCGTGATGATCGCGAGCTGGCTCGGCTGGCGGTCCTGGCGGCAGCACACCCTGCGGCCCCTGCTCACGCTCGGCGCCGCCCTGCTGCTGCTCAACGCGTCGGTGGGAGGCGTCAAGTACTCCCTCGGGCGGCTCGGCCCGCACTACGCGACGCAGATCGGGTCGGCCGAACTCTTCGCCGGCGGCGATATATTTCCGTCCGGCCACACCGCGAACGCCGTCGTGACCTGGGGAATCCTCGCCTATCTGGCCACCACGCCGAGGGCCAGGCGCTATCTCTCGGCCATCTCGGCGACGGTGTCCCTGGGCGTGGGCCTCACCACCGTGTACATCGGCACGCACTGGCTCAGCGACGTCCTGCTGGGCTGGGCGGCAGGGCTGCTGGTCCTCCTGGCACTGCCCTGGACGGAGCCGCTCATCACCCGCGCCGAGCGGCTGATCCTGGCCGCGCGCGAGCGCTGGCGGCAGCGTGGCGGCCGGCGGGCCCGCGTCTCCGTCCCGGTCGCCGCCGGCGGGCCCCGGCCCGTGCTCCCGCTCGCGGAGGAGCACGGTGAAGCCGCCACCGGGGGTACGGAGACCGTTCCGGGGCTCATGCCAGCCGGCGCCTCCGCCCGTACCCGCCCGGCCGCGCACGGGGCGTATCCGGTGCGCACGGAGCGTTCCCCGGGAGTCCCGGCCGGTTCCCGGCGTCCGTCGCATCCGGACCGCCCGCCGCGCGGCACCGCCACGGCCCCGGCCCGCCCGTTGTCGGGTGGCTGAACACGGTCCGCACCCCATGGCTCAGGCCCCGGCTCCCGCCGGGGCCTGAGCCATGTCCGGGCCGGGGCGGACGGGCCGCGTACGGATGACCGGCGGCCGGGCGGCGTGCGGGGGGATCAGCCGATCCAGCAGCGGGTCACGGAGCCGTTCTCGATCTGGAAGTTGATGCGCCCCGTGCGGAACTCCATGGTCAGGAACGTGCCCGGGGGTACGGCCCGGACCGTGGTCCAGCCGTGTGCCACGGCCCGCCGTTCGGCGGTCGTGGTGTCGAGGCCGACGTACGGCTCGGGCGGGTCGTCGGGCTGGGCGGGCGGAGTCGGTAGGGATGCCATACGTTCCACCGTAGAGCGCTCGGGGCGCCCCCGGGCAGGCTCGGGACACGTTCGCCGACCCCTTCCGGGTGGGGCATCGGTCACACTTGTGTCACAAGATCCACATCGATAATCCGCTCGAACATTCGACTCGAAAGAGTCGCCCGGTGAAGCGAAAAAGATAAAAGCGGTCGCCCCGCGAACCCATCGGCGGGACAGGAAAACCGAACGGCCGGACGCGGGGGAAGACCTGGTCCGCAGCGTTCCTCCGGGTATTCACGGACATGGGGATGTCGCCCGGAATTCGCACGCCCTTATGCCGGACTTACCCGTTCACACCATTCCCTCACATCTCTCGGCGGCGCGTCCACTATGCGGAATGCCCCGACCTGCGCAACGCCGAGGTCAGGCGATCGCGGGCGGCCAGGATGCGCCTGTTCAGCTCCGGCGGCTCCACGACCGCGAACTCGAATCCCGTCATCAGCACGTGGATCACCAGCACGTCCAGGCTCGCCGCCCCCGAGGTGAGCAGGCAGCTTCCGTCGTCGACGGGCTCCAGCACACCCGCGGAAGGACTGATCCGGGAGGCCGCCTCCTCGGCGGAGACCATCAGCCGCACCACCCCCCGGACCGGGTAGGCGGTGGTCGAGACGCCCCGCGACACATAGGCGGCCAGGTCCTCGGCCGGGGGCTGCCGGGGCGTGAAGCGGGAGCCGTGCGGCGGGGTCGGGGTGATCCGGTCGGCCCGGAAAGTACGCCAGTCCTCCCGGTCCACGTCCCAGGCGACCAGGTACCAGCGGCGCTCCGCGCACACCAGCCGGTGCGGTTCCGCGTGCCTGCGCGACTCCGTGCCCCCGTGGTCCCGGTAGGTGAAGCGGAGCCGCCGGCAGTCCCGGCAGGCGCCCGCGAGCTCGGTCAGCAGCCCGGGGTCCACGGCGCTCCCCTCCGGCCCGGGCCCGCGCATCATGGGCACCGTGAAGGCGCTCAGCGCGCCCACCCGGCGGCTCAGCCGGTCCGGCAGCACCTGCTCGACCTTGGCGAGTGCGCGGACCGAGGTCTCGCCGATGCCCTCCACCCCGTTGCCCGCGGCCGTACGCAGCCCGACCACCACCGCCACGGCCTCGTCGTCGTCCAGCAGCAGCGGGGGCAGCGCCGCCCCGGCACCGAGCCGGTAGCCGCCGCCCGTGCCCGGGCCGGCGTGGACGGGGTAGCCGAGCTCGCGCAGCTTGTCGACGTCCCGCCGCACGGTGCGCGGGGTGACGCCGAGTCGTTCGGCCAGCTGGTGTCCGGTCCAGTCGCGGTGGGCCTGGAGGAGCGAGAGCAGGCGCAGCAGTCGTGCCGAGGTCTCCAACATGCCGGGGAGTCTGCCAGCCCTCGCGGACAGCTTCCGTCCGCGAGGGCCGCGGACCTGAGACAGGAGCCCCCGCGGACCTGAGACCGAAGTGCTCGCGGACCTGGGACAGGAGTGCCCGCGGACGCGTGACCGGAAGCGCACGGACGCGGGGACCGGAGTACCCCCGGACGCGGGACGGCGCTCCCGGCCGGCCGGCGGGCGGGCCTGTGGACCGGTCCCGTCCGGACCTCCTGACGGAGGGCCCGCTCGGACGCGCCGTCGAAAATCGTACGGACGCTGCCACCGATGCTGTACGCGCGCCGGACCGGAAGACCCCGGCGGGCCCCCCGGGCGCGCGGCCGCAGCCGGCCCCGGCGGCACCCCGCGAGGGCGGGCCGACCGGGCACGGAGCCCGGAATTCCGGTCCCGTCCCTCCCCCGCACGGCTGCTCCGGCCGCCCGCCCCGGGCACCCTACGGGGCCGGGTTCCCGCCGTTCGGTGGTTCTTCGGGCGTGACCCGGGCGACGGATCGTCCGTTGTTCTTGCATGAGCCGGGACCCGCCCGGCCACGCACCGACTCCTAGGAGCGACCCGTGCCGCGCATGCTCGACGTCAGCGAGGACGTACGCGCCGAAATCGGCGACGCCGAAGCAGACCGGCTGCTCGTCGGCGACAACGCCCCGGGCAGCTACGACTGCACCTCCTGCCGCACCCCCGGCGACTCGGAGCAGGAACGCACCAGCACCGTGCTGTTCGTGGGCGACGAGACGGCCGTGCTGGCCTTCGCCCACGCCTCCTGCATCCCGTCCCAGGTCGTGCGCGTCGCGGAGGACCAGCTCCAGGGCGCGGTGCGCAGCATCACCGGCAGCGAACCGCAGAACCCGGAGGGTCCCATGCCCGAACAGGCCGTCCTCGGCATCACCAGCGGACTCGTCCTCATCGAGGACGACCTCCGCCCGGCCCTGGTCGTCGAGCCGACCGGCCCGATCGCCCGGCCCGGCACCGACGGCAGGGGGGGCGACGAATTCCTCCAGCTGCTCCAGGAGCAGGGCTTCCGTCAGTCCTACGACCTCGACCGGCTGCCCGCGCCGCTGCCCGGCTGGTCGGTACTGCTGGCCGTCGGCCGGCTGCACGCCGTGCTGCAGCCGGGCACCGGCGGCGGTACCCCCGTCGCCTGGTGGCAGGCGCACCAGCCGCTCCAGGTCACCGACGGGTGGCGTGCGGCGGCCAACAAGTCGCAGCAGGTCCTCGTCTTCGCCGCCCCGGCGGGGGCGATCGGCCAGCAGCCCCGCGAGGATCTGCTGAGGGACGCGCTGGACAAGGCGGCGGTCAACGGTCTGCTCGTCGCGGCCTCCATGCCGCTGGCCGGTACCTGATCATGTCCACTCCTCCCGCCGGTCTCCGTCGCGTGGCGTTTTCTCCTCCCGGGCCGCATCCGACGGAGGCCGGGGTCGTTGGCCCTTATGTGCACTCATACGACCCGCCCCGCCAGCATCTGAGTCCGATCCCCGGCATGCGTCCCTCCAGGGACCTCCCGGGGGGCTCATCGCCCACCCCGATCTACGACGCGCTGTACTCCGAATACCTGCGGTCGTTCCGGGCGCTTCCGGGTGATCGCAGCGGCGAGGAGGGCCTGAGCTTCCTGAACTTCGGAAGTCCGGGCAGGCTCGTCGGCCGCCCGGGGAGCTTCGGGCACGCGGCCGCCGCGGCGCAGCAGGGGCGTACGGCCGCCCAGAGCGGCGTCGTGGGCACGGCCGGCGCCTGGCAGCGGGTGGGCCGGCACGCCGGGCGCCCGCAGCCGGCGGCGCTCCCCCCGGGCTCGCGGGAGCCCTGAGGGGGACGGCCGCAGCCTCGCGGAGCCGGTCTTCACCGCGAAGGTCCGGCGAACAGGTCCACCGAGCGAGTCCGCGCGAGGGAGACCCGCACGGGTCCCACGGCACGACGGAGCCCCGGACGCTTCCCTCTCCGAGAGGGGGGAGCGTCCGGGGCTCCGTCGTGTACCGGCACTTCGTGCGCCGGTACGAAGTGCTACTTGTTGCGGCCGCGCTTCTCGCGGACCCGCACCGACATGTGGATCGGGGTGCCCTCGAAGCCGAACTCCTCGCGCAGACGGCGCTCCACGAAGCGGCGGTAGCCGTGCTCCAGGAAGCCGGAGGCGAAGAGGACGAACCGCGGCGGCTTGGTGCCCGCCTGGGTGCCGAAGAGGATGCGGGGCTGCTTTCCGCCGCGGACCGGGTGCGGGTGGGCGGCGACGATCTCGCCGAGGAAGGCGTTGAGCCGGCCGGTGGGGATGCGGGTCTCCCAGCCCTCGATGGCCGTCTCGATCGCCGGTACCAGCTTCTCCATGTGCCGGCCGGTCATCGCGGAGACGTTGACCCGGGGCGCCCAGGCGATCTGCGCGAGCTCCGTCTCGATCTCACGCTCCAGGTAGTAGCGGCGCTCCTCGTCGAGGGTGTCCCACTTGTTGAACGCGACGACGATCGCGCGTCCGGCGTCCACGGCCATGGTGACGATGCGCTGGTCCTGGACGCTGATGGACTCGCTGGAGTCGATCAGGATGACGGCGACCTCGGCCTTTTCCAGCGCGGCGGCGGTACGCAGCGAGGCGTAGTAGTCCGCGCCTTCCTGGAGGTGGACGCGGCGGCGGATACCGGCCGTGTCGATGAACTTCCAGGTGATGCCGCCGAGGTTGATCAGCTCGTCGACCGGGTCACGGGTGGTGCCCGCGAGCTCGTTGACGACGACGCGGTCCTCGCCGGCGACCTTGTTCAGCAGCGAGGACTTGCCGACGTTCGGGCGGCCGATGAGCGCGATGCGGCGCGGGCCCCCGAGGGGGGTGCCGCCGAAGCGCTGGGCCGGAGCGTCGGGCAGGGCTTCGAGGACGGCGTCCAGCATGTCGCCGGTGCCGCGGCCGTGCAGCGAGGAGACCGGGTGGGGCTCGCCGAGACCGAGGGACCAGAGGGCGGTGGCGTCGGCCTCGCCGCTCTGGCCGTCGACCTTGTTGGCGCAGAGCACGACGGGCTTGCCCGCCTTGCGCAGCAGCCTGACGACGGCCTCGTCGGTGTCGGTGGCGCCGACCGTGGAGTCGACCACGAAGACGACCGCGTCGGCGGTCTCGATGGCGTACTCCGCCTGGGCGGCGACGGAGGCGTCCAGCCCCAGCACGTCCTGCTCCCAGCCGCCGGTGTCGACGACCTTGAAGCGGCGTCCGGCCCACTCGGCCTCGTACGTGACGCGGTCACGGGTGACGCCGGGCTTGTCCTGGACCACTGCCTCACGGCGGCCGATGATGCGGTTCACCAGCGTCGACTTGCCGACGTTGGGGCGGCCGACGACGGCGAGGACGGGCAGCGGGCCCGCCGCGGCCTCGTCGAGGGCGCCCTCGATGTCCTCGGGGTCGAAGCCTTCCTGCGCGGCGAGCTCCATGAACTCCGCGTACTCGGCGTCGCCAAGTGCTCCGTGCTCGTGGTCCGAGCCGTCGGAGTGAATCTGGTCGTTCATGAAGTCCGTTCCTCTGTGCGTCATCATCGATGGGCCGCGGTGACGCGGCTCACTACTCAGGTCTTGACCGGACGCCCGGTGAGGCGCCTGGCGTCTTCCAGGTGCGCGGCCAGCTTCCGCTGGATCCGCACGGTGGCCTCGTCCAGGGCCTTGCGGGTCCGGCGCCCGCTGCCGTCCCCCGCGTCGAACGCGTCGCCGAAGACCACGTCCACCCGGCTGCGCAGCGGGGGCAACGCGGATATCAACCGTCCGCGGGCCTCCGTGCTTCCCAGGACCGCCACCGGGACGATCGGTGCCCCGCCGCGCACCGCGAAGTACGCGAGCCCGGCCCGCAGAGAGGCGAAGTCGCCCTCGCCCCGCGTGCCCTCGGGAAAGATCCCGAGCGCCCCGCCCTCCGCCAGGACGCCGAGCGCCTGGGTGATGGCGGTGCGGTCGGCGGCCGTGCGGTCCACCTTCAGCTGACCGATTCCGCGCAGGAACGGGTCGAGGGGGCCGACGAACGCCTCTTTTTTGATCAGGAAGTGCACCGGCCGGGGCGCGGTACCCATCAGCATCGGTCCGTCGATGTTGTGCGAGTGGTTCACCGCGAGTATGACGGGTCCGGCGGACGGAACCCGCCAGGCACCGAGGACCCGGGGCTTCCACAGCCCGTACATCAGCCCGATGCCGATGCCGCGCCCCACGGCCGCTCCGCGTTCGGAGGGCACCGGGGTGGCTTCCGTCACTTCGCGGCCCGCTTCTCCTCGACGAGGGTGACGACGCACTCGATGACCTGGTCCAGGGTCAGCTCGGTGGTGTCCACCTCGACGGCGTCGCCGGCCTTGGCGAGCGGGGAGGTCTTGCGGCCGGAGTCGGCCGCGTCCCGCTTGATCAGGGCTTCCTTGGTGGCGGCGACGTCCGCGCTCTTCAGCTCCCCGCTGCGGCGGGCGGCGCGGGCCTCCGGCGAGGCGGTGAGGAAGATCTTGAGGTCGGCGTCGGGCAGCACGGTGGTACCGATGTCCCGGCCCTCCACGACGATGCCCAGCCCGGCGCGCGCGGCGATGGAGCGCTGGAGCTCCGTGATCAGGGTGCGCACCTCGGGGACCGCGCTGACGGCGCTGACCGCGGAGGTGACCTCCTGCGTGCGGATCGGTCCGGAGGCGTCCTCGCCGTCGACGGTGATCGTCGGGGCGGCCGGGTCGGTGCCGGAGACGATCACGGGCTTGGCGGCCGCGTTCGCGACGGCGGCCGCGTCGGACACGTCGATGTCGTTGGTCAGCATCCACCAGGTGATCGCCCGGTACTGCGCACCGGTGTCCAGGTAGCTCAGGCCGAGCTTGGCGGCGACGGCCTTGGAGGTGCTCGACTTGCCGGTGCCGGAGGGGCCGTCGATGGCGACGATCACAGCGGAGCTTGCGGTTTCCACGGCGGTGGGCACCTTCCTGGTACACGGGGCGAGGACGGTCGGGACAGGGCCGACCCACGGACGGCCCACCCCAAGGTTACCGAGTGTGGGGGACACACCTGTACCCCGATCGGACGCACCCCGGCGGGGACCGGCTCCGACGCCCCGTACCAGGGTGCCTCACGGGGCGTACGGGACCCGGGGCCGTCTCTCAGGGCCGGAGCGACCAGCCGCGCTCGGTGAGGGCGGCGCCGAGGGCGGCCGCGGCGCTGGGTTCGACCATGAGCTGGACCAGGCCCGCCTGCTGGCCGGTGGCGTGCTCGATCCGGACGTCCTCGATGTTCACCCCGGCCCGTCCGGCGTCCGCGAAGATCCGGGCGAGCTCGCCGGGACGGTCGCTGATCAGGACGGCGACGACCTCGTACGAGGCGGGGCCGGCGCCGTGCTTGCCGGGGACCCGGACGCGGCCCGCGTTGCCACGCCGCAGGACGTCCTCGATGCCCTCGGTGCCCGAGCGGCGCTTCTCCTCGTCGGCGGACTGCAGGCTCCGCAGGGCCCGTACCGTCTCGTCGAGGTCGGTGGCGATACCGGCCAGTACGTCGGCGACCGGGCCGGGGTTGGCGGAGAGGATCTCCACCCACATCCGGGGGTCGGAGGCGGCGATCCGGGTGACGTCGCGGATGCCCTGCCCGCACAGGCGTACGGCCGTCTCGTCGGCCTCCTCCAGCCGGGCGGCGACCATCGAGGAGATCAGCTGCGGGGTGTGCGAGACGAGGGCGACCGCCCGGTCGTGCGCGTCGGCGTCCATCACCACGGGGACGGCCTTGCAGACCGCGACCAGTTCCAGGGCGAGGTTGAGCACCTCGGTGTCGGTGTCCCGGGTCGGGGTGAGGACCCAGGGGCGGCCCTCGAAGAGGTCCCCGGTGGCGGCGAGGGGGCCGGAACGCTCCTTGCCGGCCATCGGGTGCGTACCGATGTACGGGGTCAGGTCGATTCCCAGCGCCTCCAGCTCGCGGCGCGGGCCGCCCTTGACGCTCGCCACGTCGAGGTACCCCCGGGCGACGCCGCCGCGCATGGCACCGGCCAGCACCGACGCGGTGTGCGCGGGCGGTACGGCGACGACCGCGAGGTCCACCGGTCCCTCCGGCGGCTCCTCGGTACCGGCCCCGAGCGCCGCGGCGGTGCGGGCCGAGGCGGGATCGTGGTCGGCGAGGTGGACATGGATGCCACGGCCGGCCAGGGCGAGGGCGGCGGAGGTGCCGACCAGTCCGGTACCGATGACGAGCGCGGTTCTCACTGGGCGATGTCCTTGCGGAGGGCGGCGGTGGCGCCGAGGTAGACGTGCTGGATCCGCGACCGGGGGAGGTCGGTCTCGATGTGGGCGAGTATCCGGACCACCCGGGGCATGGCCCCCTCGATCTCGAGTTCCTGGGCGCAGAGCAGCGGGACATCGACGATACCGAGCCCGCGGCGCGCGGCGGCCGCCGGGAAGCCGTTGCGGAGGTCGGGGGTGGCGGTGAACCAGATGCTGATGAGGTCCTCGTGGCTCAGTCCGTTGCGCTCCAGCACCGCTGCGAGCAGCGCGCCCACCCGCTCGTCCATCTCCCCGGGCTCGTCCCGGTCCAGCTGGACGGCTCCACGGACCGCTCGTACCGCCACGTCGCTCTCCCTCGCCCGCTCGTCCCCGTCGACGCACTGGGACCAGAGTAGAGGGGCGGTCCGGCGGGTGGGACCGGTGTTTCTCTCCGTGAGACGCGGTCGGTCGCCGCCGGACCGTGGGGGCCCGGGCCCGTGGGGCCGGCGGGCGGGCGTTCCGGTCGGCCACCCGGGTGGCGGCGGCCCGGTTGCTTCGCCCGGGGCGCGTACGGCGCCACGATGCGTGGTGCCGGGGCGGCTTCGCCCCGGGCGGGGACGGATACGGGCGGCGGGCCGGGTGAAGACCGGCGGCGGTCGCCGCGAGCGAGGGAGCGGACCATGGACGCACGGCGCAGGGCGGTCCTGACGGCGGGAGCCGCGGGCGGGGCGGCGCTGATGACGGGCTGCGGGTCGTCGGACGGCGGCGGGGACACGGAGAGCTCCCCGGCCTCGACACCCGCGACGGCGTCTCCGACCGTCGGCGGGGGTACGGAGCTGGCCAGGACCTCGGACATCCCGGTGGGCGGCGGGAAGATCTTCAAGGAGCGGAAGATCGTGGTGACCCAGCCGAAGGACGGCGAGTTCAAGGCGTTCTCGGCCGTCTGCACCCACGCCGGCTGCCTGGTGACGACGGTCGCGGACGGCACCATCGACTGCCCGTGCCACGGCAGCAGATACAGCATCACGGACGCGGCGGTGGAGGCCGGCCCGGCAACCCGCCCGCTCCCGGCCGAGAAGATCACGGTCAGCGGCGGCTCCATCCGGACGGCCTGAACGGCGGGGTGGTCAGGGCCGGTAGGGCCCGTCCGGAGCCTGAACGGCCGGGCGGCCGATCGCCGTCCGGACCCGGCCCACCCGTTACTCCCGGAGGAGTTCCGCCACGAGGGCGGCCTCCGCGACTTCGGGCCGGGGATGGGCCGCCAGTTCGCGGAGCAGGGCGGCCCGGCGCTCCCCGGTGGCGCCCCGGCCGGACGCCGTCACCAGCCGGACAGCGGCGAGCCCCGCCGGGCCCGATCCCTCGGCCAGCAGGCCAGCGACCACCGCGTCGACCGCCTCCTCCGGCGGCGCGCCCGGTGTGCCCGGTGGCCGGCCCGGCAGGGTGTCCAGGCAGCCCGGACGGTCCCCGGCGAGCGCCAGCCACCGCTCCCAGCGCCGCATCGAGGCATCCCCTTCGGCGAGGGCTGCCGTCGCCGCCTCCAGGGCGGCCCGGGACGCGGTGTGCGCAAGCCCGGCCCGCTCCAGCGCGTCGGCCAGCACCTCGTGCGCGGCGACCGGCCCTCCGGACGCGGACCGGAACGCGTCGAGCAGCACCGCCAGGGCCACCCGCCGCTCGACCGGGCCGCCGCTCCCCGGGTCCGACGCGGCGAGCGCCCGTTCCAGCGCGGTCCGTCCGTCCGGATCTCCCGCGAGACGGACGAGCGTCTGGAGAACCGCGCCCCGTACCCGGCGCGGACGCCGGGCGTCGGCGGCCACCGTGACGAGCCGCTCGGCCACCTCGGGTTCCAGCGGTCCGACGTGCGCCAGGGCCCGGGCCGCCTCCACCGCCACGGCCGCGTCCTCGGCGGCGGCAGCCCGGGCGAGGAGGTCCCGTCGGGCGCGCCGGGCCTCCGGCCGGACCGGACGCGCGGCAAAAAGCCGCTCGCTCAGGGCGGGGTGGCCCAGCCCGTCGAAAAGCCGCCGTGCCACTTCCGGGTCGTCCGTCCACCCGGCGAGCGCCGGCACCATCGCCGCACGGACGTCGCGGTGCTGGCCGGGTACGTCCCAGCCTGCCAGCAGCGCGTCGAAGGCGGCACCCCGCCGGTCGCGGTCCATGGCCGCCAGGCCGTACGCGGCGGACTTCCGGCTTCCCACCGAGCCGCCCGTACCGGCGAGGACCGCTCCCAGCCGTCGTACGGCCTCGGTGTCGGACACAGTGCCGAGGAGCGCGGCCGCCCCGGCCATCGCCGCCCTGCCACGCACTCCACCGGCGGAGGCGAGGTCGAGCAGGTGGTCCAGGGTCGTGGGGTGCGCGTCCGCTCCTCCGCGCCCGGCCGCCAGGGTGCCGAGCGCGGTGAGCGCGGCGGCTGCCACCGGCTGCGGCGCGTCCACCGCGATCCGGTCGAGTTCCCCGGGGTCGCCGAGCAGCGCTGCGGCGCCGGTCCGCTCCCGCAGCGGCGCGCGGTCGTCCGCCGCGACCCGGACGAGGTGCGCGTCGAGCAGGGCCCGTTGCTCCGGCAGCAGCCGGCCCGGTGAGCGCCCCTCCTGGCGGGGCACCCAGTGCGCGGGAAGGCCGGCGCCGAGCACCGCGCCGAGCAGATCGGTGCGCCGACGGGCGAGGGTCCGCCAGACGAGCGGGACGGCGACGAGAGTGACGTCGGCGGCGAGCAGCCGGGCCAGCCGTTCTTCCCGGGTCGCGGGGTCGCGGAGCCACAGCGTCGCGGCGGCCTCGCGTACGGGCGCCGGTCCCGCGAGCGCCGACCGTCCGGTCCCGGCGTCCAGCTCGGTCAGCCGGGGCAGGCTGGGCGCCAGCAGTGCGGCCAGGAGGACCAGGTCGTCACTCACCGGGGCGGAGAGCCGTTCCCACAGGGCCTCGGCCTCGGTGCCGGTCAGCGCCAAGGGGCGTACGGGTCCGCCGTGCCGGGGATCGGCGAGGACCGGCAGCAGGAGTCCGGCGACGGCGGCGGCCCGGTCGGCGTCCTCGCGGCGGGCGGCCGACTCCAGTACCCGGCGCAGCCAGTGCTCGGCGGCGGCGAGGGTCTCGTGCGTCGTGTCCCTGGACTGGGCGGTGGTCGTCGCCGCGTCCCGCAGTACGGCGAACGGCACGGCGGGAATGAGGTGTCCGGGTGCCCTTCCGGCGGCCAGCAGGGCGTTCCGGCGCACGGACTCCTGGTCGTGCCAGGCCCGTTCGCAGCTCTCCAGGACGCGTGCGTACTCCACCGGGTCACCGTGCAGCGCGGCACACGCCAGGAGGGCCGGCCATCCGAGGGCCCGTTCGAGCGGCCGGTGTGCGTCCGTGAGTTCCCTCAGCACGGGTCCGGCCTCCTCGAAGGGGAGCAGGGCCGCCAGCAGGGACCGGTGCATGAGGCGGCGGGGCAGGGGCGACCACCGCTCGGCGATCGTCTGCGCGCGGTCGGCCGGGGAGAGCGAGGCGAGCACCCCGAACCCCGTCGGCCCGCGGAACCGCCCGTCCGGTTCGAGGCGCTCCTCGGCCACGCGACGTCGTTCCCGCGGAGGCAGCATGGCGATCAGGGGCTGGGGCTCCTGGCGGATGGCCCGGTCGGGGAACCTGGTGAAGTCGTCGACGTGCAGGACCCGGGCGAGCAGGAGGAGATCCTCGCCGTCGCACGCCTCCAGCGCCCGCCGTGTGCGCGGGGGCAGCGGGCCGTCCTCCAGCGGTACGCGGGTGGTCCCGGTGCGCCGCAGGACCGCGGCCAGTTCGGCCGGCCGGGCGAGCAGGGCCATGGCGGCGCGTCCGCCGATCAGGTGCGGTGCCCGTTCCATCAGGAGCATCCCGGCCGCCGGATCGCGCTGGGCGATCGTGGTGGTGGTCGCGCTGCCGCCCTCGCGCCGTGCCCGGGCGTCGGCCGGCCCACCTGCCAGGTGCTCCGCCAGCGCGCCGGGAGCGGTACGCGCCAGGACGTGCAGGACCTCGGACGGCACCCGGCCCACCCTGCCGAGCCAGTGACGGACCGTCGCGGGCGTGCACGCCGCGAGCAGCCGGACCGTGTCCTCGTCGCCGTGGCGGGCGTGAACACGTGCGACCAGCCGGTCGGCGAGGGCGTGACGCCGGGAGTGCCGCAGGACGCCGTAGGTGTCCCGGCGCACGGACGCCGGGCCGTGGAGGGCCAGGTCCTCCAGGGCGTGGTCGGGTACGGGGAGCCGGACGGCGGCCGAGAGCGCGCGCCGCCTGAGCAGCGGGTCGGCGAGGGCTGCGGTCACGACGGCGAGGTCGCGGCGGACGGTGGCGAGGAAGAGGGCGAGTACCCGGTCGTCCGGGGTGCCGGAGTCCAGTCGGGTGTAAGCGGCGCGGTAGCCGGCCTCGTCCAGGGAACGGGTGTGCACGGCGATGGCCCGCATCCGGGCCGGGTGGGGCAGGTGGTCGAAGTCGATCGACACGTGGGACTTCTTCTCTGGGTGGGTGCGTCGTCGCGGAGCACCGCGGAACGGCGAGCGACTGACGCGCGATGTTCGCACCCCGGGCACCGCCGGCACAAGGAAAATCCGGGGCACCGCCACCGCTCCCCCGCGTAGCCTCGCACCCATGACCAGCCCCGATGCCGAGACCCTCGTCCGCGACCACACGGTCTACTCCTGCGTGATGGGGTCGCGGGCGTTCGGTCTCGCCACGGAGGGGAGCGACACCGACCGGCGTGGGGTGTTCCTCGCGCCGACCGCGTCGTTCTGGCGGTTCGAGAAGCCGCCGACGCATGTGGACGGCCCCGCGCCGGAGCAGTTCTCCTGGGAGCTGGAGCGTTTCTGCGGACTGGCCCTGCGCGCCAACCCGAACGTCCTGGAGTGCCTGCACTCCCCGCTGGTGGAGCGGATCGACGACACCGGCCGCGAGCTCCTCGCGCTGCGCGACGCCTTCCTCTCCCGGGAGGCGTACGCCACCTTCACCCGGTACGCGACGGGTCAGCGCCGGAAGCTGGAGGCCGACGGGCGGACGCACGGCGCGCCGCGCTGGAAGCACGCCATGCATCTGCTGCGGCTGCTGATGTCCGCCGGGGACCTGTTGCGTACGGGGGTGCTGACGATCGACGTCGGCGAGCGGCGGGAGGAGCTGCTCGCGGTGAAGCGGGGCGAGGTGGAGTGGCCGGAGGTCGAGCGCCGGATGACGCGGCTGGCCGGGGAGTGCGAGGCGGCCCTCGGCCGGTCCCCGCTGCCGGCCCGCCCCGACCGGGCCCGGGTCGAGGACTTCCTCGTCCGGACCCGGCGGGCGTCGGCACTGGGCGGTGGGTGAAAAGCCGGAGGGGTGGCCGGGACGGAGTCCGGAACCGGGGCTTCGGCAGGGCCCGGAGCGGCGGCTGAAGGTTCGCCGGCCGTCGGCTCAGGGCTCCGAGGGGCGCTCCAGAGACACCTTCGGCAGCCTCGCGCGAGCGTTGGCCGAGGTCGACGTCCGGGAGCCCCGCACAGCTGCCGTCCGGTATCGCCCCTGCCGCTCCAGAATCCGTGTCCACGGGCCAAGGATTCCGGAGGCCGCACCTCAGCGGTCCCAGAGCGCCCCCAGCGACAGCAGGTCGCTGCGGTACTCGATCCGCTCGGCCCACTCCTCGGGCCAGGCAGAGGCTCCGAGGTGGGCGCCGGCGAGCGCCCCGGTGAGGCAGGCCAGCGAGTCGGAGTCGCCCCGGGTGCAGGCGGCCCGGCGCAGAGCGGTGACGGGTTCCTCGGGGAAGAGCAGGAAGCAGTGCAGGGCGGTCGCGAGGGCCTCCTCGGCTATCCAGCCGTCCCCGGTGCGCTCGCAGGGGTCGGTCTCCGGGGAGGGGTCGCGCAGCGCGTCCTGGACGCGGGTGAGCACGTCCAGGCACTCGTCCCAGCCGCGCTGGATGTAGGACTGGGCGGAGGCGTCGTGGGTGTGGCGCCACAGGTCGCCGAGCCAGTGCTCGTGGTAGCGGCTGCGGTTGTCGTACGCGTAGCTGCGCAGTTGTCCGACGAGGCCGAGGGGTTCGGCGCCCTCGGCGAGCAGGTGGACGGCTCGGGCCGTCAGGTCGGAGGCGGCGAGGGCGGTGGGGTGGCCGTGGGTCAGGGCGGCCTGGAGCTGAGCCGCTCCGGCGCGCTGTTCGTCGCTGAGTCCGGGTACGAGTCCGACGGGGGCGACGCGCATGTTGGCGCCGCACCCCTTGGAGCCGGTCTGGCTGGCCTCCTGCCAGGGGCGGTCGCCGTCGAGGAGTTGGCAGGCGATCAGGCAGGTGCGGCCGGGGGCACGGTTGTTGTCCGGCGAGTGGTACCAGTCGACGAACTCTTCCCGGACCGGCCGGACCAGCCGGAGCGGAGTGAGCGGGCCCCGGTCCATGGCGGTGCGGATGCCCCGTCCGAGGGCGAGGGTCATCTGGGTGTCGTCGGTGACGAACGCGGGCCGGGGAAGGTCCATTTGGCGCCACGGGCCGCACTTGGCGAGGATGGACGGCACGTCGTTGAACTCGGTCGGGAAGCCCAGTGCGTCGCCGAGGGCGAGCCCGACGAGGGAGCCGGTGGCGGCCTGTTCGGTGCGGGTCCTGGTGGCGGTCATGGGGTTCTTCCTTCCGGACGCAGGAGCGGTGGGTGCAGGGCGGTGGCGTGGCCCGCCCGGTAGAGGGCGGCGGGTTTGCCGCGCCCCCCGGTGCGGCGCGGCGGTCCTTCGACGGCTTCGACGAAGCCGGAGGTGGCGAGTACCTTGCGCCGGAAGTTGGGGCGGTCGAGGGCGGTGCCCCAGACGGTTTCGTAGACCTGCTGGAGCTCGCCGAGGGTGAACTCGGCGGAGCAGAACGCCGTTGCCAGGCAGGTGTATTCGAGCTTGGAGCCGATGCGGTCGTGGGCGTCGGCGAGGATGGTGTCATGGTCGAAGGCGAGCGGTGCGGGCACCCCGGTGGTCCCCTCGCCGAACTCCCACCAGCGGGCGCTGACCGCGTCGCCGCCGCCGCGCGGTTCGGGCAGGTCCGGCAGGAGCGCCGCGTACGCGACGGAGACGACCCGCATCCTCGGGTCGCGGTCCGGCTCGGTGTAGGTGCGCAGTTGTTCGAGGTGGACCTCGCCGACCGCTCCCTCGTCCAGGCCCGTCTCCTCGGCCAGTTCGCGGCGGGCGGCCTGCGGGGCGGACTCACGGGGGGCGACGAACCCGCCGGGCAGCGCCCAGCGCCCCTGGTACGGTTCCTCGCCGCGTTCCACGAGCAGCACGTGGAGCCGCCCTTCGCGGACGGTGAAGACGGCGAGGTCGACGGTGACGGCGAACGGGGTGAAGGAGTACGGGTCGTAGCCCTCCGGGGCTCCTGCGGCCTCTTCGGGTCCGGTGGCCGGGGTCTTCATCGTCGCTCCGGGAGTGGCGGGTTGAAGTGCCAGCCGGACGCGATGAGTTCGTCGACGGCGGCGACGGCGGTGGCGAGCCGCTCTTCGCGGGAGCCGGTGACTTCCACGAACCGGCGTCCGGTGCGGGTGAGTTCGGCACGGAAGCGTTCGGTCATCCACGGCCGCAGCTCCTCGCCGTCGCGCAGTCCGTCGTCCTCGAAGGGGACGCCCTCGTGGTCGGTGAGCAGCCACAGGTGGTGGTCGACGCGGTCCGCGGTCGCCTCGACGCGCGGGTTGCGCCCACCGACGTACCGCTCGTGCCAGACGGTGGTGGCGAAGGAGTCCGTGTCGCAGAAGAGCACCGGTGAACCGGTCCGCGCGGCGGCCTCCTCGCGGTCGTTCTGGACGGCGGCGATCAGCGGGAAGTCGCCGGTGGTGAAGACGACGTCCTCCCACTGGGCGCCGGGGTGGTCGGCGCGCAGGGCGGCGAGTTTCTGTTCGCTGAACTCCCGTCCGTACTCCGGCACACTGCGGGTCCGGGCCCACACCCCGCCGCGCCGCCGGTAGTGCTCGGCCAGGGCGAGCGTCAGGGTGGTGGTGCCGGTGGACTCGGCGCCGAGCACGACGACCCGGCGGGCGAGCGCGGCACGTACGGGCGGCCCCAGGAAGTCCCAGCAGGCGACGGGGTCTTCGCGGACCGCCGTGCCGGAGACGGGGAAAGCGGTCCGGTCCGGATCGACGGAGACCGGCTCGGCGCCGAAGCGCAGGGCGAGTTCGCCACCGTACGCCTCCGAGGAGAAGACGGCGTCGACCCGTTCGGGGACGGCGGCGGTGAACACCGCCATGTGCGCGTCCCAGATCGCGGGGTCGTGGACGTCCATGCGTATGTCGTCCACCGCGCCCACGACCGTGGCGGCGGGGTGGGTCTCGCGCATCCAGGCGACCCGGTCGGCGAGCGGCACCGATTCGACGCCGGCGGCGCAGACGAGGACGGTCAGCCGCTCGCAGCGGTCCTGGGCGGTACGGACGAGATGGTGGTGGCCGGCGTGCGGCGGGTAGAACTTGCCGAGCACCAGGCCGTGGGCGTACTCCTTCACGCCGCCACCTCCGCGGGGGCGGCCGGACGGTCCGCCGCACCGGCGTCCGCGGCGAGGTCGCGCCGCCAGGAGCGCAGCCCGGCCACGCAGAGCGCGAGGAAGCCGACGTACAGCAGTGAGGTCAGATACAGGCCCTTGTGGGCGTAGAGCGGGATGTAGACGAGGTCGGCGGCGATCCACAGCCACCAGGACTCGACCCGCTTGCGGCTCTGCCCGTAGGTCGCCATCAGGGAAAGCGCGGTCGTCACCGCGTCCCAGAACGGCACGGTCGAGTCGGTGGCGCGGGAGAGCAGCAGGGTCAGCGCGAGGGTCCCCACCGCCCCCGCCGCGAGCAGCCAGGTCCATTCGGTGCGCGGCGTCGTGCGCACCGGCAGGACGGGTGCTCCTGGTCCACCCCCGTGGGTCCAGGTCCACCAGCCGTACGCGGCGAGGGCGATGAAGGCGATCTGAAGTCCGGCGTCGGCGTAGAGGCCGGACTGCGCGAACAGCAGGACGAAGAAGAGGTTGTTGGCGATGCCGACCGGCCAGTTGGCCGTGTGCCGGCGCACCACGAGCCAGACGCAGAGGGCCCCGCTGCCGAAGCCGAGCACCTCGGTCCAGCTGACCGGGGTGTCCAGCCAGGTGAACAGGGGCTCCTGCAGGGGGTCGAGAACATCCGCGAGACTCATGCCCGCCTCCTTAATGGTCACTCTGACTATAAAGGTGGGGCGGGGCATGCGAAAGGCCCGCGGCCGATTCTGTCCGGAAAGTTCGGACAGAACCGGCCGCGGGCCTTCGGAAGGGAGCCAGTGGTGGCTCCCCGGGTGCTACAGACCGACCTCGCGCATCAGCATGCCGACCTCGGTGTTGGTCAGGCGGCGCAGCCAGCCGGACTTCTGGTCGCCCAGCGGGATCGGCCCGAAGGAGGTCCGCACCAGGCGGTCGACCGGGAAGCCGGCCTCGGAGAGCATCCGGCGGACGATGTGCTTGCGGCCCTCGTGGAGGGTCACCTCGACCAGGTAGTTCTTGCCGGTGTTCTCGACGACGCGGAAGTGGTCGGCGCGGGCGTACCCGTCCTCCAGCTGGATGCCGTCCTTGAGCCGCTTGCCCAGGTCGCGCGGGAGCGGGCCCTGGATCGCCGCGAGGTACGTCTTCTTCACGCCGTACTTCGGGTGGGTGAGGCGGTGGGCGAGCTCACCGTGGTTGGTGAGCATGATGATGCCCTCGGTCTCGGTGTCCAGCCGGCCGACGTGGAAGAGCCGCGTCTCACGGTTGGTGACGTAGTCGCCGAGGCACTGACGGCCGTCCGGGTCCTCCATCGAGGAGACGACGCCGGCCGGCTTGTTCAGCGCGAAGAAGAGGTACGACTGGGTCGCGACGGTCAGTCCGTCGACCTTGATCTCGTCCTTCTGCGGGTCGACGCGCTTGCCCTGCTCCAGCACGATCTCGCCGTTGACCTCGACGCGCGCCTGCTCGATCAGCTCCTCGCAGGCCCGCCGCGAGCCCATGCCGGCCCGGGCGAGGACCTTCTGCAGCCGCTCGCCCTCCTGCTCGGCGCCCGGGTGGGTCCTGACCACCTTGAAGTCCGGCTTGTCCGCGTACCGGTCGCGGTTGCGCTGCTCGATCTTCGCGTCCAGCTCGCGCGGCCGGGCCTGGCCCGAGGGGCCGCGCCGGAAGCCGCCGCGGGCGTTGCCGGGCTGCGGGGACTTCGGTCCGCCCTTGGCGCCGCCGCGGGCCGAGGCGCCGCGACCCTTGCGGGCTTCGCTGTCGCCGGCGCCCGACGAGCTGGTCGAGGGGCCCACGTCGTAACGGCGCTCCTCCGGGCGGGGGCGGCGCGGACGCTGCTCCTGCTGGTCGTCGCGCCCGCCGCGGCCCTGGGCCGGCCCGCGGCCGCCCTGACCGCCCTGACCGCGGCCGCCCTGGCCACCGCCCTGACCGCCGCCCTGGGGCTTCCGGAAGGACCCGCCGCTACCGCCCCGGGGGTTCCGGTTGCCGCCGCCGCTGCTGCCGCTTCCGCTGTTCCTGCCACTGCTTCGCATCAAAATTCCGTCTTGTCGTCTGCGTGAGTATCCGGGGTGTCCGGTGCGTCCGGATCGAACGACGGCACACCCTCTAGCGTCTCAGCCTCGATCGCGTCCGCCTCCGGGAGGAAGGGAGCGAGTTCCGGGAGCTCGTCCAGACCACGCAGGCCCATACGCTCCAGAAAGTAGTTCGTCGTCCTGTACAGGATCGCACCTGTTTCGGGTTCCGTCCCCGCCTCCTCGACCAGAGCGCGCTGGAGGAGGGTCCGCATGACCCCGTCGCAGTTCACTCCGCGCACCGCCGAAACCCTCGAACGGCTGACCGGCTGCCGGTACGCGACGACCGCCAGGGTCTCCAGTGCCGCCTGGGTGAGACGGGCCTGCCGACCGTCCAGGACGAAGCTCTCCACGGCCTCCGCGTAGGCGGGCCGGGTGTAGAACCGCCAGCCTCCCGCGACGAGCCTCAGATCGAATCCGCGGCGCTGGACGGTGTACTCGTCCGCCAGCTCCCGCAACGCCAGGGCCACGGCCCTCGGCGGCCGCTGGAGGACCTTGGCGAGGTGCTCCTCGGTGGCCGGCTCGTCCACCACCATCAGCACCGCCTCCAGGGCGGGCTTCAGTTCAAGGTCCGCGACGCTCCCGGACCCGGCGGGCTCCGCGTCGTGACCGGGATCCGCCTCGTCCGCGAACCCCCGCGCCACGCCGGGCGCGGGTGCGCCCCCGTGCTCCGTTCCGTCCGTGGTTCCGGCGAATCCGTCGACTCCGCTCACGATTCCACGCCCTCCTCGGTGTCCGGCTGGACTTCCTGGTCGAACTCGTCCGTCACGACGGGCTGTGCGCCCTCTTCGCCGCACCACCGCACGAGAAGCTCGCCGAGCGCCTCCTCCTGGTCCAGCGCGACCGCCTTCTCCCGGTACAGCTCCAGCAGCGCGAGGAAGCGGGCCACCACCGTGAGGGTGTCCCCGGCGTCCTCGGTGAGCTCCCGGAAGCTGGCCGCGCCCGAAGCCCGCAGGAGCTCGACCACGATCCCCGCCTGCTCGCGCACGCTGACCAGCGGCGCGTGGATGTGGTCCACGTACACCTGCGGCTCGGGCCGGGGCTGCATGGCCTTCGCGGCGAGCCGGGCGAATCCCTCGGGGCCGATGCTGAGAACGACCTCGGGCAGCAGCGCCGCGTGGTGCGGCTCCAGCCCGACCGTACGGGGGAAGCGGCGCGCCTCGGCGTCCAGCCGGTCGCTGAAGATGTCGGCGACCCGCTTGTACGCCCGGTACTGCAGCAGCCGCGCGAAGAGCAGGTCACGCGCTTCCAGGAGAGCGAGGTCGGCCTCGTCCTCGACCTCGGCGGTGGGCAGCAGCCGGGCGGCCTTGAGGTCGAGCAGGGTCGCGGCGACGACGAGGAACTCGGTGGTCTGGTCGAGGTCCCAGTCCGCGCCCATGGCGCGGATGTGGGCCATGAACTCGTCGATGACCTTGGAGAGCGCGACCTCGGTCACGTCGAGCCGGTGCCGGGTGATCAGCTGGAGCAGCAGGTCGAAGGGGCCTTCGAAGTTCGCCAGCCGTACGGTGAACCGCCGGCCGTCCTCCGGCGCCCCCTGAGGGCCCTCGGACGGCCCGGGAGGCGCCTCGGGCACCTCGGACGCCGCGGGCGGCTCCGGGGGCGCTGGAGGCGTGTGCAGCGCCTCGGGGGCGGCGGTCGACTCGTCGGCCGCCGGGGCCCCGGGAATCACGGGAGCGGGCGCCGACGCGTCCGGCCCCGGCTCGTCCGGTGCCGCCCCTGCCGCCCCCGGCCCGCGTCCGAGGGCGCGGCGGCGCGGGGTGGCGGAGTCGTCGGTCGTCGGCAACGGCAAAGTCACAGTCCAGGTGTACGGCGGGCGGCGGACCGGCCGTGTCGTGCGCTCGCGCACGGGCCCGGCGTCCGGCGGGGAGCGGGAGCCGGCCACGCGGGGCGGGCGGCAGGGTTTGCGGCCCTGCCGGCAGGCTACCCGCGGCGGCGCGCTCAGCGGCCGCGCAGCCGCCGTACGAGGATGCTCGCGTCGCCGCGTGATTCCAGGTCGGCCAGGACGACGGCGACCGCTTCGCGGACGATGCGCCCGCGGTCGACGGCGAGGCCGTGCTCGCCGCGCAGGACCAGCCGGGCGTGTTCGAGGTCCATGAGTTCCTCGGCCGAGACGTAGACCGTGATCTTCTCGTCGTGCCGTTCCCGGCCGCTGGGCCGCCGGTTGGCGCCCCTGCCCTGGCCGCTGCCGCGTCCGCGCTGCTGCTGGGGCGCCCCGGTCTGCTCCTGGGCCGGCGGCCGGCCCTGGGGGCCGGGGACGGTCCTGGGCACCGTCACACGCTCGGGGCCGCCCACACGTCCGCGCGGGTCCACCCCCTCGGCGTCGGCCGCGGAGTGCTCCTCGCGCCCCGTCGGCCGCTCCGGTGGGGCGCCGCCCGCCGGGGAGGACGACGCCGGGTCGCCCTCTCCGGCGGGTGCGGGCACCCGTGCCTCGCCGTTCGCCTTGCGCCGCCGCTCCGCCGGGGAGGAGGACTGGAGTCCCATGCCCCCGGTGGTGCGGAACAGTTCGTCGGCACCGGGCAGACTCACTCGGCGTGACACCGGGCGAGCACCTCCCTGGCGAGCTGTCGGTAGGCGGCGGCGCCGACCGAGTTGGAGGCGTACGTGGTGATGGGCTCACCGGCGACCGTGGTCTCCGGGAAGCGCACCGTGCGCCCGATGACCGTGTGGTACACGTGGTCGTCGAAGGCCTCCACCACACGGGCGAGGACCTCGCGGCTGTGCACCGTACGGGAGTCGTACATCGTGGCGAGGATGCCGTCGAGCTCCAGGTCGGGGTTGAGCCGTTCCTGGACCTTCTCGATGGTCTCCGTGAGCAGGGCCACACCGCGCAGTGCGAAGAACTCGCACTCCAGCGGCACGATCACCTTGTGAGCGGCCGTCAGGGCGTTCACCGTGAGCAGGCCGAGCGAGGGCTGACAGTCGATCACGATGTAGTCGTAGTCGGCCATCAGCGGCTTGAGCGCGCGCTGCAGGGTCGACTCGCGGGCCACCTCGCTGACGAGCTGCACCTCGGCGGCGGACAGGTCGATGTTGCTGGGCAGCAGGTCCATGTTGGGGACCGCCGTCTTCAGCAGAACCTCGTCGGCCGCCATGCCCCGCTCCATGAGCAGGTTGTAGACGGTGAGGTCCAGCTCCATCGGGTTGACGCCGAGGCCGACCGAGAGGGCGCCCTGCGGGTCGAAGTCGACGAGCAGGACACGTCGTCCGTACTCGGCGAGCGCTGCACCCAGGTTGATGGTCGAGGTGGTCTTGCCCACCCCGCCCTTCTGGTTGCACATCGCGATGATCTTGGCGGGACCGTGCTCGGTCAGGGGTCCCGGAATCGGGAAGTAGGGCAACGGGCGCCCGGTCGGGCCGATCCGCTCACGGCGCTGTCGCGCCGCGTCGGGGGCGAGTGTGGCCGCGTACTCCGGATCGGGTTCGTACTCGGCGTCGGGGTCGTAGAAGTGCCCCTCGGGCATCTCGGCGAAGTCGGCGAGGTGGGCGGTGTCGCGGCCACTCTCGTTGCCGGCCATGGCGTTCACGTGTAGGCCGTCCATCATCTGGGGGGGCGTCGTCATGTGCTGGTGGGTCGCGAAGGTGCGGACCGCGACGGAGCCGACAGCTTCGAGCCCGTTCGGGCCCTGACCCCGTGCAGGCATCCCTGGTTGACCACCCCCGGGAGTAAATGTCGACTCATTCACAAGTCGTCTTACCTCCTTGGATGTGACCAGGAAACTTATCGATAGGTCAGCGTGGCACCATGCCGACGATGGGCGACTCTATGGCGTGTCACCGCTCCGCAGCAACACAATCCGCCGGACCCGGCCCGATGTGTCTGCAATCGAACACCCCTCTGTCAAGGGTGCACGGGGAGCGAGGCGCGCTTTTCGCGAGGGAACGAACCAACTGAATCCGGACTTTTAGCGCGAGTTGCACTTGGGCCCCGGAGCCCCGGCGCACGTCCGGCCGGACCTTGTCGCGCAAGGTCCGGCCGGAGGTGCGGGATTGACGGGGCGCCGGGCGGAACGGGCCCCGCCCGTCAGCCGAGGAGCGTGTTCAGCTCGACGTGCGGGAGGTCGTGCGCCTCGGCGACTTCGCGGTAAACGACTTGCCCGTCATGGGTGTTGAGGCCCTTGGCCAGGGCCGCGTCACGGCGCAGCGCCTCGGCCCAGCCCCGGTTCGCCAGCTCGACGATGTACGGGAGCGTGGCGTTGGTGAGGGCGTAGGTGGAGGTGTTCGGAACCGCGCCGGGCATGTTCGCGACGCAGTAGAACACCGAATCGTGGACCGTGAAGGTCGGTTCGGCGTGGGTGGTCGGGTGCGAGTCCTCGAAGCAGCCGCCCTGATCGATCGCAATGTCGACAAGAACACTTCCCGGCTTCATCTTGGCGACCAGTTCGTTGGTGACCAGCTTCGGGGCCTTCGCGCCCGGGACGAGGACGGCGCCGACGACCAGGTCGGCCTCGACGACCGCCCTCTCCAGTTCGAAGGCGTTGGAGACCACGGTCTGCACCCGGGTGCCGAAGACCCTGTCGGCCTCGCGCAGCTTGTTGACGTCCTTGTCGAGCAGGGTGACATGGAAGCCGAGCCCCACCGCGATCTGCGCGGCGTTCCAGCCGGAGACGCCGCCGCCGATGACGACCGCCCTGGCCGCGGCGGTACCGGGGACGCCGCCGGGCAGCACGCCCCGGCCGCCCGCGGAACGCATCAGGTGGTACGCGCCGACCTGCGGGGCCAGCCGGCCCGCGACCTCGGACATGGGGGCCAGCAGCGGCAGCGCGCGGTTCGCGGTCTCGACCGTCTCGTACGCGATGGCGGTGGTACCGGACTGCAGCAGCGCGTCGGTGCACTCGCGGGAGGCCGCGAGGTGGAGGTAGGTGAAGAGGGTCTGGCCCTTGCGCAGGCGGTGGTACTCCTCGGCGACCGGCTCCTTGACCTTGAGCAGCAGGTCGGCGGCGGCCCAGACCTCGTCGGCGGTGGGCAGGACGCGCGCGCCGGCGGCGGCGTACTCCTCGTCCGGGATGGACGATCCCGCACCGGCGTTCCGTTCGACGACGACCTCGTGGCCGTGACGGACGAGTTCGTGCACTCCGGCGGGCGTGATCGCCACTCGGAACTCGTTGTTCTTGACTTCGCGGGGGATGCCGACCTTCACGTCGTTCCTGGTCCTTCGCTCGGAGGGGCGTCCGGGCAGCACTCGGCCGACCGGGGGCCGGGAGAACGCGGGATTGCACGGACGTGCGCAGAATGCACCTCACCCGTGGAACGCCACGGATGCATGCGGCAGAGCCAGTCTAATGAAGGACTTCCCGCTGTCTAGCCTTGCAAAGAACTAATTTTCGACCGATGCGCCAAGGTTTTCGTAGGCGGTTCCCGCAGTTCCTCCCTCGCCCAGGCCCTCGCCCAGCAAGCGCTCCGCCGTCGCCCGGTGCAGTGAGGCCGCCGCGGGGTCGCCGAGCCGGTCCAGGGTGTCGGCCAGCCGCAACTGCAGCGCCGCCTGGAGTCGCACGTCGTCGGCCCGCCGGGCCAGGTCGACCGCCTCCCGGCAGGTGCGCAGCGAATCGTGCGGGCGGCCCGCGTACTCCTGGACCCTGGCCGCCTCGCTGAGCGCCCTGGCCTGGGCCGGAAGGTCACCGAGCCTGCGCAGCACGGCCGCGGCGGCCCGCCAGTCGCGCAGCGCCTCGCCGTACCGCCCGGCGTACGCGTGCACCGCGCCCAGCCGCCCGTACAGCCGCGCCTCGCCCTCCCGGTCGCCCTGTGCGAGCCGCTGGGCGAGCGCCCGGCCGTACCAGTCGGACGCGCGCGGGTAGTCCCCCAGTTCGGCGTGGGCGCCTCCCACGGATTCCATGGCGCGGCCGGTGGCGTAGAGGTCCTTCGCCTCCCGTCCGGCGTCCAGCGCGGCCCGGTAGCGGGCCAGGGCGGTCCGGGTGCGGCCCGTGGAGGCGTCGAGGTCGGCGAGATTGAGCAGCGCCGCCGCGCGCTCCCGGGGCAGGCCGCGGCGCTCCGCGACGTCGAGCACCAGGCCGTGCAGCCCGTACAGCTCGGGCGCGGCCGCCTCCGTGCCCAGATGCGCGGCAAGCGCTCGCACCAGGGCCGCGACCAGGCGGCGGGCGAGGGTGTCCAGCTCTCCGTCCGCCACCGCCATGCGGGCGGCGGCCACCAGCGAGGGCAGCCTGACGCGCAGCCAGACGGCGGCCTCCTCCGGGCCGGCGAAACGCAGCGCCCGGGGCAGCCCGGCGAGCTTGCCGCGAGCCGGGGAGCCCTCCGGCTCGGTGACCGCCCGGCAGGAGTGGAGCAGCCGTACGGTGCGCTCCAGCATCCGGGCCCGCGCCAGCTCGACCTCGGCCGGCCGGTCCCGCTCCTCCAGGAGGGCCCGCAGCAGGGGCGCGAGGGCGCCCGGTACCTCGTACTGGGGCTCGGCGGCGCCGTCCGTGCGCAGCAGGCCGAGGCCGACGAGGTCGTCCAGGGTCCGGCGGCCGGCGGAGACGGAGCAGCCGGCCAGCGCCGAGGCGGTGTGCGCGTCGGCGAGACCGGCGGGCGCGAGCGCCAGCAGTCGCAGTATCCGGGCGGGGGTCTCCAGCAAGGCGTCGTGCGCCATCCGGAAGGCTCGGACCAGCGGACGGGCGCCCACCGGCTGCTCCGTGTCCTCCGGGGTGCGCCGCAGGTTCTGGGTGGCGTCGGCGACGGAGGCGGTCGGGCGGGCGGCGATCCACCCCGCGACGAGCAGCAGGGCGGCCGGCTGGCCGCCGCACTCCTCGACCAGGGTCTCGGCGGTCCTGGGGTCCACGGTGATCCGCACCTGTCCGACCACCCGGGCCAGGAGGCGCACGGCGGAGCCGGTGTCCAGCCCGCCGATGGTGCAGGGGCGGACGTCGGGGACGCCGGTCAGCGGGCCGGTCGCGGTGGCCAGCACCAGGCAGCCGGGGCCGTCGGGGAGAAGAGGGTCGACCTGCTCGGCGTCCACGGCGTCGTCGAGCAGGAGCAGCAGCCGCCGCACGGCGAGGGCCTCGCGGACCATCTCGGTGAGTTCGTCGGCATCGGCTCCGGGCGGGGTGGGGAGGGAGAGCAGGCCGAGGATCTCGCGGGCGGTGCGTTCGGCGGGCACCTTGGTGCCCGCCGGGTCGGTCAGGCTGACGCGCAGCACGCCGTCCGGGTAGTCGCCGGTCCCGGTACCGGGGGCGGCCCAGGGCAGGGGTCCCAGGGAGCCGCCGGCGGGGGTTGTTCCGGTCAGCGTGTGCGCGAAGGCGGCGGCAAGGGCGCTGCGCCCCGATCCGGCGCGTCCGGCGATCAGCAGGACCCGGGCTCGGGCCGCCTTGCGGCCGGCCAGGGTGTTCAGCCCGGCCCGCTCGATGTCCTCCTGAAGGGCTTTCAACTCTCGCTGACGGCCGAACAGTTCGGGTGGAGCGGCACCGGAGGGCTCCTCGGTGCCGGGCGCTCGGGCCGGGCCGCTGGTGTCCACCGCCTGATCCGTCACGAGCCACGCTCCATTTCGCCGCACCCGGTGCCCCGCCGGAGCTCCGGCGGGCCTTTCGAGCGTAGTTCAGCGGCGCCGCCGATCAGGGCGGAGCGGGGCGGGGACATCCCCCGATCGGATCAGCATTTCTTGCGATCGTCCGACAGATGCCGGCCGGAACGGAACGATTCGGAGCCACCACCTCACGCCGGTGGCTCCGAACCTCCTGACCGGCTGACCGGCTGACCGGCCGACCGGCTGACCGGCTGACCGGCTGGCCGGCTGGCCGGCTGGCCGGCTAAGCCTCGAACGGACGGGCCGGCCACGGGGACGCGGCCGGGCGCAGCGACTGCTCGCCGTCCCCCGCACGGGCGGCGGTCAGCGCCAGTACGCCCATGACCAGGCAGCTGTTGTGCAGTTCGCCCGCGAGCACGCCCCGCACCAGGTCCTTCAGCGGAACCCGAGCCTGCTCCATGTCCGCCTCCTCGTCGGAGACGGCGAAGCGCTCGCCGACCGCATCGGAGAGGCCGCGGGCGAGGAAGATGCGTACCGCCTCGTCGGAGCCGCCGGGGCTGGTGTAGACGTCGGTGAGGACCCGCCAGTCCTCCGCCTTGACGTACGCCTCCTCGTACAGCTCGCGCTGGGCGGCTGCGAGGGGGTTCTCGCCGGGGACGTCGAGCAGCCCGGCCGGCATCTCCCAGAGCTTCTGGCGCACGGGGTGGCGGTACTGACGCAGCACCAGGACCTGGTCCTCCTCGTCGATCGCGAGGACCGCGACGGACCCGGGGTGGACCTGGTAGTCACGGCCCACGACCGTGCCGTCGGGCATCACCACGTCGTCGGTACGGACGCTGGTCTTGTTACCGGTGAAGGGGGTCACCGTCGCGGTGACCCGCCATTCCTCGGCCCTGTCCTCGATGCCCATCCGCGTCCGTCCTCCCGCTGTCACGTACGAAAAACCGGGGCGCCCGTCCTCGTCGGACGCGCACCCCGGTCAACGGTAATGCCTCGGGACTACTTGCCCGATTCGGCGGCCTGCGCCTGGCGGGCGACGGCGGCCTTCACCAGACCCGCGAAGAGCGGGTGCGGGCGGGTCGGGCGGGAGCGCAGCTCCGGGTGGGCCTGGGTGGCGACGAGGTAGGGGTGGACCTCGCGCGGGTACTCGACGTACTCGACGAGCTTGTTGTCCGGGGAGGTGCCGGAGAAGACCAGTCCGGCCTTCTTCTCCAGCTCGGAGCGGTAGGCGTTGTTCACCTCGTAGCGGTGACGGTGGCGCTCCTCGACGTACGGCTCGCCGGAGTACGCCTCACGGACGACCGAGCCCTCGGCGAGCTTCGCCGGGTAGAGGCCCAGGCGCATGGTGCCGCCCAGGTCGCCCGCGCCCTCGACGTACGCGAGCTGCTCCTCCATGGTGGAGATGACGGGGTGCGAGGTCGCGGGGTCGAACTCGGTGGAGTTGGCGTCCGGGATGCCGGCGACGTTGCGGGCCGCCTCGATCACGATGCACTGCAGGCCGAGGCAGAGGCCGAGCAGCGGCACCTTGTTCTCGCGGGCGTACTGGATGGCGCCCACCTTGCCTTCGACACCGCGCTCGCCGAAGCCGCCGGGGATGCAGATGGCGTCCACGCCCGCGAGGTGGCGGGCGGCGCCGGCCGGGGTCTTGCAGTCGTCGGAGGTGACCCACTCGACCTTGACGCGGGCCTTGTTCGCGAAGCCGCCGGCCCGGATGGCCTCGGTGACCGAGAGGTAGGCGTCGGGGAGGTCGATGTACTTGCCGACCAGCGCGACGGTGACCTCGTGGTCGGGGTTGTGGACGCGGTCCAGCAGGTCGTCCCAGGTGGACCAGTCCACGTCGCGGAAGGACAGGTCGAGCTTGCGCACGACGTAGGCGTCCAGGCCCTCGGTGTGCAGCACCTTCGGGATGTCGTAGATCGACTTGGCGTCGACGCAGGCGACGACGGCGGTCTCGTCCACGTCGCACATCAGCGAGATCTTGCGCTTGATGGCGGTGGGGACCTCGCGGTCGGCGCGGAGCACGATGGCGTCCGGCTGGATGCCGATGTTGCGGAGCGCGGCGACGGAGTGCTGGGTCGGCTTGGTCTTCAGCTCGCCGGAGGGGCCGATGTAGGGCAGCAGCGAGATGTGGACGACGAAGACGTTGTCCCGGCCGACCTCGTGGCGCACCTGGCGGACGGTCTCCAGGAACGGCAGCGACTCGATGTCGCCGACGGTGCCGCCGACCTCGGTGATGACCACGTCGACGTCGCCGGTCGCCATGCGGCGGATGCGGGACTTGATCTCGTTGGTGATGTGCGGGATGACCTGGACGGTGTCGCCGAGGTACTCGCCGCGCCGCTCCTTGGCGATGACCTGGGAGTAGACCTGCCCGGTCGTGACGTTGGCGGAGCCGTCGAGGTCGACGTCGAGGAAGCGCTCGTAGTGGCCGATGTCGAGGTCGGTCTCGGCGCCGTCGTTGGTGACGAACACCTCACCGTGCTGGAACGGGTTCATCGTGCCGGGGTCGACGTTGAGGTACGGGTCGAGCTTCTGCATCGTGACCCGGAGACCACGCGCCTTGAGAAGGGCACCCAGGCTGGAGGCAGTCAGACCCTTGCCGAGGGAGGAGGCGACACCCCCGGTGACGAAGATGTGCTTGGTCGTCGTGGATGTGGGCTGCATAGCCAAGAGGGGGCTCCCGTGGTAGCGAATCTGAGGTACGTACCGGCTGCCGAACCGGAGATTCCGGGGGTGCCGTCGCTGCGGTTCGGGGGCCTCGTCCGCTCTCGCGTCCGACCACCGGTCCACGGGCTACCAGCCTAACAGCGACCTGGGGAGACTGCTTCCGACCACACACTCGGCACGAGCGCCACCGTTCCTCCGCACCCGTTCCAGGGCCCACTCGTTCGACTCCTACAAGATCCACCGACTATCGCGCGGATCACACCCGTGCGTCGTATCCTGCTCGGACACTCGCCGACGAGCGGGACGGTCGGCCCGCGGCACCACCCCCGCCCGCTCCGGCCGGTCCCAAGAGCTCATCGGCCCCTGAACATTTTCCTTATTCACGCAGCAAGCGCCCCCGAGCGGGGCGACACATGGCCGTTCGACTGGAGACGCACGTGGCCGGGCGCATCGAGGACTACGCACTCATCGGAGACATGCAGACAGCGGCGCTGGTCTGCCGGGACGGCACGGTCGACTGGCTCTGCCTCCCCCGCTTCGATTCCCACGCCATCTTCGCGGGCCTTCTGGGCACCGAGGAGCACGGCTTCTGGCGCCTGGGCCCGCTGGAGCCCGAGGCGGCCGAGGACGCCCAGCGGGGCGAGCCGCCCGCCGCCGACCGGCGGCGTTACCGCGGCGACTCCCTGATCCTGGAGTCGGAGTGGGACACACCGCGCGGCACCGTACGCGTGATCGATTTCATGCCTCCCCGTGACGGCGCCCCCCAGCTCATCCGGATCGTGGAGGGCGTCAGCGGTCGGGTCACGATGCGCTCGTCCCTGCGGATGCGGTTCAGCTACGGCCGGATCACCCCCTGGGTGCACAAGGTCGACAGCCGCACGGTGGCCGTGGCCGGACCGGACTCCGTCTGGCTGGACACGCAGGCCGAAACGCACGGCAAGGACCTGACCACCTACTCCGACTTCACGGTCTCCCCCGGGGACCGCGTCGCCTTCACCATCAGCTGGCAGCCCTCGCACCACCAGCCGCCCGGCCTGCCGGAGCCGGAGGGTTCGCTGGAGGCGACCGAGCGGTTCTGGGAGGAGTGGGTCGCGCAGTGCACGTACCACGGCCCCTACCGGGAGGCCGTGATCCGCTCGCTCATCACCCTCAAGGCGCTCACCTACGCGCCCACCGGCGGCATCGTCGCCGCGCCCACCACCTCGTTGCCCGAGGAGATCGGGGGCGTACGGAACTGGGACTACCGCTACACCTGGCTCCGCGACGCCGCGATCACCCTCTCCTCGCTGCTGCGCACCGGCTACCGCGAGGAGGCCCGCGCCTGGCGGGAGTGGCTGCTGCGGGCCGTCGCGGGCGACCCGGAGAACCTGCAGATCATGTACGGCATCGCCGGTGAGCGCGAGCTCGGCGAGGCCGAACTCGACTGGCTGCCCGGTTACGAGAACTCCGGCCCGGTCCGCGTCGGCAACGGCGCCGCCGACCAGCTCCAGCTCGATGTGTACGGCGAGGTCACCGAGGCGCTGCACCTGGCGCACATGACGGGCCTGGCCCGCAACGACTACGCCATGGGCCTCCAGCTCAAGCTGATCAGCTACCTGGAGCAGCACTGGTACGAGCCGGACGAGGGCATCTGGGAGGTGCGCGGCCCCCGACGGCACTTCGTGCACTCCAAGGTGATGGCCTGGGTCGCGGTCGACCGGACGATCAAGCTGATCGAGTCCGGTGACGTGGAGGGGCCGCTGGAGCGGTGGCGCGAGCTGCGCGACGACATCCACCGCGACGTCTGCGACCGGGGCTACGACCCCGAGCGCAACACCTTCACCCAGTCCTACGGCTCCAAGGAACTGGACTCCTCGCTGCTGCTGATCCCGCAGATGGGCTTCCTCCCGCCGGACGACAAGCGGGTCATCGGCACGATCGAGGCGATCCAGCGCGAGCTGTCGACCGAGGACGGGTTCGTGCTGCGTTACCCGACCTCGGGCGACGACGCGGGCGTGGACGGCCTGGAGGGCGACGAGGGCGCGTTCCTCGCCTGCTCCTTCTGGCTGGCGGACGACCTGGCCATGATCGGGCGGGTCGACGAGGCCCGCCGGCTCTTCGAGAAGCTGCTCTCGCTCCGCAACGACCTGGGGCTGCTCGCCGAGGAGTGGGACTCCCGGCTCCAGCGCCAGGTGGGCAACTTCCCGCAGGCGTTCAGCCACGTCCCGCTCATCGACACCGCGCTGCGGCTGACGGCCAGCGGGGCGTACGCGGGCTGATCCCCTCGCGCGTCCGGCCCGCTCCGGTCGCCCGGCCCCGTCCGGGCCGGGCGACCCGGCGGGGAGGCCCGACGACCGGCCGTGCGGGCCGGCGGCTGACCCGCCCCGTGGCGCGGTGGCGCATCGGGAGCCCGGCCGCACCGGCCACCGGGCTCGTCCACCACTCCGGGACTACGCTGGAAAGGTACGTTTTCCGCCCCTCGGAAGGGGCCGTCATGACGCCCCGTACCCTGTTCGACAGCTCTCTCGCCCATCTGCGGGAGGGATTCTCCGGTGCGATCCACACCCCCGAGGACGAGGGCTACGACGAGGCTCGCGCCGTGTTCAACGGCATGATCGACCGCCGTCCCGCCCTCATCGCCCAGTGCGCGTCCGCCGAGGACGTCGCCTCGGCCCTGCGGTGCGCCCGCGCGGAGGAGCTGGAGATCGCCGTGCGCGGAGGCGGCCACAGCGTGGCCGGCATGGCCTCGAGCGAGGGCGGGCTCGTCGTCGATCTGCGTCTCATGCACGAGGTGACCGTCGACCGGGAAGCACGGACCGCCCGGGTCGGCGGCGGTGCCACCATGAGCCATCTGGACCGGGCCACCCAGCCGTTCGCCCTGGCCACCACCGGTGGACGGGCGTCCACGACCGGGGTCGGCGGCTTCACGCTCGGTGGCGGATCGGGCTGGCTGGAGCGGAAGTTCGGGCTTGCCTGCGACAATCTGCTCGCCGCCGAGGTGGTCACGGCCGACGGCTCCACGGTCCGGGCGAGCGCGGAGGAGAACCCGGATCTGTTCTGGGCGTTGCGCGGCGGCGGCGGAAACTTCGGCGTCGCCACCTCGCTGACCCTCCGTCTGCACGAACTGCCCGCCATGAGCATGGCGCTGGTCCTCTTCCGTCCCGAGGACGGACCGCCGGCCGTCACCGCCTTCCGCGACCTGATGGCCTCCGCTCCCGACGAGGCGGGCGGCGGGTGCCTGTATCTGACGGGACCGCCCGAGGCCTTCGTGCCCGAGCAGCTCGTCGGCAAGCCCGTCTGCGGGGTCCTGATCACCTGGGCCGGTACGGAGGCCGGGGTACGCGACGTCGCCGCACCGCTGCTGGACCTCCCGCACGAGTCGGAGATGATCGCCGAACTCCCGTACGCGGACCTCCAGTGCATGCTGGACGATCCGCCGGGGATGCGGAACTACTGGTCGGCCGAGTACCTCGGCGGGTTCCCGGACGAGGCGGTGGCCGCCTTCTGCGCCACCGCGGACGCCATGCCCGTACCGTCCGGTTCGCAGCACATCCTCTTCCCGCTGGGCGGGGCCGTCGCGAGCGGCCCGGCCGACCTGCCCGTGCGCTGGCGCTCCTCCCCCTGGGTCGTGCACCCCTTCGGGATCTGGGAGGACCCGGCCGACGACACGCACGCGCGGAACTGGGTCCACGAGGCACGCGCCGGGGTCCGGCCGTGGGCGGACGACGCGGTCTACCTCAACTTCATCGGCCAGGAGGGCCACGAGCGCGTCGTCGCCGCGTACGGCGAGGAGAACTACGCGCGGCTCGCCGGGGTGAAGCGGCGCTACGACCCCGACAACATGTTCCGCCTCAACCACAACATCGAGCCGGCGGCGGCCTGAGCCCCACCGGTCCCCGCGTACTCGTCCCGCTCGCCCCGCCCTGGCGGGGCGCGCCGGTGCCCGGGTAGCTTCGCGACCGGGGCGACGGACGCGGACGCCCGGTACGGACGAACGGAAGCACGGGGCGGGGCCGGTGGAGAGCCAGGGCGGGATCACGGTGCGGCGGGCGCTGGAACTGCCGGGGCTGCGCGGCGGACTCCCGGAGGTACTGACCGGCACCCATCTGCTGGACCGCACGGTGCGCTGGGTGCACGCCGGCGAGGTACCGGACATCGCCTCCCTGCTGCGCGGCGGCGAGCTCCTCCTCACCACCGGCCTCGGCCTGGGCACCCGTCCCGCCGAGCAGCGCGCGTTCGTGCGGCGGCTCGCCGAACGGGGCATCGCCGCCCTCGTGGTCGAGCTGGGACCGCGCTTCGACCGGCTGCCCGCCACGATCGTCGAGACCGCCACCGCCGCCGGGCTGCCGCTGGTCCAGCTCCACCGCGAAGTCGCCTTCGTGACCGTGACCGAGGAGATCCACACCGAGATCGTCAACGGGCACTACGCCCTTCTCCGGCAGGCGGAGGAGGTGCACCGGCGGTGCACCTCGGCGCTGCTCGACGGCGGCGGCGTCCCCCAGGTCCTCTCCGTCCTCGCCGGCTTCTCCGGCAACCCCGCCTTCCTCGAGACCGCCGACCACCGGCTGCTCTACGCGGCGGGCACCGGACCGGAGGGCACCGGGCCGCTCCAGGTCTGGGACGGGATGCGCGGCGGCCGTACGGGCCGGGAGGCACCACCGGCCGGGTCGGTGCTCGTGGACGTCCCCGGGGGCGGACCCGGAGCGGGTCCGGTACGGGCCCGGCTGGTGCTGCTGGCCGTCACCGGGCCGCTGACGACGGTCCACCGGATGGCGGCCGAGCGGGCCGCAGGCCTCCTCGCCGTCGTCCTGATGCAGGCGCGGCAGGACGACGAGCTGGCGGCGCGCGGGCGCGGCGACTTCCTGACGGACCTGGCGGAGGGCCGCATCGCCGCCCGGGACGCGCCCGCGCAGGCGAAGGTGCTGGGCTTCCGGCCCGGCGACGCTCCGCTGCTCCCGGTGGTGGTGCTCCTCGCCCCCGACCCGGCCCCGCCGTCCGGGGGCTGGGCGCTGCTGGCCCGCACGGCCCTGGAGGAGCTCGCCCCGCTGGGGCTGCCGCTGCTGCTCGGGGTGCGGCCGGTGGAGGGCAGGGTGCCGCTGCTGCTGGGCCTGCGCGAGGGGGCCGAGCGCACGGTGGTCGCCGAGCGGGTGGCGGCGGCGCTCCGGGCGGGACTGGAGCGGGCCGGCGCGACCGGGGCCGGACCGGGCCGGGCGGTGGTCGTGGCCGGGGTCGCGGGCGGCTGGGCGGAGGCCGGTGCGGGGTTGCGGCACGCGGCGGAGACGGCCGCGGCGGCACGGGGGCTGCCGCCCCGGCCCTGGTACGACGCCCGGCTCCTCGACACCGACCTGCTGCTCTGGCGGCTGCGGGACCATCCGGACCTGGCCGCCTTCGTGAACCGTACGATCGGCCCGCTGCGGGAGCACGACGCGACGGCGCGTCCGGCGCTGCTGCCGACCCTGGAGGCGTACCTGGATCACGCGGGCCGTAAGGCGGAGACCGCCCGGGCGCTCCATCTGAACCGTCAGACGCTCTACAACCGGCTTGCACGGATCGGTGAGTTGCTGGGGACGGACCTCGACGATCCGCGGACCGCGCTGGCCCTCGGCCTCGCGTTGCGGGCCCGCCGCCACACGGAGTGAGCGCACGGGTCCGGCAGTTCAGCGGGGCCGGTTGAGCGGCTGCGTCAACTCGTCGTAGACGCTGAGCACATGGGTGATGGTGTCCTCCTCGGTGGGCCAGCCGGCCGCCTGTGCCCGGCCCTCGGCGGCCAGCAGGGCGCGCCGGTCCGGGTCGAGGAGGAGTTCCCCGATCACCCGGGCGAGCGCCTCCGGGTCGCCGTACGGGACGAGTCCGGCGGCGTCGCCCACGAGTTCGGGGATGCCGCCGACCGCGGTGGCCACCAGCGGGGTACCGGCCCGGAGGGCGTCCTGCGCGAGGTGGGAGCGGGCCTCCCAGCGGCTGGGGATCACCACGAGGTCGGCCGCCGCGACGAGTTCGGGGATGTCGTCGCGGGCGCCGATCAGCCGCACCGGCAGGCGTTCGCCCTTGACGCGGCGTTGCAGGGCGGCCCGTTCGCGCCCCTCGCCGACGACGACGAGCTGCGGTACGGGGTCGAGCGCGCCCAGCAGCCGGGCGGCGTCGAGCAGGACCCCGTACCCGTGACGTGGCATCAGGCTTCCGACCGAGAGCAGCAACGGGCTCCCCACCGCGCCGAGTTCGGCCCGGAGCTTGTCGAGGTGCGCCGGGTCGACGGCGGTCCGGGCGACGGGTGCGGAGACCGGCGCAAGCCGGGCGTCCCGGGCTCCCCTGCGGCGGGCCCGGTCCACGAGGTCGGAGGAGGTGCCCAGCAGGACGGCGGCGGCGCGGGCCGCCCGTACCTCCAGCAGGTGCCGTACGCGCCTCAGGGCGCCCTCGGCGTGGCCGCGGCCGTGCCAGGTCACGACGAGCGGGGTGCGCAGTCCGCCGAGCGCGGCGGCGGCGCGGACGGCCGCGTGCGGGCCGTGCGCGTGCACCACGTCGGCGCCGAGGCAGGCGGAGCGCAGGGCGGCCATGGAGACGGGGTCGCCGCGCCGGGGTACCGCCGCGAAGCGGGCACCGGTGGCGGAGAAGCCGTGGACCAGGTCCACGGCGGCGGGCGCGCAGACGGTGACCTGCACTCCGCGCGCGATCAGACCGGCGGCGAGTGAGCCGACGTGGGCGCCGCTGCCGGCCCCGCCGCCGCCCAGGACCTGCACCGTTCGCAGCTGTGACACGTTGATTGGCTCCCGGACTTCCCGTGTCGGTGAGGGTTGCGCGCCACGACGGGCACAGCCCCAAGGATGCCAGTCCGTACGGGTGTTACGGACCGCCGGAACGTTGCTGCACCCCCGCGCGACGACAACCGGCCGTTTCGTTCCACTCGCACGAGTGACGAACATGGCGCGAAATCGCCGATCGGGGGCGCAGGTGCGGGGCCGGGGGCCACGAGGGTCCCCGGCCCCCGACGCTCAGGCGGAATCCGCCCGTGCGGTGGCCAGCAACTCCTCGGCGTGGGCGCGGGCCGTCTGGGAGTCCTCCTGGCCGGCGAGCATCCGGGAGAGTTCGCGTACCCGGTCCTCGCCCTCCAGGACGGTGACCCCGCTGCTGGTCACCGAGCCGTCCACGGTCTTCTCGACCAGGAGCTGGCGGTCGGCGAACGCGGCCACCTGCGGGAGATGGGTCACCACGACGACCTGGGCGGTCCTGGCGAGCTTGGCGAGGCGGCGGCCCACCTCCACCGCCGCTTTGCCGCCGACACCCGCGTCGACCTCGTCGAAGAGGTACGTGGGCACCGGGTCGGAGCCCGCGAAGACCACCTCCACGGCGAGCATCACCCGGGAGAGCTCACCGCCCGAGGCGCCCCGGGCGATCGGGCGGGGCTGGGCGCCGGGGTGCGGGGCGAGCAGGAGCTCGACCTCGTCGGCCCCGGACGGCCCGTAGACGACGCTGCGGCCGCCCACGTCGATGCCGGAGGCCTCGTCGGGCGCCTCCGTCTGCCGGATGGCGAAGGAGACGCGGGCGTGCGGCATCGCGAGGGAGGCCAGTTCCTCGGTGACCGCCGCGGCGAAGCGGGCCGCCGCCCCGGTGCGGGCGTCGGTCAGGGCCTGGCCCAGTTCGGAGAGTTCCGTGCGCAGGGCGTCGCGCTCCTCGGTAAGTTCACCGATCCGGTCGTCGTCGCCCTCCAGCTCGGTGAGGCGTGCGGCCCCCTCCTCGGCCCAGCGGAGCACGGCGGCGACGTCCTCGCCGTACTTGCGGGTGAGCGCGGTGAGCGCGGCCCTTCGCTCCTCCACCGAGGCGAGCCGCAGCGGGTCCGCGTCGAGCTGGTCGGCGTATCCGGCGAGATCCCCGGAGACGTCGGCGAGCAGGATGGAGATCTCCCCGATGCGGTCCGCGAGGGAGGCGAGGGCGGGGTCGTGGGAGCGCACGGCGTCCAGCGAGCGGCCGGCCGCCGCGACGACGGTCGTGGCGTCCACGACCTCCTGGTCCTCCGGGTTGCCGGCCAGTGCGGTGTGCGCGAGAGCGGCGGCGGAGGAGAGGGCCTCGGCGTGCCCGAGGCGCTCGGCCTCGGCGGCGAGTTCGGCGTCCTCGCCGGGCAGGGGTTCGACGGCCGCGATCTCGTCGAGGCCGAAACGCAGCAGATCGGCCTCCTGGGCCCGTTCCCGGGCCCGGGTGGTGATCTCGTCGAGCTCCACGACCACGGCGCGCAGCCGCCGGTAGGCCGCCGCGTACTTCTCGTGCGGCACGGCGACCCCGTCGCCCGCGTACCGGTCCAGGGCCTGCCGCTGCCGGGCGGGCTTGAGCAGTCCCTGCTGGTCGGTCTGGCCGTGCACGGCGACCAGTTCGTCGGCGAGCTCGGCGAGGACCCCGACGGGCACGGATCTGCCCCCGAGGTGGGCCCGTGAGCGGCCCTCCGCCGAGACGGTACGGCTGATGAGCAGCGCGCCGTCCTCGATCTCCGCACCGGCCTCCTCGGCCCGCAGGGCGACCGCGTCACCGTCCGCGACCGTGATCCGTCCTTCGACCACCGCGGCCTTGGCACCGATCCGCACCAGGGCGGGATCGGCACGTCCGCCGAGCAGCAGCCCGAGGCTCGTGACGACCATGGTCTTGCCCGCTCCGGTCTCACCCGTGACCGCGGTGAATCCGGGCGACAGCTCGACCACGGCATCGTCGATGACTCCGAGCGACCGTATCCGCATCTCCTCCAACACGGACACGACCATACGAGGTTTCACCGCCCCCGTGCGACGGCCCCCGGTCGCGACTCGCCCCCGAGCGTCTGCGCACGGTCTTCGGAAGGGGCCCCGGACCCACCGATCGAGCGGGGTTGCGGGGCCCTTCCGCGGGCCGTGCGCGGGCCTCACTGGGGCAGGCCGCGCCACCCCGACACCGGCAGAGCGAACTTCGCGACCAGCCGGTCGGTGAACGACGCGTGGTGCAGCCGCGCCAGCCGTACGGGTACCGCGCCGCGGCGCACCTCGACGCGGGCGCCGGCGGGCAGCTCCACGTTGCGGCGGCCGTCGCACCAGAGGACTCCGTGCGGGGTGTGCGGCTGGACCTCCACCGCGAGCACCGACGACGGCGAGGTGACCAGCGGCTTGGCGAACAGCGCGTGCGCGCTGATCGGCACCATCAGCAGGGCCTCGACCTCGGGCCAGACGACGGGGCCGCCGGCGGAGAACGCGTAGGCGGTCGAACCGGTGGGGGTCGCGCAGACGATTCCGTCGCAGCCGAAGCCGGTGACCGGCCGGCCGTCGATCTCCAGGACGACCTCCAGCATCCTTTCGGGCGAAACCTTCTGCACGGCCGCCTCGTTGAGCGCCCAGTCGGTGTGCACGACGGAGCCGTTGCTGTGCACCACCACGTCGAGCGTCATGCGCTCCTCGACCTCGTACGCCCGGGTCACCACGCGGGCGACCACCCGGTCCAGGTCGTCGCGCTCGGCCTCCGCGAGGAATCCGACCCGGCCGAGGTTGACCCCGAGCATGGGGACCCCCGAGGCGCGCGAGATCTCCGCCCCGCGCAGCAGCGTGCCGTCGCCGCCGAGCACGATCAGCAGCTCGCACCCGTCCACCGCGGCGGGGGTCGCGTCGACGACCGTCTCCACGGTCGGCGGGAGCGGCAGGTCGGCCGCCTCGGCCTCCAGGACCCGCACGCCGAGGCCGTTGCGCAGCAGCCCCTGCACCACGAGCTCCGCACTGCGGATCGCGGCCGGACGGCCGGTGTGCGCCAAGAGAAAGACTGTTCGTGCCGTACTTGTCGTCGTCGTCAACGAGGCCCCTCCGCCACTGCACGGTCCACATCTGCCGGATCCAGTTCGGGTGCGCCGGCCCGCAGCCACAGAAAGTACTCGACGTTCCCCGAGGGGCCGGGCAGCGGACTGGCCGTCACGCCCCGTACACCGAGTCCCAGCGCCCCTGCCCGGCGGGCGACTTCGCGTACCGCCTCGGCGCGCAGCTCGGGGCTGCGCACCACTCCGCCGCTGCCGAGGCGTTCCTTGCCGACCTCGAACTGCGGTTTGACCATGAGGACCAGGTCGGCGTCGGGGGCGGCGCAGCGCACCAGCGCGGGCAGCACGAGCCCCAGCGGGATGAACGAGAGGTCGCCGACCACCAGGTCCACCGGCCGGCCGTCGATGTCTTCGAGCGTCAGTTCGCGCACGTTGGTGCGGTCCTTGACGACGACCCGCTCGTCCGACTGGAGCGACCAGGCGAGCTGCCCGTAGCCGACGTCGACGGCGAGGACCTGGCGGGCCCCGGCGCGCAGCAGCACGTCCGTGAAACCGCCGGTGGACGCCCCGGCGTCCAGCGCGCGGCGGCCCTCCACCTCCAGGCCGAGCGGTACGAAGGCGGCGAAGGCGCCGGCGAGCTTGTGCCCGCCGCGCGAGACGTACTCCGGATCGCTCTCGTCCTTGGCGACGACCACGGGGGCGCTGGTCTCCACCTGGGTGGCGGGTTTGGTCGCGACCAGGCCGCGTACGGAGACGCGGCCCGCGGCGATCAGCTGGCTCGCGTGCTCGCGCGAGCGGGCGAGCTTGCGGTGTACCAGCTCTGCGTCGAGGCGGCGACGGGCCACTCCTGCCACGGTTACGTTCAGCTCCTGTTGTCGTACGGGGGTGCGGGGGCGGGCCTGGCGTCCAGCGCGGTCAACGTGTCGCGCAGCCCACGGTGTACATCCTCGTACACCTCGGTGTGTCCGTCCGCCGCGAGGTGGTCCACGTCGGCCAGCCGCTCCAGAGCGGCGTCCACGGCCGGGTTCCCGGTGGGGGCGCGGACGACGCCGAGGGGGGTGGGTGCGGCGGGCTCGTGGGAGGGCGAGGCGGCGGGACGGGCCGCCTCCTCGCCAGGGGCGGTACGGGTGGTGGCGGCCGGTTCGCCGGATGCCGCCGGGGGTGCCTGCGCGGAGGCCGTGCCGGGCCCCGCCGTCCAGTCGTTCATGCCGGAACGCTACCTCGGTGGGCTGCGGTACCGTCGATCACGATGGCGACCATGGCAGAGTGCCGCAGCGCACTGGACAGACTTTCCGACAATCTCGCGGGTGCGGACGGCGACGTCCGCAGCGCCGCCTCCCTGGACCGCTCGCTGAGCTGTCACATCAAGGATCTCGATGTGACGTTCACCGGCCGGCTCACGGACGGCCGCATCCGGGTACTCGACACGGTCGAGGGCCCGCCCCCCGGGAAGGCCGAGATCAGGCTGGCGATGACCGGCGACGACCTGGTCGCGCTGGTCGACGGCGACCTCAACTTCGCCAAGGCGTGGGCCGCGGGCCGGATCCGCCTGGAGGCGGGGTTCCGGGACCTGCTCAAGCTCAGATCGCTGCTCTGAGGGCTGCCCCGGCACGATGACCCGCCGGCGGCCCCGGCACCGCCGGGGCCGCACCGCCGGGGCGTGTCGTCAGAGCCCCAGGCGGGCGACGGCCTTCCCCGCGTCGAGGACGCACGCCTCCGTGCCCCCGTCGGTCCACGCGGCGCCGCAGAGCGCCCGCAGCCCGTCGATCGCGTCGAGGGCGTCCCCCTCGCCCTCCAGGACCAGTTCCTGCCCGCGCACGGACGCGGTCCACCCGCCGCAGCGGGCCGTACCGTCCTCCACGGTCACCTCGGGCTGCCCGGTGAGCAGCCCGCGCAGGTCCCGGTCGACGTACGTCGGGCGGTGCTCCGGCACCGCCGCGACCAGCTGGGCGGCATCGGTCACCCCGGTCAGCACCAGCAGCGAGTCCACTCGGCCGTTGAACGCGCCCTCGATGTCCGTGTCCAGCCGGTCGCCGACGACCAGCGGACGCTCGGCCCCGGTACGCAGGACGGTCTCCCGGTGCATCGGGGGCAGCGGCTTGCCCGCGACCTGCGGTTCGGCGCCGGTCGCGATCCGGACGACCTGGACCGCCGCGCCGTTGCCGGGGGCGATGCCCCGTGCGCTCGGGATGGTCAGGTCGGTGTTGGAGGCGAACCAGGGCAGGCCCCGGTTGATCGCGTAGGCGGCCTCGGCAAAACGCGACCAGGGGAAGTCCGGGCCGCCGTACCCCTGCGCCACCGCCACCGGGTCGTCGTCCGCCGAGTCGACCGGGACGAGCCCGCGCTCCTCCAGGGCGACCCGCAGCCCCTCGCCGCCGATGGCGAGGACCCGGGCGCCGGCCGGGAGCTGGTCCGCGACCAGCCGGGCGACCGCCTGCGCGGAGGTGATCACGTCCGACGGCTCGGCGGGCACCCCCAGCTCGGTCAGGTGGGCCGCCACCGCGGCCGGGGTCCGCAGCGCGTTGTTGGTGACGTAGGCGAGGTGCATCCCGCCGTCCCGCGCGGTGGTGAGCGACTCGACGGCGTGGATGATGGCCTGGCCGCCCGCGTACACGACCCCGTCGAGGTCGAGCAGAGCGGTGTCGTACGCCGCACTCAGCGCCGTGACGCTGCCGAGCGGCCGGGACCTGTCCTGCTGACTCATTGTGTTCGCTCCTCGTTCGATGCCTCTGCCCCGATCATCCCGCATCGCCCCACCACACCTACGATGCGGGGATGGACACATCGGGGGACGCCGCGAAGGGGCTGCGTCTGTTCCCGTTCCGCGGACTGCGTTACGTCCCCGAGCGGGTGGGCAGCCTGGCGGCGGTGACCTCACCGCCGTACGACGTGGTGGTACGGCCGGACGGCCTCCACCACCTCGAGTCCGCGGACCCGCACAACATCGTGCGGCTGATCCTGCCCCAGGACGGCTCACCGGCCGCCCGTAACCGGCAAGCCGCCCGGACCCTCGACGAGTGGCTCGCCCAGGGCGTACTGGCCACCGACCCCGAACCCGCGCTCTACGTCTACGAGCAGCGCGGCAACGGCCTCCTCCAGCGCGGCCTGATCGGCGCCCTGGAACTCTCCCCCGCCGCCGACCGGGTCGTCCTCCCGCACGAAGAGGTGATGGACGACGTGGTGGCGGACCGCGCGGCCCTGACGCGCGCCACCGGCGCCCACCTCGAACCGCTGCTCCTCACCTACGTGGGCGACGGCACGGTCTCCGGTGCGGCGGCGGTCGTCGAGCGGGCGGCCCGGCGGCCCGCTCTGCTCACGACCACCACGGAGAACGGTCTGCGGCACCGGCTGTGGGCCGTGACCGACCCGGCGGAGCAGGCCGAGGCGGCGGCCGGTCTCCTCCCCCGCCAGGCCCTCATCGCGGACGGCCACCACCGGTGGGCCACCTATCTGCGGCTCCAGCGGGAACGGAGCGGTCCGGGGCCGTGGGACCTCGGCCTGGTCTACCTGGTCGACACCGCCCGGTACCCGCTCCAGGTACGCGCGATCCACCGGGTGCTCCGCCGGCTCGCCCCCGCCGACGCCCTGGCCGCGCTCCGGGGCCGGTTCCGGGTGCGCGAGGTGGCGGGCCCGCTGCCCCGCGCCCTGGGCGCGCTCGCCGCCGCCTCCGAGGAGGGCAGCAACGCCTTTCTGCTGGCGGGCGACGGTACGTACCGTCTCGTGGACCGGGCGGACCCCGCCCTGCTCGCCCGCACGGTCCCGGCGGGCCGGCCGGAGGCCTGGCGCACCCTGGACGCGACGGTGCTGCACGAGACGCTGCTCGACCGGGTGTGGCACGTCCCGGACGGAGCCGAGGACATCGCGTACCTCCACCACCCGATGGCCGCGGTCGAGCAGGCCGAACGGTCCGGCGGGACGGCCGTCCTGATGCACCCGGTACGCGAGGCCGTCGTCCGCGACCTCGCCCGGCAGGGCGTCACCATGCCGCGCAAGTCCACGTCCTTCGGCCCGAAGCCGGCGACGGGCCTGGTGATGCGGAGGCTCGACGCGGACTGAGCGGGCCGGGGCCTTCGGCAGAAACAGCCTGCGGAAACGAAGAAGGGCGGCACTCCCGGAGGAGTGCCGCCCTTCTTCTACGTTCTATCGCTCACTCGGCTCGTACCGTTCAGGCCTTGGCCGGTCCGTCGGCGTCGGGCTGGTCGGTGCTCAGCGTCGCGTCCTGCTCGGCGTCCTGCTCTGCCGCAGGGGCCTTCTCGGCGGCCGCGTCGGCGCGGTCGGCCCACGCGTTCAGCTCGTCGGTGTCGTCCACGTCGGCATCGTCACGGTCGTCGCGGTCGTTGCCCTCGTCGTCACCGTCGATGGCGTCGGCGATGTCGTCGTCAGCGACGTCCGCCGCCCGGTCCTCGACCGAGGAGGCCGTCTGCTCCCCGACGGGAGCGGTACCGGCGGCACCGGTCTCGTCCTCGTCGTCCAGGGCGTCCACGAACTCGACCCCGTCCAGCTCGGCGAGCCGGTCGGAGGCGTCGGTCGCGCCGTCCTTGTCGGACTCCAGGGCCTTGCCGAACCACTCGCGGGCCTCGTCCTCACGGCCCGCCTCCAGGAGCGCGTCGGCGTACGCGTAACGCAGGCGCGGGGTCCACGGGTGAATCGCGTTGGAGGCCAGCTCGGGGCTCTGGAGAGTGACGATGGCGGCGTCGAGCTGCCCCATGTCACGGCGCGCCCCCGCGGCCACCAGGCGCATCTCGACCTGACCGGCCTTGTCCAGCTTCTGCACCTCGGGCTCGCCGGCCATCGCCATGGCGCGCTCGGGGCGGCCGAGGCCGCGCTCGCAGTCCGCCATGACGGGCCACAGCTCGACAGAACCGGTCATCCGCTTGGCGGCCCGGAACTCGGCCAGCGCCTCCCCGTACTTCTGCGTGGCGTACGCGGCGAAACCGGCCGCCTCACGGACGGCGGCGACGCGCGAGGCGAGCCGGAGGGCGACGCGGGAGTAGCCGTACGCCTCCTCGGGATCCTCGTCGATGAGACGGGCGACCATGACGAGGTTGCGTGCGACGTCCTCGGCAAGGGTCTTCGGCAGGCTCATCAGCTCCTGACGAACCTCCTTGTCGATCTCGAAGCCCGTGACGTCGTCGGGGATGGGCAGCCGCTTGATGGGCTCGCGGTCGCGGTCACGGTCGTCGCGCTGGTAGCCGCCACGGTCGTCCCGTCCCCGGTAGCCGCCGCGGTCGTCGCGCTGGCCGCGGAAGCCCCCGCGGTCGTCGTCACGGCGCGGTCCACGGTCGTCACGGCGGAAGCCGCCACCACCCGAACCGGAGCCGCCACGGTCGTCGCGGCGGAAGCCGCCACCGGAGGGACGGTCGTCGTCACGGCGCGGGCCGCGCGGACGGTCGTCACGACGCTCGAAACCGCCCGGACGCCCACCACGGTCGTCATCGCGGCGAGGACCGCGGTCATCGCGCTGACCACGGAAGCCACCACGGTCGTCGTCACGACGGGGGGCACGGTCGTCACGACGGAAACCGCCACCGGAGGGACGGTCGTCGTCGCGACGCGGGCCGCGCGGACGGTCGTCACGACGCTCGAAACCACCGGGACGCCCACCACGGTCGTCATCGCGGCGAGGACCGCGGTCATCGCGCTGACCACGGAAGCCACCACGGTCGTCGTCACGACGGGGGGCACGGTCGTCACGACGGAAGCCACCGCCGGAGGGACGGTCGTCACGGCGCTCGAAACCGCCGGGACGCCCACCACGGTCGTCATCGCGGCGAGGGGCACGGTCGTCACGACGGAAGCCGCCACCGGAGGGACGGTCGTCACGGCGCTCGAAACCACCGGGACGCCCACCACGGTCGTCGTCACGGCGGGGGGCACGGTCATCGCGGCGGAAGCCACCGCCGGAGCCGGAGCCACCACGGTCGTCGCGACGGAAGCCGCCACCGGAGCCGGAGCCACCACGGTCGTCGCGACGGAAGCCGCCACCGGAGCCGGAGCCACCACGGTCGTCATCACGGCGGAATCCACCGCCGGAGCCGGAGCCACCACGGTTGTCATCACGGCGGAATCCACCACCGGTGCTGGAGCCACCACGGTTGTCGTCACGGCGGAATCCACCGCCGGTGCCGGAGCCACCACGGTCGTCGCGACGGAAGCCGCCACCCGAACCACCACGGTTGTCATCACGACGGAAACCACCACGGTCGTCGTCACGGCGAGGGGCACGGTCGTCACGGCGGAAGCCACCGCCGGAGCCGGAGCCACCACGGTCGTCGCGACGGAAACCGCCACCCGAACCGGAGCCCGAACCACCACGGTTGTCGTCACGGCGGAAGCCGCCGCCGGAGCCGGAGCCGCCACGGTCGTCGCGACGGAAGCCGCCACCCGAACCGGAGCCCGAACCACCACGGTTGTCGTCGCGACGGAAGCCACCGCCGGAGCCGGAGCCGCCACGGTCGTCGCGACGGAAACCGCCACCCGAACCGGAGCCCGAACCACCACGGTTGTCGTCACGGCGGAAGCCACCGCCGGTGCCGGAACCACCACGGTCATCACGGCGGAAACCGCCACCCGAACCGGAACCGGAACCACCACGGTTGTCGTCACGACGGAAACCGCCACGGTCATTGTCACGGCGCGGGGCGGCGGAGCGGTCGTCACGACCGCCGCGGAAGCCGGCCCTGTCGCCACCGTCCCGGCGACGCGGCTCGCGATCCGGACGATCGTCGGGAGAGTTGGTGGACATGGGTACGACTCCTGTCTTTGGGTACTGCAAACATTCTCGCGCAGCCGACCTAACGACGCGCTTCGGGAAAACAAAAGGACCCTTGGTCCCAGCGTGAACGCTGGGACCAAGGGTCCTTGAAAGATTGTTCGGCGGCGTCCTACTCTCCCACAGGGTCCCCCCTGCAGTACCATCGGCGCTGAAAGGCTTAGCTTCCGGGTTCGGAATGTAACCGGGCGTTTCCCTAACGCAATGACCACCGAAACCCTATCGGGTTCTAGCGAACAAGCACACTTTTCAATTAAGTAGTGAAACTGTTCAACCGGAAGCGACTGTTCGCAACCCGGGAACAACACAGTGGACGCGAGCAACTGAGGACAAGCCCTCGGCCTATTAGTACCAGTCAGCTCCACCCGTTACCGGGCTTCCACATCTGGCCTATCAACCCAGTCGTCTACTGGGAGCCTTAACCCCTCAAAGGGGGTGGGAATACTCATCTTGAAGCAGGCTTCCCGCTTAGATGCTTTCAGCGGTTATCCTTTCCGAACGTAGCCAACCAGCCATGCCCTTGGCAGGACAACTGGCACACCAGAGGTTCGTCCGTCCCGGTCCTCTCGTACTAGGGACAGCCCTTCTCAATATTCCTACGCGCACAGCGGATAGGGACCGAACTGTCTCACGACGTTCTAAACCCAGCTCGCGTACCGCTTTAATGGGCGAACAGCCCAACCCTTGGGACCGACTCCAGCCCCAGGATGCGACGAGCCGACATCGAGGTGCCAAACCATCCCGTCGATATGGACTCTTGGGGAAGATCAGCCTGTTATCCCCGGGGTACCTTTTATCCGTTGAGCGACAGCGCTTCCACAAGCCACTGCCGGATCACTAGTCCCGACTTTCGTCCCTGCTCGACCCGTCGGTCTCACAGTCAAGCTCCCTTGTGCACTTACACTCAACACCTGATTGCCAACCAGGCTGAGGGAACCTTTGGGCGCCTCCGTTACTCTTTAGGAGGCAACCGCCCCAGTTAAACTACCCATCAGACACTGTCCCTGATCCGGATCACGGACCGAGGTTAGACATCCAGCACGACCAGAGTGGTATTTCAACGGCGACTCCACAACCACTGGCGTGGCCGCTTCAAAGTCTCCCACCTATCCTACACAAGCCGAACCGAACACCAATATCAAACTGTAGTAAAGGTCCCGGGGTCTTTCCGTCCTGCTGCGCGAAACGAGCATCTTTACTCGTAATGCAATTTCACCGGGCCTATGGTTGAGACAGTCGAGAAGTCGTTACGCCATTCGTGCAGGTCGGAACTTACCCGACAAGGAATTTCGCTACCTTAGGATGGTTATAGTTACCACCGCCGTTTACTGGCGCTTAAGTTCTCAGCTTCGCCGACCCGAAAGTCAGCTAACCGGTCCCCTTAACGTTCCAGCACCGGGCAGGCGTCAGTCCGTATACATCGCCTTACGGCTTCGCACGGACCTGTGTTTTTAGTAAACAGTCGCTTCTCGCTGGTCTCTGCGGCCACCCCCAGCTCATGGAGTAAATCCAATCACCAGTGATGGCCCCCCTTCTCCCGAAGTTACGGGGGCATTTTGCCGAGTTCCTTAACCATAGTTCACCCGAACGCCTCGGTATTCTCTACCTGACTACCTGAGTCGGTTTAGGGTACGGGCCGCCATGAAACTCGCTAGAGGCTTTTCTCGACAGCATAGGATCATCCACTTCGCCACAATCGGCTCGGCATCAGGTCTCAGCCTTAATGTGTGACGGATTTGCCTACCACACGGCCTACACCCTTACCCCGGGACAACCACCGCCCGGGCTGGACTACCTTCCTGCGTCACCCCATCGCTTACCTACTACAAGTCTGGTTCATCGGCTCCACCACTACCCTCAACTCCGAAGAGATCGGGCCGGCCTTCACGGACTTAGCATCGCCTGATTCAGTACTGGGCGTTTCAAAGCGGGTACCGGAATATCAACCGGTTGTCCATCGACTACGCCTGTCGGCCTCGCCTTAGGTCCCGACTTACCCTGGGCAGATCAGCTTGACCCAGGAACCCTTAGTCAATCGGCGCACACGTTTCTCACGTGTGTATCGCTACTCATGCCTGCATTCTCACTCGTGAACCGTCCACAACTCGCTTCCGCGGCTGCTTCACCCGGCACACGACGCTCCCCTACCCATCCCAGCCCCCGTTGGGGGTATGTGCTGGAATGACACGACTTCGGCGGTACGCTTGAGCCCCGCTACATTGTCGGCGCGGAATCACTTGACCAGTGAGCTATTACGCACTCTTTCAAGGGTGGCTGCTTCTAAGCCAACCTCCTGGTTGTCTCTGCGACTCCACATCCTTTCCCACTTAGCGTACGCTTAGGGGCCTTAGTCGATGCTCTGGGCTGTTTCCCTCTCGACCATGGAGCTTATCCCCCACAGTCTCACTGCCGCGCTCTCACTTACCGGCATTCGGAGTTTGGCTAAGGTCAGTAACCCGTTGGGGCCCATCGCCTATCCAGTGCTCTACCTCCGGCAAGAAACACACGACGCTGCACCTAAATGCATTTCGGGGAGAACCAGCTATCACGGAGTTTGATTGGCCTTTCACCCCTAACCACAGGTCATCCCCCAGGTTTTCAACCCTGGTGGGTTCGGTCCTCCACGAAGTCTTACCTCCGCTTCAACCTGCCCATGGCTAGATCACTCCGCTTCGGGTCTAGAGCGTGCAACTCAATCGCCCTATTCGGACTCGCTTTCGCTACGGCTTCCCCACACGGGTTAACCTCGCTACACACCGCTAACTCGCAGGCTCATTCTTCAAAAGGCACGCAGTCACGACGCACCAAGCAAGCTTGATGCGCGACGCTCCCACGGCTTGTAGGCACACGGTTTCAGGTACTATTTCACTCCGCTCCCGCGGTACTTTTCACCATTCCCTCACGGTACTATCCGCTATCGGTCACCAGGGAATATTTAGGCTTAGCGGGTGGTCCCGCCAGATTCACACGGGATTTCTCGGGCCCCGTGCTACTTGGGTGTCTCTCAAACGAGCCGTTGATGTTTCAGCTACGGGGGTCTTACCCTCTACGCCGGACCTTTCGCATGTCCTTCGCCTACATCAACGGTTTCTGACTCGTCTCACAGCCGGCAGACTGTGAAAGAGAGATCCCACAACCCCGCATGCGCAACCCCTGCCGGGTATCACACACATACGGTTTGGCCTGATCCAGTTTCGCTCGCCACTACTCCCGGAATCACGGTTGTTTTCTCTTCCTGAGGGTACTGAGATGTTTCACTTCCCCTCGTTCCCTCCACACTGCCTATGTGTTCAGCAGCGGGTGACAGCCCATGACGACTGCCGGGTTTCCCCATTCGGAAACCCCCGGATCAAAGCTAGGTTGACAGCTCCCCGGGGACTATCGTGGCCTCCCACGTCCTTCATCGGTTCCTGGTGCCAAGGCATCCACCGTGCGCCCTTAAAAACTTGGCCACAGATGCTCGCGTCCACTGTGCAGTTCTCAAGCAACGACCAGCCACCCATCACCCCGACCGAGTAGGTCGAGTGCACTGGGGCCGGCGTCGAAGGCAGCCTTACGGCCATACCTTCAGACACCCAACAGCGTGCCCAGCATTCGGAATTCGACCCGATCGTTTTCCACGCCCCGAAGAGCAGTACTTGCGATCCGGAGAAACCCCAGATGCTGAATAGTCAACGTTCCACCCATGAGCAAACCACCGTCGAACATTTGCCGACGAAGTGGCCCTCGACCCCATTACAGAGCCTAGATGCTCCTTAGAAAGGAGGTGATCCAGCCGCACCTTCCGGTACGGCTACCTTGTTACGACTTCGTCCCAATCGCCAGTCCCACCTTCGACAGCTCCCTCCCACAAGGGGTTGGGCCACCGGCTTCGGGTGTTACCGACTTTCGTGACGTGACGGGCGGTGTGTACAAGGCCCGGGAACGTATTCACCGCAGCAATGCTGATCTGCGATTACTAGCAACTCCGACTTCATGGGGTCGAGTTGCAGACCCCAATCCGAACTGAGACCGGCTTTTTGAGATTCGCTCCGCCTCGCGGCATCGCAGCTCATTGTACCGGCCATTGTAGCACGTGTGCAGCCCAAGACATAAGGGGCATGATGACTTGACGTCGTCCCCACCTTCCTCCGAGTTGACCCCGGCAGTCTCCTGTGAGTCCCCATCACCCCGAAGGGCATGCTGGCAACACAGAACAAGGGTTGCGCTCGTTGCGGGACTTAACCCAACATCTCACGACACGAGCTGACGACAGCCATGCACCACCTGTATACCGACCACAAGGGGGGCACCATCTCTGGCGCTTTCCGGTATATGTCAAGCCTTGGTAAGGTTCTTCGCGTTGCGTCGAATTAAGCCACATGCTCCGCTGCTTGTGCGGGCCCCCGTCAATTCCTTTGAGTTTTAGCCTTGCGGCCGTACTCCCCAGGCGGGGAACTTAATGCGTTAGCTGCGGCACCGACGACGTGGAATGTCGCCAACACCTAGTTCCCAACGTTTACGGCGTGGACTACCAGGGTATCTAATCCTGTTCGCTCCCCACGCTTTCGCTCCTCAGCGTCAGTAATGGCCCAGAGATCCGCCTTCGCCACCGGTGTTCCTCCTGATATCTGCGCATTTCACCGCTACACCAGGAATTCCGATCTCCCCTACCACACTCTAGCTAGCCCGTATCGAATGCAGACCCGGGGTTAAGCCCCGGGCTTTCACATCCGACGTGACAAGCCGCCTACGAGCTCTTTACGCCCAATAATTCCGGACAACGCTTGCGCCCTACGTATTACCGCGGCTGCTGGCACGTAGTTAGCCGGCGCTTCTTCTGCAGGTACCGTCACTTTCGCTTCTTCCCTGCTGAAAGAGGTTTACAACCCGAAGGCCGTCATCCCTCACGCGGCGTCGCTGCATCAGGCTTTCGCCCATTGTGCAATATTCCCCACTGCTGCCTCCCGTAGGAGTCTGGGCCGTGTCTCAGTCCCAGTGTGGCCGGTCGCCCTCTCAGGCCGGCTACCCGTCGTCGCCTTGGTAGGCCATTACCCCACCAACAAGCTGATAGGCCGCGGGCTCATCCTTCACCGCCGGAGCTTTTAACCCCGTCCCATGCGGGACAGAGTGTTATCCGGTATTAGACCCCGTTTCCAGGGCTTGTCCCAGAGTGAAGGGCAGATTGCCCACGTGTTACTCACCCGTTCGCCACTAATCCACCCCGAAAGGCTTCATCGTTCGACTTGCATGTGTTAAGCACGCCGCCAGCGTTCGTCCTGAGCCAGGATCAAACTCTCCGTGAATGTTTTCCCGTAATCGGGATCACAACACGAGAGCGGAACGACCAGGTCGGAATATGACCGGTCGTTCACAGCGTCCTCGCTGTTGTTGCCCACCGGACCGCTAAGGCCGGTAGGACTTTTCAAAGGAACCACCAACCTGCCGAAGCAGGCCGGGGTATCAACATATCTGGCGTTGACTTTTGGCACGCTGTTGAGTTCTCAAGGAACGGACGCTTCCTTCGGTCCCGTTTCACCGGGGCCCTCCGGGCGCTTCCCTTCGTTCTTGCGTTTCCGACTCTATCAGACTCTTTCGTGTCCGATTCCCGGTCGAAGCGGGTCAAACGATTTTCGCTTTCCAGTTCTTCGCTTTCGCGTTTCCCTTTCCGGCGAGTCCGACTCTACCAGACTCTTTTCGTTCCGTTTCCGGTCCGAGTTTGATTCCGGCGGCCTGTCGGGGGCCTTTGCCTCACGGTTGCCTTATTGGCTTCCTTTCGGCGTTCCACCACCGTAGTCCATTTCCTTGACGACTCATAATCGAGCGTTCGAAGCGAAATTCGGACACGCCGAATTCGCACCCGCCAGGGTGGATCGAAGGTAGTGGTTGGCCGCCTCGGGGTCGGTCGGCATGGCCCGGAGGACCGGTCCGACAACTGCACCCGTGTAAAGCGGCTCGGACCACATTAGGGGTCGCCCGAGGCCGCGTCAAGTCCGGCGACGCCGCGGGGCATGGGCGCGGTAGGGGCTCACGGTCGGGTCGCCGTCGATCCAGAAGCGCCAGGGCTGATGGGCGCCGTCGCCTCCCACTCCGGTACGCGGACCGCTCCGCACCTGGTCACGAGGTGGCGGGGTTCCGTACAGGACGGACATCGGCTCCGGCGGGCCGCCGACGACGTCGCTTCCGTCGAGCACCCGGTCGATGGAGAGGGCAGTCGCCAGACGAGCCGGCCCTTTGGCCAGTTCTCGGTCGTTCCGGGCCGAAAGTCGACGGGGACGGGCCAGATCGGCGCCGACACGGATCTCACCGCCCCGCAGCAGCACCCCACTCGCCCACCCCTCCGGACCGCACACCAGGTTCAAGCAGTGCCACATCCCGTACGTGAAGTAGACGTACGCGTGGCCCGGCGGGCCGTACATCACGCCGTTGCGGGCCGTTCTGCCGCGGAAGGCGTGCGAACCGGGGTCGATCTCGCCCGCGTACGCCTCCACCTCGGTCAGGCGTAGCTCGATGGGCCCGTCGGCCGTACGGCGCACGAGGGTGCGGCCGAGCAGGTCCGGGGCGACGTCCAGGACGTCGCGGTCGAAGAAATCCCGCGTCAGCGGCGTACGGTCCGGGGCGGCGTCCATGGCGACCGAGGGTACTGGCGGAACCATGGGGGGAACCGGCTACCGTCAGGGCGCGTATGTAGGGGTCAGACACCTATAAGGAGAAACCATGGGCTTCAAGCGGATGCTCGCGAGCATGGGCGCCGGCGGCGCGTCGGTGGAGACGGAGCTCATCGAGCTCAACGTCGTCCCCGGTGGCGTCGTCCAGGGCGAGGTGCGCGTCCAGGGCGGTTCCGTCAGCCAGCAGATCCAGGGGCTCTCGGTCGGCCTGCAGGCGCGGGTCGAGGTGGAGGGCAACGACCAGGAGTTCAAGCAGGACATCGAGTTCACCAAGTTGAAGCTCGGCGGCGCGTTCGAGGTGCAGGCCGGAGCCGTCCACGTGGTGCCGTTCGGGCTGGAGATCCCGTGGGAGACGCCGATCACCACGTTCGCCGGGCAGAACCTGCACGGCATGAACATCGGCGTGACCACCGAGCTGGACATCGCCCGCGCGCTGGACTCCGGTGACCTGGACCCGATCAACGTCCACCCGCTCCCGGCCCAGCAGGCGATCCTGGACGCGTTCGGACAGCTCGGCTTCCGCTTCCGCAGCGCGGACATGGAGCGCGGTCACATCCGGGGGACGCGCCAGCAGCTGCCGTTCTATCAGGAGATCGAGTTCGTGCCGCCGCAGCAGTACCGCGGCCTGAACCAGGTCGAGCTGTCCTTCGTCGCCGACGACCGCGAGATGGACGTGATCCTGGAGATGGACAAGAAGGCAGGGCTGTTCAGCGAGGGCAGCGACTCGTACCGCGCCTTCCGGGTCGGTTTCGACGACTTCCACCAGACGGACTGGGCCGCGTACCTCAACCAGTGGCTCGCCCAGGTGGGCGGTCAGCGCAACTGGCTGTGAGCGGCGTCCGGCCGGTCATGGCCGGACCAGCGCTCGATGCCTCTCCCGCGGCGGACGTCCGCCGGGTCGTGCCCGAGCTCCGACGGGTGTCCGGCATGATCCGTGGGAGACGTCCCGGTCCCGGTGGAGTGCCCACCGGGACCGGTCCAGAAGAAAGGTGCTGATGTGACCGAGGCGAAAAGGGCCCCGCTCCCCCACGACTTCCACCCCGAGGTGCCCGCGTTCACCGTCACGAGTGACGACGTCGCGCCGGGTGCCGTGCTGGCGGACGCGCAGGTGTACGCGGAGGGCAATACCTCCCCGCAGCTGCGCTGGGAGGGATTCCCGGCCGGCACGAAGAGCTTCGCCGTGACCTGCTTCGACCCGGACGCGCCCACCGGCAGCGGTTTCTGGCACTGGTCGCTGTTCGACATCCCGGCCTCGGTCACCGAGCTGCCGGCCGGCGCGGGCACCGGTGCTTTCGCCGGACTGCCCGAAGGGGCCGTACAGGCACGCAACGACTACGGGACGAAGGACTTCGGCGGAGCGGCTCCGCCGGCCGGCGAGAACCACCGCTATGTCTTCACCGTGTACGCCGTCGACACGGAGAAGCTCGGCGCGGACGCCGATTCCTCTCCGGCCGTGGTCGGATTCAATCTGCGTTTCCACACGCTGGGCCGCGCGCAGCTGATCGGTGAGTACGCGTCTCCCGAAAGCTGAGCGTTCTTCTCCCGTTTGCCCTGCCCCGGTCTTGGAGAGATCTGGGCAGGGCACTTTTTATTGCGTTGTCCCACACGGCCCGCCCAGCCAGAGTTGGTCCGGGCCCGCCGGGGGGCGGGCGGCACAAGGGAGGTGGGCAGGATGCGTGACACGCTGGTCCTCAACGCGAGCTTCGAACCGCTGTCGACGGTGACCCTCAATCGTGCGGTGGTCCTCGTCCTGACGGACAAGGCGGTCGTCGAGCAGGCGGATCCCGGCCTCCGGATGCGTGGTGCCGCCGTCGACATCCCGGTGCCCCGTGTGATCAGGCTCTGCAGGTACGTACGCGTGCCCTTCCGAAGACAGGCGCCGTGGTCGAGACGGGGGGTCCTCATACGTGACCAGCACCGTTGCGCGTACTGCGGAGGGCGGGCGTCCACCGTGGACCATGTCGTGCCGCGTGCCCAGGGCGGTCAGGACACCTGGCTGAACACCGTGGCCTCCTGCGCGGAGGACAACCACCGCAAGGCGGCCCGGACGCCGGAGCAGGCGGAGATGCCGTTGCTGCGGCAGCCGTTCGTCCCCTCGCCGGCCGAGGCGATGCTGCTGGCGATGGCGTCGGCGGACCGTTCGTCGCTGCCGGCCTGGCTGGACCGTACCGCCGCCTGACCCGTCGCGGGAGGCACACCTCCCTGCCGGGTGGCGCACGTCCGCCGCGGGAGACCTGAGTTCGCCGGCCGAGTCCGATCGGCGTACGCCCGATGGCGTACGTGGAAGCCCGTCTCCATGGGGGAGGCGGGCTTCCGCGTGTCAGCGGAGCAGCAGCTGGACGAGGGCGCAGATTCCCACCGCCACGATGAGGCCGCGCAGCACGGTGGGGCTGAGGCGGCGGCCCACCCGTGCGCCGATCTGGCCGCCGATGGTGGAGCCGACGGCGATGAGGAGCACCGCGGTCCAGTCGAAGTCGGCGGCGAAGAGGAAGAAGAGTGCGGCGACGCTGTTGACGATGGCGGCCAGGACGTTCTTGACGGCGTTGAGGCGCTGGATGGTGTCGTCGATCAGCATGGTCATCAGGGAGAGGTAGATGATCCCCTGGGCCGCGGTGAAGTAGCCGCCGTAGATGCTGGCGAGGAGGAGGCCGACGGCGAGCAGCGGGCCGCCCTCGGGGCGGGCCGGGGTTCCGTGGCGTTCACGGCGGCCTTGTACGGCCCTGGTGATGCGTGGCTGGAGCACGATCAGCACGAGGGCGAGGGTGACGAGGACCGGGACGATCGTCTCGAAGGCGGTGGAGGGCAGGGCCAGCAGGAGGGTGGCACCGGCGAGCCCGCCGATCAGGCAGCTGATGCCCAGTCTGATGACGCGTGAACGTTGGCCCTTGAGTTCCTCGCGGTATCCGATCGCCCCGCTGACGGAGCCGGGGACGAGCCCGAGGGCGTTGGAGACGGTGGCGGTGACCGGTGGCAGGCCGACGGCGAGCAGCACCGGGAAGGTGATCAACGTGCCTGATCCGACGATGGTGTTGATCGTTCCCGCGGCGGTGCCGGCGGCGAGGACGGCGAGCATTTCCCAGAGGGACAAGGCCACTCCTTCGGTGATCGGTGACGCATCCCCGCCATGAAGGTCGGGGTGCCGCACCGATCATGCACGAAGCCCGGAGCGGGTCGGACGGGGGCCCCGTGAAGGGGAGTTCCACCGTCCGGCCGCGCTCCGGGCCGGGTGCGCGTACGTGCGGAGGGGCGGCCTCAGTCGACCGGGGGCTCCTCGCGGCGCTCCTTGCTGTGGCGGGGACCGCCGGTGTCGAAGCCCGGGACTCCGCCGCCGAGGTTGCCGAAGGCGCCGCTGAGGCCCTTGAGGGCGTCGCCGATCTCGCTGGGGACGATCCAGAGCTTGTTGGCGTCGCCTTCGGCGATCTTCGGGAGCATCTGGAGGTACTGGTACGAGAGGAGCTTCTGGTCGGGGTCCCCCGCGTGGATGGACTCGAAGACCGTCCGGATGGCCTGGGCCTCGCCCTCGGCGCGCAGTGCGGCGGCCTTGGCGTCACCTTCGGCGCGCAGGATCGAGGACTGCTTCTCGCCCTCGGCGGTGAGGATCTGGGACTGCCGGATGCCTTCGGCGGTGAGGATCGCGGCGCGTTTGTCACGGTCGGCGCGCATCTGCTTCTCCATCGAGTCCTGGATGGAGGTGGGCGGTTCGATGGCCTTGAGCTCGACGCGGTTGACGCGGATGCCCCACTTGCCGGTGGCCTCGTCGAGTACTCCGCGCAGCGCCGCGTTGATCTCCTCGCGGGAGGTCAGGGTCCGTTCCAGGTCCATGCCACCGATGATGTTGCGCAGGGTGGTGACGGTGAGCTGCTCGATCGCCTGGATGTAGCTGGCGACTTCGTACGTCGCGGCGCGGGCGTCCGTCACCTGGTAGTAGATGACCGTGTCGATGTTGACGACCAGGTTGTCCTGGGTGATCACCGGCTGCGGCGGGAAGGGCACGACCTGCTCGCGGAGGTCGATGCGGTTGCGGATGGAGTCTATGAACGGGACGACGATGTTCAGCCCCGCGTTGAGCGTGCGGGTGTAGCGCCCGAATCGCTCGACGATGGCGGCGCTGGCCTGCGGGATGATCTGGACCGTCTTGATCAGGGCGATGAAGACGAGCACCACCAAAATGATCAGGACGATGATGACCGGTTGCATCGTGTGCCTCAAGCCCTTCGGTAGCCGACGGATCCTGGTGATCGGGTCGCGCTCTCACTGTGACTGACCGGGCGAGTCGACATGATCGACTTCGAGTGTCGCAGAACTCGCCCTGCCGCGTGGCCGGTTCGGTCACATGACGACGGCGGTGGCCCCGTCGATCTCGACGACGTCGACCTGTTGGCCCGGCTCGAAGCTCTGGGTCTCGTCGAGCGCGCGGGCCGACCAGATCTCCCCTGCCAGCTTGACCCGTCCGCCGCCCCCGCCGTCGACGCGTTCGAGCACGACGGCCCGTCGCCCCCTCAACGCGTCGATTCCGGAGGAGAATTGGGGGCCGTCACCCCGGTGGCGCGCGGCGACGACCCGCACCACGGAGACCAGTGCGACGGAGACGACGACGAAGACCAGCACCTGCGCGACGATGCCGCCGCCTAGGGCGGCGACGATCGCGCCCGCGACGGCGCCCACGGCGAACATCCCGAACTCGGGCATGGCGGTGAGGACCAGGGGAATGCCCAGCCCCACCGCCGCGATCAGCCACCACACCCACGCGTCCATGTCGTCATGGTAGGACCGCATGTGCTCCGGGGACAGGGGCCCTGTGGGGCGGGATCCGGTCAGGTGGTTTCCGGCCCTGATCGGCCGGACGCCGCCCAGGACGCCGCCCGGTCACCGTCCCGGCACCGCCCGGGACACCGTCCTAGGACAGCGGCAGTCCACGCGCGGTGTAGCGGTCGCCCTGGTGCTCGACGACGAGCGGGAGGCCGAAGCAGCGCGAGAGGTTGCGCGAGGTGAGCTCGGTCTCCATGGGGCCGGCGGCGAGCACCTTGCCCTGGCGGATCATCAGGACGTGGGTGAATCCCGGCGCGATCTCCTCGACGTGGTGGGTCACCATGATCATGGAGGGGGCGTACGGGTCGCGGGCGAGGCGGCCGAGGCGGCGTACCAGGTCCTCGCGTCCGCCGAGGTCGAGTCCGGCGGCAGGCTCGTCGAGCAGGAGGAGCTCGGGGTCGGTCATCATCGCGCGGGCGATCAGGGTGCGCTTGCGCTCGCCCTCGGAGAGAGTCCCGAACTTGCGGTCGAGGTAGTCGTTCATGCCGAGCCGGTCGAGGAAGGCGCGGGCGCGCTGTTCGTCGACCTCCTCGTAGTTCTCGTTCCATGTCGCCGTCATGCCGTACGCGGCGGTGAGGACGGCCTGCAGGACGGTGAGGCGCTTGGGGAGCTTGTCGGCCATGGCGACACCGGCGATGCCGATGCGCGGACGGAGCTCGAACACGTCGGTGCCGACGCCGCCGAGCCGCTCGCCGAGAATCGTGGCGGTGCCGGTGGAGGGGAAGAGGTAGCTGGAGGCGATGTTGAGCAGCGTCGTCTTACCGGCGCCGTTCGGGCCGAGGATGACCCAGCGCTCCCCCTCCTTGACCGACCAGGAGACGTCTTCCACCAGAGCGCGTCCGTCGCGGACCACGGATACGTCCACCAGCTCCAGTACATCGCTCATGAGCGCGTTGTCTCCCCATGCAGTGTCGAGATCGTCGCGTGCCGGAGGGCACAGCTCCCACGCAAAACTTACGCCACCCCGGGAGTGCTCCGGCCGCGAGGTCCGTTCCCGCCGGGGAGCGCACGGCAGCTCTTAGGCTGTTCCCATGCTTTCGGAACCACGCTCAGGGCTTCTTGCCGCCTGGGGAAACGCGCTGCTCGCCGGTCTCGTGTCACCGGACGACGCGGCGGACGCGATCGTCGGAGAGGACGCGGTGCACCGCGTCGAGGGTCTGCCCGGTGAGGCGGGGCCCGTCGGGCTCACGCTGGCGCTGGGGCGGCTGCGGGGGCTGGGGGTGACGGGTTACCGGGTGGCGTTGCCGGCCCCCGGGCACCCGCTGGGGCTGAGCGGTCCGCCGGAGTTCAACGCCCGGGCGCTGGAGACCGGGGAGGCGGTGGTGGCCTCCGGGGCCGCGTACGGGCTGGTGCCGGAGGTGACGGAGGCGGGGCCGCCGGGCGATCTGCACGTCGAGGTGGTGTGGCGGGTGACACCCGTACGGGAGGCTCCGCCGGCGGACGTGCCGTCGCTGGGCGAGGCGGAGAGGGAGCTGGCGGAGGCCCTGCGGGACGCGACGGCGCTGCTGTCCCGGCTGGACGTGGCGGGCTCGGGGCCGGTGGCGGAGGCGGCCGTGGACGCCTACCGCGCGCGGGCGGAGCGCGGGCGCGAGGTGCTGGCGCCGGGGTACCCGCCGCGGGCGGTACGCGTGCTGGAGCTGGCCCAGCGGGTGGGGCTGCTGATCACGCTGGCGCACGAGAACGGGCACGGCGGCGCGGTGAGCGCCTCGGAGATCGCGGCCCGGGGCGAGGCACTGCGTCCGGTGGAGCGGGTGGCGCGCAGGGCGCAGGTGGCCGCGTACAACGCGTACGTGGAGGAGGGCGAGCGGGGGCGGCGGTAGGCACCCGTCGGACCCCGCCCCGGTCGGCCCGGCCCGGTACCGGAGCCGGCCGCCCGGGTCAGCCCGCCATTCCGTGGCGTACGGCCCAGAGGGCGGCCTGGGTGCGGTCGGCGAGGTCCAGCTTCATCAGGATGTTCGAGACGTGGGTCTTGACGGTCTTCTCGGACAGCACCAGCGCGCGGGCGATCTCACGGTTGGACCGGCCGTCCGCGATGAGGCCGAGCACCTCGCGCTCGCGCTCGGTGAGCGTGGTGCCGCGGCCCGTACCGCCGCCGGTGTCCTCCTGGGCGAGCAGCGCCCCGGCCACCTCGGGCTGGAGCAGGACGTGGCCCGCGTGGACGGAGCGGATGGCGCCGGCCAGGGCGTCGGGGTCGACGTCCTTGTAGACGTATCCGGAGGCTCCGGCGCGCAGTGCGGGGACGACGGTCCGCTGCTCGGTGAAACTGGTGACGACGAGGACCCGTGCGGGGTTGGCCAGCTCGCGGAGCTTGCGCAGCGCCTCGATGCCGTCCGTGCCGGGCATCTTGATGTCCATCAGCACCACGTCGGGGCGGAGCGCCTCGGCCTGGGCGACCCCCTCCGCGCCGTCGGAGGCCTCTCCGACGACCTCTATGTCGTCCTGCACCTCCAGGAAGGTGCGCAGCCCGCGGCGTACCACCTGGTGGTCGTCGACCAGCAGCACGCGGATGGTCTTGTCAGCCACCGGGGACCTCCATCTCGATCGTGGCGCCCTTTCCGGGCGCCGATTGCACGCTGAGGGTGCCGCCGACGCTGTGCGCGCGGTGGCTCATCGAGACGAGGCCGAGGTGCCGGCCTGCCTCGCGGACGGCCGTGGGGTCGAACCCCTGGCCGTCGTCGGTGATCCGCAGCACGGTGGCCGGGCCGTGCCGGGTCAGGGCGACGGTGACGCGGTGGCCGCCGGAGTGGCGCAGCGCGTTGTGCAGGGCCTCCTGGGCGACCCGGAGCAGCGCCTCCTCCTGGGCGGCGGGCAGTGCGCGTACGCCGTGGCTCTCGAAGGTGACGCTCGCGCTCTGGGCCCGGTCGAGGACCTGGACCTGGGTACGCAGGGTGGCGACGAGGCCGTCCTCGTCGAGTGCGGCGGGGCGGAGCTCGACGACGGCGGCGCGGAGTTCGTCCACGGCCTCGGCGGCGAGGGCGGCGACCTGCTGGAGCTCGCCCTTGGCGCGGGCGGGATCGCGGTCGACCAGGGCGGCGGCGGCCTGCGCGGTCAGACGCAGGGAGAAGAGTTTCTGGCTGACGGCGTCGTGCAGCTCGTGCGCGAGGCGCGAGCGCTCCTCGGCGATGGTGAGCTCGCGGCTGCGTTCGTAGAGGCGTGCGTTGGTGAGGGCGATGGCGGCGTGCTGGGCGAGGATCGAGAGGAGTTCCTCGTCCTCGGCGGTGAAGCCGCAGCTTCCCTCGGGTTTGGGGCACTTCTTGTTGGCGAGGTAGAGGGCGCCGATGGTCTCGTCGCCGTCCTGGATGGGCAGGCCGAGGAAGTCCGACATGTCGGGGTGGGCCTCGGGCCAGCCGCCGAAGCGGGGGTCCTTGCGGACGTCGCCGAGCCGCTCGGGCTTCGCCTCGTGGAGCATCGCGGCGAGGATGCCGTGCTGCCGGGGCAGCGGGCCGATCGCCTTCCACTGTTCGTCGCTGACGCCGTCGACGACGAACTGGGCGAAGCCCCCGTGGTCGTCGGGCACACCCAGGGCCGCGTACTCGGCGTCGAGCAGCTCGCGGGCGGAGGCGACGATCGTCTTGAGGACGTCGCGCATGTCCAGCTGCCGGTTCATCGCGAGCAGTGCGGCGCTCACGGCGGCGAGACCGGACGGTCGGAGGTGGCTCATACGCCTCACGGTACCGGCGGCGCGCGGGGCCCGTATCGGCCTGTGGACGGCGCTGACCGGGGTCTTCGGGCGTAGGTCCCAGGGCCCGGAAGCCGGGCCCGGCAACGGCGCGCGCCCTCTGCCCGTCCGGCTCCGGGAGCCCTTCGCACCGTCCGCGACAGCCCCTGACACTATGAGTTGCTTCTGCAACGCGCAGTGAGATCCATGGTTCGACCATGTGAGCCCACGCATAGGACTCACGTCACGTACGAAGCCCGTTAGTGGATGAATAGGGGCGATTTAGCCGGTCATGACCGGCCTCCACGAAACGGACATAAGACTCTGATCCACTACCCGGCTTCGTACGTCACACCTTTGCCATGGCATTTTGCGGTCGCTAAGAATTGCTCTCGTCCCCCTGACAGAGAGGCGCACCGCCACTCTCCGTCTCCGTGTCCCGCAAGGGGCACCCACGACTCGAAGAGGTACGTCTGCATGTCCGCGTCCCGCATATTTGACCGAACCCGTCGTCTGAACAAGACGCAGAAGCTTTCCGTCGCCGGCGTCTCCGCGCTGGGTGTCGCCGCCCTGACGTTCTCGCTGGTTCCCAGCAACGCGCAGGCCGAGAGCACCAACGCCTCCCTGGCGGCGTCCCCGGTCGTCTTCGCCTCCGGAGCCGACTCGGCCCGGGCCAAGGCTGTGCAGGACAGCGTGATCGAGCAGAACACCACCGCCGCCAAGCTGGTGAAGGCCGCCGACGCCGCCAAGGCGAAGGACGAGGCCGCCCGGAAGAAGGCCGTGGCCGACGCCAAGGCGCTGACCGACGCCAAGGCGGCGGAGCGTGCCGCGGCCGAGGCGAAGGTCAAGGCCGCGGACCGCGCGAAGGCCGACGCCGCGAAGCGCTCGTCCGGCGAGACCGCGAGCCGCTCCGCCGAGCGGAAGCCGGTCTACGCGAACAACCTGAACGGCTGGATCCAGGAGTCGCTCGCGATCATGAAGGAGAAGGGCATCCCCGGTACGTACGAGGGGCTGCACCGCAACATCATCCGCGAGTCCAGCGGTAACCCGCAGGCCATCAACGACTGGGACATCAACGCCCAGAACGGCGTCCCGTCGATCGGTCTGCTGCAGATCATCAAGCCGACCTTCGACTACTACCACGTCGCGGGCACGGTCCACAGCCAGTACGACCCGGTCGCCAACATCACCGCCGCGGCCAACTACGCGGCCGACAAGTACGGCTCGATCGACAACGTCGACAGCGCGTACTGACCGGCTCCTCGCGGCACGACCGCGGGCGCTGGGCCTGAGCACGACCGAAACCGCCGGAGGGCGGCACCCCGCTCGGGGTGCCGCCCTCCGGCGCGTTCGCGTACCCGGGCACGGCCCGGCCGCAGGGGCTGCCGTTACTTGCGCATCACCTCGGGCTCGTGGCGGCGCAGCAGCCGCGCGACCACGAAGCAGCAGATGACGCCGAGCGCCAGCAACACCGCGAGGTCGGTGGCCCACACGCCCGTCGTGTGCTCCCAGAGCGGGTCGAGATCGGTGGGGTGGTCGGGGTCCCACGGCGGCATGACGTGGGAGAGGTCGAGCGTGGCTCCGGCCGCGGCCACGGCCCAGCGGGACGGCATCAGCCAGGCGAACTGTTCCAGGCCGGGTGCCCCGAAGAGCTGGAAGAGCACCCCGGTGAAGACGACCTGCACGATCGCGAACATGACGAGCAGCGGCATGGTCATCTCCGCGGTCTTCACCAGCGAGGAGATGACCAGGCCGACCATCATCGAGGTGAACCCGAGCGCCATGATCGACACACAGATCTCGACTGCCGGCGGCATGACGAGCCCCTCGTCGGGCAGCTGCCGGGTGGAGAGGCCGATGGCGCAGATGATGACGCCTTGGAGTGCCGTGATCACCCCGAGGACGAAGACCTTGGACATCAGGTACGCGGACCTGGAGAGGCCGGTGGCCCGTTCCCGTTCGTAGATGACGCGTTCCTTGATCAGTTCTCGTACGGAGTTCGCCGCGCCGGAGAAGCACATGCCGACCGCGAGGACCAGCAGGATCGTCCCTGCCTTGGTGTTGAACTTGCGGGGATCGGCGGGCGGGGCCAGGCCGAGTTTCGCCGGGATGATCACGCTGACGACACCCAGGACCGCGGGGAGCGCGACCATCAGGGCGAGGAAGACCTTGTCGGACGCGATGACCGAGACGTACCGGCGGATCAGGGTCCACAGCTGGGTCAGCCAGCCCTGCGGCTTGGGCGGGCGCAGCTGCTGCGGCGGAGCCATGTGGACGGGCTGCGCGGCGACGGCGTCGATGTCGGCCGCGTACAGCTGGTAGTGCTGGGAGCCGCGCCAGCGGCCGGCCCAGTCGTAGTCGCGGTAGTTCTCGAACGCGGAGAAGACGTCGGCCCAGGTGTCGTAGCCGAAGAAGTTGAGTGCCTCCTCCGGCGGACCGAAGTACGCCACCGCGCCGCCGGGTGCCATGACGAGGAGCTTGTCGCAGATCGCCAGCTCGGCGACGGAGTGGGTGACGACGAGGACCGTACGGCCGTCGTCGGCGAGGCCGCGCAGCAGCTGCATCACGTCGCGGTCCATGCCCGGGTCGAGACCCGAGGTCGGCTCGTCCAGGAACAGCAGCGACGGCTTGGTCAGCAGCTCCAGGGCGACCGAGACGCGCTTGCGCTGGCCGCCCGAGAGGGAAGTGACCTTCTTGCCCTTGTGGATGTCGAGCTTCAGCTCGGCGAGGACCTCGTGGATGCGGGCCTGGCGCTCGGCCGCGGTGGTGTCGGCGGGGAAGCGGAGCTTGGCCGCGTACTTCAGCGCCTTGGTGACCGTGAGTTCCTTGTGCAGGATGTCGTCCTGCGGGACGAGCCCGATGCGCTGGCGCAGCTCGGCGAACTGCTTGTAGAGGTCACGGTTGTCGTAGAGGACGTCGCCCTGGTCGGCGGGCCGGTAGCCGGTGAGCGCCTTCAGCAGGGTGGACTTGCCGGAGCCGGACGGGCCGATCACCGCGACCAGTGACTTCTCGGGTACACCGAAGGAGACGTCCCTGAGGATCTGCTTGCCGCCGTCGACCGTCACCGTGAGGTGGCGGGCGGAGAAGGAGACCTCACCGGTGTCGACGAACTCCTCCAGCCGGTCTCCGACCAGCCGGAAGGTGGAGTGGCCGACGCCGACGATGTCGTTCGGCCCGAGGAAGGCGGAGCCGGACTTCTGGAGCTGCTGGCCGTTGACGTACGTGCCGTTGTGCGAGCCGAGGTCGCGGATCTCGAAGCGGCCGTCGGGGGTCGCGTGGAACTCGGCGTGGAGACGCGAGACCTGGAGGTCCGAGACGACGAGTTCGTTCTCCAGGGCGCGGCCGATGCGCATGACCCGCCCCAGCGCGAGCTGGTGGAAGGTGGTGGGGCTGCGGTCGCTGTGCACCGGCCTCCCGGCACCCGCGGCGGGACCCTGCTGGTGCGGGACCCTCGCCACCCCGCCCTGGGCCCCCTGGTCCTGCGGCTGCTGCTGCCAGGGCTGCTGCGGCGCGGGGGCGGGAGGCTGGTACGGGGCCGGCTGCTGCTGGTACGGGGCCTGCGGCGCCGGGGGCTGGTACGGGGCGGACTGCTGGTACGGCGCCGCCTGCTGGGCCGGTCCGGCCTGCGCCCGCTGCGGAGCCGGGGCGGCGGTGAGGCCGATCCTCGGGCCGTCGTTGGCGTTGCCGAGCCGTACCTCGGTACCGGGGCCGATATCCGTCCGCTGCACGCGGTTACCGTGCACATAGGTGCCGTTGGTGCTGCCGTGGTCCTCGACGAACCAGCTCTGTCCGCTCCAGCCGATCGTGGCATGCCGCCACGACACCCGGGCGTCTTCGAACGTCATGTCCCCCTGTGGATCACGTCCCAGCGTGTACGACCTGGACGGATCGAGCGTCCAGGTTCTGCCATTCAGTTCCAGTACGAGTTCCGGCACTCCGCGCCCCACTTTCGTCCCCCGATTCGCCCCCGCCGCGGGGAGCCCAGGGATGCTGAACATCGGGGGGCACTATTCCAGGGACACTCCCCGATCCGAAAGCCGGGCAGCCTGCCCTGTTGGGGCGGGGACCGCCCGGCGGCGGCCCAAGAGGGCCCGAGGAGGCCCGAAGGTCGGTTCGCGGGACGGTACGCAGGGGACGGGCGCCCGGGTGTCCGCAACTCGGGACGGCCTGCCGGGGCTCCGACGGCGACCGATACGGTGGAACCACCATGAGCGCATCGCAGCCACCTCAGTCTTCCTCGTCCTCCGAGCTCCCTGGGTCCCGTCCGGGCAGCGACTCCCCCACTCTTCTCGTGAAGATCTTCGGGAAGGACCGCCCCGGCATCACCGCCGGGCTCTTCGACACGCTCGCCGCCTACGCGGTGGACGTCGTGGACATCGAGCAGGTCGTCACCCGTGGCCGGATCGTGCTGTGCGCGCTGGTGACCGCGCCGACCGCCGGCGGCACCACCGAGGGCGATCTGCGGGCGACCGTGCACAGCTGGGCCGAATCCCTGAAGCTCCAGGCCGAGATCATCTCGGGTACGGGCGACAACCGCCCGCGCGGCGACGGCCGTTCCCACGTGACCGTGCTGGGCAACCCGCTGACCGCGGAGTCGACCGCCGCCATAGCGGCCAGGATCACCTCGACCGGCGCCAACATCGACCGGATCTTCCGGCTCGCGAAGTACCCGGTGACCGCCGTCGAGTTCGCGGTCTCCGGAGCGGGCACCGAGGAGCTGCGGACCGCGCTCGCGGTCGGCGCCGCGCAGATCGGTGTGGACGTGGCGGTGATGTCGGCGGGCCTGAGCCGTCGGGCCCAGCGCCTGGTGGTGATGGACGTGGACTCCACGCTGATCCAGGACGAGGTGATCGAGCTCTTCGCCGCGCACGCGGGCTGCGAGAAGGAGGTCGCCGCGGTGACCGAGCAGGCGATGCGCGGGGAGCTGGACTTCGAGCAGTCCCTGCACGCCCGGGTCGCCCTGCTGGCCGGACTCGACGAGTCCGTGGTGGAGAAGGTGCGCGCCGAGGTGCGGCTGACCCCCGGGGCCCGCACCCTCATCCGTACGCTGAAGCGGCTCGGCTATCAAGTCGGCGTCGTGTCGGGCGGGTTCACCCAGGTCACGGACGACCTCAAGGAGCGGCTCGGGCTGGACTTCGCCTCGGCCAACACCCTGGAGATCGTCGACGGGAAGCTCACCGGACGGGTCGTCGGCGACATCGTGGACCGGGCCGGCAAGGCCCGTCTGCTGCGCAGCTTCGCCGAGCAGGCGGGCGTTCCGCTGGTGCAGACGGTGGCGATCGGGGACGGTGCCAACGATCTGGACATGCTCAACACGGCCGGTCTCGGGGTGGCGTTCAACGCCAAGCCGGTCGTCCGGCAGGCGGCGCACACGGCGGTGAACGTGCCGTTCCTGGACACCGTGCTCTATCTGCTGGGCATCACCCGCGAAGAGGTCGAAGCGGCGGACGCGCCGGGCGCCTGAGAAAGGCTGCGGACGCGCCGGGCGCCTGGGAACACCGGCATTCGCTTCCCACGAACGGACGACAGGGCCCCGGTACGCGTCGAGCGCGTGCCGGGGCCCTGCCGCAGGCACGGGCGGAACCGGGTCAGTCGATCGGCGTCCAGTAGTCGGTGAGCCTGCCGGCACCGAGTTCGACGCTCTTCCACGTGCCGGGGAACTCCAGGACGGCGAAGGCAGCGGTCGCGAAGCCGTCCCTGGTCATCCGGGCCAGCACATCGCCTTCCGAGGAGCCCGCGAGGGCGTCCGCCGCTCCGTGCATCCCGGGGTTGTGGCCGATGACGAGCAGGTTGCGCACCTCGTCGGGGGTCTCGTTGAAGAGGGCGATGAGTTCGCCGAGGGAGGCGTCGTACAGCCGCTCCTCGTACAGGGTCTTGGGGCGCTGCTCGAACTCGTGGACCGCCAGCTTCCAGGTCTCCCGCGTCCTGGCGGCGGTCGAGCACAGGGCAAGGTCGAAGTCGATGCCGGAGCCCGCGAGCCTGCGTCCGGCCACGGGCGCGTCCTTGCGTCCGCGCTCGGCCAGCGGTCGCTCGTGGTCGGAGGGGGCCTGCGACCATTCCGCCTTCGCGTGCCGGAGAAGAACGATCCTGCGAGGTGTGTCGACGCTCATGCCGTTCAGCTTCGCACGAATTGTGGCCCCGGGCGCAGGGTGTTGACGGGCTCGACCGCCAGGGGTGACAGGGAGGGCCGGGCAGGGGCCGGAACGGCCGTTCAGTAGGACAACTGATCGAGGGCGCGCTCGACGAACCGCCCGAATCCGGGGTCGGCGGACGCGGCGTGCGCCTGTTCCGGGTCGGTCATCACGAGCAGCAGCGCCGCGAACGCGAGCACCGGCAGCACGACGGCCCACCAGGGCAGTCGCGCCGGTGACCCGGTGGCCGGTCCGCGCGCGGGCCGGGGGTTCGTACGGGCCTGCATGTCCGCCTCCGGGGGTCGTGGGTTCCTTTACTCAGAACCTACGGAAGGGCGGGCCCGCCGCCCATCCGGTGACCCACCCACTCGACCCTGAACCTGACCCCCTAGGGGATGGTGGGGCTGTCCCCACCATCCGCCGGGAGACCGGCCCCGGGGCCGCCCGGAACGGCGTCAGGGGGAGAAGACGGAGGCGATGACTCCGATGATCAGAGTGATGAGAAGCATGGCCCCGAGGACGAGGAGAAGCTTCTTCTGGCCGTTCTGGGGATTCGGATCGAGCACTGGCATGGGGCAAGTCTCGCATCTCACCCCCGGCCGTCGATCGTCCGGTCCCGTCCGGCGAGTACACCCGCCACGATCTGCGGAACCATCAGCGCCGCCATGAAGGCGATGGGCAGCCCCCAGCCGCCGCTGTGCTCGTTGAGCACGCCGACCAGCAGCGGGCCCGGGATCGAGATCAGGTAACCGGTGGACTGGGCGAACACCGACAGCCGGGCGACGCCCGCGCCGGTACGGGCCCGCAGGCCGATCATCGTGAGGGCGAGCGGGAAGGCGCAGTTGGAGACGCCGAGCAGCACCGCCCAGACCCAGGCGCCGCCCGCCGGAGCGAGGTAGAGGCCCGCGTATCCGGCCAGGCCGCAGATCCCGAGGAAGAGGACGATGGGACCCTGCGTACGCATCCCCGCGGCGACCCGGGGGATGACGAAGGCGAGCGGTACGCCCATGACCATGGTGACCGCGAGCAGGACGCCCGCCGTGCTCGCCGAGATGCCCGCGTCCCGGAAGATCTGCGGCATCCAGCCCATGGTGATGTAGGCGGCGGTGGACTGGAGGCCGAAGAAGCAGGCGAGGGCCCAGGCGGTCGAGCTGCGGCCGGTCCGGAAACCTGCGGGGAGCGGCTGCGGGACGACGGGGACCGCCCCGGCTCCGGCCCCTTCCGGGGTGGTGCCGCGCCCCCTGCGCACCAGCGGGATCCAGACCAGTACGGCGAGGACACCGAGCGCGGCCCAGACGGCGAGGCCGGTCCGCCAGCTGCCGCCCAGCGCGTCCGTCATCGGGACGGTGGCGGCCGCCGCCAGGGCGGTGCCGAGCGAGAGGGCCATCGAGTAGAGGCCGGTCATCGATCCGACGCGGTCCGGGAACCAGCGCTTGACGATGACCGGCATCAGGACGTTGCCGACCGCGATGCCCATCAGCGCGAGCGTGCTGGCGAGCAGGAATCCGGCGGTGGAGCCGGTGAAGGGGCGGATCAGCAGGCCCGCGGTGATCGCGACCATGCCGGCGAGGACGACCGCGGCGGGGCCGAACCTGCGGGCGAGACGGGGGGCGGTGACGCCGAACACCGCGAAGCAGAGCTGCGGTACCGAGGTGAGGGCGCCGGCCACACCGCCGCTCATGTGGAGCCCGTCGCGCACCTCTTCGAGGAGGGAGCCAAGGCTGGTGATGGCCGGGCGGAGGTTGAGCGCGGCCAGGACGAGACCTGCGGCGAGCAGGCGCGGCAGCCACGGGGAGGTCGCCGCGGCGGGGCCGCCCTTCGTGCCCTCTGCCGTGGGCACGGGCGTCGGGGCGTTCGGCCCGGGCGCCCGTGCCGGGGTCGCGGCGGCCGGGGCGGGGGTCTCGGTAACGTCTTCCAGCATGGCGCCATCATAGAATCATGGGATGATTGGTTGTCCACCCCGGCGACGGCGCTCCCGGGTCGCGGATGCCCCGGAGCCTGCTGACAGAATCCGGACCACGCCTCACCGCACCCGGCAGCCGGGAGGTCACCGGGCCCGTCGTGGGCCGGGGCGTTGCGGAGCTGTGCGGAACGCGGAACAAGGAGTCTCATGGCGCTGACGTCCCCCCGGCGCTCGGCACTCGCCGACCAGGTGATTGCCCAGCTGAGGAACCAGATCACCTCGGGCGAGTGGCCCGTCGGTTCACGCATCCCCACCGAACCGGAGCTGGTCGAGCAGCTCGGGGTGGCCCGGAACACGGTCCGCGAGGCGGTGCGCGCCCTCGCCCACAACGGCCTGCTGGACATCCGCCAGGGCTCGGGGACGTACGTGCTGGCCACCAGTGAGCTGGCCGGGGTGATGCAACGGCGCTTCGCGACCGCCGATCCGCGCCATGTGGCCGAGCTCAGGTCCGTACTGGAGTCGTCGGCGGCCCGGCTGGCGGCCGTGCGGCGCACCGACCGGGACCTCAAGCAGATGGACGCCCTGATGGCGCGGCGCGAGGCGAGCTGGGCGGCGGGGGACGCGGAGGGGTTCGTCGCGGCGGACGCCACCCTGCACCTGGCGATCGTGGCCGCCGCGCACAACGACGTACTGACCGAGGTCTACGCGGACCTGGGCGACGTCCTGCGCGACTATCTGCGCGGGGACGTGGGCCCCGAGCTGCGGCCGGAGGACCTGATGGACCACAGCCGCATGGTCGAGGCGATCCGCGAGGGCGACGCGGCGAGGGCGGCCGACGAGGCGGCGGGCCACGCGCTGCACTGCCCGCCGGACCCCGCCTGAGCATGTGCTTTCAAGGGGTGCTCCGCGACGGGCCGGCGCTGTGGGTGACCCAGGCCGTGGCCACCTCTTTCCAGCAGCGGTCCTGGAGCCGGACCGTACGCCCCGGCTCCACGGCCACCGCCGCGCCGTCGCCGTCCACGTCCCACCAGCGGGCGCACTCCGTGTGCAGCCGGACGACGTCGAGGGAGGGGTACGGGTTGTGGCAGTAGGAGACCACCTGGGAACCCTCGACCGTGGTCCGGCACTCCGACCCCGCGGGCTCCGGGGACGGTGCGCGGGGAGCGCGGGGGCCGGAGGCGGCGGCTCCGCCCGATCCCGCGGCATGGATGCCGGCGGGGACCACGAGGACCACGACCGCTGCCGAGGAGGCGAGCAGAACCCAGGTTCGGCGACGCGTGGGACGCACGGCGTTCTCCTCCCCGCAGCCTGACCAGAGTCCGGTTCCTCCACATTCTGCGGCGGATCGCCGATCTCTACGACCCGGGGCGGTACGGGCCGGGCGCGGGCGGGGTCCCGTCCGCCTCGCGGGTCGCCCGCCTCCGGGCCCGGTGCGCCGGGGCCGTGACGCACGTCGGCCGCGCACCCTCCGGAGGAGATCCGGATACGGGTACGCGGCCGACAGGGGTCCGTACGGGTCAGGCGCCGATCATGTGCACGCCACCGTCGACGTGGATGATCTCGCCCGTGGTCTTCGGGAAGAAGTCCGAGAGCAGCGCGACCACACCGCGGCCGGCCGGCTCCGGGTCGGCCATGTCCCAGGCCAGCGGGGAGCGGGTGTCCCACACCTTCGCGAGGTCGCCGAAGCCCGGGATGGACTTGGCGGCCATGGAGCCGAGCGGTCCGGCGGAGATCAGGTTGCAGCGGATGTTGTCCGCGCCCAGGTCACGGGCGAGGTAGCGGGAGGTGGCCTCCAGCGCGGCCTTCGCCGGGCCCATCCAGTCGTACTGCGGCCACGCGAACTGCGCGTCGAAGGTGAGACCGACGATCGAGCCGCCCTCCGCCATCAGCGGCTTGCAGGCCATCGCGAGCGACTTCAGCGAGAACGCCGAGACGTGCATCGCGGTGGCGACCGACTCGAACGGGGTGTTCAGGAAGTTGCCGCCGAGGGCGTCCTGCGGCGCGAAGCCGATGGAGTGGACGACGCCGTCGAGCGTGCCGAGCTCGTCGCGGACCAGGCCGGCGAGGCGGTCGAGGTGCTCGGCGTTGGTGACGTCGAGCTCCAGGACCTTCGCGGGCTTGGGGAGCTTCTTGGCGATGCGCTCGGTCAGGGTGGGGCGGGGGAAGGCGGTGAGGATGATCTCCGCGCCCTGCTCCTGGGCCACCTTCGCGGTGTGGAACGCGATGGACGACTCCATCAGCACCCCGGTGATGAGGATGCGCTTGCCGTCGAGAATTCCGCTCATGGTGATCAGTGACCCATGCCCAATCCGCCGTCAACGGGGATGACGGCTCCAGTGATGTACGACGCGTCGTCGGAGGCGAGGAAACGGACCGCCGAGGCGACCTCCTCGGGCCGCGCGTAACGGCCGAGCGGCACCTGGGCGACGATGCCCTTGCGCTGCTCCTCGGTGAGCACCTGCGTCATGTCGGTGTCGACGAAGCCGGGTGCGACGACGTTGAAAGTGATGTTCCGCGAGCCGAGCTCACGGGCCAGCGACCGGGCGAACCCGACCAGTCCCGCCTTGGAGGCGGCGTAGTTGGCCTGTCCTGCCGAGCCGAGGAGGCCCACGACGGAGGAGATGAGGACCACGCGGCCCTTCTTCGCGCGCAGCATGGCGCGGTTGGCGCGCTTGACCACACGGAAGGTGCCGGTGAGGTTGGTGTCGACGACGGACGTGAAGTCCTCCTCCGACATCCGCATGAGGAGCTGGTCCTTGGTGATGCCGGCGTTGGCCACCAGCACCTCGACGGAACCCTGCTTCTCCTCGATCTCCTTGTAGGCCTGCTCCACCTGTTCGGCGTCGGTGATGTCGCAGCGGACCGCGAGCACACCCGCCTCGGTGAGCTCCCGCGGCGGCTCGCCGGAGCGGTACGTGATCGCCACCTTGTCGCCGTTGTCGACGAAGGCGCGGGCGATGGCGAGGCCGATGCCCCGGTTTCCTCCGGTGACGAGAACCGAGCGGCTCAACGGATCACCCTTTCCTTGACGGTCTGGTACGTCGAAAACCTATCGGTACGGTGCGGTGTACGGAGAATCGGGCCCTGACAGTGGCTCGTGCGAGGTGCTGTGGGGTTTCTACAGTCGGCGCCGGCCCGAGGGGCCCCGCCCGCGGGCCGCGACGGGTGCCGGCCACCGCCCCGGAGCCCCGCGCGCCCGAAGGCCGTAACCGTCCATCACGCCCCCGCCGCACCGTGATTGACTTCCTCCCCCGGGCACGATTCACCAGCGCAAGGGAGGCCGTCCGTGGCCCATGACATCGACCCGTCGTTTCTCGCCCTGCCCCTAAGGGCCCTGGCCGACGCCGCCCTGGCACGGGCCCGCGCGCTCGGCTCCACGCACGCGGACTTCCGCTTCGAGCGGGTGCGCGGCGCCACCCTGCGGCTGCGCGACGCCCGCCGCTCCGGGTCCTCGGACTCCACCGACGTCGGGTACGCGGTGCGGGTCGTGCACGGCGGGGCGTGGGGGTTCGCGTCCGGCGTGGACCTGACGATGGACGCGGCGGCGAAGGTGGCCTCGCAGGCCGTCGCCATGGCGAAGCTGTCGGCGAAGGTGATCGCGGCCGCGGGCAGCGACGAGCGGGTGGAGCTCGCGGACGAACCGGTGCACGGGGAGCGGACCTGGGTCTCCTCCTACGAGATCGACCCGTTCTCCGTGCCGGACGAGGAGAAGACCGGGCTGCTCGCCGAGTGGAGCGGGCGGCTGCTCGGGGCGGACGGGGTCGCGCACGTGGACGCCTCGCTGATGACGGTCCACGAGAACAAGTTCTACGCGGACACCGCCGGTACGGTCACCACCCAGCAGCGGGTGCGGCTGCATCCGCAGCTGACGGCCGTGGCGGTGGACGGCTCGACGGGCGACTTCGACTCGATGCGGACGATCGCGCCGCCGGTGGGCCGCGGCTGGGAGTACCTGACCGGCACCGGCTGGGACTGGAACGACGAACTGGAGCGCATCCCCGGTCTACTCGCCGAGAAGATGCGGGCGCCGGGTGTGGAGGCGGGGACGTACGACCTGGTGGTCGACCCGTCGAACCTCTGGCTGACCATCCACGAGTCGATCGGCCACGCCACCGAGCTGGACCGGGCGCTGGGGTACGAAGCGGCCTACGCCGGGACCTCGTTCGCCACCTTCGACCAGCTGGGGAAGCTGGCGTACGGCTCCCCCGTGATGAACGTGACGGGCGACCGGACGGCCGAGCACGGGCTGGCGACCATCGGGTACGACGACGAGGGCGTCGAGGCGCAGTCCTGGGACCTGGTCAGGGACGGCACCCTGGTCGGCTACCAACTCGACCGCAGGATCGCCAAGTTGACCGGCCTCGGCCGGTCCAACGGCTGCGCGTACGCCGATTCGCCGGGCCATGTGCCGGTGCAGCGGATGGCCAACGTGTCGCTGCGCCCCGACCCGGGCGGGCTCTCCACCGAGGACCTGATCGGCGGGGTCGAGCGCGGGATCTACGTGGTCGGCGACCGCTCCTGGTCGATCGACATGCAGCGCTACAACTTCCAGTTCACCGGGCAGCGGTTCTTCCGCATCGAGAACGGCCGGCTGGCCGGCCAGCTGCGGGACGTCGCGTACCAGGCGACCACCACGGACTTCTGGGGCTCGATGGAGAAGGTCGGCGGCCCGCAGACGTACGTGCTGGGCGGCGCCTTCAACTGCGGCAAGGCCCAGCCGGGCCAGGTCGCGGCGGTCTCGCACGGCTGCCCCTCCGCGCTCTTCCGCGGCGTGAACATCCTCAACACGACGCAGGAGGCGGGCCGATGAGCCGCGCGAGCAAGCCGTACGAGATCGTCGAGCGCGCCCTCGCGCTGTCCACCGCCGACGGCTGCGTGGTCATCGCCGACGAGACCTCCTCGGCCAATCTGCGCTGGGCCGGCAACGCCCTCACCACCAACGGCGTGACCCGGGGCCGGACGCTGACCGTCGTCGCCACCGTCGACGGCTCCGAGGGCACCGCCTCCGGGGTCGTCTCGCGCTCCGGGGTCACCGCCGACGAGCTGGAGCCGCTGGTACGCGCGGCCGAGGCGGCGGCCCGCGCGGCGGGACCGGCCGAGGACGCGCAGCCGCCGGTCACCGGCGTGCCGGCTTCCGCGGACTTCACCGACGCCCCCGCCGAGACCGGCTCGGACGTCTTCGCGGACTTCGCCCCGGCGCTCGGCGAGGCCTTCGCCCGCGCCCGCGCCGGCGGGCGGGAGCTGTACGGCTTCGCGCACCACGAGATGACCTCGACCTACCTGGGCACGTCCACGGGGTTGCGGCTGCGGCACGACCAGCCGAACGGCACGCTGGAGCTGAACGCCAAGTCGCCGGACCGCTCCCGGTCCGCGTGGGCGGGACGGGCCACCCGGGACTTCCAGGACGTCGATCCGGCGGCACTCGACGCCGAGCTGGCCCGCCGCCTCGGCTGGGCGGAGCGCCGGATCGAGCTGCCGGCCGGGCGCTACCAGACCCTGCTGCCGCCGACCGCCGTGGCGGACCTGCTGATCTACCAGCTCTGGTCCTCGACGGCCCGGGACGCGGCCGAGGGCCGGACGGTGTTCTCCCGGCCGGGTGGCGGGACCCGGCTGGGCGAGACCCTCTCGCCGCTGCCGCTGACCCTGCGCAGCGACCCGCACGCGCCGGGCCTGGAGTCGGCCCCGTTCGTGATCGCGCACTCCTCGGGCGACGGGGCGTCGGTCTTCGACAACGGGCTGCCGCTGGAGCCGACCGACTGGATCGGCGCCGGCCGGCTGGACCGGCTGACCACCACCCGCCACACCGCCGCCCTGACCGGGCTTCCGGTGGCCCCGGCGATCGACAACCTGCTGCTGGAGGGCGGCGGCGAGCAGACGCTGGAGGAGATGGTCGCGGCCACCACCGGCCGGGCGCTGCTGCTGACCTGCCTCTGGTACATCCGCGAGGTCGACCCGGCGACGCTGCTGCTGACCGGGCTGACCCGGGACGGCGTCTACCTGGTGGAGGACGGCGAGGTGGTGGGCGAGGTGAACAACTTCCGGTTCAACGAGTCGCCCGTCGACCTGCTCTCGCGCGCCACTGAGGCCGGCCGCACCGAGCGGACGCTGCCGCGCGAGTGGGGCGACTGGTTCACCCGTGCCGCGATGCCCGCGCTGCGCATCCCGGACTTCAACATGAGTTCGGTCAGCCGCGGCGTCTGAGACGTCCCGGCGCGCCCCTGCCGGGGGTGCGCCGGGGGGCCTGTTTCGCGGCGGGCAAAAGGAAGCGAGGGCGGCGCGGGCCAGCGCTTAGACTGGCCGGGTGTGGGTCCCACAGGCTTGGGGCCCGCCGTTCATACGCTTAAGGAGACACGGAACCGTGACGGACATCGTCGACGAGCTCAAGTGGCGCGGGCTGTTCGCCCAGTCCACTGACGAGGACGCCCTGCGCAAGGCTCTTGGCGACGGTCCGGTCACCTTCTATTGCGGCTACGACCCGACCGCGTCCAGCCTGCACGTCGGCCACCTGGTCCAGGTGCTCACCATGCGCCGGCTCCAGCGGGCGGGCCACCGGCCGCTGGCCCTGGTGGGCGGCGCGACCGGGCAGATCGGCGACCCGCGGCCGACCGCCGAGCGCACGCTCAACGACCCGGCGACCATCGCCGCCTGGGTGACCAGGCTGCGCTCGCAGATCGAGCCGTTCCTCTCCTTCGAGGGCGAGAACGCCGCGGTCATGGTGAACAACCTGGACTGGACCGCGGGCATGTCCGCGATCCAGTTCCTGCGGGACATCGGCAAGCACTTCCGGGTCAACAAGATGCTGACCAAGGACTCGGTGGCACGTCGCCTGGAGTCCCAGGAGGGCATCAGCTACACCGAGTTCAGCTACCAGCTGCTCCAGTCCATGGACTTCCTGGAGCTGTACCGGCGCCACGGCTGCGTCCTCCAGCAGGGCGGCAGCGACCAGTGGGGCAACCTCACGGCCGGCATCGACCTGATCCACCGGGTGGAGCCGGACGCGACCGTGCACGCGCTGGCGACCCCGCTGATGGTCAAGGCGGACGGCACGAAGTTCGGCAAGACCGAGGGCGGCGCCGTCTGGCTGGACCCGGAGATGACGACGCCGTACGCCTTCTACCAGTTCTGGCTGAACGTCGACGACCGCGACATCTCCCCGTACATGCGCATCCTCAGCTTCAAGCCGCAGGCGGAGCTGGAGGAGCTGGAGAAGGTCACCGAGGAGCGTCCGCAGGCTCGTACGGCCCAGCGCGCGCTGGCCGAGGAGCTGACCACCCTGGTGCACGGTGCCGACCAGTGCGCGGCCGTCATCGCCGCGTCGAAGGCGCTGTTCGGCCAGGGCGAGCTGGGTGAGCTGGACGAGGCGACGCTGGGTGCGGCGCTCTCCGAGCTGCCGCACGCGAAGCTCTCCGAGCCGGCGACGCTGGTGGACCTGCTGGTCGAGGCCGGTCTCGCGCCGAGCAAGTCGGGTGCCCGCCGGACGGTCAACGAGGGCGGCGCCTACCTGAACAACACGAAGATCACCGAAGGCGACGCCCTGCCCGCCGCCGAGGATCTGCTGTACGGACGCTGGCTGGTGCTGCGCCGGGGCAAGAAGAACCTCGCGGTGGTCGAGATCGCCGCGGGCTGACCCGCCTCCTCACCACGGCGAAGGCCGGGCACGCGCGTCGCGTGCCCGGCCTTCGCCGTGGTGCTGTCCGGAGTCAGGTTCTCTGTTTGCCGTGTCCCCGGATCGACTGCCAGACGACGTCACCGACACCGACCACCGCCACCGCGCCGATCAACTGGAGCACGTGCCGGATCCAGTCAATGCCCTTGGTGTCCTCGACGCCGATCCAGGCCGCGACGGCGTTTCCGAGGATGCTGCCGATGATGCCGAACACAGTCGTCAGCCAGAGCGGGATGTCCTGCTTGCCCGGAAGGATCGCCTTCGCGATCAGGCCCAGAACCAGGCCCACGATGATCGCCCACAACCAGCTCATACCGCCTCCTCGAACTGCGCATCTTGCGCATACGCGCTCAAGTCTCGTGTGCGGGCGCTTGTCGCGCATGTCGGGCGCCCCTGTCCGTGCGGCGCCCGTGGCCCGGGAAGGGCGGCACGGACGGGCGGGAGGGCGGCGCGCGCGGCCCGGGACGGGCTCGGCCGGCCCACCCGGTCTCGATCCCGGAGCGCGGCGGGCGTACCTTGAGAGCGGTCCGGTCCGGGGTGTCCGGTACAGCGAGCAGGCGGTGGAGACATGATGGGCAAGCGCGACGACGCGGAGGTATTCCGGATCACCGGGGCCCGGCAGGGGCTGGCCGACGACGTGCGCGGCCGGCAGCGCCGGTACGTGATCTCGATGTCGGTGCGGACGGTGGCGGTGATCCTCGCCGCGGTCCTCTGGAACGTCGAACGGCACATCTCGATGGTGGCGCTGGCCCTGGGCCTGCTGCTGCCGTACGTGGCGGTCGTCATCGCCAACGCGGGCCGGGAGAACACCCCTTCGCTGCCGTCCACCTTCGTGCCCGCACCCGTGCGACCGGCCCTGGAGACGGGGTTCGGGGTCGCCGCCGGCGCCACGACCACCAGGGGAAGCGGCCCGGACGACCTGTCCGGAACCGGCGCGGACACCGCGTCCGACGGGGACGGTCGCACCCGGTATCCGCACGAGCACGGATGAGCGTCACCGCCGGGCGAAGCTCAAGAAAACCTCAGCTCAATCGTTGAGTTCGGGTGCACCGCGACAGGGTGTGCGTGACATACTCCGTTGTGCGCTCCGCATCCCCCGTCGGAGCGAGAGACCGACGCCGAGCAGCTCCCCCCGTGGCTGCTCGGCGTCGTTTTGTGTGTGCCGGGGACGCGCGCCGAGGGCGTGTCGTCGCCTGTTTTAGGGTGGAGACCGTGAACTTCCCCCTGACTTCCGCCGAGAGCGACACCGGTACCCCCGTCTGCTCCGCCAAGGGCTGCCGCACGGACGCGGTCTGGGTGCTCGCCTGGAACAACCCCAAGCTGCACACCCCTCAGCGCCGCAAGACCTGGCTGGCCTGCGAGGAGCACCGCGAGCACCTGTCGCAGTTCCTCGGCGTACGGGGCTTCCTGAAGGACGTCGTGCCGCTGGCCGACTGGGTGGCTCCGGCGGAGGGCTGAACGACCGCAGGTCCTGAGCCCCGCGTGGGCCCGGTCAGCCGCCGATCGAGGACATCGGCCGGTCCGGCTGGAGGAACGACGGGTCGTCCAGTCCCGAGCCCGCCTTCTTGCCCCACATGGCGACGTGCCAGAGCCGGGCGATCTCCTCGTCCGCCGCACCGGAGCGCAGCGCGGTCCGCAGGTCGGTCTCCTCGCGGGCGAAGAGACAGGTGCGGACCTGCCCGTCGGCGGTGAGCCGGGTGCGGTCGCAGGCCCGGCAGAACGGGCGGGTCACCGAGGCGATGACTCCGACCCGGTGCGGGCCGCCGTCCACGGTCCAGCGTTCGGCGGGGGCGGAGCCGCGCGCCCCGTCGTCCTCGGGGGTGAGCGTGAAGCGGGTGCGCAGCGAGGCGAGGATGTCACCGGCGGTGATCATTCCTTCGCGCTTCCAGCCGTGCTGGGCGTCCAGGGGCATCTGCTCGATGAAGCGGAGCTCGTAGCCGTGGTCGACGGCCCAGGCGAGGAGTTCGGGGGCCTCGTCGTCGTTGAGTCCGGGCATGAGCACGGAGTTGACCTTGACCGGGGTGAGGCCCGCCTCGTGCGCGGCGGCGAGTCCGTCGAGCACGTCCGCGTGCCGGTCGCGGCGGGTCAGGGTCTTGAAGACCTCGGGCCGCAGAGTGTCCAGGGAGACGTTGACCCGGTCGAGCCCTGCGGCCTTGAGGGCGGCGGCGGTGCGCCCCAGTCCGATGCCGTTGGTGGTGAGGGACATCCGGGGGCGGGGTGTCAGCGCGGCGCACTGTTCGACGATGCCCACCAGGCCGGGGCGGAGCAGGGGCTCGCCGCCGGTGAAGCGCACCTCGGTGACGCCGAGCAGCTCGACGGCGATCCGGACGAGCCTGACGATCTCCTCGTCACTGAGCAGCTCGCTCTTGCCGAGCCACTGGAGTCCCTCTTCGGGCATGCAGTAGGTGCAGCGGAGGTTGCATTTGTCGGTCAGGGAGACACGCAGGTCGGTGGCCACCCGGTCGTATGTGTCGATGAGCATGTGTGCCCCTCCCCCGATGGCTTTCACGGCTTCCCCGCGGTCCGGTGGTCCGGTCCCGGCTGTTCTCTCTTCCGAGACTACGCGAGCCGGACGGCCGACCCCCGCGCGCGGGGGTCGCGGGACCGGTGGTCGCACGACCGCGCCGGTCACGTCGTGAGGACTCTACGACGTGACCGGCGCGGGGAGGTGCGCCGAATCCGCACAGTTGTGTGAACTGATCCGTCAGTGCGCGGCGACGCCCGTGAGGGACTTGACCTCCAGCTCGGCGTACTTGCCCTTGTCGGGCTCCTCTTTGGAGAGCAGGGAGCCGATCCAGCCGAGCAGGAAGCCCAGCGGGATGGAGATCAGGCCGGGGTTCTCCAGAGGGAACCAGGCGAAGTCGACGTCCGGGAACATCGAGGAGGGCTTGGAGGAGACGACCGGCGAGAAGAGCACCAGCAGGACGGAGGAGGCGAGCCCGCCGTAGATGGACCAGAGGGCGCCCTGGGTGGTGAACCGCTTCCAGAAGAGGCTGTAGAGGATCGTCGGCAGGTTGGCGGAGGCGGCGACGGCGAAGGCCAGGGCGACCAGTCCGGCCACGTTGAGGTCGCGGGCCATGGCGCCGAGGCCGATGGAGACGATGCCGATGGCGACGGTGGCCCACTTGGCGGCGCGGACCTCTTCCTTCTCCGTCGCCTTCCCCTTGCGGATGACGTTGGCGTAGATGTCGTGGGCGAAGGAAGAGGAGGAGGCCAGGGTGAGTCCGGCGACCACGGCGAGGATGGTGGCGAAGGCGACGGCGGAGATCACCGCGAGCAGCACGGCACCGCCGGTGGAGCCGGCGCCGCCGCCGATCTCCAGCGCGGCCAGCGGGGCCGCGGTGTTGCCCGCCTTGTTCGAGGCGATGATGTCGTCCGGCTTGAGCAGTGCGGCGGCGCCGAAGCCGAGCACGATCGTCATCAGGTAGAAGGCGCCGATGATGCCGATGGCCCAGTTGACGGACTTACGGGCCGCCTTGGCGGTGGGCACGGTGTAGAAGCGGATCAGGATGTGCGGCAGTCCGGCGGTACCGAGGACGAGGGCGATGCCGAGGGAGAGGAAGTCCAGCTTCGAGGTGCCGGTGGCGCCGTACTTGAGGCCGGGCTCCAGGAACGCGTGGCCCTTGCCGCTGTTGGTGGCGGCGGAACCCAGCAGGTCCGAGATGTTGAAGTGGAACTTCAGCAGGATCAGGAAGGTGATGAGCAGGGTGCCCGCGATGAGCAGGACGGCCTTGACCATCTGCACCCACGTGGTGCCCTTCATGCCGCCGATGGTGACGTAGACGATCATGAGCAGGCCGACCAGGGCGACGATGGCGATCTTCCCGCCGTCGCTGGTGATGCCGAGCAGCAGCGAGACGAGTACGCCCGCTCCGGCCATCTGGGCGAGCAGGTAGAAGATCGAGACGACGATGGTGGACGCGCCCGCGGCGGTGCGTACGGGGCGCTGGCGCATGCGGTAGGCGAGGACGTCGCCCATCGTGTAGCGGCCGGAGTTGCGCAGGGGTTCGGCGACCAGGAGCAGGGCGACGAGCCAGGCGACGAGGAAGCCGATGGAGTAGAGGAAGCCGTCGTAGCCGAAGAGCGCGATGGAGCCGGCGATGCCGAGGAAGGACGCGGCGGACATGTAGTCGCCGGAGACGGCGAGTCCGTTCTGGAATCCGGTGAACTGGCGTCCGCCCGCGTAGAAGTCGGCGGCGCTCTTGGTCTGCCGGCCGGCCCACACGGTGATGCCGAGGGTCGCGACGACGAAGACCGCGAAGAGGGTGATGATCAGCGTCCGGTGGTCGCTCGCACCTTCGGCGGCGAGCTGGACGGCGGGGTGCGCGACCTGGGCGGCGCTCATGCGTCGGCCTCCATACGGGACTTGATGGCCGCCGCCTTCGGGTCGAGCTTGGTGGCGGCGTGGCGGGAGTAGAACCACGCGATGAGGAAGGTCGTGGCGAACTGGGCGAGCCCGAGGACGAGCGCGACGTTGATGTTGCCCGCGATCTCGGTGCTCATGAAGCCGTCCGCGTAGTTGCAGAGCAGGACGTAGAGCAGGTACCAGGTGACGAAGGCGACGGTCAGCGGGAAGGCGAACGACCGGTGCGACCGGCGCAGTTCGGCGAATTCCGCGCTCGCCTGCACCTCGATGTAGGTCTCGGTGGTGAGCTGTGCCGGACTGGTGTCCGAACCGCTCTCGGGCGGCGGTGCATCGGTAGCCACGGATTCTCCTCGCGACGCGGGTGCGGTGATGGGGGACGTGATCGGCCTCATGGGGAACCTCGCTGGATCGGGTCGTGCGACTCCCCTGACAACGGCACGTGCGGCGCGACGAAGCGGTTCAGAACCTCTTTCGGCCGTCGGGGTGACGGGAAAACACCCCGAACGGCCTCCGGAGATCACCCTTCGAACTCGTTTGCCTCAATGCGTTGATGCGTGGCGATGATCGACGCTAACTTCACTGGTCATGTACCCGACCAGACACGCAAGGTGTCCGGCCGGCTGATACGGATGATGTGGAGAACCCATGGCTCATCTGGCATCCAGGCGCGTACGTGCAGTCGCGCTGCCCGTAGGACTCGCGCTCACCGCTTCCCTCGGCTTCCTTCCGGCCACCACCGCCTCGGCCGCACCGGCCCCGGCCGTGTCGCAGGACGGACCGAAGCTCAGTTACGTCGTGAACACCGAAGGCAGTCACAAGACCGTCGAACAGGTCGAGAAGGCCATCACGAAGGCCGGCGGCACGATCGTCGTCTCGTACGACCAGATCGGCGTGATCGTCGTCCACTCGCAGAACCCGGCCTTCGCGGCGACCATCCGCAAGGTGCGCGGCGTCGAGTCGGCGGGAGCCACCCGCACCAATCCGATCGTGCCCCAGTCGACCACCGACGTCGGCGCGGCGGCGCAGCCGCTCACGGCGGCGGAGGCGGCCGGCGCGGCCGAGGGCGCGACCGCGTCCCAGGACCCGCTGGAGCCGTTGCAGTGGGACCTGCCCGCCATGAAGGCGGACAGGTCCCATGCGATCACCCTGGGCAGCAGGAACGTCACGGCAGCCGTGATCGACACGGGCGTCGACGACACCCACCCCGACCTCGCCCCGAACTTCGACGCGGCGGCCTCCGCCAACTGCGTCTCCGGCGCGCCCGACACCACGCCGGGTTCCTGGCGTCCCGCCGCGGGTGAGAGCGACCACGGCACCCACGTGGCCGGCACCATCGCCGCGGCGAAGAACGGCATCGGCGTCACGGGCGTCGCCCCGGGCGTGAAGGTCGCCGGCATCAAGGTCGCGACCTCGGACGGGTTCTTCTACACGGAGGCCGTCGTCTGCGGCTTCGTCTGGGCCGCCGAGCACGGCGTCGACGTGACGAACAACAGCTATTACACCGACCCTTGGCTCTACAACTGCAAGAACGACCCCGACCAGGGCGCCCTGGTCGAGGCGCTCGGCCGGGCCACCCGTTACGCCGAGGGCAAGGGTGTCGTGAACGTCGCGGCGGCCGGCAACTCCGCCGAGGACCTTGCGGCCGAGTCGATCGAGGACTCGACGAGCCCCAACGACACCGTCACCGAGGACCGGGTCATCGACCCGCGCACCTGCCTCGACATCCCGTCGATGCTGCCCGGCGTGGTGACCGTCTCCGCGACGGGGGCGAAGGGCCTCAAGGCGTCCTACTCGAACTACGGTTACGGCGTGGTCGACGTGGCCGCCCCGGGCGGTGACTCGACGATCTACCAGAAGCCCGAGGCCCCGGCGACCAGCGGCCTCATCCTGTCGACGCTGCCGGGCGGCAAGTACGGCTACAAGGCCGGTACGTCGATGGCGACCCCGCACGTCGTGGGTGTCGTGGCCCTGATCGAGTCGAAGCACCCGCACGCCTCGCCCGCCGCGGTGAAGGCGCTGCTGGCCCTGGAGGCCGACGCCACCGCGTGCGGAGCCCCGTACGACATCGACAGCGACGGCACCGTCGACGCCGTCTGCAAGGGCGGTAAGGCGTACAACGGCTTCTACGGAGCCGGCAACGTGGACGCGCTGGACGCGGTCCGCTACTGACGCCGCATGCCGAAGGGGCCCGGAACGCGTCCGCGTTCCGGGCCCCTTCGGCATGCCGTCCCGTGCCTTACGGCTTGACGAGGACCTTCAGCGCGGTGCGCTCGTCCATCGCCTTGTATCCGGCGGGCACCTCGTCCAGGCCGACCGCCAGGTCGAAGACGGGCGAGGGGTCGATGGTGCCGTCCAGGACGTCGGGGAGCAGCTCGGGGATGTACGCGCGCACCGGGGCGACGCCGCCGCGCAGGGCGACGTTGCGGTTGAACATGTCGCCGAGGTCCAGGCCGGTGCCGCTGCCGTGCGGGACGCCGACGTAGCCGACCGCCCCGCCGTCGCGGGCGATCCCGAAGGCGGTCCGCATGGACTGCTCGGTGCCGACCGCCTCGATGACGCTGTGCGCACCGGCGCCGCCGGTCAGCTCGCGCACCGCGGCCACGGCCTCCTCGCCGCGCGCCGCGACGACGTCGGTGGCGCCGAAGGCGCGGGCTATGTCGGTACGGGCGGTGTGGCGGCCGAGCGCGATGATCCGGTCGGCGCCGAGGCGCTTGGCGGCCATGACGCCGCAGAGGCCGACCGCGCCGTCACCGACGACCGCGACGGTGGAACCGGGCTTGACCCCGGCGCCCACGGCGGCGTGGTGGCCGGTGCCCAGCACGTCGGAGAGGGCCAGCAGCGCGGTGAGCAGCCGGTCGTCCGAGGCGGCCTCGGCGGGGAGCTTGACGAGAGTGCCGTCGGCGAAGGGGACCCGGACGGCCTCGCCCTGGCCGCCGTCGGAGCCCTCGGAGCCCCAGAACCCGCCCTGCGGGCAGGAGGTGTGGAGGCCGTCGGCGCAGAAGGCGCAGGTGCCGTCCGACCAGACGAAGGGGGCGACGACGAGGTCGCCGGCCCGGAACCCGGTGACGTCGGAGCCGGCCTGCTCCACGATCCCGAGGAATTCGTGGCCGATGCGCTGGCCGGGCTTGCGGGCGGACTCGCCGCGGTAGGCCCACAGGTCGCTGCCGCAGATGCAGGCGCGCAGCACGCGCACCACCACGTCGGTGGGCTGCTGGACGACCGGGTCCGGCACGTCCTCCACCCGGATGTCGTGCGGGGCGTGGATGACGGTGGCGCGCATGTGGGGGTCCTCGCTGGTTTCAGGCGGTTTCAACCTTTCCACGGTACGCCCCTCCCGCGGTGACCCCCCGTACGCCCCCGAGCGCTCCGACGGTGAGCAGGAGCTGGGCGGCGAGGTAGGTGAGCATGACGAGGACGTCGTGGCCGGGCGGCTGCGGCCAGTCGGCGATGCCGGTGGCGATCATCGAGTCGGAGAGCAGGAAGAGCGCCCCGCCCGCGGCGGCGTACCGGCCGAGGGCGCCCGAGCGCCAGGCCATGGTGGCGAGCAGCAGGCTGTACCCGGTCATCGGCAGGCGCATCCCGGCCGGCAGGTCGCCCCACATCGCCACCAGGACGGCGGCGAGCACGACGGCGTAGGCGGCGCCGGCCGCCCGGGAGGCGCGCGCCCGGCCGAAGAGCCGGAGGTAGCAGAGGTGGCCGAGGGCGAAGGAGCCCATGCCGAGGAGGAAGACGGTGTCGTCGTCCGCCATCAGGGCCACGTCGCCGCCCCATCCGAAGAGCAGCGCGGCGATCAGCCACCGGGGTGCGCCCCGGACGGCGGCGTACGCGGCGAGCACCGGCATCAGCAGCGGTTTGGCGAGGAGGTGGGCAGCGTCCGCACCGGCCAGCAGCCCGACCAGGTCGACCGCGGACAGGACGAGGTAGGCGGCGAGCAGCAGGGGTGCGGCGCGGGCCGCCCGCGCGTGACGCGTCTCACCCCCGGGACCGGTTCCCGAGCGGCCGGTCATCCGGTGGCCCCGGTGACCGGAGGACGCTGCGCGGCGGTGGTGGCGGCGTTGGCGGCGGCGGTGGTTCCGGCGGGCTGCCAGCCGGGGCCCCGGAAGACCCGTCCGGCGCGCTCGCTCCAGCTCGTGGCGGCCCGGACGTCCCGGGCGATCGCCGCGTACTCGTGGGTGGCGACGCGCAGCGGGTTGTGGGTGGCGATGTTCTTGGTGAGGCCGTAGACGGGCCGTTCGGTCTCCGCGGTGAAGGACCCGAAGAGCCGGTCCCAGAGGATCAGGATGCCGCCGAAGTTCCGGTCCAGGTAGCCGCCCTGAGAGGCGTGGTGCACCCGGTGGTGCGAGGGCGTGTTGAGGACGTACTCGAAGGGGCGGGGCAGCTTTCCGACGCGTTCGGTGTGTACCCAGAACTGGTAGACGAGGTTGGCCGACTGGCAGAAGGCGAGCGCGGCCGGGTGCACCCCGCAGGCGACCATGGGCAGGTAGAAGGGCCAGACGGTCGCGGAGGTCCAGGGCTGGCGCAGCGCGGTGGTGAGGTTGAACTTCCGGCTGGAGTGGTGGACCACGTGGCAGGCCCAGAGGAGGCGGACGACGTGGTGGCCCCGGTGGGACCAGTAGTAGAAGAAGTCCTGGGCGAGGAGCATCAGCGGAACCGTCCACCACAGCAGGGGGACCCGCAGCGGGGTGAGTTCGTACACCGCCGTGTAGAGGGCGACGATCGGGATCTTCCACAGCAGGTCGAAGCCGAGCGAGCCGAGACCCATGGTCACGCTGGTCGCGGCGTCCCTGGCGTCGTAGCCGGCGGCTTCCTCGTCGGGATGGAAGCGGTAGCTGATCATCTCGACGACGGTGAGCAGGACGAAGGCCGGCAGGGACCACAGCACGACATCGGGCAGGTTCGGCTCCATGCGATGAACCGTAGGGCCGCCGGTGGGTGGGGGAACAGACGTGGTTACCACCAAGTAAGCGGGACCAACCACCCCTGTTGTTTGGCGAGTTCCACCAACAGGGGGCGCCGCGGGTTCACACCCCGGCCATCCCGAGGAGGGTTCCGGCGGCGTAGGTGACGCCCATCGCCACCGCTCCCCCGCCCGCGTTGCGCAGCACCGCCGGGGCCACCGGCGCGTCGCCCAGGCGGGCGCTCCACCACCCGGTCGCGGTGAGGGCGACGAGCACCGACACCACGGTCACCAGCAGCCGGTACGAGGGCGGCGGCAGCACGATCGCGAGCAGCGGCAGCAGCGCTCCCGCGGTGAACGCGAGGAAGCTGGCGCCCGCCGCGTGCCAGGGGTTGGTGAGTTCGTCGGGATCGATGCCGAGCTCCACCTCGGCGTGGGCGCGCAGCGCGTCGCGTTCGGTGAGCTGGAGGGCGGCCTCGCGGGCGACCTCGCGGCTGAGGCCCTTGCCCTCCAGCAGGTCGGTGAGCTCGACGAGTTCCGCCTCGGGTTCGTCCCGCAGTTCGCGGCGTTCGGTGGCGAGGGCGGCCTTCTCGGAGTCCCGCTGGGTGGAGACGGAGACGTACTCTCCGGCGGCCATGGACATCGATCCGGCGAGCAGGCCGGCGAGCCCCGCCGTGAGCAGCGCGCTCCGGTCGCCTGTGGCACCCGCCACACCGACGACGAGGCCGGAGCCGTGGAGACCACGCCGTCGTTGGCGCCGAGGACGGCGGCCCGCAGCCAGTTCAACCGGGTGCCGAGGGCCCCTTCGTGGGGCTCGTCGTGCTGCTGGCCGCTTCGCGTCTCCGTCACCCGCGGATCGTCTCACCGCACGTGGCGCGGGCGGCAGGACCCGTACCGCATCGGCGGCCGGAAGGCGGCCGAATAGGGGAGTGTCGGTCTCGGCCCGTATTCTCTGTGACCATGCTCGACGATCGCCAGACCGCAGTGCCGTGGCCGGCCGCGTATCCCCAGGGGTACGCGGTCGTCGACGTGGAGACCACCGGACTCGCCCGCGACGACCGGATAGTGTCGGCCGCCGTCTACCGCCTGGACGCCCGGGGCGAGATCGAGGACCACTGGTACACGCTGGTGAACCCGGAGCGCGACCCGGGGCCGGTGTGGATCCACGGCCTGACCTCCGAGGTGCTCGAAGGCGCCCCGCTCTTCACGGAGATCGCCGGGCAGCTCTCGGAGTACCTGGCCGGCCGGGTGCTGGTCGCCCACAACGCCGCGTTCGACTGGTCGATGATCGCCCGTGAGTACGCGCGCGCCTCGGTGGTCGCCCCGGTCGAGCAGCGGCTCTGCACCATCGCGCTCGCCAAGGAGCTGCGGCTGCCGCTGCCCAACCACAAGCTGTCCTCGCTGGCCTCGCACTTCGGAGTGGTCCAGGAGCAGGCCCACCACGCCCTGGACGACGCCCGGGTGCTGGCGGAGGCGTTCCGGCCGAGCCTGCGGGCGGCGGCGCGGGACGGGGTGCGGCTGCCGCTGCTGGAGTGCCGGCCGCTGACCGAGTGGTCCGACTCGCCGGTGCGGCCGAGGGTCGGCCATCAGCCGTCGTACGGGCAGAACAGCTGGCGCCCCTCGCGCAAGCGCCCGGCCTGCCCGTACCCGAACCCGGGGCGGTACAGCGCGGACCGGCCGCTGAAGCAGGGCATGCGGGTGGCGTTCTCCGGGGACACCTCGGTCGACCGCGAACTGCTGGAGGACCGCGCGGTGGAGGCCGGGCTGCACGTGGCGACGAGTGTGTCGCGTCTCACCAGCCTGCTGGTGACCAACGACCCGGACTCCGTGACCTCGAAGACGGCCAAGGCCAAGTCGTTCGGTACGCCGGTGGTGGACGAGGCGGCCTTCACCCATCTGCTGCGGGACGTGGCACCGGCCACACCACCGGCATAGGAGTGAACCGGCGGCGACTCGCCCGCCGTCCGCTCGCCCACCGCGCGCCCGCGTCCCACCCTGTGGCGCATGGCACGTTGTGAGGTTTGCGGAAACGACTACGGGATGTCCTTCGAGGTGCACGCGCAGGGCGCGGTGCACGTCTTCGACTGCTTCGCCTGCGCCATCCACCGCATGGCGCCGATCTGTGAGCACTGCCGTGTGCAGGTGATCGGGCAGGGCGTCGAGGTGGACGGGCACTGGTTCTGCGGCGGTCACTGCGCCCGCGCCGAGGGGAAGGCGGGCATCGTGGACAAAGTGTGACGGGTCCGCCGGACCACCCCACCGTGACGCACCCCATGACCCCGGTTGTACGGTCATGGGGTGTACCGCTTCCTGTTGACCCGGCAGTGGGTGCTGGTCACCCTCCTCGTCCTCGTCCTGATCCCGACCATGGTCGAGCTGGGCTTCTGGCAGCTGCACCGCCATCAGCACAAGGTCGCGCAGAACGCCCTGATCGCGCGGAACCTCTCTGCCGTTCCCGAGCCCGTCCAGCGGCTCACCTCACCGAACCACACCGTGCCGAGCAAGGACTACTGGCGCACGGTCACCGCCCGCGGCGTCTTCGACACCGCCCACGAGGTCGTGGTGCGCCGCCGCACCTCCGACGACGGGCGGATCGGGGTGCACGTCCTGACCCCGCTGGACCTCGACGGCGGCGGCACCGTGATGGTGAACCGCGGCTGGGTCGAGTCCGCCGACGACCAGGCGGCCTTCCCCGACGTACCGGCCGCCCCGAAGGGCGACGTCACCGTCACGGGGCGCCTGATGGCGGACGAGACGACGGCCGCCAGCGGCATCAAGGACCTCAAGGGGCTGCCGGACCGCCAGGTCATGCTGATCAGCAGCGCCCAGCAGTCGGCGCTGCTCTCCCGCCCGGTCCTCGGCGGCTACATCGAGATGACCGCGCCCGCGGCCGCGAAGAACTCGCCCGAGCAGATCGCCACCCCCGACCACGATTCGATCGGCCCCCACATGGCGTACGCCGTGCAGTGGTGGCTCTTCGCGGCCGGTGTGCCGGTCGGCTGGACGGTGCTGGTACGCCGTGAGAAGCGCGACCGTGCCGAGGCCGCGGCACTGGCCGCCGCCGGGGCCGGGGAAGGGGCCGGGGAGCCGGAGCCCGCCCGCGTGTAGCCCTGCGGGCGCACGCCCACCCGGACGGCCCCGTCTTCCCGGCGTCCCGCCTGCTTAGCAACGGCCCCGTTCGGGAAAACGCAACTGCGTGACTCAACGTATCGAGGACTACGCGCTCATCGGCGATCTCCAGACGGCCGCACTCGTCGGCAGAAACGGTTCTGTCGACTGGCTCTGCCTTCCCCGCTTCGACTCGGGCGCCTGCTTCGCGGCGCTGCTGGGCGACGAGGACAACGGGCACTGGCGGATCGCGCCCGAGGGCACCGCGTCGTCCGACACCTGCACCCGCCGCGGCTACGTCGACGACTCCCTCGTCCTGGAGACGTACTGGGAGACCCCCACCGGCACGGTCAAGGTCACCGACTTCATGCCGCAGCGCGACAAGTCGCCCGACCTGATGCGGATCGTGGAGGGGATCAGCGGGAGCGTCGAGATGAGCTCGGTGCTGCGGCTGCGCTTCGACTTCGGCTCGATCATGCCGTGGATGCGCCGCTCGCACGGCCACCGGGTGGCGGTCGCCGGTCCCGACTCCGTCTGGCTGCGCAGCGATCCGCCGGTCAAGACGTGGGGGGAGCACTTCAGCACCTGCTCCTCGTTCACGGTCGCCGAGGGCGAGCAGGTGGCGTTCGTCCTGACGTGGCACCCCTCGCACTCGCCGCGCCCGAAGCTGATCGACCCGTACAAGGCGCTGAAGCACACCCTGAAGGACTGGGCGAAGTGGGCTCAGACCTGCACGTACCAGGGGAAGTACCGGGACGCGGTGCTCCGGTCGCTGATCACGCTGAAGGCGCTGACGTACCGGCCGACCGGCGGCATCGTGGCGGCCCCGACGACCTCGCTGCCCGAGGAGATCGGCGGCGTACGGAACTGGGACTACCGCTACTGCTGGCTGCGGGACTCCACGCTGACCCTCGGCGCCCTGCTGGCGGCCGGTTATCTGGACGAGGCGGCGGCCTGGCGGGACTGGCTGCTGCGCGCCGTCGCGGGCGATCCGGCCGACCTCCAGATCATGTACGGGCTGGCCGGTGAGCGCCGGCTGCCCGAGACGGAGTTGCCCTGGCTGTCGGGGTACGAGAACTCCCGGCCGGTCCGCACCGGCAACGCGGCGGTCCGTCAGCTCCAGCTGGACGTGTACGGCGAGGTCATCGACTCCCTCCGCCTCGCCCGGGACGCCGGTCTGAGCGACAAGCCGCACGCCTGGAACCTCCAGCTCAGCCTGCTGGGCTTCCTGGAGTCGACCTGGCGCGAACCGGACGAGGGGCTGTGGGAGATCCGGGGCGAGCGGCAGCACTTCGTCCACTCGAAGGTGATGGCCTGGGTCGCGGCCGACCGGGCGGTGACCTCCCTGGAGGCCGACCCCTCCCTCCCGGGCGACCCGGACCGCTGGCGCGCGATGCGCGACGCGGTGCACGCGGAGGTGTGCGAGAAGGGGTACGACCCCGTACGGAACACCTTCACCCAGTCGTACGGCTCGAAGGCGCTGGACGCGGCGACGCTGCTCATGGTGCGCACGGGCTTCCTGCCGCCGGACGACCCGCGGATCGTCGGCACGGTCGACGCGATCCGCGCCGAGCTGGGCAGCGACGGCCTGGTCCGCCGCTACAGCACCGAGGGCGCGTCGGTGGACGGGCTGCCGGGCGAGGAAGGAGCCTTCATCGTCTGCACGTTCTGGCTCGCCGACGCGCTGCTGCGGACCGGACGCCCCGCCGAGGCGGAGGAGATCTTCGAGCGGCTGCTGGAGCTGCGCAACGACGTGGGCCTGCTGGCCGAGGAGTACGACACGGTGGCCTGCCGCCAGCTCGGGAACTACCCGCAGGCGTTCAGCCACATCGGGCTGGTGAACACGGCGATGGCCCTCGCCGGGGGCGAGGCGGCAGGATAGGGCCATGGATCTTGGACTGAAGGACCGCGTCTACGTCGTCACCGGGGCCAGCCGAGGGCTGGGCAACGCCGCGGCGGCCGCGCTGGCGGCGGACGGCGCGAAGGTGCTCATCACCGGACGGGACGAGAAGAGCGTCACCGCCGCGGCCGCCGAGCTGGGCCCCGACGCCCTCGGCGTCGCGGCCGACAACGGCGACCCGACCGCTGCCCGGACTCTGCTGAACAAGGCTAAGGAACGGTTCGGCCGACTGGACGGCGTACTGATCAGCGTCGGCGGGCCGCCGCCCGGTTCCGCCGCCGACAACACCGACGAGCAGTGGCAGTCGGCCTTCGAATCGGTCTTCCTCGGCGCGGTGCGCCTGGCCCGGGCGGCGGCGGCCGAACTCGGCGAAGGCGGGGTCATCGGCTTCGTGCTCTCCGGGTCGGTCCACGAACCGATCTCCGGCCTGACCGTCTCGAACGGGCTCCGCCCCGGGCTGGCCGGTTTCGCCAAGTCCCTGGCGAACGACCTCGGGCCGCGCGGCATCCGGGTGATCGGCCTGCTGCCGTCCCGCATCGACACCGACCGGGTGCGCGAGCTCGACGCGCTCTCCGGCGACGCGGACGCGGCCCGCACCGCGAGCGAGGCCCGCATCCCGCTGCGCCGGTACGGCACACCTGAGGAGTTCGGGAAGACCGCGGCCTTCCTGCTCTCCCCCGCCGCCTCGTATCTGACGGGCATCATGCTGCCGGTGGACGGCGGCACCCGGCACGGGTTCTGAGGGACCCGTGCCGGGTGCCGCCGAGAACTCCGAGCGACACACCTACCGCTCCGTCAGGTGACGCGCTCCGCGCGGTGCTTGACGGCCTTCAGCAGCACCTCGGCCGGCAGCTTCTCCAGTCCGGCCGAGGCGCGGGCGTGGGCCAGCGCCTCGTCGGAGAGGCCGCGGAGCGCCTCCGCCGGGACGGCGTGGGGTTCCAGCCGCATACGGACGCGGGCGTGCGGGGCGGTCCGGCGGCCGGTCAGCGCGACCTGGGCGCCGGCGACCCCGTCGAGGCTGCCCGCCTCGGCCGCGAGCACGCCCTCCAGGGCCCGGCCCCGCAGCAGCGCTCCCTCGCCGTCGCCGCTGTCGACCAGCACCTCGGAGAGCCGGGCCCGCCGCAGCTGCGCGAGCAGCCACCACAGGGCGAGCACGACGAGGACGGCGAGGATCGCGATGACGGTCGGCCACCACCAGCCCTCGTCGCGCCAGCGCTCCCGGTCCGCGTCGGCGAGCAGCACGTCGGACTTGCCGTTCCACGGGAACCAGGACGGCATCGAAACGCCGAGGCCGGTGGCGAGCACGGTGCCGCCGACCGCGACGAGGATCAGTCCGGCGAGGGCGAGCAGCACCCGGTTGACCGTGCGGAGCATGGCGCTCATCCCTTCCTGGGGGCCCGGCGGACGTGGATGTTCAGCTTCGGAGGCTTGGCCAGACCGAGTTCGCCGACGGCGGTGGTGAGCGCGGTGTCCAGGTCGGCGTGCACCTCGTCGAGTCCGCGGAAGTGCGACACGGCCCGGACGGTTGCCTTGCGGCGTCCCGACTTGACGCGTACGGACTGCACCCCGGAGACCTCCACGGCCCGGTCGCGCAACACCAGGGCGGCGGCGGTCCGGTCGAGGGCGGCGTGCACCCCGCGGTGTCTCCGGCTCATCGTCAGCAGGGAGCGCAGCCCCGGGGTGAGGGCCAGCAGGAGCAGCCACAGTCCGAGCGCGGCGGCGATCCCGGCTCCGGTGAGCACCCAGACGTCGTCGAGGGTGCGTTCGGCGAGGCCGTCCGCGAGGGTGTGCCGCCACTCCATCGCCGGGTGGTCGGCGCGTACCGCCGCCACGTCGTAGAGGAAGAGCCCCGAGGCGCCGAGCACGACGAGTGCGAGGAGGGCGGCCGGGACGCGGCGGGAGGACCAGAACCGTCCGGCCCGTCCGCCGGCCGGTTCGTCCGCGGCGGGGACGGGCCGGTACGAGGACGAGGAGGCGTTCAGGCCGGGGCCGGGCGGCTCCGGGGGGCCGACGACGGGGAGCCGCTGGGTGCGGTGCTCGTCGCCGCCGTCCTGGTACGAGGGCTCGCTCACCGGATCCTCCCGCGCGCCGAGGAGCCGGTGTCCGCCGAGTGCAGGCGTTCGATCCGTACGGCCACCTCGGGTACCTCCATTCCCGCCAGCGTCTTCACCCGCTCGGCCACCTGGCGGCGTACGGCACCGCAACTACGGCCGATGTCGCCGGGGTAACCGAGCTCCAGGCTGACGTGTACCCGGGCGGAGTCACGGTGAACGGTGACCGAGGCATTCGGCGGTGAGCCGTCCTCGGGGACTTTGTCGATCGCCTCCCGGGCGGCCTGCGCCGCGATCTTCGCGACGACCCGGTCGGCGATCCGGGTCTCGCCGCGCTCCGCCGCGGGAACCGGGCCGGTCACCGGGTTCACCGTTGCCGGTCGCCGCGCTCGCGACTCCGGAAGAAGTCGCCGGGTTCCCAGTCGCCGTCCAGGAAGCGGCCGGCGATGAAGCCGACCGCGCCCAGTGCGGCGACCAGCAGGAAGGCACCGAATCCGCCGAAGTAACCGGCGAATCCGAGCGCCATGCCGGCCACCATGCCGACCACGGCCATGCTCATGCTGACTCCTCAACTCCCTCGACGCGCAGGGGTAAACGGACCAGGTGGGCCGGCGGTCCGCCGGGCCACGGGGCGTGATGGGCCGCCGGGCGCACGGTGCGGCCCGGACTACTGGACCCGCGAGGACGAACCGTCGTCCTCGTCGTCCTCCTCGTCGGGCAGCTTGACGTCGCTGACCGCGATGTTGACCTCGACCACTTCGAGCCCGGTCATCCGCTCCACGGCGGCGACGACGTTCTCGCGCACGTCACGGGCCACCTCGTGGATGGCCACGCCGTAATCGACGACGATCTCCAGGTCGAGCGCGGCCTGGGACTCGCCGACCTCGGCCTTCACTCCGCGCGCCGGCGACTTGCCTCCGCCGCCGGGCACCCGGTCGCGCATGGCGCCGAAGCTGCGGGACAGCCCGCCGCCCATGGCGTGCACACCGTCGACGTCGCGGGCCGCCAGTCCGGCGATCTTCTCCACGACCCCGTCCGCGATCGTGGTGCGCCCTCGGGCGCCGGCGTCGCCGCCGCCGCGCTTCGTCAGGCTCCTGCCTTCGCCGGAGGCGTCCGGGCCGGGGCGCTGCGTGGTGGTCTCACTCATGGCCGCTCATCCCTTCGATGGGGCAGGGGTGTACTCCCTTGCCCACATTAGGTGCGCTTGTCCGTATTCGCGCTGCGGATGCGGCAGGCTGGGGCGATGACAACGGCGGACGGCCCCCGGCGGGCGGATGGATGGGCGACCTCGGTGCGCGAGCGGCTGGGGCTCGGCCGGTTGCTCCCTCTGGGCGGTCCGGCGGACGAGGCGTGGATCGCCGAGCGGGCCGCCGCGTCGGTACTGCGGGATTCGACGGCAGGGCCCGGGGCGGTGGTGGGGCGGCTGCGCATCGGCACGGCGATGGCCGGCTCGGCCCCCGGGGCGCCGGGGGAGGATCCGAAGACGACGACCGGGGCCCGGTACGGGACGGGACCCGGGAAAGAGCCCCGGGACGGGCACGCCCAGAGGCCACCCGCGCCACCGAGCGCGCTGCCGCGGGGGCCGCTGCGGATCGAGGCGGAGTTCGCCGCCACCGCCGGCCGGCCGCTGCCCACCTCCGCCGCGCTGCTCCGGGAAGCTCTGCTGGAGGCGGCGTCGCGGCGGCTCGGGCTCGATGTGGCGGAGGTGGACCTGCGGGTGACGGGCCTGCTGGAAGAGGAGCGGACGGCCGCTCACACGGACGGCGGGCCCTCGGCCGGCACGTCCCCGGCGGGCGCGACGGCACGCGACCGGGTGGCCTTCCCCCGCCCCGAGGTGCGTGCGGGGCGGGACACCGGGGCGGCGGGGCTGGCCGCGGCCGCGGTCCCCGGGGTGGTCTCGCTGACCCGGGTGCTGGGGGCCCCGGTGACCACCTCCGCCGATCACGTACGGGTCGAGGTGGCGACTGCGGACGGACACCGCGCGCTCGACGTGGCCCGCGCGGTACGCACGGCGGTGACGGGCGTGCTGGAGGACGGGCCTCCGGTCTCGGTGCTGGTCACCGCGGTGGTGGAGGCGCCGGAACGCGGCTGAGGGCCGGGCCGGCACCCGGCGGGGAGCCGGCCGGCCCTCGCGGGCGCCCGTCAGTCGGTGAGGCCGGCCAGGTCGCGCAGTCGGCGGCCCTGGGCGGCGCGCTCGGCGGCGCGCTGCTCCTCGTACGTGTGCGAGATCGCGCCGCGCAGCAGCGCCTTGGTCTCGGTCACGGCGTCGCGCGGCGCGGCCAGCAGGGCGGCGGCCAGGTCCTGGGTCGCGGCGTCGAGCTGGTCGGCGGGGACGACGAGATTGGCGAGGCCCGTGCGCTCGGCCTCCGGGGCCGCCACGAAGCGGCCGGTGGCGCAGATCTCCAGAGCGCGGGCGTACCCCACGAGGTGCACCAGGGGGTGGGTTCCCGTGAGGTCGGGGACGAGCCCGAGGCTGGTCTCCCGCATGGCGAACTGCACGTCGTCGGCGGCGATCCGCAGGTCGCAGGCGAGGGCGAGCTGGAAGCCCGCCCCGATGGCATGGCCCTGGACGGCCGCGATCGACACGATGTCGTTCCGCCGCCACCAGGTGAAAGCTTCCTGGTACTCGGCGATGATGGCGTCGAGCCCGGACTCGGGCCCGCGCGCCATGTCGAGGAAGGACGGCTCACCGTCGAAGCCCTCGGGAGCGAACGCCTGGCGGTCGAGGCCCGCGGAGAAGGACTTGCCTTCGCCGCGGAGCACCACGACCCGCACGGTACCGGGGACTGCCCGCCCGGCCTCCGTCAACGCCCGCCACAGAGCGGGAGACTGAGCGTTGCGCTTGGCCGGGTTGGTCAGGGTCACCGTGGCGACCGCGTCTTCGACGGTGAGTCGTACGCCGTCCTTGTCGAGCAGCGGGTCGAGCGAGGTCATCGTGCGCCTCCGGATCGGGGTGCTGTCAGCACTTCACCAGCTAAGTGACTGAACAGTAACCACCTGGCCGACCGTGTGACCGACCGGGTGGTCCACTCCGATTCCGGTGGACCCGCTGCCGCGCCCGGGACCCGCCGCCGACCGTCAGGCCGATGCGGCCTTCTTGCCCCGTGTGGCTCCGCCGCGTCCCCGCAGGGTTACGCCGGACTCACTGAGCATCCGGTGGACGAATCCGTAGGAGCGGCCGGTTTCCTCGGCCAACGCCCGGATGCTCGCACCGGAGTCGTACTTCTTCTTCAGGTCTGCCGCGAGCTTGTCGCGCGCGACGCCGGTAACCCGGCTGCCCTTCTTCAGAGTCTCGGCCACCCGTGCCTCCTCATGGGAAGTGCGCTCTGGTTTCTCATGATCACCCCTACCGTGCGCCCTGGCCACCCATTCGGCAAGGTACGTACAACCCGATTCCGCGCCAGGGAAGGGCCTCACGAAAGCGGAATGAAGCATTCCGAGGGGCTCAAGAGGCAGATGGGGAGAGCACGAAAGAGAACGCACAGGTCAGGGCCGTCCGGGGCGGGGGCGCCAAAACGACTGCGCCCGGCAGGTATCTGCCGGGCGCCGCGCCGAGGGATGAGACCGTCTCGCACAGATGAGGGATCACGCGTAGGCCGAATGATCCATTCGGCGTGGATCATTCGCTCGGGAAGGCCTCGGACGTAGCCGGACCGGGCCCGTCCGCGCCGCCCTGCCGGGTCAGGCCAGGGCGACCAGGTCGCGGTAGTCGGCACCCCAGAGGTCCTCGACCCCGTCGGGGAGCAGGATGATGCGCTCGGGCTGGAGCGCCTCCACCGCGCCCTCGTCGTGCGTGACGAGGACGACCGCGCCCTTGTACGTCCGCAGCGCGCCGAGGATCTCCTCGCGGCTGGCCGGGTCGAGGTTGTTGGTGGGCTCGTCGAGCAGCAGGACGTTGGCCGAGGAGACGACCAGCGTGGCCAGGGCCAGCCGGGTCTTCTCGCCACCGGACAGGACGCCCGCGGGCTTGTCCACGTCGTCGCCGGAGAAGAGGAACGAGCCGAGGGTCTTGCGGACCTCCACGAGGTCGAGGTCCGGGGCCGCGGAGCGCATGTTCTCCAGGACCGTGCGCTCCGGGTCGAGGGTCTCGTGCTCCTGGGCGTAGTAACCGAGCTTGAGGCCGTGCCCCTTGATGATCTCGCCGGTGTCGGGCTTCTCGGCGCCGCCGAGGAGCCGCAGCAGGGTGGTCTTGCCCGCGCCGTTGAGGCCGAGGATGACGACGCGGGAGCCCTTGTCGATCGCGAGGTCGACGTCGGTGAAGATCTCCAGCGAGCCGTACGACTTGGAGAGGCCCTCCGCCATCAGCGGGGTCTTGCCGCAGGGCGAGGGCTCGGGGAAGCGCAGCTTGGCGACCTTGTCGGAGACGCGGACGGCTTCCAGCCCGGCGAGCAGCCGGTCGGCGCGCTTGGCCATGTTCTGGGCCGCGACGGTCTTGGTGGCCTTGGCGCGCATCTTGTCGGCCTGCGAGTTGAGCGCGGCGGCCTTCTTCTCAGCGTTCTGGCGCTCGCGCTTGCGGCGCTTCTCGTCGGCCTCGCGCTGCTGCTGGTAGAGCTTCCAGCCCATGTTGTAGACGTCGATCTGGGACCGGTTGGCGTCGAGGTAGAAGACCTTGTTGACGACCGTCTCGACCAGGTCGACGTCGTGGGAGATCACGATGAAGCCGCCCCGGTACGACTTGAGGTAGTCGCGCAGCCAGACGATGGAGTCGGCGTCGAGGTGGTTGGTGGGCTCGTCGAGGAGCAGGGTGTCGGCGTCCGAGAAGAGGATGCGGGCGAGCTCGACACGGCGGCGCTGACCGCCGGAGAGGGTGTGCAACGGCTGGCCCAGCACCCGGTCGGGGAGGCTGAGGGCGGCAGCGATGGTGGAGGCCTCGGCCTCGGCGGCGTATCCGCCCTTGGTGAGGAACTCCGTCTCCAGGCGCTCGTACTTCTTCATCGCCTTCTCGCGGGTGGCGCCCTTGCCGTTCGCCATCCGGTCCTCGTTCTCGCGCATCCGGCGCAGGATCTCGTCCAGGCCTCGGGCGGAGAGGATGCGGTCCCGGGCGAGGACGTCGAGGTCGCCGGTGCGGGGGTCCTGCGGGAGGTAGCCGATCTCGCCGGAGGAGGTGATCGTGCCACCGGCGGGGGTGCCCTCGCCGGCGAGGCACTTGGTGAGGGTGGTCTTGCCGGCGCCGTTGCGGCCGACGAGGCCGATGCGGTCGCCCTTGGCGATGCGGAAGGACGCGTTTTCGATGAGGATGCGGGCGCCGGCGCGCAGCTCGATGCCGGAAGCGGTGATCACGGGGAAGACTCCAGGGCGGTATGGACGGCGGAGGGACGAGGGCGGAGGTCTCTCGACGCCGCTAATGCACAAGGAGAATTGCCATGGGCCCATTCTACGGGCGGTGCGCAACTCCTCCGCCGTGCATGGGCCCGGACCGCCGGACGGTGCCAGAATGAGACGGGGATCACACGACGCGGCCAGTGGCGGAAGGTGACGATCCATGACGGACACGGCACACGGCACACCCACGGTCTTTCCGACGGTCCTGTACGACGACGCGAAAGCGGCGATCAGGACGCTGACCGAGGTGCTGGGGTTCACCGAGGAAGCGGTGTACGAGGACGAGGGCGGCACCGTGGTCCACGCGGAGCTGTCCCAGGGCAACGGCAGGGTGATGCTCGGGTCCCGGGGGCGCGAGGGCGCCTTCGCGCGGGCCATGGCGGGCGGCGGCCCGGTCGGCGTCTACGTGGTCCTCGGCTCGGCCGAGGCCGTGGACCGGCACCACGCGCGGGCGGCGGCACAGGGGATGGAGATCCTCATGCCGCCGACCGACCAGGACTACGGGTCGCGGGACGTGGGGCTCTCGTTCGGATCTGGCTGGATCAGGGAGCGGGGTCCGGTGGCGTGCGTCGCAAGGCGGAGGAGGGAGGCGACGCGGAGCGTCGGCGACCGACGACAACGCCGCGAGGCGCGGTGCCGGGGCACGCGAGCCCAGCCAGATCCGGACGAGAGCCCCCGCATGGCCCGGGACACCGAGGGCAACGTGTGGAGCTTCGGGACGTACGCCCCGGGCGCCGCCTGAAAGGCCGCGTCCGGGGGCGCTTCGGGTCAGGCGGGGGCGCCGCCGGTGTGCACCTGGAAGGCGGCGCGGCGCATCGCCTTGGCGAGCGCGGGGTCCGGGTGGGCGGCGGCGAGTGCCACCAGGACCTGGACGGTACGCGGATGTCCGACCGCCCGGACCTCTTCCAGCAGCGCCGGGACGGTGCCCTGGACCGCGGAGTCCAGGTGGCGCACGAGCAGCCCGGTCTCGCCGTGGTCGGCGACGGCCGCGGCCGTGTCCACCCAGAGCCAGGTGGCCTCCTCGCGGCTGAGCACCTCCTGGGCGTCGTCCGGGTCGGCACCCTCGTACTCGGCGAGCCAGAGCAGGGCGTACGGCCGCAGCGAGGGGTGCGCGACGACGGCGCGGACCTCGGGTTCGGCCGGGGCCCCGACGACGCGCAGCGCCTCGAAGGCCAGCCCGCGCAGCAGCGCGTCCTCGCCGCGGGCGACCCCGAGGAGTTCGGCGACGGCGCTGCCGACCGTGCGGGCGGCCAGCCAGGCCCGGTACTCGGCTCGGGCCGGGCCCGGGGTGAGCGAGGCGCAGCCGAGGAGCATGTCGGCGGCGGGCTGCTCGATGTTCCCTGCCGGACTCTGCGCGGCGACGCAGATCTGCTCCAGCTTGACCCACACCGCCCAGTTGCCGAGCGGGGTGAGGGTGGCGTGGCCCGGTGCGAGGGTGAGCGCACCGACGGCGGCGAGGCCCTCCAGGGCCCAGTCGAGCAGCAGGGCGTTCAGCTCGTCGGAGGGTGCGGCGGGAGCGCTCGGCCCCGTACCGGCCGGTGCGCCCTCGGCGCCGGGGGCGTACGGCACCTCGCAGCGTTCCTCGTGGAGCTCGGCGACGCGCTGGCCGAGGAGGTCCAGGAGTACGGGTACGGCCACGGGGCCGGCCGAGAGCTGGAGGAGCGACAGGACCTGGGGCACCGCCTCGATGGCCTCGGCGACGGCGGTCGCCTCGATGCCCTCGGGCGAGGCGTGCACGAGCGACCACGCGTCGAAGAGCGCGACCCAGCCGCGGAGGGCGGCCGAGTCGTCGCGGTCCCAGGCGCGCAGGCGCCAGCCGGGGCGCACGGTGTCGCCGTGCAGCTCGACGAGACCGGCGAGCCGGGCTCGGTCCCAGCCGGCCAGCACCCGGTCGGGGGTGAGCCCGAGTTCGGCGGCGGCACGGTCCAGATCGGGTGCGGCGAGCGGCGTCGCGCCGGGGCTGCCGCCGTCGGCGGCGGCCCAGTGGGCGACCCGTACGTCCGCGGCGAGCACTTCCCTGGCCTGCCGGGCCAGTTCGGTGCGTGGCGGAGTGCCCTCGGGCGGGCGGGGGGCGGGCCTGGTGCGGCGGGTGGTCACGGCCTTGCGGGCCGTGACGAGGGGTCGCGGGCGGACAAGTCGCAGCCTGGAGTCGCGCGGGTTACGGGACGTCACGGGGAGCAGTCTTGCCTCTGACGGGCCGAAAGCCCAAACGGAGGCACCGCCACCCCGTCCGGGCACCCCCGCCCGGCCGTCACCAACCGGGCGGTTTGCTCTCAACTCTCACATCAGGGGCGTGAGAAAGCGGCGGAGGGTCTCCTCGTAGGCGGCGGGTCCCAGGTTCCACATCGACGCGTGGGGTGCGTCGGGCACGGTGTGCAGGGCGACCAGGTCGGGACGGAGGGCGGCGAGTTCCCGGGAGGGTCCCCAGGGGGCCAGGGTGTCGCCGGGGCCGTGGAAGATCAAAGTCGGGACGCGTAGCACGGTGGGCAGCCTGCTCTGGAGGAGCGGAGCGCCCCGAAGGCCGGTCCTCCCCTGGGCCGCGCGGACGGCGAGCGGCATCAGCCCGGACGGGACGCCCCTGGCCGCGGCCAGCGCCCGCAGTGTGGTTTCCCAGTCCATCACCGGCGAGTCCAGCACGAGGCCGGCGACGCGGTCGCGGAGCGCGGATTCGACGCAGGCGTGCAGGGCCATGGTGGCGCCGGTGGACCAGCCGAGCAGGACGACCTTCTCGGCGCCGTAGCGGAGGGCGTAACGGATGGCGGCGTCGAGATCGCGCCATTCGGAGGCGCCGAGGTGGCCGAGTCCGTCCGGGGAGCGCGGGGCTCCGGTGTCTCCCCGGTAGGCGAGGGCGAGCACGGGGAGGCGGAGGCCGTTGAGGAAGCCCGTGACGTTGAGGGTGTGTTCGCGCGTGGTGCCGATGCCGTGCAGGGCGATGACCCAGGTGGCGCGGTCGGCGGGGACGTACCAGGCGGGCAGTGCGCCGAGTTCGCCGGGGATCTCCACCTCGTGGTGGACGAGCCCGAGGGCGGTGCCGGGGTCGCCGCGGTGCACCTCGGGGGTGGCCCGGACGCGGGTGCCCGGCTCCAGGGAGCCCTGGGTGACGCGTTCGAGGCGGCGGACGACGGTGTCGGCGGAGAACGCGGGCTCGTCGGTCACCGGGCCCACCACCGCGTGGACGCCCGGTCCGGCCAGGCCCCAGAGTCCGGGGCGCAGCGAGGCGAAGGAGCGGGTCAGGGTCACCTGCCCGGGTGCCGTGGCGTGCACGGTCAGGCCGCGATCGGCCGGGAGGGGGCGGCCGGCGGGGACCGTGAGAGCGGTACCGCCGGCGTATCTGCCGACGGCGACCGCTGCCGCGCCGGCGCCGAGGATCGTGGAGACGGCCGCTGCCGTCGCTGTTGCCGGGCGCACGGCTTCAGTCTTGGGCCAAGGGGGTGCGGGGGGCCAGCGGGATGGGCCGTCCGGTGGGTCCGGCGTGTCGTGGGGCGTGTCGCGCCGGGATGCCGGCGGGGGGTGTGGTGGGGACGGCGCGGGGGTGTCCCGGCCGGGGCGGTGCGGGGCCGTGCCGGGGCGTGGGTCTCAGTGCTGCCGGCCGTGGCCGCGGAGCGCCTCGGACCGGGGTTCCCGCAGGTTTTCCGCGCTCTTCCCGGCCATGGACAGGATCCCGTGGACCGCCGGTACGGCCTTCCTGTGAATCGGGGGCGGAGGGAACTTCCGGCCCGGACGTGACCGGAACGACATTCATGGGCCCACCGGGGCTCCATGTCCTCCCCCGCCGGGGGGTGAATCGCTGGTCGAGGGCAGTCCCCGCACCGCCCCCGGCGCCCGCGGGACTTCTCCGCGCACACAAGCGGAATGACCGGCGCGATGACAGGGGCACCGCAATGCCCCGCCCAGTTCATCTTCCGTTCACTCAGGTTGCTTACGTTCCCTCTGCCAATGACGTCGAACGATTGCCTGGGTAAATGGAACACATCACGCTGCTGCTCGCGATCGTCATCGCGACAGCTCTCGTGTTCGATTTCACGAACGGTTTCCACGACACCGCCAACGCGATGGCCACCACCATCTCGACCGGCGCCCTGAAGCCGAAGACAGCGGTGGCGATGTCCGCCATCCTCAATCTGGTCGGCGCGTTCCTGTCCGTGGAGGTCGCGAAAACGATCTCCGGCGGGATCGTCGACGAGGACGGCCTGAGAACCGAGGTCATCTTCGCGGCGCTCGTCGGCGCCATCCTGTGGAATCTGGTGACCTGGCTGGTCGGCCTGCCGTCCAGTTCGTCCCACGCCCTGTTCGGCGGGCTCATCGGCGCCGCCGTGATGTCCGCCGGCTGGTCCTCGGTCGACGGCGGCACCGTCGTCACCAAGATCCTGCTGCCCGCCGTCGCCGCCCCGCTGGTGGCCGGTGCCGCCTCGATGCTGGCGACCAGGCTGTCGTACCGCGTCAGCCGGAACGTCACCGACGAGGCGCAGCTGGAGTCGACGGCCAAGGGCTACCGTGTCGGGCAGATCGCCTCGGCCGGTCTCGTCTCGCTCGCCCACGGCACCAACGACGCGCAGAAGACGATGGGCATCATCACCCTCGCGCTCGTCACCGGCGGCGTCCTCTCCCCCGGCTCGAACCCGCCGGTCTGGGTGATCTGCTCGGCCGGTCTGGCCATCGCCATGGGGACCTACTTCGGCGGCTGGCGCATCATCCGCACCATGGGCAGCGGGCTGACGGACCTCCAGCCGCAGCAGGGCTTCGCGGCCCAGACCGGCGCGGCGACCGTCATCCTGGCCTCCTCCCACCTCGGCTTCTCGCTCTCCACCACGCAGTCGTGCTCCGGCGCGGTGATGGGTGCCGGACTCGGCCGCAAGGGCGGCACGGTGAAGTGGTCCACCGCGACCCGGATGTTCGTGGCCTGGGGCCTGACGCTCCCGGCGGCGGGTCTGGTCGGCGCGGGTGCCGAGTTCCTGACCCGGCAGGGCACCTGGGGCATCGCCCTGGTCGCCGCGCTGCTCGTCGCGGGCTCCGGTGCCATCTGGATGCTGTCGCGGCGCAAGCCGCTCGACCCGCACGACGTCGCCGGGGCGGGCGAGCCCGCGGGCGTCGTCACCGCGGCCATCGCCGCCGTCTCCCCGCCGCCCGCCGGAGTACCGGCCCCGGGTCTCCCGGCCGGCGGTCTCACGGCCACCATCCCCTCCCCCCTCCCCGCCACGCCGGCCCCGGCGTCGACCACCGAACCGGCCCGTCCGGCCGCGGTGTAAGGACTCGACCCCATGAAAATCGACTGGGCAGCTCTCGCCACCGTCTTCGGTGTCAGCCTCGTGGTCACCGTGGCGCTCGTCGGCTTCTTCAGCCTCGGCGTCGTCGGTCTCGCCAAGCGGGCCGGTGCGGCTCTGAGCGGCGGCTCCGGATCGTCCGCCGTGCTGGCGCGCACCGGCGCGTACGCCTGCTTCGCGCTGTGCGCGGCCGCGGTCGCGTACGGCATCCACTTGATCGTCGCCTGACGCGCGTTTTCGCCAGACCTCCGGGCCGGACACACCGTGTGTGTCCGGCCCGCTGTGCGTCCCGGCACGGTCCGGCCCCGCAGGTCAACGGCGAGTTGACGGGCCTTCGCGCTGCGTGGTGGACTGCCGGAGCCATTCACGGCGACAGCAGAGGAAGCCGGTGCGAATCCGGCGCGGTCCCGCCACTGTCACCGGGGAGCGGCGCCCCGATCCGTGTTCCGCCGCGCGCGGACGCACGGGACCGGGGTGGCCGCCGACCCGGGAGCCAGGACACTCTCGTCGCCGTTTCGTCGAACCAGGGCGCGGACCCTGAGTGAGGACATACGCCATGCCCGGCCGCCGTGCGCCCGATCTTCTACGACACCTGCCGGGAACGCTCCGACACGCGGCGGGCTGAGCCGTGCGTGCCGACCGCGTCTTCGCGTACGGCGCCACCGCCGGACTGATCGCCGACCGTGTGCTGGGCGATCCTCGCCGGGGCCATCCGGTCGCCGGGTTCGGCCGGGCCGCCGCCGCCGTCGAGAAGCGCCTGTGGCGGGACCACCGGGGCCGGGGCGCGCTGCACACCCTGGTGTGCGCCGGAGGCGCCGTGGGCGCCGCCGTGCTCGCCTCCCGTGCCGTGCGCCGCACTCCCGCCGCGGCCGTCGCGCTGACGGCCGCCGCCACCTGGTCCGTCGTCGGCGGTACTTCGCTGGGCCGCGAGGCCAGGACCGTCGGCGCGGCGCTGGACTCCGGGGACGTCGAGGCGGCCCGGGAGCGGCTGCCGCATCTGTGCGGGCGCGACCCCCAGGCGCTGGACGCTCAGGGGATCGCCCGTGCCGTGGTGGAGTCGGTCGCCGAGAACACCTCCGACGCCGTCGTCGGCGCCCTGGTCTGGGGCGCCCTGGGCGGGGTCCCGGGGCTGGTGGGCTTCCGCGCCGTGAACACGCTGGACGCGATGGTCGGCCACCGTTCGCCGCGCCACCGCCGCTTCGGCTGGGCCTCGGCCCGGCTGGACGACCTGGTGGGCTGGCCCGGCGCGCGGCTCACCGCCGTCCTCGCCACCGTCGCCGGGGGCCGGCCGGGGCAGGCGGTCCGGGCCTGGCGCGCGGACGCGGGCCGGCACCCGAGCCCGAACGCGGGCCCGGTGGAGGCCGCGTTCGCCGGCGCGCTCGGCGTACGGCTGGGCGGGACCCTCGCGTACGGCGGGCGGGTCGAGCACCGGCCGGTGCTGAACGGCGCCGAGGGGCGGGCCGTGGCCGTGGAGGCGGGGGACATCGAACGCGCGGTGCGGCTGTCGCGCCGGGTGAGCGTGCTGGCCCTGGCCGTCTGCGTCGCCGGACGGCTGACGGCGCACCACCTGATCACGGAACGAGGACGGGCATGAGCAGCGGGAACGTGACGATGGGCGGCGGGCTGCTGGTCGCCGGTACGACCTCCGACGCGGGCAAGAGCGTCGTCACGGCGGGGATCTGCCGGTGGCTGGTGCGGCAGGGGGTGAAGGTCGCCCCGTTCAAGGCGCAGAACATGTCGCTGAACTCCTTCGTGACCCGGGAGGGTGCCGAGATCGGGCGGGCCCAGGCCATGCAGGCGCAGGCCGCCCGGGTCGAGCCGTCGGCGCTGATGAACCCGGTGCTGCTCAAGCCCGGTGGCGACCGGTCCAGCCAGGTCGTACTGATGGGCAAGCCGGTGGGCGAGATGAGCGCGCGCGGCTACCACGGGGGCCGTCAGGAGTCGCTGTTCGGGACGGTCGTGGACTGCCTGGAGCGGCTGCGGGGCACGTATGACGCCGTGATCTGCGAAGGGGCGGGCAGTCCGGCAGAGATCAATCTGCGGCGGACCGACATCGTGAACATGGGCGTGGCCCGGGCGGCGCGGTTCCCGGTGCTGGTCGTCGGCGACATCGACCGGGGCGGGGTGTTCGCCTCGTTCTTCGGCACGACGGCGCTGCTGAGCCCCGAGGACCAGGAGCTGATCGCCGGCTATCTGGTCAACAAGTTCCGCGGTGACGTCTCGCTGCTGGAGCCGGGCCTCGACATGCTGCTGGGGCTGACCGGGCGGCGGACGTACGGGGTGCTGCCGTTCACGCACGGTCTCGGCATCGACGAGGAGGACGGGCTGCGGGTGTCGCTGCGCGGGACCGTCCGGGAGTCGGTGGTGGCGCCGCCGCTCGGCGAGGACGTGTTGCGGGTGGCGGTGTGCGCGGTGCCGCTGATGTCGAACTTCACCGACGTGGACGCGCTGGCCGCCGAGCCGGGCGTGATCGTGCGGTTCGTGGACCGGCCGGAGGAGCTGGCCGACGCGGACCTGGTCGTGGTGCCCGGTACCCGGGGCACCGTGAAGGCGCTGGAGTGGCTGCGTGCCCGGGGGCTCGCGGACGCCCTGGTCCGGCGGGCCGCCGAGGGCCGTCCGGTGCTGGGGATCTGCGGCGGTTTCCAGGTGCTCGGCGAGCGGATCGAGGACGAGGTCGAGTCGCGGGCCGGTGTGGTCGAGGGGCTCGGCCTGCTGCCGGTACGCGTCCGGTTCGCGCGGGAGAAGACCCTGGCCCGGCCGGTCGGTACGGCGCTCGGAGAGCCGGTGGAGGGGTACGAGATCCACCACGGGGTCGCCGACGTGCGGGACGGCGAACCGTTCCTGGACGGGTGCCGGGTGGGCCAGGTGTGGGGGACGCACTGGCACGGGTCGCTGGAGAGCGACGCGTTCCGGCGGGCGTTCCTGACGGAGGTCGCGCGGGCCTCGGGGCGGCGGTTCACGGCCGCCCCGGACACCAGCTTCGCCGCGTTGCGCGAGGAGCAGCTGGACCTGCTGGGCGACCTGATCGAGGAGCACGCGGACACCGACGCCCTGTGGCGGCTGATCGAACAGGGCGCGCCGAAGGGGCTGCCGTTCGTCGGTCCGGGCGCCCCGGTACTGCCGGGTGCGGGCGCCGATGTCGGGTCCGAACCGCCCGCCGTACCGCCCGCCGTGACGCGCACGAACGTTTCCGACACCATCCAGGAGGCCCTGTGAGCACGCCGTATCCGTTCACCGCGATCGTCGGCCAGGACGATCTGAGGCTCGGGCTGCTGCTGAACGCCGTGTCACCCGCGGTCGGCGGGGTGCTGGTGCGCGGCGAGAAGGGCACCGCGAAGTCCACCGCGGTGCGGGCGCTGGCGGCCCTGATGCCGGAGGTCGCGGTGGTGCCGGGCTGCCGGTTCTCCTGCGACCCGGTCTCCCCCGACCCGGCGTGCCCGGACGGTCCGCACGCGGCGGCGCCCGGCGCTTCGCGGGCGGCGCGGACGGTGGAGCTGCCGGTCGGCGCCTCCGAGGACCGGCTGGTCGGCGCGCTCGACATCGAACGGGCGCTCGCCGAGGGCGTGAAGGCCTTCGAGCCGGGTCTGCTGGCCGACGCGCACCGCGGAATCCTCTACGTGGACGAGGTCAACCTCCTCCACGACCATCTGGTGGACCTGCTGCTGGACGCGGCGGCGATGGGCGCGTCGTACGTGGAGCGCGAGGGCGTCTCCGTACGCCACGCGGCACGGTTCCTGCTGGTCGGCACGATGAACCCGGAAGAGGGCGAGCTGCGGCCGCAGTTGCTGGACCGGTTCGGGCTGACCGTGGAGGTGGCCGCGTCCCGGGACACCGATCTGCGGGTGGAGGTCGTGCGGCGGCGCCTGGCGTACGACGACGATCCGGCGGGCTTCGCGGCGGCGTGGGCCGACGAGGAGAACGCGCTGCGCGGGCGGATCACCGCGGCGCGCGCCCTGCTCCCCCGGGTCGTGCTCGGTGACGGGGCGCTGCGACGGATCGCGGCCACCTGCGCGGCGTTCGAGGTCGACGGGATGCGCGCGGACATCGTGATGGCCCGTACCGCGACCGCCCTGGCCGCCTGGGCCGGGCGGGACGAGGTGACCGCCGACGAAGTGCGGCAGGCCGCCCTGCTGGCGTTGCCGCACCGGCGCCGGCGCAACCCCTTCGACGCTCCGGGGCTGGACGAGGAGAAGCTCGACGACACGCTCCGGGAGGCCGCCGAGGAGGAGAGCCGGCGGGACGAGCGGGACGGCGGCCCGGACCCCGATCCGGACCCCGATCCGGACCCCGATCCGGACCCCGATCCGGACCCCGACCCCGGGCCGGACGGGCCGGGCGACGGGGGCGGTCCCGGGGGCGGGGTGCCGCCGCAGGGGGGTGGTCCCGAGGACGCGCCTTCGCCCTCGCCGGACCGTCCGGACACCTCGGCGGGCGAACCGGGCGAGCGGGGCGAACCGGGCGGGCAGGGCGCTCCGGCGGGCGGTGAGCAGCAGCCGGTCGCGGCTGCCGAGCCGTTCCGTACGAAGATGCTGAGCGTCCCCGGCCTCGGCGAGGGCGCGGCCGGGCGCCGGTCGCGGGCGCGGACCGAGCACGGCCGGACGACCGGCGCGCGGCGTCCGGAGGGCGCGCTGACCAAGCTGCACCTGGCTGCGACCGTGCAGGCCGCCGCCCCGCACCAGCGGGCGCGCGGACGGTCCGGGCGGGGGCTCGTGGTGCGCCGGGACGATCTGCGGCAGGCGACCCGGGAGGGGCGTGAGGGCAACCTCGTGCTCTTCGTGGTGGACGCCTCCGGGTCGATGGCGGCCCGCCGGCGGATGAGCGCGGTCAAGGGCGCGGTGCTGTCGCTGCTGCTCGACGCGTACCAACGGCGGGACAAGGTGGGCCTGGTGACGTTCCGGGGGCGGGACGCCGAGCTGGTGCTGCCGCCGACCTCGTCGGTGGACGCGGCGGCGGCCCGGCTGGAAACCCTGCCGACCGGTGGGCGCACCCCGCTGGCCGCCGGTCTGCTGAAGGCGCACGACGTACTGCGGGTGGAGCGGATGCGCGATCCCTCGCGGCGTCCGCTCCTCGTGGTGGTGACGGACGGCCGGGCGACCGGTGGTCCGGAGCCGGTGGCGCTGGCCGCCCGGGCGGGCCGGCTGCACGCCGCCGAGGGCACCGCGTCCGTGGTGGTGGACTGCGAGTCGGGGATCGTACGCCTCGGGCTCGCCGCACAGCTCGCCCGCGATCTGGGAGGCACCGCCGTCACGCTCGACGAGCTGCGGGCCGACTCGATCGCCGGGCTGGTCAAGGATGTCAGAGCAGCCGGGAGGGCCGCGTAATGCCGCAGGGACAGCCGACTTCGGTACCGGACGACGGGCTCACCACCCGTCAGCGCCGCAACCGCCCCCTTCTCCTGGTCCACACCGGGATCGGCAAGGGGAAGTCGACGGCGGCCTTCGGGCTGGCGCTCCGGGCCTGGAACCAGGGGTGGCCGATCGGGGTGTTCCAGTTCGTCAAGTCGGCGAAGTGGAAGGTCGGCGAGGAGAACGCGCTGAAGGTCCTCGGGGCCAGTGGCGAGGGCGGAACGGTCGCCTGGCACAAGATGGGCGAGGGCTGGTCGTGGGTCCAGCGCGGGCCCTTGGGGGAGAACGACAACACGGCGAACGAGGAGAAGGCCCGGGAGGGCTGGGCGCAGGTCAAGCGCGACCTCGCCGCCGAGACGTACAAGCTGTACGTGCTGGACGAGTTCGCGTATCCGCTGCACTGGGGGTGGATCGACACCGAGGACGTGGTGGAGACGCTGCGGAACCGTCCCGGCACCCAGCACGTGGTGATCACCGGCCGCAACGCCCCGCAGGCGCTGCTGGACGCGGCGGACCTGGTGACCGACATGTCGAAGGTGAAGCACCCGATGGACGCGGGTCAGAAGGGCCAGCGAGGCATCGAGTGGTGAACGGCCCCCGGAACACGCCCCGTCTGGTGATCGCCGCCCCGGCCTCGGGCAGCGGCAAGACCACCGTCGCCACCGGGCTGATGGCCGCCTTCGCCGCGCGCGGGCTCGCCGTATCCCCGCACAAGGTGGGCCCCGACTACATCGATCCCGGCTACCACGCGCTGGCGACCGGGCGGCCGGGCCGCAATCTCGACGCGTACATGTGCGGGACCGGTCTCATCGGGCCGCTCTTCGCGCACGGCTCGGCGGGCGCGGACCTCGCGGTGGTGGAGGGCGTGATGGGGCTCTTCGACGGGGCCTCGGGCCAGGGCGAGCTGGCGTCGACGGCGCAGGTGGCGAAGTTGCTGCGGGCGCCGGTGGTGCTGGTGGTCGACGCCTCCTCGCAGTCGCGTTCGGTGGCCGCCCTGGTGCACGGTTTCGCGGCCTGGGACCCGGGGGTGCGGATCGGCGGGGTGATCCTCAACAAGGTGGCCTCCGACCGGCACGAGACGCTGCTGCGGGACGCCCTGGAGGAGTCCGGGCTGCCGGTCCTCGGGGTGCTGCGGCGGGCCGCGCAGGTGGAGACCCCGTCACGCCATCTGGGGCTGGTGCCGGTGGCCGAGCGGCGTGCGGACGCGGTGGACGCGGTGGCGGCGATGGGCGAACGCGTGCGGGCCGGCTGCGACATGGACGCGCTGCTGGCGCTGGCGCGTACCGCTCCGCCGCTGGACGTGACGGCCTGGGAGCCGGAGGGTCACGAGCTCTCCGGGAAGCGGCCGGTGGTCGCCGTGGCGGGCGGGGCGGCGTTCACCTTCGCGTACGCCGAGCACGCCGAGCTGCTCACGGCGGCGGGGGCGGAGGTCGTCCCCTTCGACCCGCTGCACGACGAGAAGCTCCCCGACGGCACGGCCGGACTGGTCATCGGGGGCGGTTTCCCGGAGGTGTACGCCCCCGAGCTGTCGGCCAACGAACCGCTGCGCCGGGCGGTCACCGCGCTCGCGGAGAGCGGGGCGCCGGTGGCGGCCGAGTGCGCGGGGCTGCTCTATCTGGCGCGTGAGCTGGACGGCCGGCCGATGTGCGGGGTGCTGGACGCGAGCGCCCGGATGTCGGGACGCCTGACGCTCGGTTACCGGGAGGCGGTGGCGGTCGCGGACAGTTCGCTGGCGGCGGCCGGGACCCGGGTGCGCGGCCACGAGTTCCACCGCACGGTGCTGGAGCCGGGCGCCGGGCCCGTACCGGCCTGGGGCATGCACCTGCCGGAACGCCGGGTGGAGGGCTTCGTCCGGGGCGGGGTGCACGCGAGTTATCTGCACACCCACTGGGCGGGGGCGCCGGGGACGGCCCGGCGGTTCGTGGAGCGGTGCGGCTGAGGACTGTCCCGGTGCGCTGAGGGGCCTCCTTCGTGGCGGGGCTCCGCTCAGTCCGCGATGCCGACGACCAGCCAGATGAAGCCGACCCCGCCGATCGTGCAGAGCACGGTCGAACGCGCGGGGTGGTCGTGGTGGGCCTCGGGCAGGATCTCGGCGGCGGCGAGGTAGAGGAGCGCGCCGCTGAAGAACCCCAGATATCCGCCGAGCAGTTCCTCCGGAAGAGTGAACACCAACGTGGTCGCCGCGCCCACGATCGGGGCGATCGCGTCCGCGAAGAGCATGAAGAACGCCTTGCGGCGATTGTTCCCGTAGAGACTGGTAAGGGTGTAGGTGTTGAATCCGTCGGCGAAGTCGTGGGTGATGACGGCGAGTGCGACGGCGGCCCCCATGCCGGCGCCGACTTGGAAGGCGGCGCCGAGCGCGACCCCGTCCATCAGGCTGTGGCCGACCATCGCGGCCGCCGCCGTCAGCCCCACCTGGGGGACGCGTTCCTCGCCCGCACCGTGCGCCGCCTGGCGTACGGCGAGCAGGCGCTCCACCAGATGGGCCAGCAGAAAGCCCCCCACGAACAACAGCAGGGCGGCGGGCACCCCCGCCACGGGCCGCCCGGCCGCATCGATCGCCTCCGGCAGGAGGTCGAGACCGACCACGCCGAGCATCAGCCCGCCGGCGAAGCCGAGCACCAGGTGCCGGCGGTCGGTGACGCGTTGCGCGACCCAGCCGCCGGCCAGAGTCATCAGGAACGCGCCGAGCGCGACGAACACCGCCATGGGCCCTTGCTAGCCGATCGGCCCCGTTGCCCGCATCTCCGCAGGAGCGCCGTACGCCCCGCCGGGTGTCCCCCGAGGACCCGGCGGCGGCGGACCGTACGAAAGGACTTCCCGTGACCGCAGACGCAGGGTCCGGACCCCACTCCCCCGCCCCCGCCGCCGGGCCCGCGCTCGTCGTCGGCGTGGGTGCCCGCAGGGGCGTCCCGGGCGAGGAGGTGTCCGCGCTGATCGAACAGGTGCTGCGGACGGCGGGTCTCGCGGTCTCCGACGTGGTCGAACTGGCCACCGTCGAGGCGAAGACCGCGGAGCCGGGCATCGTGGCGGCGGCCGCGCGGCTCGGGGTTCCGCTGCGCGGCAGGTCGGCCGCGGAGCTGACCCGGGTGCCGGTGCCCGGAGCGTCCGAGGAGGTCGGCGCATGGGTCGGTACGCCCTCGGTGGCAGAGGCGGCGGCGCTCTGCGCGGCGGACGAACTGGTGGTACCGAAGACGAAGTCGGCCCGTGCGACGTGCGCGGTGGCCCGCCGCGGCGGGGTGCGCGCGGTTCTCCCGGAAGCGGAATCTTCCGCTGCGCCGGTGACGGGAGGCGCCGCGCCCATCACCATGGCTGCCATGACTCCCCCCACGCGGTACTTCGAGAGCGGCGGCCCCGACCTGCGTCACCACGGCGACGCGGAGGTGCGCGGCCGGCAATTGACCGATCTCGCCGTGAATGTCCGGACGAACACCCCGCCGCACTGGTTGCGGGAACGCATAGCGGCCTCCCTCGGAGGGCTCGCCGCCTACCCCGACGGCCGTGCGGCGCGGGCCGCCGTCGCCGCCCGGCACGGGCTCCCGGTGAACCGGGTACTGCTCACCGCCGGGGCGGCCGAGGCGTTCGTGCTGATCGCGCGGGCACTGCCGGCCCTGCGGCCGGTCGTGGTGCACCCGCAGTTCACGGAGCCGGAGGCGGCGCTGCGGGCGGCCGGGCACGAGGTGGGGCGAGTGATCCTGCGGGCGGAGGACGGGTTCCGGCTGGACCCGGCGAGGGTGCCGGAGGACGCCGATCTGGTGATCGTCGGCAATCCGACCAACCCGACGTCGGTGCTGCACCCGGCCGGTGTGCTGGAGGCGCTGGCGAGACCGGGCCGGACCCTGGTGGTCGACGAGGCGTTCATGGACGCCGTGCCCGGGGAGCGCGAGGCGCTCTGCGGGCGTACGGACATCCCGGGCCTCGTCGTGCTGCGCAGCCTCACCAAGACGTGGGGGCTGGCCGGGCTGCGGATCGGCTACGTGCTGGCCGATCCCGGGGTGATCGCCCTGCTGGAGGAGGCGCAGCCGCTCTGGCCCGTGTCGTCGCCGGCGCTGGCGGCGGCCGAGGCCTGCATGGAGCCGCGGGCACTGGCGGAGGCGGCCTGCGCGGCGGACCGGATCGCGGTGGACCGGGCCCATCTGCTGGCGGGCATCGCGGAGTTCGGCGAGATCGAGGTGGTGGCCCCGGCGCAGGGGCCGTTCGTGCTGATCCGGCTGGAGGGTGCGTCCGAACTGCGGGAGGGGCTGCGTTCGCTGGGGTTCGCGGCCCGGCGCGGGGACACCTTCCCGGGGCTCGGACCGGACTGGCTGCGGCTCGCGGTCCGGGACCGGGTGACGACGAACCGCTTCCTGCAGGCACTGGACCTGGCGCTCCAGGCGATGCCAGTGGTGGCCGGGAGGCAGGCGGGGTGACGCGGGGCGGGCCGTCCGCGGGAAATCGGGGGCGGCCCGCACGGATCGGGGCGTACCGGCAATCGGGGGCGTACCGGCGGGAAATCGGGGGCGAACCGGCGGGGTTCGGGACGGCCCGTACGGATCGAGGACGCCCGAGCGGGGATCGGGGGCGTACGGGTGGCCCGTCACGGTGCTGTACGCCCCCGGCGCCCGGGTACTGCGGGCCGGGCCGCGCGCCCGCCTGAGCGCGCGGTCCGGCCGGTGCCCACCTGCCCGGTGGCGGGCCGGATCAGTCCTGGGCGCGCCTGCGGGCGAGCACGGTCGCACCGGCGCCGAGCGCCAGCAGCAGGGCCGCGCCGCCGGCGATGAGCGGGGTGCTGGAGCTGCTGCCGGTCTCCGCGAGGTCGTCCCCGGAGACGGTGGCCGGGGAGTTGTCGGCGCCGGTCTGCGTCTTCACGTCGCCGCCGCCGGAGGTGCTGCCGGTCGAGCCGGTGTCGCCCGTGGCGCCTTCGTCGGTCGCCCCGCCGTCCTCCTGACCGCCGTCCGTGGAACCGGAGTCGCCGGTGTCGCCGGAGGTCTCGCCCGAGCCGTTGTCGCCGGTCGCCCCGCTGTCCGTGGCGCCGCCGTCGTCCGTACCGCCGTCGTCGGAGCCTCCGTCGTCGCCGTAACCTCCGTCGTCCGTGCCGCCGTTGCCCGACCCGCCGTGACCGGAACCGCCGTGGCCGGAACCGCCGTGGCCCGAGCCGCCGTTGCCCGAGCCGCCGTGGCCGGAGCCGGGCGTGCTGCAGGTCGCCTCGGCGAGAGTGATGTCGCCCTTCACGTCGGCGACGTTGAGGTTGCCCGGGTTGAGGGAGATCCGCAGCTGAAGTGCCGCAGCGGCGGCGGTCTTCGAGGTGGTGCTGGTCTTCGACAGGTCCAGGGTCACCTTGCCGACGCCGGGCACGTCCACCTCGGTCCTGCCGCCCGCCGTGAGGGTGATCCGCTTGCCGAGGACCGTCACATGGCCGAGGACGTTCGACTCCGCGACCGGCTTCCTGCCGACCTCGCAGACGGCCTTGGAAGTGACCTTCTCGACCTCGATGAGCGGGAGGAGCGGCAGCCCGGGGACCTGCACGCGGGCCTTGACGAGGTTGCTGTGCCCTTCCGCACGGCGCTCGTCGGCCGTGGCGCCGGAGGTCGCGACATCGGCCCGCAGCACCTGGACCGGACCCTTGTCCACACCGTCCAGCCTGACCGAGAGCGCGGTCTTCTCGGCACTCTGCGGGGCGTGGACCTCGTTGAGCGTGGCCGTGAGCGGTACATCGACGGTCTTGCCCACGAGCGAGACGTCGAGCGCCGTCCGGAGCACGACCGCGCTCGCCTTGCCCTCGCCCGTGCCCGTCGTCGCCGGAGCTGCGGCCTGCGCGGGGAACGCGGCGAACAGGGCGACGGGAGCGGCGGCGGCCGCCAGGGCGGCGAGACGGAAGGTGTTGCTGTTCAAAATGGTGGAACCCCCACAAGAGACATGGAGCCGACGGCGCCGTCCAATGGGGGACATCGCGTGCGCCGTCGGCCTCGACTCCGTGAATTTTTACGCACAGAGAGTGAAGTGGCGGACACCTGACGCTAGTTCACCCTAAAGGGGGGTTTTAGCGTACGTTTTCGAATCTGGCGGCACGCTCGTTCCCCGGACTAACCCGTTTCACCGAATACGCGGTGTCGACGGTGGCGTCGAGGGATCGGATCGGGCATTCACAACGAGAGGGCAGCCGGATCGTCACTGCCTGTCAACGCGGCGCCCCTGGCGCTCTGCCGAGGACCGCAGTCCGCGCCGGGGAACGCCGGCAGGCAGGCCGGTCCGGACACTGCCGCAACCCTGACAAGCGCGCGGTTCGCCACTGACGGGCTGTGGCCATGATCGAGGCCGGGCGCCGCCGGCGAGCGGTGTCGGCAAGGTCGCGCCCCGAACGCTGCCGTAGCCCTCACAAGATCGCGTGCCGGGCCGGTGACATGCTGTACGCATGACCGAAGAGCCTCAGCCGACCTTCCGTTCCGCTTTCGCGGGGGCGTTGTCGCGCGTCGGGCTCGGGAGGGTCGCCGCCGAGGTGAACGCGGACGCCGACGGAGTGCGCCACCGGTCCCCGCTGCGGCGGGGGGAAATCCCGTGGCAGGACGTGAGGGCACTGCGCGTCCACCGGACGCCCACGCGGCGCCAGGAGCGCAAACGTGTCAGCCTGCTGCTGAGCGACGGGCGCGTCCGCTTTCTGCCCCAGCCGCGGAGCTACCTCACCACGGACCCGGAGTTCGACGCGAAGGTGGAAGCGCTGCGGGCGCTGCACCGCCGTCACGGAACGCCCGACGAGCCGGATCATCTCCACGTCATCGACCCGCGCACGGGAGGGCACGGCCTCTTCCGGCCGCTCGCGCTGTGCGCGCTGCTGCTCGTGGTGGGCGCGACGGTGGCGGTGGTGGGCGTACCCGACGCCCTCGCCGACCAACGGGCCTGGCGGTCGGCCGTCCCCTGCACGGCGGGGACCCCCTCCTACGATCGGGCCGAGTGCCTGACCGACAAGTCAGGAGTGATCTCCCGTACCGAGGCCAAGAGCGGCAAAGGCGAGGACAGTTGGCTGTATTTCTCCGGGAGCCGGCCACGCGAGCGGATCCTGGTGACCTACGACACGGCCGTCGCGTTCGTGCCGGGCGACCGGGTCGAGGTGACCTTCTGGCGCGGAACCCCGAGAGCGGTCGTCGGCACACACGCGGCGTGGCACGAGCACCTGGTCCCCGCAGGTCAGATCCTGGCCCTCGCGGCGGGGTTCGTGCTCGCCGCCGGTTACCCCGCCGCCGTGGCCGCGCTGCGGGTGCGGGGGCGCGGGCGTCCCGACGACGAAGTCCTTCCCTCGGTCTTCCCGTTCGTGGGCGCGCTGTTCGCGACGGCCCTGTGGCTACTGCCGCTCTGCGTCCTGCACCCCACGGACCTGTTCGGGTCGCCCACGACGATCATCTGGGCGGTGGCCGGTACGGCCTTGTCGGCATGGCTCCTCGTACTGGCCGTCCGGGCCACCCGTGTACGGCCTCCGGCGGAGACCGTGTCGACGGACGCGACGGACGGCGTCGGCAGCGGGGAGGAGGAAGAAGTGTTCCTGTTCGCCCGGTTCCTGGACTCCACCGCTTACAACCCGTACGGCTTCGGCACCCACCTCGTGCTGGGCGGCGGGGAAGCGCTCGCGGTCTCGCCGCACCCCGGTCCCGGCCGGTTCGCGGTGAAGCGGGTCCCGGTGGAGCGAATCACCGTCCTGCGGGTGCGGCGGCTCCGGGGCGACGACGGCGACGACGTCCCCGGCGACTGGCAGGTGGCAGAGCTGGACGACGCGGGCACCCCCCTCCGCCTCGGGGCCGCACCCGCCGACCTGGCCCGGATTCTGCACGCCCTGGGACACGCCACGAACGCTGTGGGGACCGGGGCACCCGCGCACTGAAAGTGCTGTCCCGCATGATCCGCCGGACACGCCCTAACCCTCCGGGTAGAAGAGGAACAGCGTGCAGCCGGTCGGGGTCGACGGCACGTGCCACGACCCGGCCGGGGCGTGCAGGAACGTGCCGGCAGGGTAGTCGCGTGCCCCGTCGTTGAAGGTGCCCGAAACTACGTAGACCTCCTCCGGGCCGGGCTCGTGGACGTCGCGGCGCGGCCAGGAGGTACCCGCCTCCATCTCCAGCACGTTGGCGTGCGCGCCGGCCGGTCCTCTCCACAGGGGACGCAGCCGGATTCCGGGGAACAGCTCACGGACCGGGGCTTCGTCGGCGGAGGCGGAGGTGTAACCCTCCTGCGCCAGAATTTCGGGGTGCATGCCCACAACCGTGCCGCGCCCGGGGCGCGGCAGGACAGAGACCGCGACGACACCGTAGGGTACTTTCCTGCCATGCATCGCGTGGTGGCTCTGGTACGGCCGGTGCAGTCGGTCTTCGAACTCGGCTGCGCCGTCGAGGTCTTCGGCACCGAGCGGCCCGGAGTGCCGCAGCACTACACGTTCGAATCGTGCACGGAGACGCCCGGCCCGGTGCCGACCACGGGCGGATACACGATGTCCGTCCCGCGGGGCCTGTCCGCGCTGGACACCGCGGACACCGTGATCATCCCGGGCTGGCTGCCGGTGGAGGAGCCGCTCACCGATGGCGCGCGCCGCGCGCTGGTGCGGGCGCACGCACGTGGGGCGCGGCTGGTCACGATCTGTTCCGGGGTGTTCGCGCTGGCCCGCACCGGACTGCTGGACGGCCGCTCGGCCACCACGCACTGGGCGCGTGCCGAGCAGCTCCGACGTGAGTTCCCCGGGGTGCGCGTGGAACCGGACAGGCTCTACGTGGATCACGGCGACGTCGCCACCAGCGCCGGCGCGGGCGCGGGGTTCGACCTCTGCCTGCACTTGGTCCGGAACGACCATGGGGCCGCCTACGCCGCTCTGCTCGCGCGGCACATGGTGCTGCCGCCGCTCCGCGAGGCCGGTCAGGCTCCGTACGCGCCGCCCCCACCGCCCGGCGACGCGCTCGACGGCCTGCTCCGATGGGCCGACGAGCGCCTCGGCACACGGCTGTCGGTGGACGACCTGGCCGGGTACCTCGGCGTCTCGCCCCGCACCCTGGCCCGGCGTTTCTCCGACCGGCTCGGCACCAGCCCGGGTGCGTGGCTGCTCGCCCGTCGGGTGGCCGCGGCCCGCACCCTGCTGGAGGAGACGGACTTGCCGGTCGAGGCGATCGCGACCCGCGTCGGTCTCACCTCCGCGGTCAACCTGCGCCGCCGCTTCCGTGCCGGGACCGGCACGACCCCGGGCGCCTACCGGCGAGCGTTCCGGGTCCCGTGATCCGCCGGACCCACGTACGCGATGTCAGCCCGCGGTATCAGCCCACCACCCGGCCGTTCAGCACCACGTGGCGGGGCGCGGCCAGGACCGTCACGTCGGCGCGCGGGTCCTCGGCACAGACGACCAGGTCGGCCGGGGCGCCCTCGTCCAGGGCGGGGCGGCCCAGCCAGCGCCTCGCTTCCCAGGTGGTCGCGGCGAGCGCCTCCAGGGGCGGGATGCCGGCCTTGACCAGCTCGGCGACCTCGGCGGCCACCAGGCCGTGCGGGAGCGAGCCGCCCGCGTCCGTACCGACGAAGACCGGGATGCCCGCGTCGTACGCCGCGCGCACGGTGTCGTACCGGCGTGCGTGGAGCCGGCGCAGATGGGCCGACCAGCGCGGGAACTTGGCCTCGCCGCCGTCCGCCAGGTGCGGGAAGGTCGCGATGTTGACCAGGGTCGGCACGATCGCGACGCCGCGTTCGGCGAAGAGCGGAATGGTGTCCTCGGTGAGGCCGGTGGCGTGCTCGACACAGTCGATCCCGGCCTCCACCAGGTCGCGCAGCGAGTCCTCGGCGAAGCAGTGCGCGGTGACCCGGGCGCCCAGCCGGTGGGCCTCGGCGATGGCGGCCTCCACCTCTCCGCGCGGCCAGCAGGGGGTGAGGTCGCCCACTTCCCGGTCGATCCAGTCACCGACCAGCTTCACCCAGCCGTCGCCCCGGCGGGCCTCACGGGCGACGTACGCGACCAGGTCGCCGGGCTCGATCTCGTGGGCGTAGTTGCGGATGTAGCGGCGGGTCCTGGCGATGTGGCGGCCGGCCCTGATGATCTTCGGCAGGTCGTCCCGCTCGTCGGTCCAGCGGGTGTCGGAGGGCGATCCGGCGTCGCGGAGCAGCAGGGCGCCGGCCTCCCGGTCGGTGAGCGCCTGCTGCTCGGTGGTGGCGGCGTCGACGGGGCCGTGGCGGTCGAGGCCGACGTGGCAGTGCGCGTCCACCAGTCCGGGCAGTACCCAGCCCTCGACGGTGTCCGCCGCGTCCGCGCCGGGGGGCCGCTCGTAGGTGATCCGGCCGTCCACGGCCCACAGTTCGTCCCGCACCTCGTCCGGGCCGACGAGCACCCGTCCCCTCACCCGCAGCACGCGCCGGTCCCGGTCGCGGTGCTCGCGCTGATCGCTGTGATCACTCATGTGCGGCACTGTACGAGGCGGTCGGTACTCTCGGACCGAGCGCTGTTCGTACACAGGCCCGCTGCTGTTCGTACACAGGCCCGCAGAATGACTGACCGAACCGGAGAGAGCACCACCGTGACGCACCCCTTCCTCGACCTCGCCCCGCTCACCCCCGCGCACTTCGCGGCCATCGAGAAGCGGGTGGCCGGCCTCCTCGCCACCGAGCAGGACGTGGTGATCATGCAGGGTGAGGCGCTGCTGCCTCTGGAGGGCTGCATCCGGGGCGCCGCCCGGCCCGGTACGACCGCGCTCAACGTCGTCACCGGCCCGTACGGACAGACCTTCGGGAACTGGCTGCGCGACTGCGGCGCCGAGGTGATCGACCTGGCGGTGCCGTTCCACACGGCCGTCACCGCCGAGCAGGTCGCCGCCGCCCTGGCCGAGCACCCGGAGATCGACTTCGTCTCCCTGGTGCACGCGGAGGCCGCGACCGGTAACACCAACCCCGTCGCCGAGATCGGTGAGGTCGTCCGGGCCCACGGTGCCCTCTTCATGCTGGACGCGGTGGCCTCGGTGGGCGCCGAGCCGTTGCTGCCGGACGCGTGGGGCGTGGACCTGTGCGTGATCGGCGCGCAGAAGGCGATGGGCGGCCCGGCGGGCGTCTCGGCCGTCTCGGTGAGCGGGCGCGCCTGGGAGCGGATCGCCGCCAACCCGCAGGCGCCGCGCCACTCCTACCTTTCGCTGCTGGACTGGAAGCAGCGGTGGATCGACGGTGGCCGCAAGGCGCTGCTGCACGCCCCGGCGCAGCTGGAGATGCTGGCGCTGGAGGCGTGCGTCGAGCGGATCGAGGCGGAGGGTCTGGAGGCTCTCATGGCCCGTCACTCCGCCGCCGCCGCTGCCACCCGGGCGGGCGCGCTCGCGCTCGGCGGTGGGCTGACGCCGTACGTCCACGAGGCGCGCGACGCCGCACCGGTCGCCACGACGCTGCGGGTGCCGGACGGGGTGGACGCCTCCGCGCTGGTGGCGCAGGCGCTTCTGACGGAGCCCTCGCTGCCGCTGATCGCGGGCGGCGGGGCGCTGTCGAAGGAGATGGTCCGGGTCAATCACTACGGGGTGGACGCGACGCGCGGAGCGGTCCTCGCCTCCCTCGCGGCGCTGGGTTCGGCGCTGGCCGGGGCCGGCCGGCAGGTCGATCTGGAAGCTGCCCGCACAGCCGTGCGGGAAACCTGGCCGAACGTATGACCCACCGGGCGCGGCGCTTTTCGCGGCCGTTGCCCGAATTCCCTGAGCATTGAATTCCATGAATGCGGGGAGCTGCTTTTCGACAAGCAGCTCCCCGCATTCTTGTGCCCGGGTTCCCGTGACGTAAACGCGTTGATCACGGGGGCGTCCGGAGTGGTGGTCCGGGCGCGTTTCACGGGAGTTGCATCGCTGTGACAGACCCCACACGAGGGGTGTTATGCCGGATAAATCCGCTACGAAACACCAGAAAACGCCCGCCCGACCGATCGGGCTCGCACTCGCGTGATAACACGTGGGCCTGCGCCACCCAACCCTTTTCGCCAGTGCAATTCTGCAATTTGCTGGGTAAATTCCCTGGCATGAGCGCCGCACCAGCAGACCTTGCCCGTGCCCGAATCGACTCCGCCGCCGCCGATGCGCCGACAGCCCCGAGCACATTCCTCACCGTGGACGTCCCACGCGTGGAGGACGGGGCTTCGTTGTGGCGCATCGCCCGCGACTCCGAGGTCCTCGACCTCAACTCCTCGTACAGCTACCTGCTCTGGTGCCGCGACTTCGCGGCGACCTCGGTGGTCGCCCGGGACGAGCGCGGCGAGCCGGTCGCCTTCGTGACCGGTTACGTCCGCCCGGACCGCCCGCAGACGCTCGTCGTCTGGCAGGTGGCGGTCGACTGTGCGTACCGGGGCCGGGGGCTGGCCGCCACCCTGCTGGACGCGCTGACCGGACGCGTCGCCGCGGAACAGGGGCTGGTCGCGGTCGAGACGACCGTGACGCCCGACAACACCGCGTCGAACCGGCTCTTCACCTCGTACGCCGAGCGTCACGACGTGGGGCTGGAGCACGAGGTGCTCTTCGCCGGGGAACTGTTCCCCGAGGACACGCACCTGCCCGAAGTGCTGTACCGCATCGGGCCGTTCGGCAGCTGACGCCGGGCAGGCCCGCAGGGGCCGCCGCCATCCGCCGGCTCCGTTCCCCCTCACCGCTCACGCGTCCGCCCGCGCCGCCGCCGTGCCGCCGGACCACCGCCCACGGGTCCGCGCCGCCGCCGCCGTGCCGCCGGACCACCGCCCACGGGTCCGCGCCGCCGCCGCCGTGCCGCCGGACCACCGCCCACGGGTCCGCGCCGCCGCCGCCGTGCCGCCGGACCCGTGCACAACCCCTCAGGAGATCGCCGTGACCATCACCCCGCCCGCCCTGAGCGTCTTCGAGACACTGGAGTCCGAGGTCCGGAGCTACTGCCGGAGCTGGCCCGCCGTGTTCGACCACGCGCGGGGCGCCCGGCTGACCGACGAGGACGGCCACAGCTACCTCGACTTCTTCGCCGGCGCCGGTTCACTCAACTACGGCCACAACAACCCCGTGCTGAAAAGGGCGTTGCTCGACTACATCGAGCGGGACGGCATCACCCACGGGCTGGACATGGCGACGACGGCGAAGCGCGCCTTCCTGGAGACCTTCCAGAACGTGATCCTGCGGCCGCGCGATCTGCCGTACAAGGTGATGTTCCCGGGCCCGACCGGTACCAACGCCGTCGAATCGGCACTGAAGCTGGCGCGCAAGGTGAAGGGGCGCGAGTCCGTGGTCTCCTTCACCAACGCCTTCCACGGGATGTCGCTCGGCTCGCTCGCGGTGACCGGCAACGCGTTCAAGCGGGCCGGTGCGGGCATCCCGCTGGTGCACGGCACCCCGATGCCGTTCGACAACTACTTCGACGGCCAGGTCCCCGACTTCCTGTGGTTCGAGCGGCTGTTGGAGGACCAGGGCTCCGGGCTGAACAAGCCGGCCGCCGTGATCGTGGAGACCGTCCAGGGAGAGGGCGGCATCAACGTCGCCCGCGCCGAGTGGCTGCGCGCGCTCCAGGAGCTGTGCCACCGCCAGGACATGCTGCTGATCGTGGACGACATCCAGATGGGCTGCGGGCGTACCGGCGGCTTCTTCTCCTTCGAGGAGGCGGGGATCGTCCCGGACATCGTCACCCTGTCGAAGTCCATCAGCGGCTACGGACTGCCCATGTCCCTCTGCCTGTTCACCCCGGAGCTGGACGTCTGGGAGCCCGGCGAGCACAACGGCACCTTCCGCGGCAACAACCCGGCGTTCGTCACGGCCGCCGCCGCGCTCGACGCCTACTGGGCGGACGGCCACATGGAGCGGCAGACGAAGGCCCGCGGCGAGCAGGTGGAGCAGGCCCTGCTCTCCGTCTGTGCCGAGGACGCCACCGCCTCCTTCCGGGGCCGGGGCCTGGTGTGGGGGGTGGAGTTCACCGACCCGGCGCGCGCCTCGGCGGTCACCGCGCGCGCCTTCGAGCTCGGGCTGCTGCTGGAGACCTCGGGCCCGCAGAGCGAAGTCGTCAAGCTGCTGCCGCCGCTGACCATCACCCCCGAGGAGCTGGACGAGGGGCTGCGCACACTGGCCCGTTCCGTCCGCGAGACAGCCTCATGACCAGCGCGCTCCCTTCGGGGGACGCGGCCTGACCGGGTCTTCCCCGGGCAGGCGACACAGAGAGAGTCACCGCAGAGAGAAAGGCACCACACCACCGTGATCGTCCGTTCGTTCAACGACATCGAGAACACCGACCGGCACGTGAGGTCCGCCTCCGGGACCTGGGAGAGCAAGCGCATCGTGCTCGCCAAGGAGAAGGTGGGCTTCTCGCTCCACGAGACCATCCTGTACGCGGGCACGGAGACGTCGATGTGGTACGCGAACCACATCGAGGCCGTCCTGTGCACGCGGGGGGAGGCCGAACTCACCAACGACGACACCGGTGAGAAGCACTGGATCGCCCCCGGCACCATGTACCTGCTCAACGGCCACGAGCACCACACGCTCCGGCCGAAGACCGATTTCCACTGCGTCTGCGTCTTCAATCCGCCCGTCACCGGACGGGAGGACCACGACGAGAACGGCGTCTACCCGCTGCTGACCGAGGAGGCCTGAACCATGACCACGTACGCGCGCACCGACCCGTCCGTCCCGCGCACCGACCCGTCCGTCCCGCGCACCGATCTGTATCCCTCGCGCGGCGCCGCCGAGACGGTCGTCGCCCGCCGGGACCCGGTCGTCTGGTCCGCGCCGGGCGCCCCCGGGCCCGTACCCGTACAGAGCCTTCTCACCTTCGAGCGGGACGGGTTCCTCGCCGTCGACCAGTTGCTCACCCCGGACGAAGTCGCCGGCTACCAGGCCGAGATGGAGCGGCTGATCGCCGATCCGGCGGTCCAGGGCGACGAGCGCTCGATCGTGGAGCCGCAGTCGGGGAAGGTGCGTTCCGTCTTCGAAGTGCACCGGATCAGCGAGGTGTTCGCCCGGCTGGTCTCCGACGAGCGGCTGGTGGGCGCGGCCCGCCAGATCCTCGGCTCGGACGTGTACGTGCACCAGTCCCGGATCAACGTGAAGCCGGGGTTCGGCGCCTCTGGTTTCTACTGGCACTCGGACTTCGAGACCTGGCATGCGGAGGACGGGCTGCCGAACATGCGGACCGTCTCCGTCTCGATCGCGCTGACCGAGAACCACGACACCAACGGCGGGCTGATGATCATGCCCGGTTCGCACCGGGCGTTCCTCGGCTGCGCGGGCGAGACGCCGAAGGACAACTACAAGAAGTCCCTCCAGATGCAGGACGCCGGCATCCCGTCCGACGGTGCGCTGACGGAGATGGCCGGTGCGCACGGCATCAAGCTCTTCACGGGCAGGGCGGGTTCGGCGACCTGGTTCGACTGCAACGCCATGCACGGTTCGGGGGACAACATCACCCCGTTCCCGCGCAGCAACGTCTTCATCGTCTTCAACAGCGTGGAGAACGCGGCCGAGGAGCCCTTCGCGGCTCCGGTGCGGCGCCCGGAGTTCATCGGGGCCCGCGACTTCACTCCGGTGCGGTAGCCACTGCGGTGCGGTAGCGGGTGGCCGGGGTGGGACGGTTTCGGCCGTCCCACCCCGGCCGCGTGTGCGGGAGCGGTGGCGCGGGCCCGTCTCAGCGGGCGGGCCCGGTCTCCACCGGACGGGCCTCGTCGCGGCTGTACGCGGACCAGCCGCCGACGTAGAGCCTTCCGCTGCCGAGCCCGGCGTGCTCCAGGGTCAGCAGGTTGTGGCAGGCCGTCACGCCCGAGCCGCAGTAGGAGACCACCGTCGCCGCGTTGTCCGCGACCACTCCCCCGGCGGCGAAGTTGTCCCGGATCGCCTGCACGGGCAGCAGCCGCCCGAACCCGTCCAGGTTCTCCCGGCAGGGAACGTTCGCCGCACCGGGTACGTGGCCGGGGCGGGGGTCGACGGGGTCCTGGGCCCCGACGAAACGGTCCCGGTTGCGGGCGTCGACCGCCAGGACGTCCGACAGCGCGAGTTCGTCCGCCTCCACCAGTGCCTCCGCCGGCCAGGGACGTACGGAGAAGGCTCCTTCACGGGCGGGTACCGGTTCGTCCGTCGTCAGGGAGCCGGGGTACGCCTCGGTCCAGGCGGCCGGCCCGCCGTCGAGAACGGCCGCGCGGCGCCCGGTGGTCCGCAGCATCCACACCAGCCGGGCGGCTATGACACCCCCCTGATCGTCGTAGGCCACGACGATGTCCTCGTCGTCGATCCCCAGCGACCGCATGCCCTCGGCGAACACCTCGGGGTCCGGCAGCGGGTTGCGGCCGCCGGTGGGCGTCGGGGGTCCCGTCAGCCAGCGGTCGAGGTCCGCGAACACCGCGCCGGGCAGGTGTCCTCCCTCGTACGCGGCACGCCCCGAACGCCCGTCCAGGTACCACCTCACGTCCGCCAGGACCACACGCCCCGGCAGATCCTTCAACTCCTCGACCCGCGCGAACGGCGGGACCTCCACGAATGTGCCCATGGCCGGACGCTAGGCAACCGTCCACCATGCGAGCCAATGCATTCCGCATAGCGAGACGCCTCGTCGAGGTCGGCCATCGTGCCGAACCGTCGCCCGTGTCCGGACGCCGCGTCAGGACAGCGCGGTTGCGGCGCCCCTGTCGTGCGCAGACCCCTGATCGGGGACGGCAACGGCGTTGTACTGTCGGCTCCCGGTGGCGGCACCGCGCGGAAGAGCCGGAGCGGACGCCCGCCACCGGGCGAACCTTCGCGCACAGGAACACAGGCACACAGGCACAGAGGAACCAATGGACAACGAGTTCCGGGACATCCCTCCCACCACCCTCGCCGACCTGCTGGGCCGCGAGCAGGTCATGGACATCGGCATCCGTCCGCTGTGGAACTCGCCGCGGGTCGCCGGTCCCGCGTACACCGTCCGGTGCGAGCCCGGCGACAACCTGATGCTGCACGCCGCGATCTACCGCGCCGAGCCGGGCTCTGTCGTCGTCGTGGAGTCGGGCGATCTGGATTACGCGCTGGCCGGTGGCAACGTGTGTGCCGTCGCCCAGCGCAGGGGCGTCGCGGCCTTCGTGGTCGACGGCCTCGTACGCGACCTCGCCGAAGTGCGCGAGGCCGGGTTCCCGGTCTTCTCCCGTGGCGTCATCCCGGTTCCCGGAACCAAGAGGAAGATCGGCACGCTCGGTGAACCGGTCCGCGTCGGCGGGGTGCTGGTGCACCCGGGCGACATCGTGGTCGCGGACGAGGAGGGCGCCGTCGTCGTCCCCGCCGCCCGCCAGGAGGAGGTCCTCGCCGCCGGGCGGACGAAGCTCGCCGAGGAGGCCGGGCAGTCCCTCGACGCCTGGGAGGAGAGCCACCGCGCCCGCATCGAGAAGGCGCTGAACGACCAGGGCTTCATGGGCTGACCCGGCGGCCCGGGGGACCGGACGGCAGGGCGACGGGACGTACGGGGCGTCCTTACGCGTCGGCCCCGTACGTCCCGTACTCCGGAAGGCCCGTCGGCTCGTAGACGTGCACCGCGACACCGGCGGGCGTCGTCCCGTGGTGCAGCAGGCGCAGGCCGACCGGCGTACCGCCGTCCGGAAAGAGGCGTCGCCCGTCGCCCACCACTACGGGGGCGACCGCGAGCCGCACCTCGTCCACCAGGCCGGCGGCCAGCAGGGAATGGCCGAGCCGGGCGCTGCCGTGGATCTGGATCTCGCGGCCGGGCATCCGCTTCAACTCGGCTACCTGGGCGGGGATGTCACCGGAGAGGATCGTGGTCGGCTCCCACCCGGCCTCGGTCAGGCTCCGGGAGGCGACGTACTTCGGTGAGCCGTTCAGAATGCGGGCGTTCGGGTGGTCGGTCATGGCCGGCCAGTCCCGGGCGAAGTTCTCGTACGTACGGCGGCCGAACAGGAACGCGTCCGCCCGGCTCAGCCAGTCGGAGGCCACCCGCTCGAACGCCTCGTCCAGATGCGGCACGAACCAGCCGCCCCGGGTGAAACCGTCACTGGTGTCCTCCTCCGGGGAGCCCGGACCCTGTGAGACGCCGTCCAGGGACACGAACTCCTGCAGTACCAGCCTCACCGCGCACCACTCCTCTCCCGGGCGGGAATCCGTCCGTCCCGCCCCTGCCTACGGACCTCGTGACCTGCCGCGACTCCTTCGCCCGGGGACGGCCACCGACGCAGCGGTCCCGGAGGCTGGAGCACAGCGACAGAATGCCCCCTTCGCCGTGAACACCTGCGGACGAATCCTCCCGGCGCGTCCCCGTCGCCACCTCGCCCGCGTGGTCGCGGCGGGCGAGGCGGGACCGCAGGGCGTTCCCCCCTCACCTCCCGGCGGCAGGTCTCCCGCAGCGGTCAGCCGTCCTCGCCGCCGGGATGCTCGGCCTGCTGATGCCGCCTGCGCAGAACCCGCCAGTCCACCGCGCCGCTCGGATCACCTCGCGACTCGGCTTCCTCCTCCGCGAGGTCGAAGTCCTGGCAGGTCCCGCAGCCGGGGCCCTCGTGACCGGCTTCCTGGATCACAGCGCGATCCCCCGGCTCCTCGCGTTGTCCCGCGCGACCCCCGCGCGCATCCGCTCCTGGGTGGTCGCGGCCCGCAACCACCGCGGATCGGCCTCCCATTCCCGTCCACCGCCGATCGGCCGGAGAGCCCAGTACCCGCCGGCCAGTCCGCGGAACTCCCCGATGCGTGCTCCCTCACCGTCCTCTCCGGTGTCGACGAGGACGGTTCCCGGGGGCGGAAGGCTCGCACCTGTGTCCATCGATCATTCCTCTCCGTAGTGATCCGACTACTCGGCGCTTCACGGTGACCTAGGATGCAAACATCTTCAACTTGCGCCAGATGAAGGAAGAGTGGGAAACGCGCATGGTGCACCGAAAGGAACTGGACCCGGAGAAGTCGCCGAAGGCGGCGTTCGGAGCGCTCTTACGCAGGCTGCGGGACGAACGCGGCTGGACCCAGGACGAGCTGGCCGCACGCATGGGATGGTCCGGGACCCACATTTCGGCCGTGGAAACTGGCCGACGCTCTCCAACTCTCGCCTTTGCGAAAGCTGCTGATCGCGTATTCGGCACGGGAGACCGCCTGGTGCGACTGAGCCAGGCGGCCCGGCAGACGGCGCTCCTTGAGGGCTTCCCCGAGTATGTAACCCATGAGGCCCGCGCCGCCGAAATCAGGCTGTACGAGGTCGGCGTCATACCGGGCATCCTGCAAACGCCGGGGTACGTGACTGCCCTCACCACTCGCACGATCGAACGAGGCGCCATCACCCCAGAACAGGGCGAGGAACGCATCGCGCTTGTCACGGAGCGCCAGGCAGCGCTTGAACGAACGCCACCGCCCCTCATCTTCGTCGCCCTGGACGAGAGCTGTCTGAGAAGGCCGGTGGGCGGCGCGACCACCATGGACGGACAGTTGGCGCGACTGATCGAGTTCGCCGCGCTCCCGAACACAGTGCTTCAGATCGTCCCGTTCAGCATGGGAGATCGCCGCCCGCTCAGTCTGCCGCTGTACATCCTGACTATGGAGAACCGCTCTCTGATGTCGTACGCGGAGTCCGCGCTACGCGGGCGTCTCGAGCGCGAAAGTGGCTCTGTAGTACCTCTGTTGACCGCATACCATCAGTTGCAGGCCGAGGCGCTCTCCCAGGCGGCGTCCGTGGCCATGATCGAGCAGCTACGAAAGGGCACCCCGTGACGACCGAGTCCCCCCGCTGGTTCACGTCTTCCTACAGCGAGAACGGTGGCGCGTGCGTCGAAGTCGCCGTCAACCTCGCCGCCCTGCACGGCATCGTCCCCGTACGCGACTCCAAGGACCGCAGCGGCCCGGCCCTCGGCCTTTCCGCCCCTGCTTTCGCCGCGCTCGTCGCGGGCGTCAAGGCCGGGGAACTCGGCTTCTGAGCAGCCCTGTTCGAGACCCATCCCCGTACACGGACGAAGCCCCGCCGCACCTCCAGCAACGGAGGAGCGGCGGGGCTTCATCATGTGCCCACTTCAACCGGCCACGCCCCTAGTCCCAGTTGTGGAAGGTGACTCCGCCGGGCCTGTCGAGGCTGCCCCTGAGGCCGGCGGCCGGGTACTCGATCACGTCCTCGGGCAGGTCGTGCTCGGCGAACCAGCGCAGGTCGAGGCACTTGTCGGGTTCACGGTTGACCGGGAAGCCGGTGAACGCGCGCGCTTCGTAGAAGTAGCCGATTCGGTCAGGCGTTCCGTCGCCCTGGTGGTGTACGACGGTGTGCAGCAACGCGAGTGACTCCGGGACCACATGAAGCCCGGTCTCCTCCCTCAGCTCGCGTGCCGCTCCTGCGGCGAGCGGCTCGCCCTCTTCGAGCTTCCCCTACGGTGCGTGCCACCGGCCGTGTCCGTAGGCGCCCGCTCGCCGGGAGAGCAGAAGCTTGTCGCCGTCGCGGACGATCACGTGGACGTCGATGATCGGCCTGAGGGGGGCGGGCGCCTGCGGGGAGGGGCTCATGAGGGATCCCTGTCGGGTCGTCGGGGCAACACGACGACGCTAGTAGGGCTTGGTCAGGTCGGTGCGGCTGTGGGTATGTCGCGGTGGCAGGTGGGGCAGGCGCCGGTCCAGGTCGCGAGGAGTATCTGTAGCTCGCGGACGACTCGGTAGAGGCTCAGGCCGGCGCCGTGTCTTTTGGGGCTCTGGCCAGTCGTTGCAGGGTGCAGAAGGCGTGCGCGACGGAGACGAGGGTGACGTGATGGTGCCAGCCACTCCAGGTGCGGCCCTCGAAGTGGGCCAGGCCCAGGGCCTGTTTCATCTCGCGGTAGTCGTGTTCGATGCGCCAGCGGAGTTTGGCGAGGCGGACCAGGGTGGTCAGCGGGGTGTCGGCCGGGAGGTCGGAGAGCCAGAACTGAACAGGTTCTTCCCTGCCGGCCGGCCACTCGGCCAGGAGCCAGCACTCGGGCAGTTCCGGGCCGTCGGCGGCCTGGCGGACCTCGCGTCCGGCAGGCCGGATCCGCAGGGCCACGAAGCGTGAGTACATCCGCTTGAAGCCGCTGCGGCCACTGCCGGGCCGGGATCCCTCACGCCATTGCACCGGCTTCGCCGCTCTGCGTCCGGCGGCTACGACCAGGTGTTTCACGGACTGTGGCTTGTCGGGGTACTTCGCGACCGGTGGGCGTCCGTTCCCGGAGTACGGTTCGGTCACCGGTGCGGCGTGGCCGGGGTGGGCCGACATGGTGGTCGAGATGCCCACCACGTAGTTGAGCCCGCGGGCCTGGAGGCCGAGGCGGAAGGCCGCGGCGTCGCCGTATCCGGCATCCGCGACAGCCAGCGGGACCTCGATGCCCCATGAGCGGGTCTCGTCGAGCATGTCGAGCGCGAGCTGCCATTTCTCCACGTGCCCGATGTCGTCGGGGATGCCGCAGGCGGTGCGGCGGGCGACCTTGTCCGGGTCCGCCTTCACGGATCCGGGCGCCCAGGTCTCGGGCAGGAACAGCCGCCAGTCCACCGCCGCCGAAGCATGGTCACAGGCCATGTGCAGGGAGACGCCGACCTGGCAGTTGGTGACCTTCCCGGCGGTTCCGGTGTACTGCCGTGACACGCACGCCGAGGCACTGCCGTCCTTGAGGAACCCGGTGTCGTCGAAGACCAGCGCGGTGGGCCGGATCGCCTGTTCCATCCTCCAGGCCAGCTTGGCTCTCACGTGTGCGGGATCCCACGGGCTGGTGGTGATGAAGTGGGCCAGTGCCTGACGGTTCCCGTCCTCGCCCAGCCGGGCGGCCATCGGCTCGACCGACTTGCGCCGCCCGTCCATGAGCAGGCCCCGCAGATAGACCTGCCCCCACCGACGCTGATCGTTCCTCGCGAACGGCTCAAAAACCTCCGCCGCGAAATCCTCCAACTCACCACGCAAAGCCGCAATCTCGTCCGGAGTCACACCCTTCCAACGCGACACCGAACACAAAGACACGCACCGCCACAATCAACCTGACCAAGCCCTACTAGTGCCGCATCAGACAACCTTTGCCCCGTAGTGACGTGACGCGCCGTTCGGATGCTGGTCCGGACGGCGCGAGGTCGCCAGGCTGTCCGGGTGGCAGAACGAGTACGTGTCCGCGAGATCGATGACGACGCGGGGCAGCGCCTGTTGCGGACCATCCGCAGAGGCACGGGGTCGGTGGTGACCTGGCGGCGCGCCCAGATGGTGCTGCTGTCCGCGCAGGGTATGCCCGTGGCGAAGATTGCCGAGGTGACGTTCACGAGCGCGGATCGGGTCCGAGACGTGATCCACAACTTCAACACCGACGGCTTCGACTCCCTGTATCCGAAGTACAAGGGCGGCCGGCCCAGGACCTTCACCCTGCCCGAGCGGCGCGAGATCAAGAAGATCGCGAAGTCCAAGCCAGCCGAGCACGATCTGCCGTTTTCGACCTGGAGCTTGACCAAGCTGGCGGACTTCCTGGTAGCCGAGGGGGTGGTCGACGACATCAGCCACGAGGGCCTGCGCATCCTGCTCCGCGAGGAGGGCGTCTCCTTTCAACGCTTGAAGACCTGGAAGACCTCCAAGGACCCTGACTACGCGGCGAAGAAGGCCCGCGTTGAGCACCTCTACGCGATCGCCGACGCCGAGGTCATACCCGAGGAGGGCGAGCCCGAAGTCGTCTTCTGTATAGACGAGTTCGGGCCGCTCAACCTGATGCCCCACCCGGGCCGGCAGTGGGCCGAACGCGGCGGCAAGCACAAGGACCCCGACCGCGAACCTCGCCGCAGGCGGCGGGCGACCTACAACCGCTACGGCGGAGTGCGGCACCTGTTCGCCGCCCTGGACCTGGCCAAGGACAAGCTCTACGGCCACATCAAGCCGGTCAAGAAGCGCACCCAGTTCCTGGAATTCTGCCGCTACCTGCGCAGCCTCTACCCGTCCCAGGTCCGTATCGCGATCGTCTGCGACAACTTCTCCCCGCACCTGACCACCAAGAAGTGCCAACGCGTCGGCACCTGGGCCGCGGCGAACAACGTCGAAATCGCCTACACCCCCACCAACAGCTCCTGGCTCAACCGCATCGAGGCCCAGTTCACCGCGCTGCGCTACTTCACCCTCGACGGCACCGACCACGCCAGCCACAAGGAACAGGGCAGCATGATCCGCCGCTACATCATCTGGCGAAACCGCCACGCCGACGACCAGCGCCTACGCGCTGTCGTCGACAGGGCTAACGCTGCCTGATCCGGCGCTAAACGCCGGTGGCGCCATCGATGCGTTCCCGGACCAGGTCGGCGTGGCCGTTGTGGCGGGCGTATTCCTCGATCATGTGGACGTAGATCCAGCGGAGGTTGACGTCCTGCTCCATGAAGCGGCCCGTATCGGTCAGAGCATGGTCGGCGCAGTGCTCGCGGGCGCGAGCGATCTCCGCGTGCCAGGTGGCGAGGGCGTCACTCAGGGCGGCGCCCGCAGCAAGGTCGAAGCCGCCGTCGGGGCCGTCCCGGTCGGCCTGCGGGTCGTAGATGGGCGGGGCCTGTTCTCCGGCGAGCACGCGGCGGAACCAGTTCCGCTCCACCTCAGCCATGTGCTGGACCAGGCCGGTCAACGTGAAGCCGGACGGCGGCACGGACGCGACGGCGGCCTGCTCATCGTCCAGACCCTCGCACTTCATCACCAGTGTGGTGCGGTGAAAGTCGAGCCAGCTTTCAAGCGTCGTGCGCTCGTCGGCGTTCAGGGGTGGCATAGGGCGATCGATGGCGCTCATCGGTCGATTATCGCCAGCGGCTGAAGCCGTCGACAGGCGGGGCCTCACTACAGGGCGAACGTTGCCTGATGCGGCACTAGCGGGCGACGGGGGTACGGCGTCGGCGTTCGCGCGGGCCGCACCCTGCGGAGTGCGCCAGCCCGTGCGGGCGGGGCTGTCGCGGGTCAGCCCTTGCGGGCTGCCGCGCGTGCGGTGAGCCGGAGGAAGAGCAGGGCCGCGGCCGCCAGTGCGGCCCCGAGGCCGTAGACGGTGGTCGCTCCGTGCGGGAGGGTGATGCCTCCGAGCACGGTGCCCAGGCCGATGCCCAGGTAGATGCCGGAGGAGTTGAGGGAGACGACCAGCGGGGCTTCCTGGGGGGCGGCCTCGATGAGGCGGTGCTGTTGCGCGGGCGTCTGGCACCAGCTGGCGGCGCCCCAGAGGAGGACCAGCACGCCGACCAGGAGCACCAGGGAGACATGGGTGGCCGCGAGCCAGGTCAGCAGGCCGAGTGCGAGCACCATGCCGATGTAGCCGAAGGTCAGGACCCGGACCGAGCCCCAGCGGTCGGTGGCGTAGCCGGATGCCAGGTTGCCGAGTACGGCGCCCAGCCCGTACAGGAAGAGCATCCACAGATCCGCGCTGTCGGGGACCCGGACCGCGCGCAGAACCGGCACGCTGTAGGCGTAGGCGGTGTAGGCGGCTGCCATGCCGAACACGGTGAGCGGCAGCACGGCGAGGACGGCGGGCCTGCGCAGTACGGCGAGCCGGGTGCGCAGCGGGACTCGCGGGTTGCCCGGCAGGGCGGGCATCATCAGGCGTACCCCGAGGGCGATGAGCGCGCAGAGTGCGGCCACGATGCCCAACGCGGAGCGCCAGCCCAGCCAGTGGCCGGCGAGGTTGCCGAGCGGCACCCCGAGCGCGGTGGCGACGGTCAGGCCGCCGATCACCACGGCCAGTGCCCGCGCCCGGTATTCGGGGCGTACGAGCGCGGCGCTCACCGCGCCGGCGCTGGGCGTGTAGGCCGCCGCGCCCGCCGCCGCGAGGACCCGGCTGATGATCAGTACGGCCAGGTTGGGTGCGAGTGCCGAGCACAGGTTGGCCAGACCGAGTGTGATCAGTGCGCCGACCAGCAGTGCGCGGCGGGGCAGGCGCGCGGTCGCCGTGGCGAGCACGGGCGAGAGTAAGGCGTAGGCGGCCGCGAACACCGTGACGGACTGGCCGGCGGCCTCCGTCGAAACGTACAGGTCCTCGGCCATGGAGGGCAGGAAGCCGGCGACGACGAAGGCGTCGGTGCCGACGGCGAAGGTGCCCAGCGCCAGCACCAGGGTCGGCATCAGGCCGCCCTGCCCGGGCTGGGTGGTCTGGCCGTCGGGCTTTCGCCGGCCGGACATTATCGAGACATCTGACATCCAGGTTCTCCTCACTCGTAGGCGCTCGGTCCACCAGCGTTCGATCCATCAGGGCGTTGTCCACCCGCACGCGCACCACAGGTGCGTTGCGCTCAGCGGCCGGTGCGCTCGTAGTGACGCCGTGCCCGTTCGGCGGCGGAGGCCGGCGCCGAAGCCATCAGGTCCGCCACCGTCTGCGCGGCGAGCTCCCTGCGCCAGGCCAGTTCGGCCCTGCGCATCGCACCGGCGATGCCGCAGGGCTGCTGGAACTCGCGGGCCGGTGCACCCTCGCCCGCCCCCCGCTGCCGGATCTCGGTGCACTGGAAGACGTCGTCCCGACCGTCGACGGCGGCGACGACGTCCATGAGCGTGATCCGCTCGGGCGGCCTGGCCAGCCGGAAGCCACCCCGGGCACCCGGGGTGGACGTCAGGATTCCCGCCCGGTCCAGCGCCTGCAACTGCTTGTTCAGGTAGGCCGGCGGCAGTTCGAACCAGGCCGCGAGCTTGGCCGACGACACCGCCTCGGCGTCCCCGAGCCAGGCCAGCGTCAGGCAGCAGTGCAGCCCCCACTCGACTCCCGCACTCATTCGCATAACCTGGACTCTACACATCCAGGTTCAGGCTTCGCGCACACTCGACGGAACACGTAGGCCTCCCACGGGCCGCCCCGCGCCCGCCAGTTGACCGACCATCACCCATGAGTCGACGTCCGTCGAAGGACCGCAGGACGCGGCCCCGCCGTTCCTCCGGAGCCGGAGGAACGGCGGGGCCGCGTCGCGTGACGGGGGTGGTCTACCGGTGCGCGTACCAGCTCGCCGCCGGGAGCAGTTTCTCGTTGTAGTCGAAGAGGGCCTGGTTCTCCCAGGCGTTGCCGGAGGAGGGGTCGGCCGGGTCCCAGCCGCTGCCGGTGACGGCGGTCCAGCCGGGCTCCCAGTAGACGGCGCCGAGGCCCCGGCCGCCGGGGACGGCTTCGACGACGTTCAGGACGTCACGGAAGTTGGCGGCCTGGCCCGCCGGGGTGGCGGGGTAGCCGGTGACGAGCTGGTCGGCGGTGGCGATGTTGTTCTCCAGGCCGTCCTTGTCGGCGAGGGTGTGGGCGTAGGCGGTCTCGGCGACCAGGACCGGCTTGCCGTAGCGGGAGGCGGCGTCGTCCAGGTTGGTCTGGAGGTCGGAGAGGGCGCCGTGCCAGTAGCCGTAGTACGAGAGGGCGATGACGTCGAAGGGCACGCCGTACGCGACGGCGTTGTCGAACCACCAGCGGGTGCCCGCGTTGTCGCCGCCCTTGGCGAGGTGCAGGGCGACCTTCGTGCCGGAGGAGACGGCCTTGGCGGCGTTGGCGCCGGAGGTGAGGAGTCCGGCGAGCTGGGACCAGTTGTCGGTGGAGCCCTCGGGCCAGAGCATTCCGGCGTTGATCTCGTTGCCGATCTGGACCATGTCGGCGGTGGTGCCCTGCGCCTTGAGGGCGTTGAGCACGTCGTAGGTGTGGTTGTAGACGTCGGTCTTCAGCTGGGTGTAGCCGTGACCGGCCCAGGCGGCGGGCTTGTTCTGCTTGCCGGGGTCGGCCCAGGCGTCGGAGTAGTGGAAGTCGACCAGGACCTTCATGCCGAGTGCCTTCGCGCGCTTGGCCATCGCGAGGACGTGGGCCTTGTCGTTGTAGCCGTCGGCGGGGTTCACCCACACCTTGAGGCGTACGTAGTTCATTCCGGCGGAGTTCAGCAGGGCGAGGGCATCGCCCGCGGTGCCACTCGCGTTGCGGTAGACGGCGCCGTGGGCCTCGTTCTTCGGGAGGGTGGAGAGGTCGCCGCCCTTGACGCTGAGGCCGGTGGTGCCGGAGGCGAAGGTGATGTCGTCGAAGTTGGCCCACTCCCCCGCGTGCGCGTCGGAGTTGAGGCTGATGGTGCAGGCGCCGCCGGTGACCTTGACGGAGGTGACCAGGCGTATCCAGGCGCCGTTGGCGGTGGGCGGCAGGTCGGTGCGCTGTTCGGCGGAACCGCAGTTGCGCAGGGCGATGTAGGCGGAGTTCTGGCCGCCGCTGGAGCGGACCCAGGCGCTGAGGGTGTACGTGCCGTTGGCCAGCCCGGAGAGGTACTGGTACGTCTCCACCTTGTAGGCGGAGGCCGACCAGTGGCTGAGCCGGGTGGAGCCCGCGTGGCCGCCGGCCTCGGTGAAGGAGGCGGCACTCTGGCCGCCGGCGGAGTACGTGGTCCAGCCGGTGGCGCCCGATTCGAAGCCGGCGTTGGTGACGGTGGTCGCCGCGTGGGCCGCCTGGGCGGGGAGCCCGGCGAGCATCAGCCCGCCGAGAGCGGTCAGTGCGGCGGCGGCCCGGCGTCCGCCGCGCGGGGTGCGGCGAACCGCTCCTGGTAGCGCTCTGGTGCCGTACAGCGCTCTGGCGAGCAGCTTCTTTCCGTACATCGTCGATGTCCCTTCGACCGTTGCGCGGGATACGGGTGTGGTGCGGGGGGGTACGCGGTGCCGGTGGTACGTGGTGCGGATGGTGCCGGTGGTACGTGGTGCTGGTGGTGCTGGTGGTGCTGGTCGTACGTGGTGCTGGTCGTACGTGGTGCTGGTGGTGCTGGTGGTGCTGGTCGTACGTGGTGCTGGTCGTACGTGGTGCTGGTGGTGCTGGTGGTGCTGGTCGTACGTGGTGCTGGTCGTACGTGGTGCTGGTGGTGCGCCTCAGGCGTCGAGCCGTACGACGCGGACCGCGCCCGCCGGGAGGGCGAGGTGTCCGGAAGCGGGCTCGCCGGTGAGGAGTTCGGTGCCGGGGGTGTCCAGCGGGATCTTGGTGTCGGCCCCGGTGTGGTTGATGACGAAGAGGTAGCTGCCGGTCTCCCCGGTGCGGCGGACCACCTCCACGTCGCGCGGGAGCGAGGTGCGCGGGGCGATGCCGGCGTCCGCGCAGGCGCGGTCCAGCACGGCGTCGAGGTCGGGGCCGGAGAGCCGGGTGGAGACGTACCAGGCGGTGCCGTCGCCGAGGCGGTTGCGGGTGACGGCGGGGCGTCCGGCGGCGACTCCGTCGGCGTAGGACCAGGCGGTCTCGGCGCCGCGCGGGACGACCACGTCCGACCAGAGGTCGCCGGTGAGTCCGGGGCCTTCGGGGGCGCCCTCAGGGGTGATGAGGCGGACGGTGTCGCCCTCGCCGAGCGGGGAGAACTCCTCGACGGTCAGGCCGAGGACGTCCCGCAGCACGCCGGGGTAGGCGCCGGGGTGGACGTTGTCGTCGGCGTCCACGATGCCGGAGAAGTACGAGACGACGAGGGTGCCGCCGCCCTCGACGTACCGCCGCAGGTTCTGCCCCGCCTGCTCGGTGGCGAGGTAGAGGGCGGGGACGACGACCAGCGGGTAGGCCGAGAGGTCGGCCTCGGGGTGGGCGAAGTCCACGGTGAGGTGGCGGTCGTAGAGCGAGAGGTAGTAGGCGTCGGCGCGCTCGCGGGCGTCGTGGTCCTGGCTCGGGCGCCAGTCCAGGGACTGGGCCCACCAGGACTGCCAGTCCCAGACCATCGCGGCGTCGGCGACCGTGCGGGTGCCCCGGACACCGTCGAGGAGGCCGAGGTCGGCGCCGAGGCGGGTGACCTCGCGCCAGATCCGGGTGTCGGTGCCACCGTGCGGGAGCATCGCCGAGTGGAACTTCTCGGCACCGCCGCGGGACTGGCGCCACTGGAAGAACATCGCGCCGTCCGAGCCGCGGGCGACGTGGGCGAGGCTGTTGCGGGCCATCTCACCGGGGCGCTTGGCGGGGTTGCGGGGCTGCCAGTTGACGCCACTGGTGGAGTGTTCGAGGAGCAGCCAGGGGGCGCCGCCGGCGACGGAGCGGGTGAGGTCGGCGGCCATGGCGAGGTTGACGTGGGTGCGTCGGCCGTCGGTGATGAGGTAGTGGTCGTTGGTGACGAGGTCGACCTCGCGGCCCCAGGCCCAGTAGTCGATGGAGTCGCACTGGCTGAGCGCGGTCATGAAGTTGGTGGTGACGGGGATGCCGGGGGCGAGGCGGTGCAGGATGTCGCGTTCGGCGGTGAAGTTCTCCCGCAGGGCGGCGTCGGCGAAGCGGCGGTAGTCCAGCTGCTGGGAGGGGTTGCCGACGGTGGGGGTGGCGCGCGGCGGGTCGATCTCGTCGAGGGTGCGGTAGTGCTGGCCCCAGAAGGCGGTGCCCCAGGCCTTGTTGACGGCGTCGACCGATCCGTGGCGGGCGGTGAGCCAGCGGCGGAAGTGGGCGGCGCAGTTGTCGCAGTAGCAGGCGGAGACGGGGACGCCGTACTCGTTGTGGACGTGCCAGAGGGCGAGGGCGGGGTGGCCGGCGTAGCGGCGGCCGATCTCCTCGGTGATGCGGGCGGCGGCGGCCCGGTAGTCGGGGTTGCTGTAGCAGATGGCGCCGCGTGAGCCGAAGGCGTACCTGACCCCGTCGCGGTTGACCGGGAGCGCCTCGGGGTGGGCGCGGTAGAACCAGGCGGGCGGGACCACGGTCGGGGTGCCGAGGTCGACGCGGATGCCGCCCTCGTGGAGCAGGTCGATCACGCGGTCGAGCCAGCCGAAGTCGTAGACGCCGGGCTCGGGTTCGAGCAGGGCCCAGGAGAAGATCCCGACGCTGACCATGGTCACGCCGGCCTCGCGCATGAGCCGCACGTCCTCGGGCCAGATCTCCTCCGGCCACTGCTCCGGGTTGTAGTCGCCGCCGAAGGCGAGCCGGTCCAGACCTCGGGGAGCGGTGTGGGACATGGGGGTCTCCTGGCGTTCTCGGCGGTGACGGCGGTCGCCCGCCGCCGGGGCACGGCGGCGGCCCGCCACCGGGCGGTACGGATGCACGTCGACCGGTCGGGTCATCCGGCGGCACCGCCACCCTGCGACGACGTCCTCCGGAGCCCTTCTGTGCACGCCGCTGGGATGAAACTGGGAACGTGCACACAACCGGTCGGTGGTGTGGGGCCAAGATAACCGCACAGTTACAACCATTGACAAGTGTCGGTTCCGTTTCTCTACTGTGAACGCTCACAGCGCAAGAACCGCGCTGCACCCTCGGTTCTCGTCAGGGGAAAACCATGAAGCACCGCAACGTCGCGTTGTCCACGGCCGTCGTCCTCGCCGCCTCCGCCCTCCTCACCGGCTGCGGTTCGTCGGACGACGGGAAGGGCGACGCGCCCGCCGCCGCCGGTCCCGCCCAGCTCACCTACTGGTCCTGGGCGCCCGGCCTCGACAAGGTCGCGGACATCTGGAACAAGGGCGAAGGCAAGAAGGAGGGCATCACCGTCACGGTGAAGAAGCAGGCGTCGGGCGACGACCTGGTCACCAAGATCATCACTGCGGCCAAGGCGCACAAGGCCCCCGACCTGGTGCAGGCGGAGTACCAGGCGCTGCCGACGCTGGTCTCCAACGACGTCCTCGCGGACATCTCGAAGGAGGCGGGCGACGCCAAGAGCGCCTTCGCGGACGGGATATGGCAGCAGGCGACGCTGGGGACGGACGCCCTGTACGCGCTGCCGCAGGACTCGGGCCCGCTGATGTTCTACTACCGCCAGGACCTGTTCGAGAAGTACGGGCTGACCGTCCCGACCACCTGGGACGAGTTCGCCGAGACGGCCCGCGCGCTGAAGAAGAAGTCGCCGGACACCGACCTGACGACGTTCTCCTCGAACGACTCCGGGCTCTTCGCGGGCCTCGCCCAGCAGGCCGGCGCGAAGTGGTGGACGGCCTCCGGCGAATCCTGGAAGGTCGCGATCGACGACGCGGCCACGCAGAAGGTGGCCGACTTCTGGGGCGGCCTGGTGAAGGAGGGGGCGATCGACAACCAGCCGATGTACACCCCGGCCTGGAACAAGGCGCTCGACACCGGCAAGCAGATCGCCTGGGTCAGCGCGGTCTGGGCTCCCGGCACCCTGACCACGGCCGCGCCCGACACGGCGGGCAAGTGGGCCATGGCCCCGCTCCCCCAGTGGACGGCGGGCGAGAACGTCACCGGCAGCTGGGGCGGCTCCTCCACCGCCGTCACCAACGACTCGAAGAACAAGGGCGCGGCGGCGAAGTTCGCGAAGTGGCTGAACACCGACCCGGCCGCGCTCGCCGCGCTGGTGAAGGAGTCGGGCATCTACCCCGCCGCGACCGCCGCGCAGACCGGGGGCGCGCTCGCCCAGGCACCGGCGTACTTCTCCAACCAGCCCGACTTCTACACCAAGGCCGCCGCGATCGCGAAGGGCACCGCGCCCGCCGCCTGGGGCCCGAACGTCAACGTGGCGTACACCGCCTTCAAGGACGGGTTCGCCAAGGCCGCCAAGGACAAGTCGGACTTCGGTACGGCGCTGACCGGGATGCAGGACGCCACGGTCGCCGACCTGAAGAAGCAGGGCTTCGGAGTCTCCGAGTGACACGCGCACGCCGCAGTGGGTCGTACGGGGTCAAGAGCGCCCCGTACGCCTTCCTGATCCCCGCCACCCTGCTCTTCCTGCTCTTCTTCGCCCTGCCCATCGGTTACGCGTTCTACCTCAGCTTCCGCCGCACCGAGGTCAAGGGCCTCGGCCTCGGCAAGGGTGCCCGCGACGAGGTCTGGGCCGGCCTCGCCAACTACACGGACGCCCTCTCCGACTCCGAGCTGCTGCACGGCGCGCTGCGCATCCTGGGGTACGGGCTGATCGTGGTGCCCGTGATGCTGGGCCTCGCGCTGCTGTTCGCGCTGCTGCTGGACACCGAGCGGGTCCGGCTGCGCGGTTTCACCCGGCTGGCGATCTTCCTGCCGTACGCCATCCCGGGGGTGGTGTCCGCGATGATGTGGGGGTTCCTCTACCTGCCCGACGTCAGCCCGTTCTTCTGGGTGCTGGACCACCTCGGGCTGCCGCAGCCGGACCTGCTGGACGGCGGGCCGCTCTATGCCTCGCTCGCCAACATCGCGGTCTGGGGCGGCACCGGCTTCAACATGATCGTCATCTACACCGCGCTGCGGGCGATCCCCGCCGAGGTCTTCGAGGCGGCCCGGCTGGACGGCTGTTCGCAGTGGCAGACCGCCCTGCGGATCAAGATCCCGATGGTGGCGCCCTCGCTGGTGCTGACGTTCTTCTTCTCCATCATCGCCACCCTCCAGGTGTTCAGCGAGCCCACCACGCTCAAGCCGCTCACCAACTCCCTCTCCACCACCTGGAGTCCGCTGATGAAGGTCTATCAGGACGCCTTCGTCAACAACGACATCTACGCGGCGGCGGCCCAGGCGGTCATCATCGCCGCGGTCACCCTCGCCCTCTCCTTCGGCTTCCTCCGGGCCGCCAACTCCCGTACCAAGCAGGGTGATGCACGATGAGTACGCAGACCCTCCCGATTCCGGCCCCGGCTTCCCGGGCCGCCCGTGCCCCGCGCCGCTTCGCCGCGATACCCACGGCGGCACTGCTGCTGGGCGCCGTCTACTGCCTGCTGCCGGTGCTCTGGGTGGTGGTGGCGTCGACCAAGTCGGGCAGCGAGCTCTTCTCGACCTTCACCTTCCTGCCCGGTTCGGGGTTCACCGACAACGTCGCCGACCTCTCCGCGTACCGGGACGGCGTCTATTGGAAGTGGATGGGCAACTCGGCCCTGTACGCCGGGGTGGGGGCCCTGCTCTCCACGGCGGTGTCGGCGGTCTCCGGGTACGCCCTGGCCGTCTACCGTTTCCGGGGCCGGGAGTCGATCTTCAACATCCTGCTCGCCGGGGTGCTGATGCCGCCGGTGATCCTGGCGGTCCCGCAGTACCTGCTGCTCGCGAAGGCCGACCTCACGGACTCGTACCTCTCGGTGCTGCTGCCCGTGATCCTCTCCCCGTACGGCGTCTACCTCGCCCGGATCTACGCGACGGCCGCCGTGCCGCCCGACGTGATCGAGGCGGGCCGGATGGACGGCGGCGGCGAGTGGCGGATCTTCCGCACCATCGCGCTGCCGATGATGCTGCCGGGGCTGGTGACGGTGTTCCTGTTCCAGTTCGTCGCGGTCTGGAACAACTTCCTGCTGCCCTACATCATGCTGAGCGACGACGAGAAGTTCCCGGTCACCCTCGGGCTCTTCACCCTGCTCCAGCAGGGCGCGAACACGCCGGCCCTCTATACGCTGGTGATCACCGGTGCGCTGCTGGCGATCCTGCCCCTGATCGCGCTCTTCCTGGTCGTCCAGCGGTTCTGGAGTCTCGACCTGCTCTCGGGCGCCGTAAAGTCCTGACCATGGCTCCCCGAGGCTGTCCCGGGGGGCTTCGATCCCGATGACGAGAGAACACGCACCATGAGCCGCACTGAACCTCCCCCGCTCTCCGGGCAGCCCGGAAGGGGACGCCGCCGGCCGCCGACGATCCACGACGTGGCCCGCGAGGCGGGGGTGTCGCGCGGAACCGTCTCCCGGGTGCTGAACGGCGGCCACAACGTCAGCCCGGCCGCCCTCGAAGCGGTCAACTCGGCGATCCGCAAGACCGGTTACACGGTCAACCGGCACGCCCGCTCACTGATCACCGGCCGCTCCGACTCGGTGGCGTTCCTGCTGACGGAACCCCAGGAGCGGTTCTTCGAGGACCCCAACTTCAATGTGCTGCTGCGGGGTTGCACGAGCGCGCTGGCCGCGCACGACGTACCGCTGCTGCTGATGATCGCGGGTACGGAGGCCGAGCGGCGCCGGAACATGCGGTACATCGCCGGCCACGTGGACGGCGTCCTGCTGGTCTCCAGCCACTCCGGAGACCCGGTGGTCGCCCAGCTCCACGAGGCAGGCGTACCGGTGGTGACCTGCGGCAAGCCCCTCGGGCAGGGCTCGAAGGTCAGCTATGTCGCGGCCGACGACCGGGACGGTGCCCGGGACATGGTGCGCTACCTCTACGAGTCGGGGCGCCGGCGGATCGGTACGGTCAGCGGCCCCCTGGACACCCCGGGCGGCGTGGAGCGGCTGGCCGGGTACCGCGAGATGCTGGCCGAGTGCGGTCTGCCGGTCGACGAGGACCTGGTCGTCCCGGGCGACTACAGCCGGGCCGGCGGGGAGGCCGCGGGGACCCTGCTGCTGGAGCGCGCCCCCGGCCTGGACGCGGTCTTCGTCGCCTCCGACCTGATGGCGCAGGGCGTGCTGACCTCGCTGGAGCGGGCCGGGCGGCGAGTGCCCGAGGACATCGCGGTCGGCGGCTTCGACGACTCCCCGGCCGCGCTGGACTCCCGCCCGGCGCTGACCACGATCCGCCAGCCCTGGGACCGGATCAGCGCCGAGATGGTCCGGGTACTGCTGGCCCAGATCGGCGGCGAGGACCCGGCGGCGGTGATCCTCCCCACCGAGCTGGTGCGGCGGGAGTCGGCGTAGGGGCGCCCTGGCCGGTGCTCACCGCCGGCCGAGCACGTCGAGCGCCCGGTCCACGTCCGCCTCGGTGTTGTAGAGGTGGAAGGCGGCCCGCAGATTGCCCGCGCGGTCGGAGACGCTGACACCGGCCCGGCTCAACTCCGCCTGGCGCTTGCCGAGTCCGGGGGCGGCGACGATCGCCGACTCCCCCGGCACGGTGGAGTGCCCGAGGCGCGCCAGCCCCTCGCGGAAGCGGGCGGCGAGCCCGGTGGCGTGCGCGTACAGCGCGTCGGCCCCGATCTCCGCCAGCAGGGCGAGCGAACGCTCGGCCCCGTAGTAGGAGAGGAAGGCGGGCGCCGAGTCGAACCGCCGCGCGGAGAGCGCGAGTCGGTCGATCGGGCCGTAGGTGCCGTTCTCCGTGTCCTCGGCCGCGACCCACCCCACGTAGATCGGCTTCAGCGACTCCTGAGCCTCCTCGGTCACCGTGAGGAACGAGGCGCCGCGCGGGCAGAGCAGGAACTTGAAGCCGCCGGTCACCGTGTAGTCGAACTGTCCGGCGTCCACGGCCAGCCAGCCCGCCGACTGCGTCGTGTCCAGCAGCACCCGGGCCCCGTACGCACCGGCGGCGGCCCGTACGGCGGCGAGATCGGCGACCCGGCCGTCCGAGGACTGCACGGCGGAGAGGGCGACCAGTGCGGTGGTGGGCCGCACCGCCCCGGCCAGCTCCGCGAGCGGGGCGTACGACACCCGCAGATCCCTCCGGTGCGCGAAGGGGGCGACCACCGAGCTGAACTCGCCCTCCGGACAGAGCACTTCGGCGTAGGCGGGCAGTGAGGCCGCGATCAGCCCGACGTGCACCGCGACCGAGGTCCCGACGGCGACCCGGTCGGCTGCGACTCCGGCCAGCCGGGCGAACCCGGCCCGCGCACCGTCCACCACCTCGAAGTCCCCGGTCCCCACGGGCCCTCCCTCGGCGTTGGCCCGGGCCAGCTCGGTGACGGCGGCGACGGTGCGCCGGGGCAGCAGGCCCGCGAAAGCGGTGTTGAGGTAGGTGGTGGTGGGAGCGAACTCGGCGGCCGCGGCGCGTTCCAACGAGGTGGCCCCGCCCGGTCCGGTGGTCTCGCCCGGTCCGGTGGCCCCGCCCGGTCCGGTGGTCTCGCTCGGTCGGGTGGTCTCGCTCAGCGGCGTGGTCTCCATGCGTCCACCCTGGAACGCCGGCCCCACCGCGTCAATGAGGCGTGGGCGCGGCTCGCCGGGGCGGCGGTCGGCCGGGCGAACCGCTCGGGGCGGACGGGTCGCTTCGGGCCGGCCCGTGCCTCTGCCGCGCTCGGGTCACGTCCGGCAGTCGTACTGTTCGGTGAGGCTGTCGATGCCCTCCGTGATGATGGTGCGGCTCTTGGCGATGAGGGCCGCCGTGTCCCAGTCCTCCCTGGCCACGACGCCCGGAGCGATCTTCAGGGTCACCCTGACGTGGGGGGCGGCCGTGCGCAGGGGGCCGGTGCAGGAGTCGGGGAGCTGGACTTCGCTCTGGCGCGGCCCGATCCAGCCGGAAAGCCCGCCTCCGACCGGGGTGGCGTCCTTGGCCGGGTCGTCGGGGGTGTCGACCGGCCGCACGTCGAGGGTGTACTGGGTGCGGTCCGACGCGGACTTCTCGTCGTGACGGTTCACGAAGCAGGTGGTCCGGAAGAGCGGGTCCGAGGACTTCGCCCCGGATCTGCTCGCGTCGTACTCGTCGGCGGTAAGCCCGCCTCCCTTGCCGTCGTCCAGAAGGCCCGCGGTCTTCTCCGTGAGCATGCCCAGACAGAGTCGGCTCGCGCGCATGTCCTTCATCCGGCTGGGCCACAGCTTGCGGCGGCCACGCAGGCCGCGGCGACCACCAGCACGAGAGGCAGGACCAGATGTTTCCGGTTCATCAGTACCGCTCGCCCTCTTCATGTCGGTACATCGGGCGTTCGCCGTTGCCATAGTGGGCGATCAAGAGCCCTGAGCCACTCGAACCTCTGACAGACCATCGACCCTGCACACGGCAGAGGGGGCGGCGGCAGGTTCGCACCTTTGACTACGGGACCCTGACGCGTCTCGGTGCGACGACACGGACGTCAACGGCGTCCGCGAACCGTAATGTTCCACGAAGGGAGCGTCGGCCAACGGGACTCGGCGGGAGCCGGCCGGGACCTTCACCGATTCCGGCCGATCCACCGTGCGGCAGGGAGCACGCATCCCCTCCGCCGACCGGCCGGGTCCGGTGAGCGGAGGGAAGTGCGAGCCGCGTCCGGCCCCGGCTCGCCCGATGCGGCGGGCCGTCAGGCGGTGGCCACGCCCGGCTGCGGGACCTCGCAGGCGCCGTCGGCGTCGCAGGCGGCCGCGTCGTCGCCGAGCGGAGTGAGCGCGGTCACCTCGCGGTCCTTCCACGCCTGCTCCAGCGCCTGGGCGAACACCTCGGAGGGCTGGCCGCCGGAGATGCCGTACCGCCGGTCGAGGACGAAGAACGGGACGGCGTTGGCGCCGAGTTCGGACGCCTCGCGCTCGTCGGTGCGTACGTCGTCGGCGTACGCGGTCGGGTCGGCGAGCACCGCACGGGCTTCGGCCTCGTCGAGACCGGCCTCGACGGCCAGCTCGACCAGCACCGCGTCGTCGTAGACGGAGCGCTCCTCGGCGAAGTTGGCCCGGTAGGCGAGGGTCAGCAGCTCGTCCTGGAGCCCGCGCGCCTTGGCCAGGTGGAGCAGCCGGTGGATGTCGAAGGTGCTGCCGTGGTCGCGGCCCTCGCTGCGGTACCCGAGCCCCTCGGCCTGCGCGTTCGCGGCGACGTTGCCCTCCATCGCGACGACCTCCTCGCGGGTGCGGCCGTACTTCTGCGCGAGCATGTCGACGACCAGCTCGATGTCGCCCTTGGCGCGTCCCGGGTCCAGCTCGAAGGAGCGGTGCACCACCTCGACCTGATCGCGGTGGGCGAACCCCGCCAGCCCCTTCTCGAAGCGGGCCTTCCCGATGTAGCACCAGGGGCAGGCGATGTCCGACCAGATCTCGACGCGCATGTCCTACTTGTCTCCAGCTCTCCCATGACGGGCTCGGTGGCGCGCGGAGAACTCTCCGCACCAGGCGGAACAACACCGACGCTCCCGCCCGGATTCCCTTCGGGCACCGCGTCGGCCCGGTGGGCGGCCTTCCGGATCCTCGTCTCTCGTCCCGCGTGTGATGCGCACCACTTTCCGGGCAACAGGACCCGGGCTCCCACGATCATGACCGGCATGGACAGCTCATTCCTCGGAATCGATGATCTGACGGACACCCCGCCCGTGGCGGTCGTGGTCGACGTGATGCGTGCCTTCACGGTGGCAGCGTGGGCCTTCGCCCGGGGAGCGGAGAAGATCGTGCTCTCCGGGTCTCTGGAGGAATCCCTGGCGCTCAAGGCCCGCCACCCGGAGTGGGTGGCGCTGAAGGACGGCCCGCCCGCGCCCGGGTTCGACGCCGTCAACTCGCCGGGCCTGCTGCGCTCGGTCGACCTCGGCGGACGGACGGTGGTGCAGAAGACCACGGCGGGCACGGTCGGCGCTCTCGCGGTGAAGGACGCTCCGCTGGTGCTGTGCGCGAGCTTCGTGGTGGCGGAGGCGACGGCCGAGGTCCTGCGGATCAGCGGGACCGACAGGGTCACGTTCGTGGTCACCGGCGAGGGCGGTAAGGCCGACGAGGATCTGGCGTGCGCGCAGTACATCGCGGGGCGGGCCGCCGGGGCCGGGACGGACGCTGCCGGGTTCCTCCGCCGCGGGGACGAGTCGCTCGCCGCCACCGAGCTGAGGGAAGGGGTGCGCGAGGGAGTCCACCCCGACGATGTGGAGCTCTGCCTCGAACTCGACCGCTTCCCCTTCGCCATGGTGGCGGCGCTGGAGGACTCGCTCATGGTCCTGCGCCCGCACCCGGCACCTGGGGTCTGAGCCCGGGGCGGTAATTTCAGCCGTCGCCGAGAACGAGTCGCAGTACGAGGTGGCTGCCGACGCGCGGGGTGTGCGGGTCGGCGGTCCAGCCGTGGCGGGCGTAGAAGGCCTGGGCTCGGGTGTTGGGGGCGAACACCTCCAGCCGCGCGGTGCGGACCCCGGTTCGCCGCCAAGCGTCGGCGCAGGCACGGTGGAGCGCGGTGCCCACGCCCGTACGCCACTGCGAGGGGGCCACGTGCAGCTGGGTGAGGGTGGTGCCGCCGTCGCGTACGGCGTGGCAGGCGACTCCCACCAGGACACCGTCACGTTCCGCGCAGAGCACGGTGGCGTGCTCCGCGTCCACGGCACGGGCCCAGCCGGCGGCGGACCGGCCGACCTCCTCGGGACCCGCGTACGCGTCGGGCGCGAGGTGCCCCCTGTAGTAGGTGGACCGCGCCTCGGTGTGCAGGCGGACTATCGCGTCCAGGTCGGCGGACGTGGCGGTGCGGATCAGGAGGGACATGACGGAGGGGACGCGGGGGCGCACGGGGCCGGTTCCGCGCGGGCGCGTACCGGCGTGGCCCGGGGGCGCGCAGGGCGCCGCGTACCACCGTGTGTCCGGACGGCCCCGCCCGTAGGGTCCGGTGGATGAGAACCGGTACCGCCCAGACCCGTCTCGTCGTGCTGCGCGGGAACTCCGCCTCCGGGAAGTCGGCCGTCGCGGCCGGGGTGCGGGAGCGGTTCGGGCGGGGGGTGGCCCTGGTGGGGCAGGACAATCTGCGCCGGACGGTACTGCGGGAGCGCGACCGGCCCGGGGCGGCGAACATCGGGCTGATCGACGCGGTCACCCGGTACGCCCTCGACGCCGGGTTCCACGTCGTCCTGGAAGGCATCCTCTACGCCGACCACTACGGCTCCATGCTGGCCCGGCTGCGCGCGGACCACCGCGGCCCGACGTACGGCTACTACCTCGACGTGCCGTTCGAGGAGACGCTGCTGCGGCACGCCACCAAGCCGATCGCCGAGGTGGTCGGGGCGGACGACCTGCGGTCCTGGTACCGCCCGCTCGATCTGCTGCCCGGCGGTACGGAGACCGTGATCGGCGCTTCGAGCGCCCTCGCGGAGACGGTCGGGCGGGTGCTGCGGGAGACGGGTCTCGGGCGGCTGCCGGCGGTGGACCGCTGAGCGAAAGACGCCTGAAGACGCCTGAAGACGCCTGAAGACGCCTGAAGACACCTGAAAACGCCTGAAGACGCCTGAAGACACCTGGAGACGCTTGAAGACGCCTGAAGACGTCGTACGGCTCCGAGGCGCGTCCGGCGACGTGGCCGGCGGCGGGTCGGCCACCGACCAGGGGCAGGCACCGACCAGGAGCCACCGACCATGGGCAGGCACCGACCGTGGGCAGGCACCGCGAAGAATCAAGCATCGCCCGGGGTCGGACACGGCCCACACGTCACTGCCCGACCCTCCCGTCGACGCACTCGCGCAGCAGGTCGGCGTGGCCGCAGTGACGGGCGTACTCCTCGATCCGGTGGACCAGCAGTTCCCGGACGGCGATGCCGTCCTCGCCGAGGCGCTCACCGAGGTCAAGATGGCCGGCCAACGCGGCGTCGGTGGCGGCCTGTTCGCGGGCGAGGTCCGCGTACGCGCCGTCCACCAGGGCCTGTTCGGCGAGGGCTCCGTCGAAGTCGCCGTCGCGCGCGCCGTAGAGCTTGGACAGGGGTTCGCCGTCGCTGATCCAGTTGCGCCAGTCGCGCTCCACCTCGGCGAGGTGGCGTACGAGGCCGAGCAGGGACATCGACGACGGCGGGACACTGCGGCGGGCCAGCTGCTCGGGGGTGAGCCCCTCGCACTTCATCAGAAGGGTCAGGCGGTAGTCCTTCAGGTAGTCCTGCAGAGTGGGCAGTTCACCCTCGGGACTGTTCTCCCCGTTGTCGCGGGGGTCGTCGTCCGGATCGGCCCACATGTCGGGGTAGACGGTGGCCTGGGTCCATCGTTCGGGCTGGTCGCTCATGCGCCGCATGATCGTCCATTCGGGCTGGGCCCGCCACCGCTTTTCGCCGGGCCGCCCCGACGCTCAACAACCCCTCCGGTCGGGCCCGTTCAGGAACGGGACCGGCCCCCTGTCCGCCGGACGGAGGCGACGGACGGAGGACCGGAGTACCGGCAGGGGCGGGCGACGGCGCGCGGTGGGTCAGCTGCCGTCGCGCAGGTCGGCGACGCCCTCCGCGCGGAAGGCGATCCGGTCGAAGGTGACCTCGCAGCCGTCGCCCACGGGTGCCTGGACGAGGAAGCCGACCGACGCGGACGCCGTGGCCTCCGGGTCGCCGAGGGCGAAGACCCGGACGAAGGTCCAGGTGACGCCGTCCGGCGAGGCGTGGAAGGCGAAGGCGCCGCCGTTGCGGCTGAGCCGCAGCCAGAAGGTGTCGCCGTCCACGGTGAAGGAGTTGACGTCGTCGGAGACGCCCCGGGTGACCACCGTGCAGATGGTGGGGACTGCGGGCGAGAGTTCCAGGCAAATCTTCGCCCAGTCCTGCTCCCCGACGTGGAGGTAGAGGACGCCCGCGTCGTAGGCACCGGCAAAGCCGGCCTTGACCCGGGCGAGCAGCTGGAAGTCACCGGGCGGCGGGGTGCCGAGGAGGCGGGGTGCGTCGCTGGTCGATTCGAGGGAGTCTCCGCCGGGCGGTACGAAGCGGTCCTGTTGGGCGCCCGCGCGACCGGTCAGTACGCCGTCCTCGTAGGACCACTTGCCCTCGGGGCCGAACGGCTCCAGCTCGAAGGGGAGTTCGGGAAGTCGCACGGTCATGGTCGTCATCCGTTCACCCGGCGGGGCAGGCCCAGCGGGTTGTCGTCGTGGAGTTCGGGCGGGAGGAGACCCTCGGGGGTCGACTGGTACGTCACCGGGCGCAGCCAGCGCTCGATGGCGGTGGCGCCGACCGAGGTCGAGGTGGAGGTGGTCGACGGGTACGGGCCGCCGTGGTGCTGGGCCGGGGCGACGGCGACGCCGGTGGGCCAGCCGTTGACGAGTACGCGTCCGGCGAGCGGGGTGAGGGAGGCGAGGAGGCCGGCGGCGCCGCCGGCCTCTTCCTCGCCGGAGATGTGCAGGGTGGCGGTGAGGTTGCCGGGGAGGCGGCCGAGCACGCCGGCGATCTCGTCCTCGGAGGCGTACCGGGCGACGACGGTGACCGGGCCGAAGCACTCCTCCAGGAGCGCCTGGTGCGGGCCGTCCTCGGCGAGCCGGGCGGCGGGGACGGTGAGGAAGCCGGAGGCGACGGCGTGTTCGCCGCCGTCGCCCGGGGTGACGGGCGCCTCGACCTCGGGGAGGGCGGCCCGTTCGCGCACTCCGGCGATGAAGGCGTCCCGCATCCGGTGGTCGAGCATGACGGCGGGGGCGGTGTCGCCGACGGTCGCGGTGAGGGTCTTCACCAGTCCGTCGCCGCTCTCGCCCGCCGGGACCAGGACGAGTCCGGGCTTGGTGCAGAACTGTCCGGCGCTCATGGTCATCGAGCCGCCGAGTCCGGCGCCGATCTGCTCGCCGCGCTCGGCGGCGGCGGCCTCCGTGATCACGACGGGGTTGAGGGAGCCGAGTTCGCCGTGGAACGGGATGGGGGCGGGGCGGGCGGCGGCCGCGTCGAAGAGGGCGCGTCCACCGCGGATCGAGCCGGTGAAGCCGGCGGCGGAGATCAGCGGGTGGCGGACCAGTTCGACGCCCGCCTCGAAGCCGTGCACCAGCCCGACGATCTCCTCGGGCAGCCCGTGAGTGGCGGCGGCGCGGCGGAGCAGGGAGGCGGTCAGCTCGGAGGTGGCCGGGTGGTCGGGGTGGGACTTGACGACGACCGGGCAGCCCGCGGCCAGGGCGCTCGCGGTGTCGCCGCCGGGGACGGAGAAGGCGAGCGGGAAGTTGCTGGCCGCGTAGACGGCGACGACGCCGAGCGGGATCTTCCAGCGGCGCAGGTCGGGCCAGGGCGGGGTGCGGCCGGCGTCCTCGTGGTCGATGTGGATGTCGAGGAAGGCACCCTCCTCGACGACCTCGGCGAAGGCCCTCAACTGAGCCGCCGTGCGCGCGAGTTCGCCGGTCAGCCGGGGCGCGCCGAGCGCGGTCTCGGCGTCGGCGGTCGCCACGACGGACTCCTGGGCCCCGGCGAGCAGATCGGCCGCGGTGCGCAGGAAGGCGGCACGCACGGTGCGGTCGGCGAGGGCGTCACGGACGGCGTGCGCCGCCCGCACCACGCGGTCGACCTCCTCCGCTGTAGCCTCCACCGCAACCTGCTCGCGCGGGTTCCCGGTGCGGGGGTCGACGCTCCAGACTGGTGCTGCTGCCACCGTTTTCCCTTCCGTACTCTCTGCCACACGCCAGGAAGTTGTTCGGTATTCTGAACAGCGTTCCTCATCGTGAATGTCCTGGAACTCTATTTCCGGGCGTTCCACGTTGGCAAGAAGTCACGGCAACAAGTCACGGCAAGAAGCCACAGCAAGAAGTCACGGGCAAGAAGTCACGGCGAAGTCATGGGACTTCGACGAAGGCAGGAAGGGGCGAGGGCGATGTCGGCTGCCGAGTCTGGTGGGGCGCAGGTCAAGTCCGCGGTACGGACGGTGGAGCTCCTCGAATACTTCGCGGGGCGCCCCGGGATGCACTCCCTCGCCGCCGTGCAGGAGGCGGTGGGCTACCCCAAGTCCAGCCTCTACATGCTGCTGCGCACCCTGGTGGAGCTCGGCTGGGTGGAGACCGACGCCACCGGCACCCGGTACGGCATCGGGGTGCGCGCGCTGCTGGTCGGCACCTCGTACATCGACGGCGACGAGGTGGTGGCCGCCGCCCGGCCCACGCTCGACCGGCTCTCCGACGACACCACGGAGACCATCCACCTGGCCCGGCTCGACGGCACCAACGTGGTCTACCTCGCCACCCGGCAGTCCCAGCACTACCTGCGCCCCTTCACCCGCGTCGGCCGCCGGCTGCCCGCCCACTCCACCTCGCTGGGCAAGGCGCTGCTGGCCACCTACAGCGACGAGCAGGTGCGCAAGCTGCTGCCCGAGACGCTGCCCGCGCTGACCGAGCACACCCTGACCGACCGCGAGCGGCTCATCGAGGAGCTGCACACCATCCGCGAGCAGGGGTACGCGGTGGACCGCGAGGAGAACACGCTGGGGCTGCGCTGTTTCGGCGTGGCGATCCCGTACCGGACGCCCTCGCGCGACGCGATCAGCTGCTCGGTGCCGGTCGCCCGGCTCACCCCCGCCCACGAGCAGACGGTGAAGGACGCCCTCTTCGACGCCCGCGACCGCCTGACGCTGGCGACCCGCCGGCTCTGAGCGTCACACCGGAAAAGGACGAAACACCCAAAGGGTGACCGGGGCCGCCTGAGAAATCGGTGAGAAGCGGCACAACCGGGAACATCCGCCGCCCCACCGTTCGTCCCCCGTCGGGATGAACAAAACGATCAGGCGTGCCTCGGTCTTCTGTCTGCTCCTGGTCCTCGCGCTGCTGGTGCGGGCGACCTGGGTGCAGGTGTACGACGCGAAGGCACTCGCGGACAACGACAACAACCGGCGGAACACCATCGCGCAGTACGCGCAGCCGCTCGGTGACATCATCGTGGCCGGCTCCCCGGTCACCGGATCGCAGAGGACGGAGAGCGGAGATCTCGCGTACAAGCGCACCTACACGGACGGAGAGCTCTACGCCGCCGTCACCGGATACGGCTCGCAGGCGTACGGCTCCACCCAGCTGGAGGGCATCTACGGCTCGGTGCTCGACGGCACCGACGACCGGCTGAAGAACCCGGCCGACGTCGTCACCGGCAAGCAGGCGGCCCCGGGCGACGTGCTGACCACGATCGACCCGGACGTGCAGAAGGCCGCCTACGAGGCGCTCGGCGACGACAAGGGCGCGGCGGTCGCGATGGACCCGAAGACCGGCCGCATCCTCGGCATGGTCTCCACCCCCTCGTACGACCCGTCGACGATCAGCGGGACGACGGATGGGGATGCCTGGCAGAAGCTGCTGGACGACCCCGACAAGGCGCTGGTCAACCGTGCCCTGCGGCAGCCGCTGGCGCCGGGTTCGACGTTCAAGCTGGTGGTGGCCTCGGCGGCGCTGGAGAACGGCCTCTACGACTCCGTGGACCAGGCCACGGACAGCCCCGATCCCTTCACCCTGCCGGGCACCACGACGGTACTGAAGAACGAGAGCGCCTCGGCCCCCTGCGAGAACGCCACCCTGCGCACGGCGCTCCAGTACTCCTGCAACAACGTCTTCGCCAAGGTGGCGTCCGACCTCGGTCAGGAGAAGCTGCGGGCGATGGCGGAGAAGTTCGGGTTCAACACCGAGAAGCTCGACGTGCCGGTGCGCGCCTCGGCGAGCGTGTACCCGGAGAAGATGGACAGCGCGCAGACCGCGCTCACCGGCATCGGCCAGTTCGAGGTGACGGCCACCCCGATGCAGATGGCGATGGTCTCCGCGGCCCTCGCCAACGGCGGCGAGCTGGCCGCGCCGCACATGGTCTCCTCGGTGACGGACTCCGAGGGGTCGGCGCTCCAGGAGTACGCGGACGGCGACACCGAGCGGGTGGTGTCGGAGTCGACCGCCGCCCAGTTGCGCAGCGCGATGGTGACGGTGGTCGAGGACGGTACGGGCACCAACGCGCGGATCGACGGCGCCGAGGTGGGCGGCAAGACGGGGACGGCCCAGAACGGCGTGGGCAACGAGAACACCCCGTACGCCTGGTTCACCTCGTACGCCAAGGACGACTCCTCCGGCAAGGAGGTGGCGGTCGCCGTGGTCGTGGAGGACTCGGGGGCGGCTCGTTCCGAGGTCAGCGGCAACGGTCTGGCGGCGCCGGTCGCCAGGAAGATGATGGAGGCGGCGCTCGCGGGGTGAGGCCGCAGGACCCCGCGCGAACGGGCCGGCTCCCCGGAGAGGGGAGGCCGGCCCGTTCGACGGGTCACAGGGGGCACACGGGTCAGCCAACGATGGCGACCGGGGCGTCCCAGGCGTCGCGGTCGACGGTGAGGGTGTAACCGCCGCGCTTCTCCTTGCTGTTGACCTGGTACTGGTGGCCGCGGCTGTGGTCGGTGTACAGCGTCTTGGCCCACGGCCAGTCGGTCGTGGTGGTGGACTTGCCGTCCCAGAGCGCGTACCAGAGGTTGCCCGGCAGGTCGGTCTTGTTCGTCGCCGTGGCGACGGCCTTGGCGCTGGAGCTGCTGAAGCCGTAGAACCCGGCCCGGTAGGTCTTGGCGCGCAGGGTCTTGGTGAACGAGCGCGTGTACGCCAGCACCGCGTCGTTGCAGGCCTTGTCCGTGATCGTGTACGGCTCGACGTCGAGGTAGATCGGGCTGCCGGCCTTCATCCCGAGCGCCGCGGCCTTGGCCACCGCGTCGTTGCCGTCCTTGACCCCGAGCGAGGTCGCCGTGGCGGCGGTCAGCTTCTCCGGGCTCGCGCTCTTCTGACAGGGCGGCTGGGCACCCACGTAGATCGGGATGAGCTTCCAGCCGGTCGAGTTGACCGACTTCACCCACGACGAGGTCAGGTTGGGCTGCGCGCAGCCCCGGTTCTTGCCGCCGATGTAGACGGCGGCTCCGCCGTAGAACTTGTCGGCCTTCCACGCCTTCATCGCGGCGAGCGACGGCGCGGTGCAGGTGTCGAAGGCCTGCCCCGTGAAGGTCTTCTGCGCGGGCCACGCGGTGGCGGCCATCGACGTCTGGGCCACGATCCCGGACCCCACGACGGCGACCGCCGCCGCAGTCCCCCAGGCGATGTAGCGGCCCTTCTTGGACAACCGGTGTCTGGACAATCCCCCACCCCATTCGGATCGGTGCTTCCGGCCGCAGCCGTGCCCGACGCGGTCGGAACGCGGCTTCGGGGCACGGAAGGCGGCGCCCGTGGACGGGCGTTCGGAGCGGGCACCATATCCGACTTCACCGGCATGACCGGCGGCGGGGTCGGGCGTCCGGGGCCCGATGCCGCTCCCCGGACACCCGCCCACGCTTCAGCCGGCGGTACGCCCGATGGTCACTTGACGCCGAGCAGCTGCTCGATCGGGTCGATCGCGAAGTACACCAGGAACAGGGCCGAGGTGGCCCAGAGCAGCCAGTGGACCTCCCGCGCCTTGCCGAGCGCGGCCTTGATCACGACGTAGGCGAGGAAGCCCGCGCCGATGCCGTTGGTGATCGAGTACGTGAACGGCATGACGGCGATCGTCAGGAACGCCGGGATGGCGATCTCGTAGCTCTCCCACTCGATGTGGCGGACCTGCGACATCAGCAGGAAGCCGACCGCGATGAGCGCGGGCGCCGCGGCCTGGGCCGGGACGACGGTGGCCAGCGGGGTGAGGAAGAGTGCGACGGCGAAGAGGGCGCCGGTGACCAGGGAGGCGAAGCCGGTACGGGCGCCCTCGCCGACGCCCGCCGCGGACTCGATGTAGGCGGTGTTGGAAGAGGCGGAGGCTGCTCCGCCCACGGCGGCGGCCGCTCCGTCGATCAGCAGGACGCGGCCGATGTTCGGGACGTCACCGTTCTCGTCGAGCAGCCCGGCCTCCTGGGAGACGCCGACGACCGTGCCCATGGTGTCGAAGAAGTCGCTGAGGATCAGGGTGAAGATCAGCAGGACGATGGTGACCACGCCGACCTGCTGGAAAGCGCCGAAGAGGCTGAAGGAGCCGACGAGCCCGAAGTCGGGGGCCGCGACGAGGTCGTCGGGGACCGAGGGGACGGTCAGGCCCCAGGCGGCCGGCGCGATGTCGGCGATCTCGTTGACGACGATCGCCAGCACGGTGCTGACCACGATGCTGATGAGGATCGCGCCCTTCACCTTGCGGACCATCAGGGCGACGGTGAGCAGCACACCGACGCAGAAGACCAGCACCGGCCAGCCGGTGAGGTGTCCGGTCGACCCGAGCTGCACGGGGGTCGAGCCGGTCTCGCCGGGGATGCGGGTGACGAACCCGGCGTCGACGAACCCGATGAAGGCGATGAAGAGCCCGATGCCGACGCTGATGGCCTGCTTGAGGGCGGGCGGGATCGCCCGCATCACGGCCTCGCGCAGCCCGGTGACGACCAGGACGCAGATGATGAGCCCTTCGAGGACGACCAGGCCCATCGCGTCGGGCCAGCTCATCAGCGGGGCGATCTGGAACGCGACGACCGCGTTGAGGCCGAGGCCCGCGGCGATGGCGAGCGGGAGGTTGCCGCCGAGCCCCATGATCGCGGTCATCACGGCGGCCACCAGCGCGGTGACGGTGACGAGTTGGGGCGTGGAGAGGTGGGCGCCGAACTTGTCCTCGGCCGAGCCGAGGATGATCGGGTTGAGGACCAGGATGTAGGCCATCGTGAAGAAGGTCGCGAAGCCGCCGCGTATCTCGCGGCCGAGGCTCGATCCGCGCGCGGTGATGGCGAACCAACGGTCCAGCGCGTTCCCGCCGGTGCCGGACGGTGCGGCGTCCGGCGCCCCCGGCTTCCCCGGTGCCTGCGGTGCCTGCGGCTCTTCGGGGGCTTGTGGTGCTTGTGGTGCTTCAGGCATGGCGCTCCTCGGAGAGTGGGTGGTCATGGAGAGGTCTGCGGGGCGAGTGACTGAATGTTCCCTCCTGGAAGGGGGGTTCAGGTTTTCGCCGTGTTACGCCTTACTTGGAGTGACACCCGGTTCGCAGCGCGTCCGGAGCGCGCTGATACGCTCTCGCACCGCTCGCACCCCTGGGTGCCGCTGAGGGAACGTACACAGCCGGCGCGGTTCGCGTACAGGGATCGAGAGCAGGGAGAGGTACCCGTGGGCACTGTGGTCGACGCTGCCGCTGCCGCCGAGTTCCATCAGTTCTTCGAGGCGCACTACGCCGAACTGGCGCGTCTCGCCCACTTGTTGACAGGCGAGGCGGATGCGGCCGATGATCTGGCCGCTGACGCCATGATGGCCCTCTGGCACCGTTGGGACCGGATGAGGGAGGCGGATCACCCCGTCGCGTACGCCCGCGGAGTCGTCACCAACCTCGCCCGTACCCGGATTCGCGGCGCGGTGCGCGAGCGTCGCAGGATCGCCCTGTTCTGGGCGCCGCGCTCCGGGGGCGGCGACGGGTTCGCCGTGGAGGATCCCGACGTGACCACCGTGGTGGACGTCCAGGAGGCCCTGCGTAGGCTGCCGTTCAGGAAACGGGCCTGCGTCGTGCTGCGGCATGCGTTCGACCTGTCCGAGCGGGACACCTCGTTGGTCCTCGGGATCTCGGTCGGTACGGTGAAGAGCCAGACCTCCCGCGGCTTGGCGGAGTTGCAGCGACTGCTGGGCCCCGGGGCGGGACCGGCCCCGGCGCGGGTGGCCGTGGCGGGGCAGCCCGGCGGAGGAAGGCACTGATGGACGAAGAGCTGCGGGAGCGCCTCCGCGGTGCGGCACTGGAACACCGCCCGGACCGCGAACGGATGTGGGCCCGGATCGAGCGCGGGATGGAGCAGGACCCGCCGCCCGGACGGGTGCCGCGCCCGCCGCGCGCCCCGATGCCGAGGCTGCGGATCGCTGCGGCGACGGCGGCGGTGTGCGGGGTGCTCGTGGTGGTCTCGCTCGGCGTCGCGTGGACGGGCCGCGACGGCAGGTCCGGCCGGCCCGTGGCGGCCTCGCCGACCCGTACGGGGACGGCGCCCGCCCTCTCCGGGGAGCGCGGCGGCCAACTCCCCCCCTCCAACGGTCCGGTGTCCACGCGCGGGGTGGTGGACGCCGGCGGAAACGAGTACTGGACGCAGAGCAATGTGCTGGTGACGGCGGCCCGGCCGCTCTCCGCCCTCACGGTGGAGCTGCGGATCGCGCTGACCGCCGGTGTGGACGACACCGGTCACTGGACCTCGGGGCACACGGAGGACTACGCGACCTCCGTGGACGAGGAGGGCGGTTTCCTGGTGTTCCGCTGGACGCTGCTGCCGGGCCGCACGGTCCCGGCGGCCACCCTCACCTTCGCGGGCCAGTACGACCACGCGCAGGGCCGGCGGGACACGAGCCGCGACGACTTCACCGTGCACAGCGCCTTCGACACCGGTGTGTCGGCGAGCGGCGGGGTCTTCCCGCCCGCCGGCTGACCGGGCACGGACACCGGCACCGGCACCGGCACGCGTACGGGCGCCACGCTCGGCCGGAACGCCCGCGGAACGGCGGAGCGGGAGAGGGCGCGGACCCGCACAGTCCGCACGCTCTCCCGCCGGTGGAGGTCCGCCCGGGCCGGCCGGCAGGCGGCGGCCCCGGGCGGACGGGGTCAGCAGTGGCCGCCGGCTCCGGCCTCACGGTCCACGATCGCCGGGACGGCACGCGGCGAGTCGACCTTGGTCCGCAGGACCGGGGTCCAGCCGGCGCCCGAGGCGAGCTGCTCGGCCGGGACACCCGCGTTGTGCACGGCGATCAGGTCGGTCTTCTTCCCGTTGACGTAGTTGTCGCCGGCCGTCAGCGGGGACTCCTTCCACTTCTTCAGGATGAGCGCCGGGTCGTGGTCCGCCGAGAGCGTGAACGCGTTGTGCTCGGCGACGAGCTGGGACTCGATGCCGATGCCGTAGGAGTAGCCGTACGGGCTGCCGGCCGTGGACACGAAGTGGTTGTTGTACGAGTCGACCTGGCCGAAGCGGACGCGCGGGGCGCGCTCCTTCAGGTTCTGGAAGAGGTTGTGGTGCAGGGTCACCCGGAGCTTGCCCCGGTCGGTCGCGCCCGCGCTGTCGCTGTTGCCGATGAGCATCGTCTTGTCGTGGTCCTTGAGGACGTTCCACGAGACGGTGACCAGGTCGGCGCCGCGCACGATGTCGAAGAGCCCGTCGTGCTGCTGGTAGACCGTGCCGAAATAGTGCGGCTGGGCCGAGTCGGGGCGGTCGCCGTCGCTGAAGGTGTTGTGGTCGACCCAGACGTGGTCGGAGCCGTAGACCACGAGGTTGTCGTACTCCGAGTTCCAGGCCCCGGTGTCGGTGTCGGTCGGGTCCCACTGCGGGAAGCAGTCGTAGGTGTCCTCGAAGCTCAGGTTGCGGACGATGACGTTCGAGACGCCCTTGATCTGGAGGCTGGCCCCGATGACGGTGGCGTCGTCGCCGACGCCGATCAGGGTGGTGTTCGAGGGGACGTTGACGTTGACGGCCGCCGCCTGGAGTGCGGCGGAGGCGGCGCGGGCGTCCTCCAGCGGGCCGCTGGGAACGGCGTCGGTGCCCCAGACGGCCGGGTCGTAGGCGGCGAGGTACTTGTCCAGGGTGTAACCGTCGGTGTAGTAGTCCTCGCAGCCGATGGGGGTGCCGTTCACGTCGGAGTTGCCGTGGACGGTCCCGGCGATCTTGACGATCTTGGGGGCGTCACCGGCGTCCTCGAACGCGGCGATCAGCTCCGCGCGGTTGGTGACCGTGTAGATGTGGTCGCGGGTGGCCGCCGAACCGCCGGTGGTCGAGCCGTCCGCGGAGGCCCAGCCGTCGTGGGCGGGCAGAACGGCGCGCTCGATCCCCTTCGAGTGCGGCCGGGAGGCGGCCTGGGCGGGCAGCGACACCGCGAGGGCCAGGGAGGCGCAGCCCATCACCACGGTGATGGCACGGACGTGACGCATGCGTGCGGGCATGGGATTCCTTCGGTTCGTCGGGAGGAGGGACGACGGAGCCCGGCAGGGGGCGGGCTCCGCACGGGTGGTACGCGGTGATCGACCGGCGGTACGCCGTGATCGACCGGTGGTGCGCGGTGATCGACCGGTGGTGCGCGGTGATCGGTGGTGCGGGTTCCGGTGGGGCGGAAGTCAGGGTTGCGGCTCGGACGGTGGCGGCCAGGTGATCCACCCGGCCGGGACGAGGGCGTCGAGCCGGCGCACGTCGCCGGGGGCGAGCACCCGGGCGTCCAGCAGGGCGCGGGCGGTGGTCCGGGCGACGTCGACGGCGCCGCGCGGCTGGAAGTGCGTGTTGTCCTGCACGCCGTCCGGGTAGTTCGGCGACGTGCCGGGCGCCAGCCAGTTGAAGTAGTCCTGGGTGGCCTCGGGTCCCAGTTCCTGCCAGCGGGCGAGGGTGAGCGCCTGGGTGTCGATCAGCGGGACCCGCTCCTCGGCGGCGAGGGCGCGCATCGCCGCCGGGTACTCCCCGTGGCTGGCCTTGGCGGTGCCGTCCTCGGCGAAACGGCGACGCTCGACCGGGGTGAGCAGGACGGGCCGGGCATGCCGGGCGCGGGCCTCGGTGACGAAGAGGCGCAGGTGGTCCTGGTAGGTGGTCCAGGGGTCGGTGCCGCGGAGCGGGTCGGTGGTCTTCTCGTCGTTGTGGCCGAACTGGATGAACAGGAAGTCGCCAGGGCGTACTTCGGGGAGCAGTGCGGCGAGCAGGCCCTCGTCGACGAAGCTCTTGGAACTCCGGCCGTTCATCGCGTGGTTGGCGACACGGAGCCCCTGCCCGAGGAAGAAGGGCAGGGCCATGCCCCAGCCGGTCTCGGGGGCCGCGTCGGAGTACTTCTGCGCGGCCGTCGAGTCACCGGCGATGTGCACGGTACGAGGACGGGGGCGTGGTTCCCGTCCCCGCGCCTCGGCCGGCAGTGCGGCAAGAGCGAGGGGCAGGGCCGCGAGCGCGGCCGCCGTCCGTCTGCGGGTGAGTGACACGGGGTTCCTGCCTCTCGGGGCGTGCGGGGGTGGAGGGGGGCCGGCGGCGGGGCGTTGCGGGCCGCTGCCGGCTCCCGTTCATCGGGGTGGGTCGTGGTGCGTGCGGAGCGGGGGTGTCCGGCCGGTCAGCCGTTGCCCAGCTCCTTCCACTCCTTCTGCGCCGCGTTCAGCTCGCCGGCGATCTTGTCCAGGAAGTCCTTCGCGGAGATCTTGCCGAGCAGCAGCTTCTGGAACTCGGGCTCGTTGTCGGCCTTGGAGATGTTGTTCCAGTCGGGCAGGTAGTAGGGCAGGTTCACGATCTTGGTGGAACCGTCGGTGAGAGCCTTGGCCGCGAGCGCGGTCGGCTCGGAGGCGGTGATCCAGGAGTCCTGCGCCGCGTCGGTGTTGGCGGGGATGGCGCCGGCCGACTCGTTCCACTTGCTGTTGGAGGTGTGGGAGGCGGCGAACTCGATGAACTTCCAGGCGGCGGTCTTGTTCTTGCTGCTGCGGAAGAGGCCGAGCCCGTCGACCGGGTTGGAGACCTGGACGCGGGTGCCGCTGTCACCGATCGGGTTGGGGATGCCGGCGAACTTGTCGTTGCCGAGCGCCTTCACGTGGTCCTGGTAGGAGCCGAGGTTGTGGCTCAGCATGCCGATGGTGCCGGTGTCCCACTGCGCGACCATCTTGGTGAAGTCGTTGTTGACGTCGGCGGACGGGGTCGCCTTCTTGAAGAGGCCGACGTACTTCTCCAGCGCGGCGACGTTCTTGGGGTCGTTGACCGTGGTGGTGTCGCCGTTCCAGAAATCCGTGATGCCCGACTGGCCGTAGGCGGCGTCCAGAGCCTGGGCGATGGAGCCCGCCCCGCCTCTGATGGTGTAGCCGAACTTGTTGTTCTTGGAGTCGGTCAGCTTGTCGGCCGCCTCGTAGAACTTCGCCCAGGTGGAGGGTGCGTCCAGACCGGCGGCCTGGAACAGGTCGGTTCTGTACCAGAGGGTTCCGTTGTTCGCGGAGGTCGGCACGGAGTACATGTCGTCGCCCCGGCCGCCGGCGTCCTTGACGCTCGCGACCATGCCCTCGACGAGCTTGCCCTTCAGCGAGGACTTCTCGATCCGGTCCTGGACCGGCTCCAGCGCCTCCTGCGAGACGATGTTGGCGAGGTAGGCCGTACCGACGCCGCCGACGTCCGGCAGGCCGCCGCCCGCGATGGCGGTGTCGTACTTGGACTGCACGTCGGCGATCGGGATCGGGACGTACTTGACCTTGATGTCCGGGTTCTCCTTCTCGAAATCCTTGATGATCTCGGTCCAGATCTCGGTGCGCGGGCCGCCGTTGTTGTCCCAGAAGGTGATCTCGCCCTTGCCGCTGCCCTCGGTGCCGGAGCTGCTGCCGTCGTCACCGCACGCGGTGGCCGTCAGGGCGAGCATGGCGGTCAGCGAGACCGCTGCCGCGGCGCGCCCCCGGGACTTCTTGGAAATGGTCATGGTTCGGCTCTTCTCTGTGGGTGGGTACGGGTGTGCCGTGTACGCCGTGCAGGTGGGGGGCGTCAGCGCCGGCGGTGCGGTGCCCAGCCGTCCTCGCCCGCGAGGTAGTTGCCCACCTCGTGGAGCGCGGCGTCGGCCGGGGACATCTGGGGGCGGTCCGGGGTGGCTGCGGCGCCGGGACCGTAGGTCCGGTACTCGCTGAACCGGGCTTCCCGCCAGGGGAAGCCGCTCATGTCGGACCAGGGGCTCGCCTTGACGGCGGCGGGCAGCGACGTCTCGCGGATCAGCACCTGGCCGATCGCGTCCGGGTTGCCGCTCGGGTGCCAGGGGCGGCCGAGGTGGAAGGTGTCCGCGGGGGCGTCGCTGATGATCCGGCTGCGGGTGATCAGGATGCCGTACGGGTTCTCCTTCCAGGTCGAAGCCGCCGTGATGTAGCCGTTGTTGGTGTCCGATCCGCGGCTGAGCGCCTTGATCACGGACTTCTCGACGACGGTGGTGGCACGGCCGTAGAGGAAGTCGACGTCGCCCTCGACGTAGGAGCCGGTGATGTAGACGCGCGCCTTCTGGGTGAGTGCCGGGGTGTCGGTCATCAGGGTGTCCTGGTTGCCGAGGAAGGCGGTGTTCCTGAAGGTCAGCCGGTCGCCGGTGGTCTTGACCGCGAGCGCCTGCTCGCCGCTGATCTCCACGGCGGCCTCGTCGAAGTCGTTGGAGAAGGTGAGATTCTCGGCCGTGAAGTCGTGGCCCTCCACCAGGACGGTGGCGCTGCCGGTGGAGCCCTGGGTGGTGCCGTCCGGCTTGAGTTCGCCCTGCGGGGTGTCGAAGACGATCAGGGTGTCGGAGCGCCGCTCGCCGGTGCCGACGAGGGAGACGTACGGCTGGTTCTTGCCGATCCGGACGTGTTCCCGGTACGTGCCGGGCGCCAGGCGCACGGTGATCCGGCCGTCGTTGCCCTGCGGTACGGCGTCGACGGCGGCCTGCACGGTGGGGTAGTCGGCCGGCACACGCAGCACGGTGTCGGTGCCGATGTCCCGCTGCGGGCCGGAGTCGCGGGTGACGATCCCGGGGACGTCGGCCGCGCGGTCCAGGCGGTACGGATAGAACGCGCGCGGGTCGAAGGCGGCGCCCCAGGTGTCGGTGCGGCCCGTGGTGTTCTTCAGGATCGAGCCGCGCTGGACGAGTTGGGCGGTGGCGTCCGCCTGGTAGGGGTGCTGGACGTCCCGGAAGTAGCTGTTCTCGATGACCATCTTCGTCGCGCCGCGCGCCCAGTTGCCGTACGTCCACACCGGGTCGCCGTCCGCGACCTGCGCGGAGACGTAGTTGTTGTAGAGGTGGGCGTAGGCGCAGTTGTCGGCGGAGGGGTTGCGCTGTTTGGTCCCGGTGAACCAGTTGTGGTCGACGGTGATCTCGGTGCTGACGTTCGTCGTCCAGCCGATCCCGAACGCCTTGTTGTGCTGGGCGAACTGGTTGTACGAGACGGTGATGTACCGGCTGTCCTTGCGGATGTCGAGCAGTCCGTCGCCCATGTGCGTGAAGCGGTTGTGGTCGATCCAGACATGGTCGGCGGTGTCCATCTGGATGGCGTCGAAGTCCGTGGTCTTCCCGTCCCAGTCGCCCTCGACGTAGCTGTCGCGGATGGTGAGGTTGCGGATGATCACGTTGTGGGTACCGGGATCGAGGTGGAGTTCGCCGTGGACGATCTCGGCGGTGTCCCCGACGCCGACGATGGTCTTGTCGGAGGTCACGTCGACGTCGTGACCGAAGGGCTCCACGGCCAGCGAGCCGGCGACCCGGATGACGTACGGCCCGTCGGCGCCCGCGTACCTCGCCAGATCGGCCTGGTTGGTGACGGTGACGACCGGTCCTCCCGCGCCACCGGTCGTGCCTCCGGCCAGCGAGGCGAAGCCGTGCGGGGTGTCGGCCCAGGTGCTGTGCGCACCGGACGGTCCCGGGCCCGCCGTCGCGGGGGCGGATGCCTGGGCGGCCTCGGCGGCCGGGCTCGCGGGCAGGAGGAACGCCCCGGCCAGGGCGAGCACGGCTGCGAGCGTGCTTCCTCGGGTGCGCGAGGTACGGAGGTGCGTCATTGCGGCTCCCATACGTGCGGTGCAGATGTGTCCGTGCTGCGGTGCGAACTGCCGTGCGTGCGGTACGGCAGTGGCCGTGCGGGCGGTGCGGGACGTGCGAGGTGCGGGACGTGCGAGGTGCCGGTGCGAAGGTGCGTGACGTGCGGTGGTGCGGGGCGACCGGTGTGCGGTGGTGCCCGTACGTGCGACGGTGCGCGTACGGGCGGTGGTGCGGGTTCGACGGTGGTGCGGGGTGGTGCGGGTTCAACGGTGGTGCGGGGTGGTGCGGGTTCAACGGCGGTGCGGGGTGGTGCGGGTTCAACGGCGGTGCGGGGTGGTGCGGGTTCAACGGCGGTGCGGGGTGGTGCGGGTTCGGCGGTGGTGCGGGTGCGGGTGCGGGGCCTAACGCGGGGCGGAGCAGGGTGCGGGGACGCCGAAGGCGGTGAACTCGGCGGTACCCGCGGGTCCCGCCCCGGCGGGGGCGGTGGCGAAGAGGCCGAGCAGCGCGCCGACCCAGCGCCACGGTTCGGCGGCGAAGACCTGGCCCGAGGGGCGGAAGCCGTCCCCGGTGTCGGCGTGGAAGCGGCAGCGGGCTCCGGCGCTCACCTCGACGCGGAGCCGGGCCCGCCCCTCGGGCGCCGGCCGGGCCGGTGCGGCGTCCCGTTCGTGCTCGGCGACGCTCTCCGCGTACCGGTGGACGAGGGACACCGAGCCGTCCTCTCCCCGTTCGAGGCCGATCCAGCTGAACGCGTCGCCGAGTACGGCGAGTCCGGCCTTGGCTCCGGGGACGTCGCTGCCGAGGGCGAGCTCCACCTCCACGGTGAACTCCTCGGCGGGCAGCCGCTGGACGAGTACGTTCGGCAGGGTCCGCAGGTCGTGCGCGTGCGGGGTGCGGACGCAGGCGAGGCGCAGTCCGTCCCCGGCGTGCTCGACGGTCCAGCCGGCCCGCGGGTTGGCGGTCCACTGCCACTGCCTGCCGTACCGGCCGCCCGGGAAACCGTCCGCGAACGCCGGTGCCTCCACGGGCTGTTCGGGGGCGATCGGCTTGGCGTGCGTGAGGACGGGTTCGCCCTCGTCGCCGAGGACCGGCCAGCCCTCGTCGTCCCAGCGCATCGGCTGGAGGTGGACCACCCGTCCGTACGCGCCCCGCTCCTGGAAGTGCAGGAACCAGTCCTCGCCGGCCGGGGTACGGACCCAGCCGCCCTGATGGGGGCCGTTGATCCCGGTACGGCCCTGGGCCAGGACGACGCGCTCCTCGTACGGGCCGAAGAAGTCCTTCGACCGGAACGCGCCCTGCCAGCCGGTGGTCACCCCGCCGGCCGGGGCGAGGATCCAGAACTCGCCCTCGTGCCGGTAGAGCTTGGGGCCCTCCAGGGTGAACCAGCCGGGGATCAGGTCCCCGTCGACCAACGTCGTTCCCTCGTCGAGGAGTTCGCGGCCGTCGGCGCTCATCCGGTGTCCGGTCAGCCGGTTCTTGATCCCGGAGCGCGACTTGGCCCAGGCGTGCACGAGGTAGGCCTCGCCGGTCTCCTCGTCCCAGAGCGGGCAGGCGTCGATGAGACCCTTGCCCGCCTTCACCAGGTGCGGTGCGCTCCACGGGCCGCGCACGTCCTCGGCGTTGATCTGCTGGATGCCGTGGTCCGGGTCGCCCCAGAAGATCCAGAACCGGCCCGCGTGGTGGCGGATCGACGGTGCCCAGACGCCCCGGTCGTGGCGCGGAGCCGCGAAGTCCGCGGCCGGTACGAGGGTGTCGAGGGCGTGACCGATCAGCGACCAGTTGACCAGGTCCCGGGAGTGCAGCAGCGGCAGTCCGGGGACGCGGCCGAAGCTGGACGCGGTGAGGTAGTAGTCGTCGCCGACGCGGACGATGTCCGGGTCGGACCAGTCGGCGTTGAGCACCGGGTTGCGGTAGGTGCCGTCGCCGAGGTCGGCGGTCCAGGGTCTGCTCACGCCGTCACCACCTTGCGGACGAGGGCCGCCGCCTCGTCGCGGGCGAGCTTCCCGTCCGCGACGACGGTGACGACCCGCCGTACGACGGTTCCGCCGGGCTCCACCGGCAGCCGCTCCTCGGCGGCGAGGGAGGAGCCGACGCCCGGGTACTCCGCGGTGCGGACGAACCACGGGTCGCGCCGGGTGTCCCCGGTCGCCCCGGCGAAGACGAGGGTCCAGCCGTCGCCGGCCAGCGCGAGCCAGTCGGCCCGGCGGCCGTGCACCGCCTCCTCGCCGTCGTCGGTGGCGCTGAACACCTCGGGTGCCCGCTCCTCCTTGGGCGCCCGCCAGAAGAAGCCGCCGTACCCGGCGCCGGGGCGGCCGTTGGTGGCGGGGCTGCCGATGGACAGGGCGGTACGGCTCCGGTTGGTGAGGGAGAAGGAGAAGTCCAGCGCCCAGGCGGTGTCGGTCAGCGGGACGACGGCCACCGTGCGGTGCTCGCGGAGCAGTTCGGTGCCGGCGGCCACCCAGCCGAGTTCCTCCACGAAGCCGTCGGGATCGCGGAGCTTCCAGCCGAGGTGCCGCTGGGCGCCGTGGTTGTCGAGCACGGTGGGCCCCTGGTCGCGGACGAAGGTGCGCCCGCCCCAGAAGTTGTACCCGGCGACGTCGGGCACGGCGACCGAGGCGCCGAGGTGGTGCCGGTGGTCGGCGGGGCGCTCCTCGGTGACGGGGGTGCCGGCGAGGGTGGTGACGGGGTGCAGGTGGGGGCGGCCGTCGTGGTCGTCGGGGAGGTAGCTGTAGCGGCCCACGGGGCGGCCCGCGCAGCTGAGGCGCAGCGTGTTCACGAGGCGCTCACCTCCCGGGAGCGGGCCCAGGGGGCGCCGAGTTCGGAGAAGAGGGCGAGGGAGTCGGCGCCCGCGTCGACCACGGCGTCGATGCCCTTGACCACGCGCCGGGGCCCCTGGCCGGCGGGTTCGCTGTACCAGGCGTCGGCGGGCAGTGCGGTGGGCTCGGGCCCGGTGCGTACCGCCTCGACCACCCGCATGAAGGCGCCGGTGCGGTGCGGGGGGACCAGGAGGGGGGTGCCGTCGGCGAGGTGGGCGGCGAGGTTCTCCAGCAGGTCGGTGCGGCCGTGCACGGTCTCCTCGGGGCCGTGTCCGGCGCGCTGGAGGAGGACCCGGTCCTGCTTGTACCAGAAGGTGATCCGGCCCCGCTCGCCGTGGACGACGACGTACGGTTCGGCGGCGCGTTCGGCGCAGAGCGTGACGCAGACCGTGACGGTCAGGCCGCCGGTGGTGGTGACGCGGAGGCTGCTGGTGTCGTCGGCCTCGATGTCGTGGGCCCGGAAGAGCTCGGTCTCGATGTCGGCGACGTCCGCGGCGGTGCCCTTCTCCGCGAGTTCGAGGGAGGTGGCGACGGCGTGCGCGAGCGGGTTGGTGAGGACCCCGTCGACCACGTCCGTGCCGCCGAGCCGGCGGCGCCCGGCCCAGGGCGCGCGCCGGAAGTAGGCCTCCTCGCGCACCCAGGCGCCGGCCGCGCCGATTCCCCGGAGCGTGCCGATGGCGCCGTCGGCGACGAGTTCGCGGATGACGGGCACGGCGTGCGAGCCGAAGGACTGGAAGCCGATCTGGCAGGCGGTGCCCGCCTCCCGTACGCCGTCGCTCATCCGGGTGAAGTCGGCGAAGGTGGCGGCCGGGGGCTTCTCCAGGAGGAGGTGGACGCCGCGCCGGGCCGCGGTCAGGGCGAGGTCGGTGTGGGTCGGGATCGGGGTGCAGATCACGGCCGCGCGGGCGCCGGTGGAGTCGAGGAGCGCTCCGAAGTCGGAGGACTGCTGGACGTGCTGACCGGCGAACGCGCCGAGTTCGGCCTCGGTCAGGCGGTTGAGCTCGCAGATTCCGGCGAGCCGGACGACGCCCTGGCGCTGGAGGCGTTCGATGTTGGCGAGGTGCCAGCGGCCGTGGCCCCTGGCGCCTGCCAGGACGATCGGGAGGGGGGTGGTCATCGCGGGTCAGCCCTTCACCGCACCGGCGCTGAAGCCGGTGATCAGCCACTTCTGGATGAAGGCGAAGACGATCACCACGGGGACCGCGGCGATGACTCCGCCCGCGGCCAGCGCGCCCAGGTCAACGCTGTCCGCGCCGATGAGGGTGTTCAGGCCGACCGGGATCGTCTGCTTGTCCTGTTCGCTGAGGAACATCAGGGCGAACAGGAAGTGGTTCCAGCTGTGCACGAAGGCGAAGGAGCCGACCGCGATCAACCCGGGCCGCAGCAGCGGGAGTACGACGGCGCAGAAGGCGCGGAAGCGCGAACATCCGTCGACCCAGGCGGCTTCCTCCAGCGTGACGGGCACGTTCTTGATGAACCCGCTGATGAGGATGATCGACAGGGGGAGCTGGAAGACGGTCTCCGCGATGACCACGCTGCCCAGCGAGTTGATCATCTGGAGGTTCTTGAAGATCTCGAAGAGCGGTACGAGCATCAGCGCGCCCGGGATGAACTGCGAGCAGAGCAGGGCCAGCATGAAGGCGCCCTTGATCTTGAAGTCGAAGCGGGCCAGGGCGTATCCGCCGGCCAGCGCGACCAGGGTGGTGGCGATCAGGGTGGCCACACCCACGATCATGCTGTTCTGGAAGAAGACGGCGAAGCTGCGTTCCGTCCAGACCTTCTCGAAGTGCTCACCGGTCATCGGCCAGGGCACCAGCGAGGTGGAGCCCGCCGGGCGGACGGCGAAGAGGAACATCCAGTAGAACGGGATGAGGGTGAAGAGCAGGTAGATGCCGAGGGGGACGTATATCTGCCAGCGCGGTACGTCGTCGTACGAACGCTCGCGGCCACCGCGGCGGTTGCGGGCCGGGGGCGGCACGTCGGCGGCCGCGGGCGGGAGGGTGCCGGTCTTCTCGGCGAGTGCGGCAGTCACTTGTGGTCGCCTCCGAACTTGCTCAGGCGCAGATAAATGATCGAGCAGAAGAGCAGGATCACGAAGGCGACGGTGGTGAGTGCGGACGCGTAGCCGAAGTCGTGTCCTTCGATACCGGTGTTGGCCACGTAGAGCGGGAGTGTGGTGGTCACGCCCGCCGGCCCGCCGCCGGTGAGGGTGTACAGCAGGTCCACGTTGTTGAACTCCCAGACCGCGCGGAGCAGTGTGGAGAGGATGATCGCGTCCCGCAGGTGGGGCAGGGTGATGTGGAAGAACTGCCGGACCCGTCCCGCGCCGTCCACCGAGGCCGCCTCGTACAGCTCCTTGGAGACGGACTGGAGGTCGGCGAGGATGAGGATGGCGAAGAAGGGGACACCGCGCCAGAGTTCGGAGACGGTGGCGGCCCAGAAGACGGTTCCGGTGTCGGAGAGGACCGAGGTGCCGTAGTCGCCGATCCCGGCGTCCGCGAGGTAACGGCTGAATCCTGTCGAGGAGTTGTAGAGCAGGATCCAGATGGTGCTGGTCAGTACGCCGGAGACGGCCCAGGGCGAGAAGACCATCGCGCGGGAGATGCCGCGGCCGACGAAGGACTGGTTGACGATCAGCGCCAGGGCGAGGCCCAGCACGAGCTGGAGGCTGACCTGGGTGACGACCCACTGGGCGCTGAAGCCGAGGGTGGACCAGAACTGGTCGTCGTCGGTGAAGATCTTGGTGTAGTTGTCGATGCCGGCGAAGCCGTTCCGCCAGGGCTTGGTGACGTTGTAGTTCTGCAGGCTGTAGTAGAAGACGCTGAGGACCGGATAAGCGATGAACCCCACCATCAGCAGACCGGCGGGCGCGATCAGCAGATAGGGCAGCTTGCGGGGGTTCGCCGAACGGCGCCTGGGCACCTTGGGCGGTTTGGCCACGGCGGCGGCTTGTGCCATGACACCTCTCCGTTCTCTCGTGTTTCCGGTCGTGTTGCGGTGGTGCGCAAGCGCTTTCCCCTTGCCGTGCGAGGTCCCGGAGGGGTTCTCGCAGGGGGTGGGTGCGCCGGAATGCTGCGGCGGCCGGTGTCAGCCGGCGTACGGATCGGGTACGTCGCCCTCGCGGGCCAGGAAGGCGAAGTCGCAGCCGGTGTCGGCCTGGGTGATCTGGTCCTGGTAGAGCGCGCCGTAGCCGCGGCCGTACCGGGCGGGCGGCGGGGTCCAGGCGGCCCTGCGGCGCTCGAGTTCCTCGTCGTCGATGTCGAGACTGAGGCGGCGGGCCGCCACGTCGAGGGTGATCGGGTCGCCGGTGCGGACCAGGGCGAGCGGGCCACCGACGAAGGACTCGGGCGCGACGTGCAGCACGCATGCCCCGTAACTCGTGCCGCTCATACGGGCGTCGGAGATCCGCACCATGTCGCGGACGCCCTGCTTCAGCAGGTAGTCCGGGATGGGCAGCATGCCGTACTCGGGCATTCCGGGGCCGCCCTTGGGCCCGGCGTTGCGGAGCACCAGCACATGGTCCGGGGTGATGGCGAGGGCCGGGTCGTTGATGGTGCGCTGCATCTCCCGGTAGTCGTCGAAGACCACCGCGGGGCCGGTGTGGCGCAGCAGGTGCGGTTCGGCCGCGATGTGCTTGATGACCGCGCCGTCGGGGCAGAGGTTGCCGCGCAGTACGGCGACCCCGCCCTCGTCGGCGAGCGGCTTCTCGCGCTCCCGGATGACGTCGTCGTTGTGCACGAGGGCCCCGTCGAGCTGTTCGCGCAGGGTGTCGTGGGTGACGGTGGGCCGGTCCAGGTGGAGGACGTCGGTGAGCCGGGAGAGGAAGCCGGGGAGTCCGCCCGCGAAGTGGAAGTCCTCCATGAGGTACCTGCCGCCGGGGCGGAGGTTGGCGAGCACCGGGACGGTGCGGGCGATCCGGTCGAAGTCGTCGAGGGAGAGCTTGATGCCGGAGCGGCCGGCCATCGCGATGAGGTGGATGACGGCGTTGGTGGAGCCGCCGAGCGCGAGGACCGTGGCGACGGCGTCCTCGTACGCCTCCGGGGTGAGGATCTGCGACAACGTTCGTTGCTGCCACACCAGTTCGACGATACGGAGGCCGGACTGTGCGGCCATCCGGTCGTGGCCGGAGTCGACGGCGGGGATCGAGGAGGCGCCCGGGACGGTGACGCCGAGGGCCTCGGCGGCGGCGGTCAGGGTGGAGGCGGTGCCCATCGTCATGCAGTGGCCCGGGGAGCGGGCGAGCCCGTTCTCCAGTTCGGCCATCTCGCAGTCGCCGATGAGTCCGGCCCGCTTGTCGTCCCAGTACTTCCACATGTCGGTGCCGGAGCCGAGGACCTCGTTGCGCCAATGGCCCGGCAGCATCGGTCCGGCCGGTACGAAGACGGTCGGCAGGTCGACGGAGGCGGCACCCATCAGCAGCGCGGGCGTCGACTTGTCGCAGCCGCCCATCAGCACGGCCCCGTCGACCGGGTAGGAGCGCAGCAGCTCCTCGGTCTCCATGGCGAGCATGTTGCGGTAGAGCATCGGTGTCGGCTTCTGGAACGTCTCCGACAGCGTGGAGACGGGGAATTCGAGCGGGAAGCCGCCCGCCTGCCACACCCCGCGCTTGACGGCCTGCGCCCGGTCGCGGAGGTGGACGTGACAGGGGTTGATGTCGGACCAGGTGTTGAGGATCGCGATCACCGGCTTGCCGAGGTGCTCCTCGGGGAGGTAACCGAGCTGCCGGGTACGAGCCTTGTGGCTGAACGAGCGGAGCCCGTCGGTGCCGTACCACTGGTGGCTGCGGAGCTCCTCGGGCGTGATGCGCGCGTTCACACCGACCACCCGGCGATCTCGTCGGCGACCTCGGCGCGCTGCGCCTCGGGCAGAACCCGGCTGGGGGCTCGCACGTCGCGGCGGCAGAGGCCGAGGACCGCGAGCGCCTCCTTGACCACGGTGACGTTGTTGGCGGACTGCCGGTCCGCGCGCAGCTCCTCGAAGCGGCGGATGCGCTCCCAGACCTTCATCGCGGCGATGTAGTCGCCGGCCCGCAGCGCCTCCAGCATGGAGAGCGAGACGGCGGGGGCGACGTTGACGAGACCGGAGGTGAACCCGGTGGCGCCGGTGGCGAAGTACGAGGGCGCGTACAGCTCGGCGAGGCCGGCGATCCACACGAACCGCTCCAGGCCCGCGTCCCGGGCGAAGGCGCCGAAGCGGGCGGCGTCCGGGACCGCGTATTTGACGCCGATCACGTTCGGACAGTGGTCGGCGAGCTCGGTGAGCTTCTCACCGGCGAGCTGCGGGTTGCGGATGTACGGGACGACCCCGAGCTCCGGAACGGCCTCGGCGATCGCGCGGTGGTAGTCGACCCAGCCGTCCTGGGAGACGTACGGGTGGACCGGCTGGTGCACCATGACCAGTTCGGCGCCGGAGTCCCGGGCGTGCTCGGCGGCGGCGACCGCGGTGGGCATGTCGTGCCCGACCCCCACCAGGACGGTGGCCCGGCCTCTCACCTCGTCGATGGTCAGCTCGGTGACGGCCCGCCGCTCCTTCGGGGTGAGCGCGTAGAACTCCCCGGTGTTGCCGTTGGGCGTGACGATGCGGACGCCACCGTCGAGGAGCCGCCGCAGCAGCGCCCGGTGGGTGTCCTTGTCGATCGTCCCGTCTTCCGCGAACGGGGTCACGGGGATCGCCACGACGTCGGCGAGGGCCGCCTTGAGCGGGATGAGGTCCATGCCAACTGGCCTTTCGTCGATGTGGTTCACGCCTGGCCGCCCTGGGTGGCGTCGGCGGTGCCGGCCGATCCGTCGGGACCGTCGGGGAAGGCGCGGCGCACGAACGACGCGATGTGGTCGTGGAGGGCCGCCGCCGCACCCGCCGCGTCCGCGCCGAGCGCGAGCCGCAGGATCTCCCGGTGCTCGGCCGCCTCGCGCTCCCAGGACGGGTCGGCAGCCCAGGCGACGGTGGAGACGAGCGCGGCCTGGTCGCGGACCTCGTCGAGCATCCGGCCCAGCAGCGGGTTGCCGCACGGCAGGTAGAGGGCGCGGTGGAAGTCCCGGTTGGCCAGCGACCTGTCGGCCTTGTCGGCCGCCGAGTCGGCCCGTTCCAGGGCCTCTTGGGCCGCGCCCAGGGACGCTCCGCAGGAGATCGTGCGGCGCAGCGCCTCCGGTTCGAGGAGCAGCCGTACGTCGTAGATCTCGCGTGCCATCTCCGCGTCCACCAGCCGGACGGTGGCGCCCTTGTACTGGCTCATGACCACGAGCCCCGTGCCGGCGAGGGTCTTCAGCGCCTCGCGCACCGGTGTCTTCGACACCCCGAACCGTGCGGCGAGTTCGGTCTCCACGAGAGCCTGCCCCGGCTGCAACTGGGCCGTCAGGATCGCGTGCTTGATCGCCTCCAGCACGAACTGCGTCCTGGACGGGATCGGGGTGGGCGCAAAAGTCATGAAGGGCTCTCGCATCTCGCGTATCGCGTCTCATATATGACGTACGAAGTACGACGCGATGAAGCTAGAGGGGGCGCGAATGTTTCGTCAACGCTTCGGACAGAAGAAGTTGGTCCGACTTTTCCGGAGCCATGCCTCATGCGGGAAAGGGACGTTGGCCACGAAGTGATCCGACCGCCGTCGCGGCGCAGGTCGCGGCGACGGCAGTACGGGGGATTCGCCGGCCGGCACGACACGGGTACGGGCGCGGGCGTTGCGGGGTGCGGGCGCGGTGGAGCGGGGTGCGGCGCGGGCGCGGGCGTGGCGGGCGCGATGGGGCGCGGCGGGCGCGGGCGGGGCGGGCACGATGGGGCGCGGCAGGCATGCCGACGACCGGCGGGAGGTCAGGGCTCCCGCCGGTCGTCGTGCTCCGGCCGCCGTAGCCGGTGTCGCCCGTACCGGATGCCGGTACGGGCCGTCTCATGCCCCGGTACGCCTACCGGTACTCCTCGCCCCGCGGGGCGACGAGGTACTCCTCGCCCCGCCGGGCGATGCGGCCCGGCGCACCGTCCGGCGCTGCGGCCCGGCTATGCGGCCCGGCGGTTCATCCGGCGATGCGGCCCAGTGCGCCGGAGACCGCCGCGAGGTCGGCGTCGGAGGCCAGTCCCGCGTGGTAGAGCCGGAGTTCGGTGGCGCCCAGGGACGCGGCGTGGGCGGCGTCGCGCTCCAGCGTGGCGGGACTGCCGCCCATGCCGGAGACCACGCCGAAGTTGGCGGCGAGCACACCCCGGTGCTCCGCGAACGGGCCGAGGACCGCCTCGCGTGCCGCGTCGCCTCCGGCGCACGGCAGCACCACTCCGTCGGCGACGGAGAGGATGTGCCCGGGGTCGACACCGACGTTGGCGCCGGTGCGGTGGAACGCCGGGTCCGCGTGCAGCAGGACCTGGAAGCGGTCCCCCGCCGAGGCCCCGCCCGAGGCCCCGCCCGCGGCCCCGTCCGCGGCCCCGTCCGCGGCCTCCCGTACGGCGGCGACGGCGGCCTCCTGGAGGCCGCGGGCGGCCTCGCGGCGCCATCCGAGGGTGGCCGCCGCGGATCCGGCGCCGAGCAGCCGCTCCACCCCGGCCCAGCCGGCGGCGGGTTCGGCCCCCTTCCACACCGGCTCCAGCGCGCGGCGCACGGCATCGCGCAGTCCGTCCGGATCGAGCCCGTGGCGGGCGTACCCGGCCGCACACTCCGCGCAGAAGCAGAGCGACATCAGGTACTGCGCCGCCTCGCCGAGGGTCACCCCCTGGACCTTGTCGTGGCCGTGCAGGTGCGCGAAGCCGTACCAGCCGCACGATTCCAGCTCGGTGCCAACCGCGCCGGGGCGGGTGGCCGCCTCGGCGGCCAGGTCCACGAGGAGGGCGCGGACCTCGGGCCGGGCGATGCAGGGCGCCCACGGGTAGCGGTCCCCGTAGGCGTTGACCACGGACGTCGCCGGGAACTCCTCACCGAGGCGGGAGTTGTGCGCGAGGACGACCCAACTGTGCACCTGGAGACCGGCTTCCATGAGCGCCTCGGCGGCTTCCGCCCAAGGGTCGTCGCCCGGAGTCCAGTTCTGCCCGCGGGGCGCCAACTCCCGCCCCGCCCACCGCTTCTCGTCCGGCGGGTAGAGCACCGCCGCGTACGGGGCGGTGACGATCCGGGTGGCCGGGTGACGCGGGGTGAGCGCCCGGGTGGAGTGGTACGCCGATGCGAGGGTCACCTGCTGGACACCGAGTCCCGCGATGCGGGCGGCGGCGTCCGGGTCTCCGACGACGTCCCAGGGGTAGAGGAAGGCCGAGGTCTTCACGCGCCGCCCCCCACGGCGCGCTCGGCCAGCAGGGCGCGGCCGTCGTCGATGATCTGCGCCAGTTCCTTGACGTGCGCGGCGGGCGGTTCGGTGAGCGGGGTGCGCACCTCGCCCACGTCCAGCCCCTGGAGCCGTACGGCGGCCTTGACCAGCGAGACGGCGTAGCCGCGCCCCTTGGAGCGCAGTTCGACCAGCGGCCGGTAGAAGCGGTCCAGCAGGGCGTCGGCCAGTCCGTCGTCGCCGGATTCGAGCGCGCGGTAGAAGGCGAGCGCGATGTCGGGGGCGAAGGCGAAGACGGCGGAGGAGTAGAGCGTGACGCCGATGCCGCGGTAGGCGAGTCCGGTGAGCTCGGCGGTGGGCAGCCCGTTGAAGTACAGGAAGTCGCCGCCGGGCAGTTCGGTGCGTACGGCGCTGACGATGCGCTGCATCAGGTCCAGGTCGCCGAGGCCGTCCTTGAGGCCGATGATGCCGGGCGTGCGGGCGAGGGCGACGACGGTCCCGGGGGTGAAGACGGCGTTGTCGCGCTGGTAGACGATCGTCTCCAGGCGGGTCGCCGCGGCGAGCGCGGTGTAGTGCGCGAGCAGTCCCGGCTGGTCGGCGACGACGAGGTACGGGGGCATGGCGAGGAGTCCGTCCGCGCCGGCCGCCTCGGCGAGCTTGGCGTACTCCACCGCCAGCGCGGTGCCGTATCCGGCTCCGGCGACGACGGGCACCTGTCCGGCGGTCTCCTCGACGGCCGCGGCGACGACACGGCCGAACTCGGCGGGCGTCAGCGCGTGGAACTCACCCGTGCCGCAGCAGGCGAAGACCGCCGCCGCACCGGCGTCGATGCCGGCCCGCACGTGGCGGCGGAACGCGACGAGGTCCACGTCCCCGTCCGGTCCGTACGCGGTGACGGGGAAGAAGAGCGGCCCGGCGACTGCGGTGAGCCGGGCGGCGAGGGGGGCTGAGGTCACGGGCGCTCCCTGAGCGAGTTCCGGGCGTACACAATTATGATTGATGTCCATATTCATGAACGACGTCACGCTAGGGCAGCACCCACGGGCCGGTCAAGGCGGAAACCACGACGTGTGCGCCGACTTCGGCGCGGCGGACACCCCTTGACGCAGGGCGCCGCCCGTCCCTACGTTGTCCACGCATGTGAATGTCATCCATGGATCTGGCGTGTTGCGGTTCGGTCTCCGCCGCGCCGAGGAGGCCCAGTGCCCGGTTTGCCCGCTCCCCGCACGATTCTGCTCACCGGAGCCGCCGGCGGTCTCGGCACGCTGATGCGCGAACTGCTCCCCGCGTACGGCTACGAGCTGCGCCTCTTCGACCTCGTACCGATCGAGGGGGAGCCGGACGCGATCACCGCCGACCTGGCCGACCGGGAGGCGCTGCGCGAGGCGGTTCGCGGCGTCGACGCGATCATCCATCTCGCGGGCATCTCGCTGGAATCCTCCTTCGAGAAGATCCTGCGCGCCAACATCGAGGGCACCTACCACCTCTACGAGGCGGCCCGCGAGGAGGGCGTGCGCCGGATCGTGTTCGCCTCCTCCAACCACGCGATCGGCTGGACCCCGGCCCCGGCCGCCGGAGGGCCGCTCATCCCGGTCGACACCCCCCGGCGCCCCGACACCTTCTACGGCCTCTCCAAGTCCTTCGGCGAGGACCTCGCCCAGCTCTACCAGGACCAGCACGGCATCGAGACCGTCTCGGTCCGCATCGGCTCCTGCTTCCGCGAACCGACGTCGGTGCGGATGCTCTCGGTCTGGATGAGCCCCGAGGACGGCGCCCGCCTCTTCCACGCGGCGCTCACCGCCCCGGACGTGGCCCACACGGTGGTCTACGGCTCCTCCGCCAACACCCGGCTGTGGTGGGACCTGTCGAGCGCCCGGGCGCTCGGCTACGAGCCGGCGGACGACTCGGAGCGGTTCGCCGAGAAGCTGGTCGCCGAATTCGGCGAGCTGGACCCGGACGACCCGGCCCAGACCCACGTCGGCGGCCCCTTCGTCACCGACCCGCCGATCTGGCCGTACTGAGCCGACGGCGGCCTGCGGATGCCTGCGGAGGCCTTCCCCGCAAGGCCCCACCGGAGGGGCGCGCACGAGGTCCGGCGCGCTCCCCCGGACGGGCGAGCCGTCACGGAAGGTAAGGGAACGGCAAAGCCGGGTCGTTCGTTACCCCGGTCATGACCGCAATGACCCCCGGCTCGAACATCCCTCTCTCCGCCGCCCGCGTGGCGGTGGACGTCGCCGCCCCGGTGCGGCTCGACGTCTCGGGCCTGCTGCTCTCCGCCGACGGCAAGGTCCGCTCCGACGACGACTTCATCTTCTACAACCAGCCCTCGGGCCCCGGAGTGACCTACCGCTCCGGCGGCGGCACGGCGCCGGACTCGATCGTGGTGGACACCGCCGCGGTGCCGCCCGGCATCGAGAAGATCGTCGTCACCGCGAGCCCCGACGCGGCGGGCCAGACCTTCCAGGGCATCGAGCCCACCGCCACCGTGCGCGACGCCGACAGCGGCAGCGTGCTCGCGTCCTTCACGCCGCCGCGTCTGGGCGCCGAGACGGCGCTCGTGGTCATCGAGGTCTACCGCCGCCAGGGCGCCTGGAAGGCGCGCGCGGTCGGCCAGGGGTACGCCAACGGCCTGGCGGGCATCGCCACGGACTTCGGCGTGACCGTCGAGGAGGAGCCCGCGCCCGCCGCCCAGGCCGCTCCCCCGGCCGCACCGGCGTACCCGCAGACTCCGGCGCACCCGCAGGCCCAGGCGTACCCGCAGGCCGCGCCCGCGGACCCGAGGATCGCTCCGCCTATGCCGCCCATGCCCCCCGCGCCCCCGGCCGCCGCGCCCGCCGCCGCGTCCTCCGGGAAGATCAATCTCGACAAGGGCCGGGTCAGCCTCCAGAAGAACCAGACGGTCTCCCTGGTGAAGGGCGGCCGGCCGCTGCTCTCGCGGGTCAAGATGGGTCTCGGCTGGGAGCCCGCGTTCCGGGGCAAGGACATCGACCTGGACGCCTCGGTGATCGCCTACGGCCCCGACCGCAAGCACCTGGACAGCTGCTACTTCGGCAAGCTGTCGATCCTCAACGGCGCCGTCAAGCACTCCGGCGACAACCTCACCGGCGAGGGCGCGGGGGACGACGAGGTGATCGTCGTGGACCTGGGCCGCATCCCCGCCGAGGCCACCGGTCTCGTCTTCACGGTGAACTCCTTCACCGGCCAGAAGTTCACCGAGGTGGCGAAGGCGTACTGCCGTCTGCTCGACGCGGCCACCGGCGAGGAGCTGGTCCGCTTCGACCTGAGCAGCACGGAGCCGCAGACCGGCGTGATGATGGCGAAGCTCATCCGGCAGTTCACCGGAGAGTGGGAGATGACCGCCATGGGCGAGTACGTGAAGTCACGCACCGTACGCGGCATGGTGAAGCCCGCCGCCGCGGCGCTGTAGCCCTCCGGGCCTGCCCGGGTCCCTGGGGCGACGGGAACGGCCCCGCAACGGCTTCCGGGGCACCTGAGAGTCTCAGGTGCCCCGGTTCCGGATGTCCTCCGGCGGACGGCCGCTCGGGCCCGTGGACATGTCCGTCCGACACGTCCTCGGCGCTCTCAGAGCTTGGTCAGCTTGGAGTAGGGGCTGAGGATCCTCCCCTGACGCCCGGCGAAGTCGATCAGGACTGCGTCGTTGTCGCCCTCGACAGCGAGAACCCGCCCGAGGCCGAACTGGTCGTGCGACACCCGGTCGCCCACGTCGAAGCATTCGACCGGTGGGGCCGCCTGGGCCGGGCGGTTGAAGGGACTGGAAGGCAGGTGGCGCCGGGATCCGGCTGACTGTTTCATTACCTGGAGTATGCGCCACCCGGACGCCCGGCGCCATGCCCGTCCCCGCCCTCGGCCCAGTAGTGCCGCATTCGTGATGCGCCCGCGACCAGGGCCGGTCGCCGCCACGGCGCGCTTCTCGGCGCCCCGCGGGCCCGCACGCCGGGCCGGAAAGAAACCCGAAGGTGTGGCGGTTCGCCCCACCGGGCGCCGCGCGGAGCCCCGCGGCCGGGAGGCGTACCGGAAGCGGTCGGCGCGGCGGCCGGGAGGGGTGCCCCCGGACGCCCGCAGGCCGGTACGGAACCCTCCGGAAGGGCCCGTACCGGCCTGCGGCGCGAAGCTGAGCACCCAGGTGGTCGGCGTGGCTCAGCGCTTGTTCGGCTGACGCTTCCAGGGGCCCGTGATGGCGAGCATGATCCCGGGGGTCTGGATGTTGGCGAAGAGGGTCTTGCCGTCGGGCGAGAAGGTGACACCGGTGAACTCGCTGAACACGGGCGCCTCGGCCGTGCCCTCGTTCAGGTCGTTGCGCGCGATGGGGTACGTGACCCCGCTGTCGGTCGCCCCGAAGAGGTGCTGGACTCCCTCGCCGTCCTCGGCGATGACCAGGCCGCCGTAGGGCGAGACGGTGATGTTGTCCGGGCCGTCGAACGCGCCGTCCTTCGACGGGTCGGCGTTGACGCCGAGGAGCACCTTGAGGGTGAGGGTGCGGCGCTTGGTGTCGTAGAACCAGACCTGGCCGTCGTGCTGGACGGGGCTCTCGGAGCGGGCGAACGAGGAGACGATGTAGACGCCGCCGTCGCTCCACCACATGCCCTCGAGCTTGCGGGCGCGGGTGACCTCCGTGTCGGTGAACTGCTTGCGGACGGAGACCGTCTTGGCGTCGCGGTCCGGCACGTCGACCCAGTCGACGCCGTACACGGTGCCGATCCTGGTGGCGCGGGACAGGTCGTCGACGAACCCGCCGCTCTTGTCGAAGCACTTGAAGGCCTGGAGGACACCGGCGTCGTCGGCGAGCGTGCGCAGCTTGCCGCGGCCGTGCTTGAAGCCGTGCGGCGGGACCCAGCGGTAGAGCAGCCCGTTGGGGGTGGCCGCGTCCTCGGTGAGGTAGGCGTGGCCCTGGTGCGGGTCGATGACCACGGCCTCGTGGGCGTACCGGCCGAAGGCCTTGACCGGGCGCGGGTCGCGGTTGGCGCGCCGGTCGTAGGGGTCGACCTCGAAGACGTAGCCGTGGTCCTTGAGGAGGCCGTTCTTGCCCGCCTTGTCTTCGGTCTCCTCGCAGGTCAGCCAGGTGCCCCACGGGGTCGCGCCGCCCGCGCAGTTGGTGGACGTACCGGCGATGCCGACCCACTCGGCGGTGTGGCCGCCGGCGCGGGTCTCGACGACGGTGCAGCCACCCGCCGCGACCGGGTCGTAGACGAGGCCCTCGGCGAGCGGGACGGGGCGCGGCCAGGCGTCGCGGACACCGCTCAGCTCGTGGTTGTTGACCAGGAGGGTGACGCCGCGCGGGCCTTCGAAGGCGGCGGTGCCGTCGTGGTTGGAGGGGGTGGTCTCGCCCGACTCCAGTGTGGTGACCCCGCTGTGCGTGACGATCCGGTACGAGAAGCCGGCGGGCAGCGCCAGGATGCCCTTGGGGTCGGCGATCAGCGGGCCGTAGCCGGGGGCCTTGGAGTGACCGTGGTCGTCGTGGTCGTGCCCGTTGTCACGGCCGTCGTGGCCATCGTGCCCGTGGCCGTCGTGCTCCGCGGCAAGGGCACCGGGCGCGGTGGCCAGGGTGCCGACCACCCCGGTGAGGGCGATACCGGCGCCGGCGACGGCGGACTGCTTGGTGAATTCCCTGCGCGTGAACGACATGACGGGCTCCTGTGCGGTGTCCGGGACGTTGGCGCGCCCACAGTCCCGGTCCAGGGCCAACTCCACATGAACTGCGGGCGACTTGTAGGCACATCCTTGCCGTGCAACGGACGCCCGGCACGCGGTGCGCACCCGTCCGTGGCATCCGGCCACGCACCCGCCCCGCAGACCGGCACACGCACCGCCCCGCACACCGGTCCCCCGCATCCCGTCCCACGCGCCCGGTGTGTACGCGGAGATGACGCTGCCGCCCCGCCCGTGGCGGGCGGGGCGGCAGCCGACGGTACGTCAGGAACCGACGCGGGAGCGGGCCTTGAAGGCGGCCTTGCGCGCTTCCTTCGCCGTCTTCTTGTCACCGTGCAGCCGGCCCATGGCGTCCAGCACCTCGGCGGTGGCCGGGTGGTCGACGCGCCAGACCTGGTCGAAGAAGTCGCCGTCCCGGCCGACGAGCCCCTCGACGAGCCCCTGCAGCTCCGCCATCTCGCCGTCGGCGTCCAGCTGGGCGGCGAGCGTGTCCACGGCCAGCCAGAAGACCATGGACTCCGGCGGCGCCGGGACGTCCGTGGCGCCGTGTTCCGCGAGCCAGACCCGGGCGAGGCCGCCCAGTTCGGGATCGCCGAGCACCGCGCGCAGGGCGGGCTCGGCCCCGGGGCCGGTGAGGGCGAGCGCCTGCTGGCAGTGGAGCCGGCGCAGCGGGGCACCCTCGTCGTCGCCCCGGGCGGCGGCGAGCAGGTCGGCGGCGGTGGAGACGGCGTCGCCGTCCCCGCGTCCGGCGATCCACAGCCCGATCTCCGCCTGGGCGGCCGCCTCGGGGTAGTACGCGATGCCGTCCAGGAGGGCGGGGGCGTCCTTGTCCGCGAGGTCGCCGATCGCGGGCGCGTCCACGCCGGCCTCCAGCATCCGGGACCGGATGCCGTAGAGCCCCAGCGGGGTGAGCCTGACCATGCCGTACCGGCTGACGTCGTCCTCGTCGCCGACGGGCGCGGCCGGCGCCTCGCCCTCCTCGAACAGGAGGGTCTCGTCGACGGGGTGGTACTCCACGATCCCGATCGGTTCCAGCACCCGGAACTGGTCGTCCAGCCGCATCATCGCCTCCGACACCTGTTCCAGGATGTCGTCGGTGGGCTCGCCCATGTCGTCCGGGACGATCATGGAAGCGGCGAGGGCGGGCAGCGGTACGGGGTCGTCGCCGGGGCCTCCCTCGGAGAGGGTGAGCACGTAGAGGTTGCCGAGCACGCCTTCGAGGAACTCGGCCTCGGCCTCCGGGTCCCAGTCCAGGGCGCCGAAGTCGACCGAGCCGTCCTCCCCTACGAGGTCGGCGAAGTCGTCGAAGACCGGGGCGGTGGCGTCGGCGAAGGCGGCCTCCAGGCCGTCGAGCCAGACCGAGAGGACGTCCGACGGCGAACCTCCGGTCAGCAGGGCGAGGCTCACGCCCTGGGTGGCCGTGCCCTCGACGGCTTCCGTCGTACCGCCGTCCCCGAAAGGCGCGCCCCCGTCTTCGACCGCGCCGGAGGTGTCCTCGGTGTCTTCGGGGTCGGTGACGTCGACCAGGCCGGTGTCCACGGCCAGACGCCATGCCTCGCTGGCGAGGGCGGCCCCGTCCTCGTCGGCCGGGAGCCCGAGATGCTCGGCGGCCGCGGGGAGCTGCGCCTCCACCAGCTCGCCACCGGCCCCGACGCGGGTGCCGGGCCCGGCCCAGCGGGCGAGGCGGACGGCCCGCACCAGCAGCGGCGCGGCCAGGGCGTCCCTCGCCAGTTCGGCCTCGGCGGGGAGCCGCACCGGCGGCAGGGTGGGACGCTCTGCGGACATCGGGGGTTCTCCTCGGTGCGGGCTCGGGTGCACGGGGTGCGTACACGGTTCAGGCAGCCCAAGCCTAGTGCCGCGTCGGTCGAGGTTTGCCCGTCGAGGAGAGCATCGGGCGGCGACGGCGCGAACCGGGCGTCACGCCGGAGCGAACCTCGGCCGAAGCGGCACCAGGGCCCTTTCCCGTACCGTTTCCCGGCCCTTCCACGTACGGGGGGTCCTCCCGGAACATGTTGACGAGCGGGCCCGGCGGAGCGCTGGGAGCTCCCGTGCGCGGGGCCGTCGCCTCCGGCCTCAGCCCGGCACCTTCTTTCGCCAGGCGGTCATGTTCAGCTCGTCCATGAGCCGGAGGTCGTGGCCCACCAAGGGGTAGTTGAGCGCTCCGGAGTCCGGGGCGGCCGCGAGGTCCAGCGAGTCGCTCTCGATGAGGTCGCCGCCCTCCTTGGTCGAGACCCAGGCGAGGACGGACTTCATGGTCCCGCCGGGTCTCAGCGACACCGACTCGGGGCCGAGGTCGGCGCCGAACATCGAGCGGCCCGGGTTGACCGGGACCGGCAGCCGGTCGCCGTTCTCGTCCAGGACCCGGACCGAGGGGTAGCCGTCGACCTGGTAGGGCTCGGTACCGCAGTTGACGAGGGTCAGCACGACGGCCCGGGCGAACATGGCCGTCTCGACCGGCCCCATGTCCACCCGGACGCCGGAAGCGGGGCAGTCGCCGGCCGGCGCCGCCGTCGGGGCGGGCGCGGACTGCGCCGCCACCGTCGGGGTGGGCGCGGACTGCGCGACGTCGCCGTGGACGGGCACGGAGGGGTCGAGGGTGTCCGCCGCGACGGGCCCGCCCGAGGACACCGGCGCGCGGGTGGCGGGCGGCGCCGTCGCGGGCTCCCCCTCCCCCGCCGGCACGAAGGCCCCCGCGCAGCCGGTCAGGACCAGCGCCCCCACCCCGAGCAGTGCCGCGGCCCCGCTCCCCCGCCGTATCCGTTCACCCGCACGTGTGCGCATCCGCTCCCCTTGACGCCCTGCCGCGACGTGACACTCCGGCGCTCCGGCCACTCCGGCCACTCCGGCCACTCCGGCCACTCCGACGCGATCCTTCCGGATCAGGTGAGACGCCGGTGCGCCCCGGACGGTTCGGCCGGTGGACGACACCTCGCACCCGGCTTCCGCCATCGTTCAGCTCCGCTACATCCTCGGGGCAAGCAGAACTTGCTGGACCGGGTGGGCGGACCTGCCGAGACTGCCTCCATGACGACGGACACGACGTTGGACTCGACGACGGACCTCGCTCGCCCCCGCCCCTTCGGCCGCGCGCTCTGCGCGATGGTCACCCCGTTCAACGCTTCCGGCGCCCTCGATCCGGACGCCGCCGGCGCGCACGCCGTCACTCTGGTGCGCGAGGGCTGCGACGGCCTCGTCCTCAGCGGCACCACCGGGGAGTCGCCGACCACCTCGGACGCCGAGAAGGCGGCGCTGGTACGGGCCGTACGGGAAGCGGTGGGGGACGGGGTGCCCGTCCTGGCGGGCGTGGGCAGCGCCGACACCCGGCACACCGTGGAGCTGGCACGCGAGGCCGAGAAGGCGGGGGCGGACGGGCTGCTGGTGGTGACTCCGTACTACAGCCGCCCCCCGCAGGAGGCCGTGGAGGCGCACTTCCTGCGCGTCGCGGAGGCGACCGGGCTGCCGCTGATGCTGTACGACATCCCCGGGCGTACCGGCACCCGGATCGAGCCGGAGACCCTGCTGAGGCTCGCGGAGCACCCCCGCGTCGTGGCCGTGAAGGACTGCGCGTACGACATGCTCGGCACGACCAGGGTGCTCTCCCGCACGGGGCTCGCGTACTACTCCGGCTGCGAGGAGCTCAACCTGCCCCTGTACGCGGTCGGCGGGGCCGGGTACGTGAGCACGGTGGCCAACGTCGCGCCCCGCCACGTGCGCGCGCCGCTCGACGCCTTCGACGCCGGCCGCACCGGGGAGGCCGCCCGGCTCAACGCCCGCAACGCCCGGCTGACCGGGCTGATGATGGCGTCCGGGCTGCCCGGAACGGTCACGGCCAAGGCACTGCTGGACCTCGGCCCGGTCCGTGAACCGCTTTGCCCCGCGGGCCGCGAGGCGGCCGAGGAGCTGCGAAGGGCACATGAGGAGCTTCTCGCCGGGTGACCCGGCGAGCCGGCGAGCACATGCGGGACGCACGCCCGCGCGCGCCCGCACATTCCACTCTTCCCTGCACGAACTCCCCGCCCCCGCACTCCTCTTGACAGTTTCTTGGCGAATGCATGCCCCTTACATGAAGGGTTCCTCGCAAGAGTGACGGACTACATGTGCACAGCATCCAGCACATGCTCCGCACGCGAACACCCATATCGCAGGGGGTTACATGAGAATCAGCCGCGCCAGAAGCCGCGCCGGACTGAGCATGGCAGCAACTCTGCCGCTGCTCGCCGGCGCACTCGCCCTGGGCATACCGTCCGCCAGCGCGGACTCCGCCCCGGGTGGGCGCGACGCGCTCCAGGGCACCAAGCCGGCCTGGGCGACCGCCCAGGCGGACCAGGGTGCCACGGCCGACAGCGGCAAGGTGAGCGTCCGGGTCCACCTCGCCGGGCGGGACGCGGCCGGGCTGGCCGCCTACGCCGCAGCCGTGTCCGACCCGCAGTCCTCCTCGTACGGGAAGTACCTGAGCGCCGAGCAGGCGCAGGCCCGGTTCGGAGCGACCCAGCAGCAGATCGACGAGGTCAGCCACTGGCTGACGTCGAACGGCTTGACCGTCACCGGCGCGAACCAGCACTACGTCTCCGCCACCGGTGACGTCGCCGCGGCCGAGAAGACGTTCAGCACGCAGCTGCACAACTACCGCAAGGGCAGCCGGACCTACCGTGCCCCGTCCGCGACGGCCTCCGTGCCCGCCGGGCTGGGCAGGGCGGTGCTGGCGGTGTCCGGTCTGGACAACGCGCCGCACAAGTCGAGCCAGGACGAGGTGCTGCCGCCGCCGGACGCGGTCTTCCGCAACGCGGGCCCCTTCTCCACGTACTACGGCTCGAACACCGCCTCGTCGCTGCCGAGCGCGTACGGGTCGAAGGTGCCGTACGCGGTCAAGGGCTACACCGGCAAGCAGCTGCGCTCCGCGTACGGTGCGGGCAGCTTCTCCGGCAAGGGCGTGACCGTCGCCATCACCGACGCGTACGCCTCGCCGACCATCGCGAAGGACGCCGCCGAGTACGCCAAGCGCAACGGCGACGCCCCGTACGCGAAGGGCCAGCTCCGCCAGGTGCTGCCGGCCGACTACACGGCGACCGAGGAGTGCGGGGCGTCCGGCTGGTACGGCGAGGAGACCCTCGACGTCGAGGCCGTGCACGCCGTCGCGCCCGCCGCGGACATCGTGTACGTGGGTGGCGCCTCCTGCTACGACGCCGACCTGCTGGACTCGCTCAACAAGGTCGTCGACCACCGGCTCGCCGACATCGTCTCCAACTCCTGGGGCGACGTCGAGGCCAACGAGACCCCGGACGTCGCGGCCGCGTACGACCAGGTGTTCAAGCTGGGTGCGGTCGAGGGCATCGGCTTCTACTTCTCCTCCGGCGACGCGGGCGACAACGTCGCGTCCACCGGCACCAAGCAGGTCGACGTCCCGTCCAACTCCGCGTGGGTGACGTCGGTCGGCGGCACCTCGCTGGCCGTCGGCAAGGGTGACGCGTACCAGTGGGAGACCGGCTGGGGCACGCTGAAGGCCGGCCTGGCCGACGACGGGAAGAGCTGGACCGACTTCCCCGGCGCCTACACCTCCGGCGCCGGCGGCGGCACCAGCTCGACGGTGAAGCAGCCGTCCTACCAGCGCGGTGTCGTGCCCGACGCGCTCGCGCAGGCGAACGGCAAGACCCGGATGCGTACCGAACCGGACATCGCGGCGGTCGCCGACCCGAACACCGGCTTCCTGGTCGGCCAGACCCAGACGCTGCCCGACGGCTCGCTCGGCTACGACGAGTACCGCATCGGCGGCACGTCCCTGGCGGCCCCGGTCATCGCCGGTGTCCAGGCCCTCGCGCAGCAGGCCCAGCACGGCCGGCCGATCGGCTTCGCCAACCCGGGGATCTACGCCCGGTACTCCTCGAAGGCGTACCACGACGTCACCGACCACCCGCTGGGCGCGGGCCGCGACCTCGCGGTGGCCCGGGTCGACTTCGCCAACAGCGCCGACGCGTCGGACGGTCTGCTGACGTCGCTGCGGAGCCTCGGCAAGGACGCCTCCCTCAAGGCGGTCAAGGGGTACGACGACGTGACGGGCGTCGGCACGCCGGCCGCCGGATACGTCAACTCCTACCGCTGACGCCGGAGCACAGGACCGGCACCTGCGACTGCCCCGGGGCCCCGGCCCCGGGGCAGTCCCGTGCCCGCAGCGGCCGGGCCGCTTCTCCTCCGATCGGCGGGCAGGGACCGACGTCGCCCAGCCGCCCCGGCTTGGCCGGGCGGACGACGCCACCATCCTCATGATCGAGTGGCGGCAGCACCAGCGTTCGTGAGGGGCGGCCGCACGCCGGACCCGGTCAGGGGTTCAGCAGCGTTTTGATCATGCCGTCCGCCTTCTGCTGGAAGGCGCTGTACGCCTGAGGCCCCTGTTCCAGCGGCAGGTGGTGCGTCGCGAAGGTGTCGACGCCCAGTGGGTCCGCCTCGGTGAGCAGCGGCAGGATGTCGTCGACCCACCGCCACACGTTCGCCTGGCCCATCCGGAGCTGGATCTGCTTGTCGAACATCTTCAGCAGCGGCAGCGGGTCGACGGCGCCTCCGTAGACGCCGGAGAGCGAGACCGTGCCGCCCCGCCGCACCACGTCGACGGCGGCGTACACCGCCGACAGCCGGTCGATGCCCGCCGTCTCCATCAGGCGTTCGGCCACGGCGTCCGGGAGCAGCCCGACCGCCCAGTGGGCCGCCTTGGCCGTCGGGGCGCCGTGCGCCTCCATGCCGACGGCGTCGATGACGGAGTCCGTACCGCGCCCCTGGGTGAGCTCGCGGATCGCGTCGCCGGGGCCGTTGGCGTACCGGCGCAGGTCCAGGCAGGTGGCGCCGTACGTACTCGCCCGGGCGAGGCGTTCGGGCACCAGGTCCACGCCGACGACGAGCCCGGCGCCCCGGTGGCGCGCGATGCGGGCCGCCATGGCGCCGATCGGGCCGAGGCCCAGGACGGTGACCGTGCCGCCGGGCGGAATCGCCGCGTACTCGACCGCCTGCCAGGCGGTGGGCAGTACGTCGGAGAGGTAGACGAACCGGTCGTCCGGTGGCCCGGCCGGCACTTTGACGGGCAGGCTGTTCCCGAACGGAACGCGGAGGAACTGGGCTTGGCCGCCGGGGACTTGGCCGTACAGCTTGGTGTATCCGAAGAGTGCCGCTCCCATGCCCCGGGAGCGCACCTGGGTGGTCTCGCACTGGGAGTGCAGGCCCTGCCGGCACATGAAGCATTGGCCGCAGCAGATGTTGAACGGGATGACCACCCGGTCGCCCTTCGCCACCGAGGTGACCTCGGGGCCGGTCTCCTCCACGATCCCCATCGGTTCGTGGCCGAGGATGTCGCCCGGGTCGAGATAGGGGCCGAGGACCTCGTAGAGGTGGAGGTCGGAGCCGCATATGCCCGTCGAGGTGACGCGCACGATCACGTCGTCCGGCTTCTCGATCGGAGGATCGGGAACCGTCTCCACCCTGACGTCCCGCTTTCCGTGGTAGGTGAGCGCCCGCACGGTGGTTCCCCTTTCGAGCGGTCGGACAGGTGACCCCTTCCACTCTCCGCGCTCCGCGCTCCCCTGTCGCGTCGGCCCGGTGGCCCGCGCACCCCTGGACGCGGAACGGCCCCCGGAGAAGACGGGGGCCGTTCCGTGCGCCCGGTCGGGCACGTGCGCGACGTGTTCAGTTGTGCGCGTGCAGGATGTCGTTCAGTCCGTCCCAGACCGCGTTGTTCGGGCGGGCCTCGACGGCGCCCGTGACGGAGTTGCGGCGGAAGAGGATATTCGAGGCGCCCGAGAGGTCGCGGGCCTTGACGACCTGGCCGTCGGGCATCGTGACGCGGGTACCGGCGGTGACGTACAGACCCGCTTCGACGACGCACTCGTCGCCGAGCGCGATGCCGATGCCCGCCTCCGCACCGATGAGGCAGCGCTCACCGATCACGATGCGCTCCTTGCCGCCGCCGGAGAGGGTGCCCATGGTGGAGGCGCCGCCGCCGATGTCCGAGCCGTCGCCGATGACGACGCCCGCGGAGATGCGGCCCTCGACCATCGACGTGCCGAGCGTGCCGGCGTTGAAGTTGACGAAGCCCTCGTGCATGACGGTCGTACCGGAGGCCAGGTGCGCGCCGAGGCGGACCCGGTCGGCGTCGGCGATGCGGACACCCTTGGGCGCGACGTAGTCCGTCATCCTCGGGAACTTGTCGACCGAGGTGACCTGGAGGTGCAGGCCCTCCGCGCGGGCGTTCAGCCGCACCTTGTCCAGGTCGTCCACGGCGACCGGACCGAGCGAGGTCCAGGCGACGTTGGCGAGGAGACCGAAAACGCCGTCCAGGTTCTGGCCGTGCGGCTGGACGAGCCGGTGCGAGAGGAGGTGCAGGCGCAGGTAGGCGTCGTGCGCGTCCAGCGGCTTGTCGTCCAGCGAGGAGATGACCGTGCGGACGGCGACGACCTCGACTCCGCGACGGGCGTCCACGCCGACGGCCTTCGCGGCGCCTTCGCCGAGGAGGTTCACGGCCTCGTCGGCGGTGAGCCGCTGAGTGCCGGCCGGGCCGGGCTCGGCGGCCAGCTCGGGGGCGGGGTACCACGTGTCGAGGACGGTGCCGTTCCCGGCGATGGTGGCGAGGCCGGCGGCGACGGCGCCGGTGGTGCGGGACGAGCCCTGGGAAGTCGTGTCGGTCATGACCGAAACCTAACCGTCCGGGTCCCGCCCGGGCCAACCGGTCTCAGGGACCGGCCGGTCGCGCCCCGGCCCCGCCCCCCGCTTCACGCCCCACTCGTACACCCCGCTTTTACGCACCCCGCTTTTACGCACCGCGCGCAGACCGGCAGCAGGTGCGGGGACTACGGTGTGCCGCATCGGCCTCACCGGCCGATCGGTCCGACAACTTCATGGAGAGACAGTGACGCAGGACGCGGGGTGGGGCGGCGGGGCGCCGGGGGGCGCGCCGTACGGCGGGGGAGCTCACCAGGGCTGGGGCGGCCGGCGGATGCCACCGCCACCGGAGCCCGGGGTGATACCGCTGGCGCCTCTACGCATATCGGACATCTTCAATGGCACCTTCTCCGCGATGGGCCGCTACTGGAAGCCGCTGTTCGGCTTCGCCGCCACGGTCTACGCGGCGGCGGCCGCCACGCTGGTGGCCGCCCTCCTCGTCGCCTTCTCGGCCGTCCACGACAACCTGGACCGCATCAGGAGCCACTCCTCGGACGCGGACGTGGACTGGGACGACATCTCCTCGGTTCTGGTGGCGCTCGGACTCGCGGCGCTGATCGGGATGGTGGTGGCCGTCGTGGCCTACGCCCTGGTGCAGGCGGCGGTTCCCACGGTGCTCCAAGGAGCCGTGCTGGGGCGCCCGGTGACCTTCCGCTCGGTCCGGCGGACGGCCTGGTCCAGGCTTCCCGCCATGCTGGGCACCATCCTCCTGAACGGGCTGATCGCGGTGATTCCCGTCGCCCTGATCCTGCTCGCCGAAGGGGCCACGGTCGCACTCGCGCTCACGGGCGAGGACCCGGGCAGCGCCGCCGCGTGGCTGGGGGTCTCCGTCCTGTTGCTGCTCCCGACCGGACCGCTGGCGGTCTGGCTCTGGGTGAAGTTCTCGCTGGCCCCGACGGCGGTGGTGCTGGAAGGACAGGGACCGATCGCCGCCATGCGCCGCTCGTCCACTCTCGTCCGCGGCAGCTGGTGGCGGATCTTCGGCATGTCGCTGCTGGGCTTCGCGATGGCCGGTGCGGCCTCGTACGTCGTCCAGATACCGTTCTCGTTCGCCGGGGTGTTCTCCTCGGCGATGACCACCGGGGACCTCGGCGACGACCCGAGCGTCTCCGCCGTCCTGGTCGCCCTGGGTGGCGCCGCCGCGATCATGATGGCCGGTCAGCTGGTCGGCCAGATCTTCGTGGGCACCTTCCCGCCGCTGCTGCTGGGGATGCTCTACGTGGACCGCCGCATCCGTACGGAGAATCTGGCCCAGGACCTCGCCGCCGCGGCAGGCCTGCCCATGCCCCCCGCCTACGCTCCCCCGCCGTACGGATACCAGCCGCCTCCCCCGCCGTACGGCTACCAGGCGCCGCCTCCCCCGTACGGCTACCCCGGCCCGCAACCCGGTCCCGGTCCCGATCAGGACGGTGACTCCGCGCCCTGACCCCCCGCCCGGCGGCTCCCGGGGCCCGGCTGCACCGGGACCGTACAGCCTCAGGCAGGAAACCGCAGATGCCAGGCAACACGGCCGGATCGCACCGCATCAGCCGGGCAAGATCCCCGATGGGGCAGGCATCCGCGTTTGCGTGGCACCACCTTCCGGGTACCGTCATCCGGGAGGTGGTAGCCCGTGAGTCAGCCCCTGACCGAACAGCCCACCCGTCCTGCGGAGTTCGCGCTGACCGGCGACCTCGGCGTGCCGGCCCGGCTGACCGTGCGGGACCTTCTCGCCTGGCCGCAGCACCGCACACGGGTCAGCTTCGAGTGCGCGACCAGCGGCGTGCGGCACCACGGCTTCGAGGGCCCGCTGCTCCACGACGTACTGCGCGACGCCCGCCCCGGTTTCGACCCGGTGCGCCGGAAGGACCGGCTGCGCTTCCTGATCGCCGTGACGGGCGCGGACGGCCACCGCACGCTGCTGACCTGGGCCGAGATCGACCCGGACTTCGCCGGCGCGCCGGTGCTGCCGGCAGTGGGCATCGACGGCGCTCCCCTGCACCGCACCGGCCCGCAACTGGTCCTGCCGCAGGACCGCTGCGGCGGGCGCCACGTCAGCGGCATCCGCTCGATCCGCGTGGACGGCCACTACACCGCCCGCGAAGGCGTTGGACAATCGATCGCTTGCGGTCTGTCGCTGCCGGGTAATAACGATCTTCGCGCGTGAGGCTCAGCGAAGATCATCCGCATCCGCGTCCGTCCCTGTGAGCATTTCCGCGAGCGTTGTCGACGGACGCCTCGCACGTCGGGGGCCCAAACCTACCCCGCAGCCTTCGCCTGTCCTGCGTCTCTGCGCCGGAGTTCAGCATCAAGCGACGGCCGCCGCGCTGTCGCGCAGATCCGATTTTGCGATCAAGTTCAAGGGAGCGTTCGAGCGGTCGAGTCCGCGACCTGGGTGTGGAAGCGCTACTCGGCCCGCCACCAGCCCTGTCCGACATGCCAGTCCCTCACCCAGTGCAGGAAATCGCCCCCCGGCTGATCGGACGGGCGGTCGACATAGGGTGCGGCGCATCCGTCTCTGAGCCACCACACCCGGCCGCGTTGCGGCCCGGTCACCGCTAGCGTCCAGTACTCACCGGGTCTGTCGCTGCCCAGCAGCACGGAGCCGTGCTGGTAGGTCTGGTGCAACAGAGACGAGTGGCGGGTGTGGTCGTAGTAGTCGTACTCCCACTGCCACTCCTCCTCAAGAGGGAAGGGCTGGCCGGGCACGCGCAGGGCAGCGCCATCGAACGGCTCCGGGCTCATCCAGCAGTCCGCTTCCCAGACGGCCCAGCTGTCCGGTTTCTCTCCCAGTGGCAGCAGGCCACCTTCGTCAGGCGGACCATCGTCGGTACCGTTCGCGATCTCAGTCACGAAAGTGCGATACGGCTCCGGCAACACCACCCCGTGCCTGCGCTCCCACACCCCAAGCTCTTCCCTGTCCAAAGGACAGTGACGGACCTCTGCCGGAAAGGCTTCACGCAGGACGGCTATCGCACCCGAAATCGCATCCTCCACGCCCTACAGGTATCACCGGGCACTGACACTCTGGCCTCGGACCACTGCACGCAGCGGGGTAAAAGACAAGCTGAGGCGAACCCCTCAGTCTTGGAGTGTCTTCTTCGGCCGCAGCACGCAGAACTCGTTGCCCTCCGGATCAGCCAGCACCACCCAACTGACGTCACCGCCCTGCCCGACGTCCGCCCTCGTGGCGCCGAGCGCGAGAATCCGCTCGACCTCTGCCGCCTGGTCGTCGGGGCTGAGGTCGATGTGCAGACGGTTCTTGGCCGTCTTGCGTTCGGGCACGGAGACGAAGCAAAGCCCCGGGAGCGCTTCCGCGTTCGCCCCGATCGTCACCTCGTCCGCGTCCTCGTAGACGACCTTCCAGTCCAGCACCTGGCACCAGAAACGGGCGAGCGACGACATGTCGTGGGCGTCCACGACCAGCGTGTACCAAGAAGAGGCCATGGCCGCCACTCTGTCAGACCGCGCCGGCCGCCACCGGGCGACGGCGCCGCTCCGGCGGGGCCGGGCGGCGTCAGCCGCTGACCCCCGGCCCGCCGGTCTCCAGACGTCCGGTGAACCTGCGCGACCAGGTGGTGTCGGAGTCGACCGTGACGGTGAAGTCGTACCAGCCGTTCGTGAGCGCGACCACGTTGAAGAAGTCCTCCGTGGTGGAACCGGCGGCGACGGTGTAGGTCCACGGACCATCGCCGCGGTAGTGGGTGGACGTGATGGTGAACTTCACCGCCGCGGAGCCGGAGTTGACCATCGCGAACCAGAGGGCGAGCTTGCCCGTGCCGGCCTCCGTGGCGTACCGGGTGCGGACCTCCGCCGTCTTGCCCGCCTTGGTTGCGTCGCCCCGGAAGCGGCGCAGGAAGCGGTTGGGGCCGGTCATGGTGAGGTCGTACGCGCCGCCGCCGTATCCGGAGCCGATGTTGAAGAAGTCCGAGGCGGTGCCGCCGGCATCCACCGTGTACTGCCACGGGGTGGTGTCGCGGTAGGCGTTGGGGTGGATGGAGAAGTGGGCCGCCCGGGTCGCCGGCGCCCCCTGGTTGGCCATCGTGAACCAGGCGAGGATCTTCCCGGAAGCACCGAACTCCAGCCGGTCCAGGTACCCGTTGGGCTGATACGGCAGGGCCCGGGACGGACGGGTGCCGGGCTCCTGCACGGGCAGGGCGTTGTTCGTCGGTACGGGGTTGGGCAGCGGCCCGCACGTCGAGAGCCCGATCACGGCGGTCGCGGGCAGCGCCACCGTGCCCTTGACCGGGTGGGCGAAGTCGAAGACGCCTGTCAGGTCCCCGCTCACCTTGCGCCGCCATTCGCTGATGTTGGGGCAGGTGGCGGGCGTGCCGAGGGCGGTCGTCCAGGTCTCCAGGAAGCGCAGCACCGAGGTGTGCTCGAAGACCTCCGAGGAGACCCAGCCGCCGCGGGTCCAGGGAGAGACGACGGTCATCGGGACGCGGAAGCCGAAGCCGTACGGCACACCGTTCAGGAACTCGCCGGGGGTCCCGGCGGGCGGGGCGGGAGGCGGCACGTGGTCGAAGAAGCCGTCGTTCTCGTCGTAGTTAAGGAACAGGACGGTGGAATCGAAGACGTCCGGGTCCGCCGCGAGGGCCCGGTAGACGAGGTCGACGAAGTGGGCACCGTCGCCGGGCGGGGCGTAGGGGTGTTCGGAGAACGCTTGGTTCGGGACCACCCAGGAGACCTGCGGCAAGGTCCCGGCGAGGACGTCCGCCTTGATGGCCGCGGCGATGTCGTCCGGGGTGGACCCGGTCACCTTCGGGACGGAGGACATGCCCCGGTCGTACAGCGGGTCGCCGGCCTTGGCGCCCGCGAAGGCCTTGAAGTAGGCGCAGCCGTTGTCCCCGTAGTTGTCCTGGGCGTTCTGGTAGACCTTCCAGCTCACTCCGGCCGCCTGGAGCGCCTGCGCGTAGTTCTGCCACGTCAGACCGGACTCGTCGCCGCCGTCGTAGCTGGCCGCGTCGACCTTGCCGCTCCACAGGTAGGTGCGGTTCGGGCCGGTGGCGCTGAGGGTGGAGCAGAAGTAGGCGTCGCAGACCGTGTAGGCGTCGGCGAGCGCGTAGTGGAAGGGGAGGTCCGAGCGGTCGAGGTAGCCGAGCGAGCGGACACTGCCGACGCCCGACACCCAGTTGTCCAGGCGGCCCTTGTTCCACGCGGAGTGCTGGGAGGACCAGGAGTGCGGCAGGTCGCCGTTGCACTGGGCGAGGGTCTCGCCGTCCTGGCCGCCCGCGGCCGGCGTCGCGCTCAGCTTCCAGGGGAACTGGCGGCCCGTGCCGTTGGGCTGGTCGAAGACCGAGCGGTCGCCCGCCAGGGTGACGGTGCCGCGGTCGTCGAAGCCCCGTACGCCCTTCAGCCGTCCGAAGTAGTGGTCGAAGCTGCGGTTCTCCTGCATCAGGATCACCACGTGGCGCACGTCCGTGATGGTGCCCGTCGCGGTGGTGCCGGCCGCGCCCTCGGCCTCGGCGGGACGCGATCCCGCGCCCAGCGTCAGGCCGGCCGCCACGGAGGCACCGAGCCCCACGAAGCCCCTACGGCTGATCGGTGTCATTCGCCCGCCCTCGTCCTCGCGGGTGCCCCTGCGGCACGCCGGGCGTAAGGATGCCCGCCCGGCAAGGAGCCAACCGGGCGGGCGGATGATCCCTGGATGAACGGCCCCCGACCCGCCAGGGGCCGTTCGTCCGGGGACCGCTCGTCCAGGGGCCGCTCGTCCCCCGGGTCCGGTCAGCCGCCGACGGTGAACCAGGTCGCCCGGGACTTCTTGAACTCGGCGTGGTCCAGGTCCTTCGCCTCCGTGCCGTCCCCGTAGAGGTCGGCCGCCCCCGCGTCGGTGATCAGCTGCGCGCGGGTGCCCGCGACCGTCAGGTCCGGCACGGAGACGACGGCCTCCCAGCCGCCCGGGTCGGTGGTGGGCAGGTCGGTGCGCTTGACGGGGGCGTGGCCGGCGACGCCGTCCCAGCTGTAGAGGGCGTACGGGTCGGAGTTGTCGTCCGCCTCCCAGGAACCGGCCACGATGAGGTACTGGTTGGACGCGTTCTTGCGGATGTCGCGGATCGCGAGGCCGCCGAGGTCCAGCTCGATCGGCGTGCCGAAGACCGCCTTGGCGCCGCTGCCGACGACCTTGTCGAAGTTGGTCACCGGCACGATCAGGCCCTTGCCGCCCGACTTCGGCGGGACGAGGGGCGCGCGGAAGCCGATGTACGCGGTGGTGGTGGAGCCGGGGGCGAACTCCAGGCCCTCCACGTTGAACCCGTCGATCTGCTTGGGTACTTGGCCGTCCTCGGTGCCGGCCGCGAAGCCGTACCGGTCGCCGTTCGACTCGTCCCAGGCGACGAGGTCGTCGCGGAGCTTCTTGTACGAGGTGCCGACGGTGAGCGCGGTGGAGGCGCCCGAGCCGGAGACGGTCGTGGTGAAGACGGTGTTGCGGTCGGCCTTGTACTCGCCGTCCTTGTTGTTGCCGAGCGAGCCGGTCCAGTAGATGGTGTTGCCGACCCGGGCCGCGCCCTCGATGTCGATCTCCTTCGAGACCCCGAGCTTGGACGCGACGTCCCAGGTCTTCACGGGTGCGCCGGACACCGCGAGGTTGTAGAGGCGCAGGACGTTCGTCTCGTCGTCCGCGACGACGGCGTAGCCGTCGCCGACGTCGACGGCGGCCGAGGCGTCCGAGGAACCGGTGAGGTAGCGGGTGTCGGCGGCGTTCTGCACGGCGGCCGAGGCGGCGAAGTACAGCTTCTTCGTGGCCGTCTTGCCGCCGAGGCCGGTGACCTTGATGGTGAGGTCGGTGTAGCCGCGGGCGTGGGCGGCGACGGAGATCCGGCGGGTCGCGCCGGTGCCGGTCACGGTCACGTCGGAGGTCGCGGCGACCGAGGTCTTGGAGCTGGCGGAGGCGGCGACGGTGAGGGCCGACGCGTCCGCTCCGCTCTGCGCGACGGTCACGGTGACCGTGTTGTCGGCGTCACCGGTCGCGCCGACCGCGCCGGAGAGGTACGTCGCCGAGAAGGCGAGCGTCGGCGTCCCGTAGGACACGGCGTGCGCGGGGGCGGTGATCCCGAGGGCGCCCAGCGCGAGCATTCCGGCAGCCGCGGCTGCGGCCTTGCGCTGGTGGGGGGTCCGGCGGTGCTGGAGTGAAGTCCGGTGCGTCACTGCGTACCTCTCGTCGGCGTGGTCGTCCACGACGATCAGGGTGCGGTCCCGGCGCCAACGAGGGGCAGACATCTGCGGTACGGCGGACGAACAGAACGGGGACGACGGCAACGGGCACCGACGGACGGGTACGAGGACGGCCCCCGGCTCCACTCGTGGTGGAACCGGGGGCCGTCCTGGACGTCCTTGGCGGAGCGGGACCGCTCAGACGTTGAAGCCGAGCGCGCGCAGCTGCTCGCGTCCGTCGTCGGTGATCTTGTCCGGGCCCCACGGCGGCATCCAGACCCAGTTGATCCGGAGTTCGCTGACGATGCCGTCGGTCGCGGACTTCGCCTGGTCCTCGATGACGTCGGTCAGCGGGCAGGCCGCGGACGTCAGCGTCATGTCGAGGGTGGCGATGTTGGCGTCGTCGATGTGGATGCCGTAGATCAGGCCCAGGTTGACGACGTCGATGCCCAGCTCGGGGTCGACGACGTCGTACAACGCCTCGCGGACCTCCTCCTCGGAGGCCGGCTTCAGTGCCACAGTCTCGTTCTCGCTCATGAGGTCTTCCCTTCGGACAGCGCCTTGGCCGTCGCGTCCTTCCACGCCATCCAGCTCAGCAGCGCGCACTTGACGCGAGCCGGGTACTTGGAGACACCGGCGAACGCGACCGCGTCCTCCAGTACCTCCTCCATCGCGTCGTCGGGCTCCAGCTGGCCCTTGGACTGCATCAGCTCCAGGAACGCGTCCTGGATCTTCCGCGCCTGGTCCAGCTCCTTGCCGACGAGCAGATCGTTCAGCACCGAGGCACTGGCCTGGCTGATCGAGCAGCCCTGCCCCTCGTAGCTGACGTCGGCGAGGGTGTCGCCCTCGTACCGCACGCGGAGCGTGATCTCGTCGCCGCACGTCGGGTTGACGTGATGCACCTCGGCGTCGCCGTCCCGCAGGCCGCGCCCGTGGGGGTGCTTGTAGTGGTCCAGGATCACTTCCTGGTACATCGAATCCAGCTTCACCCGTCAGCCCTCAGCATCAACCGAAAAAGTTCCGTACGTGCTCCAGACCGTCCACCAGGGCGTCGACCTCGGCGGGCGTGGAGTACAGATAGAACGACGCCCGCGTGGTCGCGGGAATTCCGTACCGCAGGCAGACCGGCCGTGCGCAGTGGTGGCCCACCCGGACCGCGATGCCCTGTTCGTCGAGCACCTGGCCCACGTCGTGCGGGTGGATGTCGCCGAGCGTGAAGGAGATCGTGGCGCCGCGGTTCTCGGCCGTGGTCGGGCCGATGATCCGCAGGTCCGGCACCTCCAGGAGCCGCGCCACCGCGTATTCGGTGATCGCCTGCTCGTGGCGGTGGATCTTCTCCATGCCGATGGCCGAGAGGTAGTCCACGGCCGCGCCGAGGCCGACGGCCTGCGCGATCGGGGGCGTACCCGCCTCGAACTTGTGCGGTGCCGGGGCGTACGTCGACGAGTGCATCGACACGGTCTCGATCATCTCGCCTCCGCCGAGGAACGGCGGCAGGTCCTCCAGGAGCTCCTGCCGTCCCCACAGGACGCCGATGCCGGTCGGGCCGACCATCTTGTGACCGGTGAAGGCCACGAAGTCGGCCTGCAGCGCCTGCACGTCCAGCACCATGTGCGGGGCGGCCTGCGAGGCGTCGATGCAGACCAGCGCGCCGACCTGCTGGGCGCGGCGGATGATCTGCTCGACCGGGTTGATCGTGCCCAGGATGTTCGAGACCAGCGTGAAGGTGACGATCTTCGTCTTCTCGGTGATGATCTCGTCGATGTTGGACAGGTCGAGCCGGCCGTCGTCCGTGATGCCGAACCACTTCAGCTTCGCTCCGGTGCGCTGCGCGAGCAGCTGCCACGGGACGATGTTGGAGTGGTGCTCCATCTCGGTGGTGACGATCTCGGTGTCGCGGTCGACCCGGTAGGGCTCGTCCGCCCAGCCGAGCATGTTCGCGACGAGGTTGAGCGACTCCGAGGCGTTCTTCGTGAAGATGACCTCGTCGCGGCTCGGCGCGTTGATGAAGGCGGCGACCTTGTCGCGGGCGCCTTCGTACAGCGCGGTGGCCTCCTCGGCGATGGTGTACACACCGCGGTGGACGTTGGCGTTGTGCCGCTCGTAGTACTCGCTGAGAGCGTCGAGGACCTGGCGCGGCTTCTGCGAGGTCGCCGCGCTGTCCAGGTACACGATCTTCTTGCCGTCGTGGACCGTGCGGCCCAGGATGGGGAAGTCCTTGCGGATCGCCTCGGTGTCGAGGAGGCCGGTCAGTCCCTTGCGGGCGTCAGTCACGCGGAAGCGCCACCCTTCACGTACGCCTCGTAGCCCTCGTTCTCCAGCTTGTCGGCCAGCTCGGCGCCGCCGGACTCGGCGATGCGGCCGTTGGCGAAGACGTGCACGAAGTCGGGCTTGATGTAGCGGAGGATCCGCGTGTAGTGGGTGATCAGCAGGGTGCCGACCTCACCGGTCTCGCGGACCCGGTTGACGCCCTCGGAGACGACGCGCAGGGCGTCGACGTCGAGGCCGGAGTCGGTCTCGTCGAGGATGGCGACCTTCGGCTTGAGGAGCTCCAGCTGGAGGATCTCGTGGCGCTTCTTCTCACCGCCGGAGAAGCCCTCGTTGACGTTGCGCTCGGCGAACGCCGGGTCCATCTGGAGCCCGGCCATCGTCTCCTTGACCTCCTTGACCCACGTACGCAGCTTGGGGGCCTCGCCGCGGACGGCGGTGGCGGAGGTGCGCAGGAAGTTGGAGACCGAGACACCGGGGATCTCGACCGGGTACTGCATGGCGAGGAACAGGCCGGCGCGGGCGCGCTCGTCGACGGACATCTCGAGGACGTCCTCGCCGTCGAGGGTGACGGTGCCGCTCGTGATCGTGTACTTGGGGTGACCGGCGAGCGAGTACGCCAGGGTGGACTTGCCGGACCCGTTGGGGCCCATGATGGCGTGGGTCTCGCCCTGCTTCACGGTCAGGTCGACGCCCTTGAGGATCTCCTTCGTGGCGTTGTCGGCCTCGACGGTGACGTGCAGGTCGCGGATTTCAAGCGTTGCCATGGGTGACTCAGGACTCCTGGGTGACGGAGACGAGCACATCGTCCCCTTCGATCTTGACGGGGTAAACGGGGACGGGGCGCGTCGCGGGAAGGCCGGACGGCTTGCCGGTGCGCAGGTCGAAGGACGAGCCGTGCAGCCAGCACTCGATCATGCAGTCCTCCACCTCGCCCTCCGACAGCGACACATTGGCGTGCGAGCAGATGTCGTTGATGGCGAACACCTCGCCCTCGGTACGGACGACCGAGACGGCGGTGCCGTCGAGCTCCACCCGCTTGGGGGTGTCGTCCTCCAGCTCGCTCAGCGCGCACACCTTGACGAACGCCATCAGACGGACGCCTTCAGCTCTGCCTCGATCTTGTCGAGCAGGCGTGCCTCGACATCCGGCAGGCCGATCTGCTGGACCAGCTCGGCGAAGAAGCCGCGCACGACGAGCCGGCGGGCCTCCTCGGCCGGGATACCGCGGGACTGGAGGTAGAACAGCTGCTCGTCGTCGAAGCGGCCGGTGGCCGAGGCGTGGCCGGCGCCGACGATCTCGCCGGTCTCGATCTCCAGGTTCGGCACCGAGTCGACGCGGGCACCGTCGGTCAGAACCAGGTTGCGGTTCATCTCGTAGGTGTCGGTGCCTTCGGCCTTGGCCTGGATGAGGACGTCCCCGATCCAGACCGCGTGGGCCCCGTCGCCCTGGAGGGCGCCCTTGTACACCGCGTTGGACTTGCAGTGCGGGGTGTTGTGGTCGACCAGGAGGCGGTGCTCCTGGTGCTGGCCCTTGTCCGTGAAGTACAGGCCGAACAGCTCGGCCTCGCCGCCGGTGCCGGCGTACGCGACCCGGGGGTGCAGCCGGACCAGGTCGCCGCCGAAGGTGACGACGACGGACTTGAACGAGGCGTCGCGGCCGATCAGCGCATTGTGCTGGCCGACGTGGACCGCGGTGTCGTCCCAGTCCTGGACGGAGACGACGGTGAGCTTCGCGCCGTCGCCGAGGACGTAGTCGACGTTGGCGGCGAGTACCGCGTCGCCGGTGTGGTCGATGACCACGACCGCCTCGGCGAAGGCGCCGACCTCGACGAGCAGGTGGCCGTAGGAGGTACCGCCCTCGCCGTGCACCGCGATGCGGACCGGCTCGGTGAGCACGGCCTCCTTGGCGACGGTGACGACCGACGCCTGCGTGAACGCGGAGTACGCCTGGGCGGCGACCCGGTCCACCGGGACACCGGCCCGGCCGAGCCGGGCGTCGTCGCGGCCGACGGTCTCCACCGTGACGCCCTCGGGCGCCTCCACGGCGACCTTGACGCCGCCGCCGTTCGCCACCGCGGTGCCGTCGTGGAGCCCGCGCAGGCGCTCCAGAGGCGTGAAGCGCCACTCCTCCTCACGGCCGTGCGGGACCGGGAAGTCCGCCACGTCGAAGGAGGGCGGGGCGCTCATGCGCGTGGCGACGGTCGACTCGGCGGCCACCGCGATGGAACCGGCGGTGGTGGAGCCCACCGGGGAATTCTGAGCCTCAGCCATGGCTGTCGTAGTGCTCGCTTTCTTAAGTCAAGAAGTAGGGGGGTCGGTGCGCTGGTACGGCGGGGGCGCCGTACTAGCCGACCGAGCCCTCCATCTGCAGCTCGATCAGCCGGTTCAGCTCCAGGGCGTACTCCATCGGGAGCTCCTTGGCGATCGGCTCGACGAAGCCGCGCACGATCATCGCCATGGCCTCGAACTCGGTGAGGCCGCGGCTCATCAGGTAGAAGAGCTGGTCCTCGGAGACCTTGGAGACGGTCGCCTCGTGGCCCATCGACACGTCGTCCTCGCGGACGTCGACGTACGGGTACGTGTCCGAGCGCGAGATCGTGTCGACGAGCAGCGCGTCGCAGAGCACGTTGGACTTGGCGCCCGGCGCACCCTCGCCGATCTCGATGAGACCGCGGTAGGAGGTGCGGCCGCCGCCTCGCGCCACCGACTTGGAGACGATGTTGGACGAGGTGTTCGGGGCCATGTGGACCATCTTGGCGCCGGCGTCCTGGTGCTGGCCCTCGCCCGCGAAGGCGATGGAGAGCGTCTCGCCCTTGGCGTGCTCGCCCATGAGGTAGACGGCCGGGTACTTCATCGTGACCTTGGAGCCGATGTTGCCGTCGACCCACTCCATGGTCGCGCCCTCGTACGCCACGGCGCGCTTGGTGACCAGGTTGTAGACGTTGTTCGACCAGTTCTGGATGGTCGTGTAGCGGCAGCGGCCGCCCTTCTTCACGATGATCTCGACCACGGCGCTGTGCAGCGAGTCCGAGGAGTAGATCGGCGCGGTGCAGCCCTCGACGTAGTGGACGTACGCGTCCTCGTCGACGATGATCAGCGTCCGCTCGAACTGGCCCATGTTCTCCGTGTTGATACGGAAGTAGGCCTGGAGCGGGATGTCGACGTGGACGCCCTTGGGCACGTAGATGAACGAGCCACCGGACCACACGGCCGTGTTCAGGGAGGCGAACTTGTTGTCGCCGACCGGGATGACGGTGCCGAAGTACTCCTTGAAGAGCTCCGGGTGCTCCTTCAGCGCGGTGTCCGTGTCGAGGAAGATGACGCCCTGCTCCTCCAGGTCCTCGCGGATCTGGTGGTAGACGACCTCGGACTCGTACTGCGCGGCGACACCGGCGACGAGGCGCTGCTTCTCCGCCTCCGGGATGCCGAGCTTGTCGTACGTGTTCTTGATGTCCTCGGGCAGGTCCTCCCAGGACTCCGCCTGCTTCTCGGTGGACCGCACGAAGTACTTGATGTTGTCGAAGTCGATGCCCGACAGGTCCGAGCCCCAGTTCGGCATGGGCTTCTTGCCGAAGAGCTTGAGGCCCTTGAGGCGGAGCTTGAGCATCCACTCGGGCTCGTTCTTCTTCGCCGAGATGTCCCGGACGACCTCTTCCGAGAGGCCGCGCTTGGCCGCCGCGCCTGCCGCGTCGGAGTCGGCCCAGCCGAATTCGTACGTACCCAGGCCCTCGAGTTCGGGGTGGGCAGTCTCCGTAGGGAGCGTCATGCGGGGTTCCTCCCGGCAGTGCTTGCTGATACTGAGGTGGTGGTGGTCTGTGGGGGCGCGCCGGCGTCGGTGGTACCGCCGCCCGGACCGCCCTTCGGTACGTACGTCGTGCACACGCCGTCGCCGTGGGCGAGGGTGGCCAGACGCTGTACGTGGGTCCCGAGCAGCTCGGAGAAGAATTCCGTCTCCGCCTCGCACAGCTGCGGGAACTGCTCGGCGACGTGCGCGACCGGGCAGTGGTGCTGGCAGAGCTGCTCGGCCTGCTGGGGGCCCGGCGCGCTGCGCGCCGTAGCAGCGTACCCGTCCGCGGACAAGGCCCTGGCCAGGGCCGCTGTCCGGTCCTCGGGGGCGGCGGCTTCGACCGCGGCGCGGTACTTGTCGGCCTGGGCCGCCATCCGGGAGCGGGCGAACGCGACGACCGCCTCGTCGCCCGCGGTCTCGGCGATCCAGCGCAGCGCCTCGGCCGCGAGCTTGTCGTACGACTGGTCGAAGGCGTCCCGGCCGCTGTCCGTCAGGGCGAACACCTTGGCCGGCCGGCCGCGGGTCCGCGCGCCGTACACCCGCTGCTCGCGGGGTTCGACGACTCCGTCGCAGGCGAGGGCGTCCAGGTGGCGCCGGACGGCGGCCTGGGTGAGTCCGAGCCGCTTCGCGAGGTCGGCGGCGGTGGACGGGCCGTGGTCGAGGATGGAGCGCGCGATCCGGTTGCGCGTCGGGCGCTCACCGGTCGCGAGTTCCTCCTGCGGAGCCTCGCCAACGTATTTCACAACGCCATTGTTGCGTAATTCGAAGCCGTATGACAACCACGGTCCGGAACGATCAACGTGGAATCCATCACTTAGGGTTACCTAATCAGGCCTCCCCGGAGCCGCGCGGACAGCCCCGGACACGCCGGGGGCCCGCCCGGCGGGAATGCCGGACGGGCCCTCGGAACGCGGGCGTGTGTCAGGACATGTCGGGCCGCTGGGTCACCCGGATCGAGTTGATCAGGGTCTCGCCGGTGACCGCGGACAGTCCCACGTCCAGCCGCCCGTCGGTCACCTTCACCGTGAAGGTCTTGGCGAGGGCCGTGCGGACGCCGCCCGACTCCAGGCGGATGTCGATGTCGGACACCTTCTCCACCCCTTCCGCCGTCACGTCGAAGACCCGGCTCCCGGGCTTCACCGCGACGGGCTCGGCGAAGCCCAGCTCCACCTGGTAGACGCCGTTCGGAACGGCGTCGAAGCGGTAGTCGGTCACCCCCTGACGGCCGGAGCGCAGCAGCTGCTGCACCCGGGTGTCGGAGGCCCCCACGATGTCCTGCCGGGTGTACGTGAGGACCGTGGTCCGGTCGGTGTAGCCGTAGGAACCGTCCGCGTACGCGAGGTCCGGCGACCAGGTGTCGCCGAGCGCGTCCACCGAGGAGGTGTCGGCTCCGACGTCGATCCCCTTCCGGTAGGCGGGCACCACCACGGTGAGGGGCAGCGAGAGGGACGGCGCACGGCCGCTCTCCGAGGTCACGACGAGGGTGCCGGTCAGCACCGTGCCGGGCGCGGCCCCCGAGGTGTCGAAGGTCAGCACGACGTTCGTCCGGCCACCGGTGGCCAGGCTGCCCGACGCCGGGGACGCCTTCAGCCAGCTCGCGCCGCTCTTCTCGGTGACGGAGTACGCGGCCGGGGAGCCGCTGTTGGCGAGGGTGAGGGTGCGCTCGCGCCGCTCACCGACCTGCATGATCAGCTTCCCGGGGGCGCCGGCGGCGACCGACACCGCGCCGGTGCGCAGCGCTGTCGCGGTGCCGACCGCGGACAGGCTCTCCAGGGTGACCGTGGTGTTCCCGGCCATGTAGTGGGGTGCCGTGACCGCGATCCGGTGGCTGGCCGCGGTGGTCGCCGGGATCTGCGCCAGGTAGCCGCCGTCGGCGCGGGTGGTGAGGGAGGCGACCGTGGTCCCGCTCCGGGTGACCGTGACGGTGGCGCCGGGGACCGGCTTGCCGTCGTTGGCATCGGTCACCGTGCCGGAGACGACGGCGTGTCCCTCCGGCCGGAACCGGATCGCCATGGAGTCGCGCAGCGACCTCTCGTCGAAGGAGTAGAGGAAGCCGTCGGTGCCGTCGTGGTTCTCGGCGCCGATCGTGGCCCCGGTCCCGTGCTCGAAGGCGCCGTCGCCGATGCCCTGGTAGTGGAAGGTGTACGTGCCGTCCTCGCTGATCGTGGCGGCGAATCCGATGCGCTGGGTGGTGTTCCTGGCCAGCAGCATGTCGCGCCACTCCACGACGTACTCGCGGTGCGGCGCGGTGCCCCGCACGGCCGTGTACACGCCGGAGGAGGAGTCCGTGGCGAGCTGGTCCCAGAACGGGGAGAGCGCGCCGTTGGCTCCCGAGGTGCTGGGCAGGCTGCCGTTGTCCCCCATGTACAGGGAGCCGAAGACCAGCTGCCCGTCGCGGGTCACCCAGCCCTTGTCGTAGACGTGCCCGTACAGGGCGACCGGGAAGGGAAGGGTGACGGCCGCGTAGGAGCCCGTCGGGGGGTTGAGGGCCAGCGCGGTGTCGCCCGTCGGGTACGCCTCGCCGGTCTGCCGGCAGGTGGTGCCGAAGGCGTCGGTACGGGCGGCGAGCGCGATGTTCCTGGTGGTGGCGCCCTTGGCCACGGTGACGGTGATGCCGACGGCGGCCGCGCAGTGGTTGAGCGGCGTCACGCTGAATTGGTAGCTGCCGACGGGCACGGTGAGCGTGTACCTGCCGTCGGCGCCGGTCTCGACGCGTACCGGGGTGCCCTGGACCTTGACCGTCACGTCGGCCTCGAGGCCGGACGCGCTGGTCACCGTGCCGCTCACGGTGCCGGTGGGGGCGGTGGTGAGCGCCGCGTCGTGGGTGACGGTCGCGTCCGCGGTGACGGTGACCGTCGCCGCGTCGGTGACGTAGCCGAACTTGCTCACGGTCACCCGGTAGTCACCGGCGACCAGGCGCGGGAGCGCGTAGGTGCCGTCCGCCTTCGTACGGACGCTCGCGTGCATCGGGCCGTCCACGTCGACGTGGACCTCGGCGGCGGGGTCGCCGTCCGTGGTGACGGTGCCGGTGAGGGCTCCGACGTCCGTGCGCGGGGCGGCGAGGACCGCGGCGTACGCGTCGAGCCGGCCCTCGCCGTAGATGTTGTTGAAGTCCGCGGTGCCGCCGCAGGAGGTGGCGTCCACGTCGATCGCGGAGTCGTTCAGGAGCGCCTCGGTCGCCGCGACGTCACCGCGGAGCGCGGGGGCGGCCGACCAGATCAGGGCCACCGTGGCGGCGGTGTGCGGCGAGGCCATCGAGGTTCCCGATTTGGCGACGTATCCGCCGCCGGGGGCCGCCGAGCGGACGTTCACTCCGGGCGCGGTGATGTTCGGTTTGACGGTGCCGCCGACGCCGGGGCCGCGGGAGGAGAAGTCGGCGATCTTGTTGCTGCTGTCGAAGGCGCCGGAGGAGTACGTGTTGGTGTAGGCGCCCGGGACGCCCGCGGTGTCGCAGGACGGGCCGGCGTTGCCGTTGGAGAACGCCGGGAAGATGCCCGCGTCGCGCCATGCCTGGACCATCGCCTGGTACCAGGTGTCGAGGCTGTCGGCGCCCCAGGAGTTGTTGATGACGTCGGGGGCGAGGTCCGGGCGGGGGTTCTCGCCGTCGGCGTCGGTCGGCGCGAGCATCCACTGGCCGGCCGCGAGCAGCGCGGACTGCGGGCAGTCCGTGGTCCCGCAGCCCTTGGCCGCGATCCAGCTCGCGCCGGGTGCGACACCGATCGCGTTGCCGTTGCCGTCGTCGCCGACCATGGTGCCCATGGTGTGGGTGCCGTGGCCCTGGTCGTCGCAGGGGGCGTCGCCGGCGCAACTGCCCACGGCGTCGAACCAGTTGTACGCGTGGTCGTACGATCCGTCGGCGCGCAGTCCCCGGTAGGTGGCCGCGAGGGCCGGGTGGCGGTAGTCGACGCCGGTGTCGATGCTGCCGATGACGACGCCTTCGCCGCGTACGCCGAACTCGTTCCAGACCTCGGGCGCGTTGATCCGGTCGATGTTCCACTCGACGCCGTCGACCTTGGGCTCCGTCGTGGCGTCGAGGGGCACCGGGAGCTCGACCGCGTCGTCGGCACGGATCGACGCGACCTCGGGGCGGGCGGCGATCTTCTCCGCCAGCGCCTTGTCGCCGGTGACCTCGACGGTGTTGGTGATCCAGTACGGGGTGTAGTGCGCGCCCGCCTCCTTCAGCAGCGCGCGCAGCGCCTTCTGGCTCTTGTCCGCGTGCGCGGTCTTCGCCTGGATGACGGCGCGGTCCCGGCCGGTCTTCGTGGTGGCCTTCCTCGCGGCCGAGGTGTCGGCCTCCGAGTCGAGCTGGACCCAGAACGAGGTCCGGTCGCGGGCGCCGAGGTCCTCCAGCACCTTGCTTTCCGCCTTACGGAGCAGCGGGGCCGGTGTGGGTGCGGGGTCGGCCGCGGCGGGCAGCGCGCCCAGGAAGGGCACTCCCACGGCGGTGGCCAGTGCGGCGGCGAACAGTCCTCGCCACCGGGGTCTGCGTCGGTTCACGTCGAGCTCCTCCTCCGGCCGGGCGGCGGTGGGTGCCGCCGCCCGGATACACGCATGGGCAGGGTGGGTGACGGGGCGTCAGCCGACCGGGGTGAGGTCCGGCCGCTGGGTGATCCGTACGGCGTTGACGAGCGTCGGCGCGCCGGCGACGCGGACGAGGCGCAGGTTCAGCTGCCCGTCGGTGACCGTGACGGTCAGCGTCCTGGTGAGCGCGCGGTAACTGCCGCCGGTCTCCTGGACGATGTCGAGATCGGGCACCTGGAGGGCGCCCTCCGCCAGCACGTCCACGACCCGTCCGCCCGCGCCGGTGGTACCGAGTTCGGCGAAGTCGAGGTCGATCCGGTAGACGCCGTCGGGCACGTTGTCGAAGCGGTATTCGAGAGCGCCTTCGCGGGCGGTGCGCAGCAGCTTCTGGTCGGCGGTGTCCTCGATGGCGTTGGTGGTGCTCACCTTGGCCGAGCTGCCGACGAAGCCGTACGAGCCCGCCGCGTACTTCTGGTCCGGCCCCCAGGTGTCGCCGTCGTGGTCGGTGAACGCCTTGCCCGCGCCCGCGTCGAGCGCCGCCTGGTAGGCGGGCACGATCAGGGTCACCGGCACCTTGGTCTCCGGTGTCCGGCCGCTGTCGGAGGCGATGACGACGGTGCCCTTGAGCACGGTGCCGGGTGCGAGACCGGTCGTGTCGAAGGTCAGCACGGCCTGCTGCTGCGCGCCCTCGGCGAGGCGGCCCGCGGCCGGGGCGGCGGCGAACCAGCGCGCGCCGCCCGCCTCCTCGACCGTGTAGTCGGCGGCCGAACCGGAGTTGGCCAGGGTGAGGGTGCGCTGCCGGGTCTGGCCGACGGGCACGATCAGGGTCATCGCCGACTTCGGGGTGGCGGTGACCTGGCCGGTGTTCAGCGCGGTGGCGGCGCGCTCGGCGGAGTGGGCGGCGAGCGGGACGGTGCGGGTGGCGGCCGTGTAGTGGGCGGCCGAGACCGTCACCGCGTAGTCGGCCCTGTCGGTCGCCGGGACCTGCACGAGGTAGGCGCCGTCGCTCCCGGTGGTGCCGGTGGCGACCTGCTCGCCGCCGCGGGAGACGGTGACGGCGGCTCCGGAGAGGGCCTTGCCGTCGTTGGCGTCGGTCACCGTGCCGGAGAGCGCCGCGCTGTGCTCGGGCCGGAAGGTGATGCCGAGGCCGTCGGTGACGGCGTCCTGGTTGTACGCGTACTGCAGGGCGTCGGTGCCGTCACCGTTCTCCGCGCCGATGGTGGCCCCGATTCCACGGGCGTACGCGCCTCCGGCCGGGTTCTGGTAGTGGAAGGAGTACGTGCCGTCCTCGCCGATCACCACGGAGAAGCTCAGCTTCTGGGTGCGCGCGCTGGTCGTCACCAGGTTCCGCCACTCGACGACGACCTCGCGGTGCGGGGCGGTGCCGCGGGTCGCCCAGTACAGGCCGCCGTCGGCGGTGGCGAGCTGCAGGTCGTCCCAGAAGGGGTAGAGCGCTCCGTTGGGCAGGCCGGCGGTGGGCAGCGTCCCGTTCGCGGAGAGGTTGACGGACTGTCCGAAGGAGAGGAAGCCCTCGACGTTCGCGGAGGCGGCTCGGTACGTCTTGCCGTAGAGCGCCACGGGGAACGGGAAGGCGATGCTCGCCCCGCCGTCGTAGTCGCTGCTCGTGGTCAGCTTGGTGGTGCCCGCCGGGAAGGCGGAGTCCTTCGTGGCCTGGCAGGTGGTGCCGAACTTGTCGCTGCGGCTGGGCAGCAGGAGGTCCTTGCTGTTGGCTCCGGCCGCGAGCTCGGTCGCGAACACGCCGACATCGGCACAGGGGGAAGTCGGGGTGGCCTTCAACTGGTATGCACCCGAGGGGAGTTCGAGGGTGTAGCTGCCGTCTTCCCCGGTGGTGGCGGTGACCGGGGTCCCGGTCGCCTCGATCGTCGCCCCGGCCTCGACGCCGCCCTGGGTGCGCGCGATACCGGTCAGGGTGGCGCGCGGCGCGACGTCGAGCGACGCGTCCCGGGTCGTGGTGGCGCCCTCGGTGACGGTGGCGGTGGACGTGGCGGTCACGTACCCGAACTTGGAGACCTTGACGGCGTACTCGCCGGTCATCACCTTCGGCAGCGCGTACGTGCCGTCCTCACCGGTGGTGGCGGTGGCGTACATCGGGCCGTCGAGTTCGACGGTGGCGCCGGCGAGCGGTGTGCCGCCGGTGGTGACGGTGCCGGTGAGCGCGCCGAGGGGGCCGCGCGGTGTGGCGTCGACCGCGGCGTACGCGTCGAGCCGGCCCTCGCCGTAGACGTTGTTGTTGCCCGCGGTGCCTCCACAGGTGGTGTCGTCGACGTCGGTCGCGCTCTGGTCGAGGAGGCGTTCGGTGGCGGCGACGTCACCGCGGATCGCCGGGGACACCGACCACATCAGCGCGACGGTGGCCGCGGTGTGCGGCGAGGCCATCGAGGTACCGGACTCGACGGCGTAGCCGCCTCCGGGCGCCGCCGAGCGGACGTCCACGCCGGGGGCCGAGATGTCCGGCTTGATCGCACCGTTCTCACCCGAGCCGCGCGAGGAGAACGCGGCGATCTTCCCGTCGCTGTCGAAGGCTCCGGAGGCGTAGGTGTTGGTGTACGCGCCGGGCGATCCGGCGGTCGCGCAGTTCGGGCCCGCGTTGCCGTTGGAGAACGCCGGGAAGATGCCCGCGTCCACCCACGCCTGGACCATCGACTCGTACCAGGGGTCGAGGACGTCGCCGCCCCACGAGTTGTTGATGATGTCGGGCGCGAGGTCCGGGCGGGGGTTCTGCCCGATCGCGTCGGTCGGCGCGAGCATCCACTGGCCGGCCGCGAGGAGTGCCTCCTGCGAGCAGCCCGACACCTCGCATCCCTTGGCGGCGATCCACTCCGCGCCGGGGGCGACACCGATCGCGTTGCCCTCGCCGTCGTCGCCGGCCATGGTGCCCATCGTGTGGGTGCCGTGCCCGTAGTCGTCGCAGGGGGCGTTCCCCGGGCACGTGGCCGTCGCGTCGAACCAGTTGTAGCTGTGGTCGTACGTGCCGTCGGCCTTCAGGCCCCGGTAGTTGCGCGTCAGCGTGGGGTGCAGGTAGTCGACACCGGTGTCGATGCTGCCGATGACGACGCCTTCCCCTCGCGTCCCCACTTCGTCCCACACCTTGGGCGCGTTGATCGCGGAGACGTTCCACTCGACGCCGTCGGCCCGGGGTTCGGCCGTGCCGGGCTCGGTGTCGGGCAGGTCGATCACCGTGTCGGCGTCGAGGGAGGCGACCTCGGGGCGGGCGGCGATCTTCTCCGCCAGCGCCTTGTCGCCGGTGACCTCGACGGTGTTGGTGATCCAGTACGGGGTGTAGTGCGCGCCCGCCTCCTTCAGCAGCGCGCGCAGCGCCTTCTGGCTCTTGTCCGCGTGCGCGGTCTTCGCCGCGATGACCGCCCGGTCCTTGTCGGTCTTCTTCCTCGTCCTGCGGGCGGCCGAGGTGTCGGCCTCCGAGTCGAGCCGCACCCAGAAGGTCGTGGTGGCGTGCTCGTCGAGCTGCCGCACGACCTTGCTCTGCGCCTTGTCCTGAAGTGCGCCCGCCGCCGGCGGCGGTGTGGGCCCGGCGACGGCGGGGGCTGCTCCGAGCAGCGGCACCGCCATCACCGCGGTGAGCGCGACGGCGAACAGTCTTCGCCTGCGCGGGAAGTCGTACGTCACCTGCGGAACCTCCTTGGGACAGGACGGTCCTTCCGCCCTGCGGGTCTGTCGCCGACCGCCCCGCGACGGCGTCGGCCGGTGCCGGAACGATCCGCTTCCGGGCACGCCGAACTCCGCGTTGCCGATGGGAACTCAGAGATGAAGAGGGGGAGAAGAGGGGGGAGAGAAAGGAAGGTGCGGGGGGATGACCGGATCCTGGCGCACGTCCGCTCACCGGGACAAGGAATGCCGGTGGCGAGTGTGCGACACCCGCAAAGCTGTCGTGGACCCGACAGCCATCAGCGCCGAATGCTTCAACCGGACATGTTTCAGAACCAGTTGTTGCGCATCGCGTACCAGCCCAGTTGGAGCCGCGAGGTCACCGACGCGGCGTCCATGAGGGCGCGCAGCCGCCGCTGCACGGTGCGCGGCGACGTACCGACCTGCTTCGCCGTCGCCGCGTCCGTCAGGCCCGACAGCATCAGCTGCAGGATCCGCCGGTCCGCCGGGCTCAGGTCGCCGCCCTCGCGCAGATACGGACGGGAGTGCCGCCACGCCATCGCGAACAGCTCGACCGCCAGCACCACCAGGGGCGGCCGCAGCAGCAGCGAGAGGTCCGGGCTGACCTGGACCATCGCCGTCTCCCCGTCCGCCACGGCGAGCTTCATCAGCGGGCTGTCCACCACCCGTACCTGCTCCCCGGCGCGCACCCGTTCCTCCAGCGCGGGCAGCGCCTCGGGCTCGGCGAGGAAGTCGCGGTCGACCAGGATGCGGTAGCCGACCGCCGGACCGTCGTCGTGCCGCGCGGGCCCGTCCCCCTCCCACCGCCCTCCGGCGGACTTCAGGGTGGCCGGCACCGGGGTGACGGTGTTGAGGCCGGTCAGGAAGGCGTCGAAGGTCCGGCGCGCGCCCAGCTCCAGTTCCAGGACCCTGCGCCGCTGCGCCTGCCGCCCCTCGACGATCTCCACCCCCGCGGGCCCGGTGTCCGGTCCCCGGAGGCCGTCCAGCGACCTGACCGCGTCGGCCTCCGCGCGGCGCAGGTCGTCGCCCAGCCGCAGGAAGACGGCGCGCAGCCGGTCGGCCGGGCCCGGGGCGGCAGGACCCCGGGCGGCAGGACCCCCAATTCCGGCGCGGGAGCCAGGCGTGACGGGCTCCGCCTCCTCGGCGGGTGTCGGCTGACGTCCTGGATCAGGCATGCGCGCCAGTCTCTCCCACGGCCGCGTCGGCCCGGTCCGGCCAAGACGACCCCCGGGGGATGCCCCGGACCCGGCCCCGGCCGGTCCCCGCCAGCCTCCGGCGGGTCGCCGGACCCGCCCGGAGCCCCCGGTGGCGAGCGCACGCCATGACGTAATGCCGCCACTCCCGGAGAGACCCGCCGGGCCGCCCGCCCGGCAGACGGCACTTCGACGGCACGCGCTGGGCCGTGTCCGACCCTGCGCGTCGGATCAGTGGGCGGTGTCCGGTGCGGTGCCTCGCAAGGCGGAGGACCGCCCGAGTACGGGATGTACCCGGGCGGTCCGACAACGCCGCGAGGTGCCGCACCGGGCGCCGCCCGCCCGACGGGAAGGGTCAGGCACGCCCTAGACTTGCCCACCATGACAAGCGAGCCCGTCGTCCGGATCACCTCCCTGGTGAAGCGGTACGGAACCAAGACCGCGGTCGCCGGCCTCGACCTCGCGGCGGCCCCCGGCATCACGGCCGTCCTCGGCCCGAACGGCGCCGGCAAGACCACCACGATCGAGACCTGCGAGGGCTACCGCCGCCCCGACGCCGGCACCGTCCGCGTCCTCGGCCTCGACCCGGTCGCCGACGCGGCACGGCTGCGCCCCAGGATCGGCGTCATGCTCCAGTCCGGCGGCGTCTACTCCGGCGCCCGCGCCGAGGAGATGCTCCGCCACATGGCGAAGCTGCACGCGCACCCGCTCGACGTCGACGGCCTGATCGAACGTCTCGGCCTCGGCAGCTGCGGGCGCACCACCTACCGGCGCCTCTCCGGCGGCCAGCAGCAGCGCCTCGCGCTCGCCATGGCCGTCGTCGGCCGCCCCGAGCTGGTCTTCCTGGACGAGCCCACCGCCGGGCTCGACCCGCAGGCCCGCCGCGCCACCTGGGACCTCGTGCGCGAGCTGCGTGCCGACGGCGTCTCCGCGGTGCTCACCACCCACTTCATGGACGAGGCCGAGGAGCTCGCGGACGACGTCGCCATCGTCGACGCCGGGCGTGTCGTCGCCCAGGGCAGCCCCGACGAGCTCTGCCGGGGCGGCGCCGAGAACACCCTGCGCTTCTCGGGGCGTCCCGGGCTCGACCTCGGCTCGCTGATCAAGGCGCTGCCGGACGGCTCCGGCGCCGCCGAGCCCGTCCCCGGCTCGTACCGCATCTCCGGGACCATCGACCCGCAGCTGCTCGCCACCGTCACCTCCTGGTGCGCCCAGCACGGGGTCATGCCGGACGGCATCGCCGTCGAGCGGCACACCCTGGAGGACGTCTTCCTGGAACTCACCGGCAAGGAGCTGCGCGCATGAGCGCCGGTACGTACGCCCCCCGCCCGGGCGCCGCCCCGCTGTCCCGGATGATCGCCGCGCAGACCGCGCTGGAGACCCGGATGCTGCTGCGCAACGGGGAGCAGCTGCTGCTGACGGTGATCATTCCGGCGCTGCTGCTGGTGCTCTTCGGCTCCGTGGACATCGTGGACACCGGCTCCGGCGATCCCGTCGACTTCCTGGCGCCCGGCATCCTCGCGCTGGCCGTGATGTCCACCGCCTTCACCGGCCAGGCCATCGCCACCGGCTTCGAGCGCCGGTACGGCGTCCTGAAGCGGCTCGGCGCCTCCCCGCTGCCGCGCTGGGCGCTGATGACCTCCAAGACCCTGTCGGTCCTGGTGACCGAGGTGCTCCAGGTGGTCCTGCTGACCGTGATCGCCTTCGCGCTCGGCTGGTCGCCGCACGGCAACCCCCTCGCCGTACTGCTCCTCCTGGTGCTGGGCACCGCCGCCTTCTCGGGCCTGGGCCTGCTGATGGCCGGGACGCTGAAGGCCGAGGCGACCCTCGCGGCGGCGAACCTGGTCTTCCTGCTGCTGCTGGTCGGCGGCGGGGTGATCGTGCCGATGGAGAAGTTCCCGGACGCGGTGGCCTCGGTGCTCGGCCTGCTGCCGATCGCGGCGCTCTCGGACGGCCTGCGGGACGTGCTCCAGCACGGTGCGGGCGTCCCCTGGGGCGATCTGGGCATCCTCGCCGTCTGGTCGGTGCTGGGGCTCGGCGCGGCGGCGAAGTTCTTCCGCTGGGAGTAGGAGGGGGCAGCGCGGCGGTGACTCCGGTCACGGTTCGCGGCGACTCGTCCCCCTCGTGAAAGCTTGCACAAGCTGCCGCTTACGATGGTGCGCGTGCCCAAGCTGACCCGAGCCGAAGTCGCTCAAGCCGCGCGGAACCCCCTCGCGTACATCGCCGAACGGTGGACCCCGGACCCCCGGACCGTCCGCCGCGCCGCCATGTCCGCCGTCGTGATGGCGGTGATCATCGTCGCCACCGGCGGCGCGGTGCGGCTGACCGGTTCCGGTCTCGGCTGCCCCACCTGGCCCAAGTGCACCGAGGACAGCCTCACCACGACCAGCGCCATGGGCTTCCACGGCGTCATCGAGTTCGGCAACCGCATGCTGACGTACGTGCTCTGCGCGGCCGTCGGCTGGGCGATCGTCGCGGCGCGGGCGCTCAAGCCCCGGCGGCGGAGCCTCACCCGGCTCGGCTGGGCCCAGTTCTGGGTGGTCATGGGCAACGCCGTGCTCGGCGGCTTCGTGGTGCTGGTCGGCCTCAACCCGTACAGCGTGGCCGCGCACTTCCTGCTCTCCGCCGCGTTGATCACCGTCGCCGTGGTGATGCACCAGCGGGTGGGCGAAGGCGACGAGGCCCCCAAGCCGCTGGTCGGCAAGGCCGTCTCCCAGCTGACCTGGATCCTCGTGGTGGCCGCGGGGCTGCTGGTCGCGGTCGGCACCGTGGTGACCGGCGCGGGCCGGCACGCGGGCGACTCCAGTGACGTGCATCGCATTCCGCTCGACTGGAAGCTGATCAGCCAGCTCCACGCCGACCTGGCCTGGGTCGTGGTGGCGCTGACGCTGGCGCTCTGGTTCGTCCTGAAGGCCGTGGACGCCCCGCCCGGACCGCGCCGCCGCGCCGCCGAGCTGTTCCTCGTACTGATGGGCCAGGGCGTCATCGGGTACGTCCAGTACTTCCTGGACACCCCGGAGATCCTGGTGGGCCTGCACATGGTGGGCGCGTGCCTGGTCTGGATCGGGGTCCTGCGGGTGCTGCTCTCCCAGCGCGAGCGCCCGGTGGCCGCCGCCGCCCCGCTCCCCCGTTCCGGCGATGCGCTGACGACCGTCTGAGCCCCGCCCGCTCCGGGCGCGCGCACAGGCGAGAAGCCCCCCGACACCTGGTGTCGGGGGGCTTCTGCGTGCGGTGCGGTGCGCGAAGAAAAGGGGTTCAGTCGCGGTTGGCCGGGCCACCCACCTGGATGCCCGCCATCCGGGTCCATTCGTACCGGCCGGTGCGCACCTTCGCGGCGAACTCTCCGTCGAAGCTCTCGTGCAGCGTGATGCCGGACTTCTCCGCGGCGCTCGCGGCCACCGCGTGCGAGGGGGCGACGAGGTCGCCCCAGCCGCCGTCCTCGCCCACCAGGACGATCCGGGTGCCCGCCTGGCCGATGTACGCCAGCTGCCCCTCGGCGCCGCCGTGCGCCTTGGCGAAGGCGCCGATCTCCTTGGCCAGCCGGGCCGCCCTGCGTCCGTCGCGGGCCGCGCGCTTGCTGTCCACCTGCTGGGTCTGATCCGTCTGCGCCATGTCTGCCATGGAACAGGATGCTACCGATGGGTAGCGCAACGGGCGACGGGCGGGTGACGTGGCCTGGGCCACGTCACCCGCCCGTCGGCGAGAGCGAAGGGTCGTACGCCGGTCAGCGCAGGAAGGGGTCCACCGCGACGGCGACGAAGAGGAGCGAGACGTAGGTGATGGACCAGTGGAACAGCCGCATCTCCTTCAGCTTCGCTCCGGCGATCCCGGCCTTGGCCCGGTTCTGCAGGCCGTGCGCCTCCCAGAGCCAGAAGCCGCCGGAGAGCAGCGCCACCACGGTGTAGAACCAGCCCGTGTATCCGAGCGGGGTCAGCAGCAGCGAGACCGCGACCATCACCCAGCTGTAGATGACGATCTGGCGGGCGACCACCCGGTTCGAGGCGATGACCGGCAGCATCGGGACGCCGACGCGGGCGTAGTCGTCCTTGACCTTCATGGACAGCGGCCAGTAGTGCGGGGGCGTCCAGAAGAAGATGACCGCGAAGAGGATGACCGCGGCCCAGGAGACCGAGTCGGTCACCGACGACCAGCCGATGAGGACCGGCATGCAGCCGGCGATCCCGCCCCAGACGATGTTCTGCGCGGTGCGCCGCTTCAGCAGCATCGTGTAGACGACGACGTAGAAGAGGAGCGCGCCGAGGCTGAGCGCCGCGGAGAGCCAGTTGACGAGAAGCCCGAACCAGACGGTCGAGACGACCCCGAGGGTGATCCCGAAGGCCAGGCACTCGCGCGGGCTCACCATTCCGGTGACCAGCGGGCGCTGCGACGTCCGGTCCATCAGCGCGTCGATGTCGCGGTCGATGTACATGTTGAGCGCATTCGCACCGCCCGCGGAGATGTATCCGCCGATGGTGGTTGCGAGAACGAGCCACAGGTCGGGCACACCCTGAGCGGCCAGGAACATCACCGGAACGGTGGTGATGAGCAACAGCTCGATGATCCGCGGCTTCGTCAGCGCCACGAATGCCTTGATGCGGGCCCCGAACGGGCGATGGCCCACTGGGCTCGGAGTCAAGGCGACCCCTGCGGGTCGGGACTCGACGGCCGTCACGCACACCCCTGACAGAGAAATCCCAGCAAGCACCGGGCGTGAGGGCCCGGTAAAGACTTGCGCGAACCAGACCACTGTAGACGTTGGGGACAGGCCGCCCTTCGCGGGGGTGGACTCGTGTTGGAGTGGCGCGTTCGAGCGGCTGCCACACCCTTTCGAACACCTCGCCCCGGGAAGCTCGGACGAGAGACCCGCCGCTCGGTCGAGAAGCACAGAAGTACCAGGTCACGCTCATTGGAGAAGCCCAATAGTGAGCCGTCCCGCTCATACGGAAGGCGAACTCCGCCAATGCCGCGCACCCTGGAATCCAACCGGAAATCCCTTGTTGTCACAGGGGTAGGCTCAACATCGTCCGGTGCGGTCACCAGCCCCCGGTTTTCCGAACAGTGGAGAGGAGCCCTGACTCAGGGTGAGCACCAAGCCGACCACCACAGACCTTCAGTGGACCGAATTGGACCAGCGGGCCGTGGACACTGTCCGCGTCCTTGCCGCCGACGCCGTACAGAAGGTCGGAAACGGCCACCCGGGCACGGCGATGAGCCTGGCTCCGGCCGCGTACACCCTTTTCCAGAAGGTGATGCGGCACGACCCCGCGGACGCCGACTGGACGGGCCGCGACCGTTTCGTGCTGTCCGCGGGCCACTCCAGCCTGACTCTGTACATCCAGCTGTACCTGGCCGGCTACGGCCTTGAGCTGGACGACCTCAAGGCCTTCCGCACCTGGGGTTCGAAGACCCCCGGTCACCCGGAGTACGGCCACACCACCGGTGTCGAGACCACCACGGGCCCGCTGGGCCAGGGTGTCGCCAACGCCGTCGGCATGGCCATGGCCGCCCGCTACGAGCGCGGCCTGTTCGACCCGGACGCGGCGCCCGGCACCTCGCCGTTCGACCACGACGTCTGGGTCATCGCCGGCGACGGCTGCCTGCAGGAGGGCATCTCCGCCGAGGCCTCCTCGATGGCCGGGCACCAGAAGCTCGGCAACCTGATCCTGCTCTGGGACGACAACCACATCTCGATCGAGGGCGACACGGAGACCGCGGTCTCCGAGGACACCCTGAAGCGGTACGAGGCGTACGGCTGGCACGTCCAGCGCGTGGAGCAGCTCCCCAACGGCGACCTGGACCCGGCGGGTCTGTACGAGGCGCTGCTGGCGGCCAAGGCCGAGACCGAGCGTCCGTCGTTCATCGCGGCCCGCTCGATCATCGCCTGGCCGGCCCCGAACGCCCAGAACACCGAGGCCGCGCACGGCTCGGCCCTCGGCGACGACGAGATCGCCGCGACCAAGCGGGTCCTGGGCTTCGACCCGGAGAAGACCTTCGAGGTCTCCGACGAGGTCCTCGCGCACACCCGTGAGGCGCTGGACCGCGGCCGCGACGCCAAGGCCGAGTGGGAGAAGTCCTTCGCCGCCTGGCGCACCGCCAACCCGGAGCGGGCCGCCGAGTTCGACCGGATCAACGCGGGCGAGCTGCCCGAGGGCTGGGAGGAGAAGCTCCCCGTCTTCGAGGCCGGCACCTCCGTCGCCACCCGCGCCGCGTCCGGCAAGGTCCTGCAGGCCCTGGGTGAGGTCATCCCCGAGCTGTGGGGCGGTTCCGCCGACCTCGCCGGCTCGAACAACACCACGATCGACAAGTCGTCGTCGTTCCTCCCGGTCGGCAACCCGCTGCCCGAGGCGAACCCGTACGGCCGCACGATCCACTTCGGCATCCGCGAGCACTCCATGGCCGCGGAGATGAACGGCATCACGCTGCACGGCAACACCCGCGTCTACGGCGGCACCTTCCTGGTGTTCTCCGACTACATGCGCAACGCCGTCCGCCTGTCCGCGCTGATGCACCTGCCGGTGACGTACGTCTGGACCCACGACTCCATCGGTCTGGGCGAGGACGGTCCGACGCACCAGCCGGTCGAGCACGTCGCCTCGCTGCGCGCCATCCCGGGCCTGAACGTCGTGCGCCCGGCCGACGCCAACGAGACCGCCATCGCCTGGCGCGAGATCCAGCGCCGCTGGACCAAGGTGTTCGGCAAGGGTGCCCCGCACGGTCTGGCGCTGACCCGCCAGGGCGTGCCGGTGTACGAGGCGAACGACGACGCCGCCAAGGGCGGCTACGTGCTGTTCGAGGCCGACGGCGGCGAGCCGCAGGTCGTCCTCATCGGCACCGGTTCCGAGGTGCACCTCGCCGTCGAGGCGCGCGAGCAGCTCCAGGCGGCCGGTGTGCCGACCCGGGTCGTCTCGATGCCGTGCGTCGAGTGGTTCGAGGAGCAGACCCCGGAGTACCGCGAGAGCGTCCTGCCGAAGGCCGTCAAGGCCCGGGTCGCCGTCGAGGCGGGCATCGGCCTGACCTGGTACCGGTACGTGGGTGACGCGGGCCGCATCGTGTCGCTGGAGCACTTCGGTGCCTCGGCCGACGCGAAGGTGCTGTTCCGCGAGTTCGGGTTCACCCCCGAGCACGTGGTCGCCGCCGCCCGGGAATCTCTCGACGCCGTCGCGCGCTGACGCACACATACGACCAGTAGGAGATGTAATTCCATGACAGACGCACTGAAGCGCCTTTCCGACGAAGGCGTCGCGATCTGGCTCGACGACCTGTCCCGCAAGCGCATCACGTCCGGCAACCTCGCCGAGCTGATCGACCAGAGCCACGTCGTCGGTGTCACCACCAACCCGTCGATCTTCCAGAAGGCGATCTCCTCGGGCGACGGTTACGAGCAGCAGCTCACCGACCTCGCCTCGCGCAAGGTCACCGTCGAGGAAGCCATCCGCATGATCACGACGGCGGACGTCCGTGACGCCGCCGACATCCTGCGTCCGGTGTTCGACGCCACCGACGGCCAGGACGGCCGGGTCTCCATCGAGGTCGACCCGCGTCTGGCCCACCACACCGTGCCGACCGTCGCCGAGGCCAAGCAGCTGGCCTGGCTGGTGGACCGGCCGAACACGCTCATCAAGATCCCGGCGACGAAGGCCGGTCTGCCGGCGATCACCGAGGTCATCGCGAAGGGCATCAGCGTCAACGTGACGCTGATCTTCTCGCTGGAGCGCTACCGCGAGGTCGTGGACGCGTACCTGACCGGTCTGGAGCAGGCGAAGGCCGCGGGCCTGGACCTGTCGAAGATCCACTCGGTCGCCTCCTTCTTCGTGTCCCGTGTGGACGCCGAGATCGACAAGCGTCTGGACGCCGTCGGCACCGACGAGGCCAAGGCCGCCAAGGGCAAGGCCGCCCTCGCCAACGCCCGTCTGGCGTACGAGGCGTACGAGGAGATCTTCTCCTCCGACCGCTGGGCCGCCCTGGACAAGGCGCAGGCCAACAAGCAGCGTCCGCTGTGGGCCTCCACCGGCGTCAAGGACCCGTCCCTCAAGGACACCCTGTACGTCGACGAGCTCGTCGCGCCGAACACGGTCAACACCATGCCGGAGGCGACCCTGGAGGCCGCCGCCGACCACGGTGAGATCACCGGCGACACCATCACCGGTGGCTACGAGCAGGCGCGCGCCGACCTCGACGCCGTCGCGAAGCTCGGCGTCAGCTACGACGACGTCGTGGCGCTGCTGGAGTCCGAGGGCGTCGAGAAGTTCGAGGCGGCCTGGAACGACCTGCTCAAGTCGACCGAGGCGGAGCTCGCGCGCCTCGCTCCTTCGGAGGGCTGACCACTTTGTCTGGTGTTCCCGGAGCAAACCCGCTTCGTGACCCCCAGGACCGACGGCTCCCGCGCATCGCGGGGCCGTCGGGCCTGGTCATCTTCGGTGTCACGGGCGATTTGTCCAGAAAAAAGCTCATGCCCGCCGTTTACGACTTGGCCAATCGCGGCCTGCTGCCGCCGGGCTTCTCGCTCATCGGCTTCGCGCGCCGCGACTGGGAGGACGAGGACTTCGCCCAGGTCGTCCACGACGCCGTCAAGGAGCACTCCCGCACCCCCTTCCGCGAGGAGGTCTGGCAGCAGCTGAGCCAGGGCATGCGGTTCGTGCCCGGCAACTTCGACGACGACGAGGCGTTCGAGACTCTCAAGGAGACGATCGACGAACTCAACAAGGCGCAGGGCACCGGAGGCAACTTCGCCTTCTACCTGTCCGTGCCGCCGAAGTTCTTCCCCAAGGTCGTCGAGCAGCTCAAGAAGCACGGTCTCGCGGAGCAGACGGAGGGCGCCTGGCGCCGTGCCGTCATCGAGAAGCCGTTCGGGCACGACCTGGAGAGCGCGCAGGAGCTGAACCAGCTCGTGCACGACGTCTTCCCGCCCAACGAGGTCTTCCGCATCGACCACTACCTGGGCAAGGAGACCGTCCAGAACATCCTGGCGCTCCGCTTCGCCAACACGATGTTCGAGCCGGTCTGGAACCGGTCGTACGTCGACCACGTCCAGATCACGATGGCCGAGGACATCGGCATCGGCGGCCGTGCCGGTTACTACGACGGCATCGGCGCCGCCCGTGACGTCATCCAGAACCACCTGCTCCAGCTGCTGGCGCTCACCGCGATGGAGGAGCCCGGCTCCTTCCACCCGAAGGCGCTCGTCGCGGAGAAGCTCAAGGTGCTCACCGCCGTCGAGCTCCCCGAGGACCTGGGCAAGCACACGGTGCGCGGCCAGTACAGCCACGCCTGGCAGGGTGGCGAGGAAGTCCTCGGCTATCTCGAAGAGGACGGCATCGACCCCAAGTCGATGACCGACACCTTCGCGGCGATCAAGCTGACGGTCAACAACCGCCGCTGGGCGGGCGTCCCGTTCTACCTCCGTACCGGAAAGCGCCTCGGCCGCCGCGTCACGGAGATCGCGGTCGTCTTCAAGCGCGCCCCGTACCTCCCGTTCGAGTCCGGTGCCACGGAGGAGCTGGGCGGCAACGCCCTGGTCATCCGCGTCCAGCCGGACGAGGGTGTGACGGTGCGGTTCGGCTCGAAGGTGCCGGGAACCTCCATGGAGGTCCGGGACGTGACGATGGACTTCGCCTACGGCGAGTCCTTCACCGAGTCCAGCCCGGAGGCGTACGAGCGGCTCATCCTCGATGTGCTGCTCGGTGACGCCAACCTCTTCCCCCGCCACCAGGAGGTCGAGCTCTCCTGGAACATCCTCGACCCGATCGAGGAGTACTGGGAAAAGAACGGCAAGCCCGCTCAGTACGCGGCCGGCACCTGGGGTCCGGCCGAGGCGGACGAGATGCTCGCACGCGACGGACGGAGCTGGCGCCGGCCATGAAGATCGATCTCACGGAAACCACGTCCAGCAAGATCAACAACGCGCTGATCTCCGCCCGGCGTGCCATCGGCACCCCTGCCATCGGCATGGTGCTCACCCTGGTCGTCGTCACGGACGAGGAGAACGCCTACGACGCCCTCAAGGCGGCGAGCGACTCCTCCCGCGAGCACCCCTCGCGGATCATCGCGGTGATCAAGCGGGTCAGCCGCTCGCCGCGCAGCCGTCGCGACGCGCGTCTCGACGCCGAGATCCGGGTCGGTTCCGACTCGGGCACCGGTGAGACGGTCGTCCTGCGGCTCCACGGCGAACTCGCCAACCACGCCCAGTCGGTGGTCCTGCCGCTGCTGCTGCCGGACGCCCCGGTCGTGGTGTGGTGGGCCGAGGACGCCCCGGCCGACCCGGCGAAGGACCCGCTCGGCGCGCTCGCCCAGCGCCGCATCACGGACACCGGCACCGCCGAGCACCCGCTCGACGGACTGGCCGTCCGCGCGGCGACGTACGAGCCCGGCGACACGGACCTGGCGTGGACCCGCATCACGCCGTGGCGTTCGATGCTGGCCGCCGCCCTGGACCAGCAGCCCGCCCAGGTCGTCTCGGCGACCGTCGAGGGCGAGAGCGACAACCCGAGCTGCGAGCTGCTCGCGATGTGGCTCGCGGACCGGCTCGGCGTCCCGGTGGGGCGTACGCCCTCCCAGGGCCCCGGTCTGACCGCGGTCCGCATGGAGACGAAGAACGGCCCGATCGTTCTCGACCGTGCGGACGGCTCGCTGGCCACCCTCTCGATGACCGGTCAGCCCGACCGCGGTGTGGCGCTCAAGCGGCGCGACACCGCCGAGCTGCTGGCGGAGGAGCTGCGGCGCCTCGACCCGGACAACACCTACGCGACGACGGTGAAGTTCGGTGTCGAGAAGCTGGCCGCCCCCGACGAGGTCGCGGCGGCCACCCCCGCCGCTCCCGCGCCGGAAACGGCCGAGGGCGACACTCCCGAGGCCGAGAAGCCGAAGGCCGCCGCCCCCGCGAAGAAGGCCGCCCCGGCCAAGAAGGCGGCGTCCAAGTGAGTGCCCCTCAACTGGTCGTGCACCGCGACAAGGAGCTGATGGCGCAGGCCGCGGCGGCCCGGCTGATCACGAAGATCGTGGACGCCCAGGCCGCTCGCGGGTACGCCTCGGTGGTGCTGACCGGCGGGCGCAACGGCAACGGCCTGCTGGCCGCGCTCGCCGCCGCGCCCGCCCGGGACGCGATCGACTGGTCGCGGCTCGACCTGTGGTGGGGCGACGAGCGGTTCGAGCCGGACGGCGACCCGGAGCGCAACGTCACGCAGGCCCGTGAGGCCCTGCTGGACGCGGTAGCCCTGGACCCGGCACGGGTGCACCCGATGCCGGCGTCGGACGGTCCGTACGGGAACGACGCGGACGCGGCCGCGGCGGGTTACGCCGCCGAACTCGCGGCCGCCGCCCGCCCGGAGGACCACGGGCCGGTCCCGACGTTCGACGTGCTGATGCTGGGCGTCGGACCGGACACCCATGTCGCCTCGCTCTTCCCGGAGCTGCCCGCGGTACGGGAGACCGAGCGCACCGTCGTCGGTGTGCACGGCGCCCCCAAGCCGCCGCCCACCCGGGTCACCCTCACGCTCCCGGCCATCCGGGCGGCGCGCGAGGTGTGGCTGCTCGCGGCGGGCGAGGACAAGGCGGAGGCCGCGGCCATCGCGCTGTCCGGAGCCGGGGAGATCCAGGCTCCGGCGGCGGGCGCGTACGGCCGCGCCCGGACGCTCTGGCTGCTCGACGCGGCGGCGGCCTCCCGGCTGCCCCGCGATCTCTACCCGCCGGCCTCTTCCTGAGGGGCCGTCACCGGCCATTGCCTGGAGGCCCGTTCCCGCTCTTCACGAGCGGGGCCGGGCCTCTCGCCGTGGCGGATGCGGCCGGGCGCATCCTCCGCGTGGGACGGTGCCCGGCGGCTCCGGACGTCTCACATGTACTCGAAGTACCGGTCGTACCAGTCCGCCTTTCCCAACTCCCCATCGCCCTCTTCCTCTTCGGCCATGCCGCCGACTCCGAGGGCAACCGCTTCTGCGTCATCGACACAACGCACGGCTGAGGCCACGCCGCACCGGCCGCACCCGGGACCTCACGCGCCCGGGACCCGCACCGCCCCGGGCTCACCGCACACCGTGTCCGGGGGGGCGTCGTCGTGCGTGTCGGCGACGACCTCGGCGAGGGTGAAGTGGGCTTGCTCGACCTTCCGGTTGTGCACGCGCACTACCGGGCAGGGCGACGGACCCGGTCCGGAACGGGTGATCCCCCCGGCTCCGCACGGCGCGTCAGCCGGCGGGATCCGCGTGCTCCGGCGGTCCGGAGCCTCTGCCCCCGCGGTCGTCCTCGTCCCACTCCAGGAAGGGCGCCAGCAGCCCCGGTACGGCCTCGGAGGCGAGCCGGAGCCCCTCTGCCGCCCCGGTGTCGTACACCGTGTAGGCGCCCGTGCCCGCGGCCGTGGTGGCCGTAATGTCCATCAGGCCGGCCCGCCGCTGGAAGTACGACTGCCGTACCGTCCAGCCGATCACCCCGGACCGCTCCACGGCGGCGGTCGAGCGCCGTACGGTGCCGGAGCGGGTGACCAGGTGGCGGCCGGTCAGGGCGTGGCCGAGGCTCCGGTAGGCGTCCAGGGCCAGCACCACCGCGACCGGTACGCCCACCAGGGCGCAGCCGAGCGCGGTCCACAGCAGGGCGGGGGTGGTGGCGGCCCCGAGCGCTGCCAGGAGGACCGGCGGGGCCAGCACCACCGCGAGGGCCCGCCGCAGCCGGCGGCCCCGGGCCGCACGCGGGTGGCCGGTCAGGGGCGCGGCGGTCGGGGCCGACTCCTCCCGGAGCACGGCGGCGACGATCCGTTCCGCGTCCTGCCGGGGCACCGCGGGCAGCAGGGTGCTGTGGCTGGCCTCCTTGGCCTCCTCGTCGTCGGCGAGCCCGGTGGTGATCACGTCCACCCGGGCGGCTCCGAACAGCCGGACGCCCAGCGGCTCCACCAGTTCGGCGCCGCGCAGCCGGGCCTCCTCGACGGTGATGGAGCGGGAGGTCAGCAGCCCGCGGCCCACCCTGAGGGTGCCGCCCGGCTCGCGCTCCAGGCGGTAGTTCCACCACATCTCGGTCCAGAGGCCGAGGGCCCCTGCCGCCCCGGTGAGGAGGGCCGCAGCGACGAGGACGGCCAGCGTCCAGAACAGCGGGAGGGCGCGGAAGAGTTCGACGGTCCAGTGGACGACGTCGCCCTGCGCTCCGGCCCACTCGCTGATCTGCATGATCCCGCCGGCCGCGGCGCCGCCCAGCATCGGGGCGACGAAGGAGACCGGGGCGTAGCGGATCCAGCGGGGGTCGAGGACGGCCAGTTCACCGTCGCACTCCCCGGCCGAGGCACCGTCGCCGCCGGGCGCCGCGTCGCGCGCCAGCAGCAGCCGGCGCAGCCGTTCGCCCTCGGCCCGGGTGACGGGGTCGAGTTCCAGGGTCGATTCGCCGTCCCGGTGTTCGCCGGTGCCGATCCGTACGGTGACCAGGCCGAGGACCCGCAGCAGCGGGCGGGCGGTGAGGTCGACGGTGCGGACACGGTCGAGGGCGAGCGAGCGGCGTCGCACGAGCAGGAGCCCGGAGTGGAGGTCGACGTGTCCGGTGCCGATCCGGTACCGGGTGCGGCGCCAGCGGACGTGGTCCACGAGGGCCGCGCAGCCGGTCAGCAGGACGGCCCCGGCGGCGGTCCAGAGGCCTGCGCCGGCGGTGCCGAAGTGACCGAGGAACCCCATGGCCAGCGGGACTGCGGTGCCGATCACCACCCCGGCCGTGAGGACCGCGGTGACCAGGGCCGTACGGGGGTCGAGGCGGCGCCATCCGTCGTCGGTGCCGGGGGCGTTCGCGGGTTCCGCGGTGTGCGCGGTCTCCGCGGTGTTCATGTCGCGTCGCCGGGGGTGTCCCGGGTGATCCGGGTCAGCCGTTCGGCGAGCGCGGCGGCGGGCTCGTGCCCGAGCCCCGCGATCCGTACCGCTCCCTTGGCGGAGGCGGTGGTGACGGTGAGGGTGGCGAGCCCGAAGAGCTGCTCCAGCGGGCCCCGGACCGTGTCGACGGTCTGGATGCGCGACATCGGCGCGATCCGCCACTCCTGGAGGAGGAGTCCGGTGCGGACGTAGACCGCGTCCTCGGTGACCTCCCAGCGGTGGGTGTGGAACCACCAGCGGGGCAGCACCACCGCGCAGCACACGCCGAGCCCGGCCGTGACCGCCGCGGAGAGCAGCAGCCACGGCCGGGCCGGGGAGATGAGGGCGGCGAGGACGCCGAGCGGCACCAGTGGCGCCGCCGTCAGCAGCAGCCACTGGGCCCGCCACCAGCCGACGGCACGCCGGTCGAGCGAGTTCGCCGGAGGCCGCAGGCGCGGCGCCCCCTCCCCCGCGGTCACCGTCCCCTTCACGGCGTCATCGGCTCAGCGACCGCGCAGCGAGCGGTAGGTGGCGACGAGCGCCGCCGTCGAGCTGTCCAGCTGCTCGCCGCCGGTGCCCTCGGTGAGGACCGGCTCGATCTTCTTGGCGAGGACCTTGCCCAGCTCGACGCCCCACTGGTCGAAGGAGTCGATGTTCCAGATCGCGCCCTGGACGAACACCTTGTGCTCGTACAGCGCGATGAGCTGGCCGAGGACCGAGGGGGTGAGCTTCTCGGCGAGGATCGTCGTGGTCGGGTGGTTGCCCTGGAACGTCTTGTGCGGGACCAGTTCCTCGGGCACGCCCTCGGCGCGGACCTCTTCGGGCGTCTTGCCGAAGGCGAGCGCCTGGGTCTGCGCGAAGAAGTTGGCCATCAGCAGGTCGTGCTGCGCGATGAGTCCGGGCAGCAGGTCGGTGACCGGGGCGGCGAAGCCGATGAAGTCGGCCGGGATGACCTTGGTGCCCTGGTGGATCAACTGGTAGTACGCGTGCTGGCCGTTGGTGCCCGGGGTGCCCCAGACGACCGGGCCGGTCTGCCACTCCACCGGGTTGCCGTCCCGGTCCACGGACTTGCCGTTGGACTCCATGTCCAGCTGCTGCAAGTAGGCGGTGAACTTGGAGAGGTAGTGGCTGTAGGGCAGCACCGCGTGCGCCTGGGCGTCGAAGAACTGGCCGTACCAGACGCCCAGCAGGCCCAGCAGCAGCGGAGCGTTCTCCTCTGCCGGGGCGGTGCGGAAGTGCTCGTCGACGAGGTGGAAGCCGTCGAGCATCTCGCGGAACCGGTCCGGGCCGATGGCGATCATCAGCGAGAGGCCGATGGCGGAGTCGTAGGAGTAACGGCCGCCGACCCAGTCCCAGAACTCGAACATGTTGGCCGTGTCGATACCGAAGTCCGACACCTTCTCGGCGTTGGTCGACAGTGCCACGAAGTGCTTGGCGACGGCGTCCTGACCGGCCTTCAGCTCGGTGAGGAGCCAGTCGCGGGCGGAGGTGGCGTTGGTGATCGTCTCGATGGTGGTGAACGTCTTCGAGGCGATGACGAAGAGCGTCTCGGCGGCGTCCAGGTCGCGGACGGCCTCGTGGAGGTCGGCGCCGTCGACGTTGGAGACGAAGCGGAGGGTGAGGGAGCGGTCCGTGAAGGAGCGCAGCACCTCGTACGCCATGGCGGGGCCCAGATCCGAGCCGCCGATGCCGATGTTGACGATGTTCTTGATGGGGCGGCCGGTGTGGCCGGTCCACTCGCCGGAGCGGACCCGGTCGGCGAAGCCGGCCATCTTGTCCAGGACCGCGTGCACGGCCGGCACGACGTTCTCGCCGTCCACCTCGATCACCGCGTCGCGCGGGGCGCGGAGCGCGGTGTGCAGGACGGCGCGGTCCTCGGTGGTGTTGATCTTGTCGCCGCGGAACATGGCGTCCCGCAGCTCGGCGACCCCGGTGGCGGCGGCGAGGTCGCGCAGCAGACGCAGCGTCTCGTCGGTCACCAGCTGCTTGGAGTAGTCGATGTGCAGGTCGCCCACCCGGAGGGTGTAGGCGGCGCCGCGGTCGGCGTTCTCGGCGAACAGCTCCCGCAGGTGGGTCCCGCCCAGTTCCTCGCGGTGCTTGCCGAGGGCCGCCCACTCGGGCGTCTGGTTGAGCTTGGTTCGGCTTTGTGCGTTCATCCCGGGTATCAGCCCATTCTTCTCGTACCTGCTCCCCGCTGCTCCCCCCAACCTAATTGATCCCGGTCGCGGGTGCTGCGCGGGCATGGCCCGGTGCGGGACATCGTGCGTGCGCGGGCAAGGAAAAGCGTTCCGGCCGGCACCCAGGGGGTGGCCGGCCGGTGAACGGGGCGGTACGGAAAAGCGGCGGCTCTCGCCGGAAGGAACTCGGGAGGCGGGAGCCGGGCGGGGTGTTCTCAGATCTCGCCGCGGAGCTTGGCGAGCGCCTCGGCGAGAATGGCCTCGCCGTCCGCGTCACTGCGTCGCTCGCGCACGTACGCGAGATGCGTCTTGTACGGTTCCGTGCGCGGCGGGTCGGGCGGGCTGTCCTTGTCCTGGCCCGCCGGAAAGCCGCATCGGGGGCAGTCCCAGGTCTCCGGTACCTGCGCGTCATGGGCGAAGCTCGGCTGCGTCTCGTGCCCGTTCGAGCACCAGAAGGAGATGCGGAGGCGCGGCGCGGACTCGCCCCGCTCGGCCTCACCCATCGGCCCCGCTCCGACCCGGCTTCCCCGGATCGCGTTGCCACTTGCCACGGTCGTAACTCCCTGCGTGATGCTGCTCGAAGATGCCCCAGTCTACGTAAGGCCCAACGCGCGTCCAGTGATTGGAGTTACACGGTCACCGGCAATCGCGGACGATGCGTCAGCTGTCCAGCTTGATGAGCAGGCCGAGTGCCACAATGCTCGCGAACCAGCACAGGCCGACGACCACGGTGATGCGGTCGAGGTTGCGCTCGGCCACCGAGGAACCGCCGACCGAGGACTGCATGCCGCCACCGAACATGTCGGAGAGGCCGCCGCCCTTGCCCTTGTGCATCAGCACCAGCAGCATCAGCAGCAGGCTGAAGACGATCAGGGCGATCTCGAACGCCAAAATCACGGCTGGTCCCTACTTTCCGGAAATTCCTGGACTGCTTCTGAGAAAACTGCTTCTGAGTAAATTCATTCACGCACAACGGGGGCCGAGGGTGGAACCCACCCCGGCCCCCGCAAGGGTACGACGGATCGGCGCTAGCGCATACTCACTGGTCGCGGAAGCGGACGATCTTGACGAACTCGTCGGCGTCCAGCGCCGCACCGCCCACGAGGGCGCCGTCGACGTCGGGCTGCGCCATGATCGCGGCGACGTTGCCGGACTTCACGGAGCCGCCGTACTGGATGCGGACCGCGTCGGCCAGCTCCTGCGAGTAGAGCTCGGCGAGACGGCGGCGGATGGCTCCGCACACCTCCTGGGCGTCCTCGGGGGTGGCGACCTCGCCGGTACCGATCGCCCAGACCGGCTCGTAGGCGATAACGATCGACTCGGCCTGCTCGGCCGGGACGTCCTTGAGGGCGCCGTCGAGCTGAGCGAGGGTGTAGGAGACCTGGTCGCCGGCCTTGCGGATGTCCAGGCCCTCGCCGACGCAGAGGATCGGGGTCAGCCCGTGCTTGAAGGCGGCCTTCACCTTGGCGTTGCAGATCTCGTCGTTCTCGCCGTGGTACTGGCGGCGCTCGCTGTGGCCGACGGCCACGTACGCGCACTTCAGCTTGGCGAGCATGGAGCCGGAGATCTCGCCGGTGTACGCACCGGAGTCCTGCGCCGAGATGTCCTGGGCGCCGTACTTGATCTTCAGCTTGTCGCCGTCCACCAGGGTCTGCACGGAGCGCAGGTCGGTGAAGGGCGGCAGGACGGCGACCTCGACCGCGTCGTAGTCCTTGTCGGCCAGCGCGAAGGCGAGCTTCTGGACGTGGGCGATGGCCTCGAGGTGGTTGAGGTTCATCTTCCAGTTGCCCGCCATCAGCGGGGTACGGGTGCTCATCTGGCTCAGTTCTCCAATGCGGCAAGGCCGGGGAGCGACTTGCCCTCGAGGTATTCGAGGCTGGCGCCGCCACCGGTCGAGATGTGGCCGAAGGCGTTCTCGTCGAAGCCCAGGATGCGGACGGCGGCGGCGGAGTCGCCACCCCCGACGACGCTGAAGGCCGGGGAGTCGACGAGCGCCTGGGCGACCGCGCGGGTGCCCTCGGCGTAGTCGGGGTGCTCGAAGACGCCCATCGGGCCGTTCCAGAAGACGGTGGCCGCGTCGGCGAGCTTCGCCGCGTACAGCTTGCGCGTCTCGGGGCCGATGTCCAGCCCCTCCTGGTCCGCCGGGATCGCGTCGGAGGCGACGACGGTGGGGTTGGCCGGGGCCTTCGTCTTGAGGTCCGGGAACTCGGAGGAGACGAGGACGTCGACGGGGAGCACGAACTCCACGCCGCGCTCGTCGGCGCGCTTGAGGTACTCCTGCACCTTGGGGACCTGGTCCTCCTGGAGCAGCGAGATGCCGACCTCGTGGCCCTGGGCCTTGAGGAAGGTGTACGCCATGCCGCCGCCGATCAGGATGCGGTCGGCCTTCTCCAGCAGGTGGTCGATGACGCCGAGCTTGTCGGAGACCTTGGCGCCGCCGAGGACCACGGCGTAGGGGCGCTTGACGTCGCTGGTGAGCTTCTTCAGGACGCCGACCTCGGTGGCGATGAGGTAGCCGGCGAAGTGCGGCAGCCGGGCCGGGAGGTCGAAGACCGAGGCGTGCTTGCGGTGCACCGCGCCGAAGCCGTCGCCCACGTACACGTCGGCGAGGGTGGCGAGCTGGTCGGCGAAGGCGCCGCGCTCGGCGTCGTCCTTGGACGTCTCACCGGCGTTGAAGCGGAGGTTCTCGACGACGGCGACCTGGCCGTCGGTGAGGGCGGCGACCGTGGCCGTGGCGGACTCGCCCACGGTGTCGGTGGCGAACGCGACCTCGGTGCCGAGCAGTTCACCGAGCCGGGCGGCGGCGGGGGCCAGCGAGAACGCCGGGTCCGGGGCGCCCTTCGGGCGGCCGAGGTGCGAGGCGACGATGACCCGCGCGCCGGCCTCGGCGAGCTTGGCGACGGTCGGCTGGACGGCGCGGATGCGGCCGTCGTCGGTGATGGTGGTGCCGTCGAGCGGCACGTTGAGGTCGGCGCGGACGAATACCCGCTTGCCGGCGACCCCTTCGGCGAGAAGTTCGTCGATCGTCTTCATCTGTTCCAGGACTCCTTGGAAAGGACGGATGAGCACGCGAGAAGGCTCGGACGGCGCTGCGTCGCGCCGTCCGAGCCCCTCACTACATCGAGATGCCTGCCGATCCGAGGATCAGAGCTGGCCGCCGACGAAGACGGTCAGGTCGACGAGGCGGTTGGAGTAGCCCCACTCGTTGTCGTACCAGCCGAGGATCTTCACCGTCTTGCCTTCCTGAACCATCGTCAGGGAGGAGTCGAAGGTGCAGGACGCCGGGTCGCTGACGATGTCCGAGGAGACGATCGGGTCCTCGGTGTACGCCAGGTAGCCCTTCAGGTCGCCGTCGTCGGCGGCCTTCTTGAACGCGGCGTTGACCTCGTCCTTGGTGACCTCGCGCTGCAGCTCGACGACCAGGTCGGTGGCGGAACCGGTCGGGACCGGGACGCGCATCGCGATGCCGTCGAGCTTGCCCTTGAGCTGGGGCAGAACCAGGGCGGTGGCCTTGGCGGCACCCGTCGTGGTCGGGATGATGTTCTCGGCGGCGGCGCGGGCGCGGCGCAGGTCCGAGTGCGGGAAGTCCAGGATGCGCTGGTCGTTCGTGTACGCGTGGACCGTCGTCATCAGGCCCTTGACGATGCCGAAGTTCTCGTCGAGAACCTTGGCCATCGGCGCCACACAGTTGGTGGTGCAGGAGGCGTTGGAGATGACGTGGTGGTTGGCCGCGTCGTACTTGTCCTGGTTGACGCCCATCACGATGGTGATGTCCTCGTCCTTGGCCGGAGCCGAGATGAGGACCTTCTTGGCGCCACCGGCGATGTGCTTCTCGGCGTCGGCCTTCTTGGTGAAGATACCGGTCGACTCGATGACGATGTCGACGCCCAGCTGACCCCAGGGGATGTCGGCCGGGTTGCGCTCGGAGAGCACCTTGATGGTGTGGCCGTCGACGGTGATGGTGTCGGCGGTGTGGCTGACCTCTGCCTTGAGACGACCCAGAATGGTGTCGTACTTCAGGAGGTGAGCCGTGGTCGCGGTGTCACCCAGGTCGTTGACAGCCACGATCTCGATGTCCGCACCCTGCTCCAGCAGCGCGCGGAAGTAGTTACGACCGATGCGGCCAAAGCCGTTGATGCCTACGCGGATCGTCACGAACCGATCTCCTCGTTAGGTACGCCGGGTTTCGACGCCACGGCGAGATGTATGGGATGTCCCCGACCGGTTCCGACCCTACCTCTCATGTGGCCCGCGGGTGACATCGAGAGGCCCCCTACGCACCCCGATACGCCCTACTGACCAGTAGGAACATGCGGCTCCCGTCCGCCGGGTGCCCACCGGCCACCGTTCGGACCAAAAAACCGCCCCCTGTCCCGCGACGACCGGAAATGTGCCCAACGCCCGTACACACACGGACGATCAGGGCGGGATTGCCGGTGGAGTGCCGGACCCGGCCGACACCCCGCGCGCCCTCGCGGGACCCTTCCCCGGACGGCGGAACAGCCGCCGCCGGCGTCTCCGTGAAGGGAACGCCGGCGGCGGCCGTATACGACGGTGCGGGCCCGGGACGGCCCGTCGGACCGGTCTCAGCCGACCAGACCGTCCGCCATCTCCTCGCTGAGGGTGGACTCGGTACCCGGGATGCCGAGGTCCTGCGCGCGCTTGTCGGCCATCGCCAGCAGCCGGCGGATGCGCCCGGCGACGGCGTCCTTGGTCAGCGGCGGGTCGGCGAGCGCGCCCAGCTCCTCCAGCGATGCCTGCTTGTGCTCCATGCGCAGCCGTCCGGCGGCGGCGAGGTGTTCGGGGACCTCCTCGCCCAGGATCTCCAGGGCGCGGCCCACGCGGGCACCGGCGGCCACGGCGGCGCGGGCGGAGCGGCGGAGGTTGGCGTCGTCGAAGTTGGCGAGCCGGTTGGCTGTCGCCCGGACCTCGCGCCGCATCCGGCGCTCCTCCCAGGCCAGCACGGACTCGTGGGCGCCGAGGCGGGTCAGCAGGGCGCCGATCGCGTCGCCGTCGCGGACCACCACGCGGTCGACCCCGCGGACCTCGCGGGCCTTGGCGGCGATGGAGAGCCGGCGCGCGGCCCCGACCAGCGCGAGCGCCGCCTCGGGACCGGGGCAGGTGACCTCCAGCGAGGAGGACCTGCCCGGCTCGGTGAGCGAGCCGTGCGCCAGGAAGGCCCCGCGCCAGGCCGCCTCGGCGTCGCAGGTGGCCCCCGAGACCACCTGCGGGGGCAGCCCGCGGATGGGACGGCCGCGGCCGTCCACGAGACCGGTCTGGCGCGCCAGCTGGTCACCGCCCGCCACCACGCGTACGACGTACCGGGAGCCGCGCCGCAGCCCGCCGGGGGCCATCACGATCAGCTCCGAGGCGTGCCCGAAGATCTCCAGGATGTCGCGCTTGAGCCGGCGGGCCGCCATCGCGGTGTCCAGCTCCGCCTCGATCACGATCCGGCCGCTCACCAGGTGCAGCCCGCCCGCGAAGCGGAGGATCGCGGAGACCTCCGCCTTCCTGCAGCAGGTCCGGGTGACGGGAAGCCGAGAGATTTCGTCCTTCACCGCTGGCGTCATCGCCATGGGCCGATCCTTCCATGCATCCGAAAAATACGGTCGTACGCGGCGGCCAGCAGCTCCGGATCATGAATCGGAACGCCGTCTGGCGAGGCCACCGGCGCCAGCTCCACCGCGGCGCCGAGCCGCTTCGCGGCATCGGCGAGGGACTCGCGGTCAGGCACGGCGGCCTCATCGGCCAACACCACGTCCAAGGCGAGTTTAGGGGCGTGTCGCCCCAAAACCTCCAAATGACGCTGCGGGGAGAAGCCATCTGTTTCGCCGGGTTGCGGCGCGAGGTTCAGCGAAAGCACCTTCCGGGCCTTCGTCGCGACCAGCGCGTCGAGCAGATCGGGGACGAGCAGATGGGGGATGACGGAGGAGAACCAGGAGCCCGGCCCGAGCACCACCCAGTCCGCGTCCAGAACGGCCTCGACGGCCTCCGGGACGGCCGGAGGGGCGTGCGGGACCACCTGCACGGACTGCACCTCGCCCGGGGTGAGCGCCACCGTCGCCTGGCCGCGTACGGTCACGATCTCGTCGGGCCGCTCCGGCTCGTGCCCCCTGACCTGTGCCTGGAGCTCCAGCGGTACGGCGGACATGGGCAGCACCCGGCCGTGCGCGCCGAGCAGCGTGCCGACCAGGTCGAGCGCCTGCACGTGGTCGCCGAGCTGCTCCCAGAGCGCCACGATCAGCAGATTGCCCACCGCGTGGCCGTGCAGGTCGCCCCGGGACTCGAAGCGGTGCTGGGTGACCCTGGCCCAGGTCTGTCCCCAGTCGTCGTCCCCGCAGAGGGCCGCGAGGGCCTTGCGCAGGTCGCCGGGCGGGAGCACGCCGAACTCGTCGCGGAGCCGGCCACTGGAACCGCCGTCGTCGGCGACGGTGACGACGGCGGTCAGGTCACCGGTGATGCGGCGCAGGGCGGCGAGCGAGGCCGACAGCCCGTGGCCGCCGCCGAGGGCGACGACCTTGGGCGGTCCGCCGCGCCGGCGGCCGGAGCGGAGCGAGCCCGCCCGGCTCAGCCTCCGCAGCCGCAGGTTGACGCTGGTCACTCGCGCCCCATGTCCCGGTGGACGAGGACGGTCTCGATGCCTTCGGCGGCGAGGCGGGCGGAGAGTTTCTCCGACATCGCGACGGAGCGGTGCTTGCCGCCCGTGCAGCCGACCGCGATGGTCACGTAGCGCTTGCCCTCGCGGCGGTATCCGGCGGCGACGAGCTGGAGCAGCTCGGTGTACTGGTTGAGGAACTCCTTGGCGCCCGGCTGGTCGAAGACGTACGCGGACACCTCCTCGTTGAGGCCGGTGAAGGGGCGCAGCTCGGGCACCCAGTGCGGGTTCGGCAGGAAGCGGCAGTCCACCACGAGGTCGGCGTCGACCGGCAGACCGTACTTGTAGCCGAACGACATCACCGTGGCGCGCAGCTCCGGCTCCTGGTCGCCGGCGAACTGGGCGTCCATCTTGGCCCGCAGCTCGTGGACGTTGAGGCTGGAGGTGTCGATGACCAGGTCGGCGTCGCCGCGCAGCTCGCGCAGCAGGTCGCGCTCGGCCGCGATGCCGTCGACGATCCGGCCGTCGCCCTGGAGGGGGTGGGGTCGGCGGACGGACTCGAAGCGGCGGACCAGGGCGTCGTCCGAGGACTCCAGGAAGACGATCCGGCGGGTGACGTGCTTGGTCTCCAGGTCCGCCAGGGACTCCCGGAGGTTGTCGAAGAAACGGCGTCCGCGTACGTCGACGACGACGGCGATCCGGGCCACGTTGCCCTGGGAACGCGCGCCGAGCTCGACCATGGTCGGGATCAGGGCGGGCGGGAGGTTGTCGACGACGAACCAGCCGAGGTCCTCCAGACACTTCGCGGCGGTGGACCGGCCGGCGCCGGACATCCCCGAGATGATCACCAGTTCGGGGATGGCCGTCGGGACGGCGTCGCCCGTCTCGTTGGTGGTGCCCGTGCTCACGTGTGCTCCGTTGGTTCGGTCCGGGTCCGGCTGCGTGGGTTCTGCGTGGCGGTGCTCATGGTCGGTCATGGCGTACCCCCGTCGTTTTCGTCGATGATCTCTCCTGTGGCCGTGTTCACGGCGGGTGCGGCCGGGGCGGCCGTGGCGAGGGCCGCGGCCACCGACTCCGCGGTCCTGCGGCCTATCCCCTGGACCTCACAGATCTCGTCGATTGTCGCCTGCCGCAGCTTCTTGACGGAGCCGAAATGCTTGAGCAGCGCGAGTTTCCGGCTCTCGCCGAGGCCGGGGACGCCGTCCAGAGGGCTGCTGCGGACCCGCTTGGCGCGTTTGGCCCGCTGGTAGGTGATGGCGAAGCGGTGGGCCTCGTCGCGGACGCGCTGGAGGAGGTAGAGGCCCTCGCTGGAGCGGGGCAGCACGACGGGATCGTCGTCGTCGGGCAGCCAGACCTCTTCAAGGCGCTTGGCGAGTCCGCAGACGGCGATGTCGTCGATGCCCAGCTCGTCCAGGGCACGCTTCGCGGCGGCCACCTGGGGCTGCCCGCCGTCGACCACGACGAGCTGCGGCGGGTAGGCGAACCGTTTGGGACGGCCGTCGTCCTCGCGCGGCTCGTTGCCCTCGGGGGCGGTCTCCTCGGGGGAGCCGGACTCGGAGGCGTCGGTCCCGGAGGCGTCGGTCCCGGAGGCATCGGTCCCAGGGAGACCTGTTGCGGGGAGACCTGTTGCGGGGAGACCTGTTGCGGGGAGACCTGTTGCGGGGAGACCTGTTGCGGAGGAGTCGGCCGCGGAGACGTCGGCTGCGGAGGTGTCCGCCGCGGGCGTCTCCTCCCACTCCCCCAGGCGCTCCTTCTCCTGGAGGTAGCGGCGGAACCTGCGGCCGATCACCTCGTGCATCGACCGGACGTCGTCCTGGCCCTCGAACCCCTTGATCTGGAAGCGGCGGTACTCGCTCTTGCGGGCCAGCCCGTCCTCGAAGACGACCATCGACGCGACGACGTCGTCGCCCTGGAGATGGGAGATGTCGTAGCACTCGATGCGCAGCGGGGCGGTGTCGAGGCCGAGCGCCTCGGCGATCTCCTCCAGGGCCCGGGAGCGGGTGGTCAGGTCGGAGGCGCGCTTGGTCTTGTGCAGTCCGAGCGCCTGCTGGGCGTTGCGCTGGACCGTCGCCATCAGGTCCTTCTTGTCGCCGCGCTGCGGGATGCGCAGGCTGACCTGGGAGCCCCGGCGGTGCGCGAGCCATTCGGAAACGGCGTCGGGGTCCTCGGGCAGCGCGGGCACGAGGACCTCCTTGGGTACGGATTCGCCGGTCTCCTCGCCGTAGAGCTGCTGGAGGGCGTGCTCGACCAGGCCGGAGGTGTCGACCGCCTCCACCTTGTCGGTGACCCAGCCGCGCTGGCCGCGTACCCGGCCACCGCGCACGTGGAAGATCTGGACGGCGGCCTCCAGCTCGTCCTCCGCGACGGCGATGAGGTCCGCGTCGGTGGCGTCGGCGAGCACGACCGCGCTCTTCTCCATGGCCCGGCGGAGTGCCTCGATGTCGTCCCGGAGCCGGGCGGCGCGCTCGTACTCCATGTCCTCCGCGGCGAGCATCATCTCCTTCTCCAGGCGGCGCAGGTAGGCACCGGTGCGGCCGGCCATGAAGTCGCAGAACTCCTCGGCGAGTTCACGGTGTTCCTGGGGGCTGACGCGGCCGACGCAGGGGGCGGAGCACTTGCCGATGTAGCCCAGCAGGCAGGGGCGTCCGGTGCGGGCGGCGTTCTTGAGTACCCCGGCGGAGCAGGTGCGTACGGGGAAGACGCGGAGCATCAGGTCGACGGTCTCGCGGATCGCCCAGGCGTGGCCGTACGGGCCGAAGTAGCGCACGCCCTTCTTCTTGGCGCCGCGCATGACCTGGACGCGGGGGAACTCCTCATTGAGGGTGACCGCGAGGTACGGGTAGCTCTTGTCGTCGCGGTACTTGACGTTGAACCGCGGGTCGAACTCCTTGATCCAGGTGTACTCCAGCTGCAGCGCCTCGACCTCGGTGGAGACGACCGTCCACTCCACGGACGCGGCCGTGGTCACCATGGTGCGGGTACGCGGGTGGAGGCCGGCCAGGTCCTGGAAGTAGTTGGCGAGGCGCTGGCGGAGGTTCTTCGCCTTGCCGACGTAAATCACCCGGCGGTGCTCGTCGCGGAACTTGTAGACCCCCGGGGAGTCGGGGATCTGTCCCGGCTTGGGGCGGTAGCTGGAGGGGTCTGCCATGTCTCACACCCTACTTCCGGCCGGTGACACCCAGGGGTGCCCTCCGCACTGTGCCGTCCGTCCCGGGGCGTCCCCGGCCGCACCCTCCGGGGGAGCCGCCCCGCGGGGGTGGCGGGTGTCCGGTCAGGCGCCGGGTCCGGCGACGAGCCGGCCACCCTCCGCGCTGACCGGGACGGCGGGCAGCGGCACGGTGGCCGGGCCATGGATGACCTCGCCGGTCGTGGTGTCGAAGACGCTGCCGTGGCAGGGGCAGTGGCCCTCGTTGTCCTCGACCTTGTACAGCAGGCAGCCCGCGTGGGTGCACTGGGCGCTGAACGCCTTGTACTGGCCCTTCGACGGGCAGGTCACCACGAGGCGCTGCTCGCTGTAGAGCTTGGACCCGCCGACCGGGACCGCGTCCGACGCGCCGAGGTCCACCGGGGCGGTCGGGGTCGGGTTCTGGGCGTGGCCGAGCTTGGACTCGGTGGAGCAGGCGGCCGCTCCCAGCCCGGCGGCACCGGCGAGCGCGGCACCCCTCAGCACGGTGCGGCGGGTGGCGGGCAAGCCGGACATCGCGGTCTCCACGGGGGTCGGTGGTACGGGGTGTACAGGGAGACGCACACGGGGTGCGCAGGGCGGTACGGGCGTCGCGGGCCGGTGGGGCGACGGGGCGCTCGGCCGGGGCGCGCGACGACAGAACCGACGATACCGGCGGAGATCGGGACCCCGGCGCCGGGGTCCGGGGCACGGGGTTCCGGGGCACGGACGTCCGGCAGGCCCGGCAGGCCCGGTGTGCGGGCACGTCGGGTCCGGGCAGGACGCGGTACGGCCCGCCGGGGCGCCTCCTCCCGGGCGGGAAGGGGCACCTCGGCGGGCCGTACCGGGGCGCGTCAGGCCTTGCGGGCGCGGGTCGCCTTCTTGGCCGCGGGCTTCTTCGCGGCCGGCTGCTTCGCCGTGGCGGCGGTGGCCGTCCGCCGGGCGGGAGCGGCCTTGGCGGCGACGGTCTTCTTCGCGGCGGTCCTGCGCACCGGCTTGCGCGCGGAGGGCACGGCCGCCTCGTTGACCCGGTCGGTGTCCAGGACGTCCTGGAGGAACTTCCCGGTGTGGCTGGCGGGCACGGCCGCCACCTCTTCCGGGGTGCCCTCGGCGACGACCAGGCCGCCTCCGTTGCCGCCCTCGGGACCCATGTCGATGACCCAGTCCGCCGTCTTGATCACATCGAGGTTGTGCTCGATGACGACGACGGAGTTGCCCTTGTCGACCAGTCCGGAGAGGACCTTGATCAGCTTGCTGATGTCCTCGAAGTGCAGACCGGTGGTGGGCTCGTCCAGGACGTAGACCGTGCGGCCGGTGGAGCGCTTCTGGAGCTCGCTCGCCAGCTTCACGCGCTGCGCCTCACCGCCGGAGAGCGTCGGTGCGGACTGTCCGAGCCGGACGTATCCGAGGCCGACCTCGTTGAGGGTGCGCAGGTGCCGGGCGATGGTCGGAACGGCCTCGAAGAACTCCAGGCCCTCCTCGATCGGCATGTCCAGCACCTCGGCGATGGACTTGCCCTTGTAGTGGACCTCCAGGGTCTCCCGGTTGTACCGGGCGCCGTGGCAGACCTCGCAGGGGACGTACACGTCCGGCAGGAAGTTCATCTCGATCTTGATGGTGCCGTCGCCGGAGCAGTTCTCGCAGCGCCCGCCCTTCACGTTGAAGGAGAAGCGGCCCGGCAGATAGCCGCGCACCTTCGCCTCCATCGTCTCCGCGAAGAGCTTGCGGACGTGGTCGAAGACTCCGGTGTAGGTCGCCGGGTTGGACCGGGGGGTCCGGCCGATCGGCGACTGGTCGACGTGGACGACCTTGTCGACCAGGTCGTCCCCGTCCACCCGGGTGTGCCGGCCCGGGACCGACTTGGCGCCGTTGAGTTCCCGGGCGAGGTGGGTGTAGAGGATGTCGTTGACCAGGGTGGACTTACCGGACCCCGAGACCCCGGTGACGGCCGTGAGGACGCCCAGCGGGAAGGAGACGTCGATGTCCTGGAGGTTGTTCTCCCGGGCACCGTGGACGGTGAGCAGGCGGCTCCGGTCCACGGGGCGGCGGACCTCGGGGACGGTGATCTTCCGCTTGCCCACGAGGTACTGGCCGGTGATCGACTCCTTGTTGGCCAGCAGCTCCTTCAGCGATCCGGAGTGGACCACCTTGCCGCCGTGCTCCCCGGCGCCGGGGCCGATGTCCACGACCCAGTCCGCGATCTTGATCGTGTCCTCGTCGTGCTCCACGACGATGAGCGTGTTGCCCATGTCGCGGAGCCTGACCAGGGTTTCGATCAGCCGGTGGTTGTCGCGCTGGTGCAGGCCGATGGACGGCTCGTCCAGCACGTACAGCACGCCGACGAGGCCGGAGCCGATCTGGGTGGCGAGGCGGATGCGCTGGGCCTCGCCACCGGACAGGGTGCCGGCCGCGCGGTTGAGCGAGAGGTAGTCGAGGCCCACGTCGACGAGGAACCTCAGCCGCTCGTTGACCTCCTTGAGGACCCGCTCGGCGATCTTCTTGTCCCGGGCGTTGAGCTTCAGCCGGCCGAGGAACTCCGCGCAGTCGCTGATCGACATGGCGGCGACCTCGGCGATGGACTTCTCCATCACCGTGACCGCGAGGACGATCGGCTTGAGGCGGGTTCCCTCACAGGTCGGACAGGGCACCTCGCGCATGTACCCCTCGAAGCGCTCCCGGCTGGAGTCGCTCTCGGCCTCGGAGTGCCGCCGCTTGACGAACTGGACGGCGCCTTCGAACGAGGGGGTGGTGTAGGCGCGCTCACGGCCGTAGCGGTTGCGGTAGCGCACCTCGGTCTTGATCTTGTGGCCGTAGAGCAGGGCCTTCTTGGCGCGCTGCGGCAGCCCGGCCCAGGGGATGTCCGTACGGAAGCCGAGGGCTTCGGCGAGGGCGCCGATCAGACGGCCGAAGTACTCCTTGGTGTGGCCGTGCGACCAGGGGTGGATGGCCCCCTCGTCGAGGGACTTCTCCTCGTCCGGGACGACCAGCTCGGCGTCGACCTCCATGCGGGTGCCGATGCCGGTGCAGTCGGGGCAGGCGCCGAAGGGCGAGTTGAAGGAGAAGGAGCGGGGCTCCAGCTCCTCGAAGGAGAGGTCGTCGTACGGGCAGTAAAGGTGTTCGGAGAACATCCGCTCGCGCTCGGGGTCGTCCTCGGGGAGGTCCACGAAGTCGAGCACGACCATGCCGCCGGAGAGGCCGAGGGCCGTCTCCACCGAGTCGGTCAGCCGGCGCTTGGCGCTGTCCTTCACCGTGAGGCGGTCGATGACCACCTCGATGGTGTGCTTCTCCTGCTTCTTCAGCGTGGGGGGCTCGGAGAGCTGGATGGTGGCGCCGTCGACCCGGGCGCGGCTGTACCCCTTGGTCTGGAGGTCGGCGAAGAGGTCGACGAACTCGCCCTTGCGCTCGCGGACCAGCGGGGAGAGCACCTGGAAGCGGCTTCCCTCGGGCAGGCCGAGGACCTTGTCCACGATGGCCTGCGGCGACTGGCGCGAGATCGGCCGCCGGCATTCGGGACAGTGCGGCTTGCCGATGCGGGCGAAGAGCAGGCGGAGGTAGTCGTAGACCTCCGTGATGGTGCCGACCGTCGAGCGCGGGTTGCGCGAGGTCGACTTCTGGTCGATGGAGACGGCGGGCGAGAGACCCTCGATGAAATCGACGTCCGGCTTGTCCATCTGACCGAGGAACTGCCGGGCGTACGAGGAGAGCGACTCGACGTAGCGCCGCTGGCCCTCGGCGAAGATCGTGTCGAACGCGAGGGAGGACTTGCCCGACCCGGACAGCCCGGTGAAGACGATGAGGGAGTCACGGGGGAGGTCGAGCGAGACGTTCTTGAGGTTGTGCTCGCGCGCGCCACGGACGATGAGACGGTCCACGCCGGTCCGCACCTTTCTTGAGAGAAACGAGGGGAACTGAGCCCCCTGTTCCAGGGTATGGGGGGCGCCACAGCGGTGTTGAAAGCTTGCGGCTTCGAGCGTATAGCACGCACATTCGATTTCTGGCCGGTCATGACCTCCTTCACCCGAACGAGTGGCGGGGCTACGCTCGGTTCCATGAGCGATCACGTGCGCGACCTGGCGTCTTTACGCGAAGCGACGGAACGGCTGCTCACCGCCGCGGGCTCGTGGAACGAATCCGCCGTACAGCAATCGTCCCGGCTGCCAGGCTGGAGCCGGGGCCATGTACTGGCCCACCTGTCACGTAACGCCGACGCGCTCCGAAATGTTCTCCGCGGACGCCCGATGTACGCGAGCGGCGAAATCCGGGACCTCGACATCGCGGCCGGCGCACCCCGCCCGCTCGCCGAGCACCTGGCCGACCTGCGCGCGAGCGGCGAGCGGTTCTTCGCCGAGGCCGCCGCCCCGGCCGACTGGTCACGCACGGTGGAGCTGCGGAACGGTGTGACGGACTCGGCGGACCGGGTGCCTTTCCGCCGCTGGGCCGAGGTCGAGCTGCATCACGTGGACCTCGGCACCGGGTACGAGCTGGAGCACCTGCCGGCGGATTTCGTGGTCCGGGAGATCGACTTCCTGGCGGAGCGCTTCGGGCGCCACCCGCAGGTGGTATCCACCGGCATCCGGACCGAGGACGGCCGCGTGTGGACCACGGGCGGCGGCAAGGAGGGCCCGGTCACCGGGGTCGGCGGCCCGGCCGCGGAGCTGCTGGGCTGGCTCTCGGGCCGCCGCGACGGCTCGGCGCTGACCGTGGAGGGCGGCCCCCTCCCCGTACTGCCGCCGCTATAGGCTGCCGCCCATGACCTACAGCGGAGCGGTGCGGGTCGGCGGACCCGCGGACGTGCACGAGCTGACCGACCTGATGATCTCCAAGGTCGCGGTCGGCCCGATGAACAACAACGCCTACCTGCTGCGCTGCCGGGCCACCGGCGAGCAGCTGCTCATCGACGCCGCCAACGAGGCGGACACCCTGCTGCGGCTCGTCGGCGAGGACGGCATCGCCTCCGTCGTCACCACACACCAGCACGGCGACCACTGGCAGGCGCTGGCCGAGGTGGTGGCCGCCACCGGCGCCGTCACCTACGCCGGGCGGTACGACGCCGAGGGCATTCCGGTCGCGACCGACGTACTCGTGGAGGACGGGGAAACCCTCCAGGTAGGCGAGGTCGTCCTGACCGCCCGCCACCTGGTCGGCCACACCCCTGGCTCCATCGCCCTGGTCTACGACGACCCGCACGGGGCTCCGCACCTCTTCACCGGCGACTGCCTCTTCCCCGGTGGCATCGGCAACACCCGCAAGGACCCGGAGGCCTTCGCGAGCCTGCTCCACGACGTGGAGACCAAGCTCTTCGACCAGCTCCCCGACGAGACCTGGGTCTACCCGGGCCACGGCCACGACACCACGCTCGGCGACGAGCGCGGGCAGCTCCCGGAGTGGCGCGCCCGGGGCTGGTGAGGCGGGTACACCCGGCACGGACGACGAAGGGCGCCCCGGTACCGGGATCGGTACCGGGGCGCCCTTCGTCGTTGTCCGGCGGGTCGTGGAGGCCCGGGCGGTGTCCGGCTCAGCCGCCGACGCTGCTGCTGCCCTTGCGGGACTCGGAGGCGGCATCGGACCCGGACCCCGGGCCCGAACCGGCGGCCTCGGCGGCAGCCGCCTGCCTCCGGCCGGCGATCAGGCTGGTGATGGTGGTGATCACCAGCACCCCGCAGATGACGGAGAGGGAGAACGGGATCGAGATCTCCGGGACGTGCACACCCGACTCGTGCAGCGCGTGCAGCACCAGCTTGACGCCGATGAAGCCGAGGATCACCGAGAGTCCGTAGCTGAGGTGGACCAGCTTCTTCAGCAGACCGCCGATGAGGAAGTACAGCTGGCGCAGCCCCATCAGCGCGAAGGCGTTGGCCGTGAAGACGATGTACGGGTCCTGCGTCAGGCCGAAGATCGCCGGGATGGAGTCGAGGGCGAACAGCACGTCGGTGGTGCCGATCGCGAGCATGACGACCATCAGCGGGGTCATGACGCGCTTGCCGTTGTTCCGGATGAAGAGCTTGGTGCCGTGGTACCGGTCGGCGACGCCGAAGCGGTGCTCGATGGACTTGAGGAGCCGGTTCTCCTCGAACTCCTCCTCGTCCTCGTCGGTCCGCGCCTCCTGGATCAGTTTCCAGGCCGTGTAGATCAGGAACGCGCCGAAGATGTAGAAGACCCAGGAGAAGTTGGCGATGACGGCCGCGCCGGCCGCGATGAAGATTGCCCGGAGCACCAGCGCGATGAGCACACCGACCAGCAGCACCCGCTGCTGGAGCTGGGAGGGCACCGAGAACTTGGCCATGATCAGGACGAAGACGAAGAGGTTGTCGACGCTCAGCGACTTCTCGGTGATGTAGCCGGCGAAGAACTCGCCGGATGCCTGGCTGTCGCCGAAGACCAGCAGGCCCAGGCCGAAGAGTGCCGCCAGAGCGATCCAGACGACCGTCCAGATTCCGGCTTCCTTGGTCGACACGTCATGGGGCTTGCGCCCGATGAAGAAGTCGACGGAGATGAGGGCTGCCAGACCGAGAATGGTCAGCGCCCAGAGGGTCCATGAAACGTCCACTGCGCCTCCGGCAGTTCGCTACGGCTACTGATCAGCGTCGTCGCTGCCGGAGGTCTCTTCCACCCGGGCGTACGGGATGTACGCCGGGCCGGCGCCCCGGGACCGGTCACAGTCCGTACTGACGGGAACGCCACGTGTGGGAATACTCCCCTCCGTCCAAGAAACGGTACAGGCACACCCAAGAAAAGGTAAAGAGGATGGCAAAGAAGAATCAAAAGTCCCTGGTCCGGGTCGTCCTGCTGCGTTAGAGCCGCGCCCTTTCCGGCGACCGGACCCCGCAGTCCCCCGTGCACCGCGGTCCCCCCGGGCACCGGCGCCCGCCCGCCGGTGCCCGGCGTCAGCGCCCCCGGGCCCGCCGCGCCTCGGCCACGGCCGCGAGCACCTCTTCCAGCACCCGGCTGCCCTGCGGCACCCGAGGCGGTTCGTACGTCCACACGTGCCGGACCCAGGGATCGGCGAGGTGGTCGCCGGCGAGCGGGGTGAGCCGGAGGAGCCCCCGCCAGAACGGCGTGAGGAGCGGCCCGTACGCGGACGCCTCCTCCTGGTCCGCGACCAGCAGCAGATGCACCCCGACCGAGGGACCCTCCTCGGCGAGGTAGCGCAGCCGGGTGACCGCGCGGTCGTCGAAGCCGTGGGGGAAGTCGTTGACGAGGAGCAGTTGTCCGGCCGGGTCGAGATCCGGCGGCAGCGCGTCGGCGGCGCCCGCCCGGACGGCCATCTGGACCAGGTCGACGCGTCGGGTGAGCCGGTCGAGCACGGCGTCGACCCCCGCGGCCCCCGCGGCCGGCGGCCCGGCGAGCACCCCGGCACGGATCAGCGGCGCGAGGGCGGCGGCTCCGGTACCCGCCGGGTCGATGGCCTGGAGGGACATCTCTCCCGCCGGATACGCGGCGAGCAGCCGTACGGCGTGGGCGACGGCGCTTTCCAGCGCGAGGCGCTTGAGGTCCGTACCGTCCAGCAGCAGGTCGGCGCCGGTGTCGCCGCGCCCCGAGTCGATCCACAGGCCCCGCTCCAGCGGAAGCCGTACGAGCAGGGGGATGCGCAGCTCCGGGCGTTCGGGCAGGCGCACGTCACCGAGCCGCAGGGCCCAGGGCTCCCCGGACGGCGTCCGGGGGGCGTGCCAGGCCGGCTGGTCCCAGTCGGCGCAGGGGGCGGGGAGCGCGGGCTCCACCACCTCGGACTCGGCCGCCAGCTGGGCGAGGTCCCGGTCGAGCACCTCCCGGGCGCGACCGACCAGCTCGTCACGTTTCGCCCTGGCCGCCTCGCGCGCGGTGTCACCCGCCGCGCCGATGCGGTTGCGCGGGTCGGACAGGGTGCGGTCGAGCTCTTCCTCCAGCCGCGCCTCCGCGAAGTCGACGGCACCCCGGTAGGCGGCGACGCTGCGGGCCAGATCCTCGAACATGCCCCAGACCTGGTTGTAGAGCCGCTCGTCCATGGAGTGGCCGGCGGCGTCCCCGGCCACCGGCGCGGGGGGCCCGGACGGGGCGGCGGGCTGTGCGGTGGGCGGGGCGGGAGGGGTGGGCGGGGCCTGAGGGGTGGGCGGAGCGGGAGGGGCGGTCCGGCGCCTCGGGTGCGCGTAGTCGATCCGACCCCCGGGCGGGACCACCGTCGCGTCCGCCGCGGCCGGCCCCGACGCGGCGGGTCCCGGCTGGGCCGTTCCCGACGGGGCGGGTCCCGGCTGGACGGGTCCCGGCTGGACGGGTCCCGGCTGGGCGGGTACGAGGGATCCTGTCGCCGTCTCCAGGATCGAGGCGGCCAGCTCGCCCGCCCCGCTCAGCCCCTGGTCGGCGAGCATGCCCGCGAGCCCGGAGGAGTAGCCCTGGCCGACGGCCCGTACCTTCCAGGCGCCGGAGCGGCGGTAGAACTCCAGGGCGCCGACGGCGGTCTCCATGTCCAGCCCGGTGAGGGTGAAGTCGGCGATCCCGGTGTCTCCGGGCCCGCTGACGGACACGAAGGGGGCGGCGACCGCACCGAAGCCCGTGGGGGCGCCGGTCGTCCGGGGAAGGGCCAGCAGCACGGTGACGCGGTGCACCTCGCCGGGCAGGGCGTCGAGGTCGAGGTCGAGCCGGTGTTCGGAGGCGGCCTGCCGGGGCACTTCGACGCCGGGCAGCCGGGGCGCCCCGGGGTGGGCGACCCACGCGGCGTCCCGTACGGTGCCCTGCTCGTCGGCGAGGGCGACCCCGGCCACGACGGGCGAGCCCGCCGACACCCGGACCTCCAGACGGGTCGAGGGCAGCGGGTGGTTCTGCCCCCGGACGAGTTCGGCCGTCATCTGCCCTGTCCCCTTGCTGCCTGACCGTGTCGGCCGTGCGCGTGTGATGAGTGCGTTGCGCCGGGGTACGTCCCGCGTACGCGCGACTCCCGGCGGCGGAAGCCTCCGGGAGTCGTGTGGGCCGTCCGGCCCGGGGTTCGTGTCCGGTCCCGCCAGGACGACCCGTCCCACGCTCGGCGGGGCGGGTCCTGGCGGGACCGTCGGATCAGAGGTGCGGCAGGATCGCCGGCATCAGGTCCTGGAAGGTGCGGCCGTTGGCCGGGTTGCCGAGGGCGGTCATCTGCCAGCCCCCACCGGCGCGGTGCACCTTCGCCATGATCTGGGCGGTGTACTGGCCGCCGCCGTCGAGGGTGTACCGGGCCAGTTCCTGGCCGTTGGTCTCGTCGACGATGCGGCAGAAGGCGTTCTGGACCTCCTGGAACGTCTGTCCGGTGAAGCTGTTCACCGTGAAGACGATCTGGTCGATGTGGACCGGCACCCTCGCCAGGTCCACCAGGATCGCCTCGTCGTCGCCGCCCGATCCGGCACCGCCGACGAGGTTGTCACCGGTGTGCTTGACCGAGCCGTCGTCGCTGACGAGGTGCCGGAAGAACACCACGTCCACCGGCTGCTTGTCGGCGAACAGGACCGCCGAGGCGTCCAGGTCGATCTCGCGGGTGCGCGATCCGAAGAAGCCGCGGCGCGGTGCCGCCTGCCAGCCGAGCCCCATCCGCACCGCGGTCAGGGTTCCCCCGTCCTGCTTCTGCAGGCTGATCGCCTGACCCTTGGTCATGTTGACCGTCACGCGTTGTCCCCTCTCCGCGTCGCTCCGCGTCGTGCTCCGCAACCGTCCGTGTTTGCGGGTTTCCCCGACCCTACGCATGCCGCCCCCGACCGGTACCGATCCGGGGCGTTCTGTGTCGTTCTTGCAACACAGTCGTTCTTGCGACACAGAACGCCGGCCGGAGCCGTCACGGTGCTCGTACCCCCGGTCCGTCAGGCGATACCCGCCTCCTTCATCTGCCGCAGCTCCTTCTTCAGCTCGCCCACCTCGTCGCGCAGGCGTGCGGCGACCTCGAACTGGAGGTCGGCGGCTGCGGCCCGCATCCGCTCGGTCATCTCCTCGATGATCCCGGACAGCTCCTCGGCGGGCCGGTCGCTGGTCACCGCACCCCTGGCGCGGGCCCTGCCGGAGTCCGCCTTGGCCTCCCCCGCCTTGCTCGCCGCCTTGCCGCCGAGCGTGGGCACCGGGGCCTTGGCCCCCTTGGTCTGCCGGTAGCCGGTGCCGAGCAGCTGCTCGGTGTCGACCTCCTCGCGGGCGATGGAGGCGACGATGTCGTTGATCTTCTTGCGGAGCGGCTGCGGGTCGATGCCGCGCTCGGTGTTGTACGCGATCTGCTTCTCGCGGCGCCGGTTGGTCTCGTCGATGGCCTGCGCCATGGCGGGGGTGACCTTGTCCGCGTACATGTGGACCTGGCCGGAGACGTTGCGCGCCGCGCGTCCGATGGTCTGGATGAGCGAGGTGGCCGAGCGCAGGAACCCCTGCTTATCGGCGTCGAGGATCGCGACCAGCGAGACCTCCGGCAGGTCGAGGCCCTCGCGCAGGAGGTTGATGCCGACCAGGACGTCGTACTCGCCGGACCGCAGTTCGCGCAGCAGCTCGATGCGGCGCAGGGTGTCGACGTCGCTGTGGAGGTACCTGACCTGGATACCGAGTTCGAGGAAGTAGTCGGTGAGGTCCTCGGACATCTTCTTGGTGAGGGTGGTGACGAGAACCCGCTCGTCGCGTTCGGTGCGGGTACGGATCTCGTGGACGAGGTCGTCGATCTGGCCCTCGGTGGGCTTGACGACGATCTCCGGGTCGACCAGTCCGGTCGGGCGGATGATCTGCTCCACGAATCCGTCGCCGCGCGAGAGCTCGTAGTTGCCCGGGGTGGCGGAGAGGTAGACGGTCTGCCCGATCCGCTCCTGGAACTCCTCCCACTTCAGGGGGCGGTTGTCCAGCGCGGACGGCAGCCGGAAGCCGTGGTCGACGAGGGTCCGCTTGCGGGAGGCGTCGCCCTCGTACATCGCGCCGATCTGCGGCACGGTGACGTGGGACTCGTCCAGCACCAGCAGGAAGTCCTCGGGGAAGTAGTCGAGGAGGGTGTTCGGGGCGGTGCCGGGCGAGCGGCCGTCGAAGTGCATCGAGTAGTTCTCGACGCCGGAACAGGTGCCGATCTGGCGGAGCATCTCGATGTCGTACGTGGTGCGCATGCGCAGGCGCTGGGCCTCCAGCATCTTGCCCTGCTTCTCCATGGAGGCCAGCCGCTCCCCCAGCTCCTGCTCGATGCCGGTGATCGCCTTCTCCATGCGCTCGGGTCCGGCGACGTAGTGGGTGGCGGGGAAGACGTGCAGCGAGGTGTCCTCGCTGATCACCTCGCCGGTGAGCGGGTGGAGGGTGGAGAGCGCCTCGATCTCGTCGCCGAACATCTCGATGCGGACCGCGAGCTCTTCGTAGACCGGGAAGATCTCGATCGTGTCGCCGCGCACCCGGAAGGTGCCGCGGGTGAACGCGAGGTCGTTGCGGGTGTACTGGATCTCCACGAACCGGCGCAGCAGCTGGTCGCGGTCGATCTCGTCGCCGACCTTGAGCTGGATCATGCGGTCGACGTACTCCTGCGGGGTACCGAGGCCGTAGATGCAGGAGACGGAGGCGACCACGACGACGTCCCGCCGGGTGAGCAGGGAGTTCGTCGCGGAGTGGCGCAGCCGCTCGACCTCCTCGTTGATCGAGGAGTCCTTCTCGATGTAGGTGTCCGACTGCGGGACGTACGCCTCGGGCTGGTAGTAGTCGTAGTACGAGACGAAGTACTCGACGGCGTTGTTCGGGAGCAGCTCGCGGAACTCGTTGGCCAGCTGCGCCGCGAGCGTCTTGTTGGGCGCCATGACGAGGGTCGGCCGCTGAAGCTTCTCGATCATCCAGGCGGTGGTCGCCGATTTACCGGTGCCGGTCGCGCCGAGCAGGACGACATCCTTCTCACCTGCCCGAATGCGCTTTTCGAGCTCGGCGATGGCCGTCGGCTGGTCGCCGCTGGGCTGGTAGGGACTGACGACCTCGAAAGGCGCCACCGAACGTTCGATCTTCGAAACGGGCCGCATGCATCCACCGTACGACCCCCCACTGACATTGATGCTGATACTCAGGTTCCGGTGGTCGTGGCTCTGCCACTGACTGACGCCCTGCTGGGCTGTCCTCAAGTTGTTCTGTCCGGCCGCCGGAACCTGTTCTCATGGCTCCGGCCGGGCGGAACATGACCTGATAGGAGCTTGGTCAGAAGCCCCCTTCAATGTCCTGTCTGCGCCACCCGGCCGGCGCCCACCTCCGGTTGGGAAGGCACTATCAGCATGACATCAGAGGTCGCAGAGGAGACTGTGGACCAGGCTGTGTTCGGCGGGGTCGACTCCCATGCCGACACCGTGCATGTCGCGGTTGTCAGCGACAACGGCGGGCACCTCGCCGATGCCGAGTTCGCCACCACGGCCGCCGGATACGCGGCGGCCCTGGCGTTCCTGGACGCCCATGGCCATGTGAGGGCGATCGGTGTGGAGGGCACTGCCTCCTACGGTGCCGGATTCACCCGTGCCGCCCGCTCACGCGGGCACCGGGTCGTCGAGGTCAACCGGCCCGACCGGGCCGAACGCCGCCGGATCGGCAAGTCCGACCCCATCGATGCTTACGCCGCCGCGCGAGCCGCACTGTCCGGACGGGCTTCCAGCGCGCCCAAGGACGACACCGTCACCGGCATACGGGCCATGCACAACACCGCCCGCTCCGCTGTCAAAGCCCGCACCGCCGCCCTGAACCAGATCACCCACATCCTCATCACCGCCCCCGAGGACATCCGCGCCCGATACGGACAGCTCAAAGGGAATGCCCGCACCGACGCCCTGGCCCGGTTGCGACCGGCCGGAGACGCGGTCCACATTGCGGTCCTCACCGCGCTGAAGAGCCTCGCCCGACGCGTCAACGGACTTGCCGCGGAGCACGAGGCTCTCACCAAGGCGCTGGACAGCGAGGTCACCGCGCACAACCCCGGGCTGCGGGCTGCTTACGGAGTCGGCCCCGACACTGCTGCCCAACTGCTGATCACGGCCGGAGGCAACCCCGAACGCATGCGGACCGAGTCCTCCTTCGCAGCCCTCTGCGGAGCCGCGCCGGTCCCCGCCTCCAGCGGCCGGACCAACCGTCACCGCCTCTCGCGAGGCGGTGACCGGGCAGCCAACGCCGCCCTCTACCGAATCGCCCTCGTCCGCATGTCCAGCGATTCCCGCACCCGCGAGTACGTGGTCCGCCAGACCGCCGCCGGCCGCACGAAGAAGGAGATCATCCGGCTCCTGAAACGGGCCATCGCCCGGGAGATGTTCCGTTGCCTCACCACTACGGTCACCGTTCCCGGCATCGCCGACCTGCGACCCCTGCGGCAGTCCAAGAACATCACCCTCACCACCGCGGCAAGCCACTTCGGCCTCTGGCCGGCCACCATCTCCACTCTCGAACGGGGAATCCGCCGGGACGACGACCTGGCCAGCACCTACCGGGACTGGCTCCAAGCAGCATGAGTCCTCAGAGAACGTCCGACCCCCGGGGCCACTGAAGGCCCTCAGGGGAAAACTTCGGCGGCCGGCCGGCCCGCACGAAGTCGCGGTACTCGTCCTGGACGACGTTCTCGTTGACCCACCGCCCCCGCTCGGCTCCAGTGCGATCTTCGGCAATGATCAGCGCGGCCAGCGGGTCCTCAGCCATGCCCAGGAACCGGCCGAACTCGTCGGCCTCCTCATCAGGATCGAGCGGCGGGAACTCGCCCAGGTCCAGGAAACTCTCACTGCCGACGTCCTCGACCGCGTGGAGATAGACCTCATAGGACGCCTTCGCCGGACGAACCTCTACATAGCGCACGCCGGGACGCTCGGCCGAACTCCACGGCCCAAGGAACTGCTCAACCGCGTGACCCCGCCGCAATGACCCGAGGATGAACACTTCCGCCAAGTACCGCACCCGGCCACCATACGGCGCAACGACCCGCCTCAGGCCCCTCGAAAGACTTGACGACCAATAGGAGCATCAACGGCGGCCGGTCAGCGGCAGCGGGACCTGCGGGCGCTGTCGAAGGCCGGCGCGGTGGCGGAGTCGGACCGGCGCCGGACCGGGAGGGTGCCCGGGGATCCGTCGGTGGGGCGGGTCGTGCCGTTCCGGCCCGGGTCGCCCCCCACGACCAGCGGATCGAACAGCACGATCACCCCGGCGAGCAGCAGGAAGGCCAGCGGCCCGACGAGGAGGGGGACCAGGATCGAGCCGACGGTCTCGCCCCCGGCCTCTCCGGCGGCGCCGGGGTGGAGATGGACCCGGAGCGCGGCCATGCCCGTGTAGTGCATCCCGCTCACGGCGGCGCCCATGACGACGCCGGCACCGAGGCTCGGCAGGAAGCCGTGGAGCGAGACCGCGGCCCAGAGCGCGACGGTCGCGGCGACCACGGCGATGAGGACGGAGAGGGTCACGGTGGCCGTCGAGTACGCGAACCGCCCCTGGAAGTCCATGGCCGCCATGCCGAGGTAGTGCATGGAGGCGACCCCGAGGCCGGTGATGGTGCCGCCGGTGACCAGGGCCAGCGGAGTCGCGCCCCGGTAACCCACGATGAAGATGCCGATACCGACCATGACGATCGCCACGGCGAGGCTCGCGAACATCAGCGGCAGGTCGTACCGGATCGTGGCGCCGCCGATGCGGAACCCCATCATCGCGATGAAGTGCATGGTCCAGATGCCGGAGCCGATGGACGTGGCGCCGAGCGCGAGCCATCCGGCCCGGTGCGGGCGGCGGTCGGGATTCGGCCCCGCGGGGAGGGACCGGGCGCCGCGGACGGACCGGACGGTGCAGCGCAGCCCGAGCGCGGCGCCGAGGCAGGCCATGAGGAAAGCCGCGACCGGGGTCACGAGGCCGTAGGAGAAGCCGTCGACTGTGCCCTGCATGCTGGATACGCCCTTCAGGAAAACGCGGTGCTGGTGGTGCTCTGCCGGTCGGCGGGCGGGTCTGGGCCCGTGGCTCCCGTCGACCGGGGGAAGCCGCCCGTCGCGGACGGGTGCCGCTCGGTCGAAGGATCGGGACGCGCGGGTCCCGGCGGGGTCTCCGCGGGGGCGGAGTTCCGCCGGAAACCGGGAGCCCCGGCAAGCGAACACAAGGGCGGCATTTTATCGCCCGAGAACTGGAGCGGTGGAGAAAAGGCCCCCCATGATCCGGTCCTCACCACTTCTCCCCCGGGTGAGTGCGACCGTCACAATCCTGCGACTCGGCGCGCACCGTCGGGCCCGGAAACCGGGGCGGGCGAGAGACGTGCCGGCTTCGGACACCGGTGCAGGCCGTCCGGACGGGCACCGGTGTCGGTGGCGGGCTCTACCGTGTCGGTATGACGAACGGCGCACCTTCCGTGGAGTGGTCCGTCGTGGCGAGCCCCATCGGCCCCCTGATGCTCGCGGCGACCGGCACCGGTCTGGTCTCCGTGTCCTTCCACGCCCGGCCGCCGGTGCGGGAGCGGACGCTGGCGATGCTGCGGGACCGGCTCGGCGCGGAGCCGGTGGAGTACGGCGGTTCCGCGGTGCTCACCGAGGCGGGACGCCTGCTCGACGCGTACTTCGACGGCACCGTGAAGACGTTCGACCTTCCACTGGACTGGTCGCTGACCTCGGGCTTCCACCGCCGGGTCCTCCAGGAGTTGGCCACCGGCGTTCCGTACGGCACGCTCGTCGGTTACGGCGAGCTCGCAGCCCGGGTGGGGCGGCCGGACGGGGCGCAGGCGGTGGGGGCGGCCATGGGGGCCAATCCGCTGCCGGTCGTCGTGCCGTGCCACCGGGTGGTGGAGAGCGGCGGCGGGCTCGGGGGGTTCGGCGGCGGGCTGGAGACGAAGCGGCGGCTGCTGGAGCTGGAGGGCGTGCTGCCCCGGCCGCTCTTCTGACCCGGCGGTCGTGGCCGCCACGACCGCGGCCGGGGCCCGGGGGTCACTCCTTCTCACGGAACCCGGTCCACGCCGGGTGGCGGGGGTCGTCCGCGCGGACCACGGCGTCGGCCAGGTCGGCGGGGGCGGTCTCGTCCTCGTACCGGGCGAAGGCGGGCAGGGTCCACCGCTCCCGCTCGTCCGTGCGCCGTCGCAACGCGCCGGGCGAGAGCCGGACATGGACCGAGAGGTCGAACGGGTACCACTGCCCCAGCAGCAACGGCCCGTGCAGCACCAGCACTCCGCCTTCGGGGAGGTGGTGGTAAGGGCTGCGGGTGGCCCGGTCGGTGACGGGATCCCAGAGGTCGGGCAGGACCCGTCCGCTGCCGCCCGCTTCGAGCGGCCCGAACACCTCGCGCCAGAGCGCGCCGGTGTCGAACCAGCCCCGCGCGTACGAGTCGGGGTCCTGTTTTCCGTACTCGTACCGCAGGCTCGCCGGGCGCAGGAAGCCCTCGGCAGGGACGACGAGTACGGCGCGTCCGCGCAGTCGCAGGGCCTCGGCGAGGCTTTCGGCCAGGGGGCCGGTGCCCGCGGCGCGGGCGCCGTCGACGCCGATCCTGAGCCAGGGCCCGCCGCCGTCCGGGGTCAGCCCGTCGGCGTGCACGGCGAGGACGTCGGCCAGCCGGTCCCAGGTGATCGCTTCGAGTCGCACCGGTTCATCATCCACCGGGCGCATCGGCCGGGGGCGGGGGGCCGGGGGGCAGCTCAGCCGCCGCGCAGTTCCGTGGCGAGCGGGCTCTCGCCGCACACCTCGATCCGGCCGTCCTTCACCGCCTGCCCGAAGGTGACCTCGTCCCGGCCCATGGCAAGGCAGAGTTCGGCGTCCAGGACGATACGGGCGTCGGCGCGGGGGTCGGCGCCGTAGCCGTAGACCTCCTCGCCGGGCGGCACGGAGCCCGTGCGTACGTGGAACTCACCCTCGTCCAGGTGCACTTCGACCACACCGGAGTGGGCGGTCGCGGCCAGGGAGCGGCGCAGCGGGAGGGCGAACCAGTGGGCGCGGACGGCGTCGGTGGGGCGGCGTTCCTCCAGGGCGGGCGCGCCCCACCGCGCGAGGGCGGTGAGCACGGGCAGCAGTTCCCTGCCCCGGGTGGTGAGTTCGTAGACGGAGGCGGCCGCCGGGGGCGGCAGCTTGCGGCGCAGCGCGAGTCCGCCCTGCTCCATGTCCTTGAGACGGGAGGCGAGGACGTCCGTGCTGACCCCCGGCAGGTCCGCGTGCAGATCGGTGTAGCGGCGCGGTCCGGCCAGCAGTTCACGGACGATCAGCAGGGTCCACCGGTCCCCGACGGAGTCCAGGGCTCGGGCGGTGGCGCAGAACTGGTCGTAACTGCGACGGCGTACGGGGCGCGCTGCTGGCTGCTGCTGACGTGGCATACGACGCAGTCTAGACATGTTGTTGGACTTTCCAAGGTCCGGCTTGGTAAAACCAAGTATCGCAATCGGCAGGGGAGGAACCGCATGGAGTTCCGGCAGTCCAGCAAGCTCGACGAGGTCTGTTACGAGATCCGAGGCCCGGTCATCGAGCAGGCGAACGCACTGGAGGAGGCGGGCCACAGCGTGCTCCGCCTCAACACCGGCAACCCCGCGCTGTTCGGCTTCGAGGCGCCCGAGGAGATCGTCCAGGACATGATCCGGATGCTCCCCCAGGCGCACGGCTACACCGATTCGCGCGGCATCCTCTCCGCCCGCCGCGCGGTGGCCCAGCGCTACCAGGCGATGGGTCTGCCGGACGTCGACGTGGACGACATCTTCCTCGGCAACGGCGTCTCCGAGCTGATCTCCATGGCCGTCCAGGCGTTCCTGGAGGACGGCGACGAGGTGCTCGTACCGAGCCCCGACTACCCGCTCTGGACGGCGGTGATCACCCTCGCGGGCGGCAAGGCCGTCCACTACACCTGCGACGAGCAGTCGGACTGGAACCCGGACCTCGCCGACATGGCCTCGAAGATCACCGACCGCACCAGGGCCGTGGTGATCATCAACCCCAACAACCCCACCGGCGCGGTCTATTCGAAGGAGACCCTGGAGGGCATCCTCGATCTGGCCCGCCGCCACGGGCTGCTGGTCTACGCCGACGAGATCTACGACCAGATCCTCTACGACGACGCCGTGCACCACCCGGTCGCGTCCCTCGCCCCGGACCTGCTCACCCTCACCTTCAGCGGGCTGTCGAAGACGTACCGGGTCGCCGGGTTCCGCTCGGGCTGGCTGGTGGTCTCGGGTCCGCAGGATCACGCGCGGGGCTACCTCGAAGGCCTCACCACACTGGCCTCCATGCGGCTGTGCGCCAACGCCCCCGCGCAGTACGCCATCCAGGCCGCGCTCGGCGGCCGGCAGACGATCCGGGAACTCGTAGCCCCGGGCGGCCGGCTGCACGAGCAGCGCGACCGGGCCTGGCAGAAGCTGAACGAGATCCCCGGGGTGTCCTGCGTGAAGCCGAAGGGGGCGCTCTACGCGTTCCCGCGGATCGACCCGAAGGTGCACGACATCGTCGACGACGAACGGTTCGTGCTCGATCTGCTGCTGCGGGAGAAGATCCAGGTGGTGCAGGGCACCGGTTTCAACTGGCCCCGGCCCGACCACTTCCGCATCCTGACGCTGCCGCACGCCGACGACCTCGACGCCGCCATCAGCCGCATCGGGCGCTTCCTGGAGGGGTACCGGCAGTGAACCGGGGTCCCTCCCCGGCTCTTCGCGCCCTGGCCCTTCCCGTCCCCCGGCTCTCCCGCAGCCCCGGGCTCCTCGCACCTCGGAAAGCGTCGGGAGACCGATCGCTTGGGTTTTGCCGGTGTCGGCTCCGTATCGAGAGCATGGACGGCCTCCATCCGGACGAGCGCATCCCCTCTTGCCCGGCGCGGTCGAGCGATCGCCTGCACCACGTCACGGGACACGACCCGTCCGTCCCGTCCGACGTACAGTGCCGCGTCCCGTCGAGTCGGTACTCCGTGCTCCCGTGACTCGGCCCGTCACTGTCCGGCGGGCAAGGAGGCCAGGAGCGTCTGCGCGATCGCCAGGTCGTGGCTCTTGGCCGTCTCGCCGAAGGAAAGGATTCGGCGCAAGCCGGCGCGGGCTTCCTCCGTCTCTCCGAGTTTGACCAGCACCTCCGCGAGGTCCAGGAGGATGCTGCTCTCGGCGTAGGGGATGCCGACGCGCTGCACGTGGAGCAGGCCGCTTCGAAATTGCTCGGCGGCCTCGCGCCACCGTCCCAGGGCGGCGTAGTCGCGGCCGAGCCCGCTGATCGTCCTGGCGCGGACGTGAGCGGCGATGTCCTGGCGCATCGGGGAGTCGGGTGCGTCCAGGAGGGCGATGAGAGGATCGTGCAGGGCCATGCTTTCCTCGACGCGGCCCATGTCGCGCAGGGCGGCCCGGTAGGACTGCATGGCGACCAGCCAGTTCTTGTGGTCGCCTGCGCCTTCCGACAGCTCCATGGCGGCGCGCGATTTTTCCATGAACGCCTGGAACTCACCGAGTTGTTTGTGCGGTGACGTCGCCATGAGCAGGGCCCAGGCCTGCTGTGAGGTGTCCCCGGCTCTACGGGCACACTCCAGTGCCTGATCGGCGCGGTCGATGGCCTCCCGATACCTGCCCTCGTACCCCAGTGTCCAGGCATAGTTGCTGAGATGGGATGCCTGCCTGCCGGGGTCCCCGAGTGCGGTGGCGGCCTCGCTGGACAGACGGTAGACCTCACTCCAGAGGCGCCAGCCGTCCCAGCCACCGCCGAGAACCTCCAGAGCCTCGGCGGTCTCCGCGACGCGGACGTGCTCGCCGCGCGCGGCAGCGCCCTGCAGGGCGGCGAACCAGGCGGCACTCTCACTCACGAGCCAGTTCCGGGCCTGCTCGGCGTTCTCCGACAGGACCAGTCCCTGACCGGCGGACGATGGCGGCCGCTGCCCGTCCTTGAACCGGAGACCAGCCGTCGTGGCGGTGTCCAACAGCCAGTCCCTCAACCGCGCCTCTGCCGCGTCGCGCTCCGCGACCCCTTCCTCCCGCAGCCGGGCGCGCGCGAACAGCCTGAGCAGATCGTGCAGTTGATAGCGGCCCGTGAAGGTGGCCTGGAGCAGTCCGGCCTCCACGAGTTCCGCCATCACGTCCTCGGCGTCGAACACCGCGGTACGGCTCAGAGCGGCGCCGTAAGCGGCAGTCATGTCCGGACTCGGGACCACGCTCAGCAGCCGGAGCATCCTGGCCGCCTGCCCGGTCAGCTGCCGGTAGGACAGTTCGAACGCCGCCTCCACCCGCACGTCGCCCGCGGTCAGCGCCCCCAGGGCGCGCTCCTCGTCGGACAACCGATGCACCAGATGGCCAACGCTCCACCCGGAACGCACCGTGAGCCAATTGCCCGCCACCCGCAAGGCCAACGGAAGCCGCCCGCACAGTTCCGCCACCTCGGCCACGGCCCCGGCTTCGGCCCGCTGGGTCCCCAGGATCCGGCGCAGCAACTCCACCGCCTCCTCCTGCGCCAGCCCCGACAGCGCGAGCCGGTCCACGTCTTCCAGGCCCGACAGCGGTCGCCGACTCGTCACCAGTACGAGACTGTGCCCACCGGCAGGCAGCAGTGGCCGCACCTGCCCCTCGTCACGGGCGTTGTCCAACACCACCAGACACCGGCGGTCGCCCAACAGCGACCGCAGCAACCCGGCCCGGCCCGACGCGTCCAACTGCGCCAACTGGTACTCGGTCACCCCGAGGGACTTCAGGAGTCTCAGCAGGGCCTCGCCCGAATCCATCGGGCTCTCCACCCCGTGCAGATCCACCACGAAGCAGCCGTCGGGAAACGCGTCCGCCAGGTCCGCCGCCGCCTTCAACGCCAGCGTCGTCTTCCCGCACCCCGGAGGACCGGACACCACGTACACCGACACCCCGGCACCGGCGACCGCCCGCCCCGCGGCGTCTCTCAACCGGGACATCTCCGCCTCACGTCCCGAGAAGTCCCCCACCGATCTCGGCAGCGCCGTCCCCGCGGCGGCCACCGACTGCTCCGGACGTACCGACACGGCCGCGGCGAGCAGCGCCTCGCGATCCGCGTCCGTCAGCGCCAGTCCCTCCGCAAGTGCCGCCACCGTACGTCGTCGTGGTGCCCGGCTGCGCAGACGCTCCATATCGCTGATCGCCCGAACACTCACCCCCGACGCCTCGGCCAGCCCCTCGATCGTCAGAAGACGCTTCTGCCGAAAACCGCGCAGAACAAGCCCGAACGGCATCTCTTCAGCCACGGTGCTCCCCCAGGACCGGATCCCGCCCGGTGATCCCGATGACAGCGTCGAGGCCGGGAACGACGTCGTACAGGTTCTTGCCATCCGCCCGTGCGGCTTCCGGGGCCTTCGGATCCTCAGACATGAAAGAGATCTTCTCAAGGATCACGGGGGCTGACAGCGGCGCGACGACCGTCACGCCGCAGCGGGCACCCCGGATCGGTGGGAGGCTCCTCGTTCGGGACGGTAAAAAGTTCGGCGCAACTTCCGATCGCGACTCCTGGAGTCCGCCCCCAACACCCTCTCAGGCAGGGTGGAATCTGCGCACCAGGCCCCTGAGCGGGATGTCGGCGAGCCAGAACCAGATGGCCGCGAAGGGGTGCCAGGCGAAAGCGAGGGGGACCGACAGGGCGAAGACCAGCGCCCTCGCCCCCAGGTCGACGGAGACCGACCGGGCGGAGGCTGCCGCCGCACCGCCCTCCGCCCGGCCGGCACCCGGTGTCCACCGGCCGGGCCGTCCCGTCCTGAGCACCGCCAGACCGAGCAGGTTGGTGACGGCGACGGTGCCGGCGTAGACCGCGACCGCGAGCGGTTCGGAGGCGTATTCGGAGAGCAGCGACGTCGGGAAGGGGAGGAAGGCGACGGCCCCCAGCCAGGCGAGCGCGAATCGGAGCGGGGGCCCCTCGAACCGGGGCACGAGAGCCAGGATGCGCCGGTGGTCGCGCCAGAAGCCCGCGAGGATGACGAAACTGAGCGCGTAGGCGCCGATGTCGGGCAACGCGTCCTGGACGGCGTCCCGGAACCGGGCGTCGTCCAGGCCACGGGGCACCCGGATGTCGAGCACCAGCAGAGTCATGGCGATCGCGAAGATCCCGTCCGACAGGGCGGTCAGCCGGTCAGCGGTCCTCGCGCCGTCCGCCCGTGCCCGCTCGTCGCTCACCGGGTCAGCTTCCCCGGGCAGCGGGGCGGCCTCGCGGATTACTCCGACGGCGGGCGGGCCGTGGCATACCCGCACTCCGGCGGCCCGCTCCCCGGGAGAACGGGAGCGGGCCCGGAGGCGTAGCCGGCCTCCGGGCCCTGTGGGTGCCGCCTTCGTCGCACGCCGGCACGTTTAAGGACCGGGGTCAGTCATGATGTCGTCGCGTCCTGCCTTTGGACCACCACAGATCGAGCTCTGCGGACCAGATTCGAACTGGCATTTCGACGTCGCTGTGCCCCGGACCGGTCGATCCGGCGATCGGCGGCCCATGCTGAGTCTGGAGCAAGAGTCTGAGATTGATCGCGGTCTGCCTCTGCCGGTTGGGCCACTCCGGCGGGGAGCTGGTGCGTGCCGGGTGCGCCCCGCCGTCGGGCGGGGAGACGCTCGGCAAGTGCCGGAGGGAGGACTCGAACCTCCACTGGAACCGCGTCCGTCACGACAAGCCTCAGTTTCAGCTTGCGCTCCTCGCGCACCCCGGCCGCGATCAGTGGTGGCCGGGGAATCCATGGTCGGTCACCCGAAGAGGTAACCGAATACCGCGTCACCCACCCTCTGGTCGGTGACCTCGGCCGCGTTGGCCTCCTCACGGGCGTACTTCACGGCCTGCTGGAGCTTCTCCACCCGCTCCGTCAGCTCGCGCACCCGGCGGGCGGGGAGGGCGCCGGAGAACTTCACCGTCGTCCAGTAACCGATCGGCACGTCCTCGTAGTACACCTCGACCTGCGCCGGGTGCTTCTCGGTGGCCTCCGCCTTCACGTGGTTGCGGGGCACCTTCTTCGTACGGAGGGTGCGCACCGGCTCGGTCTTCCACGCGTCGGCCGAGGGGTCCTGTGCCCACGCCTCGGAAGCGTCCAGCACCGGCAGCTTGCGGACGAAGGTGCCGATGTCGGTGAGCTGCTTCTCCAGGAAGAGGAGGTAGGAGACCGGGGCGTCCGCCACGAGTACCCGGCCGTCGACCGTGACGTCCGCGCGGGCCGCGCAGTTCGCCCAGTCCTTGGTGGCGGTCACGTCGAAGAGGCGGGTCAGCGCGGCCGCGGTGTCCCGCAGTACGTCCTCGGCCTTGACCTGCACCAGCGTCGACTCGGGCGGCAACTGCTCGCCCTCCTCGTCCTTCGGCTGGTACGTACGGGAGAGCCCGGCCAGCAACCCGGGCTTCTGGAGGCCGTGATGGGCCGCCGTGAGGTCCTGGTGGGCCTTGGACTTGACGCCCTTCTCGACTGCGATGATCTGATTGAGTTTCGCCACGTCCGGAAAGTTAACACCGGCAACAGGGGCGTCTCCAGGGGTTTTTCGCCCGGCCGGCGCCGGAACACCTCCCCTGGCACGGCCCGGTGACGGGTCAGCGGCCGAGCAGCGCCAGCAGGACGTCCACCGGATCGGTGCCCGGCATGGCGCGGGGCCACCAGTCCTCGGTGCCGGGGTCGGCCTCGTAGCCGTACCAGAGGCTGTCCCGGCCGAAACGGAGCTGGAGCGTGCCACCGGGGTGGGTGAGGTGGTTGCGCCAGGGCTGGAAGCGGGGGAAGTCTGCGGCCGCCAGGCCCGGGCGGGCCCGGTCGAAGGGGCCGGCCGGCGGGTCCCAGGGGGTTTCCAGCACGGCGAGGCCCTCCGCGCCGCCCTGCCGCCAGGCGGCCACGGCGCGGGCGAGGTCGGTGGTGTTGCGGCCGGTGGCGTACGCGAGCTCGCGGTACAGGGCCCGGGTGGTGGCGGTGAGCCCGGCGGTGGGTCCGGCGGCGGCCAGCCGTACGGCGTCCTGCCAGGTGCTCAGTCCGGCGAGCGGGTCGCGGCCGGTGGTGAGGATCGCGTGGGCGCGGGCCGCCGCGTCGGTGGCCAGCTGGTCCAGCGCCAACGGGTCTCGGGCTCCCGGGAGTTCGGGGTAGGAAGGCGGCCTGCCGGGAAGGGCGGGCACGGGCAGCGGGGGTGGCAGCGGCGGCAGGTAGCGCTCGGCGAGCGCTTCCCGGGCGGCCACGGAAGGGGCTTCGGGTGCCTCGGGGCGCTCGCGGGCGGCGTGCTCGGCGTTGCGCCGGGCGAGCTCGTCCAGGAGTTCGCGTTCACCGCGGCCGCGCAGGAGCAGCAGGACGAACGGATCGCTGTCCAGCAGCCGGGCCGTCTGGTAGCAGAGCGCCGCGACGTGTTTGCAGGGCAGAGCCCGGTCGGGGCAGGAACAGCTCGGGTCGAGGTCGTCGACACCCGGCAGCAGCCGGACCCCCGCGCCCTCGGCGGTGTCGACCAGGGCGTGCGGCATGGTCCGGGCCAACAGTGCGGAGAAGTGCCCGGGGCGGGCGGCCACCGCGTCCAGCAGGGTGTCCCAGCCGCTCTCGGTGAAGACGCGGAGGCGGATCTCCGCACGGTACGGGCGGGGCCTGCTGCCGTGCACGTACGCGACGACCCGGCCCGGGGTGACGGTGATCGCGGCGACGTGCCCCGAGTCCGCGTACGCGCGCCCCCGGGCGAGGCGCCCCTCGTCCAGCGAGATCCCTTCGAGGGCGTCCACCCAGGCCCGGCCCCACCAGCTGTCGGCGAAGGGCTCGCCCTCGGCGGACGTACGGGCCGGGACCGCCTCGAAGGTACGGCGCAGACCGTCCGGGCCCGGCCGGGCGACGGGCGCGCGGCTTCCGGCCCGGGCCGCGGGTGTACGGACGCCGCCGGGACCACCGCGGCCGCCGGCGGTACGCGCGCCCGGGGTGCGGGCTCCTTGGGCGGGGCTCACGCGGGCCTCCGGAGCGCGACGAGGTCGGCGAGGTCGCGGTCGCTGAGCTCGGTCAGCGCGCTCTCGCCGCTGTCGCCCAGCACCGCGTCGGCGAGGGCGCGCTTGGACTCCAGCAGCTCGCCGATGCGGTCCTCGACGGTGCCCTCGGCGATCAGACGGTGCACCTGCACGGGCTGTGTCTGCCCGATGCGGTACGCGCGGTCGGTGGCCTGCTCCTCCACCGCCGGGTTCCACCAGCGGTCGTAGTGCACGACGTGGGCGGCGCGGGTGAGGTTGAGACCGGTGCCGGCGGCCTTGAGGGAGAGCAGGAAGACGGGGACCTCGCCCTGCTGGAAGCGGTCCACCATGCGTTCGCGCTCGGCCACCGGGGTACCGCCGTGCAGCAGCTGCGAGGGGACCGCGCGGGCGGCGAGGTGGTCGGAGAGCAGCCGCGCCATCGAGACGTACTGGGTGAAGATCAGCACGGACCCGTCCTCGGCGAGGATGGTGTCGAGCAGCTCGTCGAGGAGGGCGAGCTTGCCGGAGCGCCCGTCCAGGCGCGGGGCGGGTTCCTTCAGATACTGGGCCGGGTGGTTGCAGATCTGTTTGAGGGAGCCGAGCAGCTTCATGATCAGGCCGCGCCGGGCGATCCCCTCCGAGGCTTCGATCCGCGCCATCGTCTCGCGGACCGCCGCCTCGTAGAGCGTGGCCTGCTCCCGGGTGAGGGAGACGGGGTGGTCGGTCTCCGTCTTGGGCGGGAGTTCGGGGGCGATGCCGGGGTCGGACTTCTTGCGGCGCAACAGGAAGGGGCGGACCAGCCGAGCGAGGCGTTCGACGGCCTCGTCGTTGCCCATGCCCGCGGCGGTCCCGGTGTTCTCGGCCGCCCGGGCGTGCCGGGAACGGAACGCCTTGAGGGGACCGAGCAGCCCCGGGGTGGTCCAGTCCAGGAGCGCCCAGAGCTCGGAGAGGTTGTTCTCCACCGGGGTGCCGGTCAGCGCCACCCGGGCAGGAGCGGGGATGGTCCGCAGCGCCTTGGCCGTCGAGGAGTGCGGGTTCTTGACGTGCTGCGCCTCGTCGGCGACGACCAGGCCCCAGCCGTGCGCGGCGAGCTGCTCCGCACCCGAGCGCATCGTGCCGTACGTGGTCAGCACGAATCCGGCCTCCTCGCCGGGGAGGGTGCGGTCCGTGCCGTGGAAACGGCGGACGGGCACGCCGGGGGCGAAGCGGTTGATCTCCCGGTGCCAGTTGCCCAGCAGGGAGGCGGGGCAGACCACCAGGGTCGGCGCCGGGTGGGCGCGGTGGAGGTGGAGCGCGATCACGGTGATCGTCTTGCCGAGGCCCATGTCGTCGGCGAGGCAGCCGCCGAGGCCGAGCGAGGTCATCCGGTCCAGCCAGGTCAGCCCGCGCAGCTGGTAGTCGCGGAGGGTGGCGTGCAGACCGGGCGGTGGCGGGAGCACGGTGTCCTCGTCGAGGATGCGGGCACGCAGGGCGGCGAGGGCACCGGTGGGTACGGCCTCCACCTGCTCGCCGTCGAGCTCGGCGCTGCCGGTGAGGGCCACGGCGAGGGCCTCGACGGGTGCGAGGAGACCCAGCTCCCGTTTGCGTGCCTTGCGGACCAGACCGGGGTCGACGACCACCCACTGGTCGCGCAGCCGCACCACCGGCCGGTGCGATTCGGCGAGGCGGTCCATCTCGGCCTCGGTCAGCGGCTCGTCGCCGAGCGAGAGCTGCCAGTCGAAGGCGAAGAGACGCTCCGCGTCGAAGAAGGAGGTTCCGTCGGTGGCCGACCCCGGGGCGGAGCGGACCACGGCGGACGCGGTGAGCGAGCGGGCGAGCTCGCGCGGCCAGTGGAGGCTGACGCCGAGGTCCGCGAGGCGGGCTCCGGCCGCGCCGAGCAGCTCGTACAGCTCGTCCTCGGTGAGGGCGAGCACGTCGGGGACGGGCTGGTCGAGCAGGCGCTCCAGCGGCGCCCACGCCCGGGCGGCCCGGCGCAGGGCGAGCACGGTGTCGACCCGGGAGCGCGGCCCGAACGGCTCGCCGGCGAGGCCGCCCCAGAGGGCCGCCGCGTCGGTGACCCGGGTGGGGTCGGCGAGGCTGTGCACCTGGACGACCGCCGCGGCGGCGTGGCGGACGGCGGGGTCGTCGGGGCCGCCGGACACGCCTTCGGGGGCATGGGTGTCCGAGCTGTCGAAGAGCTCGAAGGCGGACAGGTCGAGCCGGAGCGAGATCTGGACACCGGCGTCCAGCCCGGCTGCGACCTCCACGGCCCAGGCGGCGACGCCGGGAAGGTGTTGCGCGTCCCGGGCGGCGAACGGCGCCCCCGAGGCGAAGGCCGCGGCGGGGGTGCGGGGCAGGGTGTCGGCGACCGCGTCCAGGAAGGCTCCGACGAGGAACTCCGGATCGGCGAGGCGCAGCGGGGCCGTGTCGGGCAGCGGCACCGCGTACCCCTCGGGCGGCAGGGCCGCGGCGACGGCCCGCAGGTGGGCCACGTCCGTGGCGTCGCGGGGGCCGGCCCGCCAGGCGTCGTGGTCCTCCGGCGTCAGCCCGGGCAGCATCCGTCCGCGTGCCACGAGGTTGAGGGCGTGCAGGGCGGCCGCTCCCCAGCAGCGGGTGGACGGATGCGCGGAGGGCAGGTGTCTGGCCTCCGCGAGCAGCGGCACGGCGTCCGCGACCGGCAGCAGCAGGGCGGGCACCCGCCGGCGCCGGACTCCTTGCGTGCCGTGGGCGCGGACGACGGTGATCTCGGCGATGACCGGACCGTCACCGCCGCTCCGGGGCTCCTGCGGCTCCTCCGGGGAGGGCTCGGCTCCCCCGGTGCCGGGCAGTCGGCCCAGGTGGTCCGCCGGGTCCCAGCCGGTGTTTCCGGGGTCCCAGAAGGCGATCCGCCCGTCCCGGGGAAGGGGAGCGGGGAGGAAGACGGCGGCGCGCCGCAGCAGGCGGCCCGTACCGGTGTCGGCCAGGTCCCGCACTGCCATACCGCCCACCCCCTCGCGTTCCCGTCCGGGCGCTCCGGCGCCTCGTCCCGATGTCACCGCCGGTGTCGTCCCCGGCTCCGACGAGTCTAGGCGGGAGCTCTGACAGATCCGGACGCCGTGGCCATCGAACCAGGTCAGCGGGGTACGGGACGGGTTCGGCCAGGGCGCCCGACCGCCGATGAGCGGGCGGACCGGTCGTCGCGTCGTCGCGTCGTCGCGTCGCCCGTCGGCCATCGGCCGCACGTCGGCGAGAGGCCGCCCGGACCTCAGTTCCGAGCGGCCTCGTCCGTGGGTGATGCCGCTGTGAGGCGGCACCGCCGGTCCGGCACCTGTTCCGGCACATGTTCCGGCTCAGGACGGTCGCGGTGCCGGGTGAGCCGGTCCCGGACGGTCTCAGTGCCGGGTGAGCCGGTCCGACCGGGGCTGGGCTCCGGCGTCGGCGGGCGGCGCGGGGCGCGGCCGGGCGGCGTACCGGGGCGGCGGGGACGGGTGCGGCCGGTCGGCCGGAGCCTGCGGGGTACCCGGGCCGGAGCCGCGCGCCGCCGCGGGCTGCCGCCCGTTCGGGGCGCCGGCCGGCGTCGGCCTGTCGGAGGGCGTCGACCCGTTGGCCCCGGCGGGCGGCGCGGAAGCGGTGGGCGGCGCAGCGGACGTGACCGGAGCCGGCTGTCCGTCGCCCGCCTGCGGCTGCTGGGCCCGTTCGAGGAACCTGAGCAGCTCCACGGGGAAGGGGAGCACGAGCGTGGAGTTCTTCTCCGCGGCGACCGCGACCACCGTCTGCAGCAGCCGCAGCTGGAGAGCGGCGGGCTGCGCGGACATCTGGCCGGCGGCTTCCGCGAGCTTCTTGGACGCCTGGAGTTCGGCGTCGGCGTTGATGACGCGGGCGCGGCGCTCACGGTCGGCCTCGGCCTGCCGGGCCATGGAGCGTTTCATCGTCTCCGGCAGGGAGACGTCCTTGATCTCCACCCGGTCGATCTGGACGCCCCAGCCCACGGCCGGGCTGTCGATCATCAGCTCAAGGCCCTCGTTGAGCTTCTCGCGGTTGGAGAGCAGATCGTCCAGGTCGCTCTTTCCGATGATCGAGCGGAGCGACGTCTGCGCCATCTGCGAGACCGCGAAGCGGTAGTCCTCGACCTGGATGACCGCGCTCGCCGCGTCGATCACCTTGAAGTAGATGACGGCGTCGACGCGGACGGTCACGTTGTCCCGGGTGATCCCGTCCTGGGCCGGCACCGGCATCGTGACGATCTGCAGATTGACCTTGCGGAGCCGGTCCACGCCGGGGACGATCATCGTCAGTCCGGGTCCCCTGATCTCGTTGCGGAGCCGGCCGAGCCGGAGCACCACCCCTCGCTCGTACTGCCTGACGACGCGGACCCCCGTGACTGCGAACAGACCGCAGACGGCGAGCACCGCGACGATCGCGATCACTAGCACCTGGACCATGACGGCCCCCTGCCACTGGCACGGCACACAACGGCACCGGGGCGGAACCGTTGCCTATTAACACGTTATGCCCTTTTCGCCCCCCGGTGGAACCTCGGACTCTCCCGGATGTCGCCCGGTCGGCCCTCCCCGGGTGCCGGGACGCGCCCGAGCGGGCAGCGTGGCATGCGCCCGTACGGAATCGCCGTACCGGCACCCCGGGGCCGGCGCCGCCGCGCCGGTCCCGCGCAGTCCCGCAGTCCCGCAGTCCCGCAGTCCCGCAGTCCCGCAGTCCCGCAGTCCCGCAGTCCCGCAGTCCCGCAGTCCCGCAGTCCCGCAGTCCCGCAGCACCCTGACGATCCGGACGAGCAGACGAGGACCCGCCCATGTCCGTGACAGCGACGTTCCACCGCCGCCTCCGCCGTCCCCGCGCAGCCGCGGGGGCCGCCCTGCTGGTTCTCACCGCGCTGGGCGCCTCGGGGTGTTCGGGCCTCGGCCGCACCGCGGTCGGGCCGGTCATCTACACCACCGAGCGCGATGTCGAGGTGATGGAGAACAGCCCCCTGGTCCGCGGCTGCCACCCGCTTCCGGGGGGTGCGAAGGCGGTCGACAACAACACCCTCATCGACATGGTTCTCTACCGTTCCCGCGACTGCACCGGTAAGGGCAGCACCTATCTGTCCACCCGGCTCACGGACGTGGACGCCGCGAGCACGCCGGTCTGGCGCAGCTACACCCTCGTGCACTGACCACCGGTCCGGGACCGGCCGCCGGGCCGCTCAGTGGCCGGGGTAGCGGCCGGCCGGCCAGTCGACCGGCCCCTCGGACTGGCGGGAGAGGTCGTCGGCGATCCGGGTGATCAGGGTCAGTCCTTCGGTGCGCACCAGCCAGTCGGCGGGCAGCGCGGCGTCCCCGTGCAGCGCGCCGAGCAGATTGCCGCAGACGGCGCCGGTGGAGTCGCTGTCCCCGGAGTGGTTGACCGACAGCAGCAGCGCCTCCGGAAGGTCCCCGGCGCCCGGCAGTGCCAGCGCGCAGTACACGGCGATGGCGAGCGCCTCCTCGGCGACCCATCCCGCCCCGAGCGATTCGACGCCGTCGGCGGCCGGGGCTCCTTCGGCGGCGCGGTCGACGGCCGCCCGCAGCGCCGCGGTGGTCTCCTCGTGGCCGGGGTGGCGCGCGGTCAGCTCCATCGCCCGCAGTACCGCCCCGGGCATCGACTCGCCCGCCAGGAGGTACGCGACGATCGCGGCGAACGCGCCCGCCGCGAGCGCTCCGGTCGGATGGCCGTGGGTGATCTTCGCACAGTGGGCGGCCAGCCCGAAGGCGTCCTCCGGGGGCAGACCGGTCAGCCCGAAGGGGGCGGACCTCATCACGGTGCCGCAGCCCTTGGAGCCGGAGTTCACCGGCCCGGGCGCACCGGGGGCCTGCCTGTCGTCCGGGACGTGTCCGGCGGCGAGACCGGTCAGGCACGCGTTGCCGGGAGCCCGGCGGGCGTAGAGCAGTTGCTGCCGGCGCAGCCATCCGGTGCGGATCGTGTTGTCGCCGCCGCGGGCGGGCGGTGACGGGTGGTTCTGGGTGTCGAGCCAGCGCAGATAGGCCGAGCGCACCGCGTCCACCTGTCCGGTGCGACCGCGCCCGGCTTCCGCGCGGATCAGCCCTTCGACGGTGAAGAGGGTCATCTGGGTGTCGTCCGTGATGCGGCCGACGACTCCCTCGGAGTCCGGCACGAGGCCTCGGACGCCGAGCGGTCCGTGGGCCCGTCCGATACCGGCCAGCGAGAGGAACTCCACCGGATTTCCGAGCGCGTCGCCGACCGCGCCGCCCAGCAGACAGCCCCGCACCCGTGCCCTGCGGACCGCGTTCCCGATACCCGTCACGAACATCCCCCTCCGGCGTTCCGCACTGACGACGGCACGGGTCCATGCTGGACGTGAGGTGATGCGACATGCGTACCGGCAGTGAACCCATGACCGCGCGCAGTCCGCTGCGCATGCGGCTCTGGCTGAGTCTATGGGGCGTCGCCTGGACCCTGTTCGGAGTGGTCGCGTTCTCGCTCGCCGACCGGCCCGGCTGGGCCGCGGCCTGCGGTGTACTGCTCGCGGTGACCGCGGCGGACCTCGCGGTGGTCGTCCACCGGATGCACCAGGGTGACCGCTTCCAGCCGGGCAGGGACGTCCCGCCGTACGAACCCGACCACGGCGACGGGCGGACGCACCGGCCGTGGACGAGGACCCCGTAAGGTCTTTCGTCCGGATCGGGCTGGGCTCGTGGGCCGGGCGGCGGTGTGTTCAGTCCCGGCTGTCGAAGCGTGCCGCAGTCAGGTACTCCGGGTTCGGGTCGAGCGCGGCGGCGAGCCGGAAGTGGCGGGTGGCCCGTTCGGGCCGCCCGGCTCGCTGGAAGGTGCGGGCCAGTGCGAAGTGGGCGAAGGCGTTGTCCGGTTCGCGCTCCAGGACCAACTCGAACTCCAGCTCCGCCGGGCGGAGTTGGGCGGCCGCGAAGAAGGCCCTGGCGCGCAGCAGTCGGGCGGCGGTGTTTTCCGGGTGCACGGCGATCACCGAGTCGAGGAGCTTCACCGCACCCTGGGGGTCACGCGCGGCCAGCAGTTGCTCGGCGGCGCGGAAGTCGATCACATGGGTTTCCGGGTTCCGTTCGGGCACGGTCGGATCCTTCCCTTCGCTCGGCCGTTTCCAACGTCGTGCGGTGGCGCGCTATTCCGTGGGCCGCGGCTGTCCGGTGCGCCGCCGCTGTTCCGTACGCGGTGCGGGGCCGGAGGCGGCCCGGCGGGAGAGTTCGTCCCACACCTTCCGTACCTGCGGTTCCAGGTCTTCGAGGGGGCCGTCGTTGTCCACGACGAGATCGGCGACGGCGAGCCGTTCCTCCCGGGTGGCCTGGGCCGCCATCCGGGCGCGGGCGTCGTCCTCCGTCATACCGCGCAGCCGGACGAGACGGTCGAGCTGGGTGGCGGGCGCGGCGTCGACGACGATCACCAGGTCGTAGAGGGGGGCGAGTCCGTTCTCGGTGAGCAGCGGGACGTCGTTGACGACCACGGACCCGGGACCGGCGGTGCCCTCCAGCTCGGCGGTCCGGTCCCTGACGAGGGGGTGGACGATCGCGTTGAGTGCGGCGAGGCGGTCGCTGTCGGCGAAGACGATCGCGCCGAGGGCGGGCCGGTTCAAACTGCCGTCCTCGTGCAGGACGCCGGTCCCGAACTCCCGCACGACGGCGGCGAGTCCCGGAGTACCGGGGGCGACGACCTCGCGGGCGAGCCGGTCCGCGTCGATGAGCACCGCTCCGTACTGGACGAGCAGCCGGGACACCGCGCTCTTGCCGGCACCGATGCCGCCGGTCAGGCCAACTTTCAGCATGGGCGGCAGCCTACGGGGCCGGGTGGGCGTGTGTCCCACCCGGTGGCGGCGGTCCGGCGCACCGGGGCGGTGTGCCGGACGGCCGCCGTCAGGCGTCGCCCTCGCGCTCGGCGAGGAAGCGCTCGAATTCGAGGCCGATCTCGTCGGCGGAGGGCAGGTCCACCGGTTCGGCGACGAGGTTGCCGCGGGTCTCGGAGCCGGCGATCGCGTCGTACTGGTGCTCAAGTCCCTCGACGAGCGCGACGAGTTCTTCGTCACCCTCACCGATCTGCCGGTCGATCTCGGTCTGGGTGCGGTGCGCGGCGGTGCGCAGGGTGTGCGCGACGGTGGGCAGCACCAGGCCGGTGGCGGCGGTGATCGCTTCGAGGCTGGTGAGCGCCGCGTCCGGGTAGGCGGAGCGGGCGACGTAGTGCGGGACGTGCGCGGCCACGCCGAGCACGTCGTGGCCGGCTTCGGCGAGGCGGTACTCGACGAGCGCGGCGGCCGAACCGGGGACCTGCGCCTCGTCGAACGGGGTGCTGTGGCCCGGCATCAGGTCGACGCGGTTGCCGTGCGGGGTGAGGCCGACCGGGCGGGTGTGCGGGACGCCCATCGGGATGCCGTGGACGGTCACCGAGAGCCGGACGCCGAGGCGTTCGACGATCTGCTCGACCGCGGCGGCGAAACGCTCCCACTCCACGTCCGGTTCGGGGCCGGAGAGCAGGAGGAAGGGAGCTCCGGTGGCGTCCTGGACGACCCGGACGTCCAGCGTCGGGGTCTCGTACGCCGTCCAGCGGTCGCGCCGGAAGGTGAGCAGCGGGCGCCGGGCCCGGTAGTCCACGAGGCGGTCGTGGTCGAAGCGGGCGACCACCTGGTGGGGCAGTGATTCCAGCAGTCCGTCGACGACCTGCTCGCCGGTCTCACCGGCGTCGATGTATCCGTCGAAGTGATAGAGCATGACCAGGCCGGCCGACTCCTGGGCAAGCGCCATGTCGACGACGGCCAGCCCCTTCGGCTCCCATTCGTACAGACTCTGCGGATCAGGCACAGTTACCGCTCCTCCTCGTGTTCCTGAAGAAGAACGCCCAGGGGGGCACGGACATTCCCCGTCCGTGCCCCGTCATCAGGTGTTTACGCGGGCGTGGGCACGGGTGTCAGGCGAGCACCCTGCTGTGCAGCGCGGTCACGGCCTTGCGGGCCGAGGTGAACGCCCCGTGCTGCCAGGCGTCGGTGTTGCTCAGGTAGTCGCCCGCGAAGTAGACGCGGCCGGCCGCCTTGTTGAGCGGGGCGAAGGCGGCGGACTCCGGGCCCCCGGCCAGGGAGTGCCAGGCGGCCTCCAGGTGGGGGGTCTGGCGCCAGTGGTGCGAGAAGGACGAGGCGAGTTCCGTGCGGTACTTGTCGCCGTGGATCTTGACGCCCTGGGCGAGGGCGCGGGTCTCACGGTCCTTGGGGGCGAGGGCGGCGTAGGAGTCGGCGTTGGTACCGGTGTTGTAGTAGCCGATGATCAGCCCGCGGTCGCCGTTGTGGCCGTAGGACGGGTACCAGATGTGGGAGAGGTCCATGTCGGTCTCGGTGATGCCGCCGTAGATCCGGTGGTCGGTCTCCCACCAGCGACTCTTGTACTCCAGACCGATCTTTCCGGCCGAGGAGGGCTTGCATCCCTCGAGCGCGGTCTGCACGGCGGGGCCGAGGTTGTGCGAGGTCTTGGCCAGGATGTTCGGGGGCAGGGCGGCGATGCAGTAGTCGGCGTCGATGGTGTGGGTGCGGCCGTCCTGCGTGTAGGTGACGGTGACGCCGTGCGGGGTGTCGTGGATGTCGGTGACCGCGGCGCCGGTACGGATGCGGCGGCTGCCTATCGCCTTGGTCAGGGCCTTGGGTATCTGGTCCATGCCGCCTACGGGCTGGAACATCAGCATCGCCTGGTCGTACTCGAACTCGAAGGAGAAGTAGCGGCCCACGTTGGTCGAGAAGATCTCGGAGGCGGTCGGTACGTCCCCGAGCAGCTCGCCGGGGGTGCCGACGGCCGCGGGGTCGACGCGGTAACCGCGGCGCGGGCTGCCGGTGTATTCGAGGGTGTCGCCGATGTCGCCGAAGTCCTTCAGGAACTCCAGGAGCTTCTCCTGGTCCTCGGCGGTGATCTGACGGTCCAGGGCGCCCATGTCGGTCGCCTTCGCCAGAAGTTCGGAGACGTAGCCGTACATGTCGGCCTTGGCGGTGCGGTAGCGCATCGGGGCCTTCATGCCGTTGCGCTCGTTGAAGATGTAGGCGTTGGCGTTCACGTTGGTGAACACCTCGACGGGGACGCCGAGTTCGCGGCAGTAGTCGAGCGTGACCATCCACTGGGGAATCCGGCCGGGGCCGGCGTTCATGTACTGCCCGTCGTGGAACTTGGCGGTCTGCTTGTTCCCGTACAGGTCGGTGGTGGTGTCCCCGCCGCGGATCGTGGTGTTGCGGCCGCCGGTGAAGCCCCGGGCCTCCAGGACCGTACAGTCGTAGCCCGCCTTCCCGAGCTCGTAGGCGGAGGCGAGGCCGGCGATGCCGCCGCCGACGATGACGACCTTGGCGGCTTTCGCCCGGCCCTTGAGGTTGAAGTCGCCCTTGCTGGGGGCGTGGAACACGGGCTCGCGGGTCGCGGCCTGCGCGGTGGGGGCCAGGCCGAGGGCTCCCATGGTGGCGAACATGGCGCCCGCCCCACTCGTGAGGCCCACCTGACGCAGGAAGTTGCGGCGGCTCGAACCGGACGCGGCACCGTTCGGCATGCTGGATGTAGAGGTCATGTCCCGACTCCTCCGTGGATCTTGGCTATGCCGGGATCCTGGCAAGTGCGTGTTACGGGCCGTCAGTTACTCGTGTATCCCACATGTTTCTCTCCCGGAAAATGCGAACCGATATTCGGGCAATGGTCCAGACCTTGACGCTCCCCGCCCACACCCCTAACGTCTCGGGGCAGCACGTTCAGGTCCTCGCCCCCCATTCACGTGACTGACGTCTGGACTCTCCGGGAAGGCACCTCCATGCGCACCCGTATACCTCTCGCACCGCTGCTGGCCACCGCCCTCGTCACCTGCGGCTTCACCCTCGTCCCGGCAGGCCCGGCCTCGGCCGCCTCCACCGTCGACGTCAGCACCGCGAAACAGCTCAAGGCGGCGCTCCTGGCAGTGGTACCCGGCGACACGATCCGCCTCGCGGACGGTGTCTACACCGGCAACTTCAAGGTGACCGTCCCGGGCACCGCCGACGCCCGCATCACCCTGACCGGTTCCGCCGCGGCGGTACTCACCGCGGGCGGCGGCTACGGGCTCCACCTGAACGGCGCCTCGTACTGGACCGTGCAGGGGGTCACCGTCACCGGCGGCCAGAAGGGCATCGTGACCGACTCCGCGAACGGCGTGGTCATCGACTCGGTGACCGTCCACGACCTCGACATGGAAGGCGTGCACTTCCGTACGTCCAGCAAGGACGGGGTCATCCGGAACTCGCGGATCTACGACACCGGCCACGACGGGCGCGGCATGGGCGAGGGCGTCTACGTCGGCACCGCGGGCGACCTCACCGACAACAGCGACCGGGTCCTGATCACCGACAACGTCATCGGCCCGGGGGTCGGCGGCGAGAACGTCGACATCAAGGAAGGCACCACGGGCGCCCGGATCATCGGCAACACCTTCGACGGCAGCGGGCTGACCGGCGCGAACTACGACGACTCCTGGGTCGACGTGAAGGGCAACGGTGTACTCGTCCAGGGCAACACCGGCTCCCGCACCACCAACACCGGCTACGAGACCCACACCCAGCAGCCCGGCTGGGGCTGCGGCACCGTGTTCCGGGACAACCACTCGGACCTCACCGGCGCCGTAGGCACCCCACGGCTGGCGATCAACGTCACCGCGAACACCTCGGGCTGCACCACCACCGTGTACGCCGACAACACGGTGACCGGCGGGCTGGGCCTGACCAACATCGCCGTCACGGCAGTCGCCCCGTAACGGCGGGCGGACCGCACCGGACGGGGACGGGGCGCGGAGCCACGGAGCCACGGAGCCACGGAGCCACGGAGCCACGGAGCACGGTGCGCGGTGCGCGGTGCGCGGTGCGCGGAGCACGGAGCACGGTGCGCGGAGCACGGGTGACAGGTCACGGGGTGACGGGGTCACAGGGTCACGGACCGCACCGGACAGTGTGCGGCAGGCGGACCGCACCGGGCGGCAACGGGGGCGGGCCTCACGCACCGGACATGCGTGAGGCCCGCCCCCCGAAGGGGACGGGCCTCATGCGTACCTACTCCTGCTACCGCCGTCCGTCAGCGGCTGCCAGGGTCAGAGCTTCAGCTCTGGCCACCGGCCAGCTTCTCGCGCAGGGCGGCGAGCGCCTCGTCCGACGCCAGGGCGCCGGAGTTGTCGGCCGACTCCGAGGAGTACGAGCCGCCACCGCTGCCGCCGGAGGCAGCCGGGGCGCCGGCCGGGGCGGCAGCGCCCTCGGCAGCGGCGGCCTCGTCGGCCTCGCGGGACTTGATGACCTGGGCCTGGTGCTGCTCGAAGCGCTGCTGCGCCTCGGCGTACTGGGTCTCCCAGACCTCGCGCTGCGCCTCGAAGCCCTCGAGCCAGTCGTTGGTCTCGGGGTCGAAGCCCTCGGGGTAGATGTAGTTGCCCTGGTCGTCGTAGGACGCGGCCATGCCGTACAGGGTCGGGTCGAACTCGACCGAGGCCGGGTCGCTGCCGAAGGACTCGTTGGCCTGCTTCAGCGAGAGGCTGATCCGACGACGCTCGAGGTCGATGTCGATGACCTTGACGAAGATCTCGTCGTTGACCTGGACGACCTGCTCCGGGATCTCCACGTGGCGCTCGGCCAGCTCGGAGATGTGGACCAGGCCCTCGATGCCCTCGTCGACGCGGACGAACGCACCGAACGGAACGAGCTTGGTGACCTTACCCGGGACGACCTGACCGATCTGGTGCGTACGGGCGAACTGCTGCCACGGGTCTTCCTGCGTCGCCTTCAGCGACAGGGAGACACGCTCGCGGTCCATGTCGACGTCGAGAACCTCGACGGTGACTTCCTGGCCGACCTCGACAACCTCGGACGGGTGGTCGATGTGCTTCCAGGACAGCTCGGAGACGTGGACGAGACCGTCGACGCCACCCAGGTCCACGAAGGCACCGAAGTTGACGATCGAGGAGACGACGCCGGAGCGGACCTGACCCTTCTGCAGGGTGGTGAGGAACGTCTGGCGGACCTCGGACTGGGTCTGCTCCAGCCAGGCACGGCGGGACAGGACCACGTTGTTGCGGTTCTTGTCCAGCTCGATGATCTTCGCCTCGAGCTCCTTGCCCACGTAGGGCTGGAGGTCGCGGACGCGACGCATCTCGACGAGCGACGCCGGCAGGAAGCCACGGAGGCCGATGTCGAGGATGAGACCACCCTTGACGACCTCGATGACGGTACCGGTGACGATGCCGTCCTCTTCCTTGATCTTCTCGATGGTGCCCCAAGCACGCTCGTACTGCGCGCGCTTCTTCGAGAGGATCAGGCGGCCTTCCTTGTCCTCCTTCTGGAGAACCAGGGCCTCGATCTCGTCGCCGACCTTGACGACCTCGTTCGGGTCGACGTCGTGCTTGATCGAGAGCTCGCGGCTCGGGATGACACCTTCGGTCTTGTAACCGATGTCGAGGAGGACCTCGTCCCGGTCGACCTTGACGATGACACCATCAACGATGTCGCCGTCGTTGAAGTACTTGATCGTCTCGTCGATCGCCGCGAGGAACGCGTCCGCGTCGCCGATGTCGTTGACCGCAACCTGCGGAGTGGTGGCGGTGGTCTCGGTGCTGCTCGTCATGTGGGAAAGGGCTCCGGTACGGACAGAGAGTCGTAGGTACTGCTACGCCGAGAGCCCGTATCGCCTCTGCAGAAGCCGGACAGCCTGGAAAGTGCGACCCGTCTCCGGGAGACACCTCGACAACCGAGGGGACATGCAACAGACGCGAGCGCGGCCTGCTAGGTCTGAGGCGCGCAGGCTCGCAGCGCAACTTGTAGCATACGGGGGCAGCCGGACACGGTCAATGCGCGAAGGCGCACACGCGGGGCGCAACCGGCCATATCCGGCACAACTCGGCCGCGCCGAGGCCGTATCCGGGCCGTGCGCGGGTCCGAAACTCGCCTCCGCGCACGCGTCGCGACGAGTCAGGCGCCCGGAACGGACACCTGCACGGACACTCCCCGCACCCCGCCGCACGCGGTGGGTAAAGGCAAACTACAACGACGGACACGATGAGCCAAGAGACCTACGGAACCGAAGCCGAAGCGACCCGCCGCGAGGCCGGCGAGACGGAGAGCAGCCGGGCCAGCCGCGGCTGGTGGGACCGGAACGCGGACGAGTACCAGAGCGACCACGGGGCGTTTCTCGGCGACGACCGGTTCGTCTGGGGGCCGGAAGGGCTCGACGAGGCGGAAGCCGGGCTCCTCGGGCCCGCCGCCGCCCTCGCGGGGCGTGATGTCCTGGAGATCGGTGCCGGCGCGGCACAGTGCTCCCGCTGGCTGGCCGCCCAGGGAGCCCGCCCGGTGGCCCTGGACCTCTCCCACCGGCAACTCCAGCACGCCCTGCGGATCGGCGACGAGGTACCGCTGGTGGAGGCGGACGCCGGGGTGCTGCCTTTCCGGGACGGTTCCTTCGACCTCGCCTGCTCCGCCTACGGCGCCGTTCCCTTCGTCGCCGACCCGGTGCGCGTCTTCCGCGAGGTCCGCCGGGTACTGCGGCCCGGCGGGCGCTGGGTCTTCTCGGTGACCCACCCGATCCGCTGGGCCTTCCCCGACGAACCGGGTCCGGAGGGTCTCTCCGTCGCCGCGTCCTACTTCGACCGCGTCCCCTACGTCGAGCAGGACGAATCGGGCGAGGCCGTCTACGTGGAGCACCACCGGACGCTGGGTGACCGGGTCCGCGACGTGGTCGCGGCCGGCTTCCGCCTCGTCGACCTGGTCGAACCGGAGTGGCCGGAGTGGAACCACCAGGAGTGGGGCGGCTGGTCGCCACTGCGCGGAAACCTCATCCCGGGCACGGCGATCTTCGTCTGCGAGCGGGACTGACCCGGATTTCTTTCGGGACTGACCGGGACTGGTTGTCGGGGGCCGGCCTGGACGGGCCGAGGGTGACCGGGACTGGTTGCCGGGGGCCGGCCTGGACGGGCTGACGGTGACCGGGACAGGTTGCCGGGGCTGACCGGTACTGGTTGGGGCCGACTGGTACTGGTTGGGGCTGGCTGGGACCGATGGGGCAGGTCGGGACTGGTCAAGGGCTGTCGGGACTGGTCGGGGCTTGTTGTCCGGGCTTGTTGTCCGGGCTTGTTGTCGGGACTGGTCGGGGCTTGCTGTCGGGGCTTGTTGTCCGGGCTTGTTGTCGGGACTGGTCGGGGCTTGCTGTCGGGGCTTGTTGAGGCTGCCCCCGGCTCCGGGGGATGCGGGCCGAGTCTGGCGGGTGCTTCGGGGTGGGTGGCTGCCCCTCCGAACTCTGTCGCACGACCTCGACGGGCCGCTTCCCCCGCGCGGGGGAAGCGGCTCCCCCGCGCGGGGGTGGGGACGGCCGGGCCCCCGTACGACACTGGGTACGTGATCCGAACCGATGCCCTGGACGACCTGCCCGTCCGCACCGCTGTGCCGGCCCTGCGCCGGGCGCTCGACGAGCGGGGCACCGCCGTGCTGTGCGCACCGCCGGGAACCGGCAAGACCACCCTCGTGCCGCTCGCTCTCGCGGGGCTGACCGGCGAGGGCCCGGCGCGCCGGGTCGTGGTCGCCGAGCCCCGCAGGATCGCCGTCCGCGCCGCGGCCCGCCGCATGGCGTGGCTCCTCGGCGAGCGGCCGGGGGGCAGGGTCGGCTTCACCGTGCGTGGCGAGCGCGTGGTCGGCCCCGACACCGTGATCGAGGTCGTCACCACCGGGGTGCTGCTCCAGCGTCTCCAGCGCGACCAGGAACTCTCCGGCGTCGACGTGGTGATCCTCGACGAGTGCCACGAGCGCCATCTGGACGCGGACACCGCCGCCGCCTTCCTGCTGGACGTGCGCGAGACGCTCCGTCCCGATCTGCGGCTGGTCGCCGCCTCCGCGACGACCGACGCGGAGGGCTGGGCCCGGCTGCTCGGCGGCGCCCCGGTGGTCGAGGCGACCGGGGTCTCCCATCCGGTGGAGGTCGTCTGGGCGCCGCCCACCGCCCCGGTCCGGCCGCCGCACGGGATGCGGGTCGATCCCGCGCTGCTGACGCACGTCGCCTCGGTGGTGCGCCGGGCGCTCGTGGAGAGGGAAGGCGACGTGCTCTGTTTCCTGCCCGGTGCCGGCGAGATCGCCCAGGTCGCCGCCCGGCTGGCCGGAGCCGGCGCGGAGGTGCTCCAGGTGCACGGGCGGGCGCCCGCCTCCGTCCAGGACGCCGTGCTGGCCGGGGGCTCGGGCGGCGGACGGCGGGTCGTGCTGGCCACCTCGGTCGCGGAATCCTCCTTGACCGTGCCCGGGGTGCGGGTCGTGGTCGACAGCGGTCTCGCCCGGGAGCCCCGGACCGATCACGCCCGGGGGCTGAGCGCCCTGACGACCGTGCGGGCCTCGCAGGCGACCGGACGACAGCGGGCGGGCCGTGCCGGACGGGAGGCTCCCGGTGCGGTGTACCGGTGCTGGACGGAGGCGGAGGACGGGCGGCTCGCCCGGTTCCCGGCCCCGGAGATCCGGGTGGCGGACCTGGCGGGGTTCGCCCTGCGGGCCGCGTGCTGGGGCGACCCCGGGGCGGTGCACCTGGCGTTGCTCGACCCGCCGCCCGCGGGGGCGATGGGCGCTGCCCGCGAGGTGCTGACGGCGGTCGGGGCGGTGGACGCGGACGGGCGGGTGACCGGGCGCGGCACCCGGATGTCCCGCCTCGGTGTGCATCCCCGGCTGGCGCGCGCCCTGGTCGACGGAGCCCGGGAGGTCGGGGGGCGCCGGGCGGCCGAGGTGGTGGCCCTGCTGAGCGAGGAGCCGCCCCGCGAGTACGGCGACGACCTCGCCACGGCCCTGCGCACCGCGCGCCGGGGCGGCGACGGGTACGCCGCGCGCTGGCGCCAGGAGGTGCGGAGGCTGTCGTCCTCGCTGGGCGGCGGGGCGGATGCCGGGGACGGGCCGGCCGCCGGCCGGGCTGGGGGCGGCGCGGCGGGGAGCGGCGCGGCGGGCGGGGCCGTTCCGGTCACGGACGACGCCGCCGCCGGACTGGTGGCCGCGCTGGCGTTCCCGGAGCGGGTGGCACGCGGCCGGGGCGGAGAGGCGTTCCTGATGGCTTCGGGTACCGGGGCGGAGCTGCGGGACGGCTCGGGGCTGCGGGGCTCGCCGTGGCTGGCGGTCGCGGTCGCGGACCGCCCGTCGCATGCCGCGTCGGCCCGGGTGCGGCTGGCCGCGGTGATCGACGTGGAGACCGCGGTGCTGGCGGCGGGGCATCTGCGGTTCCGCGGCGAGGAGGTTCGCTGGAGCGAGGGCGACGTGGTGGCGCGCGTGGTGGACCGGCTGGGGGCGGTGGAGCTGACGGTGCGCCAGCTGAAGCAGCCCGGCCCGGAGCTGGTGCGGGCCGCTCTCCTGGAGGGGCTGCGCCGGGAGGGCACCGGACTGCTGCGGTGGACCCGGGACAGCGAGCAGTTGCGGGCCAGACTCGCGTTCCTGCACGGGGCGTTGGGGGCACCGTGGCCCGAGGTCTCGGACGAGGAGTTGCTGGCACGAGCCGGGGAGTGGCTGGAGCCGGAGCTCTCGCGTGCGCGGCGCCGGGCGGATCTGGGCCGGATCGACGCGGGGCAGGCGCTGCGCCGACTGCTCCCGTGGGCGACCGGGGAGGCGGCCCGGCTGGACGAGTTGGCACCGGAGCGCATCGAGGTGCCGAGCGGCTCCCGTATCCGGGTGGAGTATCACGGCGAGCAACCGGTCCTCGCCGTGAAACTCCAGGAGTTGTTCGGACTGGCCGAGACCCCGTCGGTGGCCGGGGTTCCCGTGCTGGTGCACCTGTTGTCTCCGGCGGGGCGGCCGGCGGCGGTAACCGCGGATCTGGCCTCGTTCTGGAGGGAGGGATACCGCGCGGTCCGCGCGGAACTGCGCGGGCGCTATCCCCGCCACCCGTGGCCGGAGGACCCTACGACGGTGGCCGCCACCCGGTTCACCTCGGCCCGGCTGAAGAGGGAGCAGCGGCCATGATCGGGGGGAGAGCGCGCGCCGGCTCTCCGGGGCAAATGCGGGAGCATCCGGTACGGGCGGGCTGGGGCGGCACGGGAACCGGTCGGCACGGGTGAGGCGATCACGGCCGGCCCGGTCCGGCGTCGGCCGTGGCCGGTGGGGGCGGCGTCGGCCGTGGCCAGTCCGGTCCGGCGTCAGCCGTGGCCGGTGCCGGCCGTGGCGGGTGCCGGTAGCGAACGCGTCCCGGTACGGCCGCGCGCCCGTACCGGGACGTACTCGGTACGGGCGCGCGTGGGGCTGAGCGGCGTCAGGCGGCGGGCGGCGCCTCGACGACGAGCTCGATGTCGAGGACGGCGCCGCCCTCGGTGGTGATCCGCAGTTTGTACGTGCCCGCGGTGGTGCCGGCATGGATCTGCGGGAGGGAGAGCAGACCGTCCGCGTCGGTCGTCAGGCCGGTGAGCGTAGAGACGGTGGAGTCGCCGGCGCCCGTGAAGTTGGGGCCCTGGCCCTCCGGGACGGCTTCCCCGTCGCTGGTGAGGATCGTGGCGGTGACGGCGACACCGGAAGCGACGGCCCCGTCGAGGGTGGCCTTGACCTGAACGCTGTCGGTGAAGTCGCCGCCCTGGACGGCGGTCAGTGCGGTGCTGGTCGTCCGGGCGACCGTGTCGGCCCGGCGGGCCGTGACGGTCGCCGCGAAGTCGAGGCTGAACTGCGCGGTGGTGCCGACGACCGCGTGGACCTGGAAGTCGCCGGTGGTCTCGCCCGCCACGAGCGCCGGGGCGCTCGCGGTGCCGTCCGTCGCGGTGACCGCCTCGGCGCTGGTGGCGCCGCCGGCGAAGTGGGCGTCGGTGTCGCCGCTGATGGTGAAGGTGACGGGGGCCTTGGCGAAGCCGTTGGTCTGGCCGTCGACGGCCCGCACGGTGACTCTCCCGGCGAACTCGTGGCCCGCCATGGCGGTCAGGGCGCCGGTGCCCGCGTTCTCGATGCCGGAGAGCTTGAGGTCCTGGGAGGGCGACGGGGGCGTGGTGGTCGTGGGCGGCCCGTCGGGCAGCGTGGTTCCGGGCTTGCCGCTCGGCGGTGTGGTGGGGCTCGGGGACGGTGAAGCGGTCCCCGGCTTCCCGCCCGGGGAGGGGGTGGGCGAGGGAGAGGCCGAGGGGGACGGCGAAGGCGCGACCGGGCCGGTGGCGGGGGTGGTCGCCGGGCCGGGCGTGGTCGGCAGGACACCGGTTCCGTCGGGCACCGAGTGCGCGCCCTTGTTGTAATACTCGAACCAGGAGCGCACGGTCGACAGGTAGGCGGTGGAGTGGTTGTAGCTCAGCACCGCGCGGTCGATGTCGGTGTCGATGGACAGGTCCCGGGAACCGGCGCAGAGGTAACGCCCGGCGGCGAGCGCCGCGTCGTAGACGTTGTTGGGGTCCTTGCGTCCGTCGCCGTTCCCGTCCTGGCCCCAGGTGGCCCAGGTGGACGGGATGAACTGCATGGGTCCGACCGCGCGGTCGTGGACCGCGTCGTTGTCGTAGGCGCCGTTGTCCGTGTCCTGGATGAGCGCGAAACCGTTGCCGTCGAGGGCGGGCCCGAGGATCGGGCTGAGCGTGGTGCCGCTCGCGTCGACCTTGCCGCCGCGCGCCTGACCCGACTCCACCTTGCCGATGGCGGCGAGGAGTTGCCAGGGCAGCCGACAGGCCGGATCGGTGCCGGCGATGGCCGACTGGGCCTGCTTGTACGCGCCGAGCACCGAGGCCGGAATGCCCGACTCTGCGCTGGTGGCGGGCAGATCGGCCGAGACGGCCGGGGCGTCCGGAGTGGTCAGCGGGGGCAAGTCCGTGTGGTAGCCGTCGTTGCCGGTGGCTGCGCCCTGTTCGGGTTCGGCCGCGGTCGACGCGTCGTTCCCGCCGGAGGGGGCGGCCAGGCCCAGGGGGGCGCCGGGTGCCTGGGAGGCGGAGAGTGCGGCGACGACAGCGGCGGCCACCGCGGTGCTGGTGGCCCCTCTGCGCAGGCGACGGCCGAATTGCGCTGCCATATGGTCTGGTCCCTCCCCGACGACGGCTGTTCGCGCTCCCCAGCGCGAGGACTCCCGTGACCCTACGGCAACTTCTGATCCTCCGACACAGCCGATTGACCGGTTCTTACGGGTTTCTCACTATGTTCAGTACAAGTTGTCCTGCCCCACGTTTCCGGAACGGACCGGGCCACCGGGCAGACCGGGCCACCGGGCAGACCGGTCCACCGGGCGGACCGGTCCACCGGGCGGACCGGCTCCGCGCGAAAACCGGCTCCCCCGTGACCGGCCCTCCGCGAACCGGACTCGGTACCCACCCCCCGCACCGCCCCCGCAACCACACTGCCCCGCCCGGCTCCCGCCCCGCCCCGGACATGGCGGAGGCCGGACACGGTGTGCCCGGCCTCCGCCATGCGGGCGCGCGGCCAGTGCGGGCGCGCGGCCAGTGCCTTTCGTTCGGATCGGACCGGGCGAGCCCGGCCCGATCCGAACGAAAGGCCCTCGGTCAGTGCGCGGCCGACTCCCAGTCGGCTCCCACGCCGACCGACACGTCCAGCGGGGCGCGGAGTGTCACGGCCGAGGCCATCTCGTGGCGCAGGATGCTCTCCACCTCGGCGCTCTCTCCCGGGGCGATCTCCAGGACGATTTCGTCGTGCACCTGGAGCAGCATCCGGGACTTCAGCTTCGCCTCGGTCAGCGCCCGGTCCACCTGGAGCATCGCGACCTTCACGATGTCCGCGGCGGTGCCCTGGATCGGGGCGTTGAGCGCCATCCGCTCCGCCATCTCGCGCCGCTGGCGGTTGTCGCTGTTGAGGTCGGGGAGGTACCGGCGGCGGCCGAAGACCGTCTCGGTGTATCCGGTGGACCTGGCTTCCTCGACGACCCGGTGGAGGTAGTCGCGTACGCCGCCGAAGCGCTCGAAGTACGTGTCCATCAGGCCGCGCGCCTCGCCCGCCTCGATGTTGAGCTGCTGGGAGAGCCCGAACGCGGAGAGGCCGTAGGCGAGTCCGTAGGACATGGCCTTGATCTTGCGCCGCATCTCGGGGTCGACGGCCGACTTGTCCACGCCGAACACCTGGGAGGCGACGGTGGTGTGCAGGTCCTCGCCCGAGGTGAACGCCTCGATCAGGCCTGCGTCCTCGGAGAGGTGGGCCATCACCCGGAGTTCGATCTGGCTGTAGTCCGCCGTCATGAGGGTCTCGAAGCCCTCGCCGACGACGAAGCCCCGGCGGATCGCGCGCCCTTCGTCCGTACGGACCGGGATGTTCTGGAGGTTGGGGTCGGTGGAGGAGAGACGTCCGGTGGCCGCCACCGTCTGGTTGAAGGTGGTGTGGATGCGGCCGTCCGCCGCGATCGTCTTGATCAGGCCCTCGACGGTGACCCGCAGTTTCGCCTGCTCACGGTGGCGCAGCATGATCACCGGCAGGTCGTGCTCGGTCTGCGCGGCGAGCCAGGCCAGGGCGTCGGCGTCGGTGGTGTAACCGGTCTTCGTCTTCTTGGTCTTGGGCAGACCGAGCTCGCCGAAGAGGACTTCCTGGAGCTGCTTGGGCGAGCCGAGGTTGAACTCGTGGCCCACCGCGGCGTGCGCCTCCTTTATGGCCTGCTGCACGGCGCCCGCGAACTGCTGCTCCATCGATTCCAGATGGGCGCGGTCGGCGGCGATGCCGTGCCGTTCCAGCCGGGCCAGCAGGATCGAGGTGGGCAGTTCCATGTTGTGCAGCAGGTCGAGCGCGCCGACCTCCCTGAGCCGGGTGCTGAACGCGGCGCCGAGGTCGAGGATCGCGCGGGCCTGCGTCATCAGGGCGTCCGCCTCGGCGCGGTCGTCGGCGCCGAAGGCCAGCTGCCCGTCCGCGGCCGCGGCCGGGGCGAGCTCGCGGCCGAGGTACTCCACCGCCAGCGCGTCCAGCGCGAACGACCGCCGCCCCGGCTTCACCAGGTACGCGGCGAGCGCGGTGTCCATGGTGACGCCCTCGATGTGCCAGCCCAGCTCGGGGAGGACGCGCATGGCGGCCTTGGCGTTGTGCAGGACCTTCGGCCGCTCCGGATCGGCGAGCCAGGCGGTGAGCGCCTGCTCGTCCGAGGCGTCCAGCTCCGTCGGGTCCAGCCAGGCCGCGGCTCCGCCGACCGCCGCGAGGGCGATCTCGGTGACGGTGCCGGCGCCCAGCGCCCAGGTGTCCACGGTGGCCACGCCCAGCGGCTGGGAGCCGTGTTCGGCCAGCCACCCGGCGACCTGCCCGGTCGCCAGTACGGTGCCGTCCAGCTCCACCCCGGCGGCGGGGGCGGGTGCCTCCTCCTCGGCCGCACCCGGGTCGACGGCGAGCAGCCTCTCGCGCAGGCTCGGGTTGCGGATCTCCAGGACGTCCAGCACCCCGGTGACGGCGGTGCGGTCGTAGGGGGCGCGCTCCAGCTCGGCGGGGCCCTTGGGGAGCTCCACGTCACGCACCATCTCGGTCAGCCGGCGGTTCATCCGTACCGAGTCCAGATGGTCGCGGAAGTTCTGTCCGGCGACTCCCTTGACCTCGTCGGCGCGTGCCACCAGCTCGTCGAAGGAGCCGAACTGGTTGATCCACTTCGCGGCGGTCTTCTCACCCACCTTGGGGATGCCGGGGAGGTTGTCCGACGGGTCGCCGCGCAGTGCGGCGAAGTCCGGGTACTGGGCGGGGGTGAGGCCGTACTTCTCCTCGACCTTCTCCGGGGTGAAGCGGGTCAGCTCGGAGACGCCCTTGGTGGGGTAGAGGACCGTGACGTTCTCGGTGATGAGCTGGAAGGAGTCGCGGTCGCCCGTGACGATCAGCACCTCGAACCCGGCGGCCTCCGCCTGGGTGGCGAGCGTGGCGATCACGTCGTCGGCCTCGAAGCCGTCGACGGCGAACCGGTCCGCGTGCATCGCGTCCAGCAGTTCGCCGATCAGCTCGACCTGCCCCTTGAATTCGTCGGGGGTCTTGGAGCGGTTCGCCTTGTACTCGGGGAACTCCTGGGAGCGCCAGGTCTTGCGGGACACGTCGAACGCCACCGCGAAGTGGGTGGGCGCCTCGTCGCGCAGCGTGTTCGCCAGCATCGAGGCGAAGCCGTACACGGCGTTCGTCGGCTGCCCCGTCCCGGTCGTGAAATTCTCCGCGGGCAGGGCGAAGAACGCCCGGTACGCCAGGGAGTGCCCGTCCATGAGGAGCAGGCGCGGTCGGTTGTCTGCCGTCTTCTTCGATGCTGTCTCAGCCACGTACACGATCCTGCCACGGCCCGCCGACATCACGGACCGCTCACGGTTCCCGTCGCCCTTTCCTTCCTGATGCGCGCCTCGGCGGCCATGACAGGATCGAACGGGAGAGACCCACGCGCTCGAAGGGGAACAACCATGGCCACGAAGCCCCCGACCGGAGACCCGGTCCAGGACGCCCCGCAGGTCCGCGAGGCCCAGCACGCCGCCGCCGGGCTGCCCGCCGTCGCCCACTCGCTGCTCATGGCCCAGCAGCAGATGGGGCTGGGCCGCACCGCGCGCACGCTCCTCAAGGTCAACCAGAAGAACGGCTTCGACTGCCCCGGCTGCGCCTGGCCGGAGGGCGACAAACGCCACACCGCCGAGTTCTGCGAGAACGGCGCCAAGGCCGTGGCCGAAGAGGCGACGCTGCGCCGGGTCACCCCGGAGTTCTTCGCCGCGCACCCGGTCTCCGACCTCGCGGGGCGCAGCGGGTACTGGCTGGGCCAGCAGGGCCGCATCACGGAGCCGATGTACCTCCCCGAGGGCGCGGACACCTACGAGCCGATTCCCTGGGGCGACGCCTTCGCAATCATTGCCGACGAACTCCGTGCGCTCGCCTCTCCCGACGAGGCCCTCTTCTACACCTCGGGCCGGACCAGCAACGAGGCCGCGTTCCTCCTCCAGCTCTTCGCCCGCGAGTACGGCACCAACAACCTCCCCGACTGTTCGAACATGTGCCACGAGTCGTCCGGCTCCGCGCTCGTGGAGACCATCGGCATCGGCAAGGGCAGCGTCTCCCTGGAGGACCTCCACCAGGCCGATCTGATCATCGTCGCCGGGCAGAACCCCGGCACCAACCACCCGCGCATGCTCTCCGCCCTGGAGAAGGCCAAGCATGCCGGGGCGAAGATCATCTCGGTGAACCCGCTGCCCGAGGCCGGCCTGGAGCGCTTCAAGAACCCGCAGACCCCGCAGGGCATGATCAAGGGCACCGCCCTCACCGACCTCTTTCTCCAGATACGCCTCGGCGGCGACCAGGCCCTCTTCCGTCTCCTCAACAAGCTGATCCTTGAGACCGAGGGCGCCGTCGACACCGCCTTCGTCGACGAACACACCCACGGGTACGAGGAGTTCGCCCGGGCCGCCCGGGAGGCCGACTGGGACGAGACCCTCACCGCCACCGGACTCGACCGCGCCGACATCGAGAAGGCCCTCGGCCTGGTCCTGGCCTCGGAACGCACCATCGTCTGCTGGGCGATGGGACTCACCCAGCACAAGCACTCCGTGCCCACCATCCGCGAGGTGGTCAACTTCCTTCTGCTGCGCGGGAACATCGGACGCCCCGGCGCCGGTGTCTGCCCGGTGCGCGGCCACTCCAACGTCCAGGGCGACCGCACCATGGGCATCTACGAGCGCCCCGCACCGGCCTTCCTCGACGCCCTCGACAAGGAGTTCGGCATCACCTCGCCGCGCCATCACGGCTACGACGTGGTCCGGGCCATCCGCGCCCTGCGCGACGGCGACGCCAAGGTCTTCTTCGCGATGGGCGGCAACTTCGTCGCCGCCACCCCCGACACCGACGTCACCGAGGCCGCGATGCGCCGCGCCCGCCTCACCGTGCACGTGTCGACCAAGCTCAACCGCTCGCACGCCGTCACCGGCAGCCGCGCGCTGATCCTGCCGACGCTGGGCCGCACCGACAAGGACGTCCAGGCCGGCGGCAAGCAGTTCGTCACCGTCGAGGACTCGATGAGCATGGTGCACGCCTCCCGCGGCAACCTCGCCCCCGCGAGCCCGCACCTGCTCTCCGAACCCGCCATCGTCGCCCGCATGGCGCGCGCGGTCCTCGGCCCCGGTTCGACGACCCCGTGGGAGGAATTCGAGAAGGACTACGGCACGATCCGTGACCGCATCTCCCGCGTGGTGCCCGGCTTCGAGGACTTCAACGCCCGTGTCGCCCGCCCCGGCGGCTTCACCCTCCCCCACGGCCCGCGCGACGCCCGCCGCTTCCCGACCGCCACCGGCAAGGCCAACTTCACCGCCGCACCCGTGGAGTTCCCCGAACTCCCCGAAGGCAGGCTGCTGTTGCAGACCCTGCGCTCCCACGACCAGTACAACACCACGATCTACGGCCTGGACGACCGCTACCGCGGCATCAAGGACGGCCGCCGCGTCGTCCTCGTCAACCCCGACGACGCCCGCCAACTCGGCCTCCAGGACGGCGACTACACCGATCTCGTCAGCGAGTGGAAGGACGGCACCGAGCGCCGCGCTCCCGGTTTCCGGATCGTGCACTATCCCACCGCGCGGGGCTGCGCCGCCGCCTACTACCCGGAGACGAACGTCCTGGTGCCGCTCGACTCGACCGCCGACACCAGCAACACCCCCGCCAGCAAGTCGGTGGTGGTGCGCTTCGAGAAGGCCGGCTGACCCGCGGCCCCGGTCAGGAGGGCCGGCCGGCCCCGGACGGTCAGACGGGGGCCGCTCCCGTGGCGACCCCGTCGCGCACCGTGCCCGCACGACGGGGCCCCGGCACGCCGGCGCCACCGCTCGTGGCCCGGTCCGCCGCGGCCTCCCGGCGCAGCAGCAGCCAGCCCGTCACCGCGACCACCCCCATCACCGCGAAGCCGATCCCGGGCGTCGAGCCCGAGGGGTGCGTCTCGTACACCAGCGCCGCGCAGAGCACCGCGAGCCCCCGCCCGGCCGGCCCCCGGCACGCCCGGGCGGCTACGAACGGCACTCCCCACAGGGCGTACCACGGCTGCACCATCGGCGAGAGCAGCACCAGGGCCGTCAGCGCGAGGCCCAGGCCCAGCAGGGGGTCCAGGCGACCGGTGGCCGAGCGCCATCCGAAGCGCGCGACGAGGGCCGCCGCCGCGGCGAGTCCGAGGAGGCGCACGGCGGACTTCACCGCTTCGGGGTCCGCACCCGCCACCGTGTGGGCGAGCGTCCCGAGTACGGCCCCCAGGTCGCTGGAGAGGGAGAGCGAGGTGTGGATGCCCGCCGCGACGCTCTGCGTGTGCAGCCAGCCGAAACCGGTGCCGCTCAGCACGGAGACCGCGAGCACGGTCGTGGCGGCGACCAGCCCCGGCCCGAACACCCCGGTCACGATCCGCCGCGCGGGCGTACCCGCGGACCCCCTGCCCACCACCACTCCGACGAACAACAGGGCAAGTCCGGCAGGGGACTTGACCATCATCGCCAGCCCGATCAGCACGGCTCCGAGCACCCAGCGCCCCCGCAGCGCGCACACCGCGCCCGCCAGCGCGAGCCCCGCCATCAGTCCGTCGTTGTGCACCCCGCCCACCACGTGGATCAGGAGCAGCGGGTTGAGCGCCGCGAGCCACAGCGCCCCGCTCTCGTCCGCCCCGTACTCCCGCGCGAGGCGCCGCACGGCCCACACGATCAGCAACAGTGCCCCCACCGCGACCAGCCGCAGGGCGAGGACCGCGGGGACCAGGGTGCCGCCGGTGAGCGCCACCGCCCCTCGTGCCAGCAGCAGGAAGAAGGGGCCGTAGGGGGCCGGGGTGTCGGTCCAGTGCAGGCCCACGCTCGCCGCGGCGTCGCCGGCGAATCCCGCCGGGTCGAGGACCGAGGGGCCCTGGCTGTACACGTCGTGCCCTTCGAGGACCATCGCCCCCTGCGCGACGTAGCTGTACACGTCGGCGCTGTACAGGGGCGGCGTCAGCAGCAGCGGTGCCACCCACCAGGCGAGGGTCACCAGCGTGTGCCGTACGGAGGCGCCGGTGCGGCCGTACGCCCACCAGGCGACGACGAGCGCGGTGAGCCCGGCGTAGGCGAGGGCGGCTCCGGCGGTGGTCACCGTCGGCCCCCGGTCCGTCCACCAGCCCCACGGGTCGTGCACGGGAAGCCTTCCGGCGGCCCAGCCGCCCGCACCTATCGCCAGCGAACCGGCCAGCCCCAGCCGACGACATCCCACGACACCCAGTCCCCGCATCGGGCCAACCTATCGAACGGAGGTGAACGTCCAGCTTCCCCCGAGTGGCCGCCCGGGAATGCCCGGCGGGCCCGAGGCGGATCCCGAACCGGCCCCGAACCGGCCCGTAACCCGCCCGAACCAGTTGGAACCGGACTCGACCGGGCACGGCGGGACAGGAACCTAAGCGCCCGCTCAGTGGTCTCTGGTAAGAACGGAGCGCACAGCGAAGCCACCACCGGACGAACGGAGCCGTACCCATGGGCGACCAGAGCGCACCCGTGTTCCCGCAGGACGTCATCGACGAGTACGCCACCCTCGGCATCGATCTGCCCGCCCTCTTCTCCGCCGGGCACCTCGGCGAGCGGATGGGCGTGCGGATCACCGAGGCGTCCGCGGACCGCGTCGTCGGCACCATGCCGGTCGAGGGCAACACCCAGCCCTACGGACTGCTGCACGGCGGGGCGTCCGCCGTGCTCGCCGAGACCCTCGGCTCCATCGGTTCCATGCTCCACGGCGGCGCCGGGAAGGTCGCGGTCGGCGTCGACCTCAACTGCACCCACCACCGGGGGGTCCGCAACGGCCTGGTGACGGGTGTCGCCACCCCCGTGCACCGCGGGCGCTCCACGGCCACCTACGAGATCGTCGTCACGGACGACGACGGGAAGCGGGTCTGCACCGCTCGCCTCACCTGTCTGCTGCGCGAGACCCCGGCCGCCGGCTGACCCTCCCGCGCCCCCCTTCCCCCCTGCCCGGCCGGACTCGCGAACCACCCGGCCGGGCATCTTCATGTGCACTACACGTAACAATAGTTGACCATGGGATCCAGCCAACTCACCCCGTATTGAGCGGGGTTCGATGCACCACTTCACGCCACCGCACGGTCACGACGGATCCGCGAACCCCACGGCGTAACACTGCGTAACAGGCGCGCAATGAACGAACCCCCCGTCACGCACCCCGCCCCACACCTTCCCGGCCCTCCGCCGCCGCGCACCGCGCGACCCCGCCCGTCAGGACCAAGATCGCCCCAAGCCCCTTAGCAGAGCTGGGCGTTCTCACCATGCGAGAAGGAACCGCCGGTCCCCAACCGGCACATGTCACCCTCCACACCTCAAGCCTTCCTCAAGTCATAACAAGACAGTCACATCCTTGCCCTCACCCGTCCACGACCCCACCACCTGCGCCTAGAGTCACCGCCAGTCACCGCGCCGCCGGGTGCGGCTGCAGCACGCCCCTGTACCCAACACGTACGGCTTGGCGAACGACAGGCACCTCAACGGAGGAGGCCGCGCCAGGGAAAGGACTTTTCGTGCGACACCGTTCATTGCTCATACTCACCGCAGTGCTCACCACCGGAGCACTCTCCCTCACAGCCTGCGGCTCGCGCGACGACGACAAGGGCAGCGACGGCGCGAGCGGCAGCGGTAAGAACCAGACCGTCGTCATCGGCCTCGACGCCCCCCTGAGCGGCGACCTCTCCGCCCTCGGCCTCGGCATCAAGAACTCCGCCGACCTCGCCGTCAAGACGGCGAACAAGGAGAAGACGGTCCCGGGCATCACGTTCGAGCTCCAGCCCCTCGACGACCAGGCCCAGCCCTCCGTCGGCGGCCAGAACGCCCAGAAATTCATCGGCAACAAGGACCTCGTCGGCGTCGTCGGCCCCCTCAACTCCAGCGTCGCCCAGTCGATGCAGAAGCCCTTCGAGGACGCCAGCCTCACCCAGGTCTCGCCCGCCAACACCGGCACCGAGCTGACCCAGGGCGACAACTGGAAGGACGGCGACGCGGCCAAGAAGCGCCCGTTCAAGACGTACTTCCGCACCGCCACCACCGACGCCATCCAGGGCGCCTTCGCCGCGAACTACCTGTTCAAGAACGCGGGCATCAAGGACGTCTACCTCATCGACGACCAGAAGACCTACGGCGCCGGCCTCGCCGCCTCCTTCAAGACGACCTTCACCTCCCTCGGTGGCAAGATCGTCGGCAGCGACCACGTCAACCCCGACGACCGCGACTTCAACTCCGTCGTCACCAAGGTGAAGAGCTCCGGCGCCAAGGCCGTCTACTACGGCGGTGAGTACCCCGCCGGCGCACCCCTGAGCCAGCAGCTCAAGGACAGCGTCCAGATCCCGCTCATGGGCGGCGACGGCATGTACAGCGCCGACTTCATCAGCCTCAACAAGAAGGCCCAGGGCGACATCGCCACCTCCGTCGGCAAGCCCGTCGAAGAGCTCGACTCCGCCAAGAAGTTCATCGCGGACTACTCCGCGGCCGGCTACAAGGACGCCTACGAGGCGTACGGCGGCGGCACCTACGACGCCACCTGGGCCATCATCGAGGCCGTCAAGATCGTCGCCGCCGAGAACGACGGCAAGCTCCCCGACGACAGCCGCGAGAAGGTCCTCGCCGCCATGGCCAAGGTGCAGTTCGACGGCGTGACCGGCCCGGTCGCCTTCGACCAGTACGGCGACACCACCAACACCATGATGACCGCCTACCAGGTCGACGGCGGCAAGTGGGTCTCCAAGCTCAGCGAGGCCGTCACCAAGTAAGCAGGGCCGACGCCCCGGCTCTTCGACGGCCGCCAGGCCACCAGACCGCGCGGGAGCGCCACCAGCGCTCCCGCGCGGCGCCATATCCGAACCACTCCAACGGAGGCCCTGCGGTGCACGAACTGCCGCAACAGCTGGCCAACGGACTCATCCTCGGCGCGATGTACGGACTCATCGCGATCGGTTACACGATGGTCTACGGAATCATCCAGCTCATCAACTTCGCACACGGCGAGATCTTCATGATCGGAGGCTTCGGGGCACTCACCGTGTACCTCTGGATGCCCTCCGGATCCAACCTCCTCGCCATCGTCCCCCTCATGATCGTCGGCGGCGTGATCTGCTCCGTCGCCGTCAGCGTCGCCGCCGAACGCTTCGCCTACCGGCCCCTGCGCAACGCACCCCGCCTCGCCCCGCTCATCACCGCGATCGGCCTCTCCCTCGCCCTCCAGCAGGCCGTCTGGAAGTGGTACCCCGACGCGACCGCCGACCGCTCCTTCCCGCAGTTCAAGGGCGGCGCCTTCGACCTGCTCGGCGCCCACATCCAGCGCGGCGACCTCTTCGTCCTCATCTCCGCACCCGTCTGCATGCTCGCCCTCGGCCTCTTCGTCTCCAAGACCCGCGCCGGCCGCGGCATGCAGGCCACCTCGCAGGACCCCGACACCGCCAAGCTCATGGGCATCAACACCGACCGGATCATCGTCATGGCCTTCGCCATCGGTGCCGCGTTCGCCGCCGTCGCCGCCGTCGCCTACGGGCTCAAGAACGGCCAGATCGGCTTCCGGATGGGCTTCCTCATGGGCCTCAAAGCCTTCACCGCCGCCGTACTCGGCGGCATCGGCAACATCTACGGCGCCATGCTCGGCGGCGTCGTCCTCGGCCTCGCCGAAGCCCTCGCCACCGGCTACATGAGCGACGTCCCCGGCATGGACCTCTTCGGCGGCGGCGCCTGGAAGGACGTGTGGGCCTTCGCGCTCCTCATCATCGTCCTGCTGCTGCGGCCACAAGGGCTGCTCGGCGAACGCGTCGCGGACAGGGCGTGACACGGATGACCACTCACACCTCCGGCGCCCCCCTCGGCCTGCTGCCCCCCGCCACCGCCCGCGCCGTCACGACGGCAGGCGCGGCCGTCTCCCTCGCAGGCACCTTCCTCGCCTGGACCTGGACCGACGAATTCCCCGGCGACCTCACCGTCACCGGATACCCCGGGGGCCTCCAGGTCCTCACCCTCGTCGGCTCCCTCATCACCCTGCTCCTCGCCCTCTCCGGATACGGCATCCGCGGACTCGGCTGGCTCACCCCCGGCGGCACCAACGCCTCCGTGCGCTTCGCCGCACTCGGCATCCTCGCCACCACCGGCTACGCCGCCGGCGCCATCACCGTCGACCTCGGCGGCGTCGTCAACCTCGAACCCGGTGCCTGGGTCAGCCTCGCCGGCTCCCTCGTCGCCGCACTCGGCGCCTTCGGCCTCCCCGCCGACCAGGCCCTCGCCGATGAGAACCCCAGCGGCCCCGCCGTCCTCCGCAACAGCCTCACCGCACCCGCACCCGGACGCGCCCGCGAACTCCCCTCCTGGGCCGAGATCCTCATCATCACGGCGAGCTTCGGCGCCGGCCTCTACCTCTTCTCGTACGGCATCGACACCGAGTACACCGAACTCTTCATCGGGTTCCTGCTCACCGCCGCCTTCGGCTTCACCGCGCTGCACCGGGCCGGCCTCGTCGCCCGCATCTCCGCGCTGACGGCCAAGCACCGCAACGTCACCCTCACCGCCGCCCTCGCCGCAGCCTTCTGCTTCCCCTTCACGCAGACCACCGGCGAGTACGCGCTCATCGGCACCAACATCCTCGTCTTCGCGACCGTCGCCCTCGGGCTCAACGTCGTCGTCGGCCTCGCCGGCCTCCTCGACCTCGGCTACGTCGCCTTCCTCGGTGTCGGCGCCTACACCGCCGCCCTCGTCTCCGGCGCCTCCGCCTCCGCGATCGGCGTCCACTTCCCCTTCTGGGCGGCCATCCTCACCGGCGGCGCCGTCTCCATGATCTTCGGCGTCCTCATCGGCGCCCCGACCCTGCGGCTGCGCGGCGACTACCTCGCCATCGTCACCCTCGGCTTCGGAGAGATCTTCCGCGTCACCGTCAACAACCTCAACGGCAACAGCGGCCCCGACCTCACCAACGGCTCCCAGGGCATCCCCTCCATCCCCGACCTCGACCTCTTCGGATTCGAGTTCGGAGCCAACCACGACATCGGCCCCTTCAGCCTCAGCAGGCCCGCCAACTACTACCTGCTGATGCTCCTCGTCACCGCCGTCGTCATCCTCGTCTTCCGCCGCTCCGGCGACTCCCGCATCGGCCGCGCCTGGGTCGCCATCCGCGAAGACGAAACCGCCGCCACCGCCATGGGCATCAACGCCTTCCGGCTCAAGCTGCTCGCCTTCGCCCTCGGCGCCACCCTCGCCGGTCTCGCCGGAGCCGTACAGGCACACGTCAACTACACCGTGACGCCCGAGCAGTACCAGTTCGCCGGCTCCGTACCCCCGAACTCCGCCTTCCTCCTCGCCGCCGTCATCCTCGGCGGCATGGGAACCCTCAGCGGACCCTTCGTCGGCGCCGCACTCCTCTACCTCATCCCGGCCAAACTCCAGTTCATGCAGGACTACCAGCTGTTCCTCTTCGGCATCGCGCTCATCCTGCTGATGCGCTTCCGCCCCGAAGGCCTCATCGCCGACCGGCGCAAGCGACTCGAATTCCACGAGTCCGCCAAGAACGACGCGGAGAGCACGGCCGGCCGGCCCGACGTACCCGAAACACGGCAGCCCGAGGACACCGGCGCCGGCATCGCCAAGGCGGGGGCGTGACCACCGTGACCACCACCACGAACACCACAGAGAACCCCGGAGCCCCCGCCACCGGCGGCACCGTCCTCGACGCCACCGGCGTCACCATGCGCTTCGGCGGCCTCACCGCCGTACGCGACGTCTCCCTCACCGTCGACAGCGGCGAGATCGTCGGCCTCATCGGCCCCAACGGCGCCGGGAAGACCACCTTCTTCAACTGCCTCACCGGCCTCTACGTCCCCACCGAGGGCAAGGTCAGCTACAAGGGCACCGTCCTGCCGCCCAAGCCCCACCTCGTCACCCAGGCAGGCATCGCCCGCACCTTCCAGAACATCCGGCTCTTCGCCAACATGACCGTCCTGGAAAACGTCCTCGTCGGCCGCCACACCCGCACCGACGACGGACTCTGGTCCGCCCTCCTGCGCCTCCCCGGCCACACCCGCGCCGAAAAGGCCAGCCGCGAACGAGCCATGGAACTCCTGGAGTTCATCGGCCTCGCCCACAAAGCCGACCACCTCGCACGCAACCTCCCCTACGGAGAGCAGCGCAAGCTGGAAATCGCGCGCGCCCTCGCCAGCGACCCCGGACTCCTCCTCCTCGACGAGCCCACCGCCGGCATGAACCCGCAGGAAACCCGCGTCACCGAAGAACTCATCTTCGCCATCCGCGACCAGGGCATCGCCGTACTCGTCATCGAGCACGACATGCGCTTCATCTTCAACCTCTGCGACCGCGTCGCCTGCCTCGTCCAGGGCGAGAAACTCGTCGAAGGCACCCCCAGCACCGTCCAGGGCGACGAACGCGTCATCGCCGCCTACCTCGGCACCCCCTTCGAAGGAGCCCCCGGCGCCGACGAAGTCGCCGAAGTGGAAGCCGCCGAAGCAGGCCACGGCACCACGGCGGGCGGCACAGCCGCCGAAAGCACCAGCAGCACCACCGGCACCCCCGCCGAGGAGGAAACCTCATGACCGCGCTCCTGGAAGTCGAGGACCTCCGCGTCGCCTACGGCAAGATCGAAGCCGTCAAAGGCATCTCGTTCAGCGTCGAAGCCGGCCAGGTCGTCACCCTCATCGGCACCAACGGCGCCGGAAAGACGACCACGCTGCGCACCCTCTCCGGGCTCCTCAAACCGGCCGGCGGGCGCATCGTCTTCGACGGAAAGCCCCTCGCCGACGTCCCCGCGCACAAGATCGTCGCCCTGGGCCTCGCCCACTCCCCCGAGGGACGCCACATCTTCCCCCGGCTGACGATCGCCGAAAACCTCCTCCTCGGCGCCTACCTGCGCAGCGACAAGACAGGCATCGAACAGGACGTCCAGCGCGCCTACGACCTCTTCCCCATCCTCGGGGAACGCCGCAAGCAGTCCGCCGGAACCCTCTCGGGCGGCGAGCAGCAGATGCTTGCCATGGGACGCGCCCTGATGTCGCGGCCCAAGCTGCTCATGCTCGACGAGCCCTCCATGGGCCTCTCTCCGATCATGATGCAGAAGATCATGGAGACCATCGTCGAACTCCGGTCCTCCGGTACGACGATCCTCCTGGTCGAGCAGAACGCCCAGGCGGCTCTCTCCCTCGCGGACCAGGGCCACGTGATGGAGATCGGCAAGATCGTCCTCTCCGGCACCGGGGCCGACCTGCTGCACGACGAGTCGGTCCGCAAGGCCTACCTCGGCGAGGACTGACCCCGCGCACACCGCGCCCGCACTGCACAGGGCCCGCACTCCGAGCGATTCGGAGTGCGGGCCCTGTGGCGTCGTGGAACGGGAAGGGCGGCGCCGTTACTCGGCGGCCTTCTTCTTCTCCGCTGCGTCCTCGATCAGCGCCTCGGCCAGCTGCTGCATCGAGAGCCGCCGGTCCATCGAGGTCTTCTGGATCCAGCGGAACGCGGCCGGCTCGGAGAGGCCGTAGTCGGTCTGGAGAATGCTCTTCGCCCGGTCGACCAGCTTCCGGGTCTCCAGCCGCTGGGCCAGGTCCGCGACCTCGTTCTCCAGCGCCCGCAGCTCGGCGAAGCGGGACACCGCCATCTCGATGGCGGGCACCACGTCGCTCTTGCTGAACGGCTTCACCAGGTACGCCATCGCCCCGGCGTCGCGGGCCCGCTCGACCAGGTCGCGCTGCGAGAAGGCGGTGAGCATGAGGACCGGGGCGATGGACTCCTCGGCGATCTTCTCCGCCGCGGAGATCCCGTCGAGCACCGGCATCTTGACGTCGAGGATGACCAGGTCGGGCTTGTGCTCCCGGGCCAGCTCGACGGCCTGCTGGCCGTCACCGGCCTCACCGACGACCGCGTACCCCTCTTCCTCCAGCATCTCCTTGAGGTCCAGGCGGATGAGCGCTTCGTCCTCGGCGATGACGACTCGGGTCGTCAGCGGCGGGACGTGCGACTTGTCGTCGTCGACGGCGTCTACGGGCTCGGGCGACTCGGGCGTGGTCACGGGGGCTCCTCGGTAAGGACAGGGGTACTGCTCCCAAGAGCCTACCTAGCTGCGGTATGGTGGATCATCAGCGGGTCGAGGTTAACCTTTGATTCTGCGAGCCCCGGTAGTCCAATTGGTTAGAGACAATGGATTCAAAACCCATACAGTGTCGGTTCGAGTCCGACTCGGGGTACTTTTCCTTCGTTTCGAAGGCTCGCACATATTCGCCGAACTTCACTTGATCTGAGTACGGATCACGGATTCCCGCGCCCGTTCCACGTCTTCGGGCGAAGCTCGGCGCCATGTACGACCTGGGAACCCGGAAGCATGCCCTGACGCTGGTGGCACAGGGCCGCAGTCTCAACTCCGTGAGCAGGCTCACCGGCGTCTCCCGCTCCGCCATCCGCTCCTGGCAGACCCGTCTCGAACCGCTCGAACCCGCCCGCGCGGAGCCCTGCCCCCGGTGCGCCTCCGCGCCCACCGCGGTCGAGCCGACCGCCGCGTACGCGTACCTGCTGGGGCTCTACCTGGGCGACGGATGCATCAGCGCGGCACCCCGCGGGGTGTACGCCCTGCGCATCGCGTGCGCCGACGCCTGGCCCGGGCTCATCGACGCCTGCGCCGAGGCGGTGCGGCAGGTCCGCCCCACGAACAAGGTCATGCGGGTCAGGGCCACCGGATGCCAGTACGTCACCTCGTACAGCAAGCACTGGCCCTGCCTCTTCCCCCAGCACGGACCCGGCAAGAAGCACGAGCGCCGCATCGTCCTCGACCCCTGGCAGCGGGAGATCATCGCCGCGCGCCCCTGGGAGTTCGTGCGCGGGCTGGTCCACTCGGACGGCTGCCGGGCCACGAACTGGACGACCCGGACGGTCGGCGGGTTGGTGAAGCGGTACGAGTACCCGAGGTACTGGTTCACCAACGTCTCGGACGACATCCGCCGGCTCTACACGGACACGCTGGACACGCTCGGCGTGGAGTGGACCCACTGCGACCGGGCGGGGCGGCGGTACAACGTCTCCGTCGCCCGACGGGCGTCCGTCGCGCTCATGGACGCGCACGTCGGGCCGAAATACTGAGAGCGGGCTACTTCGGGCTGTCGTCCTCGCCGACGTGGTGGACGCGGACCAGGTTGGTGGAGCCGGCGACACCGGGCGGGGAGCCGGCGGTGATGACGATGACGTCGCCCTTGGCACAGCGGCCGATGCGCAGGAGTTCCTCGTCGACCTGGGCGACCATCGCGTCGGTGGAGTCGACGTGCGGGCCGAGGAAGGTTTCGACGCCCCAGGTGAGGTTGAGCTGGGCGCGGGTGGCGGCGTCGGGGGTGAAGGCGAGGAGCGGGATGGGTGAGCGGTAGCGGGAGAGGCGTTTGGCGGTGTCGCCGCTCTGGGTGAAGGCGACGAGGAATTTGGCGCCGAGGAAGTCGCCCATTTCGGCTGCGGCGCGTGCGACGGCGCCGCCCTGGGTGCGGGGCTTGCTGTGGTCGGTGAGCGGGGGCAGTCCCTTGGCGAGGATGTCTTCCTCGGCGGCTTCGACGATGCGGGACATGGTGCGGACGGTCTCGATGGGGTATTTGCCGACGCTGGTCTCGCCGGAGAGCATGACGGCGTCGGTGCCGTCGATGACGGCGTTGGCGACATCGGAGGCTTCGGCGCGGGTGGGGCGGGAGTTGTCGATCATCGAGTCGAGCATCTGGGTGGCGACGATGACGGGTTTGGCGTTGCGCTTGGCGAGTTTGACGGCGCGTTTCTGGACGATCGGGACCTGTTCCAGGGGCATTTCGACGCCGAGGTCGCCGCGGGCGACCATGATGCCGTCGAAGGCGGCGACGATGCCGTCGATGTTCTCGACGGCCTGGGGTTTCTCGACCTTCGCGATGACGGGGAGGCGGCGGCCTTCCTCGGTCATGACGCGGTGGACGTCGTCGATGTCCTTTCCGCTGCGTACGAAGGAGAGGGCGATGACGTCGGCGCCGATGCGCAGGGCCCAGCGGAGGTCGTCGATGTCCTTTTCGGAGAGGGCGGGGACGGAGACGGCGACGCCGGGGAGGTTGAGGCCCTTGTTGTCGGAGACCACGCCGCCTTCGAGGACGGTGGTGTGGACGCGGGGGCCGTCGACGGCGGTGACCTGGAGTGCGACGCGGCCGTCGTCGACGAGGATGCGCTCGCCGGGGGTGACGTCGGCGGCGAGGCCGTCGTAGGTGGTGCCGCAGGTGTTCTTGTCGCCGTCGGTGTGGGGTTCGACGGTGATGGTGAAGGTGTCTCCGCGTTCAAGGAGTACGGGGCCTTCACGAAATCGCCCGAGGCGGATCTTCGGGCCTTGGAGGTCGGCGAGGATGCCGACGTTGCGGCCGGTCTCCTCGGCGGCTTTGCGGACGTGGTGGTACCGCTGTTCGTGTTCGGCGTAACTGCCGTGGCTGAGGTTGAAGCGGGCGACGTCCATTCCGGCTTCGACCAGGGCTTTGATCTGGTCGTACGAGTCGGTTGCGGGGCCCAGGGTGCAGACGATTTTCGCTCGGCGCATGTTTCGAGCCTAGACCTTACCTACGGGTACGTAATTGGCTCGGCATGACCGTCCAACATCCTTTCGGTTAAGGGACGTTGACAAGTGTTGAATTGCGCGGGCCGTCGCTCCGATGAGCGTTTCCCGGGCGCCGAGGGAAGTCCGGGAGGGGTTCCGGGGGACTTCCGAGGGCTTCCCGAGGCTGGATGATCGACCGGATGTTCCGTCAGGGACAGCCGTTCGTGCGCAGACAGTCACCAGATCGAAATGTGAACAGGGTGTTCTGTATGCGTCGACTGCGTCAGAATCTACGCGCGTCATGAACGTGGAACAGCCCGCCCCGCGCCGGTCGCCCGCGTCGTCCGAGTGAAGAGTGAAGAGTGAACGAGGAGTACCGAAAAATGCCGTTGAACCGCAGGACGTTTCTGGGCCGTTCGGCTGCCGCGGGTGCGGGTGTCGCACTGGCGGGCGGAGTTGTCGCGGGAGAGGCCCAGGCCGCCGCACCCTCAAACCACGGGCACGGCGAGAGCCACGAGAAGCGGTACTCGTTCACCGTCATGGGCACGACGGACATGCACGGAAACGTCTTCAACTGGGACTACTTCACGGACAAGGAGTACGACGACGCCGCGCACAACGACGTCGGTCTGGCGAAGATCTCGACACTGGTGGACCAGATCCGCAAGGAGCGGGGGCGTGGCAACACGCTGCTGATCGACGCCGGTGACACGATCCAGGGCACCCAGCTTTCGTACTACTACGCGAAGATCGACCCGATCACCGCGAAGCGTGGTCCGGTGCACCCGATGGCGCAGGCGATGAACGCGATCGGTTATGACGCGGCGGCGCTCGGGAATCACGAGTTCAATTACGGCATTCCCGTGCTGCGGAAGTTCGAGGAGCAGCTGGACTTCCCGCTGCTCGGTGCGAACGCGCTGGACGCGAAGACGCTGAAGCCGGCGTTCGCCCCGTATGTGATCAAGCATGTGCGGACGCCGCACGGCAGGGACGTCCGGGTGGCGATCCTGGGTCTGACGAACCCGGGCATCGCGATCTGGGACAAGGCGAACGTGAGCGGGAAGATGGTGTTCCCGGGTCTTGAGGAGCAGGCGGCCCGCTGGGTGCCGAAGCTGCGTTCGATGGGTGCGGACGTCGTGATCGTCTCGGCGCACTCGGGCACGTCGGGCACGTCCTCGTACGGTGACCAGATCCCGTACGTCGAGAACGCGGCCGGTCTGGTGGCGGAGCAGGTGCCGGGGATCGACGCGATCCTGGTGGGTCACGCGCACTCGGAGATCCCCGAGTACTTCGTGACGAACAAGGAGACGGGCAAGCAGGTCGTGCTCTCGGAGCCGGCGAAGTGGGGTCAGCGTCTGACGCTGTTCGACTTCGACCTGGTGTGGGAGAAGGGCCGCTGGGCGGTCGAGAAGGTCGGCGCCCAGGTGCTGAACTCCAACACGGTGGCCGAGGACAAGAAGATCACGCGGCTCCTGAAGGACGAGCACGCGAAGGTGGTGGCCTATGTGAACCAGGTCATCGGTACCTCGGTCGCGGCGATGACCACGGCGGACGCGCCGTGGAAGGACGAGCCGATCATCGACCTGATCAACCACGTCCAGGCGGAGACGGTGAAGGCGGCGCTGGCGGGCGGGGAGTTCGCGTCGCTGCCGGTACTGTCGCAGGCGTCGTGCTTCTCGCGTACGGCCTCGATCCCGGCGGGCAACGTCACGATCAAGGACGCGGCGGGCCTGTACCCGTTCGAGAACACGCTGGAGGCGCGGGTCGTGACGGGTGCCCAGGTGAAGGACTACCTGGAGTTCTCGGCCCGGTACTACGTGCAGACGGCGGCGGGTGCCGCGGTGGACACCTCGAAGCTGACGAACGCGAACAGCACGCCGGACTACAACTACGACGCGCTGTCGGGCGTGACGTACGACATCGACATCGCGCAGCCCGCGGGCTCGCGGATCGTCGGGCTGTCGTTCGAGGGTGCGCCGATCGACCCGGCGGCGAAGTTCGTGCTGGCGGTGAACAACTACCGGGCGAGCGGCGGTGGCAACTTCCCGCACGTCCCGGCCGCGCAGCAGGTGTGGGCGAACTCGGACGAGATCCGGAACACGATCATCGCGTGGGTGACGGCGAAGGGTGAGGTCGACCCGGCGGAGTTCGCGACGGTGGGCTGGCGTCTGACGCGGGACGGCGTGCCGGTCTTCTAGTACCTGTTCCTCCAAGGGGCTTTCGGTACGCGTCCGCGTACGTGTGTGGGGCGGTCGCTCCGGCTTTCGGGCCGGGGTGGCCGCCCTTTCGCGTGGGTGGGCGTGGTGGGGCGGGGCGTCAGGTGTTCTGTCGCAGGGGGACGGGGCGTGGGTTCTGCGGGGGGACGGCGGGGTGGGGGGTGAGGCCGAAGGTGGTGAAGGCGGTGCGGTCGGGGAGGGGGTAGGGGGTGGTGCCGGTGAGGTGGTTGAGGATGGTGGCGCTCCGGTGGGCGGCGAGGCCGAGGTCGGGGGCGCCGACGCCGTGGGTGTGGCGTTCGGCGTTCTGGACGTAGATGTTGCCGGTGACGGCGGGATCGAGTTCGAGGCGGTGGTGGAGGTCGACCCGGGGGCGGCCCGCGGTGTCGCGGCGGATGTGGGGGGCGAGGGCGGTGAGGAGGGTGTCGAGGGGACGTTCGCGGTAGCCGGTGGCGAGGACGACGGCGTCGGTGGTGTGGCGGGTGCGGGTGCCCTGCTCGATGTGTTCGAGGTGGAGTTCGAGGCGGTTCCCGGCGAGGCGGCCGGCGGTGCGTACCCGGACGCCGGGGGTGAGGGTGGCGTCGGGCCAGCCGCCGTGGAGGGTGCGCCGGTAGAGCTCGTCGTGGATGGCGGCGATGGTGTCGGTGTCGATGCCCTTGTGGAGTTGCCATTGCCGGGTGACGAGGTGGTCGCGGGTCTCTTCGGGCAGTCCGTGGAAGTAGCGGGTGTAGTCGGGGGTGAAGTGTTCGAGGCCGAGTTTGGAGTATTCCATCGGGGCGAACGCGGGTGTGCGGGCGAGCCAGTGGAGTTGTTCGCGGCCGTGGGGGCGGGCGCGGAGCAGGTCGAGGAAGATCTCGGCTCCGGACTGTCCTGAGCCGATGACGGTGATGTGTCCGGCGGTGAGGAGTTCCTCGCGGTGGTCGAGGTAGGTGCCGGAGTGGATGACGGGGAGGTCCTCGGCGGCGGCGAGGGGCTGGAGCGGGGCGGGGACGTGGGGTTCGGTGCCGATGCCGAGAGCGATGTGGCGGGTGTGGGCGCGGCCGAGGGCTTCGGCTTCGCCGTCGGCGTCGAGTTGGGTGAAGTCGACTTCGTAGAGGGCGCGTTCGGTGTTCCAGCGGATGGCGTCGACCTGGTGGCCGAAGTGGAGTCCGGGGAGTTGTCGGCTGACCCAGCGGCAGTAGGCGTCGTATTCGGCTCGTTGGATGTGGAAGCGCTCGGCGAAGTAGAAGGGGTAGAGGCGGTCGCGGGTGCGGAGGTAGTTGAGGAAGGTCCAGGGGCTGGTGGGGTCGGCGAGGGTGACGAGGTCGGCGAGGAAAGGGACCTGGAGGGTGGCGCCGTCGATGAGGAGGCCGGGGTGCCAGTGGAAGGCGGGGCGTTGTTCGTAGAAGGCGGTGTTCAGCGGGGCTTGTGGCACATGGAGGGCTTGCGGGTCGTGGGGGGCTTGCGGGTCGTGGGGTCGGCGGACGTCGTGGGCGAGGGCGGCGAGGGAGAGGTTGAAGGGGCCGATGCCGATGCCGATGAGGTCGTGGGGCTGGTCGGCGGTGGGGGTGGGACGGTCGGTCATCGGTGGGTGGAGCCTTCCGTGAGTTCGGTGTCGGGGAGGGTGAAGTGGGCGCGGTGGGTGGCGTGCGCGTGGCCGGTGACGTGCGCGTGGCCGGTGACGTGCGCGTGGCCGGTGACGTGCGCGTGGCTGGTGACGTGGGCGAGGAGAGTGGTGAGGTCGGCGGGGGTGGTGCCGGGGTTGAGCAGGGTGGCTTTGAGCCAGAGCCTGCCGTCGGCGTGGGCGCGGCCGAGTACGGCGTGGCCCCGGTCGAGGAGGGTGCGGCGGAGGGTGGCGACGGTGTGGTCGTCGGCGTCGGTGGGGCGGAAGAGGACGGTGCTGATGGTGGGGGGTGCGTGGAGTTCGAGGCCGGGGGTGCGGGTGATGAGGGTGGCCAGGTGGTGGGCGGCGGCGACGGTCCGGTCGATGAGGTCGGCGAGTCCGTCGCGGCCGAGGGCCTGGAGGGTGACGGCGATCTTGAGGGCGTCGGGGCGTCGGGTGGTGCGCAGGGAGCGGCCGAGGGTGTCGGGGATGCCGGCTTCGGTGTCGTCGTCGGCGTTGAGGTAGGGGGCGAGGTGGTGGAGGGGTGAGAGGTGGTGGTGGCCGGGGACGGCGAGGATGCCGGCGGGGGCGGGCTGCCAGCCGAGTTTGTGGAGGTCGAGGGTGACGCTGTGGGCACGGTGGATGCCCTGGATCTTGGTGCGGTGGGTGGGGCTGAAGAGGAGGGTTCCGCCGTAGGCGGCGTCGATGTGGAGTTCGGCGCCGTGGGTGTCGCAGAGGTCGGCGATCTCGGTGAGGGGGTCGATGGCTCCGGTGTCGGTGGTGCCGGCCGTGGCGGTGACGAGGTGGGGGCCGGGGGTGGTGGTGAGGGCGTGGTGGAGGGCTGCGGGGTCCATGACGCCGGTGGGCGTGGGGAGGACGTGGGGTGCGGGGAGGCCGAGGAGCCAGGCGGCGCGGGTGATGCTGTGGTGGGCGTTGGCACCGTGGATGGTCCGTACGGGGCCGTGGCGTTCGCGGGCGAGGAGGAGGGCGAGTTGGTTGGCTTCGGTGCCGCCGGTGGTGATGACGGCGTCGGGGCGGGGGTGGTGGGGGTAGATCTCGCGGGCGAGCGTGGCGGTGAGTTCGGCTTCGAGGGTGGTGGCGGCGGGGGCCTGGTCCCAGGAGTCCATGGAGGGGTTGAGGGCCGAGGCGGCGAGGTCGGCGGCTGCGGCGAGGGCGAGGGGCGGGGTGTGGAGGTGGGCGGCGCAGTGGGGGTGTGCGGGGTCGGCGGCGCCTTCGGCGAGTGCGGTGACGAGGGTGCGCAGGGCGTGGTGGGCGCCGGTGCCTTCGTCGGGGAGGAGGGGGCCGACGGCGTGGCGGGTGCGGGCGGTCGTGGTGGTGGGGCCGCCGGCGGGGAGGGGACCGTCGCGGCGGGCGGCGCCTTCGTGGAGGGCGGCGAGGACGGTGTCGAGCAGGGGGCGGAGGTGGTCGGGGCCCGCGGTGCCGCCGGAGAGGGGTGGGGTGGGGGACATGGGTGTGGGCTGTCCTTTCGGTGGTGGGGTGGTGGTGGACGTGCGGGCGTCTCTTTGTTCGGGTTGCGGCAGGGCCGTCCGGTCCAACGATGCCGACCCTAGAGGGGTATGGGCGTGTGTCGCGGCGCACGCGTACGTATTACCCATCCCTGTACGGGAGTTCGAGTTGGACGGGCGCATGCGGAAGGGGTGGCGGGCTTGCGCAGGGCGCTACCCGCCGCACCCGACCGGCCCCTGCTGCGGCATGGTTCGGAGCGCGTCCGGATACGGCCGCGCCCGGCGCCCCTCGGGTGGAGGGGCGCCGGGCGCGGGTGGCGGCGGAGGCCGGCGGGCCTGCCGCCGGGTGGGTCAGTGGGCGTCGCGTACGGCCAGTGCGCGGCGCAGGTCGTCGAGTTCGTCGACGAGCTTGCGCCGGAGGGCGGGGGTGAGGGTGGGGTCTTCGAGGGCGCTGGTGCCCCGTGCGAGCGAGTCGGCGTCGACGTCGTACGCGGGGAAGGCGGACCGGCCGGCGGCGGTGGCGATGGCGGGGCCCCGGCGGGCGGCGAGGGCCGCCGCGTCGGGGTAGTAGCGAGCGACGTACTCGCGGGTGAGCGCCGCCTGTTCGGGCTGCCAGAAGCCCTGGGCGGTGGCGGTGAAGAGGTAGTTGGACAGGGTGTCGTCGTGGAACAGGGACTGCCAGGCGGCGGCCTTGGCCTCCGGGTCGGGCAGGGCGGCGCGGCAGCGGGCGGCGCCTTCCTGGCCTGTGGCGCTGGGGTCCAGGGTGAGTTCGGCGGCGATGGCGGCCTCGTCGGTGGCGCCGAGGACGGCGAGGCGGGTGAGGACGCGCCAGCGCAGTTCGGGGTCGAGTTCGGGGCCGCCGGGCGCGGTGCCGTCGGCGAGCCACTCCCGGAGGGTGTCGGGCTGGGGGGCGGCGTCGATGAGGTGGCGTACGGCGACGAGGCGCAGGCCGGGGTTGCTGCCGTCCTCGGTGCGGCGGAGGAGGTCGCGGCAGAGGTCGGTGAGGGTGGCGAGCGCGGCGGGGCGTTCCTCGGGGGTGAGGTAGCGGTCGGTGACGAGGGCGGCGAAGCCGAGGACGCCCTGGACGAGGGCGAGGTCGGTCTCGTGCGGGAGGTGGGTGCGGGCGAGGGCGAGGTGGGCGGTGGGGTGGAGGTCGCCGTCACGGACCATGTCGCGGGCGGTGTTCCAGATGACGGCGCGGGTGAGCGGGTCGGGGATGCCGGAGAGGCCGTGTTCGACGGCCGTCCAGGACTCGGCGTCGAACCGGACCTTGGCGTAGGTGAGGTCCTGGTCGTTGGGGACGACGAGGACGGGGCGCCGGCCGGGGAGGGTGAGGGGTTCGCCGGTGCCGGGGACGTCGGTCTCGACGCGGTCGCGCAGGACGAGCCGGTCGGGGCCGGTGCCGAGTTCGTGGTCGTAGAGGCCGACGGCGATGCGGTGGGGGCTGCTGCCTCGGTGGTCGACGGTGAGGGTCCACTGGTTGCCGAGGTCTTCGACGTGGGCGGTGAGGGTGTCGGGGCCGGTGGTGCGCAGCCAGGTGTCGGCCCAGCCGTGGACGTCGCGGTCGGTGGCGGAGGCGAGGTTGTCGATGAAGTCGGCGAGGCCGGCGTTGGCGAACTTGTGACGGGCGAAGTGGGCGTTGACGCCGGCCAGGAAGTCCTTCTCGCCGATCCAGGCGACGAGTTGGCGGAGGGCGGAGGCGCCCTTGGCGTAGGAGATGCCGTCGAAGTTGACGAGCGCGGAGGCGGTGTCGGGGACGGCGGCGGGGTCGGGGGCGACCGGGTGGGTGGAGGGGCGCTGGTCGGCGTCGTATCCCCAGCCCTTGCGGGCGACGCCGAAGTCGACCCAGGTGTCGGTGAAGCGGGTGGCTTCGGCGATGGTCTGGTAGCCCATGTACTCGGCGAAGGACTCGTTGAGCCAGATGTCGTCCCACCAGCGGAGGGTGACGAGGTCGCCGAACCACATGTGGGCCATCTCGTGGGAGATGACCATGGCGCGGGTCTGGCGTTCGGTGTCGGTGACGGCGGAGCGGTAGACGAACTCGTCGCGGAAGGTGACGAGTCCGGGGTTCTCCATGGCGCCGGCGTTGAACTCGGGTACGAACGCCTGGTCGTACGAGTCGAACGGGTAGGGCTCGTCGAACTTCTCGTGGTAGCGGTCGAAGCAGGCGCGGGTGATGTCGAGGATCTCGTCGGCGTCGGCGTCGAGGTGGGGGGCGAGCGAGCGGCGGCAGTGGATGCCGAAGGGGATGCCGGCGTGCTCGGTGGTGACGGAGTGCCAGGGGCCGGCGGCGACGGCGACGAGGTAGGTGGAGATGAGGGGCGTGGGGGCGATGGTCCAGCGGCCGTCGCCGGTGTGGGTGGCGATGCCGTTGCCGAGGACGTTCCAGCCCTCGGGGGCGGTGACGGCGAGTTCGAAGACGGCCTTCAGGTCGGGCTGGTCGAAGGCGGCGAAGACGCGCTGCACGTCGTCGAGGAAGAGCTGGGTGTAGACGTAGCTCTCGCCGTCGGTGGGGTCGGTGAAGCGGTGCATGCCTTCGCCGGTGCGCGAGTAGCGCATGGTGGCGTCGACCCGGAGCTCGTGGGGGCCGGCCGTCAGCCCGGTGAGGGGGTAGCGGTCGTCGGCGAGGAGGGCGGGGTCGAGCGGCTGTCCGTCGAGGCTGAGCGAGCGCAGCGCGGCGGGCTTGACCTCGACGAACGTGTCGGTGGTGGTTCGTGCGGTGAACCGGATGACGGTGCGGGACCCGAAGGTCTCGTCGCCGGTGGTGAGGTCGAGGTCGACCGTGTATCGCTGGACATCGATGGCGGTGGCTCGGGTCTGCGCTTCGTCGCGCGTCAGTACGGACATCGTTCCATGCTGCCGTACGGCTCCGCGGGCGTGCGACGGGGTTCTCCGGTGGGGGCGCGGGTGCCCGCGCGGGAGCGGGCGGCTCTTCGGTGGGGGCCGCCCGTTCCCCGCGGAGGAACCGTCAGGCGCCGGTCGGTGCGTCGCCCTCCGCCGTCCGGTCGCCGCCGGTCGTCTCCTCGGCGATCCGCTCGTGGTGGCGGATCACCTCGGCGACGATGAAGTTGAGGAGCTTCTCCGCGAAGGCCGGGTCGAGCTTGGCGCTTCCGGCGAGCTGGCGGAGCCGCTCGATCTGCCGGGCCTCGCGCGCCGGGTCGGCGGGCGGGAGCTGGTGGGCGGCCTTCAGGTGGCCCACCTGCTGGGTGGCCTTGAACCGTTCGGCGAGCATGTGGACAACGGCGGCGTCGATGTTGTCGATGCTCTCGCGCAGCCGGTTCAGTTCCGCGCGTACGGACGGATCGATGTCGTTCATGGTGGACGAGCTTAAACGTTGCGCGCGGGTCGTCGGCCGCCGGTGGGTGATCCCGGTCCGGAACCCCGGTGCGCGGCCCCGTGAACCACCCCGCGCGGGCCGATCGTCACATGACCCGACCGCGCGCACCGTACCGTGGAGAACGAGCGGCGCGAGCCGTCTACCGGGGGTGGGGACGTGGCGGAGAGCAGCCGGACCGGGAGCCCCGTGGCGCGCGGTTACCCGCATCTGCACACGGTCAGGGCCGCGATCACCGCGCTCCACCGGCGCCTGGGCGCCGAGGGCGTGCGCGCGTACGCGTCGAGCCTGCCGGCGGCGGAGGTCGCGTTCACGGACGCCGAGGAACTGTACGCGGGCGCCCAGCGGATCGCCCGGGCGACGGTGCTGCATCTGCGGCTGCCCGATGCCCGCGTGATCGTCGGCTTCCGTCGGACGGAACACGCCGCGACCGTCGAACTCGGCGCGGGACCCGAGTACTTCGTGGAGCTGAACGACCGTTTCCGGTCCCACCGGCGCGACGTCGGGGCCGCGCTGGCGCACGAGGTGACCCATGTGCTGCTGCACCGGCTGGGGCTGGAGTTCACCGGTGAGCGGGAGAACGAGATCCTCACCGACACGGTGGCGGTCTATCTCGGCGCGGGCTGGCTGCTGCTGGACGCGTACCGGCAGGACGCGCTGACCCGCCAGAAGCTGGGCTATCTGACCCCGGAGGAGTTCGGGTACGTCCTGGCGAAGAGGTCGCTGGCGTTCGGCGAGGACCCTTCGCCGTGGTTCACCAGCCCGCAGGCGTACCAGGCGTACACCGAGGGCCGGTCCAGGGCGCTGCGGGACCTGCGGGTGCCGCCGCTGCGGGCGGCGGGCGCGATGGGCCGGGCCCGGTACGCCCGGGACCGGCACCGGGGGGCCGCGGCGTCCGGCGCCCCGTACGCCTTCGAGGGCGGCGGCGGGCCGGTGGCACGGGTGCTGTTCGACTGTCCGGTGTGCCACCAGCGGCTCCGGGTGCCGGTACGCGGCCCGGTCCGGGCCCGCTGCGGGGTGTGCGGGACCCAGTGGGAGTGCGACACCTGAGCCACCGGGTCCGCGTCTCCCCCGGCCGGCCCGAACGGTCCCGGCCGAGGGTCAGACGACCGGGGCGGGCGGGGTCCACCGGCGGTTGCGGGGGACGGCGGTGCTGAGGCCGTACTCCTTCTTGAGCTGTTCGGGGATCGCGTAGTGCATCACCCGGCCCCGGGTGAGCGAGGAGAGCTCGAACAGGGTGGTGAAGTGGCCGAGGCGGTCCAGGGCCCAGGCCCCGAGCGGTGAGCGGTCCTCGATCGTCTCCAGTACGTTCATCAGCGCGGGGGCGGCCTTGACGAGGGTGTCCCAGGGGGTGCGGGCCACGCCGAGCCAGTCGGCGCAGGTGTCGCCGATCAGGTGGCGGATCAGCGCGGAGACGACCGGGTCGAGCAGGGTTCCGGGGACCACCTCCTCGTACAGGTCGACCAACTGCCGGGTGAGGGCGGCCCCTTCGTCGCTGGGGCCCATGTGCCGGGTCATGTAGAGGTCGGAGAAGGCGCGGGCCTGGTCCAGGTCCCCCGGCGCGTGCTCCTGGTCGACGCCGAGCATCGCCCCGACGACGCGCCAGGCGTAGTGGTAGGCCTCCGCGCCCTCCTCGCTCATGTGGATGCCGAGCCGGTGCAGGGCGTCCAGGACCTGGATCGAGAACATCATCTGACCCCCGATCATGTCCTCCTGGCAGATCGGTGTGCCGAGGGCCCCGGTGTCCCAGCGGCCCTCGCGCCGCAGGTGGTAGCGGATGGAGGCATGGAGCAGGCGCACCTTCTGGGCGGCGGGCAGGAAGCGTCCGCCGGCCTCGAAGGCGTCGGGCTGCATGAGGTAGACGGTGAACTGCCCGGTCTCCGCCATGCGTTTGGAGGGGTAGTTCAGGGAGTGCGTGGCCGAGAGGAGCTTCGCGATGTGCGGGACGACGTAGCAGGCGGGCATGGCGGCGAACGACAGGGCGGTGGAGATGTGCACGTTGTTGTCGATGAAGAAGAGCCGCGCCCTCTCCATCTCCTCCCAGTCGACCCAGGAGGGCGGGCTGCCGGTCTCGTGCAGGTACGCGCGGGCGACGTCCGGCAGCCCGTCCGGGAGGGGCTGCCCGGCCACCGAGACGTACCGCATCAGGGTGTTGAACTTACCCGTCTCGCCGCGCTCGAAGAGGGTGGCCACCGTGGCGTCGGCGAGTTCGTCGCCGCTCTGCCGCAGCGCGTTCATGGACTGTTCGGTCGGGTACACGGGTGGCTCCTTGGGACTTTCCGTGAGGGTGCGCCCTCGACGCGTGGCCGGCCGGGGCTCGGTGCGGGAGGGGGCGTCAGGCGGGGCGGGTGGTGACCGCGGTGGCCAGGTGGGTGAGGGCGGTGTGCGCGGGGGCGGGCAGGCCGGCTCCATCGATCGCACGGGTGGCGAGGGAGACCCGGTCGCCGATCATGCGCTCGACGCGGGCGCGCGCGCCGGTGGACTCCACGACCCCCCGTACCAGGTCGAGTTGGGCGTCGGTGAGGGCGGAACGCCCGAGGAGCCGGGTGAGTTCGCGGCGTTCGGCCGGGGCGGCTTCGGCGAGGGCGTGGGCGATCAGCGCGGTGGGCCGGGCGCCGGTGATGTCGTCGGTGTTGGCCTTGCCGGTGTGTTCCGGTTCGCCGAAGAGGCCGAGCAGGTCGTCGCGGAGCTGGAACGCCTCGCCGAGCGGCAGCCCGTACGCGGTGAAGGCCTCCCGCAGGTCGGCGTCCCCGCCGGCGAGCGCGGCCCCGATGTGCAGCGGGTGTTCGACGGTGTACTTGGCGGTCTTGTACCGGATCACCTTCAGCGACCGCGCCACGTCGGGCGGTCCGGCGGTGCGCAGGATCTCCAGGGCCTCGCCGGCGACGAGTTCGCGTGCCAGTACGCCCCAGAGCGGGCGGCCCCGGGCCAGGTAGGCGCCGGGCAGGCCGCAGCCGGTGAAGAGCTGTCCGGCCCAGGACATCAGCAGGTCGCCGGCGAGCATGGCGAGGGAGGCGGCGCGGGGGTTCACCCGGGTCCCCCGGGTGCCGCGCGTGAGGGCGGAGCGCAGGGCGACGTGGGCGGTGGGCAGACCGTGGCGGAGGTGGCTGTCGTCGATGATGTCGTCGTGGACGACGGCTGCCGCGTGGACGAGTTCCATGCTGGCCGCCGCCCGGACCATGGCCTCGCTGTCCGGCTGCCGCGCCGACCGCCAGCCCCAGTAGCAGAAGGCCGACCGCAGCCGTTTGCCGTGGGCGGTGGCGTCCGCCAGGACGGCCGCGAGCGGGGCGAGGTCCTCGTCGACGGCGAGCAGCGCCTCGGTCTCCGCGTCGGTGAACCGGCGCAGCTCGTGGTCCACCCGGGCGCGCAGCGCGGCGAGTTCCGTCGGCTCGGCGGGGGCGGGGACGGGGGACGACGGTGAGCGGGGTGCCGGCATGGCGAGGGCCGGAAGTCCGGGGGCGAGGCTCGTGGTCTCAGGCACCGGGCCCGCCCGCGCCCTGGTGACGGGCGTGGCGCGCGAGGATCTCCAGGTGTGCGGGACCGGTGCCCACCCGGTCGAGGGCCAGCCTGCCGCGGGCCCGCAGGTCCTGCTCCCCCTGCTGGGCGAGGTCGGTGAGGTCCGAGCGGCCGAGCACTCCGCGCGCGGCCGACCAGGCGGCCGTGCAGGTGGTCAGGGCCAGGTCGGCCAGACCGGCGGCGAGCAGGACCGGCCCGCCCCCGCCGTCCCCCCGGGTCTGCGATGTCATGTGGTGCCCGCCCCTCCCCTGCCGTGCGACGCCGCTCCGGCGCCGTTCGGTGGGCAGGCTGCCCCGGCGGAGGGCGGGGGAAGCCCCGGCCACCCCATGTGATGATCACTCGTTCGCCCGTACTACTCCCGGCCGTCCCGGGCCCGGGACGCGCCGCCCGGGTGCGCCCCGGACAGCACGACGCCCGGTCCGGAGAACCGGACCGGGCGTCGCCCTTCGTTTCCTGTACGTCCCGGGGGACGCGCCGCCTTACGCGGCCCGGCGGGTCCGGGGTGCGCCCCCGCCGTTGCCGCCGTTGCCGCGGCCCGCACCGGCGGGACGGCCGGAGCCGGTGCCCGTGCGGCCCGAACCGGTGCGGCCAGCGCTCGCGCCCGTACGCCCGGAGCCCGCACCGCGGGCCTCGCCGCGCGGCGCGCCGGCGGAGGCTCCGCCGCGGCCGCCGCCGTTGCCCGTACCGCGGGCGCCGCCGTTGCCCGTACCGCGGGCGCCGCCGCCGTTGCCGGTGGTGCGGGCGCCGCCGGTGGCGCTGCCCGTACCGCCGGCGGAGGCAGCCGCACCGCCCGCGCCGCCTCGGCGGCCCCGGCCCCGGCTGCCCGAGCGGGTGGTGGTGCCGGTGCCGGCCGCGCCACCGGAGCGGGTGCGCTGCTTCGGCGGGGTCGGCTGCGGCACCTCGATGACGACCGCGATGCCGGAGGGCTCGCGGGCGCCGGTGATCCGGCTGAGCTCCGGGTCGCTGGAGGTGATGCGGGTGGTGTGCGGGGCGATGCCCGCGTCCTGCATGAGGCGGGTCATGTCCCGCTTCTCCTCGGGCAGCACCAGCGTGACGACGCTGCCGGACTCGCCGGCGCGCGCGGTACGGCCGCCGCGGTGGAGGTAGTCCTTGTGGTCGGTGGGCGGGTCCACGTTGACGACGAGGTCGAGGTCGTCGACGTGGATGCCGCGGGCCGCCACGTTGGTCGCGACGAGCGCCGTGACCTGGCCGTCCTTGAACTGGTCCAGGGTGCGGTTGCGCTGCGGCTGGGACCGGCCGCCGTGCAGGGCGGCGGCGCGGACACCGGCGGCGAGCAGGCGCTTGGCGAAGCGGTCGGCGGCACGCTTGGTGTCGACGAACATGATCACGCGGCCCTCGCGGGCGGCGATCTTGGTGGCGACGGCCTTCTTGTCGGTGTCGTCCAGCACGTGCAGCACGTGGTGCTCCATCGTGGTGACGGCGCCGGCCGACGGGTCGACGGAGTGCACGACCGGGTCGGTCAGGAACATCTTGACCAGCCGGTCGATGTTCTTGTCCAGGGTGGCGGAGAAGAGCATCCGCTGGCCGTCCGCCTCGACCTGCTTGAGCAGGGCGGTGACCTGCGGCATGAAGCCCATGTCGGCCATCTGGTCGGCCTCGTCGAGGACCGTGATGGAGACCTCGTCCAGGCGGCAGTCGCCGCGCTCGATGAGGTCCTTCAGCCGGCCCGGGGTCGCGACGAGCACCTCGGCACCACGCCGGAGCGTGGCGGCCTGCTTGGTGAGGGACATGCCGCCGACCACGGTCGCCAGCCGCAGGTTCACGGAGGTGGCGTACGGGGTGAGCGCGTCGGTCACCTGCTGGGCGAGCTCGCGGGTCGGGACGAGGACCAGGGCCAGCGGGGCGCGGGGCTCGCTGCGGCGTCCGGCGGTACGGGCCAGCAGCGCGAGGCCGAAGGCCAGCGTCTTGCCGGAGCCGGTACGGCCGCGGCCGAGGATGTCCCGGCCGGCGAGCGAGTTCGGCAGGGTGGCGCCCTGGATCGGGAAGGGGTCGGTGACACCCTGCGCGGCGAGCGTCTTCAGCAGCGCGGCGGGCATGTCCAGCTCGGCGAACGCCTCGACGGCGGGCAGAGCGGGGGTGAGGGTCTCCGGCAGGGCGAACTCGCCACCCTGCGGAGCGGCGGGGCGGCGGCGCGCGGGGGCCTTGCCGGCTCCCCGGCGGGCGGGGGCGGCCTGGGACTGGGCGCGGCCCCGTCCACTCGGCTGACGGTTGCCGGCCGGGCGGTCCTGGCGTTCGAAGCGGGTCATACGGAATTTCCCTCCTGGGGGATTCCTGGGTCGCTGCGACATGCTCTTCGGACCGCTTTCATGTGCGCCCCAGGATGCGGCACATGGCGGGTGCTCCGGCGACAGGACGTCCCGGAGACAGCACAAACCGGGGCCCGCACCGTGAAGGTGCGAGCCCCGGCTGCGAGGTACGCGTCCGGCCGAATTAGGCGGGGACGATGTTCTCCGCCTGCGGGCCCTTCTGGCCCTGCGTGACGTCGAAGGAGACCTTCTGGCCCTCCTGGAGCTCACGGAAGCCCGAGGTGGCGATGTTGGAGTAGTGGGCGAAGACGTCGGCGCCGCCGCCGTCCTGCTCGATGAAGCCGAAGCCCTTTTCCGAGTTGAACCACTTCACGGTTCCAGTAGCCATGTCATTCTCCTAAAAGAGGTGCAGTGCCGAGAATCCGCACTTCACGAATTCCAAGTCGCCGCATTGAGCCCCATCCGGAGAAAGCCGGAAAACAATAATGCGCCTGAGGAAGCATTCCCGTCAGGCGCACATAAAGTTCATGGGTACCAAAACTGCAACTGGAACACCGTAGCACGTCCTCCCGGCGGGTGGTGGATCTTGAGGCTCCGGATCGCGGAAACTTGCCCGCCGGGGGCCCGCAGGCCCCCCACCAGGCGGTTGCGGCGGGTCGCGGGGAGACGCGACTCACCCGGGCGACCGCACCCCTCCCCCGGCGTCAGGCGTCCGGGCCGCCCTCGGGCAGCAGCGGGAAGAGCCGTGTGACGACGGCGACAGGGAGGGCGCCCTCGGGGCGCGTGGCGGGGTCGCGGTCGCGTTCCCGGTACCCGGCCAGCAGGCGCGTGACGAAGGCGGCGACTTCGGCAGCCTCCTCCGGAGTGAGGTGGACGACGGCGCTGAAGGACGGGTCGCCGCGCCAGGGCACCGGAGCCTCGTCCCGGCGAGCGAGCCAGTGCCGGTAGCTCTCGCCCTCCAGCCCCCGGGAGAGCACGCCGAAGGGCTCCGGCACAGGCGTTCCGGCCGGCCCGCGGCCCGGCACGGCCCTCCCGCGCGCCGCCCCGTCCCCACCGGGCCGCCGGGGCTGCTCACCGCTCCCCCACCGCAGTCGCCACGGCTTGGCCCGTCCGTGACTGTCCGGGACCTCCTCGATCAGGCCGTGACGGGCCAGCTGTCGCAAGTGGAAGGAGCAGAGCCCTGAGCTGTGGCCGAGACGGCTCGCGGCCTCGGTCGAGGTGAGCGTCCCCTTCTCGGCGAGGAGGTCCAGCAGGGCGAGGCGCAGGGGGTGGTCGGGGAGCGGCTCCCCGGCATCCTCGCGCGGGACCTCCACGACTGGGGCGGCCTCGGCCGGGGCGCCCTTGCGCGGGGTGCGGTTCTCTGCGATGTCCTCGTCAGTCACTTTGCAAAGTCTGCTACTTTGCAAAGCATCTGGTCAAGCGCTTTCGGCCGTGGCGTGCGCCCGGCTGCGCCACAGACGCGAAGGGCGTTGATCTTCATGACGGACGCGTTCGACGGGCCCCGCCCGAGCGGCGGGGTACGCGTACAGGGGGTGCCCGTGGCCTCGTATCCCAGGCGGGTACCGGAAGCCGTGCGGGGTGAGGTGCGGCGGATCACCGTCGTCGGCGAGGAGGTACTGCACCGCCCCTGCCGGGAAGTCACCACCTTCGGCACACCCGGGCTCTCCCGCCTGGTCGACGACATGTTCGCCACCAACGAGGCGGCCGAGGGCGCGGGGCTGGCCGCCAATCAGGTGGGCGAGGACCTGCGGCTCTTCGTGTGGGACATCACGGACGACTGGGGCGTTCGGCACGTGGGCCACATCGCCAACCCCGTACTCGACGAACTCCCCGCCGGGCAGCGCCACTTGATCGACGAGGCGGAAGGGTGCCTCTCCGTGCCGGGTCCCTACCGGACGGTGCCCCGCCCGGGCCTCGCCGTCGTACGGGGGACGGACAAGGACGGTGCGCCTCTGGTGATCGAGGGCCGGGGGTACTTCGCGCGGTGCCTCCAGCACGAGACCGACCACCTGGAGGGCCGCCTCTACCTCGACCGGCTCGCCCGGCGGGAGCGGCAGTCGGCCCTGCGCGAGATGGCCGTGTCGGCGGACGCGGTGCACGCGCGCCGGGCCGCCCGGGCGGCCGGACTCGGCCGGGGGTGAACGGACTGGGTCGGGGGTGAACGGACTGGACCGGGGGGTGACCGGACGGTGCCGGCCCCCGGCCCCCTCTCCGGCCGCCCCTCCCCCCGCGACGCGGAAGACCGCGCCGCGCCTCAGCCCACCGGCCCCTCGTTCCCCCGGCGGACCGTGCGCAGGGCGCGGCCCGGGGTCCAGGAGCGGACGACGAGCTCCTCGCCGTCCATGCCGGTGTGGACCACCTCGGCGATGTCGACGCGGAAGAGGTGGAACGGCTCGGGGGGTGTGGCCTCCTCGATGAAGCGGGCCAGCAGGGCGGGGTCGGTGACCTCGATCGCGCGGCCGGCGACGCGTACGTCGCCGTCGGCCATCTCGGCATCCGGCCCGGGGTTCGCCTGGATCGCGAAGCGGGGGTCGCGGAACAGGTCGAGAGCCTTGCGGGAGCGGGGCATCATGCCGAGCAGCATCTCGCCGAAGCGGAAGTCGGCCTCCAGCCCGGAGACCCGCGGCGACCCGTCCTTGCGGAGGGTGGCCAGGACCTGGTGGCGGTAGAGGCGGAAGCGCTTCTCGACGGTGGCGGCGAAGGCGGGTTCCGACGCGTGGAAGTCCGCCCAGGTGGTCGGGGTGGTCGTGGCGGGGGCGGGGGTGTTCGGTGTCATGCCTCCCATCGAAGCGCCTCATCCCGACACCTTCTGTCAGGATTTCCGGCGGGTCACCGCAACGGGTGCGGAGGCCGGGGGCGTCCGGCCGCGCACCCTCGAAGCGCCCCTGCGCGGGGCGCCTCCCCGGATCACTCCACGATGCCGCGCTCCCGGGCCGCCGCGAGCCACAGCGGGAACTCGGCCACGAGCCGGTCGTAGAGCTCCTCGTCGGGGACGGTACGGGGGTCGGGTCCGGCGTGGAAGTACCCGGCGTTGTCGACCACGCGCTTGGCGGGGACGGCGAGTTCGTCGAGCTTGCGCAGGAAGTCGAACTGGGTGCTGCGGGTGTTGCCGAACCCGACGAACTGCCAGAACAGCGGGAGTTCGGCGGCCTTGCAGAGGTAGCGTTCGGCCGCGAGTTTGTTGATGGGGCCGCCGTCGGTCTGGAAGACGACGAGAGCGGGGGCGGTGGAGCCGCTGTCGAGGTAGTGGTCGATGACCGCGTCCATCGCCAGGTGGTAGCTGGTCTTCCCCATGTGCCCGAGGCTCGCCGCGATCGCGTCGACGCGCCCCCGGTGGTTGTCGAGGGCGATGTCGGTGACGGCGTCGATGTCGGTGGAGAAGAAGACGACGGGGACGCGTCCGTCGTCGTCGAGGTGGGCCGAGAGCCCGAGGACCTGGTCAGCGAGGGCCTGGACGCTGCCGTCCTTGTAGTAGTCCTTCATCGAGCCCGAGTAGTCGAGGACCAGGTAGACCGCCGCCCGGGCGCCGTCCATGCCGCGCTTGCGCAGGGAGACGCCCGCCCTCTTGTAGAGGCTGACGAGGCCGGGCGCACGCGCCGCCACCTTGTCGAGGGAGAGCGCGGGGCCCGCACCCGTGCCCGTGCCCGTGCCCGTGGGTGATCCGATCATGCTTGTCTCCGTTCCGATCCGGTCCGATCCCGAGCGATCCGATCCGGTTGCGCCGGACACCGAGTCACCGCTCCACGCCTGCTTGGTACGGGGGTCGGTGGTCGCGCCGCCGCCCCCAGGCTGCCATCCGACACCCGGGCATATGGTCCGAATTTCGGGTTCGCTATCTTGATCGCCGCCGTCACCTCGGCACCGCGCACCACCTCGCCCAGTGAAGGAGCCGGTCATGGAGGCCGACACCCCCGCCGACACCCCCACCTGTTACCGCCATCCGTCCTTCGAGACGCATGTCCGCTGCACCCGCTGCGACCGCCGGATATGCCCGGACTGCATGCGGGAAGCCGCGGTCGGCCATCAGTGCCCGGAGTGCGTACGGGAGGGCAACCGCACGGTCCGCCAGTCGCGGAGCCTCTTCGGCGGAGGGGTCCCGTCGGGCACGAAGCCCCTGGTCACGTACGCGCTCATCGCCCTGAACGTCCTCGCCTACGTCGCCGAGGTCGTGAAGCCGGAGATCCTCGACCGGTTCGGGCTGCTCGGGGCGGCGCTCACCGGCCCCGACGGAGCCCTGTACGTGTACGACGGCTGGACGCCGCCCGGTTACGAGTTGACCGGGGTGGCCGGCGGCGAGTGGTACCGGCTGCTGACCGGATCGTTCCTGCATCTGCCGCCGGACTCGTCGATCGGCGTGATGCACCTGGTCTTCAACATGCTGGCGCTGTGGAACCTCGGCCGGGACGTGGAGACCCAGCTCGGCAAGGTCCGGTACACGGCGCTGTACCTGCTCTCCGCGGTGGGCAGTTCGGTGCTGGTGTACGTACTGGCGCCCGACAGCAACACCGTGGGGGCCTCCGGCGCGATCTTCGGGCTTGCCGCCGCCTTCTACGTCATCGGCCGGCGGCTGGGCCGCGACGTGGGTCAGCTGAACCGCTTCATGGCCGGGTTCCTGGTCTGGATGGTGATCTCCGCCTTCTTCACCTCCTGGCAGGGCCACCTCGGCGGCCTCCTCACCGGCGGCCTGGTGATGTCCGGGCTGGCGTACGCCCCCGCGAAGCTCCGCAACGGCCTCGCGCAGAGCGTCTCCGCCGTGGTGCTGCTGGGTCTGCTGGTGCTCGTGCTGGTACTGAGGACGAACGCGCTGACGGGCGGCTGAGAGCCGGGGACCGCACGTACGAATGCCCGGCACGGACGACTCCGTGCCGGGCATTCGTACGCTCCGCCGACCCGCCCCGTCACGCGCCACGGCGCCCACCCAAGTCCGGTCGGGGACGAGGTGGGCGCCGCGTTCAGTTCCGTACGCCGTTGTACGGGACGTCTGCTCCGGGGCCGGCCGCGGAAGTGCGGCCGGTTCCGGCGATCGGGGGTCAGACCATCAGGGAACGGTCCGTGGGGCGGATCGGGGCCGGCAGGGCGCTGGTCCCGGTCAGGAAGCGGTCCACGCCGCGTGCCGCGGAGCGGCCCTCGGCGATGGCCCACACGATGAGCGACTGGCCGCGGCCGGCGTCACCGGCGACGAAGACGCCTTCGACGTTGGTCGCGTAGTCGGCGTCGCGGGCGATGTTACCCCGCTCGTCGAGGCCGACACCGAACTGCTCGACGAGACCGTTGGCCTGGTCGGTGCCGGTGAAGCCCATGGCGAGGGTGACGAGCTGGGCCGGGATGCGGCGCTCGGTGCCGGCCTTCTGCTCCAGCTTGCCGTCCTTGAACTCCACCTCGATGAGGTGCAGTGCCTGGACGTTGCCGTCCTCGTCGCCCTCGAAGTGGGTGGTGGAGACGGAGTAGAGCCGCTCGCCGCCCTCCTCGTGCGCGGAGGTGACCTTGTAGAGCATGGGGAAGGTCGGCCAGGGCTGGTTGGCGTTCCGGTCCTCGCCGGGCCGCGGCATGATCTCCAGCTGCGTGACGGAGAGCGCGCCCTGGCGGTGGGCGGTGCCCACGCAGTCGGCTCCGGTGTCGCCGCCGCCGATGACCACGACGTGCTTGCCCTCGGCGCTGATCGGGGAGACCGTCAGGTCGCCCTCCTGCACCTTGTTGGCGAGCGGCAGGTACTCCATGGCGAAGTGGACGCCGTTGAGCTCGCGGCCGGGGACCGGGAGGTCGCGGGAGACCGTGGCACCGGCCGCGACGACGACCGCGTCGTAGCGGCGGCGCAGCGCGTCGGCCGGCATGTCGGTGCCGATCTCCACCTCGGTGCGGAACTTGGTGCCCTCCGCGCGCATCTGCTCGATGCGGCGGTTGATGTGCGACTTCTCCATCTTGAACTCGGGGATGCCGTAACGCAGCAGGCCGCCGATGCGGTCGGCGCGCTCGTACACGACGACCGTGTGGCCGGCCCGGGTCAGCTGCTGGGCGGCGGCGAGTCCGGCGGGGCCGGAGCCGATGACGGCGACGGTCTTGCCGGAGAGGCGCTCGGGCGGCTGCGGGGTGACGTCGCCGCTGTCCCACGCCTTGTCGATGATGGAGACTTCGACGTTCTTGATGGTGACGGCCGGCTGGTTGATGCCGAGCACGCACGCGGACTCGCAGGGAGCCGGGCACAGCCGCCCGGTGAACTCCGGGAAGTTGTTCGTGGCGTGCAGGCGCTCGGACGCGGCGGTCCAGTCCTCGCGGTAGGCGTAGTCGTTCCACTCGGGGATGAGGTTTCCGAGCGGACAGCCGTTGTGGCAGAACGGGATGCCGCAGTCCATGCAGCGGCCGGCCTGCTTGCTGATGATGGGGAGCAGGGAGCCCGGAACGTAGACCTCGTTCCAGTCCTTGACGCGCTCTCCCACGGGGCGGGTCTGCGCGACCTCGCGCCCGGTGGTCAGGAAGCCCTTGGGGTCAGCCATTGGTCGCCGCCTCCATCATCTTCTCGGTGGTCTCCTGCTCGGAGAGACCGGCGAGCTCAGCGGCGTCCTTGGCGGCGAGCACTGCCTTGTAGGTGGACGGGATGATCTTGCTGAAGCGGGTCACCGAGGTGGCCCACTCGGCGAGGAGCTTCTCGGCGACGGTCGAGCCGGTCTCCTCCTGGTGGCGGCGCACGACGTCGTGCAGCCACTGGGCGTCGGCCTCGGAGAGCTCCTCGATCGCGCCGAGGTTCCCCGGGTTGACGTGGTCGCGGTTCAGGTCGACGACGTACGCGACGCCGCCCGACATGCCGGCCGCGAAGTTGCGGCCGGTCTCGCCGAGGACGACCGCGTGGCCGCCGGTCATGTACTCGCAGCCGTGGTCGCCCACGCCTTCGGAGACGACGGTGGCACCGGAGTTGCGGACGCAGAAGCGTTCGCCGGTACGGCCCCGCAGGAACAGCTCGCCGCCGGTGGCGCCGTAGCCGATGGTGTTGCCCGCGATGGTGGAGTACTCGGCGAGGTGGTCGGCGCCGCGGTCCGGGCGGATGACGATACGGCCGCCGGAGAGGCCCTTGCCGACGTAGTCGTTGGCGTCGCCCTCCAGGCGGAGGGTGACTCCGGCCGGGAGGAAGGCGCCGAAGGACTGGCCGGCCGAGCCGGTGAAGGTGATGTCGATGGTGTTCTCGGGCAGGCCCGCACCGCCGAACTTCTTCGTGACCTCGTGGCCGAGCATCGTACCGACGGTGCGGTTGACGTTGCGGATGGCGACCTGGGCGCGGACCGGCTGGGCGGCTTCCGCGCTGTCGGCGCCGAGCGCGTCGGAGGCGAGCTTGATCAGCTCGTTGTCGAGCGCCTTGGCGAGGCCGTGGTCCTGCTCGACGATCCGGTGGCGGACCGCGCCCTCGGGGAGCTCGGGCACGTGGAACAGCGGCGCCAGGTCGAGGCCCTGGGCCTTCCAGTGGGTGATCGCCCGGTCGGTGTCGAGGAGTTCGGCGTGACCGACCGCCTCTTCGATCGTGCGGAAGCCCAGCTCGGCGAGGATCTCGCGGACCTCTTCGGCGATGAACTGGAAGAAGTTCACGACGTACTCGGCCTTGCCGGAGAAGCGGTCGCGCAGCACGGGGTTCTGCGTGGCGATGCCGACCGGGCAGGTGTCGAGGTGGCAGACGCGCATCATGACGCAGCCGGAGACGACGAGCGGGGCGGTCGCGAAACCGAACTCCTCGGCGCCCAGCAGTGCGGCGATGACGACGTCGCGGCCGGTCTTGAGCTGGCCGTCGGTCTGCACGACGATGCGGTCGCGCAGGCCGTTGAGGAGCAGCGTCTGCTGGGTCTCGGCGAGGCCGAGCTCCCAGGGGCCGCCCGCGTGCTTGAGCGAGGTGAGCGGGGAGGCGCCCGTTCCGCCGTCGTGGCCGGAGATGAGGACGACGTCCGCGTGGGCCTTGGACACACCGGCCGCGACCGTTCCGACGCCGACTTCGGAGACCAGCTTCACGTGGATGCGGGCCGCCGGGTTGGCGTTCTTGAGGTCGTGGATCAGCTGAGCCAGGTCCTCGATGGAGTAGATGTCGTGGTGCGGGGGCGGCGAGATGAGGCCGACGCCCGGGGTGGAGTGCCGGGTCTTGGCGACCCAGGGGTAGACCTTGTGGCCGGGCAGCTGGCCGCCCTCGCCGGGCTTGGCACCCTGCGCCATCTTGATCTGGATGTCGTCGGCGTGGACGAGGTACTCGCTGGTGACACCGAAGCGGCCGGAGGCGACCTGCTTGATGGCCGAGCGGCGTGCCGGGTCGTGCAGACGGTCGGAGTCCTCGCCGCCCTCGCCGGTGTTGGACTTGGCGCCGAGCTGGTTCATCGCGATGGCGAGCGTCTCGTGCGCCTCGCGGGAGATCGAGCCGTAGGACATGGCGCCGGTGGAGAAGCGCTTGACGATGTCGGCGACGGACTCGACCTCGTCGACGGAGATCGGGGCGCGGTCGGACTTGAAGCCGAACAGGCCGCGGAGCGTCATCAGCCGCTCGGACTGCTCGTTCACCCGGTCCGTGTACTTCTTGAAGATGTCGTACCGGCGGTTGCGGGTGGCGTGCTGGAGGCGGAAGACCGTCTCCGGGTCGAACAGGTGCGGTTCGCCCTCGCGGCGCCACTGGTACTCGCCGCCGATCTCCAGCGCGCGGTGCGAGGCCGCGATGCCGGAGGCGGGGTACGCCTTGGTGTGCCGGGCGGCGACCTCCTTGGCGACGACGTCGAGGCCGGCGCCGCCGATCTTGGTGGCGGTGCCGTTGAAGTACGTCGCGACGAAGGACTCGTCGAGGCCGACGGCCTCGAAGACCTGGGCGCCGCGGTAGGAGGCGACGGTGGAGATGCCCATCTTCGACATGACCTTGAGGACGCCCTTGCCGAGGGCGTAGATCAGGTTGCGGATGGCCTGCTCGGGCTCGATGCCCTCGATGAACGTACCGGCGCGGACGAGGTCCTCGACGGACTCCATGGCGAGGTACGGGTTGACGGCGGCGGCGCCGTAGCCGATCAGCAGGGCGACGTGGTGGACCTCGCGGACGTCACCGGCCTCGACCAGCAGGCCCACCTGGGTGCGCTGCTTGGTGCGGATGAGGTGGTGGTGGACGGCGGAGGTGAGCAGCAGCGACGGGATCGGCGCGTGCTCGGCGTCGGAGTGCCGGTCGGAGAGGACGATGAGGCGGGCGCCGTCCTCGATGGCGGTGTCGACCTCGGTACAGATGGCCTCGATGCGGGCGGCGAGGGCGTCGCCGCCGCCGCTGACGCGGTAGAGGCCGGCCAGGGTGGCGGCCTTCATGCCCGGCATGTCGCCGTCGGCGTTGATGTGTATCAGCTTGGCGAGCTCGTCGTTGTCGATCACCGGGAACGGCAGCGTGACGCTGCGGCAGGTCGCGGCGTTCGGCTCCAGGATGTTGCCCTGGGGGCCGAGCGAGGAGCGCAGCGAGGTGACGAGCTCCTCGCGGATGGCGTCCAGCGGCGGGTTGGTGACCTGGGCGAAGAGCTGGGTGAAGTAGTCGAAGAGCAGCCGGGGCCGGGCGGAGAGCGCGGCGATCGGCGAGTCGGTGCCCATGGAGCCGAGCGGCTCGCCGGCGGTGCGGGCCATCGGGGCGAGGATGACGCGGAGCTCTTCCTCGGTGTAGCCGAAGGTCTGCTGGCGGCGGGTGACCGAGGCGTGGGTGTGCACGATGTGCTCGCGCTCGGGGAGGTCGCCGAGTTCGATCTCGCCGGTCTCCAGCCACTCCTCGTAGGGCTGCTCGCCCGCGAGGCCGTCCTTGATCTCGTCGTCTTCGATGATGCGGTGCTCGGCGGTGTCGACGAGGAACATCTTGCCGGGCTGGAGGCGGCCCTTGCGGACGACCTTGGCGGGGTCGATGTCGAGGACGCCGACCTCGGAGGAGAGGACGACGAGGCCCTCGTCGGTGACCCAGTAGCGGCCGGGGCGCAGTCCGTTGCGGTCGAGGACCGCGCCGACCTGGGTGCCGTCGGTGAAGGTGACGCAGGCGGGTCCGTCCCAGGGCTCCATCATCGTGGAGTGGTACTGGTAGAACGCGCGGCGGGCCGGGTCCATGGAGTCGTGGTTCTCCCACGCCTCGGGGACCATCATCAGCACCGAGTGCGGCAGCGAGCGTCCGCCGAGGTGGAGCAGCTCCAGGACCTCGTCGAAGGAGGCCGAGTCGGAGGCGTCCGGGGTGCAGACGGGGAAGATGCGGTCGAGCGCGGCGTCCCCGAAGAGTCCGGAGGCGAGCTGCGACTCGCGGGCCTTCATCCAGTTGCGGTTGCCCTTGACCGTGTTGATCTCGCCGTTGTGGGCGACGAACCGGTACGGGTGGGCCAGCGGCCAGCTGGGGAAGGTGTTGGTGGAGAAGCGGGAGTGGACGAGTGCGACGGCGGTGGCGAACCGGCGGTCGGACAGGTCGGGGAAGAAAGGTTCCAGCTGCCCGGTGGTGAGCATGCCCTTGTAGACGAGGGTGCGGGCGGAGAGCGACGGGAAGTAGACACCGGCCTCCCGCTCGGCACGCTTGCGCAGGACGAAGGCCTTGCGGTCCAGGGCGATGCCGGTGCTGGTGCCGTCGGCGACGAAGAGCTGACGGAACTCGGGCATGGTGGCGCGGGCGCCCTTGCCGAGGAGGCCGGGGGCGACCGGGACCTCGCGCCAGCCGAGGACGTCGAGGCCCTCTTCGCCGGCGATCTTCTCGATCTCCTGGACGGCGTCCGTGGAGCCGTCGGCGGGGAGGAAGGCGATGCCGACGGCGTACGCGCCGGCATCCGGGAGGCCGAAGCCGGTCTCTTCGCGGAGGAAGGCGTCCGGGACCTGGAGGAGAATTCCGGCGCCGTCGCCCGAGTCGGGCTCCGAGCCGGTGGCACCGCGGTGTTCGAGGTTGCGCAGTACGGTCAGCGCCTGCTCGACCAGCGCGTGGCTGGCCACACCGGTCAGGGTGGCGACGAACCCGACACCGCAGGCGTCGTGTTCGTTACGGGGGTCGTACATCCCCTGCTGGGCGGGGCGACCGTCCATGGGCGACCAGGCGTGGATGCGCATCGGCTCTCCCGTCGTCGTCGTGGCATATGCATTGCCGAGGGACGACGTTGGCCCTCTGCGAAATTTCGTGCAGGTTACATGATGGGGCGCTTCTCGATGAGCGGAAGGCCCGTTCCAACATGCGGACATTGCATCGCAAGGGATGGGGTCGCAGTCGGAGAGATCAACGACCGGGGGAGCCGCAGAGAGCAGGCGTCGTTGCCTGCGGTGTCTGAGGCTCATGCCCGGCGGCCATGCGATCGAAACCAGGAAGTAACGATTACTTATGTGGTGTCGTGCATAGGCTCTCATTTTACGTCGAGTGAACCGTTTCCGCCCAGTGGCGGAAACCAGGACGTACGTCACACGTATTTCCGGGGTGTTGCGGGTTGCTTTCCGGACCGCCGTATGGATGGGGCCGTACGGGCTACCGGGCGCACCCCGTGAGGCCGTGGCCCGTCGGGCGGCACCGGGACCGCCCCGGGGAGCCCCTCACCGCGGGCGAACACGGAGGCCCACCGCGGCCTCCGCAGGGGCCCCTGGGAGCCCCTCACCGCGGGCGGCGCGGATGGCCTCCACGGGGGCCGACCCGGAGGTCAGCCGCCCACCGCGACCCCGAAGAGTCCGCCGAGGCCGAAGGTGAGCGCGGCCGCGGCGCCGCCCAGCGCGAGCTGTCGCAGTCCGCTGAACCACCAGCTGCGGGCCGTCACCCGGGCCACCACCGCGCCGCAGCCGAAGAGGCCGATGAGCGCGAGCAGGACGGCCGGCCAGAGCGCGGTCGCGCCGAGCAGGTACGGCAGCAGGGGCAGCAGCGCGCCGAGCGCGAAGGCCGTGAACGAGGAGCCGGCGGCCACGAGCGGCGACGGCAGGTCACCGGGGTCGATGCCGAGCTCTTCGCGGGCGTGGATCTCCAGGGCCTGTTCGGGGTCGGCGGAGAGCTGCCGGGCGACCTCGGTCGCGAGGTGCGGCTCGACTCCCCGGGAAATGTAGAGCTCGGCGAGCTCCCGCATCTCGTCGTCCGGGTGCTTGCGCAACTCGCGCCGCTCCACGTCGAGTTCGGCCTCCACCAGCTCCCGCTGGGAGGCGACCGAGGTGTACTCGCCGGCCGCCATCGAGAAGGCGCCCGCCGCGAGGCCGGCCAGACCCGTGATGACCATGGTCCGGTGCGAGACGTCGCCGCCGGCGACACCCGTCATCAGTGCGAGGTTCGAGACCAGGCCGTCCATGGCGCCGAAGACGGCGGGGCGCAGCCAGCCACCGTTGACGTCCCGGTGGGTGTGGTTGTCGCGGTGCGCCTCGTGCAGTGCGGCGTCGGTCTCGATGATGGACACAGTGCTCCCCTATCCGTCGGCGGCTCCGCAGCCCCTCCGCCACCGCCCGACATCATCGAAAGTACGCACGATTTTTGGCGCCCGCCAGCAAGGCAGGCCGTACTTACCACCGCTCTGACCAGGCAAGACAGGTTTGGCTCACCTTCCTTTCCGGGCCTCCGCACGCACCTTTCGGACGGGTCCGTCCCCGTTCACCCGTCCGGCTGTCTCCCCGAGGAAGGCCGTCATCCTTTCGGGTGGGACTTCGAAAGGCGGAACCCTTGCCCCGCCGGGGATCCCGCGTTCCTCCGTCCAGCTCCTCGCTCCGTTTCGTCTAGGTTCATCCGCATGGCCCTTTTATTCCGGTTGTCAGCCTTCCCTCCCGAGTGGCGTGGCACAGATCGGAGAGGGGGAAATCGTGTACGGACGAAGGGTCGACCGATGGAACCGATCACGGGCAAGGACCGGGCCCGGGGCGCATTGCTCGGGCTGGCCGTCGGAGACGCTCTGGGGGCCCCGGCGGAGAACCTGAGACCGTCGGAGATCCGCGCCCGCTGGGGCCGGATCGAGGGCTTCGTCAGCGAGGACCCGGCGGGCACGGACGACACCGAGTACGCGATCTTCTCCGGGCTGCTGCTGGCCCGCCACGGCTCGGCCCTCACCGTCGCCGACGTGGACCGGGCCTGGCACCACTGGATCGCCGATCTCGACGAAGGGCCCTTCCGGGGAGCCGGGTTCAGCGAACGCGGCACCCTGGAGAACCTCCGCCGGGGGCTGGCGGCACCGATCTCCGCGCAGCACCGGCACGCCTGGAGCGACGGACTGGCCATGCGGGCGGCCCCCTTCGGGGTGTTCGCGGCGGGACGGCCCGCCGAGGCGGCCCGGCTGGTGGCGATCGACGGGCAGGTCAGCCACGACGGCGAGGGCATCTACGGCGGCCAGGCGGTCGCGGCCGGAGTGGCCGCGGCGATGGTCGGGGCGGGCCCTGCCTCCGTGATCGCGGCGGCGCTCTCGGTGGTGCCGATGGACTCGTGGACCGCGCGGTCCCTGCGCCGGGCGGTGACCGCCGCGGGGCGCGTCCACCCGGACCGGCTGACGGCCGAGCGCGCGGTGCGCTCCGCGGTGGTGATCGGCGGCTACCCGTGGACGGACCTGGCGCCGGAGGCGGTGGGCCTGGCGTTCGGCGCCTTCACGGCCGCGCGCGGCGACTTCCGTACGGCCGTGCTGATGGCGGTCAACATGGGGCGGGACGCGGACACCACGGCGGCGGTGGCCGGGGCGCTGGCGGGGGCCTGGCAGGGGGCGGCGGCGATCCCCTCGGAGTGGGCCACCGCGATCGGCCCGGTGCGCGGCAGCTGTCTGCCGTCGATGCGGGGCTACCACGTACTGGACGTCGCGGAGTTGCTGACCGCGGGCGACCCGGCGGGTCCGGCCCTGGCCCCGTTGGCGGCAGCGGTGGCGGTGGCGGATGGTGGTGCGCCGCCGGATCAGGAGGCGCACGGACCGACGGACGAGCCGGTGGCCGGGTCCCTGCCGGCGGAACTGCTGCACGCGGAAGGGGCACTGCGATGACCGCCGCCACCGACGGGGTGCTCCCCCGCGGCGCCGACGACGGCGTCCGTCCCGGGGCGGAGCCCCCGGAGACGACCCGGCGGGCGCGGATCGAGGGCCTGCTGCTGGGGCTCGCCGCCGGGGACGCGGCCGGCTGGCCCGCAGCCCGCCACCGGGCGGCCCGGATGCCCGAGTGGACGCGGCGGCTCACCCGGGAGCTGGACACCTTCGCCGAGCAGAACGCGACGACCACGCTGCCGGTGCCGATCGCGCTCAACCAGCCGCCGGAGCCGCTGCGGCTGGGCCCCTCGGACGACGCCGAGTGGGCCGCGTTCGCCGCCGGTACGGTGCTCGCGGCGGCGGCCGACGAGGCGCACGGGCTCGCCCCCTCCCGCCGGATGCGCGACGCGGTGGACCGCGCCTGGAACGCGCTGGCCGCCAAGGTCGCGGCGGCCAGCGAGCGGGCGCCCGAGGTGGAGGCGGCGGTGCTGCCGCTGCGCGCCCGGATCTCGGTGCGCGCCGGCCTCGGCAACCTCGCTGCCGGGCTGCGACCCCCCGCCACCGGCCACGACAACCCGCACTACTTCGACGACGCCGCCTGCGTGCGGGCCGCGGTGCTCGCGGTGGTGCACCCGGGCGATCCGGCCGCCGCCGCGGCGCTCGCGGAGTTCGACGCCCGGTACACGCAGGACGGCGACGGGGTGCACGGCGCGCGGGCCATCGCCGCCGCCATCGCCGAGGCGCTCGCCGGGGCGGACGTGACAACGGTGGTGGACGCGGCGCTCGCGCAGCTTCCGGAGGGCACCGAGATCGCGCGCAACGCGGTGCACGCGGTGCGGCTCGCACGGGAGTTCGCGGACGAACCCGCCGGGGCGTTCTCGCTCGTCCCGGTGCTGGAGCACCAGATCGTGGACCACGTCTACAGCTACGGCATCGCGGCCGCCGAGACGGTGCCGGTGGCGCTCGCGCTGACCACCGCGGCGCGCGGCCAGATCGCCCAGGCGGTCCCGGCCGCCGCCTGCCTCTCCCGGGTCGCGGACTCGGCGCCCGCGCTCGCCGGGGCGCTGACCGGGACGCTCGGCGGCATCCGGACCGTACCGTCCGGGTGGCGGGAGGCGTGCCGGACGCTCGCCGGGTGCGCGCTGCCCCGGCTCGCGGGCACCGATCTGATCGAACTCGCCGGGCTGCTCGCAGCCACGGAACAGGCCGCCACGGGTGGACAATTCAGCCATGATCCCCACAGTGAGTACTCAACACCCCGTATCGGACACGCTTTCCCTCGATGAACGTGTGAGCGGAGCCCTCGTCGGCGCCGCCGTCGGCGACGCCCTCGGGGGGCCGGTCGAAGGCTGGACCTCCGAGCAGATCGCGGAGCGGCACGGCGGGCGGGTGCACGGGATCGTCGGTCCCTGGTACGGCGACGACTGGCGTACCGCCCGCCCGATCGCCCCGTACCACAAGGGCGATGGGCACGTCACCGACGACACCTTGATGACCCACGCGCTGGTGCGGGTCTACGACAAGGTCCGCGACCACCTGGACGCGTACTCCGTCGCCACGCACCTGGTCCCGGACCTGATCTCCACCCCGCGCTGGATTCCGGAGCTGGAGGCGGAGGCGCTGCCGCTCCAGCGGATCTTCCTCGCGGAGAAGTGGCTCGTGGCCCGGGTGCACTACGGGCACGTGGACCCGCGCGAGGCCGGCAGCGGAAACATCGTCAACTGCGGTGCGGCGATGTACATGGCGCCGGTCGGGCTGGTCAACGCGGCGCATCCGGAGGCCGCGTACGCGGAGGCGCTGGAGGTCGCGGCGCCGCACCAGTCCAGTTACGGCCGGGAGGCGGCCGGGGTGTTCGCGGCGGCCGTCGCGGCGGCCTGCGTGCCGGGCGCCACACCGGTCTCGGTGGTGGAGGCGTGTCTGGCGCTCGCCAAGGACGGCACCCGCGCGGCGATCGAGGCGGTGTGCGAGGTGGCGGCACGGCACGGCGATCCCGAGTCGGCGCTGGTGCCGCTGCGGGAGGCGGTGGCCCCGTTCGACACGGTCGGCCCCGACTACCGCTCCCCCTCGCTCGGCGCCCGCCGGCCGTCGCGGCTGCACTCCATCGAGGAACTGCCCGTCGCCCTGGGCATGCTGCTGGCGGGCGGCGGCGACTACCGCCGCACGGTGCTGGGTTCGGTGAACTACGGGCGCGACTGCGACTCCATCGCCACGATGAGCGGGGCGATCGTCGGCGCGCTGCACGGGGAGGCGGCGGTACCCGAGGAGTGGGCGAAGACGGTCGCCGAGGCGAGCCGGCTCGACCTGCACGCCCCGGCGCGCACCCTGACGGCGGTGGCGCGCGAGGTGTTCGCCGCCGACACCGCCCGCCGCCGCGCGCACGAGGCGGCCTTCGCGGTGCTGGCGGGTGAGCGGTGAACGTCCGGCTGACCTGGGTCCAGCCCGAGGACCTGATCGGGCACGAACTGCGCCAGGCCGGACAGGACGGCCGGGACGCCTCCGAGATCGCCGCCCGGTGGTGTGCGGCCGGGGGCCCGCCCGCACCGGAGCGGGCAGGCGCCTCCGTACCGCCCGCACCGCCCGGGCTGCGTGCGCTCGCCGAGCGGCTGCTCGACGAACTCGCCCTGCTGGAGAGCCCGTTGGCGGAACAGGAGCCCACCGAGCTGGCGGCCGTCCGGGCGCTCTGCGCCACGTGGCCGGCCCCGCCGGCCGCCCGGTCCGTCCCGGATCCGGCCCGGCTGCACGCCGGATGGCTGGGCCGGGCGGCGGGCTGCCTGCTCGGCAAGCCGGTGGAGAAGCTCCCGCTGGAGGGCATCCGCGCGCTCGGCCGGGCCACCGGCAACTGGCCGCTCACCGACTGGTTCACCGCCCGGGGCGTACCGGACGCGCTGCTCGCCGCGTACCCCTGGAACCGCCGCTCCGCCCCCACCTCGCTGGCGGAGAACATCGACGGGATGCCGGAGGACGACGACCTCAACTTCCCTCTGCTGACGGTGTTGTTGCTCCGGCGTCACGGGCGCCGCTTCAGCACGGACGACCTCGCGCGGCTCTGGCTGGACGAGCTCCCGGCCGGCCGGGTCTTCACCGCCGAGCGCGTCGCGTACCGCAATCTGCTGGACGGGGTGGAGCCGCCCCGCACGGCCCGGTACCGCAACCCGTTCCGGGAGTGGATCGGCGCCCAGATCCGCGCCGACGTACACGGCTGGACCTGCCCCGGCGATCCGGGAGCGGCGGCGGAACAGGCGCACCGCGACGCGGTCCTCACCCACACGGGGAACGGCGTATACGGGGCGATGTTCACCGCGGCGGCGCTGGCGGAGGCGGCCGGCGGGGCGAGCGACGTGCACGGCTGCCTGGCCGCCGGGCTGCGCGTGGTGCCGCCCGGGTCCCGGTACGCCCGCGCGGTGCGCCTGGGCATCGAGACGGCCCGGGAGGCACGCACGTCGGGGACGGCGGGCGGCTTCGACGCGGTCGTCGACCGGCTGCACGAGGTCTACGCCGCCACCCACCACTGGGTGCACGTGCTGCCCAACGCGGCGCTGCTCGCCGCCGCCCTCACCCACGCCGACGGCGACTTCACCCGCTCGATCGGCAACGCCGTGATGGGCGGCTGGGACACCGACTCGAACGGGGCGACCGCCGGATCGCTCGCCGGACTGCTGGCGGGCCGCCCGGACGCCCTGCCCGGCCACTGGACCGCCCCGCTCAAGAACCGCCTCGCCACCTCGGTGGCGGGATTCGACGGCACCGGCTTCGACACCCTCGCCGCTCAGACCTACCAGGAGGCACTGACCCCATGACCCGTATCACGGTGCTCGGCAGCATCAACATGGATCTGGTCGCCTACGTCGCCCGGGCGCCCGCACTCGGCGAGACCGTCGCCGGGAGGGAGTTCCGTACGGTTCCAGGCGGCAAGGGCGCCAACCAGGCGGTCGCCGCCGCGCGGGCCGGCGGGGAGGTCACGATGGTCGGCGCGGTCGGCGCCGACGCGTACGGCTCGCAGCTGCGGGGCGGGCTGGAGAGCGCGGGGATCGACACCGGTCTCGTGCGGACGGTCGAGGGCGCGAGCGGCACGGCGCACATCGTGGTCGACGACACCGGCGCCAACGCGATCGTGGTGGTGCCCGGGGCGAACGGCACGTTCACCGCGCTCGGGCCCGCCGAGAGGGAGGCGGTGGCCTCGGCCGATCTGCTGCTGCTCCAGCTGGAGCTGCCGCTGTCCGCGGTGACGGAGGGGGCGCGGGCCGCCCGTGCGCGGGGCGTGCGCACCATCCTCACCCCGGCCCCCGTCCAGCCGTTGCCCGACGAGCTCCTGGACCACGTCGACCTGCTGGTCCCCAACGAGCACGAGGCGGCGCAGCTCTCCGGGTACGAGGACCCGTACGCCGCGGCGCGCGTCCTGCTCCGCAAGGTGCCCGAGGTCGTCATCACCCTCGGCTCGAAGGGCTGCCTGTACGCGGCCCGGGGCGCCGAGCCCGTGCCCTTCGCCGCCCCGGAGGTGACCTCGGTCGACACGACCGGCGCGGGCGACACCTTCGTCGGGACCCTGGCCGTGGCCCTCGGCGAGGGCCGGCCGGTCGCCGAGGCGGTCGCCTGGGCGTCCTCGGCCGCCGCCCTGTGCGTCCAGAAGCCCGGCGCGTCCACCTCCATGCCCTACCGAAGCGAGATCGATGCCTCATGAACGAATCCGGGACCACCCTCACCGCCACCCCTCTGTCGGGCCTGCGGGTCCTCGATCTCGCGACCCTCTTCGCCGGTCCGCTCGCGGCGACCATGCTCGGTGACTTCGGGGCCGAGGTGATCAAGGTCGAACATCCGCGCAAACCCGACCCTTCGCGCGGCCACGGCCCCGCGAAGGACGGGGTCGGTCTCTGGTGGAAGCTGCTGGGCCGCAACAAGCGCAACCTCACGCTGGACCTGTCCAGGCCCGGCGGGCGCGAGGTGCTGCTGCGGCTGGCGGCGGAGACCGATGTGATCATCGAGAACTTCCGGCCCGGCACCCTGGAGCGCTGGGGGCTCGGCTGGGAGGAGCTGGAGGCGGTCAACCCCCGGCTGGTACTGACCCGGGTGACGGCCTTCGGCCAGTTCGGCCCGTACTCGCACCGGCCCGGGTTCGGGACGCTCGCCGAGGCGATGAGCGGCTTCGCGTCGATCACCGGTGAGCCGGAGGGGCCGCCGACGCTGCCGCCGTTCGGGCTCGCCGACTCGATCGCGGCGCTCGCCACCGCGTACGCCGTGATGGCCGCGCTCGCCGGGCGCGACCGCACCGGGCGGGGGCAGGTGGTCGACATGGCGATCATCGAGCCGATCCTGACGGTGCTGGGCCCGCAGCCGCTCTGGTTCGACCAGCTCGGCCACGTCCAGCAGCGCACCGGGAACCGCTCGCGGAACAACGCCCCGCGCAACACCTACCGCACCTCGGACGGCCAGTGGGTCGCGGTCTCCACCTCGGCGCAGTCGATCGCCGAACGGGTGATGCGGCTGGTCGGACGCCCCGAACTGATCGACGAGCCGTGGTTCGCGTCGGGCGCGACCCGGGCGGAGCACGCGGACGAGCTGGACGGGGCGGTCGGGTCGTGGATCGCCCGGCACACCCGGGACGACGCGCTCGCCGAGTTCGAGAAGGCGGAGGCGGCCATCGCCCCCATCTACGACGTGCGGGACGTGATGGAGGATCCGCAGTACCGGGCGCTGGACAGCGTCACCGAGGTGGACGATCCGGAGCTGGGGCCGCTGCGGATGCAGAACGTCCTCTTCCGGCTCTCCGAGACCCCGGGCTCCATCCGGTGGGCGGGGCGCCCGCACGGGGCCGACACCGAGGAGATCCTCCACGAGCTGGGCCTGTCCGGCGAGCGGATCGCGGCGCTGCGTTCTCAGGGGGCGCTGTGACGGCGGCCGAGGCGCACCCTCGCGCCACCGCGGCCGTCCCGCCCGGCGACATCTCCCCGTACGACTCGTACGACACGACTCCGGTGCCGCTGACCTGGCTCTACGTACCCGGTGACCGGCCGGAGGTGGTGCTCAAGGCGCTGGGTGCCGGGGCGGACGTGGTGATCGTGGACCTGGAGGACGCGGTCGCCCCGGGCCGTAAGGAGTACGCCCGGTCCGCCACCGCCGAGCTGCTCACCGATCCGGTGACCACCGCCGAGGACGCCGTACCGGTCCATGTGCGGGTGCACGGGGAGGACGACGTGCGGGCGCTGGCGGGGCTGCCGGGGCTGTCCGGGATACGGCTCCCCAAGATCACGCACGCGGTGTCCGTGCACCATGTGGCGGCGCTCGCCCCCGGTGTTCCGCTCTATCCGCTGCTCGAATCGGCGCTCGCGATCGAGCACGCGTACTCCATCGCCTCGGCCCACCACGACGTGCGGGGCATCGCGCTCGGGGAGTCGGACCTCCGCGCCGATCTGGGGGTACGGGACGACGTCGGGCTCGACTGGTCGCGCAGCCGGATCGTGGTGGCGGCGCGGGCGGCCGGGCTGGAGCCGCCGACGCAGTCGGTCTTCCCCGACGTGCGCGATCTGGACGGGCTGTGGGCCTCGTGCGGCCGGGGGCGGGCGCTGGGGATGCTGGGCCGGGCGGCGATCCACCCGCGGCAGCTGCCGGTGATCGAGCGGGCCTTCCGGCCGACCGATCAGGAGCTGGAGGCCGCCGAGGAGATCGTGGCGGCGGCCCGTACGGACGCGGGCGCGCTGGCACTGCCGGACGGCCGGTTCGTGGACGCGGCGGTGGCCGCGGCCGCGCACCGCACCCTCGCCCTCGGGCGGCGCACGGCCGCGGCGGCGGGTGCGGCCGTGGGCTGACGTCCCACCGCCCGGTCGCGGGCGGTCCGGAGCACGGAAAAGGCCGCCGCACCCGGTCGGGTGCGGCGGCCTCGTGCCGCCTCGGAAGTCAGCTCGTACCGGCGGTACGGGCGGCGCCGTCGGTCTCCGGCTCGTCCACGGCGCCGGTTCCGGCGGCGTCCGCCGGGCCGGTCTCCGTCGCGTCGGCCTTCACCAGGTCGGCCTTGGCCGTGTCGGTGCCGTCGGCCTTGCCGTCCGTGGGATCCGCCTCGGTGCCGTCGCCGTCGGCATCGTCCTGCGCCCCGGGCTCCACGATCTCCTCGCGGCCGGGACGCACCTTGGCGGAGATCACCATGTACGTGACGGCCAGGATGAAGACGATGATCGCGGTCCACACGTTCAGCCGCAGGCCGAGCACGTGGTGGGCCTCGTCGACCCGCATGTACTCGATCCAGACCCGGCCGCTGCAGTACGCGGCGACGTACAGGGCGAAGGCCCGGCCGTGTCCGAGCCGGAAGCGGCGGTCCGCCCAGATGACCAGCAGGGCGACACCGACGCACCAGAGCGATTCGTAGAGGAACGTCGGGTGGTAGACACCCTCGGTCCGGTTCGCGGCGCCGCTGATCTTCAGGCCCCACGGCAGGGTGGTCTCGCGGCCGTAGAGCTCCTGGTTGAACCAGTTGCCCCAGCGCCCGATGGCCTGGGCGAAGGCGATGCCGGGGGCGAGCGCGTCGGCCCAGGCGGGCAGCGGGATGCCCCGGCGGCGGCAGCCGATCCAGGCGCCGACCGCGCCGAGGGAGATGGCGCCCCAGATACCGAGGCCGCCCTCCCACACCTTGAAGGCGTCGACCCAGTCCTCACCGTCGCTGAAGTACAGCTGGTAGTCGGTGATGACGTGGTAGAGACGACCGCCCAACAGGCCGAAAGGCACCGCCCAGACGGCGATGTCGGCCACGGTGCCGGCTCTGCCGCCCCGGGCGATCCAGCGCTTGTTGCCGAGCCAGACGGCGACGAAGACACCGATGATGATGCAGAACGCGTAGCCGCGGAGCGGGATCGGTCCGAGATCGATCACGCCGGTCGACGGGCTGGGAATGTAGGCAAGGTTCATGACGGAACCGACGCTACCCTGCCGGGCCGTGCGGACGGGACGTCACCCGGCAACGTATGGATAACAGGGCCGGATTCCACCGTCCGCAGCGGCACCATGATCGAGGTCACTCGGTCAGGAGGCCGGCGGCGTGGGGGTGAGGGTGCCGGCCGGCTTGCCCTTGTTGGCCTCTTCCACCCACTTCTTGAGGTTGGCGACCGAGATCTGCTCGTCGCCCTTCTTGGGGAAGATGGACTCGCCGTTCAGCAGGGCGGTCGGGGTCCCCTGGAAGCCGCCCTCGCTGAACGCGGCGTTGGACTTCGCGACCCAGCCGTTGTGCTTGCCGTTCTCGACGCAGTTGCGGAAGGTCGCGGTGTCCAGCCCGGGGACCTTCTTGGCGAGGTCGATCAGGGTGCTGTCCTTGCCGAAGGCGTCGTCCGTCTCGGCGGGCTGGTTGGTGTAGAGGACGTCGTGGTACGCCACGAACTTGCCGGCGTCCTGGGCACAGGCGGCGGCGTTCGCGGCGCGCACCGAGCCCGTGCCGCCCATGTTGCCGTCGATGATCGTGGCCAGGTGGTACTCGACCCGGAGCTGTCCGCTGTCCGTGAGGTCCGCGATGGTGCCGCGGAACGCGTTCTCGAACTGGCCGCAGACCGGGCAGCGGAAGTCCTCCCAGATGGTGAGCGTGGACGGGGCGTCGCTCGCTCCCACCGGGATGGCGAGGTCGTCCTTGCCGGTGGCGCCGGACGGCGCGACGACGGGTGCCGCGGTGCTGTCGTCGTCGTCCCCGGCGTTGGCCGCGATCAGGCCGATCACGGCGGCCAGCGCCAGCACGCCGATCACGGCTCCGGCGACGATCAGCGTGCGGCGGCGGCGCTCTCGCGCCTTCTCCTGCTCACGCTGCTGGACGAGCCGGTCGCGCGCGGCCCTTCTTCCTTCTTGGTTCTCGCTCACACCCGCAGCAACGAACCGGGGAGGCACTCGCGTGCCTCCCCGGTCCCAGTCCACCCGTACGGGTGACGCAGCGCGTCAGCGCTTTCGAACACCCTCGGCGAGTTCGCCCGCGAGCGCCTTCACCGCGGCCGTACCCGCCGCCGCGTCGGGCGCGTCCAGGATCGCCTTGACGAAGGCCGACCCGACGATGACGCCGTCCGCGAAGCCGGCCACCTCGGCGGCCTGGGCCGCGTTGGAGACGCCGAGACCGACGCAGACCGGGAGGGAGGTGGTGGCGCGGGTGCGGGCCACCAGGTTCTGGGCCTGGTCGCCGACGGACTCGCGGGTGCCGGTGACTCCCATGAGGGAGGCGGCGTAGACGAAGCCGGAGCCCGCCGCCGTGATGGTGGCGAGGCGCTCGTCGAGGCTGCTGGGGGCGACGACGAAGACGGTGGCGAGACCGTGCTTCTCCGCGCTCTCGCGCCACACCGCCGACTCCTGGACCGGCAGGTCGGGCAGGATGCAGCCGGCGCCGCCCGCCGCGGCGAGCTCGGCGGTGAACCGCTCGATGCCGTAGCGGTCGATGGGGTTCCAGTAGGTCATGACGAGGATCGGGGCGCCGGTGGCTTCGTACGCCTCGCGGACCGTGCGCATCACGTCGGCGATCCGGACACCGCCGCGCAGCGCGATGTCGTCGGCGGTCTGAATGACCGGACCGTCGAGCACCGGGTCGCTGTGCGGCAGGCCCACCTCGACGACGTCCGCTCCGCCGGCGACGGCGGCCTTCACGGCCTCGATGCCGCCGTCCACGGTCGGGAAGCCGGCCGGGAGGTAGGCGATGAGGGCCGCGCGGTCCTCCGCCTTCGCGGCGGCGAGGGTGGTGTTCAGCAGGTCGATATTGCCGGTGTGGCCGGTGTTGACGGTGTTGACAGTGGTGCCGCTCACTTGACGTCCCCCTCGATCTCCGCGCCGTGGCCGGCCTCGGCCGCCTCGACGGCCGCGTCCGCGTCGTACAGCCCGAAGTAACGGGCCGCCGTGTCCATGTCCTTGTCGCCGCGCCCGGAGAGGTTGATGAGGATCAGCCCGTCCTCGCCCAGCTGCTTGCCGATCTCCAGGGCACCGGCCAGCGCGTGCGCGCTCTCGATGGCCGGAATGATGCCCTCCGTGCGCGAGAGAAGCCGCAGGGCCGACATCGCGGCGGAGTCGGTCACGGCGACGTACTCGCCGCGGCCGACGTCCTTGAGGTACGAGTGCTCCGGGCCGATGCCCGGGTAGTCCAGACCGGCCGAGATGGAGTACGGCTCGGTGATCTGGCCCTCGTCGTCCTGGAGGACGTAGCTGCGCGAGCCGTGCAGGATGCCGGGCTCGCCCGCGGTGAGGGTCGCCGCGTGCTCGCCGGTCTCGATGCCGTGCCCGGCGGGCTCGCAGCCGATGAGCCGGACGGAGGCGTCCGGGATGAAGGCGTGGAAGAGGCCGATGGCGTTGGAGCCGCCGCCGACGCAGGCGATCGCGGCGTCCGGCAGCCGGCCGGCACGCTCCAGGATCTGGCGGCGGGCCTCGACCCCGATGACCCGGTGGAAGTCGCGGACCATGGCGGGGAAGGGGTGCGGCCCGGCGACCGTACCGAAGAGGTAGTGGGTGCTGTCCACGTTGGCGACCCAGTCGCGGAACGCCTCGTTGATGGCGTCCTTGAGGGTGCGGGAGCCGGACTTCACGGCGACGACCTCGGCACCGAGCATCCGCATGCGGGCGACGTTGAGCGCCTGGCGCTCGGTGTCGATCTCGCCCATGTAGATGGTGCACTCCAGGCCGAACAGCGCGCAGGCGGTCGCGGTGGCGACGCCGTGCTGACCGGCTCCGGTCTCGGCGATGACCCGGGTCTTGCCCATGCGCTTGGTGAGGAGCGCCTGGCCCAGCACGTTGTTGATCTTGTGCGAGCCGGTGTGGTTGAGGTCCTCGCGCTTGAGGAAGACACGGGCGCCGCCCGCGTGCTCGGCGAAGCGGGGGACTTCGGTCAGGGCGCTGGGGCGGCCCGTGTAGTTGACCATGAGCTCGTTGAGCTCGGCGGCGAAGGCCGGGTCGGCCTTGGCCTTGTCGTACTCGACGGCGACCTCGTCCACGGCGGCGACGAGCGCCTCCGGGATGAACTTGCCGCCGTAGGCGCCGAAATAGCCTTCGGCGCTGGGGATCAGACCCTCGGGGTCCGGAACGAAGAAGTCTGAGGACATCCGACATGGCTCCTGGAGATGGCAACGGGTGGGTTCACCGGATGCGCCGGAGCGGAGCGGAAAGCCGCCGCGACCGGGTTCGGTCGGGGCGGGTACGGCGCGGCGCGTCGACGCGGCACGGACCCTTACGGGTGGGTGCGCGGGACGCGGACGGCCGGGCTCGCTGCGGCGCTCAGCCGGTGCGCCATCGCATGCCGTTGACCTGTCCCGGCTCGTCGCCGATGACGTAGCGGACCCGGCGGCCGTGCACCCGGCGGGCGGGCGCGCGACAGCCCCGGTGCCAGAACGGCGGGGCGCAGCGGCGGGGCTGCGGGTGGTCGAGCGGGAGGAGCGCGGGCCGGCCTCCGCCGTGCGCCGGGAGCGCGCGCGGCTCACGCACCGGCGACCCGGCGGGGCGGATGCCCTGCGGGGACGGCGGTGCGGAGCGCGGGGGCCCCGGCGGCACGGAGACGGTCACGGCGGGGGTCAGCCCCGTCCGTGCCGGAGCGCGGGGTGGGTGCCGGCGGCGACCAGGTCGGCGACGGCGGCGCGCGGGTCGCGGCCGGTGACGAGCGACTCGCCGACGAGCACGGCGTCCGCGCCCGCGTTGGCGTACGCGATCAGGTCGTGCGGGCCCCGGACGCCGGATTCGGCGACCTTGACGATGTGGTCGGGGATCTCGGGGGCGACCCGCTCGAAGGTGGAGCGGTCGACCTTGAGGTCCTTGAGGTTGCGGGCGTTGACGCCGATGATGCGGGCGCCGGCGGCGACCGCGCGTTCGGCCTCCTCCTCGTCGTGGGCCTCGACGAGCGGGGTGAGGCCGATGGACTCGGCCCGCTCGATCAGGGAGACGAGGGCCTCCTGGTCGAGGGCGGCGACGATCAGCAGGGCGAGGTCGGCGCCGTAGGCACGGGCCTCCCACAGCTGGTAGGAGGTGACGATGAAGTCCTTGCGCAGGATGGGGATGTCGACCTTGGCGCGGACGGCTTCCAGGTCCGCGAGCGAGCCGCCGAAGCGGCGCTGCTCGGTGAGGACGGAGATGACGGAAGCGCCGCCGGCCTCGTAGTCCGCGGCGAGCGCGGCCGGGTCGGCGATGGCTGCCAGGGCTCCCTTGGAGGGGCTGGAGCGCTTGACCTCGCAGATGACGTTGACGCCCTCGCCGCGCAGTGCGGCGACTCCGTCCTTGGCCCGGGGGGCGCGCGCAGCGCGTTCCTTGAGCTCGTCGAGGCTGACGCGCGCCTGCCGCTCCGCAAGGTCCGCACGGACGCCGTCAATGATCTCGTCGAGCACACTCACGCGAGCGGCCCCCTTCCGGAACGAACGAATGATGCAACAGGATCAGCCATCTCGATGGTATCCGCAGCGGGGCGCTGGGCCAGCATCCGGCCGGTCGGCATCCCAACAGGTGGTCCGCGGGCCGGTCCGGCAGGGGGTGGCTCAGGGTGCCAGCGCGGCGCCGATGGGCAGGTTCCGTACGACGCTGAAGGCCAGCAGCACCGCGCCGGTCCCCCAGTACCAGCGGGGCGGCAGGCCCAGCCGCAGGGGCCTTCGGCGGGCGGTCCGTACGAGCCAGAGCGACCAGAGAGCGGCGAAGAGGACGTAGCCGGTGACGGCGAGGGCGTTGTCGCCGAGGGCTGTGACGAAGTCGCCGTGGGCGAAGGCGTGGGCGCTGCGCAGTCCGCCGCAGCCGGGGCAGAGCAGGCCGGTCAGGCGGAAGAGCGGGCAGACCGGGTAGTGCCCGGGTTCGCCCGGGTCGACGGCGGCGACGTAACCGAAGGCGCCGACGACGGCGAGGAGGGTGCCGGCCGGCGCCGCGAACCGCCGCATGCCCGGCTCCGGACGGCGTTGGGCGTACGGGTCCGGCAGGTGCGGGTCCGGCGGTCGCGGGCCGGCCGGGGCGGGCCCGGTGGGTGCGTCCGGGGGCGGGGTCGCGGCGGGGAGGGGCGAGGCGTCCACCCGGCGATTGTGCCCCCGGTACGCGGAAAGGCGCAGCCCGGGTGGGGCTGCGCCTCGCGTGTCGCGCGGTCGCACCTGGCGGGGCCGGACCCCGACGGGAGGGGCCCCGCCACGGGGCGTACGTCAGTGGCCGAGCTGGGCCTCACCGGCGCGCGCACGGGCGGCGGCGTACTCCGGGGTCTCCTTCGGCATGCCGAGTCCGGCCATCTTCATCGCCAGGCCCACGACGGCGCCCGCGAGGACCACGCCGATGCCGGCCCAGAATCCGGCCGGGTTGGCCGCGACCATGAAGACGCCTGCGACGCAGAAGCCGATGAACGAGATGATGACACCGGTCCAGGCGGCCGGGGTGTGTCCGTGGCTGCTGCCCGCCATGAGTTGCTCCTCGTTGGTGTTGCGCGGTGTGCGTGGTGTGCGGTGCCACCGCACCGGGGGTGCGATGGACAGGCCCGACCCCATTGTCCCGTACGCGGAGGCGGGACGTGAGCCGGGGGGTCGGTGCTCCAGGTCGTGTCCGGGGGCCTTCCGGGTGGCCGGCCCGGCGGGCCGCCCAGGGTGTGTCGTCAAAGTGTCGTTGTCCGGCCGGAGGCCGGGCCGGGCGGCGTCTGGTGCGTGCGATCGCAAGGCGGAGGGTCGCCCCGATACTGGATGTATCGGGGTGATCCCGACAACGCGGCGAGCGTGCGTGCCAGGCGTCGCCCGGCAGACGGCAGTTTGACGACACACCCTAGCCCGTGGGGTCCTCGCCCCGGTCCAGCGCCTTCCACAGCTCCTCGGGCCGGTCGGGGTCCCGGGGGGTCGCGGGAGCCTTGCGGGGGCGGGGGGTGCCGTCGCGCTCGTAGCGGCCGGACATGGTGGGCCAGCGGCTTCCGAAGCGCAGCGCGAGTACCCCGGCGACCAGGATGAACAGGCCGCCCAGGGCGGTGACCCAGGGCCACGCGGTGTGGCTGAGGGCGTCGATGGTGGAGGCGGCGTCACCGGTGGTGGCCGCGGCCTTCTCGTCCAGGGCGGCGCTGTCGGAGGCTCCGAGCCAGGCGCTGAGGCCGGCGCCGAGACCGCTGACGGCCAGCAGTCCGGCGACGACGTAACGCCCGGCGCCCCGGACGGCGAAGACGGCGACCAGGGCGGCGAGGCCGACGATCGCCAGCGCGGCGGGGACGCCGGTGACGTCCTGCCCGTCGGCGGTCAGCGGGAGGCTGCCGCCGGCGACGGGGGCCTCGCCCCGGGCCCAGGTCTGCCCGGAGGCGAGCAGGACGACGGCGGCCCCGACCGCGCCGAGGAGCAGCCCGAGGGCCAGGCTCCGGCGGCTGCCGGGGGCGTCGGGGGCGGTGGTGCGGGAACGGGGCTGGGGTACGGGGACGGCGCTCACGCCTTCCACTATCCCCTACCGCCCCGGCGCGCAGCGGCTGGCCCCCGACGGGCCCGGGGTCACCCGGTGGGCGCTCCGTGGTCGCGGAGCCGGTTGGCGGTGTGGACGGCGCGGAGCACGGCGGCCGCCTTGTTGCGGCACTCGTTGTCCTCGGCCACCGGGTCGGAGTCGGCGACCACGCCGGCTCCGGCCTGGACGTAGGCGGTGCCGTCGCGGAGCAGCGCGGTGCGGATGGCGATGGCGGTGTCGGAGTCGCCGGCGAAGTCGAGGTAGCCGACGCAGCCTCCGTACAGGCCCCTGCGGTTGGGTTCGAGCTCCTCGATGATCTGCATGGCGCGCGGCTTGGGCGCTCCGGAGAGGGTGCCGGCGGGGAAGCAGGCGGTGAGGACGTCGAAGGCGGTGCGGTCCTCGGCGACGCGGCCGGTGACGGTCGACACGATGTGCATCACGTGGGAGTACTTCTCCACGGACATGAAGTCGACCACTTCGACGCTGCCGGGTTCGCAGACGCGGCCGAGGTCGTTGCGGCCGAGGTCGACGAGCATGAGGTGCTCGGCGCGCTCCTTGGGGTCGGCGAGGAGTTCCTCGGCGAGGGCCTGGTCCTCCTGCGGGGTGGCGCCCCGGTGCCGGGTGCCGGCGATGGGGTGGACCATGGCGCGGCCGTCCTCGACCTTGACCAGGGCCTCGGGGCTGGAGCCGACGACGTCGAAGCCGTCGAACCGGAAGAGGTACATGTACGGGGACGGGTTGGTGGCCCGCAGCACCCGGTAGACGTCGAGCGCGCTCGCGGTGCAGGGCGTCTCGAAGCGCTGGGAGGGCACGACCTGGAAGGCCTCGCCGGCCCGGATGCGCTCCTTGATGTCCTCGACGGCCTCCTGGTAGGCCGGGCCGCCCCAGAGGGCGGTGTACGGCGGCAGCTCGGAGGGGGGCAGGACGGCGGGGGCGTTCTCGACGGGGCGGCGCAGGTCGCGCTCCATGGCGTCGAGGCGGGCGACGGCGTCGGTGTACGCCTCCTCGACGCCGCTCTCCAGGTCGTTGTGGTTGATCGCGTTGGCGATCAGCAGGACGGTGCCGTCCCAGTGGTCGAGGACGGCGAGGTCGGAGGTGAGCATCATGGTGAGCTCGGGGAGGCCGAGGTCGTCGCCTCCGTGGTCGCCGATGCGTTCCAGGCGGCGCACGATGTCGTAGCCGAGGTAGCCGACCATGCCGCCGGTGAAGGGCGGCAGGCCCTCGGTGCCCGCGAGGTCGCGGGGGGTGTGCAGCGCCTCGGTGGTGGCGCGGAGCGCCTGGAGCGGGTCGCCGTCCAGGGGGACGCCGACCGGCGGGGTGCCGATCCAGTGGGCCTGGCCGTCGCGGGCGGTGAGCGTGGCGTGGCTGTGGACCCCGATGAAGGAGTACCGGGACCAGGTGCGGCCGTTCTCGGCGGATTCCAGCAGGAAGGTGCCGGGGCGTTCGGCGGCGAGTTTCCGGTAGAGCCCGACCGGGGTGTCGCCGTCCGCGAGGAGCCGCCGCACGACGGGGATGACGCGCCGGTCCACGGCCAGCTTGCGGAAGGTGTCGAGATCCATGTCGGCCGGCCTCACGGGGTGTCTGTGTCGAGCAGGACGTCGCGGTCGAAGCAGGTGCGGGCGCCGGTGTGGCAGGCGGCGCCCGTCTGGTCGACCTTGACGAGGACGGTGTCGGCGTCGCAGTCGAGGGCCACGGAGACGACGCGCTGGGTGTGGCCGGAGGTGTCGCCCTTGACCCAGTACTCCTGGCGGCTGCGGGACCAGTAGGTGCAGCGGCCGGTGGTCAGGGTGCGGTGCAGGGCCTCGTCGTCCATCCAGCCGAGCATGAGCACCTCACCGGTGTCGTACTGCTGGGCGATGGCGGGGACGAGTCCGTCCGCGCCGCGCTTGAGGCGCGCGGCCACGGCGGGGTCGAGGGTGCCTGTGGGCGGGGTACCGGGCGTGCCGGACGGGGGCGTGCTGCTCATGGGCCCCATTGTGCCGCGATCCAGGGCGCCCGAAGGCGTCCGGTCCACTGGGCGGACCGTGTGCCGCGGTCGTAGGCTGGCTGACATGTCGACCCATGCGAAGCGTGAACGTCTTCTGCTAGCCGACCTGTTGGAGGCGGCGGGGCCCGGGGCGCCGACCCTGTGCGACGGCTGGCTGACCCGGGACCTGGCCGCTCACGTGGTGGTGCGGGAGCGCCGGGCGGACGCGGCCGCGGGGATCGTGGTGGGCCCGCTGAAGGGCCGTATGGAGCGGGTGCGCCAGGAGTACGCGGACAAGCCGTACGAGGAGCTGATCCAGCTCATCCGCACGGGTCCGCCGCGCTTCTCCCCGTTCGGGCTGAAGCAGGTGGACGAGGCCGCCAACACCGTGGAGTTCTACGTGCACGCCGAGGACGTCCGCCGGGCACAGCCCGACTGGTCGCGGCGGGAGCTGGACCCGGTGTTCGCGGACGTCCTGTGGGCGCGGATGGAGCGGACCGCCCGGATGCTGGGGCACCGCTCCCCGGTCGGGCTGGTGCTGCGCCGCCCGGACGGGCGGACGGCGGTGGCACGCAAGGGCACCCCGGTGGTGACGGTGACCGGGGAGCCGGGCGAGCTGCTGCTCTTCGCGTTCGGCCGGCAGTCGGCGACGACGGTGGGCCTGGAAGGCGAGGAGGACGCGGTGGAGCGGCTCCAGCTGTCGCAGCTGGGGATGTGAGAACCACGGGCCCGGGCCCGTGGTTCTCAGGTCCGGGGCGTACCCGGGCCGTACGCGGCGGTGGTGGCCGGCGCCCCGTGGCGAGCGGCGCGCCCGGTGGTGTGCTCGCCGCGCTCGCGGGCGGGGCGGCGGGACCCGAGGTGGGCGAGCAGGAAGCCCACCGGGATGGTGACGAGCCCCGGGGTCTGCAAGGGGAACCAGTGGAAGTCGCGGTCCGGGAAGAGGGCGATCGGGGTCCCCGAGACCGCCGGTGAGAACGCCATCAGGAGCACGATCAGCGGCAGGGTCCCGTAGACGGTCCGGCGCACCGCGCGGGCGGTGAAGCCGGGGCGGAAGAGGGCGTTCAGCAGGACTGGCGGCAGGACGGACGCGGCGGCGGCGAAGGAGAACGAGAGCAGGACCTGCGGGTTGCGCTCGTGGGTGTACGCGGAGACGAGGACGGCGAGCGCGCCGATCGCGAGGACGGCCCGGCGGGCCCGGCGGATCTCCCGGGCGGAGGCTTTCCCCTCGCCCTGGGCGCCGGAGTGCGCGGCGAAGTCCCGGGCGACGCTGGAGGCGGCGGCGAGGGTGATGCCGGCCACCGCGGCGAGGGTGGTGGCGAAGGCGGCGCAGGCGACGACGGCGAACAGCGGGCTCTCGCGGGGGCCGACGGCGCCGGGGTCCAGTGCGCCGGTCACCATCAGCAGGGCGGTGTTGCCGCCGGGGTCCGCGGCACGCAGCGCCTCCGCGCCGAGCAGGGCCGAGGCGCCGAGTCCCACGACGACGATCCCGGCGCAGAGGACGGCGACCGGAGCGACGGCCCAGGCCCGCACGCGGCGCGCGGTACGGGCGTCGCGCAGGGGGTGCAGGCGCATGGTGAGGTGCGGCATGCAGGCGGCGCCCAGGACGAGGGTGACCTGGAACCCGATCAGGTCCAGCACCCCCGTGCCGGTACGTCCGAACTGGGCGCCGGGCGAGGCGTAGCCGGAGCCGGCCCCGCTGCCCTCGCGTGCGGCGTCGAAGAGGGCGAAGGGCGACCAGCCGTACCGGGCGAGGACGAGTCCGGCGAGCAGGGTGACGGCGGCCACCACCACGCCGACCTTGAGGATCTGGACGTATCCGGTGCCGCGCATCCCGCCGAAGGCGGAGTAACCCACCATCAGGGCCCCGCTGGCCACGGTGCATCCGGTCACCGCTCCCTCGGGGAGTCCGAACATGGCCGCCATCACCTTGCCCGCGGTGGTGAGTTGTACGAGCAGGAGCGGGGCGAGCACGGCCAGGGCGGCGACGCCCAGCGCCCTGCGGACCGCGGGGTCTGCGAGCCGTCGCGCGAGGAAGTCTCCGAGGGTGAACACCCCTGCGGCGCGCAGCCGTTCGGAGAAGAGGCGCATGAAGAGCACCAGCGAGGCGACGGTCGCGAGCGCGAAGGTCACCCCGTCGAACCCGGCGAGCGCCACGGAGCCGGTGGTGGAGAGCAGGGTGGCGGCGGAGACGTAGTCCCCGGCGATGGCGAGTCCCCCGCCGACGGGCCCGAGGGCCGCTCCGCCGCCCGCGTAGAAGTGTTCCGGGTCGTCCTGGTCGGCGGCGGCGAGGCCGCAGAGCAGCAGGGAGAGGGCGACGAACCCGAGGAAGATGACGACCGCGAGGGAACGCGCGTCGGTGAGGGAGGACATGACGGGTACGGCACCAGAGCGTCCGCCCGGCGTACAGGGCACGGGCGTTCGGGGATGCGCCGGTACAGGAACCGGGCCCGCACCTTGTGTGCCGTCACACCCTTACCCCCTCACTCGCCTTCCTCATGCGGTGGTTGATGTCAGCCGCCGAGCAACCGCCGCGCCGCCAGCGCCAGGCAGACCTCCACCGCGTCCGCCGGGCGGGTCAGGCAGCGCCCGGAGAGCTGCTCGAACCGCCGCAGCCGGTTCAGCACGGTGTTGCGGTGGCAGTAGAGCCGCGCCCCGGCCCGCTGGGCCGAACCGTCGGCCTCGAGCCAGGCGGTGAGCGTCTCGATGAGGACGTCCCGGTCGGCGGGGTCGATGCCGTCGAGGGGCCCGAGCACCCGGTCGGCGAGCGCGTTCCCGAGGGCGGGCGAGGAGACGACCAGCGCGGTCGGCAGGTGTTCGTCGAGCAGGACGACCCCGCCGGAGGCCGGGCAGGCCCGCAGGGCCGTCCCGGCGAGCCGCCGGGCCTCGCCGAGCGCGGCGAGCCCCTCGACCGCGGAGCCGACCCCGACGCCCGTACCGGCCGGGACGGTCATACCGGCGGCGAGGCGGGCGAGTTCGTCTCCCGTGCCCGGTTTCTCCGCGCACCCCCCGGACGTATCCGCGGCCGCGGATTCCAGGGCCACGATGGCGAGTTCGGTGTCGGCGTCGGTGTGCCAGAGCGCGACGACTCCGTCCGGCAGGGCCACGGGCGGGGCGGTGGCGGCGTGCGGGGCGCGCCGGTCTGTACGTACGGCGAGGACCGCGTACCGGCCGTCCTCCGGAAGCCCCAGCGTCGTCGCGGCGTCGGGCAGGTCGGCGATGCGGGCGGTGCCGTCCAACAGGGCTGCGGTCATGAGGCGTTGACGGTTCTCCCGGCGCCAGTCGATGCGCCGTTCCGCCTGCCGGTAGGCGTCGGTGAGGACTCCGCAGTGCTCGTCGACGAAGTTCCACACGTCGGCGGCGACATGGACGAGGAGGCGTACGTCCTCGGGATCGCGGCGGGCCGTCTCGTCCACGAGGCCCTGCCAGACCATCGCGCCGCCGAGGCGGAACGCGTGCAGGACGGCGTCGAGCGGTACGCCCTGCTCGGCCCTGATCTCGCCGATCCAGCGGGTGGTGCGGTGGGCGGCCTCGCGGAACTCACGGGGCTGGATGAGCGAGCCGACGTTGTGGCGCAGCGAGTGGTGGACCTCCTGCCAGATGTCGGCGCGGGTGGACTCGATCGCCGCGCGGTAGCCGGGCTCCTGTTCGTACAACACCTCGACCAGCCGTTCCGTCAGCTCGGGCAGCTCTTCGAGCAGCACCCGGGCCGAGCGGTGCAGCACCTCGACCGCCTCCCGGTCGGCCAGCGAGCGGAAGCGCTGGGGCAGCGGCGTCACGGGGGGCGTCGCGCGCAGCGCCCTGATCCGAGGACGTACGACCTGTGGCATGGGGGCCTCCACCGGGAATCGGCCGGGCCGTTGGGCGCCGGCCCGGGCACCCGGCCCGGCAGGGGCACGAGCGCAACCGAACGATCCTGACGCCCGCAGAATGGCATACCGGCCAGTCGGTACCTAGGGGTGTGCGTGGTTCTTATCATCACGGTCCGGCAACCTGCCGGACACATTCGGCCACGGAGGCGGGCGGGGCGCGAGGGGCCGGGCAGGACGGACGGGGCTGACAGGGCGGGCCCGCGTCGGGACGGGTCCGCGTCGGGGAAGACCGGAGGCCCCTCGGAGCTCCGCGCCCAAGGTTCCTACGAAAGGCCGGGTTCGCCCGTCTCCGCGAATCGGACCACGGCTCCGCGAAGGAGATCGAGGAACTCCGGCAGGTCGTCCGCGACCCTGTCGAACTCCTCCGCGTCCAGGGAGGCGGTCCGCGTCCGGTGGATCGCGCCGCCCCAGTCGGCAACGAACAGATGGCCTCCTCCGTCCGAGCCGATCACCATGCCGTGCGGGTCGTCGGCCTCCGGCACGAAGACGGCGCCTTCCTCCGAGAGCCGGCGCAGAACATCACGCGCCGTGTGGATGAAGTAGCCGTTGCCCACGTCCGCAAGGGCGACCTCGCCGATGGATTCGTAGAACGTCAGCAAATCATCGAACACCAGTGGCTCCCGGGCCAGGTCGCGGGCAGCGCGGCGCTCGTCCTCGTCGGCGACGCGGACCCGGTTGTCACCCTGCCCGAAGCCGTGCGTCTCCTCGAAGGCCAGGAGCATCACGCCCACCACGTCCGTGATCTCCTGCCGCCATCGCGCGAGCCAAGCAGCCGAGTAGGGCGGTCGGTCCATGGCCGGATCTTCCCACTCCCGCCGCTCTCAAGGCCAACGGCCCATCACCCGGGCCAGTTCGGTGCGGGAGCGGACCCCGAGGAGGGCGAAGATGTTGCGCAGATGGTGGTCGACCGTGCGAGGGCTGACCGAAAGCCGCCGGGCGATCTCCCGGTTGGTGGCGCCCTCCGCGACGCAGTGGGCGATGCGCTGCTGCTGGGGGGTGAGCCCGGCCGCCGGCCCGGTGTCGGCCGCCGGGGCGTCCACCGCCTCGCCCGCGGCGCGCAGTTCACCGGCCGCCCGGTCCACCCAGGCGCGGGCGGAACAACGTTCAAAACCGACCAGGGCGTCACGGAGCGGGCCGCGGGCCTCCCTGGTACGCCGCCGCCTGCGCAGCCACTGACCGTAGAGGAGTTGGGTGCGGGCGCGCTCGAAGTCGCCGCCGGCCCGGTCGTGATGGGCGAGGGCTTCCGTGTACCGGGCCTCGGCCTCCTCTGCGGGGGCCAGCAGCGCGCGGCAGCGGGCGAGTTGGGCGGGGGCGTGCGGGTCGGTGGTGCGGCTGGTCCAGATCTCGAACTCACGTACGGCGTCTTGAAGTTCGGCGGCCCATTCGGTGGACCGGCCGCCGAGTACGGCGGCTTCGACGTAGCACGGCAGGGCGAGCATCCGGATGCCGAAGTGGCCGTGGCGCGGGCCGGGGCGCACCAGGGGGGCGAGCCGCGCCGCCGCCTCTTCGGCGCGTCCCGCCGCGAGGCCGGCGCGGGCGATCGCCCAGGTGGCGAGGGTGGCGGCCTGGGCGAGACCGTGCGGCCCCGCCCCGGCCAGCGCGGCGTCCGCGTGCGCGGCACAGGCCTCGGCGGGCCCTTCCACCGAGGCGGTGAGCGCGAGCACCGCGTGCAGATGGGTGGTGGAGTTGGACTGCCCGGTACGGCGGGCAGCGTGCAGGCCCTCCAGTGCGTGCGCCCGCGCCCTGGCGTGCCGGCCGGCCCGCAGTTCGGCGTAGGCGAGCTGTTCCAGGGCGTGCGCGAGGAGGACCTCGGGGCCCTTGCTCCGTACGGCGGCGAGCGCGCGGGCCCCGGCCCGGCAGGCGCTCTCGGCCTCGCCGACCACCAGTGCGCAGGCGCCCGCCCGCAGCAGCGCCGGAGGGTCCTCGTCGGCCTCGGCGGCGCGCAGGCACTGCGCCAGCAGCGCGTGGCCCTCGGCCATGCGTCCCGCGAACACCGCCCGTACGCCCCCGAGATAGGGAGCGACGGCCGGGTCGTGCGGGCGGGCGGGGACCCGGTCGAGGGCGGCGAGGTAGGCGATGGCGTCGCCGCTCACCCAGGCGGCCTCGGCCGCGGCGAGCAGGGCGGTGAGGGCGCGCGCCGGATCGTGGGGCGCGAGCCCGGCCGCGGCGGCGAGGAGCGTCTCGCGGGCGTCGGTGGCCGGGCCGTCGCGCAGGGCGAGCATCCCGCGGGTGAACCGGGTGAGCCCGTCCGCCGGTACGGGCCGGGACGCGGCACCGCCCGGGGCGTCGGCGACCCGGGCGAGCAGGGCCCGGGCGCGGCCGGTGTCGCCGGCGAGGCGGGCGTGTTCGGCGGCCCCGGCGAACCGGGCGGCCCGGTCCGCCTCGTCCGTGGAGAGCAGGGCGGCGCGGGTGAGGGCGGCCGAGCGTTCGGCGTGCGGCCGTGGTGCGGTGGCCGCCCGCTCCAGCGCGCTCGCGAGGGCGGCGTCCGGAGCCGGGGCGGCGCAGGCACGCTGCACCAGGGCGGGCAGCGGATGCGCGGAGGCCCGGCCGAGCAGGGCGGCGAGCAGTTCGTGGGCGGCCCGCCGGTGCACGGGCGGGGCGTGCCGCAGTACCGCGCGGCCCAGCAGGGGATGGCTGAAATGGACGCGGCTGCCGGTGCGTTCGAGGACTCCGGGGATGCCGCCGGGCCCGAAGAGCGCGCGGTCGAGGAGGCCGGCGCCGAGTCCGGCCCGGTTGCCGGCCCGCAGCAGCAGCCCGGCGTCGGCGCCGGTGCCCTGCGGCTCGTGCTCCTGGGCGGCGGCGGCCAGCAGCAACAGGTCACGGGTCTCCGCGGGGAGGCCGTCGAGCTGGGCGGCGTGGGCGTCGAGCACGCTCTCGCCGCCGGGCAGCGGGAACGGCAGCACCGTGCGGCCGGCCAGCTGGTCCGCGGTGAGGTGCCCCGCGAGCCCGGCGAGCAGCCGCGGGTTGCCCGCCGCCTCCCGCAGCAGCTCGCCGCGGACCACCGGGTCGATGTCGGGGGCCTTGCCGGTGCAGCGCTCCAGCAGGCAGGCCGCCGCCTCGTCGTCGAGCGGGCCGAGGCGCAGCGCGGGCAGTCCGGCGAAGCTGGTCTCGTCGGCCGAGGCGATCAGCACGGCGACCCGGCTGCCCGCACCCAGCCGGCGGGCCGCGAAGCCGAGGACCTCCCGGGACCGGGGGTCCCAGGCGTGCGCGTCGTCCACGCAGACCAGTACCGGCCGGTCGGCGCCGGTCTCCCGCAGCAGGGCGAGCAGCGCGTCGGGGCCGATGCCGGAGCGCAGCACCCGCCCGGGCGGTACGGGGAGCGGGCCGGGGGCCGCGCAGAGCAGCGCGTGCAGCCCGCTGTGCGGGATGCGGCGCTCGGCCGGGACGGCCGTCACGTGCAGCACGGGTCCCCGGTTGCGGGCGCGGTGCGTTCCGGCCGCCGCGTCCAGCAGGGCGCTGCGGCCGAGGCCGGGCGGCGCGGTCACCACGAGCGCACCGCCGTCGCCCTGCGCGAGGCGGTCCAAGAGGGTTTCCAGTATGGCGAGTTCACCGCTGCGGCCGTACAGCCGGAGCGGACTGTGCACGGTCGTCGAGGGAGTCACACCCGCACGTTACTTCCGCGTAAACGGGGCCGGAAGACGCGCGTCCGCTCCGTCCGTCCGAACGGCCGGGTGCGGTGCGCCCTCCCAGGAGGGCGGCCTCGTGGCTGTGCGCGCGCACAGATTCCGGCGCGCCTGCGGGCCATCGGCATACGTTCGTGCCATGACGACCCCACCGGACACCGGACACCCCGCCGAGCTGCGCACCGAGGACGGACTGACCCTGCGGTACTGGTCCTGGTCCCGCGACCCCGCCCCGGCCCTGCCCCCCGTGGTGCTGCTGCACGGGTTCGCCGCGCACGCCCGGCTGAACTGGGAGGGCCCTGGTGTGGTGGAGGCCCTTCTCGCGGCCGGCCGCCGGGTGTTCGCCCTGGACGCCCGGGGCCACGGCGTCTCCGATCGGCCGCACGACGAGTCCTTCTACGGCGAGGAGTTGATGGCGGCCGACGTCCAGCACCTGGCCGACCGGCTGTCCATGGACGCGTACCACCTCGCCGGGTACTCCATGGGCGCGGTCGTCGCGCTGCTGGCGGCGGCCGCCGACTCCCGGGTCACCCGGCTGGTGGTCGGGGGCGTCGGCGCGGGTGTGGTGGAGGTCGGCGGCCTGGACACCCGGGCGATGCCGCCCGAGCTGGTGTCGGCCGCGCTGACCGCGGACGACCTGGCGACCGTCCCCGAACAGGCGCGCGGCTTCCGCGCGTTGGCCGACGCCACCGGGTCCGACCGGTACGCGCTGGCCGCCCAGATACGCGCGGCGTTCCGGGGGCCGGTGCCACTGGGCCGGATCGCGGTGCCCACGCTCGTACTCGCCGGGGAGGCGGACCCGCTCGCCGTACGCCCCGAGGTGCTGGCGGGCGCGATACGGGGCGCCCGGGTCACGGTGCTCCCCGGCGACCACCTCACGGTGGTGCGCGAGCCGGGGTTCGCCGCCGCGATCACGGAGTTCCTGGCGGCGGGGTGAGAGCCGAACCCGATCCACGGGTGCGCGACGGCAGCCCCGGCACCGCGTTCCAGGTCGCAGGACCCGCGGGCCGATTCCCGGCAAGCCCTCGGGCGGCGTCCGCGCCGGCCGCCCTCAGTGGTCCCGCCCACGTCCCCCGAGGACCGAGCAACCATTCCGGCTCGGTGGAGGTCCTCCGTACCAGGCCCTGACCGGGGCCGTCGGACGCGAGGCTGGAGCGACGTGGTGGGGGTCCGCAGAGTGGCGAAGGGCGTGGGTGACTTCCTGGTCGACACGGCGGGGGAAGCCGTCGCCGACGCGGTCCTCAGCGCGCTCGCCTGCGCCCTGCTCGGCGGCCTGGCTCTGATCGCCTACCTGAGCTGGTCCTTCAGCCCGCGCCTGACCATCGCGGGGGCCGGACTGATCAGCCTCTTCCTCGCGCACGGCGCCTGGAAGACCTTCCGCACCTCCGCGAGCGGGCTCCGTCGGGGCCTCGCCGTCCTGACCACCGCCGGCTTCGCCCTCGCCGCTTCGACGGCCGTTTTCCTGCTGCTCTACACCCCGGGCTGCGGCTGCCTCTGAGGGCGTTCGCCTCCATGCGCCCGACCAGCGCGACCGGTACGCCGAAGGGGCGGTGGCTCAGCGGACGAGGTGACCGGCTGCCCGCCGGGCGCCCTCGGCCTCGGAGATCCGCGGGGCGCCGAACAGCTCCTCGGCCGTGGTCATCCGGTTTCCACTCCTTCCGCGGGCCGGGGACCCGCGCTCTCCCGGTACCGAGCCCGCGCCTCCTCGACCGCTTCCCGGACGCTCCCGCGCGCGGCGCCCCGGACGTTGAGGGGCGGCCTCCACCGGACGATCAGCTCGTCCTCCACCGCACCCGGACCTGGGTGCACGGCCCAGGTGAGCGAGAGGTGGCCGCTCATCCACTCCGTGAGCCGTCGCTCGTCCTCCGGCACCAGGACCACCCGGTCGGTCCAGGTAGTGCGGTAGCCCTCGGTGGCCATCAGCAGCCCCGCCAGGGTCCGCCGCAGGGTCGAACTCCCGGAGCGCCGGAAATGGTTGGCGCCGATACGGCTCCGCAGGCGAGTGGCCTTGCCGAGGTAGAGCAGCCGCCGCCCGGGGTCCTCGGAGTTCGAAGGTCCCGGGAACGAAGGCAGCACGTCCGGCGGCGCCCACCAGGCGTACAGGCCTGCGGAGTTCGGCGCGGCCTCCGCTGCCCCGGGCAGCGACCGCGGCGCGGTGGAAAGCGACTCGATGGCCCGCCGCACGTCTTCCCGCTCCGTCATGGCCGCAGGATAGGGGACGGCGCACGGTGCGGGCCCTGGATTCCCCGGACCGTACCCGAGGGCTCCCCGGGAACCCGGAGGGAGCGTATGGCAGAGTGGCCTGGCTGTCGCAAGGGAACCACGCCCGCGAACGCCCGGACGGACGGGCGGGGGATGCGGAGGACCGGCGGCGGCGCGGGGGCCGTGGACAACTCCCGGCCGCTCGGGCCGCGGACACCCCCCGGCCCCTGCCCCACCTTCCGCACCACCCCTTCCAGGAGTACGTCATGAACGCCAAGCGCCACCGCCTGCTGCTCGCCGCCGTCACCCCGCTGCTCGCGCCCGGGGAGCGGGTCGAGGTGGCGACCATCGTGAACCTGAGGACGGTCTCGGTCCGCAGGACGGCGGCCTTCGCGGTGGCCTCGGCGGTCCTCAGCGCGGGCGCGATGACCGTGATCCCCGTACCGGTGCCCATGTACCTGGTCATGACCGACCGTCACTTCTTCGTCTTCAGGGCCAACCCGAACATCGCCCGGACCGGAGAGCACCTGATGACGTTCGCGCGGGCGGGTCTCGTCCGTACCGAGGTCAAGGAGCGCGTGCTCAACTCGTCCTTCGTCGTCTCTTCGCCCGACACCGAGCAGGGGATGCGGATCGTCTTCCCGCTGGTCGGCCGGAAGGACCGGAACGCGATAGCCGCAGCCGTGCCGGTGGCGGGCTGACCTGGACGCCCGGCCTCCGCACGGGAACGGCACCGGAGCAGGCGCCGTGCCCCCACCACGCTTGGCGTTTCAAGGGAGCAGGCTCGGCAGGGCTCACGCCAGCAGAACAGCGTCGAGATAGCGCTGCACCGGCTCGAACAGCCCGTACGGCACGTACTGAGAAATCTCACCGAGCGTGACCCAGACCGTGTCGGCCACTTCACCAGCGCTCGCAACGGTCGCCTCGCCCCCGACAGGCCGACATGCGACGTAGTGAATCTCCCGGCCCGTCAGAGGGTGCACTCTGCATCCCAGCGACTTCTGTGGGGCCACCCGTAGTCCGGTCTCTTCTTGAGTCTCACGTACGGCGGCTTCTTGTGGTGTTTCGCCGGGTTCGATCTTTCCCGCCGGGAACTGCCACGAGAGGGCGCCTTCCGTCACGCGTCGTTGCACGAGCAGAACACACGCGCCCCGAGCGACGACGGCAGCAGCGACCGCCACTTCTGCCTTACTGGTCACAGGGGTTCCCCCTCCAAGGGCCATCCCTTGGCGCACAACACCGCGGCCTCACCCCTTGATAGGCAAGTTCCTGGCCGCGTAGTAGGCGTGCAGTGCCGCTTCGCTGCCGGAGCCCAGGGCGGTCATGATCCGTTGGAAGCGGGCGGAGCGGAGGTCGCCGGCCACGATGAGGCGGGGGTGCTGGTCAGTGGGCGGGCAGTAGCCGTCCGTGCCGCGGGTCAGGTCTCCGGGTGGGGCGGTGGGGGCGCTTCCCAGGCTGAGGAAGGCCGCGTCCGCCGTGATCGTCCGGTGGGTACCGTCCTGCTCCACTGCCTCGGCCGACAGCTGGGCACCTTCCCCACCGTGCAGCGTCAGGTGATCGACGGGGAGGAGCGTGACCCGTGGGTCGTCGCGGATCTCGTCGATCTTGTACGCGTCGGTCGCCGGGTACGCCACGAGGAGGCGCGTGTCCGTGGTCGGGTGGGCGCGCAGGAAGGTGCCGATCGGGCGGTCGCCGCCGAGGACGAGGAGGGTCCGGCCTTGGGCGTCGTCGGCGTCGGCCTGCCAGAGCGCGGGCAGGGTCAGGCCGGCGGGGGCGGTGATCCAGGTCGCGTCGCTGGGTTGGAGAGGGCCGACGCCCGTGGCGACGATGGCGTACGGGGCGGTGAGGGAGGCGCCCGTGTCCAACGTGGCGGCCACCTGGTCGTCGTCGGCGTGAAGGTCGGTGACGTAACGACCGACTGCGAGGCGGCACAGCTCCGTGCCCTTCAGCTCGGCGACGATGGCGTCGGCCAGCTCGGGGCCGCCGGTGTAGCCGCCGAGGACGTTGTTCAGGGCCGGGATCCGGTACAGGTTCCGGCACAGCCGGTCCGGCTCGACCAGGACCGAGCGCATGCCGACGCTGGCGGCCATGCGTGCGGCGGCGCATCCGGCGGGTCCGCCGCCGATGATGATCAGGTCGGTGTCGTACAGCGTGTCGCCCATGGGGCTATTCCAGCACCGGGGCCCCTGCGTACGCGGCGAGTTGGCCGGCCACGTGGTCCGTGGTGACAAGTTGGCCGGTTCCGATCAGGCGCCGGGCGACGACGAGGCCGGCGGCGTGTACGTCGGGGCCGGCGTCGCTGGCGCAGGCGTCGGTGACGATCCAGGGTGCGTAGCCGTGTTCGAAGGCGTCGGCCGCGGACTTCAGGACGCAGCTCTCGGTAGCGATCCCGCAGAAGACGAGGTCGGTCCAGCCGCCCTCGCTGACCAGTTCGGCTGCCTGGGGGGTGAAGAGCGTGTAGCCGGAAAGCGTGTTGGGGGCAACCCCTCACGAGTTCGAACTCGTATCCTCCACCGCTGCTCTCACCGGGCACGATGTCGAAGGGCCCTACCGCTTGCGGTGAGGCCCTTCGACATTGAGGAATGCACTCGCCACGGTCATCGCCGATCCGACGCCTGCTGCTCGCGCTGCGAAGATGATCCCTGCGCTAGCCACCGGCGGCTGCCATCACCTGCCACCGCCCCATGTCGAGCCGAGAGGCACCACCCGTGGATTCGGGTGCCATCTGTCCGACCGCTCCACGGATGCGAGGCGCTCAGTCACCCCACGAGACGGCGCAGCGCCAAGTAGCATCATCTGACCGATATGACGGGTCATCAAGCACATCAGGGTCATAGGGGTGAAAGGTGGCAGTCAAGCCCGTGTCCATGAAGCCAATCAGTCCGGCTGCGTACGGTGCGCTGGGGGCCGCCCTCAAGCACATTTTCTGGTACAAGAACGACCTGGAGGGGTTCATCCGCCGGTGGGCGAAGGGCCACCCGGAACTGGTTACCGGGATCAACTTCTCCGGGTACAAGTGGCAAACGGCCGAGGACTTCGTAGATCGTCTCCATGCAGATGAGACGCGCTATACGGAGCTTGCTCTACGGCTCATGGTTGAAGTCTCGGAGATGACCAGCTTCCCCAAGCTGCGGCGACTACCGGACGCCGACGCACTCATTGCTGAGGCGCGGGAAGCCGTTTTCGAGCTGAAAAAGTGCATCGACCGCCACCGCGGCCTGATCGCTGACGATGCCAAGTTCGCCAATGACCTCGCGGCTCACCAAGCGGTCACGGACAGCCGGCGCAGCTTCTCCGAGCGGCTGAGCGAGCTGAAGAGCGAGTTCCTGCGCCTTGAGGCAGAACCCAACCGCCAGAAGGCCGGACGCGAGTTCGAGCCCTTCCTCAACCGACTGTTCCGCCTGTTCGACCTGGACCCAAGGCTGTCCTACAACCTGCCCTACGAGCAGATCGATGGATCCATCACATACGACACTGACGTCTATGTCGTAGAAGCGAAGTGGCTCAAGGAACCGGTCGAGGTCCACTACCTCGGTAGCTTTGTCGAGAAGGTGCGGCACAAGACCACGAACACGCTCGGGCTGTACATCAGCGTCCATGGCTTTACCAAGGGTGCCAGGGAGCGCTACGCCGACGGCACCTGCTTCATCACGATGGAGGGAGTGGACCTCTTCGTAGTACTGGATGGCCACATCACTCTCGACGAACTTCTCAGCCGCAAGAAGAGACATGCCAACGACACCGGAAGCTGCTACTTCCCTGCGTCACTAATCCTGAGCGAATAGCCGGCGCACGAGAGATCGACGACGCCGAGCAGAGGACTGCGTCAGTGGGTGAGAAACCCAAGCGTGGGGGAGGCCGTAGAGCTTCCCCCCACGTACTCGATGTCTCTCGCAGCTCGTGTTCCCACCGCGTCGGCACCGCAACGAGAACGTCACCCGCACATCGCGACTCCTGCGCGGCACGACCTGCACGGCGTTCCGCGCCGCAACGTGTGCGGCCATGGGGGCGGCGAATCTCTCGGCAATGACGGGGTCGGTGTTGAGTAACAGATGGGGACCGTGCAGTTCCAGCGGCCCGACCGGCAGGCAGATGGCCGACCGCTCGTCCACGTCCGCAGCGACTTGCGGGCCAATGAGCTTCCTGCGAGATGCCAACTCCCCTCATGCAGTGGTGTTTTAGGGCTCTCGGCACTGGTCATCGAAGATGTGGCGGATGACGGCCAGGTAGTCCGGGTGATCGCCCGGACCCGTGATGTTCCGGTGCCCTGCCCGGTGTGCGGGGTACCGACGGTCACGTCCGGACAGTGGCGGATGTGCCTGTCGACGGTCGGCAGGTCGTGGCCCGCGTCCGGGTGCGACACCTGGGCTGCCGGCGACAGACCTTCCGCGAGCAAGTCCCTGGGCTGATCGAGCGCCTTCAGCGCCGCACCACGCGCCTGACCAGCCAGGTCTCGGAGGTGACAAGGAGTTATGCGGCCGGCCGGCTCCCCGTCTCACCCGGTCCTGGCCGCGCCCCTCTCCTACGCCACCGCGCTGCGCCTGCTGCGGCGCATCCCCTCCCGACGGTGCGCGCCCCACGGGTGATCGGGGTCGACGATTCCGCCCTGCGCCGCCGCCACCGTTACGCCACGATCCTCATCGACGCCGAGACCGAGGAGCGCGTCGATGTTCTGTCCAACCGCGAGGCAGCTACGTTGGAGGCATGGCTGCGCACGAAGAAGGGGGCAGAGGTCGTGTGCCGGGACGGCTCGGCCACCCGAGGACGTGCAGGGGCTGCGGATCGTCTTCCCCCTGTCGGCCGCAAGGACCGGAACGCGATAGCCGCCGCTCTGCCGGTGGCCCCCTGAGCCCGGGTGCCCGCGACCCGCGAGCACGAGGGGCCGGACCGCCGCGTACGGCGGTCCGGCCCCGGTGCCCCCGGCGGTCTACGAGGTGTGCGGGCAGGTGCCCCGGTACTCGGCGATGGTCAGGCTCGCCGAGGGGATCGGGCAGAGGAACTGCTCGTACCGGGTGTCGTTGTCGATGAAGCGCTTCAGCCACGAGACGCTGTACTTCGCGATCGTCGTGTTCGACGAGTTCGGGGTGAAGTGGGTGGCCCCGCGCAGCTCCAGGTAGGCCTTGTCGAGTGTGCTGGGCAGCGAGTTGTAGAACGGCTTGGAGTGGGTGAGCACCGGGGCGACGGTGTCGCCGTCCGCGCCGATCACCAGGGTGGGCGTGCGTACCTCGGGCCAGGTGGTGTCGGTGTTCCAGCCGGTGAGCGGGATCGCCGCCTTGAGCGAGGTGCGGCTCTTCGCGGCCTCCAGGGTGCCGCCGCCGCCCATGGAGTGGCCCATCACGCCGAGGCGGGAGGAGTCGATGCGGGTGCGCACCGAGCTGCGCTCCGTGAGGTAGTCGAGGGCGGCCAGGAGCTGGCGGCCCCGGCTGTCGGGCTGGTCCAGGGTGGTGTTGGTGTCGATGGTGAAGACCACGAAGCCCTGGGAGGCGAGGCGCGGGCCGAGCCACGCGATGCTCGACTGGTAGGCGGTGAATCCGGGCGCGATGACGACCGCACCGAAGGTGCCGTCCGCCGTGGAGGTCGGGTAGTAGATCGTGCCGCCGCCGAAGCCGGTGACGCCGAGCGAGGAGACGGAGGTCTGCGAGGTGGCGTAGGAGCCGCGCAGCGCCTCGATGCTGGAGGTGGTGGGGGCGGGGCCGCGCTCGTAGGGGTTGGTGGCGGCCTGCGCCCCGGCGGGGCTGAACGCGGTGAGCAGGCCGGCGGTGACCGCCGCCGCTGCGAACAGGCCCTTGACGGCCCGGAGTCGGCTCGTGCGGGTCCGGTGGTGCGGAGCGGTTTCGCCGGGGGTGAGGAGCTGCTGCACGGGGGGTCCTCTCGGTGGGGGGCGTACCCCGCCGGGCGTCTCCCGGTGGCCGTCGTCCGGGGCTCCGGGGCGCTCCGCGTGGTACCGCCGCGTCGTTCGCTGGCGTTGCCCACCCTGGCGCCGCTCCCCGGCGTCACGCATCGGCGATATCGCCGGTCACCCGCGCAATGCCGCCCGCGCTCGTGCACGCCGAAGGGGCGGGTGAAGAACGACGCGCGTTCCTCACCCGCCCCTCGGCGGAGCCCTCAGCGGACCGGGTGTCCGGCTTCCCGCAGGGCGCCCTTGACCTCGGAGATCCGCAGGTCGCCGAAGTGGAAGACGGAGGCGGCGAGGACCGCGTCGGCCCCGGCGTCCACGGCGGGCGCGAAGTCGGCGAGCCGGCCGGCGCCTCCGGAGGCGATGACAGGGACGGTGACGTGGGCGCGTACCGCCTTGATCATCTCGGTGTCGTAGCCGTCCTTGGTGCCGTCGGCGTCCATCGAGTTGAGCAGGATCTCGCCCGCGCCCAGCTCGGCTGCCCGGTGCGCCCACTCGACCGCGTCGATGCCGGTGCCCTTGCGACCGCCGTGCGTGGTGACCTCGAAGGTGCCCTCCGGGGTGCGGCGGGCGTCGACGGAGAGCACGAGGACCTGGCTGCCGAAGCGTTCGGCGATCTCGCGGATCAGCTCCGGGCGGGCGATGGCGGCGGTGTTGACGCCGACCTTGTCCGCACCGGCGCGCAGCAGCTTGTCGACGTCCTCGGGGGTACGGACGCCGCCGCCGACGGTGAGCGGGATGAAGACCTGCTCGGCGGTGCGGCGGACCACGTCGTACGTGGTCTCCCGGTCACCGCTGGAGGCGGTGATGTCCAGGAAGGTCAGCTCGTCGGCGCCCTCGGCGTCGTACAGCTTGGCCATCTCGACGGGGTCGCCCGCGTCGCGCAGGTTCTGGAAGTTGACGCCCTTGACGACCCGGCCCTTGTCGACGTCCAGGCAGGGGATCACGCGTACGGCGAGGCTCATCGGTCGCCTCCGCGGAAGGCCTCGACCTCGACCTCGACGACCAGGCTGGGGTCGACGAAGCCGGAGACGATGAGCATCGTGGCGACCGGACGCACGTCGTCGAAGAGCTCCTTGTGGGCGCGGCCCACCTCGTCGACGTCCCGGGCGTGCGTGAGGTACATGCGGGTACGGACGACGTCCTCGCGGCCGAGGCCGGCCTGCGCCAGGGCCGCGAAGGCGACCTCGAAGGAGGTGACGGCCTGCTCGTACGGGGAGCCGGCCGAGATCTCGCCCTTGACGACGGAGGTGCAGCCGGCCACCAGGACGAGGCCGCCGGGGAGTTCGACGGCACGGGCGTAGCCGAACCTCTCCTCCCAGGGGGCCCCGGACTGGATCCGGCGCACGCCGGAGGCCGGGGAAGCCGCCGGAGCTCCGGCGGCAGCGGGTGCGGAGTCCGTCATGCGGCGACCGCCTTGAGCGCCTCTTCCAGGGTGAACGCCTTGGCGTAGAGCGCCTTGCCGACGATCGCGCCCTCGACGCCTTCCGGCACCAGCAGGGAGATCGCGCGCAGGTCGTCCAGCGAGGAGACGCCGCCGGAGGCGACGACCGGGCGGTCGGTGGCGGCGCAGACGTCGCGGAGCAGGCCGAGGTTGGGGCCCTCCAGCGTGCCGTCCTTGGCGATGTCGGTGACGACGTAGCGGGCGCAGCCCTCGGAGTCGAGGCGGGCGAGCGTCTCGTAGAGGTCGCCGCCGTCGCGGGTCCAGCCGCGGCCGCGCAGGGTGGTGCCGCGGACGTCGAGGCCGACCGCGATCTTGTCGCCGTACTGGGCGATGACCTTGGCGACCCACTCGGGGGTCTCCAGGGCGGCGGTGCCGAGGTTGACGCGGCGGCAGCCGGTGGCGAGCGCGGCCTCCAGCGAGGCGTCGTCGCGGATGCCTCCGGAGAGCTCGACCTTGATGTCCATGGCGCCGGCGACCTCGGCGATCAGGGCGCGGTTGTCGCCGGTGCCGAAGGCGGCGTCGAGGTCGACGAGGTGGAGCCACTCGGCGCCGGAGGACTGCCAGGCGAGGGCCGCCTCCAGCGGGGAGCCGTAGGAGGTCTCGGAACCGGACTCGCCGTGCACGAGGCGGACGGCCTGTCCGTCGCGGACGTCGACGGCGGGAAGGAGTTCAAGCTTCTGCATTACAGCGTCTCGATCCAGTTGGTCAGCAGCTCGGCACCGGCGTCGCCGGACTTCTCGGGGTGGAACTGGGTGGCCCACAGCGCGCCGTTCTCCACGGCCGCCACGAACCGCTCTCCGTGCGTGGCCCAGGTGACGCGGGGGGCGCGGATGTTGGCGTTGGTGACTTCGAGGGTCCAGTCGTGCGCCGCGTAGGAGTGCACGAAGTAGTACCGGGCCTCGGGGTCGAGTCCGGCGAACAGCTTGCTGTCCTCGGGTGCCTCGACGGTGTTCCAGCCCATGTGCGGGACGACGTCCGCCTTGAGCGGGCCGACGGTGCCGGGCCACTCGTCCAGGCCCTCGGTCTCCACGCCGTGCTCGATGCCCCGCTCGAAGAGGACCTGCATCCCGACGCAGATCCCCATCACGGGGCGGCCGCCGGAGAGCCGGCGGCCGATGATCCAGTCGCCGCGGGCGGCCTTGAGGCCGCCCATGCAGGCGGAGAAGGCGCCGACGCCGGGGACCAGGAGTCCCTCGGCGTTCATCGCCTTGTCGTAGTCACGCGTTATCTCGACGTCCGCGCCGACCCGGGCGAGCGCCCGCTCGGCGGAGCGGACGTTGCCGAAGCCGTAGTCGAAGACGACGACCTTCTTCTTGTCGCTCATCTCTGCTCCCAGCCCCTCAGTCCCAGAGTCCCTGGATGCGCAGCACCCCTGCCACCAGGCACAGCGCGGACGCGATGCAGAGCAGCACGACGACGCCCTTGGGCATCCCCTGCTTGGCGAAGGAGTAGACGCCGCCGGCCAGGAAGAGGCCGACGACGATCAGGATGGTGTTGAGGCCGGTCACAGGGCGCCCTTCGTGGAAGGCAGGATTCCGGCCGCGCGCGGGTCGCGCTCGCTGGCGTAACGCAGGGCCCGGGCGAGGGCCTTGAACTGGCACTCCACGATGTGGTGGGCGTTGCGGCCGTACGGGACGTGGACGTGCAGGGCGATCTGGGCCTGCGCGACGAAGGACTCCAGGATGTGCCGGGTCATCGTGGTGTCGTACTCGCCGATCATCGGCGCCATCTTCTCCGGCTCGGTGTGCACCAGGTACGGGCGGCCGGAGAGGTCGACGGTGACCTGGGCGAGCGACTCGTCCAGCGGGACGGTGCAGTTGCCGAAGCGGTAGATGCCGACCTTGTCTCCGAGCGCCTGCTTGAAGGCGGCGCCGAGCGCGAGGGCGGTGTCCTCGATGGTGTGGTGCGAGTCGATGTGCAGGTCGCCCTCGGTCTTGACCGTGAGGTCGAAGAGGCCGTGGCGGCCGAGCTGGTCGAGCATGTGGTCGTAGAAGCCGACGCCGGTGGCGACGTCGACCTTCCCGCTGCCGTCGAGGTTGATCTCGACGAGTACGGAGGTTTCCTTGGTGGTGCGCTCCACGCGGCCCACCCGGCTCTCGCCCGTCATGCGGCTCTCGCCCGTCATGCGTCGTGCTCCTTCTTGATTTCGCGAACCGCATCGAGGAACGCGTCGTTCTCTGCCGGGGTCCCCGCGGTGACCCGAAGCCATCCCGGTACGCCGTTGTCCCGGACCAGGACGCCCCGGTCGAGGATCGCCCGCCAGACGGCGTGGCTGTCCGCGAAGCGGCCGAACTGGACGAAGTTGGCGTCCGACTCGGTGACCTCGTAGTCCATGGCCCGGAGTTCGGCGACGATCCGGTCCCGCTCGCTCTTGAGCCGCTCGACGTATCCGAGGAGCGTATCGGTGTGCTCCAGGGCGGCCAGCGCGGTGGCCTGGGTGACGGAGGACAGGTGGTACGGCAGGCGTACCAGCTGGACGGCGTCGACCACGGCTGCGTCGGCGGCGAGGTAGCCCAGGCGCAGCCCGGCGGCGCCGAACGCCTTGGACATGGTGCGGGAGAGCACCATGTTCGGCCGGCCCTCGATCAGCGGGAGCAGCGAGGGGCGGTGGCTGAACTCTCCGTACGCCTCGTCGACGACGACGAGGGACGGCCGGGCCGCCTGCGCCGCGTCGTAGAGCGCGCGGACGGTCCCGGCGTCGACGGCGGTGCCGGTGGGGTTGTTCGGAGAGGTGATGAAGACGACGTTGGGGCGGTGTTCGGCGATGGCCCTCTTCGCCGCCTCCACGTCGATGGTGAAGTCCTCGTTGCGCGGGCCGGAGATCCAGCCGGTGCCGGTGCCGCGCGCGATGAGGGCGTGCATCGAGTACGAGGGTTCGAAGCCGATGGCGGTGCGGCCGGGGCCGCCGAACGCCTGCATCAGCTGCTGGATGACCTCGTTGGAGCCGTTGGCCGCCCAGACCTGGGCGGTGGTGACCTCGTGGCCGGCGGTGCGGCTGAGGTAACCGGCGAGTCCGGTACGGAGCTCGACGGCGTCCCGGTCCGGGTAGCGGTTGAGCTCGCGGGCGGCCTCGCGGACGCGTTCGGCGATCCGGTCGACGAGGGCGTCGGGCAGCGGGTAGGGGTTCTCGTTGGTGTTCAGCCGGACGGGTACGTCGAGCTGGGGGGCACCGTACGGGGACTGGCCGCGCAGCTCTTCCCGGATGGGGAGGTCGTCCATGCGGACGGGGCCGCCGTTCACCGTGGTGGTGTTGTCGTCCTTCACGCCTGCGGAACCTTCCAGCCGAACCGTGCCTTGAGCGCCGCGCCGTGGGCGGGGAGGTCCTCCGCCTCGGCGAGGGTCACCACGTGGTGGGTGACCTCGGCCAGTGCGTCGCGGGTGTAGTCGACGATGTGGATGCCGCGCAGGAAGGACTGCACGGAGAGACCCGAGGAGTGGCAGGCGCAACCACCGGTGGGCAGTACGTGGTTGGAGCCGGCGCAGTAGTCGCCGAGGGAGACCGGCGACCAGGGGCCGACGAAGATCGCGCCGGCGTTGCGGACGCGGTCGGCGACGGCGGCGGCGTCGGCGGTCTGGATCTCCAGGTGCTCGGCGCCGTACGCGTCGACCACCTTCAGCCCGTCCGCGAGGTCGCGGACGAGGACGATCGCGGACTGCCGGCCGGCGAGCGCGGGCGCGATGCGGTCGCTGACGTGCTTGGAGGCGGCGACCTGGGGGGCGAGTTCGGCCTCGGTGGCGGCGGCGAGTTCCTCGGAGTCGGTGACGAGGACGGCGGCGGCCATCGGGTCGTGCTCGGCCTGGCTGATGAGGTCGGCGGCGATGTGCACCGGGTCGGCGGTGGAGTCGGCGAGGATCGCGATCTCGGTGGGCCCGGCCTCGGCGTCGATGCCGATGCGGCCCTTGAGGAGGCGCTTGGCGGCGGCGACGTAGATGTTGCCGGGGCCCGTGACGAGGTTCACGGGGCGGCAGCCGTCCTCGCCTTCGGTGCCGTAGGCGAAGAGGGCGATGGCCTGGGCGCCGCCGGCGGCGTACACCTCGTCCACGCCGAGCAGGGCGCAGGCGGCCAGGATGGTGGGGTGCGGCAGGCCGCCGAACTCCTTCTGCGGCGGGGAGGACACGGCGATGCCCTCGACGCCGGCCTCCTGGGCCGGGACGACGTTCATGACGACGGAGGACGGGTAGACCGAGCGTCCGCCGGGGACGTAGAGGCCGACCCGCTCGACGGGCACCCACTTCTCGGTGACCGTGCCGCCGGGCACGACCTGGGTGGTGTGGGTGGTGCGGCGCTGCTCGCGGTGGACGAGGCGGGCGCGGCGGATCGACTCCTCCAGCGCGGCGCGTACGGCGGGGTCGAGCTCCGCCAGCGCGTCGGCGAGGGCCGCGACCGGGACCCGGAGCGATTCGGGCCGTACGCCGTCGAATTTCTCTCCCCACTCGATCACCGCTGCCGAGCCACGATGGCGTACGTCCTCGCAGATGGGCCGCACCGTCTCCAGGGCGGCTTCCACGTCGAACTCGGCACGGGGCAGCAGGTCGCGCAAGGGGGCGCCCTCGGGGAGGACGTCGCCGCGCAGATCGATTCGAGAGATCACACCCCCAATTCTCTCAGACCGCCCGAGCCGTCCGGTCGGCCGTATCAGTGGCTGATACATATCTCCGTCACCCTGTGTGGCTTTTTCCGTTCATACGGTCACACAGGGGGAAGAACGGCAGTAGGGCGTGTGCACAGGGAGGTCGGGAGTGACGGAGCCGCACGAGAGCGACATCCCGGAAGGACTCAGCGCCGCGGAGCTGGGCATGTGGCAGTCCTTCCGGAACGGGACCACCTTCGATCTGCGCACCCACGATCCCGAACGCGACGATCCGTTCGGCCCGCACCTGTGGGGGCCGGGGCGGAGCGTCGGTGCCCGGGTCGTGGCGAGGCTGCTGCTGAGCGGGCCGCCGGCCAGGCCGGGACGGGTGGCGGCGCTGAAACTCCGGGGTGTACGCGTCACGGGCAAGCTGGATCTGGCCGGCGGCCGGGTCTCGCCGTACGTCGAGCTGACCGGGTGCCGGTTCGAGCAGGAGGTGATGTTCCCCGAGTGCCACTTCACGACGCTGCGGATGGTCGGCTGCGCGATGCCCCGGCTGGAGGCGGCCCGGCTGCGGACCGAGGGCGATCTCCATCTGCCGCGTTGCCGGGTCGACCGGGGCGTGCGGCTGACGGACGCCCAGATCGGCACGGACCTGCTGATCAACCAGATCAGCGTCGGCTGCGACCGGCGGGGCCGGGCGATCGCGGCCGACGGGCTGACCGTGGCGCAGGACCTCCAGGCGGAGATGATCGAGACGTACGGCGAAGTGAGCCTGCGCGGGGCGACGGTGGGCGGTTCGCTCAGTCTGCGCGGTAGCCGGCTGCGGGCGGCGGAGGGCCGCAAGGCCCTGAACGCACCGCAGTTGAGGGTGGAGCGGACGCTCTATCTGACCGAGGCGTGGGTGAGCACCGAGACGGGGAACCAGGGCACCACTCCCCCGTACGGCATCGTGCACGGCCCGACCTCGGACCTGACGCCCGCCCGCGGTTCGCGCTCGCAGATCTTCGAATGCCGGGGCGGGGTCCGGCTCGACGACGGGCGGTTCGGGGACGTGCTGGACCTGCATCTGGCGCGGTTCGTGCTGGAACCGCAGGAGGAGCTGTCGCTGCGCCGGATCGTCGTGCCGGAGCTGCGGTTCAGCCTGGAGCGCCCCGAGGAGGGCCGGGTCGTGCTGAACGGCGCCAAGGTCGTCACCCTGATCGACCTGTCGAGCAGCTGGCCGGGCCCCGGCGGGCTCGCGATGGGCGGGTTCGTCTACGAGAACCTCGTCCCGTACGGCCACTTCCCGCTCTCCCGGAGGCTGGAGTGGGTGCTCGCGGCCACCCCGGAGTACGTCCCCGAGCCGTACGAGCGGCTGGCGACCGTACTGCGCAACTGCGGCGAGGACGCGGACGCCCGGGAGGTGCTGCTCGCCAAGCAGCGCCGGCGCCGGGAGACCCTGCCGATCGCCGGGAAGCTGTGGGGGTTCCTCCAGGACTGGACGGTGGCGTACGGCTACCGGCCGGGGCGCGCGGCGGTGTGGATGGCCGTGCTCTGGGCGGCGAGCACCCTTGCCTTCTCCCGGCACCATCCGGCGTCGATCAAGGGGGACGAGCACCCGGAGTGGAATCCGGCGCTGTACGCGCTCGATCTGCTGGTCCCGGTGATCGGTCTCGGCCAGGACGGCTACTGGCGGATGACGGGCGGCTGGCAGTGGGGCGCCGCCGGACTGGTGCTGGTGGGGTGGGTTCTGGCCACCACCGTGGCCGCCGGGGCCTCCCGGCTGCTGAGCCGGGGGTGAGGGCGGTGAGGTGAGAACGGCTCCCGATACCGCCTCCGGCACCGGGAGCCGGAGGCAGGGCGGCCCTGCGCCCGGCTCCCGTAGGGGGCGAATTCCAGCCAACCCTGTTCACGTCCTTTGCTCACTCTTGGCCTTTTCGGGGGCAACCCCTCCGGATCCACCAGTGTTGCCACGAAAGCTTCACAGCAGACCCCTGGCGCCGCTCCCACCAGCGCTTTTCAATGGTCCGCACCATGCCCTCGCTTCGCGCTCTGCTCCGTACCGCGCGCAGGGTCCGGCACAGCCCCGGGCTGACCGCCGGACTTCCCCCGGCCGACGCGGTCATGCTCGACGCCCCCGACGACCGGCTCTCCCCCGCGCTGGTCGCCGCTGCCGACGGCGCCTACGGGCCTGCGGCCAAACTCCTCGCCACCACCCGCGACACCGCCGACTGGGAACTGCGCGACCGCTACCTCGGCCGGCTGGTCGTCTTCGCCCGCAGCCGGGACGGCTGGCTGGACGACTGGCTGTCCGCCGCCCCCGGAGACCCGGACGCGCTGCTCGTACGGGCCGGGCTCGCCGCGCGCCGGGCGTGGGAGTCGCCCGCGACGGCGGAGCGGCTGCGCGAGGTCGCCCCGCTGATCGCCGAGGCCGCCGAGGCCGACCCGCGCGATCCGGTTCCCTGGCACCTCGCCCTGGACCAGGCGCGGGGCACCCGTGCCACGCACACCGTGTTCGAGTCGGTGTGGGAGGAGGCGGTCCGGCGCTCCCCGCACCACTACGGCTGCCACGTGGCGGCCCTGCGCTACCTCTCCGCGTCCCCGCGCGGATCGCACCGCGCCTGCTTCGACTTCGCCGAGCGGGCCGCCGAGGACGCCGCCCCGGACTCCCTCGTGCAGGGGCTGCCGGTGCGCGCCGCCGCCGCGCTGCTGCTCGACCCCCGGGCCGCGGGCCGGGCCGCCCCGGTGCCGGAGCGGCGCGTCGACGAAGCCGCCGACCTGGCGATCGGCCTCTTCGCCGGGTACGGCGCCGGCGACCCGTGGCCCGCCGAGATCCGCAACCTGCTGGCTTACGTCCTGGTGGTGCGGGGCCGCTGGAGCGAAGCGCTGGAGCAGTTCCGGCTGATCGGGCCGTACGCCCAGTCGTTCCCGTGGGCGCAGTCCCCCTCACCGTCCCTCCCGGAGTCCCTCCCGCAGTCCCCGCCCCGTCCCGTCCCCTCGTCCCGTCCGTACGCGTCGCCGAGGCCGCTCCCCGCGTCGGGGCCGGTCGCGTGGTCGTCGGTGGCCGAGGACGCCCTGGCCCGCTTCCTGGACGCCAGGGACGCGGCCCGGCTCCAGGTGGCCTCGGCGACCCCGCTGTGGAACCGGGCCGCCCACGGCCGGGCCCTCGGCCATTACGCTTGAGCGTTGTGACCACAGCGCACCTGCCCCTCTTCCCGCTCGACGCGGTTCTGTTCCCCGGCCTCGTGCTGCCGTTGAACGTCTTCGAGGAGCGATATCGCGCCATGATGCGCGAACTGCTGAAGACCGACGACGACGAACCCCGCCGCTTCGTGGTGGTGGCCGTCCGGGACGGCCGGGAGACCGCGGTGACCGGCACCGGGATGCCCTCGGGCGCGGCGGTCCCGGTGGACCTCGCGCCCGCCGACGGCTTCGGCGCCGACCCGATCCAGTCCTTCCACCGTGTCGGCTGCGTGGCGGACGCCGCCAAGATCCGGGAGCGCTCCGACGGCACCTTCGAGGTGCTCGCCACCGGCACCACCCGGGTCCGGCTGCTCTCGGTGGACGCGAGCGGCCCGTATCTGACCGCCGAGGTGGAGCACCTCCCCGAGGACGAGGAGGCGGGCGAGGCCCGGACCCTCGCCGAGGGCGTGATGCGGGCCTTCCGCACGTACCAGAAGCGGCTGGCCGGGGCGAGCGAGCGGTCGCTGACCACGGGCGGCGACCTGCCGGACGAGCCGTCCGTCGTCTCCTACCTGGTGGCCGCGGCCACCGTGCTGGACGTGGGCACGAAGCAGCGGCTGCTGCAGGCCCCGGACACCGCGACCCGGCTGCGGGAGGAGCTCGGTCTGCTCCGCAAGGAGACGGCGGTCATCCGCCATCTCCCGTCGCTGCCCGCCGTGGAGCTCACCCGCGCCCCCACGCACCTGAACTGAACCGACCCCGGTACCGATTCCGATCCCCACCCGAACAAGGCGAGGCCCTCCGCCCGTGGCGAAGAAGACGAAGAAGCAGCAGCAGGGCGGTACCCCGGCCACGGTCGCGCTGACCGCGGCCGGGACCGCCTTCACCGTTCACGCCTACGAGCACGATCCGGCGGCGCCCAGTTACGGCGAGGAGGCGGCCGAGGCCCTGGGCGTCTCCCCCGACCGGGTCTTCAAGACCCTGGTCGCCGACGTGGACGGCGAACTGACGGTGGCGGTGGTCCCGGTGGCCGGTTCGCTGGACCTGAAGGCGCTCGCGTCGGCGGTCGGTGGCAAGCGCGCCGCCATGGCCGATCCGGCGGCGGCCGAGCGCACCACGGGGTACGTGCGTGGCGGGATCTCCCCGCTGGGCCAGCGCAAGCGGCTGCGTACGGTCGTCGACGCGTCGGCCGGTTCGCACCCGACCATCTGTGTCTCGGCCGGCCGCCGGGGCCTGGAGGTCGAGCTCGCGGCGGCGGACCTGGCGCGGCTCACCGGTGCGGTGTTCGCGCCGATCGGGCGGGCGTAGCGGGGCGGCGGCCGTACGGGGCCGGACGCACCGGGAAGCCCGTACCGCCGCCACGCGGAACCTCAGGCGGGCGGCTGCGGTCCGGCCGGACCGTCAGGGTCGCTCTGCGCCCGTGCCCGCGTGCCGGGCGCACCCTCCGGGCCCGCGGCCGGTGCGGCGGGGGCGTCGTGGCCCGGCCGCCCGTCGGTGCCGTACGGCTTCTCGGCTCCCTGCGCCGCCCAGGCGGGGTGCTCCCACTGCGCGTCGGGGTCGGGGTCCCGGGGTGTGAAGGCCGCCGTGAGGATCAGGTGCACGATCATCGCGGCCACCGGCCAGGCGAGCAGGGCGCCCTTCGCGTTCAGCTCCAGCGGCGCGTCGAAGGTCACCCCCTGTCCGGCCTGCTTGGCGTGGGCGACGACGTCCGATGTCGGGCCGAGGCTGGTACCCAGCCACCAGGCGAGCAGCCCGCCCAGCAGTCCGCCGAGCGCCAGGGCCACCACCGTGGGGATGCCGCCGGTCCGCCGGAGCAGGTAGACCACACCGGCCGAGACGACACCGAATCCGGCGCCGAGCAGGGTGAAAGTGCCGTCCGCCCCGATCGCCTCCTCGCCCTCGCTGTCCTTGAGGTAGACGGCGGTGTCGTCCGAGATCAGCGGGATGCGCGGGGAGAGCCAGAGCCAGAGCAGGCCGAGGGCGACGCCCGCGACGGCCACCGCCGCGGTGACGGCCAGGGCCCGGACGACCTCGGCCCGTGCCTCGCCGCGGGCGGGCGGCGACTGACCGGGGGCGAGGTACGAACCGGCCGGAGGAGACGGCCACGGATCGTAGGGCGTCGGCGGGTCGGGCGGCGTCAAGGGTGCGGTCACCGTGCCATCGTGCCAGGCGGCCACGCGCGCCGCCGCACCGGACCTGACACCGACCGGGCGCCGGGCGCCCCCGCCCGCGCCGGGGCGCGGTGACGGGGGCTCCGGGCCGTCAGCGCACGGCGGCCCTGCGGTACGCCCAGGTCGCCACGGCCAGCGAGAGCACGCCCACCGCCGCGCAGACCCCGAGGTCCAGCGCGACGGCCGTCCAGTCCGGGTGGGCGTCGAAGGAACGGGCCAGCGCCTCCACCCCGTAGGTGGACGGCAGGAGGTCGCGCGCCCAGCGCACCACCTCCGGCAGCCGCTCGGCGGGCAGTACGCCCAGCAGCAGCGCGGCCGACATGCCGAGCTGCCCCAGCAGGGTGGCCAGCTCCTGGCGCGGCGCCAGGAGCCCCAGCGCGGCCCCCAGTCCGGCCAGCGCGGCCCCGGCCAGCGGGACCACCGCGACCAGCACCCACAGGTGCGCCATCGGCAGCTGGAAGAGCGCGCTCCCCGCGATCGCGGTGAAGACGGTGCCCGGCACGGTGAAGGAGGCGTACGCGCCCGCCGCGCCCAGCACCACGGCCGCGGGCGGCACCGGCAGCGTGGCGTAGTGGTCGAGGCCGCCGTCGGCCCTGAGCCGGCCGAAGTACTGGGCGAGCAGGTTGAGCGCGACGAAGGCGACCACCAGCACGCTGGAGCCCGCGACCACGGCCCGCGCCTCGGTGCCGCCGTCGACGACCCCGCGCATCATGATCATGATGCCGACGGACTGGAAGGTCGCGACGAAGAGCAGCGGGATGCGGGCCACCCGGGCCCGGGAGAGCTGGGCCCGGTACACGGCGGCCAGCGCGGGCAGCAGCCGGGCGCGCGGCGCCAGCGGGGCCGGCTCCCCGGCCCACGACCCGGCCCGGGCCCCGGTGGCCGCCACGGTGGGCGTGCCCGTACCGCCGGACGCCTGTCGGCCGGGCGGGGACACGGCCTCGGCGGGAACGATGCTCGTCACCTGGCGCTGCTCCCGTTCACTGCCGCTGTTCTTCCGCACACGTCCCGTCCGTCCGCACGGCCCCCGCCCGCAGGGGCCGGAGGCACCGCTGCCGCGTTCATCCCTTGACCAGCCCCTTGCGCGCGTCCGCCGCGTCCCCGCCGAGCGCCAGGTAGACGTCCTCCAGGCTGGGGGTGGCCAGCGTGAAGTCGTCCAGAGCGGCGAAGGCCGCTCCGCCGGTCACCGCGGCGACGGCGGCCCTCGCCTCGTCCGGCCCCAGGCGCAGCACCCAGCGGCGCCCGGACTCCTGGGCCGAGGCGCGCAGGGCGGCGACCTCGGGGACGTCCAGCGGGGCGCGCTCGCGCCACATCAGCTCGACCCTGACCTCGCCGGCCACTTGTGCCTTGAGGCCCTGCGGGGTGTCGCAGGCGATGACCTTGCCGCGTTCGAAGACGGCGACCCGGTCGAGGACCGTCTCCGCCTCGATGACGTTGTGGGTGACCAGCAGGACGGTCGCACCGTGCTCGGCCCGGCGCCGGTCCACGGCGGCCCAGACGGCGCGCCGGGCGACGGGGTCCATGCCGGTGGTCGGCTCGTCCAGGATCAGCACCGGGCGCCGGCCGACGAGGGTGGCGGCGAAGCAGGCGAGCCTTCGCTGACCGCCCGAGAGCTTCTTCAGGGGGCGTCCGGCCAGTTCGGTGAGGCCGAGCTCCTCCAGTACGGCGTCGCGCTCGGCGCGGGCGTCGGGTACGGAGAGCCCGCGCAGCCGCCCGGTGGTCTCGGCGGCGAGGGAGACCGTGAGCTCGTCCAGAGCGGTGGACTCCTGGCCGAGGTAGCCGATGAGCCGGGAGGCGCGTTCGGGGTGGCGCACGAGGTCGTGGCCGAGCACCTCGACGCTGCCGGAGTCGGGGCGCATCAGGCCGGTGAGCTGACGTACCAGGGTGGACTTGCCGGCGCCGTTGGGGCCGAGCAGCCCGAAGATCTCGCCGGCCCGCACCTCCAGGGTGACGCCGTCGGTGGCCCGTACCTCGGGCGCGGCGGGCGTGCCGCGGCGGCTCCGGACGGCCGGGTAGGTCTTCACCAGATCACGCACCGCGCACACGGTCCCGGTGGCCCTCAGTGCCTGTGCTGTGCCCGTACTCACGAGGTACGAGAGTACGGGGTCGGATGGTCCGGATTGCGCCGGGGCCGGGCTCGGGCCGTGCACGGCCGTGTCCGGACGTGCCCGGCCGTTCGCGGCGGGCGCCTCCGGGCACGGCGGGGCCCGCCCCGCGGGTCATTCCGCGGCGGGGGCGCGGTCCACGGCGGCCGTGATGTCGATCTCGCGCCAGAATCCGGCCCGGATGGCGTAGCGGTCGTGCTCGTCGATCTGGTCGTCCTTGTGCGCGAGGAGTCCGAAACGCGCCGCGTACCGCAGGAGCTCGCCGTCGATCCGGTGCGGGATGCGCGGGTACATGGTGGAGAGCTTCTGGAGGTGGACGGTCTCCGGGAGCCGCTCCATCCAGCGGCGGGCGAAGACCTGGCCGACCTCGAAGGGGTCGCCGCCCACCGTGGTGATGTCCTCCTCCCGGTCGGCCCAGCGCTGTTCGGCGGTGGTGACCTGGGCGAGGGTGGGCAGCGAGGCGGTCTCCGGGGGTTCGCCGAGGGAGCTGCGGTCGGCCCAGCCGCGGTCCGAGGACCAGCGCAGCGTGGCGCTCGGCGCGGGGGCCGCGGGGGCTCCGGGGGGAGGTCCGGCGGGGGCGCGGAGGGCGGCGAGGTCCTTCGGGGTGGGGACGCCCCTGGGGCCGTGGGCGGGGGCGGACTCCGGGGTGCCGGGGTCCGGGCGGGGCGGGGCCTGGGCGCCCGCGCGGGCGGCGGCGGCCTGGGCCTCGGAGGCGCGTTCGGCGGAGGCGGCCAGGGCCGCCTCGGGCAGGGGCGCGGAGAGGATGGCGGCGATCTCGGGGCGCGGCTGGGGCTGCGGGGCGCAGATCCCGCCGGTCTCCTTGGCGCGGACGGCCTTGGTGATCCAGGCGCGGTCGAGCACGCGGCGTTCGTCGGCCTCGGCCACCAGGTCCTCGGACTGGTTGTAGTCGCCGTCCGCGGCCTGGACGGCCCAGAGGTGGACGGCGACGCCGTGTTCCTTGGCGGACATCAGTCCGGGCAGCAGGTCGCCGTCGCCAGTCACCAGGACGACGTCGGAACAGGCCCGGTTGCGGGCCAGTTCGGTCAGTTCGGCGTGCATGGCCGCGTCGACGCCCTTCTGCGCCCAGCGCCCGTCGCTCCTGGTGAGCGCGCCGAGCCGGACGGTGACCCGCGGCATGACCCGCAGCCGGCGGTGTTCGGGCTGCGGTACGCGGTCGGGCGCGCCGTCGAACCAGTAGATGCGCAGCAGGGGTTGCTCGGTGTCGGCCTCGGCGCGCTCGCGCAGGCCCTGGATCAGGGCGGTGTGGTCGACGGTGATGCGCGAACGGGCTGGTTCGCCCGCCAGCAGACTCGCGGCTGCGCCCAGCAGATAGCCGGCGTCCACCAGGACGACGCAACGGTCCACGCGTTCCACCCTCTTCCGGAATTCGGCGAACGGCCGTTCAGGGTTTCCGTCGAGTCTGCCCGACCGCGCGGGAGGAGACGGCCGGAACTCGATCTTCGGCGTGGCGGATGCGGTGGAGGTTTTCCACGGAGGGGCCGCAGTGGTGTCCACTACGGATGGTAATGATCCAACATGCGTGCTCTGTGGGGCTATGTGAGTCTGACATCGGTCCTGGCAACCAGGACTCCCCACAGGAGGCATTCACCATGGCCAAGAACAAGAACCGTAAGCAGGGCAGCCAGCAGGACCGCGCGTCCGCAGCGGAGCGTGGAGCCGAGCAGGCGAAGTCGACGTCCTTCGAGGACCGGAGCACGCCGCAGTCGCAGGCTCAGGGCAGCCCCTCGGACGTGGCCCGCAAGCACCAGCGCCGTTTCGGCCACAACTGACGGCCGTAGTACGGCAGTAAGGGGCGCTCCCGCCGTCGTCGGCGGGAGCGCCCCTTTGTCTGCGGTATGTCTGATATGTCTGGTGTGCCTGGTGTGTCCGTCGTGCGCGGGCCGGTCCGGTCAGCCGGCCAGGCAGGACGGGCCGAGCAGCACCTTGAGGTCGCCGAAGAGGGCGGGGTCGGGCTTGACCCGGTGCCGGTCGAGCCGCAGGACGGTGGTCTTGCGGGGGCCCTGGAGCTTGATGCGGACCTCGGTGTCGCCCCGGTGGCTGGCGAGCACCTCGCCGAGGCGGCTGACCATCGGGGGGGTGATCCGCACGGTGGGGATGGTGAGCACCACCGGCGCGTTGGTGCCCGCGTTCGAGATGTCGGGAACCTGCATCTCCATGGCGACGAGCCGGGGCACGTCCTCGCGCTTGTCGAGCCGCCCCTTGACGAAGACGACGGTGTCCTCCACCAGCTGGGTGGAGACCAGTTGGTAGGTGGCCGGGAAGAACATGCACTCGATGGCGCCCGCGAGGTCCTCGACGGTGGCGATGGCCCAGGCGTTGCCCTGCTTGGTCATCTTCCGCTGGAGGCCGGAGATGATGCCGCCGACGGTGACGACCGCACCGTCGCTGTGCTCCCCGCCGGTCAGTTGGGAGATCGCCGCGTCCGCCTTGTCGGAGAGGACGTGCTCCAGGCCGAAGAGCGGGTGGTCGGAGACGTACAGGCCGAGCATCTCGCGCTCCTGGGCGAGCAGGTAGGACTTCTCCCACTCGATGTCGGAGAACTCGACGTCCATGCCGAAGCCCGGCTCGGAGCTGCCGTCGTCCGAATCGCCCATGCCGCCGAAGAGGTCGAACTGCCCTTCGGCCTCCTTGCGCTTGACCTGGACCACGTTGTCGATCATCGGTTCGTGGTGGGCGACGAGTCCCTTGCGGGTGTGGCCCATCTCGTCGAAGGCGCCGGCCTTGATGAGCGATTCCACGGTGCGCTTGTTGCAGACGACCGCTTCGACCTTGTCGAGGAAGTCGGGGAAGGTGCTGTACTTCCCCTTCGCCTTGCGGCACCGGATGATCGAGTCCACGACGTTGGTACCGACGTTGCGCACGGCGGTGAGGCCGAAGAGGATCACGTCGTCGCCCTGGGCGGCGAAGTTGGCCTCGGACTCGTTGACGTTCGGCGGGAGCACCTTGATGCCCATGCGCCGGCACTCGTTGAGGTAGATCGCCGACTTGTCCTTGTCGTCCTTGACCGAGGTCAGCAGGGCGGCCATGTACTCGGCGGGGTAGTTCGCCTTGAGGTAGGCGGTCCAGTAGGTGACGAGCCCGTACGCGGAGGAGTGCGCCTTGTTGAACGCGTATCCGGCGAACGGCACCAGGACGTCCCAGAGCGCCTTGATCGCGGCGTCGGAGAAGCCGTTCTTCTTGGCGCCGGCCTCGAAGAGGACGAAGTTCTTCGCCAGTTCGTCGGCCTTCTTCTTGCCCATCACGCGGCGCAGGATGTCGGCCTCGCCGAGGGAATACCCGGCGACGATCTGGGCCGCCTTCTGCACCTGCTCCTGGTAGACGATCAGGCCGTAGGTGAGGCCGAGGACCTCCTTGAGGGGCTCCTCCAGCTCCGGGTGGATCGGGGTGATCTCCTGGCGGGCGTTCTTGCGCTCGGCGTAGTTCGTGTGCGAGTTCATGCCCATCGGGCCCGGCCGGTAGAGGGCCGAGACGGCGGAGATGTCCTCGAAGTTGTCGGGCTGCATCTGGCGCAGCAGCGAACGCATCGGCCCGCCGTCGAACTGGAAGACACCGAGCGTGTCGCCCCGGCAGAGGAGTTCGTACGTCTTGGGGTCGTTCAGCGGCAGGGAGAGCATCTCCAGCTCGATGCCCTTGTTCGCCTTCACCATCTTGACGGCGTCGTCCATGATGGTGAGGTTTCGCAGGCCGAGGAAGTCCATCTTGAGCAGGCCGAGCGACTCGCACTGGGGGTAGTCCCACTGCGTGATGGTGACGCCGTCGGTGTGGCGGACCCAGACCGGGGCGTGGTCCACGATCGGTTCGCTGGACATGATCACGCCGGCGGCGTGCACGCCCATCTGCCGGACCAGGCCCTCGACGCCCTTGGCGGTGTCGATGACCTTCTTGACGTCCGGCTCGTTCTCGTACATCCCCCGGATCTCGCCGGCCTCGCTGTAGCGCGGGTGCTTGGGGTCGGTGATGCCGTTGAGGTCGATGCCCTTGCCGAGGACGTCGGCGGGCATGGCCTTGGTGAGGCGGTCGCCCATGGCGTACGGGTAGCCGAGGACGCGGGCGGAGTCCTTGATCGCGTTCTTCGCCTTGATCTTGCCGTAGGTGCCGATCATGGCGACCTTGTCGGCGCCGTACTTCTCGGTGACGTAGCGGATCACCTCGACGCGCCGGCGTTCGTCGAAGTCGATGTCGACGTCGGGCATGGAGACGCGCTCGGGGTTGAGGAACCGCTCGAAGATCAGTCCGTGCTCGATCGGGTCGAGGTCGGTGATGCCCATCGCGTACGAGACGATCGAGCCGGCCGCGGAGCCTCGGCCGGGGCCGACCGCGATGCCGTTGTTCTTGGCCCACATGATGAAGTCGGCGACGACGAGGAAGTACCCCGGGAACCCCATCTGGATGATGATGTCCATCTCGTACTCGACCTGCTTCTGCCGGTCGTCGGGGACGCCGCCCGGGAAGCGGCGGTCCATGCCGACCCGGACCTCCTCCCGGAACCAGGTGACCTCCGTGAAGCCGTCCGGGATGTCGAACTTCGGCATGAGGTTCTTCGCCTCGAACATGCCGGCCGTGTCGATCTGCTGCGCGACCAGCAGGGTGTTGGCGCACCCCTCCTGCCAGGCGTCGGAGGAGTCGACGGCGTACATCTCGTCGGTGGTCTTGAGGTAGTAGCCGGTGCCGTCGAAGCGGAAGCGGTCCGGGTCGGAGAGGTTCTTGCCGGTCTGGATGCAGAGCAGCGCGTCGTGGGCGGTCGCCTCGTGCGCGTAGGTGTAGTGCGAGTCGTTCGTCACCAGCGGCGGGATGTTCAGCTTCTTGCCGATTTCGAGGAGCCCGTCGCGGACCCGGCGTTCGATCTCGATGCCGTGGTCCATCAGCTCCAGGAAGTACTTGCCCTCGCCGAAGATGTCCTTGTAGTCGGAGGCGGCCTGGACGGCCTCGTCGAACTGGCCGAGCCGCAGCCGGGTCTGCACCTCGCCGGAGGGGCACCCGGTGGAGGCGATCAGGCCCTCGGACCACTGGGAGATGGTCTCCTTGTCCATGCGGGGCCACTTCTGCAGCCAGCCCTCGGCATAGGCGTCCGAGGAGAGCCTGAAGAGGTTGTGCAGCCCGGTGGCGTTGGAGGCCCAGATCGTCTTGTGGGTGTAACCGCCGGAACCCGAGACGTCGTCGCGCTTCTGGTGCGGCTGCCCCCACTGGATCTTCCGCTTGTGCTTGCGCGACTCCGGGGCGACGTACGCCTCGATGCCGATGATCGGCGTCACACCGGCCTTCTTCGCCGAGTGGAAGAAGTCGTACGCCCCGTGGAGGTTGCCGTGGTCCGTCATGGCGATGTGCGACATCCCCATGGTGTTGCACGCCTCGAACATGTCCTTGAGCCGCGCGGCACCGTCGAGCAGGGAGTACTGGGTGTGGACGTGCAGGTGCGTGAAGGGCGGCTTGGTCACGGCGCTGAGCCTCCGGGGATGACGGATGTGGCGCGCAGCACTCGCCCCGCGGTGACGGGCGGGCGACGGGTGGCTGACGGCTCGGGGGTGTCGGGGGGACAGCCTGGAAGTCTACGTCTTGGCGCTGACGAACGACGGGCACTTGCGAGTACGGTCACGCGTTGGAGGGGCGGGGACGCCCGTCCCTTTTGTCATGAACGCCATGTTCGACGGTGGTCGACGCAGTTCGACGCCCTGTACCAGGAGGCACCCAGCGATGTCGGAACAGCAGAGCGGCGCGGAAGACCGCGGGGAGCGCATTCTCGCCGTCTTCGAGACCGCCTTCGGTGAGCTGCTGGCGGCCGACCCGGCCGCCTTCCGGGTCAAGTTCCGGAAGATGGCCGGCTCCGCCTTCGCCTTCTACCGGGGCACCGCCTGCCTGTTCTACGACGACCTGGCCCGGGAGCGGCTCGGCGGCCCGTACCTCGACGAGCGCACCGGCCGGGTCTGGATCCACGGGGACCTCCACGCGGAGAACTTCGGCACCTACATGGACGCCAACGGCCGCCTGGTCTTCAACGTCAACGACTTCGACGAGGCGTACGTCGGCCCGTTCACCTGGGATCTCAAGCGCTTCGCCGCCTCCGTCGCCCTGCTCGGGTATGCCAAGGCCCTCGGCGACGACCAGATCACCGAGCTGGTCCGGGTCTACGCCGCCGCGTACCGCGAGCGCATCCACGCGCTGGCGACCGGCGTGAAGAACGACGAGGTGCCGCCCTTCACCCTGGACACCGCCGACGGCCCGCTGCTCGGTGCGCTCCGCACGGCCCGGTCGCTCACCCGCTTCTCGCTGCTGGACTCGATGACGGAGATCCGCGACTTCGAGCGCCGGTTCGCCGCGGACGGCGGTGCCATCGACCTGGACGCCGCCACCCGCTACAAAGTCCTCGCCGCGTTCGACGGCTACCTGGAGACCCTGCCCGAGTCGAGTCTGACCCGCCCGGACTCGTACCGGGTGAAGGACGTGGTGGGCCGCCGGGGCATCGGCATCGGGTCGGCCGGGCTGCCCTCGTACAACATCCTGCTGGAGGGGAACAGCGACGCCCTGGAGAACGACGTCGTGATCTACGTCAAGCAGGCCCAGACCCCCGCGGTCTCCCGGCACATCACGGACGCCTCGGTGCGCGACTACTTCCAGCACGAGGGCCACCGCACGGTGATCTCGCAGCGGGCGCTCCAGGACCACGCCGACCCGTGGCTGGGCTGGACCGAACTGGACGGCGCCGGACAGCTGGTGGCCGAGGTCTCGCCGTACGCGGTGGACCTGGACTGGTCGGACATCGACGAGCCCGACGAGATCGCGGCGGTCGTCGCCGACCTGGGCCGGGCGACGGCCACCATGCACGCGGCGGCCGACGACGAGAGCGGCCACTCGCTGGTGCCGTTCTCCACCGAGCGGGCCATCGACGCCGCCATCGCGGCCGACGAGGACGGCTTCGGCGACCTGCTCGTCGATTTCGCCCACAGCTACGGCGCACGGGCCCGCCGGGACCACCGGATCTTCGTGGACCTCTTCCGCAACGGGCGCATCCCGGGGCTCTGACCGAGCTCCGGCCGAACCCCTGACCGGCCTCCGACCGGGCCCGCGAGGGCCCTTTCCACCGCCGCTCCCCGGGCTCCGTACCGGGGCCTTTAGGGGTCGCTTACAGGAACGCGTGCGAGACTCTCCCGCGATGGACATATCAGGGACGCGACCCAGGGCGTGGGTCGAAAGTGGCGCCGGCCGCCCGGAGGGCGGGTCCGGCGGCGTCCGGTGCGTGCGATCGCAAGGCGGAGGGTCGACCCGATACTGGATGTATCGGGGTGATCCCGACAACGCGGCGAGCGTGCGTGCCGGGCGTCGCCGGACAGGCGGGACTTTCGACACACGCCCCAGGACCGCGCGCGCGGCGCTCTTCACCGCGCTCGTCGTCACGCTGTCCTCCGCGTCCCACGTCCTGCTCTCGCGGGAAGCCCTGCCGGTGACCGCGCTGGCGCTGGTGGCGGGCCTGGTGTTCGCCGCCGCGTACGCGCTGGCGGGCCGGGAGCGCGGCTTCGGGGCGATAGCGGGGCTGCTGGTCCCGCTGGAGCTCGCCGCCGACACGGTCTTCACCACGGGGCAGCAGCTCTGCTACGGCGCGGCGGGCGGCCCGGTGGCCGGCCCGCTGCGCTCCCTGGGCTTCGACGTCCTCTGCGGCGGCCACGGGGTGGGCGCTCCACTGGCGCGGGTCGCCGGAGTCGGCCACCCCTCCTCGGCCGCCGCGCTGCCGCTGCCCCCGGGGCCGGGCGTCCCGTGGCTGCTGCTCGCCGCGCACGTGACCGTCGGGCTGCTGGCGGCGGCCTGGCTGCGGCGCGGCGAGGCCGCGCTGGCGGCCCTGCTGCGGGCCGCGGCCGGCTTCGCCTTCCACCCGCTGCTGGTCGCCCTGGCGGTGGCCCGTGCGGCCCGCCGGCCGGTCCGGGGCGCCGTACGCCCGCGGGCCCCGCGCCCGTTCGTCGCGGCCCGTCCGCTCTTCACGCACTCCGTGGGCCGGAGGGGACCGCCGCTGCCGGCCTGAGCCTGCACGGCATTCCCCTTTCACCCTTTACGTCGTCACGTACGCCCCACGGAGAAACCATCATGAGCAACCGCAACAACCAGGCGAACAAGGCAGCGGCCCGCGAGCGGCTGCGCGCCGAGCGCGAGCGCCAGGCGAAGAAGGACAAGGCCCGCAAGCAGATCATCGTCGGCGTCTCGATCGTCGCGGTGCTGGCCATAGCCGGCGGTGTCGCCTACGGCGTCAACGAGCTGAACAAGCCGGACGCCTGGGAGGCCGCGGGCGACGCCAAGGTGACCGCCCCCAAGAACACCACCGGTACCAACGGCACGACCGTCGTGATCGGCGAGTCCTCCGCGAAGAAGACGCTGGAGATGTACGAGGACTCCCGCTGCCCGATCTGCGCCCAGTTCGAGCAGACCGTCGGCTCGACGGTCACCAAGGACGTCGCGGACGGCAAGTACAAGATCAAGTACGTCGGCGCCACCTTCATCGACAACAGCGACAACGGCGAGGGCTCCAAGAACGCCCTCAGCGCCCTGGGCGCGGCCCTCAACGTCAGCCCCGACGCGTTCCTCCAGTACAAGACGGCGCTGTACTCGGCGAAGTACCACCCGGACGAGACCGAGGACAAGTTCGCCAAGGACAGCTACCTCATCGAGGTCGCCGACACGGTGGACGCGCTCAAGAACAACAAGGCGTTCCAGAAGGACGTCAACGACGGCACCTACGACGCCTGGGCCGTCAAGATGTCCAAGACCTTCGACTCCAGCGGGGTCACCGGCACGCCGACCCTGAAGATGGACGGCAAGAACGTGACCGCCGAGGGCAGCGACAGCGCGCCCATGACGGTGGCCGACTACACCACGGCGATCGACGCGGCGCTCAAGGGCTGACGCACCGGCTCACAGCTCCCAGGCCGGGCGGGCGGACACCTCGCGGGTGTCCGCCCGCCCGACCCCGTCCGTCCCGCCCCGCCCGGCGCTGGTTTCTCCCACCCGCCCGGCGCTGGTTTCTCCCACCCGCCCGGCGCTGGTTTCTCCCACCCGCCCGTCCCCGTCTGTCCCGCCCCGCCCGGCCCTGGTTCCCCCCGCCGGCACGCCACCCGGCGCGCACCGGACGGGTTTTGGCCACGGCCGGCGCGGCGGCCATGTGTCCCGGAGGTCACGGCCGGGGCGCCGCTTTGCGGACACACCGCCCGCCGCGTCGACGACCGGTTACGAAGACGCTTCGAGGACGTACGCGGGGGTGACCCCGCCCGACCGGGAGACCCGCCCGCCCCACGGCGAACAGGCCGGAAGAACACTCCCCCGCAGATGACATGCACACGTAATCTCCCGGCGGAGCGGACGAGGAAATCCCTCGCCCGCGCGTCCTCGAGGAGTCCCTGTGCGCGCTCTCTTCCCGACCTCCCCCCACGTGCGTCGCCGCCTGCTCGCCACCGCCGCCCTGGCCGGAACCCTGGCCCTGACCCCGGTGGCCGCCTCCCCGGTCAACGCCTCCGCCGCCGCGGGAGCCACCTCCTGCGCCGACGACACGGCGTCCGCCCTCGCACGCCAGGCCCGCCCCGGGGCGGGCGCCACGGCGCACGAGCCCAACGCCATCAGCACCGCCGCCGCGGAGGCGATCGACGCCGACCTGCGCACCAGACTCGCCGAGCGCCGCTCCGCCGGGGTCACCACCCTGGCGGCCGGCGCCTCGATACCGGTGTACTTCCACGTGATCCACTCGGGCGCGACCGGGAACCTGTCGGCGAGCGCCATCAGCGCCCAGATGAGCGTGCTCAACAGCGCTTACTCCGGAGCCGGTACGGGCAACACCGCCACCGGCTTCAGCTTCACCCTGGCGGCGACGGACTACACCGACAACGCCACCTGGTACAACGTGAGCTCCGGTTCCAGCGCCGAGAAGGCGATGAAGACCGCTCTGCGCAAGGGCGGGGCCAACGCCCTCAACATCTACACCGCCAACCTCGGCGGCGGCCTCCTCGGCTGGGCCACCTTCCCGAGCTCCTACGCCTCCAGCCCGAAGATGGACGGCGTGGTGATCCTCGACACCTCGCTGCCGGGCGGGGCCGCGACCAACTACGACGAGGGCGACACCGCCACCCACGAGGTCGGCCACTGGATGGGGCTCTACCACACCTTCCAGGGCGGCTGCAACGGAAACGGCGACTACGTCGCCGACACCCCGGCCGAGAAGACCGAGGCGTACGAGTGCCCCACCGGGCGGGACACCTGCACCAACAAGACCGGGGTCGACCCGATCCACAACTTCATGGACTACACGTACGACTCCTGCATGTACCAGTTCACCCCTGGCCAGGTGCAGCGGATGAGCGACAGCTGGACCGCCTACCGCGGCTGAGCCGCCCCTCCGCCCGCCCCCGGGCCCCGGGCCGTGCCGGTGGTCCGGGGGCGCGGCGCGTCAGAGGGTCGCCAGGAAACCCAGCGCGACCTTCCACGCCAGCTCGGCCGACTTCTCGTCGTAGTCGGGCAGCGCGTCGTCGGTGAAGAGGTGTCCGGCGCCGGGGTAGCGGTAGATCTCCACGTCCGCCCCGGCCCGCCGCATCTCCAGGTACCAGCTGTTCAGCCAGTCGTGCGTCTCCGAGGGGTCCGGGTCGGCGACGTGCAGCTGGACCGGGAGCTCGTCCGTGCTCGCGTTCTCGGCGAGGTCCGAGGTGCCGTGGAAGAGCAGCAGCCCGCGCGCCTTCTCGTCACCGAGGGCGAGGGTCTGCGCCACGGCGGCGCCCAGCGAGAAGCCCGTGTAGACGAGGCCCTGCTCCGAGTAGGGCGCGGCGGCCAGTACCGCCCGCTTGAGCAGCTCGTCCTTGCCCAGCTCCTCCCGGTACGCCTCCGCCTCCGCCTGCGTTTCAAAGGTGTGCCCCTCGAACAGATCGGGCACGCGCACCTCATGGCCGGCTGCTCGGAGCCGGTCGGCAGCGGCGTGCACCGCGGGCCGGAGCCCGTAGGTCGAGTGGAAAAGCATGATGTTCATGCCGCCCATGGTGCCAGCTGCCACCCTGACCCCGGAGGACACGAGGATGGAGAACGTGCTGCGCCCGCTGCTGATCGTCGGCGGTTCGGTGGCGGTCACCCTGCTGGCCGGCTGGCTGGTGGACCTGGCTCTGCGGCGGGCTGACGTCCGGCACCCCGACACGCCCCTGTGGGGGCTGCTGCGGCGCTGCCGGCCGCCCCTTCAGGTGGTGATCTGCGCGGGCCTGCTGCGCGGCACCTTCGCCCATCTCCGCCTGGAGCTGGTGCGCGACCACCGGGAGGCGATCGGCCAGGTGCTGAGCCTGGTCCTGATCGGCGCCTCGGCCTGGCTGGTGGTCCGGGTGGCGGCAACCGTCGTGGAGTCCAGTTACGCCCGGTACGCCACCTCCACCCGCGATCCGGCCCGGGTCCGGCGGGTGCGCACCCAGGTGACGCTGATCCAGCGGGTGGTCATCGCCGTGGTGACGACGGTGGCGGTCGCCGCGATGCTGCTCACCTTCCCGGCGATGCAGACCGTCGGCACCTCGATGCTGGCGTCGGCCGGTGTGCTCGGCATCGTCGCGGGTGTCGCCGCCCAGTCCACTCTCGGCAACGTCTTCGCCGGGTTCCAGATCGCCTTCGGCGACATGGTGCGCCTCGGCGACACCGTGGTGGTGGACGGGGAGTGGGGCACGGTGGAGGAGATCACGCTGACCTTCCTCGCCGTACGCACCTGGGACGAGCGCCGGATCACCATGCCGGTGTCGTACTTCACCAGCCGCCCGTTCGAGAACTGGTCGCGCGGCGGGGTCCAGATGACCGGCACGGTCTACTTCCACCTGGACCACGCGGCGCCGATGGACGCCATGCGGGACAAGATGCGCGACATCCTCGGCGAGTGCGGGGCCTGGGACGGCCGGACCTGGTCCCTCGCGGTGACGGACACCACACCGAGCACCATCCAGGTCCGGGCCGTGGTCACCGCCAAGGACGCGGACGACATCTGGACGGTCCGGTGCGCGGTGCGCGAGCAGCTGATCGCCTGGCTCCGGGACCACCATCCGTACGCCCTGCCCCGCGTCGCCACGGCCCCCGCCACGCTGGCCGCGGGCGACCAGTGGCCGGAGCTGACCTCCCGTACGGCCGCGTCCGTGCGCCGCAACGGCAAGGAGCCGACTCCGCACGCGGCCCCGCACACCGGCCGCGGCTGAGACGGCGGCTCCGGGCCCCGCCCTGCGCCGGGCGCGCCCGCGCCGCGCTCAGCGCAGGCTGCGCACGTCCAGGAACCGCAGCACCCGGTCGACCACCTCGGGGTCGGCGCCGGTCTCGCTGCGGGCCGAGAGCACCTCGTGGCGGGCGGCGGAGAGCAGCTCCCGCTGGATTCGGCTGACCTCCTTGAACCGCTTCGCCCGCTGGGCGTACGCGTCGCGCCGCTCGTCGTCCACCATGTCGGGGCTGATGCGCGCCCCGATGTCGTAGGCGGCGCGCTGGAGCCGCTCCAGCACGTCCTCGGGGAACTCCTCGACCTGCTGGATCTCCTTCAGCCGGGCCCGGGCGGCCTTGGCGGCACGGATCGCGAGGTGCTTCTCCAGCTCCCGTTCGGCGTCGGTGTCGGCCCGGACGCCGAGCCTGCGCACCAGCCAGGGCAGGGTGAGCCCCTGGAACACCAGGGTCGCCATGATGACCGCGAAGGCGATGAAGACGATCTCGTCGCGGCCCGGGAAGGGTTCGCCGTCGTCGGTCTTCAGCGGGACGGCGAGGGCCAGCGCGACGGACGCCACCCCGCGCATCCCCGCCCACCACATGACGACGGTCTCGCGCCAGCTGGTCGGGATCTCCTCGCTCACGTCGCGCAGGGTGTGCAGCTTCTTGGCGAGCCAGGTCGCGGGCAGCAGCCAGAGCAGCCGGACGCCGATGACCACGGCGACGATCGCGAGCCCCCAGCCCACCATCCGCCACTCCCGCCCGTCGGCGGTGCCGAAGACGTTGTGGAGTTCCAGCCCGATGAGCCCGAAGGCGATCCCGGTGACCAGGGTGTCGACGATGTTCCAGAAGGTGCGCCCGGTGAGCCGGCCCAGCACGTCGTCCGCGTCGGCGGTGTGCTCGGCGAGGAAGAGCGCGGTGGTGAGCACCGCGAGGACCCCGGAGCCCATCAGCTCCTCGGACAGGACATAGGCGACGAACGGTACGAGCAGCGTGAGGCCGACCTGGAGCGTGGCGTCCCCGAGGAGTCCCATCAGCTTGATGGTGAGCCAGCCGAGCGCGAACCCGACCGCCACGGCGACCGCTGCCGACAGGAGCAGCAGCCCGAAGGCCTCGGGGAGCGAGAAGGTGCCGCTCACCGCCGCCGCGATGGCCACGTGGTAGAGCACGATCGCGGTCACGTCGTTGAAGAGGCCCTCGCCCTCCAGGATGGAGACGAGCCGGCGCGGCAGCCCGAGCGAACCGGCGACGGCCGTGGCGGCCACCGGGTCGGGCGGCGCGACGAGCGCGCCGAGCGCCACGGCGGCGGCGAGGGGCAGTCCGGGCACGACGGCGTCGGCGACGGCCGCGACCGCCGCCGTCGTCACGAAGACCAGGGCGACCGCGAGCAGGAAGATCGGTCGTTTGTTGGCCGCGAACTGCCGCCAGGAGGTGCGCTGCACGGAGGCGTAGAGCAGCGGCGGCAGCAGCGCGGGGAGGATGATCTCCGGCGGGATGTCGACGTTGGGCACGAAGGGGAGGAAGGCCATCCCCACCCCGATGAGCGTCATCAGCACCGGGGCCGGCAGCCCCAGCCGCTCCCCCACCGGCACCGTGATCACGGCTCCCAGCAGGAGCAGCAGGAGCAGGGCCATCTGGTCCACGTGGAACGCCTTCCGCAGGATGCAGCGTTCCCGCCCGGCGCGCGGCCGGGCGGGATCTCCACCCTGTCACGCCGGGTCCGCGAGGTGCGGTGACACCCCCCTGTGCGACGGGCGAACGGAAGCTACTGCTCCGCGAGGGTGCGGCGCATGGCGCGGTGCGCTATCCCGGCGTCCTGGAACTCGGGGCCGTACACCTGGTAGCCGAGGCGCTCGTAGAAGCCGAGGGCGTGGGTCTGGGCGTGCAGGTCGACGGCGGCCAGTCCGAGCGCCCGCGCCTCGTCCTCTATCGCGCGGACCAGTGCGGCCCCGACGCCGAGGCCGCGGGCCTGCCCGGCGACGGCGAGCCGGCCCAGCGAGCCGACGGTGAGGTCGCCGCCGGTCTTCCCGGCCGCCGCCTCGCCGTGCAGCAGCCGGCCGGTGCCGAGCGCCGTGCCGTCCTCGGAGACCGCGATGACGTGCACCGTGGTGGCCTCGGGCCGGTCGTACGCGTCGTACTCCAGGTCCTCGGGCACTCCCTGCTCGCCGACGAAGACCTCCTTGCGGACCTGGAAGCAGGCCGCGCGGTCCGCCTCGTCGCGCGTCCGCCGGGCGGTGTACGGGGTGGTGCCGGTGGTCATTCGCTCTCCGCGGCGATCGTGTCGAGGGCCTTCTGCAGGTCGGCCGGGTAGGAGCTGGCGAACTCGACCCAGCTGCCGTCCGAGGGGTGTTCGAAGCCGAGCCGGACGGCGTGCAGCCACTGCCGGGTCAGGCCGAGGCGCTTGGCCATGGTGGGGTCCGCGCCGTAGGTGAGGTCGCCGACGCAGGGGTGGCGGTGGGCGGACATGTGCACGCGGATCTGGTGCGTGCGGCCCGTCTCCAGCTTGATGTCGAGCAGGCTCGCGGCACGGTACGCCTCGATGAGGTCGTAGTGCGTCACGGAGGGCTTGCCCTCCTGGATCACGGCCCACTTGTAGTCGTGGTTCGGGTGGCGGCCGATGGGGGCGTCGATGGTGCCGCTCATCGGGTCCGGGTGGCCCTGTACCAGCGCGTGGTACTTCTTCTCCACGACGCGGTCGCGGAACTGCGCCTTCAGCAGGGTGTACGCGCGCTCCGACTTGGCCACCACCATCAGCCCGGAGGTGCCCACGTCGAGCCGGTGCACGATGCCCTGGCGCTCGGCGGCCCCCGAGGTGGAGATACGGTAACCGGCCGCGGCGAGGCCGCCGATGACGGTGGTGCCGGTCCAGCCGGGGCTGGGGTGGGCGGCCACGCCGACGGGCTTCACGATGACGACGATGTCGTCGTCGTCGTGCACGATCTCCATGCCCTCGACGGGCTCGGCGACGATCTGGACCGGGGGAGCCGCCTGCGGCATCTCGACCTCCATCCAGGCACCGCCCTGGACCCGGTCGGACTTCCCGGCCACCGAACCGTCCACCTGCACCTTTCCGGCGGCGGCCAGCTCGGCGGCCTTGGTGCGGGAGAACCCGAACATCCGGGAGATGGCGGCGTCGACGCGCTCGCCCTCCAGGCCGTCGGGCACGGGCAGGGTTCGGATCTCGGGGTGCGTACTCACCTGATCGAGTATGCCTTGCGGCCACCGGTGCTGTGACCGGCGAGCTTCCCGGGCCGGACTCAGTCCTTGTGGACGGTGCCGTCCGGGTCCAGTCCCCGGAAGGAGAGAAGCACGATGAGGATGCCTCCGCAGACGATCGCGGAGTCGGCCAGGTTGAAGACCGCGAAGTGCGCCGGTGAGATGAAGTCCACCACCGCGCCCTTGAAGACGCCCGGCGCGCGGAAGAGGCGGTCGGTGAGGTTGCCGAGCGCCCCTCCGAGGAGCAGGCCGAGGGCGATGGCCCACGGCAGGCTGCGGAGCTTGCGGGCGAGCCGGACGATGACGACGATCACCGCCGCGGCGATGACGGTGAAGACCACCGTGAAGGCCTCACCCATGCTGAACGCGGCACCGGGGTTGCGCACGGCTTCCAGCTTCAGCCAGTCGCCGATGATCTCGACGGGCTCGTGGTGCTCCAGCTTCGCGACGACGAGCGTCTTGCTGATCAGGTCGAGGAGGTAGGCCACGACGGCCACGGTGAAGAGCGCGACGAGCCGCCGCCTGCCCTTGCCGGTGACGGCGGTCGCGCCGTCACCCTGCGCGGCCGTGTCTCCGGCCGCCGCGGTGTCCCCTGCACCGTCCGCGACGGCTCCGTCGGCGGGCGCCTGGGAACCGGTCTCCCCGGCCCCCTCGGCGTCGGGGATGTCCGGCGTTTCGATGGTGCGCTCCGCCTCTGCCACGTGAATCCTCAACCTGGGTCGTGTCCGGTACCGCACGCCGGCCGCCCGGCAGGGGCGACCGGACACGGCCTTGGTGCCGATTGAGGACGAGGGTACGACACGGAGCGCCCCGGACGGTCAGCCGCGTCTCTCCTGCTTCTGCTTGTCCTCGACGCAGAGGGTGGCCCGGGGGAACGCCTGCATGCGGGCCTTGCCGATGGGTTTGCCGCAGACCTCGCAGAGGCCGTAGGTCCCGGCGTCCATGCGGGCCAGGGCGCGTTCGGTCTGCTCCAGCGTCTCCTGGGCGTGGGCGGCGAGCGAGAGCTCGTGCTCGCGGGTGATGTTCTTGGTGCCGGTGTCCGCCTCGTCGTCGCCCGCCCCGTCGCCGGAGTCGCGCATCAGCCCCGCGAGGGCCGCACCGGAGGCCTCCAGCTCGGTGCGGAGCCGGGTGGCCTCGCCGGTGAGCTCCGCCCGCGCCTCGGCGACCTCCTCCGGCGTCCAGGGGTCCTCCCCCGGCCGGACGGCCAGCTCCCCGGGTGCGGTCGCCACGCGTGCCTGGGGCACCGCGCTCGCACTCGGTCCGCCGGACCCTGCCCCCGCCGCCCTGGCCGCGGTCTTCTTGGCTGCCACCGTCTGCTCTCCTGTCTGCTGGGCGGCGTCGGCCGCCTCCGTGGCCGCTGATGTGGCCTTCTTCGCCGTGCTCGTGCGGGCCGCGCTCTTCTTCGCGGGGGTCTTCCCGGCAGCCGTCTTCTTCGCGGCGGTCTTCTTGGCGGCCGTTTTCTTGGCGGCGGCCTTCTTCGCGGCGGCCTTCTTCGCGGGCTTCTCCGCGGCCGCCTCCGGTTCCGCCGCGCCGCGGGTGCCCCCGGTGTCCTTTCCGCTCCCGGCGCCCGTCCGCTCGTCAGTGGCGTTCGCGGATGCCGCTGACGCCGTCCGTCCGACGGTCTTCTTCGCCACCATGGGCGCGACCCCTTCACCTAGGGTGATCCTGCTCGCGGATCGTGCTGGGACGATAAATCGACCCATGACCCGCGGCAACGGGGCACGCCGCCCTGCCACCCCTCCCCGTACCCGGTCACGGCCCGCCTGCATCCGTTGTGCCCAGCTCCCCGCCGGGTATTCCGCCGGGCGGCGGAGCCGGAGGTTCCGCGGGCCCCCGACGCGCCATTCGGGTCAGCGTCCCGTGCGCGGGAGACCCCGCGCAAAACCGGTCGGACTCCCCGCCCCCGGCCCCGTACACTGGGCGCAGCGAGAGGCATGGATGGGACGAGTAGCGTCGTACGCAGCCCAGAGCGACCCGGGGTCGGTGGAAGCCCGGGGGCGAGCGCGTCGTGAAGATCACCCCGGAGCCGCCGGAAGAACGCCGCAGGCAGGCAAGTAGACCCGGCATCGCACCCCAATGAGGGGGCCAGGGCATGCGCCCGGGCCAAGGAGGGTGGTACCGCGGGAGCCCAGCGCTCTCGTCCCTCCGACGGAAGTGGGAAGACATCCGCCGGAGGAAACCCGAACATGACATCGCCGCAGTACCGCCCGGTCCCCGCTCAGGTCGACCTGCCCGCGCTGGAGCACACCGTGCTCGACTTCTGGCGCGACGGCAAGGTCTTCGCCAAGAGCCTCGAACAGTCCGAGGGCCGCCCCGAGTGGGTCTTCTACGAGGGCCCGCCGACCGCCAACGGCATGCCCGGCGCCCACCACATCGAAGCCCGCGTCTTCAAGGACGTCTTTCCGCGCTTCCGCACGATGCAGGGCTACCACGTCGGCCGGAAGGCCGGCTGGGACTGCCACGGTCTGCCCGTGGAGCTCGCGGTCGAGAAGGAGCTGGGCTTCAACGGCAAGAAGGACATCGAGGCGTACGGCATCGCCGAGTTCAACGCCAAGTGCCGCGAGTCCGTGACCCGCCACACCGACGCCTTCTCCGACCTGACGACCCGCATGGGGTACTGGGTCGACATGGACGACGCGTACCGGACGATGGACCCGGAGTACGTCGACTCGGTCTGGTGGTCGCTGAAGAAGATCTTCGACAAGGACCTGCTGGTCCAGTCCCACCGCGTCGCTCCCTGGTGCCCCCGCTGCGGCACAGGCCTCTCCGACCACGAACTGGCGCAGGGGTACGAGACGGTCGTCGACCCGTCGGTCTTCGTCCGCTTCCCGCTGACCTCCGGCCCGCTGGCCGGCCGGGCGTCGCTGCTGGTCTGGACGACCACCCCGTGGACGCTGGTCTCCAACACCGCCGTCGCCGCCCACCCCGAGGTGGAGTACGTCGTGGCGACGAACGGCGAGGAGCGTCTCGTCGTGGCGCGCCCGCTGGTGGAGAAGGCGCTCGGCGAGGGCTGGGAGCTCACCGGCGAGTCCTTCACCGGCCGGGAGATGGAGCGCTGGACCTACGAGCGCCCCTTCGACCTGGTCGAGTTCCCCGCCGAGGCGCACTACGTCGTCAACGCCGAGTACGTCACCACCGAGGACGGTACGGGTCTGGTCCACCAGTCCCCCGCGTTCGGCGCCGACGACCTCCTGGTCTGCAAGGCGTACGGTCTGCCGGTGGTCAACCCGGTGCGCCCGGACGGCACCTTCGAGGAGGACCTGCCGCTGGTCGGCGGGGTCTTCTTCAAGAAGGCGGACGAGGCGCTCACCGAGGACCTCGCCGCCCGGGGCAAGCTCTTCCGCCACGTCCCGTACGAGCACAGCTACCCGCACTGCTGGCGCTGCCACACCGCGCTGCTCTACTACGCGCAGCCGTCCTGGTACATCCGCACCACCGCCGTCAAGGACCGCCTCCTCGCGGAGAACGAGAAGACCAACTGGTTCCCGGACTCGGTGAAGAACGGCCGCTTCGGCGACTGGCTGCACAACAACGTCGACTGGGCGCTCTCCCGCAACCGCTACTGGGGCACCCCGCTGCCGATCTGGCGCTGCGAGGACGGCCACCTCACCTGCGTCGGTTCGCGCGCCGAACTGTCGGAGCTGACCGGCAGCGACCAGTCGGGCCTCGACCCGCACCGGCCGTTCGTCGACGCGATCACGTTCACCTGCACCGAGGACAACTGCCAGTTGGAGGCGTACCGCGTCCCCGAGGTCATCGACGCCTGGTACGACTCGGGTTCGATGCCGTTCGCGCAGTGGGGCTACCCGTACAAGAACAAGGAGGTCTTCGAGAGCCGCTACCCGGCGCAGTTCATCTCGGAGGCCATCGACCAGACGCGTGGCTGGTTCTACACGCTGATGGCGGTCGGCACCCTCGTCTTCGACCAGTCCTCCTACGAGAACGTGGTCTGCCTCGGCCACATCCTCGCCGAGGACGGCCGGAAGATGTCCAAGCACCTGGGCAACACCCTCGACCCGATCCCGCTGATGGACCAGCACGGCGCCGACGCGGTGCGCTGGTTCATGGCCGCGGGCGGTTCCCCGTGGGCGGCCCGGCGTGTGGGTCACGGCACCATCCAGGAGGTCGTCCGCAAGACGCTCCTGACGTACTGGAACACGGTCGCCTTCCAGGCGCTGTACGCCCGTACGTCCGCGTGGGCGCCGTCGGCGGCCGACCCGGCACCGGCGGACCGCACGGTCCTGGACCGCTGGCTGCTGAGTGAACTCAACGCCCTGGTGGGCCAGGTGACCACCGCGCTGGACGGCTTCGACACCCAGCGGGCGGGCAAGCTGCTCTCCTCGTTCGTCGACGACCTCTCCAACTGGTACGTCCGCCGCTCGCGCCGCCGCTTCTGGCAGGGCGACAAGGCGGCGCTGCGCACGCTGCACGAGGTCGTCGAGACGGTGACCCGGCTGATGGCCCCGCTGACTCCGTTCATCACCGAGCGGGTCTGGCAGGACCTGGTGGTTCCGGTGACCCCGGACGCCCCCGAGTCGGTGCACCTCTCCTCGTGGCCGGTGGCCGACGCCTCGGCGGTCGACCCCGAACTCTCCACGCAGATGGCGCTGGTGCGCCGGCTGGTGGAGCTCGGCCGGGCGACCCGCGCCGAGTCGGGCGTGAAGACCCGCCAGCCGCTCTCCCGCGCGCTGGTCGCGGCGGCCGGCTTCGAGGCGCTCTCCGCCGATCTGCACGCGCAGATCACCGAGGAGCTGAACGTCTCCTCGCTGGCCTCGCTCTCCGAGGTGGGCGGCTCGCTGGTCGACACCACGGCGAAGGCCAACTTCCGCGCGCTGGGCAAGCGTTTCGGCAAGGGCGTGCAGGCGGTCGCGAAGGCGGTCGCGAACGCCGAGGCCGCCGCGCTCTCGCAGGCGCTGCGCGAGGGGACCGCATCGGTGGAGGTGGACGGCGAGACGGTCTCGCTGACGCCGGACGAGGTCATCATCACGGAGACCCCGCGCGAGGGCTGGTCGGTGGCGTCCGACTCGGGCGCCACGGTCGCCCTGGACCTGGAGATCACCCCGGAGCTGCGCCGCGCGGGCCTCGCCCGTGACGCGATCCGGCTGATCCAGGAGGCCCGCAAGAACAGCGGCCTGGACGTGGCGGACCGGATCGCGGTGCGCTGGACCTCCGACTCGGCCGCCACGGTGGAGGCGCTCACCGAGCACGCCCCGCTGATCGCGGACGAGGTGCTCGCCCTGGACTACGCCCGGGGCGACGCGGACGACTCGTACGGCACCCCGTTCGAGGACGAGGGCCTGGACCTGCGCTTCCGCCTCCGCAAGCACTGACCGGCCGCCCCTCGGCTCCACGGGGCACCGGTCGACCGAAGGCCCGGCGGGACTCCCGCCGGGCCTTCGGCGTTCCCGGGAGCGCTCGGGCGATACCGGAAACTTCGTTCCACTACAGGGTGATTCATGCGTATCTGAGTTGATTCGCACCTCTCCGGGCGCCCCTGCGGGCTCCGGAAGGCCGCCGGCAGGGGCGCACGGAAAAGGGCCGGGCCCCGGGGAGATCCCCGGGGCCCGGCCCTCAGCCTGCCGACGGCTACGCGCTCAGAGAGCGCGAGCCGGTCAGTTGTCGTCCTCGTCGATGAGGAACCCGCGCATCGGCGACGGAGCCTGCTGCATCGGCTGCGGCGCCTGCGGCCGTACCGGTGCCATCGGCTGCGTCATCGCGGGCGACATCTGCTGCTGCCCACCGAAGGACGGTCCGGGACCCATGGACGGGTTGCCACCCATCGACGGGCCGCCGTGGTTGCCGGCGCCCATGCCGTGGCCCATCGCACCGGCACCGGCCGGAGCCAGCGAGGGCGACGGCGGCAGCGAGGCGGCCGCGGGGCTCCGCGGCGGAGCCAGCGAGTCGTCGGCCTGGGTCTCCAGCTGACGCAGCTGGCTCTCCAGGTACGACTTCAGGCGGGTGCGGTACTCGCGCTCGAAGCCACGCAGGTCCTCGACCTTGCGCTCCAGCGTCGCGCGGGCCGACTCCAGCGAGCCCATCGCCACGCGGTGCTTCTCCTGCGCGTCCCGCTCCAGCGCGTCGGCCTTCGCCCGCGCGTCGCGCTCCAGACCCTCGGCACGGCTGCGCGCCTCACCGACGATCTTGTTGGCCTCGGAACGGGCCTCCGCGATCGCCTGGTCGGCGGTCTGCTGCGCCAGCGAGAGGACACGGGCGGCGCTGTCGCCACCGGGTCCCTGCTGCTGCATCTGCTGCATCGGCTGCTGCATCTGCTGCATGGGCTGCATCTGCTGCTGCATCTGCTGGGGAGCGTGACCCATGGGACCGCCCATGGGACCACCCATGGCGCCGCCCATGGGGCCGCCCTGCATCGGGCCGGGGCCGTGCTGGCCCTGCGGACCGGGGCCGTGCTGACCCTGCTGGGGGCCATGGCCGCTGGGACCGGCGGGCAGCTGCGGCGGACCCATCTGCGGGGGCTGCTGCTGGACCGGCGGACCCGATATGGCGGCGGGCACGGGAGCCCCGGGCCTCTCCTGCTGCTGCTCCGGGGGCTTGCGCATGGCCTGCTGCTGCTGGTTCTGCGCGGCGGCACGCGTCGCGGCGGCCAGCTTGGCGCGCAGGTCCTCGTTCTCGCGGAGCAGTCGCGTCAGCTCGGATTCGACCTCGTCGAGGAAGGCATCGACCTCGTCCTCGTCATAGCCTTCTCGGAGGCGGACGGTCGTGAACTGCTTGTTCCGCACGTCCTCGGGGGTCAGCGGCATCTCTTCTTCACCTCTACGTAGTCGTCGGCAGTCGGCAGGACCGTATCGTTCACACGCTGCTCGCAAGCCACTGGAGCAGCTCGATCAGGATGTAGACGATGATCATCAGAACGAAGAAGGACAGGTCGAGCGCCACGCCCCCGAGACGCAGCGGCGGAATCAACCGCCGCAGGAGCTTGAGCGGTGGATCGGTGGCCGTGTAAGTGGCCTCGAGAACCACCACCATCGGCTTGCCCGGCTCCCATGAACGCGCGAACTGGAAGACGTAGTCCATGACCAGCCGGAAGATCAGCACGACGAGGAAGCACTTCAGCGCGACGCTGACCACTTCGAGTGCGACGCCCATGACCGCGCTTCCCTCCCCTGGTTCTCGTAGCTCCGGCCTCTCGGCCGGGTTGTTCCCGTGTCGCGTTCTCAGCTCTGGTTGAAGAACCCGCCCTCTGCAATACGGGCCTTGTCCTCCGCCGTGACATCGACGTTAGCAGGCGACAACAGGAACACCTTCTGCGTCACGCGCTCAATGCTGCCATGAAGTCCGAAGACGAGTCCCGCGGCAAAGTCGACAAGTCGCTTTGCGTCCGTGTCGTCCATCTCCGTGAGATTCATGATCACCGGAGTGCCCTCACGGAAGTGTTCCCCGATGGTACGGGCCTCGTTGTAGGTCCGGGGGTGCAACGTGGTGATGCGGTACGGCTCCCGCTCGGAGACGACCTTGGGCATGATCACGGGTGCGTTCTTCTCCAGGTTGGGGCGTTCAGGTGTGATGGATGCCACGGGCGCGATCCGGGCGGGTCGCACACTCTCGGCGGGGAGCTGAACTGGCTCGCGCGGCGCGGGGGGTTGCACCACTCGTACCGGTTCGTCCCTTTCGCGCTCCCGCTCCACCTGATGCGCGGGCTGGTGCCTGCGCCGGTCCCGCTCGGGCTCCGGCTCGGGTTCGAATTCATCGTCGGGGTCGAACCCCGGACCGTCGTACCCATCGTCCTCCACGAGGCCGAGGTAGACCGCCATCTTGCGCATCGCGCCGGCCATGCTCCGAGTCCTCCGCTCTGTGGTGGATCGGCAATCGTCACCAAGTGCCAGCGATCCACGGTGGTCTGCCCCGTATTGAGCGGGAATGACCATATTTTCTGCTGTGGTCCGACCTGCTTCGCGACGTTACCCGAGCCGGGGTCGGACTCCGAGTACCGCAGTACCGACGCGTACATGTGTCGCTCCGGCCGCTACGGCGTCCTCGAGGTCCGAACTCATCCCCGCGGAGACCATGTTCGCAGCCGGATGGTCCGTGCGCAGCCGGGATGAGATTTCCATCAGCCGCTCGAAGGCGGCCCGTTGGCGTCCGGCATAGGGGCCGGCGAGCGGCGCGACCGTCATCAGACCGTCGAGCCGGAGCCCCGGTGCCGCCGCCACCGCGGCGGCCAGCGCCTCCACGCCCTCGGGGGCGACCCCGCCCCGCTCGCCGCGTCCGCCGTTCCCGGCGTCGAGGGCGACCTGGATCAAGCAGCCGAGTTCACTCTCCCGCTCACCGGCCGCAGCCGTGGAGAGAGCGGAAACCAACTTGATCCGGTCGATCGACTGCACCACATCGGCATAACGCGTCACCGAACGAACCTTGTTGGTCTGAAGTTGACCGACGAAGTGCCAAGTGAGCGACAGATCCGAACAGTCCGCGGCCTTGGGGGCGGCGTCCTGGTCCCGGTTCTCGGCCACCTGACGCACACCGAGTCCGTGCAGGATCCGCACGTCGCTCGCCGGATAGGTCTTGGTGACCACGATCAGGGTGACCTCGTCCCGCGACCGGCCGGCCGCGGAACAGGCGGAGGCGATACGTTCCTCCACCCGCGCCAGGTTGTCGGCGAGTTCCTTGCTGCGGTCCGTCATGCCCTGTCCTCGTGGTCCTGGTCGCCCCGGTCGCCCTCGACGTGCCCTTCGAGGGGTCCGTCCACCCAGACGTATCCGGCGAGCCGTCCGGTGGTGCGGTCGCGCCGGTACGAGAAGTGGTCGTCCGACTCCCGCGTGCAGAACGGCGAACGCCGCACGTCGCGCACCCCGAGCGCGGCGAGCTGGGAGTGGACCCCGGCGACGACGTCCACCGCCGGGGTACCCCACCGGGTCTCGGCCCGTGCCGCGGGTACGGCCTCGGCGACCTCGTCCCGCATCGCGGCCGGCACCTCGTAGCAACCGCCGCAGACCGCCGGTCCGGTGCGGGCGACGATCCGGGAGGCTTCGGCACCGAGGGCGAGCATCGCCTCCACCGCGGCGGGGACGACTCCGGCGACGAGGCCGGGGCGGCCGGCGTGTGCCGCCGAGACGACTCCGGCGACCGGGTCGGCCAGCAGGACCGGGACGCAGTCCGCGGTGAGCACGGCGAGCGGCAGCGCCCGACGCGCGGTCACCAGCGCGTCCACCGCCGGGATCTCCCGGTCCGGGCCCCAGGGCCCGTCGACCACGGCGACCTCGCGGCCGTGCACCTGGTTCATCCAGACGACCCGCGCCGGGTCCAACCCGAGCTCACCGGCGGCGCGCGCCCTGTTCGCGACCACGGCGGCGGGGTCGTCTCCGACCGCGCCGCCGAGGTTCAGCGACCCGTACGGGGCGGTGCTCACCCCGCCCCACCGGTCGGTGAAGGCGAAGTGGGCACGGGCGCCACCGGACGGGTCCGCCGCGAGTACCGATGTGACGGCGGGACCCGCGGTGCTCGCGGGTCCCGCGTGGTGCCGGTCTATCACTTCAGGAAGTCCGGTACGTCCAGCTCTTCGGCCTGGGTGTCCTGGTAGGGACGGGCCGTCGGAACGTGCGGCGGGGCCACCGGCGGCAGCGAGCCGTCGTTCGCGACCGGTACGGGCTCGACCGGGGCCGGGGCCTCTTCGCGGACCGGTACGGAACCGAGTCCGGCCGAGTGGCGGACCGGCTCGGGCCGGGCCGGCGGGGCGGGCTCCTCGCGCTTGGTGGCACCGGCGCCGATCACGTTCTCGCGGCGGGCCGGCGGCTGACCGCCATCGAAGCCCGCAGCGATCACGGTGACCCGCACCTCGTCGCCCAGCGCGTCGTCGATGACCGCGCCGAAGATGATGTTCGCCTCCGGGTGCGCCGCCTCGCTCACCAGCTGGGCGGCCTCGTTGATCTCGAAGAGACCGAGGTCGCTGCCGCCGGAGATGGAGAGCAGCACGCCGCGGGCGCCGTCGATGGACGCCTCCAGGAGGGGCGAGGAGATCGCCATCTCCGCCGCCGCCACCGCGCGGTCGTCGCCGCGGGCCGAGCCGATGCCCATGAGCGCCGAACCCGCCTCGGACATGACCGACTTGACGTCGGCGAAGTCGAGGTTGATGAGGCCGGGGGTGGTGATGAGGTCGGTGATGCCCTGGACACCCGAGAGCAGTACCTGGTCGGCCGACTTGAACGCGTCGAGCACGCTCACCTGGCGGTCCGAGATGGACAGCAGCCGGTCGTTGGGGATGACGATGAGGGTGTCGACCTCTTCGCGGAGCTCGGCGATGCCGTCCTCCGCCTGGTTCGCGCGCCGGCGGCCCTCGAAGGTGAACGGGCGGGTGACCACACCGATCGTCAGGGCGCCCAGTGAACGGGCGATGTTGGCCACGACGGGTGCGCCACCGGTGCCGGTGCCGCCGCCCTCTCCTGCGGTGACGAAGACCATGTCGGCCCCCTTGAGGACCTCCTCGATCTCTTCACGGTGGTCCTCTGCCGCCTTGCGACCGACTGCCGGGTTGGCTCCGGCGCCGAGTCCCCGGGTGAGTTCGCGGCCGACGTCGAGCTTGACGTCGGCGTCGCTCATCAACAGGGCTTGCGCGTCCGTGTTGATCGCGATGAACTCGACGCCCTTGAGACCGACCTCGATCATTCGGTTGATGGCATTGACACCACCGCCGCCGACACCGATGACCTTGATGACTGCGAGGTAGTTCTGCGGTGCTGCCACGTCGAAGGCCTCTCGCCTCGATTTACGTGTCGTCGCTCTGCGGTGGCCCGCCGCGACGACGGATGTCGATGGGGACGGTCCGAACGCCGACCCAAACCCTAACGCTGAAGTTTAGGGTTACCAGTGTGTCTGCTTCTTGGACTCTTCCGAACAGGACACTAAGTCGACAAGTGGCGCACGTTCAACGAACACGCCGAACCTCCCGTTTTTCTTTTCACCCTATGTGATCACCCGTAGCGATGACCAACCAGGGTGCTGGTCAGGCCAAATACCCGTCAACTCTCCGAAGATGCCGGAGCGGTGGGCGCACTCACGTCGAAGTGTCCTGCTTTGGGTGCCGCTTTCATCAGCGCGGTGAGGACTTTCGCCTTCACCGCGCCCTGTTCACCACTGCCCCAGATCACTTCCCGTCCCCCCGTCAGCTTCAGCGAGATCGCATCGTACGAGGTCACCCGCACCACCTCGGTGTCCCGCGCGACGGCGGCGGGGAGGTCGCCGGCGACTTCGACCGCTTCCCGCAACAGACGGTCACCGCCGAAACGGCGCAGACTCGCGGAAGGTTCGGGCGACAATTCCAGCAACGGAACCTTTTCAGGCGCTTTGTCCACCGTCGCGAACCGCACACCCCCGGCGTCCACTTCGGTGAAGTTTGCGCCCTTTTTCAGCAGAAGGACCGGCTTTCGCTCCGTCACCTCGATGTCGATTCCGTGCGGCCAGGAACGCGTCACGTCCACGGTGTCGATGCGGGGGAGTTTCCGCCGCAACCGGCGCTCCAGGGAATCGGTGTCCACGGAGACCAGCGGCGAGCCGACCGGAGCCGACGCCGCCGCCTCCACCTCCGCCCGGGAGAGGACGTCGGTCCCGCTCACCCCGACGTCCTCCAGCCGGAGCCAGGAGGAGCCCCAGAGCGCCCACGCCACGCCCCCGGCGAGCAGGGCGGCCCCGGCCGCGCCGAGGACCACCGCCCTGCGGCGGCCGGGCGCACCGCCTCCGGGACCGGCGTGCGGCGCGCGCGCCGGGGTGTCCGCCTGCTTCCCTGAACCGCGCTGGGCGGTCGTCGGTCCGGCCACGCTCGCTCCTTCGCCGGGTCCGGGGCGCGACACCCCGGACCCGCCCCGCCTCACGCCTGGCGGCGTGCGGCAATCGCCTCGTACACCATGCCGACGAGCAGGTCGTCGGCGTCGCGCCGGCCGAACTCCGCGGCGGCGCGGGACATTTCATACAGCCGGTGCGGATCGGACAGCACCGGGAGGACATGGGCCTGCACCCACTCGGGGGTGAGGGCCGCGTCGTCGACCAGCAGACCGCCGCCGGCGTTGACCACCGGCTGGGCGTTGAGCCGCTGTTCGCCGTTGCCGATCGGCAGCGGTACGTACGCGGCGGGCAGCCCGACGGCCGAGAGCTCGGCCACGGTCATCGCGCCCGCGCGGCAGAGCATCATGTCGGCCGCGGCGTACGCGAGGTCCATCCGGTCCACGTACGGTACCGGGATGTAGGGCGGCATACCGGGCATGTTGTCGATACGCGGCAATTCGTTCTTCGGGCCGACCACGTGCAGGATCTGGATGCCCGACCGCTGGAGCAGTGGCGCGACCCGCTGGACCACCTCGTTGAGGTGGCGGGCTCCCTGCGAACCGCCGGAGACCAGCAGGGTGGGCAGGTTGGGGTCGAGCCCGAAGGCCGCGCGCGCCTCCGGGCGCACCCGGGCCCGGTCCAGGGTGGCGATGGTGCGGCGCAGCGGGATGCCGATGTAGCGGGCGCCGCGCAGCTTGCTGTCGGGGGTGGAGACGGCGACGCCGTGGGCGTACCGGGAGCCGATCTTGTTGGCCAGGCCGGGGCGCGCGTTGGCCTCGTGGACGACGATGGGCACTCCGGCGCGCTTGGCGGCGAGGTAGCCGGGCAGCGCGACGTAGCCGCCGAAGCCGACCACGCAGTCCGCCTTGGTGCGTTCCAGGATCTGCTCGGCGGCCTTGATGGTGCCGCGCAGCCGGCCCGGGACGGTGATCAGCTCCGGTGTGGGCTTACGGGGCAGCGGCACGGCCGGGATGAGCGCCAGGTCGTACCCCCGCTCGGGTACGAGCCTGGTCTCCAGGCCGCGTTCCGTGCCGAGGGCGGTGATGCCCACGGTCGGGTCCTGCCTCCGCAGGGCGTCTGCGAGGGCAAGCGCGGGCTCGATGTGGCCGGCGGTCCCCCCGCCGGCGAGTACGACATGCACCGAAATTCACCGCTCTCCGGACGGACGCTTCTTGACGCGCCGTCTCATCGTCTTCCATCTCACCCCGGGCCTCCGCATGGCCAGGGCCGCTTTCGCGCCGGTCTCGTCCCGCGCGAAGGCGATCATCAAGCCGACCGCGAACATGGTCGGCAGCAGGGCCGACCCTCCGTAGGAGAACAGCGGGAGCGGGACTCCGGCGATCGGCAGCAGGCCGAGCACCGCACCGATGTTGATCACGGCTTGCGCGGTGATCCACGTCGTCACGCCTCCCGCGGCGTACCTCACGAAGGGGTCCTCCGTGCGTCCGGCCACGCGGATACCCGCATAGCCTAGAGCCGCGAAGAGGGCGAGCACCGACAGAGTCCCCGCCAGCCCCAGTTCCTCGCCGGTGATGGCGAAGATGAAGTCGGTGTGGGGTTCTGGGAGTTGTCCCCATTTCTCCACGCTCGCACCCAGCCCCGATCCGAACCAGCCACCGGACGCGAGAGCGTAGATTCCGTGCGCGGCCTGCCAGCAGCCGCCCGCGGCGTCGGGTTCGCTGACGCCCACGCAGGCCAGCCGGGACATGCGGTTCGGGTTGGTCTTGATCAGCAGGACGGCGATGGCCCCGGCGAAACCGAGGACGCCGACGAAGAGCCTGGTCGGCGCTCCGGCGAGCCAGAGCAGGCCGAAGAGGATCGCGGTGAGGATGATCGCGGTGCCCATGTCGCCGCCGAGCATGATCAGGCCGAGCAGCATGAAGGCGACGGGGATCAGCGGGACCAGCATGTGTTTCCACTGGGTGAGCAGCCGCTTGTCCTGTTTGCGGGCGAGCAGGTCGGCGCCCCAGAGCACGAGGGCCAGCTTGCCGAACTCGCTGGGCTGGAGCTGGAACGGTCCGCCGATGTAGAGCCAGTTCTGGTTGCCGTTGACCGACATCCCTATGCCGGGGACCTGGACCAGGGCCATCAGGAAGACGGTGCCGAGCAGCATCGGGTAGGCGAGCGCGCGGTGGAGCTTGACCGGCATGCGGGCGGCCAGCAGCATCAGCCCGGCCCCGATGACGGCGGCCAGGAACTGCTTGCGGAAGAAGTAGGTACTCGGCTTGGCGAGTTCCAGTGCCTTGATCATGGAGGCGCTGTAGACCATCACGAGGCCCAGGACCGTGATCAGCAGGCTGGAGCCGAGGATGACGTAGTACGCGGTCAGAGGGCGGTCCCAGGCCCGCAGCGCCTGCTCGTAGGCCCGGCGCACCCCGCCGCCGCGCGGGTCGCGGGGAGCGGGGGCGGAGCGGCCCGGGGGGCGCGGCGGCCCGGGCCGGCTGCCGGAACCGGCGGCGAGCCGCCCCCGAAGGGCCGTTCCGGGGTGCGTGGGTACCCCTGAGCCCGGTGAACCGGACAGGGCGGGCCGGGCGAACGGCCGGGTACGGAAGGGGCCGGTCCTCGCCGCGTGCGCCCGTGCACGGGCCCGTCCCAGGGCGTCGGGACCCTCATCGGCCGGCATAGTCGCTGTCCCCTCCGCTGATCGTGCCCGGGGCGGCGACAGTCCGGTGGCCCGGCCCCCGGGCCGTACCGTCCCCCGGGCACATTGTCCCCGGGGAAGGCACGGCCCGGGGGCCGGTCCTGTCAGACGCCGTCGTCGGCGAGTGCGCGGACCGCGTCCGCGAACGCCTCGCCCCGCTCGTTGTAGTTGGCGAACATGTCCATCGAGGCGCAGGCCGGGGCCAGCAGCACGGTGTCGCCCGGACGGGCGAGCCGTGCGGCCTCGGCGACCGCCTCGGACATGGCCCCAGTGTCGGTCCGGTCCAGGTCGACCACCGGTACCTCGGGGGCGTGTCGCGTCAGGGCTTCGCGGATGAGGGCCCGGTCGCGGCCGATGAGGACCACCCCCCGCAGGCGCTTCGCGGCGCCGCCGACCAGCTCGTCGAAGGTGGCTCCCTTGGCGAGACCGCCGGCGATCCAGACGATCGGCTCGTAGGCGGCGAGGGAGGCTTCGGTGGCGTGGGTGTTGGTGGCCTTGGAGTCGTCCACGTAGGCGACGCCGTCGACGTCCGCCACGTGCTCGATGCGGTGCGGGTCGGGGCGGAAGGCGCGCAGTCCGTCGCGGACCGCGGCGGGCTTCACGCCGAAGGCGCGGGCCAGCGCGGCGGCGGCGAGCGCGTTGGCGATGTTGTGCGGGGCGGGCGGGTCGACGTCGGCGACCTCGGCCAGCTCCTGGGCCTGCTTCTGCCGGTTGGTGACGAACGCCCGGTCCACCAGGATGCCGTCGACGACGCCGAGCTGGGAGGGGCCGGGGGTTCCGAGGGTGAAGCCGATCGCCCGGCAGCCCTCCTCCACGTCGGCCTCGCGCACCAGTTCCTCGGTGGCGGGGTCGGCCGCGTTGTAGACGCAGGCCACCGTGTTGCCCTCGTAGATCCGGCCCTTGTCGGCGGCGTACGCCTCCATGGAGCCGTGCCAGTCGAGGTGGTCCGGGGCCAGGTTGAGCACGGTCGCGGAGTGGGCGCGCACCGAGGGCGCCCAGTGCAGCTGGTAGCTGGAGAGTTCGACGGCGAGCACGTCGTACGTCTCCTCGCCGAGGACCGCGTCCAGCAGGGAGACGCCGATGTTGCCGACGGCCGCGGTGCGCAGCCCGGCGGCCTCCAGGATGGAGGCGAGCATGCGTACGGTCGTGGTCTTGCCGTTGGTGCCGGTGACCGCGAGCCAGGGGGCGGGCTCACCGCCCTTGACTCCCCGCAGCCGCCAGGCGAGTTCGACGTCGCCCCAGACGGGGACGCCGGCCGCGGCGGCCGCGAGGAAGAGCGGCTTGTCGGGCTTCCAGCCCGGGGCGGTGACGATCAGCTCGGTGGAGCCGGGCAGGGTGTCGCCGTCGCCGAGGCGCACGGTGATGCCCTCCGCCTCCAGGCCGGCGGCCTGGGCGCGGGAGCGCTCGTCGTCGCCGTCGTTGACGACGGTGACCAGCGCCCCGAGTCCGTGCAGGGCGCGGGCGGCGGGAATCCCGCTGATCCCGAGTCCGGCGACGGTGACGTGCTTCCCCCGCCAGTCGGTCCCGTCCCCCTGGTGCGCGTTGCTCACTTCTTGGCTGCCCATCCCGCGTAGAAGAGTCCGAGACCGACGATGACGCACATGCCCTGGATGATCCAGAACCGGACCACCACCAGGACCTCGGACCACCCCTTGAGTTCGAAGTGGTGCTGGAGCGGCGCCATCCGGAAGACCCGCTTGCCGGTCATCTTGAAGGAACCGACCTGGATGACCACGGACATCGTGATCATCACGAAGAGACCGCCGAGCACGGCGATCAGGAACTCGGTGCGCGAGCAGATGGCGAGACCCGCGAGGGCGCCGCCGAGCGCGAGCGAACCGGTGTCACCCATGAAGATCTTGGCCGGCGAGGTGTTCCACCACAGGAAGCCGAAGCAGGAACCCATCAGCGCCGAGGCGACGACCGCCAGGTCGAGTGGGTCGCGCACTTCGAAACAGGCGCTGGGGTTGGTGAGTTCCATCGCGTTGGCGCACGACTCCTGGAACTGCCACAGTCCGATGAAGGTGTACGCGCCGAAGACCATCACCGACGCGCCGGTGGCCAGGCCGTCCAGACCGTCCGTCAGGTTCACGCCGTTGGACATGGCGAGAATCATGAACAGCGCCCAGACGACGAACAGCACCGGTCCGATCGACCACCCGAAGTCCTCGACGAACGAGAGCCGGGTGGAGGCCGGGGTGTTGCCGTGGATGTCGGCGAACTGGAGCGAGAGCACCGCGAACGCGATGCCGACGATCAGCTGGCCGGCCATCTTCGCCTTGGCCCGCAGGCCGAGCGAACGCTGCTTGACGATCTTGATGTAGTCGTCCAGGAAGCCGACGAGCCCCATCCCCGCCATCAGGAAGAGCACGAGGACACCGGAGAACCGCATGTCCTCGCCCGTGATGACCTTCGCCAGGACGTACGCGATGATCGTCGCCAGGATGAAGGCGATGCCGCCCATCGTGGGCGTGCCCTTCTTGCTGCCGTGCGTGCGCGGGCCGTCGTCCCGGATGAACTGGCCGTATCCCTTGCGGGCCAGCAGCTTGATGAGCAGCGGGGTACCGACCAGGGTCAGGAAGAGCCCTATGGCCCCCGCGAAGAGGATCTGCCTCATCGGCCGGTGACCTCGCCCTCGGTCGCGTTCTCCAGCAGTGCCTGGGCAACCAGCTCCAGGCCGACCGACCGGGACGCCTTCACCAGCACGACGTCTCCCGGGCGCAGTTCACTGCGCAACAGGTCGACGGCCGCCTGTGCGTCGGACACGTGCACCGACTCCTCACCCCACGAACCCTCGTTGTAAGCGCCCAGTTGCAGCCAGGAGGCTTCGATTCCCCCGACCGCGACGAGCTTGCTGACGTTGAGCCGGACGGCAAGCCGTCCGACCGCGTCGTGCTCGGAGAGCGACTCGTCACCGAGCTCGGCCATCTGACCGAGCACCGCCCAGGTCCGCCGGCCCCTGCCCATGGCGGCCAGCGCACGGAGTGCGGCTCTCATGGATTCGGGGTTCGCGTTGTAGGCGTCGTTGACGACCGTCACACCGTCCGGACGCTCGGTGACCTCCATGCGCCAGCGGGAGAGGGTGCCCGCCTCGGAGAGCACCTCGGCGATCTCCTGTACGGGCATGCCCAACTCATGGGCGACGGCGGCTGCGGCGAGCGCGTTCGACACGTGGTGCTCACCGTACAGGCGCATGGTCACCTCGCTGCACCCGGTGGGTGTGTGGAGGCTGAATGCGGGGTGTCCGTCCGCTGTGAGACGTACGTTCTCTCCCCGTACGTCCGCTTCGGGCGCCTCTCCGAAGAGGAGGACCCTCGCTTTCGTGCGGGAGGACATGGCACGTACGAGCGGATCGTCGGCGTTGAGGACGGCCACTCCGTCCTCGGGCAGCGACTCGACCATCTCGCCCTTGGCCTGGGCGATCTGCTCCCGGCCGCCGAACTCGCCGATGTGGGCGGTCCCGACGTTGAGGACGAGTCCGATGCGGGGCGGGACGAGGCCGGTGAGGTAGCGGATGTCGCCGATGTAGCGGGCGCCCATCTCCAGCACCAGGTGCTGGGTCTCCTCGGTGGCGCGGAGTGCCGTGACCGGCAGGCCGATCTCGTTGTTGAGGTTGCCCGCCGGGTAGACGGTCGGCCCCATGCGCTCCATGAGCTGGGCGATGAGGTCCTTGGTGGAGGTCTTGCCCGCGGAGCCGGTGAGGGCGACGACGGGCAGCCCGAGGCGATCGACGACGACGTGGCGGGCGAGGGCGCCGAGCGCGGCCACGACGTCGTCGACGACGATCGCGGGCACCCCTACGGGGCGGGTGGCCAGCACCGCGACGGCGCCGGCCGCGACGGCGCCGGGGGCGTAGTCGTGGCCGTCGACCTGCTCACCGACGAAGGCGGCGAACAGGCTGCCCCGCTCCACCTTCCGGGAGTCGATGACGACCGGGCCGTCGACGACGACCGAGGTGTCCGGTATGTCGCGCGGCTGCCCGCCGACGATTTCGGCGATCTCGGCGAGGGAAAGGGCGATCACTTGGTCATCCCTGACTGTTGTTCTCGTGGTGGGCTTCGTGGTGCTGCGGGTCGGTGACCCCGTCTTCGGCGCCGGGACGCCCCAGGGACCGTTCGATGGCCGCGCGCAGGACCCGTCGGTCGTCGAAGGGGCGTACCACCCCGTGGACGTCCTGGCCCTGCTCGTGACCCTTGCCGGCGACGAGGACGGTGTCGCCGGGCAGCGCGCGGGCGACGGCGGCCGCGACGGCGGCGGCGCGGTCCGCGTCGACCAGGACGTCACCGCGCTCGTGCACCGGCACCTCGGCGGCGCCGGCGAGCATCGCGGAGAGAATCCGCAGCGGGTCCTCGGAGCGGGGGTTGTCGGAGGTCAGTACGGCGGTGTCGGCGAGGCGGGCCGCGGCCGCGCCCATCGGACCCCGCTTGGTGGTGTCGCGGTCGCCGCCGCAGCCGAGCACGACGTGTACCCGGCCCTGGGTGACCTTGCGCAGCGAGCGGAGCACCGATTCGACGGCGTCCGTCTTGTGCGCGTAGTCGACGACGGCGAGGTACGGCTGTCCCGCGTCGACGCGCTCCAGCCGGCCGGGGACCCCGGGGACGGCTCCGACGCCGTCGGCGGCGGTCTGCGGGTCGACCCCGGCGGCGGCCAGGGTGACGATCGCGGCGAGGGAGTTGGCCACGTTGAACGGGCCGGGCAGCGGCGCCCGGGCGGTGACGCGCTCGCCCTCCGGGCCGAGCACGGTGAAGGTGCTGTCCTGCGGCCCGACTTCGACGTCCACGGCGCGCCAGTCGGCGTCGGGGTGGCCCTCGGCGGAGAAGGTGGTGACGGGGACGCCGGCCTCGTTGACGAGCCTGCGGCCGTAGCTGTCGTCGTAGTTGACGACCCCTCGCCTGCTGCGCTCCGGGGTGAAGAGCTGGGCCTTGGCCTGGAAGTAGTCCTCCATGCCGGAGTGGAACTCCATGTGTTCCGGGCTGAGGTTGTTGAAGACGGCGACGTCGAAGACGCAGCCGTCGACCCTGCCCAGCACCAGTGCGTGGCTGGAGACCTCCATCGCGACCGCTTCGACGCCGCGTTCGCGCATGACCGCGAAGAGGGCCTGCAGATCGGTGGCCTCGGGGGTGGTGCGCTCGGACTTGATCCGCTCGTCGCCGATGCGCGTCTCGACCGTGCCGATGAGCCCGGTGGCCCGGCCGGCGCCGCGCAGTCCGCCCTCGACGAGGTACGCGGTGGTGGTCTTGCCGGAGGTCCCGGTGATGCCGATCTGGAGCAGGCCCGCCCCGGGGCGGCCGTAGATCTCGGCGGCGAGGTCGCCCATGACGGCGCGTGGGTCCTCGGCGACCAGCACCGGGAGCCCGGTGCCGGCGGCCCGGTCGGCGCCCGCCGGGTCGGTGAGGATCGCGACGGCGCCCAGTCCGGCCGCCTGGGCCGCGAAGTCGGCGCCGTGCAGCTTGGCACCCGGCAGAGCCGCGTACACGTCTCCGGGGCGGACCGCCCGGGAGTCGTGGGTGATGCCGGTGACCTCCACCGCCGCCGGCAGTTCGAGGCCCAGGCGGGCCGCCGGCCCGCCGAGGGGGGTCGGCCGGAGCCGTTCCGGTCGGGGCGCTCCCGGATGGTTCACGGGCGCGTCCTTCTGGGTGATTCGGTACTGATCAGCGTGGGGCACGGCGGTGAGCGTACCGGGCTGACCCGGCCTCCCGCGAAGTGAGGGGCCAGGGTTTCGGAACTTCTCATTCCGGTTCCCCGGATCGGGGGTGATGGTTGTCACTGGTGCTCCCCTGGGAACGTACGAGGTCACGGCCGGGGTCCGGCCGGGTCCGGCGCGCGGTGCCGCCCGCCGTGCGGTGCGTGCCGGCCGGAACGTCTCCGTCCGCCCGGCGCGCACCGCGGTGGTAGCGCCCCTCTTCGCTCAGCCGCCCGGCTGGAAGAAGACGGGCAGGCCGGGCGACTTGGTGCCGCTCGGTTCGGTCTGGAGGGTCTTCAGCGCGAACTCCATGACCTTCTTGTAGATCGGCCCGCAGATCTGGCCGCCGAAGTAGTCGCCCTTGGTGGGGTTCTGGATCGCGCAGTAGACGGTGATCTGCGGGTCGTCGGCCGGTGCGAATCCGGCGAAGGAGGCGGTGTAGCCGTCGTACACGCCACTGACCGGGTCCACCCGGTTGGCGGTACCGGTCTTGCCCGCCACCCGGTAGCCGGGGATGCGCGCCTTGGTGCCGGTGCCCTCCTCGTCGCCGACCACGGACTCCAGCATGGTGGAGAGCTCCTTGGCGGTCTTCTCGCTGACCACCCGGGTCTCCTCGGGCTTCCCCGACTTGGTGTAGCGGCCGTCGGCGCCCTTGGTGCCGCGTACGAGCGTGGGGGCGATGCGTACCCCGCCGTTGGCGATGGTCGAGTAGACCGAGGCCGCCTGGACGGCGTTGAGGGAGAGGCCCTGGCCGAAGGGGATCGTGTACTGCTGGGAGGTCGACCAGTCCTGGGGCTTGGCGAGGATGCCCGCCGACTCGCCGGGATAGCCGAGGCCGGTGGGGCTGCCGATGCCGAACTTGCGGAGGTAGGAGTAGAGGACCTTGTTCGCCTCGGGCTGGGTCCTGCCGAGCTGACCGGTCGCCAGGATGGTGCCGATGTTGCTGGACTTGGCCAGGACGCCGTTGAGCGTGAGTTCCCAGGTCTTGTGGTCGATGTCGTCCTTGAAGAGCCGGTCCCCGCGGTGCAGCCGGTTGGGCACGGTGACGTGCGTGGAGGGGGTGGCGACACCCTCTTCCAGCACGGCGGCCATGGACATGACCTTGGCGGTGGAGCCGGGCTCGTAGACGTCCTGGAGCGCCGCGTTGCCCAGCGAGCCGCCGTCGACGGTGGAGAGGTCGTTCGGATCAAAGCCCGGGGCGTTGGCCATGGCCAGCAGCTCGCCGGTCCTGGTGTTCTGCACGACGACGTAACCGCCGTCCGCCTTGGACTTCTCGACCTGCTCGGTGATGGCCCGCTGGGCGGCCCACTGGATGTCCCGGTCGATCGTCAGCTCGATGTCCGTGCCCTCGACGGCCGGGATCTCCTTGGCGCCGGCGGTCGGCACCCGGCGGCCGCCGGACTGGGCGTACCGGATCTTCCCGTCCTGGCCGGCGAGCTCCTCGTTCAGCTGGGACTCCAGACCGCCGCCGCCCTTGCCGTCGGCGTTGACGAATCCCAGTATCCCGGCGGCGAGGTCGCCGTTCGGATAGACCCGCTTGGTCGTCGGCTCCTGGAAGACGCCCGCCAGCGCACTGGTGCCCTTCCCGCCGCTCTCGGCCGCCTTGTCCGCGAGGACCGACTTCAGGTCCTTGATCTGCTTCCAGACCTGCGGGGTCTGCCGCCGGGCGAGCACGGTGTAGCGGCTCCCCGGCTTCGACAGCTGCGCGGTGAGCGCGGCCGCGTCCTTGCCGAGGATCGGCGCGAGCAGGGCCGCCGCCTGCTCCGGCGCGTCCGGGATCCCGCTCTCGGCCGGGGTGAACATCTTCGGGTCCGCGGTGATGTCGTACGCGTCGACGCTGGTGGCCAGCGCGATCCCGTTGCGGTCGGTGATCTCCCCGCGCTCGGCGGCGACGGTGTACTCCAGGTAGCGGTTCTCCTTGGCCTTGGCCGAGTACGCGTGCGCGTCGACGGCCTGGACCTGGAGCAGCCTGGCGACGAACACCAGCATGACCACGGTCAGCCCGAGGCTGACCAGACGGAGCCGGGGGCGCGGGCTGCCCAGACGCAGGGAGCGCGGTGCGGGGCGGCCGGGGCGGCCCGGTGAGGGGTGCGGGCGCCGGGCCTCGGGGCGGGCTGCGGGCCGGGGGCGTCCCGTACCGCCCGCGGCCCCTCGGGGGCGTGCGGGGCCGGGCACACGGCGGCGCGGCGGTTCCTTGGACGGCACTGCGTCACCTGCCGGGGCTCGTCGGGGTCGTGGTCGCGTCGGAGGAGGCGTCCGGCGAGGAGGTCGGGGCCGCGGGGATGGACGGGGCGCTCGCGGACTCCGCGTCCTGCGCGGTCTCCGCCGCCTCCGCGGTCCCGGTGGCTCCGGCCGCCCGGGGGGCTTCGGTGGCGGCGGGCTCTTCGACGGCGGCGGGGGCTTCGGTGGCCGCGGGCTCTTCGGTGGCCGCGGGGGCTTCCGTCGGGACCGGTGTGGGCAGCGGGTCGGCGGTGACCTCCGCGGGAACGCCCCGCACCGTGCCGTCCGGGTTCAGGAAGGCGGGGCTGCCGCCGGGGACCATGCCCAGTTCCCGGGCCCGCCGCTCCAGTGCGTCGGGCTGCGAGTAACCGTCCACGTCCCGCTGGAGCGCCTGCTCCTCGTCGGTGAGGTCGGTCGTCTGCTTCCGCAGCTCGCTGAGCCGGAACGAGCCCTCGTTGAGCGCGGAGTTCAGCAGCAGCAGGCTGATCAGCCCGCCGCCGAGGAGGACCACGACCAGCAGCATGAAGGGGGTACGGGCCGCGTTGCTCGGCCCCGACGGCATCAGCCGGGCGAGCCGGGCGGCGCGTCCCTTCAGCGGTGCGGCCGGTCCGTTCACCGCGCCGCCTCCCGCGTCCCGGTGCCGCCGGCGGGAGTACGCCCGCGTCCTGCGGTCACCGCTCCTCCTCGCGGATGCGTTCGGCGCCGCGCAGCCTGGCGGGGGCGGCCCGCCGGTTCTCGGCGACCTCCTCCTCGGTGGGCAGCTCCGCGCCCCGGGTGAGGAGCCCCAGACGGGGCTGGTAGCGCTCGGGGACCACGGGCAGTCCCGGCGGCGCGGTGTTCGCGGCGCCTGCCGCGAACACCTGCTTGACCAGCCGGTCCTCCAGCGAGTGGTACGACAGCACCGCGATCCGGCCGCCCACCGCGAGGGCGGAGACGGCGGCGGGGATGGCGTTCTCCAGCACGGTGAGCTCGCCGTTCACCTCGATGCGCAGCGCCTGGAAAGTGCGCTTGGCCGGGTTGCCGCCGGTGCGCTTGGCGGCCTGCGGCAGGGAGTCGCGGATCAGCTCGACCAGCCGGGCGCTGTTGGTGAACGGTTCCTTCTCGCGCTCGCGCACGATCGCCGAGACGATCCGCTTGGCCTGCTTCTCCTCGCCGTACGCGCGCAGGATGCGAACCAGCTCGCCCGGCGGGTAGGTGTTGAGGACCTCCGCCGCACCGATCCCGGTGGACTGGTCCATGCGCATGTCGAGGGGCGCGTCCTGGGCGTAGGCGAACCCCCGGTCGGCCTCGTCCAGCTGCATGGAGGAGACGCCGAGGTCGAAGAGGACGCCCTGGACCTTGGGGATGCCGAGCCGGTCCAGTACCTCGGGCAGCTCGTCGTAGACCGCGTGCACCAGGGTGGCGCGGTCTCCGTACGGGGCGAGGCGCTCGCCGGAGAGCCGGAGCGCCTCCTTGTCGCGGTCCAGGGCGACCAGGCGTACCTCGGGGAAGGCGGTGAGCAGGGCCTCGCTGTGCCCGCCGAGGCCGAGGGTGCAGTCGACGACCACCGGGGGGGTGCCGCCCTCCCCCCGCAGAGCCGGGGCCAACAGGTCCAGGCATCGCTGGAGCATCACCGGGACGTGTCGGGTCTGGCTCAATGCGCCCTCTCAGGCTCAGGTCCGTGAAGCGGCGGCATGCGGCCTGGTCCCCGCCCGCTCAGAAGGGGAGGCCTGCCGGCGCCGGGGAAGGGGCGCCGGCCGGCCGTGAGCGGGAGAGGGCCGGGCCGCACGTTCGCCGCACATCACGGGGACATCGGAAATGCGGAGAATCTACGGATTACTGCTGAGTGCTGCGGATTACTGCGGATGACGAAGGGAACTGCCGGTAAAGCCGGTCCTGCGGGATCCGACGACTTCACGGATCCGGCGACTGCCGGATCCGACGACGACGGGATCCGACGACTGCCGGGACCACTGCGGTGCGTTGCGGAGAACCTCCCGGGACCACGGGAACCACGGTGAACCACGGGAACCGCCGAGTTGCGGAAAGAACCGGAACATGCGGCGGAAACGCACGGAACCCGCGGTGCGCGACCGGTCTCCCGGCCGGTCGGTAACTTCGCGTCACTTTAGTCCACCCTGCCATTCGATCGATTCCGGATCAACGAACCGCACAGCGCGTCGCCCCGCTCCGGTGGCCCAAGGTCCTCACTCGGACGGGTGAGTCGGGGTGAGTCCTGTGGGTTAGCTCACAACAAGCCTCGTTGACGTTCTTTGTCCTTTTCCCCGAGCCGCTCCCAGCAGGTGGGACGGCTAACGTCGTAGCCATGTCGACATCCGCACAGTCCTCCTCCGCCGCCCCCGCCTCTTCGGACGCCACCGTCACGGACCGCCTGGTGGAGGCGAACGGCCAGTACGCGAGCTCGTTCACCGACCCGGGCATGGACGCCCGGCCTGTCCTGAAGGTGGCCGTCGTCGCCTGCATGGACGCCCGCATCGACCTGCACGCCGCGCTCGGCCTGGAGCTCGGCGACTGCCACACCATCCGCAACGCGGGCGGTGTGGTCACCGACGACGTGATCCGCTCGCTCACCATCAGCCAGCGGGCCCTCGGCACCCGCAGCGTCATACTCATCCACCACACCACCTGCGGCCTCGAATCACTGACCGAGGACTTCCGCCACGAGCTGGAGCTCGAGGTCGGCCAGCGGCCGGTATGGGCCGTGGAGTCCTTCTCGGACGTGGACCAGGACGTGCGTCAGTCGATCCAGCGGGTCCGCACCTCGCCGTTCATTCCGTACACCGACGACGTCCGGGGCTTCGTCTTCGACGTCGCGACCGGTCTGCTGCGCGAGATCTCCCCGGCCTCCTGAACCCCCAGGCGTGTCGTCGAAGTGTCATCCGCCGGACGACGGCACCGTGACGACACGCCCGAGCGCCCCGGCGGCCTCCGCGCATCGCGTCGCGGGGGCCGCCGCCGCATGTCCCGCTCTCTCTCCGGCCCCGGGCCGGACTGCCTTTCACCATCCGCCCCCACCGGCCGCGTTCACTCCTTTCCACCCCGTCCGCCGCACCTCGCCCCACCCTTTTCCGGCTCCGAATATCGACAACACCCGACATATCGGCTCCGGTTGTCCACACGCGAGTGACACGAAGCGGTAACGGCAACAAGAATGCGGTGGGTGACGCACTCCGGGGCTTCCGGAGGGGCGTCCGCACATCGGGGTTGGGCCACGCCGTTCGACGGTGCGTGCCCGTGCGTGAAGGGCCGAGGAGGACCGGGTGACCACCTATGACGAGCGAGCGAAGCTCACAGATCTGACCGCCACGACCGAGCGGGTGCGCGGGTCGGTGGAGCGGGTGATCGAGGGCAAGTCCGAGGTCGTGCGGATCGCACTGACCGTACTGCTCGCGGAAGGCCACCTGCTGATCGAGGACGTGCCCGGGGTCGGCAAGACCATGCTGGCCAAGGCGCTGGCCCGGTCCATCGACTGCTCGGTGCGCCGTATCCAGTTCACCCCGGACCTGCTGCCCTCGGACATCACCGGTGTCTCCGTCTTCGACCAGCAGCGCAAGGACTTCGAGTTCAAGCCGGGCGCCATCTTCGCCCAGATCGTGATCGGCGACGAGATCAACCGCGCGTCGCCCAAGACGCAGTCCGCTCTCCTCGAATCGATGGAGGAACGGCAGGTCACGACCGACGGGCAGACCTACGCGCTGCCCGACCCCTTCATGGTCGTCGCGACCCAGAACCCGGTCGAGATGGAGGGCACCTACCCGCTGCCGGAGGCCCAGCGCGACCGGTTCATGGCCCGGGTGTCCATGGGGTACCCCAGCCTGGAGGCCGAGCTGCGGATGCTCGACGTGCACGGCGGGGTCCCGCCGCTGGACGACCTCCAGCCGGTGGCGCACGCCCACGACATCGTGAAGCTGATCGACGCGGTCCGCTCGGTGCACGTGGCCGAGTCGGTACGGCGGTACACCGTCGAACTGGTCCAGGCCACCCGTAGCCACCCCGACCTGCGGCTCGGCGCGTCGCCCCGGGCCAGCCTGCACCTGCTGCGCGCGGCGAAGGCCTCCGCGGCCCTCCTCGGCCGGGACTACGCGCTGCCCGACGACGTCCAGGCGCTCGCGGTGCCGGTGCTGGCCCACCGCCTGCTGCCCACCGCGCAGGCGCAGCTGAACCGCCGCACGGCGGAGCAGGTGGTGCAGGAGATCCTGCAGCGCACGCCCGTACCGACCTCGCCGGACTCGCGGAGCGCCGACCGGCGGGTGCCTCCGTACCCGATGGGCGGTCCGGCGTACGCGCCCGGCGCGCGGCGGGCGTGATGGCGGACGCGCACCGGGGTCCGGGCCCTCGTGGCGGCGCGGCCGGCGACAGCGCGGACGAGGGCAGAGGCACCCTGCGGGCGGCCCTGGGCGGGCTGACCACCCGGGGCCGTTCCTTCCTGGCCGCCGGGGTCGCCGCCGCGGTCTGCGCCTACGTACTGGGCCAGGCCGACCTGCTCCGGGTCGGCCTGCTGCTCGCCGTGCTGCCGCTCGTCTGCGCGGCGGCGCTCCACCGCACCCACTACCGGGTGGTCGGCACCCGGCGGCTGTCGCCGTCCCGGGTACCGGCGGGATCGGAGGCGCGGGTGCACCTGCGGGTGGACAACGCCTCCCGGCTGCCTTCCGGGCTGCTGATGCTCCAGGACCGTGTCCCGTACGTGCTCGGCCCGAGGCCCCGCTTCGTGCTGGACCGGGTGGAGCCCGGCGGCCGGCGGGAGGTGTCCTACCGGGTCCGTTCGGACCTGCGCGGCCGCTATCCGCTGGGGCCGCTGCAGCTGCGGCTCGCCGACCCGTTCGGGATGTGCGAGCTGACCCGCTCCTTCAGCGCCCACGACACCCTGGTGGTGATCCCCCGCACCCAGGCGCTGCCGCCGCTCCGGCTGACCGGAGCGGCCTCCGGGTACGGCGACGGGCGTCAGCGCTCGCTCGCCCAGGCGGGCGAGGACGACGTGCTGCCGCGCGGTTACCGGCACGGCGACGATCTGCGCCGGGTCCACTGGCGCTCCACCGCGCGCTACGGCGAGCTGATGGTGCGCCGGGAGGAGCAGCCCCAGCGGGCCAGGGCCTCGGTGCTGCTGGACACCCGGCGGGAGGCGTTCCGGGGTTCCGGTCCCGATTCGGCGTTCGAGTGGGCGGTGTCGGCGGCGGCCTCGGCGCTGGCGCACCTGGTGGAGCGGGGCTTCGCGGTACGGCTGCTGACGGACGAGGGCGGGGCCGCGCCCGGTGACGGGGCGGACGGGCTTTCCGGCTCATCGGCTCATTCGGGTTCGGGCCTCTCCGGTTCCGGCCACGGGTCCGCCGACGCGTCCGGGCTGATGCTGGACGCCCTCGCGGTCGTCGAGCACTCCGACGCGGAGGGCCTGGCGGGCGCGTACGACGTGCTGCGCGGCGGTCACGAGGGGCTGCTGCTCGCCTTCCTCGGCGACCTCGACGAGGCGCAGGTCGCGGTCGCGGCGGCCATGCGGCGGCGCAGCGGTGCGGCCGTCGCCTTCGTCATGGACGGCGAGGAGTGGGCCCCGGGCGCCGGGCAGGCGCCGGCGACCCCGTTCGCCGAGCGGCTGCGGCTGCTGCGCGAGGCGGGCTGGACCGCGGTGCCGGTGGCGCCCGGGGCGGACCTCGCCCGGGTGTGGCAGCAGGCCGGACAGCCCGGTGACACCCAGCCCGCCGCCGGCGGCGCTGCGACAGGTTTCTCCGGAGGATGGTCATGAGCGGTCCGGTGCGGCTCGCCCTGTGCGCCTGTGCGGCGACACTGCTGGCGGCGGGGGCGCTGCTGCCCCTGGTCGACCCCTGGACGTGGATCTTCGAGGCGGCCCTGCTGCTCGTGTTGCAGAGCGCGGTGGGCGCGCTGGCGCGGCGGTTCGTCCCGGCGCGCGCGGCGGCCGTCGGCGTGCAGGTGCTGGCCACCCTGGTGCTGCTGACGGCCGCGTTCGCGTCCGACCGGGCGCTGCTCGGGGTGCTGCCCGGACCGCAGGCCGTCCAGTGGCTGGGCGACCTGCTGACGGCGGGCACGGACGACGTCAGCCACTACGCGATCCCGGCCCCCATGACGGACGGGATAAAGCTCCTGCTGGTCGCCGGGGTCCTCCTGATCGGGCTGCTGGTCGACGTGCTGGCGGTGACGTTGCGATCCGCCGCACCGGCCGGGCTTCCGCTGCTCGCGCTGTACTCGGTGGCGGCCGGGCTCTCCGACGGCGGGGCGAACTGGCTCTGGTTCGTTCTCGCGGCCTCGGGCTATCTGCTGCTCCTGCTGGCCGAGGGCCGGGACCGCACCGCCCAGTGGGGACGGCTCTTCGGCGGCCCGGCGAGCGGCGGCCCGCCGTCCGGGGCCCGGGTGAAGTCCCCGGTACGGACGGGGCGCCGGATCGGCGCGCTGGCGCTGGGCGTCGCGCTGCTGGTACCGGCGGCGCTGCCCGCGCTCGGCGACGGTCTGCTGGGCGGTCTCGGCACGGGCAAGGGGCGAGGCGGCGGGGGCACGATCTCCGCGGTGAACCCGCTGGTCTCCCTCCAGGACAACCTCAACCAGTCGGAGAACCGGGAGGTCCTGACGTACCGCCCCGGTGACGGCGCCCCGCAGAGCACCTATCTGCGCATCCTCTCCCTCGACCGGTTCACCGGCAGCGAGTGGCTGCCGTCGAAGCGTGCGCTGACCGACGTACCGGACCGGTTCTCGCAGCCCGCGGGGCTCGGGAAGGACGTCGCCGTCTTCGAGACCACCTCGGAGATCACCGCGTCGGACGACTACCGGCAGGACTATCTGCCGATGCCGTACCCGGCGACCCGGGTCCGCGTCGACGGCCGCTGGCGGTACGAGCCCGAGGGGCGCACCCTCATCGGTGACGGCGGCCAGACGACGGCCGGGAAGCGGTACGAGGTCAGCAGTCTGTCGGTGGAGCCGACCGCGGCGCAGCTCGCGGCGGCCGGGCTGCCCCCGAAGGAGCTGACCCTGGAGTACACCGAGGTGCCGACGTCCCTGCCGGACGTGGTGGCCGAGACCGCCGCACAGGTCACCCGGGGCTCCGCCAACCACTACGAGCAGGCCGTGGCGTTGCAGGACTGGTTCGCGTCCGAGGGCGGCTTCTCCTACGACACCACGGTGAGTTCGGGCACCGGTACGGCGGCGATCGCGCGGTTCCTCAAGGACCGGCGGGGCTTCTGTGTGCACTTCTCCTTCGCGATGGCGGCGATGGCCCGGACGCTGGGCATCCCGGCCCGGGTGGCGGTGGGCTTCACCCCGGGGACGCCGCAGGCGAACGGGGCGGTCTCGGTGGGGCTGCGGGACGCCCACGCCTGGCCCGAGCTGTACTTCGAGGGCGTGGGGTGGACCCGCTTCGAGCCGACTCCCACCCGGGGCACGGTCCCCTCGTACACGGTGCCGGAGGCCCCTACCGGGGCGGCGGACACCTCGGCCGCTCCGACCGCTTCGGTCTCGGCGCAGCCCTCGGCCGCCCCGTCGGCCTCGGAGAGCTGCTCGGCCCCGATGCGCAAGGAGGGGGCCTGCGGTCCCTCGGCGGCCCCGGTCGCCGCGGACACGGCCGGGCCGGGGTTCCCGCTCGGCACGGTGGCCCTGGTGGTGCTGGGCGCCGCGCTGGTGGTCCTGATCCCGCTGTCGCCGATGCTCTGGCGTACCCGGCTGCGGGCCCGCCGGCTGTACGGGTCGGGTGGGCGGACGCCCGCGGACACGGCGGCGAGAACGCTGGCGGTCTGGCAGGAGATCACGGACACGGCCTGGGACCACGGCATCGTCCCGGACGAGGCACTGACCCCGCGCAGGGCGGCCGGACGCATCGCGCGGCTGGGAGGGCTGGACGGTGAGCCGGCGGCGGCCCTGCACCGGGTGGCGGGCGCCGTCGAGCTGGTGCTGTACGCGCCCCGGCCGCAGTCGCCGGCCGGTCTGGCCGAGGACGCGGTGGCCGCGGGGGCGGGGCTTGCCGGGCGGGTGAGCCGGTTCGCCCGGCTCCGCGCGACGTTCGCTCCCCGCTCGGCCGTCCGGGTGGTGTGGGCGGTCTCGGAACGCCGGACGGCATGGGCGAAACGGTTCTCGGAGCGCATGGGGGCGGCCGGCCGGTCCCTCCGTCCGACCCGGTCCCGGGGCTGAGCCCCGGGACCGGGGGCCTCGCGGGCCGTGTGCCGGAGGGCGCACGGCCCGGCCCGCGTACGCGCCCACGGACCCGGGGTGCGTACGGCGCCCACGGACCCGAGGCGCGTCCGGCGCCCACGGACCCGGGGCGCGTCCGGCGCCACCACATGACTGAGGGGCGGTCCGCGCCGTGCGCGTCCCGCCCCTCGGACGTACGTCGTACGTGGTGCGCCCTGATGCCGTGCGCGGTTACGGCGTACCGGTCCCGCCCGGCCGACCGGGCGGGGGAAGTCTTACTGGCCCTGTTCGTCGCGGCGGCGTTGCCACCGTTGCTCGATGCGGTTCATCACCGAACGGCGTTGTCTGGGCCGGTGCCCCGCCGCCGGGGTGCCGCGCTGCGGCTGTTCTCCGGGCTTCGGCGCCCTGCGCCAGCCGGTGACCGCGAGTACGGCACAGCCGAGCATGACGAGGAACCCGACCACACTGATCCAGATCTGCTGGGCGACCATTCCGGCCATGAGGAGCGCGATACCCACCAGAAACCCAGCGACCGCCTGGTAGACCCGTCGCCGGGTGTACGTACGCAGCCCGCTTCCCTCAAGCGCTGTCGCGAACTTGGGATCTTCGGCGTACAGCGCTCGCTCCATCTGCTCGAGCATGCGCTGCTCGTGCTCCGAGAGCGGCACGGAGTCCTCCTCGTCGTCGGCCGCGGGGGCGGCCGGTAAGCGGCCCTTCCAGGATAGGCAGGGATTCGCCCCCGGGAAACCCGCCCACCGGCCAGCGGCCAGTCCGTACCGCCATGTCGGTTCGGCCCTTGAGGCGTTGATTCCCCGACGGCCGATCCGTCATGCCGGATCCTGTCACCCGATCATACGGGGCCCGGGCCCGGATCGGGGGCCCGGAGCGGGAGGGGATGCACCAAGTCCGTCCCCCCTGCGGCACCGGTCGGCCGCTCCTCCGGCACCCCGGGTTCCCCGGCGGGCCGCCGTCAGACGCGGCGCTCCCCCAGGACGTGCAGCTGGGTGGCGATCGAGTGGAAGGCCGGCAGCTCGGCGGCGGCGGCCTCCAGCTTCAGCAGGGCCTCCATCGCGCCCGGTTCGGTGTCCACCAGCACGCCGGGGACGAGGTCGGCGAAGACCCGCACCCCGTGCACCGAGGCGACGTCGAGACCGGCGCCGCGGATGAGGTCGGAGAGCTGGTCGGCGGTGAACCTGCGGGGCAACGGGTCACCGTCCCCCCAGCGGCCCGCGGGGTCGGTGAGCGCCCGGCTGGCCTCCACGAAGTGACCGGCGAGGGCGCGTGCGAGTACGGCGCCGCCCGAGCCGGCGGTGAGCAGGCTGAGCGCGCCGGACGGGCGGAGCGCCCCGACCGCGTTCCGTACACCCTCGGCCGGCTCGTCCACGTACTCCAGGACGCCGTGGCAGAGCACCGCGTCGAAGGTGCCGCGCTCCACCACGTCGAAGAGTCCGAGAATGTCGCCCTGGACCCCGCGGACCCGGTCGGCGACGCCCGCCTCATCGGCCCGGCGCTCCAGCGCGAAGAGGGCGTCGGGGCTGGGGTCGACGACGGTGACCCGGTGGCCCAGCCGCGCGGCGGGCACGGCGAAGTTGCCGGTGCCGCCTCCGGTGTCCAGCACCTCCAGGCTGTCGCCGCCGGTCGCCTTCACCTGGCGGTCGAGGGCGCCCTTGAGGACCTCCCAGACCACGGCGGTACGGAGGGAAGCGCGGGGGCGCGGCTGGTCCGACACGGCAGATGACTCCTCGGCACGGTGCCGCTGCGGGCGGCGGAGCGTGAACGGTGCAGGTGGTGCGGGTGCGCCCCTACCCTATTGCCTCGCGCCTCACGCCCCGCCACCCCGCGCCCGCCCGCCGGGAGCGCCGTCACCCCGCTCCGGGGCGGCCCCTCCTCGGCTGCGGAAGGGTGGGGTGGAGCCGGAGCAGTCGCTCCACCAGCCGGAGGAACATCGCCACGTCGCGCAGCAGGTCGTCGGCGTCGCGCCGGCTCGCCGCACCGGGGAGTCCCGCCTCGGCGCGGGCCCGGCGCCCGGCCCCCGAGGCGAAGAGGGCGCTCCATTCGGTGAGTTCCGGCGCTATCTCCGGGAGCACCTCCCACGCGCTGCGGATGCGCTCGCGGTGGCGCTTGGTGGTCTCGGGGCGGCCGCGGGCCGCGAGCACGGCGGCTGCCGCGCGCAGGGCCGCGAGGTGGGCGGTGGCGTACCGCTCGTTGGGGACGTCGAGGACGGCGGCCTCGGTCAGGCCCGCGTGGGCCTTGGCGAGGAGATCGAGGGCGGCAGGCGGAGCTCCGGCCCGGCGCGGGACGGGGTGGACGTCGTCGGGCGGTCCGGTCGGTGAGGGGGCAGGGCTGCCTGCGCGGCGCCGCGGGGCGGCGGCTGCGGACGAGCTGGCCATGACGATCCTCCTGTCGTCTGTGACGGCTCCGTGGCCGTACGTGTCCATGGTGGCGGGTACCACTGACAATCCACTTCAAGCCCCTGCCGACCTGGCCTTTTGCATCACGCCCGAACTCCGGCTACGTTTTTGCACTGACCAGTCAGTTCAAAAAAAGGGGGAGCGATGGCGGACGCGGAACGGACGGCCACCGCGCACGGGGCGGCCGTCGAGGTACGGGGCCTCGGGCTGCGGGGGTCACGCGGATGGGTGTTCCGGGGCGTGGAATTCGACGCCCCGCCGGGCACGCTCGTCGCCCTGGAGGGTCCGTCGGGTTCCGGCCGCACCTCGCTGCTGCTGGCCCTCACCGGCCGGATGCGGACGACCGAGGGCCGGGCCGGCACCGGCGGCTACCCGCTCCCGGGCAGGCTCGCGGCGGTCCGCCGCATCACCGCGCTGGGACCGGTCCCGGGCGTCAGCGAACTCGACCCGGCCCTGACCGTGGCCGAACACCTGCGGGAGCGCGCCCTGCTCCGGAGCCGGTACACCGGCCCGGTCCGGGCGCTGCTCCGGCCGCGCCGGGAGCGCGCGGCGGTGGGCGAGCGGATCGCCGAGGTGGTGGCGGCCGCAGGGCTCCGCCTCGAAGCCCTGCCGAAGGCCGGCCGGACCCAGGCCCGGGACCTGGAGCGCCTGGACGCGCTCCGGCTCTCCGTCGCGCTCGCCCTGCTGGACGAGCCCCGGCTGCTCGCGGTCGACGACACGGACCTCGGGCTCGACTCGGCGGGCCGGGCGGCGGTCTGGAACCTGCTGCGCACCGTCGCCGCCGGGGGCACGACCGTGCTCGCGGCGTGCGCCGAAGCCCCGGAGGACGTGACCACCGTACGCATCGGCGCCGGCCCGGAGACGGGCGCAGCCGGCACCGGCCCGAGCACCGCCACCGCCACCGCCACCGCCACCGCCACCACCGATGGGAAGGAGACCTGCGATGCGCGCGACGGGTCTGGCCGGGCTTGAGCTGAAGCGGTTCGGCAGGGGGAAGCTGCCGCGCGCCGCGCTCGCCGCGCTCCTGCTGCTGCCCCTGCTGTACGGGGCCCTCTACCTCTGGTCGTTCTGGGACCCGTACGGGCATCTGGACCGGATTCCCGTCGCCCTGGTCGACGAGGACGAGGGAGCGCGGATACCGGAGGGAGCGGGCGGGAAGGACGGCGGCGGGGCGGCCGGTGACCGGCTCGCGGTGGGAGACGAGCTCACGGAGAAGCTGCTGGACTCCAAGACCTTCGCGTGGCACCGGGTGGGCGCCGCCGAGGCCCGGCGGGGCGTCGAGGACGGTACGTACTACCTCTCGCTCACCCTGCCCGCCGACCTCAGCCGGCGGATCGCGTCGAGCGCCGGCGACTCCCCCGCGACCGGCACCCTCCAGGTGCGCACCAACGACGCCAACAACTACATCGTCGGCCAGATCTCCCGGACGGTGTTCTCCGAGATCCGTGCCGCCGCGTCCACCGAGGCCTCGCGCGGCTTTCTCGACCGGATCTTCGTCGACTTCTCGGATCTGCACGACGCCACGGCGAAGGCCGCCTCCGGCGCCGACGACCTGCGCAACGGCATCGCGACGGCCGAGCAGGGCTCGAAGGACCTCGCCGAGGGCCTCGGGGAGAGCAAGGCCGGCAGTGAGCGGCTCTCCGACGGCATCACCGCGCTCGACCAGGGCTCCGCCGATCTGCGGACCGGATCACGGCAGGTGGCGGACGCCACCCAGCTCCTCGCCGACCAGGTCGACGGCATCGCGGCGCAGGTCCGGCCGTTCCTGGAGGACGGCGGCACGTCCATCGGGGACACCGCCCGGCTGGTCGCCGACGCCTCGCGCACCGTGCGGGAGAACCTCGGTGAACTGGTGGAGGCCGCACCCGTCGCGGCCGCCGCCGCGCACACCGCGGCCGACGATCTCGCCGCCGTGCACGCGCAGCGGTGCGAGGACCCGCCGGTGCCGGACGCGGCCGTCTGCGACCCCTTGGAGAATGCGGTGGAGGCGGCGGCCGGGGTCGCCCGGGTCGCCGACGACGTCGACGCGCTGGTGGAGGACGAGGACGGCGATCTCGCCGCGCTGCGCACCCGGCTGACGGTGCTGCAGCAGCGGGCGGAGGACCTCGCGGAGCACGCGCCGACGCTCGGCGACGACCTGGAGTCGGCCGTGGCGAAGGTAGACGCCCTCAACGCGGGCGCCCAGCAGGTCGCCGAAGGAGCCGGGACCCTGCGCACCGGGCTCTCCACGGCGAGGTCCGGGGCCACCGCGCTGGACAGCGGCGTCGGCGAGCTGAAGACCGGCGCCGATGGCCTGGACAGCGGGCTGCACCGGCTGAGCGAGGGTTCCACCACCCTCGCGGACGGCCTGAACGACGGGGTCGACAGGATTCCGGACTACGACGAGGCCGACCGCGACGCGCGTACCGGCGTGATGGCCGACCCGGTCCGCCTCGCTTCCTCGTCCCTGCACGCGGCTCCGAACTACGGCACCGGCTTCGCTCCCTACTTCATCCCGCTCTCCCTCTGGGTCGGCGCGATGGTGGCGTACATGCTGACGCAGCCGCTGAACCGGCGCGCCCTCGCGGCGGGCGCCTCGGCCCGCCGGACGGCGTTCGCGGGGTGGCTGCCGGTGGCCGCGATCGGCCTGCTCCAGGTCGCCGCACTGATGTCCGTGCTCCACTGGGGACTGGGCCTGGAGATGGCCCGTCCGGTGGCCACGGTCGGCTTCCTCGCCCTGGTGACCTGCTGCTTCGCGGCGATCGTGCAGTGGCTGAACGCCCGGTTCGGCGCCGCCGGACGGATCCTGGTGCTGGCGCTGCTGATGCTCCAGCTGACCTCGGCCGGCGGTACCTACCCCGTCCGGACGAGCCCCGGTTTCTTCGAGGCGATCCACCCCTGGCTGCCGATGAGCTACGTCGTCGACGCGCTGCGCCGGCTGATCACCGGCGGCGGGTCCGGACCCGTATGGCTGGGCTGCGCGGTCCTGGCCGCCTTCACGGCGGGGGCCCTGGCGCTGACCGCGGTGGCCGCCCGCCGCAAGCAGGTGTGGACCCTGGAGCGGCTGCACCCGGAGCTGAGCCTGTGAGCGGGCTCGGGGCGAACGGGCTCGGAGCACCGGCGGACCTGTGAGAATCGATCCCATGGAAAGCAGTGGCACCACGCGCCGCCAGGCGACCCGGCAGAAGCTCTACGAGGCGGCCGTGACCCTCATCGCCGAGAAGGGTTTCTCGGCGACCACGGTGGACGAGATCGCCGAGCGGGCCGGTGTGGCCAAGGGCACGGTGTACTACAACTTCAAGAGCAAGACCGAGCTCTTCGAAGAGCTGTTGCGGCACGGCGTCGGCCTGCTGACCGCCGCGCTCCGGGCGGCGGCCGAGGAGACCGCCTCCCGCGGCGGGACCCGGGTGGCCGCGCTGGACGCGATGATCCGGGCGGGGCTGGCCTTCATCGACCGCTACCCGGCCTTCACCCAGCTGTACGTGGCCGAGCTCTGGCGTACCAACCGGGCCTGGCAGGCGACCCTCCTGGTGGTGCGCCAGGAGGCGGTGGCCGTGGTGGAGGACGAGCTGCGGGCGGGGGTGGAGAACGGCGAGCTGAGTTCGGAGATCGACATCCCGCTGACCGCCGCCGCACTGGTCGGGATGGTGCTGGTGGCGGCCCTGGACTGGCAGGCGTTCCAGCCGGAGCGGTCACTCGACGAGGTCCACTCGGCGCTGTCACTGCTGCTGCACGGCCGGGTCAGCGGGCGCTGAGGCCGGACGGCCGGCGGACGGAACAGCGGCGAAGCGACGAAGACGCCGGCCCGGTGGAGTTCGATCCCCCTCGAACCCCGCCGGACCGGCGTTCCGCGTACTGCCGGAAAAGCCTTCCCCCGTGACCCCGGTCCCCCGTGGCCCCTGACTCCTCCGTCGTGCGCCCCCGTTGTGTCGGAGGCACGGACCGTCCGCCGCCCCGTGCCGGCGGTCCGCGCACCGTGCCCCCTCCATGCCTCCACTCTTCCGTCCGGGCGGGTGGCGGCCCATCCGCGCACCTACTCATCCCCGGCACTGGGTACGCGTACTCAGGCCTGTGTGCGAGAGCCCACCCGCGGCCGTCGCCGACTGGCTACGATCGCCTCCGTGTCCGTACTCCCCTTGGTCTTCACCAGCGGCTGGGCGAGCGGGATCAACGCCTACGCGGTGGTCCTGCTCCTCGGCGTCTTCGGCGCGACCGGCCTGAGCGACGAGGTCCCCGCGTCCCTGCAGCGCACCGACGTGCTCGTGGTGGTCGCGCTCCTCTTCCTCGTGGAGGCGGTGGCGGACAAGATCCCGTATCTGGACACGGCCTGGGACGCGGTGCACACCGTGGTCAGGCCGGTCTCCGGGGCGGTCGTCGCCGCGCTGCTCGCGGGCGACTCCGGTTCGCTGCCGGAGCTGGCGGCGGGAGCGGTCGGCGGTTCGACCGCGCTCCTGAGCCACCTGGTGAAGGCCGGTACGCGCATGGCGGTCAACTCCTCCCCCGAGCCGTTCTCCAACGTGGTGGTCAGCACGGCGGAGGACCTGGGCGTGGCCGGGATCATCACCTTCGCGATATTCCATCCGGTGGCGGCCGCCTCCGTCGCCGCGGTGCTCCTCGTGCTCGGCCTGCTGGCGCTCTGCCTGCTCGCCTCCCGCATCCGCCGGTTCCTGCGCCGCCGGGCACAGCGGCGGCAGGAGCGGGAGATGGCCGGGGCCGGCCGGCGCTGGCCGTACGGCTGACGGGACCGCCGGGACCGCGCGTCCCTGGCTCCGCGACCTGGCGCCGGAACGCCCGCCGGTGGTGGATAAAGTCACCGCCATGGCACGAATTGCGGTGATCGGCGCCGGGACGGGCGCCATGGCGGCGGCTGCCCGGCTCGCGGTGGCAGGCCACCGGGTGACGGTGTACGAGCGGTCGGACACGTACGGCGGCTCCCTCGGGCGGCACGAGCGGGACGGCTTCGTCTTCGACACCGGTCCGGCCCTGCTGCATCTGCCGGCCGTGCAGCGCGACCTCTTCGTCAAGACCGGCAAGGAGTCCCTGGAGCAGCGGGTGACGCTGACCCAGGTCGATCCGGCCGGCCACCACGTCTTCGCGGACGGCACCCGGGTCTCGCTGCCCAACGCCTCCCGGGCCGGGGTGGTCGCCGCCCTGGACGAGGCGCTCGGCGGGGGCGCGGGGGCCCGGTGGGGCGAGTTCCTGGACCGGGCCCGGGACGCCTGGGACCGGTCGCGCCGGCCACTGCTGGAGGAGCCGCTGCGGCCGGACTGGCAGGTGCTCGGCCGTGACCCGTACCCGGCCGTCCGGACCCGTCGGCTGCTGCGCGGGGCCCGGCAGGCCACCACCCTGGCCGAGGTCGGTGCGTGGGAGCTGGCCGATCCCCGGCTGGCCGCGCTGCTCGACGGCTGCGCCCTGTCGTACGGCCTCGATCCGCGCGGGACTCCGGCGAGCGCCGCGCTGCTGCCGTACATGGAGGAGACCTTCGGCACCTGGTACGTGGTGGGCGGGATGCGGGCGCTGGCCGACGCGCTGTACGAGCGGTGCCTGGCGCGGCGGGTGGAGTTCGTCTTCGGCGCGGACGTGGTCCGGGTCGTGGAGAAGGACGGCCGGGCGGCCGGGGTGGAACTGGCGGACGGGACGCCCGTCGGGGCCGACCACGTGGTGCTGGGCGTACGGCCCCGCCCGGAGCTGGTGCCGGGTACGGCACTGGGGGCGGACGGCGACGTGCCGGTGCAGCCGCACCGGGGTGCCGGGCCGCTGCCGGGCCGCTTCGTGGTGATGCTCTCGTTGCGCGGCGGGCGGGACGAGGGTGCCCCGCACCGGACGGTGGTGCACGCCCCGGACGGCCCGGCGGAGCAGGCGGCGCTCTTCGCCGGGCGGCTCGCCGAGGTGCCCACGGTCACCGTGCTGCGGCCGGACGACCCGGCGACCAGGCCGGACGAGGACCACGAGGCGGTGACGCTGGTGGCCACGGTCGCCCCGCACGGGCCGGTGGACTGGAACGACCCCGCGCTGCGCGAGCGGTACGCCGCGACGGTGGTCGCCGCAGCGCAGAAGGCCGTACCCGGGCTGCGCGGACGGGTCCTGGACACCGAGGTGCGCACCCCCGCGGAGACGGAGGCCCAGACGGGGGCGGCCGGCGGCTCGGTGCCGCCGCCCGCCCTGGCGGGAGCGGCGGGAGCCCGGCTGCACGCCGCCAACCGCACCCGGCTGCCGGGGCTCTATCTGGCGGGCGGCTGGTCGCACCCGGGTGGCGGTCCGGCGCACGCGGGGATGTCGGGCGCGCTGGTCGCCGGGCTGATCGTGGAGGGCGACGGCTTCAAGGGCTCGCAGTGAGCCGCGGCTTCCTCCGGTGAGGACCGAGGACCGGACGACGACGCGCGCCCCCTCGCGGGAGGGGGCGCGCGGTGGGTCGGTGGCGGTACCTCAGTAGCGGTACTGCTCGTTCGGACCGGTGTCGTTGCCGTTGCCGTTGCCGTGTCCGTCGCCGGCGGCCGGGTAGCCGTTGCCGTACGGGGCGGGCGTGCCCTGCGGGTACTGCTCGCCCTCGCGCTGCTGCGGCACCCAGACACCGCCCGGCGGGGTGTCGGCGCCGTACTGCGGGGCGGCGTACGGCTCGGCGTACGGCTGCGGGTCGGCGTAGCCGTCGTAGCCGCCCGCCCCCGCGTCGTAGCCGTTGCCGTAGCCATTGCCGCCGGCGTTGCCGTAGGCGTCGTAGGACGCGTACGACGGAGCGGCCGTGCCGCCGGTACCGATGTACGGGTCGGAGTACGCCGCATAGCTGTGCTGGTCGGTGCCGTAGGAGTACCCGCCGTCGTACGAGGGGTTCTGCGCGGACTCGCCGTAGCCGTTGTACGGGTCGTGGGACGCGTACTGCGGCTGGGCGCCGACGGGCTGCTGCTCCTGGTACCCCTGGTCACCCGCCGGCTGCGCGTACGGGCTCGGGCTGTACACGCCGTACTGGCCGGTCTCCTCCGGCATCGGCTGCGGCTCGTAGACGTCGGCCGGTCCGTCGTCCTGCGCGGGCGCGGCCGGCTCCTCGTACTCCAGGCCGGAGACTTCGAGGACGGGCTCCTCCTTGACGGCGGGCCGCTCGCCGCGGCGACGGCGGCTGGCGCCGGGGCTGCCCCCTATGGCCCACCCGGTGGAGAAGCCCCGCCGGAAGGAGAGCGTCACGTAGGTCTGGCCCACCGCGAAGGCGACCGCACCGAGGGCGATGACCAGCACGGACGGGATCAGGACGCCGAGCACCACGCAGAGGAATCCGGAGAAGGCGAGAAGCCTCCAGCGCAGCCGTGCCTTGTACTGCAGCAGCACCTCACCCAGCAGCCACAACGCCACCACGCCGAAAGCGATGTAGAGGACCGTCCAGCCCACGCCCGCCCCACCTTCTACGGCCGCCGCCGCCGGATCGGGGGCGGGTACGGCCGGTCACGACTGCTTGTGCAGTCCGAGATTCTCGTAGATTTCGAGCGTTGCCGTCGAGTTGTTGAGCGTGATGAAGTGCAGTCCGGGCACGCCTTCGGACAGCAACTTCGCGCAGAACTCCGTTGCGAACTCGATGCCAATGGAGCGTACAGCCGCGGGATCGTCCTTGACCGCGTGGATGCGTTCTTCGAGGGCCTTCGGCACTGCCGCGTTGCTCAGTTGGGGAAACCGTTCGAGCTGTTTGACGCTGGTGACCGGCATGACCTCCGGAATGATGGGCGTGTCGCAACCCGCGGCGACCACACGGTCACGCATCCGGAGATAGTCGTCGGGTTCGAAGAACATCTGGGTGATGGCATAGTCCGCCCCGGCCCGGCACTTGTCCACGAAGTGCCGGGTATCCGTTTCCCAGTCGGACGACCGCGGGTGCATTCCCGGAAATGCCGCGACGCCGACGCAGAAATCGCCGGACTCCTTGATGAGCCTCACCAGGTCGGCGGCGTACTTGACGCCCTCCGGATGCTCGACCCACTCGCCCATCGGGTCGCCCGGCGGGTCTCCTCGCACGGCGAGGATGTTCCTGATCCCGGCGTCGGCGTACTGGCCGATCATGTTGCGCAGCTCCGCGACGGAGTGGTTGACCGCGGTGAGGTGCGCGACGGGGGTGAGGGTGCTGTCGGCGGCGATCTGCTGCGTCGCCCGGACCGTGCCCGCACGGGTGGAGCCGCCGGCGCCGTACGTCACGGAGACGAAGCTCGGGCCCACGGCCTCGACCCGGCGCAGCGCGTTCCAGAGGTTCCGCTCACCCTTCTCGGTCTTGGGTGCCCAGAACTCGAAGGAGTACGACGTCTTGCCGGACGCGAGCAGCTCACGCACGGTGCGTGCGTGGTCCGTCCGGGTGGAGGAGGTGCCAAGGGCCATACGGCGAGGTTAACCAGGGTCCGGCCGTCCCCCAACCAGAGCGGGACATTTGTCCGTATTGCAGTGAATGCTGTCCACGCCTCGGACAGGGCGCTCCGGCCCGGTGCTCCCGCCCCCGGTCTTGGTCCGCCGCACGGGTGGCGGCGGGCCGGGGGTCAGCGCTCGCGGACGCGCTTCGCCAGGCCGGCCGCGGCCGCCGCCGGGTCGTCGGCCTCGGTGATGGCGCGGACCACCACGACGCGCCGGGCCCCGGCGTCCAGCACCTCGTCGAGATTGCCCGCGTCGATGCCGCCGATGGCGAACCACGGACGGGGCTGGTCGAGGGAGGCGGCGTACCGCACCAGCCCGAGGCCGGGGGCGTGACGGCCGGGCTTGGTCGGGGTGGGCCAGCAGGGGCCGGTGCAGAAGTAGTCGACGCCGGGCTGCGCGACGGCGGCGTCCACCTCGGACTCGGCGTGGGTGGAGCGGCCGATCAACGGGGCCTCGCCGATGATCGCGCGGGCGGCGGGGACCGGCAGGTCGCCCTGGCCGAGGTGGAGCACGTCGGCGCCGATGGCGTGGGCGACGTCGGCCCGGTCGTTGACGGCGAGGAGCTTGCCGTGGCGGGCGCAGGCGTCCCGGAACACCTGGAGGTGTTCGAGCTCCTCGGCCGCTTCCATGCCCTTGTCGCGCAGCTGGACGATGTCCACCCCGGCCGCGAGTACGGCGTCGAGGAACTCGGGGAGGTCGCCCTGCCTCCTGCGGGCGTCCGTGCACAGGTAGAGACGGGCGTCGGCGAGCAGGTGGCGCGGCGTGGACATGAAGGAATTCCCCCCGTGGGTCACCGCGGGCGCGGGCCGTGGAACGCACGGCCCGCGACCACGTGTGCGGTCGTCTCGGTCAGACGGCGAGCGCCTGGGCGCGGCGCTTCACCTCCGTCCCGCGATTCTCGCTCAGCGCCTGCGCGGGGGTTCCCGGCAGGGTCGGGTCGGGGGTGAAGAGCCAGTCCAGCATCTCTTCGTCGGAATAGCCGTCGTCCCTCAGGAGCGTCAGGGTCCCCGCGAGGCCCTTGACGACCTTGTCGCCGTCGATGAAGGCGGCAGGCACCTGGAGCGCCCGGTTCTCACCGCGGCGCACCGCGATCAGCTGGCCTTCCTTGACCAGCTGCCGCACGCGCGTCACCTCGACATCGAGAAGTTCCGCGATGTCGGGGAGGTGGAGCCAGGCAGGGACGAGAGCATCGATCTTTGCGTCAATCTCGGTCACGAGGACAAGCGTGCCATCTGGGACCGACAGCCGGAAGCCGGGCCGACCGTACGGACCACGTCAGGATGGTGTCCGCGCAGGTCGCGAGGGGCCCGGGAGCGGGCCGGCCGGGCGGCCGGGACCCGGCTGCGGGCTCAGCGGACGGCGGACTTCAGGGGTACGGCGGGGTCGGCGGCCCGCTCGGGATCGACGGTCCGGCCGGAGGCGACGAGCCTGCGTCCCTGGGTGAGATCGCGCGGACGGCCGACCGCCAGCAGGGCGACCAGCGCGCCGTCGCGGAGCCAGAGCACGGTCCACTCCTCGTCGGCCGGGTCACCGCGCCACAGCAGGGTGTCGGCGTCCGTGTGGTGCCCCGCGTACTGGACGAACCGGCCGAACTGCTCGGACCAGAAGTACGGCACCGGGTCGTAGGGCTCGGTGGCGTCGGGTCCTTCAGCGCCCGTGATGCCCGCCGCGACCGTGCGCGGGCCCTGGAGGGCGTTGTCCCAGTGGTGGACCAGGAGGCGGGCGCCGTAGCGCGTGGAGGGGTACGAGGCGCAGTCCCCGACCGCGTACACGCCGGGCACCGAGGTGCGCAGCGTGGCGTCGGCGGTGACCGATCCGTCCGGGCCCAGCGCGACGCCGGAGCCGGCGAGCCAGCCGGTGGCGGGGCGGGCGCCGATGCCGACGACCACCGCGCCGGCCGGCAGCCTGCGTCCGTCGGCGAGGACCACGGCGCCTGGTTCGACGCGGTCGACCCGGGCTCCGGTGAGGAGCGTGGCGCCGCCGCGTGCGTACCAGTCGGCCATGGGGGCGGCGACCTCGGCGGGCAGCACCCCGGCGAGCGGGCGGGGGGCGGCTTCCACGACGGTGACCGTGCAGCCGGCGGCACGGGCGGCGGTCGCGAACTCGGCTCCGATCCAGCCCGCGCCGACCACGACGACGTCGTGCTTTCCGGCGAGGACGGGCCGCAGCCGCGCCGCGTCGTCCAGGGTGCGCAGCAGGTGGACGCCGGGGATCCCTTCGGAGCCGGGCAGTGTCAGGGGTTCGGCGCCGGTGGCGAGGACGAGGACGTCGTACGGGACCGGGCCGGCCTCGGTGTCCACCTCCCGGTCGGCGGGGCGCAAGCCCTCGACGGAGAGTCCGAGGCGCAGGCGGACGCCGAGCGTCTCGAAGTCGACGGCGAAGGCGGAGTGCTCGGCGGTGCCGAGCAGTACGGCCTTGGAGAGCGGCGGCCGGTCGTAGGGCTGGTGGGGCTCCGCGCCGATGAGGGTGACGGGCCCGGAGTACCCCTCGTCCCGCAGCGCCACCGCGGTCTGCACTCCCGCCATGCCCGCTCCGACGATGACGACGCCGTGCTCCGGCGCCCGCTGGTCGCTCTGTTCGCTCACGTACCCACCCTAAACACTTGACACTTCGTCAAGTTCCGGGGGGCGGCCGCCCCGGGCGACGGCTCGGTCGTGGCGCACGGACGGCGGGGTCTAGGGTGGCTGCGCAAGAACACTCGCGGGAGCCCGGACGGACCGGGCTGAGAGGGAGGCTGACGGCCTCCGACCGTACGAACCTGATCCGGGTCATGCCGGCGAAGGGAGGGGCTGGACACCCATGCGCGCATCACGGGAACCGTCCACCGCCGCGGGCGGGGACACGACGGGCCGGGACACGGCCGTCGGGGACACGACCGGCGCCGGCCGCCGGGGGCCCTCGTACGACGTGCTCGTCGTCGGGGGCGGCATCATCGGCCTGGTGACCGCCTGGCGGGCCGCGCAGGCGGGACTGCGGACGGCGGTCGCCGATCCGGAGCCGGGCGGCGGGGCCGCGCGGGTGGCGGCCGGGATGCTGGCCGCCGTCACCGAACTCCACTACGGCGAGCAGATGCTGCTCGGGCTCAACCTCGCCTCCGCCGCCCGCTACCCCGCGTTCGTCGCGGAGCTGGAGGCGGCGAGCGGCCGGGAGACCGGCTTCCGCGCCTGCGGCACCCTCGCGGTGGCGCTGGACTCCGACGACCGGGCGCACCTGCGCGAGCTGCACGCCCTCCAGGAGCGGTCGGGGCTGGACTCGCAGTGGCTGTCGGGGCGCGAATGCCGGCGGCTGGAGCCGATGCTGGCGCCGGGCGTACGGGGCGGGCTGCGGGTGGACGGCGACCACCAGGTCGACCCGCGCAGGCTGGCGACCGCGCTGCTGGCGGCCTGCGAGCGGGCCGGGGTGGTCTTCCACCGCAGCCCCTGCGAGCGTCTCGACGTCGCGCGCGGCCGGGCGTCCGGGGCGCTGCTCGCGGACGGTACGGCGGTTTCGGCCGGCCAGGTCGTACTGGCCGCCGGCAGCCTCAGCGCCCGGCTCCCGGGGCTGCCGGAGGGCGTCGCCCCACCGGTGCGGCCGGTGAAGGGCCAGGTGCTGCGGCTGACCGTGCCGCGCGCGTACGCCCCCTTCCTCAGCCGGACCGTGCGCGCGGTGGTGCGGGGCCAGGACCTGTATCTCGTACCGCGCGAGAACGGCGAGCTGGTCGTCGGCGCGACCAGCGAGGAGATGGGCTGGGACACCACGGTGACGGCGGGCGGGGTGTACGAGCTGCTGCGCGACGCCCACGAGCTGGTACCCGGCATCACCGAGCTGCCGCTCACCGAGACCCTGGCCGGGCTGCGTCCCGCCACCCCGGACAACGCGCCGGTGCTCGGCCCGACCGCGCTGCCGGGGCTGCTGGTCGCCACCGGCCACCACCGCAACGGGGTGCTGCTGACCCCCGTCACCGGCGACGCGATGGCTCACGCGCTGACCACCGGCGAGCTGCCCCCGGTGGCCCGCCCGTTCGCCCCGAGCCGCTTCACCACACCCGTAGTCCCCGCGCGCGAGGAGCAGTACGCATGAGCGACCCGACAGACGGGATCTCCGTCTCCGTCTCCGTCAACGGTGACCCGCGCGAGGTTTCCGCGGGCACCACCCTGGGCGCCCTGGTGGCGTCCCTCACCCGGGTGTCCTCCGGGGTCGCCGCCGCCGTCAACGAGAGCGTGGTGCCGCGCTCGGCCTGGGACGCCACCCCGCTCGCCGGGGGCGACCGCGTCGAGGTCCTCACCGCGGTACAGGGAGGGTGACCATGTCCGACGACGTCTTCCGCCTGGGCGGGCTCGAATTCTCGTCCCGCCTGATCATGGGCACCGGCGGCGCCCCCAGCCTGGACGTGCTGGAGCGGGCGCTCGTCGCCTCCGGAACCGAGCTGACCACCGTCGCGATGCGGCGCCTGGACCCGACCGTGCAGGGTTCGGTCCTCTCCGTGCTGGAGCGCCTCTCCATCCGGGTGCTGCCCAACACCGCGGGCTGCTTCACCGCGGGCGAGGCGGTGCTGACCGCCCGGCTGGCCCGGGAGGCCCTCGGCACGGACTGGGTGAAGCTGGAGGTGGTGGCCGACGAACGGACCCTGCTGCCGGACCCGGTCGAGCTGCTGGACGCGGCGGAGATCCTGGTCGACGAGGGGTTCACCGTGCTGCCCTACACCAACGACGACCCGGTCCTCGCCCGGAAGCTGGAGGACGTGGGCTGCGCGGCGGTCATGCCGCTCGGCTCCCCCATCGGCTCCGGCCTCGGCATCCGCAACCCGCACAACTTCGAGCTGATCGTGGAGCGGGCCGGGGTGCCGGTGATCCTGGACGCCGGGGCGGGCACCGCCTCGGACGCGGCGCTGGCGATGGAGCTGGGGTGCGCGGCCGTGATGCTCGCCTCGGCGGTGACCCGGGCGCAGGAGCCGGAGCTGATGGCGTCGGCGATGCGGCACGCGGTGGACGGAGGCCGTCTCGCCCGCCGGGCGGGCCGCATCCCCCGCCGCCACTTCGCGGAGGCCTCCTCCCCGGTGGAGGGCCGCGCGGTCCTGGACCCGGAGCGCCCGGCGTTCTGAACGGGTCCGGCGTGTCACGGCTCGGCTGCGATACGGCCCCGGGCCCGCTCCGGGGCGCCCGGGGTGTCCGCGGCGGCTCGTAGACTCGTCGGGTGGACACGACCCTCCAGGACCCGCTGCTCGGACGGCTGCTCGACGGCCGCTACCGCGTCGACGCGCGCATCGCCGTGGGCGGGATGGCCACGGTCTACCGGGCCGTGGACATCCGGCTCGACCGGGTGCTCGCCCTCAAGGTGATGCACCCCGCGCTCGCGGCCGACGCCTCGTTCGTCGAGCGCTTCATCCGCGAGGCGAAGTCGGTGGCGCGCCTGGCGCACCCCAACGTGGTCTCCGTCTTCGACCAGGGCGCCGAGGGTGCGTACGTCTACCTCGCGATGGAGTACGTCGCGGGGTGCACGCTCCGCGAGGTGCTGCGGGACCGCGGGGCCCTCCAGCCGCGCGCCGCGCTCGACATCCTGGAGCCGGTGCTGGCCGCGCTCGGCGCCGCCCACCGGGCCGGGTTCGTGCACCGCGACATGAAGCCGGAGAACGTCCTCATAGGGGACGACGGCTGGGTGAAGGTGGCGGACTTCGGGCTGGTGCGCGCGGTCGGCACCGCCACCGACACCACCGGCTCCCTGCTGGGCACGGTCTCCTACCTCGCCCCCGAGCAGATCGAGCACGGCACGGCGGACACCCGCTCGGACGTGTACGCCTGCGGTGTGGTGATGTACGAGATGCTGACCGGCGCCAAGCCGCATACCGGCGAGAACGCCGCGCAGATCATCTACCAGCACCTCAACCAGGACGTCCCCCCGCCGTCCGCCGCCGTCCCCGGGCTCTCCCCGGCGCTGGACGCGCTGGTCGCGGGGGCCACGGCGCGCGACGCCCGGGCACGCGCGCAGGACGCGGTGGTGCTGCTCTCCGAGACCCTCGAAGCCCGTGCCCTGCTCAGCGACGCCGAACTGGACGCCGTACCGCCGCAGGCGCTCGCCCCGGGCGCCTCAGGCGCGGAAGACCGTACGAGCGTGCTGCCGCGCGCCGCGGCCGGGGACCCGGGTGCCACGAACCGGACGAGCCGGCTGGAGATGCCCGCCGCCGTCAGCGCCTCCGAGGCGCCCCGGCGGCTCCGGCGGTCCGGGCGTCCCGTGCGCACGGGACGCCCGGACCGCCAGGGCCGCCCGCGCCGCGGGGTCTACGCCTCGGTCGCCGCGCTGGTGCTGGTGCTGCTGGTCGGCAGCGGTGTCTGGTACATCAACTCGGGCCAGTTCACCCAGGTACCCTCGCTCCTCGGCCAGCCCCGGCAGACCGCCGAGAAGCGGCTCGACGAGGCCGGGCTCGACGTGAAGTCGGTGGCCCAGGCGTACAGCGACACGGTCGACCGGGGCTCGGTGATCAGCAGCGATCCCGCGCCCGGCGAACGGGTCCGGGGCAACGAGTCGGTGAAGCTGGTCGTCTCGCGGGGCCCGGAGATCGTGGAGGTCCCGGACGTGGCGGGGACCTCCCTGTCCGACGCGCGCCGGACGCTGAAGGAGGCCGGTCTGGCGCCCGGCATGGTGACCCGGGAGTTCAGCGACGACATCGGGCGCGGCGAGGTGGTCCGTACGGACCCCGAGGCGGGCACCGGGCGCCACCCGGACTCCGCGGTGGCGCTGGTCGTGAGCAAGGGCTCCCCCGTCGACGTACCGGACGTCTCCGGGCTCTCCGTCGAGGACGCCACGGCGGCCTTGGAGGAGGAGGGGCTGAAGGCCGAGGTGAAGCCCGGCAGGATCAACTCCCCCGAGGTGGCCGGAGACGTCGCCGAGCAGACTCCGGACCCGGGCGCCGAGGCGGCCGAGGGCGACACCGTCCAGCTCACCGTGTCCAAGGGTCCCCGGATGATCGAGGTGCCGGACGTCACCGGCAAGGACGTGGACGAGGCGCGGGAGATCCTGGAGGACGCCGGCTTCGAGGTCAAGGTCGACCGGCCGTTCCTCTCCTTCAGCGACACGGTCGGCAGCCAGTCCGTGGACGGCGGCGGCCGGGCCGCCGAGGGATCGGCCATCACCATCAGGACCAAGGGACTGTGAGCATGCGCAACCCGGTGGGCGGACACGTCCCGGTGGCCGGCGGGCTGGTGAGGACCGGGATCGGTTACGCCGACGAACTGGCGGCCGAGACCGTCCAGGTCTTCGTGGCGAACCCGCGCGGCTGGGCCACCCCGGCGGGCAAGCCCGAGCAGGACGAGCTGTTCCGCAAGGAGTGCGAGGCCCGGGACATGCCGGTCTACGTGCACGCCCCGTACCTGATCAACTTCGGCTCGCACACCGAGGCGACCGTGGAGAAGTCCGTGGAGTCCCTGCGGCACTCGCTGCGCCGCGCGCGCGAGATCGGCGCGCTGGGCGTCGTCGTCCACACGGGTTCGGCGACCGGCGGCCGGCCCCGGGAGGAGGCGCTGGCGCAGGTGCGGGACCACATGCTCCCGCTGCTGGACGAGCTGACCCACGACGACGACCCCGATCTCCTGCTGGAGTCGACCGCCGGCCAGGGGTTCTCGCTCTGCTCGCGGACCTGGGACTTCGGGCCGTACTTCGAGGCACTGGACTCCCACCCCAAGCTGGGCGTCTGCCTGGACACCTGCCACATCTACGCGGCGGGCCACGACCTCGCGGGTCCCTCCGGGATGAGCCGGACCCTGGACCTGCTGGTGGAGACGGTCGGCGAGGGGCGGCTGAAGCTGATCCACGCCAATGACTCCAAGGACGTGGTCGGCGCCCACAAGGACCGGCACGAGAACATCGGCTCGGGCCACATCGGCGCGGAGCCGTTCCGGGAGCTGTTCGCGCACCCGGCGACGTCCGGGGTGCCGCTGGTCATCGAGACGCCGGGCGGGAAAGAGGGGCACGCGGCGGACGTGGCCCGGCTGAAGGAGCTGCGGGACTCCGCCGCGACGTCCTGAACCCGATCGGGGCCGGAGTTCAGAGCTCGGGGCCGTCCCCGGGCTTCTCCTGGTAGGAGTAGCGCTGCTCGCTCCACGGGTCGCCGATGTTGTGGTAGCCGCGCTCCTCCCAGAAACCTCGGCGGTCGGCCGTCATGTACTCGATGCCGCGGACCCATTTCGGGCCCTTCCAGGCGTACAGGTGCGGGACGACCAGGCGCAGCGGGAAGCCGTGCTCGGCGGTGAGGAGTTCGCCGTCCTTGTGGGTGGCGAAGAGGGTGCGGTCCGAGGCGAAGTCGGCGAGCCGGAGGTTCGAGGAGAAGCCGTATTCGGCCCACACCATCGCATGGGTGACGTCGTCCGCGGGCGGGGCGAGGGAGAGGATCACCGAGGCGGGCACACCGCCCCACTCGGAGCCGAGCATGCTGAACTTGGTCACGCAGTGCAGATCGGCGACGACGGAGGAGAACGGGAGCTCCGAGAACTGCTCGTGGTTCCAGCAGTGCTTCCCGCCGTCGGCGGTGGCTCCGAAGACCCGGAATTCCCAGCGTTCCGGCCGGAACTTGGGAACCGGGCCGTAGTGGGTCACCGGCCATCCGCGCTGCAGTCGCTGGCCCGGCGGAAGCTCGGACCGACCCGCTGTGCGGTACCCCTCGCTTTCCGGCTGACCCATGCCTCCATGGTGACAGACAGGCAGGGGTGGTGATGACCAGGGACGAAGCGAATGGGGCAACTCGCACTAAGTATGCACTTACTGGACGGCCGGAGGGTGCGGTGCGAGGATCTGCGCAACTGTCCGGTACACCGGTTGGAAGGAGCCTCTGCGATGCAGGGCGACCCCGAGGTCATCGAGTTCCTGAACGAACAGCTGACGGCCGAACTGACTGCCATCAACCAGTACTTCCTGCACGCGAAGATGCAGGACAACTTCGGCTGGACGAAGCTCGCCAAGTACACCCGGGCCGAGTCGTTCGACGAGATGAAGCACGCCGAGATCCTGACCGACCGGATCCTCTTCCTCGACGGCCTCCCGAACTACCAGCGCCTCTTCCACGTGCGTGTCGGCCAGACGGTGACGGAGATGTTCCAGGCGGACCGCCAGGTGGAGGTGGAGGCGATCGACCGTCTCAAGCGCGGCATCGAGGTCATGCGGACCAAGGGCGACATCACCTCGGCCAACATCTTCGAGTCGATCCTGGAGGACGAGGAGCACCACATCGACTACCTGGACACGCAGCTGGAGCTGGTGGCGAAGCTCGGGGAGCCGCTCTACATCGCCCAGCAGATCGAGCAGCCGGAGGGCTGACGCGCACCGGTCGCGCGCAGGCGTACGGCTTCGGTCGGACGCTTCGGTCGGACGTTCCGGTCAGGCGGCTTCGGGGAACGCTTCCGGGAACGCGACGACCGGCGACTCCACGGCGTCCGGCAGGTCCGCGGAAGGGGTGAGCGGGTCGGCGCGGCGCTCCAGCAGCTCGCGGCGCGGGCACTCGCCCCGGCCGAGCAGCGCCTGGATGCGGCGGACACAGCCGCCACAGTCGGTGCCGGCCTTGCAGGCGGAGGCGATCTGCCGGGGGGTGCGGGCCCCGTCCGCCGCATGCTGCTTCACCTGCTGTTCGGTGACGCCGAAACAGGAGCAGACGTACATGCGGTTCACCTCCCGGGGAGCGTGCGGGTCCACCTCCCGACTCGGTGAGGCAACCCTAACCTTACCCATGGGAGCCGGTGGGCAAAAGCCCCGGAACGCCCAGTGGGGCACGGATCACATCGGATCCATGCCCCACCGTCGCGTCTCACGTCCCCGCGGACTTACTGGTCGCGGTACATCTCCGCGACGAGGAAGGCCAGGTCGAGCGACTGGCTGCGGTTGAGCCGCGGGTCGCAGGCCGTCTCGTAGCGCTGGTGCAGGTCGTCCACGAGGATCTCGTGGCCGCCGCCGACGCACTCGGTGACATCGTCACCGGTGAGCTCGACGTGGATGCCGCCCGGGTGGGTGCCCAGGCCCTTGTGTACCTCGAAGAAGCCCTTGACCTCGTCCAGGACGTCGTCGAAGCGGCGCGTCTTGTGGCCGGAGGCGGCTTCGTAGGTGTTGCCGTGCATCGGGTCGGTGACCCAGGCGACGACCGCGCCGGAGGCGGTGACCTTCTCGACCAGCTCGGGCAGCTTGTCGCGGACCTTGTCGGCGCCCATGCGGACGACGAAGGTCAGCCGGCCGGGCTCGCGCTCGGGGTCCAGGCGGTCGATGTAGCCGAGCGCCTCGTCGACGGAGGTCGTCGGACCGAGCTTGATGCCGATCGGGTTGCGGATCTTCGAGGCGAACTCGATGTGCGCGCCGTCCATCTGGCGGGTGCGCTCACCGACCCAGACCATGTGGCCGGAGGTGTTGTAGAGCTCGCCGGTGCGCGAGTCGGTGCGGGTCAGCGCCGTCTCGTAGTCCAGCAGCAGGGCCTCGTGCGAGGAGTAGAACTCGACCGCCTTGAACTCGGCCGGGTCGGTGCCGCATGCCTTCATGAAGTTCATGGCGTTGTCGATCTCGCGGGCCAGCGCCTCGTAGCGCTGTCCGGAGGGCGAGGACCGCACGAAGTCCTGGTTCCAGGCGTGCACCTGGCGCAGGTCGGCGTAGCCGCCGGTGGTGAAGGCCCGGACGAGGTTCAGCGTCGAAGCGGACGCGTGGTACATCTGCTTCAGGCGCTGGGGGTCCGGGATGCGGGCGGCCTCGGTGAACTCGAAGCCGTTGACCGAGTCGCCGCGGTAGGTCGGCAGCGTGACGCCGTCGCGGGTCTCGGTCGGCTTGGAGCGCGGCTTGGAGTACTGCCCGGCGATCCGGCCCACCTTGACGACCGGGACGGCCGCCGCGTAGGTCAGGACGGCGCTCATCTGGAGCAGGGTCTTCAGCTTGGCCCGGATGTGGTCGGCGGACACGGCATCGAAGGCCTCGGCGCAGTCGCCGCCCTGCAGCAGGAACGCCTCGCCCTTGGCGACGGCTCCCATGCGGGCGCGCAGCTGGTCGCACTCGCCCGCGAAGACGAGCGGCGGATACGACGCGAGGTCCGCGAGTACATCGCGCAGCGCCTCGGAGTCGGGGTACTCGGGCTGCTGCGCCGCGGGAAGGTCTCGCCAGGTGTTGCCACCGGCGACGGAGGTATTGGCGTTCACGGTCACGGCGACCAGCCTACGTTGTCACGGGGCGCGTCCATCCGGTCGCTCAATAGTTGAGACGCTCGCTCGCATGGCGGGCGTCGCGGCACTTGCCCCCACGGCCCGCGGTAGCGCTAGGATCGCCCCATGTTCACGCACACGACCCAGAACTGGTGGTGGCCCGCTCTCAGGCGGCCCGCCGACAGTTCGCGCTGAACATTTCGCGAAGGCCGCCCCGAGGGGCGGCCTTTTCCGTGTTCGCGGAGCCGTTCCTCCCCGTGGGAAACCCCTTGGAAGGAACTCCTCATGCCGCACCGCGCCGCCTCTCTCGTCCACCGCCTCCTCCGGGACGACGCCCCGCCCTTCGCCCTGCTGCGCCGCCGCACGCCCGGCCACGACCACGACACCGTCGAGGTGCTGACCGGCGAGGTCCGCGAGGTGGCGCGCCTCGCCGACCTGCCCGTGGGCGAGCTGCCCTCGCTGGCCCTGGTGCCCTACCGGCAGATCGCCGAGCGCGGCTTCGACGTGCGGGACGACGGGACTCCGCTCGCGGTGCTGGTCGCCGACGAGTCGTACGCGCTGCCGCTGGCCGAGGTGCTCGCGGCGCTGCCCCCGCACGAGGTACGGGTGACCGGCGGCGCCTTCGACGTGCCGGACGAGGAGTACGCGGGGATCGTCCGCCGGGTGATCGAGGACGAGATCGGGCAGGGCGCGGGCGCGAACTTCGTGATCCGGCGCACCTTCCGGGGCGAGATCCCCGGCTACGGGCGGGCGGACGCGCTGGCACTGTTCCGCAGACTGCTGGAGGGCGAGCGCGGGGCGTACTGGACGTTCGTGGTGCACACCGGGGGCCCCGAGGGGCGGACCCTGGTCGGCGCGAGTCCCGAGGTCCACGTCCGGATGTCCGGCGGCACGGTGGTGATGAACCCCATCAGCGGGACGTACCGCTATCCGGCGCAGGGGCCGACCGTCGAGAGCCTGCTGGACTTCCTCGGCGACCGCAAGGAGACCGAGGAGCTCTCCATGGTGGTCGACGAGGAGCTGAAGATGATGTGCACCGTCGGCGACATGGGCGGGGTGGTGGTGGGCCCCCGGCTGAAGGAGATGGCCCACCTCGCGCACACCGAGTACGAGCTGCGCGGGAAGTCGACGCTGGACGTGCGCGAGGTGCTGAAGGAGACCATGTTCGCGGCGACCGTCACCGGCTCCCCGGTGCAGAACGCCTGCCGCGTGATCCAGCGGTACGAGCCCACCGGGCGCGGCTACTACAGCGGTGCGCTGGCGCTGCTGCGCCGGGACGCGAGCGGGGCCCAGACGCTCGATTCGCCGATCCTGATCCGTACCGCGGACATCTCGGCCGACGGCGGGCTCGCGGTGGCGGTGGGCGCCACCCTGGTACGCCACTCGGACCCGGACGGCGAGGTCGCCGAGACCCACGCCAAGGCGGCCGGGGTGCTGGCGGCGCTCGGGGCACGGCCGGGCCGGAGGGCCGAGGAGCGGACCGGGCGGCGGCTGGCCGACGACCCCCGGGTGCGGTCGGCGCTGGACGACCGGCGGGGCGGGCTGGCGCCGTTCTGGCTGCGGATGCAGGAGCGGACCCCCACGGTGTCGGGCCACGCGCTGGTGGTGGACGGCGAGGACACCTTCACCTCGATGCTGGCGCATCTGCTGCGCGCCTCGGGGCTCGACGTGTCGGTCCTGCGGTTCGACGCACCCGGGCTGCGGGAGACCGTCCGGGCGCACCGGGGTCCGGTGGTGCTGGGCCCCGGGCCCGGCAACCCGGGCGACCCGTCCGACCCGAAGATGCGGCTGCTGCGCTCGGTCGCGGCGGAGCTGGTGCGCGACCACCGGGACGGGCTGCTGGGCGTGTGCCTGGGCCATGAACTGATCGCTGCGGAGCTGGGCCTGGAGGTGGTGCGCAAGGCAGTGCCGCACCAGGGGGCGCAGACGCGGATCGAACTGTTCGGCCGGCCGGAGACCGTGGGGTTCTACAACAGCTTCGCGGCGCGGTGCGACGACGCGGCCGCGGCCGAGCTGGGCGCGCACGGCATCGAGGTGAGCCGGGACGGGGCGACCGGTGAGCTGTACGCGCTGCGCGGCGAGGGCTTCGCCTCGGTGCAGTTCCACCCGGAGTCGGTGCTGACGCTGCGGGGCTCGGCGATCGTCACCGAGCTGCTGGCGGGTCTGCCGGTACGCGGCTGAGCGCCGGGGAGCCGGTGCCCCGTCCGGGCGCCGGCTCCCGTGCCGCGCTCACTTCTCCCGCGCCGGCACCAGGACGTTGTCGCTGTGGCGCCCGGAGAGGTAGTCGTCCACGTTGGCGGCGGTGGCGTCGATGATCTGGCCGACCGCGTCCTCGGTGTAGTACGCCTGGTGGGAGGTGACCAGGACGTTCGGGAAGGTCAGCAGCCGGGCGAGGGTGTCGTCGTCGATGCCCTCCAGCGACTTGTCGAGGAAGAAGAGGCCGGCCTCCTCCTCGTACACGTCGAGTCCGACGCCCAGGAAGTGGCCCGAGCGGAGTTCGGTGACGAGCGCGCCGGTGTCGACGAGGCCGCCGCGGCTGGAGTTGACGAGGATCGCGTCGTGCTTCATCAGCTTCATGGCCCGCTGGTCGATGAGGTGGTGGGTGGCGGGCAGCAGGGGGACGTGCAGGCTGATGAGGTCGGCCTCGGCGAAGAGCTGGTCCTTCTCCACGTACCGCATGCCCAGTTCCACGCAGGCGGGGTTCTCGGCGACGTCCCAGCCGAGCAGGTTCATGCCGAAACCGTGGGCGATCCGGGTGAACGCCTCGCCGATCTTGCCGGTGCCGATCACGCCCGCGGTGCGGCCGTGCATGTCGCGGCCGAGGAGTCCGGCGAGCCGGAAGTCGAAGTCGCGGGTCCGGGTCGCCGCGCGGATGACCTTGCGGTTCACGGCCATCGCCAGGGTCCAGGCGAACTCGGCGACGGAGTAGGGCGAGTAGAAGGAAACCCGGGCGACGCGCAGGCCGAGGCGTCCGGCGACGTCCAGATCGATGTTGTTGAAGCCGGTGGAGCGCTGCGCGATCATCCGGGTGCCGCCGGCCGCCAGGGTTTCGAGGACCCGCGGGCCGAGGTCCGCGTTGACGCTGGTGGAGATGACCTCGTACCCCGCGGCGATGGCCGCCGTGTCCGGGGTGAGGAACACCTCCAGGCAGCGGACCTCGTGCTGCCCGGCGAACGCCTTCTCGATCAGGGGCTTCTCGTCGGCCTGCACACCGAATGCCAGGATTTCCACGACGTCTCCCGTAGGGGCTGCGGTACGGCACATGACCCGGTCACCGCGAATATACGGCCGGGGCCCCGGGCGCGCCGCTCGGCGCCGGCCGGGGCGGAAACCCGCCCCGGCCCGCCCGCCGGACACCGCTCAGACGTCGTCGAGGCCGCGCTCGATGGCGTATCTGACGAGCTCCACCCGGTTGTGCAGCTGGAGCTTGCCGAGGGTGTTCTGGACATGGTTCTGGACCGTGCGGTGCGAGATCACCAGGCGCTCGGCGATCTGCTTGTACGACAGTCCCTTGGCGACCAGCCGCAGCACCTCGGTCTCCCGGTCGGTCAGGCGCGGCGCCTTCGGATCGTCGGGGGCCGAGGGGGCGGGGTCGGAGGCGAGCCTGCGGTACTCACCGAGGACCAGCCCGGCCAGCCCCGGGGTGAAGACGGGGTCGCCGACCGCGGTGGAGCGGACCGCCTCGATCAGCTCCTGGGTGCTGGCGGACTTGAGCAGATAGCCGGTGGCCCCGGACTTCACCGCCTCCAGCACGTCGGCGTGCTCCCCGCTGGCGGAGAGCACCAGCACCCGCAGCCCCGGGTGGTGCGCCACGAGTTCCTTGCAGACCTGGACACCGGGCAGGCCCGGCAGGTTCAGGTCCAGTACGAGGACGTCGGGCCGGACCGCCTGGGCCCGCCGGACGGCCTGCGGGCCGTCGCCCGCGGTCGCGACCACGTCGAAGCCGGCCTCGGCGAGGTCGCGGGCGACGGCGTCGCGCCACATCGGGTGGTCGTCCACCACCATGACCCTGACGACCGTGCCGTCGGCGCGCGTCTGCCGGGGCCCGGGCGCTGTGGGCGTACCGGGCGTCGTGGACGTGGTGGGTGTCGTGGACGTGGTGGGTGTCGTGGGTGTACTCATCGGATCGATCCTGCCTTCCCCCGTGGGACCTTCGGAACCTTCAACTCGACCTCGGTGCCCTGGCCCGGCACCGAGATCACCTCGGCCGTGCCGCCCAGGTCGCGCAGCCGCCCGCGGATGGAGAGGGCCACGCCGAGCCGGCCCTCGCCCTCGGCCTGGGCCAGCCGTCCTTCCGCGATGCCCGGCCCGTCGTCCCGGACCGTGACGACCACCTCGCCGGGTTCGTCCTCGACCAGGATCCACGCCTGCGCGCCCTCCCCGGCGTGCGCGCGCACGTTGTCCAGGGCGGCACCGACGGCTGCGGCCAGCTCCCGCGCCGCGGCGGGCGGCATCAGGACCGGGGCGCCGGGCTCCGCGAAGCTGGTCCGGGAGCCGGCGTGCGGGGCGAGCAGGGTCCGCAGATCGATGTCGGGAGCGTCCGCGGACGGCTCCCGCGGGGCGACCGCTCGGACGACGGCGCCCCGCGAGGCGTCCTCGGAGACCCGGCTCGCGGGCAGCAGGCCGCTGGAGACGAGGGTGCGCAGGGCAATCTCCTGCTCCCCGGCCATCCTGCCCAGTTCGGCGGCCTCGCCGCCCAGCGCGTTGCCCCGGCGCTGGACCATGGCGAGTACCTGAAGGACGCTGTCGTGGATGTCGCGGGCGAGGCGCTCCCGCTCACGGGTCGCGGCCTCGATCTCGAGGGCGCGGGCGAGGGTGCGCTCACTGGCGCGGGCGACCTCGACGACGTAGCCGATCGCTATCGAGGCGACCCAGACCAGCAGGACGTTGTGGAAGGTGTCCCGGCTGGGCTCGCCGCGCTCGACGATGTTGGCGACCGCTACGAGCGTGGACGCGAAGGCTGCCCACCGCCAGCCGCCCTTCAGCGCGAAGGCCAGCACCGCTCCGGCGGTCCAGATCGAGGGCAGGGTCGAGCCGTCGACGTGCCGGGCGTCGAGATCGGCGACCGGGGTGAGCAGGATACCGACGAGCGCCACCACCAGGTCCGCGCCGAGGAACGGCCGTGCGCAGCTCGCCGCGTTGGCGACCCGGGGCAGGGTGAGCAGCGTCCAGACCGCCATCACGGCGAGGAACCCGAAGGCCACCGCGGGCCGTTCAAAATCCGCCCGCCCTATGACGGCGAGCGTCAGGGCGTAGACCGTCGTCAGTACCCGGTACCCGGTGAGCGCGCGCCACATCGGCTGCTCGACCGACATCCGTACGACCCGCTCGCGTGCGGCCATCTCCCCCACCCCCGTGGTCCGTGCCGTCGGCCGGACCGTGCTCTCCCCCGCCGCGGCGGACATCTGTCGTACTGGGGCGTGTTCGTCACGGTGCCGTCCGCCGGTCTCCGGCCGGACGACGGCTCCGTGACGACACGCCCTCGGGCCGACGGGCGCCGCGCCGCTCGCCGTTGGCGCCCGTCCTCACCGCGCGGGCGGCCGTGTCGTCGAACGCTGCTTCTCGTCCCGCGCCGCCTGCTTCTGCTCCAGCGCGGCCTGCTTCTGTTCCTGGGCGGCCGCCTTGGCCTCGTCGGCGATCCGGCGTTTGGCGGCCGTCGCGTAGACGTCCACGTACTCCTGGCCGGAGAGCCTCATGATCTCGTACATGACCTCGTCCGTCAGCGAACGCAGGATGAACCGGTCGCCCTGCATGCCCTGGTAGCGCGAGAAGTCCAGCGGCTCGCCGATCCGGATGCCGGGGCGGAGCAGTTTGGGGATCACCTGGCCGGGCGGCTGGATCTTCTCCGTGTCGATCATCGCGACCGGGACGACGGGCGCGCCGGTGGCCAGTGCCACCCGGGCGAGGCCGCCGGGTTTGCCGCGGTAGAGGCGGCCGTCCGGCGAGCGGGTGCCCTCGGGGTAGATGCCGAAGAGCCCGCCGTCCTCGACCACCTTGATGCCCGCGCGGATCGCGGCCTCGCCGGCGCCCCTGGCCCCGGACCGGTCGACGGGCAGCTGACCCACGCCCTTGAAGAAGGCGGCGGTGAGCTTGCCCTTCACGCCGGGCGCGGTGAAGTACTCGGACTTGGCGATGAAGGTGACCTTGCGGTCGAGCACGGCCGGCAGGAAGAAGGAGTCGGAGAAGGACAGATGGTTGCTCGCGAGGATCGCCGGACCGGTGAGGGGGATGTTCTCCAGGCCCTCGACCCACGGCCTGAAGGCGAGCTTCAGGGATCCCCCGAGGGAGAAGTGCATCGCGCCGTAGATCAACTCGGGTGCCTCCTGTGTCCTGTGTCACCGACCTTACCCGCGCGCGGGCCGCGGTTCCCGCACGGTGCGGGCGCTGCCCGGTGCCGGTGGCGCGACGGCCCTGGTCGGTGTCGGCCCGGTCGCGTACGGTGAAGTCATTCTCCTCGCGGGTGCCCCGTACGCCCCCTCGCAAGCCCCCACGCACTCCCCCGCCCGAGCCCAGCCTCACGAACAGGAGTCACCGGTGCCGGTCCTCCCTGGAGCCGAGCCGTTCCGCCACGAGGGCGGAGAGGTCGGCGTCCTTCTCTGTCATGGCTTCACCGGATCGCCCCAGTCGCTGCGTCCGTGGGCCGACTACCTCGCCGAGCGCGGGTACACCGTGTCGCTGCCGCTGCTGCCGGGACACGGAACCCGCTGGGAGGACATGGCGGTCACCGGCTGGCAGGACTGGTACGCCGAGGTGGACCGGGAGTTGCGGGTGCTGCGCGAGAGGTGCGGGCGAGTCTTCGTCTTCGGCCTCTCCATGGGCGGGGCGCTGGCGCTGCGGCTGGCCGCGCGGCACGGCGACGCGGTCGCCGGTCTGGTGCTGGTCAACCCGGCGAACAAGGTGCACGGCCTGTCCGCGTACGCCCTGCCGGTCGCCCGCCACCTCGTCCGTACGACGAAGGGCCTGGCCGGGGACATCGCGCTGGAGGGCGGGCGCGAGGTGGGTTACGACCGGGTCCCGCTGCACTCCGCCCACTCGCTGCGCCGGTTCCTGCGGATCGTCGACGTCGAACTTCCGCAGGTGACGCAGCCGTTGCTGCTGCTGCACAGCTCGCAGGACCATGTGGTGCCGCCCGCCGACACCGCCCGCGTCCTCAGCAGGGTGTCCTCGCGGGACGTCGAGGAGGTGCTGCTGGAACAGAGTTACCACGTCGCGACGTTGGACCATGACGCGGAGCGGATCTTCGACGAGAGCCACCGGTTCCTCGCCCGTCTCGCATCCGGCGTCACGGAGAAGGGGAGTACGTCCGGTGGCTGAGCAGGACGCGGATCGCGCGGGCAGTGACGAGGAGCGCGAACCGCCGCAGGCGGAGGGGCAGACCGCCGCTCCGGAGATTCCCGCAGGGAACACCGACGAGGCGGCACTGCCGGCCGGAGGCCCGGACGAGGTGCGCCCGCTGGACGAGGACGCCGCGTGGGCGGCGATCGTCGCGGGGTACGGCGAGGAGCCGCCGGACCCGCCGGGCGCAAAGCCCTTCAAGCCGGTGCGGGACCTCGTGCTGCCGGACGAGGACCAGATCAACCGGCTGACCGACGAGGACCGTCCCGAGCGCCCGGCGGACAAGGGCAACGGCAAGAGCGGGCTGGGCAGTTCGGTGGTCTTCGCCCCCGGTGTCGGCGGTCCGCGCGACCATGTGCTGCCGGACGGGGACGCCGACGGGGACGGTGACGGCACCGACTCCGAGGGGCATTTCGTGCCGCCCGAGCCGCCGCCGCTCCCGGAGGCCGACGCCACGTCGAAGTTCGCCTGGCTCGGGGTCGTGGGCTCGCCGGTGCTGATGCTGCTCGCGGTGCTGCTGGGCTGGGAGATGACCTGGTGGCTGACGACCGTGTGCATCGGCGGGTTCCTCGGCGGCTGCGCGACGCTGGTGGCCCGGATGCCCCACGACGACGACGAGGACCTGGGCGACCCGGGGCACGGCGCCGTCGTCTGAGGACCTGTCGGACGGCCACGGCTCCAGGGCCGGTCAGGCCGGTCAGGCCGGTCAGGCCGTGGAGCCGCCGCGGCGCGCGGGCACCCGGAGGGCGGCCAGGACCGGCAGATGGTCCGTGGCCGCCCGCAGATCGGCGTCGTCGACGCCGGGCAGCCCGGCCGGGACCCCGCAGCCGAGGATCTCGATGCCGTCGGTGGCGAGTACGGCGTCGATACGGCGGACCGGTCCGTCGGACGGGTAGGTGTGTTCCCCTCCCCACGGCCGGGCCGCCCAGCCGTCCCGCAGCCGCCCGGCGAGCAGCCGGAAGGCCCCGCCGTCCGGTACGTCGTTGAGGTCGCCGCCGACCACCGCGTGCTCCACCCCCAACCCCTCCACCCGCTCCAGCAGCGCTTCGGCCTGGGTGAGGCGTTCGTCCGGCCGCAGGCTCAGGTGGCAGCTGACGACACCGAGCCGGGTGCCGGCGATCCGGACCACCGCGGTGGCGAAGCCCCTGCGGTGCAGACCGGGGGTGCGCGGCAGCAGCACGTCCTCGGTGCGCTCCACGGTGGCGCGCAGGGAGCAGAGCAGCAGAGGGCCGGCCGCGGTGGCGCCGCCGGAGAGGATGACCAGGTCGGTCGCGGCGGCGAGACGGGCGGCGGCCTTGCGCCAGCGGAAGAACCGCGGCGCCTCCTGGACGAAGACCAGGTCGGGGGCGCAGGCACGGATGACCCGGGCCAGTGCGGCGGGGTCGTCGCGCAGGGAGCGGACGTTGTAGCAGAGGACGCGGACGACGGCCGATCCGTCGTCCTCGGTACGGGAGTCGGGCAGCGGCGTCAGAACCATGCGGGCCACGATACGACGGACGCCCGCCGCTCCCCTGGGGGCGCGGCGGGCGTCCGTCGTATCGACTGCGGTGCTGTGGTGCGGTGGTTCAGCCCTGGCGGGCCAGGTCGGCGGCGCCGACCAGTCCGGCCTTGCCGCCGAGCTGGGCGGCGAGGACCTGGGCGTGCGGACGCCACTCGCCGCCGATCAGCCAGCGGCGGAACGACTTGCGGATCGGGTCCAGGACCAGCTCGCCCTCGTCGGAGACTCCGCCGCCGACGATGAAGGCGGACGGGTCGAAGAGGGAGGCCAGGTCGGCCAGGCCCGCGCCGGCCCAGCGGGCCAGCTCGCGGAACGAGTCGATGGCCACCGCGTCGCCCTGCCGGGCGGCCTCGCTGATGTGCTTGCCCTCGATGCCCTCGACCGTGCCGTCGCCGAGCGACAGCAGGACGGCGGCGTTCTCCGGGGTCGCGTTGGCGCGCTGCTTGGCGTACCGCACCAGGGCGCGGCCGGAGGCGTACTGCTCCCAGCAGCCCTGGCTGCCGCAGCCGCAGAGCAGGCCGTCCGGGACGACCCGGATGTGGCCGAATTCGGCCGCTACGCCGAAGCGCCCGCGCCGCAGCTTGTTGCCGATGATGATGCCGCCACCGAGACCGGTGCCGAGCGTGATGCAGATGACGTCGTCGTGGCCCTTGCCGGCGCCGAAGCGGTACTCGCCCCAGGCCGCGGCGTTCGCGTCGTTCTCGACGACCACGGGGAGGCCGACACGCTGTTCGACCTCGTCCTTGAGCGGCTCGTGGCGCCAGTCGATGTTCGGTGCGAAGAGCACGGTCGCGCGCTTGTCGTCGACGTAACCGGCCGCGCCGATGCCGACCGCCTCGATGGTGTGGCCCTCGCGCGCACCGTCCACGGCCGAGCAGATGGCGTCGACGATGCCAGAAGCCGTCGGCGGGGTCGGTACTTTGAACATCGAGAGGATCTGGCCCTCTTCGTCGACCACTCCAGCCGCGATCTTCGTGCCGCCGATATCGACGCCGATGGTGAGTCCCATGAATCCCTCAGTTTCGGTCGAGCCCCGCTGGGTCAACCGTACCCGAGAAGGCAGCCGGAATTTCCGGCCAGGGTTCAGTCCAGGTCGATGTGTTCACTTCCGGAGGGACCTTCGTCCCGGGGGTCGGACGCGTCGCCGGCGGCCCGCCCGGGTGTGTCGGAGGGGCGGGGTGCCCCGCCGGAGGCACCCTCGGTGGTCCGCGTCCAGCGGCCCTCCTGGCCCTCGACGGCCGAACGGTAGGCGGCCAGCAGTTCGTTGCCGGCCGCGGCGAGGTGGTCGAAGATCTCCGGATTGCGCTCGATCACGGGCTCGACCGCCGACTTGGCCTGCTGGATGACCTGCTGCACCGCGCCCTGTGCGGCGGTGCCGAGCAGCGGCGAGGAGAACGAGCCGAGCTTGCCGGCCACCGCGTCGACCAGCTTGCGCAGCTCCTCGGCGGCGGAGGCGGGCGGCGGGCCGTAGGTGGCCCGGCGGCGGTCCTTCTCGGCCTTCAGGTCCTCGGCGCAGGCGTCGGCCCACGCGTCGCCGTCGGCGGAACGATCGGTGGCTTCACTCATGGCGGGCTCCTGCGGCGCGGATGACGTAACTCCGACGGTACCCGAACGGAGGTCGTCCGTTCAGGGAGTGCGCGCCGGGCCGGGGCCGTCGTCGGAAGGTACGCGCCCCGGCCGGGGGCGGACCGTCAGGGCGTCCGGGGCCAGAGAGAGGGGTCGGGGGTGAACCGGACGCGCAGCACCCCGTCCCGCAGGGCGGCCCCGGAGACGGAGCAGCGGCGGAGCGCGGACTCGAGGCGTACGGCGCGGCGGAAGGGGCCGACGGCGAGGAGGATCTCGTCTCCCCGGCGGACGAGCCGCAGACCGGACTTGACGGCTCCGGGCAGCGGCAGGCACCAGACGAAGCCCTCGGGGCCGTCGGTGCCGCCGGAACCTTCGGAGCCTTCGGGGCCCTCGGGTGCCGCCCGTTCCGTCCACCAGGGGTCGTCGGCGCGGCCGGCCGGCCGGTCGTCGGGGGCCGGGATCCCGAGCAGGTCCAGGTCCTCGGGCCCGCGCGGGTCGTGGCCGAGGTGCGGGGCCTCGTACAGCACCTCGCGGGAGGGAGCCGCCGTGGCGCTGCCGCCCGGAGCCGCGGTCTCCGGTGCCCGGTCCTCGTACCAGCGGGCGAGGGTCTTCTCCTGCTGGGCGGCGAGGCCGGCGAACCAGGGGTCGGCGGAGTGGCGCGGCAGCACCCGGTTGGCGACCAGCAGCTCGGTACGGAGTCCGTGCAGCGCGAGCCCGGTACGGGCGGTGCGCAGGGCGTCCTCGGCGGCGGGTCCCGGCTCCGCGACCAGCCTCAGCGTGGTGGAGCGGTCCGCGATCAGGGCCTCGGCCTCGGCCAGTTCGGCGTCCTTGCGGGCGGCGGCCGCGTACAGCCACTGCGCGGGCATCGGGACCCCCGCGAGCTGGGCGAGCACCGGGCGCAGCGCGCGGGCGGCCTGCCGTTCCTGGGGCAGCAGCCGGCGCAGGTAGCGGCGCAGCTGGGCGGGGAGGGCGAGCAGGGCGAGGGCCTCGGTCAGGGGCGGCAGGGCGACGACGAGGGTGTCGTAGCCGGCCTGCGACCAGTCGCCGGCGGCGGCCCGGTGCAGGGTGTGCAGGAGCGCGAGTTCGGTGCTGCCGGGGAGTTCGGTGAGCTCCTCGGCGTCCATGCGGCCGGCGCCGAGGAGCTCGAAGACGGCGGAGGCGCGTTCCTGGAGGGCGAGGAGTTCGGCGCGGAAGTGGGCGCCGGAGTCGGTCCGGGCATGGTCCAGGAGCGCGTCGGCGGCGACGGGTCCGGGGTCGTCCGGGAAGCCGGGGACGTGATCGCGGGAGACCAGGAGGGTACGGCGGCCGGACCGGGCCGAGGCCCGTGCGGTGGCGGCCGCGACCGTGGTGGTGCCGGCGCCGCCGGGCCCGGTGACCAGGACCGTGCGCACCGGGTCAGCCCTGGGGGGCGGACTCGACGCGCTTCTTCAGACCGGCGAGCGCGCGGTCGATGATGACCTTCTCCGCCTTGCGCTTGATCATGCCGAGGAGCGGGATCTTGACGTCGACGGCGAGCCGGTAGGTGACCTCGGTGCGCGCGCCGCCGTCGAGGGGCGCGAGTGCGTAGGTGCCGTCGAGCGAGCGCAGCATCTGGGACTTGACGAGGCTCCAGCTGACCTCGTGGTCGCTCTTCCAGGTGTAGGCGAGGACGTGGTCGTCCTTGATGGCTCCGGCGTCGAGGACCAGGCGGACCTGCTCGGCGCGGCCCCGGTCGTCGGTGGCCAGCACCTCGGCCTCCTTCACCTCGCCGGTCCACTCCGGGTAGCGGGCGAAGTCCGCGATCACGCTCATGACGTCGGCCGGTGCCGCCTCGATCGTGATGCTCGAGCTGGTGTGTTCAGCCATCGCCGTGGCCCTCCATGCGCTGTGCCGGTCCGTTCTCGGCAGGAGCCTGCCGGGTGCAGGCTATCGCGTGTGTGCGAGCGCCCCACGCGGGCGTCCCTCGCGGGCGATCACCACTCCAGGGCGAAGGGCCGGCCGGTGGAGGCGAAGTGGCCGACGTTGACGCACTCGGTCGCACCGACGCGCATCCGGCGGGCCAGGGGCTGGTGGACGTGGCCGAAGAGGGCGTACTTGGGGCGGGTGCGGCGGATCGCGTCCAGCAGGGCGCGGCTGCCGCGCTCGAAGCGGCGGGCGACCGTGTCGTAGACGAGTTCGGGGATCTCGGGCGGGATGTGGGTGCAGAGGACGTCGACCTCGCCGATCGCCTCCAGCTTCGCGGCGTACTCCTCGTCGCTGATCTCGAACGGGGTGTTCATCGGGGTCTTGAGACCCCCGCCGACGAATCCGAAGGTCCGGCCGCCGATCTCCACGCGCTGGCCGTCCAGGACGGTGGTGCCGGGTCCGGCGTACTCCGGCCAGAGGGCGGGGACGTCCACGTTGCCGTAGGTGGCGTACGTGGGGGTCGGCATGGCCGCGAACATCTCGGCGTACTGCTTGCGTACGGCACCGAGGATGGCGGCGTTGCGGTCCATGCCGGCCCACAGCTCGCGGCCGAAGTCCCGGGCCTCCTCGTACCGGCGGGCGGTGCGCAGGGCCACGATGCGGTCGGCGTTCTCCACGCCGAAGAGGTCGGGGAAGATGCCGCGCGAGTGGTCGGCGTAGTCGAGGAAGAGGACCAGGTCGCCGAGGCAGATCAGGGCGTCCGCGCCGTCGCCCGCGCGGGCCAGCGCCTCGGTGTTGCCGTGCACGTCGCTGACCACGTGAACCCGGGTGCCCCGGGTGCCCCGGCTCCGGCCACCGCGGGCGGCCTGTTCCGGGGCCTCCGCCGTTCGCTCCTGTGCTGCACGCATGCGGTCACCCTAGCCAAGGCTCCTGTGGCCTGAACAGGGCGTCGGACCTGCGGTTACTTCCGAGTCCGGAGCGGGGTGGTCTAGGGTTCCCGGAACGACGGCCTCTGTATGTGATGCATAAGACATCTGTCCTGCTCCTCTATCCGGAAGCTTTACCGGTGGGTAACGTCCGGGCAGTCCAGTCGTGCTCACCCCACTGAGCACCTGCCAATCGTGGACCGCTTCCGGTGCGTCACACAGAGCCGTGGCACCGGAGCCCGATGAGGAGCAGCAGTCTTGCGCGAGTTCAGCCTTCCGGCCCTGTACGAGGTCCCGACGGACGGCAACCTGACGGATCTCATCCGCCGCAACGCCGCTCAGCATCCCGCCACCGCGGTGATGAGCCGCAAGGTGGCCGGAGTGTGGACCGATGTGACCGCGACCCAGTTCCTGGCCGAGGTCAGAGCCACCGCCAAGGGCCTCATCGCCTCCGGCGTCCAGCCGGGCGACCGGATCGCCCTCATGTCGCGCACCCGCTTCGAGTGGGTTCTCCTCGACTTCGCCATCTGGACCGCGGGCGCCGTGACCGTACCGGTCTACGAGACCAGTTCGCCCGAGCAGATCCAGTGGATCCTGGGTGACTCCGGCGCCGTCGCGGTGATCGTGGAGAGCGAGGCGCACGCCGCGTCGGTCGCCTCCGTCCAGGGCGCGCTGCCTGAGCTCAAGCAAGTCTGGCAGATCGACCGGGGCGCGGTGGAGGAGCTGACCGCGGGCGGCGCCGAGGTCTCCGAGGAGACCGTCGACGAACGCACGACCGCGGCGAAGGCCGACGACCCGGCCACCATCGTCTACACCTCCGGGACCACCGGCCGCCCCAAGGGCTGTGTGCTCACCCACCGCAGCTTCTTCGCGGAGTGCGGCAACGTCGTGGAGCGCCTGAAGCCCCTCTTCCGTACCGGCGAGTGCTCGGTCCTGCTCTTCCTCCCCACGGCGCACGTCTTCGGGCGGCTCGTGGAGGTGGCGGCCGTGATGGCGCCGATCAAGCTCGGCTGCGTACCGGACATCAAGAACCTCACGGACGAACTGGCCTCGTTCCGGCCGACGCTGATCCTCGGGGTGCCGCGGGTCTTCGAGAAGGTCTACAACGCGGCCCGCGCCAAGGCGCAGGGCGACGGCAAGGGCCGGATCTTCGACCGGGCCGCGTCGACGGCCATCGCCTACAGCCAGGCGCTGAGCACCCCGAGGGGCGCCTCCCTCGGGCTGAAGCTCCGGCACCGGCTCTTCGACAAGCTGGTCTACGGCAAGCTCCGCGCGGTACTCGGCGGGCGCGGCGAGTACGCGATCTCCGGCGGCGCTCCGCTCGGCGAGCGGCTCGGCCACTTCTACCGGGGCATCGGCTTCACCGTCCTGGAGGGCTACGGCCTCACCGAGAGCTGCGCGGCCACCGCCTTCAACCCGTGGGACCGGCCCAAGATCGGCACGGTCGGCCAGCCGCTGCCCGGTTCCGTGGTCCGGATCGCCGACGACGGCGAGGTCCTGCTGCACGGCGAGCACCTCTTCGGCGGGTACTGGGGCAACGAGGCGGCGACCGCCGAGGCACTGGCCGACGGCTGGTTCCACACCGGTGACATCGGCACCCTGGACGAGGACGGCTACCTCGCGATCACCGGCCGCAAGAAGGAGATCATCGTGACGGCGGGCGGCAAGAACGTCGCCCCCGCGGTGATCGAGGACCGCATCCGCGCCCACGCCCTGGTGGCCGAGTGCATGGTGGTGGGCGACGGGCGGCCGTTCGTCGGCGCGCTGGTCACGCTGGACGAGGAGTTCCTCGGCCGCTGGGCCCAGGAACACGGCAAGCCGGCCGGTTCCACGGCCCGTTCGCTGCGCAAGGACGCCGAGCTGCTGGCGGAGATCCAGCGGGCGGTGGACGACGGGAACGCGGCGGTCTCCAAGGCGGAGTCGGTGCGCAAGTTCCGTGTCCTGGACGCCCAGTTCACCGAGGAGGCGGGGCACATCACGCCCTCGCTGAAGCTGAAGCGGAACGTCGTCGCCAAGGACTACGCCCACGAGATCGAGTCGATCTACGGCGGCTGATCCCGGCGCGCGAATGGCCCGCACCCGTGCTCGGGTGCGGGCCATTCGCGCGTGGAGCCCTCGGGCGTGTCCGGGGCCGCTCAGAGCAGGGTGCGGAGCTTCTCGGCGAGCAGGTCCCAGCGCCACTTCTCCTCGACCCACTCGCGTCCCCGCTCCCCCATCCTGCGGCGCAGTTCCTCGTCGCCGAGCAGGGTGACGATCCGGTCGGCGGTGTCCTCGGCGTCGCCGCCGCGCACCACCCAGCCGGTCTCGCCGTCCAGGACCGCGTCGGGCGCCCCGCCGGAGTCCCCCGCCACCACAGGAAGACCGGTCGCCGAGGCCTCCAGGTAGACGATGCCGAGGCCCTCCACGTCGAGGCCGCCGCGCCGGGTCCGGCAGGGCATGGCGAACACGTCGCCGGCGCCGTAGTGCGCGGGGAGCTCCTCCCAGGGCACGGGGCCGGTGAAGCGGACGGAGTCGCTCACCCCGGTCTCGGAGGCGAGCTTCTCCAGGTCCTCGGCGTACGGGCCGCCCCCGACGATCAGCAGCACGGTGTCGGGGTGGCGGGCGAGGATCGCGGGCATCGCGAGGATCAGCGTGTCCTGGCCCTTGCGCGGTACCAGCCGGGAGACGCAGACCACGACGGGCCGGTCGGTGAGCCCCAGCCGGGCCCTGACCCGGTCGCCGCCGGACCCGGGGTGGAAGGTCTTCTCGTCGACGCCGGGCGGGAGTTGCACCATGCGGCCGGCCGCCTCGGGGGTGAGCGCGGCGGCGATCCGGGACCGGGTGTACTCACCGAGGTACGTGATCGTGTCGGTGCCCTCCCCGATGCGGCGCAGCAGTCGCCGGGAGGCGGGGAGCTGGGCCCAGCCGGCCTCGTGGCCGTGGCTGGTGGCGACGAGCCGGCGGGCGCCGGCCCTGCGCAGCGCGGGGGCCATCAGCCCGAGCGGGGCGGCGGCGCCGAACCACACGGAGGTACAGCCGTGCTCCCGCAGCAGCCCGGCCGCCCGCCGGGCGACCCGGGGGGTGGGCAGCAGCATCGTCGTGCGGTCGCGGACGACGGTGAAGGGCTGGTCGGCGTCGAACTCGGCGGTGGCCCGCACGCCCTCCTCGGTCCGCTTCCAGGTGGAGGCGTAGACGACGAGCTGTCCGGGGTCCAGCCGCAGCGCCATGTTGTGCAGGAACGCCTGGATGCCACCGGGGCGGGGCGGGAAGTCGTTGGTCACGATCAGGGTCTTGTCCATCGCCGCCGACAGTAACGGACGCCGGCCCGTGACGGACCGCCACCTGTCGGGGACGGGCGGGCCCGTGAGAGGTATGGGCGGGCCCGTGAGGGGGACGGAGGCGGCACACGGCCGCGCCTGAGTCCTCCGCACGGCGGGGCCCGGCATCATGGCTGCTCCGAACGACGGACCCCAGGGGCGGGAGCACCATGACGGGACGGGCCGAAGCCGCGGGAGTGCTCGCGGTCTGGGGGGCGACCAGGGCGGTTCTGCTGCTCTGGGTGCTGAAGGTGGTCGCCGCGCCGGGTCTCGACGTCACCGTGGACGTCTCGGTGATCTACCGGGGCTGGTACGAGGTGCTGCGTACCGGGGTCTTCCCGGCGGGCGACGTCGCCTGGCAGTACCCGCCGGCGGCGGCGCTGCCCGTCCTCTCCCCCGGGCTGCTGCCATTCCTGGAGTACACGACGGCCTTCTTCGTGCTCGTGCTGGTCACCGACGCGCTGGTGCTGGCGCTGCTGCTGCGGGCGGGCTCCCGGCCGGGGGCACGGCGGGCGGGCGCCTGGGTCTGGGTGGCGGGCGTACCGCTGCTGGGCCCGACCGTCTACGCCCGGTACGACCTGATGGTGACGGCCGTCGCGGTGGCGGCGCTGCTGGCCGGGGTGCGCCGGCCGAGGGTACTGGGGGCGCTGGCGGCGTTCGGGGCGCTGCTGAAGGTGTGGCCGGTGCTGGTGCTGCTGGGGACCGCCCCGGGGCGGGTGACCCGGCGGGCCTGGTCGGCGGCGGCGGTGACGGCCGGGGTGCTGGCGGCGGGGTTCTGGCTGGCGATGCCGGGGGCGTTCGCGTTCCTCGCGTACCAGCGCGACCGGGGCACCGAGATCGAGTCGCTGGGCGGGCTGGCGCTCCATCTGGCCCGGCAGGCCGGCTGGCCGGGGCGGATCGAGCTGCGGTACGGCTCGATGGAGTTCCTCGGCCCGGGGCTGGGCCCGGTGTCGTCGCTGGCGCTCTGGCTGGGGGTGGCGGGGTTCGGCTGGCTGGTGGTGTGGCGGTTGCGGGCGCGTACCTTCACGGCGCACACCGCGGCGGACGCGGCGTTCACGGCGGTGCTGCTGTTCACGACGGTGAGCCGGGTGATCAGTCCGCAGTACCTGGTGTGGCTGGTCGGGCTGGGGGCGGTCTGCCTGGTCCTCCCGGGCAGCCGGATGGGACGGCCGGTGCGGCTGGTGCTGGCGGCCTGCCCGGTGACCTTCCTGGAGTTCCCGCTCGGCTTCGTGCACGTGGTGGCGAGCGACGCCACGGGCGTGGCCCTGCTCCTGGTGCGCAACGGCCTGCTGGTCGCGGCGACGGTGATCGCGGCGACGAGGCTGTGGCGGGCGGCGCGGCCGGTGGCCCCCGAGGCGGTGGTGGCAAAACCCCTGGCGCGGACGTCCGTACCTCAGCCGAGCCGGTCGGCGAGGTAGTCCCGCCACCGGGTGGTGAACTCCCGCTCCCCGATACCGAGGACCTTCTCCATCGCCGCGTCCACCGCCCCCTCGCGTCCCTCGTGCGCCCCCACCTCCCGGTAGAGGCCGGTGAGCGCGTCCTCGCCCCACTCCCCGGCGATGAGCTCGCAGGCGAGCCAGCCGCCCTCGTACGCCCGCGCCAGCTCGTCCGCGTCCCGGTCGAAGGCGAAGTCGTCGTCCAGGGGCAGGGCGGCGGGCAGGTCCCGGGCGCGGACGGCGGTGGCGAGTTCGGGGGCGATCTCGCCGGCCGTGCGGTCCTCCCGCCGGTACGCGGCCCAGTCGGCGAACCCCTCGGAGAGCCAGAGCGGGGTGGCCGCCGTGGTGGCGGTACGGGTCGCCACGTGCGTGGTCTCGTGGGTGAGGACGACCCGGCGGCCGAAGGTGCCGAGACCGGCGTACGCCTCCGGGTTGACGACGACCCGGTCCGCGAGGCCCGGCCGTCCCTCGCCGCTGGAGACCGCGCCGGTGGTGACCGCCGCTATCCCCCGGTAGCTCCCCTCCGCCGAGCCCAGGAGCTCCGCCATCTCCCCGGTGGAGGCGGGGACGAGGTAGACCACCCTGGCCGCCCAGGTGTCCGGCCAGGCGGCGGAGACCGCAGGGACCGCGTGGTCGGCGGTCTCCGCGATCTCCCTGAGCTCCTTCGTGGGGCGTCCCACGCCGAGGACCAGGCTGTGGGCGCCGTGCACCGCGACCACCTTGCCCTGGTCCCAGAGCGGTACGGCCGCGTCCTTCGCGGGCCGGTCCGCCGTGAGGTACCAGGAGCCGCCCGAGCCGTCCCGGGCGAGCTCCAGGGTGCGGCGGGCGGTCGCGGGGGCGGTGTCGAAGCCGGCGACGCGGTAGTCCAGCTCCACGTCGGCGGTGGCCCGGTCGGCGCCCCGCGCGGTCACCGACTTCACGGTGTACGTCCAGGTCCGCAGCGGTACGTCCGCCAGGGCGGCCAGTTCGGTGCGCTGGGCGGTGCGCAGCGCGGCGGCGTCCGGGTCGACCACGGCCAGGTAGCCGGCGGTGTCGTGGTGCAGCACGGCGGCGGCCCGCCGGTCCAGGACCGCGGTGAGCTGCCGGGCGGTGGCGGTGTCCGCGGTGCGGTCGGGGGCGGCGCAGCCTCCGGCGAGGAGCCCGGCGGCCAGCAGCCCGAGCAGCCCGACGAGCGGGGCGCCCGCCGCACGCCGGATGCGGGGGCGGACCCGCCGCGTGCCGGACCGGGGTGGTGCCTCGGGCGCCTTGTCTGCCATTCAGCCGATCGTACGGTCAGATACGGGTGACCGAGGAGACGGGCATCATGCCGACCGGGTCGAAGCGGACCCGGGCGCCGGGGTACGGGGCGTGGATGACCTGGCCGTTCCCGGCGTACATGGCGATGTGGCTGGCGTCGGCCCGGTAGGCGACGAGGTCCCCGGGGCGTGCCTGGGAGAGCGGCACCATGCGGCCCGCGTACCGCTGGGCCTGGGAGGTGCGGGGCAGGCTGACGCCCGCGCGGGCGTAGGCCCACTGCATGAGGCCGGAGCAGTCGAAGCTGCCCGGGCCGTTGGCTCCCCAGACGTACGGGCGGCCCAGCGCCTGCTGGGCCGCGGCCAGGGCGGCCAGGGCCCTCGCCGAGCCCGGGAGGCCGCCGGCGGCCTCCCTCAGGGCCTCCAGGCCCCCGGTGCCGTCCGAGCCGGGGGGACGACCGGAGCGGGAGGCCCGCTCGTCGAAGGCGGCGCGCTCCTCGGGGGGCAGGGCGGCCAGCAGCCGTCGGGCCTCGGCGAGCTTGGTCTCCACGGTGTGTTTGTGGCGGGCCACGGCGGCCCGGCCGCGCTCCAGGTCCCGCAGGTCGTCCGCGGCCTCGGCGCGGATCTGGTCCATCTTCTGGCGGGTCCGGCGGAGCTTGTCGAGCGCCAGCGACTGGCGGGCGCCGATCCGGTCGAGGGTGGCGGCCCGGTCGAGGTAGGTGTCCGGGTCGGAGGAGAACAGCAGAGCCAGGGCGGGATCGAGGGAGCCCGCGCGGTACTGCGCCCCGGCGAGAGCGCCGAGGCCCCCGCGCATCGAGTTGAGGGCGGCCCGGGTGCGGGCGGCGGCTTCCTGGGCCCGGTCGACCTCGTCGCGGAGCCGGTCGGTGTCCTCGGCGGCCCGGTTGAACTTCTCGGTGGCCCGCTCGGCCTCGCCGTAGAGCTGGTCGACGCGGGCCCGGGTGGCTTCCCTGTCCTGCACCGGTTCCGCGCTCGCCGGCACCCCGGTGAGGCCGGCGGCGGCGCTCGCGGCGGCCGCCGTCAGGACCGTGGCGCGGACGCCCCGGTTGAGGCCGGACTGGGTGGGACGGCGATGGGACACCACGGGGGCCGTACTCCTTCCGCTGCGCGCGTACGCACGCGGCCTCCTGCCGCCCGGGACGGGCGGGACGACGGACGGGAGCCGCACAGCAGACAGACAGTAATCGCCCGGTTACGCTGCGGCCAAGGACCGGGCGGACCGCGCGGGGTCCCGAAACGGCTCCGCCCCGCCGGTGACCTCGGTATCCGTCGGGGCGGGGCGTCGTGCGGGGGCGTGCCGATTCGCCCGTTCGGGCGTCACGTTCCGGCGTCGGGGGGCGTCAGATGCGGACGCCGACCTGGAAGCTGCCGATGGTGTTCATCGACTCGTAGCGGACGTACGCGCCCGGCTTCGGGGCGTGCAGCACCGTGTTGTCGCCCGCGTACAGGGCGACGTGCGAGGTGTTGTTGAAGAACACCAGGTCGCCCGGCTTCAGCGAGCTGCGGCCGATCTGGGTGCCCTGGTTGATCTGGGTGTACGTGGTGCGGGTGATCGCGACACCGGCCTGGGCGTAGGCCCACTGCGTGAGGCCCGAGCAGTCGAAGGAGTTGGGGCCCGTGCCGCCGGAGACGTAGGGCTTGCCGATCTGCGTGGCCGCGTTGGCGAGGGCGGCGGCGCCGAGGGCGGAGGCCGGGACCTCGTTGCCCAGGTCGACGCGGTCGCCCGCGGAGCGGCTGGCGCGCTCGTCGTCGTCGGCCATCTTCTGGCGCTCGGCGGCGGTGAGGGTGTTCAGCAGGGCCTGCGCGTCGGCGAGTTTCTTCTGGAACTTCTTCTTGTTCGCGCCGAGGGCGTCGCGGACCTCGGAGAGCTCGGAGAGCTTCGCCTGGGCCTCCTTGCGCTCCTGGGCGAGGGTGCGCTGCTTGGCCTGGATCTTCTCCAGCGCCTCCGCCTGCTTGGCGGTGAGGCTGTCCAGGGCCGAGGCCTGGTCGAGGAAGCTGTCGGGGTCCGAGGAGAAGAACAGCTGCACGGAGGGGTCGATGCCGCCGGAGCGGTACTGCGCGGTGGCGATCGAACCGAGTTCACCGCGGAGGCTGTTGAGGTCGGCCTGCTCGCGCGCGACCTTGTCCTGGAGGGCGTCGACCTCCTTCTTCAGCTTGTCCTGCTGCTCCTTGGCGCCGTTGTACTTCTCGGTGGCGGCCTCGGCCTCGTCGTAGAGCTTGTCGACCTTCTCCTTGACCTCGGCCTTGGTCGGCTTGGGGTCGGCGTGCGCGGCCTGGGCGGACAGGGCCACGGCGGCGGCCGCGGTCGCGGTGAGCACGGTCACACGGGCGCGGCTCGGCTGCTTGGGTCGACGGTGGGACGCCACGAAGGCGAGCTCCTTCTTCCTCAGAGCCGCCTACCAGACCGGAGGGCAGTACACCCGGTACGACCCGGCTCCGCACACATCACGGACTCGGCGGTTCCTTCGCCGCCACCCCGAATGAGTGATCAACCGTGCGAAGGTTCGAAGGCCGACCCTAGTGACCAAGCCGTGATCAGTTCAAATCCTCTCCGGAAAAAGTTCGTCACACCCGACGCCCCTTGCCCCCGACACAGCACGTGCAGCCGGAAGTTGACGGTACGTTTCACCGGATGCGGCCGAAAACCGCCGAAAGCGGCACCTGTTCACGTACCGGTATCCCCAAGACTAAACGCGCGAAAGCCGCTTCAGAAGGAGGGCCGACGCCACGGGCCGGGCACCGGCCTTGGCCACTCCGTCCGCCACCTCCCGGTCGGTGGAGACCACCACGACGGGCCGGCCCGGCGGCTCGGCACGGGCCAGTTGCCGGATCAGCTCGTCGGCGGTCACCCCCGCCTTGCTGAAGAGCACCCGGACCCCGCGCGGCGGCGCGAGCAGCACCGGCACGGCAAGCTCCGCCCCGTCGAACACACACGTCATCTCGGCTCCCGTCTGCGCGGCGAGCATCGAGAGCCCACCCAGCAGCCTCAACCGCTGCTTCTCCAGCGGCATCTGCGGATAACCGGTCTTGGTGACGTTGTAGCCGTCGACGATCAGGTGCGCCTGCGGCAGGGCCAGCAGCTGGTCCAACAGCGCCGGGTCGGTCTCCGACAGCGCCCTCGCGGCGATGTCCTTGGGCGACATCCGGCCCGGTTCGACCGCGTCCACCCCGTCTGCGGGACGGGAGGTCGAGGGCGGCAGCGCCAGTTCGCGGCGCAGCCCCGCGGCGGCGTCGAGCACGGTGTCCAGCAGCAGCCGCAGCCGCATGTCCTCGACCGAACGCCCCTCGCGGGCGGCCTTGCGGCCCGTCTCCACCGCGGTCTCGGCCTCCGCCAGGCGCGTCTTCAGCCGGCGGTTCTCGCTCTCGGCCTGGGAGACCTGCGCCGCCGCCTCGGCGCGTACGGCGTCGGTCTCGGCGGCGGCCTTGCGCAGCGCGGCCTCGCTGCGCTTGACCTCGCTGAGGGCGCTGCGCAGCTTGCGGTGGAGCGACTCGGACTCCTTGCGGGCGGCGTCCAGTTCGGCGCGCAGCCGCTCGGTGTCGGCCTTCGTCTGGCCGCGGGCCTGCGCCAGCTCCTCGCGCAGGCGTTCCGTCTCGCGCCGGGTCTCGTCGTCGGCGCGCTCCGCGCTGGCCCGCTGGACCTCCTCGCCGGCGGCCTGCACCAGCTTGACCCAGCCGACCGGCCGGAGGACGTACGCGGCGGCGGCGACGTCCACCGGATCGGCGGCGGCCGGAGGTGCGCCGGCCTCCAGGGCGCGGGCCAGCTCCGGCTGGGCCACCGCGATCCGCTCCCCGATGCGCCCGCGGAAGACGGCGTCGCCCTCCAGGGCGGCAGCCATGGCGTTCCCCGCGAACTTGGCCCGCCGGGTCGGGGTGAAGCGGGCGTACTGCCTCAGCTGGGCGGGCAGTTCGCCGACCGTCAGACCCCCGAAGGCGTCCGAGACCAGCGCGACGACCCGCCGCCGCACTCCCTCGGGCAGCGGGCGGTCGAGCGCCTCGACGGCGCCGTCGGCCCCATCGGCCGGATCAGCGCCGTTGGTCGGCTGCTCCACCATCCGTCACCCCATCGTTTCTGCGGTGCGACTCCGTCAGGAGTCGGCACCTGGCCTGTCCACCAGTTCGATCTGGTCCACCGCGTTGCACCAACGGCAGCGCACCGATTCGATCGTCTCACTGACGACCTCCCGCTCCTCGACACTGGCGTCACCGGCCAGGTCGAGGTGGATGTACTCCACCACCTTCGACGACCGCGTCACGTCGAAACGGGTGAGGTTCCCGCAGAGCGTGCAGCGCCAGCGGGTCGCGTCGGTCGGCTGGGGAACCGTCGTCATCGTGCCGTCCTCTTTCGTCGTCGGGCCTCGTGCCGTCCCGGACCGAGCCCCGTCCTGTCCTGCCTCAAGGATCTCGCGGTGCGCCGTCGAACTGCGGGTGTCCTGGGGCAACCCTACGGCCTTGCGCCCGGCCACCGGCACGGCGAGGCGGTCCGGTCCGGTCCGTCCCCGTACGTCATGCTCCGTACATGATCGAACGGCGAGAAACGGACCCATCGGGTCCGCCGAGGCGGCTCCGCCTCCCGGCCGCGGCGGGCGGCGCCCCGGTCACGTACGGCCTCATGGCCGTGTGCTGCCTGGTCTTCGTCGTCGGCCCGGTCTCCGGCCTCGGGCCCTCCTACGGCACCGCCGACGCCGCTCTCGCCGCCCAGGCCGGGTACTTCGAGCGGTGGGGCGTGATCCCCGCCGAGCTGTGGGACGGATCGGCCCGCGCATGGCTCACCCCGTTCACCGCCCTCTTCGTGCACGGTGGCTGGCTGCACCTGCTGGGCAACATGCTCTTCCTGCACGTGTTCGGCGCCATGGCCGAGGAGCGGATGGGCCACCTCGGCTTCGCCCTCTTCTACACGGGCTGCGGTTATCTGACCCTGGTCGTCTACGCGGCGGCGTACTCCGGCTCCGAGCAGACGCTGGTCGGAGCCTCGGGGGCGATCTCGGCGGTGCTCGGGGCGTTCCTCCGCCTCTTCCCCCGGGCACGGGTCACCAGCATCTTCCCGTTCCTCCTCTTCCTGCCGCTCCGCTTCCCGGCCTGGATCGTGCTCCTCTTCTGGTTCGTCCTCCAGTGGCTGGCGGCCCGGAGCGCGGAGAGCGGTCCGGGCGTCGCCTATCTCGCACACGTGGCCGGGTTCGCCGCCGGATTCGTCCTGGCCCGGGGGGTCCACCGGCGTGGGGCTAGAGTGAAGACACCAGCCACGGCCACCGAGGGAGAAAGCCAGCCGTGATCACCGCGATCGTGCTCATCAAAACCAGCGTCGACCGGATTCCGGAGATCGCGGAGTCCATCGCGGCGCTCGACAGCGTCAGCGAGGTCTTCTCCGTCACCGGCACGTACGACCTGATCGCCATGGTCCGGGTGGCCCGGCACGACGACCTCGCCGATGTCATCCCCGGCAAGATCAGCAAGATCCCGGGCGTGGAGGCCACCGACACCCACGTGGCGTTCCGTACGTACTCGCAGCACGACCTCGAAGCCGCCTTCGCCATCGGCCTCGACGCGTAACCACCGCTCACGGGCGGCCCGGGAAGTACTTCGGCCGGGGACGGGCAGCTGCCCGTCCCCGGCCGAAGTACTTCCCGGGCCGCGTCAGATCTGCGCGGTGCCCCGGTCCGGGACGCAACGGCCGCCCTCGGTGCGGTACTTCCACTGGGCGCCCTCGTTCACCAGCTCACCGACCGCGCGGACGAAACGGTCCACGTGCTCGTCGGGCGTACCGGCGCCGAAGCTGACGCGGATGGCGTTGAGGGAGCGCTCACCCGGCTCGGCCTCCGGCGCACCGCACTCGCCCGGGTCCTGCGGGTCGCTGCCGAGCAGGGTGCGGACCAGCGGGTGGGCGCAGAACAGGCCGTCGCGGACGCCGATGCCGTACTCGGCGGAGAGCGCGGCGGCGAAGTGGGAGCTGTTCCAGCCCTCCACCACGAAGGAGATGACGCCGACGCGCGGGGCGTCGTCGCCGAACAGCGAGAGCACCTTGACCTGCGGCACCTCGGCGAGACCCGCGCGGACCCGGGCGACCAGCCGCTGCTCGCGGGCGACCAGCTTGTCGAAGCCGGCCTCGGTCAGGGCCTTGCAGGCGGAGGCGATGGAGTAGACGCCGATGACGTTGGGCGAACCGGCCTCGTGGCGGGCCGAGGTGGTGTGCCACTCCACGTCCACGCCGCCGTCGGTGCGCCGGGCGACCTTCTTCGAGGCGCCGCCGCCGGCCAGGTAGGGCTCGGAGTCCTGGAGCCAGTCGGCGCGGCCGGCGAGCACGCCGGAGCCGAAGGGGGCGTAGAGCTTGTGGCCGGAGAAGGCGACCCAGTCGACGTCCAGTTCGGCGATGTCCACCGGGTGGTGCGGGGCGAGCTGGGCGGCGTCCAGCACGATGCGGGCGCCGTGCGCGTGCGCGGCGGCGGCCAGTTCCTTGACCGGCCACAGCTCGCCGGTGACGTTGGAGGCGCCGGTGACGCAGACCAGGGCCGGGCCGTAGGGGTCGCGGTCGGCGAGGGCGCGTTCCAGGGTCTCGACGGCCTGCCGCGGGGTGCGCGGCGCGTTGAGGTAGGTGACCCGTGCGTCGCGCCAGGGCAGCAGCGAGGCGTGGTGCTCGGTCTCGTACACGAACACCTCGCAGTCGGCCGGGATCACGGCCGCCAGCAGGTTGAGGGAGTCGGTGGTGGAACGGGTGAAGATCACCTGGTCGCCGGGGCGGCAGCCGAGGAACTCCGCGACGGTGGCGCGGCTGTTCTCGAAGAGGTCGGTGGAGAGCTGCGAGAGGTACCCGGCGCCGCGGTGCACGCTGCCGTAGTACGGCGCGTAGGCGGCGACGTCGTCCCAGACCCGCTGGAGGGCCGGCGCGCTGGCCGCGTAGTCGAGTGCCGCGTAGGTGACCTCGCCGCCGGTGACGAGCGGGACGGTGACGTCCTTGCCGAGTACCGGCAGCGGCGCGATGTCCTCGGCCGAAGCGGAACCGTCGGCGAGAGCGGCGTCGAAACCAGGGGTGTTGAGGGCAGCAGAGGACACGGACATGACGAACTCCCGGAGTACGCAGGCGAATTCACCGTGCCGGCGGGTACGCGGCAGCACGATGTGAAAAGAAAAGGGGGGTGCGGAGAAGGGCGTCGAGCCCTATCGCATTCGCTTGCTCACAAGAGGCTCCCTAGGGACCAGGACCCCGGGGGTTGGCATTCAAGGATGCCGAGGGGCCCGCGCTTGCCGCAGACCTCGCTGCCTACGGCCTGGTCTTCACCCGGGGCACCCCGCCACGGACGGAGGGTTGCCGGACAGCGGGCCGGGGCCGTAGTCGCTGTCACTCATGACCTTCCAGCATCTTGCCACACGAGCCGGTGAACGCAAGGGCACGGTCCGCGATGCGGACCGTGCCCTCTTTCGTGTGCGTACGTCAGGCGTTGCTGGCCGCCACCCAGCGCTCCAGCGCGCGGTGGGCCGCCCCGGAGTCGATGGACTCGGCGGCCGCGGAGATCTTGGCGGCGATCTGCTCGGTGAGGGTGCCCTCGCCCGGGTCGAGCGCCACGAGGGCCGCCGCCGAGTTGAGCAGCACCGCCTCGCGCACGGCGCCCTTCTCGCCGTCCAGCACCCGGCGGGCGACGTCCGCGTTGTACGAGGGGTCGGCGCCGCGCAGCGCCTCGACCGGCACCAGCTCCAGGCCCACGTGGCGCGGGTCGAAGGCCTGCTCGCGCACCTCGCCGTCCCGGACCACCCAGACCCGGGAGGTCGCGGTGGTGGTCAGCTCGTCGAGCCCGTCGTCGCCGCGGAAGACGAGCGCGGAGTTGCCGCGCTCGGCGAGGACGCCGGCCACGATGGGCGCCATCCTCAGGTCGGCGACCCCGACGGCCTGGGCGCGGACGTGGGCCGGGTTGGTGAGCGGGCCCAGGATGTTGAAGGTGGTCTGGGTGCCCAGTTCCTTGCGGGCCTTGGCCGCGTACCGCAGGGCCGGGTGGAACTTCACCGCGAAGCAGAAGGTGATGCCCGCCTCGGCCGCCACCTCGGCCACCCGCTGCGGGGTCAGCTCCAGGTTCACGCCGAGCTTCTCCAGGACGTCGGAGGCGCCGCTGGCCGAGGAGGCGGAGCGGTTGCCGTGCTTGACGACCTTGGCCCCCGTGCCGGCGATCACGATCGCGGACATGGTGGAGATGTTGACCGTCTTCGCGAGGTCGCCGCCGGTACCGACGATGTCGACCGAGGGGCCGGGCACCTCGATGGTGCGGGCGTGCGCGTACATCGCGCGCACCAGGCCGCTCACCTCGGCGACCGTCTCGCCCTTGGCGCGCAGCGCGATGGCGAAGCCCGCGATCTGCGCGTCGGTGGCGTCCCCGCTCATGATCCGGTCCATGGCCCAGGCGGTGTCGTCCGCGCCGAGGTCCTGGCCGCGCAGCAGGGGCGTCAGTACGCCGGACCAGGAACGGTCCGCCGCGCTGTCGCCGCCGTTCGGGGTCGCCACGTTCATGGTCCGCTCCAAGAATCCACAGCCGGAAAGGGGGGTGTCCGTCCACCCTATCGGGGCGCGGGAACCGCGAAGAGCCCCGTCCGGCGAATGGACGGGGCTCTTCGTTGTGGCGATCAGTTCAGGCGATCAGTGGTGACCGTGGCCGCTGGTGATCTCCTTGTACTCCTCGGCGGTGGGCTTGGCGATCTGGTTGTGCTCGCCGTAGTAGCCCTTGCTGAGCTTGGCGCGCAGCTTCGTGAGGGCCGAGACCTTGCGCTCGACACCGTTCTCGTCGACCGTCGGGCCGATTTCGAGCGGCGTGTACTGCTCGTGCGCGGTGAGGGTGTGCAGCTGCCCCGGGGAGAGCGGCTCGTGGATCTCCACGAACTCACCGTGCGGCAGGCGCTTGATGAGCCCGGACTCGCGTCCGTGCAGCACCTTCTCCTTGTCGCGGCGCTGGAGGCCGAGGCAGATCCGCTTGGTGGCGATGAAGACCAGGACCGGCACCACGAAGAAGCCGACACGCACGAACCAGGTGATCGCGTTGATCGACAGGTGGAAGTGCGTGGCCCAGAGGTCGTTTCCACCACCGATGAGCAGGACGAAGTACCAGCTGATCCAGGCGACACCGAAGGCGGTCCGGGTCGGCGCGTTGCGCGGCCGGTCCAGGATGTGGTGCTCGCGCTTGTCACCGGTGACCCAGGACTCGATGAACGGGTACACCGCGATCGCGGCCAGCACCAGCGGGAAGATGACCAGCGGGATGAAGACGCCCAGGACGAGCGTGTGACCCCAGAGGTTGATCTCCCAGCCCGGCATGACACGGATCAGGCCTTCGGAGAAGCCCATGTACCAGTCGGGCTGCGCACCGGTGGACACCTGGTCCGGCCGGTACGGGCCGATGGCCCAGATCGGGTTGATCGAGGCGACCGCGGCGACGACCGAGATGACACCGAAGACCAGGAAGAAGAACCCTCCGGCCTTGGCCATGTAGACCGGCAGCAGCGGCATGCCCACGACGTTCTTGTTCGTACGGCCGGGGCCCGCGAACTGCGTGTGCTTGTGGTAGAAGACCAGGATCAGGTGGCCCACCAGGAGGCCCATCATGATGCCCGGGAGCAGCAGGATGTGCACCGAGTAGAACCGGGCCACGAAGTCGCCGCCGGGGAAGTTCCCGCCGAACAGGAAGTACGCGAGGTACGTGCCGACGATCGGCACGGACAGGATCGCGCCCTGCATGAAGCGGACACCCGTACCGGAGAGCAGGTCGTCCGGGAGCGAGTAACCGGTGAAGCCGGTGAACATGCCCAGGACGAACAGCAGGAACCCGAAGAGCCAGTTGATCTCACGCGGCTTGCGGAACGCGCCCGTGAAGAACACGCGCATCATGTGCACGAACATGCCGGCGAGGAAGATCAGCGCGGCCCAGTGGTGGATCTGCCGGACGAGCAGACCGCCGCGGACGTCGAAGCTGATGTTCAGCGTCGACGAGTAGGCCTCGGACATCCGGATGCCCTGCATGGGCTCGTACGGGCCGCTGTACACGACCTCGTTCATGCTCGGGTGGAAGAACAGCGTCAGATACACACCCGTGAGGATGATGATGATGAAGCTGTAGAGGCAGACCTCGCCCAGCATGAAGGACCAGTGGTCCGGGAAGATCTTGCGCATGTTGGCCTTCGCCAGGCCGTAGATGCCCAGCCGGCCGTCCGCCCAGTCGGCCACCCGCTCACCGGCGGGCGCCTTGCGCGTGGTTTCCGTCGTAGTACTCATCCGCGCTCCCAGAAGGCAGGACCGACGGGCTCTTCGAAGTCACCGAGAGCTTCGAGGTCGCCCTCGCTGCTCACGCCGATCCGCAGCTGCGGAAGCGCGTGCCCGGCCGGACCGAAGATGACGCGGGCGCCGTCGGAGAGGTCGAAGGTGGACTGGTGGCACGGGCAGAGCACGTGGTGCGTCTGCTGCTCGTACAGGCTGATCGGGCAGCCGACGTGGGTGCAGATCTTGGAGAAGGCGACGATGCCCTCGTGCGCCCACTCCCGCTCGCGCTTGTCCTTGATGTCGTCCGGCTCGATGCGGATGATCATCAGGGCGGCCTTGGCGATCTGCGCCTGGAAGTCCTCGGCGTCCTCCTCCAGGCCCTCGGGCATGGCGAAGGTCAGCGAACCGACCGCGATGTCCTCGGGACGAAGAGGCTCCATCGTGTTCATGTTGATGAGCTTCTTGCCCTCGGCCCACAGGGTCGAGCGGAGCTTCTTCTCCGGCAGCGGACCCAGGTCGCGCAGCAGCACCACACCGGCGAGCGGCACCAGGGCCAGCGCGCCGAACATCGTGGTGCGGATCAGCTTGCGACGGCCGATCACGGACTCCTCGGCACCGGCCTTGAAGTCCGCGAGGACCTGCGCCTTGACCTCGGGCGTGGCCTCGATCGGGTGCCGGTCGGCGGGGGTCTCGACGTCGGACATCAGGGTGCGCGCCCAGTGGACGGCACCCGCGCCGATGGCGAAGAGCGCCACGCCCAGGGTGAGACCCAGGGAGAAGTTCAGCGCGCTCACGTGACCGAACGGCCAGATGTAGACGATCTTGTCGACCGGGAAGATGACGTAGGAGGCGATGAACGCCACCGTCGCCAGCATGGACAGGATGAACAAGTACGCGACGACCCGCTCGGAGCGGTTCGCGGCACGTTCGTCGATGTCCTGGATGCGCGGCTTGTGGGCCGGCATCCCCGGGTTCGCGAACGGATCGTCCGCGACCACTACCGCGCCGTGCGCGGAGTCCTGCTCGGCGAGCAGGCTCTTGTCTGGATTCTCTTCTTGGCTACTCATGACTTCTTGGCCTTAGCGGTGTGGGCCGCGACCCAGACGGCGACGGCGATCAGGAGGCCCAGACCGAAGATCCAGGCGAACAGGCCTTCGCTGACCGGTCCGAGGCCACCGAGCGACAGGCCGCCCGGGCTCTCGCTGTTGTCACCGTTCACGGTCTTGATGTACGCGATGATGTCCTGCTTCTGCTGCTCGGGCATCGTCGTGTCGGGGAAGGAGGGCATGTTCTGCGGGCCGGTCTGCATGGCCTCGTAGATGTGCTTGGGGCTCGCGCCTTCCAGGCTCGGGGCGTACTTGCCGTCCGTCAGCGCGCCGCCCGCTCCCACGAAGTTGTGACACTGCGCGCAGTTGGTGCGGAACAGCTCGCCACCCTTGGCGATGTCCGCTCCGTCGGGGCTGACCTGCTTCGCGGTCGGCGTGATCGGGCCGGCGCCGAGCGAGGAGATGTACGCCGCGAGCTGGTCGATCTCGTCCTGCGAGTAGATGACCTTCTTCGCGGGGATCTGGGCGCCCGGCTGCTGCGCGGGCATGCGGCCGGTGCCGACCTGGAAGTCGACGGCGGCAGAGCCGACGCCGACCAGCGAAGGCCCGTCGGACGTGCCCTGACCACTGGTTCCGTGGCAGCTGGCGCAGCCGACGGTGTAGATCTTCTTGCCCTCCTCGATGGGGAGGGACTGGACGGATTCGTCTGCCTGCGCCTTGCCCGCAGGCGCAAACGCGGCGTACAGCCCCCCGGTAGCCGCCAGCGCGAGGAGTAGTACGACGACGGCCGCCAGTGGATGGCGTCGTCGTGCGGAGAGCTTTTTCACGGATTACCCCGGTGTCAGGATCTTCTGCGTCGATGAGTGGGTGGGTGCGAGCGCCCGGTTACTTGATCATGTAGATCGTCGCGAAGAGGCCGATCCACACGACATCGACGAAGTGCCAGTAGTAGGACACGACGATGGCTGCGGTCGCCTGTTCGTGGGTGAACCTCTTGGCTGCGTATGTTCTGCCGAGAACCAGCAGGAAGGCGATGAGACCGCCTGTCACGTGCATGCCGTGGAAGCCGGTGGTCAGGTAGAACACCGAGCCGTACGGGTCGGAGGACAGGGAGAGCCCGTCCGTCTTGACCAGCTCGGTGTACTCCACGACCTGGCCGCCGATGAAGATCGCACCCATGACGAACGTGATGATGAACCACGTCCGGAGCTTCTTCACGTCGCCCCGCTCCGCGGCGAAGACGCCGAGCTGGCAGGTGAGAGAGGAAAGCACCAGGATCGTGGTGTTCGTCGCGGAGAACGGGAAGTTCAGATGGTCGGCCATCTCCTTCCAGTGATCCGGTCCCATCACCGATCGCAGGGTGAAGTACATCGCGAAGAGGGCCGCGAAGAACATCAGCTCGGAACTCAGCCAGATGATGGTTCCGACGCTGGTGAGGTTCGGCCGATTGACCGACGGGTGCGCGTGCCCGGTTTCTACTGTCGTTGCTGTCGCCACGACCGACATTATGTCGGTCGCTTATCCCGCCCTCACTCCCGGGGGTGCCGTTCGGTGTGTCAGAGGGGTGTGTCCTCCCCGAACGGCCCAGTGGAACGACGTCATTAGCGGTGCTGACGGGCTGTCCGCGGGAGTACGATCCGCGCATCGGTTCATGCCCCGAGAGCCCCGACGACACAGCTGTCACGGAGGAACAATGCAGGCGACCGCCACGGTCCTGGTCTACAGCGACGACGCCAATGTCCGCGAGCAGGTGAGGCTCGCCACCGGCCGACGGCCGGCCGCCGACGTTCCCGAGGTGCGTTTCCTGGAGTGCGCGACGCTGCCCGCGGTGCTGTCCGCGCTCGACGCCGGCGGCGTCGACGTCTGCGTACTGGACGGCGAGACCGCGCCCGTGGGCGGCATGGGCGTATGTCGGCAGATCAAGGACGAGGTGTTCCACTGCCCGCCCGTGCTGCTGCTGATCGGGCGCCCGCAGGACGCCTGGCTGGCCACCTGGAGCCGCGCTGACGCCGCGGTGACCCTTCCGGTGGACCCGGTCGAGTTCGCGGACGCCCTGGCCGCACTGGTGCGTGCACGGCTCCAGGTGGCCGCCGGGGCGTCCTGACGCCCGCACGGCTCTGGTGAACGGTCGTCCCGGGAGGCGGCGCACCCCGGCGTCAGACCTGGGGACGCAGGCGCGCCGCCTCGACGGTGTTCGTGTTCGTTCCGGCTTCGGGTGTGGCGTTCCTCAGGGCGCTGCCCTTCTGCCACGCCTCCCAGGAGACGTTCCAGTCCCCGAACCCGTTGTCGAAGGGGGTCATGGTCTCCCCCTCGCTGCCGACGACCTTGACGACGTCGCCCTCGCGGACGGTGTCGAAGAACCATTCGGCGTTGTCCGTGCTCATCCCGGTGCAGCCGTGGCTGACGTTGGCGCTGCCCTGCGAGCCCACGGACCAGGGCGCCGCGTGCACGTATTCACCGCTCCACGTCACCCGGGTGGCCCAGTAGACCGGCAGGTCGTACGACTCCGAGGAGCCCTCCGCGATACCGACGGTCTCGCCGCGCATCCGGACGAACGCCTCCTTCCCGAGCACGACCTTGACGCCGTTGCGGGTGGAGAAGCCGGGCTTCCCGGTGGTGACCGGAATGGTGTTGATCACTTCCCCGTTGCGGAGCACGGTCATCTCGTGCTCGGAGGCGTCGGTGATGGCCTCGATCCGGTCGCCGATGCTGAGGTGCAGCGGCTTGACCTCGGCGCCGTAGAGGGCGTTGGTCACCTTGATGCCCTTGAAGTTGCTGCTCACTTCGACGGACGCCCCGGCGGGCCAGTACTCCTGGGGCCGGTAGTGCAGGATCTTGTCGTCGACCCAGTACCAGGAGCCGGTCACCGCGGGGGTCGAACGGACCTTGAGGGAGCGTTCGACCCTGGCTCTGGCGGCCTTGTCGGTGACCGGAGCGCTGAGTTCCGCCGTGATGGGCTGTCCGACCCCGTACGTGCCCGCCTGAGGGCCGAAGGAGACGCTCAGGAGCTTCTTCGGGGAGGTGGTCTCGAAGGAGAGCGTACGGCTGCCGGGAGCGCCGTCCTCGTTCTCGGTGGTGACCCTCACCTCGTACCGCGCGCCTGCGGCGAGCGGGGCGGTGGAGTGCCAGCGTTTCCCGTCGGCGGAGAGTTCGCCGGCCAGACGGCGGCCGGTGGTGTCCGCGGCCGTCACATCCGTGATGCGTCCCTCGTCACCCTTGACGGTGACTTCCAGGGGCTTGTCGGGATCGGCCTTCCCCTGCGGGGCATGGCCGTTGAAGGAGACCTGGTCGGCCGCGTCGAACGGCTTGGCCGAGAGCGGGTGACCGTCGGGCTCTCCACAGGCGGTCGCACCGGCGACCATGGTCACGACCAGCAGGGTGCAGCTCACTACGGAGCGGGTGCGCGGCGTGTCGTTCATGAACTCACGCTAAGAAGATGTAGAGGATCCAGCGCGTTCTGGGACTGCAAACGAGCGAGGGGCCCGACCGCTCCGGTAGAGCAGTCGGGCCCCTCGCGGGGTGTTACGGGTGACGCGGTGTCACTGGGTGCGGTTCTCACCGCGGTAGTACTCGAAGACCCAGCCGAAGAGGCCGATGGCCAGCATCGGGGCCGAGAAGTACGCCAGCCACCAGCCGAAGGCGATGCTCATGAAGAGCAGTGCGCCGCCGATCGCCAGGGCGAGCGGCTGCCAGCTGTGCGGGGAGAAGAACCCCACGTCGCCGGCCTCGTCGGCCACGTCGGCTTCCTTGTTGTCCTGCGCCATCTGGTCGACCCTGTTGGCCGTGAAGGACAGGTAGAAGCCGATCATGATGGACAGCCCGAAGGCCAGGACGAGGGCGGTGGTGCCGACCGGCTCCTTCGACCACACACCGTACGTGACGGCCATGATCAGGATGAAGACGCTCAGCCAGATGAAGAGCTTGCCCTGGATCTTCACTTACCTGCCTCCTTGCCACCGGCGAGAACCTTGTCGGCCTCGGAGTGGTGACCGAGCTGCTCCAGTGCGGCGATCTCCGGGTGGTGCAGGTCGAACGCCGGGGATTCGGAGCGGATCCGCGGCAGGGTGATGAAGTTGTGGCGCGGGGGCGGGCAGGAAGTCGCCCACTCCAGCGAACGGCCGTAGCCCCACGGGTCGTCGACCTCGACCTTCTTGCCGTACTTGGCGGTCTTCCACACGTTGTAGAAGAACGGCAGGATCGACAGACCGAGCAGGAACGAGGAGATCGTCGAGATCGTGTTCAGCGCGGTGAAGCCGTCGGCCGCGAGGTAGTCCGCGTAGCGACGCGGCATGCCCTCGGCACCGAGCCAGTGCTGCACCAGGAACGTGCCGTGGAAGCCCACGAACAGCGTCCAGAACGTGATCTTGCCGAGCCGCTCGTCCAGCATCTTGCCGGTGAACTTCGGCCACCAGAAGTGGAACCCGGCGAACATCGCGAACACCACGGTGCCGAAGACGACGTAGTGGAAGTGCGCGACGACGAAGTACGAGTCCGAGACGTGGAAGTCCAGCGGCGGCGAGGCCAGCAGGACACCGGTCAGACCACCGAAGAGGAAGGTGATCAGGAAGCCGATCGACCAGAGCATCGGGGTCTCGAAGGACAACGAGCCCTTCCACATCGTGCCGAGCCAGTTGAAGAACTTCACACCGGTCGGTACCGCGATGAGGAACGTCATGAAGGAGAAGAACGGCAGGAGCACGCCGCCCGTCACGTACATGTGGTGCGCCCACACCGTCACGGAGAGACCCGCGATGGCGATCGTGGCCGCGATCAGGCCGATGTAGCCGAAGAGCGGCTTGCGGCTGAATACCGGGATCACTTCGGAAATGATTCCGAAGAATGGCAGCGCGATGATGTACACCTCTGGGTGCCCGAAGAACCAGAAGAGGTGTTGCCAGAGCAATGCGCCGCCATTGGCCGCGTCGAATACGTGGGCCCCGAATTTTCTGTCCGCTTCCAACGCGAAGAGCGCGGCGGCGAGGACCGGGAAGGCCAGCAGGACCAGGACGGCCGTCAGCAGGACGTTCCACACGAAGATCGGCATCCGGAACATCGTCATGCCGGGCGCGCGCATGCAGATGATCGTGGTGATGAAGTTGACCGCGCCGAGGATCGTGCCGAAGCCGGAGAAGGCCAGACCCATGATCCACATGTCGGCGCCGACGCCCGGCGAGCGGACGGCGTCCGACAGCGGGGAGTAGGCGAACCAGCCGAAGTCGGCGGCGCCCTGCGGGGTGAGGAAGCCTCCCACCGCGATGAGCGAACCGAAGAGGTACAGCCAGTACGCGAACATGTTCAGCCGCGGGAACGCCACGTCGGGCGCACCGATCTGCAGCGGCATGATCCAGTTGGTGAAACCGGCGAACAGCGGCGTCGCGAACATCAGCAGCATGATCGTGCCGTGCATCGTGAACGCCTGGTTGAACTGCTCGTTCGACATGATCTGCGTACCCGGCCGGGCCAGCTCGGCGCGCATGAAGAGCGCCATCAGGCCACCGATGCAGAAGAACGCGAACGATGTGACCAGGTAGAGCGTGCCGATCGTCTTGTGGTCAGTGGTGGTCAGCCACTTGATGACGACGTTTCCCGGCTGCTTGCGCCGTACCGGCAGCTCATCCTCGTACGAGTCGTCTGCTGCCGCGGCACCCTGAGGTTCGTTGAGGATGCTCACAGTTTGTTGGTCTCCGCATTCCTGGCGGGGTCAGTCTGCTCGATGCCTGCCGGCACGTAGCCCGTCTGCCCCTTCTCCGCCAGCTCCTTGAGGTGCTGCTGGTAACGCTCGGGAGAGACAACCTTGACGTTGAAGAGCATCCGGGAGTGGTCGGCGCCGCAGAGCTCGGCGCACTTGCCCATGAAGGTGCCCTCCTTGTTCGGAGTGACCTCGAACGCGTTGGTGTGGCCCGGGATGACGTCCTGCTTCATGAGGAACGGCACCACCCAGAAGGAGTGGATGACGTCACGTGAAGTGAGGATGAAGCGGACCTTCTCCCCCTTCGGCAGCCACAGGGTCGGGCCCGGGTTGCCGGTCTGGGGGTTGCGCGTGCCCGGGATTCCCGCGTCGTAGACGCCGTTGGCGCCCTTCGGGAAGTCCGCGAGGTAGCGGTCGGGAATCGAGGAGAGCTCCTCGGGCGTCGTGGTGGTGGCCGGCTCGCCGTCCACCTTCTCGACGTAGTTGAACGCCCAGCTCCACTGGTAGCCGACCACGTTGATGTTGTGGACGGGCTTGGTGGAGAGGGTGAGGAGCTTCGATTCATCGCGCGCGGTGAAGTAGAAGAGCACCGAGACGATGATGAGGGGGACCACTGTGTACAGCGCCTCGATGGGCATGTTGTACCTGGTCTGCGGAGGTACCTCTACCTTGGTCCGGCTACGCCGGTGGAAGAAGGCGCTCCAGAGGATCAGCCCCCAGACGAGGACACCCGTGGCGAGCGCTGCCGCCCACGAGCCCTGCCAGAGGGAGAGGATCCGAGGGGCCTCTTCCGTTACCGGGGTAGGCATACCGAGGCGAGGGAAATCCTGCCAGTTGTACGAACAACCGGAGGCCGTCGCCAGGACCAGGCCCGCAGTCAGCACCTGCGGCAGCTTCCGCCGCATCGGGCGCCGCGACGAGCGGTCGGAGCCGTTGGGACTCACGTAGCGCCTTCCCGAGAGTCTCGCCCGCTACGGTCGGCGCGCCCGTATGTCTCTGGTCGGTCGCCGCCCTGTCGCGGGCAGGGGTTTGGATGTTTATGCGGACCAAACCCTACTGGACGCTATTTGGGGTCGCGCGGGGAGGGTGCCCAACGCGCCGTCCGACACCCCGAAGGGGTGGAATCCCGGCTTCCGGGAGCCATCTGACGTTCCCTCTCCTGGTTCGCGGACGGCCGCCGCCGGTGACGGCCGGCCCGCGGGCTAGCGTGACCGGGTGCCCTACTTCGACGCCGCCTCCTCCGCCCCCCTGCATCCCGTGGCCCGTCAGGCCCTGCTGGCCTCCCTGGACGAGGGCTGGGCCGACCCCTCCCGGCTCTACCGGGAGGGGCGGCGGGCCCGGATGCTGCTGGACGCCGCCCGCGAGGCCGCCGCGGAGGCGGTCGGTTGCCGCCCGGACGAGCTCGTTTTCACCCCTTCGGGTACGGCCGCGGTGCACGCGGGAATTGCCGGAGCTCTTTCGGGCCGTCGGCGTGTCGGCCGCCACCTGGTGGCCTCGGCCGTCGAACACTCATCTGTCTTCCATGCCGCGGCCTCGCACGAGGCCGCGGGCGGGTCGTTCACCGAGGTTCCGGTGGAACGGACCGGAGCCGTGGATTCCGCGGCATTCGGCGCCTCCCTCCGCGCGGACACCGCGCTCGCCTGCCTCCAGTCCGCCAACCACGAGGTGGGCACCGAACAGCCGGTGACGGCCGTCGCCGCGCTCTGCCGGGAGGCGGGTGTCCCCCTACTGGTGGACGCGGCCCAGTCGCTGGGGTGGGGGCCGGTGGCGGACGGCTGGTCGCTGCTGACCGCGAGCGCGCACAAGTGGGGCGGCCCGGCGGGCGTCGGGCTGCTGGCCGTGCGCAAGGGGGTCAGGTTCGCTCCGCAGGGACCCGCCGACGAGCGGGAGTCGGGGCGGTCGGCCGGCTTCGAGAACCTGCCGGCGATCGTCGCGGCCGCCGCCTCGCTGCGCGCGGTACGCGCCGAGGCGGACGCGGAGGCCGCGAGGCTGCGGGCGCTGGTGGACCTCGTCCGCGCGCGGGTGGCGGCCGGGGTGCCGGACGTGGAGGTGGTCGGCGACCCGGAGCGGCGACTGCCGCACGTCGTCACCTTCTCCTGCCTCTATGTCGACGGGGAGACGCTGCTGCACGAGCTGGACCGGGCCGGATTCTCCGTTTCGTCCGGTTCGTCCTGCACCAGCAGCACGCTGACGCCCAGCCATGTGCTGAAGGCGATGGGGGTCCTCTCGGAGGGGAACGTCCGGGTGTCACTGCCCGCGGGCACGGCGGCCCCCGACGTGGAGCGCTTCCTCGACGTGCTGCCGGGGGTGGTCGCCGGGGTACGGGAGCGCCTCGGGGTCCCGGTGGCCGGCAGGCCCGCCGGGTCCGAGGCCGCCGGGTCCGAGGCCGCCGGGTCCGAGGCCGCCGGGTCCGGGAGCGCCACCGCCGCACCGGCTGCCGCGCCGGTCGCGTCGCTCGTGGTGGACGCGCTGGGCCGGCGCTGCCCGATCCCGGTGATCGAACTCGCCAAGGTGATCGGGGACGTACCGGTGGGCGGCACGGTCACCGTACTCGCCGACGACGAGGCGGCCCGGCTGGACATCCCGGCCTGGTGCGAGATGCGGAAGCAGGAGTACGTGGGCGAGGAGCCCGCGGAGCGGGGTGCGGCGTACGTGGTCCGCCGGCTGGGCTGAGGGGCCCGAACGGGAAGAGCCTCCCGTACGGCCGGCGGAAGCGGACCGTACGGGAGGCTCGGGCACGGTGCCCGGGGTCAGGAGAGGTGCGCGCGGACCTCGTCGGCGGCCTCGTGACCGTACGCCTTGGCGAAGCGGTCCATGAAGCGGGAGCGGCGCAGGGTGTACTCCTGGGTACCGACCGTCTCGATGACCAGGGTGGCGAGCATGCAGCCGACCTGGGCGGCGCGCTCCAGGCCGACGCCCCAGGCGAGACCGGAGAGGAAGCCGGCCCGGAAGGCGTCACCGACGCCGGTCGGGTCGGCCTTGGTCTCCTCGTCGGGGCAGCCGACCTCGATGACCGGCTCCCCCACGCGCTCGATGCGCACTCCGCGCGCGCCGAGGGTGGTGACCCGGTGGCCGACCTTGGCGAGGATCTCCTCGTCGGTCCAGCCGGTCTTGGACTCGATGAGCCCCTTCTCGTACTCGTTGGAGAAGAGGTAGGTGGCGCCCTCCAGCAGTATCCGGATCTCTTCGCCGTTCATCCGGGCGATCTGCTGGGAGAAGTCCGCGGCGAAGGGGATGCCCCGGGTGCGGCACTCCTCGGTGTGGCGGAGCATCGCCTCCGGGTCGTCGGCGCCGATGGAGACGAGGTCGAGGCCGCCGAGGCGCTCCGCGACGCTGTGCAGCTCGATGAGGCGGGCCTCGCTCATGGCGCCGGTGTAGAAGGAGCCGATCTGGTTGTGGTCGGCGTCCGTGGTGCAGACGAAGCGCGCGGTGTGCAGCACCTCGGAGATGCGGACCGATCCGGTGTCCACGCCGTGCCGGTCGAGCCAGGCGCGGTACTCGTCGAAGTCGGATCCCGCGGCGCCCACCAGTACCGGGGAGGTGCCGAGCAGTCCCATACCGAAGCAGATGTTGGCGGCGACCCCGCCCCGGCGCACGTCCAGGGCGTCGACCAGGAAGGAGAGCGAGACCGTGTGCAGCTGATCCGCGACGAGCTGGTCGGCGAAGCGGCCGGGGAAGGTCATGAGGTGGTCGGTGGCGATGGAGCCGGTGACTGCGATGCGCACGGGAGGCTGCTCCTGCGGGGGGCGGGGGGACGCGTGGGCGTTCCGGGACGGCGTGACACCTCACGCTACCCGTTTCCGACACTGGCGCCGATGGGTTGAAACTACCCGATAGTAGGTCTTTCTACCCGGCGGGATACGTGCGTACGGTGCGGATATGCCCACACACAGCGTCGTGTCCGAGACCGAGACCAGCCTGGCCGATCTGAGGGGTGACTGCGTGCGGATGGCACCGCACTGGGTCGTTCCGCCGAAGACTGCCACGCCGCCTGTCGCGCCGTCCCTGATTCACGGAGTCACGGTGCCGCCCGCCTCCGCGCGGCTGATCGCGGCCACGGAGGAGTACGGGGGCTGACCGCCCGCCAGGGGCACGGGTCCCAGCGCCTTCCCGAGGGCGGACGCCCGCCCCCGGGAGGGTGCTCGGCGCCCCGGGCCGGACCGGCCCGAGGGAACCGATCGCCGCTCGGCCCCGTCACATCGCCGTCCCCGCCCCGGGGACCAGGGCGGAGGCGAACCGCCCCGGAAGCGACGGCGAAGGAGCATTCCGGTGAGCATCGAGCGATCCGACGACGACACGGCCTCTCCCTCCGCCCCCGGGCGGCGACGGTCCTCGGCCCTGGTCGCCGCGGTGGCGGCCGCGGTGGTGCTGGCCGGCGGCGGCAGCGTGTGGTGGGTGGCCACCGCGGACGGCCCCCGGGAGGAGACCGCCGCCACCGCCGCGCCGTCCGGGTCCACCGCGCCGGAACCGGCCCCGCTGGTCGTCTCCGGACCGGCGGACCCGTCCTCGCCGGTCCCCGCTCCCGGCGGGCCGGCGCCCACCGGGGCGGTCTACCGTGCCGTCGGCGACCTGCCGGAGGGACCCGCGACGGCGCGGGTCCGCCGGGCGGCCGCCACCGTGCCCCTCTCCGAGGCGGCCCGGCTCGCGCGCGCCTTCGGAATGGAGGGCACCCCGACGTCGCAGGGCGGTTACTGGCGCCTGGGCGCGGGCGGGGCGAAGCCCTACCTGGAGGTCTCCCGGGAGGGGCCGGGCACCTGGAAGTACCTGCGCGGAACCAGCCCCCTCTCCCCCTGCCCGTCCGACTCGGTGTGCGCCTCCGGTTCCTCCGGCGGGAGCCCGGTGAGCCCGGCGGCCGCGAGGGCGGCGGCCCGGCCGGCGCTCGGCGCGCTGGGCCTGGGTGACGCGTCACTCACCGACGGCGGGCCGCTGGGCGCCCTGCGGGTGGTCACCGCCGATCCGGTGGTGGACGGGCTGCCCACCCACGGCTGGTCCACCGATGTCCAGGTGGGGCCGGACGGCGCGGTGTCCGGTGCCTCGGGACGGCTGCTGCCGACGCCGCCGGCGGTGCCGGCCGCCGCCTATCCGGTGGTGGACGCGCGTACGGCCCTGACGTCGCTGAACGCGGCCCGGGAGACCGAGCCGGCCTGCGCCACGGCCGTGCCCCTGGACGGTACGGAGGGCGGGGCCGCGAAGGGCGGGCCGCAGTGCGTACCGTCCTCCGGGCGCATCGCGCCGCCGAGGACGATGACGGTGGAGAAGGCGGTGTTCGGGCTCTCGGCGCAGCTCGTGGACGAACGGCCGGCCCTCGTGCCGTCCTGGCTCTTCACCGTGCGGCCGGAGACGGGCGGCGCGGTCTCCACGGTCGCCCAGGTAGCCGTCTCGCCGGCCTACCTGAGGGCGCCGTCCGCGTCGCGGCCCGCCCGCGGGGTGACCCCGATCTCGTACACCGAGCGCGGGCGGACCCTGGAGGTGACGTTCTGGGGCGGCGTGTGCGGGACCTACTCGGCGAAGGCCCAGGAGAGCCGTACGCAGGTCAGGGTGACGATCACCGAACCGCGGCCGGAGCCCGGGACGGCCTGCGTGGCGGTCGCCAAGGAGCAGACCCTCCCGGTGACCCTGGACGCTCCGCTCGCCGGGCGGACCGTCGTGGAGACGGCGTCGGGCAGGACGGTGCCCCGGGCCTGAACGGACTTGTCGCGCAGCACACGCGAAGGCGGCCCCGGAATCACTTCCGGGGCCGCCTTCGCGTGATGTGCGGGGTTCCTCGCCGAACCGGTGAGGGTTTAGCTGAAGGAGTCGCCACAGGCGCAGGAGCCGGTGGCGTTGGGGTTGTCGATCGTGAAGCCCTGCTTCTCGATGGTGTCGACGAAGTCGATCGAGGCACCGCCGAGGTACGGGGCGCTCATGCGGTCGGTGACGACCTTGACGCCGTCGAAGTCCTTCACCACGTCACCGTCGAGCGAGCGCTCGTCGAAGAAGAGCTGGTAACGCAGGCCGGAGCAGCCGCCGGGCTGTACGGCGACGCGCAGGGCGAGGTCGTCGCGGCCCTCCTGGTCCAGCAGGCCCTTGACCTTGGCTGCGGCGGCGTCGGACAGGAGGATGCCGTCGCTCACGGTGGTGGTCTCGTCCGATACGGACATCTGCTTCTCTCCCGGGTTGTACGGACTGCTTGCCGACGGTGCAACCGTCGCGCGCGCGGATTCATTCCGCGCGCACGTCCGTCTGTTGCTTTTCATGCTCGCACACGGCGCGAGCGAGGGTATGCGTCACATCGACGGTAACGACGTCGTCAAAGTGACACGATCCGGTTATCATAGATAACGTCAAATAGACGAAAAGGCTCCCGGCGCAGATCACCGGCCTCACCGACCGGCTTCGCCGCGCTCACCAATGACAAGAAAGGGTGCGTGACGTGACCACGGCCCACCCCCCTGTGGAACTCGATGTTCAGCCGTCGCCCCTGGCCCTGCTCCTGCTCGGCCGTGAGGCCGACCCGAGGAGCGAGCGCGGTGTGGAGTGCCCCGGCGACCTGCCCTCTCCGTCCGACCCGGACCTGGTGGAGCGCGCCCGCGCCGCCAAGGAGAAGCTCGGGGACAAGGTCTTCGTCCTCGGCCACCACTACCAGCGCGACGAGGTCATCCAGTTCGCGGACGTCACCGGCGACTCCTTCAAGCTGGCCCGTGACGCCGCGGCCCGCCCGGAGGCCGAGTACATCGTCTTCTGCGGCGTGCACTTCATGGCCGAGTCCGCCGACATCCTGACCGGCGACGACCAGAAGGTCGTGCTGCCCGACCTGGCGGCCGGCTGCTCGATGGCCGACATGGCCACCGCCGAGCAGGTCGCCGAGTGCTGGGACGTACTGACCGAGGCGGGCGTCGCCGACCGGGTCGTCCCCGTCTCGTACATGAACTCCTCCGCCGACATCAAGGCGTTCACCGGGCGCCACGGCGGCACCATCTGCACCTCCTCCAACGCCGAGCGGGCACTGGAGTGGGCGTTCGAGCAGGGCGACAAGGTCCTCTTCCTCCCCGACCAGCACCTGGGCCGCAACACCGCCGTCCGGGACATGGGGATGTCGCTGGACGACTGCGTCCTCTACAACCCGCACAAGCCGAACGGCGGCCTGACGGCCCAGCAGCTGCGCGACGCCAAGATGATCCTGTGGCGCGGGCACTGCTCGGTGCACGGGCGCTTCTCGGTGGAGTCCGTCGAGGACGTCCGCGCGCGCATCCCCGGCGTCAGCGTCCTGGTGCACCCGGAGTGCAAGCACGAGGTCGTCGCGGCGGCCGACCAGGTCGGCTCGACGGAGTACATCATCAAGGCCCTGGAGGCGGCCCCGGCCGGCTCCAAGTGGGCCATCGGCACGGAGCTCAACCTGGTGCGTCGCCTGGCGAACCGTTTCGCCGCCGAGGACAAGGAGATCGTCTTCCTCGACAAGACGGTCTGCTTCTGCTCCACCATGAACCGGATCGACCTGCCCCACCTGGTCTGGACGCTGGAGTCGCTGGCCGAGGGCAAGCTGGTCAACCGGATCGAGGTCGACCCGGAGACGGAGAAGTACGCGAAGCTGGCGCTGGAGCGGATGCTCGCGCTGCCGTAGGGCGCCGCGCCCCCGTACGCCCCGTACGCCTCGTACGCCTCGTACGCCGAAGGGCCCGGCCCCCGCACTCCCGTGAGGAGAGTGCGGGGGCCGGGCCCTTTTCGCGGGTGCCGGGCGCCGTCAGACGCCGGAGTGGGCCGCCTCGCGGGAGCCGTCCGTACCCGCGTCGGAGTCCGTACCCGCGGCGGAGCCGCCTTGTGCGGGGACTTCGCCCTTCGCCGCGCGCTTGGCCGCCTTCTTCTTGGCCCGGCGCTCCTTGCGCAGCTCCACCATGGCGTACAGCGTCGGCACCAGCAGGAGCGTCAGCAGGGTGGAGGTGATGAGTCCGCCGATCACGACGACGGCCAGCGGCTGGGAGATGAAGCCGCCCTCGCCGGTGACGCCGAGCGCCATCGGCAGCAGCGCGAAGATCGTCGCCAGAGCGGTCATCAGGATCGGGCGGAGCCGGTGACGGCCGCCCTCGACGACCGCCTCGACCACACCCATGCCCTGGGACCGGTACTGGTTGATCAGGTCGATCAGCACGATCGCGTTGGTGACCACGATGCCGATGAGCATCAGCATGCCGATCATCGCCGGGACGCCCATCGGGGTGCCGGTGACGATCAGCAGACCGAGCGCACCGGTCGCCGCGAACGGGATGGAGACCAGCAGGATCAGCGGCTGGATCAGCGAACGGAAGGTCGCGACCAGCAGGATGAAGACGATCGCGATGGCCGCGAGCATGGCCAGCGCGAGGTTCTTGAACGCGCTGTCCTGGTCCGCGCTGACGCCGCCGATGGTGGCGGTGGCGCCCTCGGGAAGGTCCAGCGCCTTGAGCTTCGAGGAGAGCTCGGTGCTGACCGCGCCGGTGTTGTCCTCGGTGGGCCTGGCCGTGATGGTGGCGGCGCGCTGACCGTCGATCCGGGTCATGGAGACCGGGCCGGGGACCAGCTCGACGTCGGCGATCTGGCCGAGCTTCACCCTGCCGGCCGGGATCTCCTTGAGTTGGGCCAGGGTGGTGGCCGGCGTCGCGGACCTCACGACGACGTTCCGCTCGGTGTCGTCCAGCATGGCCTTGCCGGAGTTCGTACCGGCGACCGCCCCGGTGACCAGCGCACCGATCCTGGTCTGGTCGAACCCGGCGGCCGCGGCCTTGTCGTTGGCGCGGACCGAGATGCGCGGCACGCTCTGCGACAGGTCGCTCTGGACGTCGGTGACGCCGTCGATCTTCGCGACCTCGGCGCGCACCGCCTCGGACGCCTTCTTCAGCACGTCACCGTCGGCGGCCTTGACCACGACGCTCAGGTCCTGGCTGCCGAAGCCGCCGCCCGCCGCGATGCTGGTCTGGCCGATGCCGTCCAGCTTCGCGAGGCCGTCCTCGATCCGCTTCTGGGTGGCCTCGTACGCGCCGGAGTCCTTCAGGGTGATCTGGTACGAGGCCTGGTTGGCTCCCGTGCCGCCGCCGAAGGCGGCCATGAAGCCGGAGGAACCGACGGTGACCTGGTAGTCCTTCACTCCCTTGTCGGCGGCGATGACCTTCTCCACCTTGCGGGCGGCCTCGTCGGCCGCGGCGAGGCTCGTCCCCGGGGTCAGCTTCTGCGTGACGGAGAGGACGTCCTGCTCGCCCTGGTCGAAGAAGTTCGTCTTCAGCAGGGGGGCCATGCCGAAGGTGCCGAGCAGGATCACCAGCGCGATCACCACGCTGGTGATGCGGCGCCGGGTCGCGAAGCGCAGGACGGGGACGTAGAACTTCTGGAGCCGGCTCGCCGCCTCCTTCTCCTCGGCCTTGCGGCGGGCCTCGTCCGGGTTCTCGGCGGTGCCCTTGGGGGCGCGCAGGAACCAGAAGGAGAGGACCGGAACCACGGTCAGCGACACCAGCAGCGAGGCCAGCAGCGCGGCCGTCACGGTGATCGAGAACGAGCCGAAGAGCTGGCCGACCATGCCGCCGACGAGACCGATCGGCAGGAAGACGGCGACGGTGGTGAGGGTGGAGGCGGTGACCGCTCCGGCCACCTCCTTCACCGCGGCGACGATCGCCGCGTGGCGCTCCTCGCCGTAGCCGAGGTGCCGCTTGATGTTCTCCAGGACGACGATCGAGTCGTCCACGACCCGGCCGATCGCGATGGTCAGCGCGCCGAGGGTGAGCATGTTGAGCGACAGGTCACGGGTCCACAGCACGATGAGCGCGAGGACCACGGAGAGCGGGATGGAGACCGCGGTGACGAGCGTCGAACGGATCGAGGCGAGGAAGAGCAGGATCACCACGACGGCGAAGACCAGGCCGAGCGCACCCTCGGTGGTCAGACCGGAGATCGCCTTGGAGACGGCCGGCCCCTGGTCGGTGACGACCGTCAGCTCCGCACCGGAACCCAGGTCCTTGCGCAGGTCGGGGAGGATCTTCTCGACCGCGTCGGAGATCGCGACGGCGCTGCCGTCCTGGTCCATCGTCGCCATCACGGCGAGGCTGGGCTTGCCGTTGGTGCGGGTGATGGAGACCGGGGCGGCCTCCTCCTGCTTCACGGTCGCGATGTCACCGAGGCGGACCGGCTTGCCGGGCTTGCCGATGTCGGCGCCGGGAACGATCCGGACGTCCTCGATCTGCTGGAGCGAGGTGAACCCGCCACCGACCTGGATGGTGCGGCTCTTGCCGGACTCCGCGAAGGAACCGGCCGCGGTGGTGGCACCGGCCGCCTGAAGCGCCGGGGAGAGGGACGCCTGGGTGAGGCCGGCCGCCGCGAGCTTCCTGTCGTCGGGGACGACGGTGACCTGCACGTCCTGGACGCCGTTGACGGCGACCTGGCCGACGCCGTCGATGTCCTCCAGCGCGGGCACCACGGTGTGGTCCAGCTGGTCGGCGAGCGCCTGCTGGTCCTTGTCCGAGGTGACGGCGAGGACCACGGTCGGGATGTCGTCGGTGGAACCGGCGATGACCTGCGGGTCGACGCCCTCCGGGAGCTGGTTGCGCGCCCGGTTCACGGCCTGCTGGATGTCGGCGACGAGCTGCTTGGTGCCCTCGTCCCCGAAGTCGAAGCTGGCCATGACGACGGCGTTGCCCTCGCTGGCGGTCGAGGTGACGCCGTCGATGCCGTCGACGGCCTTGATGGCGTTCTCGAGCGGTTCGACGACCTGCTTCTCGACCACATCGGGGGACGCCCCCTGATAGGGCGCCAGGACCGACACCATCGGCAGTTCGATGGTCGGCAGCAGCTGCTGCTTGAGCTGCGGGATCGCTATCGCGCCGAAAACGAGGGCGACGACGGAGATCAGCCCGATCAGGGCCCGTTGCGCGAGGCTGAACCTTGACAGCCAGGACATGGGTGGGGTCTCTCTTCTGTGGCGTACGCGGTGTTGGCCGGATGCGTGGCTTCGATGGGGACACACCCGATCCACTCATACGATCCCTGATCGCCTCCGCCGGAACGTCGCCCCCCGGGGTGCTTTTACGACCCGCGTGTACCGCAGCTGGAGTACGCCCGGCTCCACCCGGTCCGCACCCTGGGCGGTACGCGAGGGGCCATCAGGGGGCGGCCGTCACGCGCCCCGGGGGCGCACCAGGCCCGACTCGTAGGCGATGACGACCAGTTGGGCCCGGTCGCGGGCGCCCAGCTTCGCCATGGCCCGGTTCACGTGGGTCTTGACGGTGAGCGGGCTGACCGCGAGGCGTTCGGCGATCTCGTCGTTGGAGTGCCCGGCGGCGACCTGGACGAGCACCTCGCGCTCGCGGACGGTGAGCGCGTCCAGCCGCTCGGCGTGGGCGGCGGCGTCGGGCAGCTCGTCCGAGGAGGCCGCCTGCGCGAGGAAGGTGGCGATCAGCCCCTTGGTGGCGGCCGGGGAAAGCAGCGCCTCGCCCGCCGCCGCGACGCGTATCGCCTGGAGGAGTTCCTCGGGTTCCGCGCCCTTGCCGAGGAAGCCGGAGGCCCCGGCCCGCAGCGACTCCACGACGTACTCGTCCACTTCGAAGGTGGTCAGCATGACGACCCGTACGCCGGACAGCGCCGGGTCCGCACTGATCAGGCGGGTCGCGGCGAGGCCGTCGGTGCCGGGCATCCGGATGTCCATCAGGACGACGTCGGGGACGGCGGCGCGGGCGAGCTCCACCGCCTGGGCGCCGTCGGCCGCCTCGCCGACGACCCGCATGTCGGGTTCCGAGTCGACCAGCACCCGGAACGCGCTGCGCAGCAGGGCCTGGTCGTCGGCGAGCAGCACCCTGATCACGCTCACGCGAGTCCCCCCGTACGTTCCGGATCGCCCGGCCGGACGTCCACCGGGAGGATCGCATGCACCCGGAATCCGCCGCCGTAGCGGGGGCCCGCGGTGAGGGTGCCGCCGAGCGCGGTGACGCGTTCGCGCATACCGAGGAGGCCGTGGCCGCCGCCGGGTCCGCCCTGGGCGGGGACGGCGGGGGTGCCGCGGCCGTTGTCGAGCACGGTCACCTCGGCCGTCGCCCCGATCCGTACGACGCTGACCTCGGCCTTCGTGCCGGCTCCGGCGTGCTTGCGCACATTGGTCAGCGCCTCCTGGACGACCCGGTAGGCGGCCAGGTCGAGGGCGGCGGGCAGCGGGGCGGACTCCTCGGGGCAGGCGACCTCCACCGGAAGGCCGGCGTTGCGGAAGGTGTCGACGAGTTCGCCGAGGACGGCGAGGCCGGGCGCGGGTTCGGTGGGCGCGGTGGGGTCGCCGGACTGGCGCAGCAGCCCCACGGTGGCGCGGAGTTCGTCGAGCGCGGAGCGGCTGGCGTCGCGTACGTGCGCGAGCGCCTCCTTGGCCTGGTCCGGCCGCTTGTCCATGACGTGGGCGGCGACCCCGGCCTGGACGTTGACCAGCGCGATGTGGTGCGCGACGACGTCGTGCAGGTCGCGGGCGATGCGCAGGCGCTCCTCCGCGACGCGGCGGCGGGCCTCCTCGTCCCGGGTGCGCTCGGCGCGTTCGGCGCGTTCCTGGATCGCGTCGATGAAGGCCCGACGGCTGCGTACTGCGTCCCCGGCCGCGGCGGCGAGCCCGGTCCAGGCGACGACGCCCAGGTTGATCTGGCTGTACCAGGGGGCGGCGCCGAAGATCATCGCGGCGGCGGCGAGAGCTCCGATGGTGACCAGTCCGACCCGCCAGGTGGTGGGCCGGTCGGTGCGGGAGGCGACGGTGAAGAGGGCCACGACCGCGCACATCACCACGGGCCCCGGCGGATCGACCACCACGAACTCCACGACCGACAGGAAGCAGGTGAAGCCGAGCACCTGGATGGCCCGCTTCCTGCGCAGTACCAGAGCCGCGGCGCCGAGCAGCATCAGGACGACGCTGGAGGCGGCGGGACTCCGGGAGCCGAAGGAGGGTCCGTGGTGGCCGGGTCCCGCGTCGGCGAAGGACGCCGCGAGCATGCTCCCGAGGACGGCGAGGGCGAGCGCGGCGTCGAAGGCGAGCGGGTGGACCCGCAGCCAGCGGCGGGCGCGCGCGAGTCCGGTTCCGAGAGTGGTCACGTCGGGCAACGGTACGGCGTGCGGGAGGCGGGGTCGCCGGGGCGGCGGGCATCGCGCTCCGGTACGCCCCGCGCGCGCCCCGACGCTCCCGCGCGCGCACGGTGCCCACGCCGGAGCGCACCCGCCGCGGCCCGTGACGCCGCGCACCCCCGCCGCGGCCCGTGACGCGCCACCGCCCGCCCGGTGGTCCCGGGCGGGCGGTGGCGTGGAGTGGAGTGCGGGGTGCGGTGGGTCAGCCGGGGATCAGCCCGTCGTCGTGGAGCATGGCGCGGACCTCTTCGAGGGTGGCGTCGGGGGACGGCAGGATCAGCTCGGACGGCTCCAGGGAGTCGTCCGGCAGCGGCGAGCCCAGCTCGCGCACCCGGCCGAGCAGGGCGTGCAGCGTGGTGCGGAAGCCGGCGCCGTCGCCGCGCTCCATCTCCGCGAGCAGTTCGTCGTCGAGCGCGTTCAGCTCGGCGATGCTGCCGTCGGCCAGCTCTACCTGGCCCTCCCCCATGATCCGTACGATCATGACCGTTCCTCAGCTCTTGTCGTACCGGTGCGGTGACTGCTGCTGGGAGCCGGGAGCGGTGTCCTGGGAGCCGCCCTCGATGGCCTGCTGGCCCGCCGAGGTGCCGCCGGCCAGTTCGGCCTTCATCCGCTGGAGCTCCAGCTCCACATCCGTACCACCGGAGATGCGGTCCAGCTCGGCGGCGATGTCGTCCTTCGCGGTGCCGGTGGGGTCGTCCAGGGCGCCGGAGGCGAGCAGCTCGTCGATCGCGCCGGCCCGGGCCTGCAGCTGCTGCGTCTTGTCCTCGGCCCGCTGGATGGCCAGGCCGACGTCGCCCATCTCCTCGGAGATGCCGGAGAACGCCTCCCCGATGCGGGTCTGCGCCTGGGCCGCCGTGTAGGTGGCCTTGATCGTCTCCTTCTTGGTGCGGAAGGCGTCGACCTTGGCCTGGAGCCGCTGGGCCGCGAGAGTGAGCTTCTCCTCCTCGCCCTGCAGCGTCTGGTGCTGCGTCTCCAGGTCGGTGACCTGCTGCTGAAGGGCGGCGCGACGGGAGAGCGCCTCGCGGGCGAGGTCCTCCCGGCCGAGCGCGAGCGCCTTGCGGCCCTGGTCCTCCAGCTTGGACGACTGACCCTGCAGCTGGTTCAGCTGCAGCTCCAGCCGCTTGCGCGAGGTCGCCACGTCGGCGACTCCGCGCCGCACCTTCTGCAGCAGTTCCAGCTGCTTCTGGTACGAGTAATCCAGGGTCTCGCGCGGATCCTCGGCCCGGTCAAGGGCCTTGTTCGCCTTCGCGCGGAAGATCATTCCCATACGCTTCATGACACCGCTCATGGGCTTCGCGCGCCCCCTTCGTAACGACTGAGCTCCAGCACTCCGACAGAACCCACAGTACGGGCCCTGCCTCCATTACCGCACTGTTCGGGGCCCGATGTGCTCCTCCCCAAGGACGACTGCGCCGGGCGCCCGCTCACGCCCGAGGAGGAGTGCGGCGGTGCGGGCCGGGCAGGCGCCGGACGGGGTGGGAGTCCGTGTTGCCCCGGTGGGACACCGTTGAGGACGCGGGCCGTTGCCGGATCGTTCCCGCCCGGTCCGACCGACCGCGCACGCGACCCCGTACCCTTGGGTTTTGTGTTCCGTAGCCGTTCCAAAGAAGAGAAGGCCCCCACCGGCAAGGTGACGGCGGACCTCTCCACCCAGTCCCGCGACCCGCAGGCTCCCAAGGGTCGCCCCACGCCGAAGCGGAGCGAGGCGCAGACGCAGCGGCGTCGCGCCTCGACCACGCCGGTCGACCGCAAGGAGGCGGTGAAGCGATCGCGTGAAGCACGCCGGGTCGACATGGCCAAGCAGCGCGAGGCCCTCGCATCCGGCGACGAGCGCTACCTCCCGGTCCGCGACAAGGGTCCGGTGCGGCGCTTCGTCCGTGACTTCGTGGACTCGCGCTTCTGCATCGCCGAGTGGTTCCTGCCGATGGCCGTGGTCATCCTGGTCCTCAGCGTGATCCAGATCCGGAACATCCAGAACATCTCGCTGCTGCTCTGGCTCGGCGTGATCGTGCTGATCGTGCTGGACTCGATCGGCCTGGCCTTCCGGCTGCGCAAGCAGCTGCGCATCCGCTTCCCGGACACCCCGCAGCGCGGCGCCGTCGCCTACGGCCTGATGCGCACGCTTCAGATGCGCCGGCTCCGGCTGCCGAAGCCGCAGGTCAAGCGAGGAGAGCGGCCCTGACCGCGGATACCTCCGGCTTCACCGGTGGCTCCTCCACCTGGCTCGCGGGCCTCGGCGGACTGCGCAACATCGTCCGCCAGGAGCTCGTGGCCCGGCAGCTGGACGAGCAGATAGCCGCCCGCTTCCCGGTGGGGCGGCGGCTGAGCATCCTCGACGTCGGACTGGGCCAGGGCACTCAGGCCCTGCGTCTGGCACGGGCCGGTCACACGGTGACCGGCCTGGACTCCGACCCCGAGATGCTGGCCTCGGCCCGTGAGGCGCTGGCCCGCGAGCCCGAGGGCATCCGCGAGCGCGTCCGGCTGATCGAGGGCGACGGCTCGGAGACGGGGGTCCACTTCCTCCCCGGCAGCTTCGACATGGTGCTCTGCCACGGCGTACTGATGTACGTCGAGGAGCCGGACGCCCTGCTGGCGGGGCTGGCCCGGGTGCTGGCCCCCGGCGGTCTCCTCTCGCTCCTCGTACGCAACGGCGACGCGCTGGCGATGCGCCCGGCCGCGGCCGGTGACTTCGGCTCCGCACACGCTGCCTTCGACACCGCCTGCTACACCAACCGCCTCGGCCTCCAGGTCCGGGCCGACCGGCTCGACGCGCTGACCGCCACCCTGGCGGGGATCGCGGCGCCGCTGCACGCCTGGTACGGGGTGCGTGTCTTCACCGACAACACCCCGGGCGACGCCCCGCTGCCCGACGCCGTCGAGCTGGAGCAGATCTTCGCCGCCGAGGAACGGGCCGGGCGGACCGATCCGTACCGGCGGGTGGCCGCGCTGCTCCACCTGTGCGGCGTGCGCGGCGAAAGGACCTGACGGGCCCGGGCGGTCTCCGGACCCCGCCGGAGCCCGGTCCGTTCGGCCCAGCAGCACCCGCCGCGGACGAGGGGCGAACGGGATACTCCGGACATGGACGTATCCCCCTCCCGCAGCCTCGCACGCCGACTGCCGTCGTCCCTGGCCGCGGGCCTCTGCGCCCTCGCCCTGGTGGGCGGCTGCTCCGGCTCCGGCTCCGGATCAGGTCCGGACTCTTCCGCGGCCTCCCCGTCGGCCGCCCGGCAGGATTCCGCGTCCCGCGCCGTCGCGCAGCTGCAGAACGACTACCAGCGGGTCATCGCCGACGTGCTGCCCTCCGTCGTGCAGATCCAGACCACCGACGGGCTGGGCTCCGGCATCGTCTACGACGACGACGGCAACATCGTGACCAACGCGCACGTCGTGGGCGACGAGAAGTCCTTCAAGGTCAGCGTCGCCACCGGGGAGAAGGTGCTCGCCGCCTCCCTGGTCTCGTCCTACCCGGCGCAGGACCTCGCGGTCATCCGCCTCGACGACCCGCCGGACGGACTGCGGGCGGCGAAGTTCGGTGATTCGGAGAAGGTCGAGGTGGGGCAGATCGTGCTGGCGATGGGCTCGCCGCTGGGCCTCTCCAGCAGCGTCACCCAGGGCATCGTCTCCGCGCTCGGCCGGACGGTCAGCGAGTCCCGGACGGGAGGCGGCACGGGGGCGACCCTCGCCAACATGGTGCAGACCTCGGCGGCGATCAACCCGGGCAACAGCGGGGGCGCCCTGGTCGACCTGGAGAGCGAGGTCATCGGCATCCCGACCCTCGCGGCGACCGACCCGGCCCTCGGCAACAGCGCGGCACCCGGCATCGGCTTCGCCATCCCGGTGTCGACGGTGAAGACCATCGCGGACCAGATCATCGAGAAGGGCAAGGTCACCGACTCGGGGCGGGCCGCGCTCGACATCACCGGCCGTACCGTCGTCGACGACGACTACCAGCCCGCCGGCGTGGCTCTGGTGAGCGTGGAGCGGGGAGGGGCCGCGTACGACGCGGGGATGCGGGTCGGCGACATCGTCACCAGGATCGGCGACACCGAGGTCACCACGATCACCTCGCTCGCGGAGGCGCTCGCCGCCGAGACGCCCGGGGACAGGGTCCGGGTGACGTACACCCGCGGCGGTGCGACGCGGACGGCGGAGGTCACGCTCGGCGAGATCTGACCGGAGGGGCGGGGCCGGGAGCGGTCGGTGGGTTCGGGAGAGGACGGCGGGACCGGGAGCGGTCGGTGGGTTCGGGAGCGGGCGGTCCGGGGGTTTCCGGGGCCGCCCGCTCCCGAACGGTCAGACGGTCTCGGCCTCCGGGCCCGGGTCCGGGTCCGCCGCGGCTTCGGCGGCGGTGCCGGTTCCGGCGGCTTCGGCCGCGGACCCGGTTCCGGTGGGCTCGGCGGCGGCGCCGGTTCCGGCGGGCTCCGGGTCGGGCTCGGAGTCCGGCTCGGGCTCCGGTTCCGCGTGGAGGCTCATCGGGCCGTAGATCTTCGTGGAGTCGTCGAAGAGCGTCACCTGGTCCGCCCCGCCGTCCAGGAGTTCCTTCCAGAACTCGCCGATCCAGGACTCCGCGTCACCCTGCGTCGTGAATTCCTCCGGCTGCAGCGCCGGCTCCGTCTCCGTACCGTCGGACTTCTCGAACCGCCACGTCCACGCCATGTCAGCCTCCTGGGTCCCTGTTGCTGCCCCGAGCCTAGGGCCTCGGCCCTCGATCCTGCCGTGATCGTCCGGAAGATTGCCCCCAGGAGGCCGGGAACCCGCTTCCGGAAGACGCCCGCGGGGGCGCCGGGCGGCCCGCCGGGGCCCTCGGGCCGTGTCCGGGCGGGTCACGGGGGTGTGGCCGGGCGCGCACGCCCGGCGCGCACGCGGCAGGATCATGGTGTGGAACTGACTCTCCTCGGCACCGGAGCCCCAGGCGGGCTGCCCCGGCCCGACTGCCCCTGCGCCGTGTGCGCGACCGCCCGCGGCGGGTCCGCGCGGGCCACGACGGCCCTCCTGGTCGACGACGCCGTGCTGCTCGACCTCACCCCGGGGGCGGCGCTCGCCGCCGCCCGGGCGGGGCACTCGCTGGCCGGGGTCCGCCAGGTGCTGCTGACCCGCCCCCAGAACGGGCCCGCCGTCGAGCTGCCCCCCGGGCTCCCCCGGGCGGGCCGGGTGCCGGACGGGCAGGTGCTGACGCTGATCAGCGGGCACCGGGTGCGGGCGGTGCCGATGGACGCGCCGGGCACCGGGTACGAGGTCACCTCCCCCACCGGCGACCGGCTGCTGTACCTGCCGCAGGGCGCCGCTCCGGCCGGGCTCGCCGAGCCGTTCCCGGAGCCGTACGACCTGGTGGTCGGCGACGTGGTGGGGCGGCCCGACGCGCTGGCGCGGCTGCGCGCGGTGGACGCGGTCGGGCCGGCCACCGAGGTCGTCGCGGTCCACCTGGACCACGACGCCCCGCCCGGGGCCGAGCTGGACCGCCGGCTCGCGGCGGCCGGGGCCCGGGCGGTGCCCGACGGGACGACCCTGGTGACCGGGGAGTACCTCCCTCTCCCCGCGGTGCCCCGGCGAACCCTGGTGACCGGGGGCGCCCGCTCGGGGAAGTCGGTGGAGGCGGAGCTGCGGCTGGAGACCTTCCCCGACGTGGTGTACGTGGCGACGGGCGGCCGCCGGGACGGGGACGGCGAGTGGGCGGCGCGCATCGGGCTGCACCGGGAGCGCCGGCCGTCCGCCTGGCGCACCGAGGAGACCTGCGAGGTGGCGGAGCTGCTGCGGGCGGACGGGCCGCCGCTGCTGATCGACTGCCTCTCGCTCTGGCTGACCGACGCGATGGACCGGGTCGACGCCTGGGACGACGGCCGGTGGGCGGACGGCGGCGAGAAGGCGCTGCGGGCGCGGGTCGCGGAGCTGGTCGCCGCCGTGCGGGAGACCTCGCGGACCGTGGTGGCGGTGACGAACGAGGTGGGGTCGGGCGTGGTCCCCGCGACGGCGGCCGGGCGGCGGTTCCGGGACGAACTGGGGCGGCTGAACGCGGCGTTCGCCGCCGAGTGCGAAACGGTGCTGCTGGTGGTGGCAGGCCTGCCGGTGGTGCTGCGGGGCTGAGGGGAGCCGGGCGGGGCCGGGCAGCGGGCCGGGCGGCAGCCGGGCGGGGGCGCCAGGCTCCCGCCCGGCCCCCGGGGCCCGCGCCCGGGCGGCCGTGCCCGGCCCGTGCCGGAGCTACCTCAGCCGGTGCAGTACGGCGGTCGCCATGGCCTGCTCGCCCGTGGCGTTCGGGTGGGCGGGAGCCGCGGGCGAGGCCGGGACGAGCGGCTCGATCCAGCGGTCCTCGGGGGCCTTGCACATGTCGTGCCCGACGGTGGGCCCGTAGGTGTCGACGTACTCGGCACGGTTGCGGACGGCCACGGTGCGGAGCATCGCGTTGAGCCGCTTCTCGGTGTCCCGGAGATAGGGGAAGTCCCCGGCCGCGAAGGGCACCGCGGGGAAGCAGCCGATCCCGTCGTCGGGCAGCAGGTCGGGGTAGCCGACGACCAGCACCCGGGCGTGCGGCGACCGCGCGTGCACGGCCCGCAGCACGCGCTCGATCTTCGGGGCGGTCGCGGCGACGGCGTCGGCCAGCTGGTCCGTCCCGGAGGCGGTGTAGTGGCTCCGGCACGGATCGCCCGCCGGGGCCTGGACGCCCAGACCGGCGCAGGTGGCGATGATCGACCCGAAACCGACGTCGTTGCCGCCGATCTGGAGCGTGACAAGCTCGGTGTCGCGCCGGAGAGCCTGGAGTTGCGGGGCGTTGGCGCCCTGCGCCGTCCACATCTGCTCGGTCGTCGCGCCGCCGCAGCTGACGTCCGCGAAGGCGGACGCGTTCTTCCGCCCGGCGACCAGGGAGGGGTAGTTGCGGGCGGAGCGGGCGCAGCCGAGGTCGGCCTGCGGCGGGATGGCCGGTCCCGAGGTGTACGAGTCCCCGAGCGCGACGTAGCGCGGGCCCCGCGCCGGACCCCCGCCGTGCCCGCCGTGCCCGCCGTGCCCGTCGCTCCCGCCGTGCCCGTTGCCTCCGCCGTGGCCCCGCGCGGTTCCGTGGCCGGCTCCCGTGCCGTGCCCGGGCTCCCCGCCGTGCGCCGCGGCCGGGGTCACCGAGGCCACGAGCAGCGCGCAGCTCCCGAGCGCGGCCCCCACCACCGTCGCCCGCGCCCGTCGCCGCGCCGCCGTACCCGTGGCCGTGCTACCCGCAAGTCCGTTGTCCACCATGCCCGTTCCTCCCCGTGAGCCCTCGACGCCACCGTGCGGGCCGGCGCCGGGACGTGGGCGCCGCACGACATGACGGAGCTTGTATACCGCCGGGTAGCTCCACGCGGCCAGAGGCGGGCGGCGGCAATCTCTCCGGCGGGCTCTCCCGCGGCTTCTCCCCGGGGGCGTCGGCAGGCCCTCGGGAACGGCCCGGGGGAAGGATGCGGCGGACGCTGTCCGGATACTGTTCCGCAGGGAGCCCGCCCGCGGGCTCCGGCCCCCGACGCAACGACCCGCGAGGCAGATCTCCGTGAACCTGGACGACTTCTCCGACCTGATCGAGCGCCCCGACGGCGGTGTGCGGCGCGACGCCGAGGACCGCCGGGGACGGCTGATCGTCCCTCCCGGCGCGCTCGGCCGGCTCGACGAACTGGGCGAGTGGCTGTCCGCCGCGCAGCAGTCCGTGCCGGTCCGGCCCGTGGACCAGCCGCGCGTGGTGCTCTTCGCCGGGGACCACAAGGTGGCCGAACTGGGCGTCTCCGGGCGTGCCGCGGGGAGCGCGTACGAACTGGTCCGGGCCACCCTGGACGGGGCGACCCCGCTGGCGGTGCTGGCCCGGACCTTCTCGGTGCCGGTACGGATCGTCGACGCGGGCCTGGACTGCGACCCGGAGCTGTTGCCCGAGTCCGTCGTACGGAGCCGGGTGCGGCGCGGGACCGGGCGGATCGACGTCGAGGACGCCCTGACCGCCGAGGAGGCGGCCGAGGCCGTGCGGCTGGGCATCAGGATCGCGGACGAGGAGGCGGACTCCGGTACCGACCTGGTGGTGCTGGGCGACCTCAGCGTGGGCGGGACGACTGCGGCGGCCACCCTGATCGCGGCGCTGTGCGGCACCGACGCCTCGGTGGTGACCGGGCGGGGCGGCGCGGGGATCGACGACCTGGCGTGGATGCGCAAGTGCGCGGCGATCCGGGACTCGCTGCGCCGGGCCCGTCCGGTGCTCGGGGACCAGGTGGAGCTGCTGGCGGCGGTGGGCGGCGCGGATCTCGCCGCGATGACCGGGTTCCTGCTCCAGTGCGCGGTGCGACGGCTCCCGGTGGTCCTGGACGGTGTGGTCTCGGCGGCCTGCGCGCTGGTGGCGCAGCGGGCCGCGTTCCGGGCGCCGGACTGGTGGCTGGCCGGGCACGCGAGCGGTGAGCCGGCGCAGGCGAAGGCGCTGGACCGGATGGCGCTGACGCCGCTGCTCGACCACGGGGTCACGGTCGGCGAGGGTACGGGCGCCCTGCTGGCCCTTCCGCTGGTGCGCGCCGCGGCCGCGTTCGCCGCCGAACTGCCGGAGCGTGAGCCGGAGAAGCCCGAGGTCTCCGACGGGGCGGGCTCCGACCAGGACGACCAGGACGAGCGGGACGACGCACAGGACGAGGTCGTGGCCGGCCCGGCCGTGTGAGTACGGGTCAGGGTTTCGGGCCGGGCAGCGGTACGCGGTCCGGGGCCCCGCCGATCAGGTCCTGGAACTTGCGGCGGGGCCCGGCCCAGCGCACGTCGTGGTGGTAGGCGCGCAGCACCGAGCGGGCGCGGGCCTTGTGGCGGCGGCCGTAGAACCGCTTGGCCCACGGGGAGGCGGGGCGGGCCAGGCGGAGGGCGCCGATCACCGCGACGAAGGGGACGAGGGCCCCGACGACCGCCATGCGGGCCTTGCCCTTGAAGAGCGTGACCAGCACGAAGAGGAAGTTGACGACCATCGTCAGGACGAGGCCGAGCCGGCCGTTCTCCTGCTCGTCCGTCAGTTCGTCGACTCCGAGGGGCGAGAAGCCCGCGAGGACCAGCAGCACGAGCGAGGTCGTCAGTACGACCATCTCCACGCTCTGGCGCCCCTGCTCGGTCCAGTAGACGTCGTCCAGGTGCAGGATGAGCGCGAACTCGTCCAGCACCAGGCCCGCCCCGACTCCGAAGATCACCGCGAAGACCATCGCGGTGACGCTGTGCTGGCCGGAGGCGACGGCGCCGAAGCCGCCGAGGACGGAGAGCACCACCCCGGGGACGACGTGGTGGACGTGGACCCCGCCGGGGGTGATGTTGCGGAACGGCCCTTTCCCGGCGCGGATCATGCGGGTGATGGTGCGGGTGATGGCGAAGGTCAGCACGAACGCGGCCAGTGCGAGGAGCAGAGGCAGCTTTCCGGGCTCGGTGATGTTGGTGTGCCACCAGTGACCCATGCCACCCTCTCCCGGTCGACGGCCTTGATGCGCATTCGTCACATCTTGTCCGATCGGCCGCCGTTGCGCACGGGCTGGGGCTTCCGCCCGGACCGGGCCTACGGGGCAGAAGACCCGGGCACTAACGTGCTCGCGGTGACCTCCCTGAACAGCCACGGCCTCCGCTTCGCCTTCGGCACCCTCACGGTGCTGCCCGTCCGCGTCACCCGCTGGGACCGTGACGCCGCCCGTGCGGGCATGCTCTGCGCGCCGCTCGCCGGGCTCGTGGTGGGGCTGCTCGCGGCGGCGGCCGGCTCGCTGGCGCTGCTGCTGGGTTCGGGTCCGCTGCTCGCGGCCGTCGCCTCCGCCGTCGTACCGGCCGCGCTCACCCGGGGGCTCCATCTGGACGGCCTCGCGGACACGGCGGACGGGCTCGGCAGCGGCAAGCCGGCCGAGGACGCGCTGCGGATCATGAAGCAGTCGGACATCGGGCCGTTCGGCGTGATCACCCTGCTCTTCGTGCTGCTGGCCCAGGTCGCCGCCGGCCACGAGCTCTACGGGCACGGGTGGGCGCGGGGAGCGGCCGGCACGGTGGTGGCCGCCGTCGCCGCCCGCCTCGCCCTGACCCTGGCCTCGCGCCGGGGCGTGCCGGCGGCCCGTCCGGAGGGACTGGGCGCGGTGGTGGCCGGCACGGTTCCGGTGCGGTGGGCGGTCCCGGTCGCGGTGGTCGCGGTCGCGGCCTGCGCGGCGGCCGGCCTGGGCGGCGGGGCGGGCGGAGCGGTGCACCACGGTCTTGCCGCGCTGCTCGCGCTCGGGGCGTCCGAGGTGCTGCTGCGGCACTGCGTGCGGCGGTTCGGCGGGGTGACGGGGGACGTGTTCGGCGCGGTGGAGGAGACGGCGGCGACGGCGGCCCTGGTGGTGCTGGTCCTCGGCTGATCCGGGGCCGTACCGGCCGGGCTGCCGCGACGGCTCACCCGCGACACGGGGCCGTACGGGCCGGACCGCGACGGCTCACCCGCGACACGGAGCCGTACGGGCCGGACCGCGACGGCTCACGCGCCGGCCGGGGCCGCGGTCCCCGTCGCACAGCTCTCGCGCCAGACCCCCAGTTCGTACTTCTTCTCCAGCGAGCTGAGCCGGAGTTCCCGCGAGCGGGCGCAGAACTCGGCGGCCGGCAGTTCGTACTCGACGTGGAAGACGGCCTTGTCCGCCTCGATGAACGGGGTGAGTTCCTCGCACTCGCCGTACTGCGCGCACTGCTCGTTCACCGCGAAGTCGAAGTCCGGTTCGAGCGCGGGGATCTGGTCGAGGTCGTTCTTGAGACCGACAGCCAGGCCGTGGCGGTGGGCGATGCGGGCGATCAGCCGGTTGTACGCCAACTGGTCGGCGGCGGTGAGCGGGAAGCCGGTGTCGTTGCGGTAGCCGTCCATGTTGTCCGGCTCCACCGCGTCGAAGCCCTTCTGCGCGCACATCGCGATCCGGGTCTCCATCAGGGGCTCCAGGACGTCGGTGCGCCGGACGTCGAGCCAGCGCTCGCCCTCCCAGCCGTTGCCCTTGCCCAGTACGGAGGCCGGGAACGCGCCGGCGTCCGGGCGGAAGTCCTCGTGGGCGCCGGTGGAGAGGTAGCAGATGACCTTGCGGCCCCGGTCGTGCAGACCGGCGACGGCGGCGGCGTCGTGGTCGAAGCCGTCGATGTCGTACACCGGTACGTCCACTCCGGCGTCGAGCCGTCCGGAGAGCTGCCACTGCCAGTCCACGCCGGGCCGGGGCTGCCAGCGCCCGGCGGCGAACGGGGCCCCCGGGGCCGTCGGGGCGCCGGCCGCGGGGCGTTCGCCCCGCGCCTCGCGGGACTCCCCCGAGGTGCAGCCGGAGAGGAGCAGCGACACCATCAGGAAGGTGGCCGCCACCGTGCGGCCCGACATCGTCCCGTACACCGTTCCCCGACCCCGTTCCCGTACCGGCCGTATCCGGCCCGGTGCGCCCTTCGATCCACTGCCGCGCCAACGAGCCTATGCGACCCGCGCGTTCACCCCGGTCCCCGCCCTGACCGGCCCGGACGTCTCCCGTCGGTGAACACCGCCGTGATTCGGCGCGAACAGCGCGCGTAGGCTCGTTCCCTGCGCACAGCGGGCGCGTCTACGATGCGCCGGGCGCGGTCGGCCCACCCACTCGACCGATCCATGTACTCAACGGAAGCGAGAATTCACCACCGTGACTGCTCTCACTCTCAGCACCGCAGGTGCGGCGACGCTGCGCGCCGACGCACTCGTCGTCGGCCTCGCCAAGGGCTCCAAGGGCCCGGTGCTCGCACCGGGCGCCGAGGCCGTGGACAAGGCCTTCGACGGAAAGCTCGCCGCCGTCCTGGAGACCCTGGGTGCCACCGGTGCCGAGGGCGAACTCACCAAGGTTCCCGCCGCCGCCGGCCTGAAGGCCCCCGTCGTCGTCGCGGTCGGCCTGGGCCAGGTCCCGGACTCGGACGACGCCTGGGACTCCGAGACCCTGCGCCGCGCCGCCGGTGCCGCCGCCCGCGCCCTGACCGGCGCGAAGAAGGCCGGCTTCGCCCTGCCGGCCTCGACCGTGGAGGACGCCGCCGCCGTCGCCGAAGGCGCCCTGCTCGGCGCGTACGCCTTCACCGCCTACCAGGGCGGCGAGAACAAGCTCGCCCCCAAGTCGGCCAAGGCCAACGGCCCCAAGCTGCCGCTCGCCGAGGTGGCGCTGCTCGGCGCCAAGCCGCGCGACAAGGCCTTCAAGGCCGCCGCCGAGCGCGCCGTGGCCGTGGCCGAGGAGATCAACCGCGCCCGCGACCTGATCAACACCCCGCCGAACGACCTCTTCCCGGAGTCCTTCGCCGCCGTGGCCACCGCCGCCGGCAAGGAGCACGGCATCAAGGTCCAGGTGCTCGACGAGAAGGCCCTGGTCAAGGGCGGCTACGGCGGCCTGATCGGCGTCGGCCAGGGCGCCGTCCACGGTCCCCGCCTGGTGAAGCTCGCCTACACGCACCCGAAGGCGGAGAAGACCCTGGCCCTGGTGGGCAAGGGCATCACCTACGACTCGGGCGGCATCTCGCTCAAGCCGGCCGGCCACAACGAGACGATGAAGTGCGACATGAGCGGCGCCGCCGCCGTGTTCGCCACCGTCGTCGCCGCGTCCCGTCTCGGCCTGCGCGTCAACGTCACCGGCTGGCTGGCGCTCGCGGAGAACATGCCCGGCGGCAACGCCACCCGCCCGGGTGACGTGCTGCACATGTACAGCGGCAAGACCGTCGAGGTCCTCAACACGGACGCCGAGGGCCGGCTCGTCCTCGCCGACGCGCTGACCCGCGCCTCCGAAGAGGCCCCGGACGCGATCGTCGACGTGGCGACCCTGACCGGCGCCATGGTGCTGGCGCTCGGCAACCGCACCTTCGGCATCATGGCCAACGACGACGCCTTCCGTACGTCGATCCACGAGATCGCCGAGGAGGTCGGCGAGGCCGCCTGGCCGATGCCGCTCCCCGCGGACCTGCGCAAGGGCATGGACTCCTCGACCGCCGACATCGCCAACATGGGCGAGCGGATGGGCGGCGGCCTGGTGGCCGGTCTGTTCCTGAAGGAGTTCGTCGGCGAGGGCATCGCCTGGGCGCACCTGGACATCGCGGGCCCGGCCTTCCACGAGGGCGCGCCGTACGGTTACACCCCCAAGGGCGGCACCGGCTCCTCGGTGCGGACCCTGGTCCGCCTGGCGGAGCGCACCGCCGCCGGCGACCTGGGCTGACCACCCGCCGGTCCACTGTGACCAAAGTCGTACAGCCCCGGGCGGATGTCCGGGGCTGTACGCATTGAGTGCGCCGTACGCACCGGGGCACGCACCGTCCGGCGGGTTTCGCTCAGGACGAACTCGGCTGAATCCATGCGTTTCTACGCGGAACCGGCCTGTGGCAATTCCCCCGGAGCCCCGTCCCGAACGGGCCCCGCGTCCCGTCGGCGGTCAACAAGTGCGAAGATGGGTCCTCGGCAGGACAGGGCCCCCACCACAGGGCCGAACGACTCAAGCGGCCGAACACCAGCCGACCGGCCGGTCACACCCCACGGGGCCCGGCGTACGGCGCACATGCATGGAGGACGTGACGTGGCGAACGACGCCAGCACCGTTTTCGACCTAGTGATCCTCGGCGGTGGCAGTGGCGGTTACGCCGCAGCCCTGCGCGGAGCGCAGCTGGGCCTGGACGTCGCCCTGATCGAGAAGGGCAAGGTCGGCGGCACCTGCCTGCACAACGGCTGCATCCCGACCAAGGCGCTGCTGCACGCCGGCGAGATCGCCGACCAGGCGCGCGAGGCCGAGCAGTTCGGTGTCAAGGCCACTTTCGAGGGCATCGACATCGAGGCCGTCCACAAGTACAAGGACGAAGTGATCTCCGGCCTGTACAAGGGCCTGCAGGGTCTCATCGCCTCGCGCAAGGTGACGTACATCGAGGGTGAGGGCCGCCTGTCGTCCCCGACCTCGGTGGACGTGAACGGCGAGCGGGTGCAGGGCCGCCACGTCGTGCTGGCGACCGGCTCCGTGCCGCGCTCGCTGCCGGGCCTGGAGATCGACGGCAACCGCATCATCTCCTCGGACCACGCGCTGAAACTGGACCGTGTCCCGAAGTCGGCCATCGTGCTCGGCGGCGGCGTCATCGGCGTCGAGTTCGCCTCGGCGTGGAAGTCCTTCGGCACCGACGTGACCATCGTCGAGGGCCTGAAGCACCTGGTCCCGGTCGAGGACGAGAACAGCTCGAAGCTTCTGGAGCGCGCGTTCCGCAAGCGCGGCATCAAGTTCAACCTCGGCACCTTCTTCGACAAGGCCGAGTACACGCAGGACGGCGTCCGCGTGACCCTCGCCGACGGCAAGACCTTCGAGGCCGAGGTGCTGCTGGTCGCGATCGGCCGCGGCCCGGTGTCGCAGGGTCTCGGCTACGAGGAGGCCGGGGTCGCCATGGACCGCGGTTACGTCCTCGTCGACGAGTACATGCAGACCAACGTGCCCACCATCTCGGCCGTGGGCGACCTCGCCCCGACCCTCCAGCTCGCGCACGTCGGCTTCGCCGAGGGCATCCTCGTCGCGGAGCGGCTGGCCGGCCTGAAGGTCGTCCCGATCGACTACGACGGCGTGCCGAAGGTGACGTACTGCCACCCCGAGGTCGCCTCCGTCGGTATCTCCGAGGCCAAGGCCAAGGAGATCTACGGTGCGGACAAGGTCGTCGCCCTCAAGTACAACCTGGCGGGCAACGGCAAGAGCAAGATCCTGAAGACCGCGGGCGAGATCAAGCTCGTCCAGGTCAAGGACGGTGCCGTGGTCGGCGTCCACATGGTCGGCGACCGCATGGGCGAGCAGGTCGGCGAAGCACAGCTGATCTACAACTGGGAGGCGCTGCCGGCCGAGGTCGCGCAGCTCATCCACGCCCACCCGACCCAGAACGAGGCCATGGGCGAGGCCCACCTCGCGCTGGCCGGCAAGCCGCTCCACTCCCACGACTGATCCAGTCCCGGGCGACGACCGACCACTTCCGCAATTCGTAAGGAGCAACCGAAACCATGTCGGTTTCCGTAACCCTTCCGGCGCTCGGCGAGAGCGTCACCGAGGGCACTGTCACCCGCTGGCTGAAGGCCGAGGGCGAGCGCGTCGAGGCTGACGAGCCGTTGCTGGAGGTCTCGACCGACAAGGTCGACACCGAGATCCCGGCCCCCGTCTCCGGCATCCTGGCCTCCATCAAGGTCGCCGAGGACGAGTCCGTCGAGGTCGGCGCCGAGCTGGCCATCATCGACGACGGCTCCGGCGCCCCCGCGCCCGCCGCCGCCCCGGCCGAGGCTGCCGCTCCGGCCGCCGCGCCCGTCGCCGAGGCGCCCGCCGCCCCGGTCGCCGAGGCTCCTGCCCCGGCCGCGGAGGCCCCCGCCGCCGCGTCCTCCGCCGAGGGCACCGACGTCACCCTCCCCGCGCTCGGCGAGAGCGTCACCGAGGGCACCGTCACCCGCTGGCTGAAGGAGGTCGGCGAGGAGGTCACGGAGGACGAGCCCCTGCTCGAGGTCTCCACGGACAAGGTCGACACCGAGATCCCGGCCCCGGTCTCCGGCGTGCTGCTGGAGATCGTCGTCGCCGAGGACGAGACCGCCGAGGTCGGCGCCAAGCTCGCCGTCATCGGTGCCAAGGGCGCCGCTCCGGCCGCCGCTCCGGCTCCGGCCGCCGCTGCCCCGGCTCCGGCCGCCGCTCCGGCTCCGGCCGCCGCTCCGGCTCCCGCGGCTCCGGCCGCCCCGGCTCCGGTCGCTGCCCCGGCTCCGGCTCCGGTCGCCGCTCCGGCTCCGGTCGCCGCTCCGGCCCCGGCTGCCGCTCCGGCTCCGGTCGCCGCCCCGGCTCCGGTCACCCCGGCCGCGGCCTCCGGCGACGACGGCGCGTACGTCACGCCGCTGGTCCGCAAGCTCGCCTCGGAGAACGGCGTCGACCTGGGCGCGGTGAAGGGCACCGGTGTCGGTGGCCGTATCCGCAAGCAGGACGTCATCGCCGCCGCGGAGGCCGCCAAGGCCGCCGCCGCTCCGGCCCCCGCTGCCGCCGCCGCTCCGGCCGCCTCCAAGGCGCCGAAGCTGGAGGCGTCGCCGCTGCGCGGTCAGACCGTCAAGATGACCCGCATGCGCAAGGTCATCGGCGAGAACATGATGAAGGCGCTGCACTCGCAGGCCCAGCTGACCTCGGTCGTCGAGGTCGACATCACCAAGCTGATGAAGCTGCGCAACCAGGCGAAGGCCGCGTTCGCCGCCCGTGAGGGCGTCAAGCTCTCCCCGATGCCGTTCTTCGTGAAGGCGGCGGCCCAGGCGCTGAAGGCCCACCCGGTCATCAACGCCCGGATCAACGAGGCCGAGGGCACCATCACGTACTTCGACTCGGAGAACATCGGCATCGCCGTGGACGCCGAGAAGGGTCTGATGACCCCGGTCATCAAGGGTGCGGGCGACCTGAACATCGCCGGTATCTCGAAGAAGACCGCCGAGCTGGCCGGCAAGGCCCGCGGTGGCGGCCTCACCCCGGACGACATGTCGGGTGCGACCTTCACCATCAGCAACACCGGTTCGCGCGGTGCGCTGTTCGACACCGTCATCGTGCCCCCGAACCAGGCCGCCATCCTGGGCATCGGTGCCACGGTGAAGCGCCCGGCCGTCATCGAGACCGCCGAGGGCACCGTCATCGGCATCCGTGACATGACGTACCTCTCGCTCTCCTACGACCACCGTCTGGTGGACGGCGCGGACGCCGCCCGTTACCTGACCTCGGTCAAGGCGATCCTGGAGGCCGGTGAGTTCGAGGTCGAGCTCGGCCTCTGAACGACCCTGCTGTAACGAGCCTCACCAGCGGCGCCCCCGTCCGGACCACCTCCCGGGCGGGGGCGCCGCCGTATTGTCTTAGGGGTATCCGGCGGATCACTGCCGGTCAACACCACGGGCCTCAGCGACCGTGGCCGGTCCCAGGCGGCACCGGTTCGCCCGAAGGAGCACCTCATGACCCCGCCCGTCGTCCACTCGCTGCGCGAGCAGATCCGCGAGCACATCGTGGACGGGATCGTCAGCGGGCGCTGGAAGCCGGGCGAGCGGATCGTGGAGCGGCGGATCGCCACCGAGCTGGAGGTCAGTCAGACGCCGGTGCGCGAGGCGCTGCGGGAGCTGGAGACGCTGCGGCTGATCGAGTCGGCGCCCAACAAGGGCGTCCGGGTCCGCAGTCTCACCGCCGCGGACCTGGAGGAGAGCTATCCCGTGCGTGCGGGTCTGGAGCAGATCGCGGCGGAGCTGGCGGCCCCCGCCCTCGTCGCGGACTGCTCGGCCCTCCAGCCGCACGTGACGGCCCTCTACGAGGCCGACCGGGCGGCCGACGGGGAGGCGCAGGTGCGCCACACGGTGGGCTTCCACCGGGAGCTGGTGCGGGCGGCGGGGAACGCGGTGCTGCTGCACACCTGGGAGGGGCTGGGCATCGAGGTGTTCACGGCTCTGTCGATCCGCTGGCTGGGCACGGTGCAGAAGTCGTACGCGGAGGAGCACGAGGCGCTCATCGACGCGTTCCTGCGGCAGGACCCGCAGATCGGCCCCTTGGTCAAGGCGCACGTGCTGGGCTGCGCGCCGCGCGCCTGAGGACCCCTCGCGCGGGCGGACGTACGGGAGGGGCGCTACTTGTTGTTTCTCACGTCCGCATTGCTCCCAGGTTTCGCATCTGTCACCGTCGTCGCTCTTCCGAGCAATCAGTGACCGTTTTAGGCTGCTTTTTCCCGTCACTCCGTGCCCCATTCGGCGGCACCCCATGCCATTTTCTTCATATCGAGAAGTTTTCCTCTTCAACCCTTTGATCGATCATCGATCAGGGATTTACAGTTCTGGGCGGGCCCACCGGCCCGTCGCCCTGTCCTGCCAGCCAGGGACTTCTCCACCCCCTCCCACTCCGGAAGGCGGCGATCATGACCGACCCCGTAGGAAAGCGTCCGAGCGAACTCGACCAGTTCCCGGACCGCGACCCCGAAGAGACCGCCGAATGGGCGGCCTCTCTGGACGCCGTGACCAAGGCCGCGGGGCCGCATCGCGCCGCGTACCTGATGAGGCGTTCGCTCGAACACGCCGAAGGCGCCGGTCTCGCGCTGCCCAAGCTGCTGGAGACCGACTACGTCAACTCCATCCCGACCGCCGCCGAGCCCGAGTTCGACGGCGACCTGGAGATGGAATCCCGCATCACCGCCTGGAACCGCTGGAACGCGGCGGCCATGGTGACCCGCGGGGCGAAGTACGGCGTCGGCGGCCACATCGCCACGTTCGCGTCGGCCGCCTGGCTGTACGAGACGGGCTTCAACCACTTCTTCCGCGGCAAGGAGGGGGACGGCTCCGGTGACCAGCTCTACATCCAGGGCCACGCCTCCCCCGGCATCTACGCCCGCGCCTTCCTCGACGGCCGGCTGAGCGAGCAGCAGCTCGACAACTTCCGCCAGGAGTCGGGCGGCGACGGCCTGCCGTCCTACCCGCACCCGCGGCGTCTGCCCTGGCTGTGGGAGTTCCCCACCGTGTCGATGGGCCTCGGCCCGCTGTCGGCGATCTACCAGGCGCGCTTCAACCGCTACCTGGCCAACCGCAACATCAAGGACACGTCGAACTCGCACGTCTGGGCCTTCCTGGGCGACGGCGAGATGGACGAGCCCGAGTCGACGGCCGCCCTGGCGCTCGCCGCCCGTGAGGGCCTCGACAACCTGACCTTCGTCATCAACTGCAACCTGCAGCGTCTCGACGGTCCGGTCCGCGCCAACTTCCGCGTGGTCCAGGAGCTGGAAGGCGCCTTCCGCGGCGCCGGCTGGAACGTCGTCAAGACGCTCTGGGGCAACGCGTGGGACGAGCTGTTCCAGCTCGACACCACGGGTGCGCTGGTCCGCCGCCTCCGCGAGGTCCCGGACGCCCAGTTCCAGACGTACGCCACCCGTGACGTCGCGTACATCCGCGAGCACTTCTTCGGCGCCGAGCCCGCGCTCGTCGAGCTGGCGAAGCTGCTCACCGACGCGAAGATCGCCGAGTGTTTCTACACCTCGCGCGGCGGCCACGAGGCCCGCAAGGTCTACGCGGCGTACAAGGCTGCCCTGGAGCACAAGGGCGGCCCGACCGTGATCCTCGCCCAGACGGTGAAGGGCTTCACGCTCGGCAAGGGCTTCGAGTCCAAGAACGCCAACCACCAGATGAAGAAGCTGTCCCTGGACGAGTTCAAGGACATGCGCGAGCTGCTCGGCCTGCCGATCCCGGACAGCGCCTTCGAGAGCGGTGTGGTGCCTTACGGCCACCCCGGCGCCGACTCCCCCGAGGTCCGCTACCTCCAGGAGCGCCGCGCGGCCCTCGGTGGCCCCGCCCCCGCCCGCCGGGTGCACGCCGCGGCCCTGCCGCAGCCCGAGGAGCGCGCGTTCGCCGCACTGAAGAAGGGTTCCGGCAAGCAGGAGATGGCCACCACCATGGCCTTCGTCCGCCTCGCCAAGGACCTGATGCGGGACAAGGAGACCGGCAAGCGCTGGGTTCCGATCGTCCCGGACGAGGCCCGTACCTTCGGTATGGAGTCGCTCTTCCCGTCGGCCGGCATCTACTCGCCGCTGGGCCAGACGTACGAGCCGGTCGACCGCGACCAGCTGATGTACTACAAGGAAGCCAAGGACGGCCAGATCCTCAACGAGGGGATCACCGAGGCCGGCTCCATGGCGGACTTCATCGCCGCGTCCACGTCGTACGCGACGCACGGCGAGACGATGATCCCGTTCTACATCTTCTACTCGATGTTCGGCTGGCAGCGGACCGGCGACCAGATGTGGCAGCTCGCCGACCAGCTCGGCAAGGGCTTCATCGTCGGGGCCACCGCGGGCCGTACGACCCTGACGGGTGAGGGCCTCCAGCACGCGGACGGCCACTCGCACCTGATCGCGGCCACGAACCCGGCGTCGCTCAACTACGACCCGGCCTTCGCGTACGAGATCGCGGTGATCGTCAAGGAGGGTCTGCGCCGGATGTACGGCGAGCCCGTCGAGGGCGAGGACTCCAACGTCTTCTACTACCTGACGGTCTACAACGAGCCGAAGCCGCAGCCCGCGATGCCGGAAGGCGTCGAGGAGGGCATCGTCAAGGGCCTGTACCGCTTCAAGGAGGGCACGCCGGCCAAGGCCGACGCGCCGCGCCTGCAGCTGCTGGCCTCCGGTACCGCCATCCACTGGGCCCTGGAGGCCCAGGAGCTGCTGGCCGCCGACTGGGGCGTCACCGCCGACGTCTGGTCCGCCACCTCGTGGGGCGAGCTGCGCCGCGACGCGCTGGAGGCCGACGCCGCGCTGCTGCGCGGCGAGGAGCGGGTGCCGTACGTGACGCAGGCGCTGGCCGGTGCCCCCGGCCCGGTGCTCGCGGTCAGCGACTGGATGCGCCAGGTTCCGGACCAGATCAGCCAGTGGGTGGAGCAGGACTGGTCCTCGCTCGGTACGGACGGCTTCGGCCTCTCCGACACCCGCGACGCCGCCCGCCGCCACTTCGGTGTCGACGCGCAGTCGGTCGTCGTCGCCGCCCTGGCCCAGCTCGCCAAGCGCGGCGAGGTCCCGGCCTCCGCGATCAAGGAGGCCCGGGAGCGCTACGGACTCTGATCCGTACCCCTGACACCAGGCCCAGAACGGCGGGGCCCCTCCGGAACACCGGAGGGGCCCCGCCGTTTTCCGGCGTGTCCCGAAGGCCGCCCCTTCGGGAAGAATGGGCGCATGCGCGCAGCCCGACTGATCACCATGGTGCTGCTCCTCCAGTCCCGGCCCGGGATGACCGCCGCAGAACTGGCGGCGGAGCTGGAGGTGTCGGAGCGGACCGTCCTGCGGGACGCGGCGGCGCTCTCCGAGGCGGGCGTCCCGGTGTACGCGGAGCGCGGCCGGACCGGCGGCTACCACCTCGTCGACGGCTACCGCACCCGCCTCACCGGCCTCGCCCGGGGCGAGGCCGAGGCGCTCTTCCTCTCGGGGCTGCCCACCGCCCTGCGCGATCTGGGGCTCCAGGACGCCGCGTCCGCCGCCCGGCTCAAGGTGGCCGCCGCCCTGACGCCCGCACTGCGGGACACCCCGCGCACGGTGGCCGGGCGCTTCCACCTGGACGCCCCCGGCTGGTTCCAGGACCCGGTGGCCCCGGCGCTGCTGCCCGCCCTCGCGGAGGCCGTCCGCGACGACCTCACGCTCCGGACCCGGTACCGGCGGGGCGGCGCCGAGGCGGACCGGGCCCTGCTCCCGTACGGGCTCGTGCTGAAGGCGGGCGTCTGGTACCTCTGCGCCCGGGTCGCGGACCCGGTGGAGCCCTCCTCCGTCCAGGACGGCTTCCGGGTGTACCGGGTCGACCGGTTCGTCTCCGCGGAGCCGGACGGCGGGCGGTTCGAGCGGGACGCGGATTTCGACCTGGCCGGGTTCTGGGCCGAGCGGTCCGCCCGGTTCGCCCGCTCGCTGCTCGCGTCCGAGGTGACCGTACGGGTCTCCGGGGCGGGTGCGGGGCGGCTCCCGCATCTGGTGGACCGGAGGGCCGCCGAGGAGGCGCTGGCCGCCGCCGGACCGCCGGACGGCGACGGGTGGCGCACGGTCACCCTGCCGGTGGAGTCGCCCCAGGTGGCGTACGAACAGCTGCTGGCGCTGGGCGCGGAGGCGGAGGTGCTGGCGCCGCCCGCGCTGCGCGCCCGCTTCCGCGAGGCGGCGGCGCGGATGCACGGACGCTACCGCTGAGAGCCCCTCGGGGCACCGCGGCTCCGCGTGCGGGGGCCGCCGCCGCGGCCGATGCTGTACCCGTGATGGACGAGACGGAGTTCTGGGAGCTCATCGACAGCACCCGCGAGGCCGCCGGGGGCGACCCCGAGGAACACGCCGACCTGCTCGTGGAGCGGCTGGTGCGGCTCGATCCCGAGACCGTGCTCGACTTCGCCCGGCACTTCGAGGCCCGCTACCACCGCGCGTACCGCTGGGACCTGTGGGGCGCCGCCGCCCTGCTGCTCGGCGGCGCGGGCGACGACGCCTTCGACTACTTCCGGTGCTGGCTGATCGGCCAGGGCCGGGACGTGTTCGAGGGCGCGCTCCAGGACCCCGACGACCTCGCCGAACTCCTGGACGACTTCGACGAGGAGGCCGACGGGGACGGCGAGGAGCTCGGCTACGCGGCCGACGAGGCGTACGAGCAGCTCACCGGGGTCGTCTCACCGGACCTGGGGCTGCCCCCGCAGGCCCGTGAACCCGCCGGGGTGCCCTTCTCGTTCGAGAACGACGAGGTGCTGGCGGCCCGTCTGCCCGCGCTCTGGGAGCGGTTCGGAGAGTCCTGAAGGGAAGGGCCGCGAGAAAACCCGTCAGAGCGCGCGGCCCATCAGCACGTCGTCGACGTACCCGCCGGCCAGGAAGAACTCGCCGGGCAGCACGCCCTCCACGGCGAACCCCTCGGAGGCGTAGAGCGCGCGGGCCGGTTCGTTGTGGCCGAGGACGCGCAGGGTGATCCGGTTGGCGCCCTGGCGCCGCGCCTCGGTGACCGCGGCGCGCAGCAGCGACCGGCCGATGCCGAGCCCGCGGGCCGTGGCGGCGACGGCGAGGCCCTGGATCTGCCGGACGTGCTGGTTGCAGGCGAGCGGGGTGGGGGCGACCAGGCGGATGTACCCGGCGACGCTCGGGGCCTTCGCGGTTTCCTCCGCGTCCACGGCGGCCCGCTCGCCGTCCGGGGCCGTCTCGGCGACGAGGAAGTCGCGGGGCGAGTGGCGCTCGTCGAAGAACGGCGGGTAGGGCGGCTGCGGGCGGGGCTGCACGGAGTGCAGGGTGGACCAGGTCTCCCGGTCGAGCGCGGCCAGCGCGGCCCCGTCGGAGAGCAGTGCCGGGCGTATGGCGTGGAGGCGGAGCGTTTGCATGCGCGTCACTGTGCCATGACCGTGCGGGGGCGATCCATGGGGCAGGATGGGGCCATGGAGCGCTCCCGTATCGCCGTCACCGGATCGACCGGACTCATCGGAGCGGCGCTCGTGCGCTCGCTGCTGGCCGACGGGCACGAGGTCGCCCGCCTGGTCCGCAGGCCCGCGAAGGCGGGCGACGAGATCGAGTGGGACCCGCACCGGGGGTACGTCGACGTGGCGGGTCTCGTCGGCTGCGACGCGGTCGTGCACATGGCGGGCGCCGGGGTCGGCGACCACCGGTGGACCGAGGCGTACAAGAAGGAGATCCGGGACAGCCGGGTGCTGGGCACCGCGGCGATCGCGGAGGCCCTGGCCTCGCTGGACACCCCGCCCAAGGTCCTCGTATCGGGTTCCGCGATCGGCTACTACGGCGACACCGGCGACCGCGCGGTCGACGAGAGCGCCCCGCCCGGCGAGGGATTCCTGCCCTCGGTGTGCGAGGAGTGGGAGGCCGCCGCGGCGCCCGCCGAGGAGGCCGGTGTCCGGACCGTGCACACCCGCACCGGGCTGGTCGTCGCCGCGGGCGGCGGCGCCTGGGGCAAGCTCTTCCCGCTGTTCAAGGCCGGGCTGGGCGGACGGCTCGGCAACGGCCGCCAGTACTGGAGCTTCATCGCGCTGCACGACCACGTCGCCGCCCTGCGCCATCTGCTCGACACGGACTCGCTGTCCGGACCGGTGAACCTCACCGCGCCCGAACCGGTCACCAACGCCGAGGTGACGGCGGCGATGGGACGGGTGCTGCACCGGCCCACCTTCTTCACGGCCCCCGCCCCGGCGCTCCGCCTCGCGCTGGGCGACTTCGCCGAGGACGTGCTGGGCAGCCAGCGGGTGGTTCCGCGCAAGCTGCTGGACTCGGGCTTCACCTTCGCCTTCCCCGGCATCGACGACGCCGTCCGCGCGGCCCTGGGCTGACGGGGCCCTCCGGACCCCTCCTCCTCCGGCATCCGGTCCGGAGGGCCCCGTGCGACCCCGTGCACCGGTGCCTGCTCGCGGGCCACTGTCCAGGTATCGGCCATCCTCCTAGCCTCTTTGGCGAACTCGGGCATTCCGGGAGTCAGTCGGGGGCATGAGCCTCCCACCGCTCGCACGACTCGGGGAGGGCATGTGCGTCAGCCTGCACACCACGCGGACGTGGTCATCATCGGAGCCGGTACAGCCGGCCTGTCAGCCGCCCACCTTCTCGTACGGGCGGGGGTGAGCGTCAGCGTCCTGGAGGCGACACCGCGGATCGGCGGCAGGCTGGCCACGGACGAGGTGGACGGGTTCAGGCTCGACCGTCTCGGTCCGCTGCTCGGCAGCGTGCCGGAGGAGTTCGGGGACATACCGGGGCTGGCGCCCCTGGTGCTCCGCGAGTTCGATCCGGCGGTCGTGGTCCACAACGCCGGGCGCCACTACCGCGCCGGTGGCATACGAAGCACCAGGGGCGCATTCAGGCCCGTGCGCGCCCGTTCGAGCGCCCCCGTGGGCTCCGACCGGGCCACTCCGTCCGGCCGGGGCGGTGCGGTGGGCGAGGCCCTGGACCGGGCCCGTCTCGGCGCGTCGCTGGCCCGGCTCTCCGCCACCTCCACGGCCCGCATCATGGCCAAGCCCGACCGGGCGGCGGAGGCGGCCCTCGCGGCCCGCGGACTGCCGGCCCGTACCGTCGACGGATTCCTCCGCCCGCTGCTCGCCGCCCTGCTCAGCGATCCTGAGCTGCGGGTGTCGAGCCGGGTCGCGGAACTGGTCCTGCGCGACTGGGCGCGCGGCCGGCTCCGGGTGCCCGAGGGCGGGTCGGCGGCGCTGCCGGAGCTGCTGGCGTCCACCCTGCCGCCGGACACCGTCCGGACGAACGTCCAGGTGACGGCCGCCGACACCACGTCCGTGACCACCAAGGAGCACGGCCAGCTGAGCTGCCGGTCGCTGCTGGTGGCGACCGGTGCGGGGGCCGCCGCCGAACTGCTGCCCGGACTGCGGGTGCCCGGATTCCACCCGGTGACGGTGGTTCACCACACCGCTCCCGAGGCTCCCGGGACGGGCGCCTCGCTGGTTCTGGAGGCGGGCGGGGCGGGTCCCGTGGCGTACTCGGCGGTGATGAGCGAGATCGATCCCACCCGTGCACCCGGGGGCCGCGCGCTCATCACCTCCGCGGTGCTCGGCACCCCGCCGCCCGGGCTGGACCGCGCGGTGCGCACCCATCTGGCGGCGCTGTACGGAACGCCGACGGACGACTGGGAGCTGCTGGCCACCCATCACACCGCCGAGGCGGTCCCGGTGATGACCCCGCCGCACGACCCGAGCCGCCCGGTACGGGTGCTCGCCGGGCTGTACGTGTGCGGCGACCACCGGGACACCAGCACCCTGCGGGGCGCCCTGCACTCGGGGCGGCGCGCGGCGGAGGCGATCCTGGCCGATCTCGGGGCGGGTCCGGGGTACGTACCGGAACCGGGAGCCACGCTGTCGGGCGCGGCCTGAGAGGCTCTCAGCCGAGGGCCGCGATCTGCTCGCGGTACCCGCGCACCGCCGCCGCGTCACGATAGGGCTCCAGCTTGCGCTCGAACTCGCGTACGTACTCCGTGGCCCGGACCGACCGCATGTCGCGGGCCTGCTGGGCCGCCTCGGCGCCCAGCAGGCAGGCCTGGTCGAGTTCACCGAGCCCGAGCCGGGCCGAGGCGAGCACGACCCGGCAGAAGAGCCTGCTCCGGGCGTACGCGGGCGCGCGCAGTTGGAGCGAGCGCTCGGCGTGCAGGGCTGCGGCCCGGTACTGCTGGAGGTCCCGGTGACAGTGCGCCAGTTCGTCGGCGAGCTGGGCCTCGTCGAAGTGGCGGGCCCAGTGCGGCGCCTCGTCGCCGGTGCATGCGGCCTCCAGCGCACGCTCCGCGCGTGCCAGAGAGACGGCGCACGCCCGCGCGTCCCCGAGTACGCCGTGCCCGCGCGCCTCGACGGCGTGCAGCAGCGCCTGCACGGCCGAGGGCGCGGCGGAGCCCACCCCCTGCTGGGCGACCCGGGCGAGCTGGACGGCCTCGCGGCCGTGCCCGAGGTAGACCGCCTGCCGGCTCATGGTGATCAGGACGTAGGCGCCGTAGGCACGGTCCCCGGCGGCCTGGGCGAGCCGCAGGGCCTGCACGAAGTACCGCTGTGCCAGCCCGTGCGCCGCGATGTCGTACGAGGTCCACCCGGCCAGCCGGGTCAGGTCGGCCGCCGCCGCGAAGAGCCGGCGGCCGGTCGTCTCGGTGTAGCTGCCCCGGAGCATGGGCTCGGTCTCGTGTTCCAGGTACCGGATGAGCGCCTGGCGGGCGTGGCCGCCGCCGTAGGCGTGGTCGAGCGAGCGGAAGAGCTCGCCGACCGAACGCAGCGCCGCCACGTCGCCGTTGCCGACGCGCTGGCCGGGTCCCCGCTCGGTCTGCCGCTGGCGGGGCACCGCGGGGCGTGGGGTTCCGGCGGGGCCGGTGCCGGTGCTTCCGCCGGGGGCGCCGCCCGCCCCGTGGGCGGGGGCAGGGCGCCGGCCGCCGGTCCAGGGGCCCGCGCCGGTCGCGCCGGGGCCCGGGGCCGCCGGGCCGGCCGGGCCGGGCGGCCCGGCGGCCGTGCGGATGCCGGAGCGCGGGTCGTGGGACGGGCCGGGGACGGCGCCGGGCCGGGCGCTCTCGCGGCCGGGCCCCTGGGTTCCGGCCCCGCCCGCGGCGGGGGCCGGGAGGTCGCCCCGGGAGACCGACTCGTCGGCCTGGCCGATCAGCCAGTCCCTGCTCGGCACCACCAGCCCCGCCGGGGTGAAGGCGATCTTCCGCAGGTCCGCCTGGTTGCCGGAGTCCTTGCGCCAGAGTCCGCTGACGATGTCGACGGCCTCGGCCGGGGTCGCCGCGAACTCCAGGCCCGCGTAGACGGGCGCACACGCGTCCAGCCCGAGGTCCTGGGCGGTGAGTCGGCGCCCGAGGCGGCGGGTGAAGACCTCGGCGATCAGCGCGGGGGTCGTCCCGCGCGGCTGCTGGCCACGCAGCCAGCGGGTCACCGACGTCTTGTCGTACCGCAGGTCGAGGCCGTGCTCCAGGCCCAGCTGGTCCACCCGCCGGGCCAGGCCCGCGTGGGAGAAGCCGGCCTCCGCGATGAGTGCGGCGAGTCTGCGGTTCGGTGGGTGCGGGGTGCGCTGCGGGGGTCGTTCCGACATCTGCGGTGCGGTCTCCTGCCTTGCCTGGGCCGGGCGTGGCAGCCCTTGGGGAACGGCGCGAATTTAGCGGCCCTCGGAGCGGCCCCGGCGGCGTTCGCTCCATGTTCATCCGATCGTGTGAGGAGTGCCGATCGCGCTGACGGAACGACCTGACGGAACGACCTGCCGGTGGGGCCGCTTCCGGACGGTCGTACAGTGATTCGGGCGCTATCAGTGCACGGTGACGGCGGTCGGCAGGCATCCCTCGGGCTGTCGTCACCACGAGTAGGGAGGCATCGCCGTGAGCGAGCTGCGTTTTGTCCGGCTGGGGTTCGGCGCGGAAGCCGTCGAGTACCAGGAAGCCTGGCAGCAGCAGCGCGAGCTGCACGCCGCACGGTTCGAGGACACGGTCCCCGACACCTGCCTGCTGCTGGAGCACCAGTCCGTCTACACGGCGGGCCGGCGCACCACCGACAGCGAGCGGCCCCTCGACGGCACCCCGGTCGTCGACGTGGACCGCGGCGGAAAGATCACCTGGCACGGCCCGGGGCAGCTCGTCGGCTACCCGATCCAGAAGCTGCCGCGCCCGGTCGACGTCGTCGCCCACGTGCGCCGGCTGGAGGAGGCGCTGATCCGCGTCGCCGCCGAGTTCGGCGTCGCGACCAGCCGGGTCGAGGGCCGCAGCGGGGTCTGGGTGCTGGGCGATCCGGTCGAGGAGCGTCCGTCGCTCGGCGGCCTGTCGCTGGACTTCGACCCCCGGCTGACGGACGACGAGTTCGACCCGCGGCTCAACGGCCCCGAGTACGCCCCCTCGAACGCCGGGCAGCGCCGCGAGGACCGCAAGCTGGCCGCCATCGGCATCCGGGTCGCCAAGGGCGTCACGATGCACGGCTTCTCGCTGAACGTGAACCCCGACAACACCTTCTTCGACCGGATCGTGCCGTGCGGCATCCGCGACGCGGGCGTCACCTCGCTCGCGTACGAGCTGGGGCAGGACCTCGGAATCGCGGAGGTGCTCCCGGTCGTGGAGAAGCACCTGCGCGACGTCCTGGAGAACGCAGAGCTCGCCCCCCGCGAGGTGGCCGCCGCCCCGGCCGCCGCGCCCGTGACCGCCCCCGTGACCGCCTGACCGGCCGCCGGCCGCGGGGTGCCGGGCGGGCCTCGGGCGGCTGCTCCCGGCCGCCATGGGCCCGCGCTCGGCGCGAAGAGATGGGCCGTACGAGGAATAGTCCCCGTGGGCCACAGGTTGGCCGGACGTAAGGCCGTGCGAATGGCGGGCGTACCCTGGTGTTCGCCGAAGAATCCAATGCAGTGAAAGCAAAGGGGAGTGCCGGAGTGTCCGCTGTCGCACCCGACGGGCGCAAGATGCTGCGCCTGGAGGTCCGGAACAGCCAGACCCCCATCGAGCGCAAGCCCGAGTGGATCAAAACCCGGGCGAAGATGGGCCCCGAGTACAACCAGTTGCAGAAGCTCGTCAAGAGCGAGGGGCTGCACACGGTCTGCCAGGAGGCGGGCTGTCCCAACATCTTCGAGTGCTGGGAGGACCGCGAGGCGACCTTCCTCATCGGCGGTGACCAGTGCACCCGGCGTTGTGACTTCTGCCAGATCGACACGGGCAAGCCGCAGGCGCTGGACCGCGACGAGCCCCGCCGGGTCGGCGAGTCCGTCGTCACGATGGACCTGAACTACGCCACGATCACCGGCGTCGCCCGCGACGACCTGGAGGACGGCGGTGCGTGGCTGTACGCGGAGACCGTCCGCCAGATCCACGCGCTGACCGACGGACGCGAGGCCGGCCGCACCAAGGTCGAGCTGCTGATCCCCGACTTCAACGCCGAGCCCGCGCAGCTGGCCGAGGTCTTCTCCTCGCGCCCCGAGGTGCTGGCGCACAACGTCGAGACGGTCCCCCGGATCTTCAAGCGCATCCGCCCGGGCTTCCGGTACGAGCGTTCCCTGGAGGTCATCACGCGGGCCCGCGAGGCCGGTCTGGTGACCAAGTCGAACCTGATCCTCGGCATGGGCGAGACCCGCGAGGAGGTCAGCGAGGCGCTCCAGGACCTGCACGACGCCGGCTGCGAGCTGATCACGATCACGCAGTACCTGCGGCCCTCCGTGCGCCACCACCCCGTCGAGCGCTGGGTGAAGCCGCAGGAGTTCGTGGAGCTGAAGGACGAGGCCGACGCGATCGGGTACTCCGGCGTGATGTCGGGGCCGCTGGTGCGCTCCTCGTACCGCGCCGGACGTCTCTTCCAGCAGGCGATGGAGGCCCGCGGCGCGGCCGCCTCCGCGACGGCCGCGACCACCGCGGCCGTGTGAATCCGAGCACAGGGAATTACCGGGCGGTAATCGCCCGCACGAGGCGGCCCGTACGCTCCCCGCAGGTGGGGGACGCGTATGGGCCGCTCCGGCGTGCGCACGGCCGGTATCAAGGTTTCATTGGTGTTTGACCGACCGGTCATGCCCTGGTAACACCAAGGGGTGACCCTGGTCCCGGAGCAGTGATCCTGGTCCGGCAAGGCGGTGTCCGGCGGACACCGCCCAGGAGCAGCGACCCCGGTTCCACGGGCCTCGGTGGCCGAACCGCTGTCGCCCTCCGTTTCCCGCACCCGTTCCGCGCCGTGCGCGGACCGCCCCGAGAGGGAACACCACGATGCAGGCCGCGCCGGTACGTGCCCACACCCTTCCGACCGTCACCCACGCCCTCCGCGCCGTCGAGTCGCTGCTGCTGAGCGGCGGCCAGCGCACCGCCCGCCGCAACGCCTGGGCCGCGGTCCTGGAGGACCGCCGCCGCGCCAAGGACCGGGTCGAGGCCCAGCACGTACTGGAGGCCGTTGCGGAGCACCGTTCCTCGGCCACGTAAACTTCTGTACATGGCGAGGAAGGCAAACACTGAAGGCGCGGACAGCGCCGAGAACGCGGGGCGGCTCAAGCAGATCGCCCTGACCTACAAGATGACCCGGCGGTCGGACCCGAAGATCGGTCTCGTGCTCGCGGGACTGGGCATCGTGATCTTCGGCGTGCTCCTCGCGATCGGCTTCGTGATCGGTCACCCGGTCTACCTGGGCATCCTGGGCTTCGTACTGGCCGCCCTCACGATGATGATCGTCTTCGGGCGGCGCGCGGAGGCCGCGGCCTTCGGTCAGATGGCGGGCCAGCCCGGTGCCGCGGCAGCGGTGCTGGACCGGGTCGGACGCGGCTGGACCACCACTCCGGCGGTCGCGATGAACCGCAGCCAGGACGTCGTCCACCGCGCGGTCGGCAAGGCCGGCATCGTGCTGGTGGCCGAGGGCAACCCGAACCGGGTGAAGAGCCTGCTGGCGGCCGAGAAGAAGCGGATGGCGCGCATCGTCGTCGACGTCCCCGTGCACGACATCATCGTGGGCGACGGCGAGGGCCAGGTGCCGCTGAAGAAGGTGCGCACCAAGATGCTGAAGTACCCGCGCATCCTCAGCGGTCCGCAGGTCACGGCGGCCAACGACCGGCTGCGCGCGATGGGAGACCTGATGAGCAACATGCCGCTCCCGAAGGGCCCCATGCCCAAGGGGATGCGGATGCCGCGCGGCGGAAAGATGCGCTGACCGGTACCTGTACCTCTCGGGACCCTTCGCTCCCCTTCTCTCGCCGCGCGGGCGCGGCGCACGGCACCCCCCCGCCGGTTCCGCGCCCGCACGTCAGCTGTCATGCGTCACACGCTCATCCGCTCACACCGGAGGGGCGGCCCGGACCGGGAAGGTCGGGGCCGCCCCTCTTTCGCGTGGGCGGGGTGCGGGGGAGCGGGCGGGCTGCCAGGGGGCGCGGGAGCGGGCGGGCTGCCATGGGCTCGGGCCGGGGTGTGGGACGCGCGGCCTCTCCGCGGGATCCGAAGGCGCCGCGGGAGGGGCCGTGGCGGGCCGCCGTCCGGGCACTCCGGTCCACATGGTGAACGGAACGGGTCACGGTACGGATGCGGTTGTCCGGATGGCGGAACACCTTCAGGTGTTCTCCGCCCCCTCTCCGGACCCGCCGGGGGCGCCGGACAGGACCGGACATGTCCGGCGCGGCCCGGCGGGGTTCCGGGAGGGCCGTAGACCCCCTCCGGACGGGTCAGAGGCGGACCTGGACGGACCGGGAGAGCCGGTCGTGCAGTCCGCGCCCGTCACGGTCCCAGATGACGGCCGGGATCACCAGGAGCAGCAGCACGGTCCGCACGAGGACGCGCACCGGACCGAGCCGGCCGCCGTCGTCGGAGACGAGGCGCAGGCGCAGCAGGCGCTTGCCGGGGGTGAAGCCGAGGGTGCCCACGGTGAGGAAGCTCAGGACCAGGAAGACGAGCAACGCCCAGTTGCCTGCGGCCTGTTGGTCACCGCCTGCGATGAGCCCGTATGCGATCAAGTAGCAGAGCGCCCAGTCGATGAAGATCGCGCCGAAGCGGCGGCCGAGCGGGGCGACGGCCCCCGGACCCTCCTCGGGCAGCCCGAGGCGCTTGCCCCGGTAGCCGAAGTCGACGCCCATCTCCTCGGCGGCGGCCTGGGGGCCGGACAGCCACGATCCGATTGCTTGCCTGTTGTCCACCCGACAACGGTACTGCGGCCAGGTTTGCCCGCTGCCGCCCGGGGCACGGGATGAGGCGTTGTGACGCGTCGGGGTGTCCCCCCACCGCGCGCCCGGTTAACTTGGGCGAAACAAATGGGTCATGCTTGGGAAATCCCGTCTGCCTAAGGTCGCCCTCAACGTGCGCCACCGCACTGGCGACACACACGAGCTACAACCCCAGCCCCTCCGGGCCGGGAGTAGGAGGAGTTGGATGTTCCAGAACGCCGACGAAGTGCAGAAGTACGTCGCGGACAACGACGTGAAGTTCATCGACGTCCGCTTCTGCGACCTGCCCGGTGTGATGCAGCACTTCACCATCCCGGCAGCGAGCTTCGACCCGGCCGAGGAACTCGCCTTCGACGGTTCGTCGATCCGCGGCTTCCAGGCCATCCACGAGTCCGACATGGCGCTGCGCGCCGACCTGTCGACCGCCCGGGTGGACCCCTTCCGCCGCGACAAGACGGTCAACATCAACTTCTTCATCCACGACCCGATCACCGGCGAGCAGTACAGCCGTGACCCGCGGAACGTGGCCAAGAAGGCCGAGGCGTACCTCGCCTCCACCGGCTTCGCCGACACCGCGTACTTCGGCCCCGAGGCCGAGTTCTACGTCTTCGACAACGTCCGCTTCCAGACGTCGGCGAACGAGAGCTTCTACCACATCGACTCCGAGGCAGGCGCCTGGAACACCGGTGCGGTCGAGAACAACCGCGGGTACAAGGTCCGTTACAAGGGCGGCTACTTCCCGACGCCGCCGGTGGACCACTTCGCCGACCTGCGTGCCGAGATCTCCCTGGAGCTGGACAAGAACGGTCTCCAGGTCGAGCGCCAGCACCACGAGGTCGGCACCGCCGGCCAGGCCGAGATCAACTACAAGTTCAACACGCTGCTCGCCGCGGCCGACGACCTGATGCTCTTCAAGTACATCGTGAAGAACGTCGCCTGGCGCAACGGCAAGACCGCGACCTTCATGCCGAAGCCGATCTTCGGCGACAACGGCTCGGGCATGCACGTGCACCAGTCGCTGTGGCAGAACGGCTCGCCGCTCTTCTACGACGAGCAGGGTTACGCCGGCCTGTCGGACATGGCCCGCTACTACATCGGCGGCATCCTCAAGCACGCCCCGTCGCTGCTGGCCTTCACCAACCCGACGGTGAACTCGTACCACCGCCTGGTCCCCGGCTTCGAGGCCCCGGTCAACATGGTGTACTCGCAGCGCAACCGCTCCGCCGCGATGCGCATCCCGATCACCGGCTCGAACCCGAAGGCCAAGCGCGTCGAGTTCCGCGCCCCGGACCCGTCCTCGAACCCGTACCTCGCGTTCGCGGCACTCCTGATGGCCGGCCTCGACGGCGTGAAGAACAAGATCGAGCCGGCCGAGCCGATCGACAAGGACCTGTACGAGCTGGCTCCCGAGGAGCACGCCAACGTCCAGCAGGTCCCGACCTCGCTGCCGGCCGTCCTCGAGGCGCTGGAGCAGGACAACGAGTACCTCCAGGCCGGCGGTGTCTTCACCCCCGACCTGATCGAGACGTGGATCGACTACAAGCGCACCCACGAGATCGCCCCGATCCAGCTGCGCCCGCACCCGCACGAGTTCGAGCTGTACTTCGACCTCTAGATCGGCCCTGCGTACCGGGTACGCGCCGAACCGTCGATTCGTCGACGTGACATCAGTGGCACGAACGAGGGCCGCTGCCCCTGACCGGGGTGGCGGCCCTCGTTCGTCTGCGTTTCCGGGGTTTACCCGGGCTGAGGGCTCGCCGAGAAATAACCTATGGGTTTTGCGACGTGGGATCGCAGATCAGCGTGGTGCCGACCCACAGGTTGTTCTCCGGCAAGTCCTCAGGGCTGTCCCGTAATCCGTGGTGGATCAGTGCGCGGCGTCGGATGCGGTGCATCGCAAGGCGGAGGAGCGTCCGCGTACTGGATGTATGGGGACGTTCCGACAACGCGGCGAGGTGCCGTAGCTGTCGTCGCGCACCCACCAGGGATTGCGGGACAGCCCTCAGGGGGTTACCGGAGGCGCCGGGAGACGACGCCCGACATCGCGCCGCCGCCTGCGGCGACTCCGCCGTGGGGCATGGGGGTGGCGAAGGGCGGTGTGTCCTGACGGCAGGTCGTGCCGGGCGGGGGAAGGGTGCCGTCGATGAAGTAGCGGCTCTCATGGGCGTTGACGCAGCCGCTGGTGTTGATCAGCGCGGTGTGGCCGTAGCCGGTGTTGGTGAGGAGCCGGGCGTCGGCCAGTTCCTCGGCCATGGCCTGCGCGTTCGTGTAGGGCGTGGAGGGGTCGAAGACGGTGCCGACCACCAGTACGGGGTGCGCCGTGGGCTTGTTCCACGGGCCCGTGTACCGGTTCTCCGCCCGGGTCAGCCAGGTGGCACACGGCTCCGCGGCCCAGGTCCAGTGGCGCCCGGGGTCACCCGTACGAGCGGCGCCGGCCTCCTCGAGGGCGGGGTAGACGGCGGTGTCACGCGGGTTGGGGCTGTCGCCGCAGAGCACGGCGCCCGCCTGTTCGTCGCCCAGGTACGGATACGGCACCGGCGGTGCGGGCAGGGGCGCGGGCTGTGCGGGGACGCGGCCCTGCCACAGGTCCTGCAGCCGGCCGGCGAGCTCCGTCCATCCGGGGTGGAGGGTGTAGAGGCCGGACACCGTGTCACTGACCGTGGCGGCGTAGGTCCAGGCGCCCACGGGCTGCTCGCGGAGCCGCCGCATGAGCTGGTCGAACTTGGACCGGGTCGCCTGCGGGCTGCCGGCCGAGAAGGCGCAGTGGTCCGTGCCGGTGGACCCGCACCGGGTGAGGAACTGCTCCAGGGTGGAAGCCGCGGTGGTGTCGGAGCCCATGCGCAGGAAGGTCGGCAGCCGGGCGTCGCCCATGGCGTGGTTCGTCCAGGCCCGCGGGTCGATGTTGCTGTCGAGGGTCATGGCGCGCACATGACCGGGGTAGAGGTTGGCGTAGGTGGCGCCGAGGATCGTGCCGTAGGAGATTCCCAGGTAGGTCAGCTGCCGGTCTCCCACGGCCTGGCGGAGCAGGTCGAGGTCGTGCGCGCTGTCGGCCGTCGACACGTGGCGCAGGAGTTCCGGGTCCCGCTTCAGACAGCGCTGGTACAGGTCCTTGAACGCGGCGTTCCAGGCCGCCCGCTGCTGTTCGCCCACCGGGAACCCGGCCGGTTTGCGGGCCGCCCAGGCGGCGGCCTCCTCGGGAGTGCCGAAGCAGTTCACCGCGGTGCTGTGGCCGATTCCGCGAGGATCCCAGCTGACGATGTCGAACCGCTCCCGCACTTCTTCGGGGAAGGCTTCGTAGTTCTGCGGCATCTGCACCGTTCCCGGCCCACCCGGGCCGCCGGGGTTGAAGAGCAGTGAGCCGATGCGCTTCCCCGGGCCGGTCGCCTTGTGCCGGACGAGCGCCAGATCGATCGTGCGGCGGCCGGGGGCGGCGTAGTCCAGCGGTACCTCGGCGGTGGCGCAGTCGAAGGTGCTGCCGGGCGAGCAGGGTCTCCAGTCCAGCTGCGGGACGGCCACCCGAGGTGGTGGCGGCCCGCCGGCCAGCGCGGGGTCGGATCCCGTGAACACAGCCGAGCAGATCACCGTCGCGGCGAGGGCTGCGGCACAGCGCCGGCGACCCGGTATGGAGGCGCGTACGGACATGCGGAGTCTCCCTGTCTCGCGTGGAGGGGCGCCCGTGCCGCCGGTTCGTGGGGATCGGTACGCGTGTGCTTCCACCACACCGGCGTGCGGTCGTGGGCGCGAACCGGCGGCGGCCGAACGGGCCGCGTGCGGGCGGGCTCACGGCGCGGCGCCCGCGTCGGACGTGGGGGCGTCTTGATCGGGACGTGGACCGGCCACGGGTGCACAGGGGAGAGGTACGGGCCGGTCAGCGCAGTTCGACGACCGGCCGGACGAAGAAGTCGTCGTCACTGTCCTCGTCGTCGGGTTCCCGCAGGAATTCGGCGAGTCCGGGGTTGTGGTTGGCGGTCGCCATGGGCAGCCAGGTGAGGAAGGTGCCGTAGCCGCCGCACGCGGCCTCGCCGCCGTCGCCGCCGTAAACGTGGCCGGGGTCGCTGGTCACCTCCGCCTCGTACACGCCGTATCCGAAGCGCAGGCCGAAGGCGTTGGGCAGATGGTGCGGGCCGGCCCCCTCTCCGTACGGGGAGCTGTCGGCCGGGTACGTGTCGCCCCAGCGGAACAGGGTCTCCGCGCCGGCTCCGGCGGCGTGCTCCCACTCGTCGGGGGTGGGCGGGCGCAGGCCGCGGGCGGCGAGTACGGAGGCGACCTCGGCAGGTACGTCGGAGAGCGCCTCGGCCTCCACCGCCATGAGGAGGGTGGGCACGGTGACCGTGCGGCGGGGTGTCAGGACCCCGGCGAGGTGGACGAAGAGGTCGGCGTCGAAGCCGAAGCCGCCCGCGATGCTCTCCTCGCGGTAGGAGCGGAGCTGTTCGGCGGTCGGGCTCCACGCGGCCAGGTCGAATCCGACACGCACCTCGCCCCCGGGTATCAGGGCGAACCCCTGCCCGTCCCGTTCGATCACCGCGCGGTGCGGGACCCGGCCCAGCGCCGGGTCGCTCTCCCACTCCGCCAGGGTGCCGCCCACCTGCCGGGCGGCTTCCTCGGCGCGACTGCGCGCGGTGGCCCCGTCCAGGGTGCACCAGTGGTCGAAGGTCAGGGCGGTGAGTGACATGGCGGAAGTCTGGCAGCCGCCACCGACAACGGGGCGCGAGCGAGCCCCCGCCCCGGCAGGACCGGGGGCGGGGGCTCGTGGGTGGCCCGTGGGGACGGCTCAGCGGCCGTAGCGGATCAGCGTGCGGACCATGCGGCAGGTGAGGTCGGACGGCCGGTGGATGCCGAGGCGCTCGGCGGCGCGGCGTATGCGGCGGTTGCTGGCGCTGGAGGGCTGGTAGACGCCGGAGTCGAGCAGGGCGATCGTCAGGCGCATGGCCTTCAGCCGGCGGTTGTGGGCGACGTACCACTCACGGGGGCGGCCCGCCGGGAGCCTCTTCTTGGGGTGGGGCGCGGCGACCGGCTGCATCGGTAGGAACGGGGCGTGGAGCGTCGGGTCGAGCGGCTTGATCGTGACTGCGGCGACGGCCATCGGCAACCTCCTGGCGCGGTGGTGGAACCCTCACGAACTGCTTTTATTTTACCGCCTCGCACTGACAATCGCCCCTGGCCAGAGGGGATTTCGGCCGTCCGCCGCACCCTCCTCGGCCGTATCCTCGACCCCATGGAGATCTGGATCAATCCGCAGTGCTCGAAGTGCCGGAGCGCCGTCTCACTGCTGGATGCCGAGGGGGCGTCGTACACCGTGCGCAGGTATCTGGAGGACGTGCCGACGCCGGACGAGATCAGGGCGGCGCTGGACCGGCTCGGGCTGGAGCCGTGGGACATCACCCGGACCGGGGAGGCCGTCGCGAAGGAGTTGGAGATCGACTCGTGGCCCCGGGAGACGGCGGAGCGCGACCGCTGGATCGCGGCGCTCTCTGCACAACCGGCGCTGATCCAGCGGCCGATCATCACCGCCGAGGACGGCACCGCCGTGGTGGCGCGTACGGAGGACGCGGTACGGGACGCGCTGGGGCGCCGCTGACTTCCGCGGCCCCCAGCCCCGCCCCGGTGGTGTTCCGCCGTCCCCGTCAGCGCTCCGCCGGGCCGCCCGGACCCGCGAGCCTCCGGCGGCGGGGCCACCAGGACCGGTGCGCCAGCGCGAGCGCGAGGCCGCCGGCAGCCGCCAGACCGGCTCCGGCAGCGAGGTACCCGGGGCCGGCCCCGCCGGTCGCCGCCAGTTCGGGGGCCGTGCCGCCGCCGGAGATAGACCCGCCGACGGCACCGCCGGCCGTCGTCCCGGCCGTGGTGCCGGTGATGGCTCCGCCGGAGGTCGTGGAGCCGGTGCCGCCCGTACTGCCCGCGCCGCCGTCCGCCGCCCCGTCCTCGGACGGATTGACCACGATCTTCGCGGTGTTGTTGCCCGGCTCGTGGTCGAAGGACAGGGTGCCCGCCCGGTTCTCGCCCGGGACGAAGGCGATCTCGCCCGTGGCGTCCGGGACGACCTTGTCGATGCGCAGCGTGAACTCCAGGGCCAGCGTTTCGTTCTCTTCGGCATAGGCGTTCACGGTGGTGCACCGGTACGTCGTGGCGCCCGCTGCCGGGACCTCCTCCCCGTCCGGGCCGACCGGGTGGCAGACGTCGGGTGCGTGGGTGACCGTGGTGCCGGGCGGCACGCCGACGTCGAAGACACCGATGGGCGTTTCCGTGTCGTTGTCGACCCAGGCGGGGCCGTTGTTGGCGAAGGTCACCGTCGCTTTGACGGTGTCGCCCTTCTCGCCCGTGACCTCGGCCCCGGTGAGGGAGAAGTCGGCGGTGCTGTCGGCCGTGACGTGGGTGAAGGGGAGCGCGTCGAGGTACTCGGCCCCGGCGGGCGGGGTCTCCTGCGGGACGAACCGCAGTTCCTCGCCGACGCCGTCGCGCGGACCGGTGTGGAACACCGGCGAGTCGGCATGGACGACCAGGGTGTACCACTCGTACAGAGCGCGCGGCTGCAGGGTGAGGGCGACCGGTTCCTCGGGTGCGTAGACGACTCCCGGTTCCAGAACCTGTTCGATGTCGCAGGTCGCTTGCACCTGCGCCGGGCCCTCGTCCTGCGCGGGGATCTCCTCCTGCACGCAGTTCGAGTACTTCTCCGCGAACGCGGTGCCGGTCGATCCACCGATGTAGAGCGTCACTCGTTCGGCCGGTCCGTCGCCGGCGTTCTTCACCGTGATCTCCAGCGGCACGGTGTCCCCCGGTTTCACCCCGGTGACGGGCGAGGGCTTGGCGAACTGCAGCAGCGGGGTGCCCGCCGCCCGCGCTGCCGACCCGGCCGGCCCGTCGCTCCCACCGTCCGCGACGGCCGGTCCCGCCGACATCCAGGCCGCCGCCGCCAGTGCGGCGATCAGCCCCATTGCTCGCGTACTGCCCACGGAACCCACCGTCCCTCCGAAGGGGTGCGCACGGAGCGCGTCCCTCGCGGCCCGACCACACGCGGTTGATGCCTGAGAGACACGTCCGGGCCCCGGACGGTTGTACGCCGCCGGCCGGTTCGGGGCGGCGCGCGCCGTACGCCCGTCACGATCCGCGGGTCACGATCCGGCGTGCACCGCCGGGCCGGCCGGTCCGAGCTGCGCTTCCGCCTGGGCCAGCAGTTCGGTCAGGCGCGTCCCGAACCGTACGTCGCAGGGGTGCGGTTCGCCGGTGCGTACGGCCTGCGCCAGCGCGTCGACGGCTCCGGCGAAGGCGTTCAGGGCGCCGCCCCAGCGGGGCAGGGTGGTGACGCCGTGTTCGCCGCGGAGTTCGATGTCGGTGCCGGCGGCAGCGAGCGGGGCGGAGAGGCCGAGGACCGCGGTGCTGGAGGCACCGGAGGTGTGGCGGAGCACCAGGTGCACGGTGTCGGACGGGCCCCGGACGGCGGTCAGTTCCGTGACGTCGCCGAGTACCGGAAGGAGTACGGAGAGGGCGTGCGGGCCGACGTCCCAGAGGCCGCCCTTGTCGCGGCGCCACGGGGAGGCGCCGTACTCGCTGGTGGAGCCGGGCGCCCAGAGCGCGCCGAGCCACTGGGCCCGTGCGGTGAACCAGCCTTCCAGCGCGGCCTGTTCGGCGATCCAGGCGGCCGTCTCGGGGGCGAAGCGCAGGGTGCAGAAGACGACGGAGGCGACGCCGGCCCGGGCGGCGGCCTCGGCGACCTCGTGGGCTCCGGCGGCCGTGGTGGCGACCGGCTTGTCCAGCAGGAGGTGGCAGCCGGCGGCGGCCGCCCGGGCCGCGATCGGGGCTTGCACGTCCGGCGGCAGCGCGACGGCGACGGCGTCGCTGGCGGCGAACAGCGCGTCCAGGCCGTCGTCGCCGGAGAAGGCCGGGACGTGGTGGGCGCCGGCCAGGTCGGCCGCCGCTTCGGGGCGGCGGCCCCACACTCCGCTCAGTTCGGCGCCGGGGTGGGCGGCGAGGGCGGGGGCGTGCGTCTTGCGGGCCCACGGTCCGGTACCGAGCAGGCCGATGCGCAGGGGGGTCGCGGAGATCGTCATGGGTACCAGTGTGCGGGCCGGGAGCCCACGCCCCTGGGCCTGTCGTGTGGACCGGGCCGGGTCGGCGACCGACGACGACGCCGCGAGGTGCGGCCCCCGGGCACGCGAGCCCGGCATGATCCACACGAAATGCCCAGGTGGCGTGGACGTATACGACGCCGCCGGCGGAGCGCCGGGCGCGGGAGGCCGGGCACGCCGCCGCGGACCCGGTGGCGTACGGCCGGGGGCGCGGGGGGCGGGAGGGACCCGCGGGTGTGACGCGCTTCACCTGCGGAAAACGTTGGTAACACGGGGTTCACATACGGGCAACGGACGGGAAATCGCGCCTTGCGAAGCTCTGCGCATAGACCTCGCAGCACCGCAAAGGATGGCTTCCGTGACGTTCAAGGCTGAGTACATCTGGATAGACGGCACCGAGCCGACCGCCAAGCTGCGTTCGAAGACGCGCATCCTGGCCGACGGCGCGGAGCTGCCCATCTGGGGCTTCGACGGTTCGAGCACCAACCAGGCCGAGGGCCACGCCTCCGACCGCGTCCTGAAGCCCGTCTTCACCTGCCCGGACCCGATCCGCGGCGGCGACGACGTGCTCGTGCTGTGCGAGGTCTTCAACATCGACATGACGCCGCACGAGACCAACACCCGTGCCGCGCTGCGTCCGGTGGCCGAGCGTTTCGCCTCCCAGGAGCCGATCTTCGGCATCGAGCAGGAGTACACCTTCTTCGCGGGCCACCGTCCGCTCGGCTTCCCCGAGGGCGGCTTCCCGGCCGCGCAGGGCGGCTACTACTGCGGTGTCGGCGCCGACGAGATCTTCGGCCGCGACATCGTCGAGAAGCACCTCGAGAACTGCCTCGCGGCCGGTCTCGGCATCTCCGGCATCAACGCCGAGGTCATGCCCGGCCAGTGGGAGTTTCAGGTCGGCCCGCTGTCCCCGCTGGAGGTCTCCGACCAGCTGTGGATCGCCCGCTGGCTGCTCTACCGCACCGCCGAGGACTTCAACGTCTCCGCGACCCTCGACCCGAAGCCGGTCAAGGGCGACTGGAACGGCGCCGGCGCGCACACCAACTTCTCCACCAAGGCGATGCGTGAGGGCTACGAGCCGATCATCACCGCCTGCGAGTCGCTGGGTGAGGGCTCGAAGCCGCTCGACCACGTCAAGAACTACGGCGCCGGCATCGACGAGCGTCTGACCGGCCTGCACGAGACCGCCCCGTGGAACGAGTACAGCTACGGCGTCTCCAACCGCGGCGCCTCGGTCCGTATCCCGTGGCAGGTCGAGCAGGACCAGAAGGGCTACATCGAGGACCGTCGCCCGAACGCCAACGTCGACCCCTACGTCGTGACGCGGCTGATCGTCGACACCTGCTGCACCGCGCTGGAGAAGGCCGACCAGGGCTGATCCCCCGCACCTCCCCGTACGCCGAGAGGGCGCCCGCCGGTTTCCGGTGGGCGCCCTCTCGGCGTGATCGGCGTACCGGCCGGACTCCCCTACGCGGCCGGCGGGGTGCCGTACCCGTCCAGGAAGAGCCTGAGCGCGCACTGGTCCTCGGCCTCGACGTGGACCGGCCGGCCCCAGTACTCGCCGAGCCGGTGCGCGACCTCGACCAGCCTGCGGCGTTCCTCCGGAGAGTGGGCCGGGAAGCGGACCCAGCCGTGTTCGGCGACGACGGTGCCGAGTTCGTTGAAGAGGGTGGTCCGGGCGCGCCGCTCCTCGTCCTCGGTCAGCGGGGTGGGGCCGCCCTCCGCGGGGTGCCGACGGACGTTGTACAGGTCTCGGATCACCGGATGTTCACCCCTCGCCGGGCGCGGGCGATCGTCCGCGCGCGCTCTGTGGGCAGGTTATCGGCCTGCGGGAGGGCCACTGTCGCTGGCGCGTGCGAAAGTGACGGCATGCTGGAGATCAAGGTGAAGACCGAGGGCACCGAGACGTACACGCGCCCCACGGCCGACGAGTTGACGGATCTGGTGCTCGGGATCGGCGGGGGGAGGAACCGCTTCCTGGTGGTGCAGCGGGTGCCGGACCGGCCCGGGCGGTTCGTGCAGGTCTGGCACGAGGGGGACGGCCCGTACGAGCTGGAGTACCGCGCGGGCGGGCCCGGCGACCACTACCGCACCGAGGTCTCCGCCCCGGAGCGGGTCGCCGAGGTGATGGCCGGGTGGGCGCGGCAGGAGGAGGACTGGGACGCGGGGATCGGCTGGGAGTCCCTGGGGCTGCCCGAGGCCGAGCCCGTACCGGCTCCGGAGGCCGGGGTCCTGGCGCGGCTGGAGGAAGTCGTCCGGGCCCAACTGCGCGGCGGTTTCGCCACGGTGGAGACGCTGATCGAGTGGGCCGCCGGCTGCCTGACGGAGGACGGGGTCTCGCCCGTCACCGCCGAGCAGGCGAGGGCCGTCGTGGAGCGGCTCTGGCTGGAACGGGTGGAGGAGCAGGAGAGCTGGACGGGGGTGAGCGACGCAGACCGGCTGGAGAGCGCGTTCGCCGTCCTGGGGGCCGCCGGTCTGACCGCCCGGCAGAACTTCACCTGTTGCCGTTCCTGCGGGATGAGCGAGGTGTGGGCGGAGGACGAGTCGGCGCGCGGTTTCGTCTTCTTCCACTCCCAGGGCACCGCGAGCGCGGTCTCGGGCCACGGACTCGCCCTGTACTACGGCGGGTTCGACGATTCCGAGGAGACCACCTCCGCCACGGGCCACGAGGTCGCGACGGCACTCCGGGACGCCGGACTGGCGGTGGAGTGGGACGGCGATCCCTCGAAGGCCATCGAGGTGGCCGTGCCGGACTGGCGGAGGCGGCTGGTGGGCTGAGCGGCGGTCCGGTCCAGCTCAGGGCGGTTGCGGACGCGTCCCGGAAGCGAAGTGCGAGGCACGTCACGCAAAGGGTCCGTATCGACGGGTGAGAGGAGACTGCTGCCGCGCCGCATTCTCTGCTTCAATGGGCCCATGGCCGGCTTCCAGTACACCTCATCGGGTCGCAGCGACCTTGAGCCGTTCTGGCCTTCCCGTCAGCACCACGACTTCGACCGGGTGTGTTGCCGCGCGAGGAACGCGCAGGCCCTCTAAAGCCGCTCACCCCGGCCTTCGGCCCGCGCGCACGACGTACGTCCCTCGACGACTCCTCGCGCGAAAGAGCTGACCCTCATGGCGAACGCCCGTACTCTCACCGCCTCCGCCGCCACCGCGGCATCGGCGGCCCCCGCTGCGGCCACCACCACCGCCCGCACTCTCACCCCCAACCGCCGGCTGCGCTCGGTCGACCGTGACGACGTCGTCCGGCTGACCGACATGGCCGACCTGCTCCCGCCGGGAGCCACCTGGCTGCCCGCACCCCAGCACTCCCTGCCCACCCTTCCGGGGCGCCCGCCGATGATCGGCTACCTCGTCCTCGTACCGGCCGACCAGCAGGCCGCTCTCGCGGGCGCGTTCACGGATGCCCAGCACTTCGCCGCCGGACCGCTCCCGCAGGGCATGCTCGCCCCGCAGGCCGTGGTGCGGGAGGCTCCCGCCGCTCCCGCGTCGGACGGTCCGGTGCTCATCGACTCCACCCGGCGCATCGCGACCGTGGACGGTGTGGCGCTCGACCTCACCTACCTGGAGTTCGAGCTCCTCGCCCACCTGGTCGCGCACCCCCACCGGGTGCACACCCGCGACCAGTTGGTGACGACCGTCTGGGGGTACGGCCACGTCGGCGACGGCCGCACCGTCGACGTCCACGTCGCCCGGCTGCGCCGCAAGCTCGGCGCCCAGCACCGCCACTCGATCCAGACCGTCCGGCGGGTGGGCTACAAGTACGCCCCCTGACAGGGACGTCGGACAACACCGGGCCCCGGACCCGCGGTTTCGTACCGCGGGTCCGGGGCCTTCCGGTGTCCCGGCCGGTCCGGTACGGGCCGCGGGCCGTCGCCGAGCACACCTCGAACTCCGGGAGGCTCGGGCTGGTCCCGTCCGACGACGACCGCCGGGTCCTGGTGGTACGCGCCCATCCGGACCGGGGCGAGCGGGGCGACCGGCCGGCGTGACCACCGGTCCGAGGAAGAACGCGCAGGCATCTGTTCCTGCGCCCTACCCATCAGTACATTGACACCATGTCCAACAAGCAGCCGGCGGCGGTCACTTCGGAGCGGACGCCGCTGAAGCCCCGCAACGTCTCGTTCGACTGGGAGCGCACCCCGCTGCACTGGGTGCCCGGCGATCCGTTCGCCGCCCACACGATCAACGTCCTCCATCTGCTGCTTCCGGCCGGGGAGCGCTGGTTCATCCACGTGTACCGGCAGGTGCTGCCGTACATCCGCGACGAGCGGCTCCGCGAGGACGTCATCGGGTTCATCGGCCAGGAAGCCGTGCACTCGCAGGCGCACGACGACGTCCTGCCGCACCTGAAGAGGCTCGGGCTCGACCCGGCGCCGTACACCGCGCAGGTGGACTGGTTCTTCGAGAAGCTGCTCGGCGACCGGACCCTGCCGCCCGGGCGGGCGCGGGAGTGGTGGCTGAAGGAGCGGGTGGCGACGATAGCGGCGATCGAGCACTACACGGCGTTCCTCGGCGACTGGATACTCAACGCCGACGCCCTGGACCGGCTGGGCGCCGACCCCACGATGCTGGACCTGCTGCGCTGGCACGGGGCCGAGGAGGTCGAGCACCGTTCGGTGGCGTTCGAGGTGTTCATGCACCTCGACGGCGGTTACCGGCGCCGGGTGCGGACCTGGGCCACGGCATTCTCCGCGCTGGTCTTCCTCTGGTAGCGCGGGGTGCGCTTCTTCGTGGAGAACGACCCGGAACTCCCCGGCGGCCGGGCGTCGTTCCGGGAGTTCCACGCCGGTGGCAGGCGGGGCACGCTGCCTCCGGCCGGGGACATCCTGCGCTCGGTACCGGACTATCTGGGCCGCCGTTACCACCCCTCCCGGACCGGCAGCACCGCCCAGGCCGTCGACTACCTCGCCCGCTCCCCCGCGGCACTCGCCGCCGGGGCCCGCACCACGGGAGACCACTGAGCCATGGCCCTGCCCCTGCCCCGTCCCCGTACCGTGCTGCTGGTAGCCGGCGCCGGTACCGCCCTGCTCGCCCGGCGTGCGCTGCGCAAGCGTGTCGCCGCCTCACCGCTCTGGCCGATGCCCGCCCTGGAGGAGCCGACCTCGGGGCGGTCGGGGCGCGGTGCCACCACCACCCGGCGGCTGCTGGTCACCGGGCGGAGCACGCCCGCCGAGGGGGTCGTGCAACTCCGGCTGGAGGGGCCGGGGCTGCCCCGCTGGGAGCCGGGGGCCCACATCGACCTGGTGCTGCCCTCCGGCGCTGTCCGGCAGTACAGCCTCTGCGGCGATCCCGCGGACCCGGGGACGTACACGGTGGCCGTCCGGCTGGCCGAGGACGGCCGGGGCGGCTCCCGCGAGGCGCACGCCCACGTGCACGAGGGCGAGGAGGTCGGGGTCCGGGGGCCCCGCAACCGCTTCCCGCTGGTGGAGGCGGACGCTTACCTCTTCGTCGCGGGCGGTATCGGCATCACCCCGGTCCTGCCCATGCTGCGGGCGGTCGCCGGTTCCGGCGTGCCCTGGCGACTGCTGTACGGGGGCCGGTCGCGGGCCACCATGCCGTTCCTCGACGAGATCGAGAAGCTCGGCGTGGACGGGGACCGGGTGACGGTCGTCCCGCAGGACACCTCCGGGCACCCGGACGTGACCGCGGCGCTCGCCGCGCTCGCCCCGGGGACGGCCGTGTACGTGTGCGGCCCCGGGCCCCTGAGGGACGCGGTGGCCGCCGCCCTGCCGGACGGCTGCACCCTGCACCTGGAGCGCTTCGCGGCCGGGGCTCCCGGCGAAGCGGATTCCGGCGCCTTCGAGGTGGAGCTGCGGCGCTCCGGGCGGACGGTGCGGGTGGCGGCCGGGCAGTCGGTGCTGGCGGCCGTGCGCGAGGAGCTGCCCCATGTCTCGTACTCCTGCGAGCAGGGCTTCTGCGGTACCTGCCAGCAGCGGGTGCTGGACGGCGAGATCGACCACCGGGACGAGCTGCTGACGGACGCGGAGCGTGCCGACTCGATGCTGCTGTGCGTCTCGCGGTGCCGGGGCGGGCGGTTGGTCCTCGACCTGTAGGCGGTGGCGGGCTGCACCGGCGGGTTGGCCGGGCCGGTCCCGCCGTCCGCCGGGCCCCGGTTAGGCTGTCCGCATGACCACCGGGGTGCGGCGCAGAATGGGTGTCGACGAGCGCAGACAGCAGTTGATCGGCGTCGCACTGGAGTTGTTCAGCAGCCGCTCCCCCGACGAGGTGTCGATCGACGAGATAGCCGCCGCGGCGGGCATCTCCCGCCCCCTCGTCTACCACTACTTCCCGGGCAAACAGAGCCTGTACGAGGCCGCGTTGCGGCGGGCCGCCGACGAACTGGCGGAGCGCTTCCTGGAGCCGCGCGAAGGTCCGCTGGGCGCGCGCCTGTTGAGGGTGATGGGCCGGTTCTTCGACTTCGTGGAGGACCACGGGCCCGGCTTCTCCGCACTCATGCGGGGCGGCCCGGCGGCCGGTTCGTCCACCACCAACGCCATGATCGACGGGGTGCGGCAGGCCGCGTACGAGCAGATACTCAGCCACCTGGGGGTCGAGGTCCCCTCGGCCCGGCTGGAGTTGGTGGTGCGCACCTGGGTGTCGCTCGCCGAGGCGACGGCACTGCTCTGGCTGGACGGGAAGCGGGTGCCGCGCACGGAGCTGGAGCGCCAGCTGGTGCACGACTTCGCCGCGCTGGCCGCCGTGAGCGCCGCGTACGACGAGGAGGTGGCCGGCATCGTGCTGCGGGCCCTCGAACAGGAGCCCCCGGACGGCCCGTTCGGTGAGCTGCTCATCCGGCTCGCGGCGCTGACCACCGGGACGCCCACCGTCCCCCCGCAGCGGCAGCCGTGACCGGCGGCCGCGCGGAGGAACCGGCTGCGCGGCTCAGCTCCTGCGGTACGAGGGGTCGATCTCGCGGGTCTCGACGGAGGTCTCGACCCGGAGTCCGTCGGCCGGCTTGAGGTGCTCGCCGAGCAGCGCCAGCACGGCTTCGGTGAGGCGGCCCCGGACCTCCGGGGTGCGGCCGGGCTGTATGGCGATGACGATGTGGATGACCGAGCCGTCGACGGCCTCCTCCCCCACCAGCGTCTCGTCGACCTGACGGAGTCTGGTCTTGCAGGCCGACGCCGAGGTGGTGATCGTCTCGGCGATCAGGGGGTGCAGTTCGGCGGCGAATCCCCGGCGGTCGAAAGCGTCTTCGAGTCCGGCCGAATAGTCGATGGTGATGTGCGGCATCAGGCGCTCCCGGTGCGGGTGGTGCGGGCATTGTCGCTGATCACCTTCGCCCGGCCGGCCCCGCCCGCACAAGCGCGTCTCACCGCACGACCGCCCGTTCCCGGGGCGTGCGGCCCGTTCCCGGTCCCGCGCCCGTACCCGGACAAGGGGTCAGATCCTGGACTCGTCCCAGAGCGCCGCCGCGAGACCCGCCTCGGCGCTGTCGGTGCGGCCGCGCTCGAAGGCGCGCTGGTAGGCGCGATCACCGACGGACTCCCGGGCCCGGCGCTCCCAGGAATCGCGGACCGGGGCGACGTCGGGGGTGCCGCGCTGCGGGTGCCCCACCATTCGCCAGTACACCTGCCCGGTGCCGTAGACCCGTGCGGCGCGCGCGCCTTGGCCCTGGGCGGCGATGGCGGAGGCGAGGATGTCGAGGCCGAGGGCGATGCCGAAGCTGTCGCGCAGCCGGTGCTTGCCCTGGAGCATGGTGCGGGCGTGCGCCGCCGAGACGTCCGGGCGGCCTTGGAGCAGCGCGATCAGGGCGAGTTGGTAGTCGGCGTACGAACGGGTCCAGTGTTCGTCGTGCTCCTCGCAGGCGGCCCTGAGCACGGCGGCGGCCTCGGCGGCCTCGGCGAGGCGGCCGAGACCGCTGAGGGAGAAGACCGTGATGAGGTGGCAGCGCAGCCGGTAGGCCGACTCGACGGTTCTCGCCTCGGTCAGGCGCAGGGCGCGTTCGGCGGCCTTGAGGGCGGTCCGCGGTTCGCTCTTCATGATGTGGGTGAGCCCGGCCAGATAGGTCGAGTTGAGGATTCCCTCGTCGTCTCCGTCGGTCTCCGCATGGGCCGTGCACTCGGCACCGAGTCGCTCGGCGACCTCGAAGTCGCCCTGGAGCAGGGCCGCGACGCCCATGACCCAGAGCAGTCGGGTGCGGTCGGGGCCGTCGAGCGGGCCGCCGCGCAGGGCGCGCCGGGCGTAGCTTCGGGCGGCGGTCAGGTGGCCGCAGCAGCTCCAGAAGAAGCCGATGCGCCCAGCCATCTCCTGGGCGGCGCGGACGTCGTGGACCAGCAGGTGGTCGAGGGCGGCGCAGAGGTCGAGGTGGCTGTCGGAGACCTTGTGGTACCAGGCGACCTGGTCGCGGCCGGTCCATCCGGAGTGGGCCCGGCGGGCGAGGCCCAGGAAGCGGGCGGCGTGCCGGCGGGCGGCTCCGGCCACCTCCTCCTCGCCGAGCTCGATGAGCCACATCCGGCCGTACTCGCGCAGGGTGTCGAGCATGTGGTGGCGTTCGTCGTCGCGTTTGACGACGGATTTGGCGACGAGTCCGCGCAGCGCCTCGGTCACCTGGTCGGGGCCGAGCGGTCCGCCGGCGCAGACCTCCCGGGCGGTCTCCTCGTCGAAGTCGCCGCGCAGCGGGGTGAGCCGGGCCCACAGCAGGCGTTCCAGAGGGGTGCAGAGCTCGTGGCTCCAGCCGATGGTGGTGAGGAGGGCGCGGTGGCGGCGGGGGCCCTGGGAGTCGTCGCTGAGGACGTCGAGGCGGGAGCCGAGCCGGTCGGCGATCTGGCGCAGGGTGTGGCGGCGGGCCGAGGCGGCGGCCAGTTCCAGGGCGAGCGGGAGTCCTTCGAGGCGGCGGCAGATCTCGTCGGCGGCCTCGGTGTCGGCCGGGCGCCGGAAGGTGATGCCGGGGGCCGACACGCGTACCCGGTCGCGGAAGAGGGTGAGGGCGTCGCTCTCGCCGTCGTAGGGCAGCGGGGGGACTTCCACGAGGTTCTCGCCGCGGACGCCGAGGGGCTGCCGGCTGGTGGCGACGACGGTCAGACCGGGGGCGATGGTGAGGAGTTCGCCGAGGAGGTGGGCGGTGGGGGCGCGCAGGTGTTCGCAGGAGTCGAGGACGAGCAGCATGTTCTTGTCCGCGAGCCATTCGCAGAGCGCGTCCACGGGCATCCGCAGGGCGTGGTCGGCGAGGCCGACGGCGTCGGAGACGGTGGGCAGCAGCAGCTCGTCGCCGTAGAGCGGGGAGAGGTCGGCCCACCGGACGCCGTCCTGGTAGCGGTGGCCGACGAGGTGGGTGGCCCGGCGGGCGAGGCGGGACTTGCCGACGCCGCCGGGACCGACGAGCGTGGTCATGCGGTGGGGGGTGAGCCGGTGGCCGACGAGGTAATAGGGCGTCAGGGCACTTTCGAGACGCAGGAGTTCCACGCTTCGCCCGATGAAACTGGTCGTCTCCTCGGGCAGGTTTCCCACGATCTTCATCATCACCGTCCGGCGTGCTCGGGCCTGGTGCGCCGGCCGGCCGGAGGGGGTCACCGGCCGACCGGACCGGCCGGCCCCCGGCACCTCTCCCGTACGAGGGGTGAGGTGCGGGGACCGGCCGGTTGTGGCGGAGTTACGGTGCTCGGCGCCGGGCCGCTGCGGCTCCGTCGCCGACGCGTGCGGTCACACCGTAGCCCGTCGGTGTCAGCGATGTGAAAACACGGCGACGGTCCGTCCGGGGACGGTGAAGCTGCCGGATTCCGCTTCGTACCGCGACTGCTTGACGGTAGGGTCCGCGCCCGTCGCCTGTACCGGGTGCAGGGCGTAGTCCTTGCCCGCCGCCGCGTCCACCTTCTGGGTGGTGGAGGACGGGGTGGCGTTGATGACGACGACCAGGTCGCCGAGGGTCATGGTGATGACGCCGGGGGTCTCGTCCTTGCCGGAGAGCGGGAAGGCGAGGGTGGACTGCACCTGGGAGGCGGAGGTGAGGGCGAAGGCCTTCTCGGTGCTCCGGATCTTCAGCAGGTCCTGGTAGGCGGCGGACGCGCCGTTGATCTGCGCGCAGCCGGGGGTGAGGTTGGGGTTGGTCAGCAGCGGGGTGGCGTAGGACCACTTGTCCTTGTTGTCCGCGGCCGGCGGCAGGCCGCGGCCGAAGCCGTTGCCGTCCTGGCAGTTCCAGTGGATGGCGTTGTACCAGTCGCCGCTGTCGAAGGAGTTGCGGTCCAGGGACTTGGAGCGCAGCTGGTCGGTGCCCGCCTGGGAGAGCGAGGGCCCCTGGGAGAGGGTGGAGATGCCCATGGCGAGGACCTGCATCCTGGCCCGGTCCGCGGCCGAGGTGTCCGCGGGGAGCTTGAACGCGAGGGCGTCGTAGAGGCTCTCGTTGTCGTGGGCGTCGGAGTAGGCGAGGGCGTCGCCGGGCGCGGCCGCGTATCCGGCGGGCTGGCCGTTGTAGTCGACGCCGGCGCCGGTGACCTCCTTGCCGGAGGTGTCGGTGAAGGTGTAGTCGGCGAGGCTGCCGGTGAGGCCGACCTTGATCAGGTCCTGGTAGTGCAGGAGGCGGGCCTTCTGCTCGGCCTCGGTGCCGTTGGCGGTGGAGTCGTTGGGGTCGGTCCAGAGGCCGGAGGCGAAGCCCTGGACGCCGGGGTCGGAGTCGAAGGGGCCGCCGCCGCGGACCGCGTCACGGGCGCGGTCGGAGAAGGTGGCGATGCCGGTGCCGGCCATGTTCTTCTGGGTGGCCTGGACGAAGCGGGCGTCGTCGGCGATCTCGCCGAAGTTCCAGCCCTCGCCGTAGAGGATGATCTTCTTCCCGTCGACGCCGTCCTTGGCGAGCGTGAGGCCGTCGAGCGCCTTCCGCACGGCGAGGATGTTCGCCTTGGGGTGGTGGCCCATCAGGTCGAAGCGGAAGCCGTCGACCTTGTACTGCTTGGCCCAGGTGACGATCGAGTCCACGACGAGCTTGCCCATCATCGCGTTCTCGGGCGCGGTGTTGGCGCAGCAGCTGGAGTTGGCGACGGATCCGTCGTCCATGAGCCGCTGGTAGTAGCCGGGCACGATCCGGTCGAGGATCGACTTGTCGTCCTGGCCGGAGGCGACGGTGTGGTTGTAGACGACGTCCATGACGGTGCGCAGTCCGGCGTTGTTGAGGTCCTGGACCATTTCCCGGAACTCGACGGTGCGCTTGGTGCCGTTCGGGTCGGAGGCGTAGGAGCCCTCCGGGACGGTGTAGTGCAGCGGGTCGTAGCCCCAGTTGAAGCCGTCCTTGGCGGCGGCGGCCGTGACGCAGGCCTGCTGCTCGTCGGAGTCGGGGGCGTAGACCTTGAGGTCACAGGCGGGCTGCTGCTGGTCGGACTTCTTCTCGGAGATGGTGCCGATGTCGAAGGCGGGCAGCAGGTGCACGTAGGAGGTGCCGGAGTCGGCGAGCTCCTTGAGGTGCTTCATGCCGTCGGAGGCGGTGTCCGTGAAGGCGAGGTACTCGCCCGGGTGCTTGGAGGTGGGGTCCGCGATGGAGAAGTCGCGGATCTGGAGTTCCTGGATCTGCGCGCCGCTGATCGGGACGGCGGCGGGCTTCTTCTGGGTGGACCAGCCGGCGGGCGCGAGCTTCGGGTCGGCGAGGTCGACGACGAGGCTGCGGGCGGAGTCGGTGGTCAGCGCGGTGGAGTAGGGGTCGGTGACCTTGTTGGTGACGAGCTTCTGGACGGTGGGCGCCCAGACCTGGACGACGAAGCGGTAGGGCTTGCCGCTCCAGGACTTGGTTCCCTCGACGGACCAGACGCCGGTGGTGTCGTCGCGCCGCATGGGGACGGTCTTGCCGTCCAGTTCGAGCTGGACGGTACGGGCGGTGGGGGCCCAGACGGAGAGCGTGGGTACGCCCTTGTCGAAGACGGGGCCGAGGGCGGCGCCGGTGGCCTTGGGGTACAGGCTGTCGAGCACGCCGGGGATCTGTACGCCGGTGGCGGCGAGGAGGGCGCCGTTGGCGGCGCGCTGGGTGGCGATCAGCTGGCCGCGCAGGGATTCACGGATGCGGTCGCGGTCGCGGACGTCGACCTGGAAGGCCGGGTAGTCCTTGAGGTGCGGGTACTTCGCCTTCTGCGCGTCGGTCAGGGCGGTCGGGTTGAGCCGCAGCCACTGGCCCTCGTCGGAGAGCGCCCCGTCGACGACGGAGATCCCGCCGTTCTTCGCGTAGACGAGCTGCTCGCTGGTGGCGGCGGTGGCCTTGACCTTCCAGACGACGGTGTCGGCGTCGATCCACTGCGCCTCGGCCTTGGTCAGGTCGGGGGCGGGGACCCCGGCGGCTGCCGGGAGGAGGTAGTTCGCGGTGCCGCCGAGCATCCAGACCTCGTGGCCCTTGCCGGCGAAGTCGAGGGACTGGTCGCTCGGGAGGTCCTTCTCGTCCCCCTTGTGGAGGATGTAGCTGAGCGAGGTGGCGCCCTCGGCGAGCGGGACCTCGAAGGTGACCCCGTAGGCGTCCTTCTTCACCGGCTGGAGCGGCTTGGCCCAGTCGGTCGGGTCCTTGGCGCCGGTCCAGGTGTGCAGGCCCCAGCCGTCGTAGTTCCCGTCCTCGCGGTGGTAGTGCAGGACGGCCTTGGTGGTGTCGGTGGACGGGCCGGCGCCGTCGGGGACCTCGGTGACCTGGCCGTCGTCGCCCTGGGCGACCCAGACCTGGCCGGTGGTGGAGAGGTCGACGGTGCGCTGGGGGCCGTCGGCGGTGCCGTCCTTCTCGATGGTGTACGGCACGGTGGAGGTGCCCTCCGCCAGCTTCAGCCAGGCGAACGCACCGTAGGCGTCACGGCCGGTGAACTCGGCGGTGGTGTCACCGGACTTGAGCTGCCAGCCGGTGTAGTCGCCGTCCGCGCGCTGGTAGTGGACGACGGCGTAGTCGCGCTCGACGGCCACCGGCTTGGCGGCGGGCGGTGCCTGACCCGCGGTGGTGGAGGCCAGCGCACTGGCGGTGCGCCCGGCCCGGTCCACGACGACGGCCTTGTACCGCAGGGGCGTTCCGGCCGCGACGGTGTCGTCGACGACCTGGGTGACCTTGTACGGGGCGTGGTCGGCGGTGCCGAGCGTGCGCCACTTCCCGTTGCCGGTCTGGGCGGCGAAGACCACGCGGTCGAGCTGGCCGCCGGTGACGTCGGCGGAGATCTCGACGGTGCCGGTCGCGCCTGCCGCCGGGGCCTTCAGGGTGACCGTGGGCTTGGTGGCGGGGGCGGCGAGGGGCTGGTCGGCGCGGAGCACGATGCTGGACAGGGCGGGCACCGTGACGGTGATCTTCTTGTCCGAGCCGCTGCGCACGGTGGCGGAACCGCCGTAGATCGTACGGAAGTTCATCCGGGCGGACTCGGTGGTGAGCTCGACGGTCCGGGGTTCGGTGCCGTTGTTGACGGCGACGAGGTACTCGCTGGAGTGCTTGGCATCGATGCGGGAGTACGCGTAGACGGAGCCTTCGGCGTAGCGCTCGGTCTGGACGCCGTCCCGCAGGGCCGGGTTGTCCTTGGTGAGCTTGGAGAGCGCGGCGATCGACTTGTACAGCGGGTGCGTGGTGTCGTACGCGTCGGAGGCGTGCGTACGGTCGGTGCCGAGCTGGTCGTCGTCGAGGTAGTCGGCGATCTTGGTGGCGAAGAGCGGCTGGCGGGCGTCCTTGTCGCCACCGGCGCCGGTGTAGCCCTGCTCATCACCGGAGTAGACGACGGGGTTGCCGCGGCCGAGGAACATCAGCTCGTTGGCGAGCTTGTCGCGCTTGACCAGTTCGGCGTCGGAGGCGTTCGGGTTGTCCTGCTTCAGGAAGGTCCCGATGCGGCCCATGTCGTGGTTGCCGAGGAAGGTGACCTGCTCGTAGGCGTTCGCCTTGTCGGTGGTGTACCGGTAGTCGTCGGCGTAGAGCGCGGCGAGCTTGGAGGCCGGGGCGCCCTGGGAGGCGTACTGGCGGGCGGCTTCCTGGAAGGGGAAGTCCAGCGTCGCGTCTAGCCGGCCCTGGGTCACGTACGGCGAGGTGATCGCGGTGTCGGCGGAGTAGACCTCACCGAACATGAAGAAGTCGTCGCGGCCGTGCTGCGCGGCGTACGTGTCGAGGGCGGTCGCCCACTGGGTCCAGAAGTCCATGTCGACGTGTTTGACGGTGTCGATGCGGAACCCGTCGATGTCGAAGTCGCGGACCCACTTCTCGTAGATCTTCTCCATGCCGGAGACGACCTCGGGACGCTCGGTCCACAGGTCGTCGAGGCCGGAGAAGTCGCCGTAGGTCGTGGACTCGCCGGCGTAGGTGGAGTCGCCCCGGTTGTGGTACATCGTCGGGTCGTCGAGCCAGGACGGGACCTTCTTGGCGGTCACCTTCGGGGTGTACGGGAACGAGTCCGCGTCCACCTTCGCCATGCCGTCGCTGTCGTCGAAGGGGCGGCCCTCGGTGTCGAGGTAGGGGTAGGCGCCCTTCGGCTGGTAGCCGTAGGTCTTCTCGGTGTAGTCGACGGTGTCGGCCGTGTGGTTGGTGATGACGTCGAAGAAGACCTTCATGCCCTTGCCGTGGGCCTTGTCGATCAGCTTCTCCAGGTCGGCGTTGGTGCCGAAGTGGGGGTCGACCTGGGTGAAGTCGGTGATCCAGTAACCGTGGTAGCCGGCCGAGGCGTCGGCTCCGGTGCCCTGCACGGGACGGTTCTTGAAGATCGGCGCGAGCCAGATCGCGGTGGTGCCGAGGCCCTTGATGTAGTCGAGCCGCTTGGTCAGCCCCTTGAGGTCACCGCCCTGGTAGAAGCCCTTGTCCGTGGGGTCGTACCCGGTCTCCAGGCGGGAGCCGGTCAGGCCGCCCTTGTCGTTGGAGGTGTCGCCGTTGGCGAACCGGTCGGGCATGACGAAGTAGAACTGCTCGCGGGTGAGGTCCTGGCGGGACGACTCCTTGGCGAGGGACGCGTCCGAGGGCGGAGACGGTGGTCTGGTCGCGGCGGACGCGGTCGCCGCCGGTACGACGGGCAGCAGCGCGGCGCACAGCGCGGCGACGGCTCCCCGTCGGAGGGTGCTACGGGACACGGAGGGTTCTCCTCGGACTGTGGGTGGGGCGGTAGTGCCGGCCCGGCGGGGGCGGCATGGGAAAAGGGGCGGGCCGGGAGGCGTCTGTGCGCACCCCCGGCCCGCCCCTGGTCCTTCAGCTGCGCCAGACGTCGCTGGTCAGCGTGGTCTTTCCGGTGGCAGGCACGGTGGCGGTGCGGTTGGCGCCGCTCTCCCAGGTGACGTTCCCGGCGGCGTCCTTGCGGAGGTACTTGTACTCGAAGGAGGTGCCGGCGGGCAGGGACACGTCGAGCTTCCAGACGGGGTACGTGGCCGGGTCGAGCTTCAGGGCGCTGTTCGGGTCCCAGTTGCCGAGGGCCGACTGGTTGCCGGTGACGTAGATGTTCTGGCCGAGCGTGGTGGTGGCGTTGACGCCGAAGGTGGCGCCGGAGGCCGTGGTGCCCGTGCCGGGGTCCGTGCCCGTGCCGGTCCCGCTGCCGGTGCAGGTACGGGCGTTGATGTGCAGGGCGAGCGCGGTGTCGGCGCCGAGGGTGGCGGTGAACTGGCCGGAGGAGTTGACCGTCACGGCGTTGCCGGTCTGCACGTCGCAGTAGGAGCCGGCGGGCAGCCCGGTCTGGAAGGTCCGGGTCAGCGAAGAGCTCTCGTGGTTGATGGCGACGTACGCCTTGGCACCGCGGCCGAAGGCGATCTGGTCGGCGCCGTTGTCCCACCAGTTGGTGACGGCCTCGCCGCGGGCGGTGTTGCGGAAGGCGACCATCGAGGAGATCTGCGGCCAGGCGTGCTGGCACTTCCAGCCGTCGGTGTAACAGGCGTTCACCTGACCGCCGTTGGGCGGTCCGGCGTCGACGTCGCTGAACTCGTAGCCGGAGTGCACGTCCGGGGAGCCGTACGGGTAGGCGAGCATGAAGACGTTGGCCAGCGTGTAGGAGGCGCCCGCCTTGTAGTTGAGGGTGTCGCCGCCGCGCTCGGTGTCGTGGTTGTCGACGAAGACCGCCGACTGGGCGGAGGGCATGAAGCCCCAGCCCTCGCCGTAGTTCTTGAGGTTGGCGAGGTTCTCGTTGAGGAAGGTCTGCTTGAGGCCGCGGGCGTAGCGGAACTCCTGGACGTCGCCGTTGCCGGTGTACTCGGAGGGCTGGACGGCCTCGCCGGCGCCGTAGATGGCCTCCTGCTTCCAGTACGCGTTCGGGTTGGTCAGCCGGGACTTGATGTTGGCGAGGTCGGCGGCCGGCATGTGCTTGGCCGCGTCGATCCGGAACCCGTCGACGCCGAGGGAGAGCAGGTCGTTCATGTACCCGGCGATCTTGCCGCGTACGTACTCCTCGCCGGTGTCCAGGTCGGCGAGGCCCACGAGTTCGCAGTTCTGGACGTTGGCACGGTCGCCGTAGTTGCTGATCTGCGACTGGCAGTCGTTCATGTCGTTGACCGAGTAGAGGCCCGGGTAGTCGTACTTGGTGTACGAGGATCCTCCGGTGCCGGTGCCCGAGCCGGCCGACATGTGGTTGATGACGGTGTCGGCGACGACCTTCACCCCGGCGTTGTGGCAGGTGGTGACCATGTTCGCGAAGGCGGTGCGGTCCCCGAGCCGTCCGGCGATCTTGTAGCTGACCGGCTGGTACGAGGTCCACCACTGGCTGCCCTGGATGTGCTCCATGGGCGGGGAGACCTGCACGAAGCCGTAGCCGGCCGGTCCGAGGGTGCTGGTGCACGCCTGCGCCACGGAGGCGAACTTCCACTCGAACAGAACGGCGGTGACGTCCTTGGTGCCCGGGGCCGCCGCCTGGGCGGTACCGGCTCCGACGCCTGCGGGGACGACCAGCGCGGCGACTCCGGCCGCGAGGGCGAGAGCGGCGGACAACGGTCTGCGTGCCATGTTCTTCCTCCTGCTGTGGGGGAAACGCGGGTGACCGAGCAGCCTCACGTGACAACGCGCCGTGCCGGAAGGCTCTTGAATGTTCTTGCAGCAAGACTGGAAACCCAGTCGCAGCGCAGACCGTACGAGCCCGTCAGGCCGGGGTCAATACTTTGGACACGACCCGCTCACATCCACGAAACGCTGCATTTTTCTGCCTGCAAGGACTTACGCAAGATATTGCGAGCCTGTTACGTTCATGGGGACTCCGGTCCGGTCGGCCGGGGGTCCGCGCTCCGGCGCAGGGCCCCACGCGCCCGGCCGGCCGGGCCGGTCGACGCCGACGAGAGGCACTGGGAGTCACACTCCCCGCCGGTCCAATCCTGGGCCGACTTCCGGTGCCTCTCCTCCGCGTCACTCCCTCGGAGTCCGCGGGTTCTCACCGGATCTCCCGCACCGTGTCGCGCGGTCGTGCAGGGGCGCGAAGAGCCCCCGTGCGGCGCGCGACCCCCCTCCGGCCGCGCGCCGCCCGTTCATGCCCCCCGTACCGCCCGTACCGTCCGCAGCGCCGCGGTCGACCCGCGTACCACCAGCTCCGGCTGGAACACGTACTCCGTGCGCTGCACGGGACTTCCGGCGATCTCCTCCAGAAGCGCCCCCACCGCCGCCGCGGCCATCGCCTGCACCGGCTGGCGCACGGTGGTCAGCGGCGGGTCGGTGAAGGCGATCAGCTGCGAGTCGTCGAAGCCGACCACGGAGACGTCCCGCGGGACCTCCAGGCCCCTCCCCCGGGCCGCGCGCACCACGCCCAGCGCCATCAGGTCACTGCCGCAGACGATGCCCGTGCACCCCTGGTCGAGCAGGGCGCCGGCCGCCACCTGGCCGCCCTCCACGCCGAACAGCGTCGAGCAGACGAGGAGTTCGGCCTCGTCCCGGGTCATCCCCAGCGTGCGGACCGCCACGTCGAGGAACCCGTCCCGCTTGCGGCGGGAGGGCACGTAACGCTGCGGCCCGATCGCCAGGCCGATCTTGCGGTGGCCGAGGGCGGCGAGGTGGCCGACGGCCATCCGCACGGCGGCGGCGTCGTCCGGCGAGACGAACGGGGCGCTGATGCGCTCGTTGTACCCGTTGATCAGGACGAACGGTACGCCGCGCTCGGAGAGTTCGGCGTACCGCGCCGGGTCGGCCGACAGGTCGGCGTGCAGACCGGACAGGAAGACGATGCCGCCGACGCCACGCTCGACGAGCTGTTCGACCAGCTCGTCCTCGGTGGCGCCGCCCGGCAGCTGGGTGCAGAGCACGGGGGTGTACCCGTGCCCGGCGAGGACCTGCTCGACCGACTGCGCGAACGCCGGGAAGATCGGGTTGACGAGTTCAGGTGTCACCAGCCCGATCAGCCCGGCGCTGCGCTGGCGCAGCCGCACGGGACGTTCGTAGCCGAGGATGTCCAGCGCCGCCAGCACCCGCTGCCGGGTGCTGTCGGCGACACCCGGTTTGCCGTTGAGCACCCGGCTGACGGTGGCTTCGCTCACCGCGGCCTGCCCGGCGATGTCGGAGAGCCGCAACGCCGAGCCGGTCCTGGGTGCGGGGACGGTCACACCGTCCACCACACCGTGGTGTCGGCGGGGATCTCGGCCTCGCTGCCCTCGACGGTGACCGGGGCGCTGGAGACCAGCACCGTGCCGGGGGCGGGGACCCGCACCGGGGCACCGGTCGTGTTCACGGTGCAGACGAAGCCGGGGCGGGCGAAGGAGAGGACGCCCTCGGGGCCGTCCAGCCACTCCACGTCCGTACCGGCGCCGAGGCCCGGCAGGTCGCGGCGGGCCGCGATGGCGGTGCGGTACAGCTCCAGGGTGGAGCCCTCCACGCCGGTCTGCGCCTCGATGGACAGCTCGCCCCAGCCCTCGGGCTGCGGGAGCCAGCTGCCGCCGTCGCCGAAGCCGTAGCTGCTGCCCTCGCGGGTCCACGGGATCGGGACGCGGCAGCCGTCGCGGTAGCCGTCCTGGCCGTCGGCGCGGAAGAACGACGGGTCCTGGCGGGCCTCGTCGGGCAGGTCGGTGACGTCCGGCAGGCCGAGTTCCTCGCCCTGGTAGACGTAGGCGGAGCCGGGCAGCGCCAGCATCAGCAGGGTCGCGGCGCGGGCGCGGCGCAGACCCATCTCACGGTCGCCGGCGGTACGGATCTGGGTGCCCAGGCCCGGCTCGTTGGCGAAGCGGGTGGCGTGCCGGGTGACGTCGTGGTTGGAGAGCACCCACGTGGTGGGCGCGCCGACCGGGCGCATCGCGGCGAGCGAGGAGTCGATGACGGTACGCAGCGCGGCGGCGTCCCAGTCGGTCGACAGGTACTGGAAGTTGAACGCCTGGTGCATCTCGTCGGGGCGCACGTAGTTGGCGGTGCGCTCGACGGTCGGGGTCCACGCCTCGGCGACGGCGATGCGCTCGCCCGGGTACTCGTCGAGGATGATGCGCCAGCTGCGGTAGATGGCGTGCACGCCGTCCTGGTCGAAGAACGGCATGACGTCGTTGCCGAGCAGCTTGAGCTGGTCGTGCGAGCCGAGGTCGGGCAGGCCCTCGGCCTTGACCAGGCCGTGGGCGACGTCGACGCGGAAGCCGTCGACGCCCATGTCGAGCCAGAAGCGCAGGATCGAGCGGAACTCGTCGGCGACGGCCGGGTGCTCCCAGTTGAAGTCCGGCTGCTCGGGCGCGAAGAGGTGGAGGTACCACTCGCCCGGGGTGCCGTCCGCGTTCACGGTCCGGGTCCACGCCGGGCCGCCGAAGATGGACTCCCAGTCGTTGGGCGGGAGTTCGCCGTTCTCGCCCTTGCCGGCGCGGAAGTGGTAGCGCTCGCGCAGGGCGGAGCCGGGGCCCTCGGCCAGCGCGCGCTTGAACCACTCGTGCTGGTCGGAGGAGTGGTTGGGGACCAGGTCGACGATGATGCGCAGGCTCAGGGCGTGGGCCTCGCGGATGAGGGCGTCGGCGTCGAGGAGGTTGCCGAACATCGGGTCGATGGCCCGGTAGTCGGCGACGTCGTAACCGGCGTCGGCCTGCGGGGAGGCGTAGAAGGGGCTCAGCCAGACGGCGTCGACACCGAGGTCCCGGAGGTACGGGAGGCGTGCGGTGACGCCCGCGAGATCGCCCATGCCGTCACCGTTGCCGTCGGCGAAGCTCCGTGGATAGACCTGGTAGATCACCGCATCCTGCCACCAGCCGGTGCGGTTGTCCGGGGCGTCGTCGGACGTGCCGGTGGAGGGGGCAGCGAGGTGCTGGGTCATGTCGTCCCTGGGGTGTCTGGGTGGGGAGCGGCGCCGGGGTCCTGGTCGGGAGGGTCCGGCGACGCCGTGACGAATGCGGTGACGCGTGGGGGTGGGTGACGGTTCGGCGGTGTCCGCGGGTCAGGGTCGGACACCGCCTCCGGTCAGCCCTTGACTGCTCCGGCCGACATTCCGGTGACCAGGTGCTTCTGCGCGAACAGGAAGACCAGGGCGGCCGGGATGGCGATGAGGACCGACGCGGCGGTCATGGGGCCCCACTGGGCTCCGTACTGGTTGACGAACTTCTGCAGTCCGCCGGCGAGCGTGAGGTTCTCGTCACCGACCATGAACGCGGAGGCGTACGCGACCTCGCCCCAGGCGGTGATGAAGGAGTAGAAGGCGGTGACCGCGAGGCCCGGCTTGGCCAGCGGCAGCACGAGCCGCCAGAACGTGCCGAACGGGGTCAGGCCGTCGACCTGTCCGGACTCGTCGATCTCGCGCGGGATCGTGTCGAAGAAGCCCTTCATCATCCAGGCGCAGAACGGCACCGAGATGGTGAGGTAGGTGATCACGAGGCCGGCGGGCTGGTTGAGCAGTCCGAGGGTCGCCATGATGTTGTAGATCGGCACGATCAGGACCGCGACCGGGAACATCTGCGTGATCAGCAGGGTCCACATCAGTCCGCGCTTGCCGGGGAAGCGGAAGCGGCTGACCGCGTAACCGGTGGTGGCGGAGACGAAGACGCCGAGGACCGTGGAGAGGCCCGCGACCAGCACCGAGTTGCCGAACCAGGTGACGAACTCGGTGTCTTTGATCAGGTTGGTGTAGTTGACGAACGTCGTGTCCTTGAAGAAGTCCGTCGTCGTCGCGTACTTGGCCGGCTTCAGCGAGGTCAGCAGGACCCAGAGCACCGGGAAGACCGCGATCACCGAAGTGATGATCAGCGTGACGTGCAGTGCCACGGAGGCGAGCGGAGAACGCTGCCCGCGCAGGCGCGGCTTGCGTGCGGCCCGACTCCCTCGGGTGGGGGTGAGGGTGGTCACCAGACATCTCCCTGCTTGCGGAGCACTCGCCGGTAGACCGCGGCGAAGATCATGAGGAGGACGAGGATCAGCACGCCCCACGTGGAGGACTGCGCGAAGTCGCGCGGGCTGATCTCGAAGGAGAACTTGTACGCCTGGGTGACGAGGATCTGGGTCGACTCACCGGGGCCGCCCCGCGTGAGCAGGAAGATCACCGGGAACATGTTGAAGGTCCAGATCGTGGAGAGCAGGACCACCGTCGTGGAGACCGGAGCGAGCCCCGGCACGGTGATGTGCCGGAAACGCTGCCAGGCGGTGGCACCGTCCATCTCGGCCGCTTCGTACTGCTCCGCGGGTATGGACTGCAGACCGCCGAGCAGGGCGACCATCATGAAGGGGACGCCGAGCCAGACGTTGACGGCGATCACGGAGAACTTCGCCCAGGTGGGGTCGTTCAGCCAGGGGACGCCATCGATGCCGACACCGCCGAGCATCGCGTTGAGGATGCCGCGCTGGTCGTTGAAGAGGAAGCGCCAGGCGAAGACGGAGACGAAGCCCGGCACCGCCCAGGGAAGGATCAGGGCCATGCGGTAGGCGGAGCGGCCGACGATGCGCCGGTTCAGGATGTTGGCGAGCGCCATGCCGAGGCAGAACGTGATGCTCACGCAGGCGATCGTCCACACCAGTGTCCAGCCGAGCGTGGAGGTGAACTCGCCGCCGGTGAGCGCGTCCTTGTAGTTGTCCAGGCCGACGAACTTGTAGGTCGCGGGGATCTCGTTGACGCCGATGGAACGCGCCACGTTGCGCTCATTGGCGTCGGTCAGCGACAACCAGATGCCGCGGACCAGCGGATAGCCGATGATCACGCCGATGACGAGCACCACCGGGGCCACCATGACCCAGGCGTACCAGTGCGTGGACAGAGAGCGCCGGAGCTTGCCCGGCGTCGGGGTACCAGTAGCGCGGCTCCGGCCGCGGGCGACGTCGTCGCCCGCGGCCTTTGCCACCGACTGGCTGGTGTGGACAGCCATCAGTCGGCCAACCTTCCTGTTACTTCCAGCCCTTGAGGAGCTTGCGGTACTCGTCGCCGCTGTCCTTCGCGGCCTTCTCCGGAGTGGTCTGACCGGTGAGGACCTCGGTGTACTGCGTGACCAGCGGGGCGAAGAGGCTGCCGCCCTCGGGGATCCACGGGCGCTCGACGGAGGTCTCGACGACCGGCTTGAAGAAGTTCACGATCTCGCTGTCGACGGCCTCCTTGCGGGCGTACGCCGAGGTGCGGGTCGGGAGCAGGTTCAGCTCACCGGCGGCCGTGGCCTGGGCGTCGACGGAGGTCATGTAGTCGACGAAGGCGTAGGAGGCGTCGAGGTTCTTCGAGCCCGCGTACACCGCGAGGTTGTGACCGCCCTGCGGGGCGCCCTGGGCGACGGAGCCCGCCGGCACGTTGGTGATGCCGAGGTTGGAGGCGTCCTTGAACTGGTCGCCGGTCAGCGTGTCGGCCACGGCCCACGGACCGTTGATCATCATGGCGACGTCGCCGGACTTGAACGACTGCATCATGTTGTCCCAGCCGTCCGTGGCGTCCGTCTTGGCGGCACCGGAGTCGACCAGGTCCTTGACGACCTTGAACGCCTTGACAGCCTCGGGGCTGTCGATCTTGACGGTCTTGGTGTCGGCGTCGACCAGGTCGCCGCCCTCGCCGTACAGGAAGGAGAGGAAGTAGTACGCGTCGTCGCCACGGAGGTAGAGGCCGGTCTTGCCGGTCTTCTTCTTGATGGCGGCGGAGGCGGTCTTCAGCTCGGCGACCGTGGTCGGGACCTCGACACCGGCCTTCGCGAACATCGCCTTGTTGTAGAAGATGCCCATGGAGTCGATGACCTGCGGCACGGCGTACGTCTTGCCGTCGTACTTGGTCGACGCGACGGCCTGCTTGAGGAAGTCGTCCTGGTCCCGGAGGGCCGGGGTTCCGTCGAGCGGGGCGAGATAGCCGAGGTTCGCGAAGTCCGGGGTCCAGGCGACCTCGGAGCGGATCACGTCGGGAGCGCCGGTGCCGGCCTGGGCCGCGTTCTTGAACTTGTTCTGCGCGTCACCGAAGGGCACGTTGACGTACTTGACGTCGACCTTGGGGTGCAGCTTCTCGAAGCCTTCGGCGATCTTCTTGAAGACCTTGTCCTCACTGCCGACGCTGGAGGTGTCCCACCAGGTGACCGTGCCGGAGAGCTCGCCCGAGCTCTTGCTGCTGCTGCCGGACTTGTCGTCGCTGCCGCACGCGGTCGCCGCGAGCGCCAGGGCCGCGACCAGGACGGTGGCCGTTATGCCACGTCGCATGTGAACTCCTTCAACTGCCGTACCGCTCCGTCGCGGCGCCGGGTCGACCAGGAACGTAACAAGGATGAAAGAAGTCCGAAAGACCTTGCGGAACTTTTCTGCAAGACGCGGCGATCGTTACATGCGCGTGTCCTCAAGGTTGCCGTCACGATGCTTGACGCGGAGTGCATACCCCTGCTGTCGCAGGTCACACACGGGTTCCGGTTGATGTGACCATCGGACTGCAAGGTGCGCAGCCGGGTCCGCAAGGAATTGCAAGATGTTGCCGAAGACGCCCCGGCGAGACCGCGGGGCCGGTGACGGAAAGGGCGTACGAGGCTGAAACCAGGGCCCTGTGGGCAATCCGGGGGGCGCCCGGTACAGTCCCCCCCATGACCGCACGGCTTGCCGATATCGCAACTCAGGCGGGGGTCAGCGAAGCGACGGTCAGCCGGGTCCTGAACGGCAAACCCGGTGTAGCGGCGGCCACCCGTGAATCCGTCCTCGCGGCACTCGACGTCCTCGGGTACGAGCGCCCCGTACGACTGCGCCGGCGCAGCGCCGGACTGGTCGGCCTGATCACGCCCGAACTGGAGAACCCGATCTTCCCGGCACTGGCCCAGGTGATCGGCCAGGCGCTGACCCGCCAGGGATACACCCCCGTGCTGGCGACCCAGACGCCCGGCGGCTCCACCGAGGACGAGCTGACCGAGATGCTGGTCGACCGGGGCGTGTCCGGGATCATCTTCGTCTCCGGGCTGCACGCCGACACCTCCGCGGACATGGGGCGTTACGAGCAGCTGCGGGCACAGGGTGTCCCGTTCGTCCTCGTCAACGGTTTCTCCGCGAAGGTCCAGGCGCCGTTCATCTCGCCGGACGACCGGGCGGCGATGCGGCTGGCGGTGACGCATCTGGTGTCGCTCGGCCACACCCAGATCGGCCTCGCGGTCGGCCCCAAGCGCTTCGTGCCGGTGCTCCGCAAGATCGAGGGCTTCCACGCGACGATGGGCGAGCAGCTCGGTCTGGGCGAGGAGCAGGTGGAGGAGCTGATCCAGCACTCCCTGTACACGCTGGAGGGCGGCCAGGCGGCGGCCACGGCGCTGATGGAGCGCGGCTGCACCGCGGTGGTGTGCGCGAGCGACATGATGGCGCTGGGCGCGATCCGGGCGGCCCGCCGGCTGTCGCGGCAGGTGCCGCGCGATCTCTCGGTGGTCGGTTACGACGATTCGCCGCTCATAGCCTTCACGGACCCGCCGCTGACCACCATCCGGCAGCCGGTGACCGCCATGGGGCAGGCCGCGGTACGGACGTTGCTGGAGGAGATCGGCGGTACGCCCGCCCCGCACAGCGAGTTCGTCTTCATGCCCGAACTCGTGGTGCGCGGTTCGACCGCGGCGGGGCCCGGCCCCGCCTGACACCTGTCTCGATGATGGCACCCTCCTCCTCCGGGTGCAGGACGTGCGACCGGAACCCGACCGGAGGATGATCGGGCGGTGGGGGCGTATCTGGCAGACTCTGTGCCCATGGGTGATTCTCAGGTGAGTACACAGGAAGGCCCGTCGGTGGCCTGTCCGTCACCCACCAAGGACAAGACGGACAGCACGGGCGATCACGGAAGAAAAGGTCTGACGGCGCGACTGCGTGGAACGCGGTCACCGCGTCGGCCACGCCTGTGGTTCGAAGTCCTTCTGATCGGGGTCAGTTACTGGCTCTACTCGCTGGTGCGCAACGCCGTCCCGGAACAGCGGTCGGCCGCACTGCGCAACGCCGACTGGGTCTGGTCCTTCGAGAACACGCTCGGTGCGGGCTTCGAACACAGCGTCAACCACGCGGTGAACTCGGTGACATGGCTCATCGTCTCGATGAACTACTACTACGCGACACTGCACTTCATCGTCACCATCGGGGTACTGGTGTGGCTGTTCCGCAGTCACCCGGGCCGTTACGCGGCGACCAGACTGGTCCTCTTCGCGACCACGGGCGTCGCCCTGCTCGGCTACTACCTCGTCCCGCTGGCGCCACCCCGGCTCATGAACGGCGGCACCTTCGTCGACACGGTTCTGGTGCACCACACCTGGGGCTCGATGGCCTCGGGCAACCTCAAGAACATGTCGAACCAGTACGCCGCGATGCCGTCGATGCACATCGGCTGGTCGCTCTGGTGCGGGCTGACGATCTTCGCGCTCGCCTCGGTGCCCTGGGTCCGTGTGCTGGGGCTGCTCTACCCGGTCGCCACCCTGGTGGTGATCGTGTCGACGGCCAACCACTTCTGGCTGGACGCGGTGGGCGGGATGGTCTGCCTGAGCTTCGGCTTCGCCGTCGCGTACGTCGTGTACGGCACGCTCCCCCACCGCCTGGCCCGCCGGGTCGAGCCGCCACGCACCCCCTTGCGGACCCGGCTCGTGGGACTCGGTACGGCCCGGGGCAGGTTCGCCGCGGTCCGCGCCCCGGGGTGGGCCGCCGCCTCCCCGGCGGCCCGGGACGCTTCCGCCGCGGAGCCGGGCACCAAGCCCGCCGCCACGCCCGTGACCAAGCCCGCCGCCACGCCCGTACCGGCTCCGACGGGCACGGCGGCGACGGAGACACCGGGAGCACCGGGACGCCGCTGAGGGGCGTGTACGGGGCGCAGCGGCTCGTGCGGATAGTCCCGCACGCCCGGCTCACGCCCGCGCTCGGCCCTCGCTCTCAGGCCCCGTAGAACCGCTCGTCCACCACCGCGCGTGCCCGGCGCGTGATGCGCCGGTAGTCGTCGAGCATGGTTCCCGCGTTGCCGGGTTCGTAGCCGAGGTAGCGGCCGACCGCGGCGAGCTCGCGGGGTGCGGACGGGAAGGTGTCCCCCGGGCGCCCGCGCACCAGCATCACGGCGTTGCGGACCCTGGTGGCCAGTACCCAGGCCTCGTCCAGCACGGCCGCGTCCTCGGCCGGGATCAGCCCCGCCGCACGGGCCGCCGCCAGCGCCTCGCGGGTCCTGGTCGTACGGAGTCCGGGCTCGGCCCAGCCGTGCTGCATCTGCATCAGCTGGACCGTCCACTCCACGTCGCTGAGGCCGCCCCGGCCGAGCTTGGTGTGGAGCGTGGGGTCGGCGCCGCGCGGCAGGCGTTCGGACTCCATCCGGGCCTTGAGACGGCGGATCTCGCGCACCGCGTCGTCACCGAGTCCCTCCGCCGGGTAGCGGAGCGGGTCGATCACGTCGATGAAGGCGCGTCCGAGCTCCTCGTCGCCGGCCACCGGTTCGGCGCGCAGCAGGGCCTGGCTCTCCCAGACGAGAGACCAGCGCCGGTAGTACGCCTCGTACGACTTGAGGGAGCGGACCATCGGGCCGCTCTTGCCCTCGGGCCGCAGGTCGGCGTCGATCAGCAGCGGCGGGTCGGCGGTGGGCAGCTGCAGGAGCCTGCGCATCTCGGCGATCACCGTGTTGGCGGCGCGGGCGGCCTCCTCGTCGCTCACCCCCTCGCGCGGGGCGTGCACGAAGAGCACGTCGGCGTCGGAGCCGTAGCCCAGCTCGTGCCCGCCGAAGCGGCCCATCCCGATGACGGCGAACCGGGTCGGCAGGGTGTCGCCCCACTGGGCGCGGACGGCGGCGCGCAGGGCGCCGGCCAGGGTGGCGGCGTTGAGGTCGGTGACGGCGGAGCCGATCCGGTCGGCGAGGGCGCCGTGGTCGGGCTCGGCGGGGTTCTCCTCGGTGCCGTAACTGCCGATGAGGTCCGCCGCCGTCGTGCGGAAGAGTTCGCGCCGGCGCACGCCGCGCACGACGGCCACCGCGGACTCCGCGTCGGGCGCCCGGCCGACGGCGGCCAGCACCTCCTGGTCCAGGTGCTCCCTGGTGCGCGGGCGGAGGCCCCCCGGGTCGCCGAGGATCGCGACCGCCTCCGGCGCCCGCATCAGCAGGTCCGGAGCGAGCCGCCCGGCGGAGAGCACCCGGGCGAGGTTCTCGGCCGCGGCACCCTCGTCGCGCAGCAGCCGCAGGTACCAGGGGGTACGGCCGAGTGCGTCGGAGACCTGGCGGAAGCCGAGGAGACCGGCGTCCGGGTCGGCTGAGTCGGCGAACCAGCCGAGCAGCACGGGCAGCAGCGTCCGCTGGATCGCCGCCTTGCGGGAGACCCCCGAGGAGAGAGCCTCCAGGTGCCGGAGGGCCGCGGCCGGGTCGGCGTACCCGAGGGCTTCGAGCCGGGTGCCCGCCGCCTTGGCGGAGAGCCTGCTCTCGCCGGGGGCGAGCTGGGCGACGGCGTCCAGCAGCGGGCGGTAGAAGAGCTTCTCGTGCAGCTTGCGGACGACCGAGGCGTGCCGTTTCCACGCCCGGTTCAGCTCGGTCACCGGGTCGGTGCGCAGCCCGAGCGAGCGGCCGAGCCGCCGCAGGTCGGCCTCGCCCTCGGGGACGAGATGGGTGCGGCGGAGCCGGTAGAGCTGGATGCGGTGCTCCATGAGGCGCAGGAAGCGGTACGCGTCGTCGAGCTGGGCGGCGTCCGCGCGGCCCACGTAACCGCCCTCGGCGAGCGCCCGCAGCGCCTCCAGGGTGGTGCCGCTGTGCAGGGAGGCGTCGCTGCGGCCGTGCACCAGCTGGAGCAGCTGTACGGCGAACTCGACGTCGCGCAGTCCGCCGGGGCCGAGCTTCAGCTCGCGGTCGACCCGGTCGGCGGGGATGTTGTCGACGACCCGGCGGCGCATCTTCTGCACGTCCGGAACGAAGTTCTCCCGGTCGGCGGCGTGCCACACCAGGGGGGCCACGGCATCCACGTACGCGGCCCCCAGCTCCGGGTCGCCGGCCACCGGGCGGGCCTTGAGCAGCGCCTGGAACTCCCAGGTCTTGGCCCACCGCTGGTAGTAGGCGAGGTGGGAGGAGAGGGTGCGCACCAGCGGGCCGTTGCGGCCCTCGGGGCGGAGGTTGGCGTCGACGGGCCAGATGGTGCCCTCGACGGTGGTGTCCGAGCAGATCCGCATCATGTGCGAGGCCAGCCGGCCGGCCGCCCGCATGGCCGCCGTCTCGTTCTCCGCTTCCAGCGGTTCTCCGACGAAGATCACGTCGACGTCGGAGACGTAGTTCAGCTCGTGGCCGCCGCACTTGCCCATGGCGATGACGGCGAGCCGGCAGAGCGCCGCGTCCTCGGGGGCCGCGGTGCGCGCGATGGCGAGCGCGGCCCGCAGGGTGGCCGTCGCGAGGTCGGCCAGCTCGGCGGCGGTCTGGGCGAGGTCGGTGGTGCCGCAGACGTCCCTGGCCGCTATGGCGAGCAGGCACCGGCGGTATCCGACGCGCAGCGAGTCGGGGTCGGTGGCCTCGGCGAGGTGGCGTTCGAACTCCGGGACCCCGGGGTGCAGGTCGGCCGCTTCATAGGTGACCAGTTCCTTCCAGTCGTACGGGTGGCGGGAGAGATGGTCGCCGAGGGCCTCGGAGGCGCCGAGGACGCCGAGCAGCCGGTCCCGGAGCGGTTTCGCGGTCACCAGGGTGTCGAGCAGCAGCCGCTGCTCGTCCTCCGTCTGCGCCTCCACGATCCGTACGAGCCCCCGCAGCGCCAGGTCCGGGTCGGCGGAGGCGCCGAGCGCCTCCACGAGGACCGGATCCGACCGCACGGCAGTGAGCGCGGGCAGCTGCAGCAGCCGCTCCGCACCCGAGGGGTCCGTGAAACCGTGGCGCAGCAGCCTGCTGAACGTGCTGCTCCTGCGCCCCGGATTCGGTACCGGCACCGTCGTCATACCGTGCTCTCCTGCCCCGCGAACCCCGCGTGTGGTGGGGGTTCGAGCGTAGCCCCGTGCCGGGGAGTTCGTCCCGGGGGCGGGGGCCGGCGCCTTTACCGGGGGCGGGTGCCGATGACGACGGTGGCCCAGAGTTCGTCGGAGGTCGCGGTCCGGGCGTCGAGGCCGCCGTCGCGGACGGTGGCGAGCGCCCGGTCCGCCTGGCGTTCGCTGGTCTCCATGAGGAGGCTGCCACCGGGAGCGAGCCAGCCCGGGGCGGCGGCGACCACGCGGCGCATCACGTCCAGCCCGTCCTCGCCCCCGTCGAGGGCGACGCGCGGTTCGTGGTCGCGGGCCTCGGCGGGCAGCAGGGGTACGTCGCCGGTGGGGACGTACGGCACGTTGGCGAGGAGTACGTCGATCCGGCCGCGCAGTCCGGCGGGCAGGGCGTCGAAGAGATCGCCCTCGTGGGCCAGGCCCACCCCGTCGAGGTTGCGGCGGGCACACCGTACGGCCGCCGGTTCGACGTCGCAGGCGTGCAGTTCCACCGGGCCGAGGAGCCGGGCGAGCGCGGCACCGAGGGCGCCGGAGCCGCAGCAGAGGTCGACGACGACGGGGGTGCGCGCGGTGCGGCTCCCGGTGGCGGTGACGGTGGCGGTGCGGGCGACGGTGGCGGTGCGGCTCCCGGTGCCGTGCCAGGTGTTCCCGAGAGTGGCGGCGGCCTGGTCGACGAGGAACTCGCTGCGGCGGCGGGGCACGAAAACGCCCGGGTCGACGGCGACCCGCATCCCGTGGAACGAGGCCCAGCCCAGGACGTGTTCGAGAGGCAGTCCCTCCGCGCGGCGCCGGACCATGGCGGCGGTCTCGGCCGGGGAGGAGGCGGTGGAGAGGATCAGTTCCGCTTCGTCCTCGGCGAAGACACAGCCGGCGGAACGGAGCGCGGTGACGATCGTGGAGCGGGAGAGCGACGGAGGCAGAACGGACATTGCGGAGCCTTTCGGGAGCCGATGGGCGCTCCTCGTTCGCTCACGTCCGGTGGACGTCGCGACCGTACGGGGTGAGCACCCAGCCTGACGCAGCGGTAATGGGGGCTCACCTCCTCGGTCCCGGTCCCCGTGCGGGGACGCTCCCCCGTGCGGGGGTCCGGTCACAGTACAACAGTCCCGGCGGGCCGGACACGCCCGTGCCCGCGCCGGTCGGGGCGCCGGCACGGGCGTGCGCTCTTCGGTACGGGCCGTCAGAGGTCCACGCTGTCGCGGAGCTTCGTCGGCGTCAGGAAGGACGCCGCCACCACGCCGACGACGGCGATGCACGCGGCGATGAGGAAGATGTGGCCGGTCGCGTCGCCGTACGCGGCGCGGACCACCTCCTGGATCTCGGGCGGCATGGCCTTCAGGTTGAGCGTGGAGCCGCCCGAGGAGGAGGCGGCCGGATCGATGCCGAGCTTGGTCAGCCCTTCGGTGATCTTCGTGGTGACCTGGCTGGCGAGTACCGCGCCGAGCACCGAGACGCCCATGGTGCCGCCGAGCGAGCGGAAGAAGGTGATCGCGCCGCTGGCCGCGCCGAGTTCCCGGAGCGGGACGGTGTTCTGGAGGACCAGCACGAGGTTCTGCATCGACATGCCGACACCGGCGCCGACCGCGAACATGCCCGCCCCCACGAAGACCAGGTTCGTCTCGTGGTCGATGGTCGACAGTGCCAGGAAACCGAGGGTGAGGACGACGACGCCGGTGAGGATGAACGGCTTGACCTTGCCGGTGCGCGAGACGAGCCGGCCCGCGACGGTGGAGGAGACCAGCACGCCGAACATCAGCGGGATGGTGAGCAGTCCGGACTGGATCGGCGAGTAGCCGCGGCCGGTCTGGAAGTACTGGCCGAGGAAGACCGCCCCGCCGAACATGGCCATGCCGACCGCGAGGCTCGCGACGATGGCGAGCGCGGGGTCCCGGCGGCGGACGACGTGGAGCGGTACGACGGGCTCTTTGACCCGGCCCTCCACGAAGACGGCCGCACCGAGGATCAGCAGGCTGCCGGCGACCATCGCGCCGGACTGCCAGGAGATCCAGTCGAAGTCGTCGCCGACGAAGGTGACCCAGAGCAGCAGGAGGCTGACACCGGCGGCTATCAGGGAGGCGCCGAGGTAGTCGACCTTGGCGTCGGGGCGGCGCTTCTCCACCAGGTGCAGGGTGCGGGCGAGCATCACGAAGGCGACCAGGGTGAACGGCACGGTGATGAAGAAGCACCAACGCCAGCCGAGCCACGAGGTGTCGGTGATGAATCCGCCGAGCAGCGGACCGCCCACGGTGGCGACGGCCATGACCCCGCCGAGGTAACCGTTGTACCGGCCGCGCTCCTTGGGGCTGATCATCGCGCCGATGATCACCTGCACGAGCACCTGCACAGCCCCCATGCCGAGGCCCTGGATGACCCGGAAGGCGATCAACTGGCCGGTGGACTGGGCGAATCCGCAGGCGATGGAGGAGACGACGAAGAGGCAGATGGCCGTCTGCAGCAGCAGCTTCTTGCTGAAGAGGTCGGCGAGCTTGCCCCAGATCGGGGTGGAGGCCGTGGACGCCAGCAGGGTGGCGGTGACCACCCATGTGTACTGGGACTGCGTACCGTTGAGCGCTCCGATGATCTGCGGGAGCGCCACCGAGACGACGGTACTGCTGGTCAGGGCGACGAAGAGCACGAGAAGCAGACCGCTCAGCGCCCGCAGCACCTCGCGGTGCGTCATCGGCACGGCTTCGGTCGGCGTGGCCGTTTCTGCGCTCACGCGCAACCTCCGGAGTTTCGTGGGGAGATGGACGAACATCGACGGCCGCACGCGACGGAGGTGGCGACCAGGATTCGCGCCCCCGTGAACTCCACTTCCCAGCAGTGGTGTTCACGGCTCACCCCGGAGGGCGTCAGGCCGCGCGGCGGTGCAAGACGCCCCGCACCCCGGCCTCGCGCACGGAATGACAGGAACACTTCACCATACATGCACCATGGGCAATCTTGCCGCGTGCGCAATAATCAACGGCCAAGCGACAATGGCCCGATGGAGAACTCTGTGGGACTGCGGGAGCGCAAGAAGGAAGCCACCCGCCAGGCGGTGCACGAGGCCACGCTGCGCCTCACCGTCGAGCACGGCTTCGACCACGTCACGGTGGAAGCAGTCGCGGACGCGGCCGGCATCTCGCGCAGAACCTTCTCCAACTACTTCACCAACAAGGAGGACGCCCTCCTCTACGGGGAGGAGCGGCAGATAAGGGCGCTGGTCCGCCTGGTGCGCGAGCGCCCCGCCGGCGAGCCCGCCTGGACCGCCCTGCGTGGGGCGATGCTCCAGTTCGCGGGGCAGGTCCCGCCGCTGAACCGCGAATGGGCCGTCCGCACCCGCCTCGCTCTGCGTCACTCTTCCCTGCTGGCGCGGCAGTTGGCGAACCACGCCGCACTGGAGCGCGACCTCGCCGACGCCGTCGCCGACCGCCCCGGCCCCACCGGCCGCCCGGTCCGCCCCCTGATCCTGGCGGCGGGTTTCCTCTCCTCGCTGCGGATCGCCATGCGCACCTGGATCGAGGAGGCCCCGGACCGCGAGCCGGCCGAGCTGATCGCGGAGGTCATGGACGAGATGGGGCGCGGCTTCGAGTAGGTCACCCGGCCAGGGGCGCACGGGCGCGGGCGCGCCGGTCCAGGGTCAGCAGCACCGTGTTGGCCGCCACCACGGCGGCGTACGACAGGGCCGGCCCGGACCCGCCGACGTCGTACAACGCGGCCACCGCGCACACGAAGACCAGCACCTTGACCCCCACCACCCCCGCGGCGGGCAGGGTGTACCGCGCCTTCGGCGACGCGTACATCCCCCACACCGTCGCCGCGACGCCCGGGACGGCCACGGCGAGGAACAGCCGCAGTGCCGTGTTCCCGGAGGCGTGCCATCCCCAGCGGGCGAAGGCGACGATGGCGACGATCTCCAGAAAGAACGCCAGCGTCTCGTTGGCCGTACGCAGCGGGGCGGGGAGTCTCACGCGAGGGCCCTTCGAGTGGGGAGGACGGGTGTCGGGGGTATGACTCCCTGGGTGGCCAGGAAGTTGCGCTTCCCGAGGCAGACATCCGTAGCGCGATACGGCAGACCCCGGGGCCTGCGATGAAACCACCGCCGCCCCGGGCCGCGTTCGGACACCGAGCCGACATCGGTCAGCCCGACCTACGCCTCGCCACCACTCAGTAGTGCCAACGGTTCCTGCCGGACGAGAGGCTGCACGTGATCGCCCGCCCGGACTCGTCCGTGGTGCTCGCGCCCACGTCGGCGCTCCGGCAGAACTGCCCGGCGCGGTAGCAGTTGCCCGCGTTGGACTTGATGCTGCACGTCGCCGTACTGGTCGAGCCGCCGCTCGTGGACGTACTCCCGCCCGAACCGCCGCTGGTCCCACTGCTCTTCGACGTACCCCCGCTGGAGCTGCTGCTGCCGGACGAGGACGAGCCGCCGCTGGTGGACGAGCCACTACTGGACGAGTTGCTGCCGGAGGACGCGCTCGGCGGGTTCGCGCAGGACTCGCTCACCCCCACGATCCTGAGCGCGAGCTTGGCGGGCGTGCTGTACGTACCCGCGGACGGACTCTGCGAGCACACCTTCCAGTTGGAGGTGTGCACCACGGAACGCCTCAGTTCGCTCGCGTCCGTGTACGTCACCGAGGCCACGTGGTGGGCACGGGCGTCCGCCACGGCCTTCGCGAGGTTCCACCCGCCGTAACTCCCCACCGTCGCCTCGACGACCGGCTTCTCGGCGGGAGTCGCGGACGGGGAGGCCGAGGCCGTGGCTGTCGGGGACGCCGAAGCGGGCGGAGAGGCCGAAGCTGAAGCCGTGGGGAGCGTGCTCACCGTGGCCGAGGCCGTGTCCTGGTCCCCGTCCGAGCACCCCGCGAGACTCATCGCGAGGGCCACCAGCCCGACCACCAGGCCGCCGTAGGTCCGGCGGCCCTTCCTCATGTTGTTCCCCATGCCCTGGGCGCCGTTCGATCCTGACGATCTCATCGCATACCGAAGAGACATGCCACCCCCCTGGGTTCTCGTTCTCGGCAGCCGGCGCGGACCACGCGTCGGCGCGTGCCTGCCTGGTTGCGCGCCGGAAGTCGACGCGCGCCACTGCGGAGGCCAGACTAGAGGAGATCACGAGGATAATATGAGGATCTTGTGAAATGAGGTTTCGCGAACGCGCACACGCGAGCGGACCGGCGGCCAGAGCGAGTACAGGCGCCAGGGAAACAAGCGGCTGACAGACTCGGACCGGAAAATCCGGGCGAAGGCCACCACCCGACTGACACCCTGACCCACATGGCCATGGCACCGACCGCGAGACAACGACTTGCCGCACTCCATCACCGTGCGGCTGTGCGCCGCGAGAACTTCGCCGGCCAGAACCTCACTTCGGCTCGCACGTCGCAACTACGTTTCAGCGGCTGCTCGTTCAGCGGGGCCGATCTGCGCCACGCCACCCTGGACGGATGTTCGTTCACGTTCTGCGACTTCACCGGCGCGAACCTGCGGGGGGCTTCCCTGCGCGGGGTCAGCCTGGCCGGATGTGATCTACGAGGTGCGGACTTGCGCGACACCGACCTGACCGACGCCCGGTTCGGCAGCGTGAACACGGGTGCGCCCCCGCACGGGCTGACCGATGTCACCGGTGCCAGGTTCGAGGGAGCGTCGCTGCGCGACGTCCGGACGGAAGACATCATCGGGTGGCCCACCGGGCGTGGCGGGAGCGGCGGTCACGGATAAGGCCCACCCGTCGGCACACCGAGCACGCCGAGCACGCCGGCCATGACAGCGGGCGGCTGGCGTCCGAGGTGGACCGCGACCCTCGTTCGGGCCGGTGACCTCCGACCCGACGGAATTTCGCCTCCTCGATGCTCTCGCCGCGGCCGCCCCGAAGGCTTTGGCCGCGATCCGGGCCGCGCCGACTCACCCAGCGGAGAGGGTGACCGTCCCTCTCGGTCGGCATGGCGGCAGGAACCGACCCCACCCCGGGGCCCAGCCGCGGCTCGCCCATGCGGACGGCAGGCGTCTGACAGGGTTGCGGGACAGCCGTCGGGCGCGCTCGACGCGAACTACTAATTTGGTACCCACTAGTAGTTCGTTAGTAGATCCACAGAGCGGGCGAGCGACAGGTCGACGCTGTCGCGGCCTGCGGAAACGGCTCGGGATCTACTAATCTAGTAGCCACTAGTAGCTTGCTGGTAGAAGGTCGAGGCGGCCGGAGCGCACTCCGCCGCCCTGTGCGTGAACGGAGAGCCGTTGAAGCGCCCGATGCCGCCCCCGGATCCCGACTCCTTGATCAAGGAACTCCTCAAGTCGGGCAACTCTGAAAAAATCTCTCGAATCTTCGTAAATCCGGGAGCAGGGCCTGCGGATGAATACTTGCCCTGGGACAAAATTCGCTTCAAAAACCCTCCCGAAGGACTTACGCATGGAGAGTGGTGGGCTGCAATCAAGCTCACGCGCCGCCAAATGCGACGCACACTTCCCCTGACCGACTCACAAGGCAAGCATTTCACTTTCGCTCTACCGGATCGCACACTCAGATCATTGGAGCAAGTGACGCGTGATGCAAGCGGGAAGATCACCATCAGTGAGCAGGTGACGAATCCCGGCACGCGCGACAGATATCTCGTAAACAGCTTGATCGAAGAAGCGATCAATTCCAGTCAACTCGAAGGGGCGTCGACCACTCGCCGAGTGGCCAAGGAGATGCTCCGAGCCGGGCGCGCACCCCGTTCGAGGGACGAGCGAATGATCGTAAATAACTTCCAGGCCATGCGCATGCTTGGAGACATCAAGGATCACCCCCTCACCCCTGGCCTCATCTGCGAGATCCATCGGATTGTGACCGATGGGACCCTCGATAATCCAGAAGCGTCTGGGCGTCTCCAGCTGCCGGGCGAGGAGAGGGTCGGTGTCTTCGCCGACGATGGCCTTCTGCTGCACACGCCCCCACCGGCCGATGAACTCCCTGAACGCATCGAGAGGCTATGCCGATTCGCCAACGGTGAACTCGACGAGGGAAGCTACGTACCACCCGTACTTCGAGCGATTACCGTTCATTTCATGATTGGATATGACCACCCCTTTGAGGACGGTAACGGTCGGACGGCTCGCGCACTCTTCTACTGGGCCATGCTGAATCAGGGATACTGGTTGACGGAATTTGTCGCCATTTCTCAGATTCTCAAGAATGCGCCGGTCAAGTACGCCCACAGCTATCTGCACAGCGAAGACGACGAAAATGATCTCACCTATTTTCATCTTTATCAGCTGGAGGTGCTGCAGCGGTCGATCGTCAACCTCCACGCCTATCTTGCCGATAAGGCACGCGAGGTGAAGGAACTACAGAAGAAGATCTCGGGTGCTGCGGTCCATTTCAATCACAGACAGATGGCCCTGCTTGAGTATTCGACGAAGAATCCAGAATCCTCGGTCACTGCTCAATCGCACATGAGTAGCCACAACGTGGTGTACGAAACTGCCCGTCAGGACTTGATCGGCCTTGAGGAGCGAGGGCTTCTGGTGAAGCGACGATTGGGTCGATCGTACGTGTGGTCTCCAGCGTCCGATATCGAAACAAGGCTGCACGCTCTCGCTTGAGGTACGGCTGCTTCCCAAAGTCGCGTGGAGCGCGCCTCTCTACGAACGACCTTGACGCCCCGCCGTGATCGCTCGACTGTGTCTGTGCCCGAGATGGTCGGGTTGGGAGCCACCACGACGCTCACCACGCTCCGCGGCCGGCCATGACAGCGGGCGGCTCGCGTCCGAAGTGGACCGCGACCCGCCCGCGTCGTCGTAACTACTGCCTGTACCTCCGACCAGCGCCTACAGCACCGGCAGCAGGGCCTTGCGCTCGAAGGCGGTGACCTCGCTGCGGTACTCCTCCCATTCGCGCTTCTTGTTGCGGAGGAAGAAGTCGAAGACGTGCTCGCCGAGAGTCTCCGCGACGAGTTCGCTCTTCTCCATCAGGGAGATGGCCTCGCCGAGGTTCTGCGGGAGGGGCTCGATGCCCATCGCGCGTCGCTCGGAGTCGGAGAGGGCCCACACGTCGTCGTCGGCGCCGGCCGGGAGTTCGTATCCCTCCTCGATGCCCTTGAGGCCCGCCGCGAGGAGGACCGCGTAGGTGAGGTACGGGTTGGCGCCGGAGTCGATGGAGCGGACCTCGACGCGCGCGGAACCGTTCTTGCCGGGCTTGTACATCGGGACGCGGATGAGCGCGGAGCGGTTGTTGTGACCCCAGCAGATGTACGAGGGGGCCTCGCCGCCGGCACCGGCGCTGCGGGCGGAGCCGCCCCAGATGCGCTTGTAGGAGTTGACCCACTGGTTGGTGACGGCGGAGATCTCGGCGGCGTGGCGGAGCAGGCCGGCGATGAAGGAGCGGCCGACCTTGGAGAGCTGGTACTCGGCGCCGGACTCGTAGAAGGCGTTGCGGTCGCCCTCGAAGAGGGAGAGGTGGGTGTGCATGCCCGAACCCGGGTACTCCGAGAAGGGCTTCGGCATGAAGGTGGCCTGCACGCCCTGCTCCAGCGCGACCTGCTTCATCACGAGGCGGAACGTCATGATGTTGTCGGCGGTGGAGAGCGCGTCGGCGTACCGGAGGTCGATCTCCTGCTGGCCGGGGGCGCCCTCGTGGTGGCTGAACTCGACGGAGATACCCATCGATTCGAGCATGGTGATCGCCTGGCGGCGGAAGTCCATGCCGACGTTCTGCGGGGTGTGGTCGAAGTAGCCGGAGCTGTCGGCCGGGGTGGGCCGGGTGCCGTCGACCGGCTTGTCCTTCAGCAGGAAGAACTCGATCTCGGGGTGGGTGTAGAAGGTGAAGCCGAGGTCGGACGTCTTGGCGAGGATGCGCTTGAGGACGAAGCGGGGGTCCGCGAAGGACGGCGATCCGTCGGGCATCAGGATGTCGCAGAACATGCGGGCGGTGCCGGGGGCCTCCGCGCGCCAGGGCAGGATCTGGAAGGTGCCAGGGTCCGGCTTGGCGATCATGTCCGACTCGTATACGCGGGCGAAGCCCTCGATCGCCGAACCGTCGAAGCCGATGCCCTCGTCGAAGGCCTGTTCCAGCTCGGCCGGTGCCACGGCCACGGACTTGAGGAACCCGAGGACATCGGTGAACCACAGTCGTACGAACCGGATGTCACGTTCCTCAAGCGTCCTGAGGACGAATTCCTGCTGCTTGTCCATAGCCACATCCTTGCAGTTCAGACGGTCCGCGCACCACCGCCCGGGATAGGGGAGTCACTCCAGTATCACGACCCGGGATTTCGCCCAGATTACGCACACGGTGTGAGAGAGAGCACGCGGCCTGCCACTACGATCGGCGGCCCCGATGTGCTGGGACACGGCCGCACGCGCGATCGATCCTCGCACAAGGGTTCTTCCGATTCGTTCGCTCCCTCCCGGCTCCTCCACGAAGGACTCGACGCCATGAGCATGCCCTCGCAGCCCGACCAGGTCCAGACACCCCCGGCCCCGCTCCCCCAGCGCCGCCGGGCGGGGCCCGGCAGGCTCGCGGCCATAGCGGTCGGCGTGGCCGTCGTCGCAGGTCTGGTGGGGTTCGGCGGCTCCGAGGTGCTGGACGGCCCGGGGTCGCGGGACGGTCTCGCGTCCGCCGCCGCGGCGGACTCCAAGCCCGGCGGGACCGATCCCGCACTGGCGGCCGGTACGGCGGCGGGCCCGGCGGTCGAGGGCGAGAAGTCCTGGGACGCCAGGAAGCTCACGCGCAACCACGTGACCCATGAGGTCCACTATCCGATGACGCCTCCGGTGGGCGGGGACCACAACCCGACCTGGATGAACTGCGACGGCGACGTATACAAAACACCGCTCGCCGACGTGAACGCCGTGCACTCCCTGGAACACGGCGCGGTGTGGATCACCTACAACGCCGACGCGTCCGCCGGGGCGGTGCGCAAGCTGGCCGCCCGGGTCAGGGCGACGTCGTACACGCTGCTCAGCCCCTATCCCGGCCAGTCGGGCGCCATCATGCTCAGTGCCTGGGGGAAGCAGCTCACGGTGGAGGGTCCGGACGACGAGCGGGTGGGCAGGTTCCTCGCGGCGTACGTCCAGGGCCCGCAGACCCCGGAGCCCGGCGCGCCGTGCACCGGCGGACTGGCGGCTCCCCGATGACCGGCCCCGCGGCGCGGCGGACGCGTCAGGGCTGGGCGGTGGCCGGCGTGCTGGTCCTCGCGGCGCTGGTCGGAGGCGGTACGGCGGCGCTCGTGACCGCCCGCTCCGGCGGTACGGAACACGGCCAGGAGCAGGTGCGGGCACAGGGCTACGGGCAGGGGTCCGGCCCCGGGCAGGGGCTGCCGGCCGTGGACTCGGCGGACGCCGGGTTCGCGCAGGACATGGCCGTCCACCACCAGCAGGCGGTGGAGATGTCCTTCGTGGTGCGTGACGGCACGCACGACGAGGACGTGCGCCGCCTCGCGTACGACATCGCCCGCACCCAGTCGGGCCAGCGCGGGATGCTGCTGGGCTGGCTCGATCTGTGGGGGCTGCCGAAGGTGGCCCCGGCCGGGCGGCCCATGGCGTGGATGCACGCCGGGGAGGGCACGACGACGGATCAGCCGATGGAGGGGATGGAGGGGATGGGCCACGGCGCGGCCCACCCCGACACCGCCGGCTCGATGACCGGCATGGCCACCAGGGCCGAGCTGGAGCGGCTCGGCGCCGCACGGGGCCGGGACGCCGAGGTGCTCTACCTCCAGCTGATGACCGACCACCACAAGGGCGGCATCACCATGGCCCGGAGCTGCGCGGAGCGGTGCGCGGTCCCGGCCGAGCGGCGGCTCGCGCAGGGCATGATGGACGCGCAGCAGGCCGAGCTGGACGCGATGGCGGACCTGCTGGCCGCACGCGGGGCCCGCCCCCGCGGCTGATTGCGGGGCCCCCGCCCGTAGGGCCCCGAGTCCCGCGCCCCACCCGCCCGTGGAGCCCGCGTCCACGGGCGGGTGACGGCCGTCGCACGTTCCGTGCTCACTCGAATGGGTGATATCGGTCGGCGGTGGGGCATGTCCCCGAGGACGATGGACGGTGGACTCGGGGCCGTACGGGGTGTGCTCGGGCACGGATCGGATGTGCTCGGGCGCGGATCACTACGTGGGAGGAACCCCATGACCACGGCGAAGGACATCATGCATCCCGGCGCCACCTGGATTCCGGCGCACGAGTCGCTGGACCGGGCCGCCCAGATGATGCGCGACCACGGGGTGGGCTCGCTGCCCGTCTCGGCGGAGGGCGCCGAGGACCGGATGGTCGGGATCATCACCGACCGGGACATCGTGGTCGGCTGTGTGGCGAGCGGCCACGATCCGTCGTCGATGACGGCGGGCGACCTCTGCCACGGGACGCCGCGCTGGATCGACTCGGGGGCCGGAGTGGACGCGGTGCTGGAGGAGATGCAGGCGCACCGCATCCGGCGGCTCCCAGTGGTCGAGAACAGGAAGCTGATCGGCATGATCAGCGAGGCCGATCTGGCCCAGCACCTGAGCGAGGAGCAGATCGCCGACTGGGCGGGCCAGGTGTACGCACGCGGCTGACCGGCATCCGGCAGCCCCCGCACCCGGCGGCCGGGTGTACGCACGCGGCTGACCCGTGCGGCCGTTCGCACCGGCACCCCGTGCGGCCCTTCGCGCCGGCACCCCGCCCACGCCTCGTCAACAGGCGTGCGGGAGACCGGAATCACGCCACCCCCAGGACATCGCGTCAGAAAGACGATTAGACTGCGGGCGTGCCTCAACTACGCCTCGCACTCAACCAGATCGACTCGACCGTCGGCGATCTCACCGGCAACGCCGAGGCCATCGTCCGCTGGACCCGGCACGCCGCCGAGCTGGGTGCCCACCTCGTCGCGTTCCCCGAGATGGTGCTGACCGGTTACCCCGTGGAGGACCTGGCCCTGCGGTCGTCCTTCGTCGAGGCCTCCCGTTCGGCGCTGCGCGCGCTCGCCGCGCGGCTCGACGCGGAGGGCTTTGGCGAACTCCCGGTGCTCGTCGGGTACCTCGACCGCTCCGAGCACGCCGCGCCCCGGTACGGGCAGCCCGCGGGTTCACCGCGCAACGCGGCGGCGGTGCTGCACCGGGGGCGGATCGCGCTGAACTTCGCCAAGCACCATCTGCCCAACTACGGAGTGTTCGACGAGTTCCGGTACTTCGTCCCGGGCGATTCGATGCCGGTGGTGCGGGTGCACGGCATCGACGTGGCGCTCGCCATCTGCGAGGACCTCTGGCAGGACGGCGGCCGGGTGCCGGCGGCCCGCGCGGCGGGCGCCGGGCTGCTGCTGTCGATCAACGCCTCCCCCTACGAGCGGGACAAGGACGACGCCCGTCTCGAACTGGTCCGCAGGCGGGCCCGGGAAGCCGGCTGCACCACCGCGTACCTGGCGATGATCGGCGGCCAGGACGAGCTGGTCTTCGACGGTGACTCGATCGTGGTGGACGCGGAGGGCGAAGTGATCGCCCGTGCGCCGCAGTTCGCCGAGGGCAGCGTGATCCTCGATCTCGAACTGCCGGCCGCCGCTGCCGAGCCGCCGTCCGGGGAGGTGAACGACGGGCTGCGGATCGACCACGTCGTCCTCTCCGGGGAGCCGCTCCCGCCGTACGCCCCCGAGCTGGCGGGCGGGTACGCCGAGCGGCTCGACGACGACGAGGAGGTGTACTCCGCGCTGGTCGTGGGCTTGCGCGCGTACGTCGCGAAGAACGGTTTCAGCAGTGTGCTGGTCGGGCTCTCCGGCGGCATCGACTCCGCCCTCGTCGCGGCGATCGCCTGCGACGCGCTGGGGGCGGAGCACGTGTACGGCGTCTCGATGCCGTCGAAGTACTCCTCGGACCATTCCCGGGGCGACGCGGCCGAGCTGGCGCGGCGTACGGGGCTGAACCACCGCACCGTGCCGATCGGGCCGATGTTCGACGCGTACATGGGGTCGCTGGAGCTCACCGGGCTCGCCGAGGAGAACCTCCAGGCGCGGCTGCGCGGTACGGCGCTGATGGCGATCTCCAACCAGGAGGGCCGGATCGTGCTCGCCCCCGGCAACAAGTCGGAGCTGGCGGTGGGGTATTCGACGCTCTACGGGGACTCGGTCGGGGCGTACGGACCGATCAAGGACGTCTACAAGTCGTCGGTCTTCCGGCTGGCGAGGTGGCGCAACCGGGCCGCCGAGGAGCGCGGGCAGACCCCGCCGATCCCGGAGGCGTCGATCACCAAGCCGCCCAGCGCGGAACTGCGGCCGGGTCAGGTGGACACCGACTCGCTGCCCGACTACGAGGTGCTGGACCGGATTCTGGAGCGGTACGTCGACCGGGACGAGGGCCGGGACGCGATCGTCGCGGCGGGCTTCGACGAGGAGCTGGTGACGCGGACGCTGCGGATGGTCGACGCCGCCGAGTACAAGCGGCGGCAGTACCCGCCGGGTACGAAGATCTCGCCGAAGGGGTTCGGCAAGGACCGGCGGCTGCCCGTCACCAACCAGTGGCGCGAGGCTCCCTCGAAGCAGCTCCCGTAGCGGGGGTGGGGGCGCTGTCCCGACGCCCCCACCCCGGCACCCCGTCTACTCCCCCCGCGCGCTCCGTACCGTCGGCCGGTCGGCCTGTCGATCGGCCACGGCGTCGGTCTCTCCCGTACGTCCCGCGACGACCCGCGAGGGTGTGCGGTCGCGGTCCAGCAGGGTCGCGGTGACCGCGATGCCGAGGCCGACGACGGCGAGCGCGGCGCCGACCGGTGCGGGCGAGGTCCAGCCCCAGCCCGCCGAGATGGCCGCGCCGCCGAGCCAGGCGCCGCCCGCGTTGGCGAGGTTGAACGCCGAGTGGTTGGAGGCGGAGGCCAGCGTGGGAGCGTCCTTCGCCTTGCGCATCACCAGCATCTGGAGCGGGGTCGTCGTCATGAAGCCGACCGCTCCGAGCAGCACCACCATCACCAGCGCCAGCCATTTCACGTGCACCGTGAGCGGGAAGAGCAGCAGGACGACGGTGAGCGCGCCCAGCGAGCCGAAGAGCGTCGGCCGCAGCGCACGGTCGGTGAGCGGTCCGGCGGCGAGCGCGCCGAAGGTCATGCCGATGCCGAACAGGGCCAGCACGAGGGTGACCGAGGACTCGCCGAAGCCCATCGACTCGGTGGTGATGGACGAGAGGTACGAGTACACGGCGAACACGCCCGCGAAGCCGAAGACGGCGGTGAGCAGACCCAGGATCACCTGGCGGTTGCGGAGCGCGCGCAGTTCGTGGCGTACGTCCTGGTGCTCGGCGACGGGGATCTGCGGGATCAGCCGGGCCAGGGCGGTCAGCGCGACCAGTCCGATCACGGCCACCACGACGAACGTCGCCCGCCAGCCGAGGTGCTGGCCGAGCATGGTCGCGGCCGGTACGCCGACGATGTTGGCCACGGTCAGGCCGAGGAACATGGTGGCGACGGCCCGCGCCTGACGGTCCTCCGGGACCAGTCGGGCGGCGACGACCGCGCCCACGCCGAAGAATGCGCCGTGCGGAAGGCCCGCGATCAGGCGGCCCGCGACGAGCCAGCCGAAGCCGGGGGCGAAGGCCGAGGCCGCGTTGCCGAGGATGAAGAGCGACATCAGCAGCAGGAGCATCCGCTTGCGCGGGATGCGGGAGCCGAGAGCGGTGAGCAGCGGGGCGCCGAGCACGACACCGATCGCATAGGCGGAGACGAGGTAACCGGCGGTGGGCACCGAGGTGCCCAGGTCGTCCGCGACATTGGGCAGCAGCCCCATCATCACGAACTCGGTGGTGCCTATGCCGAAGGCGCTCACAGCCAGGGCGAGCAAGGCCAGAGGCATGGGGAAGGAACCTTTCAGCAGGAGGGCGCGCCTGCGTCCGGGGCGGACGTGGTGCCCGTACGGGGACGCGGCGCAGCGGTCGGCCGCGCGGACGTGCGCGCGGACCGGGCGGGGAGAGGGTGGGAAGAGGTCGAAGAGACGGACCCACGATGCTACGGCGGCTCTGCCGGGCATGCTCAGGTCATCAGCCTGAACAAAGTGTGGCAGATGATCCGTTCCCGGAGGTGAACGGGTCGTTTCGGCGAAGTTCGGTCCTGGCGTCGGTGAGGATGCGCCGGCCGGGGCCGTGACGGGGCGGAGACGGCCCACGGCGCACCGGACACGGGTCAGAGCTGGACGCGGGCGGCGATCGGGAGGTGGTCGCTGGCGGTCGCGGCGAGCGTCCACGAGGACATCGGCTCCACGCCCCTCACCATGATCTGGTCGATCCGGGCCATCGGGAACGCGGCGGGCCAGCTGAAGCCGAAGCCGTCTCCGGCGGCGCCCTGGGTGGACCGCATCTGCGAGGTGACGGCCCGCAGGGCGCGGTCGTTCATGGTGCCGTTGAGGTCGCCGAGGAGGACGACCCGGCTCAGCGGTTCGTCGGAGATGGCCTCGCCGAGGGCGTCGGCGCTGTTGTCGCGCTGGTTGGCGGTGAACCCGGCGTGCAGTTTGACGCGGACGGACGGCAGGTGGGCGACGTACACGGCGACCTTGCCGCCGGGGGCGGTCACGGTGGAGCGCATGGCACGGACCCAGCCCATCTTGATGTCCACGGGGCGGGTGTTGCTGAGCGGGTACTTGCTCCAGAGGCCGACGGTGCCCTGGACCGAGTGGTACGGGTAGGGGGCCTTGAGCGCCTTCTCGTACGCGGCGACCTGGCCGCTCGGCAGTTCCTGGAGCGCCACCACGTCCGCGCCGGAGCCCGCCACCTGTTCCGCGGTCCCGGCGGGATCGGGGTTGCCGGCGTTCACGTTGTGGGTGGCGACGGTGAAGTCGCCGCCGGGGCCGGACTTGTCGTCGAGCAGCAGACCACCGAAGAGATTCAGCCACACCACGAGGGGCAGCAGCAGGGCGACGAGCGCCGTCGCGGAACGCCGTACGAGGCCGAGGAGGAGCAGGACCGGGAGGGCGACACCGATCCACGGCAGGAACGTCTCGGTGAGGCTGCCGAGGTTGCCGAGCCGGTTCGGGATCTCCGCGTGGAAGACCATCACCAGGGTCACCAGGACCGAGCAGACCGCGAGCAGGATTCCGCGCCGCCAGATCCCCCGGTCCGCCTTCAGACGGGCCAGCCCGGTCCGGAGCCGGGAGTCGGCGCGCGGCGGCTCCGCGTTGTCGTTGCCGGTTTCCGCTCCGTACGCCTGCACCATCGCGCTTCCTCACTGCGTTGCCCTGCATGTCGCCGCGCCCCCGACCCTAGGGGATCGGAGGCCCTTTTCCCGCCGCCCGCGTCGACGGCACGGAGAGGAGGACGACCGGAACGGGAGCATGGGTTCCGCTTTGTGCCGAGCCGTCCGCCCGTGTGACGGGCCCCTCATTTCCGGCCGGTGCCCTCCGGCGCGTGCTCGGACGGGCCGGCCGGACCGGGCGCGGTGGCGGCGGGGGCGCGGGGATCAGCGGCCGCCGGAGGCGCCGGGCGCGTCGGACGGGCCGGGCGCCGCGGAGGCGCCGGACGCGGCGGAGGCGCCGGACGCGGCGGAGGCGCCGGATACCGGCCCCAGGCCCTGCGTCAGGGCGGCGATGACCCGGTCGACCAGGTCCTCGGGCAGCGGTGCGTCGCGGCGGTGCAGGGTCCGTACGAGCATCGCGCCGATGAACAGGTCGTCCATCAGGTCCACGTCGAGGTCGGCCCGCAGTTCGCCGGCGTCGACGGCCCGCTGGACCGCGGCGGCCATCGCGGCCCGGCGCGGCGCGATGACGGTGTTCTGGTACTCGGTCCAGAGCCTGGGGTGGCTCTTCATCTGCGCGAACACGTTGTGCAGCAGGACGGAGGAGCGCTGGGCCAGTCCTCTGGTGCGCTGGGCCTCCATGAGGACGCGCAGATCGGCGAGCCCGGCGGTGCCGGAGACGACGGGGTCCTGCTCTTCCATGTCGCGCAGGACGTCGAGGAAGAGTTCCTCCTTGCCGTCCCAGCGGCGGTAGATGGTGGCCTTGCCGACCTTGGCGGTACGCGCGATGCGTTCGATGGAGAGCCCGGCGAGCGGTTCGCCCTCCTCCAGGAGGGAGACGACGGCGTCCAGGATGGCCCGTTCGACGGCGGCGCTGCGGGGGCGGCCCGGACCCCGGTCGTGGTCGTGCCCCCGTGTGTGCTCCGGCTCCCAGGCCGATCCCCCGGCCCGCCCCCGGGCCGGGTCCTGCTCCAGGCCCTGCCCGTGCTGCTGATGCCGCACCTGATGTCCGCCTCTCCTCGCCCGTACGACCGCTGCACCAATTCTCGCCGAACGGAACCCTTCCCTCCCGCCGGCCCCCGGCGCGGTCGCGGCCAGGTCACCACCGGTCACCGCCGTGGACCGCGCGAAGGCCCGAGCCCCCGGGCGTACGCCTGCGGGGGCTCGGGCCGGTTCACGGGGATCAGCCCTTGCGGCCCTGTTCGGCCGGGACGGGTGCGGGCTGCCCGGGGGCCTGCGGCCGGGGTGCGGCGGCTGACTTGCCGGGCAGGAAGAGCGCCACGACCACGGCGCCGACCAGTGCGATGGCCGCGGAGCCGAGGGCGGCGACGTGCATGGCGTTGATGAAGGCGTCGGAGGCCGCCGCGGCGAGCGGCTTGCCGGCCGGGCCGAGCTTCGCGGCGACGCCGAGCGTGGCCTCGATCGACTCACCCGCGACGTCCCGGGCGCCGGCCGGTACGGCCGAGAGGTGCCCCTCGATGTCGCCCCGGTAGACGGTGGAGAGCACCGAGCCGAGCACCGCGATGCCGAGCGCACCGCCGACCTGACGGAAGGTGTTGTTGATGGCGGAGCCGGCGCCCGCCTTCTCGCGGGGCAGCGCCTGCATGATGGCGACGGTGACCGGCGGCATGATGTGCGCCATCCCGGCGCCCTGGACGAAGAAGACCACGCAGAGCACCCAGACGGGCGTGTCGGCGTCGAAGACCGCGAAGGCGGAGAGCCCCGCGGCGACCAGGATCAGGCCGACGGTGCAGACCGCCCGTACGCCGAAGCGCTGGACGACGATCCGGGCACGCGGCGAGAAGATCATCTGCGCGGCGGCGAGCGGCAGGACCAGCAGCCCGGACTGGAGCGCGCTGTAGCCGCGCACGCTCTGGAGGTAGAAGGCGGAGAAGAAGGTGACGCCCATCAGCGCGAAGAAGACCAGCGCGATGGCGGCGACGGCGGCGGAGAACGCCGGCTTCTTGAAGTGGGAGACGTCGAGCGCGGGGTGCTCGGTGCGCTTCTCGTACAGGACGAAGGCGATCAGGACGACCACGCCGCCGAGGACCGGGGCGAGGACCGTGAGGTCGGTGAAGTCGGCGAGTTCGCCGCCCCGGATGATGCCGAAGACGAGCAGGACGAGGCCCACGATGGAGAGCACGACGCCCACCGGGTCGAGCCGGCCGGGCTTCGGGTCGCGCGAGTCCGGTACGAGGATCACCATCGCGACCAGCGCGACGAGGCCCACGGGTACGTTGACGAGGAAGATCGAGCCCCACCAGAAGTGCTCCAGCAGGAGCCCGCCGGTGATCGGGCCGATGGCGATGCCCAGGCCGACGCCGCCGGCCCAGATGCCGATGGCACGGGGCTGCTCGTCGGGTTCGAAGACGTTCATCAGGATGGCGAGGGTGGCCGGCATCACGAAGGCGGCGCCGAGGCCCATCACCGCGCGCCAGGAGATGAGCTGGCCCGGCGAGTCGGAGAACGCGGCGAGCGCGGAGCCCACCACGAAGACGGAGATGCCGAAGAGCAGCACCCGCTTGCGGCCGAGCCGGTCACCGAGGAGTCCGGCGGTGAAGAGCAGGCCGGCGAAGACGAGCGTGTAGGAGTTGATCGCCCACTCCAGCTCGCTCTGGGTGGCGCCGATTCCGTCCGGCGCGGGACTGGCGATCGTCTTCACGGCGACGTTCAGGATCGAGTTGTCCAGCACCACGATGAGCAGGCTGAACATGAGCACGGCGAGAATGGCCCAACGGCGGCGGTGGACCGCCTCCGGGACATGGGACACGGCGGCAGGAGCGCCGGACGGTATGGACATGGGGAAGAGCGTAACCCAATTACAATACGAGACCGTCTCGTATTGTAAAGTCTTTACTCTTTGCCGCCGCGGACAAGGTACGCCTCCCCCGGCACGGCCGCGCGCACCGGACGATCCCCCGGAAGGCGAGCCGCGGGCCCACTTCACGCGCACCACCGGGGGATGCCACCATGGAAGGGATCCGGGGACGCCGTCAGGGCGCCTCGAGATGACGAAGGAGCCGTTGGCCATGTCGCTCAACGCTGCGCAGAATCAGTCTGCCCACCCCGCCGGGCCCTCCCCCTCCGACAGCGGCAAGACGCTGTACGGGGGCAAGAGCACCCGTCGCATCACCGTCCACGACATCACCGCCGCGTCCGAGCGCGGTGAGAAGTGGCCCATGCTGACCGCCTACGACGCGATGACCGCGTCCGTCTTCGACGAGGCCGGCATCCCGGTCCTGCTCGTCGGCGACTCCATGGGGAACTGTCACCTCGGCTACGAGACCACCGTGCCGGTCACGATGGACGAGATCACCATGCTGTCGGCCGCCGTCGTACGGGGCACCAAGCGCGCCCTGGTCGTCGGCGACCTGCCCTTCGGTTCGTACCAGGAGGGTCCTGTACAGGCGCTCCGCAACGCCACCCGGCTGGTCAAGGAGGCCGGGGTCGGTGCCGTGAAGCTGGAGGGCGGCGAGCGCAGCTACGAGCAGATCCGGCTGCTGGTCGAGTCCGGCATCCCGGTCATGGCCCACATCGGCCTCACCCCGCAGTCGGTCAACGCCATGGGCTACCGGGTGCAGGGGCGCGGCGAGGAGGCCTCGCACAAGCTGCTGCGGGACGCCAAGGCCGTGCAGGACGCGGGGGCGTTCGCGGTCGTCCTGGAGCTGGTCCCGGCCGAGCTGGCGGCCGAGGTCACCCGCACCCTGCACATCCCCACCGTCGGCATCGGCGCCGGCGCCGGGACGAGTGCCCAGGTGCTCGTCTACACCGACATGGTGGGGCTGACCGGCGGCAAGGTGCCGCGCTTCACCAAGCAGTACGCGAACCTGCGCCAGGTCATGGGCGACGCGGCGAAGGAATTCGCGGGCGAGGTCGTCGGCGGCACGTTCCCGGCCCCCGAGCACACCTTCCACTGACGGCACGGGCGGGCCCGGCCCACGCACGCCGCCCGCCCACTCCGTCGCCCGGCGGTACGGGTCCCACCCGCACCGCCGGCCACACAGCCACCTCCGGCACCACCGTCAGCCCGCCGACATCCCCCATCGGCGGGCTGACGCATGCCTGTCGGCGGACCGACACCTGCTTGTCGGCGATATATCGGCGAACTGTCGGCCGCCTCTGGTCCCATGGTGGACATGACGCGAAACGACATGAACCCCGGGCGCGGAATCGCCATCGAAGTACGGGGGCTGGTGAAGCACTACGGCACCACCAAGGCACTGGACGGTGTCGACCTCGACGTGCGCGAGGGCACCGTGCTCGGTGTTCTCGGTCCGAACGGCGCGGGCAAGACGACGCTCGTGCGCGCCCTCTCCACGCTCATCGTGCCCGACGCGGGCCACGCGACGGTCGCCGGCTACGACGTGGTGAGGCAGCCCCGGCAGCTGCGCCGCGCCATCGGCCTGACCGGCCAGTACGCCTCCGTCGACGAGAAACTCTCCGGCTGGGAGAACCTCTACATGATCGGCCGGCTCCTCGACCTCTCCCGCAAGGAGGCCCGCAGCCGCTCCGACGAGCTGCTGGAGCGGTTCTCGCTCACCGAGGCGGCCCGCCGCCCCGCGATGGACTACTCCGGCGGCATGCGGCGCAGGCTCGACCTGGCCGCCTCCATGATCGGCCGCCCGGCCGTCCTCTACTTGGACGAGCCGACGACGGGGCTCGACCCCCGTACCCGCAACGAGGTCTGGGACGAGGTGCAGCGGATGGTCGCCGAAGGGGCGACCGTGCTGCTCACCACCCAGTACATGGAAGAGGCCGAGCAGCTCGCGAGCGAGCTGACGGTGATCGACAAGGGCCGCATCATCGCCCGCGGCGGGGTCGACGAGCTGAAGGCGAAGGTCGGCGGCCGGACCCTCCAGATCCGCCCGTCCGACCCGGCCGACCTGCAGCCGATGGCGCGCGCCCTCCACGAGGCCGGCCTCGACGGGGTCGCCGGCGCACAGGCGGTCCCGGACGAGGGCCTGCTGTACGTACCGATCCTGACCGACGGGCAACTGACCGCCGTCATCGGCCTGTTGGGCACCCGGGGTTTCTCGCTCGCCCATGTCGCCACCGCACTGCCCAGCCTGGACGAGGTCTTCCTCGCCATCACCGGCGGCAAGTCCACGTCCGCCGCCGCTCCGACCGACGAGGAGGTCGCCGCATGAGTACGACGACGCTGACGAAGTCCCCCACCGACCAGGCGCCGGTCCGGCCCGTGAGCGACGAGGGGAAGATCGGGCTGCGCGCCAACCTGCGCCACATCGGGGCGCTGACCCGGCGCAACCTGCTCCAGATCAAAAAAGACCCCGAGTCGATGTTCGACGCGCTGCTGATGCCGGTCATCTTCACGCTGCTGTTCACGTACGTCTTCGGCGGCTCGGTCGGCGGCTCCCTCGGCGGCGGCCGTGAGGAGTACCTCAACTACCTGATCCCCGGGCTGATGGCCATGATGGGGATGAACATCGCCTCCGCCGTGGGCACCGGGGTCAACGACGACTTCCGCAAGGGCGTCATGGACCGGTTCCGCACGATGCCGATCGCCCGGTCCTCGGTGCTGATCGCGAAGATCGTGGTGGAGCTGGGCCGGATGATGGTCGCCACCGTCATCCTGCTGGTGATGGGCTTCGCGCTCGGCATGGAGCTCCAGACCTCGTTCCTCGGTCTGCTCGAAGCGGTCGCGCTCTCGGCGGTGTTCGGTGCCGCCATCATGTGGATCTTCATCCTGCTCGGGCTGGCCATGAAGACGGCCCAGGCGGTCCAGGCGACGGGAATGCTGGTGCTGATGCCCCTGCAGTTCGGATCCTCCATCTTCGCGCCGACCCAGACGATGCCGGGCTGGCTCCAGACGTTCACCGAGTACAACCCGCTGTCGAACCTCGCCGACGCGGCGCGCGGCCTGATGATGGGCGGCCCGATCGCCCACTCGGTCTGGGTGACTCTCGCCTGGGCCGGCGTCATCACCGTCGTGATGGCGCCGCTCGCGGTCGCCAAGTTCCGCAAGGCGAGCTGACGGCCGGGGCCCCGCGTCCGCCGTCCGTCCGGGAGCCGGGCGTACGGCGGACGCGCGGCATCAGCTGTTGTGCGCGGCCGCCAGGGCGGTGACCTCATCCAGCGAGAGGTCGCCGCCCTCCGCGTATGCCGCTTCGAAGGCAGCGTCCCCGATCGCCGCGCGCGCCGCTCGCTCGGCGCGGGCGAGGTTCTGCCGCTCCACCATGGTGGGCACGTGCTTACGGGAGAGGTGGGCGGCCTGCGCGCCGAGCACCAGGGCGGCGTCCCGGCCGCGCCGCTCCCCGCCGAGCCCCGCCAGCGCCCAGGCCGCCGTCACCAGGTGGATGGAGGTCATCTGGGGTGCGACCATCTGCGCCAGCCGGTCGTTCGCCCGTTCCACCGCATTGATCGCCCGGCCGAGGGCGCGCCCGTACTGCCCCTCCTCGTTGTCCAGCCAGGCCACCACACCCAAGACGAAGCCCTCGAAGATGGCCAGCGTCTGCGAGTGGAACTCCGCCGCCAGCAGCTCCATCTGGACACGCGCCTCCGCGATCCGCCCGGTGCGGCCGAGGAGCATGCCCAGGTGCATCCGGGCGAAGGGCGTCGCCTCGTGGCCGGAGCTCGTCCGGTCCATGTCGATGACCTCGCGGAGGATGGCCTCCCCCGCCTCCTCCCGCCCGGTCTCCGCGAGGATGTTCGCGTACCGGGTGCGCAACACGGCGACCTGCGACTGCGCGCCGAGCTCTTCGGCGTACGCCATGGCGGCGAGGTAGTCCTCGGCGGCCTCCTGGTACTTGCCCGCCTGCTCGTTCGCCTCGCCGCGCGAGGCCAGTGCCTCGGCGGAACCCCAGGCGTCTTGCAGCCGGGTGAAGATCTCCAGGCTCTCGTCCGCGTCCACCCGGGCTTCCTGGGTCGAATCGGGCTGGTTGGCAAGGAGGTTGGCCCGCATCTGGAGCGCCGAGCCCAACTCCCATTCATAGCCGTACTGACGGCAGGTGCGCACGGTCTCGTCCATCACCTCGTACAGCTCGTGCCGCTCGCCGGTGAGGATGACGGCGAAGACCCAGAGCGATCCGGGCGAGCGGCAGGTCTGCGGCTGGCCCGGGGTGTAGGTCCGGGCGATGATCCGGAGCCGCTCCATGCTCTCCTCGGTCATCCACAGGTCCATCTCGTGGTCCATGTTGGCGATCTGGATGAGCCGCACCCCGCGCCGCGCCTCCATGAGCTGGTCGGGCTCCATGGGCGGCGGACTGTCCGTACACCGCTCGTGCAGCGGGGGCGCCGGCGAACCCGGCGGGGCGAACGGGTCGGGGCCCAGCGCCGCCGCCGTGTCGGCCCACTGACGGGCCTCGTCGCGCAGATCGCGCAGCATCCAGTACGAGCCCATGGACAGGATGATGCAGAGGCACTCCTGCTCGTCCTCCAGCGCCGCCGCGTGCCGGAAGGCGGTGCGCAGGTTCTCGTACTCGCGCCGGAACAGCTCCAGGGCGGCCCGCTGTCCGGCGCCGCGCAGCCGGGGACCGGCGGTACGCGCCAGCTCGCGGTAGTACACGAGGTGGCACCGGTCGACGGCGGCGCGCTCGCCCGCCTCGTCCAGGCGCTCGGAGGCGTACTCCCCCACGGTCTCCAGCAGCCGGTAGCGCATCTCGCCGTCGCCCGACTCCTCGGCGACGACGAGGGACTTGTCGACGAGTGAACCGAGGAGGACGGCGACGTCGCGGAAGTCGACCTCTTCCGCACGCCCCGCACTGCCGGTGTCACCGGCACGGCCGGTGTCGCCCGCGCGCAGCGAGCAGACGTCCTCGGCGGCGGAGAGGGAGCAGCCGCCGGCGAAGACCGACATCCGGCGCAGTACGGCGCGTTCGGCGGTGTCGAGCAGGTCCCAGGACCAGTCGACGACGGCGCGCAGGGTCTGCTGGCGCGGCAGCAGGGTGCGGCTCCCGCTGGAGAGCAGCCGGAAGCGGTCGTCGAGCCGGTCGGCGATCTGCCGGGGGGTGAGCATCCGCAGCCGTGCGGCAGCGAGTTCGATGGCGAGGGGCAGTCCGTCGAGGCGGCGGCAGATCTCGGCGCCGGCCGCGGCGGTCGCCGGGTCCGCGTCGCTCCGGAAGCCGGGCCGGGCGGCGCGGCCGCGCTCCTCGAAGAGGCGGAGCGCCGTGGGGTCCGGCAGCGGTTCGACCGGGCGGACGAACTCGCCCGGTACGCCCAGGGGTTCGCGGCTCGTCGCGAGGACGGTGACGTCGGGGCAGCGGGCGAGGAGGTGGTCGGCGAGCGCGGCGGCGGCGCCGACGACGTGCTCGCAGTTGTCGAGCAGCAGGAGCATCCGGCGGCGCGCGCAGTGCTCGGTGAGGCGTACGAGGGGGCTCGCGGTGCCTCCTTCAGCGACGCGCATCTCCTCGGCCCCGGCGCCGCGCAGCACGGTCTCCCGGGCGTCGAGCGCGGAGAGCACCGCTTCGGGCACGGCCTCGGGGTCGTCCACGGGGGCGAGTTCGGCCATCCACACGCCGTCCGGCCAGTTGCCGGCGACGGTCTCGGCCGCCTCCTGCGAGAGCCGGGTCTTGCCCGCGCCGCCGGGGCCGAGGAGCGTCACCAGCCGGGACCGGTCGAGGTCCTCGCGCAGTGCGGCGATGTCCGCCTCGCGGCCGACGAAACTGGTGAGCCGGGCCCTGAGGTTGCCGGACGGCGTACGCAACGGCGGCAAGGCCGCCGGGGCGGCGGGGGTACGGACGTCCGGGACGCCGCTCGCGGGCGTCCGGACGTCGGGGCCGAGCGGGCGGGCCTGGATGGCGGGGCGGTCACCGGCATGTCCCGGGCGGGCGGCGCCCGCCACGGGGCGGGCCGGCGGGGCACTGTCGTGGCGCAGCAACTCGGTGTGCAGCGCGCGCAGTTCGGCGCCCGGGTCGGTGCCGAGCCGGGCGGCGAGCAGGGTGCGCACCTCCTCGTACGCGGCGAGGGCCTGGGCGGTGCGGCCCGCGTGGTGCAGGGCCCGGATGCGGAGCGCCTGGAGCGGTTCGTCGAGCGGGTGGTCGGCGCAGAGCGCGACCAGTTCGGGCAGCGCCTCCTCGGCGCGGCCGAGCGCGAGGTGGGCGCCGCCCCGGGCGCGGCGGGCCGCGAGCCGCCGGGCCTCCCAGCGGGCGGCGACGGCGGTGCGGTCGGGCAGATCGGCGAGGGCGGGGCCGCGCCAGAGCGCGAGCGCCGTGTCGAGGGCTTCGAGCGCCTTCACGCCGTCACCGGACTCCAAGGCCCGGCTCCCCTCGCCCGTCAGCCGTTCGAACCGGTGCAGGTCCACGGCGTCGGGTTCGGCGGCGAGACGGTAACCGTTCTCGTCGGAGGCGATGGCGTCCCGGCCGAGCGCCCGGCGCAGCCGCCCCACGAGCGCCTGGACCGCGCCCGGCGCGTCGGCGGGCGGGTCACCGTCCCAGACCTCGTCCACGAGCACCGTCACCGGGACCGCTCGGCCGGGGCTCAGGGCGAGCACGGTGAGCAGGGCGCGCAGCCGTGCCCCGCCGAGGGCGACGGCCGTGCCGTCGTCGCGAAGTACCTGGGTCGTACCGAGGATGCAGTAGCGCACGGGCCCATTGTCCGTGAAGGGAATCGGGACTCGCACAGGCACCCGATATATTCCGATAGCTCGCGAGCCGTCGGAGTCACCCTCCGTCGCGGCCCGGTCGCTTTACGCGCGGGAGGGGTCGTCCGCGACAACCCCCGAGCGGGCTCCCGGCGTCCGGAGCGGCAACCACCGCGCACCCGCCCGGCAGTTGAAAGCGGCCGTTGAGCCGGGGCCGGTGCGCCTACTCTCGTCGCATGACCACTGGGATCAGCCGCCGCGACCGGCGCATCAGCCCGATCTTCCTCGGGATCGCCGCCGTGACGGCCGCCGCCGGGGCGGCCGTGTGGACGGGGTTCGCCGAGACCGGGTTCGCCGTCTTCCTGTTCGTCACGGGTGCCTGGGTCGTCTCGCTCTGCCTCCACGAGTACGCGCACGCCCGGACCGCGCTGCACAGCGGGGACATCTCGATCGCGGAGAAGGGCTATCTGACGCTCAACCCGCTGAAGTACACGCACGCGCTGCTCAGCATCGTGCTGCCGGTGCTCTTCGTGATCATGGGGGGCATCGGGCTGCCCGGCGGCGCCGTCTACATCGAGCGGGGCCGTATCCGGGGCCGCTGGCGGCACAGCCTGATCTCGGCGGCGGGCCCGTTGACGAACGTCCTGTTCGCCGTCGTCTGCACGGCGCCGTTCTGGCTGGGCGGTCTCGAAGGGGTGCCGATGGCGTTCCGGTTCGCGCTGGCGTTCCTGGCGCTGCTCCAGGTCACGGCCGCGATCCTGAACTTCGTACCGGTGCCGGGGCTGGACGGGTACGGGGTGATCGAGCCCTGGCTGTCGTACCGGGTACGGCGCCAGGTGGAGCCCTTCGCGCCGTTCGGGCTGATCGCGGTGTTCGCGCTGCTGTGGGTGCCGGCCGTGAACGGCGCGTTCTTCGACGCCGTGGACGCGCTGCTGCGGGGGCTCGGGGTGAGCGACTTCGAGAGGTACTGCGGGCAGGACCTCTACCGCTTCTGGCGTGCGTTCACCGACCAGCAGGACCCCCGCTGCGAGGCGCTGTCGGCAGCACTGTCCGGGTAAAAAAGGGCGTACCCCCTGGCCCCGGCGCCCTGCCGCCCGCGCGGACCCGGCGGTCAGCTTTCGGTGGTCGCGCGGTGACGGCGCACGTAGTAGAGGGTCATGTTGGAGGAGAGCCCCGCCACCAGCACCCAGAGGATGCCGAGCAGGCTGCCCTGGGCGAAGGAGACCACCGCGGCGACGACGGCGAGGACGCAGACGACGAGCGGGTAGAGGGCGATGCGGGGCATGGGGGCGGCTCCTGTCCGGGGTGGTGCGCGGTCCCGTCCAGTGTCCCTCATGCCCCGTTCCGTTCCGCCGCGGGTGGGGGGCGTCCCGCCGGTGTCCCGTAACGATCTACGGATCACCGATCCACCGGTCACACGATCCGCGGGTCACACGTCGGTGGCGCGCAGTCCCGCGTGTGCCTTGTACCGGCGGTTGACCGAGATCAGGTTGGCGACCAGCGACTCGACCTGGTGGGCGTTGCGCAGCCGTCCGGCGAAGACGCCGCGCATGCCGGCGATCCGGCCGGCGAGGGCCTGCACGATGTCGGTGTCGGCGCGGGCCTCGCCCAGCACCATCACGTCGGTGTCGATCTCGTCGATCGAGGCGTCCTGGAGCAGCACCGCCGAGAGGTGGTGGAAGGCCGCGGTGACGCGGGAGTCCGGCAGCAGGGCGGCGGCCTGTTCGGCGGCGCTGCCCTCCTCCGGCTTGAGGGCGTAGGCGCCCTTCTTGTCGAAGCCGAGCGGGTTGACGCAGTCGACGACGAGCTTGCCCGTCAGTTCCGTGCGCAGCGATTCCAGGGTTTTGGCGTGGCCCTCCCACGGCACGGCGACGATCACGATGTCGCTGCGGAGCGCGCACGCGGCGTTGTCGGCGCCCTCGATGCCGAGTCCGAGTTCGGCGGCGGCCTCGGCGGCGCGGGCGGCGTCGCGGGAGCCGATGGTCACGCGCTGTCCTGCGCGGGCGAGCCGGTAGGCGAGTCCGCGGCCCTGCGGTCCGGTGCCGCCGAGCACGCCGACGGTGAGTCCGGAGACGTCGGGCAGGTCCCAGGGGTCCTTGGCGGGCGCCTTGGGCGCACCGGCGTTGTCGTGGGTAGTCATGGCGCCGACACTACTGCGGAGTACCGGAGCTCCCAAGGCGCTCCCCCGCGCCGTGCGCCCAGGTCCCGTACGGGTGCACCTTCCGTGTCCGGCTGCGGAACGCCCCCGGGCTGCTGCATGATGCCGGGCCATGGATGCCGTGCGCGTGGCGCTGTTGCGTGAGGTGCTCGCCGGGACCGAGTGGCCGGGCGCGGCCCGCCGGTTCGCCGGGGCCCTTCGTTCGTCCGTGGTCCCGCAGGGCGGCGGGCTGCTGCTGGTCGGGACGGAGGAGTACGAGCCCTGGCACCTGGCGGCGCACCTGGTGGACGAGGCGGCGTGGTCCGGGCTGTCCGAGCTGAGTCCCACGCTGGTACGCCACCGGGTGCGGCCGGCCGATCCGGCGCATCTGGCCGTGGGGCTGGGCCGGATCGAGGCGGCCGGGCGGGGCGAGACGCTGCTGCTGGTGGCGCCGGAGCGGCCGGACGGCGGACTGCTGGAACGGGTGTGGGACGCCCGGCGTTCCGGGGCGACCGTCCTCACGCTGGGCGGCGGCGATCCCGAGGTGCGGGGGCTGGGTCACGAGGCCCTGGTGGTGACCGAGGAGGACGACGTGGACCTGGACACCGTGCAGCATCTGGTGAGCGCGGCGGCCGGGGAGACCGCGCGCCCGGCCGCGCACGGGCGGCGCTCCTTCCGGGACCGGCTCTCACGGCTGGCGGACCGGCTCACCGCACCGCCACCGGCCCGCTGGTAGCGGCCCGCTCTGCCTCCGCACACCCGCCAAACGCTCCCGCGCGTCGACATCTTCGCTGGTGGGGAGGGTATTCAGGGGTGAGACGGGGTTGCGCCCGACCCCAGGGCGCCCGGAGCATGATCTCTCGTGAACGTCCCGCGCCCCCGCCGCGCTCCCCGTACCCGCCGCATGCTCCGCGCCGCCCTCCCCGATCTCGCGCCCTGGCACGCCTCCGCCGATTTCCGGCTGCTCTGGGGCCAGGGGCTGATCACGTACTTCGGCAGTTTCATGGCGCTGATCGCGCTGCCGCTCCAGATCAAGGAGCTGACCGGCTCCCCGCTGGCGGTCGGGGCGATGGGCGCGGTGGAACTCGTGCCGCTGGTGGTCTTCGGGCTGTACGGCGGGGCGCTCGCGGACGCCGTGGACCGCCGCAAGGTCATCCTCGGCACGGAGGCCGGGCTCGGGGTGCTGGCGGTGGTCCTGCTGGTCAACGCGCTGCTGCCGGACCCGCTGCTCTGGCCGCTGTACGTCGTGGCCGGGGGTGTCTCGGCGCTCGCGGGGCTCCAGCGGCCCGCGCTCGACTCGCTGCTGGCGCGGATCGTGCCGCACGAGCACCTGCCGGCCGCCGCCGCGCTGAACGCCCTGCGCTGGCAGGTGGGCGCGATCGCCGGGCCGGCCCTGGCGGGCCTGGTCGTCGCCTACGCCGGGCACGCCACCGCGTACGCGGTCACCGTCGTCACCTTCACCGTCTCGGTCGTCCTCTGCCTGCGGCTCACCCCCGCGCCGCCCGCCCGGAACGCGCAGAAGCCGTCGCTGCGCGGGATCGCCGAGGGTGCCGCGTACGCGTGGAGCCGGCCGGTGCTGCTGGGGACGTACGCGATCGACATGGCGGCGATGTTCTTCGCCTTCCCGAACACGGTCTTTCCGTTCCTCGCCGACGACCTCGACGCCCCCTGGTCGCTGGGGCTGATGTATGCGGCAGGGTCGGTGGGCTCGCTGGTGCTGGGGCTGACCAGCGGCTGGACCTCCCGGGTGCGGCGGCACGGGCTCTTCGTGGTGTTCGGGGCCGCCGCCTGGGGGCTGGCCATCGCGGGGGCGGGGCTCTTCGGCAGCGTCTGGCCGGTGCTGGTCTGCCTGGCCGTCGCGGGCGCGGGCGACATGCTGAGCGGACTGGGCCGCTCAGCGATCTGGAACCAGACCATCCCGGAGGAGCTGCGGGGCCGGCTGGCCGGCATCGAGGTGCTCTCCTACAGCGTCGGGCCGCAGCTCGGCCAGGTCCGGGCCGGCGCGATGGCGGGGTGGACGGGCACCCGCTCCGCGGTCTGGACGGGCGGGGTCGCCTGCCTCGCCTCGGTGGCCCTGCTGACGGCGGCGCTCCCGAAACTGCTCGGGTACGACTCCGCCACCGACGAGGACGCCGTACGCCGCCGGGACGCCGCGACGGCCGCCCCGGCGGACCCGGACGCTCCCGCCGCCCCGGGGGTGCCGGCGTTCTGAACCCGGGAGGTCACCGCCCCCGGTTCAGGAGGCCGGGGGCCGGTTGCGGTCGTGCCACTTGGGGTCGGTGTCCCACTCCAGGTTCCGCTCCTGCGCGGTGTCCATGGCGTGCTGCGCGGCCTCGCGCGAGGCGTACGGGCCGAAGCGGTCCTTCGCCGGGCACTCGGGTCCTTCCTCGACCTTTTTGTGCTCCAGGCAGTAGTACCACTCGCCCGGTTTGCCGACCGTGCGCTTCTTGAACAGGGCCATCGGGACTCCTTTCCTCATGGCCAGCTTGCCCCAGGGGCGCTGGTTAGACTCGCTGACATGTCTGGTCAGTCGCTGCTCGTACCCGGGGAGATCTCTCCCGTCCGTTCCGTACCCGGAAATGTCCGGCGCCCCGAGTACGTGGGCAAGCCGGGCCCGACCCCGTACACAGGCCCGGAGATCCAGGACTCCGACACCGTCGAGCGGATGCGCGTCGCCGGCCGGATCGCCGCGCAGGCGATGGAGGAGGCCGCCAAGCACATCGCCCCGGGCGTCACCACCGACGAACTGGACCGCGTGGCCCACGAGTTCATGGTCGACCACGGCGCGTACCCGTCGACGCTCGGTTACCGCGGCTTCCCCAAGTCCCTGTGCACGTCGGTCAACGAGGTCATCTGCCACGGCATCCCCGACACCACGGTGCTGCGCGACGGCGACATCGTGAACCTGGACGTGACGGCGTACATCAACGGCGTGCACGGCGACAACAACGCCACGTACCTCTGCGGCGACGTGGACGAGGAGTCGCGGCTGCTGGTGGAGCGCACCCGGGAGTCGCTGAACCGGGCCATCAAGGCGGTCCGCCCCGGGCGTCAGATCAACGTGATCGGTCGCGTCATCGAGTCGTACGCCAAGCGCTTCGGCTACGGCGTGGTGCGCGACTTCACCGGGCACGGCATCAACACCTCGTTCCACTCCGGCCTGATCGTGCCGCACTACGACAGCCCGCACGCCACCACCGTGATGAAGCCGGGGATGACGTTCACCATCGAGCCGATGCTGACGCTGGGCACCCACGAGTACGACATGTGGGACGACGGCTGGACCGTGCTCACCAAGGACCGCAAGCGGACCGCCCAGTTCGAGCACACCCTCGTGGTGACGGAGACCGGGGCGGACATCCTCACCCTGCCGTAGGCGTGTCACGAAGGGGCCGTCGGACACCTCCGCGGCACGACTGCGCCCGGTGGCCCGGGACCGGTGATTTTCCGTTTCCGGGCCACCGGGCGCGCGCCTTTCCGGGCGAGGACGGGCTCGGAACGCGCACCGGGCACGGGGTGTTTGTCGACAGCACGTCGGCAACATATTGACTTAGGTAAACCTAAGCAAGAGGATCGGGGGGTGGTCGACGCGGCGCCGGCCGCCGCGTACGCGCCGCACGCTTTCCCGGTTTTCCGTCCCCTCGGCCCCCGGAGGCCCGCCTTGGACACGTCCGCCGGCACCGTCACCCCCGCCGCCCCCGTCACCCCGTTCTCCACGGTCATCCGCACCGCCTCGCACGAGCAGCACACGGAGGCGGAGACCACGACCTTCATGGGAGACATGCTCGGCGGACGCCTGGGGGTGGACGCGTACACCCGCTACACCGAGCAACTGTGGTTCGTGTACCGCGCACTCAACACGGCCGTCTTCCGCGAGCTGGGCGAGGCCTTCCCGCTCAGCGCCTGAGACCGACGGGCGGGGCCGGGCGGGGTGTCGGCCACACCCCGCCCGGTCCGTCGCCGTTCCCGCCACCCCCGCGCCTGCACGCGCGGGTCAGCCCCGGTGGGCGAGCACCACGCGGCCGCCGATCTCGACGGTGCCGTCCGGTGCGGGCGCGGTGAGGATCTGGGAGCCGCGTCCCTGGGTGATGTTGAGCGCGCGGCCGAGCCGCGCGGTGAGCAGCAGGGCGGCGGCTCCGGTCGCCTCGTCCTCCACGATGCCGTCGTCGCGGCGCGGGAAAGCCCGCGCCCGCACCCGGCCGGCCGCCTCGTCCTCCCAGGCCCATACGTACAGCCAGCCCTCGCCCGGCGGAGGTCCGGTCAGCGCGTCGACCTCGGCGGCGGAGTCGTACCGCTCCAGTTCCCTCGGCGGCGCCCACTCCGGGCGTGCGGTGATCCAGGTGAACTCGCCGTCCTGGCGGGCGAACACGTCCCCCACTTCGAGTTCCAGGACCTCCAGGTCGAGCAGCCAGGCGCTGCCGACGAGCGGGTGCCCGGCGAACGGCAGCCGGAGCCCCGGGGTCCAGATGTCCACCCGGCCGCGTTCCGGGTCGTCCACGAAGACCGTCTCACTGAAGCCGAGTCCGGCGGCGAGCGCCTGGCGGGAGGTCTCGTCGGGATAGTCGTCGCCGTCCCGCACGACACCGAGGGCGTTCCCGTGCCGGCCGTCGGGGGCGCAGAACACCCGCAGGACGTCGATGCCGTCGGGTACGTCGAATTCACTCATACCGGCATTCAAGCATCCGTTCGGGACCGGGCCGTTCACGGCCGGGCCCGTGCGGCCCCGCACCCTGCGGGCGGGCGTAAATCGACTCCTCGCCCTCGCGCGCTTCTTCGCCCCGGTAGGGTTCCAACGGTCAGTGCGGACGACGGATCAGAAGGCGCAGAAGGCAACGGATGAGAAGGCTGGGTCGGTCGGCGGCGGGACTCGCGGTGGCGACGGTACTGGGCGTGACGGCGAGCGGCTGCGTGACGGTGCACGGGGAACTGGAACAGGTGCCCGCGGCGACGAAGTCCGAGGCGGACCAGGCTCTCCAGGACTTCCTCACGGCGTACAACGCGGCGGACGCCGCGCTCGATCCGAAGCTGGACGCGGAGCAGGTGACGGGTGCGCTCGGGGCGATCAACCAGGCGGGTCTGAAGGCCCGGTCCACCTACACCGACGACCCCGCGGCGGCGCACAAACCGCTGGAGCTCTCGGACGCGCACTACGTCGTACCGAAGAAGGCGGGCTGGCCGCGGTACTTCTTCGCGGACACCGACTCCAACCGTGACGTGGACGGAGGCGACGAGGACACCCGCTGGCTGCTCGTCTTCGAGCGGACCGGCCCCGACGCGCGGTGGAAGGTTCCCTATCTCGGGGTCGTTGCCCCTTCGCGGGTACCGGAGTTCGCGCTGGACGCGGACGGGCTGGCGAAGCCCGTCGAGGCCGTGGGAGGCGAACTCGCGGTGCGGCCAGAGGACTTGAGTACCTCGTACACCGGTTACCTGTCCACCGGGGCACCGGACGTGTTCGCGGAGGGCGGGACCACCTCGGGCTGGCGGGCCGCCCGCGCGGCGACGAAGAAGCCGGGGTTCTCGTACCAGTACATCGACCGCCCGCTCGAGGGCGCGTTCCGCCCGTTCGGGCTCGCGACGAAGGACGGCGGGGCGCTGGTTTTCTTCAGCAGCAAGCACTACGAACGCCAGACGGCCGCCCAGGGGCTGAAGCCCGAGGTGAACAGGGACACCTTGGCGCTGCTCTCGGGTGAGGTGAAGAGCTCCCTCACCAAGGAGCGCGTCTCCAGCCAGCTGGTGTACGTACCCGCGCGGGGCGCGGCCGGGGGCGCGAAGGTCACCGTACTGAACCGGCTGCCGGGACTGGTCGCGGCGACCGGCGAGTAGGGGGCGCGGGCCGGGATCATGCCGGCCGGTGCCCGGGCGACGGGCCCCGGGTCCTGCGGAGTCCCGGCGTTCAGCGGCCCAGCGGCCAGGCCACGGCGGCCGGGTCGAGGCCGTTCGCCTCGTCGCTGTCCACGTACACGGCGCAGGCGTCGGTCAGCGCCTCCAGCAGGGTCAGCGGGTCCGGCAGCGGGTGCTCGGGGCCGCGTACCCAGCGCACGTCGAGCTCACCGGGGAGACGGGCGGGCGGGAGCAGGACGTAGCTGCCGCGGCAGTGCCAGCGCAGTCCGGGGTGCTCGTCCATGGTCTCGGGGTGCGAGTCCAGCTCGCAGGGCCACCACTCGTCCTCGTCCTCGGGGGTGCCGCGGGTGGCGGTGAAGAAGAGCATCCGGTCGTCGCCGGAGCGGGCCACGGGTCCGACGTCGATGCCGCCGTCGAGCAGCCGCTCCAGGGCACTGACGCCCGCCGAGAGCGGCACGTCCAGCACGTCGTGGATCATCCCGGTGGCGGTGATGAAGTTCGCCAGCGGCTGGCCCTCGGCCCAGCGTTCGATCTGCGCGCGGTCGGTGGTCGACTGGGTCTGCCAGGCGAACGACACGGGGTGGCGGGCGGGGGTGGGGCATCCGATGCGTTCGCAGGAACATCGGTGTCCGAGCGGGTGGGCGGCGGGCGAGATCGGCATCCCGGCCTCCGCGACGGCCAGGAGCATGCCCAGTCTGGCCGCCGAGCCGTCGGCGTCGCTCTGCTGCTTGGGTCGTCGCCGCAGCCACTGGGAAATCTTGCCCTCTGTGCCGCGGTTGCGGCCGGAATCGGCGCCCATCTATCCCCTCACCTCACGGTTACCCGTCCATGGTCCCACCATCCTGCGCCTCGGGTGGCCAGAGTTGACCGACGGGGCGGGACACCACCGCCCCGAGTGAGGGACATCACGTCCGAAACCGGGCGATCGACGGGCATTCTCCCTCGTCGTGGCGGGAACCGGGCCGCCGCGCCCCGGTCCGCGGCGACCGGCCACCGTCACCCGATCGGCGCACTGCGGACCGGGGCCCGCACGGCGCACCATGGGCTCACGCGCAGACCGCGCGCACCCCACCGTGCCGCAGCCGAGGCTGCCGTTCGTGAGGAGCCCCCGTGCACCGTGACGCCACCCCTCGTCGCTATCTGATGTGCGCCCCGGAACACTTCCGGGTCACCTACTCCATCAACCCGTGGATGGACCCGTCCAAGCCCGTCGATCTGCCGCTGGCGCAGACGCAGTGGGAGGACCTCCGTGACCGCTACCGCGCTCTCGGTCACACCGTGGAGGAGCTGACGCCGCTGCCCGGTCTGCCGGACATGGTCTTCGCCGCCAACGGGGCGACCGTGATCGGCGGGCGGGTGCTGGGCGCGCGGTTCGCGCACCCGGAGCGGCACGGCGAGGCCGAGGCGCACCGGGAGTGGTTCCTGCTCCACGGTTACACGGAGTTCCGCGAGCCTGAGCACGTCAACGAGGGCGAGGGCGATTTCGCCGTCACCTCGTCCTTCGTGCTGGCCGGCACGGGGTTCCGGTCGAGTCCGCTCGCGCACGACGAGGCGCAGGAGTTCTTCGGCCGGCCGGTGATCGGGCTGGATCTGGTGGACCCGCGCTACTACCACCTGGACACGGCGCTCTGCGTGCTCGACGACGCGGCCGACGAGATCATGTACTACCCCGGCGCGTTCTCCCCCGGCAGCCGTTCCGTGCTGGCCCGGCTCTTCCCGGACGCCCTGATCGCCGGGGAGCCCGATGCCGCCGGGCTCGGCCTGAACGCGGTCAGCGACGGCCTGCACGTGCTGCTGCCACAGGCCGCGACGGGGCTGTTCGAGCCACTGCGGGACCGTGGCTTCGAGCCGGTGCCGATGGACCTGAGCGAGCTGCTGAAGGGCGGCGGCAGTGTGAAGTGCTGCACCCAGGAGCTGCGGGACCGGTGAGGCGGTCCGGCAGTCCGGTGGGCGGGCCCTCGCGCCCGCCCACCGGTCAGTCCTGCTCGGGCGGCGGCCAGGCGTCGCCCCAGTCGGTGTCCCTGGCGGCCCGGTAGAGCGCGCCGTGGCGTTTGGTGACGGTCTCCCGCCGCAGGGCCTCGTCCCGGGTGCAGAGCTCCAGCAGGACCTGGCCCTTGCGGATCTGGGGCCGGCGGGTGACCCGGGCGGCCACAGGCTCGACGGGGAAGCGGGTCGCGACGACGTAGGAGAACTTCTCGTCCTCGTGGCTCAGCGTCCCGCCCTTGACCTGCCGGTGCAGGGAGGAGCGGCTGACCCGGGCGGAGAAGTGGCACCAGTCGGTGCCCGGCTCGATGGGGCAGGCGGAGCTGTGCGGGCAGGGCGCCGCGACCGTCATCCCGGCGGCGATCAGCCGGTCGCGCGCCTCGATCACCCGGGCGTACCCGTCGGGGGTGCCGGGCTCCACGACGACGACGGCCTGCGCGGCACCGGCCGCCGCGTCGGCCAGCTCGGTCCGGGCGGCGGGGGTCAGCTCCTTGAGGACGTAGGAGACGGTCACCAGGTCCGTGGGGGCCAGCTCCAGCGCGGACCCGATCCGGGCGCGCTGCCAGCGGGCGGCCCGCAGCCCGGGGGGCCCGCCGGCCTCGGCGAGCTCGCGGCCGAGCGCGAGGGCCGGTTCGGCCCAGTCCAGGACGGTGGTGTCCGTACCGTCCCAGGCCCCGGCGACGGCCCAGCTCGCCGCGCCGGTACCGCCGCCGACGTCGGTGTGGGTGGCCGGCGCCCACTCCGGGGCGGCCTCGCGCAGTGCGTCCAGGGCGGCCCGTACGGCCTCGAAGGTCGCGGGCATCCGGTACGCGGCGTAGGCGACGACGTCCGCCCGGTCCCGCAGCACCGGCGCGTCGGTCGGTGTCGTCCCGCGGTAGCTGGCGATCAGCCGGTCGACGGCCTGGGCCGCCTGCTTGGGCGGCAGTCCGTCGAGCAGACCGGCGAGGGCCGCGCGCAGGGCTTCGGAGGTGGGGAGGGTGTCGTTCACCGAGGAATTCTAAGGTCGCCCGGGGAGGCCGTGCGGACGCCCCGGGCGGCGGGCCGTACCCGTCCGGTCACGGGTGCGCGACGGGGATGCGGGTAACTCCGCTTGCCCATGTGGCAGTTGCTACGCTGACCGCCGCGAGACCCGCGACGGCCCAACGGGGGGACCCATGAGACAGAGGATCGTTCGACTGACTCTGGTCGGCGGGGTGGTCTTCCTGGCGCTCCTTCTGCTGCTGGCGACCTGCGGGGGCTCCTCCGGCGAGAGCGGCGAGGGCGGCACGGCCGGCACGGACGCGAAAAGCAGGGGCGCCACGGCTCCGGCGTCCTCCGCCTCCCCGTCGGTCAAGCCCTCGCCCTCCGTGTCCGGGCGGACCGTGCTGGACGTGCCGCCGCAGTACACGACGGCGAGCGGCTGGGAGATCGTCGGCGCCTCGCCGGACATCGCCTTCTCCTGGCCGACGGGCACCCTGGCCTATCTGGAGCGCACGGCGGACCGGCGCTACCGGGTGCGCACACTGGACACGGCCACCGGGAAGCTGGGGTGGCGCGGCGAGGCCCGCCAGTCGCTGGACCCGGAGAGCTACCCCCGGCTGCTGACCGTCTCCCGGCAGGACCGGGACTTCTTCGTCACCTGGTCGTACGGGAAGGCGGGCGACGGGCTCGCACCGTCGGAGACGTTCCTGTCGATCGACGTGTACGCGGCGGCCGACGGCGACCGTCACCATGTGGAGCTGCCGTGGAGCGGTGCTCCGGCCGTCACCGCGAGTGGCCCGGACATCGTGGTCTCCGACGGTGACGCGAACGTGGCGCTGATCGACCCGGTGACCGGCGGGACGTCGAAGATCGCGGCGTCGGAGCTGAAGTACCCGAAGGGCTGTACCGCCTGCCGCACGCTGACGGAGGTGATCGGCCAGACCGGGCAGGGACTGCTGGTGGGCGGGGCACGGGAGTTCTGGGTGCCGGGCGGCTGGTACAGCCGCGACGTCGCGCCGAAGGGCGCCGACCCGGCCTCCGGGGTGCCGACCTCCGTGGCGGCGGGGATGGTGCTGGCGAAGTGGCAGCCGGAGAAGTCCTCGAAGCGGGCGGCGACCCACGAGCTGTGGACGGTGCACGACGCGGCGAGCGGCAAGGCGCTGGTGTCGGTCGAGTGCCACCGTCCGGCCATACAGCCCGGCCGCTACCCGCAGGCGGTGGTGCCGCCCTCGGGCGACTACCTGATCGCCGGGAACCTGGCGTTCGACCTGGTGGCCAGGAAGGGGTACTGCCTGGAGGACGAGGACGGCTCGTCCCACGTGACGCTCGCCTCGGTGACGGACGACGGCATCGCCTACGGCGCCCGGAGCGTGCGGGACGCCGAGGAGGCACTGGCCGGGGGCGGGGTGCCGGTGGTGGTGGACTTCGTCGACGGGGCGGACGAACCGCTTCCCCGGGACGTACGGCTGCCGGTCGCGGAGACGACCGGTGTCGGGATCTTCCGCACCACGGACCGCGAGGACCGGGCCCATCTGATCGGCTACCCGCGCGCGGACTGACCGGCCGCCCGTGCGGGGGCCTACACCCCGTGATCCGGGAGCGGTGCGGTACGGATCACGGGGCGGAGGCGGGTCCTGCGGGTGTCACAGCCCGCCCTCGGTGCGGCCGCGGCGCTCCCAGGGGCGGCAGAGCACCAGGAAGCAGGTCATGGCCGCGGCGGCGCAGACGGTCTGGACGAGGGCCATCGGGACGGCCGTGTCCTCCCCCGCGATGCCCACCAGCGGCGAGGCGATCGCGCCGATGAGGAACGACGAGGTACCGAGCAGCGCGGAGGCGGAGCCCGCCGCGTGCTTGGAGCGCATCAGCGCCTGGGAGTTGGTGTTGGGCAGGGCGAGGCTCATCGCGGCCATCAGGACGAACAGCGTGCCGGCGATGGGGGCGAGCCCCACCTCGCCGAAGACCCCGCTGGTCATCAGCAGCAGCGCGACGGCCGCGGCGAGGATCACGCAGAGCCCGACGAACAGGACCCGGTCGAGGCTGACCCGGCCGACGAGGAGCTTGCCGTTGATCTGGCCGACGACGATCAGGCCGACGGAGTTGAGGCCGAAGAGCAGGCTGAAGGTCTGCGGCGAGGCGCCGTAGATCTCCTGGATGACGAACGGCGAGGCGCTGACGTAGGCGAAGAGGGCCGCGAAGGCGAGGCCGCCCGCGATCGTGTAGCCGATGAACACGCGGTCGGCGAAGAGGCCGCGCATGGTGCGCAGGGCGTCGGCGACACCGCCGGTGTGACGTTCCTCCTGCGGCAGCGTCTCGTGCAGGCTCTTCCACACGACCAGGGTCAGCGCGATGCCGACGACGGTGAGGACGACGAAGACACCGCGCCAGTCGGTGATCCGCAGCACCTGTCCGCCGATCAGCGGGGCGACGATCGGGGCGACGCCGGAGATCAGCATCAGGGTGGAGAAGAACTTCGCCATGTCGATGCCGTCGTAGAGGTCACGCACGACGGCCCGGGAGATCACGATCCCGGCCGAGCCCGCGAGGCCCTGGAGGAGGCGGAAGCCGATGAGCATCTCGGCGTTGGGGGCGATGGCGCAGATCGCCGTGGCGAGGACGTAGACGACCATGCCGGTCAGGAGCGGTCCGCGGCGGCCCCACCGGTCGCTCATGGGGCCGACGACGAGCTGGCCCAGCGCCATGCCGAGGAGACAGGCGGTCAGCGTGAGCTGGACGGTGGCGGCCGGGGCGTGCAGCGCGTCGGTGACGTCGGGCAGCGCCGGCAGGTACATGTCCATGGACAGGGCCGGCAGCGCGGTGAGGCCGCCCAGCACCAGGGTCACCAGGAACGCGGTCCGCCGGACGGCTGCTGCCGGGGCGACCGGAAGGCCGGTGAGACCGGGAAGGGCCGGGCCGTCGAGGCCCGGCGCGGGGTCGGGAACGGCGGGCCCGGTGATCACTTGTCCGGTTCCCGCCGTAGGTATGTGCTCTTGCTCTCGCTGGGCCCGGCTTCCGCCGCTGTCCGGCATGCTTCATCTCCACATCGTTGAAATCCGCATCTATGCTCTCAGCTCGGGCCGACTGGTCGTAACCCACTATCGAGGGCGGGGCATGAGCGGGACTGTGCGTTGGGGCATATTGGCGACGGGCGGCATCGCCGCGACGTTCACCAAGGATCTGCTGGGACTGCCGGACGCCGAGGTGGTGGCGGTGGCCTCGCGCACCGAGGAGTCGGCCCGGGCGTTCGCCGAGCGGTTCGGTATCGAACGAGCCTACGGAAGCTGGGCCGAGCTCGTCGCGGACGAGGACGTCGATGTGGTGTACGTCGCAACCCCGCACTCCGCCCACTACGAGGCGACCGCGCTGGCGCTCCGCGCGGGCAAGCACGTGCTCTGCGAGAAGGCGTTCACGCTGGACGCGGGCCAGGCCGGCGAGCTGGTCGGGCTCGCCCGGGAGCGCGGGCTGTTCCTGATGGAGGCCATGTGGACCTACCTCAACCCGGTCGTCCGCCGTATGACGGAGCTGGTGCGCGAGGGCGCGATCGGTGAGATCCGCACCATCCAGGCCGACTTCGGATTCGCGGGCGACGTGGGTCCCGAGCACCGGCTGCGCAACCCCGCGCTGGGCGGCGGCGCGCTGCTGGACCTGGGGGTCTACCCGGTGTCGTTCGCGCAGCTGCTGCTGGGCGAGCCGGACCGGGTGCAGGCGGACGCGCTGCTCTCCCCTGAGGGCACGGACCTGAACACCGGCATTCTGCTGGGCTGGGACTCGGGCGCGACCGCGCTGCTCTCCTGCTCGATCGTGGGACACCACGCCACGGCGGCGAGCGTCGTCGGCACGAAGGGCCGCATCGGCTTCCCGCGTGACTTCTTCCACCCCGATCACCTCCTCCTGCACCGCGCGGGCTCCTCGGACCCGGCGCCGGAGAAGATCGTCACGGGCCCTGGTCCGCAGGGCCTGTCCGGCATGCAGTACGAGGCGGTCGAGGTGATGCGCGCCCTGCGGGCGGGCGAGACCGAGTCCCCGCTGGTGCCGCTGGACGGCTCGCTCGCGGTGATGCGGACGCTCGACGCGGTACGGGACCGCATCGGCGTCCGCTACCCGACCGACTCCCTTTCCCGGAAAGCTGACTGACGACTAGTCATATGTGATCCGCCCGGTTCGGGCAGGGGTCAGGCAGGGGTCAGGCCTGGGTTGCCCGCCTCCGTCACGAAGGAACCGGCCGTCGTGATGGGGGCGCCGGGCGTGGTGACGGCGTCCACCGCGCGGAAGTCGGCCCGGGCGTGGTCGCGTTCGAGGGTGACGAGCGCGTAGCCGCGGCGGCCGTCGTAGAACTTCAGGTGCGGGTTGGCCGTCATCTGGTTGTTCCAGTTGGCGGGCTTCACCGAACCGTTCTGGCCGCTGGTGATCGAGCTGGTGACGATCTCCGTGCCGACGGTACGGGACGAGGGGTCGTCGAAGTCCTTCTTCAGGTCGAAGCCGTAGGCGACGTGCACGTCCCCGGTGAGGACCAGCAGGTTGTCGACGCCCGCCGACTCGGCGCCGTCCAGCACCCGCTGCCGGGAGGCCGGGTAGCCGTCCCAGGAGTCCATCGAGAGCTTGTAGGCGGCGGTGGGCACGTCGCGCCGCTGCGCGAAGGTGACCTGCTGGGGCAGGACGTTCCAGGTGGCGCGGGAGGCCCGCCAGCCGTCGATGAGCCACCGCTCCTGAGTGGCCCCGGTCAGGGTGCGGGCGGGGTCCTCGGATTCCGGTCCGGGGACCTTCCAGCCGTCGCCGTACGCCTGGTCGCTGCGGTACTGGCGGGTGTCGAGGATGTCGAACTGCGCGAGGCGGCCGAACCGGAGCCGCCGGTAGAGGCGCATGTCGGGGCCGGTGGGGCGCTGCGGGGTGCGCAGCGGCTGGTTCTCCCAGTACGCGCGGTAGGCGGCGGCCCGGCGGAGCAGGAACTCCTCGGCGGGGACGCTGTTCTCGGGGACGTCGTCGGCGTAGTTGTTCTCGGTCTCGTGGTCGTCCCAGGTGACGACGAAGGGGTGCGCGGCGTGCGCGGCGCGCAGATCGGGGTCCGACTTGTAGAGGGCGTACCGCAGCCGGTAGTCCTCCAGGGTCAGCGTCTCCCGGTCGAAGACGTCCGGCAGCACGCGGTCGGTGTAGGCGCGGGCGCCGCCGGTGGCGGTGACGGCGTACTCGTAGAGGTAGTCGCCGAGGTGGAAGACGGCGTCCACATCCTCGTCCGCGAGGTGGCGGTAGGCGGTGAAGTACCCGTCGTGGTACGCCTGGCAGGAGACGGCGGCGAGCTTCACCGCGTGGTTGCGGGCGTGCGGGTCGGGGGCGGTGCGGGTGCGGCCGGTCTCACTGGTCCAGCCGCCGGCGCGGAAGCGGTAGTAGAAGGTGCGGCCGGATTCCAGGCCTCGGATCTCGGTGCGGACGCTGTGCGCGAACTCCGGGTGCGCGGTGGCGGTTCCGCGCCGGACCACCCGGCGGAAGCGCTCGTCGTGGGCGAGTTCCCAGCCGACCCGGACGCGGGAGGCGGGCAGCCCGCCGTCGGCCTCGTACGGGCGCGGGGCGAGGCGCGTCCAGAGCAGGAGGGAGTCGGGCAGCGGGTCGCCGGAGGCCACTCCGAGGGTGAACGGGTTCTCGGCGATCCGGCGGGGGTCGAGTTCGGCGGCGCTCGCCGTACCGGCGGCCGGCAGGTTGACGGCGAAGGCGAGCGCGGCGGCGGCGCCGGTGGTGGTGAGGAAGCGCCGGCGGCCCACGCCCTCGCTGTGGCTGCGGGCCGCGGCGCGGAACTCGGCCGGGTGGCCGGGGCGTCCGGCGTCCGGGGTGGTCGGTGCGGGCGTCATGGTCTCTCCCCTGGCAGGTGGGTGTCGGGGGGCGTCCGGCCGTGACCCGCCGGGCATCCCCTGGGCATTGGAGTGCGGGACGGCGTCCCCCGACTGTCGGGTGCACGTCATCCGCATGGCGGGGCGATGAGCACCGGGTGCGCCGGGGTCCGGCGACCCTGCGGCGCACGTCTTGGCAGGTGGCGAACGACTGTCCCGAAAGGGCTCTTGCCGCGATCATGGGCGGGAGACCGACGCCGCTTCCGGAAGGACAGCCCGACGTGCCCGTACCCGCCGACCCGACCGTGCTCCATCCGATGCCCGGACAGCCCCGGGTGGTGCAGCTCCGCCCCCTGGTGACGTCCCCGTTGATCGAGGTCGGGGAGTACACCTACTACGACGACCCGGACGACGCGACGGCGTTCGAGACCCGCAACGTGCTCTACCACTACGGGCCGGAGAGGCTGGTCATCGGGAAGTTCTGCGCCCTGGGCACCGGGGTGCGGTTCCTCATGAACGGCGCCAACCACCGCATGGACGGCCCCTCCACGTTCCCCTTTCCCACCCTGGGGGGCTCCTGGTCCGACCACTTCGACCTGCTGGGGGGCCTGCCGAACCGGGGTGACACCGTCGTCGGCAACGACGTCTGGTTCAGCCACGGCGCCACGGTGCTGCCTGGCGTACGGATCGGGCACGGGGCGATCATCGGCGCCGGCTCGGTGGTCACCTCGGACGTGCCCGACTACGGCGTCGTCGGCGGGAACCCGGCCCGCCTCCTGCGCACCCGTTTCGGCGAGAAGGACATCGCCCGGCTCCTCGCGGTGGCGTGGTGGGACTGGCCCGCCGAGCACCTCACCGCGCACATCCGGACGGTCATGTCGGGCAGCGTCGCGGACCTGGAAGCCGCCGCGCCGGGTCCGTACGACGCATGACGATCGACGATGCCCGTCCACCACGGAAACGGAAGGTGTGATCTTGATGCCCCGTCGCCGCGCCCACATCGCGATGGCCGGGATTCCCGCCGTCAGCCATGTGCTGCCCAGCCTGGAGATCATCCGCGAGCTGGTCTCCCGGGGGCACCGGGTGACGTACGCCAACGATCCGGCGGTCGCCGAGCTGATCGCCCCCACCGGCGCGGAACCGGTGCCCTGCGTTTCCGGGCTGCCGGTGGCCGACAACACCTGGCCGGACGACCCCATCGCCGCCATGGAGCTCTTCCTCGACGACGCCGTGCGCGCCCTCCCGCAACTGCGCGCCTTCTACGACGACGATCCCGCCGACCTCTACCTCTACGACATCGGCGCCTACGCCGGGCGGGCGCTCGCCGAGTCCCAGCGGCGTCCGGTGCTGCAGCTCTCGCCGACCCTGGTGGGCTGGGACGGGTACGAGGAGGAGGTGGGGGCGCACCTGTGGCGGCTGCCGGGCGCGGATGCCTACCGGGCGAAGTTCACCCGGTGGCTCGCCGGATGCGGGGCGACCACCACCGACATGGACGCGTTCTCCGGCCGCCCGGAACGGGCCCTGGCCCTGATCCCCCGGGCCATGCAGCCGCACGCCGACCGGGTGGACACGGACCGGGTGACGTTCGTGGGCACCTGCGTTCGCCCGCAGAACGACTCACGGGACACCGGCCCGGGCGGCGGCGGGAGCTGGACGCGCCCGGCCGGCGCGGAGCGTGTGCTGCTGGTCTCCCTCGGCTCCGCGTACACCCACCGGCCGGAGTTCTACCGCCGGTGCCTGGCGGCCTTCGGCGGGCGGCCGGACCTGCACCTGGTGCTCCAGATCGGGAAGTACACCGATCTCGCGGAGCTGGGCGGCATCCCGCCCCATGTGGAGGTGCACCGCTGGGTGCCGCAGCGGGAGATCCTGGAGCAGGCGGACGCCTTCGTCACCCACGCGGGGATGGGCGGCTGCGGTGAGGGGCTGCTCGCGGGGGTCCCCATGATCGCCGTACCGCAGGGGGCCGAGCAGTTCATGAACGCCGACCGTCTGGTGGAACTGGGCGTGGCCCGCCGCATCGACACCGAGGACGCCACCGCCGAGGCCCTGCGGACCGCGCTGGACGGGCTCCTCACCGACCCGGAGGTGGCCCGCCGCTCGGCGGAGCTCCGGGCGGCGGCACGGTCCGAGGGCGGCACCCTGCGGGCCGCCGATCTCGTCGAGGAGTCGCTGGGCCGAGGACGGGCGCCCCGCACACGAGGGGGGAATACGCGGGCGCTGCGCCCGGTTGAGCGCTGCATGAGCGCCGACTCCCCCGCCGAGGTCCTGCACTACACCGCCTTCTCCACCCGTCGGGAGGGCGGCAACCCCGCCGGCGTGGTCCTGGACGCGTCAGCCCTGGACGACGCCGGGATGCAGGCGATCGCCGCAGAACTCGGCTACAGCGAGTCGGCGTTCCTGACCGAGGCGACCGGGGAGCGGTCCTACACGGTCCGCTATTTCAGCCCCAAGGCCGAGGTGCCGTTCTGCGGGCACGCGACGGTCGCCACGGCGCTGGCGCTCGCGGAACGCGACGGCCCCGGTGACCTGGAGTTCCTGACGCGGGCCGGCGCGGTCCCGGTCACGGTGGAGCTGCGGGACGGCGCACTGCGGGCCACGCTGACCAGCGTGGTGCCGCACGTGACGGAGATCGCACCGGCGGATCTGGCGGAGGCGCTGGCCGCGCTCGACTGGCCGGCCGCCGACCTGGACCCGGCGCTGCCGCCGCGTATCTCGTTCGCCGGAGCCCGTCACCTGGTGCTGGCCGCCGCGACGCGCGAACGCCTCGCGGACCTGAGTTACGACTTCTCACGGCTCGAATCCCTCATGCGCCGCCTGGATCTGACGACTCTTCAGCTGGTCTGGCGGGAGTCGGAGCGGGTGTTCCACGTCCGCGACCCGTTCCCGGTGGGCGGTGTGGTGGAGGACCCCGCGACGGGTGCGGCCGCCGCCGCTTTCGGCGCGTACGCGCGTGAGCTGGGCCTCGTCCCGGAGGAGGCGGTGCTCACCCTGCACCAGGGCGCGGACATGGGCCGCCCCGGCACCCTCACCGTGGAGCTGCGCCCGGGCGACGCGCGCGTCCGGGTGAGCGGCGCGGGGACCCGTATCCGCTGATCCCCCGTTTCCCCACCCCTCACCGGGGCCGTGCCCCGCGTCCGTACGGGGGACGGCCCCGGTGCCGCTCCGCGGCGTCCCGCCGCGGGCGTGGGCATGCTGTCCTGCGACGCGCCCCTCCGGGGCCGGGTCCGGGACGGTGCAGGTCGGCGCTCTGCGCGGCCGGTGAACACCACTCGGCATCCACACGACGGTTCGGCGTCGGGCAGCCCAACTCCGGGGCGTACGATCGCGGACACCGAAGCCGAGCACGGGAGTACCGATCTTGTCCGCATCCGCAACCCTCGCACCACGCATCGGTGTCTCCATCGTCACCATGGGTGACCGCCCGCAGGCGGTGGAGGCCCTCCTCGCGTCGGTGGCCATGCAGGACGTCCGGCCCACGCGGCTCGTCGTCATCGGCAACGGCACGAAGCTTCCGGACTTCTCCGCCTTCCCCGGCCTGGAGGACCTGGAGGGCGGGGTGACCCTGATCGAGAACGAGGAGAACCTCGGCTGCCCCGGCGGCCGGAACGTGGGGCTCGCCCGCCTCGCCGAACTCGGCGACGTGGACGTGGTGATCGAGCTGGACGACGACGGCCTGCTGGTCGAGAAGAACGTGTTCAGCACGGTGCAGGACCTGTTCACCGCCGACCCGGGCCTCGGCATCGTCGGCTTCCGGATCGCCGACGAGCACGGCGAGACGCAGCGCCGCCACATTCCGCGGCTGCGCGCCTCCGACCCGATGCGGCGCGGGCACGTCACGGCCTTCCTCGGAGGCGCGCACGCCTTCTCGATGAAAATGCTGGCGAGCACGGGCCTGTGGCCTGCGGAGTTCTTCTTCACCCACGAGGAGACGGACCTCTCCTGGCGGGCGCTCGACGGCGGCTGGAACATTCTCTACGAGCCCGATCTGCTGCTCCAGCACCCGAAGACCTCGCCGGCCCGGCACGCGGTCTACTACCGGATGACCGCGCGCAACCGGGTCTGGCTGGCCCGCCGCAATCTCCCTGCGCCACTGATCCCCCTCTACCTGGGCGTCTGGACGCTGCTGACCTTCGCCAGGACCCGGTCCGCGAAGGGGCTGAAGGCCTGGATGGGCGGTTTCGCCGAGGGCCTGCGCACCCCGTGCGGCCCCCGCAACCCGATGCGCTGGCGCACGGTGTGGCGGATGACCCGGCTCGGCCGGCCGCCGCTCGTCTGACCTACCGCCCCGACCCACCGCTTGACCTTGCTTCACCGATCGCCCGGACGCCCCGCGTTCCGGGCGATCGGCGTTTCCGGCCGCGGCGGTACGCCCCGAACCGCCGCGGCGGGAACCCGCCTTGACAGCCCCCCATCCCTCAGTCGATTATTCCATTAATTGACTCATGGAATTGGGGCGAGGCGTGAAACACCCGAGCACACCGAGCGAGACTTCCGAGCAGTGGGCCCTGGAGGCCCGCGGTCTGGGCAAGCGGTACCGCCGCGGCTGGGCCCTGCGGGACTGCTCCTTCCGGCTTCCGGCCGGCCGGATCTGCGGTCTCGTCGGACCCAACGGCGCCGGAAAGAGCACCCTGCTGGGGATCGCGTCCCGGCAGATCGGCCCGACCGAGGGCGGGTTGAAGCTCTTCGGCATCCCGGCCGACGACGCTTCGGCCATGCCCCGGTTCGCCTTCCTCGGCCAGGAGAAGCCGCTCTTCAAGCGGTTCACGGTGGCCGAGACGCTGCGGATGGGCGCCGAGCTCAACCCCGGCTGGGACATGGCGGCGGCGGAACGGATCGTCCGCTCGGGCCGGGTCCGGCTGGACGCCCGCGTCGGCACGCTCTCCGGCGGCCAGCGCACCCGGGTCGCGTTCGCGCTCGCCTTCGGCAAGCGCCCGGACCTGCTGCTGCTCGACGAGCCGATGTCGGACCTCGACCCGCTGGCGCGCGACGAGATGAGCACCCTGCTGATGTCGGAGGCCACCGAACGCGGCACCACGGTCCTGATGTCCTCCCACATGCTCGCCGAACTGGAGGAGATGTGCGACTACCTGCTGGTGGTGTCGGAGGGCCGGCTCCGGATGGCCGGTGACACCGACACGCTGGTGCCCGCCCACGCCCTGGTGACCGGGCTGGCGACGGACGGCGGGCTGCCGCCGGAGCTGACCCGCCACACCGTGATCGAGTCCCGCGTACAAGGCCGCCAGTTCCAGGCGCTCGTACGCCCCGACGGGCCGCTCACGGGCGACTGGCAGATCAGCGAACCGAGCCTGGAGGAGGTGCTGTTGGCCCACCTCCGTTCGCCGGACGCGCCCGCGCTCCTCACTCCGGGTGCCCGCATCGACGCCGAGGGGATCTCCGCATCATGACCACCACCACCCTGACCGGCCCCACCACGGGGGCGGGCACCGTCCGGCGCGGCCCGCTGCGCGGTCTGACCTGGCTCATGGTGCGTCAGCACCGGGCGACGCTGTACTCCGTGCTCGCGCTGGTGGTCCTCGGCTCGGCCGCGATCCTCCACCTGCGCGGGGAGATGACCGACACGCTGAACGCGGCGGGCTGGCCGGAGAAGGAGCTGACGACACCGCTTCGGACCGGACAGCTGTCCACCTATCTCCTGCTGGCCCTCGGCGCCTTCCCGGTGCTCCTCGGCGTCTTCGTCGGCGCCCCGCTGATCTCCGCCGACCGTGAGCAGGGCACCGCCCAACTCGTCACCACCCAGTCGGTACCGCGCCGCCGCTGGCTGATCGCCAAGCTGACGGTGGGGTACGGCATCGCCCTCGTCGCCGGTCTGGTGCTCTCCGCGCTCTACACCTCATGGTGGAAGCCGTACCGCACGGTCTTCCCGTCCGCCTGGCTGGACGCGACGGTCTTCGACAACACCGGCCCGGTGCTGCCCGCGTTCTGTCTCTTCCTCACGGCGGCCGGCGTCACGATCGGGGTCCTGCTGCGCCGGGTGATGCTGTCCATGGCGGTCACCCTCGGCTTCTCCGCCTTCACGAACGTCGTCTGGGACCAGATCCGCAACGGCCTGGGCACCAGCCATCGGCTCACCTACCCGCTGAACGGAGAGCCTCCCAACATCCCCGGGCGCCAGGATCTCGACAGCTGGGTCGGCGCCGCGGACGGCACGCTCTACGGCTGGGGCACCTGCGTCGAGGCCACCGACGCCGCGCAGAACGCCTGCCTCAAGCAGCACGGCATCGTCAACAACGTCGTCGAGTACCTCGACTACGACCAGATGCCCTCCATGCAGTGGACCGGCGCGGGCATCCTGCTCGCCGCCACGGTCGTCCTCACGGTCTTCGTGGTCTGGCGTGTCTCGCGACGCCCGTTGTGACGGAGCCCCCTCCGTGTCCGTAAAGTCTCCTCAGTCGAGCGGAAAGGTGAAGAGCAGTGGTCGTTTTCCGCATCGACCGGCGCAGCGGCATCGCCACGTACCTGCAGATCGTGCACCAGGTCGAGCAGGCCCTGCGGATGGGCGCCCTCCAGGAGGGGGACAAGCTGCCCACGGCGGCCCAGGTGGCCGCCGCCACCAAGGTCAACCCCAACACGACCCTCAAGGCGTACCGGGAACTGGAGCGCCTCGGATTCGCCGAGGTGCGCCAGGGGGCGGGCACCTTCGTCACCCGCAACCTCGCCCGGCCGCAGTCGGATCCGGACTCTCCGCTGCGTACGTCCCTGGACGCGTGGCTGGCCCAGGCGCGTACCGAGGGACTGTCGGGGCACGACGTGAAGGCGCTGTTCAGCGCCGCGTACGAGACGGCGTACCCGCGGGAGAGTTGAGGCCGGGCCCGGCCCCCGCCGCGAGGTGGGGGTAGGCGGGCAGATCGATGTCCCCGGCCTTGGCGAACTGCGCGGCCAGCACCTGCCGCATGGGCCAGCGGTTCATCGACCGCATCGAGGCGGCGCGCAGCCGGATGGCGAGCGCGCCCTTCGGTGCGTATCCGCCGGCGCCGCCGGGCGGGAGCTGCTGCGCCCGGGTGACGTAGGGGCGCATGATCCGGTCGTAGTTCCGGAAGGCGTCGAGGTGGGTGGCGCCGGGCGTGGTCAGTTCGCCGGCCAGCACGTAAGCGCCGACGAGGGCGAGACTCGTGCCCATGCCGGTGAGGGGCGAGGGGCAGTGGCCCGCGTCGCCGAGCAGCACCGCCCGGCCGCGCGACCAGTTGTCGAGGCGCACCTGCCCCAGGGAGTCGAAGAAGAAGTCCTCCGAGGAGCGCATCGCCGCGAGCAGGCGCGGGACTTCCCACCCCACGCCCTCGAACCGGCGGGTAATCAGCCTCTGTTGGGCGCCGACGTCGTGGCGGTCGTAGGTGAAGGGCTCGGCGCGGAAGCTGAGTCCGGCCTTGATCTCGCCGGGGAGCCGGCCGGGGCGCGCGGACGCGACGAGCCCGCCGGGGGCGTTGAACATCCGGAACCAGCCGCCGAGGTCCCAGTCGTCCCGGGCCGTGAACCAGGCGGTCCAGCAGTTCAGCGGGGTCACGAAGTCGGACTCCGGTCCGAAGGCGAGGGCCCTGACGATGGAGTGCGGCCCGTCGGCGCCCACCACCACCCCGAAACGGCGCCGGCCGGAGTTCTCGAAGGTGACCGTGACGCCGTCGTCGTCCTGGGCGAGCGCGGTGACGGTGTCGTCGAAGAGGTACTCCACGCCGATGGAGGCGGCAGCCCCCGGTGCTGTCCCCGGCGCTGTCCCCGCAGCCGGTGCGGTCGCGTCGTGCAGGAGGCGGGCGAGGTCGCCCCGGAGGATCTCGATCTCGGAGACGATCCCCTCCCCGTCGAAGGCGGAGGCCGGCATCTCGGCGGTGACCCGGTCCCGGGCGTCCACCATGGCGAGGCCGCGCTGCTCGACGGCGACCGCCCGCGCCCGGTCCATGAGCCCCATGCGGTTGATCACCTCCCGGCCCGCACCCCGCAGGTCCACGGTCTGCCCGCCCGGCCGGGGCGCCGGGGCCCGCTCGACGACCGTGACCTCGAAACCCGCCGAGCGTAGCCAGTACGCGAGGGCCGGACCGGCGATACCGGCGCCGGAGATGAGTACGTCTTTTCTTCTCATGCCCGTGAATGTACGGCGTACGCAGCACACCACGCAACCAATAAAGCACCGAAGAATAAGGGGATCTACCGCCTAGTGCACTAGTACGCATGGCCCTAGTGCACTGCCCTTCGGGGCGCGTTCGCGAAGACCCGCGCCTTCCGTCGCAGCCGGGCAGTACAGTGCGAACCTCACAGGTGCACTAGTGCGGAGGCGTCATGGGCCGGCAGCTGGAATCACGCGGGGAACCGCGGCGGACGGTGCCTCAGGAGCCTCCGTACCGCCGGATCGCCGCCGTTCTGCGGCGGCGGATCGAGTCCGGGGAGCTCGGCCCCGGTGACCGCATCCCCTCCACCCGGGAGATCGCCCGGCAGTGGGGGGTGGCCATGGCCACCGCGACCAAGGTCATCGCCGAGCTGCGGCACGAGGGGCTGGTACGGCCGGTGTCCGGCGTGGGCACCGTGGTCGGGAGCGCCGCCGGAACGCGGCGCCCGGCCCCGGCCGCTCCCCCGGCCCGGTCCGCCCCCAAGGCCCCCGGTACGACTCCGGGCGCACCCCCTGTGCCGGGAGGAGCCGCCGCCCCGCTCTCCCGGGAACGGATCGTCGCCACGGCCATCGCGGTCGCGGACGCCGAAGGGCTGGAGGCGGTCTCGATGCGGCGGGTGGCCAACGAGCTGGAAGCGGCGACCATGTCGCTCTACCGGCACGTGGCCGACAAGGACGAACTGCTGACACTGATGATGGACGCCGCCTGCTCCGGGTGGCGCTTCCCCGCCGATCACCCGGCGGGCTGGCGGGAGCGGCTGGAACTCGCCGCCCGGCTGCTGTGGGAGACCTTCCGCCGCCATCCGTGGCTCGCCCCCGCACTGTCGGTGACCCGGCCCCAACTTCTCACCGGGGCGCTGCCCTTCACCGAGTGGGTGCTTCAGGCCCTGGACGGGCGCGGGCTCGACGGGCAGACGCACTTCACGATCCACATCACCCTGTTCAATTACGTGCGGGGAACGGCGATCAATATCGAGCCCGAAGTCGTCGCCGAGGAATTCACCGGCCTGACGAGCGACGAGTGGATGGACACGCAGGAATCACAACTCCGGGAGGCATTGTCGGCCGGAGCTTTTCCGACGCTGGAGCGCATCGCCGCAGCCGGTTACGACTTCGATCTCGACATGCTTTTCGAGTTCGGTCTGCAACGCCTCCTGGACGGCTTCGCCGCCCTGGTCGACGGGGCGCGGCACCACCGCCCCTGACCCGCCGCCTCCGCCCCTGACCCGCCGCCTCCGCCCCTGACCCGCCGCCTCCGCCCCTGACCCGCCGCCTCCGGTCCGTCTACGCCTCCGGCGCGGTGCGGCGGTGGGCCGTGCCCCGGGTCCGGTCCGCCCCTGTACCGCGCCGGGTGACCGCGCGTCCCGGGAAGTCGGGGTCGTCCTCGGCGGTCGGCAGCGCGCGGTGCCCCTCCGAGTGGTCGTTGACCCACCCGCACCCCGGGCAGGCGTAGCGCCCGTCCAGGCCCGCGATGAGCGTGCCGCACCGGCGGCACTCGGTGTAGGTGACCTCGGGCGCGGCCATGGGACCGTCGGCGGCGGACCGGGGAGCGGGCCGGGCGGCGGGGCGCGGCCCCGGGACGGCCGGGTCCGTACCGGACGGGGTCTCGGCGGAAGCATCCATGCCGGAAGGCTACGCCGCGCCCCGGGCGCACCGGACCGCATCCGCCGCGGCGGGCGCGCGGACGACGGCGGGACGGGAACGTGGCGAGAGCCGCGCGAGAACCGGGCGGTAACGGGACGGGCGCACAAAAATACCCCGTCGCATTGGCGTCCGGGGCGTCCCACTGTTTAAACTGAATGTTTCCCGTGATTTCGGCGCGTCATCTTTGCACGTCACCACGGGAGAAATTCACAGGGCTCATCTTAACTTTTATGGAGTCACATTGTCAAGCGAGGAAATGGTTCGCGAGCAGGAATTCGTCACCCTGCTCCACGAACGGCTCGACGCCCTGCGGGACGGGGCCGAGGGCGCCGTGCGGGGCTCGCTGGGGCAGCCCGTGCACGGCCGCCAGGCCCGGCTGGAGCGGGACGTCACGGTCGCCGAGCAGTCGGACCGCCTCGCCACGCTGAACGCCGTCGAGGACGGACTCTGTTTCGGCCGCATCGACCTCCGCGACGGTACGCACCACCACATCGGCCGGCTCGGCATCCGTGACGAGGACGAGGCGCGGACCCCACTGCTCATCGACTGGCGTGCCCCGGTGGCCCGCCCGTTCTACCTGGCCACGGGCCACACCCCGATGGGTCTTCGGCGCCGCAGACACCTGACCACGCGCGAACGCCGGGTCACCGCCCTGCACGACGAGATCCTGGACCTGGACGAGACGGCGCCCGCGCACCGCACGGGTCACGAGGATCCCAACGGCGACGCCGTTCTGCTGGCCGCCGTGAACGCCACCCGCACCGGCCGCATGACCGACATCGTGCGGACCATCCAGGCCGAGCAGGACCGCATCATCCGCGCCCCGCACCGGGGTGTGCTCGTGGTGGAAGGGGGGCCCGGCACCGGAAAGACGGCGGTCGCCCTGCACCGCGCCGCGTACCTCCTGTACGCGTACCGCGAGCAGCTGGCCCGCCGCGCGGTACTGATCGTCGGCCCCAACCCGGCCTTCCTCGGCTACATCGGCAATGTGCTGCCCTCCCTGGGCGAGACCGGGGTGCTCCTCGCCACCCCGGACGAGCTCTTCCCCGGGGTACGGGCCACCGGCACGGACACCGCGCGGGCCGCGGCGGTCAAGGGCGCCGCCCGGATGGCCGAGGTCCTGCGCGGGGCGGTCGCCGACCGGCAGCGGCTGCCCGCGGCCCCGGTCGGGATCGCCCACGAGCGAGACACCCTGTCCCTCGAACCCGACACGGTCCGGCGCGTCCGGGCCCTGGCCCGGAACACCGGGCTGCCGCACAACCTCGCCCGCCGCCCGTTCGCCTCGGGGATCGTGGACGCGCTGACCCGGCAGCTCGCCGACCGCATCGGGGCCGACCCGCTCGGCGGCCCCAACCTCCTCGACCCCTCCGACGTCGAGCAGTTGCGCGAGGAGGTGGCCGACAATCCGGAGGTGCACGCGGCGATCGACGGCCTCTGGCCCCGTCTCACCCCGGAGCAGTTCCTCGCCGGGTATCTCGCGGCGCCCACCGGACTCCCGGCCGGGGAGGCGGAGTCGATCCGCCGCGACGACACCGACCCCACCGGTCTGACGGACCGCACGGAGTGGACCTCCGCCGACATCCCGCTGCTCGACGAGGCCGCCGAGCTGCTCGGCGAGGACGACAGCGCCCAGCGGGCGGCCGAGGAGGCGGAGCGCCGCCGGCGGATCGCGTACGCCCAGGGGGTCCTGGACCTCTCCGAGGGCTCGCGCTCCACCGACTTCGAGGACGAGGACGACGCGGAGATCCTCTCCGCGCACGACATCATCGACGCCGAACGCTTCGCCGAACGCCAGGAGGAGGCGGACCACCGCAGCGCCGCCGAGCGTGCCGCCGCCGACCGGACCTGGGCCTTCGGCCACATCATCGTCGACGAGGCGCAGGAACTCTCCGCGATGGCCTGGAGGTTGCTGATGCGCCGCTGCCCGACGCGTTCCATGACGCTGGTCGGCGATCCGGCGCAGACGGGTTCGGTGGCCGGGGCGGACTCCTGGTCCGGCATCCTCGGGCCGTACGTCGGCGACCGCTGGGAGCACACCCGGCTGGACGTCAACTACCGTACGCCGAAGGAGATCATGGAGACGGCCGCCGAGGTGCGGCGGGAGACCGACCCCTCCTTCGAGCCGCCCCGCTCGGTGCGTTCCACCGGCGTCGAGCCGTGGACCCTGACGGCGGAGCCGGAGAAGCTGGTACGCGTGGCGGCCGAGGCGGTCGCCCGCGAGGCCCGGGCCGAGGGGACCCTCGCGGTGATCGCGCCGCCGGAGCTCCACACCGAGCTGGCCGAGGCCCTGCCGGGTGCCTCGTACGGAACCGAACCCGATCTGGCGGCCCCGGTGGTGATCCTGGACGCCCGGCAGTCCAAGGGGCTGGAGTTCGATTCGGTGGTCGTCGTGGCACCGGAACGGATCAGGACCGCCTCTCCGCGCGGGGTCAACGACCTGTACGTGGCGCTGACCCGCGCGACCCAGCGGCTCGGGCTGGTCGGATTCGGCCCGGCGCTGCCGGAGGAGGACGCCTGACCCGGGCCGCGCGCCTGAAGTCCCGCCCCGGCTCTCAGATGCCGCCCACGATGCTGGGCGGCACCACCAGATGACGGGCCCGGTGCTCCAGGACGAGTGCCCGGGGCATCGTCGTGGACACCGCGTCCGAGGCGCACCGCCCGCACGACGGGACGGTGGCGGGGACGTCCGCGGTGTGCTGGTTGGCGATGTGCTGGGAGAGCCGGATCTGCGTGGTGATCACCTGGTCGAAGGGGTCGCAGTCGATGCCGGGACCCACTTCTTCCCGTGCCGCCGCCGCGAGTTCGGGCGCTTCTCTCATCCGCCGGTACAGGGTCACGCAGTCTCCGCAGTCCCACATCCAGGGGGGCGGGAGGGGCCATTTGTCGGCTTCGTCGGCGTCGAGATCGTCCACGGCGACCACGGTAGCGCCCACGGGTCGCGAGCGGTGTGCAATGAGTCATTTACTCACCGCAACGAGTGCTCCGGAGGCGGCCCGTGGGGCGCACGCCGTCCGGAGCACTGGTTCGCGCGGCGCCGGGGACCGTCCCGGCGTCAGGCGATGCCGAGGTGGTGCTTGAGGGTCGGGCCCTCGTAGTCGTGCCGGAAGAGTCCGGCCCGGCGCAGCGCCGGCACCACGCCCCGGGTCAACAGGTCGAGCCCTTCCGGCAGATGGCTGTGCGAGAGCACGAAGCCGTCCGCCGCTCTCTCCCGGAAGAGCTCGCCCAGCTCGGCGGCGACCTGTTCGGGGGTGCCGGTGAAGCCGAGGTGCAGGCTGTTCTGCCGGTGCTTGATCGCCAACTGCCGCACGGTCTGCCCGTGATGGGTGCGCAGCCAGGCCGCGCCCCGCTGGTACCGCTCGTCGCGGAGCGCCTCGGCCTCGTCGAGCAGCGGTACGGGAATCGGCGCGTCGAGCGGGAGTTCGGCGAGCCGCAGGTACGGGCTGACGACCGTCTGGAGGTAGGCGACGGCCTTGTCGATGTCGATGCCGTCGACCCATTCGCGTTCCAGGGCCCGCGCGTCGGCCTCGGTGGCGCCGAGGACGACATGGGTGCCGAGCAGGATCTTCAGCGACTCCGGGTCGCGGCCCTTGCGCCTGGCGCGGGCCTTCATGTCGGCGTAGAACGCCTGGGCGCTCCCGACGTCGTCGGCCGCGGCGAAGACGACGTCGGCGTAGCCCGCGGCGAAGTCGCGGCCCTCCTCGGAGCGGCCGGCCTGGACGAGCACCGGCCGGCCCTGCGGCGGGCGGTGGATGTTGAGCGGGCCGGCGACCTGGAAGTGCTCGCCGTGATGGCCGAGCGTGCGGATCTTCGCCTCGTCCGCGAAGACGCCCGCCTCACGGTCGAAGACCAGCGCGTCGGGCTCCCAGCTCTCCCAAAGACCGATGGCGACGTCGACGAACTCCTTGGCGCGGGCGTACCGGACGGCCTTGGGAGGCAGCGGCTGGTCGCCGTAGTTCTCCTCGCCGACCGTGGAGGTGACCATGTTCCACCCCGCGCGACCACCGCTGAGGTGGTCCAGGGAGGCGAACTGGCGGGCCAGCGTGTACGGCGCGTTGAAGGTGGTCGACGCCGTACCGATGAGGCCGATGTGCTCGGTGCGCGCCATCAGCGCGGAGAGCACGACCATCGGCTCCAGGTAGTGCGGCGGGCCGCTCGCCCGTACCCGCGAGGGGTCGAGGCGCATGTTGTCGGCGCGGAACAGCGCGTCGAACTTCGCGTCCTCGGCGGCCCGGGCGACCTCGGTGAGCAGAGGGAGCGAGAAGGCCTCCTCGATGCGGCTGTCCTTCCGCCGCCAGAGCTGTCCGGCGGGCCGCCCGACCGACATCGCCAGGTGTATCCGCCGCGGCGGCCCGGCGGCCACTACCGGTCTCCGGCGGGCCGCGCTTCGGCGGCCGGCAAGGGATCGACGGTCGGCAGCGCCTCGGCCTGCCAGCGGGCGAAGCCGCCCCGTACGTGGGTGACGTTGCCGTACCCGTAGGCGTTCAGCTTCTCGATGATGGGGTCCGAACCGTATTCCGAGTTGCAGAAGACTACGATCTCGCTGTCCTCCGACAGGCCGGAGAGCTGCGGGATCAGGTTCGGCGATTCGGGGTCGAGCAGCTCGTCGGCGCGCTCCTTGCCCACTTTCACCGCGCCTTCGATGTCGCCCTTCGGAGCGTCCGGGCGGTTCCGGCGCACATCGATGAACAGGGCGCCCGACTGGCGCTTCTTCTCGGCGGCTTCGGGGTCGATCAGCTGGTCGGGGTGGTGTATGACGCGCGTCTCGGGATTGGCCATGCGAGCGATTCCTCCTCATTGTTCCGTGATCCGGCGGAAGCGGGCCCCGATGCATTGATCCGCATTTCTTGCGATGCCCGCCGCGCCGCGTCGAACTCTATTTCCTCAATACCCCGCACACAAGACCGAGGCAGCCTCGCACCGGCCCGAATCATAATTCCTCGCACATTTATGATTCGGACCGGTGAAAGAGTTTTCGGGCATGGAAAAGCCACGCCCCGGGAATGCCGGGTGCACGGTTTTCCGGAAAGGAGCTTCCGGCCGGAATTCCTGGACGGGATTTCCGGACGGGATTTCCGGACGGGGCTCGGGGCCGACGGTTCAGAAGCCGGCCGGGCGCCTCGGGGTGTACGGCGCCTCCAGGCGCGCGATCTCCTCGTCGTCGAGCTTGACGTCGACCGCCCCCACCAGGTCCTGGAGCTGCTCGACCGTGCTGACGCCGACGATCGGCGCGCTGACGGCGGGCTTGTGGAGGTTCCAGGCCAGGGCCACCTGCGCCCGGGTGATTCCCCGTTCGGCCGCGACGGCGCCCACCTCCTCCACGAGGGCGCGGTCCGACTCCACCGCCTGGTTGTAGTAGGTGGAACCCGGCTCGTCCGTCCGGAGCCGGTGGGTCACCGTGCCCCATTCGCGGGCCAGCCGGCCACGGGCCAGCGGGCTCCACGGGATCACGCCGATGCCCTCCTCGATGCAGAAGGGGTGCATCTCGCGCTCCTCCTCGCGCATCAGCAGGCTGTAGTGGTCCTGCATCGAGACGAAGCGGGTCCAGCCGTGCAGGTCCGCCGTGTACTGGGCCCGGACGAATTCGCGGGCGTGCATCGAGGAGGCACCGATGTAGCGGACCTTCCCGGAACGCACCAGGTCGTCCAGCGTCTGGAGGGTCTCCTCCAGCGGCACGGAACGATCCAGGCGGTGGATCTGGTACAGGTCGATGTAGTCCGTGCCGAGGCGGCGCAGGCTCTCGTCGACCTGGCTCAGGATCGCGCCGCGCGACAGCCCGCCGCCCTTGGGACCGGGGCCCATCCGACCGTTCACCTTGGTTGCGAGAATGACCTCCTCGCGCACCCCGAACTCCTTGATCAGGGCCCCGATGATTTCCTCGCTCGACCCGGCGGAGTAGACGTTCGCGGTGTCGAAGGTGTTGATTCCGGCGTCGAGCGCCGCCCGGACGACCGGCCGTGCCCCGTCGATTCCGGTCGACCACGGATGTGTTCCGCGATCGGGCTCGCCGAAGCTCATGCAACCGATGATCAGCCGCGAGGTGACCAGGCCGGACTTTCCGAGACGCGTGTATTCCATCGAATTTTTCCCTCGTGCGATACGGGTGCGGTGCGGGTGCGGTGCGGTGCGGGGTACGGAATGCGATGCGGACGGGCCGCGTACGGGGTTGGTGCGTGCGCGATGCGGACGGGCCGCGTGCGGGGCTTCGTCAGCCCGGTCCTTCGCCGCTCGCGACGGGCCGGGACGGGTCGTTGCTCCACTCCGACCAGGAGCCGGGATAGAGCCGGGCACGCATACCGAGGGCGTCCAGAACGAAAAGGCCCAGAGTGGCCGCGACGCCGCCGCCGCAGTACAGGCCGATGTCCGCGCCCTCCACCGCGCCGAGGGCGGCGTACCGCTCGCGCAGTTCGTCCAGCCCCTTCAGCCGGCCGTCCGGGCCCAGGTGCGCCGCGGCGGGCACGTTCAGCGCGCCGGGGATGTGCCCGCCGCCCTCCACCCCCGTGTAGGCGGCCGTGGGGCGGGCGTCGATCAGCGTGCCGGACCGGGCCAGCCCGGCGGCCTTCTCCGCGTCGAGCGTCGGCAGCGAGCCCGTCGTCACGGTGAACGTCCCGCCGCCCTCGGCCGGTTCACCGCTGCCGAGCGGGCCTCCGGCCGCCACCCACGCGTCGAGGCCGCCGTCCAGGACCCGGACGTCGGGGACGCCCGCCCAGGTGAGTACGAACCAAGCCCGGGTAGCCAGTTGGAGGTCCGTACGGGTGTGGACGACGACGACCGTGTCCGCGTCGATCCCCCAGCGCCGCACCTGCCGCTGGATCTCCTCGGCGCCGGGCAGCGGGTACCTGCCGGAGTCCGGGCGGCGTTCGCCGGCGAGCTGCGTGGACAGGGCCACGTAGTGGGCGCCGGGCAGACGGTCCGCCGCCTCCGGGGCGTCCGCCGGCTCGCGGCCGATCTCCAGCAGCACGGGACCGCGTCCGTCACCCGGCCGTTCCAGCAGTTCCAGCAGTTGCCCGGCCGTGATCACGGCCCCGCGGGCACCGGTTTCCGTCGTCACGCCCGTACCTCGCTCGTCGTGGTCCTGTGTCCCGCGGCCGTACCCGGCGACAGCGGTACGACGTCGTCGGGGCGGCCGTCCCAGATTCCGGCCAGCACGCTCCGGGCCGTACGGTCCGACTCGCGCAGGGCCACGGCGTCGGTGTTCGGCGCGGGCGCGGCCAGGGAGGACACCCGGGTGTCGCGCATGAGCACGCCGAGCGCGTAGAGCCGCGGCCCCGGGCCGTCGGGGTCCTGCGCGCCGGTGGGCTCGTGCAGGAGTCCGGTCAGCGGGTCGGCCCGGGGCGCGGCGGTGGGCACCGGACCGTCCGCCGAGTCCAGGTGGAAGCTCTCCGCGAGCCCCCGGCCGCTCAGCGCCCGCAGCAGCGGATCGGTCCCGGCGTGCAGGCTCGGGGCGGGTACGCGTGCCTCGATCACCAGGTCCGAGCGGACTCCGGTGCCGGGTACGGCCGCCGAGCTCCACCACGGGTGCCCGCCGGAACCGGGCCGCTCCCCGGGGGTGGCGCGCGGTCCGAGGAACCGGACCACACCGGCGTCGTGCAGGGCCAGCAGCTCCCGCAGGCGCACCGGCGGCGGCCCGTTGTTCAGCCGGAACGCCAGGTCGACGAAGTCCGCGTACTCCCCGAACCAGCTCTCGGCGGTGAGCCCGCCGTCCTGCACCGCGCCGAACAGCAGCTTGCGCGCCTTGCCGAAGGAGCGGTGGGCGACCTTGAGGCTGCTCGCGGCGCCCTTGGCGGTCTCGGCCAGGTCGAGGAGCAGGCGGCCGCGGATCGCGGCCTCGAACCCCGCCTGGTCGGTCCAGTCCCGCGCCGCGAGGGCCGCGTCGCCGTCCAGGTCGAGCCGGAGGTCCGGGTCCGGTACCGCGTCGGCGACGGCTTCCCGCCAGGCGTCGCTGTCGGGCGGCAGCGAGGCGAGCGCGTCCAGCAGGCCCGTCAGCGGGAACGCGAAGGCGTCCGGGTCCACCGTCGCGAGATGCGTGTAGTAGTCCCCGAGGGTGTCGCGGGCGATGGCCGGGCCCAGGCCGTCGAACCGTCCCGGCCGCGGCCGGCCGCGCAGCGCCCCGGTGAGGAAGCGGTGCCGGCCGGCCCCGTCCGGTACGTCCGTACCCGGGCGGCACCAGTAGGGCACGCCCTGCCGCGAGGTGGCGTGCAGCACGGGCTCCCGGCCCGAGGGCTCGTACCGCAGGCCGTACGGTGCGGTGTCGTCGGGTACGAAGCGTCCGCCCCGGCCCGCCGTGAGCAGGGTGGTGACGTCGAAGAAGCTCAGCCCGAGCCCTTCGACCACGACGTCGGCGCCCGGCCGGGCCGCGGAGAGGTCCTGGTCGCTCGCGTTGTCGCCGCGCAGCCGCCGGACGGGCTTCCCCGGGCCGGCGGGCTTCTCGTGATCACCGGCGGCCCGGTGGGCGCGGGCCGGGGTGGACCAGCCGGTGCAGAGGACCACCGCGTCGGCGAGCAGCGGGGCGGCTCCGCCGGCGAGGGTGAGCCGGTAGCGCCCGCCGGTCCGCTCGACGTCGGTCACCCGGTCGCGCCACCAGTCGTGGCGCACCCCCCGCGGAAGCGAGCCGGTCACCGTCTCGTGGCACCAGGTCAGATAGTGGCCGAGCAGGACGCGCGGGGTGCAGGTGTCGGCGGTCGCGGCCCTGACCGAGGCCGCCAGGACGGGGCGCCGCGCCAGGTCGGCGGCGAGCGCCCTGCCGAGGACGGGGCGGCCGGTTCCGTCGGTGGGCAGGCCCGCGTCGGGCGTACCGCCGTCGGCCGTCTCCCGCGCCGCCAGGGCGTCCGCGACCCGCCGCAGCCACTCCCAGAGGCTCGGCCCGGCGGCCTTCGGTCCTTCACTGCTGACCGAGGCGTCCGGCCACACGGTGAAGGCGGATGCCGGGGTGTTCATGAGCAGGTCGGCGCTCTGGTCGGTGCGCCAGATGCGGCCGGGGCCGGGCGGATACTCGTCCACGGAGACGAGCCGCAGCCGTCCGCCGGACGGCCGGAACTCCTCCAGGTTCGCCACCAGTCTCTCCAGGACCGAGGTTCCCCGGAATCCGCCGCCCACCACGACCACGGTCCGCTCGGCCGGTACGGCTGACTCAGGCATGGGCGGTCACCTCGGCGCGTCGCGCGGGCCGACGCAGCCCGTAGTTCGCGCGCAGGGTCGTCCCCGGGTACTCCGGCGGGCGCAGCCCGCGCCGCCGCAGCTCGGGGACCAGGTGCTCGACCATGGCGTACGTTCCCTGGTGCAGCAGGTCCGGTTGGAGGTTGACGCCGTCCAGTGCCCCGGCGCGGAACCACTCCTCCAGCCCGTCGGCCACCGTGGCGGCGTCGCCGACGAGCAGGTTGTCCGAGCCGAGTCCGCCGCCGAGCCCCTGGAGGAACTCGCGTACGGCGCGCGGCTTTTCGCGCTCCACGAAGCGGTGCACCGCCAGCAGGTGGGAGCGGTAGGAACTGGGAGCTCTCGACCGGGGGGACCGGGGGCAGCGGGGCGTCGAGCGGGAGGTGGTTCAGGTCGTAGCCGCTGAACAGGGCCACCTGTCCGAGCACGTGGCGGGGGTCGGCGAGTTGGTTCAACTCGGCTTCGAGCGCACGCGCTTCGGCCGTCGTGGCGGCGACGAGTACGCGGAAGCCCGCGAAGACGCGTATCGAGTCCGGGTCGCGCCCCTCGGCCTCGGCGCGGGCGCGCAGGTCCGTGCGGAAGTCGCGGCCCTCGTCGACGGCGCTGGCCGTCGTGTAGACGGAGTCGGCGTGCCGGGCGGCCAGGGAGCGGCCGTCGCCGGAGGAGCCGGCCTGCACGACGACGGGCCACCCCTGGGGCGGCCGGGGCGAGTTGAGCGGTCCGGCGATCCGGAAGTGCTCGCCCGCGTGGTCGACGGCGTGGATCTTCGCCGGGTCGACGTACCGGCCCCGCTCGCGGTCCTCGACGATCGCGTCGTCCTCCCAGCTGTCCCAGAGCTTCTTGACGGCCGTGACGAACTCGTCGGCCCTGCGGTAGCGGGCGGCGTGTTCGGGGAGGGCGTCCTGGCCGAAGTTCCGCGCGGCCGCCGGGATGGCGCTGGTCACCACGTTCCAGCCGAAGCGGCCGCGGCTGATCCGGTCCAGCGACGCGGTCTGGCGGGCGACGACGAAGGGGTCGGAGTACGTGGTCGAGACGCTGCCTATCAGGCCGATCCGGCTGGTGCCGACGGCCAGTGCGGACAGCAGGGTGAGTGGCTCGAACGCCGGCGCCACGGCGGCGGGTTCACGCGAGAAGGTGAGCTTGTCCGCGAGGAACAGGGCGTCGAATCCGCCGCGTTCGGCGGTGCGTGCGATGTCGAGCAGCGCGTCGATGTCGTTGATCTGCGCCAGGTCCACGGCGGGGTGGCGCCACGCGGCGGGGTGCGATCCGGCGGGCTTGACGTTCAGGTTCAGCCCGAGCGTCGACCGCGAGAGTCCGGTCACGATGGTCTCCTTGAGGTACATGTCCGGCCGGGCGGTGTCCGGCGGATCGAGGTGGGGCGGGCCGTGCCGGGGGGCGCGACGGGGCGAACCCCGGCTGACGCGGCACCCCCGACCCGGCCCGTGTTCCCCCGGACACCGCGCGGGGAGGCGACCCCGCCCCGAGCTGCGGGGCGGCCCTCAGGCGTAGAGGTCGCGCATCTGCCCGTGCATCGCGCGCCCGATCGCGTCGGCGATCCGGTCGATCGCCGCCGAATCGTCCGGTAGCCGGAGGGTGGCGATGCGGAGGTGGCCGGTGGCGGGTGGTTCGACGAAGCTGCGGCTGCCCGCGCCGACCGAGTAGCCGGCGGTGGCGAGGTCGATGAGGGTGTCGACCTCGCTGCTCACTTCGACCCAGAGGAACTGGGCGTTCGGGCCCGAGACGCTGGGGATCCCGCGGCGTTCCAGCGCGTCGGCGAGTGCCGCCTTGCGCTTGGCGTACACGCTCCGCGCCCGTTTGAGGGTCCGGGCGGTGGTGGAGCTCTCGATGAGGTGGGCCAGCGCGTCCTGCAGGATGCGGCTGTTGACGGCCAGCCCGTAGCTACGGCTGTCGCGGATGCGGTCCACGGCCTCGCGCGGTCCGCCGATCACGGAGGTGCGCAGGTCGGACCCGTAGGACCGGCAGAACGACCGTACCCGTACGGCCTGTCCCGGCAGTACGGTGCCGAAGGTCGGGCCGGGTACGTGGGCGAGCGGGCCCACCGCGTCGTCCTCGACCACGACGACGTCGTCGAAGCGGGCGACGACCCCGGCGAGTTCGTCCATGCGCTCGGCGGTCGCGGGCGGCGTCATGGCGTACGGGCCGGTCGGCTGGAACAGGTAGGTGCGGGCGCCCTGCTCCAGAGCTCTGGCCAGGGCGGCCGGGTCGGCGCCGTGGGCGTCCGCGGGCACCTGGAACACGTCGAGGCCGAGGCGCCGGATGTGGTCCAGGAGGCCGGGGTTGATGGGTACGTCGACGGCGAGCTTCCCGCTCGGCCCGGCCAGCGTGCCCACGCAGAGCAGGGCGGCCTCCGCACCGCTGCCTCCGGCGATGTACGCCTCGGCGGCGAACGGCCAGTCCCGCTGGGCGACGGTCCGCAGCCGGTCGGTGATGTACTGCCGGACGTTGGAGTGGAGGTTCGGGCTCCGCAGACCGGTGGCCAGTGCTTCGGTCAGGTCCGGGAGGAGTTCCGGGTCGGACGAGGCGTGCGCGAGCTCGCCGGTCTGGGCCGCCGGTACGGCTTCCGTGCCGGCCGGTTCGGCGGCGGGTGCCGGACGGGGGCCGGCGAGGGGGTCGGCGACGACGGTGCCGCCCCGCCGCCGCGTCTCCACGAGCCCCTTGCCCCGCAGCACGGCGAGGGCGTCGCGGATGTTGCGGAAGCTCACCCCGGACTGCTCGCTCAGGGCGCGGATCGTGGGCAGCCGCGTGCCCGGCCGGATGGCCCCTTCCCGGATCTTCCCTTCGAGCAGCGGCACGACGGACTCGGCGGACCCCGCCGCCGCGATGTGGTGGACGAGCCAGTCGTCGAGGTGATCGACGTCGTTGGTGTCCGGGGTTTCCTTGGTGAGTTCTTCGTCCATCGTCTCGTTCGCCCGCGCGGAGTCCGGGCCGGCCGGGGTGTGCGCCGGTCGGGCGTCACGACCGGCTGGACCGGCGGGCGCTGCCCCTCTCTTCGACTCCATGTGGTCCCCCAGTGGGCGCGTCCGGACGGGACCCGGCACGAGCCCCGCCCGGACGCGCCCGGTCACTGCGCTGCCACCTGATACACGTAGCCCTGCGGCGTGAACTTCGTGGCCCCGATGAAGTCCTTCGACCACTCCTCCACGACGGACAGCGGGTCTACGTCCTGGTAGCGGTCAGGGTAGGCGAACGAGGCGAAGAGCAGCGGGGAGATCTGGTTGCCCGCCAGGTCGAAGGCCCACGGGTTGAAGAGGAAGAGCTTGCCGTTCTTGACCGCCTTGAGGTTCTTCCAGCCCGGCCGGGCGAGCAGTTCGTCGGCGATCGCCCGGTAATCGGCATCGGAACGGCCGCCGTAGAGGTTGTCGGTCTCCACCACGATGACGTCGGGGTCGGCGGCCAGTACGGCGGCCGGGTCGGAGTCGATGGTGTTGCCGGGGCTGTCGGCGAAGATGCTCTCGACGTGGGCGTCGGTGAAGGCGAGCGTCTTGCCGCCCTCCACACCGCTGGTCTTGCCGGCGTTGTCCTCGTAGTACGCGGTGGCCCGCGTAGGCTCCTTCGCGGCCCGGGCGGTGAGGGCGCCGACCTTGTCGGTGAAGGCGAGGACCTTCGCCGCCTCCTTGTCGCGGCCCAGCACCTTGCCGAGCAGCTGGACGTTGGTCTTCCAGTCGTGCGACACCCAGGAGCTCACCACCAGCACCTTGACGCCGGCGGACTTCAGCGAGGTCTCGGCCGCCTGCCACGGCTGGTTGGCGTACATCACGACGGCCTGCGCACCGCTCCCCACGATCTGCTCGTAGTTCAGCGCGTCCGCGCCGGCACCGATCGACAGGCTCGACGGGAAGCCGGCGAAGTTCTCCTGGTCGATGGTCTTCTCGTCGATGCCGACGATCTGGTCGCGGGCCCCGAGGGCGAGGGCGAGGTCGACATTGAAGCCGCCGACGACCGCGACCTTGCCGATCGGGCCGTCCGGGAAGGTGACCTCGCGCTTCGCGCTGTCCGTGACCGTGACGGAGGACGAACCGGCGCCCGATCCGTCCGCCGCCCCGGCGGAACCGTCCTGCGCGTTCCCGCCGCAGGCGGTCGCGAGCAGGGCCGTGACGGTCAGCAGGGCCGCTGAGGCCGCTGTGCGCAGCCTGCGGGTGGGTGGACGGTTCACTTCGCTCCTCGTGGATCTCTTCACGGATGTGTGCGCGGTTGTCGTGATGGGCGTCGTCATGTGTGTCGTCACGGTCTCTGGGCGAAGGGGCGGACGGCGAAGTCGGACGGCTGAACGGCCGGGCGGTGGGGCGGTGGGGCGGCCGGCCGGCGGACGCTGGGCGTCAGGGGGTGGCGCTGACGGGCAGCGGCTCTCCGGACCGCGGCTCGTCGGCGGGCGGCTCTTCGGTGGGCGGTGCTGCGACGGGCGGCGCTGCGGTGCGCGGAGACTCGATGACCGGGTGCACCTGGACGGTGCCGTCGCGCTCGAAGAGGTCGACCTCCAGGCCGTACACCTGCTCCAGCATCAGGCTGTCGTACACGTCGTTGGGGCGGCCGAACGCGACGATCCGGCCTCCCTGGAGGATCGCGACCTTGTCGCAGAAGCGGGCCGCCAGGTTGAGGTCATGGATGGCGATCAGCGAAACAAGGTTCCGACTGTGCGTCAGATGGCGTATGTGACGCAGGGTTTCGACTTGGTAGCGCAGGTCCAGTGCGCTGGTCGGCTCGTCCAGGAGCAGGATCTCGGGCTCCTGGGCGATGGCGCGGGCGATGAGGACGCGCTGCGCCTGGCCGCCGCTCAGGTCCCCCACCGAGAGGGCCGCCATGCCGGTGAGGCCCACGTGCTCGATCGCGGCGTCGACGATCTCCCAGTCGCGGGAGCGGGGCCGCATCCCGAAGTACGGCGTGCGGCCCAGCAGCACCGAGTCACGCACGGAGAGCTGGAAGGTGGGCTCTCCCGACTGCGGTACGTAGGCGACCACCTTGGCGTGTTCGCTCATCCGCAGGTGGTGGAGGGGCTTGTCCTTGAAGCTGATCGAGCCGGTACGCAGCTTGTTGACGCGGGCGATGAGCTTGGTCAGCGTCGACTTGCCGGAGCCGTTCGGCCCGAGGAGTCCGACGAACTCTCCCTGGCGGACGGCCAGGTTCACATCGTGCAGCACCGACCGGCTGCGGGAGTAGGAGAAGGCCACGCCTTCGACGGAGAGCGTCATGACTGGGCCAACGTCCCTTTCGAGAGTACGAGGTTGATGAAGAGGGGCGCGCCGATGAGCGCGACGACGATGCCTACCGGGATCACGACCGGAGAGAGCACGGCCCGGCCGACGACGTCGGCGTAGAGGATGAGGAGGCCGCCGGCGATGGCCCCGAACGGCAGCAGGTAGCGGTGGTCCGAGCCCACCACCAGGCGGGCGATGTGCGGGCCGACGAGCCCCACGAAGCCGATCACTCCGGTGAAGGAGACGACCACCGCGGTGAGGACGACCACCAAGACGATGAGCACCAGCCGGGTGCTGCGTACGTTGACCCCGAGGCTCGCCGCGGCGTCGTCACCGGCGAAGGCGATGGCGTTGAGCGCCTTGGCGCGGGCGAACAGATAGGGCAGCGTGACGGCCAACAGGATCGTGACGACCAGCACTTGGTGCCAGGTGGCATCGTTGACCGACCCGAAGGTCCAGTGGACGATCTCGGCCAGCGTGTTCTCGTCGGCGAAGAACTGGGTGGCGGAGGTGAGCGCCTCGAAGAGCTGGAAGAAGGCCATGCCGACGAGGAGCAGCGTGATGGCCTTCATGCGTTTGAGGGACGCCACGCCGAGGACGATCAGCGAGACGATCAGGCTGAAGAGCAGGGCGCTGAAGATCACGACGACCGAGGACGGGGTGTGCCCGGCCTTGTTGGAGAGCACGATGGCCAGCGCCGCGCCGAAGGAGGCGGCCGGGGAGAGGCCGAGGGTGTAAGGACTCACCAGCGGGTTGCGCAGCAGCCCCTGCATGACGACCCCGGAGACCGACAGGGCGGCTCCGGCAAGGAACGCCAACAGGGCTCTTGGCAGCCGGAGTTCGGTGACGATCACCTCCGTGGGCCGGAAGCTTTCGCTGGACTGCGCACCGAAGACGCGGATGGCGATCGCGTGGAAGACGTCGCCCAGGCTGATGCCCGCCGTACCGATGACGACGGACAGCGCGATCGACAGGAGCGACACCACCAGGCTGACGCCGATGATCACCGGCCGGGACGGTCGGCCCCACAGCGGTACGGCCTGGAAGGTACGCGCGAGTGCGTTGGACATCATGCTCCGTGTCGCAGGCGGACGTCCGTGCGCGCCGCGGTTCAGCGCGCACGTCGGCAATGGATGGGGTGGATGGGGTGGATCACATGACCTATCCCGAATATGATCCGGCCCGTCGCGCTGCGGCAGGGTGACCGTTCGGGAACAGGTCGATGCGGGGTGACTCGGAAGGACGGAGGCCGGGACCGGTCAGAGCCGTACGCACGGGGTGCGGGACACCGATTCACCGGCGCACCGGTTCACCGGGGTGGCGGGCCGAGACGGGTCCGACCGGACGGAGCGCACCGGAAAGGTGCCTGGGCCGACCGGGAGAACTCGGCCGAACAGCGCAATTTCAGCTGTTCAACAACAACAGGTACAGGAACGACAACACTCGAGCCGCACCGCACTCGCGCGCACGCGGTCGGTCTGCGGCAGCCCGGCACTCGGCGCCGGCATCCGGTTCGCGGCGGGGAAGGACCGCATCGCTGCCTCCGCGAAGTTCCCGGTCACGGTCCACCTCCCTCGTCGAATCCCTCTGCGCGGCGAATCTTTTTTCTGATCCGCCATCACGCAACGCATCATATGGGGGTGGCGTGAAGGATTTCAATCCCTGCCCGGTCACTTCTGCCGTTCCAGGGAGCCGAGTTGAGTCCGAAACGCGCCGCGCTCCGGGACACTCGTACGGTAAAACGCGAGGTGGGAGGCGGTGTGCGGGTGAGCGGGGAGCACGTTCGCGCCATGCGTCACGCCGATGGACCGGGACCGGATCACTGGCGGCTCAGAGCAGTAGCCCGGGATCCGAGGTGATCTCCACGACGCACCACGGGTCGTAGGGCAGGGTGGCGAGCCCGTCCCGCAGCGCCCGCCTCACCCGGTCCTCGCCGGCCACGTCCCATCTGCCGGACGGCACCACGAACGCGACCTCGACGTACAGCTTCTGGCCGACCTTGCTGGTGCGCACGACCGGGTCGGGAAGCCCTTCCGCGGCCCGCACCCGCTCCACCACCTCCCCCACCCGCCGCTGCACGGCCTGTTCGGGGGCGGACTCCAGCAGCTCGGACGCGGCCTGCCGGAGCATCCGTACGGGCAGCGCGCCGAGCAGTGCGCAACTCAGCAGGACCAGCACCGAGTCCGCGTACTCCTGCGCGCCGCTCCACACCGTGGTGCCCAGCACCAGCGCCACCACGCCGCCCACCGCGATGAGGAGGCTGGTCACCGCCCCCGCGAGCCAGACGGTGGCCTCCGTGCGGATCAGGTCCGACCGCGGACCGCGCCGGGCCAGATGGCCGTACGCCGCCAGGCACGCCAAGCCGGTCGCCGCTCCGTACACGGCCAGACCCACCGCCGCCACCTCGGAGCCGCCCTCCAGGATGACCCGTACCGCCTCCACCGCGGCGTAGCCGAGCGTCCCGATCAGGGCGAGGCCCTGCACCCCGACGACCACCGGTACGAGCGACTCGCGCCCGAACGGGAAGCGCCGCGTCGGACCGGCCGCGGCGATGCGCGAGGCGCGGAGCGCGAGCCAGGAGAGGCCGATGCCGAGGACGGTGTAGACGCCGTCGAGCAGGATCACCTGCGACCCGGCGACGAGCCCCCACACCAGGCCCACACCCGCGAGCGCGACCGAGAACGCCATCGAGACACGCAACGCGCACTGTTCCTGCCGCGCCGTCTCCGGGGACGGCCCTCCGTCTGCCACCCCCTCATGCTGGCGGGGGCCCGGCGGGGCAGCAACCGGACCTCCGCGGATCCGGCCCGGTCCGTGCACCGGGCGGGCCCGTCCGCCACAGGGACGACGGGCGGGCCCCCGGAGTTTCGGCCATCCCCCGTCCCGCCCGGCACCTTGTGCCGCATGGGCGGATACGGGCGCACGTACCGTACGGCCTGGTCCCCCGCCGTCCGGTTCCGGCCGAAACACACGCCTTCGGCGCCGCCGCCGCGTCGTTGAGCCTCATGCCCCGGCCGGACCGGCCGTCGCGAAAACCACCGGACACCACACGCTGTCCCCGCACGAGGAGCGATCTGTGGCATACGCACGGGACGACTGGTCGGCGCACTTCGGCGAAGGGCGCGACTTCGCCCGGCTCGGGGAGGACGAGAAGCGGCTCCTCGCCGAGCACGTTCCGGCACCCGAGGGCGGCGGCCGGGCCCTGGACGCCTGCTGCGGCACGGGTGAACTCGCCGTGTTCCTGACCTCGTTGGGCTACACCGTCGACGGCGCCGACTTCGCCGGGGGCGCCCTCGACCGCGCCCGCGCCGAGCGCGGCGGTGCCCCGGGGGTGCGCTGGCTGCACCTGGACATCGAGCACGGCGACCCGGCCCCGCTGCACGAGGACGGCTACGACCTGGTGACGTTCCGGCTGTCCCTCGCCTTCCTCCGCGACCGCTCCCGCGTGCTGCGCGGGCTCGGCGCGCGGCTGCGCGAGGGCGGCGCGCTCGTCGTCATCACTCCCCTCGCCGACCGCACTCCCGAGGAGCGGCGCGCCACCGCCCTGGACGAGGACGAACTCGCCCTCCTCGCGGACGGCTTCGAGGAGAGCGCCCGGTTCGACGCGGGAGGTCTGGTGTTCCTGGTGCTGCGCGGGCCCGGCGGCACCTTCGCCCCGGTGGAGAAGGGCCGGCCCGCCCCGCAGGCGGTGGCCGGTGCGGCGGCGGTGGTCACCGACACGGCCGGGCGGGTGCTTCTGGGGCGCTCCACCCGCGGCATGTGGGAACTGCCGGGCGGGCGGGTGGAGACGGGCGAGTCCGCGCCCGCCGCGGCCGTACGGGAGCTGGCGGAGGAGACCGGGCTGACAGCGCGTACGGAGGACGCCCGGGTGCTGACCGTCCTCCACGACGACCGGGCGGACGTACGCCGCCTCACGGTCGTGGTCCGCGTGACCTGCTGGAGCGGCGAGCCCGGCCTGCTGGAGCCGCACCGATTCGTCCGCTGGGAGTGGCACGAGCTCCACGACCTGGCCACGCTGGGGAGGATCTTCGCGCCCTCCGCCCAGGCGCTGCACGCGGTGTGGCCGGGAGTCCTTCCCGGCCTGGTGCCCGTCCACGCCTACCCCCGCACCTCCGCCGTACCGCCCGGGCCCGCCGGGCACGGCGTACCGTCCCCGTCCCCGTCCCCGTCCCCGTCCCCGTCGAGTGCTCCGCCCGGCCCGGTGATGAGCGACGAGGAGTACGGGGCCCTGCGCGCCTCGGCCGCTCTGTGGGCGGGCACCTCCGTGCTGATCACCGACCGGCTCGGGCGGGTCCTGGTCCAGAGCGTCGACTACCGCGACACCTGTCTCCTGCCGGGCGGCGCGGTCGACAAGGGCGAGTCGCCCGCTCACGCGGCCGCGCGGGAGCTGCTGGAGGAGCTCGGTGTCGTCGCCGTGGTGGACCGGGGTCTCGCCGTCGACTGGGTCTCCACCGACGCCGTCGGCGCGCCCGCGGTCATGCGGTACCCCGGCGAGATCCTGCACGTCTTCGACGGCGGCACATGGGAGGAGGAGCGGATCGCGGAGATCCGTCTCCCCGACAGGGAGATCACCGGAATCGAGTTCGTGGAACCCGCCCGGCTGCCCGATCTGCTCTCCCCGCGCGACGCCCGCCGCGCCCTCTCCGCGCTGCGCGCCCGGATCGACGGCTCCGGCACGGTGCTCCTGGAAGACGGCCGGCCGATCGCGCCCACGGTCCTCGACCGCCTCGCCGTCCTGCGTACCGCCCGCGCCGAACAGCACCTTCCGTGGCACCCGGGCGCGACCCCGCCCCGGCTGCACGCGTCCGAGGTCCGGGGATGGCTCTTCGCGCCGGACGGTCGTGTACTTCTCCTCCTCGACCCCGGGACCGGCCTCGCCCACCTGCCGGGGGCCGCGTACGAGGCGCTCGACGGAGGTGACCCGCCGGCGGCCCTGCGGCGCGGGGTCGCCGAGGACGCGGCCGCCCGGATCGGGACGCCCCTGTTCCTCGGTCACCTGGTGTCTCCCACGGGGCAGCCCGACCGACTGCGTTACGCCGCCACGCTCGACGGCGTCGGCCCCGCACCCACCGGTCCGGCCGACGGCCCCGCGTACACCCGCGTACTCGCCACCCCGGAGCAGGCGGCCGACCTCTCCGACTGGGGCCCGCAGGCCGCGGACCAGCTCGCCGCCGTCCACCGGGCCCGCCGCCGGCTCGGCCTCCCCGAGGCCACCCGCCGCCCGGTCGTCGAACTCACCGGCGCAGAGGGCTGGTGAGCCGGCCGGGGCGACGACCACCGCCCGAACACCCGACGGATGCGGGGAAAAATCCGTGGGAGCGGATGGTCGCCCGCTGCTACGGTCGGGCGCCATGAGCTGGCTCCCCGACGACTTCGTCCATCCCGTCCTGGTACCGCTGCCGGGCAGTGGACATCACCTGCGGCCGATCCGGGAGGCGGACACCCCACTCGACTATCCGGCCGTGATGGGTTCGCGCGAGCGGCTGTGGACCATCTTCGGCCCTGCCTGGGGCTGGCCGGCGGCCACCATGACCTACGAGGCCGACCGGGCCGACCTGTTGCGGCACGAGAACGAGATCGCCGCACACCAGTCCTTCAACTACGCGCTGTTCGACGCGGCGGAGACGGCTCTGCTCGGCTGCGTCTACATCGACCCACCGGAGAGGGCCGGCGCGGACGGCGAGATCTCCTGGTGGGTGGTGGACGAGCTGGTGGGCGGCAAGGTCGAGCGGGCCTTCGACGAGCTGGTGCCGCAGTGGATCGCCGTCGACTGGCCGTTCGAGCAGCCGCGCTTCCTCGGGCGTGGGATCTCCTGGTCGGACTGGCTCGCCCTGCCGGAGCACCCCGACGCGTAAGTAGCTGTTGTGACAACCGCCTGCGAGAGCGCCGGGGTCCGAGCGACATGGCGGACGCGGAGTGGGTGGTGGTGCGGCCCTGCCGACGGCTGGGAAGTGATTGATTCGCAGTCGGTGAAAGCGGATGCGGTGGCCGGCTCCGGCACTCGCGGTTTCGACGGCAGCAAGCTGGTCGACGGACGGACGCAAGCGCCACGTCGTGGTCGACGCCCTCGATACGGTCGGCCTCCTCCCGCAGGCCATCAACCTGAGCTGCGGGCCCGCCACTCCTTGAACGTGATCGGCAACTCGGAACCTCCGTACGGGAGCAATCCGTCCCCAAATTTTCGGAGTTTCTCGTAGGCCTTCTTGAGATCACCCTCAGTAGGGAATTTCCCGAATTGGACGGCGAGCACCAGAACGTCTTCCACGGTGATGACTTCGAGATCCTGCTCCGCTGCCAGAGCTTGGCCTCCTTGGTCATCGATGGCAACCAGGACCTCGTGACCCTCGTCCCGATAGTGCACTCCATGAGCCACGACAACCGCCTCGCCGAGATCTTTCGACTCCCGCAAGGCGTCCTCAAGCTGACGGCCTCGCACTTCCACGAAAACCTCGACCACGCGGTCCGACACAGACTGGGCCTGGAGCGCCGGGAGAACCTCGACGCAGTCGCTGGCGGTAAAGCGTGTCCACCTGAGCTTGAGCCCGTGATACTTCCGGTCCTTGCGAGCGACCTCGTCGCAAACTTCCTGCGGCACCATGAGCACCAGGTCAGCTTGGTGCAGCACGTCTACGAGAAGGCGTTGGAGGTTCGCACCGACGAAGTGCACACAGATAACCGCGTCCAGAATGCAGACAGGTTCCCGTCGCTCCGGCGAAGCATCCTCACTGGATGCCTCCATCTGCTCCTTGGGCAATCCCCCACCCTTTCGACGCTTGCGCCGGGGCCACTCTACTAGGCCCGCTCGCGCACGTCCGTTCGGTTCGCGGTCGAGGTCTTGGCGACATGCGGGCGGGCACGGGTGAGGGTTCGGCCAGCGTGTCGGCCGAGAGAGCGGATACGTGGAGTGCAGTGCCTCCGACCGTCGGCCGGAGGCACTGCACGCTCAGCGCTTCACTGGAGCACAGGACTAGCCCTTCGCCAGCCCACGGGCAGCCAGCCTTGAGATGTTGGCGAACTTCGGGGTCGGGGGACTGGGAACTATTCCAGCTTCCCTCAGCCTGACTTCCACTTCTTCCGGACTGCGACCTTCGAGCATGGCCACAGCACGAACTCCGATGATGTTCCGCCGGTACGCCTCAACAGCACGTTCGAGGATTCGCCGCGGGGCCCTCACCGCTTCGGCGGATTCCTGTTCTTGCTTGTACGCCGGACCCCAGCCGTACCGTTGCGCCAGCTGGGCGCCGGTCGGCCCTCGCATATCTTTTTTCTGCTTCTCCGTGATCAGATTCATCAATTCGAGCTGGATGAGTATGACCACGAAGCTGACGCGAAAATGGCGCGCCAGCAATGCGACCGTCCGTTCGTTCACGTGGAAGTCTTCTGGCAGATTTTCGGCCGTTAGCCAGGTCTTGATGCCTCCCTCTGGGGCCAGGAGGTGGCGAGCGAAGGCATCGCACCGCCGTTCTCCCGGAGTTCGCCGGTCGTCCAGCTCATGCACTTGGGCACCGTCATCCCAAAGCAGGTGCCCAAGTTCGTGAGCGAAGCTGAACCGCTGGCGTTCGGGGACATCACAGGCTCGAACCGCGACGAGCGTCGTTTCACGCTCCGGGTCTGTGGCGGTGAACCCGTCCGTAGTCTGCGGCAACCGCAGAACTGCCGTGTCGACACCGGTGAGTTGCTCAATCAACTCGTCCACATCAGCGATCGGCGCGCCACCGAGATCGAGTGCTGTCCGCACCCGTTGCGCCAACTCTCTGGCTTGATCTTCCTGCGGCAGCCACTCGTCCGGCACAGGCAGATAACCTTCCAGCTTGCGCTGTTGGGTCGTGTCCGTCCCGAGCTTGTCCAGTCGGGCATCGAGCTCAAGCACTTCGAGCGTGTGCCTCAACGCCTCTTCGCGCTCCTCGGCCACCACATCATTCGCCCTCGCGGCGACGCGGACTCTGCTGTGAACAGGGTTTCCGCTGGTGAGCAGCCGCACAGGAATATCGAGGGCAACCGCGAGTTGGTCCAACTCAGCGAGCGTGCAGTTGGCGCGGGCGCCGTTCTCGATGCGATTCAAGGTCGGTTGGGAGAGGTGAGCACGAGCAGCGAGGTCACGCTGGCTCAACCCAGCCCGTTCCCTCTCGCGGCGGATCCGCTCCCCCACAAGCTTGAGATCCACGTTGCACCTCCTTCTGAATCAATTCTACCGGCCTGATTCACGATGGCCAGTGGAAGGTCTATCACCAGGCACTGACAGGAGTCGGTAAGCACAGATGACCAGCCTCAGGAGTCGTTTGCACGAACGACGACCAGCGAGCGGGTCGGCACACGTACGGTCCCCACTGGAAGAACGCCGCCGGCGCTCCCGGCGAACACGGTCGCCACGAGCAGCTGCCACCCCGGCCTCGGGAACCACCGAGGCAACGCTCATCCGGACAGCACTGCCGGTCGGATCTTGGAAACCTCGCCACAGGCGGGAATGCCTCCACGCCAAAGCGGAAACTGAAGGCAGACGAGTCGGGCTGTACGCCGGGTTCTGTCGCCCGGTCGCCTCGCGGCGGCCGGGGAGACGGCCATCCATCTAGGACCGGCATTGCTGCCGGCCTCCTGCGGTCTACCCGCGAACTCGGGCGGGCAGCCCTCGAACGTTCGCGCAGGGCCGCCTTGCGGCGGTCCTTCTTGACCTTGCTCCGGGTGGGGTTTACCTAGCCGCCTGAGTCACCTCAGGCGCTGGTGGTCTCTTACACCACCGTTTCACCCTTACCCGGGACCTGGGTCCCGGGCGGTCTGTTTTCTGTGGCACTGTCCCGCGAGTCACCTCGGGTGGCCGTTAGCCACCACCCTGCCCTGTGGAGCCCGGACGTTCCTCGGGGAGATCCGGGGATCTCCACGCGGCCGTCCGCCCGGCTCGTCTGCCGTGCCGCCATCGTACCCGGCCGGGCGGCCGGGCGGCCGGGCGTCAGTGGGCGAAGGCGGTGATGCCCGCGGTCCACGCCTCGGCGAGGTCGGCCTCCGGCGGGAAGCGGCCGTTCAGTTCGAGGACGACCATGCCGTGCGCGAACGCCCAGGCGGCCCTGGCGCGGTCCATGTCGCCGTCGACGGCCCGGCAGAGGGGGGCGGCGGCTTTCCGGCGGGCGGGGGCGAGGGCCGGAAGGTCGGGGCGGCAGCCGGTGGCGAGCAGGTAGAGGTGGGGGTGGGCCAGCGCGTAGGCGCGGTACGCGGTCGCCAGGACGGGGAACGAGCCGGGCGCGGAGGCTTCGGCGGCGGTCAGCACGGCGGCCGTCTCGCGGTACATCTCGGCCGCCAGGGCCGCCACCACGGAGGACTTGTCGGGGAAGTGCTTGTACAGGGACGAGGCCTGGAACCCCACCCGTTCGGCCAGGCGCCGCATGGTGAGGGCCTCCGGGCCCTCCTCCTCCAGCAGTGCGCGGGCCGCGTCGACGATCTGCCGGGGGCGGCCGGTGGCGAGGCTGCCGACGAGGTGGGTCACGCGGATACCCTTCCTGGCCCCGGAGTGTCCGTGGCCGAAATCGCGATCGTACGAGATCCGGCCGTGCTGGCCGGAAGGAGCCCCTCCTGGGCGCCGGTGAAGCCCTTCCCGGGTACCGAACGGCCGCCGGGCTGCCGGGGCGGACGGCGGCCCCTCCGCCTCCCCCGGCCCCGTAACCTGGGTCTACCGCCCCCGTACGAAGGAGAACCGCCGTGCTCGTGCTGTTGCCGCCCTCCGAGGGCAAGGCCGCCCCGGGGCGCGGGGCGCCGCTGAAGCCCGAGTCCCTGTCGCTGCCGGGGCTCGCCCCGGCGCGTGCGGCCGTGCTGGACGAGCTGGTGGAGCTGTGCATGGCCGACGAGGAGAAGGCGCGCGGTGTGCTCGGGCTGACCGAGGGGCTGCGCGGCGAGGTCGCCAAGAACGCGGAGCTGCGTACGGCCCCGACCCGGCCGGCCGGCGAGATCTACACGGGTGTCCTCTACGACGCACTGGATCTGGCCACGCTCGATGCGGCGGCCAAGCGGCGCGCCTCGGCCTCGCTGCTGATCTTCTCCGGGCTGTGGGGTGCGGTGCGCGTGAGCGACCGGATTCCCTCGTACCGCTGCTCGATGGGGGTGAAGCTGCCGGGCCTCGGCTCGCTCGCCGCCCACTGGCGGGCCGCGATGGAGCCGGTGCTGCCGGAGGCCGCCGGTGACGGGCTCGTCCTGGACCTGCGGTCCTCGGCGTACGCGTCGGCGTGGAAGCCGAAGGGAGAGCTCGCGGGGCGTACGGCGAGCGTGCGGGTGCTCCACTCGCAGCTGGTCGACGGGGTCGAGAAGCGTTCCGTGGTCAGCCACTTCAACAAGGCCACCAAGGGCCGCATGGTCCGCGACCTGCTGGAGGCGGGCGCCGCTCCGGCCGGCCCCGAAGAGCTCGTGGAGGTCCTGCGCGGCCTCGGTTACGTGGTGGAGGCGCAGGCACCGGTCCGCGCCGGGCGGCCGTGGTCGCTCGACGTCGTGGTGACGGAGATCCACTGACGGAGATCCACTGACGGAGAACCACCGGCGGAGACCGCTCCCGGAGTCCGCCGAGGGCGATCCACTGAGGGGTCCGCCGCACGGGCGACCCGACGGCCGTTGCAGCATGCGCAACGGCCGTTGCAGGGAGTGTGGGAGGGCGGCAGGATGACGCCATGACCTCCCCCGCACCCGTCGCCGCGTACGCCTCCAGCCCTGCCCCCACCGCCGCGTCCGTCCACGCCCCGTCCGTGCTCGATCTCGCCCCCGTCATCCCCGTCGTCGTGCTGGAGGACGCCGCGGACGCGGTGCCGCTCGCCCGGGCGCTCGTCGCGGGCGGGCTTCCGGCGATCGAGGTGACGCTCCGGACCGCGGCGGCGCTGGACGCCATCGCGGCCATCGCGCGCGAGGTGCCCGAGGCCGTGGTGGGTGCGGGCACGGTGATATCCGTGGCGAACGTGACGGAGACGGTGGCCGCGGGAGCGAGGTTCCTGGTGAGCCCCGGGTGGACGGACACCCTGCTGGCGGCGATGCGGGCGTCCGGGGTGCCCTTCCTGCCGGGCGTCTCGTCCGCCTCCGAGGTGGTCGCCCTGCTGGAACGCGGGGTCACCGACATGAAGTTCTTCCCGGCCGAGGCGGCCGGCGGCACCCCCTACCTCAAGGCGCTCGCCTCGCCGCTGCCGCAGGCGCGGTTCTGTCCCACCGGAGGCATCTCGGCCGCCTGCGCACCGGAGTACCTCGCCCTGCCCAACGTCGCCTGTGTCGGAGGCAGTTGGATGCTCCCGAGCGAGGCCGTCGCCGCGAAGGACTGGGCCCGGGTGGAGCGGCTGGCGGCCGGGGCGGCGGCCCTGCGCGGCTGAGACGCCCCCCTGGGCGACGGGCCTAGCGCAGGTACGAGGTGTCGTTGAAGAGGCGTACGGACGCGTTGCCGTCGCCGTAGTACGCGACCTCGGAGAGCGAGGCGGCGGCGAGCTCCATCCGGAACATGGACTCCGCCGGGGCGCCGAGCGCGAGCCTGATCAGGGTCTTGACGGGCGTCACGTGGCTGACCAGCAGCACGGTACGGCCGGCGTACGCGGCGGCCAGCCGGTCGCGGGCGACCGCCACCCGGTCCGCGACCTCCACGAAGCTCTCGCCGCCGCCCGTGGGTGCGGCCTGCGGGTCGGTGAGCCAGGTCGTCAGGTCGGAGCCGTACCGTTCGCGCACCTCCGCGAAGGAGAGCCCCTCCCAGGCGCCGAAGTCCGTCTCCCGCAGCCCGTCGTCGATCGTCACGTCGAGGCCGAGCCGGGCCGCCACCGCGCCCGCCGTCTCGCGGCACCGGCGCAGCGGTGAGCTGACGATCGCCTCGACCGTGCCGAGGGCCGCGAAGTGCGCGGCGGCGCGTTCGGCCTGCTCGCGGCCGGTGGCAGAGAGTTCGGGGTCGGTGCCGCCGCTGCCGGAGAATCGCTTCTCCGGGGTCAGTACCGTCTCTCCGTGCCGGAGCAGCAGGAAGGTGGCGGGGGCGCCCATGTCCGGAGCGGCAGCCCAGCCCACCCGGGGTGTGGCGGCCGGGGCGGCGGTCGCCTCGGGCGTACGGGAAGCCGCGGCGGAAACGCCCGCGGAACCTGAACCGGAGCCGGAGCCCGAACCGGAGCCCGATCCGGTACGGGCGGCGGCGAGGGCGGCGCGCACCTTGGCCGCTCCGGCGGAGGCGTCGCCCACCTCGCGGGGCGGTACGTCCCCGAACTCGCCGACGGCCGGCCGGGCCGGGGCGTCCAGGGCCGCGGTGGAGGCGGAGGGCTCCCACCGCTCGCCCCGGCGGCCCGCGTCCATCGCCTCGTTGGCGAGCCGGTCCGCGTGCTTGTTCCGCTCGCGCGGCATCCACTCGTACGTGACGGCGGAAGGCGGGAAGACGGCGGCCGCCTCCGCCGCGAGAGGCTTCATGTCGGGGTGCTTGATCTTCCAGCGGCCCGACATCTGCTCGACCACCAGCTTCGAGTCCATCCGTACGTGGACCCGGACGGAACCTTCCACCGCCTCCGGGAACAGCGCCTTGGCGGCCCGGAGGCCGGCGATCAGGCCCCGGTACTCGGCGACGTTGTTCGTCGCGACGCCGATGAACTCGGCGGCTTCGGCGAGGGTCTCGCCGGTCGCCGGGTCCACGACGACGGCGCCGTAACCGGCGGGCCCCGGGTTGCCCCGGGATCCTCCGTCGGCTTCGACGACGAGCTGGTGGGACGAGGCCATTACAGGCCCGACTCCGAGGTGCGCACCAGGATGCGGTGGCAGTTCTCGCAGCGCAGGACGGTGTCGGGGGACGCCGCCTTCACGTCGTTGACCTCGGTGATGTTCAGCTCCAGGCGGCAGCCCTCGCAGCGGCGCTGGTAGAGCCGGGCGGCGCCGACCCCGCCCTGCTGGGTGCGGAGCTTGTCGTACAGCTTCAGCAGGTCGGCCGGGATGACGTCGGCGACGACCGCGCGGTCCTTGCTGATCGTCTCGCTCTGGGCGTCGAACTCCTTGAGCGCGGCGTCCCGGCGCCCGGTGGCGTCGTCGATCTTGGCCTGGACGGCGGCGACCCGGTCGGTCAGCTCGGTGACCCGCTCCTGGGCGGCCTCGCGGCGCTCCATGATTTCGAGGACGACGTCCTCCAGGTCGCCCTGGCGCTTGGCCAGCGAGGTGATCTCGCGCTGGAGGTTCTCCAGGTCCTTCGGCGAGGAGACCGCGCCGGAGTCGAGACGCTGCTGGTCGCGGACGGCGCGCTGGCGCACCTGGTCGACGTCCTGCTCGGCCTTGGTCTGCTCGCGGCTGGTGTCGCTCTCCTCGGTCTGCGAGGCGACCAGCAGGTCACGGAGCTGGGTGAGGTCGTTGGTGAGGGACTCGATCTCCGCGTGCTCCGGCAGCGAGGCCCGCTTGTGCGCGGTCTGCGCGAGGCGAACGTCGAGGGCCTGGACGTCGAGAAGTCGGATCTGGTCGGCGGGCGCGGCGTTCAGTTGGGGGCTCCAGAAGAGTGGTGGGTGGTCCAGGGGTCGGTGACCTGCTTCGAGACGTGGACCCGCAGGTCCCATCCGTGGCGGTCGGAAATCGCGTCGAGCTGTGCGGCGGCCTGCTCGCACCAGGGCCACTCGGTGGCCCAGTGCGCGGCGTCGACCAGGCCGAGCGGTGAGTGCTGCACGGCCTCGGAGGCCGGGTGGTGGCGCAGGTCGGCGGTGAGGAAGGCGTCGACGCCCGCCGCACGCACCGCGTCGAAGAGGCTGTCGCCGGAGCCGCCGCTGACGGCGACCGTGCGCACGAGCGCCTCGGGGTCGCCGGCCAGCCGGATGCCCTGCGCGGTGGCGGGCAGCCGGGCCGCGGCGCGGGCGGCGAAGTCGCTGAGCGTCTCGGGGTGGTCCAGCTCGCAGATCCGGCCGAGGCCGCGACGGCCGTGCGGGTCGGTGGGGTCGGGCACGAGGGGACCGGCGACCCGCAGGTCGAGCGCTCCGGCCAGGGCGTCGGAGACCCCGGGGTCGGCGGTGTCGGCGTTGGTGTGCGCGACGTGCAGGGCGATGCCGTGCGTGATGAGCCGGTGCACGACCCGGCCCTTGAAGGTGTCGGCCGCGACGGTCGTGGTCCCTCGCAGGTAGAGCGGGTGGTGGGTGACGACGAGCTGGGCCCCGAGCCGTACCGCCTCGTCGACGACGCTCCCCACCGGGTCGACGGCGAACAGGACCCGGTCGGTCTCCGCTTCGGAATCGCCGCAGACCGTGCCCACCGCGTCCCACCCCTCGGCCCGCTCGGGGGGCCAGAGGGCGTCGAGCTCGGCGATGACTTCAGACAGACGGGGCACGGGGAAAGGCTACCTGTCCCGCGCGCCCCACCGGTCATGGCTGTGCGTACCCACCCGTAGCGCCCCGATCCGGTCACGCATCGTCACCCCGCGTGGACTTCGGAAGGCGTTACGGAGGTGCCGGGGGCCTGGCGCACCCCGGCAGCACAGCCTCGCTGCGTTTCTCGGGCAAATCCGGTTTACACCATCCTTATGTGTGAAGCGGCGGGTGTGGCGTTGGCCGGTAGAAAGCGCGAAAACTAGCTTCGGTCGCCGGAGGTGACACACCCATGACTGCCTGTGTCGCAGAAGGTCTGACCCAAGGGGGCGTCGGGGCGGCCGGGGAGCCGGAACCCGCGCCCGAGGAACCAGAGGATCCCGGGGCGTCCGGGAAGCCGCAGAACCAAGAGGGGCCGGAGACACGGGGCTTTGAGACACGAGAACCCCAGAGGCCGGTGAGCTCCGGACGGGCCACCACGCCGCACGTCGCGCCGAGCGACGGCGGCGCCCTGCCCTTGCCCGCCCCCCGGCCCGCAGCGCCCGCCGGGTACGGCCCCGGTGAGGCCCGTCCCGTCGGTCCCGGGACCGACGGTTCCCCCGTGGACGAGGGCACGGCCCCGATGTCCATCCGGGTCGTCGTGACCGGGCGGACGGTCGTGCCCACGGGCGGTCCGACCGGCCGGGGCGTCGACGCGACCACGCTCGTCCCGCTCGTCGGGGCGGTCGTCGGCTCTCCCACGGCGGCCGCGTTCCACACCTCCACCGGGGCATCCGCACCCGTCGAAGCGGCGGCGCCCGCCGGGGCGGCCGTACCCGCTCGGCCGGGGACCGGCTCGCCCACCTCGGCGACGCCACCCGCACCGGCCCCGCCGCCCGTACCCGCAGCGGCCCCCGCACCCGGTACCGTCCGTGCGAACGCCGCCGGGATGTCGGCCACCCGGCGTTCGGCGCCCCCCGCCGAGGCCGCGCCCCTCCCCCGCCGCATCCCGCCCCCGCCCGCCCGTCCCCCGGCAGCGGCGGGCCACCGGGCCCCGCACGCGGCGGGGACGCTGACCCTCTCGGCGGACGGCGGGTACGCGGCCCGGCTCACGATGGGCGGCAGCGAGGCGCTCGGCCGTGGCTGGTACCCGGAGCGGTGGACGCTCGACGGCCCGGAGCCGTACGCCGTGCCGCTCCCGCTCGACCAGCCGGAGGAACCCGACTCGCAGGTGGTGCCGCTCGCGGACGGGCGGGTGCTGATCCGGCGGCGGGTCGCCGACCGGCACGCGTTCTCGCTGCTCTACCCGACCGGCCCCAAAACCGGTGAGCTCGCACTCGGGACCGTGGAGTGCGAGCGCATGACGCTGCTCGCACCGGCCCCGGACGGGGCGAGCGTCTACGCCCTGGCACCCGGCATCTTCACCACCTCCGTCTGGCGGGTGGCGGGCGGCACCTTCGGGCCCGAGCACGTGGCCGACGTACCGGGGCTCTGCTCGGGCGGGGTCTGGCTGGACCGTACGGGCAGGGTGCTGGCCCTCGACCGCAGGCCGCCCGGCGGCGGACCGGTGAAGACGGTCGCCGTCGACCTCGAACGCGGCGGCGAGGTGACTCCGCTCCTCCAGATCGCACCGGAGAGCAATGACCGGCTGCTGATCGCCGAACCGGACAGCGGACTCTTCCTGCTGCGCTCCGACGCACCCGGTCAGGACCGGTTGGGCTGGGGAGTGCTGGGCAGCGCGCTGCCGGTGCGTTTCCCGGAGTGTCTGCGTGCGGCGGACGCGGACGTGACCGTCACACCGTTCGCGGTGCAGCCGGGGCAGATGCTGATGCCGGAGAGCTGCGCGGTGGCGCTGCGGATCGACGGTGCGGCAGGCAGCTGGCTCGGCGTCTGGCGTCCGACCGGCCGTCTGCTGCACCAGTTCGTCGCCCCGGCAGGCTGGTCGGCCGGGGCGGGTTCCTGGAGCCGCGACGGCGTACTGAGCCTGCCGTACTCCCGCCCCGACGTGCCTTGCGGGCTGGCACGCCTGGAGGCTCCCGAAGACGTCCCGCCGGAGCCGTACGGCGGTGCGCGGTGCGCTCCCGGAGCACCGAACGGCACACCCGGCACATCCGGAGCGCAACCGTCCGCCGACGGATCATCTCCTGTGGGGTGTAGGCCGGTTCCACTGGGGCAGGCGCCGCTGCACGGCGGTCCGGCGTCTGGCTAGAATCCATCGGGGGCTACGCAGTCGTTCCGTACGGGTGCGCAGTGTGACCGCGCCCAGGGGCCTCTTTTCGGACAAGCAGGACCAGATCCGGAGAGACCACCACGGGTGGCGGCGGGCCCCTGTACACACGCAAGCGAGCGCAACGGGGTGACTTCCCACATGTCTGAAGCCCGAACCGACACGATCCAGACGTGCCCGCCGGGGGCGGACACGCAGCGGGCCGACGCCGGCGGCTCCGGAAAGCACCGAGGGGGTGTGTCGGCGGAGACCAACTCCGCGCAGGCGCACGGCCGGCACCGCCGGCCTTCCCACGGGGACAACGGGGTGTCCTGAGAGAACGGGGAGACGGGGGTCGTCCCGGCCGGAAGGCCGGGGGCGGCCCCTGTCGCCTTTCCGGGGGGCCGGGCCGCCCCTGTCGCCCTTCCGGGGGGCCGGGCCGCCCCTGTCGCCCTTCCGGGGGGGCGGGGCCGCCCCCTCCCGGCATCCATGACATTTGTCCTGCCGGAAGCCGTACGCACGACTCTGCCGTCCGGCCCGGGGACACACGTACCGTCACCGGCATGACCACAACGGGGACAACGGGGACAACAGGAACAACGGGAAACGCGGGCGGGGGGCCGGCCGCCGGGACAGCGGCGGGGGGCCGGAAGAACGGGAGCGCGAGCGGTGACGACACTCCGGCGGTGAGGTTCGCCGGAGTGTCGAAGTCCTTCCGGACAGAGGGCCGTTCGGGCGGTACCGTGCGCGCGGTCGACGGGATCGATCTGACGATCGGCGCCGGGGAGACGGTCGCGCTGCTGGGCCGCAACGGCGCCGGCAAGTCGACCACCATCGGGATGCTGTTGGGACTCGACGAACCGGACGCGGGGACGGTGGAGTTGTACGGCCGCACCCCTGACCGGTCGGTGCGGGCGGGGCTGGTCGGCGCGATGCTCCAGGAGGGGCGGCCGATTCCCCGGGTGACCGTGCGGGAGTTGGTCGGGTTCGTGGCGTCCACCTATCCCGCGCCGATGAAGCTCGGTGAGGTCCTGGAGCTCTCGGGCGCTTCGGCGTTCGCGGACCGCCGGATCGACAAGCTCTCCGGTGGCCAGACGCAGCGGGTCCGCTTCGCGGTCGCGCTGGCGGGAAATCCCCGGCTGATCGTGCTGGACGAGCCGACCGCCGCGCTGGACGTGGAGGCCCGGAGGGCGTTCTGGGACTCGATGCGCGCCTTCGCGGAGCGCGGCAACACCGTGCTCTTCTCCACGCATTACCTGGAGGAGGCGGACGAGAACGCCGCCCGCATCGTCGTCCTCGACAAGGGGCGGATCGTCGCGGACGACAGCGGGGACGGCATACGCGGTGCCATGGGGGGCGGTCTCGTCGGGATCGACCTGGCGGGCGGCTCGGCGGAGGGGCTGGACCGTCTGCCGGGGGTGCTGGGCATCGAAGTCCGGGGCGGACGTGCTCTGTTGCGTTCGGCGGACCCGGACGCCACCGTCGTCGCGCTGGCCGGGATGGACGCGGTGCGCGGACTGACCGTGTCGCGCGCCACGCTGGAGGACGCGTTCCTCGCCCTGACCGCCGCCGGGACCCTCCCAGGCCCCGCCGAGACGCCCGAGGAGACACGCTGATGTACGCGTACGTGATGCTGGAAGTCCGCCGGACCCTGCGCGACGGCGCGTTCCTGATCTTCGGGACGGGGATGCCGGTCCTGATGTACCTGCTCTTCACCAACATCGGCGACACCTCCGGGGGCGGGTCGGGCGCCGACGACTGGCGGGCCTACTCGATGACCGGCATGGCCGCGTACGGGGCGCTCGGCTCTGCGATGTCGGTCGGTACGGGGATCGCGTCCGACAAGTCGCTCGGCTGGCTGAAGCAGTTGCGGATCACTCCGCTCGCCCCGTCGCGGATCGTGGTGGGCCGGGCGCTCAGCGGTTCGGTGACCGTCCTGCCCGCGGTGGCCGGGGTGCTGCTGGCGGGAGCGCTGGTGAACCGCATCCAACTCGGCTGGTCGCAGTGGGTGTTGCTGGTGGCGCTGCTGTGGGTGGGCACGCTGCCGTTCACCCTGCTGGGCATCGGCAACGGCTACCGCCTCACCCCTCAGGGCACCGGGGTGATCAACATCGCCTGCATGACGGGGTTCGCGGTGATCGGCGGGCTGTGGTTCCCGCTGGACACCCTGCCCGGTCCGGTCCGGGCCGTCGGTGCCCACACCCCCGCACACGGTTTCGCGGATCTCGGCTGGACGACGATCGCCGGCCAGGCTCCCAACCTCTCCTCGGTCGCCGAACTCCTCGCCTGGGGAGCACTGTTCGGCGGATACGCGGTCGGCTCGTACCGCCGCGCGGCGAGGACCCTGTGACGGCGAAGACCCTGTGACGGCGAGGACCCCGTGACGGCGAAGACCTTGTGACGACCAGGACTCCGAAGGCGAGGACCCAGTGAAGGGCAAGACCCCCGTGAAAGGCGAGGCCCCGGTGGAACCGGCCGACCCGGAGTGCGCGGAGCCCTCGCACGGCCGGTGGAGGCTGTCGCCCCTGGGCCGGCGATCGGCGGGCCCGGGTCCGTACGCACTGATGCCCTGGCTGCTGCTCGGGCTCGGCGCATTCTCCAACCTCTGGAAGGGCGAGACCCCGAATCCGTGGGTGGGTGCGCTGGGTGTTCTGCTGTTCAACTCCCTCTACATCCAGGTGGTGTTCCGGAGTTTCGTCCCTGCCCGGCGGCGGACTCCCCTCTCGTACGGGCTGCTCGGCGCGATGGGGGCGATCACCTTCGGGCTGGCGATCGGGTACGGCGGGAGCTGGCTGCTCTTCTTCCCGCTGCTCTCCCTGGCCTGCGGCACGATCCTGCGCGACCGGCAGCTGGCCTGCGCGCTCGTCGGCCTGTCCGCCTGCGGCGTGGCCGTCGCCGCCTGGCGGGGCGACCACGCGGCGGATCCGTGGACGATCGGTTACGGGACCTTCCTGTCCGGCGCGGTGACGGCGGCGATCCTCGCCCTCTCCGAAGCCGTACGGGAACTGCGTTCCACACAGGCCGAGTTGGCGCGGGGCGCGGTGGAGCGGGAGCGGCTCCGGTTCTCCCGGGACCTGCACGATCTGCTGGGGCACACCCTGTCGGTGATCGTGGTGAAGTCGGAAGCGGCCCGCAGGCTGGCTCCTCGGGACCTGGACGCGGCTCTGGGGCAGATCGCGGACATCGAGTCGGTCGGCAGACAGGCGCTCACCGAGGTACGGGAAGCGGTGACGGGATACCGCGAGGGCAGCCTCACCGGTGAACTGGACCGCGCCGTATCGGCGTTGACCGCTGTGGGGATCGAGGGCACGGTGCACCGCACCGGGCCCCCGCTCACCCCGCGCGCCGAGGCGCTGCTGGGCTGGGTGGTGCGCGAGGCGGTGACCAACGTCGTACGCCACAGCGGCGCGACCCACTGCGTGTTCGCCGTCGCGTCCGGGACCGAGCGGGTGCTGCTGACGGTCACCGACGACGGCCCCGGCGACGGCGCCGGGCCCGGCCGGGACCCCGGACAGGCCGTCGAGAAGCCCCCGTACGCGTACGGGGGTACGGGCCTGGTGGGGCTCTCCGAGCGGCTGGCCCTCGCGGGCGGCTCGCTGCGGGCCGGCCCGGGACCGGACGGCGGCTTCGTCGTACGGGCGGAGCTGCCGGGAGAACCGGGCGAGGAAGGGGGGGACGGGGAGCCGGGTGCATAGGGGAACGGGGCGGCGGACCGTACCGGACGGAGGGCGCGGGCCCCGGAACGGCCACGACGGCCACGGTGCCGCGCCCGGCCGCCCGTCATACCCTCGTCCCCGTGACCGAGATGCCGCAGGACCACCGCCCCACCCGCTCCGTGCGCGTTCTGCTCGCCGAGGACCAGGGCATGATGCGGGGCGCGCTCGCCCTGCTGCTGGGGATGGAGCCGGATTTCGAGGTGGTCGCCCAGGTCGGCTCCGGGGACGAGATCGTGCCCGCGGCGCTCACCTCCCGGCCGGACGTGGCGCTGCTCGACATCGAACTCCCGGTGCGCAGTGGTCTGGACGCCGCCGCCGATCTGCGGGAACAGGTGCCGGAGTGCCGGGTGCTGATCCTGACGACGTTCGGCCGGCCCGGGTATCTGCGGCGCGCGATGGAGGCGGGCGCCTCGGGTTTCCTGGTCAAGGACGGCCCGGTGGAGGAGCTGGCCGGGGCGATCCGCCGGGTGCTGGGCGGGGAGACCGTGGTCGATCCGGCCCTCGCGGCGGCCGCGCTCGGGGCGGGGCCGAGTCCGCTGACGGCCCGGGAGCGGGACGCGCTGAACGCGGCTTCCGACGGGGCGACCGTCGCGGACATCGCGCGCCGGCTGCACCTGTCGGAGTCGACGGTGCGCAACTACCTCTCCTCCGCGATCGGCAAGACCGGCACCCGCAACCGCACCGAGGCGGCCCGGGCGGCCCGTCAGCAGGGCTGGCTCTGAGTCATCCCCGCGGCGCTTTCGCATCCTGCGCCGCTTTCGCGCCCGGCAGCCAGAGGAGCACCAGCAGGGCCGCCGCCAGCAGCACCCCGGAGGCGGTACGGAAGGCGAGGGCGTAACCGGCGGTGAGGTCCGCCGGGGTGGCCGAGTCGCCGGTGCGGGCGGCGGCGACGGTGGAGAGGACGGCGAGTCCGAGCGCCCCGCCCATCGTGCGGGAGGTGTTGACCAGGCCGGAGACGAGTCCGGCGTCCCCCGGCGCGGCGCCGGAGGTGGCGAGGGAGGCGAGCGGGGTGGAGACGAAGCCCATACCGAAGGCCATCAGGATGCCGGGGAGCAGGATGCCGGCCGCGTAGTGGCTGTCGGCGCCCATGGTGGACTGCCAGCCGAAGCCCGCGACCGTGAGCAGGATGCCGGTGAGGGCCATCGGCTTCGCGCCGGTACGCGCCATGAAGCGCGGGGCGAGTTTCGAGCCGAGGACGATCGCGGCGGAGGTGGGCAGCAGGGCGAGTCCGGCTTCCAGCGGGGTGTAGCCGAGGACGTTCTGCGCGTACACGGTCATGAAGTACCACATCGAGAAGGTGGCCGAGCCGAGCAGCAGCATGGCGGCGTTGGCCGAGGCCACGGCCCGTACGCCGAGCACCCGCAGGGGCATCAGCGGGGCGGCCGTACGCGACTCGACCAGCACGAACACACCGAGCAGGGCCAGGCCGCCGGACAGCGGCACGAGCGTCGCGGGGTCCGTCCAGCCGGCCGCCTCGGTCTGCACGATGCCGTACGCCAGGACGGCGAGGCCCGCGGTGACGAGGACGGCGCCCGGCAGGTCGATCCGGCGCCGTTCACCGCCCCGGCCCTCGGCGAGCAGGAAGGCGGCACCGGCGAGGACCAGGGCGCCGACGGGGACGTTGATCAGGAGTACCCAGCGCCAGGAGAGCAGGTCCGTGAGGACCCCGCCGACCAGGCCGCCCGCCGCTCCGCCGCCCGCGCCGACCGCCATCCAGGTGCCTATCGCGCGGACGCGCGCGGGGCCTTCCGGGAGTGCGGCGGTGAGGAGCGTGAGGGTCGCCGGTGAGAGGACGGCGGCGCCGAGCCCCTGTCCGGCGCGGGCGGCAAGCAGCTGCCAGCCCTCCTGGGCGAGCCCGCCCGCGAGGGAGGCCGCGGTGAAGAGCCCGAGGCCGACGAGGAACATCCGCTTGCGGCCGAAGAGGTCGGCGGCCCGTCCGCCGAGCAGCATGAAGCCTGCGAAGGCGATCGAGTAGGCGTTGAGGACCCAGCTGAGCCCGGAGGCGCTCAGCCCCAGGTCGGTCCGCATCGACGGCAGCGCCACGTTGACGACCGACACGTCGAGCACGACGAGGAACTGACCGGTGCAGGCCGCCACCACCGCCGCCCAGGTGCGCGGTCTCAGCCGACGGGGAGCGGTGCGGGTGTCCGGGGTGCGGCCGCCGGAGGAGAGGCCGTCCGGGGAGGCGTCGTCCAGGGAAAGGTCTGTCATGTCCGCCATCGTCCCTGGCGCCGCACCGCCCGTACACGGCGCGGGGGAGGGAGCGGGGTCGGACCTTGGGCCTACGCCCCCGGAAGCGCCGGAGCCGCCGGAGCGGCCGGAGCCGCCGTCGGCAGCGGGCGGTACGGCGGTCAGCCCTTGGTGCCGCACCCGGCAACCGCTCGAACGATTTCGGCCTGCCGGAACATCCGCCCGGAACATCCGCGGGGAGCACTTCAGGGGGGACGCGGGTATCCAGCCATCAGCAACAGGCCAATAACGCAACTGAGTTCGAGCACCCTTATCCCGGGAATACACCCGCCCCCAGAAGCGTTCGGTATGCATGCACTTGGGGGGACCCTCCGGTGACCCATGCCGCCCGGAAGGCGAACGTATGCAACGGACGACGAACGAACAGATCACCGGGGGAAGCCCCGGTCCGCTTCAGGAGATCAAGGAACCCAGGGGAGCGCTCGTCCCCGTACTGGCCTTCGCGGGCATCACCGTCGCGGTGATGCAGACCCTGCTCGTACCCGTCATCAAGGACCTGCCCGCTCTTCTGCACACCGCCCAGTCGAACGCGACGTGGGTGATGACGGCGACCCTGCTCGCCGGTGCCGTGTCCACCCCGATCATGGGGCGGCTCGGCGATCTGTACGGCAAGCGGCGCCTGCTGATAGCCAGCCTCGCCGTGATGGTGATCGGCTCGCTCGTCTGCGGCTTCACCGACGACCTCGTCATCATGATCGTCGGACGGGCGCTCCAGGGATTCGCCATGGGCGCGATCCCGCTCGGCATCGGCATCATGCGCGACGAGCTGCCGCCGGAGAAGCTCGGTTCGTCGATGGCCCTGATGAGCTCCTCGATCGGGGTGGGCGGCGGGCTCGGTATGCCCGCCGCGGCGCTGGTCGCCCAGCACGCCGACTGGCACGCGCTCTTCTTCGGCTCGGCGGGCGTCGGTCTGGTGGCTCTGCTGCTGACGGTCTTCCTGGTGCCCGAGTCGCCGCTGCGCGCGCCCGGCACCTTCGACTACGCGGGCGCCTTCGGGCTCTCGCTCGGCCTGGTGGCCCTGCTGCTGCCGGTCACCAAGGGCAGCGAGTGGGGCTGGACCGCGCCGCTCACGCTCGGTCTGATCGCCGCCGGACTGCTGGTCCTGGTGGCCTGGGGCGTCTACGAGCTGCGGAACAAGGCACCGCTGGTGGACCTGCGGACCACGGTCCGGCGCGAGGTGCTGCTGACCAACCTGGTCTCGATCATGGTCGGCGTCTCCTTCTACGCCGTGTCGCTGGTGATCCCGCAGCTGCTCCAGCTGCCGACCTCCACCGGGTACGGCCTCGGCCAGTCCATGGTGGTCGCCGGCCTGTGCATGGCGCCGCTGGGGCTGACCATGATGCTGACCGCTCCGGTGTACGCGTGGATCGCCGCCCGGCGCGGCCCGAAGGTCTCCCTGATGATCGGCATGCTGGTCATCGGGGTCGGCTACGGGGCCGGGACCCTGCTGATGGACGCGGCCTGGCAGACCCTGGTGATCTCCACGGTGCTGGGCGCGGGCATCGGTCTGGCCTACTCCTCGCTGCCGGCGCTGATCGTCGGTGCGGTGGACGCCTCCGAGACCGGGGCCGCGACCGGCCTCAACACGCTGATGCGGTCGATCGGCACCTCGGTGTCCAGCGCCGTCATCGGCATGGTCCTGGCGAACACCTCCGTCCACCTGGGCGGGACGGCGGTTCCCTCGATGCACGGGTTCCGGCTGTCCTTCCTGATCGCGACCGGGGCCGTGCTGGCCGGTCTGGTACTGGCCGCGTTCCTGCCCTCGCAGCGCCCGTCCTCACGTCCGGTGCTGGTCGCCGACAGCGAAAGCGAGGCGATGCTGGCGGAGGCGGAGGCGCTGGTGGCGATCGACGCCGTGCTCCACGGCCAGGCGTCCGCGCCGTCCGCCGGCGGTTCCCGGATCGTCGCGGGCTCCGGCGGTTTCCACGGCCGGGTGCTGGACGCGGCGGGCGCGCCGGTGGCACGGGCGACCGTGACCCTGGTCGACCGGCAGGGCCGGCAGGCCGGTCTGGCCGTCGCCGACGACGCGGGGCGGTACGCGCTGGCCGCCGCCCCCGAGCCGGGCCATGTGCTGGTCGTGACCGCGGCCGGTTACGCGCCGCGTGCCCGGCCCGCCGTGTGCGCGACGAACGGGCGGCCGGTGGTGACCGATCTGGTCATGACCGCGACCACCCCGGAGCGCCGTACCGCCGCGGTCCCGCAGGCCGCCGACGCGGTCCGCGAGGCCCCGGAGGCGCTCGCGGACGGGCAGCACGCCTGATCCCTGGCGGTTCCCGCCGGAAGCACCCCCGCACGCCCCCGCCGGTCCGTCCGGCGGGGGCGTGCGGCACGATGGGGCCGCCGTCGACACACCCGTACCACCTGGAGGAACCCGTGTCCGCCGAGTCCGCCGCTCCCGTAGCCGATCCCGACGCCCGCCCCGCCGACGAGGTGCTGGCCTCCTTCGAGAAGGCCAAGGGGTTCATGCCGGTGCACGAGGGGCTGGCGCTGTACGCGGCGGCCGTCGACGCCGCACGGCTCGGGCTGCCGCTGCTGGAGGTCGGCAGCTACTGCGGGCGCTCCACCGTGCTGCTCGCCGGCGCGGCCCGTACCGCGGGACTGACGGCGCTCACCGTGGACCACCACCGGGGCAGCGAGGAGCAGCAGCCGGGGTGGGAGTACCACGACGCGTCCCTCGTCGACCCCGAGGTGGGCCGGATGGACACGCTGCCCACCTTCCGCCGGACCCTGCACGCGGCCGGTCTGGAGGACCACGTGGTGGCGCTGGTGGGGCGTTCCCCGCAGGTCGCGGCGGTCTGGGGCGGGCCGCTCGGGCTCGTCTTCATCGACGGCGGGCACACCGACGAGCACGCGAACGGCGACTACGAGGGCTGGGCGCCCCACCTCGCCGAGGGCGGGCTGCTGGTGATCCACGACGTGTTCCCCGATCCGGCGGACGGCGGGCAGGCCCCGTACCGGGTGCACCGACGGGCTCTCGCCTCGGGCGCGTTCACCGAGATCTCGGTGACCGACTCACTGCGCGTGCTGCGGCGTACGGGGCAGGGGATCTGAGGGCCTGTCGCGTGCACGGGCCCCGCGTGACCCGTACGACTGGCCCCGGGCCCGTCGGTAGCATCGCCCGCGTGCCGTACAACAGCGTTCCCCCCACATTGCCCGCCGCGTCCGCTCCGACCACCGCGCGTCCGGCTGTCCGCCGGGCGGTCCGTGCCGCGGGGCCGGCCACGCTCGCCGTCCTCTGCCTGTCCGTCCTCACCGGGTGCGGCGGTACCGAGGTGAAGGCGCAGCCGCGCGCGGGGGCTCCGGCGACGGGAACGTCCTCCGGGGCCCCGCTACCGTCCGGGGCCGCACGGTCCGACTCCCCGTCCGGGGCCGGCAAGAACGTGCCGAAGGGGCCGCTCGCGGGCCGGACGGTGGTGATCGACCCCGGCCACAACCCGCACAACCACGAGCACACCCGTGAGATCGCGCGGCAGGTGAACATCGGTACGGGCCACAAGGAGTGCGACACCACAGGGACGTCGACCAACGCCGGTTACGCGGAAGCCCGGTTCACCCTGGACGTGGCCCACCGGATGCGCGAACTGCTGGAGGCGCAGGGCGCGAAGGTGCTCCTCACCTACGACGACGACCGCGCGTACGGCCCGTGCGTGGACGAACGTGCCCGGATCGGCAACACGGCGAAGGCGGACGCCGTGGTGTCCGTCCACGCGGACGGTTCGGCCGTGGGCAACCGGGGGTTCCACGTGATCCTGCCCGCGCTCGTACGGGACGGGGCGGCGGACACCTCGAAGATCGTGGACCCCTCGCGCGATCTGGGCACCCGGATCGCGGGCAGGTTCGTGGCGGCCACCGGAAGCGCGCCGTCCAACTACATCGGCGGCGGTACGGGTTTGGACGTGCGCGACGACCTCGGCGGGCTCAACATGTCGACGGTTCCGAAGGTGTTCATCGAGTGCGGCAACATGCGCGATCCGAAGGACGCCGCCCTGCTGACGAGCGCGAGCTGGCGGCAGCGGGCGGCAGCGGGGATCAGCGACGGCATCGCCGTGTACCTGAAGGGGTAGTTCCGCCCCGGTACGGGGTAGCTCTGCGGTGATATCGGGGGGATGGCGGCCCGTCCCGCAAGCCGGGGGCCAACCCGCCCGGGCAGACGATAGATTCATCCGTACGATGGGGAGCCGCCCCGGGCTTCTCGGCGCGTCCGCGGGAGAGCCCCGGGCGCAGCGACGACCGTCCCCGACGAGACGACCGACTAAGGACCTTCACGTGAATATCCGCTCCCTCACTAGAGGCGACGGCGTGGTGATCGGAGCAGCGGTCGTGCTGTTCATCGCCTCCTTCCTCGACCTCTCCGGTTACGAGTGCCCCCGCGGCATCGACTGCTCGGGCTACGACAGCGCGAGCGCCTGGGATTCGCTCTCGCTCCTCATGAGCATCTTCCTGGCCGGTGTCATCGGAGCGGCGCTGCTGATCGTGAGCCGCTCGACGCCGGGCCGCAAGATCGTCGGTCTGGACCTCGGGCAGTTCGGCGTGGCCCTGACCGTCTTCGCGCTGTGGACCGCGTTCTGGACGACCATCGACGCCGGTGACGCCGGTGCCGGGCTGATCCTCGGCCTGCTGGCCACCCTGGTGCTCGCCGGTGCGGCGGTTGCCGGACCACTGGTTCCCGCGCTCAAGGCGCCGCTCTCGTCCGGCCCCCGGCCGGCTCCGGCCACCGCGTCTCCGTACGGCGCGCAGCCGCAGGGCCAGGGGTACGGCTACCCGGGCCAGCAGCAGCCCTTCGGCTCGCAGGGCGGCGCCCCGCAGCCCGGGCAGCCCCAGACGTTCGGTGCGCAGCCGGCCCCGCAGGCCGCCCAGGCGCCGCAGGCCCCGCAGTCCGGTGGTGCCCCGGCCGGCGACTTCACGCCGTTCTGGTTCGCGGTGCCGGTGCCGCGTCCGCTGTACGGCGAGGACGGCTCGTCCGGCCAGATCGCCGAACTGGCCCCGGGTACCTGGTACCTGGCGGTCGAGCAGCACGGCCAGACCCTGATCGCGCAGACGCAGGACGGCCGCCGCGGCGCCCTGCGGGACACCTCGGGCATCCAGCGCGGCTGATCCGCCCGCCCGTTCACCACGAAGGCCCCCGACCGCCGGAGTTCAGCGGTCGGGGGCCTTCGTGTTCCGTCAACGCGTTTTACTCGCGGCCTCGTTCACCCGAAGGACGAGCGCGCGAGCCAGAAGTCCAGCAGTGCCGCCTCGCCGAGCACCTCCAGGCCGTCGGCGCCGGGCGTGAGCCGCCGGTTCATGAGCAGCATCAGGTCGGTGAGCGTGCCCCGCACGGCCACGGTGGCCTTCGCGTGGGCGTGCCGCCAGGTGAAGCCGTCCTCGTGGAACTCGATGAGCCATTCGGCGCCGGGCCGGTCGGTGGCGTGCAGGTGCAGGGAGCGTCCGCCGCCGCGCAGTTCGGCGGCCTCGGGGTCGCCGTTGCGCTGGGCGTGGAGAACGATGGAGAGCCACTCGTCGATGGTGTCGGCGGCGACCTCGGGTTCCTGGGTGTAGGCGGCCCCGGTGGTGAGGGCCGCGTCGGCGAGGTGCACCACGGTCTCGTGGGTCATGCGACGGGCCCAGAAGGCTGCCCGGGGGTCGCCTCCCCAGCTCCAGACGGCAGCGTCCGGCCCGGCTTCCCGCAGCGCCGCCGCCGTCGCCGACGCGCCTTCGGCCAGCCACGCGTCGAGGGCGGCGCGGTGGTCGTCGCCGCTCCCCGCCCCGTCCGGAACCTCGGTGTCCGGGCCTTCGGCGCGCGGGCCTCCGCCGCCCGGGACCAGCTCGTCGGCGAGCTCCTCCGCCGCCCGCGTCCGTACCATTTCACCGGCCCACCGGTGGGCTCCTCCGACGTGCACCGCGAGATCGCGCAGAGTCCACTCGGGGCAGGTGGGGACCTTGGCCGCGAGGTCCGCGCCGTCGAGGACGGACCTCAACCGGTTCGTCTGGACGAGGAGTTCGTCGCAGTAGCGTTCGTACGCAAGAGCGGTCATCCCGGCATCCTAAGGCGTGGTTCGACAGTGGCGCCGTCCGCCCGGACGCCGCGACGGGCGGGACTCGGCCGACGCGGCACTGGGTGCCGGCCGGCTCAGACGCGCGCGAGAAGGTGTTCCAGCGGCCGCGGCACGCGGTCGTGGTCCAGGTGCGCGACGAGTGCCCGCGCGTAGAGGGCCTTGCGGCCGCTGTGCGTGCCCATGAAGCGGCGGAGTTGGTGCTCGACGGGCCGCTCGCGCTGGGCGGGCTGGCCCTGGAAGGTCTGGAAGGGGCGTGTCTCGCCCAGGAGTCCGATCACCTCGCGCACACCCTCGGCACCGAGCGCGCGGATCAGCTCGTCCTCCAGGTCGGCCGAGCACACCTGGAAGCCGAGCGCCTCCAGTCCGGTACGGGTGAGGCCGGACGCGGCGCCGACCCGTTCCAGGTGGCGCGTGAAGTGGCGTTCCTCGCCGATGTCGCAGAGACCGGCCAGGGCGAGGTCCAGCCCGGGCGGTCCGCACACGTCCAGGTAACGCCCGATGTTCGTCGCTCCTCCGAGCGGTACCACCACGACACCCTCGGCACCCAGATCGCGGCCGTCGCGCGCGGCGAGCGTTTCCAGCGCGATCAGATCGCTCGCGCCCTCGACGAGCACGACGGTCCGCACACCCCCGGCGAGCTCCCGCGCCACCCCCGCGGCCCCGACGGCCGACGCCCCGTCGGCGGCCCACTCGGCCACCGCTTCGCGGAACCGGTTCGTCTCGTCCACAGGACCTCTCTCTCCGCCGCCATCCTGGCACGGCCGAGATCACGGACGCATGCGGTTTTCGGGGCTGCCGTGTTCCGGTGCCGCCGCGGACCGTCGGGACCAAAAACTCCTGTCGACGTCACGGAAAACGACGCGTTACGGAGGCGGGGCTTATCGAAAGCCAAGGGTTGTCCCGCAGGCTGAAATCACCCCGGCTCAATGACGAGCCCGCCCTGCGCCACCCCGAAAATGCGATGTCACACTGCCGGTTCCGGATGTCACACCGCCGGTTCCGCTTTCTCGCGGGATCTCCATTCGTTCCGGAACATGAAGCCCCTCACCACGGCGATTCCGAGGAAGACAGCGGCGAGGGCGGCGGGCTGCCATTCGAAGGACTCGGCGAGCTTGCGGACGCAGGCACCGCAAAGAACGAGACAGATGACCATGGCCAGGGGCTCGCGAATGTAGAAGGGAAGGATACGGAGAATCAGCTTGATCAGCATCGGGTCAGTTGATCACTCACGCGCACGCGCACACAGTGACGGAAGCCACAATTCCGTCGGGGCGGACAGGATCGTGATGTTCGGTTCCGAAATATCGACCCGACCCGACCGGTTCTATGACCGCTTTTCCGGCGACCGACACCGCGCCGCCCCAGCCGGCCGAGGGATGTCCCGTCATCCGTCGCGCACCCACCGGGGATTACGGGACGGCTCTCAGTTGGGACACCGACGGGATCTGGTTCGTCACCTCGGCCCCGGCGCTCTTCCCGGCGTCCTTGACGCTGTCGATGACGCCTTCGAGGGTTCCGATGTCGGAGTCCCCCGCCTCGCCCTTGCGGAACTTCGCGGCCAGTTCCTTGAGGGATTCGATGCCCGCGGTGAGCGGCGCGACGGCCTGGGAGAGGAGCGGGTCGGCCTTGGCGTTGCCGGCCGCCGCCTTCAGGCGGTTGTACGCGAACCCGCCCGCGAGGCCCGCCTTGGCGACGGCGAGGGTCCGGCCGTCCGTGCCCTTCTTGAACTTGCCCGCGCGGTAGGGCTTCACGATCCACTGGTACGCGGCTCCGGCCGCGAGGCCCGCGTTGGCGACGAACCTGGTCTTGGCGAGCCGCTGCTTCTCGGCGGTCGCCGTGGGGGCGACGACCGACGCGTCGGAGGAGACCATCTGCTGGTCGTCGCCGCTGTCGCAGGCCGTGGTGGCGACGAGCAGGGCACAGGCGAGCAGCAGCGCCGCCGGCAGGCGGCGGAGCGGTACGGGACGGGGCACGGCGGGCCTTTCTGACCGGGCGGCTGGGCGGTCTCCGGCCCTGACCCGCCGGACGCCCTGCGAGTGCCGGGCGGACACCGGTACTCCCCGCCAGGCTCGCCCGGAGCACGGAAGGCCGCCACCGGGTTCGGCCGTCCGGGTTTCAGGCCGGAAACTGCGGCAATCCGGTGTGCATGTCCTACAGACGAGGCTCAGGAAGCAGTACCGCGGGACGCGCGATCGCCGTCATCGCGGACGTCATGGCCTTCATCATCATTCTGTGGATCCTGATGTACCTGTTCGACGCCAACAGGGGCAACGAACTGGTGCAGTTCGTCCAGGACTCCGCCCGATGGCTGGCCGGCTGGTCGTACGACCTGTTCACCTTCGACAAGGCGTGGGCGCGAGTGGTCGCCGGTTACGGACTGGCCGCCGCCGTCTACCTCTTCGTCGGGCACGCGGTGGCAGGCCGTCTCCGCCACAGCTGAACGACGACGCACGACCCGAACGACACACCATCCGAACGACGCACCATCCGAACGACGCACAACCCGAACGACGCACAACCCGAACGGCACACAACCCGAACGGCACGCACCCGAACGACACGCACCCGAACAGCACACGGACGGACGGCGCGCACCGCCCCGAAAGCGGGCGGTGGCCGGTCAGGAGCAGCAGTCGGGCTCCAGGCCCCTCGGCAGCCGTTCTCCCCCGAAGACCGCGGTGGTCGCCTCGTCCCCCCCGAGTGCGGCCACCGCGAGCAGCAGTGATCCGGCGGTCCAGGAGGTGAGTTCCTCGGGCCAGAAGGCGCGTTCGCCCTCGAAGACGTATCCGGTCCAGTAGAGGCCGCCGGGTTCGCGCAGATGCTGGATGGACTGGAGGATCTCCAGCGCCCGGTCGGACTCGCCCATCGCCCAGAGCGTCAGGGCGAGTTCGCAGCTCTCGCCGCCGGTGACCCAGGGGTTGGGCAGTACGCAGCGCACACCGAGGCCGGGTACGACGAACTCGTCCCAGCGCTCGGCCATGCGCTGCTGGGCCGCCGCGCCGGTGATCGCGCCGCCGAGGACCGGGTAGTACCAGTCCATCGAGTAGCGGCCCTTGTCCAGGAAGCGTTCCGGGTGCGCGACGATGGCGTGGGCCAGCGCTCCGGTGGCCAACTCCCAGTCGGGCTGGGGTTCTTCGCGCCGCTCCGCGAGGGCGAGGGCGCAGCGCAGGGCGTGGTGGACCGAGGAGGATCCGGTCAGCAGCGCGTCGGTGACGGGGGTGCCGTCCTCCTCGCGCTTCCACCCGATCTGACCGCCGGGCTGCTGGAGGCCGAGGACGAACTCGACCGCGGCGAAGACCATCGGCCACATCCGGTCGACGAACGCGTCGTCCCCGGTGGCGAGGTAGTGGTGCCAGACGCCGACGGCCACGTAGGCGCAGAAGTTGGACTCCCGGCCGCGGTCGGTGGGGCGTTCCGGGTCGCCGTCGTGGTAGGCGGCGTACCAGGAGCCGTCCTGATTCTGACTGCGGGCCAGCCACTCGTACGCGCGCTCGGCGGCCTCGTGTTCGCCGGCCGCGTCGAGGGCCATGGCCGCCTCGGTGTGGTCCCACGGGTCCAGGTGGTGGCCGCGGAACCAGGGCAGCGCGCCGTCCTCGCACTGGGTGCCGAGCAGTGCGGTGACGGTCGCGGATGCCTGATCCGGCGTCAGAACGCCGGGCAGGACGAGGTGTTCGGTCCGTTCGGGGAGGGTCACGCCTCTGCCTTCGGGAGGTGCGGCTTCGTCGCGTACGCCACGAAGCTCTTTCCGACGACCGGGTTGAGCAGCTGCTCGGCGACCCGGGTCACCGCGGGCTTCTTCATGATGTCCCACACCAGCAGCTTGTGGTAGGCGCGGACCGGCAGAGCCTTGTCGTTGTCCACGCCGAAGGCGCACTTGAGCCACCAGTACGGCGAGTGCAGGGCGTGCGCGTGGTGGGTGCCGTACGGCTTCAGGCCGGCTTCGCGGATCTTGCGGAGCAGTTCGTCGGCCTTGTAGATCCGGATGTGACCGCCCTCGACCTCGTGGTACGCGTCGGAGAGCGACCAGCAGACCTTCTCGGGGCCGTAGCGGGGCACGGTGATCGCGATGCGGCCGCCCGGTTTGAGGACGCGGACCATCTCGGCGAGGACGCCCTTGTCGTCGGGGATGTGCTCCATCACCTCGGAGATGATGACGACGTCGAACGAGGCGTCAGGGAAAGGCAGGTTGAGGGCGTCGCCCTCCATGGCGGTGGCGGTCGCGCCGGCCGGGGCCTCGCCCTCGGCCTTCATCGCCGCGAACCACTTGGCGACCTCGCGGATCTCCTCGCCGTTCTGGTCCAGGGCCACGACCCGGGCGCCGCGCCGGTAGCACTCGAAGGCGTGCCGGCCGGCGCCGCAGCCGAGATCGAGCACACGGTCACCTGCGGCGAGCGGAAAGCGGGTGAAGTCGACGGTCAGCACGGGGGCCTGCCTTCGAGGTCGGTGGTACGGGCACCAGAAAGGAAAAGGACGGAGTCGCGGGTGCGGCCGCGGGAGGTCATCTGCGGGCGCCCCGGGCGGCGATGGCCCGGCGGTAGAGGTCGGCGGTGCCGGCCGCCGCTCCGGCCCAGGTGAAGTTGGCCAGGACCCGGGCGCGGCCGGCCGCGCCGAGCCGGGCCCGCAGCTCCGGGTCGTCCAGCATCCGGGTGAGAGCGGTGGCGAGCGCGTCGGGGTCGCCGGGCGGCACGGCGAGGCAGGTCTCGCCGTCGCGGCCGGTGACCTCGGGGATCGCGCCGCCGGTGGTGGCGACGAGCGGGGTGCCGGTGGCCATCGCCTCGGCGGCGGGCAGCGAGAAGCCCTCGTACAGCGAGGGGACGCAGGAGACCTGGGCTCCGCGCACCAGGTCGACGAGTTCGGCGTCGGTGATGCCCTTGACGAACTCGACGGCGTCCGCCAGGCCGAGGCGTTCGATGGCGCGGGCCACCGGGCCGTCTTCGGCGCGCTTGCCGACGACCACGAGATGGGCCTCGGGGTGGCCGGCCCGGACCTTGCCGAGCGCCTCCACGAGGTGGACGAGCCCCTTGAGGGGGACATCGGCGCTGGAGGTGGTGACGATCCGGCCGGGCACCTCGCGGACCGACGGGTCGGGCGACCAGAGGTCGGTGTCCGCGCCGATGTGGACGACGTCGACGCGGTCGGGGCGCACCCCGAGGTCGTCGACGATCTCCTGGCGGGACGAGCCGGAGACGGTGAGGACGTGCGGCAGCCGGCGGGCGACCCGCTTCTGCATGCGGGTGAAGCCGTACCAGCGGCGTACGGAGAGGGCGCGCCGCCGGGTCGTGGCGGCGGCCAGGTCGAGCCGGCGGTCGACGGTGATGGGGTGGTGGATGGTGGTGACGAGGGGGGCGCCGAGGTCACCGAGCAGGCCGTAGCCGAGTGTCTGGTTGTCGTGGATCACGTCGAACTCGCCGCTGCGGGCTCGCAGATGGCGTCCGGCCCGCAGCGAGAAGGTGAGCGGTTCGGGGAAACCGCCGGTCCACATGGTGGCGACCTCGGCGAGGTCGATCCAGTCGCGGTACTCGCCCCGCCCGGGGGTCCGGAACGGGTCGGGCTGCCGGTAGAGGTCGAGGCTGGGCAGTTCGGTGAGCGGCACGCCCTCGTCGAGTACCGGGTAGGGCTGGGCACCGATCACCTCGACGGTGTGGCCGAGGCGCGCGAGCTCGCGGCCGAGGTGGCGGACGTAGACGCCCTGGCCGCCGCAGAACGGGTTGCCCTTGTAGGTGAGGAGGGCGATGCGCAGCGGGCGGTCGTCCGGTGCGGCAGGAGCGCCGTATCCGGCGCCGGGGTCCGTCTCCATGGCCTCAGCGGTCACTCCCGGCCCCCTTCGTCTGCGTTCCGCCGGAGCGTAACCGTTGCCGATAATCTGGAACAAGTTTCAGACCGGCCCGTCCAATGAGGATCGAATCTACCGGCAGGTAGCGTCGACGCGGCGACCGGATCAGGTGATTCACGCCACGGCGCGGAAGGGAGCGGTGCCCATGACCGCCGACGCCCGGTCTCCGGCGCTCCCCCTCACCGCGGACCAGCGGGCCCGCCGCGCACGCATCCTGGACGCCACGGCGGAACTCGCCGGGAAGGGCGGATTCGAGGCCGTGCAGATGCGCGAGGTCGCGGAGGCCGCCCACGTCGCCCTCGGCACCCTCTACCGCTACTTCCCGTCCAAGGCGCACCTGCTGGTCGCCACCCTGCACGACCGGCTGCGGCTGCTCCGCACCACGGCGGCCGAGCACCCGCCGGCCGGGCGCACTCCGGGCGAGCGGGCCGCCGCGACGCTGCTGCGCGCCTTCGGGTCGCTGCGCCGCGAACCGGAGCTCGCGGACGCCATGCTGCGGGCATGGGCGTTCGCCGACCGGAGCGTGCGCGCCGAGGTGGACGCGGTCTCCCGGCTGGTCACGGAGATCGTCCTGGACGCCGCGGGGCTGACGGACCCGGACGCCGGACAGCTGTCGGCGGTGCGGGTGGTCGAGCACACCTGGCACTGCACCCTCACCTCCTGGCTCTCCGGCCGTGCCCCGGCCGCACAGGTGCGGACGGACGTCGAGACGGTCTGCCGGCTGCTCGACCCCGCGCCCTCCCGTTGAGGTGCTCCCGCCCGGGACCTGCGTACACTCCGGGCGACCGGCCTCGGGGCCGGTACCGGCTCCCCCGGTAGAGTGAACCCGTCGTTCTTCACGCCCGTACGGGGGAAACCGGTGCGAACCGGTGCAACTCCCCGCCCGGCCCCGGTTCTCGCCGGGCCGCCGCCGTCCGCGAACCGCCCGCATCCCGGGCGGAATCCGGTGCGCGGGTGCGAACGGCCGATGCCGCCGGGTGGTCCGGTGGCCCGCATCCGTCGCCACAGACGGAGCCGAGCCCGGCACCGACCCGTGCACGCGCCCGGCCCCCGCAGGAGAGGCCCTCGCCCGTCATGACCGTACGCCGCAGCGCAGCCGCGCTCGCGTCCACCGCCGTGCTCCTGGCGTTCGCCGCCCCGGCGGCGATGGCGGACTCCACTCCGTCACCCTCGGCCTCCCTCACCGTGCCCTCCGACCCGCACGCCGGGCTGTACGGCACCTCGGACCCGACGTACGACGGGGTCTGGCGCCAGTCGCTGGCCTTCCTGGCCCAGAAGCTCGAGTACGTCACCCCGTCCGTGGAGGCGGTGAACTGGCTGAAGCTCCAGCAGTGCGACAGCGGCGCCTTCCCCTCCTACCGCGACTTCCGTGAGCCGTGCGACGCCAAGACGATGACGGACACCAACGCCACCGCCGCCGCCGTGCAGGCGCTCGCCGAGCTGACCGGTGAGAAGGCGGCCGTGGAGAACGGCATCGACTGGCTGGCGTCCGTGCAGAACGAGGACGGCGGCTGGGGCTACTCGGCCGGCAGCCCGAGCGACGCGAACTCGACCGCGATAGTCGTCGGCGCCTTCGCCCGCGCGGGCAAGAAGCTGGCCGACGTGACCTCGTCCGCCGGGCACACCCCGTACGACCTGCTGCGCACGCTCGCGCTGCCGTGTGGCGGGAAGGACGGCGGCGCGTTCGCCTACCAGCCGGACAAGAAGGGCGCGCTCGCCGCCAACGCGGACGCCACGGCGGCGGCCGTGCTCGGCACCATGGGCAAGGGCCTGGCGGCCGGCAGCTACAACCCCGGCAAGGCCCCCGTCTGCACGACCGGCACCGGCCTCACCACCGAGCAGGTCGCCCAGAACGGCGCGCACTGGCTGACCGGCGCGCTCGCCGCCTCCGGCCACCTCGACCAGGCACCCATGCCGGGCTCCGAGACCACCGACCCCCAGCCCGACTTCGGCAACACGGCGGACGCCGTCGTGGCGCTGGCCGCCGCCGGCCACCGCGACAAGGCCGCGACCGCCGTCACCTGGCTGGAGAAGAACTCCGCCGCCTGGGCGAAGCAGTCCGGCCCGGCCGCGTACGCGCAGCTGATCCTCGCGGCGCACGCGACCGGCACCGACGCCCGCGACTTCGGCGGCGCCGACCTCGTCGCCCAGCTCAACGCGACCGGCCCGGCGCCCGCCGCGACCGCGGTCCCCTCCCCCACGCCGACCCTCGCCTCCGCCGACTCCGCCGCCGCCGACGACGGTTCCGGCGTCGGCGTGTGGTGGCTGGTGGGCGTCGGCCTCGCCTTCGGCGCGGGCATCGGCTTCCTGATCAGCAACCGGCGCAAGGACAAGGGCGGCCGGTGACCACCCCCGGGTTCCAAAACCGGCCACCGCGACGAGGCCGCGTCCGCCGTGCGGTGGCACTCGCCCTGCTGACGGCGCTCGCGGCGGCCGTGTCGCTCTGCGTCGCGGGCACCGCCGAGGCCGCCGGCTACCGCTACTGGTCCTTCTGGGAGAGCGACGGCCCGCGGTGGACGTACGCCACCCAGGGGCCGTCCCTCGTCCGCCCCGACGACGGGTCGGTACAGGGCTTCCGGTTCGCGGTGAGCGAGGACTCCGGCGACGCGGCCCAGCCGCGCCGTACCCCCGACTTCGCCGCCGTCTGCGGGAACACCCCCGCGAAGGACGGCAGCAAGCGCGTCGCGCTGGTCATCGACCCCGGTACGGCGGCCGACGCCCCCGCCGGGGAGCAGCCGCCGGCGCTGCGCACCGCCTGCGCCCGGGTCGCCCCGGACGCGAGCACCGCCGAGGCGCTGGCCTCGGTCGCGAAGCCGCTGCGGTACGACAGCGCGGCGCTGCTCTGCGCCATCTCGGGCTACCCGCGGACCGGCTGCGGCGAGCAGCTCGCGGGCGACGCCTCGCCGGAGCCCGCCGGGACCGCGTCCGCCCCGTCCTCCTCTTCGGAGAAGACGGCGGCGGACGGTGACGCCGGCGGCCCTTCCGTGGGCCTGCTCGCCGGAATCGGTGCCGTCGTCGTCCTCGGCGGCGCCGCCGTCTTCCAGGCGCGCCGCCGGCGATGAGCCGCCTTCCCGCCGCGACGGGCCGGGTGCGCGGCCTGCGCGCCCCCGGGGCGCACCGGAGCAACGCGCTGCCCGCCGGCGCGTGGTGGCTGTGGGCGCTGGGTCTGGCGACCGCGGCGTCCCGCACCACCAACCCGCTGTTGCTCGGGCTGCTGGTCGGGGTGGCGGGTTATGTGGTGGCCGCGCGGCGCACGGACGCGCCGTGGGCCCGTTCGTACGGGGCGTTCGTCAAGCTCGGGCTCTTCGTCGTCGGGGTGCGGCTGCTGTTCTCGGCGTTCCTGGGGTCGTCGATCCCGGGTACGCACACCCTCTTCACCCTCCCCGAGGTGCCGCTGCCCGGCTGGGCCGAGGGCGTCCGGATCGGCGGCCGGGTGACCGGGGAGCAGTTGCTCTTCTCGCTGTACGACGGGGCGCGGATGGCCGCCCTGCTGATCTGCGTCGGTGCGGCCAACTCCCTCGCCAGTCCGGCCAGGTTGCTGAAGTCGCTGCCGGGCGCGCTGTACGAGGCGGGGGTGGCGGTCGTCGTCGCCATGACGTTCGCGCCGAACATGGTCGCGGACGTGGCGCGGCTGCGCACCGCCCGTCGGCTGCGGGGCCGCCCCACCGGCGGCATCCGGGCGGTCGCCCAGATCGGTCTGCCGGTGCTGGAGGGCGCGCTGGAGCGGTCGGTGGCGGTGGCCGCCTCCATGGACGCGCGCGGCTACGGACGGACCGCCCGGGTCCCCGCCCGGGTCCGGCACACCACCAACGCCCTCACCCTCGGCGGCCTGCTGGGGGTGTGCGCCGGTACGTACGGGCTGCTCGCCGCGGAGGGCGCGGTCTACGGGCTGCCGCTGCTGCTGGCGGGCCTCCTCGCGGCGATGGCCGGGCTGCGCCTCGGCGGCCGGCGCTCGGTGCGTACCCGGTACCGGCCCGACCGGTGGGGTGTGCGGGCGTGGCTGGTGGCGGGGTCGGGCGTGCTGGTGGCCGCGGTGCTGATCCGGGCGGGTTCGGCGGACCCGGCCGCGCTGCGGCCCGGCGTCGTCCCGCCGGCCCCGCCGGTGCTGCCGCTGTGGCCCGCCGCGGGCATCCTGATCGGGCTGCTGCCCGCGTTCGCCGCCCCCGTACCGCCGCGGCCGGCTGCCGTACCGCCGTATCCGAAGGAGGACCAGTGATCCGGTTCGAGCAGGTCTCCGTACGGTACGAGGGCGCGGCCGGACCCACCTTGTCGGGCGTCGACCTGACCGTGCCCGAGGGCGAGTTGGTGCTGCTCGTCGGCCCGTCCGGGGTCGGCAAGTCGACGCTGCTGGGCGCGGTGCCGGGGCTGGTGCCGCACTTCACCGGGGGAACGCTGAGCGGCCGGGTCACCGTCGACGGGCGGGACACGCGTACCCACAAGCCGCGTGAACTCGCCGATCTGGTGGGCACGGTGGGCCAGGACCCGTCCGCGCACTTCGTCACCGACACGGTGGAGGACGAACTCGCGTACGGCATGGAGTCGTTGGGGCTCGCCCCGGACGTGATGCGCCGCCGTGTGGAGGAGACTCTCGACCTGCTGGGGCTCGCGGAGCTGCGGGAGAGGCCGATCGCCACGCTCTCCGGCGGCCAGCGGCAGCGGGTCGCGATCGGTTCGGTGCTGACCCCGCACCCGAAGGTGCTGGTGCTCGACGAGCCGACCTCCGCCCTGGACCCCGCGGCGGCCGAGGAGGTTCTCGCGGTGCTCCAGCGGCTCGTCCACGACCTGGGCACGACCGTGCTGATGGCCGAGCACCGGCTGGAGCGCGTGGTGCAGTACGCGGACCGGGTCGTGCTGCTGCCCGCGCCGGGCGCCGCCCCCGTGGTGGGCGCACCCGCGCAGATCATGGCCGTCTCGCCGGTCCGGCCGCCCGTCGCCGAGCTGGGTCTGCTGGCCGGCTGGGACCCGCTGCCGCTGTCCGTACGCGACGCCCGGCGGCGGGCGGCGGGGCTGCGCGAGCGGCTGGCCGCCCGGACGCCCGCCGGCCCGACGCCGCCGGACGTGCCTGCCGTACCTCCCGTACCTCCCGTGTCCGGCGCACTCACCACTGCTTCCGGAAGCCTCGCGCCGGCGCCCGCGCCGCGCTCCGGGCTCTTCGGGCTCCGGCGTGCGCGCCGGTCCCGTACCACCGGCCCCGGGGCCACGTCCGCGGCCGGCCCCACCGGGTCCCTGGCGCGGACCGAGGGCCTCGGGGTGCGGCGCGGCCGGGTGGAGGCGCTGCGTTCGGTGAGCCTGGACGTCCGGGCCGGGGAGACCGTGGCCCTGATGGGCCGCAACGGCGCCGGGAAGTCCACCCTGCTCGGGGCGCTCGTCGGCGTGGTCCCGCCCACCGCGGGCCGGGTCCGGGTGGGCGGCCTGGAGCCGTCCCGTACGGACCCGCGCACGATGGTGCGGCGGGTCGGGCTGGTGCCCCAGGAGCCCCGCGATCTGCTCTACGCGGAGACGGTCGCCGCCGAGTGCGCGGCGGCCGACGCCGACGCGGGCGCCCCGGCGGGCAGCTGCCGGGCCCTCGTCTCCCGTCTGCTGCCCGGGGTGGCGGACGCCACCCACCCCCGTGACCTCTCCGAGGGCCAGCGGCTGACGCTGGCCCTGGCGCTCGTCCTGACCGCCCGGCCGCCGCTGATCCTGCTGGACGAGCCGACCCGGGGGCTCGACTACGCGGCCAAGTCCCGGCTGGTCGGGGTGCTCCGCGAGCTGACGGGCGAGGGGCACGGCATCGTCCTGGCCACCCACGACGTGGAGCTGGCGGCGGAGCTCGCGGACCGGGTGGTGATCCTGGCCGGCGGGGAGGTCGTCGCGGACGGCCCGACCCGGCAGGTGGTCGTCTCCTCGCCCGCGTACGCCCCGCAGACCGCGAAGATCCTCGCCCCGCAGGAGTGGCTCACCGTGAACCAGGTCCGCACGGCCCTGGAGGCCGGGGCGTGAGCGGCGACCGCGTGACCGCCGGCGCACCCGTGGCCGGCGGCGCGCCCCTGGCCGACGAGCCCCACGCCCGGGCCGGCCGGCGGGTGCGCCCGGTCCGGCTGGGGCCGCGTTCGGTCGTGACGCTGGTGCTGGTGAGCGCGGTGGGGGTGGCGGCCTTCGGCTGGCCGCTGCTCGCCGGGCCCGCTTTCGGTACCGCGCACGCCCAGGACGCGCCCTGGCTCTTCGGCGCGCTGCTGCCGCTGCTGGTGGCGGTGGCCGTGGCGACCGTCGCGGACGCAGGGCTGGACGCGAAGGCCGTCGCGATGCTCGGGGTGCTCGCGGCCGTCGGTGCCGCGCTGCGCCCGCTGGGCGCGGGGACGGCCGGGCTGGAGCCCATGTTCTTCCTGATGGTGCTCAGCGGCCGGGTGCTGGGCCCCGGCTTCGGCTTCGTGCTCGGCGCGGTCACCATGTTCGCGTCGGCGCTGCTCACCGGCGGGGTCGGGCCGTGGATGCCGTTCCAGATGCTGTCGATGGCCTGGTTCACCATGGGCGCGGGGCTGCTGCCGGGGCCGGATCGGCTGCGCGGCCGGGCGGAGACCGCCATGCTCGCGGCGTACGGCGCGCTGGCCTCGCTGCTCTACGGCACGGTCATGAACCTCTACGGCTGGACGATCGTGCCCGGCCTCGGCTCGGGCATCTCCTTCGTGGCGGGCGACCCGGTGCACGAGAACCTGGTCCGCTTCCTGGCGTACTGCCTGACCACCTCGCTCGGCTGGGACCTGGGCCGCGCGGCCCTGACCGTGGTGCTGACGCTCGCCGTGGGGCCGGTACTCCTGCGGGCGCTCCGTCGCGCGACGCGGCGCGCTTCCTTCGAGGCCCGGGTCACATTCGAGGGTCCCGACGGAGTGAGGACACCCACAGGCACTTGGTCCTCCCCCAAGCCGGATAGTAGCGGCGCCGAGGTCTGAAGCGTCCGCCAACGACCCCTCCGACCTGCGCGAACTCCCGATTGTCCGGGTTCGGGACCTAGGGCCCGGAGTCCGAGTCGGGGTCGTACGGGGGGCCGGTGGGGGGTCATTGCCATCGCCGGACGGCGGGGCTAACCATGGTTCTCGTCGCCGAACACCTCGGTGGCCCGCTCGACCGTCATCCGGTCACCAGGGCCCAGGTGGGGACGCCCGGATCGTTCACAGAGCCGGCCGCGACGCCACCTGCCCCCGACGTTAGGTTTCTACGTGTCGTTCGCCAGTCGTTTCCTCGCCCAGCCCCGCATCGCAGGCCGCAAGACCGTCCTCGCCGGTGCCGCCGTACTCCTCGGTGGCAGTGGCCTGGCCCTCGGCGCCGGTACGGCGTCCGCGGCCACGCCCACCGCGACGACCGCTGTCGCCGGTGCGCAGGCCACGGCGAAGCAGATGATCGGTGACAGCGCCCAGTTCCAGTGCTTCAGCAACATCGTGTCGCACGAGAGCGGCTGGAACCCGAGCGCCACCAACGCTTCCTCCGGCGCGTACGGCCTGGTCCAGGCCCTGCCCGCCTCCAAGATGTCGTCCGCCGGTTCGGACTGGAAGACCAACCCCGCCACGCAGATCAAGTGGGGTCTGGACTACATGAACAGCCGCTACGGCAGCCCGTGCGGCGCCTGGGACTTCTGGCAGGCCAACAGCTGGTACTGAGCCGGCCCGCCCAGCAGTTCCGCGTGACCGAGCCCGGGCCGGGACCTCTTCGCCGAGGTCCCGGCCCGGGCTTCGTCGTGCCGTCCCGCGTTCGCGTGACTCATGGGGGCGTTCGGCGGGAGCCGCGGGAAGCGGCGAACCGGAGGACCGCGCAGGCCGCGACGGAGAGCAGGCCGCCGGCGAGGAAGGCGGCGCGCACGTCGGCGAGTCGGAGGGCGAGGCCCCCGATCGCGGCGCCCGCCGCGATACCGGCGTTGTAGGCACCCGAATTCGCCGCGAGTGCGAGGTCCGTGCGGCCCGGGGCGCAGTACAGCATCACGTTCTGGGTGGCCATGAACACCGGACCGAGCGCGCCGCCCATCAGCACCAGGAACACCACCGCCGCCACGGGATCGGTGCCCGCCGTGTACAGGCCGAGCATCCCCACGGCCTGCACGGCCATGGCGACGATCGGCGCCGCGTACGGGAAGCGGTCCAGCAGCAGCCCGGTGACGGTCACCCCGGCCAGACACGCCAAGCCGAGAGCCATGATCAGGACCCCGGCCGTGTCGGGGGAGAAGCCGCTCACGTCACCCAGGAACTTCACGACGTAGGTGAATCCGGCGAACGCCCCGGCGGCGGAGAGACCTCCGGACGTCAGCACGATCGCGAACCGGCGGGCGTCGGGACGGGGCCCGTACGCGGCGGGTTCCTCCTCCGGACGCGAGGTCGGCAGCAGGACGGCGATCGTCACCAGGGAGACGAGGCCGGCGACGGCCGTCAGAGCGACCGGCACCTGCCAGCCGCTGTGCCGCCCCAGCCACGCACCGCCGGGCACCCCGATCACGAGCGCGAGCGAACCGGCGACGGACAGTGCCCCGACCACGCGTCCCCGGACCGCGGTGGCGAAGAGGCCCACCGCGACCGGCCCCATCACCGCCCAGAACAGCGCCTGGGCGAGCGCGGTCATCAGCCTCGCCCCGAGAAGCAGCCCGTAGGACGTGGCCAGCGCCGCGGCGGCGCTGGAGACGACCAGCGCCGCCAGCACTCCCGTGAGCACATGGCGCCGGGGCACCGCCCGCAGCCCGTGGGCGAGAGGCAGCGAGGCGAGGGCCACCGTCGCGCCGTATCCCGTGACGAGAAGGCCGACCGCCGACACCGGCACCCGGAGGCTCTCGGCGATGAGGTCGAGGATGCCCACGGGCAGGTTCTCGGCGGTGTTGAAGGTGAAGGCGGCCAGCATCAGGGCCGCGAGCACCGCCGCCCCGCGCCAGGGAGCGGGCCGCGGCCGCCCCGTACGGGCCCGGCCCTCCCGGGCCTGCCGCACCGACTCCGTCCCTGGGTCCATGGACGTACCCCATCGGGCCCGCCGCTCCACCGCAACCCCGTTTCCGGACGGTCCGCGAAGCCTGCGGGCCTCGGGGCCGTACGAACCTCACTCGCGGGCAGCGCCCGTACTCGCCACCGTGTCTCCCGCGCGGCCCGTCAGTGGCCTGGGCACGCGGGGCCCGCCGGCCGCCGGTGGTCCCTCGGCGCTCCCCTGGGCGCTCCCCGCGACGGGTGCGCCGTCGCGCTCCGGCTTCAGCAGCCGGCGCGGGCCCGCCAGGGCGTAGGTCAGCAGGAAGCCGAGCGAGACGACGAACGCGCCGCCCGCCGCGTCGAGGATCCAGTGGTTGCCGGTGCCCACGATGGCGCAGATCGTGAAGAACGGGTGGAGCAGCCCCAGCGGCTTCATCCAGACCTTCGGAGCCAGGATCAGGATCATCAGCCCGCACCAGAGCGACCAGCCGAAGTGCAGCGACGGCATGGCCGCGTACTGGTTGGTGACCGAGGTCAGCGTGCCGTAGTCGGGCTTGGAGAAGTCCTGGACGCCGTGCACGGTGTCGATGAACCCGAGGCCCGGCATGAGCCGGGGCGGGGCCAGCGGGAAGAGCCAGAAACCGACCAGGGCGAGGAGGGTCGCGAAGCCGATCGTGGAGCGAGCCCACCGGTAGTCGGCGGGGCGGCGCACGTAGAGCACGCCGAGGATGGTCAGCGGGATGATGAAGTGGAACGTGGAGTAGTAGTAGTCGAAGAAGTCCCGCATCCAGCCGATGCCGGCCACCTTGTGGTTGAACCAGTGCTCGACGTCGATGTGCAGCCACTTCTCCAGCGAGTGGACCTGCCGGCCGTGCTCCTCGGCGGTGGCGCGGCCCGCCGTCGCCGCGAGCCGGACCTTGGCGTACGCCGAGTAGACGACCCGGATGAGCAGGAGTTCCAGCAGCAGGTTGGGGCGGGTCAGCACCCGGCGCCAGAACGGCAGCAGCGGTACCCGTCTCCAGCGCGCCGGCACCGGGCGCGCGTAGTCGGTGGGGACCGGCTTCAGCCAGTACGGCGAGGTGCGCGGCAGGAACGGCACGGCGCAGGCCGTGCCGAGCGCGACGAGCAGTACCACGTTGTCGCGCACGGGGTGGAGCGCCGCCATGTTGGGCAGCAGCATGGTGCCGGGCAGGGTGAGGACGAGCACCACCACGGCGGGCCAGACGAGGCGGTCCGAGGCCCGCTTGCCGACCCGGCCCACCACCGCGAGCAGCATCCAGAGCAGCTGGTGCTGCCAGGTGGCCGGGGCGACGACGACGGCGACACAGCCGGTCACCGAGACGGCGAGGAGCAGCTGCCCGTCGCGGGCGTACATGGCGGCGCGGCGCAGTCCGAGCACGGCGACGGCGGCGGCGAGCACCAGCAGGACGGTGATCTCCAGCGGGCCTTCGAGGCCGAGGCGGAGCAGTGCGCCGTGCAGTGACTGGTTGGCGAGGCCGTCGGGGCGCTCGCCGAGGCCGGCTCCGGCGAGGTGGTGGATCCAGTACGTCCGGGAGTCGTGCGGCAGCGCGGCCCAGGCGACCGCGGTGAGCGCGGCGAAGGTGGCACCGCCGGTCAGCGCGGCGCGCCGGCGTCCGGTGAGCCAGAGGAGGACGGCGAAGAGCAGGACGGGCGGCTGGAGTGCTGCCGCGATCCCGACCAGGACACCCTGCGCCCGGTGGTCGCGGACCGCCAGCAGGCCGACGAGGACCAGCAGCACCGGCAGGATGCTGGTCTGCCCGAGGTGCAGGGCGTTGCGCACCGGCAGCGACACCATGAGCAGGGCGATGGCGGCCGGGGCGGCGAAGAGCGCGGTGCGGCGGCCGGTCGGTGAGGGCAGCGCGCGCGCCGCGACGACGCCGAGCACGACGACGAGCAGCAGGGAGACGGTGGTCCAGGCGATCCCGAGGGCCTGCTCCGCCGCCGAGTCGAGCGGTTTCAGGACGAGCCCCGCGAACGGTGTGCCGGTGAACCGGTCCGTGGCGTAGAGCGAGCCCTTGACGCGCAGGACGCCGTTCTCCCCGGTCCAGGTCTCCAGGTCGGTCAGCCGTTCACCCGGCGGCTGCCCGAGCACCGCCACCATCTGTCGCACGGCCAGTGCCGCGACGATCACCCAGAGCACGATCCGGGCCGTCCGGGCCCTCGTCTCCGCGTCCGTCGCCACACTCCCGCGCACGCCGTGTTCCGCATTCGCCACGCTGCGCCGACCCTCCCACCGTTTCGCGCACATTCCCGTGGATACGGGTCGTGCCCCTGAAGCCTCGCATTGCCCTTGGAGGCAGACGCCATCAACCCCCACTTCGCCTGACCGTCACGCCGTTTTGCCCAAAAGATTGCCGTCTCCCGTCACATCCGCCCCTGATTGCCCAACGGCCCGAGGTGTCCCACCGTCACCGTCGGCCGCCCTCCCTTCGCCACCCGCGAAATTCACTTCCCCGCCTGCCCGCATGATGATCGGATCGGCCCATGACCTGGACCCTGGCCCCCGAACGATTCGACGCCCCGGACGCCGCACGGCTGCTGCGGGACTACTACGGCGAGGTCGCCGGACGCTACTGGAAGCGGCCGGCGACCGAGGCGGAGATCGACGAGGGGCTCACCGACGACGGCGTCGAGCGCCTCGCCCCGCCCTCCGGCCGGCTGGTGGTGGGCCGCTTCTCCGGAGAGGCCGCGAGCTGCGTCGGGGTCCGCCTCGACCCGGCGACGGCCACCGCCGAACTCACCCGCGTCTACGTACGCCCCGCCTTCCGGGGCACCGGGGGCGGCGGGCTGCTGATGGCTGCCGCCGAGGAGGTGGCCCGCGAGGCCGGGATGCGCGTGATCCGGCTCGACACCCGGAGCGACCTGGTGGAGGCCCGGGGCCTGTACGCGAAGCACGGCTTCCGCGAGGTCCCGGCGTTCAACGCGGGGCCGTACGCCGAGCACTGGTTCGCCAAGGAGCTGTGAGGTTCTCCCGAGCCCGCGGGGCGGGTTCGATTCACGTCACCTCTGCCTCTGGACCCTTGTGGCGCGGCACCTGTGGTCCATCGACCGCCCGCGCGGGTGTTCGGCGCACTCCACCCGAGCGGCCCGGAGCATACGGTGCGGAAGTCGCACGCGGCGGCGTGGCTCAACAACCGCGCGAACAGTGCTCGGACTTCTCGTAGAGACGTCGGGCGAAGGTGCCCAGGGCAGTTCCGTAACTGAAGGTCTCGTCGCTGCTGATGTTCACCGCGACAACACTGCCGGCCCCGGCCTCGTCGAGGTCGACGACGTAGGGGCCTCCGCTCGACCCGACGCCCATGACGCAGGGGATCCGCAGCAGGGCGCTGCCCCGGTATTCGCGCGTATTGCCACCTTCGCAGTGCAAGGCCCGGTTCGTGTACGGGTAACCGAAGAAGTGGGTACGGGTACCCGAATCTGCCGTGAACGAGATCCCCTGGGCTCCGGTCACCTCGGAAATGCTCTGTCCGTCGTCGCCCGAGTTCATCTCCAGAACGGCGACGTCCAGGCCCTCGTCCTGCCATTCCTCGGCCATCCGCACTCGGCGCACCGTGAAGCCGCCGTAGGGGCTCTTGCCATCGTGGTAGCCAGGCACGAAGTAGAGCTTCTGGTCCCAGGTCGCCGACCGCGAGGACTCTCCGGCATCCGATGTCCTGACACAGTGCGCGGCGGTTATCACCGTGTTCGTACCGACCACGGTCGCCGTGCAGGCCCCCGGTCCGCCCTCGTCGCTCTGGGCGTACAGGCGACCGACAGTGCGGGCGATGACGCCGCCGTCCGTCCATTCAGGCTGCACGTGGCCACCGATGGCGTCCTCCTGGGCCACGGCCGCGATGCCCGTGCCGGTCCAGTACGCCTCCACCCGACCGCGATCCTGTTTCGTGACCGCCGCGTCATGAACAACGATGTCCGGACCGGCCGTCGACACGTCTCCACCCCCTGTGACCGCAGCCGACCGTTCCCAGTGCGATCAGCACGGCCGCGACCGCCCCGGCCCAAGCGCGCCTGTTCCCCGTACGCCTGCACAGCAGGTCCATTGGTCTGTCCAAGCCAACCACGACAATCCCCCGCCCCCACCCCTGGTCCGCGCGACCCGGTGGCTGACGGATCTTGCACCACCTGCCCGTCACCCAGCAAGGGCTTCACCAGCCCATCCACCTCATCCACCGTCGCCCCGCGGGCCGGCGCCCGACCGGGGCACCGCCCCGGGTCAGAGACCCGGCCCGAGGTCCGGGTGGCGGGGTTCCGCCGCGTGGTCCCGGGGCGCCTCGGGCAGGTGGGGCTGCTCCTTCCTGGAGCCGCTGACCTCGGCGGTCAGCTCGGAGACCAGGGCGACCAGATCGGTCGGGCGGTCCGGTCCCCACCAGTCGCCCAGCATCTCGGCGAGGGAGTCCTCCCGGGCCCGCGAGAGCCGTACGACCGCTTCCGCGCCCGGCTCGGTGAGCACCAGCTGTACGCCGTCGCGGCGGGCGAGTCCGCGCTCCTCCAGCTGTCGGGACGCGTCGATGATGACCTTCAGCGGCAGTGGGGTGACGTCGGCGAGCCGGGCGGGTTCGACCGCGCCGTGCCGTTTGATGCGCAGCAGGAGCCAGCTGGCTGCGGGCAGCAGGTCGTACCCGGCGCGGGCGGTGATCTTCTCGTAGATCTCGCGGCGGCCCTCGCGGGTGGCGAGGACGGAGAGGGCGCGGGCGCATTCGTCGTAGGAGGAGCGTTCGACCGGGTTCGAGGCGAGGGTCTCGGTGGTGTCGGGTGCGGTGACGGAGCCGCGCAGCTTGTCCTCCTTGAGGAACCACGCGACCACGAAGGCGATCAGCACGACCGGGGCCGCGTAGAGGAAGACGTCGGTGATGGAGGTCGCGAACGCGTCGAGGACGGCGGGCCGGAGGTCGGCGGGGAGCTGCCCGATGGAACGGGGGTCGGCGGCCAGCGCTCCGGGGTCGACGCCCGGCGGCAGGGCCCGGCCGGTGAGCGCGTCCGCGAGCCGGTCGTTGAGCAGGCTGGTGAAGATGGTGCCGAAGATGGCGACCCCGAAGGACGCGCCGATGGACCGGAAGAACGTGGCGCCGGAGGTGGCGACGCCCAGGTCCTCGTAGGGGACGGCGTTCTGCACGACCAGCACCAGGACCTGCATCACCAGGCCGAGGCCCGCGCCGAAGACGAAGAAGTAGGCGCTCATCTCCCAGGTGGAGCTGTTCACGTCGAGCCGGTGCAGGAGCAGCAGTCCGATGGCGGTGATGGCGGTGCCGAGGAGCGGGAACACCTTCCAGCGGCCGGTACGGCTGACGATCTGCCCGGAGCCGGTGGAGGTGAGCAGCAGCCCCAGCACCATCGGCAGCATGTGCACGCCGGACATGGTCGGGGTGATGCCCTGGACGACCTGGAGGAAGGTCGGGAGGTAGGTCATCGCGCCGAACATGGCGAAGCCGATGACGAAGCTGATGAGGGCGACGAGGCTGAAGGTCCTGATCCGGAAGAGTTTCAGGGGCAGTACGGGTTCGGCGGCGCGCCGTTCCACTGCCACGAAGACGATCAGCAGCACCACGGCGAGGACGGCCAGCCCGATGATCTGCCCGGAGCCCCAGTCCCACGTCGTACCGCCCAGGGAGGCCACCAGGACGAGGCAGGTCGCGACGGCGGCGATGAGGAAGGTGCCGAGGTAGTCGATGGTGTGCCGGGTCCGCTTGACCGGGATGTGGAGCACGGCGGCGATGACGGCCAGCGCGACGACGCCGATCGGAAGGTTGATGTAGAACACCCAGCGCCAGGAGAGGTGTTGGGTGAAGAGGCCGCCCAACAGTGGGCCGAGCACACTGGTGACGCCGAAGACGGCCCCGAACAGGCCCTGGTACTTGCCGCGTTCCCGGGGTGGCACGATGTCGCCGACGATCGCCATCGAGAGCACCATCAGGCCTCCGCCGCCGAGTCCCTGGAGGGCGCGGAAGCCGATCAGTTCCGGCATGTTCTGCGCGAGGCCGCAGAGGGCGGATCCGATCAGGAAGATGACGATGGCGGTCTGGAAGAGTTTTTTGCGTCCGTACTGGTCGCCGAGTTTGCCCCAGAGCGGGGTGGCCGCCGTCGCCGCCAGCATGTAGGCGGTGACCACCCACGACAGGTGCTCCAGTCCGCCGAGTTCGCTGACGATCGTGGGGAGCGCCGTGGAGACGATCGTCTGGTCGAGTGCGGCGAGGAGCATGCCGAGCAGCAGCGCCCCGATGGCCACCAGGATCGTCCGCGTGGACCGCCCCTCCCCGGGCGCGAGCGGCTGACTCGACTGCTGGGCCATGGGCGTCTCCTCGGATCTCCAGGTACACACCATCCTTACCTCTATGTCCGCTTATGGCCTGCTGAGCGGTGGCACCGCGTCGAACGCGCGCTCGGCGACCTGCATAATCCAAGACAATTCAAGGGGAGGGGACCCACGATGACGGGACAGACGTGCCCGCACTGCGGCGGCCTGCGCGGCAGCGGACAGCCGACACCCGGGCCGGGCGCGACACCCGCTTGCGGATGCGCCGCCGCGGGCCACGGTCCGGCACCGGCCCCGGCGGGGGCCACCGCCGGACCGGGCGCCGGAAGCACCACGGGAAGTGGCTCCGGTAAGGCCGCCGGCAAGGCTGCGGAGATAGCGGCGGCCGAGGACTTCGACCCGCTGCGGATCAGGCCGTACGTGACGCTGCCCAACGCCGACGGGTCCGCGCGGAGCGCGGAGGCGGAGGCCGCCGGGACGGCCGGGACGGTGGCCGTCGCCACGGTGGCCGCGGGGGGCGGCGCGTCAGCCGCTGCCGACGGCGGTACGGGCGACGCCGGGGCTGCGGGCGCCGGGGCTGCGGACGGTCCCGTCGCCGCCGACGAGACGATGCGGCTGCCGGCCGTGGCACCGGCGGAGCGGGGGCCGGTCCGGCACGCCGGGCCGATGCCTCCGGCCGCACCCGCGTCCGGGGCCGTGTCCGCGCCGGCCTCCGGGTCCGGGCCGACGGGTGGCGGTGGCAGCGGCAGCGGTGGCAGCGGTGGCCGGGCGGACAGGCCCGACCCCGTCCAGCCCCGCCGCAAGCGCCCGTTCGTCGCGCTGGGGGTGGCGGCGGCCGTCGTCGCCATGCTCGGGACCGCCTCCGTCCTCGGCGGCGTCTTCGACGGGGACGAGGCCGCGAGTCGGGAGAGCCTGCCCGATACCGCGACGAGCGCTCCCGACGTGGCCGCGGGAGCGACGGACGGCACGGCAAGCCCGTCCGCCTCCGCCTCCGCGTCCGCCCCGGCCACGGCCTCGCCCTCCGCGACGACGGCTTCGGCCTCCCCGTCCGCCTCGGCTTCGGCCTCCTCCTCGGCCGCCGCGAGCGCGGCTCCGACGGCCTCCGCCGGTATGCAGTCGCCCACGCCGAGCAATCCGACCTCCGCTCCGCCGGTCGACCCTTCGCCCTCGGCCACGACCGCACCACTCGCCGGCACCACCCTGCAGCGCGGCGACTCCGGACCGGAGGTCGGCGAGCTCCAGACCCGGCTCCGGGAGGCACGGGTCTTCTACGGCCCGATCGACTCCAACTACACGGACCGGGTCCAGATGGCCGTGTCGACGTACCAGGTGGTTCACGGCATCCAGGGCGACCCCTCGGGGGTGTACGGCCCCAACACCCGCAGCGCGCTGGAGGCGGCGACGACCGGGAAGAGCAGGCACTGACCGCAGAGCGGGCACCGACCGGATCCCCGGGGTGTGCGGGCCGCCGCCGAGCCGCGTGGGCGGCGGCGACCCGCCCTCGGGGATTTGGCGTTCCGGGGCAGGTTTTTGTATCGTGGTGGAACAAAGTGGCTTCGCCCGCACTCCCTGACCGGCGGGCGGGGCTGCTCTTGTTCTTCGTGCGCCGCACGTCTTCGCGCCCGTGGCGCACGCGTCCCCTACGCACTTCCGTGCTCTGGAGCTCGCCCATGCAGGCCACCGTTCTCGCCGCCCGTGCCGTCCTCCTCGACATGGACGGAACCCTGGTCAACTCCGACGCCGTCGTGGAGCGCTGCTGGCGCCGCTGGGCCGTACGGCACGGGCTCGACCCGGAGGCCGCACTCAAGGTGGTCCACGGGCGGCAGGGTTACGCCACGATGGCGATCCTCCTCCCGGACCGCCCCATGGAGGAGAACTACGCGGACAACCGCGTGATGCTGGCCGAGGAGACCGCCGACACCGACGGTGTCGTACCGGTCGGCGGCGCCCCGGCGTTCATGGCCTCCATCGCCGGACTCCCGCACGCCCTGGTGACCTCGGCGGACGCCGCCCTCGCCACGACCCGGATGGCGGCGGCCTCACTGCCGATGCCGGTGGTCCGCGTCACCGCCGAGAGCGTCGGCGCCAGCAAGCCGGACCCGGAGGGCTTCCTCAAGGGCGCGGCCGAGCTCGGGTTCGCCCCCGCCGACTGCGTCGTCTTCGAGGACTCCGAGGCAGGCATCGCCGCCGGCCGCGCGGCCGGCATGCGCGTCGTGGGGGTGGGCCCGCGCGCGGCGGCCCTCTCCCCGGACGCGCACGTCGACGACCTGACCCAGGTCCGCGTGGAGGCCCTGGCCGACGGCTCGCTGAAGCTGCACGTCCGCGAGGTCCACTGAACCCACCGGGGCACTCGCCCCACCGGTCGGCCCACCCACCCGATCCACCGAAGCCCGCCGGGGCGCCCATGGCCCCCGGCGGGCTTTTCCGGCACGCCAGGACGGCGTTCCCAGCCCCTCCGCACTCCTCCAGCGGGCCACCCGGCCACCCGCACGGGTTCCTGATGGAACGCCAGTTCCCTCGACCGACCTCTTGATGTGACGTGCTCATGTCGCCACGCTGTTACCTGGTGCCCACCCCACAGAAACCTGGCACCGCGACGATGACCGGGCTCCACCCCCAGCAGCCCGGTCAGCACACCCCCACGTCCGAGGAGTTCGCATGCCCAAGTTCTACGCGCGTCGCATAGCCGTCGTCGCCGCCTCCGCCGCGCTCGCCGCCACCACCGGGCTGCTCACCGCGCCGTCCGCCCAGGCCGCGATGCCGACCCCGGTCAGCGCCGCCACCGCCCGTACCTACCTGGGCCAGTTGACGGTCGCCGCGGCAGGCACGACCAGCGGTTACAGCCGCGACCTGTTCCCGCACTGGATCACCCAGTCCGGCGCCTGCGACACCCGCGAGACCGTACTGAAGCGCGACGGCAGTTCGGTCGTCACCAACACCAGTTGCTCGGCGACGAGCGGCAGTTGGTACTCTCAGTACGACGGCGCGACCTGGACCGCCGCCTCCGACCTCGACATCGACCACATGGTTCCGCTGGCCGAGGCCTGGCGTTCGGGTGCCAGCGGCTGGACGACCGCCCAGCGCCAGGCGTTCGCCAACGACCTGACGCGCCCCCAGCTGATCGCCGTGACGGACAACGTCAACCAGTCCAAGGGCGACAAGGACCCCGCCAACTGGCTCCCGTCCCGCGCCGCTTACGTCTGCACCTACGTGCGGGCGTGGGTGCAGGTGAAGTACTACTACGACCTCACCATCGACTCCGCGGAGAAGACCGCGCTGACGACGACCCTCAACGGCTGCTGATCGCCCGGGTGCGGACCGGCCCGCCCCGGCCGGCCCGCACCCGCCCCGTCCGGGCCCGTACCCGATCCCGCGACGCCCGGCCGAGCCCGTTCCGGACGGCCGCGCCGTTCCGTACGGCCGAGCCCGTTCCGGTCGGCCGCCCCGTTCCGTACGGTACGGAGAAGATCCGTCCCCGACGGCGCGAGGAGGGCACAGATGGCCGGGCTCCGGCTGGGACCGCTGCTTCGGTACGTGGACCACTCGACCGGGACCACCGCGACGGTCTGGGTCGAAGCCGACCGGCCGTGCACCGTCGCGGTGCGCTGTGCGGACGGGGCCTCCGGCAGCTCGCCGACCTTCGCCGTGACCGGCCACCACTACGCTCTGGTGGTCGTGGAGGGGCTGACGCCGGGCACCACCACCCCCTACGAGGTACTGATCGGCGACCGGTGCGTGTGGCCGCCCGCCGGCTCCCCGTTCCCGCCCAGCACGATCACCGCCCCGGCGCCCGCCGCCGATGCCCCGGAGGACCCGCTGCGCATCGCCTTCGGCTCGTGCCGGTGGGCGGCCCCGCCCGGTGGCGGGCTCCCCTTCTCCCCGGGCTCCCCGCTGCGCCCGCCGGGGAACGACCCCATCGGCCCGGACGCGCTCGACGCCCTGGCCGCACGGCTCGCGGCCGATCCCACCGCCGTACGCCCGGACGTCCTGCTGCTCCTCGGCGACCAGATCTATGCCGACGAGACCTCCGAGGCCACCCGCCGGAGGATCGCCAAGCGGCGCGATCCGAAGGAGCCGCCGGGGGCCGAGGTCGCGGACTACGAGGAGTACACCCACCTCTACGACGAGTCCTGGCGCGACCCCGAGGTGCGCTGGCTGCTCTCCACCGTCCCCAGTTGCATGATCTTCGACGATCACGACGTCGTGGACGACTGGAACACCAGCGAGGCGTGGCAGGCGGACATGCGGGCCACCTCCTGGTGGCACGAGCGGATCGTCAGCGGCCTGATGTCGTACTGGGTCTACCAGCACCTCGGCAACCTCTCCCCCGCCGAGCTGGACGCCGACCCCCTGTACGCGCGGATACGTTCCGTCCCGGACGGCACTCAGGCGCTCCGCCTCTTCGCCGCCACCGCCGACGCGGACCCGGCAGGCGTGCGCTGGAGCTACCGCCGTGACTTCGGCCGGGTGCGGGTCCTCATGGTGGACAGCCGTGCGGCACGGGTCCTCGGCGAGCAGGACCGCGCGATGCTCGACCCCGGGGAGGCGCGGTGGGTCCGCGAGGCGGCTCTGGAGGCGCCGGGTTCGTACGACCACCTCCTGATCGGGACCTCCCTGCCCTGGCTGCTCCCGCCCCTGGTCCACGACGCGGAAGCGTGGGACGCCGCGCTCTGCCGAGGCGTACGGGGCGGGCCGGACGGCCGCTGGGCCCGCTTCGGCGAGAAGCTGCGCCGGGCGGCGGACCTGGAGCACTGGGCCGCGTTCCCCGCGTCGTTCCGGGAGCTGACGGAGCTGGTACGGGTGGCGGGCAGCGGTACGGGCGCGCCGGCCACCGTGTGCGTGCTCTCCGGCGACGTCCACCACGCGTACGTCGCCGAGCCCCGTTGGGCCGGGGAGGGACCGGAAGCGCGGGTGTTCCAGCTGACCTGCTCGCCCGTCCACAACTCGATTCCCGCCGTGATGAGGACGGGGTTCCGGTTCGGCTGGAGCCGTGCCGGGAAGTGGCTCGGCTCCCTGCTGGCCCGCCACGGCCGGTGCGCCGAACCGCCGGTGCGGTGGCGGCGCTCGGGCGGCCCCTGGTTCGGGAACCAGTTGATGACGCTCACCCTGAGCGGCCGGAGCGCACGGCTGGAGCTGGTCCGGGCGAGGAAGACGGCGAGAAGGACGAGGAACTCGGCAAAGGCAGGAGCAACCGGGGTGACGGGGGTGACCGGGGCCACGGCGGAGACGGGCGTAGCCGGGAGATCCGGGAAACTCGTGGCTTCTCCGGCTGGCGTCCGGCTCGAAACAATCATGGAACGCTCGCTGACCGAGGAATTGTAATCCCTTTCGATCATCACCGGAATCTTCCCTTCCGGGGCTCCGAGCCGGCCCTAGGTTGAGGCACTCGATCGGTTGCACGTCCCCCCACGACCGAAGGAGTCCCTCCCATGCCCTCGTTACCGTCCCCGCGCTCGGCACTCGAACAGGCCCAGCCCTGGGCGCTCTTCCTGTTCCGCACGGTCACCGGCTTCCTCTTCGCCTGCCACGGTGCCGCCTCCGTCTTCGGCATCCTCGGCAGCCCCTCCACGGCGGCCGGAACCTGGCCGGGCTGGTACGCGGCCGTCATCCAGCTCGTCGGCGGCGTCCTGGTCATCCTCGGCCTGGGCACCCGTACGGCTGCGTTGATCTCGTCCGGTTCCATGGCCTACGCCTACTTCTCGGTGCACCAGTCGCACGGACTTCTCCCCATGGAGAACGACGGCGAGGCGTCCGCCATCTTCTGCTGGGTGTTCCTGCTGCTGGCCTTCACCGGACCCGGTGCGGCGGCCGTGGACCGGCTGCTCCGGCGCGGGCCCGACCTGCCCGGTGACACCCGGGACCCGTCCGGCAGGTCCGGCAGGTCCGGGAGGTCCGGGAGGTCCGGGAGGTCCGCCACCGTGGGCGCCTGACCGGACCATCCGCCCGGATCCGCCGTGTCCCCCGGCGGTTCCGGGCTCCTGCGCACGGGCCCCAGGCGTCCCGCCCGAACCCTCCCCACACGTACGTGAGCTGTACAACACCGGCCGCCCTCGGCGGCTCGCGGGTGAACCGCAGGCGTACGCTGTACAGCTGGCCCTGCCGCTCCTGCCGCTCCCCTGCGACGTCGCGGCGTTGACACGAACCGGGGAGTAGGAAGTGTTTGAGAGTGTGGGTGCGCTGACAAGCAGCCCATGGGTCTACCTCGTGGTGGGCCTCTCGGTGCTCCTGGACGTGTTCCTCCCCGTCCTCCCCAGCGGTGTCCTGGTGATCACCGCGGCCACCGCCGCCGCCGCGGGTTCGACCACGGTGGCGGGCGCTCCCGGCGCAGCGACCCACGCGGTCCCGTCCCTGCTCTTCCTCGCGCTGAGCGCCGCCGCGGCCTCGGTCCTCGGCGACCTGGTCGCTTACCGCCTCGCCTGGCGGGGCGGCGAACGACTGGACCGGGCCATCGCCCGTTCCCGTCGCCTCACCTCGGCGCAGGAACGTCTCGGCGCGGCGCTCAACCGTGGTGGCGGCGCTCTCGTCGTGATCGCCCGGTTCGCACCGGCGGGCCGGTCCGTGGTCTCCCTGGGCGCGGGCGCGGCACACCGCAAGGTGAAGGAGTTCCTGCCCTGGTCCGCCGTGGCCGGTGTCGCCTGGGCGGGTTACAGCGTCGGACTCGGCTACTTCGGCGGCCAGTGGCTGGGCGCGACCTGGTTCGGCACCGCCATCTCCGTACTCGCGCTCTTCGTCGCGGGCGGCCTGGCCGCGTTCGTGATGCGCCGGCCGGCGGCCGCTGCCCAGCAGGCACTGGCCGAGGCGGCCGCCTCGGCGGCCCCGGCTCCGGCCGGCCTCACCCCGGCTCCCTGAGCCGGGCACTCACCGTCCGGTCCAGGAGCGGCATCACCGCCGGTCCGCCGAACACGGCCCGGTTTCCGGTCAGCCCTGCGCGGCCGTGTGGGCGTGGGCGCCCCGCACTTCCAAGCCGTCGAGAAGCCGGTGCGTGGCGGCCGTGATCTCTTCCACGGCCCGGTCGAACACCTCCTGGTTGTGCGCTGCGGGGGCACGGAAGCCGGACACCTTGCGTACGAACTGCAGGGCGGCGGCTCTCATGTCCTCTTCGGTGGCCTCCTCGGGGAGGGCCGGCGGGCGGAGCGTCTTGATACTGCGGCACATGACTCCAGTGTGACGCCGACCACTGACAGCGGCCCCGGTCCTCCCTCCCGCCGGCCCCGGTTACGAAGCGTTCGTGCGGATGAGGCCCTCAGATCACCGCTCCCTGGCGGTCCGTGCACAGGGCCCAGATGACCACCGCGTCGATGGCGATGGAGATGAGGGCGGTGATGGGCGCGTAGGGCAGCCAGAGGAAGTTCGCGATCAGGTTGACGGCGGCCAGCACCACACCGGCTCCGCGCGCCCAGCCGGCGCCCTTGAGGATGCCGAAGCCGACGATGAGCAGGATCACCCCGAGGATCAGGTGGATCCAGCCCCACGCGGTGAGGTCGAACTTGAAGACGTAGTGGTTGATGCGTGCGAAGACGTCGTCCGTGGCGATGCCCGAGATGCCCTTGAGGACGCCGAGCACCCCGTCCACGAGCAGCAGCACGCCCGCGAACATGGTGCCGGCGGCGGCCCAGTGTCCGCCCGGCTTCCGGTCTTCCCCACGACCGCCCGGCGCACCGCCGGGGACGCCGGTGCGCCCCGCTCCCCCTGTCCCGCCCGTTGTCTCCCGCGGGTCTCCGGGGTTGGATGCCGACTGTGTCATGAGCGCTCCTTGGTGCGAGGAGCACGGCGAGCGCGTGGACGCGCCGCCGTGCGAAGGAATCGACGGGTACGGAGGTCGGGCGGGACGGAAACCGGGGCGTCGGGTCCGGGGCCCGGTCAGGGCGGCGCCTCGACGGTGACGACGTGCCCCTGCGCGTCCACGGTGAGTACGGCCCGTTCGACTTTGTTGACCAGCGCCAGCACCAGCCAGACCGGCCCCCAGAGGAAGCAGGTGAACACGGTCAGAAAGGCGTGCGGCACATGGTTGACGGGCTGCCCACGTACGAGGACGGCCTGTGCGCCCGAACGGGACTCGACCCGCCAGCCGTCGGCGATCCGCTGCGTGACGGCCCAGTCGAGGATGAGGCTGCGCTGTGTGTCGTCGGGCGGGACTGCGTGCGGGGTGTAGAACCCGGGAGGCGGCTCGATCGACGTCCGCGCCCGCGGAGTGCGGTGGTGCTTCACGGGCTCACCTCCAGGTGTCGAGGTCTCCGCCTCGCCACTCGATCAAGTCGGGCTGATCGAGGTCGGCCCCTTCACCGTCCGGTACGAGTCCCGCCGTCCGGAGAAGCGCGGCAACCTCTCCCCGGCCGTGGGCCAGCCCCACGATCCGCCCGTGGACCGTCACTCTCCGCGCGCCGTTCGACGACGGCGGAAAGACGATCACGGGCGGGTGTACAGCCATGCGTCCACGGTGCCCCGCACTCGGCGAACGCGCATCCCGACGGCGAGCACGAACCAGACGGCGAGCACGGGGCAGGCGGCGAGCACGGGGCAGGCGGCGAGCACGGGGCAGACACGGCATACGGGCGACCGCGCCTCACCCCGAGCACGGGCGGAGGCCCCGGTGGCTCCGGCGGTTGCGGTGACTCTGGCGGTTCCGGCGCGGGGAAGGGCCGTGGGGAAGGGACCCGGAGGCGGTTGCGGTGACTCCGGCGGTTCCGGCGCGGGGAAGGGCCGCGGGGAAGGGACCCGGAGAAGGAAGCGGAGGGGTGGCGAGGGGTGGCAGGACCTGACGGGCGGGGGCGCCGCCGGTCAGGCCGCCTCAGCCATGTCGGCGTGCATCGCGGACGCCCATTCGACCAGCAGACGCTGATACGTCGCTTCGCCCTCCGGCGACAGCCGTCCGCCCGAACACTTCCACAGTGCGCGGATGTCCGCGTTCACCGCGTCGGGTGAGCGCACGGGAGCAGGCGCCGGAGGAAAAGTGGACATGCGTACAGATTACGGCGCCGAACTGACAACCGAGTCCACGGCGTCGAGCGCCAGAGTCCACGGAAAGGCCTCGGGTCTCCCCTCGCCCGGCCGGTTGGGCTCGAATCCACCGGGCCCGAACAGCACCTCCACACCTGCCTCACGGAGCGTCTCCAGAGACTTCCTGAACTGCGGATGCCGCACGTAGGCGGCGTTCGCGCAGGGCATGGCCACGATCGGTATGTCTTTGCCGGTGCCTTCGGCGACCACTCCGACGACGAAGGCCGAAGTGATGCCGAGGGCCCATTGGTTGAGCGTGTTGAAGGTGGCGGGCGCGACGAGAATCACATCCGGCGAGGGCCAGACGTCCGGATCTCCGGGCATCTTGTACTCGGATCGCACCGGCCGGCCGGTCGCCTCTTCCAACGCGGGCAGTTGGGGCGCCAGCCACCGAGCGGCGGTCGGGGTGAGGCCGAGGCAGACATCCCATCCGCGCGCCTGCGCATTTTTCACTACACGTAATACGTCGAACACCGGAGGGGCAGCAGAACAGAACACGTACAGAGTCGTCATGCAGCCCATACCACCCCGCGCTCGGCCCCGGATGCAACCGCCCCCGGAACGAGTGGTATCGAGGCTGATGACGCCCGCGCCCACAGCGAGCGCGGGTACCTTCCCGGTGACTCGTGTAGAAACGGAGAACGCATGCCCAGCCAGGTCGGCGAGCACACCGGCACCCGCATCAAAGAGCAGCGCAGGCTCGCCCGGTTGACGCAACGTCAACTGGCCGCGCGACTGCCCTACTCGTACAGCCTGCTCAACCAGGTCGAGTGCGGTGCCAAACCGGCGAACCTCGACTTCGTGGCGGCGGTGGCCCAGGTGCTGCGGATCGACGTGTCGGTACTGACGGGCCAGCCGTACGTCACCGAGCTCCAGCAGGACCGGCTGACCGAATTGATAAGGCCCATCCGTGAGGCGCTGGACCTGTACGACCTGGGCGCCGACGAATCGATCCCGGAACGTTCCCCCGGCCAACTGATCGAGGCCGCGCAGCACCTCTGCGTACTGGTCCGGGCCACACATCTGCGCAACGCGGCACGGATGCTGCCGTCGACCATCACCGAACTGACCACCGCCGCCTGGCGGTCGGGCTCGTCGGAGCTGTGGCAGGCGCTGGCGTCCACGTACCGTACGGCGCACGACGTCAGTGTGAAGCTCGGCTACTACGACCTGTCCGCGGTGGCGCTGGACCGGATGGACTGGGCCGCCCGGCGCGCCTCCGACCCGTGCCTGTCGGCGATCCGCCAGTACATGCGGGCGCTGGTGTACTTCCGGGAGGGCGAGTACCGGATCGGGCAGCGGCTGATCACCTCGGGGCACGAGATCGTGGCCTCCGCCGAGAAGGACCGGGAGTCTATCGCCGTACGGGGTCAACTCCACCTCGGCGCCTCGGTGATCGCCGCGCGCGCGGAGCAGCAGACCCTCGTGGACGACCACATCGCCGAGGCCACCCGCTGCGCGGCGCGTACGGGCGAGGCGACCCGCATCCACTGGCTCTCCTTCGGGCCGACCAATGTGGCGATGCACCGCATGTCGGCGGCGATCGAGATGCGGCAGTACGACGACGCGCTGGTCCAGGCGCACGGGATCAAGCTGCCGGCCGGCTTGGCCACTTCGCGGCGCGCGCACTTCCTCATCGACCGGGCCCGCTGCGAGATGGAGACCGGCCACACCGAGGCGGCCCTCGGCTCCCTCGCCGACGCCCGGCACGCCGCCCCGGAGCAGACCCGCTACCACCCGGGCGCCCGGGAGACGATCAAGGGCCTGGTGCATCTCTCGCGCCGTACCCCCGATTCGCTGGGCCACATGGCCACCTGGATCGGCCTCTGAGTACCGCAACCCCGTTCACTCACCGTGCGTGTGAGCGCGCTCACGGAATCGTGAGCGTTGTGGTCCCCACCACCCGGCATGCTGACGACACCTGATCCATGACGACACGGGGATGCCATGACTGTGAGGAACCTGCCGCCGGTATCCGAACTGACCGAACAACAGCAGCGGGGCTGGTCGTGCGTGTGGTGCGCGGCCCCTTTGTCGACGGGCACCGCCATCAACCTCGGCGAACAGCGCCACGAACCCGCCTTCGGTTCGCCGTACTGGTGGTTCCCCCGCGCCTGCCCCGACGCCCGCGCCTGCGCGAAGCGCGAGGGCATCAGCGACCGCCGCTGAGCGGCGCCCCGCCCCCGTGCCCGCCCCCCGTTCCCTCTTCCCCGTCCCTCCGGGGCGGGACACCCCTCACCCCCGCGGCCGCTCTCCTCGCGGGCCCCGGGTCGGGACGCTCCCCCTCGCCCCGGCCCCTCCCCCTTCGAGTGGCCCTAACCCTGCTTGCGCAGCCTCCGCAGCGCCGCCCTCGCCTCGGCCTGCTTGCGCCGCGCCACCCCGTACGGCGACCACGCCCCCTGGTGCAGATGACACCGCGAGGTCCCCGTCATCGCTTCCTTCGCACACCGGGTCCTGCGCTTCGTCAGGGCCCCGCATCTGGTCTGCGCCATCCGTTCCCACCCTTTCGCCGTGCCACGATTGCCGTCCCACCCGACTGGCTCCCCCGCGCCGCCCTCAACGGTGCCCGAGGCAACTGCCCTGGCGGCAGGCGCACATGCCACCGGCAGAGGCGCGCCCGCTCACTCCCGGTGCGCGGGGGGCGCAGTCGAGCGCGCGAACGGAATCCGGCGCACGCGCCCCTGGGCGTCGCGCTTCGGCACGGCGGCCGTGCCGCTCACCACCGGCTCACATGAACAGCCGCGCGGCCCGATCGAGCTCACCCAGGTACTGCCGCAGGTCGAAGCGGACCTCCTCGACGGCCTCCTCGTCCCACCCCGGGTACATCAACTCGTCCCACACGACGGCCCCTCCCCGGAGCCGCACCCGGAACCCGACCGCCCGATCCACCGCCGCCCCGGGCGCACAACCGGCATCCGGCAGGAACGCCACCTCGACCCTGCGGGCCGCATCCCCCGGAAGGAGCGGCCCTCCAGGACGGAGAAGCACGCCCGGACCCAGCCCCGCGGCACTGCTGTTGCTGCGCGCGATCACGTCGAGACCGTCGACGAAGAGGTACGTGTGCACCGCCGTGCACACCGGAGGCCCGGGGCACACTCCGACGAGCAAGGTACTGAGCCGCCGGCTGCGGGGCCGCCCGCCGGGCAGGGGGCTGCCCCGGAGCGCGCCCGGGGGCCTACGCGACATCGGCCTTTCGTAGCAACATGCTCTGATCCTAAGGCGGGTTGCGGGAGAACGCGGGCGCTCCCATCCGAAGGGCCGTGCCGGTTCAGGCCTCGTCCAGGGCGCCACGCATCCAGCTCAGCGAGTCCTGCTCGAGCAGCTCGTCGGCCAGGCGTTCGCCCGTCTCCGTGACGAGGAAGCAGCACCCGTTCAGAGGTCCGTAGCGCCCATGCGTTACCGGCGCGGTTCGCTGAGTACGCGCTCGTCGACAGCCCTGACATCCCACCGCAAGCTCTCGCACTCGGTCAGGACGAGCAACCAGCTCGTCCCCGGCGAACCCACGTGCCTCGGCGTCGATCAGCTAAAGGAAGGGGGGGCGTCAACGACAACAGCGTCAACGTGTCCATCCTGCGGACCTGCTCTCCATCTCGATACGCCAAGGGTCGACGAACTCGTCGAATTCGACGCGCCATTTCAGGTTCAGGCCGACGCTGCCGAGGCCCACCAGGCGGCGCACTCCAGCGTGATGAGGTAGTCGGCGAGTTCGATAGCCGCGCCCAGACCGCACGACGCGCCTGCTCAGAGGCCGCGTGGCTCCGCGCCATGGGCCGCCGCGATCTCGTCGATACGGGCAGCGAGGTCGAAGTCGGACTCGGTCAGCTTGTGGCCGGCGTCGTGCGTGGTGATCCCGAAGCGCACGTGGTCCCACCGCAGGTCGATGTCCGCGTGGTGGCCGATGAGCCGCTCAACATCGGCAACGTGCACGATCACCGCGACGCCGCCGTGGTAGCGGATGCCGAAGGCGCGGGTGATCTCGTCGCCGTCGCGTACCCATCCCGGATGCGCGGCCAAGCACACGGAGATCTGCTCCTCCGTCAGCGGTTCCTTGCCCACCGTCAGCTCCCCTCGATCACCGGTGCCAGGACCTCGGCAAGGTCGCGGCCGACCGGTGCATCCTGCCACGGGCTCATCGCCCGCTCCAGAGTGACCAGTTCCCGGCGCATCCTCGCCGAGCGGGTCTCGACCGCGATCGTCGCGACGGTGCGTGCGATCTCCACGGCCTGGTCCGGCTCCTGGGCGGTGGCCGCCGCGGTGGCCTGGCGTGCCATGTACACGCCGCGATCACGGCGTGCAGTCTCCGGCACCACGGTGAGGACTTGCGTCCACAAAGCCCCGGCTTCACGGCCAAGCCCGAGCCGCCCATAGCAGGTGGCCCGCTGGACTTCAAGGTAACCGGGTGTTCGGCGGCAGGCGTTGCCCCAGGGCAGGTCGTCGTCGACTCGGGGAAGCAGGCGATCGGCGTCGTCGAGCAGTTGGTCGACGGCCCGCCGTTCCCCGGTGAGGCTGGCGCCGTGCGCCTGCTGCTGCATCGCCATGATCCGTACCTTCGGCACCAGCCGGTCCGCGTCGTCGAGCGCGGCCTCGCACAGGTCGATAACGGCGTGCCCGTCGCCGAGGTCGGTGCGGACCTGGGCCTGGTTGACGAGGCTGTACCCGATGAGGTGCGGGTCGCGGGACCGCATCGCGATTTCCTGCGTCACTCCACGCCAGAAGCTGGCGCCGTCCATGTCGCCGGCATCCTGGTACAGCCAGCCGACGAGGGCTGCGTAGGCCGCACCCGCGCGCAGCAGACTGCGCCGCGTTTCACCCTTCGCCGAGCGCACCAGTTTGTCGATGAGCTGGTACTGGGCGGACACCGTTCCGATCAGGTCGTGAGGCCCGAGGAACATGTCCGCGCGGTAGTGCCCCTCCAGCTGCTGCTGGAAGTAGTCGACCAAGGCCGGATCGACGTGCTGTTGCGCGACCGGCCCGGCGACGAGCGCGGCGGCGGTGACGCCCACGAAGGCGCGTCGTCTCACGTCGACCTCTTCATGGTGTTCGGGCCGGATCCAGCCAGGCGGGGTAGCGAATCCAAGGTCTTCCGGCCATCGGCCGAACGCGTCGTGCAGGACGATCGCGGTCTCCTCGGCAGGCCACCCGGGGCGCTCGCCCTCCCAGCGGCGCCACGTCCGTGCGGACACGGTGAACTGCCGGTCGTCCAGCAACTGCTGCCCTCGGCCAGAAAGAGCAGCGGCAGCGGCTTCCAGCGTCCGCCACCCCACACGTAACCGGGCGGCGCGGAGTGCGTCGTTGCGGCCTGTCCGCCCAGTGTGAGGTGTCATCGTCCGCGCTTCCGGCCGTGGCCGCTTCGTGGCCGCCGATGGCCACGCCGTGGCCTATTCACTCCCTGACGTGCCCACACATCATCGGTGAGTAACAACAGGCCGTGCAGCGAAATGGCCGAGAGTCCCCAGATCCGGGGACCGCCACATCAGGGGTGAGCAATGAAGCAGAGAGAGTGCAGGTACTGCCCGAAGCCCGGGGCGGACGTCTGCGTGCGGACGCACGGCACGGGCTCCGGGTCCGGCACGGCGGTGTTCGCTCATGCCGAGTGCGCCGAGCAGCGCGGCGTGCAGGTCCTCTACCGCGTCCTGCCCGAGGCGGTGACCCCCCGATGACGGCCGTAGTGAAGCTCCCCCCGGGGGAGGCCGCGTACCGCCGGTGGCTGGCGCACACCGCAACGTGCGCCACCTGTCGGGTCAGCGCCGCCTGCCCCACCTCGGTGAGTCTCGGCCGTGCCTGGCGGAAGGCGCGCCGATGAGCTTTCCCCGCGTCTGCATCGACTGCGACCGTGTGATCATCGGCGCCGCCGACGTCGTGGCCAACGGGCACTCCGCCTCCGGCGCGCGCCCCGACATCTACGCGCACCCCGACGGTGACCCGGCGTGCGCCGCGCGAAGGGTGTTGCCGTCGCTGCTGCACCAGGCGCTCGACGACGCGCCGCCCACGCCCGCGCGCGGGGTGCGGCTCTGAAGCTTCCGCCCGGCCGCGGATTTCCTGGAAGGACGGCGGGCGGGCGCCGAAGAAACCGAACACGGGCTCCGGCCAGTAGCCCGACCACAAGGGACTACGTCATGAAGTAGTGGATCGACCCGCGGTATGCGGAGCTTGTCGCCGCGAGGGAGGGGTGACGGAGCCGCCCGTGCGCGGATGCGTCGGGGCCCAGCCTGATTCCTGATGTGGGCGCGTTCCGGCCCGCCGACGAGCCGGGACGCACTCTTCGCTCCACTCCTCGTCGCGGACCAGCTCGGCGAGCGGGGTGCCGATGGTGTCGGCGATGAGGATCAGGCTGTCGAGACGGGCCCCGAGCGCCCCATCTCGATGCGGTTGATAGGGCCCGGCATTAATGAGAAAAGCCCCTCGCCCGATGAGGGGCGGGGGGCCTGAACAGGCTTTCACCTGCGGTTGTCCGTGGTGGGCGCGGACGGTTTCGAACCGCCGACATCTGCTTTGTAAGAGCAGCGCTCTACCCCTGAGCTACGCACCCGTGGATGAAGGAACAGCGTACATGGCGTCGGGCCCGGGCTCACACTCCGATTCCCCGCAGCCGCAGGTCCACGGCACGGGGCATCGTGAGAAGGCCGTGCCGAGGCCCGCGACGAGGCTCGAACACCGTGCCGAACAGGGGCCGGACACGGGGGCTACCCCCACCCCGGAGCCGGTGGGCGGCCTCATCGTGGGTGAGGGCGGGGATGCATAACGTGAAGGTGGCCGGGGGAACTGCTCCGGCGAGCTCGCCACCGCACCGCGCACTACTGGGGGACCGATCCCGTGGACCACACCACCGGCATGCCGAACGCCCGCCCGAGCACCGGCCGCCGACGCACCGCCCGCCCGCGCCTCGCTCGCAGGGGCACCGCGCTCCTCGCCTCCGCCGGGGCGCTCCTCGTCGCGGTGGCGGTCAGCGGGTGCGGGAGTACGGACGTGGAGGGGGCGCCCGTCGAACACAAGTCGTTCGCGCTCCGGGGGAAGACGCTGACGATCGACTCGTCGAACACCTCGCTGGAGCTCGTGCCGGCCGACGTCGACAAGGTGGAGGTGGAACGGCAGACGGACGGGTGGGTGGTCTTCGGGTCGGGGCCCGATCCGGTCTGGAAGATGGAGGACGGCACCCTCACGCTGAAAGTGAAGTGCACGGGCGTGGTCGACAACTGCTCCGGCCGGCATCGGGTGAAGGTGCCGCGCGGGGTGGCCGTGAAGGCGTCGGGGGACAACGGCAAGGTGACCGCGTCCGGGTTCGACACCCGGCTGGAGCTGTCCTCCGACAACGGCGGGCTGGTCGTGCGGGACGCCGGGGGCGAGCTGAAGTTGTCGAGCGACAACGGGGCGATCGACGCGAAGGGGCTCTCGGGTCCGTCCGTGGTGGTCGGGTCGGACAACGGGGCGATCCGGCTCGGGTTCGATACGGCGCCGGATCTGCTGGACGTCGACACGGACAACGGCAGCACCCACGTCGAGCTGCCCGGCGGTGACACCGCGTACGCCGTGGACGCGAAGGCGAGCAACGGGCACGTCTCCGTCGACGTACCGCGCAGCGACGCCAGCCCGCACGCGGTGAAGGTCCGCAGCGACAACGGTGAAGTGAGCCTCACGACCGCGAACTAACCGGCCCGGGTATTCGTCATGACTGGTGGGAGAATGGACCAGGCACAGGCGGACGGCACGGGAGAGGCATGTGACGGCGACAGACGCGCAGCCGCAAGCGGGAGCGGAAACCCGTGAGGACCCGGCCGTCGCCGTCCCGACTGCGGCGAACCCGGAATCAGCGGTCCGGCCCGCATCCCGCCCGTCGCGCCGGACGCCGTCGGCCCTGCGGGACGTCGTGTCGCTGGTCCTGCTGCCGCTCCCGTTGCTCGCCGCCGCGCTGCCCGCCGCCTTCGCCGGGGGCGGTACCCGCCGCTGGTTCGGCGGACGGGACGGAAGCAGCCGGCGGGCGGACGCGCAGGCCGCGAAGGACGCCGCCGCGGAGGCCTTCTACGAGCTGGACAGTGCCCAGCGCGATCTTGAGATCTCGATCGAGACCATCACGGCCGTCGACAGTTCTCCGCGCGCCCGGCAGGCCGTCGAGGAGTTCGCCGCGCTCGGGCGCCGTATCGACGAGGTCAGCCACGCCTACATCACCGCGGTCGACGCGCACGACCTGGACCGGGACGGCCTGGAGCCGGCCGCCGCGACGCGGGCCACGACCGAGCTGACCCGGGCCAAGGACGATCTGGTACGGGTCAGGGGCGAGCTCGACCGGTACGCCCAGGGGCTCGGCCCTCTCCTCGGCAGCGCCGAGACGCAGCTCGCCCGGCTGGCCCCGGCCGTCGAGCGGGCCCGGCAGGGGCTGATCGGGGCCACCCGCGCGCTGGACGGGGTACGCGCCTCCGGCATGAAGGCGGACGATCTCGCGGCCCGGCTCGCCGCCCTCGCCCCCGAGCTGACCAAGCTCAACCAGGGCGCGGGGCGTCACGGGGTCGCCGAGACGCTGCAACGCGCCGATCAGGTGCTCCGCGAGGCGGAGGCCATACGTACCGAGGCCGAGCGGCTGCCGGAGCGGGCCGCGGAGATCGACCGCCGACTGGTGTCCCTGCGCACCCGGGCGCAGGCGCTGACCACCCGGGCGGGCGGGGTGGAGCCGGTCCTCAGCGAGTTGCGGCGGCGCTTCTCGGAGGAGTGCTGGCACGACCTCCAGCACGTTCCGGAGCAGGCGGCCGAGGACGTCCGCCGGGCCGAGGAGAAGCTCGCCGAGGCGGCCGAGGCCCGCAGGGACCAGCGCTGGGCCGACGCCACCTCCCGGCTGGGCACGGTCCGGGCGCTGCTCAACCACGCGGACGAGGCGGTGTCGGCGGCCGGGGAGCGGTTGCGGCTGCTGGACGCCGTGGCGAAGGACCCGAAGAACGAGATCCAGCGGACCCGGTTCGCCGTCCGCGACGCCCAGCGGCTGGCGATGGCCGGCCGCAACACGCCCGATCCGCGTCACGCCGGGCCGCTGGACAACGCCGTGGCCCGGCTGGACCGCGCCATCGCCGCCCTGGACGTCCGCCACCCCGACTACTGGCACTTCCTGACCGAGGCGGAGGCCGTCCGGCAGACGGCGGCCCAGGTCGTTTCGGCCATCCGTGAGGGACTCGGGACGGGCTCGACCGCCGTCTGAGAGTCCGGCGGTACGGCTCACCGGGCGCCGCGAGAAGCCGGCCCCCGGTTGTCCCGCCCCGCTCCCGGGCAGATGCTGGAGGTGATCCGTGCGCCGGTACGAACCTCCGCCAGGGAGAGGGACGGTTAAGAACCTCCGTGGAGGCCCGTGCGCCGGCGCGTACCTCCCGAGGAGGTCGCCATGAAGCTCCGCAGAGCCGAGCCCAGGCACGCCCGGCGCATGCAGGCCCAGCCCGTGCGAGCCGAACCCGAGCAGGCCCGGCCGACGCAGGCCCGGCCGACGCAGGCCCGACCGACGCAGGTCCCACCCGAGCAGGCCCGGCCCATGCAGCCACCGCCCGTGGGTACCGCGCCCGACAGGGCGGAGGCCGTCAAGGCGAAGCCCCTGCACACCCGTCTCAACGAGGAGCTGCCCGTCGACCACCGCCTCAGCCAGGTCTACCGGATCGGCGCGGGGCTCATGGGGCTCGTGCTCCTGGTCTTCGGCATCCTCGGCCTGATCAACAAGATCGGCTTCTTCGACACCGGTGGCGACACGGTCGCGGGCCTCAACACGAACGGCGCGCTGAGCGTCATCTCCATCTGCGTGGGGTTGCTGCTCTTCGTCGGCATGGTGGTGGGCGGCAACAAGGCGTCCACGCTCAACATGACGGTCGGGGTCCTCTTCATCGCCAGCGGATTCGTGAACCTGGCTCTGCTGGACACCGGTCTCAACTTCCTCGCGTTCCAGATGCAGAACGTGCTGTTCAGCTTCATCGTCGGGCTGATGCTGATGTTCTTCGGGATGTACGGCAGGGTCAGCGGCGGACTTCCGCACGACAACCCGTACTGGCGGGCCCGCCACCCGGAGGAGGCCGCGCGCGAGGACCGCGTCCGGACCGGGCGGCCCCCGATGATGCCGGGCACCCGGCCCCAGCCGCACGGGTGACTGCCCGGTGAGGGGCGGCGGCCCTACTCTTGGGCCATGCCTCGTTACGAGTACCGCTGCCGCACCTGCGGAGACACCTTCGAGCTCAGCCGTCCGATGGCCGAGTCCTCCGATCCCGCCGCGTGCCCCGTCGGCCACGACGACACCGTGAAACTGCTCTCCGCCGTCGCCGTGGGCGGCACTTCGTCCCAGGGCTCCGCGCCCGCCCCTGCGGGCGGCGGCGGAGGGGGCGGCTGCTGCGGCGGGGGCTGCTGCGGCTGAGCGGCACCGATCGACGCGGCACCGAAGGACGCGGGACCACACCTGCGGGACCACACCTGCGGGACCGGAGCAGCCTCCCCGGCCGCTCCGGTCCCGCACACGTTCACCGCTTGCGCGAGAGCGTCAGGCCGTCCGCGACGGTCAGCAGGACGCTGTCCATCCGGCGGTCGGCGAGCACGTGGTCGTTGAACTCCCGGATGGCGGCCGCTCCCCCGGTGGCGTGCGGGTCCACGACCCCGCCGTGGAAGAGGGTGTTGTCGGTGGCGATCATGCCGCCCGGCCGCAGCCGGGGCACCAGCTCCTCCCAGTACGCGATGTAGCCGCCCTTGTCCGCGTCCAGGTAGGCGAAGTCGATGTGCGGCTCCTTCGGCAGCGCGCGCAGGGTGTCGAGCGCGGGGGCGATGCGCAGGTCCACGCGGTCCGCCACCCCCGCCTTCTCCCAGGCGGCCCTGGCGTACGCCGTCCACTCCTCCGAGACGTCGCAGGCGATCAGCCGTCCGCCGGGCGCCAGGGCCTGCGCCATCGACAGGGCCCCGAAGCCGGTGAAGGTGCCGACCTCCACCACCGTCCGGGCGTCGGTCAGCCGGACCAGGAAGGCGAGCAGCGGGCCCTGTTCCTGGGCCGACTGCATGCCCGCGCTGTCCGGCAGTTCGGCGTACGTGGTCGCGACGAGTTCCTGCTGGACGGGGTCCAGCGGCGGGTTGTGCGCGAGTACGTACGCGTACAGCTCGTCCGTCATCCGGGTCTCGTTGCCCTTGGTCATGGTGCGCAGCTCCTGGGCTGTCGGCGTGGCGTCGTGCCGGTCGGGCCCAGCCTGCCCAATGAGCTCCCCGTTACCAAGGGCTTTCCCGTCAGCCGCGCGCCGCCGCCAGGAACCTGCGCAGGATCTCCTCCCCGGCGAGGACTCCCTGCTCCTGGAGGGCGACGACCCCGCCGGTGTGCCAGCCGGTGTCGGCGAGTTCGCCGTGGCCGGGGCGCCAGGCGAGGTCGGTGCTGAGCAGCAGGTCGGCGTCGAGCAGGGAGTCGCCGGCGGAGAGGGTGAGGTCCGCCCCGGCGCGGCGGGCGACCTCACGGACGGCGGCGCTCTTGGTGAGGGGCCGGGGTACGGCGTAGATCTTGCGGCCCTGGAGGGAGATGGTCCAGCCGCGCGGCCCGGCCCAGTCGACGAGTTCCTTGACCCAGCCTTCGGGCAGCAGGGAGCGTTCGACGACGAGGTAGGCGAAGAGGTCCTCGGCGACCCGGTCCTTCAGCAGCCAGGCGGGGTCACTGACGGCTGCGAGGTGGGCGCGCACCTCGGCGAGCGGGGCGCACTCCCCGGCGATGCGTTCCAGGACCCCCGCGTGCCATGCGGGGTCGGACTCCCCGTCCACGAGGATGTGCCCGCCGTTGGCGACGACGGCGTAGGCGGGCGCCGGTCCGGGGAGGCTGATGCGGTGGTACTGCTCGCGGGTGCGGGTCGTGGTCGGTACGAAGACCGTGGTGCGGCCCAGCTCTTCCAGCAGGCCGGCGGCGGTCTCGGTGACGTAGGAGAGCGGTTTGCTGCCGTACGTCTCGACGCAGAGCAGCCGGGGTGTGTCGGCGTCCGGCATGGTGAGCTGGAGGGCGTTGGTGGAGTAGATGAGGGTGCGGTCGAGATCGCTGGCGACCATCGCCACGGGTTTCGTCCCCGGTGCGGTCACTGTTCCGTCACCGCCTTGCCGTCGGCACCTGTCGCACCCCGGGTGTACTTGGGGTGGATCAGGCCGACACAGCTGTACGGGAGTCCGTCGACCTCCTCGACGGGCACCCCGCGCTGTTCGGCGAGGAGTCGTACGTGGTCGAGGTCGGCGCCGGCGCGGCGGTCGGCGAGGATCTTCCAGGGGACCCGGCGGAGCAGTACCCGGGTGGTCTCGCCGACGCCGGGCTTCACGAGGTTGACGTCGTGGATGCCGTACTCCTCGCTGATGCGCTCGACGGCCGCCCAGCCCTCCCAGGTGGGGGCGCGGTCGGCGGCGAGCAGGGCCTTGGCCTCCTCCGCCACCTCGTCGGCGACCTCGTCGAAGCGGGCGGCGACGGTCTCCAGGAAGTCGAGGGAGACGTCCGAACCGGCCAGCTCCCGGTAGAACTTGGCACCGTGGAAGTCGTCCGGGCCGACCAGGTCGGCGCGGAGCACGGTGCGTGAGATCAGGCCGGAGACCGTGGAGTTGAGGCAGGCGGAGGGGATGAGGAAGTCCTCGCGGGTGCCGTAGGTGCGGACGCAGCCGCCGGGGTCGGCGAGGACCGCGATCTCGGGGTTGAACCCGTCGAACTCCGCCAGGGCGGCGGCGAGTTCGCGGGTGATGGCGCCCTTGCCTGTCCAGCCGTCGACGAAGACGACGTCGGCGGGGTCGTGGTGGGCGGCCAGCCAGCGCAGGGCGTTGGCGTCGATGCCCCGGCCGCGCACGATGGAGACGGCGTAGTGCGGCAGGTCGAGCCCGTGGCGCTGCTGGGCCCAGCGGCGCATCAGTACGCCGACGGGGGTTCCGGCCCGGGCGAGCGAGACCAGGACGGGGCGGGGGCCGCGTTCGGCGAGGACCGTCTCGGTGACGGTGCCGACCGCGCGGGCGATGCGGGCGGCGGAGGTTTCCAGGGCGGCCTGGAAGAGTGCCTGGTAGGCGGGGCTGGGCTGGTACTCCACGGGGAGCGATTCGGCGTAGTGCGCGCCACCGCTCTGTATCGCCTCCTCGCGTTCCTCCGTGGGGGCCTCCAGCTCGGTGTCCGAGAGGTCCTGGAGCAGCCAGCCGACGTCCTCGGCGGCGTACGAGGAGAATGCGGGGCCTCTGAGGGGCTCGGGCAGCATGGTGAATTCCTGCCGTTCGGGGGTGTACGAGGGAATGACCGCGAGGAGCACCTGGCCGGTGTGAGCGGCGAGGCGGGTCAAGAGCCCTTCGGGGGCATGGAGTTCGGGTGTGTCGCCCTGCGAGTCGACGACCACGACGACGGTGTCGAAGTCGGCTCCGGCGACGTTGTAGGTGTAGCGGTCGCCCGGGCCGTCCGCCGGGGTGTCGTGGGCCGGGAAGACCAGTCGGCTGCGTATCGCGTAGCCGGGGTGGTCGACGGCGAGGACGGGTGAGCGGGTGGTGGTGGAGTAGCGGACTTCGGCGTCCGTGAGCTGTTCCAGGGCGGTGCCGAGGCGCAGCGGGGCGTACATGAGCTCTTCGAAGCCGAGGACGAGGACGCGGCGGGGGCGGGAGACGCCCGCGTCGGGTCCGTCGGCCAGGGCTGCGGCGATCCGGGCGGCCATGTCGGGGAGGGCGTGTTCCAGGGTGGCGCGGTGGGCGGGGGTGAAGCCGTGCCGGCCGCCGTCCGGCAGCCCCTCGGGCCAGCCCAGCTCGACGCGGACGGCCTCGGCGGGCCCAGCGGCATCGACGGCGTTCCGGGCTGCCCCGACGCCCTCCGTTGCCTCCTGCTCGGCCTCCTGCTCGGCGACGAGGGCCTGACCCCGCTCCAGTACCCCTTCGGGCAGCACGACCGTGCCGGTGGCCCGGGCGACGAGGTCGACGCGGGCGCCGATCTCTGCGGCGAACTCCGTGAGCCGGCCCCGGTCCGCGGGCGAGCGCATGTCGGCGAGGGCCACGATGACGTACCGCTCGCGGGGGTAGAGGTCGTGCAGCGCGCGGATGGTGTTGAGGACGGTGTTGCCGGTGGAGAACTCGTCGTCGACGAGGACCAGCGCCCCGGGTCCGGCGAGCAGCGCCGGGTCCTCCGGGAGCAGCAGGTGGGAGGTGGCGTGGGAGTGGGATTCCTCGAAGCCGCCGGCGCGGACCACGCCGGGGACCGGTCGTCGGGTGGAGTGGAGGTAGGGCGCGGATCCGATGCCGTCGGCGACCGAGTGGCCGAGTCCGGTGGCGGTCTCGGCGTATCCGAGGACGATCGCCCGGTCGGCCTCGGGTCCGAGCAGTTCACGCACCCGGTGGCCGAGGTCGATCCCGGCGCCGTGGACGACGGAGGGGAGCTGTGGAACGTGCTTGCCGAGGACGTGGGAGACCAGCAGATGGGCCCGCCGGGGGTTGTGCCGCAGGGCGAGCCCCAGCATGTCCCTGATCTCAGAATCGCCGGTGAGAGCGACTCCCAGTCGCTCGGCCACCCAGCTGCCCGACCACACCACGTCCACCGTCTCTCTCTCCGTCGCCCGCCCGTTCATCGGTACGCGCTCATTTCGCTCCGGCCGCGGCCAGCAGGTCCACGAAGCCGATGTCCTCGTTCGCGACGCCGAAGACCTCGGCGCGCAGGAGAGTGCGCTCGGCCCACGCCCGGTGCGGTTTCACTTCATTCATCTTGTTCGTATACGCGGAACGCAGCACTCCGCCGGCGTCGCGCTCGGGCCGCAGGATGTCCTGGGCGTCGCTGAATTCCTCGTGGCTGACGACCGAGAGCGCGTGCACGGGGTCCACGTGGGAGGGGTGGATGCAGGTTTTGCCGAGAAGTCCGTTGGCCCGGTCGAGTTCGATTTCCCGGAGCAGCCCGTCCAGGTCGTGCTCGATGAGCGCGGTGCGCAGTTTCTCCGCCCTGCCCTCCTGGAAGGGGCTGCGGCGCAGCTGCGGCTTGAACATGCGTTCCTGATTGCGGAAGTACTCCCAGACGGGGCCGGTGATCGTGAATCCGGTGCCGTCGGCGCGTCCGAGGACGTTGACCACGTCGGCAATGACGGCGCTGACGATCTGCACGTCGTACGCGGTCATGTCGGAGGATCTCCGCAGCCCGTAGGCGGAGCAGAAGTCGGTCACTCCGAGCCGCAGCGCGAGAATGTGCTCGCGGTGGGTGCCGACGACACGCGCGATTCCCTGGAGTGTTTCGGTGCGGGTTTCCAGGTGGAGCAGTTCCGGAGATTCGAGTACGGGCATGGCGAAGAGCCGTTGTCCGGAGGCCGACTGCGCTCGGGTGAGTGCCGCCAGGAAGAGTTCTCCGCGCTGTTCGGTGAATTTCGGCAGGACGAAGCCGGAGAGCAGCCGGACCGAGGCGCCGAGACGGTTCACCAGGTCGGTGATCTGTTCGGGTTCGCGGACCCGGATGAAGAGGAGCGGAATCGCCGGGTCCCGCTCGGCGAGGTCGGCGAACTGCTTGACCAGGTTCTTCTCGGCGCCTTCCACCTCGGTGTCGGCGATCGAGTCCTCCAGGCAGAGGACCATGGAGATCACGCCGCGCGCGGCCTGCTTCACCACGTCGTCCGCGAGCCTGGGGCGGGTGGCCGGGGCGTAGAGAGTCGCGCCCAGCGCGGCCGAGAGCACGCGGGCCGGCGCGTGTGCGTCGAATTCGCATGGTTCCTGGAAGAACAGTCCCTGCCGGGCAGCAGGCGAGATGTGCCCGAAATGACGCATGATTTTCCCCCGTACCGCCTGATCGATCGAACAACGCATGGCCGGTAATAGTACGTATGGACGGGTGTCCGCAGTTCCCCGCATATGTGAACTTCGGGTAACTCGCCCGTGTCGGAGGACTCCGGCACGGTAAGGTGCTGCAGCTCAGCTCTACCGCCGGATACCGGTTAACGGCCCCCGCGTTGTCCGGGGAAGCCGCCAACAGGCAGGATGACGGGCATGACGCAAGGGATGCTGAAGGGTTCGAACGTCCCCCTCGATGCCACGGCCGTACGGGCCGTGCTGCGCTGGACTCCTGGGGCCGGGGTCCCGGACGTGGACGCCTCCGCCCTGCTGCTGGACTCCTCGGGGCGGGTGCGCTCCGACGAGGACTTCGTCTTCTACAACCAGCCCCGGCATCCGGACGGCCAGGTGCGGCACCTGCCGAAGCGCAGCGTCGCCGACGGGCTGACGGACACGATCGAGGCGGATCTGGCGGCGCTGGACCCCTCGGTGGACCGGGTCGTGATCGCCGCCTCCTCGGACGGCGCGAGCTTCGGAAGCGTCCACGACCTGCGGATATCGCTGTACGACACCACGGCCGCGGACGGCGCGCCGCTGGCCGTGTTCGAGGTCCGGCCCGAGACCGGTGAGGAGACCGCGGTCATCTGCGGCGAGCTCTACCGGCGCGGGGACGGCTGGAAGTTCCGTGCGGTCGGCCAGGGCTATCCGACCGGGCTGATCGGGCTGGCGACGGACTTCGGCATCTCGGTGGACGACGGGGAGCAGCCCGAGCCGGAGGAGGAGCGGGAGAGCCCGGAGGCCGCGCCCGGCCGCCCCGCGCCCGAGCCCGCTTCCGACCTCACCGTCCCCCAGCCGCAGCCCGGGTACGGCTACCCGCAACCGGCCTCCACCGGCTACGGCTATCCCCAGCCCGCCACCGCCGCACCGGCCTACGGCTACCCGCAGCCCACCGCCGCGCCGGCCGGGTACGGCTACCCCCAGCCCGCCTCCACCGGGTACGGCTACCCCCAGCCCGCGACGAGCGCGCCCGCGTACGGGTATCCGCAGCCGGCGGCGGCCGCCGCCCCGGCACCGGACCCGCATTTCGTCCTGCCGCCTCAGGGCCCGCAGTTCGTCCGGTCCTGAGTGCTCAGGCACGCGACTTGTAGCCGCGGCCCCACTGCATGCCGAAGCCGTAGAGCCGGTCGAGCTCCGACTGGAACCCGTAGACGAACTTGACCTCTCGGCGCACGATCAGCTCCTCCTTGACGTTCTCCACGGTGAACACGGCACAGGAGCGGGCCTGCGGCGCGCGTTCGTCCAGCTCGATCTCGATCCGCGGGCCGTTGCCCGGGTAGAGCGTGACCATCGCGTGGGTACGGTCGAACGCCGGCGTCTGGTCGTAGATGTAGACGAAGAACAGCAGGCGTTTGATCTTGTCGCGGTGGTCCATGTTGACGTAGACCGTCTCACCCGAGGGCGCGCCGAAGCGGTCGTCCCCGCTGAGCCGGATGTACGGCGGGTCGTTCAGGTCCCCGATGAGATTGCCGAGGGGCTGGACCACGCCCCTGGTGCCGTCGCTGAGCTCGTACATGCACCCGAGGTCGAGGTCGACGTTGACCATGCCCTGGGTGTGGGCCTGCACGATCTCCGGCTGGAAGAGCTTCAGCGGGTTCCGGAACAGACTGCCCTGTCCGGAACGGCCCTCGATGTCGGAGGACCGCATCCGCCAGGAGAGGTTGACCCGGAGGTTCCCGGTGAGCGCTCCCTGTTTGTTCAGCGAGACGGTGGCGTTGCGCCGTGTCAGCACGATCGAGTTGGTCGCCGCGTTGCCGGACTCGAACTGTGCCGTGCGTGCCGGCCACAGGCCGTCGAAGAAGCCCATCCCCCCACCCCACCTATCTGTCTGCGCGTCCTCACGGGCCGGTGCTCCGGTCCGCTGCGCGCGTCGCGCACGTCACTGCGGGGCGGCCGACGGGCCGGCCCGGGGTTTTCCGGAGCCTGCCGCGCGATCCGCCCCGCAGAGAGGGTTCCCTCATTCCTTACCGGGTCACACACCCGGCGCAGGAGACTTCTGGCCAGAACTTCAGCGCACTCCGCCGCCGCCGGCGTCGACCAGTTCGCTGTCGTCCCCGCCGGCCGCTTCGAGCGCCTTGTTGCGCCGCACCGACGACCAGAAGGACCAGGCGATCAGCACCACGCCGACCAGGCCGGTGATGATCTCGTTGATCTCGTACCGGATGGTGACGAGCAGGATGACGGAGAGGGCGCCGATGGCGTAGTGGGCGCCGTGCTCCAGGTAGACGTAGTCGTCCAGGGTGCCCTGGCGCACGAGGTAGACCGTGAGCGAACGGACGTACATGGCGCCGATGCCGAGGCCGAGGGCCATCAGCACGATCTCGTTGGTGATGGCGAAGGCGCCGATGACACCGTCGAACGAGAAGGACGCGTCCAGGACCTCCAGGTAGAGGAACATGAAGAACGCGGCCTTGCCGGCCAGGACGACCGGGGCGGCGGCGGACTTGCCGGACTTCCGGGCTTCCTCCTCCGCCTCGTGCTCACGCTCCTCCTCTTCTTCGAGCTTGTTCTCGAAGAAGCCCGAGAGCCCACCGACGACGAGGTAGGTGATCAGTCCGGCGACGCCCGCGAGCAGCACCGTGGACGTCTTGTCGGCGTGGGCGCCACCGTGCTGGTGGGCGTGGGTGGCGACGGTCAGGGACGAGATCAGCAGGACGATCAGCGCGACGCAGACCGACAGCATGTCGACCTTGCCGAGCTTGGCGAGCGGGCGCTCGATCCACCGGAGCCACTGGATGTCCCGGTCCTCGAAGATGAAGTCGAGGAAGATCATGAGCAGGAACATGCCACCGAAGGCCGCGATCGACGGATGCGCGTCGGTGACCAGCTGCTTGTACCGGTCCGGGTCGTTGAACGACAGGTCGATGGCCTCGATGGGGCCGAGTTTGGCGCTGATCGCCACGATCACGACGGGGAAGACCAGTCGCATACCGAAGACGGCGATGAGCACACCGATCGTGAGGAAGATCTTCTGCCAGAAGGCGGACATCTTCTTCAGGATTCCGGCGTTGATCACCGCGTTGTCGAAGGACAGCGAGATCTCCAGGACCGCCAGGATCGCGACGACGCCGAAAGCCTGCCACCCCCCGTAGAACGCCGCTGCGACCAGACCGAGCGCGGTGATCGCGATCGACCAGCCGAAGGTTTTCAGAAGCACTGGCTACCCCATCGTGTAAGTAACGGGTCTCCCCGTAGTGCGGGGCTCCCCCGCGCCGAGCGCGGCTTTACGAAACGTTGACCCCGAAGTCTAGAGCGATGCCCCGCAGTCCGGACGCGTACCCCTGTCCCACAGCACGGAACTTCCATTCGCCGTTGTAGCGGTAGAGCTCACCGAAGATCATCGCCGTCTCGGACGAGGCATCCTCGCTGAGGTCGTAACGGGCGAGTTCCTGGCCGTCGGCCTGGTTCACGACACGGATGAAGGCATTGCTGACCTGGCCGAAAGCCTGCCCACGGTTGTCCGCTTCATGGATCGAGACGGGGAAGACGATCTTGTCGCAGTGCGGCGGCACCTGGTCGAGGTGGACGATGACGGACTCGTCGTCACCATCACCCGCGCCGGTGAGGTTGTCCCCGGTGTGTTCGACGGAGCCGTCGGGGCTGGTGAGGTTGTTGTAGAAGACGAACCACTCGTCCCCGAGTACCCGGCCCGACTGGCACAGCAGCGCGCTGGCGTCCAGGTCGAAGTCGGCTCCGGTGGTGGATCGCGCGTCCCATCCGAGGCCGATGAGCACCTGGGTGAGGTTGGGTGCGGCCTTGGAGAGGGAGACATTGCCTCCCTTGGCGAGTGTGACGCCCATGATGTGTCCTCCCCGATTCGTGTGTCGTGTGTGCGGGTGTGCGGGTCTCATTTCCGTCCGCAGGACGGAGCATGCCCCTGCGGGCGGTCCCGCATCCGGCCGCGGTGCGGGCCTGCGCGCCAGGCGTCGCCCGACGGGCGGCGCTTCCACAACACGACCCAAGCGCGCCCGGCGCCGCACGGGAGGTGCGGCGCCGGGCGCTCTGCTGCTGGTCTCCGCTTCCCGGGTGGTGTCCGGGCAGGGCCCGCGGGGTCAGACGTTGACGCCGAAGTCCTGCGCGATGCCCCGCAGGCCGGAAGCGTACCCCTGGCCGATGGCGCGGAACTTCCACTCGCCGGCGTTGCGGTAGAGCTCGCCGAAGACCATTGCGGTCTCCGTGGAGGCGTCCTCGCTGAGGTCGTAGCGGGCGAGTTCGGAGTTGTCGGCCTGGTTGACGACGCGGATGTACGCGTTGCGGACCTGCCCGAAGCTCTGCTGGCGGCTCTCGGCCTCGTAGATCGAGACCGGGAAGACGATCTTGTCGACATCGGCCGGAACGGCGGCCAGGTTGACCTTGATGACCTCGTCGTCGCCCTCGCCCTCACCGGTGAGGTTGTCACCGGTGTGCTCGACGGAGCCGTCCGGGCTCTTGAGGTTGTTGAAGAAGACGAAATTGCCGTCGCTGCCGACCTTGCCCTCGGTGTTCGCCAGCAGTGCGCTCGCGTCGAGGTCGAAGTCGCCGCCGGTGGTCGTCCGGGCGTCCCAGCCCAGGCCGACGATGACAGCGGTCAGGTTGGGCGCGGCCTTGGTCAGCGAGACGTTGCCGCCCTTGCTGAGGCTGACTCCCACGAGTCCTCCCATAGGTATGTAGGGGCCGGCAGACACCAGCGTCCCCGTCGTGCGTGATACCGGATCAACGAATGGATCCTAGTGACCGGTTCCCGGCCAAAGCAGGCTTTTGGGCGGGTGGGGCGGGAGTTCTCCGCGAGCGGAACTCCCGCACGCCGCGGGACCCTCTCCGGGCCGCCGCGGCGGCCCGGAGAGGGCTTGCCCGGCTTGCTCAGAGGGCTTCGAGCGCGGCGACGTACTCCTTCAGGTCCCGCGCGTCGGGCAGGCCGTTGACGACGCTCCAGCGCACCACGCCCTCCTTGTCGATGATGAAGGTGCCGCGCACGGCGCAGCCCTTGTCCTCGTCGAAGACGCCGTACGCGCGCGAGACCTCGCCGTGCGGCCAGAAGTCGGAGAGCAGCGGGTACTCCAGGCCCTCCTGCTCGGCGAAGACCCGCAGGGTGTGGATGGAGTCGTTGGAGACGGCGAGAAGCTGCGTGTCGGCGTTCTCGAAGCGGGGCAGCTCGTCGCGGAGCGCGCAGAGCTCGCCGGTGCAGACGCCGGTAAAGGCGAACGGGTAGAAGAGCAGGACGACGTTCTTCTCGCCGCGGAACTCGGACAGCGTGACCGTCCGGCCGTGGTTGTCCTTGAGCTCGAACGCGGGGGCCTGGGAGCCGACCTCGATCGCCATGGGGGTGTCCCTTCGCTTGCGTCACCGCCCCCGGGCCGGTCCGCCGGGAGCCTGGCCCAGCCTACGCAGCGCCCTCGGCGGGACGTGCGAAGGCCCCCGGCGGCGCGATGCCGCCGGGGGCCTTCAGGGGTACTGCGGGGTACTGCCGGAGGAGCTCAGCGCTTGGTCTTGGCCGCCTTGGGCGTGACCAGACGGGTGCCCGTCCAGTCCTTGCCCACGCTGATGCTCTTGGTCTGGGAGAGACCGGCGGTCTGGGCGGCATCGCTGACGTCGCTCGGTTCGACGTATCCGTCACGGCCGGTCTTCGGCGTCATCAGCCAGACCGTACCGCCGTCCTCGATCAGGCCGATGGCATCCACCAGCGCGTCCGTAAGGTCGCCGTCCTCGTCGCGGAACCACAACACGACGGCGTCGGCGACGTCGTCGTACTCCTCGTCGACGAGTTCCCCACCGATGGTGGCTTCAATACCTTCACGGAGCTCCAGCTCGACGTCGTCGTCGTAGCCGATCTCCTGGACCACCTGATTGGGTTCGAACCCCAGCCGTCCGGCCAGATTGGTCCGCTCCTCCGCGTGGTCCGCGGTCGCGCTCACGGGTTGCCTCCTGATCATGTTCGGAAAATGCTTGAGCCACGCGCGTACGCGCGGCGCTGGCCGTAGTCCACACGGGCTCGGCGAATCGCGCAAGTACCCGGCACCCCAGACCGCCTAAACGGTGACGTTCCCTGCCACGTCGCCGCAACTTCCGGGCGGTCCGTGCCGGGGTGCGGAATGCACCCGGCCCGTATACGTCCTTCCTCAGCTTATGCCGTTTCGCTCCGGCATTCGCCGCCGAACAGCGTTTGGGAACGCTTGGACGGGTTGGGCGTATGGTTGCGATTTGGTCCGGCGCCCTGCTCCCGCCTTACGGCTACTGCCCCGGACGGGTGTCCGGTAACCCGCTGGTTACCGTGCGGTAGAGGTGACGTACGGCCCCCGGCGGTACACGATGGAAGGCGGCGAATCCGCGGACGTCGGAGACGTCGCGGGGTTTCGCGCCCCGGTGGATCAGCTCCGCAGCAGACTCCGTAGCAGCACCGACAGCGAAGGAACAGCGTGGCTTCCGGATCCGATCGCAACCCGATCATCATTGGCGGCCTTCCCAGCCAGGTCCCGGATTTCGATCCCGAGGAGACCCAGGAATGGCTGGACTCACTCGACGCCGCCGTGGACGAGCGCGGCCGTGAGCGGGCCCGCTATCTGATGCTCCGCCTCATCGAGCGGGCGCGCGAGAAGCGCGTCGCCGTGCCGGAGATGCGCAGCACCGATTACGTCAACACGATCGCCACGAAGGACGAACCGTTCTTCCCCGGCGACGAGGAGATCGAGCGCAAGGTCCTCAACGCGACCCGCTGGAACGCGGCCGTCATGGTCTCACGGGCCCAGCGTCCCGGGATCGGCGTCGGCGGTCACATCGCCACGTTCGCTTCCTCCGCCTCGCTCTACGACGTGGGCTTCAACCACTTCTTCCGCGGCAAGGACGAGGGCGACGGCGGCGACCAGATCTTCTTCCAGGGGCACGCCTCGCCGGGCATCTACGCCCGCGCGTTCCTGCTGGACCGGCTGAGCGAGGCGCAGCTCGACGCGTTCCGCCAGGAGAAGTCGAAGGCGCCGAACGGTCTCTCCAGCTACCCGCACCCGCGGCTGATGCCGGACTTCTGGGAGTTCCCGACGGTGTCGATGGGCCTCGGCCCGCTCGGCGCGATCTACCAGGCGCGGATGAACCGCTACATGGAGGCGCGCGGCATCGCGGACACCTCCAAGTCCCACGTCTGGGCGTATCTCGGCGACGGTGAGATGGACGAGCCGGAGTCGCTCGGCCAGCTGTCCATCGCCGCGCGCGAGGGCTTGGACAACCTCACCTTCGTCGTCAACTGCAACCTCCAGCGGCTCGACGGCCCGGTGCGCGGCAACGGCAAGATCATCCAGGAGCTGGAGTCGCAGTTCCGGGGTGCCGGCTGGAACGTGATCAAGCTCGTCTGGGACCGCACCTGGGACCCGCTGCTCGCGCAGGACCGCACGGGCATCCTGGTCAACAAGCTGAACACCACGCCGGACGGGCAGTTCCAGACGTACGCCACGGAGACCGGCGCGTACATCCGCGAGCACTTCTTCGGCGAGGACCAGCGGCTGCGGGACATGGTCAAGGACATGTCCGACGACGAGATCCTGCACCTGGGGCGCGGCGGGCACGACCACAAGAAGGTCTACGCGGCGTACGCGGCGGCCAAGGCGCACAAGGGCCAGCCGACGGTCATCCTGGCGCAGACGGTCAAGGGCTGGACGCTGGGGCCGAACTTCGAGGGCCGCAACGCGACCCATCAGATGAAGAAGCTCACCACCGAGGACCTGAAGGGGTTCCGCGACCGGCTGCGCATCCCGATCACGGACAAGCAGCTCGACGAGGGGTACCCGCCCTACTACCACCCGGGCCGGGACTCCGAGGAGATCCAGTACATGCACGACCGGCGGGCGAGTCTGGGCGGTTACGTGCCGACCCGGGTGGTCCGCGCGAAGCCACTGGCGCTGCCGGAGGAGAAGACCTACGCGGCTGCCCGGAAGGGTTCGGGGACGCAGTCGATCGCCACCACGATGGCGTTCGTCCGCATCCTGAAGGACCTCATGCGGGACAAGGAGATCGGCAGGCGGTTCGTGCTGATCGCGCCCGACGAGTACCGCACCTTCGGCATGGACGCGTTCTTCCCGAGCGCGAAGATCTACAACCCGCTGGGGCAGCAGTACGAGGCGGTGGACCGTGAACTCCTGCTGGCCTACAAGGAGTCGCCGACCGGTCAGATGCTGCACGACGGCATCTCCGAGGCGGGCTGCACGGCTTCGCTGATCGCGGCGGGCTCGGCGTACGCCACGCACGGCGAGCCGCTGATCCCGGTCTACGTCTTCTACTCGATGTTCGGTTTCCAGCGCACCGGTGACCAGTTCTGGCAGATGGCCGACCAGCTGGCGCGCGGTTTCGTGCTGGGTGCGACCGCCGGTCGTACGACCCTGACCGGTGAGGGGCTCCAGCACGCGGACGGCCACTCGCAGCTGCTCGCCTCGACCAACCCGGCGTGCGTGGCCTACGACCCGGCGTACGGGTTCGAGATCGCGCACATCGTCCGGGACGGCCTGCGCCGGATGTACGGCGAGAACAGTGAGGACGTCTTCTACTACCTCACCGTCTACAACGAGCCGATCCAGCACCCGGCCGAGCCCGCCGACGTGGACGTGGAGGGCATCCTCGCGGGTGTCCACCGCTTCCGGCGGGGCGAGCGGGGGCGGATCCCGGCGCAGATCCTGGCGTCCGGCGTGGCGGTCCCGTGGGCACTGGAGGCACAGCACATCCTCGCCGAGGAGTGGGACGTGCGGGCCGACGTCTGGTCGGCGACCAGCTGGAACGAGCTGCGCCGGGAGGCCGTGGACACCGAGCGGTACAACCTGCTCCACCCGGAGGAGGAGCAGCGCGTCCCGTACGTGACGCGGAAGCTTTCCGGGTCCGAGGGACCGTTCGTGGCGGTTTCGGACTGGATGCGTTCGGTTCCGGACCAGATCTCGCGCTGGGTCCCGGGGGCGTACCAGTCGCTGGGCGCGGACGGCTTCGGTTTCGCGGACACCCGCGGTGCGGCCCGCCGGTTCTTCCACATCGACGCGCAGTCGATCGTGCTGGCGGTCCTCACGGAGCTGGCGAAGGAGGGGCGGATCGACCGGTCGGCGCTGAAGACGGCGGTGGACCGGTACGAGCTGCTGGACGTGGCGGCGGCCGACCCGGGCCCTGCGGGCGGCGACGCCTGACCCGGGAGGACGCCTGACCCGGGAGGACGCCTGACGCACGGCTGGGGCGCCCCCGGCACGCACGTCCGCCGGCCGGTCCCGGGTACGCCCGGGGCCGGCCGGCGGCGTTCGCGGGGCCGGGCCCGCGGGTCGGGATGTCCCCGGGGCGAGGCGCCGGGCCCGTCCCGCGCTCCCCCTCAGGCGACGGGCTGCTGTTCCTTCCACTCCGCCTGGGCGTCGTTCAGCTCTCCGGCCATCTTCTCCAGGAACTCCTTGGCGGAGGTCCGGCCGAGCAGGACCTTCTGCAGTCCGGGCTCGTTGTCGGCCTTGCTGATGCCGTTCCAGTCCGGCAGGTAGTACGGCAGCTGCACGGTGACGGTCGAACCGTCGGTGAGGGCCTTGGCCGCGAGCGCGGTCGGCTCGGCGCGGGACACCCAGGGGTCCTTGGCGGCCTCGGTGTTGGCCGGAATCAGCCCGGCCTGCTCGTTGAACTTCGAGTTGGCCTCGTGGGAGGCGGCGTACTCGATGAACTTCCAGGCGGCGGCCTTGTGTTCGGAGCTCTTGAAGAGGCCGAGTCCGTCGACGGGGTTGGAGACCTGGACCCGCTTGCCGCTCGCACCGATCGGCTGCGGGATGCCCCGGAATTTGTCGGTGCCGAGTGCGGTCACATGGTCCTGGTACGAGCCGAGGTTGTGGTTGACCATGCCGATGGTGCCGGAGTCGTACTGGGCGACCATCTTGATGAAGTCGTTGTTGAGGTCGGCGGAGGGCGTGACCTTCTTGTAGAGGGCCGCGTACTTCTCCAGGGCGGCGACGTTGCGGGGGTCGTCGAGGGTGGTCTTCTCGCCCTTCGCGTCCCAGAAGGACGTGATGCCGGACTGTCCGTACATGGCGTCCATGGCCTGCGCGATGGAGCCGGCGCCGCCGCGGATGGTGTAACCGAAACGATTCTTCTTGGGGTCGCTCAGCTTCTCGGCTGCCCGGTAGAAGTCGTCCCAGGTGGCCGGCGCGGCGAGGCCTGCCTTCTTGAAGAGGTCGGTGCGGTAGTACAGCACCCCGTTGTTGGCGGAGATCGGGACGTTGTAGGTGTGCTCCTCGGAGCCGCCCGCCGCCTTCATCGCCTCGACCATGCCCGGGTCGAGCTTGCCGGCGAGCGGGGAGTCGGCGCTCCGGTCCTCCAGGGGCTCCAGCGAGCCCTGGGCGGCGAGCCCGGCGAGCATCGCGGCGCCGACGCCGCCGACGTCCGGCAGTCCGCCGCCCTGGATCGCGTTGTCGTACTTGGTCTGGATCTCGGTGGCCGCCACCCCGACGTACTGGACCTCGATCCCCGGGTTCTCCTTCTCGAAGCCGGCGATGATCTCCTTCCATATGTCGGTGCGGACACCGCCGTTGTTGTCCCAGAAGACGATCTTTCCCTTGCCGTCCCCCTCGGCTCCCGCTCCCCCGGCGAACCCGCTGCCGTCGTCCCCGCAGCCGGTGACGGTCAGGGCGAGAACCGCCGTGAGGGACATCGCCGCCGCCGCGCGTGCCCGGTACGTCTTCGAGATCTTCATCGTCGGCTCCACTCTCTCGGTTCTTCAGTAGCGGTGTGGCGTGTACGTCGGGTCAGCCGGCCGTCACCGGTCTCGGGGCGCTCCACGTGTCGTCCGGGCCCGCCGCTTCCCGGTCGGTACGGGCGGCGGGCCCCGCGGTTTCACCGGCCGGGAAGGCACGGCGGAGGAAGGAGGCGATGTGGTCGTGGAGGGCCGCGGCGGCACCGGCCGCGTCGGCGGCGAGCGCGAGCCGCAGGATCTCCCGATGCTCGGCCGCCTCGCGCTCCCAGGACGGGTCGGCGGCCCAGGCGACGGTGGAGACGAGCGCGGCCTGGTCGCGGACCTCGTCGAGCATCCGGCCCAGCAGCGGGTTGCCGCAGGAGAGGTAGAGGGCGCGGTGGAAGTCCCGGTTGGCCAGCGACCTGTCGGCCTTGTCGGCCGCCGAGTCTGCCCGTTCCAGGGCCTCTTGGGCCGCGTCCAGGGACGCTCCGCAGGTGATCGTGCGGCGCAGCGCCTCCGGTTCGAGGAGCAGCCGTACGTCGTAGATCTCGCGTGCCATCTCCGCGTCCACCAGCCGGACGGTGGCGCCCTTGTACTGGCTCATGACCACGAGCCCGGTGCCGGCGAGGGTCTTCAGCGCCTCGCGCACCGGTGTCTTCGACACCCCGAACCGTGCGGCGAGTTCGGTCTCGACCAGTGGCTGCCCCGGCTGCAACCGGGCTGTCAGGATCGCGTGTTTGATCGCTTCCAGCACGAACTGCGTCCTGGACGGGATCGGGGTGGGCGCAAAAGTCATGAAGGGCTCTCGCATCTCGCGTATCGCGTCTCATATATGACGTACGAAGTACGACGCGATGAAGCTAGATGTACCGCGAAGATTTCGTCAACGGATCGGACAGAACAACTTCGCAGAGCGACGAAGCTCTCAGTGTCCCGTACTGGCTCTTCTCCGGACTGCCGCACCCACGGGGGAGGTTGCGGGAACGGATCACCGCCCTTCCGGCCCGGCGTTGCTGGAGGATGCGGCACATGACTCAGATCGAGAGACAACTCCCGCGCCAGGTTGCCGACGCCTACGTCGACGCACTGGTCGAACTCGACCCGATCACCGGCACCTACCTGGGCGTGCGGGCGAGTTCCGGCCGTCTGCCCGACACCTCACCGGCCGGGGCCGCGGTGCTGGCCGCGCTCGCCAGGAAGACTCTCGCGCACCTGGCCGAGGCCGAGCTCCTGCCCGGCGCGGACACTGGTGTCGAGCGCCGCTGCGCACGGCTGCTGCGCGAGCGCCTCCATGCCGAGCTGGCCGTGCACGAGGCGGGTGAACACCTGCGTGCGGTGGGCAACATGGCGACACCGCCGCACATGGTGCGGGACGTCTTCACGGTGACGCCCGCGCGGACGGAGGAGGAATGGGCGGCCGTCGCCCAGCGGCTGCGGGCGGTGCCGCGGGCGCTGTCCGGGTACCGTGAGTCGCTTGCGCTCGGCCTGGAACGCAAGCTGTACGCGGGGCCGCGCACGACCAGCACCTTCGTCGGGCAGCTCGGCGACTGGGCCGGCGACAGCGATCAAGGGCGCGGCTGGTTCGAGGAGTTCGCCTCCGGCGGCCCCGAGGCGCTGCGCGGCGAACTGGACGACGCGGCCCGCGCGGCCACCGCGGCCGTCCGCGGACTGCGGGACTGGATGCGGGACGTCTACGCGCCCACCGCCGGGGAGGCCCCGGACGCGGTCGGCCGGGAGCGGTACGCCCGCTGGACCCGCTACTTCAACGGCACCGATCTCGACCTGGACGAGGCGTACGCCTACGGCTGGTCGGAGTTCCACCGTCTGCTGGCGGAGATGCGCACCGAGTCGGAGCGCGTCCTGCCCGGCGCGAAGACCCCGTGGGTGGCGCTGGCCCATCTGGACGAGCACGGCCGGTGCGTGGAGGGAGTGGACGAGATCCGTGACTGGCTCCAGGGGCTGATGGACCGGGCGATCGACTCGCTGGACGGCACGCACTTCGAACTGGCCGAGCCGGTGCGGCGGGTGGAGTCCCGTATCGCTCCCACGGGTGGTGGCGGGGGTCCGTACTACACCCCGCCGTCGGAGGATTTCTCCCGCCCCGGATGCACCTGGCTGCCGACGATGGGGCGCACCCGCTTCCCGGTGTACGACCTGGTGTCGACCTGGTACCACGAGGGCGTCCCGGGCCACCACCTCCAACTCGCCCAGTGGAAGCACGTGGCCGGGGACCTGTCCCGCTACCAGACGGGCGCCGGCATGGTCAGCGCCAATGTCGAGGGCTGGGCCCTGTACGCGGAGCGGCTCATGGACGAGCTGGGCTTCTTCCCCGGGGCGGAGGAGCGACTCGGCTACCTGGACGCCCAGATGATGCGCGCGGTCCGGGTCATCGTGGACATCGGCATGCACCTGGAGCTGGAGATACCGGCCGACTCGCCGCTCCACCCGGGTGAGCGGTGGTCTCCGGAGCTGGCGCAGGAGTTCCTCGGCGCGCACAGCAGCCGTCCGGCCGACTACGTGGAGAGCCAGCTGACCCGATACCTGTCCATGCCGGGTCAGGCGATCGGCTACAAGCTCGGCGAGCGTGCCTGGCTGCTCGGCCGGGAGAAGGCCCGCGAGAGGCGGGGCGAGGCGTTCGACCTGAAGGCCTGGCACATGGCCGCGCTCTCCCAGGGTTCGCTGGGCCTGGACGACCTGGTGGACGAGCTGACCCTCCTCTGACCCGGTCCCCGGCCCCCACGCCCCCGCTCCGGACGCTCCCCGCGCCGGGGAGGGGGCGTTCCGTCCGGGGCCCGGCGAGTGACGGGACGAGCACCCGTCGCCCGCCGGTCCCGGCCGTGTCTCAGTTCTCCCAGATCTTGAACGCCCGTACCTGGTACGGGGAGCGCGGGACCCAGGTGCCACCGCCCGGGTAGGTCTCGAACTCGCCCGTCTCACCGCATTCGGCCGACTGGTACAGGGTGACGTTGCGGCCGGTGCGGTTGGCGAAGGCCTGCGCGTCGCTGCCGGGTGGCAGGGGGACGCAGCTCTCGATGTCGACGGCGGAAAGGTCCCGGTTCACCCGGCCCCCGGTGAAGTCCGGCTTCTTCCAGAGGCACAACTGACCGGCCGCGCACTCCCCGAGCCGCACCCCCGCGGCGGACGGGGCCGCGGCGGCCCCGGCGGCGGTGGCCCCGGCGGCGGAGCGGGTGGTGCCGGCGGACCGGGCGGTGTCGGTGGTCGTCACGGTGGTGTAGGTGCCCCCGGGCGCTGCGGGCGTGGCCGCCGGAGCGACGGCCGAGGCGGCGGGAACGAGGGCGGTGGCGGCCAGGACGGCCGCGATGACGGTCTTGCGCATGGTGGATCAATCCCCGTGGTCGTGCGGTTTCTCTTGGCCGAACCCTGACCTGCCGCGAACTGCCCGGGGAAGGGGTTTTGACCGGGACCACCCGGATAGGCGACAGCCCCGCCGGTTTGGACCGACGGGGCTGTGCGGGCGTGGTGTTGACGCGGATGCGACGGGGACGGGAGGGGTCAGATGTGACCGACTCCGGCCCCGGCCTCGGCGTTCTCGCCGCGCTTGGTGAAGAGCGCGACCACGGCGGCGATCACGGCGACGCTGCCGGCCACCACGAACGCGGTACTCATGCCGGACACGAACGTGTCGTGGGCGACCGCGGTGATCTTCGCGGCGATCTCCGGCGGGGTGTTCGGGGCGATGGGCGGCATGCCGACCTCGATGGCCGAGGACGCCTGCGACAGCTCCGCCGCGGAGGTCTTCGGAAGGCCGGCGTCCGACCAGTTGCCCGGCAGCAGGGAGTCGACCCGGGCCGCCATGACCGCGCCCAGGACCGCCGTGCCGAGGCTGCCGCCGACCTGCATGCCTGCCTGCTGGAGGCCACCGGCGACGCCGGACAGCTCCATGGGGGCGTTGCCGACGATGACCTCGGTGGCCCCGACCATGACCGGGGCGAGTCCCATGCCCAGCAGTGCGAACCAGATCGACATGGTCAGCGTGCCCGTACCGATGGTCAGCTGCGACATGCCGAAGCAGGCGACGGCCGTGCACACCATGCCGCCGACCAGCGGGACGCGGGGTCCGAACTTGGTGATGAGGGCGCCGGCCGCCGGCGAGGCGACGATCATCATGGCGGTCAGCGGGAGCAGGTGGAGACCGCTGTCGACCGGGCTCATGCCGTGCACGTTCTGGAGGTAGAACGTCACGAAGAACAGGCCGCCCATGAAGGCGAAGGCCATGAGCACCATCAGGATCGCGCCCGCCGACAGCGGGATCGACTTGAACATCGCCAGCGGGATCAGCGGTTCGCGGACGCGCGTCTGGACGAGCGCGAAGGCCACGAAGAGGACGACCGCCCCGACGAGGAAGCCGATGGTCTTGACGTCGCCCCAGCCCCATTCGGCACCCTTGATGAGCGCCCAGATGAGGCAGAACATCGCCAGCGAGAGCAGGACGATGCCGCCGATGTCGAAGGAACGCGGCGCGTTCTCCGCACGGTGATCCTTGAGGATCATCACACCGAGCACCAGCGCGATGACGCCGACCGGCACATTGATGAAGAAGACGGACTGCCAGCTGACGTGCTCGACGAGCACACCGCCGAGGATCGGGCCGCCGGCCGTGGAGGCGCCGATGACCATGCCCCAGATACCGATGGCCATGTTGAGCTTCTCGGCCGGGAAGGTGGCGCGCAGCAGGCCGAGTGCGGCGGGCATCAGCAGGGCGCCGAACAGCCCCTGGAGCACGCGGAAGACGATCACGAAGGTGACGCTGGAGGAGAGGCCGATGGCCCCGGACGCGGCGGCGAAGCCGACGACGCCTATCAGGAAGGTCTGGCGGTGTCCGAAGCGGTCACCGAGCTTGCCCGCGGTGATCAGTGAGACCGCGAGCGCCAGCATGTAGCCGTTCGTGATCCACTGGACGTCCGCGAGGGAGGCGTTGAGGTCCTTCTGGATGGCGGGGTTGGCGATGGCGACGATCGTGCCGTCGAGCGCGACCATCATCACGCCGATGGCCACGGCGAACAGCGTCAGCCATGGATGGCCGCGAAGTCCCTTGGCGGGTGCGGGAACTGCGATGTCTTCGGGCTCCCGGGAAGCCTTGTCGACGGTGGTCTGACTAGTCATGCCCGGAGAATAGTGACAGCGACTGACAGTTGACCAACCAATTCGCCGACCGGTAACTGTCGGGTGGCTCACACTGACGCCGACGACGGCGAAGCGATCGGGGAGGAACGGCACGTGACGGAAGGTCCGGCAGCACGGCGGCGGGGCGGTGCGCGCGAGGGTGCGCAGCCCACGGCGGCGGCGCGCGAACAGCGCGTACGGGCAAAGGGGTTGCTCCGGCGCCCGGAGTGCGCGGTCGGGTTGCGCGAGCGCAAGAAGCAGCGCACCCGGGACGCGCTGCTCCACGCCGCGCTCGAACTCTTCACCACCCAGGGGTACGAACGGACCACGGTGGACGGGATCGTGGAGGCGGTCGACGTCTCCCAGCGCACGTTCTTCCGGTACTTCGCGAGCAAGGAGGACGTCGTCTTCGCCACCCAGGACATGGTGGAGGCGCGATTCCGCGCGGAGTTGAGGCAACGGCCCGCGGGCGAACCGCCGCTGGAGGCGATGCGGCAGGCCGCGTTCGCCGCCTGGGACGCGCTGGAGCGCTCCGATCCACCTGCGGCGACGGTGGAGTTGTACGTCCGGACGTTCCGGATGATCGAGTCCCAGCCCGCGTTGCTGGCCGCGCACATGCGCCGGTGCGTCGCCATGGAGGAGGAGGTCGCCTCGTTGATCGCCGGGCGGGAGGGCCTGGACCTGGACAGCGACCCCCGCCCCCGGGTGGCGGTCGCCGCCTTCTCCGGGACGATGCGGGTCACCGGACTGATGTGGGTGCGGAACGGCGACGGCGGCCTGGCCTCGCTGCGCGCCTTGGCCCAGAGCCATCTGGACACGCTCGGCCCGGCGCTCGCCTCCGGCTGGCACACCCCGGCGCCGGGGCTCGTCGCCCCGGAGGTCGTGGCGCCGGAGCCGCCGGCCGGGCCGCTCGTCGCGTCGGGGCTCGTACCGCCCGAGAGGATGACCCCGGGAACCGTGACCCCGGGACTCGTACCCCCCGGGCTCCCGCAGCCGGAGACCGACGCCGCCCCGGGCCCGCTCGTGGTCGTCGGTACGGCCCCGCCGGGGTCTCCGGACGCGCGGTGACGGGGCCGGCCGCGACGGCCGTGGGCGGGAGACGCGCGGGATCGGGCGCGTCCCCCACGCCCTACGCCCTCCGCGACTACGGAACGTAAGAAAATCGGTCCACAAACCCCTCCGCCGAGTGAGGTACGTCACCCGAGCACCACGGCCCGTCACCCGTCTCCTAGGGTGTGCCGCAGTGAATCCCTCCTTCGAAACCTCACCCACCCTGACCGCATGGCGCGCGCTGCTCGCCATAGCCGTCGTGTTCGTGATGATGGCGACCACCGGGTGGACCGCCGTACGTCATCAGCCCTCCGACGAGCCGCGCGTCCGGGCGTTGGCCGCCTGGGCGCACGCCCGGGCGGGGGGCCGGCCCGTTCCGTCCCTGGACGCCCCGGCCACGGCGATAGCCCGGTTCTTCGCCTCGCTCTCCGCCGCGCAGCGGCTCTCGCTGGCCGATCAGTATCCCCTCGTGGTCGGCAACCTCAACGGCGCGCCGGTCGCTCTGCGTTACCGGGCGAACCGCCATGCGCTGCGGGACGCGACCGCGGTGGAGCAGCGCCGGACACACGATCCGGGGCTCTCGCCGGACGGCCGTACCGGGGCCCGGATGCGGCTGGAGCGCTTCCGGGGCATGCTCGCGGGCGACCGGCAGATCCTGTCCTTCGACCCGTCCGGCCGGGGCCGCGCGGCCGAGGTCTTCGGCGATCTGGACCGGGCCGAGCGGGTCTCCGTGGTGGTCCCGGGCGTGGACACGCAACTGCTGACGCTGGAGCGGGAGAACCGCCCGTACAGCGCGCCGGTCGGCATGGCGAAGTCCCTCTACGCCGCCGAGCGGGACGCCCGGCCCACCGCCCGTACCGCGGTGATCGCCTGGGCCGACTACACCGCACCGGCCGGGATCGGCATGGACGCGGTTCTCGGCGGGCTCGCCGCACAGGGGTCGCTGCGGCTGAACGCGCTGGTGGCCGCCCTGCCGGGGAAGGCCACGGTCGCGCTGGTCTGCCACAGCTACGGCTCCGTGGTGTGCGGGGTCGCGGCGCACCGGCTGCCGTCCCGGGTCACCGACATCGCCGTCGCCGGCAGTCCCGGCATGCGGTCCACGAGCGAGGCGGCGCTGGGCACGAACGCCCGGGTGTGGGCGATGCGCGACCGCGACGACTGGATCGCGGACGTGCCCAATCTGGAAGTCGGCGGGCTGGGGCACGGTGCCGATCCGGTCGACCCGGAGTTCGGGGCGCGGATCGTCTCGGCGGGCGACGCGCAGGGCCACAGCGGTTACTTCGAGCCCGGTACGGAGAGTCTGCGCAACTTCGCGGCGATCGGAGTCGGCTCATACACGACGGTCGGCTGCGCACGTGCGGATCGCGAGTGCCGCAGCGGTATTTCCGGTGGAACAGATGTCTGACGCGCGTAGATCATGCGGAAGCCCGGTGAATCAGGGCTGACGCGAGGGGGGCGACGTACGGACGACTGCCGCATACGATGAGGCACATGGGTGATGTGCTGGCCGGAATTCATGCCACCTGGGAGTTCGACACCGACTCCGTGCTCATCCGCTTCGAACGGGGCATCCGTACGCCGAAGCTCTTCCAGAGCCTGCGGGAGCGACGCATTCCGTATGCGGCGCTGTCGGCGGTCGGTCTGACTCCGGGCAAGCGGGGCACGGTGGTTCTGCACGCCTCGCCGAGACCCGGTGCCGACCCGCTGATGGAGGCGGCGGCCGGTCAGTTGAAGGACGGCTCCGATCCCTACCGGTTGGTCCTGCCCGCCGACCGGGAGATCCTCGCGGAGTACTACCGGGACGAGTTGCGGGCCCGGCTGGACCCGGATTCCGGGCAGCCCGCGGACCGCTTCCTGGTCGCGGCACCGGAGGGCCCCCTGCGGTTCAAGGCGTACGACGGGCGGGCCAGCTTCGACGGGGAGCGGGTCTCCTTCCGCTGGTCGTGGACGGGTGCGTCCAGCGCCAAGTGGCGTGCGGGCGACCAGTCGTTCCCGGTGGAGCGGGTGGCCGGAGTGGAGTGGCGTTCCCCGGAGGCATTCGAGGGCTATCTGCGGCTGCTGACCCATCCGTCCGACGCCTCGGCGGCCGCCCCCGCCCAGCCGTGCGTCACCTCTCCCGGCGAACTGCCCGGGGGCGGGGTGCCGGTGCGTCCCGCCCAGGCCGACCAGGACCCGGCGGCCGTGCTCTTCGGCCTGGGTTACGGCCCGGTGCACGAGTCGCTGCCGTTCGCGGCGGCGGTCCTGGAGTCCGCGCGCCGCAGGCCGTCCGTACCCGTACCGACCTCGCTGGTACCGGTCGGCGCGGCGCGGCGCGATCCGGCGGACATCGCGGAGCGGATCCGCCACCTGGGCGAGCTGCATCAGGCGGGGCTGGTGACGGACGTGGAGTTCAGCGCCAAGAAGGCGGAGTTGCTGGCGGAGTTGTAGGGCACCGAGCCCGCCCGCAGCGTCGGCGCCCGCCCCCTGGGCCGTGTGTGTCCCGCCTTGTCAGGCGACGCCTGGCACGCCCTCCGGGCGGACGGCGCTACTTCCAGACCACGGCCTGGCCGACGCTGCGGCCCGGTGCCTGCGGGGCTCCCAGCTCCTCCAGGGTCCAGGTCTGGCCGACGAGGTCGTGGCCGAAGCCCCGGTGGGGTTGCTCCTCGGTGAGGGTGAAGCCGAAGGACTGGTAGATCCGGCGCGCGGACACGAGGTTGTCGGTGGTCCACAGCGACACGCTCCGGTAGCCGGCCGCGCGGGCGAAGGCCAGGGCCTCCGCCACGAGGCGGGTGCCCGTGCCGAGCCCCCGGGCCGCCGGGGTCACCAGCAGGGTGCGCAGTTTGGCCGTGCGGTGTGTGGGGTGCGTGTCGTCGGCGACGAGCATCACGCAGCCCGCGCGTTCCCCGTCCACCTCTGCGATCCAGGCCGCTTCGGCGTCCTGGTCGCGCCCCGCCGCGTACTCGGCGACGATCTTGGCGACCAGGGACTCGAACCCGGTGTTCCAGCCGAACTGCCGGTGGTACAGCTCGCCGTGGGCCATCACGATCCAGCCCAGGTCGCCGGGCCTGTCCGCGCGGCGGACCACGCTCTCCCGCACACGGGTTCCCTCCGGCATGGCGCACTCTCCGATGTGTTCAATGACTGCCCGTTACTGACACGAGCGTGTCAGTCCTCGTAAGGTAGCCCCATGCCCCCCAGAGCCACAAACCCGTCCCCCCGCGAGACAGAGCTGCTCGAAGCCGCGTACGCGTACGCGCTCGACCACGGCCTGAACGATCTGTCCCTGCGTCCCCTGGCCGAGGCCATCGGCTCCAGCACCCGCGTCCTGATGTTCCTCTTCGGCAACAAGGACGGGCTGGTACGGGCGCTGCTGGAGAGGGCGCGCGCCGACGAACTGGCCCTGCTGGCCGGACTCCGCGGCCCCGAGCACCCCGTCGGCCTCGCCGCCGCCGCGGACGCGGTGTGGGCGTGGCTGGCCGCCGACGAACACCGGCCGCTGCTGCGCCTGTGGGCCGAGGCGTACGCCCGCTCCCTCGTCGAGCCGGACGGCCCCTGGGCGGGATTCGCCAGGCGCACCGTGGACGACTGGCTCGACGTCCTCGCCGGCTCTCAGCCGCGGACGGAACGCGACACCGGGGAGGGGATCGCCGAGCGCACGCTGACGCTGGCCGTACTGCGCGGGGCTCTCCTCGACCTGCTCGCCACCGACGACCGGGATCGGGTGACCGCCGCCGTCCGCCGGTGGCTGCCACCGCCACAGCCCCCGGAACCCGGTGCCTGCTGACCCGGCCGCCGGCGGCTGCGCACGGTGCTGCGCGGCGACGGCGCGTCGGGTGAACGGGCCCCGCGGTACGGCCTGGACCGGTCGCAGCAGCTGATGGAGGCGACCGTACGAGCGCCGACAGCCCCTCCCCTACACTCCTGTCACCGGGAGCGGCCGGGCCAGAAGACACGGGGATACGGGGATACGGGGATACGGGAAATGGGAACGGTCGGAAAGCCGGAGGCGGAGTGGTGGGACCTCCTTCCGCAAGGTGTCCGTGAGCAGGTCGACGGGTACGTCCTGCAGGACTCCGTGCTCCAGGCGATCCGCACGGTCCGAGAAGCGGGCCGCGCCCACGGGCTCGGGCTCGACGACGCCCAGCGCGTCGTCGACGAGCGTTTCCGGCACCACGGCGACAGGATCGCCCGCACCCCCGCCGACCCTCTCGACCTGGAATCCCTGACCGCCGAGGCCGCCGGGTACGGCGGACGGATCATGGCGATCGAGGCCCTGTGGGACGGCGACACCGTCCACGGCTGGTTCGTGGAGCTCCGGGCCGTCACCGCCGACCCCGCCGGTGACCACCTGCTGGCCGTCATCCACCGCTCCACGGCGGTACGGCTCCTCGGGGAGGGGCACGCCCAGCCCTCGGCGGCCGCCGCCGAACGGTTCGGCCGCCCGCTCGCGGCGCACCTCTCGGTCCCCTTCCACTTCGCGAGTCCGGATGCCCCGGACGACGAGGCCCCGCGCTGGTCGGCCGCCGGCCGGAACAGCGCCTCGGCCGCGGGTGGGAACGGCGCGCACCAGAACTGATGAACCGATCCGGGCGAGTCGGCAGAATGCCCTCGTGACCCACGCCGAAGACCTGCGCCCCGCCCACATACCCGGGTACGAGAGCGACGCACTCACCCACCCCACCGACCTCCTCGACGACACCCTGTTCTGGCTGGGACACCTCCACTCGTGTCCGGCCGGCGAGGAGACGGAGGAGTTGCTGCTCGGCGCGGACGAGGAGGCGGCCCTCGCGTACCACGAGCAGTTGTGGAGGTACGCGGACTGGCCGACGTTCACCGTCCCGCTCGCCGGAGGCCACCGCATCCACATCGTCTACCGCACCTTCGAGGACGATCCCGGGGTCGACTACCTCCTCCACCAACCGAGTTGGGACCAGGCCGAGTATCTGGCCTCGGACGAGGGGCACTTCATGGGGCCGGGCCTGTCCTGGCCGGAACTGGTGGCGGCGGCCGACAACGGGCTGCCCGGCGGCAGTACCACCGACCCGCACGCCCGGCTGCTGCTCCTGTTCCCCGCGTTCGGCGACGAGGACGTTCCCGAGGACGCCGCCGTGCGGCTGACGGCAGCCCTGCGCGCCCGCACCGGCGTCGACGATCCCCAGGCGCTCGCGGTCGCGCTCCTGGACGACCAGGGTCCGACCGGCCCGGTGGGCTGGCGCACCACCGTCCACGGCGTCAGGGTCGGCGAGGGTTCCCACTCCTACCGCAATCCGGCCAATCCCTTCGCGCTGCCGCCGGACCGGATGGCACGGGTCTCGGCCGCACTGACGCCCTGAGCCGGCGGGCAAGGCACCCGCACCCGCATCCGCATCCGCCGGGTACCCGTACCACCGGGCGTCGCGCCGCGGAGGACCGTGGACAGGACCGCGGACAGGACCGTCGAGAGCCGCCGAGAACCGCCGAGGACCGCCCTCTTCAGGCCCGCCCCGAACAACTCCCTTGCGTCGACAGGTAAGAAGCGAAAATCTTACCCAGCTATTACGGTCGACCAGGAGAGCCACCCATGCCCGCACTGCTACCGGAGTCCGCACCCCAACGCGCGCTCGCCGCCTCGAACTTCGTCTACACCCTCGGCAGCGGTGTCTATCTGACCGCCGGAGTCCTCTACTTCACGCAGGCGGTCCATCTCCCGGCCTCCCGGGTGGGGCTCGGGCTCGGTGCGGCGGGGATCGTCGCGCTGGCCGTGGGCGTCGCCGTCGGCCACCTCGCGGACCGGCGCGGTGCACGCGGCATCTACGCGAGCACCCTGGCCGTGCAGGCGGTGGCCACGGCGGGCTTCCTGTGGGCGGACAGTTTCTGGCTGTTCGTCCTCGCGGTGGGCGTGGCCAGTGGTGGCAAGGCGGCCGGTCAGGCTGCCCGCAGCCCGTTGATCCGGCACTACGGAGGGGACCGGCCGCAGGCCTTCCGCTCCTACCTCCGCGCGGTGACCAATGTGGGCATCTCCCTCGGCGCTCTGGCGGCCGGCTGGGCGGTCCAGGTGGGTACGGTCCCGGCCTACCGGCTCCTGGTCGTCGGCAACGCGGTAGCTTTCGCCGCATCGGCGGTGATCCTGCTGCGGCTGCCTCCGGTGAAGCCCGTGCCCAGCACCGGCGGTCCCCGCTGGGCCGCGCTGCGGGACGGCCCGTACCTCGCGCTCACCGCGCTCGACGGTGTGATGAACGTCCAGTTCAGGGTGCTCACGGTGGCGATTCCGCTCTGGCTGGTCACCGCCACCACCGCGCCGCACTCGCTGATCTCGGTCGTGGTCCTGCTCAACACGGTGACCATCGTGCTGTTCCAGGTCCGGGCCGGCCGCAACGTCGCCTCCCCGGCGGCCGGCGGAGCCGCCTACCGCAAGGCTGGGGTGGCCTTCCTCGCCTCCTGTTCCCTGATCTCCCTGTCGGCGGGGACACCTGCCTGGGTCGCCGTCACGCTTCTCGTCGTCGCGATGGTGATCCACACGATCGGCGAACTCTGGCACGCGGCAGCGGGCTTCGAGGTGTCCTACGCCCTCGCCCCGCAGCACGCCACCGGTCAGTACCTCGGCGTGTTCGGCCTGGGCGCCGGAATCGCCGAGGCCCTCGGGCCGTCCCTGCTGATCTCGCTCTGCATCACCTGGGGGCGCCCGGGCTGGTACGTCGTCGGGTCGATGTTCGCGCTCACGGGCATGGCCGCCCCGGCCGCCGTCCGCTGGGCGCAGCGCACGGGTGCCCGTTCCACCGTAGCCCCGCCGGAAAACGCGGTGGCCTCCGCGCCGGTCTCCTCTACGGTGAGTCGATGACGACTCAGGTGATCGTGTTGAACGGCGGTTCCAGCTCCGGCAAGTCCGGGATCGTCCGGTGTCTCCAGGCGGTGCTGCCGGAGCCGTGGCTGGCCGCCGCGATCGACACCCTGGTGGACTCGCTGCCCGCGTCGATGCGGACGTCCGACGGGGGCATCGAGTTCACCGCGGACGGCGGGGTGAACGTCGGTTCGGAGTTCCGCAGGCTGGAGGCGGCCTGGATGGAGGGCGTCGCGGCGACGGCCCGTGCGGGTGCCCGGGTGATCGTCGACGACGTCTTCCTCGGCGGCGCGGAATCCCAGGCGCACTGGCAGAAGGCCCTCGTGGGGCTGGACGTGCTGTGGGTCGGGGTCAGGTGCGCGAGCGAGGTCGCCTCGGGCCGGGAGATCGCGCGCGGCGACCGTGCGCGGGGCATGGCCGCGGCCCAGGCGGAATCGGTCCACCGGGGCGTGGTCTACGACCTGGAGGTCGACACCACGCGTTCGGAGTCGCTGGAGTGCGCCCGGGTCATCGCCGCCCGCGCCGCCTGAACGACGCCTGGCCGGACGGGCGTCCGCCTCCCGCGTGCCCCGTTGGCGCCACGAGGGTCCGGGAGGCGGCGCGCGGCGGGCGCCCTCGTACGGGGTCCGCCGTGCACCGCCTCCCGGAGGTGTGCGGGGTCTACTTCTCCCGCGCCGCCGCCGTGCTGCTCATGTCCGGGTAGCGGTCGCCCGCCACCTGGCCGGCGATCGGCTCCAGCTCCGCCAGCTCCTCGGGGGTGAGGTGGATCCGGACCGCGCCGAGGTTCTCCAGCAGCCGGGTGGACTTGCGGGTGCCGGGGATCGGTACGACGGTCAGGCCGTGCACCTGGGCGCGCTGGTGCACCCAGGCGAGCGCCACCTGCGCGGGGGTCGCGCCGTGTGCCTCGGCGATCCGGCGGACCGGCTCCAGCAGGGCCGCGTTGTTCTTCGCGTTGTCGCCCGTGAAGCGGGGCTGGTACTGCCGGAAGTCGTCCTTCCCCAGTTCCTTGCCGGCGTCCGCGAACGCCCCGGTCAGGAAGCCCCGGCCGAGCGGCGAGTACGGCACCAGGGTGACGCCCAGCTCGGCCGCCGCCGGTACCGCGCTGCGCTCCAGGTCCCGGCTGAAGAGCGACCACTCCGACTGGAGGGCGGCGATCGGGTGCACCGCGTGCGCCTCGCGCAGCTCCGGCCCGGTCACCTCGCTCAGCCCGAGCTGCTTGACCTTGCCCTCCTTGATCAGCTCGGCCATCGCGCCGACGGACTCGGCGAACGGGACCCGCGGGTCGTAACGGTGCATGTAGTAGAGGTCGATCACGTCGGTGCCGAGGCGGCGCAGGCTCGCCTCCACCGCCTGCTTGATGTAGGCCGCGTCGTTGCGTACGGCCCGGTACTCCGGGTCGTCGGACCGCTCGATGGCGAACTTGGTTGCCAGAGTGATCCGGTCGCGGTTGGTCCCGACGAACGAGGCGAGGAACTCCTCGTTGGCGCCGCGTCCGTAGATGTCGGCGGTGTCGAAGAGGGTGACCCCCGCGTCCAGGGCGGTGTGCAGGGTGTCGTGGGCGGCCATCTCGTCGGTCGCGCCGTAGAACTCGCTCATGCCCATGCAGCCGAGTCCCTGGACGCCGACCTGCGGTCCGTCCGCTCCGAGCTGCACGGTGGGAAGGGTGTTCTCCGTCATCAGCCACACGGCCTTTCCGGCGCCCGTCGGGCGCTCGCGTAGAAGTCGATCTTGTAGTCGAGCACGGTGAGCGTGTCGTGGAGCTCCGCGATCCGCGCCCGTACGTCGCGGCGGGTCGCCTCCAGCAGCTCCTGCCTCTCGTCGAAGGTGTGCTCGCCCTCGCGCAGCAGCTCCGCGTACCGGACCATGTCGGCCACCGGCATGCCGGTCAGCCGGAGCTTGCCCACGAAGGCCAGCCAGTCGAGGTCCTTGTCGGTGAACCGCCGCTGTCCGGTCTGCGAGCGGTCCACGTGCGGCATCAGGCCGATCCGCTCGTACCAGCGCAGGGTGTGCGCGGTGAGCCCGGTGCGGGCGGCCACCTCGCTGATCGTGTACCGGACCGTCCGCCCCGTCGGGGCAGCCTGCCGGGGCACGGGCCGTACGGACGTGCTCTGCGTCACCGTCATGTCTTCAACGTTAGATCGTTGGAGTGCACTCGAAGCAAATGGAATCGGGCACGACTTCGGCGCCGGTCCGTCCCGCGCGGTGTTCCCCCGGCGCCCGGGGCCGTCGCGGGGCGGGTGCACGCTGCCTCTACCCTCGTAACCATGCAGAGCCTGGCACAGATCGAGAACTGGCCCGTCCCCACCGCGGCAGCCGCCGTCGTCCGCGCGGACGGCACTGTCCTCGGTACGCACGGTGACACCGCGCACCGCTTCCCGCTCGCCTCGGTGACGAAGCCCCTGGCGGCGTACGCGGCACTCGTGGCGTACGAGGAGGGGGCCGTGGAGCTGGACGAACCGGCCGGACCGGAGGGCTCGACCGTCCGCCACCTGCTCGCCCACACCAGCGGCCTCGCCTTCGACGAGCACCGGGCGACGGCCCCGGCGGGTACGCGGCGCCTCTACTCCAACGCCGGCTTCGAGGTCCTCGGCGAGCACCTCGCCAAGGCGTCCGGCATCCCCTTCGCGGACTACGCCCGCGAGGCGGTCTTCGCACCGCTGGGGATGGCTTCCACCACCATCGACGGCTCCCCCGCCAAGGACGGCGTCTCGACCGTGGACGACCTGGTCCGCTTCGTCGCCGAGGTCCAGGCACCCCGGCTTCTGGACCCGCGCACGGTGCTGGAGGCGCAGACCGTCGTGCACCCCGGGCTCAAGGGCGTACTGCCCGGGTACGGCCACCAGAACCCCAACGACTGGGGCCTCGGCTTCGAGATCCGCGACTCCAAGTCCCCGCACTGGACCGGTACCGCCTCCTCCCCCGCGACTTTCGGCCACTTCGGCCAGTCCGGCACCTTCCTCTGGATCGACCCGGTCGCGGGCCTGGCCTGCGTCGCCCTGACCGACCGCGCCTTCGGCCCCTGGGCGGCCGAGGCGTGGACGCCGTTCACCGACGCGGTACTGGCGGAGGCGGGCCGGTAGTCGACGACTGACAGGAGCCGGACGGCCGAGGTACGGCGCGCCTCGGCCGGGCGGGCGGTGGCCTGTGCAGGATTCGGAGGGCGGCGCCCTCGGTCGTCCGACCGGGGCCACCCGCACCCCCACCCCGCACGAAAGGCCCGGCCATGCCGCACCCCGTCGTCAGCAGCCTCCTGTTCCCACCGCCTCCCACCGGCGTACGGACCTCCGCACCCGCCCGCCCCGCGACACCAGCCGGCCGGCTGGTGTCGCCGGCAGTCCGCGAGGTGCTCGGCTCCGCGCGGGTGACGGTGTGAACCCCGCGCCGCGCGGGGGCGCTTCAGAGGGCGGCGGCCGCTACGGTGAGGCGTTCTTCCGCCCCGAGCAGGCGGGCGAGGGGGAGCGCATCGACTACGGCGCCCTCGCCTACGACGACATCAGCCTCGCGCGCTTGCGGGCGCTCGGGGCCGGGCCGGGGTGGCGCTGCCTCGACGTGGGCGCGGGCACGGGCACGGTCTCCCGCCGTCTGCTGGGCGAGGCCGGGGTGGAGAGCGTACTCGCCGTCGACCGCGACGTACGGTTCCTCGGCGAGCGGCCGGTTCCCGGGCTCGACCTGCTGGAGGCCGACATCACCGCCCCGGGCTTCGTCTCCGGCCAGTACGACCTCGTCCACGCCCGCTTCGTCCTGATGCACCTGGCCGAACACGAGAGCCTGATCCCCGCACTGGCCGAACTCGTCGCACCTGGTGGGGTGTTGGTGCTCAGCGACGCGGTGGACCTGACCAGCGACCGTACGCCCGACACCCCGTACACCACGGCGATGCGGGCGATGTGGCAGGGGCTGCGGGCCTCCATCGGCACCGATGTGTCCTGGGTGCCGTCGTACCCGCACCTGCTGCGCGGGGCGGGGCTTGAACCCGTCGCCGCCGAGATCCACGTACCGCCGCTCCAGCCGGGCAGCCCCCTCAGCCGCTTCTGGGCGGACACGTGGGAGCGCAGCCGGCCCGCGATGCTCGCCACCGGCCTGGTGGACGACACCGCCGTCGACGCGGCGATCCGCTACCTGGTCTCCGACGAGTGCGCCGCGCTCTCGGCCGGAATGCTCACGGCGTGGGGGTGGAAGCCCGGGAAGCGCAGTTCCGGTCCCTGACCGGCGGGCCACGACAACACCGCCCGGCAAAGCTCCTGTCGAGGTGGCGGCACACCTGCGGAGCCCCTCCCACCGTCGATGTCAGTACCTCGGTATACGGTGCTGTGCGGTTAACGGCCGGACGGAGATCGCGAGGGGCTCGCGGCCATGGGGGGTGGGTTGCACAGGCCCCGGCTCCGGCTCGGGACTGGAAACATCTTGCCCATCCCCACCCCCACACTCCGGGGCAGCACCAGGGCCGGAGGTCAGCCGCCCCCGGCCGCACCTCCCCCGCCGGCCAGACATTCGAACCACACCGTCTTGCCGCCGCCGTCCTCCCGTACGTCCACACCCCACTTGTCGGCGACGGCATCGACCAGGAGCAGCCCTCTGCCGCCCTCGTCGAGCGCGTCGCGCACGGTCGCCGTAGGCAGTTCGGGACTGCTGTCAGTGACCTCCACGCGCACCCCCTCGTCGCCCATCAGGTAGATGCAGAGCTGACAGTGGCGACCGGGCACGTGGCGGACGACATTCGCGATCAGCTCGGTGAGCGCGAGTTCGGCCGCGCCGGCCAGATCGAGAAGACCCCGGTCGACGAGGTAGAGCCGCAGGATGCGACGGAGATGCCGGGCGGAATGCTCGCCCATCGTGAAGTCTGCGTGGTACACGGGTTCCCTGACGACGGGCGAGGTCTCCACGGCTCCTGACCGCAGGACAGTTACGTGATTCATGTCACCAGCGTGCAGTGATCCGACTACGCTCGGCTACGTACCGAAACGAACGCCGCCAGGCGTTGCACGCCGGAGGTCCCCCCGTGGCCAACATCCAGACGCTCGACCCCAGCACCTCGCCGCTGGCCTACTACGGCTGGGAGCTGCGCCGTCAGCGCGAAGCCGCGAACCTCAAACAGGGCCAGCTCGGAGCCATCATCTTCTGTACGGGGTCACTGATCGGCCAGATCGAGACCGCGCGGAAGGTCCCCACCCGGGACTTCTCGGAGCGGCTGGACGCGGCGCTCGGCACGGGCGGGCTGTTCTCCAGGCTGATCGGTCTGGTGCTGCGCAGCCAACTACCCACGTGGTTCCAGGCATACGCGGAGATGGAGTCGCGGGCGACGTACATCTCCACGTATCAGTCACAGGTGGTGTACGGACTCCTCCAGACCGAGGAGTACGCGCGTGCGGTCCTGGCGACCGGCATGCCCGAGGACTTGGACGGCCTGTTGGCCGCGCGCATGGAGCGCCAACGCATCCTGGAGCAGGAACAGCCGCCGCTCGCCTGGGTCATCCTGGACGAGGCGGTGCTCACCCGCCCGATCGGAGGGCGGCGGGTCATGCGAAGCCAACTCGCCAAGTTGTTGGAGCTCGCCGGTCATCGCTGGATGCGCATTCAGGTGCTGCCCTTCTCGGCAGGCGAGCACGCAAGTCTTGCCGGCTCGTTCAATCTCCTGCGCTTCGAGAACGATCCGGACCTCGTGTACACCGAGGACGTCATCTCCGGCCACATGACCGCCAATCCGGAAACCATCCGCGAAGCGTCTCTCCGATACGCTCACCTGCAAGGGGCTGTCCTGACTGTCGAGAAGTCGGCGGCTCTGATCAGCCGCGTCATGAAGGAGCGTTATGAGGACCGACCCGGACCCGACGAAGGCGCGGTGGCGTAAGTCCAGCTACAGCGCCAACACTGGCGGGGACTGCCTCGAAGTGGCCGACGGCTGCCCCAACGGCTCCGTACCGGTCCGCGACAGCAAGGTCCCGGACGGTCCGGTCGTGACCGTCGGCCCCGTCGCCTGGCAGGCGTTCGTGGACGGGCTCCGATAGGACACGACTGCGGTCAGGGCTGGCTGGATTCGCCGCGCCTGGTTGATCCTGCCTCCGCAAGGTCCGATGATGCCGATTACTGCTTGGATCGGAGGACAAGCAAATGCTGCGTGAATCGGACCTGTCACTGGCCGTCGCGGCATGAGGCACCGATTACAGCTGACGCTGCAAGTGGTGCTGGTTCTGGTAGCGAGCCTGTTCGGCATCGTCACCGACTACGCCACCAATGTCGATGACACTCCCTGGCTGCTGAAGGTCATCCAGCATGCGTCCGTACCGGCCATCGGTATCCTGCTCGTCGCCATGGTCGTCGGCCAAGTCCTCGTGTACCGGCTGGAGAACCCTCCGCCGCCACCGACCGACTGGCCACGTGACCGGGTGCCCTATCCCGGGCTGGATGCCTTCTCCGAGGACGAGGCAGCTGTTTTCTTCGGGCGAGAGACCCTGGCAGCCGACCTGACACGCACGCTGCACGCTTCGTCGGATCGGCCGGCCGACCGCTTCCTGACGCTCGTCGGGGCGTCCGGAAGCGGCAAATCATCGTTGGTCAGAGCCGGAGTCATTCCGCGTTTGCAAGAGCGTCGGTGGACCCTTGTACCCGCGTTCTCCCCCGGCCCCAATCCGCTGGGAGCACTCGCGTCCGCGCTGGCTGCCGCCAACGGCAGTCAGGAGCCAACGGCTGCGGTCCTGCGCCGGCTTCGGCAGGGGTCGGACTCGCTGAGGAGTGAGCTGGCCCGGCTGCGCGTCGGCCGATTCCGGCGCGTCCTTCTGGTGATCGACCAGTTCGAGGAGGTCCTCACCCTCGTCGGTGATCGAGAGCACACCCAGTTCCTCGGCCTGATCCGCGCCTGCCTGGATCAGGACCCCTCGGTGCATGTGCTGATCACCATCCGGGTGGACTTCCTCGGCCGGATTCTCGCCACTCGGCACGCCGATCTCTTCCACCACCCGATTGCCCTGGGCTCGTTGTCCCGAAGCCAGTTCGCTCAGGTGGTGGAGCGCCCGGGGCGCTGGTCGGCCTCTCCTTCGCTCCCGGTGTTGTGGACACCATCGTGGAGGAGGCCGCGACGGACGACGCTCTGCCGCTGCTCGCCTACCTCCTCCAGGAGTTGTACTTCGCCTCCGGCCCCGGGGGGACGGTCACACCGGAGCTCTACCGCAGCCTCGGTGGGGTCGCCGGTGCGCTCGCACGGCAGGCGGACCAGATGGTGGCAGTTCTGGGACCGGACGACGGCATCGATTTCGTCCTTCGAGTACTGCTGCGGTTCGTCACGGTCCAGGGTCAGGATGTGGCCCGTGAACGAGTCGAATTGGCCGGTCTCACCGCCCGCGAGCGGCGCGTGGTGGATGCCTTCATCGATGCGCGGCTTCTTGTCTCGGACGTTCATGAAGACCCTGTTTCCGGTCGGCTTCCCTACGCGCAGGTCACGCACGAGGCCCTGTTCCGTCAGTGGGCGCCCCTCCGGCAGGAAGTCGAGTCGCGCATCGAACAACTGCGGGAACGCGCGGAACTGGAGCGTTGGGCCCAGGACTGGGAGCAGTCCGGTCGCAGCGACGACTACCTGCTCACGGGAGAACGGCTCACACTCGCCCAGCGGCGGCTCACGGTGCTCGATGAGGCGGGACAAGCCACCCAGCCCGTCCGAACGCTGGTCCACCACTCCCAGCAGCGGGATCTCGTCTACCTGGGCAGGCTCTCCGAAAGCCTCGGCCGGCATGCACTCGACACTGCGCAGAGCCATCCCGAGCAGGCGATACTCCTCTCCCTGGCAGCGCTCGGTGAATGCACGCCCACTCCTTCGGCCCGTCGTGGTCTCATGGCAGCCCTGGCTGCGAGTCACCACCGCGTCAGCATGGACGAGCACACCGATACGGTCCGCCACATTGCCTGGTCGCCCGACGGCCGGCATCTGGCCACCGCGTCCCGGGACGGCAGTGCCCGCGTCTTCGACGCTGCCACGGGCCGCTCGCTTCTCGTGCTGTCCTCCGGCGGCGCCATGGTCGAGTCCGTCACCTGGTCCCCGGACTCCGCCCTGATCGCGACAGCGGGGCGGGAGAGGGTTGTACGGGTCTGGGACGCGCGCACCGGGAATCCGGTCCGGCTTCTGACCGGGGCCACGGACATCGTCAGGCAGGTGTCGTGGTCGCCCGACGGCAGTTCCATCGCGGCCACCTCGAAGGACTGTGTGGTACGCGTCTGGAGCGCCTCCACCGGCGCCCTCCTCCGGGCATTGCGTGGCCACCGGGACGACACGTGGGGCATCACCTGGGCCCCGGACAGCACGCGCGTCGCCTCCGCGTCCCACGACCAGAGGGCGATCGTGTGGGACGTCGCATCCGGGGCCGCCGTCCTCACGCTGACCGGCCACTCCGACTTCGTCGAAGGCGTCGCATGGTCACCGGACGGGAAATCCATCGCCACCGGATCGGGGGATCACACGGCCCGTATCTGGGACGCCCGGACCGGGGCGCTGAAGCTCTTGGTGCGCGGACACTCGGACTACGTGTGGAATCTCGCCTGGTCGGGGGACAGTCGGATACTCGCTTCCGCCTCGTCCGATCACACGGTCCGCCTCGTCCGTGCCGACGACGCCAAGGTGCTCGCCGTACTCCACGGCCACTCGGACACGGTGTGGGGCGTGGCCTGGTCGCCGTCGGGAGCGCAGCTCGCCACGAGTTCGACCGACGGGACCGCTCGTGTCTGGGATCTCTACCCGCGAGGAGCCGAAGCTGTCGCCGCCTACGGCCACGGGGGCCCGGTGAATCAGGCGGTCTGGTCCGCCGACGAGCGCAGCTTCGCGACGGCGTCCGACGACGGCACCGTCAGGGTGTGGAATGCCGCTGACGGGACCTCCGCAGGCCCGGAGACCGTACTCGAAGACCGGGTGTGGAGCGTTGCCTGGTCGCCGCAGCACGATCGGCTCGCCTGCACAACCAACGGCGGCCTCTTCCGGATCGTGGACGCAACAGGCTCCGCTCTGATCGAGTCACGGGGTGAGGTCGTTGAAGGGTGCGCCTGGTCGCCACAGGGTGATCGCATCGCAACGGGCGGGCACGACGGAACCGTACGTGTGCGGGCAGCTGACACAGGGGTGGAACTGACCGTGTTGACGGGCCACCAGGATTGGGTGGGACGTATCGCTTGGTCCCCTGGCGGCCAGTACGTGGCCAGTGCGTCCGACGATCGCACATGCCGCTTGTGGGATGTCGCGGAGAGCCGGCAACTCACCGTCCTGCGCGGTCATGAGAACTACGTGGACGACGTCTCATGGGCGCCGGACGAACGGCACGTCGTCACCGCCTCGGGTGACTGGACCGCAGCAGTGTGGGACGTGGATACAGGCCGGCGTGTCCACGTACTGAAAGGCCATGAGGGACGCGTCCGAGCAGTGGGGTGGTCTCCCGACGGTCAGCATGTCGCCACGGGCTCGGACGATCGGACGGTTCGGATCTGGTCGGCCTCCACCTTCGAGGAGGTCGCCGTCGTCGGGGTCCACCAGGACAAGGTGGCCTCGGTCGCATGGTCGCGGGACAGCACGCGCCTGTTGACCGCATCGTTCGACGGAACGGCCCGCATCTGGCCGGCCTTCCCCGACTACGGCGGACTCGAAGCCCATGCCCGGGGCAGGGTGTTCCGGACTCTGACCCAAGTCGAACGTCGTCGTCACCTGCTGCCGTTGGCGACGACATAGCGGCAACCGCTCAGTAGCTCCGCTCCACCGTCCGGTCATCGGTACTCACCAGATAGTCATCGGGATCGAGATCCATGTCCTTGCGGGCAGGAGACGACCAGTACAGGGCGTTGCGCTCGGTGAATGTCTCCGGGCCGTCGTAGGAGATCAGCCACACGAATTGATTGCGCTCCCGGTCGATCCACGCGCCACCGATCTCGAACCCCAACTCCAGCCGCAGTGGCACGATGTCCGACTCCCAACGCCGCACCCATTCGTCCAACAGGCCGTCGCGTACGGTGTAGGTGCGAAGTTGCGTGGTCTTCGGCATGAGCGGTGTCCTTCCTGGAGTGCTGTCCGCGTCCTGTTCGCTGCAGCCTGCGAGCTTAGCCGAGGGCGGGCCGGCCTCCGACGGAGACAGCCGCTCTCGCTCGCCCGATGCGGTGCACCGCATCGGGTGAACTCTATTGGCAAAGGCCTCACTTGACCGATGCCGAGTCCACAGCGGCCCCCTCCAGCACCGCGACCGTCTCCGTCCAGGCCCCGGCCATCGCCCATTCGAGGGGCGTCCGCCCGGTGCCGCGGTCTTCACGTAGATCCGGAACCGCACCTGCGGCCAGGAGCGCGCGTACGACGCCCGTGTGCCCCCAACAGGCCGCCGCGCACAGTGGTGTTCCTTCGCTGCCGGGGCCGGCGCTCTCAGTGTCCGGATCGGCACCGGCCCGCAGGAGGATGCGGACCGCCTCCGCATCGCCCTGGACCGCCGCCGCGTAGAGCGGTGTAGTGCCGTCCGAGTCGGCCGTCCCCGGGTCGGCTCCGACGCGCAGCAGCGCGAGGACCCGTGCCGCATCACCGGTCAGGGCCCCTCCGACCAGATCCCTGGACAGTTTCTTGGACCGTCTTCGCTTCATGGGCGCGGAGCATAGCGAAGGCCCCGACATCGGAACACGACGGTCGCCGCTCTCGTCAACGCCGTCCGCGCCCTCCTCGGCCATCCCGCCCGGTTGCGCCGAGTCCTCGGCGGCGAGGTGCACTGGGAGGACGCGGTGGAGGAGGCCCTGCGGTGCGACTCCAGCGTCTTCGCCCTGCCCTTCGCCCTCCCCCGCCAGGACGTGACACTGGGCGGGCAGCCGGTCCCGAGGGCGACTCCCTTCTGCTCTGTTACACAGCCGCCAACCTGGACCCCCGCCGTACCGCCCGAGACCGGTTCGGCGCGAGCGCGCCGCCGCGTCACCTCGCCTTCGGGCGGCGCGGCCCTCACTACTGTCTCGGCGCCTCGCTCGCCCGTCTCCAACTGCGGACCGCGCCCGCCGGACTGTTCACCGTCTTCCCCCACCTGCTGGCGACCGCCCGGCCGGGGCAGCCCATCGCCTCGTTGACCATCAACTCCCCCCGAAGCCTGATGGTTTCGGACACCCCCTACTCGGTTGCCCGGCACGGTGGGGCTCACGACGATCCGGCCCGGTGGGGCGGGCCCGTCCTCTGGGTGTCGTGGGCTGACCCCGACCGCCGAGGGGCGCTACTCCCCCGCCGCGACCGCTTTCAGTTCGACCAGCGACTCCCGCAGGAAGTCGAGCAGGGGGCGCTCCTCGTTCTCGGCGCCGCCCACCCAGCGTGCGAAGCCGACCTTGAAGACGGCGATGCCCGCCTCGGCGGTGAGGCTCGCAGCGGGCTCCGGGACGCCGCGCTCGCGGAGGGTCACGGAGAGCGCGGCTGCCAGTTTGGCGAGCTTGATGAGCTCGCGCTCGCGCAGTTCGGCGCTGGACGCGATGACGGCCTGGCGCTGACGGGCGAACGCGTGGCGGTCCGCGAAGAAGGCGGCGACGCTCTCCAGCGCCGAGGCCATCGCGTCCATCGGGGCAGCCGTGGCCGGGGTGTCGGCGAGCGCGTCCACGAATGCCTCTTCGAGCAGGTGCGCGCCCCCGAACAGGACCTCGCGCTTGTCCGCGTAGTGCCGGAAGAACGTCCGCTCGGTGAGCCCGGCGCGGGCGGCGATCTGGGCTGCGGTGGTCTGGTCGAACCCGCGCTCGCCGTAGAGCTCCATGGCCGCCTGTTCCAGACGTCCGCGCGCGTTCGGCTCCCATCGACCCATGGGGTGATCCTACGTGATGACAGCACCTGACATCAGGTGTACGTTGATGAGCGTAACGACAGTCACTGACATCGAGACGTCGACTCGTCTCCGCACCGCCCTCCCTGGAGGCTCTCCCATGCGTGTATTCGTCACCGGCGCGTCCGGCTGGATCGGCTCGGCGGTCGTTCCGGAACTCATCTCCGCAGGTCACCAGGTGGTCGGGCTCGCCCGCTCGGACAGCTCCGCCGCCGCGCTCGACAAGGCGGGCGCCGAGGTGCTGCGCGGCTCGCTCGACGACCCCGGTTTGCTGCGCGACGCGGCTGCCGAGGCGGACGGCGTGATCCACCTCGCCTTCAAGCACGACCTGGCGTTCAGCGGCGGGTTCGGGGCCGCCGCCGAGGCGGACCGCCACGCCATCGAGGCCTTCGGCGAGGCACTCGCCGGCTCGGGCCGTCCGCTGGTCATCGCCTCCGGGGTGCTGGGCCTGGCTCCCGGCCGGACCGCGACCGAGGAGGACGGGCAGCCGTCCCCCGGAACGGACACGGAGAGTGCGGGCGTCCCGGCGGGCGTCCCGGCGGGCGTCCCGGCGACCGGCCCGGCGAGCCGGCTGGCCAACGCCCACGCGACCCTCGCCCTCGCGGACCGCGACGTCCGCGCCTCGGTCCTCCGGCTGCCCCCGACCGTCCACGGCGACGGCGACCACGGCTTCCTCGCCGCGATCGTGGCCACCGCCCGCGCGAAGGGGGTCTCCGGCTATGTCGGCGACGGCGCCCAGCGCTGGCCCGCCGTGCACCGGGACGACGCCGCGCGCCTCTTCCGCCTCGCGCTGGAGAACGCTCCGGCGGGCTCGACCCTGCACGCCATCGCCGACGAGGGGGTGCCGATCCGGGCGGTCGCGGAGGTGATCGGCCGCCACCTCGGCCTGCCCGTGGAGTCCGTCGCCCCCGCCGACGCCGCCGCGCACTTCACCTGGCTCGCCGACCTCCTCGCCCTCGACAGCCCCGCCACCGGCGAGCGCACCCGCGCCCTGCTGGACTGGCGGCCGAGCCGGCCGGGCCTCCTCGACGACCTCGGCCAGGGGCACTACTTCGCCGCCCCGGCGGGCTGACCCACACCGCCCCCACCTCCGGCCACCACCCCTGTCCGACTCCGGACGCCTTTGCCCCAAAGGGCGGCTTGCGGTGTCTGTACGGGCACGGTGCCCGGTAACCCCTTGGAACGCCTCGGAGTCGACCCGTGGCATCCGGCTCCTGCGCATGTCCGGATGTGGTTGCGGACGGGGACTGCCGCAGTGAGCCAGGGAGTTTGTTGTGCGAGTGGGCGGCCGGGAGAACACGGACGAGCGGTCCGGCGCGAAAGCCGCACCGGCCTCCGGGTGGCGCCGGCCGTCCGCCCCGCCGCACGTCGGCGGTCCGCTCCCGCTGCAGTCGAGCATCGGCAACCAGGCCGTCGTGCAGATGCTCCTGCGGGCGGGGCATCCGTGGGCCCGGGGAGAGCACCGGCACGGCGCGGACTGCGGGCACGGGAGCGAGCAGCGGCCCGCGGTGCAGCGCTCGACCGTGCCCGACGTGCTGCGCGGAGCCGGTCGTCCGCTGGACTCGGCCCTCCGCGCCGATCTGGAGCCCAGGATGGGCGCGGACTTCTCCGGCGTCCGGGTCCACGACGATGCCGCCGCCCAGGCGTCGGCGGCCGAGGTCGGGGCCGCCGCCTACACCGCCGGCAACCACATCGTCATCGGCAAGGGCGGGGCCGACCGGCGCACCATGGCCCATGAGCTGACCCATGTGATCCAGCAGAGCAGGGGTCCGGTCGCGGGTACGGACGACGGCTCGGGGCTGCGGATCTCGGACCCCTCCGACCGCTTCGAGCGCGAAGCCGAGGCGAACGCGGCGCGCATCGTGTCGGGCCCGGCTCCGGTCCAGCGTCAGGCGGACGACACCGCGCACGACGCCGCGCACGGGGCCGCGCCCCTCCGGACCGCCCTCCGGACCGCCCCGGGGGCGTCCGGGGTCATGGTGCAGCGCACGATGGAGGAGGACCTGACGGACGATCCGCAAGCATTCCTGGCGGCCCATCTGCTCTCCGTGGACGTGGTGACGGGCATGCGGGAGCGCCGGAGCCGACCGGCACTGGAGGATGCCTATGCCGGACTCGGGAGGATCCTGGGCGGCCTTCCCCGTCACTGGTTCGTCCTGACGCCCGACGGGCGGAGGGAGACCGCCGCCCGGAGGGCGTTCCTGCTGACCCCGGCCCTGGAGATGTACGTGGCCGACGAGGAGTACCGGAGGCAGCACTCGTTCCTGGAAGAGCTCGTCGACCATCCGGATCTGCCGCCCGCCCAGCCCGAGGGCAACTACCTCCGCTCCTCGTACGTCCCCTATCTCACGGGTGGCGCGAAGAGGCCGGAGACGGAGGTGGGCCACCAGGAGATCCCGCGGGAGCCGGGGGAGGCTCGGGGAGCGAACCTCGTCTTCACCGCGACGATGAACGGGTGCGCCTTCGCCGTCACCGGGAGCTCCGAGGGACCGGACATGTTCCGCGCCTGGCACTACCAGTCGCCGGGCAGCCGGATGGCGGACTCGCTGGACTTCCAGCACACGCGTGGCACCACGGACTGGTTCGGCGACTCCGAGTACATGGGCCCCGAACTCGACAAGACCCTGCCCGAGGTCACGAACATCCTGTACTCCGGGCCGAGGGGCTGGGAGGTCCACAGCCAGGAGGTCCTGACGTCCACGGCCGACACGAACGACGCGGCCCTCCACAAGACCACCGCCCGTCCGCTCAACCTGAACCCGGCCGACCGCGGCGGGAAGTTCGGCCAGGCCCGTGCGGTCTTCGCGGACGTGGGCTCCAAGCGCATGCGTGACGTCAACCGCGCGGGCGAAGGGCTCAGGACCCACCAGGCTCCGCAGGGCGTACGGGACGCGGCAACCGCGGTCCAGATGGCCGTGGCAGCGGGTACGGCGCACATCCTCGTGGCCGGCGACGGCCCCGCCCTGCGCGAGGGCATCGCAGGGGCCAAAGTCGCCCCCGCCGACCTGGCGCAGCTGACGGCCGCGCGCGACGAGCACGCGGACAGCGAGGAAGTGTGGCCCGGCAAGCTGAGGTACTTCGTCGAGACGATCGACAACTACCACCAGTGGCTGGCCGAGTTGAAGGCCGCCGCGCAGGTCCTGTAGGGCGCCCGGACGGCTCACCACCGGCGCCGGACGAACGGGACCCCGTCAACCCGTCAGCCCGTCAGCTCCCAGACCAGCACCTGGGCCGCGCGCTCCGCCCGGAGTTCCAGCCCCTCGGCCCCGGTGATCCGGGCCGAGTCGCCCGGCCCGAGGTGTTCGCCGCCGAGGGCGACCTCGCCGCCCACCACGTGCAGGTACACCCGTACCGCGTCCGGGACCGCCGCGCGCTCGCCCGGCGCGAGCCGGCGGACGTGCAGCATCGCCCCGGCGGCGGGCAGGGCGTACGGGGTGGAGTCGGCGATGCCGGGGACGACGGTGTACGCGGGCTCACCGCCCGCCTCCAGCGGCGCCAGCCACATCTGAAGAAACGTCAGGGGCGTTTCGCCGTCGTTGCGTTCGACGTGCCGCACCCCGGCCGCCGCGCTGAGGTGCTGTACGTCTCCGGCCCGCACCACCCGGGTGTGACCGGCCGAGTCCCGGTGGGTGAGTTCGCCCTCCACCACCCATGTGACGATCTCGGTGTGGCTGTGCGGATGCTCGTCGAAGCCCGCGCCGGGGGCGAGCCGCTCCTCGTTGCAGGCGAGGACCGCGCCGAAGCGGAGGTTGTCGGGGTCGTAGAAGGAACCGAAGGAGAAGGCGTGCCGGGACTCGATCCCCGCCGCCCGGTCCCCGCCCTCGTACCGGCTCTGCGCGCGGTGTACGGACATCACGCCCCCACGGTAGCCGTGCGCCCGGGGGCCGGCGCTCCCCACGACGGCCGGAATCCGACCGTACGGCCACGTCCCGCGCGCCTCTCGCCCGCCCCGCCCCTCCGTCCCCCTGCCCGGATAAGGCAGTCTTGTCTCGTGTCCCGACCCGATCCCGCGCAGCGCGCCGCCAAAGACGCCCATCCGCATGCCGCGACCCTGAAACGGCTGGAGCAGTCCTCCGGCCGTTTGTCGGCGAACGCCATCGCCCGCATGGACGAGACGCTGCCGTGGTACCGGGCCATGCCCCCGGAGAACCGGTCCTGGATCGGCCTGGTGGCGCAGGCGGGTATCGCCGCGTTCACCGAGTGGTTCCGGCGTCCGGAGACCCCGCAGGCGATCTCCACCGACGTCTTCGGCACGGCCCCGCGCGAGCTGACCAGGGCGATCACCCTGCGGCAGACCGTCGAGATGGTCCGCACCACGATCGAGGTCATGGAGACGGCGATCGAGGAGGTCGCCGCACCGGGCGACGAGTCGGTACTGCGGGAGGCCCTGCTCGTCTACGCCCGGGAGATCGCCTTCGCGACCGCCCAGGTCTACGCGCAGGCGGCCGAGGCGCGCGGTGCGTGGGACGCGCGGCTGGAATCGCTCGTGGTCAACGCGGTCCTGTCCGGCGAGGCGGACGAGGGGGCGGTCTCCCGGGCCGCCGCGCTCGGCTGGAACTCCCCCGAGCACGTCTGCGTGATCCTCGGCACCGCCCCGGACGGGGACAGCGAACTGACGGTCGAGGCCATCCGGCGGGCCGCGCGCGGCTCCAAGGTGCAGGTGCTGACCGGGGTGCTGGGTCATCGTCTGGTGGTCATCGCGGGCGGCAGCGACAACCCGCTCCAGGTGGCGAAGAGCCTGATCGGCCCGTACGCGGCCGGTCCGGTCGTCGCCGGGCCCGTGGTCCCGGACCTGCTGGCGGCGACCCGGTCCGCGCAGGCGGCGGCCGCCGGGCTCAAGGCGTGCGTCGCCTGGCAGGACGCCCCGCGTCCGGTCCTGGCCGACGATCTCCTGCCGGAGCGCGCGATGGCCGGAGACCCTGCCGCGCGCGACCAGCTGGTGGAGGAGATCTACAGCCCCCTGGAAGAGGCCGGGTCCGCGCTCCTGGAGACGCTGAGTGTCTACCTGGAGCAGGCGAGCAGCCTGGAGGGCGCCGCCCGGATGCTGTTCGTGCACCCCAACACCGTGCGCTACCGGCTACGACGTGTGACGGACGTCACCGGCTGGTCGCCGTCGGACGTACGCTCCGCGTTCACGCTCAGGATCGCGCTGATTCTGGGGCGCTTGGCCGCTCGGGATCGCCAGTCCTAGACTTTTGTCGGACTTCAACAATTCCCCTGACGGTTCTTCGTCCCTGTCCCCACGGGCGTACGGGACCGTCCGCAAGAGAGAGTGTGAGGGTGCTCGTACTCGTCGCTCCCGGCCAAGGCGCTCAGACGCCCGGCTTCCTGACTCCCTGGCTCGACCTCCCCGGTGCCGCTGACCGCATCGGGGCCTGGTCGGATGCCATCGGGCTCGACCTTGCCCACTACGGCACGAAGGCCGACGCCGACCAGATCCGTGACACGGCGGTGGCCCAGCCCCTGCTGGTGGCCGCGGGCCTCCTCTCCGCGTCCGCGCTGAACGCCTCCCCCGCCGTCGTGGCCGGGCACAGCGTCGGCGAGATCACCGCGGCCGCCTGGGCCGGTGTGCTCGGCGACGAGGCCGCGCTCGGCCTGGTCCGGGCCCGCGGGCTCGCGATGGCCGACGCCGCCTCGGTCACCGAGACCGGCATGGCCGCGCTGCTCGGCGGCGACCCGGACGTCACGGTCCCGCACCTCGAAAGCCTCGGGCTGACTCCGGCCAACGTGAACGGCGGCGGTCAGATCGTCGCCGCGGGCACGGCCGAGCAGATCGCCGCGCTGACCGAGAACAAGCCGGAGGGCGTGCGCCGCGTGGTGCCGCTCAAGGTCGCCGGGGCGTTCCACACGCACCACATGGCGCCGGCCGTCGAGCGGCTGCGCGAGGCGGCCCAGGGCCTGGAGATCGCCGACCCCACCGTGACGTACGTGTCGAACAAGGACGGCCTGACGGTCGCCACCGGCACCGAGGTCGTCGAGCGGCTGGTCGGGCAGGTCGCGAACCCGGTCCGCTGGGACCTGTGCATGGAGCGGTTCAAGGAGCTCGGTGTGACCGCGCTCATCGAGGCGTGCCCCGGGGGCACCCTCACCGGGCTCGCCAAGCGCGCGCTGCCCGGGGTGCGGACCCTCGCGCTCAAGACCCCCGACGACCTCGACGCGGCCCGCGCGCTCATCTCCGAGCACGCGTCCGCCTAAGGAGCACGAGCATGTCGAAGATCAAGCCCAGCCAGGGCGCCCCGTACGCACGCATCATGGGGGTCGGTGGCTACCGCCCCACCCGTGTCGTGCCGAACGAGGTGATCCTCGAAACGATCGACTCGTCCGACGAGTGGATCCGCTCCCGCTCCGGCATCGCCACCCGGCACTGGGCCTCCGACGAGGAGACCGTGTCCGCGATGTCCGTGGAGGCCGCGGGGAAGGCCATCGCCGACGCCGGGATCACCCCGGAGCAGATCGGCGGTGTGATCGTCTCCACCGTCTCGCACTTCAAGCAGACCCCGGCCGTCGCCACCGAGATCGCGTACAAGATCGGCGCGGGCAAGCCCGCCGCCTTCGACATCTCGGCCGGCTGCGCGGGCTTCGGTTACGGCCTGACGCTCGCCAAGGGCATGATCGTCGACGGTTCCGCCGAGTACGTCCTCGTCATCGGCGTGGAGCGGCTCAGCGACCTGACCGACCTGTCGGACCGGGCCACCGCCTTCCTCTTCGGCGACGGCGCGGGCGCCGTGGTCGTCGGCCCCTCGAAGGTTCCGGCCATGGGCCCGACGGTCTGGGGCTCCGAGGGCGACAAGTCGGAGACCATCAAGCAGACCGTGTCGTGGGACCAGTTCCACGCCGAGCGCCCGGAGAAGTTCCCGGCCATCACGCAGGAGGGCCAGGCGGTCTTCCGCTGGGCCGTCTTCGAGATGGCGAAGGTGGCCCAGCAGGCGCTGGACGCCGCCGGGGTCGCTCCGGAAGACCTGGACGTCTTCATCCCGCACCAGGCCAACATGCGGATCATCGACTCGATGGTGAAGACCCTCAAACTGCCGGAGAACGTCACCGTCGCCCGCGACGTGGAGACGACCGGCAACACCTCCGCCGCCTCGATCCCGCTCGCGATGGAGCGGCTCCTGGCGACCGGGCAGGCGAAGAGTGGCGATACCGCGCTGGTCATCGGCTTCGGGGCGGGTCTCGTGTTCGCCGCGACGGTCGTTACTCTCCCCTAAGGCTTTTCGCCCGGTCCGAACGAGAATCTCCAGCGTCACCGGAACTTCTCGGTCCGGAATAAAGAACCCCAGCAGAAACCACCGAAGGAGCGCCCACATGGCCGCCACGCAGGAAGAGATCGTCACCGGTCTCGCCGAGATCGTCAACGAGATCGCCGGTATCCCGGTCGAGGACGTCCAGCTGGACAAGTCCTTCACCGACGACCTGGACGTCGACTCGCTGTCCATGGTCGAGGTCGTCGTCGCCGCCGAAGAGCGCTTCGACGTCAAGATCCCCGACGAGGACGTCAAGAACCTCAAGACGGTCGGCGACGCTGCCGACTACATCCTGAAGAACCAGGCCTGATCCCAGGCCGGTTCGTGTGTCGCCACCCGGCGGTGGCGCCGCTGATTCACGACCCTCTACACGTGGAGAAGATTTTCCAGTGAACTCGACCAATCGCACCGTGGTCGTCACCGGTATCGGCGCAACCACTCCGCTGGGTGGCGACTCCGCATCGACCTGGGAGGGGTTGATGGCCGGTCGTTCCGGCGTCCAGCCCCTCGAAGGTGAGCGCTTCGCCGAACTGCCCGTCCGGATCGCCGCGTTGGCCGCGGTGGACCCGGGCGAGGTACTGCCCCGCCCGCTCGCGCGCAAGCTGGACCGCTCGGCGCAGTTCGCGCTGATCGCGGCCCGCGAGGCGTGGGCGGACGCCGGCTTCACCGGCAAGGCCGGTGAGGACGACAAGATCCGCCCCGAGCGGCTGGGCACGGTCATCGCCTCCGGCATCGGTGGTGTGATCACGCTGCTCGACCAGTACGACGTGCTGAAGGAGAAGGGCGTACGCCGCGTCTCCCCGCACACCGTCCCCATGCTCATGCCGAACGGCCCGTCGGCCAACGTCGGTCTCGAGGTCAACGCCCAGGCCGGCGTCCACACTCCGGTCTCCGCCTGTGCGTCGGGTGCCGAGGCCATCGGGTACGCCGTCGAGATGATCCGTACCGGCCGTGCCGACGTGGTCGTCGCCGGTGGTACCGAGGCGGCCATCCACCCGCTGCCGATCGCGGCTTTCGCCAACATGATGGCGATGTCCAAGAACAACGACGAGCCGCAGAAGGCTTCGCGTCCGTACGACACGGGCCGTGACGGCTTCGTCCTCGGCGAGGGCGCGGGCGTCGTCATCCTGGAGTCGGCCGAGCACGCCGCCGCGCGCGGCGCCAAGGTCTACTGCGAGGTGCTGGGCCAGGGCCTGTCGGCCGACGCCCACCACATCGCGCAGCCCGAGCCGACCGGCCGGGGCATCGCCGCTGCGATGCGCAACCTGCTGGAGAACACGGACCTCAAGCCGTCCGAGGTCGTCCACCTGAACGCGCACGCCACGTCCACGCCGCAGGGCGACGTGGCCGAGCTGAAGGCCCTGAAGGCGGTCCTGGGCGACGATCTCGACCACGTCGCGATCTCGGCGACCAAGTCGATGACGGGTCACCTGCTCGGTGGCGCGGGCGGCATCGAGACCGTGGCCACGGTCCTCGCGCTGCACCACCGGATGGCTCCGCCGACCATCAACATCGAGAACCTCGACGACGACGTGACGGCGAACATCGTCCGCGACAAGCCGCAGCCGCTGCCCGAGGGTTCGATCGCCGCGATCAACAACTCCTTCGGTTTCGGCGGCCACAACGTGGTCCTCGCCTTCCGCAGCGTCTGATCGTTTCCGCTCGGTCCGTACGGCGAAGCCCGCCTCCCCGGTTCTTCCGGGAGGCGGGCTTCGCCGTGTCCGGGGCCCGGCGGCGGGGTCACGTCCGCCCGGGCTCGACGATCACCTCGCTGCCGATCGGCACGAACCCGGCGGCGAGGAAGCCGCGCAGGGAGCGGGCGTTGCCGGGGGCGACGGCCGCGAAGACGGGCCGGCCCTCCGGTACGAGGGTGAGGGCGTCGGCCAGCAGACCGCGCCCCCGTCCGGGAACCCCGTCATGGGCGGGGGCTTCGGGATCGTGGAGTTCGATGCTGAGTTCCGGGCGCCCGGCGAGCCCTTCGGCGAGGGTGATCAGGCCCCGCTCGTCCCCGTACACCCGGACGGCGCGGCGGAGCCGTCGGGCGTGCCGGACGCGCGGGTGGTCGTCGTGGCCGTCGAGCGGACGCAGCCGCGGCGGGCCTCCGGTTCCCCGGGCGACGAGGGTCGCGTCGGTGACGCCGACCGTGCCGTGCGGGCCTGCCAGCAGGCGCAGGAAGTCCGGGGCGAGGGAGGCTCCGAAGCCGTCCGGTCCGGCCCCGGCGACCTCGTCGGCGCTCAGCGCGGTGGCGACGACCGCGTGGCCGGTGAACGCGACGGAGCACTCCGGTCCGCCGGGTACGGGCGGCAGCACCGTCACCCCGCCGTCGACGGGCGGGAAGCGTCCTTCGGCGGCGGCGAGGAAGAGTCCGAGCAGCGGATGGGGTGCGGTCCGGCGGGCGTCCGCCGGCTGCTCGGCGAGGAAGCCGAGCAGTACGGCGTTGAACCGCTCGGGCTGCTCGGCGCCCGGCAGGTGGCCCGCGCCCCCGATCACTTCGAGCCGCGCGTGCGGGGCGTGGTGGCACAGTTCCTCGGCGTCGGCGAGCGGGGTGTACGCGTCGTCGGCGCCGACCACGACGAGTACGGGGACGTCGGCGGCGGCCAGCACGGGCCGGAGGTCGGGGCGTTCGGCACGGCCCCGGAGCGCGGCGGCGGCTCCGCGCGGGTCGGTGGCCCGCATCATCGCGAGCACCCGGGCGGCCACCTCGGGCAGGGCGGTCACGTTGTAGTCGGCGAGCATCTTGTCGATGACCTCGGCGGCGTACCCGTCCATGCCCTCGGCCGTCAGCCGGTCGGCGACCTTGTCGCGGTACGCCTTGCCGTCCTCGGTCTCGGGCCGCGCGGAGGTGTCGGAGAGGACCAGTGCGCGGACCCGTCCGGGGTGCAGCCGCCGGAACTCCAGGGCGATCTGACCGCCCATCGAGACGCCGCCCACCACCGCGTCGGCGAGCCCGAGGTGGTCGAGGAGGGCGGCGAGGTCGTCCGCGAAGTCGGAGAGGTACACCGTCCCCTCCGTCACCTCGCTCGCGCCGTAGCCGCGCAGGTCCGGGGTGATCACCCGGTACCCGGCCGCCGCCAGCGCCCGGGCCTGCGGGGCCCAGAGCGTGCGGTCGAACGGGTGGCCGTGGACCAGGAGGACGGGCAGCCCGCCGGAGGGCCCGAAGTCGTCGTACCGGAGGCTGGCGCCGCGCACCTCGTGGAAGGTCATGCGGCGCAGGCTAGTCAGCCCGCGCCCCGCACTCCCGGGCAATTCAGCATGTGGGACGCGGTGCTTGAGGCACCGCCGCCCTCAGACCACCTGGTGCAGCCAGCGGACCGGGGCGCCTTCTCCGGCGTGCCGGAAGGACTCCAGCTCGTCGTCCCAGGGTTTGCCGATGAGCCCGGCGACCTCCGCCTCCAGGTCCGACTCCCCGCGCAGGGAGCGCGTCAGCGCGGCCCGCAGCCGGTCCTCGGGGACGAGGATGTCACCGTTCATGCCGGTGACCGCGTGGAAGATGCCGAGCGTCGGGGTGGAGCTGTAGCGCTCCCCCTCGGCCGTGGCGCACGGCTCGGCGGTCACCTCGAAGCGCAGCAGGTCCCAGCCGCGCAGGGCGGAGGCGAGTTCGGAGGCGGTGCCGGTGCGGCCCCGCCAGGAGAACTCGGACCGCCAGGTGCCGGGCGCGGCCGGCTGTCTGATCCAGTCCAACTGGACCCGCACCCCGAGTACGCCCGCCACCGCCCATTCGATGTGCGGACAGAGCGCGCGCGGTGCGGAGTGTACGTACAGGACTCCACGTGTCGTCACCGGAACCTCCCGTGTGGGACGAGGTACGCCTTCCCCAGCGGCCTCGCGCCCGTACCGCCTGTTCCCGGCCGGCTCCCGAGGTTGTCATCAGTAAACAGCATCGGGAGATAATCTCCAGAAAACGGACAGTATGTGACGTGAGGTAACTTACCGGACCTCCCGTGCGGGGCGCGGGCGGGCGGGCCTCACTGGTTCTCCCGGAAAAAGCTACCGTGCGCCGGGGCCGGGCGTGTGACGTACGGTCGGTCCGGGGCCCCTTGTTCGGCCGCTTTCACCCGGCGGAGCGCGCCCGGCGCACGCCTGCGCGTACGGGCTGTGCCGGGGGCCATGACCAGGGGCATAGGCCAGCAACGACCGGAGGTTGAGGGATGCCGGAACGCACACGGTCGGGTCGTCGTTCCCGTACGGCCGTCACCGGAATGGCCGCATGGGCGTGCGCCGGCGCACTCGCGCTGACGGGGTGTTCCGGCGGAGCGGACGGGGGCGCGCAGAACGCGCCGAAGGGCGCCGGTCGCGCGACGGCCGCCGCGCCCGCCGGTCCGGTGTGGAACCGCCACCCCGCCTCGGTCGCGGCGGTCGGCGATTCGATGACCCGGGGGTTCGACGCCTGCTCGGTGCTGGCCGACTGTCCCGAGGTCTCCTGGGCCACCGGGACGGACGGCGCGGTGCGCAGTCTCGCCGCCCGGCTCCTCGGCCCGTCCGAGGTGGCGGCGCACAGCTGGAACCACGCCGTGTCGGGCGCCCGGATCGCCCAGTTGCCGGAGCAGATGGCCGAGGCGGCGCGGGAACGTCCGGAGCTGGTGACGGTGATGATGGGCGCCAACGACGCCTGCCGGGGCTCGGTGGCGTCCATGACCCCCGTGGCGGACTTCCGGTTCTCCTTCGACCTGTCGCTGCGGCAGTTGCGGGCCGCCGCCCCGAAGGCGCAGGTGTACGTGGCGAGCGTGCCGGACCTGTGGCGGCTCTGGTCGACCGGGCGCCGCAACCCGCTGGGCAAGCAGGTCTGGAAGCTCGGGATCTGCAAGGCGATGCTGGCGGACGCGGACGACATGGGCGCCGCCGCCACCGCCCGGCGGGCGGCCGTGCGCGAGCGGGTGGTGGAGTACAACCAGGTGCTGCGCGAGGTGTGCGCGAAGGACGAGCTCTGCCGGTACGACGGCGACGCGGTCTACGACTATCCGTTCACCGGCGCCCAACTCAGCCCGTGGGACTGGTTCCACCCGGGGCGCGACGGGCAGGCCCGGCTGGCCGAGATCGCCTACCGCAATGTCACGGCAGCCGCCCCACCAGCGTAAAGTCCGATCATGAGTACGAGTACGACGACGATCAGCAGCGAAGCGTTCGGCACCCTCCCGGACGGCACGTCCGTGGAGCGCTGGACCCTGGAGCGCGACGGGAGCCGGGTGCGTCTGCTGACGTACGGCGCGATCGTGCAGTCCGTCGAGGTGCCGGACCGGGACGGGACCGCCGGGGAGATCGTCCTCGGGCTGCCGGACCTCGCCGGGTACACGACGTATGCCTCGCCGTTCTTCGGCGCGGTCTGCGGCCGGTACGCGAACCGCATCGGCGGCGCCTCCTTCACGCTCGACGGCCGCACCCACCGGCTGACCGCCAACGAGGGCCCCAACCAGCTGCACGGCGGGGCGCGCGGCTTCGACAAGCGCGTCTGGGAAGCCCGCGAGGTGGACGGCGGTGTGGAGCTGCGCCTCGTCGCCGAGGACGGCGAGGAGGGCTTCCCGGGGAGGCTCGCGGTCTCGGTGACGTACACGCTGGAGCCGGGCGGCTCGCTGCGGATCGGCTACCGGGCGACGACCGACGCGCCGACCGTCGTGAACCTCACCAACCACACGTACTGGAACCTGGCCGGTGCGGGCACCGGCAGCGCGCTCGGGCACGAGCTGCGGATCGCGGCCGGGCGGATCACCCCGGTGGACGACGCCTCGCTGCCGACCGGCGAACTCGCCCCGGTGGACGGCACCCGGTTCGACTTCCGCACGCCGAAGCCGGTGGGCCCCGCGTACGACCACAACTACGTGCTGGACACCCCGGGCGGGCTCGCCGAGGTCGCCGCCGAGCTGTACGACGCGGGTTCCGGGCGGGCGCTGACGGTGCGGACGACCGAGCCGGGCATCCAGCTGTACACCGCCGACCACCTCGGCGACGGCCCGTTCGTGCCGTCCGCGGGCATCGCGCTGGAGACCCAGCACTTCCCGGACTCGCCGAACCGGCCGGACTTCCCGAGCACGGTGCTGCGGCCGGGCGAGGAGTACGTCTCGACGACGGAGTACGGCTTCTCCGTGCGCTGAGCTCCGCCCGGAAGACGAGCGGGACGTGGGAGGAGCCCCGCAGCGGTGTCAGGTCCGCTGCGGGGCTCCTCCGTGCGTGGACCGTCCCGGACCCGGTACGTACCCGGGATCGGCGCGATCATGCCCATGACCGGTACTCCGCATCTGCCGAAGAGCCGTGCGCGGCCGGCGGGCACTGTGCGAAGGTGGCCGGATGACGTCGTTGGAAGACCTCCGCAGACTGCGCCGGGCCCGCGACCGGATGGACCGCGAGTACGCCGAGCCGCTCGACGTCCCCGCGCTGGCGCGTACCGCCCTGATGTCGGCGGGCCACTTCTCCCGCAGCTTCCGGGCGGCCTACGGGGAGACCCCGTACAACTACCTCATGACCCGCCGGATCGAGCGGGCGAAGGCGCTGCTGCGGCGGGGCGACCTGTCGGTCACCGAGGTCTGCTTCGAGGTCGGCTGCACCTCGCTGGGGTCGTTCAGCTCGCGCTTCACCGAGCTGGTCGGCGAGAGCCCGAGCGCCTACCGGGCCCGCTCCCACGAGGCGGGCGCGGCCGTCCCCGCCTGCGTCGCGAAGATCAACACGAGACCGGTCAGGAATGGAGAAGCGAAACGATGACCCCGCCCGTAGCGTGAAACGCATGGACATCAACCTTTCCCAGTGCTTCATCGCCGTCGACGACCACGACAAGGCGCTCCCCTTCTACCGCGACGTGCTCGGGCTCGAAGTCCGCAACGACGTCGGCTTCGAGGGGATGCGCTGGGTGACCGTCGGCTCCCCCTCGCAGCCCGGCGTGAACATCGTGCTGGAGCCGCCACTGGCGGACCCGGGCGCCTCGCCCGCCGACCGGCAGGCCGTGGCGGAACTCCTCGCCAAGGGCCTGCTGCGCGGGGTCATCTTCTCGACCGACGACGTCGACGCCACCTTCGAGCGCATCCGCGAGGGCGGCGGCGAGGTACTCCAGGAGCCGCTCGACCAGCCCTACGGCGTCCGCGACTGCGCCTTCCGCGACCCGTCGGGCAACATGCTGCGCTTCACCCAGAACAAGAAGTGACGCGCGCGCCCATCGCGCCGTAGACCATCGCACGCCGGAACGCGCACCGCAGGAGGAGACAGTATGAGCAGGGCCCAGGGGACGGATCGACGGTCGGCCGAGGAGCGCGGGGCGGACGGCCACGATCTGATCCGGGTGCACGGCGCGCGGGTGAACAACCTCAAGGACATCAGCGTCGAACTCCCCAAGCGCCGGCTGACAGTGTTCACCGGCGTCTCCGGCTCGGGCAAGAGCTCCCTGGTGTTCGGCACGGTCGCCGCCGAGTCGCAGCGGCTGATCAACGAGACGTACAGCGCCTTCGTGCAGGGTTTCATGCCCACGCAGGCACGGCCCGAGGTGGACGTGCTCGACGGCCTGACCACCGCGATCCTCGTCGACCAGCAGCGGCTCGGCGGAGACCCCCGCTCCACCGTCGGCACCGCCACCGACGCCAACGCGATGCTGCGCATCCTCTTCAGCCGCCTCGGTAAGCCGCACATCGGTCCGCCGAGCGCGTACGCGTTCAACGTCCCCTCGGTACGGGCGAGCGGGGCGATCACCGTCGAACGCGGCAACAAGAAGGCCGTGAAGGCCACCTTCAACCGGACCGGCGGGATGTGCCCGCGCTGCGAGGGCCGGGGCACCGTCTCCGACATCGACCTCACCCAGCTCTACGACGACTCCAAGTCGCTGGCCGAGGGCGCGTTCACCATCCCCGGCTGGAAGTCCGACAGCTTCTGGACCGTGCGGGTCTACGCCGAGTCCGGCTTCCTCGACCCGGACAAGCCGATCCGCGACTTCACCAAGAAGGAGATGCAGGACTTCCTGCACCGGGAGCCCACCAAGGTGAAGGTCGAGGGCGTCAACCTCACCTACGAGGGGCTGATCCCCAAGATCCAGAAGTCCTTCCTCTCCAAGGACAAGGAGTCGCTCCAGCCGCACGTCCGGGCGTTCGTGGAGCGCGCGGTCACCTTCACCCCCTGCCCCGAGTGCGAGGGCACCCGGCTCAGCGAGGGGGCGCGGTCCTCGAAGATCGCGCGCGTCTCCATCGCCGACGCCTGCGCGATGCAGATCAGCGACCTCGCCGCGTGGGTGGCCGGTCTGGACGAGCCCTCGGTGGCGCCGCTCCTCACCGCTTTGGGGCGGACCCTCGACTCGTTCGTGGAGATCGGCCTCGGCTACCTCTCGCTCGACCGCCCGGCGGGCACGCTCTCCGGCGGCGAGGCGCAGCGCGTGAAGATGATCCGCCATCTCGGCTCCTCGCTCACCGATGTCACGTACGTCTTCGACGAGCCGACCATCGGGCTGCACCCGCACGACATCCAGCGGATGAACGGCCTGCTGCTGCGGCTGCGGGACAAGGGCAACACGGTGCTCGTGGTGGAGCACAAGCCGGAGACGATCTCCATCGCCGACCATGTGGTGGACCTGGGCCCCGGCGCCGGTACGGCAGGAGGCACGGTCTGTTTCGAGGGGACCGTGGAGGGCCTGCGCAAGAGCGACACGGTCACCGGCCGCCACTTCGACGACCGGGCCGAGCTCAAGACACAGGTGCGGAAGCCCACCGGGGTGCTGGAGATCCGGGGCGCCTCGACGCACAACCTGCGGGACGTCGACGTGGACCTGCCCCTCGGGGTGCTCACGGTGGTCACCGGGGTCGCCGGTTCGGGCAAGAGCTCGCTGGTGCACGGGGCGCTCCCCCGGCAGGCGGGGGGCGGGGACGTCGTGTCGGTGGACCAGAGCCCGATCCGGGGTTCGCGGCGGAGCAACCCGGCGACGTACACCGGGCTGCTGGACCCGGTCCGCAAGGCGTTCGCGAAGGCCAACGACGTGAAGCCCGCGCTCTTCAGCGCCAACTCCGAGGGTGCGTGCCCCGGTTGCAACGGCATCGGGGTCGTCTACACCGATCTGGCGATGATGGCGGGGGTCGCCTCGGTCTGCGAGGAGTGCGAGGGCCGCCGCTACCAGGACGCGGTACTCGCCTACCGGCTCGGCGGGCGGGACATCAGCGAGGTGCTGGCCATGTCGGCGTCCGAGGCGCGGGAGTTCTTCGCCGAGGGCGAGGCGGCGACGCCCGCCGCGGAGCGGATTCTCGCCCGGCTGGTGGACGTCGGGCTCGGATACCTCACCCTGGGGCAGCCGTTGACCACCCTCTCCGGCGGTGAGCGCCAACGCCTCAAGCTGGCCACGCACATGGGCGAGAAGGGCGGGATCTATCTGCTCGACGAGCCGACCACGGGTCTGCACCTCGCCGACGTCGAGCAGTTGCTCGGTCTGCTCGACCGACTGGTGGACTCGGGGAAGTCCGTGATCGTGGTCGAGCACCACCAGGCGGTCATGGCACACGCCGACTGGATCGTCGACCTCGGTCCCGGGGCGGGGCACGACGGCGGGCGGATCGTCTTCGAGGGAACCCCGGCCGACCTGGTCGCCGCCCGATCCACCCTCACGGGCGAGCACCTGGCGGCGTACGTCGGGGCCTGAGCGGCCGGGACTTCGCCGACTGCCTGGCCACGGACCCAGCGCCCGTCAGGGGCTGCGCATCAGGTTGCGGAGACCGGCGACGAGGGCCGCGACATCGCGTTCGGCAGGCTCCGGGGCGGCCGCCGCGTCGGCCGCTCCGGGCGCTTGGTGGGCCGTACGGCAGGGGGCGCAGAGGCCGTCCGGGAGTGCCTCGGCCCGGCCGGGGCGGCCGCAGTCGGTGCACTCGACCAGGAGCCCGCGCACCGGGGTGGCGGGGCGGCCTCCCGGAGCCGGGACCGGCGGCGGGGTCGGTGCGGCGGGCAGGCGGGGCGGCATCTTGTCGGTGAGGCGGCGGCGTGCGAGCCCCACGGGTGACCCGACCTGCTCGGGCAGCCCGGCGGTGAGCGCCGAGGTCAGGTACTCGGCGCTGACGCCCCGTGCGAACCAGGCGGCGGCGAGCGGCTCCAGGACCTGGCAGTCGGCGGCGGAGAGCGTCAAGCGGGGCTCCCGGCGGCCCAGTTCGGCCAGGGCGAGATAGGCGGGGGACGGACCGGACGCGCCGTCGGCGGCGCCAACGGCAGCCGCAGCCGGTTCCTGGTGTTCCTGCGGCTGAGCCTCCGGCGGGTTCGGGCCCGGAGTTGCGGCGGCGGCCGCGTCAGCCTCCGGCCGCCCGTCCGACGCGCGCTGCGGGGTGCGCTGCCGAGGCACGACAGGCTGCGAGGTCACGACCGGTTCAGGGCTGGGGACCTGCTCCTGTGCGGCGGCTTCCGCTTCGAGGCGGGCGGTCCACCACTCGTTGTCGCGGGCGGTCCGCGACCAGAAGGTGAGCGTCACCCACCGGCTCGCGCCGTCCAGCTCCAACCGGGAGCGCATCCGGCGCAGATGCCCGGCCAGAGCGAGCGCACGCAGAGCGGTGCCGATGGCCATCTGGCCGTACAGGGGCAGGTCCTTGGCCAGCGACTTGATGTCCATGGCGGCACCGTCCGGCAGGTGGTCGACATATCCGGCGACATACCGTTCCCGTTCCGGCAGGAAGGCGAAGTCGGCGGCGTGGGGCGGCTCCTGGCCGGAGACGGACTGCTTGCCGTAACCCGGATGCGCCTTGCGGTACGGGCGGGAAGCTGCGAGGGCGGGCGGGGCAGAGCTAGAGTGCTGGGTAGCCATGAGATCGGTCTTTCTAAGGGTTGTCGATCTTTGGTGAGACCCCGGCCTGGTGCTCCAACACCGCGTCGGGGTCGTTTCGTTGGGGGCACCGTAAGCAGACGCGACTCTCCGTTGCAACTCGTTCACCATTAGTCATACTTGCTGGCCGTGACGGGGTGGGAGGGAGGGGAGGTTTCCCCAAACCCCCTTACCTACCTCCCGGATGTACAACACCGCTCGAATCCCGGACCTCGCATCCCGACCCCCGAATCCCGAAGCTCAAGCGTCGGCCCGAACGCCTCTCCAGGCCCCTCGAACGAGTGATGGGGCAGGCGGAGTAGACAGCGAAGCTCGAACCCCGGGGCCCAAGACCCAAGACCCGAGACCCGAGACCCGTGCCGGGGGCGGGTCCTGTCGCACCGTCCACCGGGCGGGGCAGGTTCGTACCCTGCGTACGCCAGGAGAAGTCCGGGCGTCGACCGCCGCAACGGCACCCCAACGTGGCGCGGTTACTCGTCCTCGGTCTTCACGAGCGAGGTGACGGGTGCGGGCCGTGTGGCCCCTGCGTTCTCCGCTTCTGCCTCTGCCTGCGCGTCGACGAGGTCGCGGACCAGCAGGGTCGCCCCGGCGACCGCGCCGGGCATCAGGAACACGGCGACGAGCGGGATCAGGAAGGCGAGGGTCAGCGGGACGCCGAACCCGAGGACCAGCATCCGCCGGCCGCGCAGCAGCGCCAGGCGGGCACGCAGATCGCGGCCCCGGCGCTGGAGGGCGACGGAGGTGAGCTCCTCGGCGAGGAAGTAGCCGGAGACACAGAAGCCCAGGGCGGGTACGACGGTCTGCCCGGCCACCGGGATGAAACCGAGGGCGAAGAGGACGACGCCGTAGAGGGCGACCCGCACGAGGATGCGGACGGAGTCCCGGGCGGAGACCCAGAGTTCGCGCCAGAGCGGCAGCCCCGACTCGTGGACCGCGCCGCCTTCGCTGCGGTCGACCTCCTCGGAGAGCGACTCGTAGAACGGCTGGCCGACCAGGAGCGTGACGGCGGTGAACGTGATGACCGCCAGGAACAGGCCGAAGACGAAGAGCAGCACGGTCAGCGTGTTGCGGAGCAGGCCGAGCCAGGGCGAGGACCAGTCGTCGGCGAACGGGGTGGACCAGTCCACCAAGTCGTCGGCGCCGTAGGCGAGTCCGACGAGTGCGCCCGCGTACACGACGAGGGTGATCAGTCCGGGAAGCAGACCGAAACCGAACCAGCGGCCGTGCCGGCCGACCCAGCGCTGCCCCTTCAGCAAGTAGCCGAATCCGGCCGCGAGATCACTCATGGCGTCAGGGTACGTGCCGGTCCTCCGGGGCCCGCGCGCGGTGTAACCGGAGCGATCCGGACCACCGGGTGGCGGCGGTCCCGTGCGGTGCGCCACGGCCCCTGCGGGAAGGGCTTTCCGAGCGGGAGATGGAACCTTCATGGCCTCCCGGTTAACCACTATTGAAGATCAGAAAATCACACAGAGTTTCCACGGGAGTGCCATACGCTGCACACCGAAAGCCGCGCCCCGGCCGCCTCTCCACTCACCGTGGTCGCATCCGGGTGCCGCGCGGCCATCCCAACTCCCCGGCCCTGTGCCGGGTTTCCTCGTGGGGGCTTCATACCTGTGCGAACGCGCAGCATTTCGACCGCGACGACGCTCGCGGTCCTCTTCAGCTCGGCGGCTCTGACCGTCGTGTCGGCCGGCGCAGCGTCGGCCGCTTCCGCCTATGTCACCAACCCCGTCGGCCTGGTGGCCGACGGTCCGCTCCAGCGGGTCTACGCGGGTGACTCCTCCTCCGGCAAGATCGTCGCGACCGACTACGCCGGTACCCTCGTCGACTCCGTCGGCGGCCTCTCCGGCATCGGTGATCTCGCCGTCTCCGACGATGGCCTGACCCTCTGGGCCGCACTCCCGTCCACGCACGAGATCGTGGCGCTGGACGCGGCCACCCTCGACGTGCTGGCCCGCCACCCGGTCGCGACCAGCAGCGGGCCCCGGTCCGTCGCCTTCACCGGCGGCAAGCTCTGGTTCACCTACGGCGACCAGTGGGACGGCGATCTGGGTTCGGTGGACCCGGCCGTCGACCCGGCGACCGGAACGGCGGTGACCTTGGGCCTGTTCCCCAAGTCCGCCGCCACCATCGGCATCTGGGGCGGAGGACTTCTCGACGCGGACCCGGGCACCCCGGGCGTGCTGGCCATCGGCGAGACGGGCAGCACCCCGAGCTCGATGGCCGTCGTCGACGTGTCCGGCGCCACCCCTCTCCTCACCGCCTGGCACGCCGGGGGCGGCTCCATGGTCCCCGATCTCCGTGAAATCGACCTGGTGCCGGGTGGCCAGGTCCTGGTGAACGGCACCGACCGCATCGCCTACGGCGGCGGCGCCTTCAGCCCGGCGGGCTCCTACCCGGGCGGCCAGCGCGCCGACATCGCACCGAACGGCCTGGTGGCCCAGCTCGTCGGCACGAACATCGCCGTCTACCGGCCCAATGCCGTCACACCGCTGCGTACCTACCCCACCGGCGTCCTCGGCGGGGCGAACCTGACCTGGGCGCCGGACTCCTCACGCGCGTTCGCGCTGCTCAAGACCAGCAACGGCTACCTGCTGAGGGCCCTCACGGACCCGACGAAGAACGTCCCGACGCTGACGGTCAACGCCCCGTCCACGGCCACCCGCGCCAAGAAGCTCACGGTGACGGGCCGCCTGTCGGCGTCGGTTGCTCTGCCGGCCGGGTCGAAGCTCAAGGTCACCCGTTCCGACGCGGGCCTCACCGGGCGCATCCTGCCCACCGTGACGGTCAAGGCGGACGGTACCTACTCGTTCACCGACACGCCCACCCTCGGCGGCACGGTCACCTACGCGGTGTCCTACGCCGGTGACGCCGGGCACGCGTCCGTCAGCGCCTCGGACAACGTCACGGTCTCGCGCTCGGCGGCGCCGCTGACGCTGAACAAGAACGGCGGTGTCTACGACCTCGGTGCCGACGTTACCTTCACCGCCCACCTCGGCTCGACGTACAAGAACCGCACGGTCGAGATCTGGGTGAACCCGTTCGGCACGGACAAGCCGAACAAGCTGGTGAAGACGGCGGTGGTCAACTCCGCCGGCAACATCTCCACGACGGTCGACCTGACCCGTGACACCACGGTGACGGCGGTCTTCAAGGGCGACGGCGTCTACGCCCCGAAGTCGGTGCAGTCCACCGTGTGGACCCGGGCCCGGGTGTCCACGGCCGTCTCCGGCTACTTCCGGACCGGCAACATCGGCTCCACGCCGTACTACTGGTTCCACAAGAACACCGATCCGGTGATCACCACGGTCATGTCCGCCTATCCGGGCCGCAGTGAGCGCCTGGACCTGGAGGTCTACTACGGGGGCCGCTGGTACGCCGCCGACGCGGAGTTCTTCGAACTCGACTCCGCGGGCCGCGCCGACGTATGGATCCCCGCACCCGGCGAGGTCGGCATCCGTGCCCGGATCCGCGCGACCTACGTCGACGGGGCGTCGGGCGACAACGTCAACTCGACGACGTACGGCGCCTGGAAGTACCTGTACTTCGCCAACTGACGCCGTCACCGCAGCAGGCAGGGCCGCACCCCCGCGGTACGGGGGTGCGGCCCTGCCGTGCGTGGTGCGGCGGGATCAGGCGACGACGAGGTCGACCTTGATGTTGCCGCGGGTGGCGTTGGAGTACGGGCAGACCTGGTGGGCCTGCTCCACGAGCTCGCGCGCCGTGTCGGTGTCGACGTCCGGAATGGAGACGGTGAGCGCCACCTCCAGGCCGAAGCCGCCGGTGTCCGCCTGGCCGATGCCGACCGACGCGGTCACGGTCGACCCGGCGATGCTGATCTTCTTCTGCCGGGCGACGACGCCGAGGGCGCTCTGGAAGCAGGCGCTGTAGCCGGCCGCGAAGAGCTGCTCGGGGTTGGTGCCGTTGCCGCTGCCGCCCATCGCCTTCGGCGGGTTGACGACGACGTCGAGGTTGCCGTCGTCGGAGTACACCCGGCCGTCACGGCCGTTCTCGGCGGTGGCGACGGCGGTGTAGGCGACGGATATGTTCGGGATGCTCATACGGGGATTCCTCCTGCGAGTACGGACGGTGTCCGTGACGGACGGTCCTGCGGTCGGCGCGGGCGGTCCTGCGGCCGGACGAACGGTCCTGCCGTTCAGACGAGCGAGACGATCATCTTGCCGGTGTTCTCGCCGCGCATCAGGCCGTCGAAGGCGTGGAAGCCGTTCTCGATGCCCTCGACGGTGGTCTCGCGGTACTTGAGCTCGCCCGAGGCCAGCCAGCCGGCGGCCTCCTCGACGAACTTCGGCCGCAGCGCGGTGTGGTCGCCGACGAGCAGACCCTCCAGGCGCAGCCGCTTGCCGATGACCAGTGCGAGGTTGCGCGGGGCCGGGGTCGGCTCGGTGCTGTTGTACTGGGCGATCATGCCGCAGATGGCGGCGCGGCCGTGCACGTTGAACGAGGAGAGCGCGGCTTCCAGGTGCTCGCCGCCGACGTTGTCGAAGTAGACGTCGATGCCGTCCGGGGCGGCCTCGCGGAGCTGGTCGCGGACCGGGCCGTTCTTGTAGTTGAAGGCCGCGTCGAAGCCGTACTCCTCGACGAGGAGCTTGACCTTCTCGTCGGAGCCGGCCGAACCGATGACGCGGGATGCGCCCTTGAGCCTGGCCATCTGGCCGACCTGGCTGCCCACGGCTCCGGCGGCGCCGGAGACGAAGACCGCGTCGCCCTCCTTGAAGGAGGCGACCTCGAAGAGGCCGGCGTAGGCGGTGAGACCGGTCATGCCGAGCACACCGAGGTAGGCGGAGAGCGGGGCGACGTCCGGGTCCACCTTCGCCACGCGGTTCGCGGGGACGTCGGCGTACTCGCGCCAGCCGAGGCCGTGCAGGACGTGGTCGCCGACGGCGATGCCCTCGGCGTTCGAGGCGACGACCTCGCCGACCGCGCCGCCCTCCATCGGCTTGTCGAGCTGGAAGGGCGGGGTGTACGACTTCACGTCGTTCATCCGCCCGCGCATGTAGGGGTCGACCGAGAAGTAGAGGTTGCGGACGAGGACGTGGCCCTCGGCGGGAGCCGACACCGGCGCCTCACGCAGCGCGAAGTCCTCGGGCTTCGGCCAGCCGTGCGGGCGGGCGACGAGGTGCCATTCGCGGCTGGACGCGGGAAGTGCTGCAGACATGGGCTCGGGTTCTCCTCGGTGTGGGGGTACGGGTGCGGGGTCCGCGCACGACGGGGCGCACGGCACGGAAAAGCTTCACCACATAAAGCTTCACCACATGAAACAACCATGCTCCTGAATATTTCATCTTGTCAAGCAACTGGGTATCCTGAGTGTCATGACCACCCCGCGCACGGATCCTCTGACCCTCGAAGTCGTCGAGCTGATCGGCACCGTCGTGGCGCGCTACCACGAGGAGTACGACCGGGCCGCCGCATCCTTCTCGCTCACCGGCGCCCAGGCCCGGGTACTGGGTCTGCTGTCCCTGGAACCGATGCCCATGCGCCGTGTCGCGCAGAAGCTGAAGTGCGAACCGTCGAACGTGACCGGCATCGTGGACCGGCTGGAGGCACGGGACCTGGTCGAGCGCCGCCCTGACCCGCACGACCGGCGGGTGAAGCTCGCCGCCCCGACCGAGAGGGGGCGCACCACCGCGGTGCGGCTGCGCGAGGCGCTGGACTTCGCCCGTGAGCCGCTGGCCGGTCTGACGGAGGCGGAGCGCACGGTGCTGCGCGACCTGCTGCGCCGGATGATCGGCGCCGGGCCCGACGGCGACCGCACGGCCCTGGAGGACCTGGTGGCCGGGGCCGCCGGAGGTCCGGAGAGCTGAACGGCCGGGCAGGATGGACGGTATGACCGCCGCCGCTCCCTTCGGGCCGCTCCAGTTCCAGCTCGTCCTGCTCCGCCGGATGGCCGACCACCAGCCGGAGCTGGCCGAGGACGCCCGGCACGAGCTGAGCGCCACCCTCGCCGAGGCGCGCGAGGCGAACCGCCGCTGGCAGGCCATGGTGCGCGGGCCGGGCGGGCGGGGAGTGCTCCGCCGGTACCGCTCCGTGCTCGGCGAGCCCGAGCGGTCCGTCCGGCGGAAGGTCGGCGATCTGGAGTGCTCCGCGCTGACCTGGCCTCTGCCGCTCTGGCCCGATCTGCGGTTCGAGGTGATGGCGGCGCCCGGCGGCGCCGTGTGGAACGCCTGGCTGGTCCGCGCGCCCGGGACCCCGGGCCCCGAGCTGCGGAGCGCGGCCGACCTCACCCCCTGGTCCTGCACGGTGGACGAGGTGGCGCGGGCCTTCGCGCCGGTCCGCCCGATGGAGGGCAGCGCGCCGACCCGCTGGGCGCTCGCCTTCACGGACCCGGCGACCGGCTCCCCGTACGTCGCCGAGTTCACCTGGGGCCTCTTCCAGCGCCTGCTGCCCGGCTGACGGACGGCCCTGTCGGGCCGGTGCGGCGGGCCACTTCCGGCGTACCTCAGCGCGCGCCCGCTCCCCGCCCCGCCCACGATGCGAAGGAGAGCCGGCCGCCGCCGGGACACCTCCAGCGCTCTCGGGAGAACCGCCGTGACCGTCAGCCTTGAGCAGTTGCGCCGTTGCCACATCGCCGTCGACCTGGGGGCCGCGAGCACCCGCGTGTACGTGAAGGGGCTCGGGCTCGTCGTGGACGAACCGAGCGTCGTGGCCGTCAACACCCGTACCGGATCGCTCATCGCGGTGGGCGCGCTCGCCGAGCAGATGACCGGCCGCACCCCCGCGTACATCCGGGTGGCCCGGCCCGTCTCCGGCGGCACCGTCGTGGACATCGAGATGGCCCAGCGGATGCTGCGCCACCTCATCGGCGAGAAGCTCCGCCGTCAGCTGCGCCGCAAGCCCCGGCTGCGGGCCGCCGCCTGCACCCCGCACGACAGCGACCCGCTGGCCCAGCGCGCGACGGTGGAGACCCTGGTCGGACTCGGCGCCCGCCGGGTCGAGCTGGTGGACACCCTGATCGCGGCGGCCGTCGGCTGCGGACTCCCCGTCGAGCAGCCGACCGCGACCATGATCATGGTGTGCGGTGCGGCCACCACCCAGATCGCGGTGCTCTCGCTGGGCTCGATCGTCACCGCCGTGCGCATCCCCATCGGCGGCAACACCATCGACAACGCGGTGATCCAGCACCTGCGCCAGCACCACCAGCTGATGCTGCCGAGCCAGTCCGTGCGCCCCCTCCAGCTGGCCCTCAGCGGCAACGGGCTGACCTCGCAGGGGCCCGCAGTGACCGAGATCCACGGCCGTGACGTGGCGACGGGGCTGGCACGTTCGGTGCAGGTGGACACGGCCGCCGTGCGGCAGGCGATCCACACCCCGCTCACCGCGGTGGTGGACGGCCTCGGCAGGGTGCTGCGGGACTGCCCGCCCGATCTGGTCGCCGACCTCGCCGACCGGGGCATCATGATGGTCGGCGGCAGCGCGCTGCTGCCGGGCTTCGACCAGTTGCTGCGGACGGCCACCGGGATGCCGGTGACCATCGCGGAGCGGCCCGAGGCCTGCTCGATCCTCGGCCTCGGCGCGATGCTGGACGGCACGATCGCCCCCATGGTCCTCAACCCGCTCGTCGGCTGACCGCCCCGCGCGGCTGGGGCGAGGCGGATGGCGCGGGAGCGCGGCACCGGTGCGGACGGGCCGCAGGAGACCCACGGAGCGGCCGCGGCGGACGGTCCCGGCGAGCCGGACGACGACCGGCCGGAGGGCGCACCGCACGGTTACGCGCCGCGGCTGCCGGAACTGCTGGAGGCGGTGCTGAGCGTCGGCACCGATCTCGGTCTCGGCACCACGCTCCAGCAGATCGTGGACACCGCGTCCCTGCTGACCGACGCCCGTTACGCCGCCCTCGGGGTGCTGGACCCCGAGACCAACCGGATCACCGAGCTGTACACCGCGGGCCTCGGCGACGAGGAACGCCGGCGCATCGGTCCGCTGCCGGACGGGCGCAAGGGGGTGCTCGGCGCGCTGATCCACGACCACCGGCCGCTGCGCTCCGACGATCTGACCCATGATCCGCGTTCGGTCGGGGTGCCGCCCGGGCATCCGGTGATGCACACCTTCCTCGGCACTCCCGTCCGGGTCGACACCGAGGTGTTCGGCAACCTCTATCTCACCGAGAAGAGCGGCGGACGGCCGTTCACCGACGCGGACGACGCGCTGCTGCGGGTCCTGGGCTCCCAGGCGGGCATCGCGATCAGCAACGCGCGGCTCTACGAATCGGCCCTCCAGCGGGAGCGCTGGCTCCAGGGGTCGGCGGCCGTCACCACGGCACTGCTCACCGGGACGAGCCGGGCCGAGGCGCTCCAGACCGTCGCGGAGGGGGCGAGGGTGCTCGCCGAGGCGGCGGCCGGGGTGATCCTCCAGTCCCGCGAGGACGGCGGCATGGAGATCGTCACCGTGTCGACGATGGAGGACCCGGAGGGGATCCTGGGTGCCACGATCGCGCCCGGCTCCCCCGTACTCGTCCATCTGCTGGGCGGGGAGCCGGTGTTCATGGAGGACGCGGCGACCGACCCGCTGATGACGACCTCGGTGCGCCACCGGTTCGGGCCCAGCATGATGCTGCCGCTGGAGAGCGGCGGCCGGCTGATCGGCACCCTCGCCCTGCCCCGGCTGCGGGGCGGCCGGCCCTACACCGCGGCGGACCGGCAGCTGGCGACCCAGTTCGCCTCGCAGGCGGCGCTGGCCCTGGTGATGGCCGACGCCCAGCACGACCGGGAGCAGCTCGCGGTCTACGAGGACCGCGACCGGATCGCCCGGGACCTGCACGATCTGGTGGTCCAGCGGCTCTTCGCGACGGAGATGACGCTGGAGTCGGCCCGCCGCCGGGCGGTGGCGGCGACGAAGTCCCCGGAGTGGACCGGGGACCGGGGCGACGCCGTGGAGGCGGACGGCCTGCTGGTGCGGGCCGTGGACGAGCTGGATTCGACGATCCAGGAGGTACGGACCACCATCTTCGCCCTCCAGCAGCCGCCCGCCGACGCCCCGACGACGTTCCGGGGGCGGGTGCTGCGGGAGACGGCGGGCGCTTCGGCGCTGCTCGGTTTCCAGCCGTCGGTGCAGTTCGCGGGCCCGGTGGACGCGCTGGTGGTGGAACCGGCGGCCGGGAAGCTGCTGGCGACCCTGCGGAGTGCGCTGGCCGCCGCGCACCGCCGGACGGGGGTGTCGGCGATCGAGGTCGAGGTGGACGCGACGGTACGGCTGCCGGACGGGCGGCGCGCGGTGCGGCTGCTGGTCGCGGACGACGGGCAGGACGAGCACGGGGAGCGTCCGCCGCCGGTCACCTGGCAGGCGCCGATCTGAGCTCCCGCCGGTGCGGCCGGGTCAGTGGGCAGGGGCGGCCCGCAGGGCGATCCGGGTGATGGAGTGGGCGACGCCCGCGTCCCGCTTGAGGCGTCGCAGCAGGCTGTCGAGGGCGCCGGGGTCGGCGGCGGTGGCCCGCACGAGGTAGTCGTGGCCACCGGTCAGGTGGACCACCTCGGTGATGCCCGGCAGGGTCAGCACGGAGCGTTCGAATTCCTCGTTGGTGGTGTCCAGGCGCAGCGAGACGTCGATGAAGACGACGAGTCCGGAGCGGGTGTCGGCGGCGGGGTCCACGATCACCGTGAAGCCGCGGATGACCCCGTCGCGGCGCATCCGGCGCACCCGGTCGCCCGCGGCGTTGGCGCTGAGCCCGACGCGTACGCCCAGGTCCCGGTAGGAGATCCGGGCGTCCTCCTGGAGGATGGCGAGTATTTCTCTGTCCAGCCGGTCCATACCGCGATTGTCGCAGCATTCGGACAAAACCGACTCTGGAGGGGACGGTGCGCATACGGCCGCGCACCGGGCGTGAGCGTGCGGGACGCGGACGACGCGCCGGGGCGGTCCCCCGCTCGGAGCAGTCCGGCGGGCCCGCCGAGGGCGGGCGGTCTTGACTGGGGCCGTGGAAACAGCAGCCCCCGAGCAGCCCGCCGCCCCGACGCCGGCGAAGCCTTCCGCCGCCGCGTACCGCAACCTGATCGTGGCGACGATCGGCTTCGCGCTGACCTTCTGGGCGTGGAACCTGGTCTCCCCGTTGTCCGGCGAGTTCAAGGACCGGCTCGGGCTCAGCTCGTTCCAGCAGTCCTTCCTGGTCGCCGTGCCGGTCATCGTCGGCTCGCTCGGCCGCATCCCGGTGGGCGCGCTGACCGACAAGTACGGGGCCAAGCTGATGTTTCCCGCGGTGTCGGCGCTGACCATCGTGCCGGTCCTGCTGCTGATCCCGGCGAAGGACTCGTACGGGGCGATGCTCGCGGTGGGATTCCTGCTGGGGCTGGGCGGCACCACGTTCGCCATCGGCATCCCGCTGGTCAACTCGTGGTTCCCGCCCTCCGACCGGGGGCTCGCGCTGGGTGTCTTCGGCATGGGCATGGGAGGTGTGGCGCTCTCCGGGTACTTCACCCCGCGCATCGCCAAGCACAGCGACAACCTGCCGTTCCTGGTCGTCGCGGGCGCGCTGGTGGTGTACGCCCTGCTCGCCGCCTTCCTGATCACCGACCGCCCCGACCGGCCGGTACCGGCCGACACCCTGGTCCACCGGCTCACCGAGGCGGGCAAGCTGCGGGTGACCTGGGAGCTGTCGGCGCTCTACGCGATCGGCTTCGGCGGCATCGTGGCGTTCGGCGTCTATCTGCCGACGTACCTCAAGACCTGGTACGAGATGTCCCCCACCGACGCGGGCACCAAGGCCGCCGGATTCGCGCTGGTCACCGTCGTCTTCCGGCCGGTCGGCGGCTATCTGTCGGACCACCTGCACCCGGCGCTGGTCACCGCGGCGGCGCTGCTGCTGGCCGCGCTGATGGCGATCGTCCAGGCCTTCGACCCGGCGCTGAACCCGGTCGGCACCATCGCGCTGCTCGCCATGGCGGCCGGGCTCGGCACCGCGAGCGGCAGCGTCTTCGCGCTGGTCTCCCAGGTGACCCCGCAGCCGAAGGTGGGCAGCGTGACCGGCATCGTCGGCGCGATGGGCGGCCTCGGCGGGTTCGTGCCGCCGCTGGTGATGGGCGCGATCTACAGTGCCAAGGGCTCGTACTCGATCGGCTTCATGCTGCTCTCCGATCTCGCGCTGGCGGGCTGCGTGTACGCGTACGGGCGGATGCGGAACATCCGGCGGGACCCGGGCTGAGCGGGTCTCGGCGGGGTTGCCGGCGTTCGCCGTCCGGGCGGGTACGTGTGGCCCTTAAGCTGCCGGGCGTGACGCCACTTCTTCCCGCGCTCCTGAATCCCCCCGTCGGCACGGAAGGCCGGGAGGCCGTCCGGTTCGGTGATCTCTCCCTCTCGTACGCCCGCCTGGCGGCTCTCGCCGGGGCGCTGCGGCCTCGGATCGCCGGGGCGGGCGGGCGGGTCGCCGTCTGGGCGACCCCGTCGGCGCAGACGGCCGTCGCCGTGGTCGCCGCGCTCCTCGCGGGCGTGCCGGCCGTACCCCTCAACCCGAAGACGGGCGCGCGCGAACTCGCGCACATCGTCGGCGACAGCGCCCCCGCCGCCGTGCTCGCCGGGCCGGAGGACGTACTGCCGGAGGTGCTCGCCGCGCTCCCCCGGATCGACGTGCTGGTGGACGCGGACGTACCGGTCGGTCCCGGGCCCGCGCCCGTCCCCGACGAGCCCGGTCCGGAGAGCGCCGCGCTGATCGTCTACACCTCCGGGACCACCGGACCGCCCAAGGGCGCGATCCTCCCCCGCCGGGCGGTGGCCGCCTCGCTGGACGCGCTGGAGGACGCCTGGGGATGGACAGGCGAGGACGTTCTCGTGCACGCGCTGCCGTTGTTCCACGTGCACGGGCTGGTCCTCGGCGTGCTGGGGCCGCTGCGCCGGGGCGGTTCGGTACGCCACCTGGGGAGGTTCTCCGCGGAGGGCGTGGCCCGCGAACTGGCCGACGGAGGGACCATGTTGTTCGGGGTCCCCACCATGTACCACCGCCTCGCCGAGGTGCTCGCCGCAGGCGGGGAGGCCGCGGCCGCGCTGTCCGGGGCGCTGGCGGGGGCACGGCTGCTGGTCTCCGGTTCGGCCGCACTGCCGGTCCACGACCACGAGCGCCTCCACTCCGCGACCGGGCGCCGGGTGATCGAGCGGTACGGCATGACGGAGACCCTGATGAACACCGGTGTCCGGGCGGACGGTCTCCCCCGGCCCGGCACGGTCGGCCCGCCGCTCACCGGGGTGGAGCTCCGCCTCGTGGAGGAGGACGGCTCCCCGGCGGACGGGCCCGACGCGATCGGCGAGATCCAGGTGCGCGGCCCGAACCTCTTCAGCGGGTACCTCAACCGGCCGGACGCCACGGCGGCCGCGTTCACCGGGGACGGCTGGTTCCGTACCGGCGACATGGCCACGGTGGACCCGGACGGGTACGTGCGGATCGTCGGCCGTAAGGCCACCGACCTGATCAAGAGCGGCGGTTACAAGATCGGGGCGGGCGAGATCGAGAACGCCCTGCTCGACCACCCCGGGGTGGCCGAGGCCGCCGTCACCGGTGAGCCGGACGCGGACCTCGGCGAGCGGATCGTCGCCTGGGTGGTGCCGGCCGACCCGCAAGCACCCCCCGGAGAAGCGGAGTTGGCGGACCACGTGGCGAAGCTCCTCTCCCCGCACAAACGCCCCCGCGTCGTCCGCCTCCTCGACGCCCTGCCGCGCAACGACCTGGGCAAGATCATGAAACGGGCCCTGGCGGCCCCCGCGGCGGCCGAGGGGCGGGGCCACGGTGGCTGAGCGGCCGGCGCGCCGGAGCGCGCGCGGGGCGATCGCCACCGTCGCGGACTCCTTCGAGGAACGGCCCGCTCCGGGCGAGGAGCACCACCCCGGCTCCACCCGGACGCCGGACGGGCCGCTCGGCTGGAGCGGTTACGGCGAGGCGCGGGCCCGGGCCGGGGAGCGGACCGGCGAGACGGAGTCGGTGGTGCACGGCACGGCCTCGGTAGGCGGGCAGCCCTGCGTGCTGCTCGCCTTCGAATTCGGCTTCCTGGGCGGCTCGTTGGGGCAGCGCACCGGGGACCGGCTGACGGCCGCCTACACCCTCGCCCGGGAACTGCGGCTGCCGCTGGTCTCGTTGGTCGCCACCGGCGGCAGCCGGATGCAGGAGGGCATGGTCGCGCTCACCCAGCTCCAGCGGGTGGCCCGCGCCTCGGCGGAGCTGCGGGCGGCCGGGCTGCCGCAGCTCGCGGTCCTGCGGGACCCGACGACCGGCGGCGGCTGGGCCACGGTGGGCGCGGGGGCCGACGTGGTGCTGGCGCTGCCGGGCGCGCAGGTCGGGTTCGCCGGTTCGCGGGTGCGCCCGCCGGACGCCGATCCGTACGCGTACACGGCCGAGGGGCAGTGGGCGGCGGGGCAGGTCGACGCGGTGGTGGACGAGGCCGGGTTGGCGGGGGTGCTGGGCCGGTGGCTGGCGGTACTGAGGGGCGGTACGGAGTCCGGGGGGCGGGCGTCCGGGGTGCTGCCCGCACCGGTGCCCGAGGCGCTCTCCCGGACCCGGCTCCCGGCGACCGGCCGGGAGGCCGTGGCGCTGGCCCGCGCCCCGCAACGGCCGCGCGCCGAGGCGTACTTGGACGCGTACTTCGCGTACCGGCTGCCGTTGCACGGCGATCGGACGGGCGGCACGGACCCCGGGACGCTCTGCGGGTTCGGGCTGCACGGGGACCGGCCGGTGGCGTACGTCGCGCAGTGCGGCACCCCGACCCGACCGGCCGGCTACCGGACCGCGGCCAGGGTCCTGCGGCTCGCGGACCGGCTCTCCATCCCCGTACTCACCCTGATCGACACCCCGGGCGCCGCCAACGACGCGGCGGCCGAGCGGGCCGGGGCGGGGGCGGCGATCGCCGGGGCCTTCGCGGCGGTCGCCGAGGCCCGGGTGCCGGTGACCACGCTGGTGATCGGCGAGGGCGGTTCGGGCGGCGCGCTCGCGCTGGCCGCCCCCGGTCGCACCTATGTGACGGCGGACAGCTACTTCTCGGTCATCGCACCGGAGTTGGCGGCGGCGATCCTCAAGCGCCCCCCGTCCCGCGCCGACGAGACGGCCGACCAGCTCGGTCTGCGACCCCAGGACCTGGTGGCGCTGGGGATCGCCCGGGGGATCGTGGGTGAGGCGCCGGAGACCTCGTAGGTGGTGTCCGGCGGCTCAGACGGCCTCCGCGAGGGCGCGGAGGCGGGGGGCGACCTCCTCGCCGACCCGGAAGGCCTCCTCCAGGTGGGGGTAGCCGGAGAGGACGAACTCGTCGACGCCGAGCCGCCGGTACTCGTCGAGCCGGGCGGCCACCTCGTCGTGCGAGCCGACCAGTGCGGTACCGGCGCCCTCGCGCACCAGGCCGATGCCGGCCCAGAGGTTCGGGGAGATCTCCAGCTTCGCGGCGTCGGCGCTGCCGCCGTGCAGGGCGGTCATCCGGGCCTGGCCCACGGAGTCCATCCGCGCGAACCGCTCCTGGCTGACCCGTACCGCTTCCGGGTCGATGCCCGCGAGGATCCGGTCGGCCTCGGCCCACGCCTCGGCGGAGGTGTCCCGGCTGATGACGTGCAGCCGGATTCCGTACCGCAGGGCGGGGGCCGCCGCGCGCAGCCGCGCGATGCGCCCGGCGATGGCGGCGGGCGGCTCGCCCCACAGCAGCTGGACGTCGGCCCGGCGGGCGGCGACCGCCTCGGCGGCGGGTGACGCCCCGCCGAAGTACAGGGGAACCCGGTACTGGACGGCCGGGTCGGTGAGCTTGGCGCCCTCGATCCGCAGGTGCTCGCCGTCGTGGTCGACCTCCTTGCAGTCGAGCAGGTCGCGCAGCACCGACATCACCTCGTCGGTGCGCGCGTACCGCTGGTCGTGCGGCAACGCGTCCCCGTAGGCGAGCTGTTCGGCGGGGTCGCCGCCGGTGACCACGTTGAGGGAGAGCCTGCCACCGGCGAACCGGCGGAAGGCGTCGGCCTGTTGGGCGAGGAGGGTCGGGCTGGTGAACCCGGCGCGGAAAGCGACGAGGAAGCCGATCCGATCGGTGTGCTGGGTGAGGGCGGCGCTGAGGATCCACGGGTCGACGCACCCCAGCCCGACCGGGGTGAGGAGCGAGTGGAACCCGGCGGTCTCGGCGGCGCGGGCGACCTGCGCGAGGTACCCGATGTCGGCGCGGCGGCGGGTGGCGGAACTGGTCCGGCCCTGTACGGCGGTGACCCCGCCGGGATCGCGGCCGTCGCCGCCGGTGGGCAGGAACCAGTGCAGCAGGAGGGAGCTCTCGGACATGGCGGACCCCGATCGGCAGCGGTGGGAACGAGGGGAGGCGGGAGCGGCCCGGCGGCCCGTACGCATCCGGTAGGGGCAGGGCGGGCGTCACGCGGTCACGCGGTCACGCGTCAGCGGTACGTACGACAGCGCGCGGTGCGACAGCGCTCGGCCCGACAGCTCGCGGCCGGGACACGCGGCAGGACCACGGGGTGTCGCGAAACCGGGGCAGGGGCCATGGAGGCATCCTGATCCGCCCGCCGCCCGCCCGACAACCACGTCCCGCATCCCGGACAGCCCGCGTCCACGACCGCCCGCCGCCGCCACGTCGCGGGCTGCGGGCCGGGGCACCAGGCGGCCGGGGGTCCGGTGCCGTCAGGGCTGCGGGTCGCGGGCGTCGTAGCGGAGGAAACCGCGCCACTTCGCGGCCAGCAGCAGCACCGCGACCACGCAGGCGATGCCGCCGCCGGTGACGGCGACGCCCGGGGAGGCCAGATCGGCGACGGAACCGGCCAGGAAGTCGCCGAGGCGCGGGCCACCGGCGACCACCACGATGAAGACGCCCTGGAGGCGCCCGCGCATCCGGTCCGGCACGGCGGCCTGGAGCATGGTGCCGCGGAAGACCATGGAGAAGGTGTCGGCGCAGCCCGCCAGGGCCAGGAAGACGATGCCGAGCCAGAGCTGGCGGGTGAGGCCGAAGGCGGCGATCGCCGCACCCCAGCCGGCGACGGAGCAGACGACCGCGAGCCCGTGCCGTCTGATCCGGCCGAGCCAGCCGGAGCAGACGCCTCCGAGCAGGGCGCCGAACGCCGGGGCCGCGACGAGGAGTCCGGTGGTGCGCGCGTCACCGTCGTACCAGACGATGGCGACGACGGGGAAGAGCGCCTTCGGGCTCGCGAGCACCATCGCGCAGAGGTCGCTGAAGAAGGTCATCCGCAGGTTGGGGCGGGTGCCGAGGAACCGCAGCCCCTCCAGCACGGAGGCCCGCTCGGGCCGCTGTGCCGCCCCGGCGCCGGAGACGTCGCCGTCCGCGGGGGCCTCGGTGCTCCGGTCCGGCAGCATCGCGGGCAGGCGCCACATGGCGTACAGGGAGGCGGTGAAGGTGACCACGTCCACGGTGTACGCGGCGCGGTAGCCCCACCAGCCGACGATGACGCCGCCCAGCATGGGGCCGACGAGGGTGCCAGTGGTGCTGGTGAGGGAGCCGAGCGCATTGGCCGCGGGCAGCTGCTCGGGCGGCAGCAGCCGGGGGATCATCGAGCTGCGGGCCGGGGAGTTGAGCGCGAAGCAGACGGCCTGGAGCGCGACGATCAGGTACAGCAGCCAGACCTGCTCCACTCCCGCGAAGGCCGAGGCGACCAGGACCGCCGAGAGCAGGAACGATCCTGTGGAGCTGCCGAGTCCGAGCTTGCGCCGGTCCATCGTGTCGGCGATGGCTCCTCCGTAGAGGCCGAAGACCACCAGCGGTACGAGCGAGCAGAAGCCGATGAGGCCCACGGAGAAGGCGGACCCGGTGAGGTCGTACACCTGGAGGGACACCGCGAGCGAGGTCATCCCCTGCCCGATCCAGGACACGGTGTTGCCGAACCACAGCCGCCGGTAGTCGGGGGAGGTGCGCAGCGGGGTCAGGTCGGCGAATATCCGCTTGCGGTGTACATCCGGTTTGCTCGTTTGGGTCACGCCGGATGGTAGCGGCCCTTCCCCGACCTGCTGGAACGAGCCCCTCGCACGGTGGGCGGCCGGTGCGGAAACCACGGGGACAGGGGTGGTCCCGAGGCCGCAGAATGGGCCGGTGACGAGGACACCGGGGATGCGGCGGGACACGGAGAACACCGGCCGGACGGGGCCGCGTCCGGCCGCCGTGGCTCCCGGCCCGGCGGGACCGCGTGCGGCCTCCGTGCCTCCCGGAGCCGGACAGCCTGAACACTCTGGACGCCGGCTGGTCGCCCAGGACGTGCTGGAGCGCTCCCCCGTCGTGGCGAACAACACGATGAACCGCGGGCGTGGGCTCGCCGGGGTGAACAGTTACGCCCGCGAGCTCGGCTTCGATCCGCTCGCCCACCTCCTCTCCCGCCCCGCCTGCCCGTCCTGGCTGGATCTGTGCAGCGGGGAGGGCCGGGCGCTGCACGAGGCGGTGTCCGTGCTTCCGGCGGACGCCGTGGTCACCGGCGTCGACCTGGTGGGGCCGATGGCACCCCTGCCGGCGCCGCCCGGTCTGGAACGGGTCGTCGCCTCCGTCGCGAGCTGGACGCCGGAGCGGACGTACGCCCTGGTCACCTGTGTGCACGGTCTGCACTACGTCGGCGACCAGCTCGGCCTGCTCGCCCGGGCCGCGTCCTGGGTGACCGACGACGGGCTGCTGGTGGCGCACTTCGACCCGGACTCGATCCGCTGGGCCGACGGAGCTCCGGCCGGGCGCGCCGCCGTACGGGCGCTGCGCGCGGCCGGGTACGAATACGCCCCCCGCCACCACCGGCTCACCCTCCGGGGAGGGCGTACGGCGGAGCTGCCGTTCCGCTATCTCGGCGGCGACCCGGCGGCGGGTCCCAACTACACCGGGCAGCCCGCGGTCGCCTCCTTCTACACGCCCGCCTGAGCGGACGACCCGGACCACGGCCCGGCCGGCCGCCTCACTCGCCGAACGCCAGGCGGATGCCGAATCCGGCCACGACACTGCCGGTGACCCGGTCGAGCAGCCGGCGGGCGCCGGGCTTGCGGAGCCAGCCGCCGAGGAGCCGGGCGCAGCCGATCAGCACGGCCGACCACACCAGCCCGAGGAGGATGTGCACGCTCGTCAGCAGAAGTCCGGCGGTGAAGTGGTCGGCGCCGGGCGGTATGAACTGGGGCAGGACCGCGACGTAGAACGCGCCCATCTTCGGGTTGAGCAGATTGGTCAGGGCTCCCTGCCGCCAGCCGCCGGCCATCGAGTCCGCCCCGCCGAGGGGCAGAGTTTCCGGCAGGTCGTCCGCTGCCGGCGTCCGGCCCTTGAAGGTGTCGCGGAGCATCCGCGCGCCCATCCACACCAGGTAGGCGGCTCCCGCCCAGCGGAGCGTCTCGTAGGCGAGGTGGGAGGCGGTGAGGAGGGCGGTCACGCCCAGGGAAGTGAGGGCGCCCCAGGTGAGGGTGCCCGTCTGGATACCGAGGACGACACCCCATGCCCGCCTGCGCCGGCCGAGGGCCGAGGTGCGCAGGATCAGGGCGGTGTCGAGCCCAGGAGTGAGAGTGAGGAGCCCCACGAAGAGGGCGAAGGTCCACAGCGATGTACTCGTAGCCATGGACGGCCAGCGTATCGGGTCCGGGCCGACGCCGTCAGGGGGAGGGTGCCCGCTGTCCGTGGTAGGCGCTCGCTCCGGGGGGGCCGGTATCGCATCGGTATGCCGGGGGGACCGGCACGCGCGATCGTTGTGCCGTCGCCCTCTTCACCGTTCGCCACTCGGGAAAGTCACGCCATGCACTCCTCGCGGTCCTCCAGCTCCTCCAGTTCCTCCCGCTCCTCCAGCCCTTCCCGCTCCTTCCTCTTCGTCGTCGGCAGTTCGCGCCCGGACGGCAATTCCGAGGCGCTGGCCCGCCGTGCCGCCGCGGCCCTTCCGGCGTCCTTCGCCCAGCGGTGGATCCGGCTGAGCGATCACCCGCTGCCGCGCTTCGAGGACCTGCGGCACACGGGCACGGGTCTGTACGAGGAGCCGGAAGGGAACGCCGGGATGCTCCGGCAGGCGACGCGCGAGGCGACGGACCTCGTCGTCGTGAGCCCGCTGTACTGGTACAGCGTTTCGGCGGACGTGAAGCTGTACTTGGACCACTGGTCGGGGTGGATGCGGGTCCCCGGCCCGAGGTTCACGGAGGAGATGCGCGGCAAGACGATGTGGGGCGTCACCGCGTACGCGTCGGCCGACGCCTCGCTCGCCGACCCACTGGTCGGCACGTTGCGCAACACCGCCGACTACCTGCGCATGGGCTGGGGCGGCGTGCTGCTCGCCAACGGCACGCGGCCGGGCCAGGTCCTGGAGGACGGCGAGGCGCTCGACCGGGCGGCCCGGTTCTTCGCCCCGGCGGGTGCCGGAGCGGTGTCCCCGGCGGGTGCCAGAGCGGTGTCCCCGGTGGGTGCCGGAGCGGTGTCACCGGTGGGTGCCGCGGGGGCACTCGTCGGTCCGTGACACTGCGGCGCTCGTCGGTCCGTGACACGGCGACACGGACCGCCCGGCCGCCGGTCAGGTACGGGCGCGCTCCGGGACTCCCATGGAGTCGTACAACTCCGTCGCGCGGGACTCGTGTTCGTCTGCCGCCTCGGCATCGCCCAGGGCTCGGGCGGCCCGGGCCAGACCGAGCAGCGCGGACGCCTCGGCGGGACAAAAGCGCATCGCCGCCGCCCTCGTGCGCGCACGGGCGTACGCCGTCCGGGCCTCTTCGTACTCGCCCTGGTCCAGGTGGAGTTCGGCCACGAGGTTCTCCACCCGCACGAGGCGGATCTGCGACCCGCCCGACCTGGCGAGCAGCAGGGCGCTCCGGGCGGACACCCGGGCTCCGTCCGCGTCGCCCAGCCGCTGGGCGAGCTTGGCGCGGAGCGCGTGGACCAGGCCGGCGTCGCCGGGGCCGGTGACCCCGTCGCCGCTCAACTCCCTTGCTGTCGAGAGGAGATACCCAGCCTCCTCGTTTTCCCCGAGCCCCATGTGGGCGGCGGCGAGTTCGGCGGTCGCCACGATCTCGTAGGTCGGATAGCCGTGGGCGCGGGCGGTCCGCAGGGCCTGCCGGGCGGCGTCGGCCGCTTCGGGGTGCCGGCCCCACCGCCCGTACAGCACGCCGAGTGTCGTCAGGGTCTCCGCCTCCACCCGCACCGAGCCTTCCTCGCGGGCCAGTGACAGGGCGCGTTCCAGCGGGGGCAGGGCGTCGTCGTACCGTCCCAGCTCCGAGAGCATCAGCCCTCTGTTCGCCTCACTGTGGGCCTCGGCGCGGCGGTCGCCCAGGCGGTGCGCGAGGTCCCGGGCCTCGTCGGCGGCGTCGAGCCCCTCGCCGAAGCGGCCGAGTCGCCAGCAGGTCGCGGCGAGGTTGGTCAACGCCACGCAGAGCAGGGAGGGTTCGCCGGTTCTCCGGGCGGCGAGGACGGCGAGTCGCCCGAGGTCCCCGAGCGCGTCGAACCGGCCCCGGGCGTGCAGCAGGAAGGTGAGGTCGCGGGTGAGCGCGAGAGCGTGCCGGTCGTGGCCGCGCCGCTCGGCGAGCGTCACCGCCGCGAGGAGCGCCGGGTGCTCCCGTTCGGACCACTCCATGGCCTCGGCCCTGTCCCGGAACGCGGGCAGCTCGCCGCCGTACGGTGCGAGGCCGTGGGGCCGGGAGGTACGCCCCGGGGAGACCAGGGCGCAGGCGGCCCCGGTGGCCGTCAAGTTGTAGCCGAGCAACCGCAGGAGCGCCGCCGATTCGGCCGCCCGGTCGATCGTGGACGCGCCCGGGTTCCGGGCGAAGCTGCGTACCAGATCGTGGAAGGCGTAGAGGCCGAGGGCGGGTTGCTGGAGCAGGTGCGCGTCGAGGAGTGCCTCCAGGGCGTCCTCCGCTTCCCGCGTTCCGGTCCCGAGCAGTGCGGCCGCCGAGTGGACCCCGAACACCGCGCCGGGGTGCAGGCCGAGCATCAGGAAGGCGTGGCGGTGCGGTGCGGCCATCGCCCGGTGGGACAGCTGGAGGGTGGCGGCCACGCCCCTCTCCCCCGAGCGGAGTTCGTCCAGCCGGCGGGTCTCGTCGCGCAGCCGCTCGACGAGGTGGCGGACGGTCCAGCGCGGCCGGTTCCGCAGCCGGGCGGTCGCGAGACGCAGGGCCAGCGGCAGATGACCGCAGAGGGCGGCCAGCTCGGCGGCGGCCTCGGGTTCCGCCCGTACGCGTTCCGGGCTCAGGGTCTCGGCCACCAGCGCGGCACTGCCCTCGGGGGTGAGCGGTCCGACGGAGACCCACCGTGCGCCGTCGAGGTCCACCAGCCTCGCCCGACTGGTCGTCAGCACCAGGGAGTCGGGTGTGGACGGCAGCAGGGGGCGGATCTGCTCCGCGTTCACCGCGTTGTCGAGCAGCAGCAGGGTCCGGCGGTCCGCGAGCACGGACCGCCACAGGCCCGTGCGGCCTTCCAGGTCCTCGGGTATCCGCTCGGCCGGTACGCCGAGTCCGCGCAGCAGCGCGTCCAGTGCGACGGCGGGCGCCATCGGAGCCTCGTCCGGCGTGAACCCGCGCAGATCGACGGCGAGTTGCCCGTCCGGGTACTCCTGGGCCAGCAGGTGGGCGGCGTGGACCGCGAGCGAGGTCTTGCCCGCCCCGCCCATCCCGTCGACCGCCACCACCCGCGGCCCCCGGGCCCCGGGCGGCCCGCCGTCGCACAGGTGCCCGAGGAGTGCGGTCAACTCCTCTTCGCGGCCTGTGAAGTCGGGGAGTGCGGGAGGGAGAGTACACGGGGCCGCCATCGGAGACGGGACGGCCGGCGCCCCCTCCCGTCGCGGATGCGAACCTGGGCGCTGCGAGGCGTCCGGGCGCTCGTGCGCACCCGGTCCGGCCGGGGCGAGGCTGCCGGGCAGCAGGCCGGTGTGGAGTGCGGCGAGCTGCGGGCCGGGGTCCACCCCCAGTTGTTCCGCGAGCAGTTGACGGACCCGCTCGTACTCTTCGAGGGCCTCGGCCCCACGGCCGGAGCGGTGGAGCGCGAGCATCAGATGGGCGCGCAGCGTCTCCCGGAGCGGGTGCCGCGCGACGAGGGCGCGCAGCTCCGCGACGAGTTCACCGGACTCCCCCGCCCCGAGGCGCAGTTCGAAGAGCTGGTCGGCGGCGGTGAGGCGTTCCTCCTCCAGTGCGTCGGCCGCCGCCTCGCTCACGGGACCGCCGACGCCGGAGAGTGCGGGCCCCCGCCAGAGGGCGAGGGCGGCGCGCAGTTCGGCTGCCGCCTCGGCGGACCGGCCCCCGCGCAGTGCGGTGTTCGCGGCCCGGCAGCGGGTGCGGAACTCGTGGAGGTCGAGCCGGTCGTCCGCCAGGTCCATCCGGTAGCCCGCGCCGTCCGTGCGGACGAGGGTGGCCCCGAGCGGGATTCTCCTGCGCACATCCGCGATGGCCTTACGGACCTGGTGGACCATCGTGGCGGGCGGCTCCTCGCCCCAGGCCGCCTCGGCGAGACGGGCCACCGGGACGACCCGGCCGGATTCGAGGAGCAGGGCAGCGAGAATCCGCTTCTGCACCTGGCCGCCGAGGGAGAGCCGTTCCTCGCCGCTCCAGCCTTCGAGCGGCCCGAGAATCCGCAGGAGCGGCCCGGACTTCCGGTCTCCGGACCCGCCCATCGCGCACCCCTCCCCCGGGTCGCCCCGCATCGTGTCCCGCGCATCCGCGCCGAACGTCTTCACGCGGTGACGTTACCGAACGCAAACGTGTCCGCGGCGGGGTGGAGTGCGGAACGGCCTCCACCGGCCAGGCCCGCCGGGCTCCCCGGAGCGGACCCGGCCACAGGGCGGCCGGGGGGCGCCCCCTCAGCCCGCGAGCCAGGCGGCGAGGCCCTCCAGTGCCGCGGGGGCGATTCCGTGGCCGACCGGGTCGAGCCGGACGGTGGCGGCGGCCCCGGACTCGTTGGTCACGTAGCTCCAGGTCCGGTCGAGCAGTTCGCGGGGGATGACCCGGTCGTGGGCGCCGTGGGCGACGAAGACCGGGACCCCGGCGAGCCGGGCGGGGGTGGTCGGCACTCCCGCGTCGAAGGGCAGGGTTCCGTAGAGGATCGCCGCACCGGCGTAGCGCGCGGGATCGTCCAGCAGCAGGCCGCCCGCGAACGCGGCTCCGCCGCTGAAGCCGACGAGGTGGACCGGGCGGCCCGGCGGGGCCACCTCGTCCAGCCAGCTCCGGAACCAGTCCATGGTGGCGCGCAGCGACTCGGGCACCGGTCGCCCGATCCCCCGGTTGGCGAACCAGGCGAAGCCGCCGTTCTCGGCGATCGGCGCCCGTACCGCCGCGTACGACAGGGTGCCGGGGAGGGCGTCCGCCAGCCCGATGATGTCGCCCTCGTGGGAGCCGCGGCCGTGCAGCAGCACGACGAGCGGGCTCTGCGTGTCTCCCCGGGTGACCACGACGGGCGCGCCGAATCCGGTCATGACCTGCCTCCCGAGAGGGCGGCGGGGATGGTCGTACGGGCGGTCGGGCTCATGGGTGCGCCCCTTTCAGGGCGGGCGGCGGGGTGCCGCCCGGACGGGTGACTGGTCGGACTTCTCGACCACCACAAGTTATCTGATCAGTCAGATATTTCCGCCCTAGAATGACGGCATGCCCTCTCCCCGCTCCCCCGAGGACCCCGCCCCCCACCCCGCGGAGGTTTCTCCGCCCCGGGTGATCGACGATCCACTGATCACCACCTTCGGCCGCCTGCTGGAGGCGTCGAGCAAGCTGGAGCAGCGGCTCGGCGCGGCGATGCAGGCCGGGACCGGGCTGCCGCACGTCTGGTTCGAGGTGCTGATCCGGCTCGCCCGCTCGGAGGGCGGGCGGTTGACCATGGGCTCCCTCGCCGGGGACATCGCCCTCACCACCGGTGGGGTGACCCGGCTGATCGACCGCATGCGGGCCTCCGGATACGTCGAACGGCTGGTGGACCCCGCCGACCGGCGGGTGGCGTACGCGGTCATCACCGGCAGCGGCCGGGAGATTCTGGACCGGACGGCGGCCGACCACGCGGAGAGGCTGCGCGAGGTCTTCGCGGGGTTCGACGGAGCGTCGCTGTCGGCCCTGGACGGCCTGCTCGACCGTCTCCGCGAGGTCGCGTCGCGCACATCCTGAGAATCCACCCCCGAAGCCCCGAGGCCCTTGAGGTACCACCGCCGAGGCCCGAGGCTCCCGAGGTACCCGGGTCAGGCCTCGGTGATGAGCCGGTCCGCGAAGGCGTGGGCGGTGTCCCGGGAGAGGCCGAGCGAGTCGAGGAACATCGCACGGGCCTGGGTGCCGTGCCAGTCGTCCGGCAGGAGCTCGGGCGGCAGGTCGGGGTCGTTGAAGACGATGGGCCGGAAGTCGTGGATCAGGGTGACGCGCCCGGTGAGCGCGGCCTCTCCGGTGGTGTTCCCGGCGCGGAGCGCGGTGAGCGCGGGCGCGTGCGCCGCGATCAGCGTCCCGTAGTCGCGATCGAGGGCGGCCAGGTCCCAGGCCCGGGCGGCGATGCTCCGGTCCTCCTCGGGGCCCGCGGTGTCGGAGCGGAAGACGTCCAGGCGCACCCCGGGCTGGTCGGCGAAGGCGGCCCGTACGGGTTCCGTACGGTCGTGGGGGCTGAGCCAGAGGGCCGGGGAGAGGGCACCGAATCCGTGGCGGGCCAGCTTCTTGCGCAACTGGTCACGCAGGGCCCGTTCGGTCTCGGGCACGGAGTAGGTGACGAGGTGCCAGCGCCCGTCCCAGGGGGTGGGGGCCCGGCCGTAGATCCGGTCGCGGCGCTCGGCGAGCAGCCGCCGGCCTTCCTCGGTGAGGGAGTAGACGGTCTCCCGGCCCTCGCGCCGTCCGGCGAGCCAGCCCTCTTTCCGCATCCGGGCGACGACGACGCGGACCGTGGTGTCGGGGATGCCGAAGCAGCCCATGACGGCCACCAGCCCCCGGAGGCGGACCTCACCGCCCCGGTGCCGCAGGTAGTCGCCGTACAGCTCGAAGATCAGCTGCCGTGGCTTCACCGGACGGCCCCCTTCCATTCGACCCCGTGCACCTGCACGAGGGTACGGGCGCCGGCGCGGCGGACGGGCGCCGCACCCGCCGGTCTCCCGGAGCGGAAACCCGGGCGGGCACCCGAAGCGAGCCGGCACCCGGAGCCGATGCCCGGGGCCGACACCCGGGAGCGTGTCACTTCATCGACGACCGTCGTACCATTGACACATTCGAGTCGCCGTCAGGCCCGCCGCACCGGTAGCAGCCGCCGGGCACCACGAGAGCCGCCCGGCAGCCGACGACCCGGGCCCGGAACACCGACCCCCTGGACGAACACCGCATGCACCCCGCACCTCAGGCCGGGCCCCCGGCCACCTCCCCGACGCACGCCGCGCCGCACCCCCGCCTGGTCCGCACCCTCGCCGAGACCCTCTGGTTCCCGCTGGCCCTCTTCCTCGGCTTCCTCTTCTGCTTCGCCCCCGCACTGCACTCGCCGCAGCCCCACCACACGAGGATCGCGGTGGCCGGACCGGTCTCCGGTCCCGACTCCGGTACGGGCATCCGCTCCGCGCTGGACCACGAGTACCCGGGCGGCTTCGAGGTCTCCACGGTGGGCGGGGCCGTGCAGGCGCGGCATGCGGTCACCCACCGCGAGGCGGCGGCGGCACTGGTGACGGGCGACGATCCGGTCCTCTACGTCACCAAGGCGGAAGGCGCGGTCCTCGCGCAGAAGATGACCTCCGTCTTCACCGCGCTCGCCGCCGAGCAGGGGCACACCCTCGCCGTCCAGGAGGTCGTACCGCTCCACCAGGCGGACCCGATGGGCACCTCCGCCGTCTACGTCGGCATCGCGTGGAGCGTCCCGGGCTACATCCTGGCGACGGCCCTGCTGCGCGCGGTGAGCTTCAACCGGCGGAAGAAGTTCCTGTTCATCCTCGGTGTGGCCGTCCTCTTCAGCGCGATCGGCTCGGCGGTCGGCGCGGCGGCGGGGTTCCTCCCCGCGTCCCCGTCGTCCATGGTCATCGCCTTCCTGCTGACCACCGCCGTCGCCACCGTCGCGTCGGGACTCGCCCCCTTCACCCGGCAGTTCTTCCCACTGGTGGGCATGGGCCTGTTCATCGTGCTGTCCATCCCCACCAGCGGCGGCGCCGCGCCCGCCACGCTGCTGCCGACGTTCTTCCAGTACGTCCACGCCGTCATGCCTCTCGCCAACGGGGTGGACGCCCTGCGCGGGGTGCTCTACTTCGGCGGGGCGGGCACCCTGCGTCCCGTACTCGTCCTCTGCGCCTGGATCGCGGCGGGCCTCGGGCTGATGGGGCTCGACGCCCTGCGCCACCGCCGCCGGGACGCCCGGCCGGCGGCACGGAACGTCGAGCCTGCTCCACCTGCGGTGGAGCTCACCGAGGACGCGGAGCCGGTGGAGCCGCCGACGGAGGACCCGGCACTGAGCTACCCGCTCCCGGTGGCGCTGCCGGTGCACCGGCACCACTTCGGGGACCGGGAGCCGGACCTGATCGGTACCGTGCACGGGGTCGGCCGCGGGCCCGTCCACCACGCCTCCGTCACGGTGATCGACGGCCACGGGCGCCAGCTGGTGCGCACCACCACCGACGCGCTCGGCCGGTACGCACTGGCAGGGCTGCCCGAGGGGCACCTGAACATCATCGCCTCCTCGCCCGGACAGACACCCGCCGTCCAGCGCAAGCACCTGCGCCCCGGCACGGTGGTCCGCTCCGACTTCGCGCTGCGGGGCAACGGGCCGAAGGAGCGGGAGCGATCGGGAGCGGCGAACCCCGCGGAGTAGGACGGCCCGCCCGGCGGTCGGGATGCACCCGACCGCCATGCTCGGACGACACCCACCAAACACCCTTATGTCATATTTCGGATACATCTCCGAGCGAAGGGCATCCCATGAGATTCGCGGTCATCGGCGGTACCGGGCTGATCGGCTCGCAGGTCGTCAACGATCTCAACGCCGCCGGTCACGAGGCGGTTCCGCACGCGCAGTCCACCGGAATCGACGTGATCAGCGGACGGGGTCTGCGGGAGGCGGTGGCGGGCACCGACGCCATCGTCAACCTGACCAACTCCCCCACCTTCGACGAGGCGTCCCCGGCCTTCTTCCAGAAGTCGATGGACAACCTCCTGGCGGCGGGCGCGGAGGGCGGCGTCGGCCACTTCGTGGTCCTGTCCATCGTGGGCGTGGACCAGGTCCCCGAGCTGGACTACTACCGGGCGAAGACGCTCCAGGAGGACATCCTGGCGGCCGGGCCGATCCCGTACTCGATCGTCCGTGCGACCCAGTTCATGGAGTTCGTCGAGGCGGTGCTCTCGTGGACCACCGAGAACGGCACCGTCCGGCTGCCCGCCACCCCGATCCAGCCGATCGCCGCCGCCGACGTGGCCCTGGCGGTCGCCGAGGTCGCCGCGGGCTCCCCGCTGGGCGGGGTACGGAACATCGCCGGCCCGGACGTCTTCACCCTGGACGAACTGGGCCGGATCACCGTGGCGCACGCGGCCGACGGCCGTACCGTCGTCACGGACCCCACCGCGGGGATGTTCGCCGCCGTCAGGGGTGACGTCCTCACGGACAAGAGCGCCCACCTCGCCCCCACCCGCTACACCGACTGGCTCGCCTGAGCCGCCCGGCCCCGGGGGCGCCCCGGGCGGCGACGGCTCAGACGCCGAGCCAGGCCAGGGCCGCGACGGTCAGGGCGCTGACCCCGGTGTCCAGGGTGGGCTGGAGGACCGGGGCGAAGAAGGGGCTGTGGTTGACCGGTACGTCCCGGGCGACGGTGCCGTTCCGCACGGCCCCGGCGTACAGCTCAGGGTCGATGCCACCGATGCCCCAGTACGTGAACGGCACCCCGAACGCGTCCGGGATCAGGCTCAGGTCCTCGCTGGCCGTCTGGAGCTCGATGGTGTGCGCGTCCCCGCCGAAGTGGGCGGCGAACGCCTCGGCGACCCGTCCGGTCACGGCCTCGTCGTTGACCGTGGGCGGGAAGGAGGCGATCTGCTCGATCAGGGGCTCCGCCGGCGAACCGGACGCCTGGCATTCGGCGCGCACGATCCGCTCGATCGCGGCCAGCACCTGGGCGCGCGAAGCCTCGTCGTAGGTACGGACGTTGAGCTGGACGACCGCGCTGTCCGGGATGACGTTGGGGCCGGTACCGGCGTGGATGCTGCCCACGGTGACGACGGCGGGGGTGGTGGCCGCCAACTCCCGGGAGACGATGGTCTGCAGGCGTACGACGATCATCGCGGCCATCACCACGGGGTCCACCGCCGCCTGAGGCATCGAGCCGTGCCCGCCCCGGCCGTACACGGTGACCCGCAGGCTGTCGGCGGCGGAGAGGAACGGCCCCGGGCGCGTCCCGACGTAACCGGCCGGGTGGGCCAGCACGTGCTGGGCGAACACCACGTCGGGGCGGGGAACCCGCGAGGTCAGGCCGTCGGCGATCATCGCGTCCGCGCCGTCGCCCCGCTCCTCGGAGGGCTGGAAGAGCGCCACGAAGGTGCCCCGCCAGGCTTCCCGGGACTCCGCCAGCAGCCGTGCGGCACCGATCAGCGAGGTCATGTGCACGTCGTGTCCGCAGGCGTGCGCCACGGGCTGCTCGGAGCCGTCCTCGCCGGTCACCGTCGCGGTGGAGGCGTACGGGAGTCCGGTCCGCTCCAGGACCGGGAGGGCGTCCATGTCGGCGCGGGCCAGGACGACCGGCCCGTCGCCGTTGGCCAGCACACCGACGACTCCGGTCCCGCCGATGCCCTCGACGACCTCGTACCCGGCCTCGCGCAGCGCCCCGGACATCGCGGCGGCCGTGCGGTGTTCCACGAGGCCGAGTTCGGGGTGGGCGTGCAGATCCTTGTACAGCTCCTCCAGGCCCGGGCGGATGCCGTCCAGGCCGGCCAGTACGGTGCGAGCTCCGTCGCTCATGGTTCCTCCTCGCGCGGACGGCGCCCTCCCCGCGACGGGCAACGGGCGGCCCGTCGCGATCGACACCGCTTCCGATCAGCGAGTTTAGGTCCGGATCCCCCACCGGGAGGGCATCCGGGCCCGTGGAAGGCGCCCTGGACGCGCGGCTCCCCGCCCCGCCCTGCCCCGCCCCGCCCTGCCGGTGACACCTGGCCCGGGAACCGCGTCGCGACCTCGACCGCGCTTCCCCACTCCTGTCGGCTCCCGTCCGCATGGTCTCGCGATCCCGCGCCGCCGGATTTCGGTCGCTCCGCCTGCGGTCCACCATCACGCGGATCACCCCATTCCCCCCGAACCGGCGCACCCTGCCCTCGCCCCGGCGGGAGCCTCCACGGGATGTCCACAACTACTGTTCACGGATCCCGACTCCGCCGCATGTGAACATCCAGACGAATTGCTAGCGTGGCCGAAGGCATGTTCCGTGATGAGTGGTGGACCGGCGGCGCGGCGATGTATCGCATCCGCGGTCGCGCATCCACCGGAGGAGCACGGACACCGCCTGAAGCCGCCGCGCCCACCAGGCGCGGCGGGACGGGGCAGTTGAGCGGGGGAAGGGTTTTCCGTGGCGTGGGACGAGTGGGAGCAGCTGAAGGCGGACGCAGCCGACCGGCATTCGACCGGGATGCGGTTGAACCAGCTCGAACCCGGGGGTGGCGGTTACTCGGCCCTGCCCGGGCAGACGGGCGATCTCAAGGTGGATCAGAGCGATCTGGCGAAGATCGGCAGCCAGGCGCACTCCCTCTACGACAACCTGTGGAGCAAGGCCCGGGTGGCCACTCCCAGCAGCGACGCGGCCGCCAGTGATCTGAGCGGTCAGGGCTTCGCGCTGGGCGGCGGGCTCAAGCACGTGTCGAACCGGTGGGAAGAGCAGTTGAAGTCGCTCATGGACGCCTGCGCCCACATCTCCAACCACATGCAGGTCACCAAGAACGTGCACACCGGGGACGAGAACTACATCCAGCGGCAGATGAGCAGCATCGACGCGCTGGACGCCGGGTTCGACGAGCGGGTCGGCGATCCGGGCAAGAAGAACCCGGCGTACGAACCGAAGAAGTAGCGGCGCGCGACGACAGACGTACAGGAGAAACGACACCTCATGGATCTCGACGCGCTGCGCTTCGCCAACTTCGCGACGCTGGACACGGCAGTCTCCGACTGGGACCAGCTCGTACGGCACTTGGTGGAGCTGAAGAAGCAGGCCGAGGACGGCCTGCACAAGGCCGCCAACTCGGCGAACTGGGCGGGCATGAACGCCACGGTCACCAAGGAGTTCATCGGCAAGACCGCCGGCGAGTTCGGCGATGCCCACACCCAGGCCACCACCATTCACAACATCCTGGGCGACACCCTGGGCGAGCTGCGGCAGTTCAAGAAGGACCTCGAGGCCGCCATCACCCGCGGACAGGCGAAGAACCTGACCGTCGTCAGCACCGGCAAGGGCGGTTTCACCGTCACGATGAACATCCACCCGGACCGGGCCGCGAAGGGCACCACCGTCCCGGAGCACACGGAGAGCGACGTCACCGCACTCCGCGACGAGGTGCAGGGGATACTCAACCGGGCGACCGAGAGCGACGATTCGGCGAGCAAGGTCCTGAGCGCGATAGCCGACCAGTCCACGATGGGCTTCTCGGACGCCAGTTACAAGGACCGCGACTCCGCGGCGGATGCCGTCAAGGCGGCGGAAGACCTCGCCAAGATCGCGGGGAAGAACCCCAAGGACCTCACGCCGGCCGAGTTCGACAAGATCAACGACGGTCTCGCGAAGTACAAGGACGACCCGCTGTTCGCCGAGCGGTTCGCCACCCAGCTCGGGCCGCAGAAGACCCTGGAGTTCTGGGAGGGCATCAACGACCCTGCCGTGAACCCGTACGTGGGCCACGACCGCCTCGACAAGCTCGACGACCTCCAGCGCAATCTCGGCATGACGCTCGCCACCGCCACGCAGAGCGACTCGGCCGCCATGACGACCTGGAAGGGCGACATGATCCAGCTGGGCGAGAAGCCCATAGGCCGGGACGGCGGCGGCCCCATGGGCTTCCAGGTCATGAGCAACCTGATGCGGACCGGCGACTACGACGACCAGTTCCTCAAGAGCTACGGCACCTCGCTCATGGAGACGGAGCGCAAGCTCACCGGCAACGGCGAGCACCCCAACATGGCGTGGCAGCACATGGGCATGAACCCCTGGCTCAACCGCATCGGCGACGACAGCGGTTCCGACCCGCTGACCGGCTACCTCAAGGGTCTGTCCAACAGCCCGGACGCCGCGACCGACTTCTTCAACGAGGAGTACGTCTCCAAGGAGGACTCCCCCTTCGAGCGCGACACGGACGGCAACGGCAAGAACGGGAAGGTCGCGCTCTCCAACTTCCAGTACCTGTTCGAGGAGCGGGACTGGCCCGAGGAGAGCAACATCCACGGCGACGAGGACAACACCGGCCGCAACAACCTCGCCCTCGCCCTGGAGGCCGCCACGACGGGGCACCCGGCGGGCGAGCTGCCGACGGCGGACACTCCCGCCCACAACGACGGCCAGGCCAAGCTCTTCGAGTCCATCGTGTCCTCCGTCGCGGACGACAACGAGCGCCTCACGAAGCACAGTTACATGTCCGACAGCATCGGGCAGATCACCTCGGAGTACCTGCCGGACGTCAACCGGGCCATGGCCGACGACCAAGACAATGACATCAACAGGCTCTTCCCCGTCGCCGGCAGCTCCGCCACGCTGAACCACCGTGATGCGGTAGCCCTGTTGGTGACCGTCGGACAGAACCCCGAGGGTTATGCGGCCGTGGAGGTGGCCAACAAGGCGTACATGGCAAACCTCATGGACTACCACATGAACCCGGACCTTCCGGCCGACGCCCGCTACTCGAACGACACGCAGTTCGCCGTCGACCAAGTCGCCTACGCTTCGGGCGGGGTGTCCGGAACGCTGGCCATCGGCCGTCAGGAGGCGGTCGCCGGACCCGCCGCAGAATCCGACGACGCTTTCGACCAGTCCGTGGGGCAGTGGAAGAACGCCATCTCCGGAGGCATCGGCACGGGTATCGGCGTCGGTACCTCGTTCATCGCCAGCCCGGTCGGCGGCGCGGTCGCCGGCGGCGTTGCCGGAACGGCGAGCAGCATGGTTCTCGAATCCCTCTTCAAGGACGTCGAGGGGCATGCCAAGGACGACGCGAGCCCGGTCATGGGCGAGAGGTGGGAGAGTGGCCTGGACCGGAACTCCCAGTACACCGAGCAGGCCGTGGAGAACGCGGCGAAGGCGCACCACCGCGACGATTTGCTGGACGACAGCATCGACGAGAAGGCACGCCAGCGCGCCCACGAGGGGTTCCTGCACGCGGGTCCGGACGTCGAGTCCTTCGCACCGAACCTGAGGACAGCGATCTGACCGACCGCCCGGAAGCGGCGCCCGCCGTGTCACCTCCAGCCGAATCCAGAAAGGCATCTCGCGTTGTCCGTCCGTGGAACTCTCTCCCACCACCGGCTCATCCGCACGGCCGTAGCCCTGTCCGCCGCCACCGTGCTCGCCTCCAGCCTGTCCGCATGCTCCGGCGACGACGAACCGGCCGCGAAAAACTACACCGTGCCCACCACCCTGTGCGGGGTCACGGTCGACCCCGCGCAGGTGAAAGCCCTTCTGCCCGGCGGAGATTCCTTCTCCTCGGCATCCTCGAAGCCGAACAGCGGGACGACCCGCTGCGACCTGTTCGTGGACGGCGACAAGGCGTCCATGCGCCTCACCCAGACCTGGTGGGACCGCCTGGACACCGGGTTCGGAGTCTCGGGGGCGTACTCCGGCACGAACGGCGCGGAGACGACGGACGACTACCGGTTCGCCTGGACCGGAACGGCCGGCGTGGGCAAGACCTCTTCCTGCACGTCGTCCAAGCACCCGGATATGCGCCTCTTCGCGATCATCCAGGCATTCGATCCCAGCATCGACGACAAGGCAGCCATGAAGACCCTGATCAACAGTTACACCGAGTCGGTGGACAAGTCCGCGGCCTGCGAGTGACCCCCACTGCGGCGAGGGTCCGCCGCCCGAGGGACATCCCTTCGAGCGTCTGAAGACCGACATCCGATCATTGAGCCTCCGGGGCTGGCGCCCACCACGCCGCCCCGTCCGAACCGAGAAGGGCTTCTCGCGTTGTCCGTCCGTGGAACTCTCGGCCACGACCGGCTCATCCGCACGGCCGTAGCCCTGTCCGCCGCCGCCGTCCTCGCCGGCCTGTCCGGGTGCTCCGGCGACGACGAACCGGCCGCGAAAAACTACACCGTGCCCACCACCCTGTGCGGGGTCACGGTCGACCCCGCGCAGGTGAAAGCCCTTCTGCCTGGCGGGGATTCCCTCTCCTCGGCACCCTCTGCACCCAACAGCTTGACCACACGCTGCGACTTGTCGGTGGACGGCAAACCGGCCCTGCGCCTCACCCAGACATGGGGGGACCGGATGGATACGGGGGCAACGTTCGCATCGGGCTACGCAGGCACGGACGACGGGGAGACGACGGGCGACTACCGGTTGGTGTGGGCCGGGAAGGTCGGTGTGGGCAAGACCGCCACGTGCACGTCGTCGAAGCACACGGACATGCGCTTGTTCACGGTCATCCAGGTTCTCGGCTCCGGCATCGACGACAAGGCTGCCATGAAGAGCCTGATCAGCGGTTACACCAAGGCGGTGGACCAGTCGGCGGCCTGCGAGTGACCCCCGCCCCGCGACAAGGGCCTGTCGTCCCAGGGACAACTCTCTGAGCGCCTGAACGGACACCCGATCGAAAGCCCGGGGACGGCGCCCACCACGCCGTCCCCGTCCGAACCCCGAAAGGCATCTCGCGTTGTCCGTCCATGGAACTCTCGCCCACCACCGGCTCATCCGCACGGCCGTAACCCTGTCCGCCGCCGCCGTGCTCGCCTCCACCCTGTCCGCTTGCTCCGGCAACGACGAACCGGCCGCGAAAAACTACACCGTGCCCACCTCGCTCTGCGGGGTCACGGTCGACCCCGCACAGGTGAAAGCCGCGCTGCCCGGAGGAGATTCCCTCTCGTCGGCGGTCTCGAAGCCGAACGGCGGGACGACCCGCTGCGTCGTGTCCGTGGACGGCACGGCGGCCCTGCGCCTCACTCAGGCATGGTGGGGAAAAGGGGAGACCGGAGTGACGGTCTCAGCGGCGTACGCCTACACGGACGGCGGGGAAACGACGGACGACTCCCGGTTCGTCTGGGCCGGCAAGGCCGGCGTGGGCAAGACCGATTCGTGCACATCGTCGGAGCACCCGGATCTGGCCCTCTTCGCGATCATCCAGGTCCTCGACTCCGGCATCGACGACAAAACTGTCATGAAGAGCCTGATCAACAGCTACACCGAGGCCGTGGACAAGTCAGCGGCCTGTGAGTGACCCCCGCCCTGCGGCGAGGGCCTGTCGCCCGGGGCCGTTCAGCGTGCGGGGTGGACCAGGCCGCCCTCGTAGGCGGCGATGACCAGGTGTGCCCGGTCCCGCGCTCCCAGCTTCACCATGGCCCGGTTCACATGGGTCTTCGCCGTGAGGACGGAGATGCCGAGGTGATCCGCGATCTCGTCGTTGGACAGCCCCGTGGCGGCCAGCATCACCACCTCGCGCTCCCGCCCGGTCAGGGTCTCCAGCGTCGGCGCGCTCCGCGCCGGGGGTGTACGGGCGAGGAAGCGCTGGATCAGTGACCGGGTCGCCACCGGCGACAGCAGTGCGTCACCCGCGGCGACCGTCCTGATGGCGTCGATCAGTTCCTGCGGGTGGATGCCCTTGCCGACGAATCCGCTCGCGCCCGCCCGCAGTGCCTCCGCCACGTGCTCGTCGGTCTCGAAGGTGGTCAGGACGAGTACGCGCACCCCGGCGAGGTCCTTGTCGGCGGTGATGATCCGGGTCGCTTCGATCCCGTCGAGGCCGGGCATGCGGATGTCCATCACGACCACGTCCGTGGGCCGGCGCCGGACCTGGTCCACGGCGTCCGCCCCGTCGCTCGCCTCGCCGACGACCTCGATGCCGGGGGTTGCCTCCAGCAGGATGCGGAAGGTACCCCGGAGCAGCGCCTGGTCGTCGGCGAGCAGTACGCGGACACTCATGCGCTCTCCGGGGAGCCGGTGGCCTGCGGAAGGCCGTTCGAACCGAGGGGCAGGAGCGCGTGGACGCCGAAGCCGCCGGACTTCCGGGGGCCCGTACGCAGGGTTCCCCCCGTGGCGCGTACGCGTTCCGTGAGGCTGATCAGCCCCAGGCCCGTGCCGGGCCCCTGCCCCGGGCCGGTGCCCCCGTCGTCGGTGACGGAGACTTCCAGGTGGGTCGGGTGGACGGCGACGGCCACGGAGACCCGGGCGTCGACGACGTGCTTGCGCGCGTTGGTCATCGCCTCCTGGACCACCCGGTAGGCGGCCAGGTCGGCGAGGGGCGGAAGGGTGGCCGGCGGCCCGTCGTGCCGGGCTTCCACCCGGAGGCCGGCATGGCGGAACGAGTCCAGCAGGGCCGGCAGGTCGCGCAGTCCGGGCGCCGGGGCCAGCGGCTGGTCGGAGTCGTCCGTCTGGCGCAACAGGCCGACGACCGCGCGTAGTTCGTCGAGCGCAGCCCTGCTGGTGTCGTGGATCTGTCCGAGGGCCCGCTCCGCGAGCTCGGCGTCCTGGCGGACCAGGTGGGCCGCCACTCCGGCCTGCGCGTTGACCAGGGTGAGGTGGTGGGTCACGACGTCGTGCAGCTCCCGGGCGAGGCGCATCCGCTCGGCGACCACGCGCCGGCGTGCCTCTTCGTCCCGGGTCGCCTCGGCGTACTCCGCGCGTTCCTGGTAGGAGACGAGCAGTTCGCGCCGGCTGCGTACCGCGTCCCCGACGGCGGTGGGCAGTTGGGTCCAGGCGAGGAGCGCGAGGTTGGACTCCACGGCCGACAGCCCGGGGCGTACGGCGAACGCGGCGACGGTCATGGCGAGGCCCACCGCCACACTGGTGCGTACGGCGGTCCGGCGGTCCGTCCGGGCCGCGAGCAGGAAGAGCGCGGCAACCGCGGGGGCGGGAGGCGGGGGCATGTCGGGGACCAGGGCGAGGAGCACCACGCTGGTCGCCGCAGTGGCCCACACCGTCGCGCGCGGCCATCGGTGGGCGCCCAGCACCAGCAGGCTGCAGAGCGCGGACACCGCTCCGGCCGGGCGGAGACCGGCCTGCCCGTGCTGGGACGTCAGCATCATGACCGGTCCGGTGATCAGCACGCAGCAGACCACGGCCACGGCGTCCACGGCGAAGGGATGCCGGGCCGGACGGCCGGCGAGTCTCCTCACCGCCGCCCCCATGCCCGTGACCGGTGTCATGCCCCTCCCTCGTGTCCTCTCCTCTGTACCGGGCCCCATGTCCCGTACGTCGTCATGGGTGCGGTGGGCGCAGGATAGTTCCCGCCCCGGCACCCGCGGCACCGGGGTGCGTCAGGGCTCCCGGTGCACCGCGGGCGCCGGGTTCTCCTCCTCCCACAGGGGGTGGTGGTGGCGCGCCCAGGCCCGGGTGACCTTCCCGGTGCGCAGCCCTCTGCGGGCCTGCGCGTCCCGGACGGCCATCCGGATGTGGCCGAGGACCAGAACCGCGACGAGCAGTGCCAGCCAGTCGTGGACGAAGGTCGCGCCGGTGCGCCACACGAGGGGCGCGAGCCCGGTGAACCACATCAGGAGCCCCGTGCCGATCATGACGAGCAGGGCTCCGGCGAGGCCGTTCGCGTACAGCTTCTGCCCGGCGTTGAACTTCCCCGCCTCAGTGGGCCACCCGCGCAGGCGGGCGCGTACCCAGCCCCGGTCGTGGGGGCCGAACCGGTTCAGCCGGCCCAGGTCGGCGCGGAACGCCCGCGAGACCAGCCCGGCCGCGAGCGGGACGGGCATGGCGATGCCCGCCCACTCGTGCACGGTCACCAACAGCCGCCGTCTTCCGACGAGTTCGGCCAGCATCGGCAGGTAGAGGAAGGCGGCGGTGACGAGAGCGGTCCCGACCAGCGCGGCCGTGCACCGGTGGATCCAGCGTTCGGCGGTGGTGAACCGCGCGATCAGGTCGGGCCGTTCAGCCGGTAGGGACATCATCGCGTCCGTTCGACTTGCCGACCCAGCCGTCCACGTCGTAACCGAAGTGCTCCCAGTAGCCCGGCTGCACATGGTCGGTGACGGTGATACCGGACAGCCACTTGGCCGACTTGTAGAAGTACATGGGGGCGGCGTACAGGCGCACCGGTCCACCGTGGGCGGCGGTCAGCGGCTCGTCGTTCATCCGGTGGGCGACCAGCATGTCGCTCCGGCGCGCCTGGTCCAGGGTGAGGCTCTCGGAGTAGACGCCGTCGAAACAGGTGAACCGCACCGCGGCGCCCTCGGGCCGCACCCCGCAGACGTCGAGGAGATGGGAGAGCCGCACCCCGGTGAAGGGCGTGTGGGGGACCCGCCAGCCGGTGACGCACTGCACGTCCCGCACCAGGCGGGTGCTCGGCATGGCCGTCAGCTCGTCCAGGGTGTACGAGCCGGGGCGGTCCACCAGCCCGTCCACGGTCAGCCGGTAGTCCTCGGCGGAGCGGTGCGGGATCTCGTCGACGACGGAGTAGAAGCGGAAACCGCCGGCGCCGGGCAGCACCGAGAAGAGGCCGGTGGGGTCCTTGCTCGCCACCGAGGCGAGCGTGTTGTCGAGCCCGCGCTGCAGGGGCGCGCCCACGGCCACGCCCAGGGCGCCGAGCCCCAGTGCGCCGAGGATGATCCGCCGCCCGACGGGCCGCTCCTCACCGCCGCGCTCCGGGGCCGGGCTGCCCGCGTCGTCCGGGCTCATCGCCGGCCGGCCCGCAGCTTCCGGAGGCCGCCGACCAGGAGCGTCAGACCGACGACGGCGACGACCAGGCCGATGAGGAGCCACTGGGACTCGCCGGACATCACCTTGCTGTTGTCGATGGCACCGGAACCCTGGAGCGACCAGATCACTCCCACGACGAGCAACACCGCTCCGGCCAGTGGCCGTACCCACTTCTTCATCCGCCGCTCCCCGCAATCCGTGTGCGCCGCCCGCGACGCCCGTCTCCGACACCACCAGTCTCCCCGCGGATCGCCCCTCGGCGGTCATCCGCAGGAACGGAGTCGGGCTACCACCGTCACGGTGGACCTCCACGGCGCCTACCACGACCGTGGTACGCGCCGGGCGGCCGCGACAGCGCCGGACGACCGCCGCCGCGCTACCGCGGGGCACCGGCTTCCGGCCCCGCTTCTGGCCCCCCTCACCCGTGGACGGAACACCTGGCGCGTCGTGCCCCGGAACCGGTGACCGCCCCGGCCCCCGCCGCCTGCCGGGCCGGCTCGGGACGGCGAGAGGTCTGGTGTGCGCGTCCGGCGGAACCGGGTAACGTCGTGCCCATGTTCTTCCGGCCGCCGATGTACGAGTGAGAGTGTGACGGACCCCCGCTGACGTGCCCCGACGTCGCCGCGCCCGTCCCCCACCGACGCGTCCGCACCGAAGAATCCGTAGACCACTTCACCCCCTTCATCATTCCGGGAGAACCCGTGACCGTGAGCAAGAACATCAACAACCCCGTCGGCCAGGGCGGCGGCCAGCGCAAGAGGCAGTCCCGCGCCGAGCGCCAGAACAACGGCCCGCACCGCAACCTCGACCGCCAGGGCGCCGCCGACCAGAAGGCGGAGCTGGTACGCAAGATGCGCGAGAAGGCAGCAGCGGCCGAGGGCGCCACCGCGCAGGCGAACGACGACACCGCACAGAGCTGACGCCCCACTGCGGGGCGGCACCACGTCGGCAGGGCCCGGACCGCGACGCGCGGTCCGGGCCCTGCCGACGTGGTCACCCGGGGTCCGGACCCAGCCCCTCACGAGGAGTTTCGCGGATCACGGAAACCCGGTTTCCCCGGGTCCAAGACGCCGGGCGTTCCCATGAGCCCGCCCCGGTCACCCCGGGTGTCCTCAGACCCGGGCCTGCGTCGCGAGCATGACGCGCAGGGCGCGGGTCATGGCGTTGTCCGTGCCGAAGTCCACCCCGGCGGGCACCTCGACGAGGCCGCCGTTGGCCATGACCAGGACGCCGCAGGCCCCGGGGCGGGCCGTGCCGGGGCCGTCGAGCCATTCCTCGTACGCGCCGGACGTGGTGTCGAGGTGCGCCCTGCTCCTGCGGCTCACCTCCGCCATCAGCTCGTCGACACCGGTCAGTTCGTCGACGGAGGCGAACGGGACCCTCACCACCGGCTCCTCGACCAGGCGGACACGGGGCTCCTTCTCGCGGCTGGTCCCCTCGGGCTCCTCGGGCAGCAGTCCGCGGCCGAAACGCGCGAAGTACAGCAGAGTGTGCGCGGAGTCGATGCCGCCGAGGAAGGGGCGGTCGAAGCTGGTCCTGCGGTTTCCGGTGCTGTACTCGCGGGGTATCCGCGGGTCCTCCCCCACCGGCCAGTGGACCTCGCCGGTCTCCCGGTCCCGCCAGGGCACGTAGCGCCGGATGTCGTCGGAGGCGGACAGCGGCAGCAGATCGATCGCGAAACGCCCGGGGTCCTTGGCCACGATGGAACCGGGCGTCAGTGCGAACACCCCGATGCCCGAGGTGGTCCACAGCTTCTCGTGGTGCTGGAGGAACTCGTACGTCGCCAGCGCCTCCGCCCGGGTCTCGGTGGGGAAGCCGGTGAAGCCCATCATCTGGGCGGCGATGCCGTTGCGTGCCAGCTCGGCCAGGACGTCGGGGACGACGTCGATCCCGACCCCCTTGTCGATGAGGTCGAGGATCCGCTGGGCGCCGGACTCGTAGCCGAAGGAGATCGCGACGCAGCCGGAGGCCGCGAGGAGTTCACCCACGGCACGCTTGGGGAACGTGCGTTCCAGCCGCAGCTCGGCGGACCACCGCAGGTCCAGCGTCGATTCCACGAGAGCGGCGGCGAGGGTGCGCAGATAGCGGGGGGACATGGCGTCCACCGCGAAGTACAGGGTCCTGCCGTGGCGGCTCGCCTCCCGCAGGTCCTCCAGTACGGCGGCGACAGGGCGTTCACGTGACGGCGAGGTCGGCCGGTCGGTGTTGAGGCCGTAGTCGCAGAAGGTGCACTTGTTCCAGTAGCAGCCCCGGGTCGGGCTGTAGAGGATCACCGGCTCGGGTGCCCAGTAGCGCTCCCAGTCCCACACGTCGTACGCGGGGGAGGCGAGCGCCGCCACATCGCTGTACGCGATGTCGGGTTCCGGCCGGCTCCTGGTCATCACGCCGCCGATGGCCTCGAAGGCGTCGCCGCCCCGGACCGCGCCGTTGCCGACCGCGTCGAGGATGCCGATGAGGGCGGTCTCGCCCTCGCCGGGGACGATGAGGTCGGCGTCCTGGAAGATCCGCCACGGGGACGCGGGGTCCGGGGCGTACTTGACCACGTCGCCGACCTCGGTGCCGCCGAAGACGATCACCGTGTCGGGCAGCACGGTGCGGATCAGGCGGGCCATCCTCAGGGCGACGGGCAGCTGGCTGGTGTAGTTGACCGACAGGCCCACCACCGCCCAGGGGCGTTCGCGCAGTTTCGGGACGAACTCGTCGGCGAAGTACCCCTCGAAGGGGCGGGCGACGGCCGCCGGGATCGCCGGGTCGGACAGGTCCGCCGTACTGCACAGGTTGACGGCGGACTTCACCCGCATCGAGAAGCCGTCCGCCGCGCCGGGCGGCATCTCCAGGGCGATCAGGTCCCACCACCGGCTCATCACCGCGACCGCCTGGGCGTAGGTCGGGGGGTGGTAGAAGTGCTCGGGGTCCTGGAACACGCCGATCGCGTCGCGGGCCGAGGTGGCGCTCAGGCCCTCGGCGGCCAGCGCCTGCCGGTAACGGATCTCGTCGTGCCGGCGCGGGGCGGCGGACCTGGCCTCGATCTCGGCGCGGGCGAGCCGGGCCGCGGCGAGCGTCGCGCCGAAGCGCTCGGGGTCGGCGAGGTAGGTGAAAGCGTCGAGGTTGGCGTCCACACAGGCGTACTCGGTGTGGCCGGCCTCGCGGGCGGCGCCCACGAGGTACGGGATCGAGTGGTAGGCGGTCGTCGGGTCGGTCACCGGCGGGTTGACCAGCAGGTAGGCGGTGTTGCCGGTGCCCCGGCCCGGCCGCCGGCCGTGGTTGGGCTCCCCCTCGAACCGTGGCATGCCCAACGGGACGAACACGCTCATCGCTGTGACTCCTGACTGTTGTCCTGCCGTGGATGCGTGGCACGGGCGGCCGGCACGCCGGATGCGGCGCCGCTCGCCGGGGCCCCCGGCGGTACGGGGGCCGATGGGGCGTACTCGGTTCCGGAGCGGTGGTCGCGGAAGGCGCGCTGGGTGAGCGCGCCCAGTACGGACAGGGCGATGGCCGCGCCCGCCACCGGGAAGAACGGGGCCGCGCCGAGGTGGCGGACCCCGAAGCCGGCGACGGCCACGGAGACCGGGAAGGTGCCCATGACGGCCAGCATGACCAGGCTCATGACCCTGCCGATGAGTGCCGGAGGGGCCCAGACCTGGAGCAGCGTCACCACGACGATGTTCTGCCAGCCGCTGGCCAGCGCGTAGACGCACACGCACACCGCGGCGCCGACCAGTCCCCCGGCGTACGGGACGGCGCTCAGGGCGATGCCCATGACGACCGCCAGGGCCGCGAAGAGATAGGCGGGCGACTCGGCCGGCCGACTGCGGGCGGCCACCAGCGATCCGGCCAGACCGCCCAGGCTCAGACAGGTCAGCAGGACGCCGTAGCCGGTGGCCCCCATACCCTGGTGGGCCAGTTCGGGCAGGGCCACCTCGATCGTGCCGTTGAAGGCAAGGTTGCAGACGAGTGCCACCACCAGGACGACGTGCAACAGCCGTCCGTGGCGCAGCAGTTCGACGAAGGACGTCTCGCGGGCCGGGGGCTCTTCGGCGCCCGCGGGCCCGTCCTGCCGCGGCGCGTCCGCGTCCGCGCCGGAGCGTATCCGGGCGAGCACCAGCGCCGACACGAGGAAGGACGCGGCGTCGACCGTGAGCGCCGGGCCCGCGTCGAAGGCGGCCACCAGGGCGCCGCCCGCCGTCGGCCCGAGGAGTCCGCCGACCTGGTTGACCATGGTCGACAGGGCGTTGCCCCGGCCCAGGTCCTCCTTGGGCAGCAGGGCGGGCAGAAGGGTGTACGAGGCGGGAATGAAGACCCCGGAGCAGGCGCCCAGGACGACGGCGATGGGCGCGAGCTGGGCCAGGGTCGGTGTCCCGGTCGAGGCGAGCACCGCGAGGATGCCCACGGCCACGGCCCGCACCAGGTCGGCCACGAGCATCACCCGCCGGCCGCCGATCCGGTCGGCCACCACGCCGCCCAGCGGAATGGTGACGACGCGGGGGATGCCGTAGCAGGCCAGGACCGTGCCGAGCAGGACGGGGCCGCCGTCACCGGAGAGAATCAGCCACGGCAGCGCCACGGCGTAGCAGTAGTCGCCGACCGTGGAGGAGAGCTGCCCGGCGAGCAGCAGCCGGAAGCCGCGCACCGACATCGGTCCGCTCGTCAGTGCCGTACGGAGCCTCTGTCTGGCCGGTGCCACGTGTCCTCCTCGTGCTGGTGCCGGTGCTCAGCCGCCTGAGGGCTGTCCCGTAATCCGTGGTGGATCAGTGCGCGGCATCGGATGCGGTGCATCGCAAGGCGGAGGAGCGTCCGCGTACTGGATGTATGGGGACGTTCCGACAACGCGGCGAGGTGCCGTAGCTGTCGTCGCGCACCCACCAGGGATTGCGGGACAGCCCTTGGCGGGCCGTTGACCGTTCACGGCCGCCCGCCCGACGGGATTCGTCAGACACGGCCTACGTCCAGGTCCAGGAACTCGCGGATCACCGCGGTCACGGTGGGTGGCGGCGGCAGCCCGAGGTTCTTGCGTACGTCGCCGGAGGAGATCTGCCAGGCGGGAGCGGGCACCGGGTCCACCACGGCGTGGCCGTCGGCGCGCAGCCGGTCCACGTTCCGGCGGACGGCGGGACGCTCCCACATCAGGCTGTTCATGCTCGGGAAGAACAGCACCGGGCGCTCATGGGCGAGGAGTGCCGAGCTGAGGAGTCCGGAGGCGAGTCCGTTGGCGGCCTGGCCGAGCATGTTGGCGGTGGCGGGCAGGACGACGAACCGGTCCGCCCAGACGGCGGGGGCGACATGACCGGTCGTCAGTTCGTCCTCGCCGTCGCAGTACACGTCCCGGCACAGCAGACGCATGGTGGCGGCCGGGACGAGCACGGCTGCGGAGCGGGTCATGGCCATGCGGATCTCGACGCCGGGTCCGAGGCCGGTGCGCAGGGCCATGAGGTACTGCGGAACGGCGAGTACGTTGCCGGAGCCGCACACCCCGATGAGCAGCCGGCGAGGGGAGTCCGGGCCGGTCTCCACCGTCATCACCGGGCTCCGGCGGGCTCACCGGCCGCCTCGCCCAGGCCGACTTGGGCGGCGGCGAGATCGAGCCTGTCCTGGACGTTGTACTTGTAGCTGGGGCAGGGCGGATGGCCCTCCTGCCAGGCCTTGGGGCAGGCGCCGCCGCAGGTGGGCATGAAGACGCAGCCCTTGCACCAGGTGGTGCCCTCGGCGATCTCGTCGTTCCAGCCGTCGAAGGGGCCCAGCGGCCGGACCGGTTCGGTGCCCGCCCGGTCGATGTGTATCAGCGGGAGACTGCGCTCGGCCTCGGGGACCAGGGGGTACTCGCTGCACGAGAAGATGTTGCCGGTGCTGCTGATGATCTCGGACGAGCGGGTCGTGGCGGGGCAGAGGACCTTCCGTGCGGTGGTCGGCATCAGCTGCGTGTGCAGCCCGTGCTCCGCGAGCAGCCGGAGCCACCCCGTCTCGCGTGCGGCGAACTCGTGCTTGGACACCTCGATCGCCGATACGTCGTTCCCCCACGAGTGGACGGGAAAGATCGAGAAGGACACGCGGGGGTGGCTGAAACCCAACTCCGCCATCAGCTCGATATAGCGGGGTACGGAGTCCTGGTTGTGTACATCTACATTCGTCCGGAACGAGAAATGGGTGGGGCCAAGATCCGGTTCGTCGAGTACGGAACGCACGGCGCGCACGATGTTCCAGAAAGATCCGCGTCCGCTTTTCAGTGGCCGGTGTTCATTGTGTATGTCCGGCGGCCCGTCGATCGTGATCTCGAAATGGGTGACCCCGCAGTCGTGGATGAGCGTGTTGATTTTCTTCGGGGTGAGGAGGGAGCCGTTGGTGACGATCACCGAGGAGTAGGCGACCCCGCGCTCGGCGGCGGCGGCGACGAACCGGGGGGCGAGGTCACGGATGACCGCGTAGCCCATCATCGGCTCGGCCCCGAACCAGTCGATGCGGGCGCTGCGGGTCTCCGGGGCGTTCACGGCGCGCAGCACGCGGTCGCGGACCCGGCTGCGGTGGGTGTGGGTCAGCCCGCCCCGGGTGTGCTCCTGCCCGCAGTAGGCGCACCCCATGTTGCAGTAGGAGGTCGGCAGGAGGGCGATGTGCACGGCCGAACGCTCCGCCGAAGCCCGTCGGTTGCGGTCGAGCACGGCGGACAGCTCGTCCTCGCCGGCCGGTACGAGCAACTGGGCCGCTCGCAGGGCGCCGGTCCACGCCGGGGTGAGCGCGCCGGCGTCGCCGGCCTCCAGTGCCCGCGCGGTGGGGAGGTCCACCGCGACGGTGCTCGCGGTGCGGGTGCTGTAGGCGAGCCGGACCGGGACGCCGGTGGTGTCGGCGTACGCACGGTCGCTCAGCACCAGGTATCTGCTGACTTGGTCCATCATCACGCTCCAACTGGGTGTCCGGGCGCACGGCGGTCCGGTGGGTCCGGCGGCAGGTGCCGCCGGACCCACCGGGTCGGGAATCAGCAGAGGACGTTGACCTGGTTGTCGTTCACCTGGCCCTCGACCGCGGCCGACACGGCGTTGAGCCGGGCCTGGATGGAGCCGAGGACGGCGACCTCGTCCGGGCTGAGGGCGCTGAAGACATCGCGCTCGGACTCCGACAGCAGGTCGACCGGGGTGCCGGCGCTGCGCAACGCGTCGAGGGGTGCTTGCGACATGGGTCACTCCTTCATGGAGACGGTCACGGACTGGTGCAACGGCAAGGCTGCTCCGGCGCACCCGGGCTCCACATCCCTCGAATGACTATGAATCCGGTGGCTTGTGGTCCGCTTGAGGCGCGCTTGTCGGGAGCATGACCCGCAGCTACTCTCATGCCCAGGAGTACGGCATTTCTCTGCCGGCCACCGCTTCGCTCACCGAAGTGAGGGGTAAAGGGTTTGACCAGGCGTGAGATTTTGATTGCTTCGCTCGTGGCCGCCGGCTCCTCGAACCGGGATATCGCCGAGGCTCTGTGCATCAGCCCGCACACCGTGGCGGCTCACTTATGCAACATGCTCCGAAGAACGGGCGCGTCGAATCGTACGGAAATGATTGCGCGACTGTACGCGCAGGGTGTTCTGGTCCAGGGGATCTGGCCGCCGCTGCCCGCGGACGAGCGGAAGCGGCAGGAGGTCCCCGGTGCCGTCGGCACCCTCGCGGCGGTGACGGTCGCGGAGCGCTCCATCGGATCGGCCGGCGCCCCTCGCGACTGGCCGCACTACGGGAACGAGGTACCGGTCGCCATGTCCTTCGACGCCCTGCACGCACTACGTGAGGCCGGCCACCCGGTGGACCTGCTGGCGGTCGAGCAGCGCTCGGTCCTCTCGGCGCTCAGCGAGCACGAGGTCCAGGTCCTCAACGCCGTCAAGGAACGGCTGGAAGCGGTGTCCGGTGAGGTGGAAGGACAGGACCTCAAGCTCCTGTGAACGGCGCCGCACGGTGCGGCGGTTGCCGTGCCACGGTGCCGGACGGAGCCCGGTTCTGCCCGGAGTGCGGCACACCGGTCGTCGTGGGGGCACCGTCGTCGGACAGCCGCAGAATCGTCACGGCGCTCTTCGTCGACCTCGTCGGCTCGACGGTGCTCGCCGAGACCCTGGACCCCGAAGCGCTGCGGCGCACGATGGACCGGTACTACCGGGCCTGCACGACGGCGGTCACCGAACACGGGGGCGTGGTCGAGAAGTTCATCGGCGACGCCGTGATGGCCGTCTTCGGGGCGTTCGTCACCCATGAGGACGACGCGCTGCACGCGGTCCGGGCGGCGTGCGCCGTCCGGGAGGCCGTGACGGCCATGGGGACCGGTGCCCAAGGGTCCGGTGCGGGGGTGTCGCTGGACACCCACTGCGGAATCGCTTCGGGAGAGGCCGTGGTGGCGGGGGCTCTCGGCGGCGCGGCCAGGGTGGTCGGGGACGTCGTGCACACCGCCGCCCGCCTCCAGTCGCACGCCGAGCCGCACGAGATCCTCATCGGTGAGGAGACGGCCCGCCTGGTCGGCGGCCGGGTCCGTATGGAGGCCGTCGCACCGCTGCGGGTGAGGGGCAAACGCGAACCGGTCGCCGCCCGGCGGGTCCTGTCCGTCCTCGACGCGGCGAGCCGGGAGGACCTGGTCCCGCTTGTCGGGCGCGACGTCGAACTACGGCTTCTTCTGGACGAGTTCGCGGACATACGGGCCGAGCGCCGCAGCCTCCTCGCCACGGTCGCCGGTCCCCCGGGCATCGGCAAGTCGCGCCTGGTGCGGGAGTTCCTGGGCCGCGCCGGGGAGGATGCCGTCGTCCTGCGGGCCGGCTGCCAGGCGTACGGTGCCGGACTCGCCCACCGCCCGCTGGCCGAGGCGGTCTGGTCGCTGCCCGGCGGCTGGGAGGAAGCGCGAGGGGCGCTGGAGACGCTGCGCCCGAGCGCGGACCGCGCCGTCACCGCCCTCGCCGTCGCCCTCGGCATCCGCACCGAGAGCGGGCTCCCGGTGAGCGTCGACGAGATCGGGTGGGCGTTCCGGCGGCTCCTGGAGGCCCTGGGCCGCCACGCCCCGGTGATCCTGGTCCTGGAGGACTTCCAGTGGGCGCAGCCGACCCTCTCCGACATGGTCGCCGATTTCGGCAAAGGCGCCCGGGACACCCCGCTGCTGGTCGTCCGCGTGGCGCGCGCCGAGACGGACGCGGTGCCGGCCGGGGACCTCGCCCTGAGTCTCGACGCGCTGCCGCCCGCGCAGACCGAACGGCTGGTGGGACTGCTCGCGGACCGGGCGGAGGTCGCCGCGCAGGATGCGGTCGCCACCGAGGACGACCTGGCCCGGGTCGTGCGGGAGTGCGACGGCAACCCGCTCTTCGCCGAACTGCTCCTGGAGAACCTGGCCGGCCCACGGGCCGTGGACCAGGGCGTTCCCACGTCCATCCGGGTCCTGTTGACGGCCTGGCTGGACCGGCTGCCCGCTACCGACCGGGCCGTACTGGAACGAGCGGCGGGGGTGGGCGGGTCGTTCACCGTCGAGGACGTGCGCGCACTCGCCGCGGACGAGCCGGCGCTGGCGGGCGGAGTCCTCGACGACGCCTTGGCCAGGCTGCTGCGCTCCCGGGTGATCCACCTGTCCGGCCCGCCCGGCACGTACCGGTTCACCCGCGCGCTGGCCCGGGACACGTTGTACGAGATGACCTCCAAGGCCCGGCGCGCGGCCTGGCACACCGTGCTCGCGGACCGGCTCGAAAGCCGTCCACCGGGCCCGGCCGCGGAGAGCGACCTCGCCCACCGCCTGGAGTCCGCGTGCCGCCTGCTGTCCGAGGCCGATCCGGGCGATCCCGGGCTGCCCGCGCTGACCGGGCGCGCTGCCCGCGCCCTGGTGGCCACCGGGTACCGGGCGCTGCACCGCCGGGACCTGCCCGCGGCCGTCTCGCTGATGGAACGCGGGCGCGGTCTCACTCCGGACGGCGACCCCCAGCACCGGGTGCTCGCCGCCCGCATCACCGACGTGTATGCCGCGCTGGGCCGTTGGGACAGCGCCCGGCAGGCCGTGGCGGAGGCGGAGCGCAGGAACGGGGACGACGTTCCGACCCGCGAAACCTGCGCCATCCTGCGGCAGCTGATCGCTCTGCGCTCGGGCGGAGCGGAGCCCGCCGACGCCCCGTACGCCCCGGGTGCCGCACATGCCGTGCCCGGTCCGGCGGACGACCTCAGCTGGTGCAGGCTGCACCAGCTGTCCTCGCTGCGGAGCTTCGCCGAGGGCCGGGTCGGCGCGGCGGAGGGCTCGATGCGCGACGCGCTCTCCCGGGCGCGCGGGCTCGGCGACACCTATGAGGGGAACCGCATCCTCGCGTCGATCTGTGAGCTGACGCAGTGGTCGCCGACCCCGCTCACCCAGGCCATCGACCTCTGCGAGGAGTTGGTCCGGCGGTTCGACGGCGACCGGAGCCTGCTCGTGCCGGTCCTGCTCACCAGGGCCCGGCATCTGGCCCTGTCGGACCGGGTGGACGCGGCCCGCGAGGACATCGCGCTGGTCCGCAGGCACTGCGACGACCTGGCACTGACCCTCGGAACGCTCGCGGCCGGCCAGACGGCGGGGTTCGTCGAGTCCCTCGCCGGGGCGCACCTGCCGGCCGCCGGCCACTACACGGCCGCGGCGGACGGGCTCGCCGCTCTGGGGCAGACGCGGACGGCGGCAACCCTGCGCCTGTACGCGGCCCGGGAGCGGTTCTGCGCCGGAAACGGCTCCGGTCCGGAAGCGGCCGAGCTCGCCGGGCCGCCCGCGGACCGGCCGGAGGAGACCCGTACCCGGGCCGTCCGGCTGGCGCTGCGGGCGCGGGTCCGGGCGCGGGCCGGGGCGTACGAGGACGCGGTCGGGGACGCCGAGCGGGCGACCGCCGCCCTGGACGGCACCGACGACCCCTGCCTCATCGGTGACGTCTGGTTCGAGGCGGCCCGGGTGCTGGACGCCGCCGGTGAACCGGAGCGCGCCCGGCATGCCGCCGGGCGGGCGCTGGACGCCCTGACGGCGAAGGAGGCCGTGCTCCCCGCCCGGACGGTACGGGCGTGGAGAGCGGCCGGACCGGGGGAGAACCGATGAGCGATCCACCCTGGAGACGGCCCGCGCGGCCCTACACGCCGGGTGTGCCGGCCTGGGGCGTGACGAGGGCGCAGGCGAGTGAGAGGTTCGCGTCCGTCCCCTTGGAATCGGTCTCCCCCCAGTGGGCGTGGGGCGGATCCGACGGTTCCGGGGTCCGGGTGTGCGTCGTGGACAGCGGGATCGAGGGCGGCCACCCGGTGGTCGGCCCGGTCGACCTCGCCATGACGGCCGTCACGGCCGAGGACGGCGAGGTGGAGATGGTGCCGTGCGAGCCCACCGACCGCGCCGGACACGGCACCGCCTGCGCCGGGGTGATCCGGTCCCTCGCACCGGGGGTCTCGCTCTCGTCGGTCCAGGTGCTGACCGACGGCAAGACGGGCAGCGGCCCGGCGCTCGTCGCCGGGCTCTCCTGGGCCGTCGAGCAGAACTTCGACGTCATCAACCTGAGCCTGGCGACGACCCGGCCGGCCCTGACCGCGCAGCTCCACGAGCTCGTCGACCGGGCCTACTTCCGCCGGTGCGCGCTCGTCGTCTCCGCGCACAACCGGCCGGTACCCAGCTATCCCTGGTCGTTCTCCTCGGTGATCTCCGTCGCGAGCCACGACGAGGACGATCCGATGACGTACTACTACAACCCCGCGCCGCCCGTGGAGTTCCACGCGCGCGGTGTGCGCGTCCCCGTGGCGTGGCCCGGTGGCGGCACCATCCGCTCGACCGGCAACAGCTTCGCCGCTCCGCACATCTCGGGCCTGTGCGCGCTGATCCTCGGCAAGCACCCCTGGCTCACGCCGTTCCAGCTCAAGACGGTGCTGTTCCTCTGCGCCGGGAACACCACCGGTCGACTTGGAGGTGCGCATGACGAAACCCGTTGACGCCGCGACGCCCGTGGAGCGCCGCCTGCTGCAGTCCATCGTGGAAGTCGCGCGCCATGCCTTCGGCGCCGCGGCCTCCTCGATCTTCCTCATCGATCCGGAGACCGGCGACCTGGTCTTCGAGGCCGTGGCCGGTGAGGGCGACGGCCAACTCGTCGGCACGCGTTTCCCGGCGGGGACCGGCATCGCGGGCTGGGTCGCCTCGTCGGGCCAGTCGATGCTCATCGACGACCTGCGCGAATCGCGGCACTTCTCCGGCGAGGCCGCCGCTTCCACCGGGTACGTGCCCGACAGCATCATGGCCGCACCGCTGTTCGGCGACGACGAATGCGTGGGCGTACTGGAGGTACTGGACAGGGGCGCCGGCGCCGCGCGGGAGATGGCGGACGTCGAACTCCTCGGGCTCCTCGCCGACCAGGCCGCCATCGGGCTCGAACTGCTCACCCGGCTGCGCGCCGCCGATCCGAGCAACCGTTCCGACAAGGCCCTGCGGCTCCTGGAGATGGCGGAATCGCTGCTGGCCCCGACCCATGGCTGAGCGGTGCGTGCTGCTGCTCACCCGACGGGACGACAGGGAGGCGACCGAGGCGTCCACCCTGCTGCACCGCATCGGGGTGCCCGTGCACCGGCTCGACGCGGACGGCCTGGCGGGCGTCCGGGCCGTTCACGGGCCGGACGGTGTACTGACCCTGGACGGGCACCGGTTCGCCCCCACGGTGACCTGGCTGCGCCACTATTCCCTGCGGGCCGCGCCGGCCGGACCGCCGGGCGGTCCGGCCGGGGGGCGGATGGTGTACCGGGACGCGTGGACCGCGCTGGCCCAGCAGCTGGCCGCCACCTCCCCGGCCACCGTCGGCGCCGCCGATCCGGGGCAGCTGGTGCAGCGGGCCCGGGCCCTGGCGCTCGGTGTACGCGTCCCGCGCGGGCTGGTCACCACCGACCCGGCGGACGCGGCCGGGCTGCTCCCGGCCGAGCGGTACGTGCTGAAGGTCCTCGACCGGCATTACGCGGAGCCGGAGCCCGGACGGCTCGACTGGTACCTGCCGCAGGTCCTGGACCGGGACCGGCTCGCCGGCCTGCCCGGCCTGCCCCGGGGCACACCGGTGATGCTCCAGGAGTACGTCGAGCACGACGCCGAGTACCGGGTCTACCTCGCCGGGGACGAGGTGCACGCCTTCGAGGTGGCCAAGGAGCACCCCGAGGACATCTGGACCCGCCCGGACGAGGTGGTGGTACGTCAGGTCCTGCCCCCGGCCGCCGTGGCGTCGGCGGCACGCGCCATCGCCCGGGAGACCGGTGTCCTCTTCGGGGCGTTCGACTTCCTTTGGGACCGGGACAGGGGCGAGCCGGTCTTCCTGGAGATGAACGCGCACGGCGACTGGGCCTTCTTCGAGCGTAAGGCCGGCGTCGACGTGGTGACCCGGGCCGTGGTGCGGACCGTACGGGACCTGCACCAGGCCGCCGTCGGCAACGCGCGCCCGGCGCCGGTCAGCCTGCTCGCCTTCCTCGGCGCGGGCCGGGACGGGTGACTGGTCCCACGGTGTACCGGGGACCGTGCCGAGGTATGCGGACGACCGGGCCGGAGGCTCAGGAGCCCTGGCCGAGCATGTCCAGCACCAGAGGGACGAGTTCGTCCGGGTCGGCCCCGGCGAGTGCTCCCAGGGTGCCGCCGTGGCGGCAGAGCACGATGCCCACGAACGCCGCCACCGCCAATTCCGCCCGCAACCGAGGCCGGTCCCGACCCTCGCGGGTGAAGCGCTCGCACAACGGGTCCACCAGACGCCACTGAAGCTGCTCCAGGGCGGCGTCTCGAACGCCCGGCTCCTTCAACGGGTCGACCGCCGAACGGAAGATCGGCCCCGGACCGCGGAGATCCACCCCGCTCACCAGCCCGCGGTTGCGCTCGGGTTCCAGCAGGTCGGCCGGCCGGGCCCCCGCACGGTCCAGGTCGAGCACCGCGAGGTAGAGCTGCGCCTTGCCCCCGAAGTAACGGGCGATCAGGGCCGGATCCACACCGGCGCGCTCGCCGATCTCCCGCGTGGTGCTGCGGTCGAAGCCACGTTCGGCGAACAGGCCGGCAGCCGCCTCCAGCAGCAGCTGGCGGCTGCGGACGGCGTCCCGCCGTCTGCCCTCGCTCACCGGACGGGTCCGCCCGGTACCGCGGTCACACTGTCCTCGGCGCCCTCGGCGTCCGCAAGGCTCTCTTCCATCAGCAGTTCCTCGTCCACGGTCCCGGCGGTTGCCCCGGACTCCCGTGCCCCGGCCCGTCCGGGCAGGACGATCGTAACGATCCCGGCGACCACCCAGATCGCACAGCCCAGCCAGGCGGCTGCCTGGTAGCCGCTGTCCGTCGGCAGGATCCGGCCCGGGGCGGTGTGCGCCTCCAGGACGACCGCGCTGACGACGCTGCCGGTCGTGTAACCGATGGTGCGCACCACCTGGTTGAAGCTGATGGCGCTGCCGGTCTCGTGCGCGGGCACGGCATTGACGATCAGCCCGGGCATCACGGCGAAGGTGCAGCCGACGCCGAGTCCGGCGACGCCCATGACCACGAAGAGCTCCCACAGACTGCCCCGGGCGCACAGGAACAGCACCATCGACACCAGGGAGATCCCGCACCCGATCGGCAGCACCGCCCCCGTGGACGTCCGCCGGACCAGCAGCGGCACCAGCTTGTTGGAGGCCACACTGGCGGCCGAGAAGGGCAGCAGCACCAGCCCGGTCACCAGCACCGACGTGCCGAAGCCGTAGCCGGTGGAGGCCGGGGTCTGAGCGAACCGGGTGATCAGCGACATCATCATGTACATCGCCACACCCGCGATGAGGCCGGCGACGTTCGCGGTCAGCACCGACCGGTTGCGCAGCGTACGCAGGTCCACCAGGGGGTGGGCGGTGCGCAGTTCATGGAACCCCCAGCCGGTCAGGAGCAGCAGCGCGAAGAGCACCAGGCCCACCACCCGGGCCGAGGTCCAGCCCCAGACCTCGCCCTCGCTCAGCGCGAGCAGCAGCGAGGCCAGTCCGACGGCGAGCATGGCCGCGCCGGGGGCGTCCAGGGGTCGCTTCTCCCGTCCGGCCGCCTGCGGTACGACCAGCGCGGCGGCGAGCAGGGCGAGGCCGCTGATGACGGCGCCGAACCAGAAGGCGGCGTGCACGCCGATGGTCTGGGTGATCAGTCCGGTGAGCGGATAGCCGAGTCCGACGCCGGCCACGGTGGTGATGGAGAGCATCGCCACCGCGGAGCGCGACCGCCCTCCCGGCAGGGCGTCGCGCGCGGTGGCGATGGCCAACGGGACGAGGCCGAGACCCACTCCCTGCATCCCGCGTCCGGTGACCAGGAACCCGAAGCCGAGGGGAAGCGCGGCCAGCACGCTGCCGGCCAGCACCGTCACGAGGGCCCCCAGCACCACCCGCCGCCGGTGAGGGCCGTCGCCCATGCGCCCCATCACGGGGGTGGCTATGGAGCCGACGAGCAGGGTGACCGTGAGCGACCACTGTGCGTCGGACAGGGAGACGTGGTCCACCTCGGCGATGGTCGGCACCAGCGGAGCCCCGAGGCTGCTGATCACCGCGACCACCGTGCCGATGAACACCAGTACCGGGACCAGCGCCCGTTGTCGCAGGTCGGCGGTGGCACGAGGGGCGTTCATGGGCATGCTCTCCCGAGATTGTCATCAAGTGATGTCTTCAGATGATGACATGCGCCCCCGAAGCGGCGGCGCCCGAACACCAGGAAGGCCGGCATCGACGGCTCCGCCTTCGGTGGCGCTTTCCGCAGAACTCAAATCCCCCTTGAGTTCGATCATCCGGACGACCGAGGGTGCGTAAGCGCCCCGGCCGCCCGGGCCAACCGTCTCCACATCACCGAACCGAGCGAAATAAGGGGCGCACCGAATGACCACGCACAAGGCAACAGCAGAGCGTCAGGGACGCTTCTGGGTCGTGAGCATCGACGGCCTTCCGGACGGAGAACAGAACGTCACACAGGGCCTGACCTGGACCGAGGCCCACGAGAACGCCCGGGATCTGGTCAGTCTGGTTCTGGACGTCGAGGACGATCCGGCCGTCTACACCGTCGACCTCGTCCCGGCAGACCCGGTGATGTTCGAGGTCGTACGGGAGGCCGAGGAAGCCGACGCCGCCGTACAGGAGGCGGAGAAGCGCCGCCGTGTGGCGATGACACGAGCAGCGAAGACGCTCGTGGGCCTCGGGCTGACCCAGGCCAAGGCCGGTCGCATGCTCGGCGTCACGCACCAGCGCATCGCCCAGCTCGCACCCAAGGCAGCGAACAAGAACGCCAAGAAGAAGTCCGTGGCCGCCTGACGGGCATGACGCACCGTCGCGCCGTCCCGCGCGACCGCCGCACAGGCAGGTCGGACGCATCCGAGGTGCGTCGGCACGCCGCGACGGAGGGCCGTACCGCACGACCGGCTGGTACCGCACGGAAACCCGCCGCATGAACCACGAATCCCCAGGTCAGAACGATTCTGCCTGGGGACGCTGGGTGGGGCGGGTGGGACTCGAACCCACGGCCGACGGATTATGAGTCCGCTGCTCTAACCGGCTGAGCTACCGCCCCGTTTCGGCGTGGCGCGTACATGTGTGCGCGCCGTCTGCCGCAGCATAGCCGGTCATACGATCTCTCGCTGCGGCTGGTCGACTTCGCTTGATCTTGAGGACCGCGCTGCGTGCTGCCCGGTTCCGGGCGGCCGGAAAGCCACCCGAACGTGTCACGGGAGAGGTGCCGGAGGGGCTCGGGGCGGTCGGCGAGTGACGTGCGCCACGGTCGCGGCGCACGCGGGGTCACAAACGCGGAAGAGGACCCCGAAGGGTCCTCTTCCGTTGGCTCCCCCGACTGGACTCGAACCAGTAACCCTCCGGTTAACAGCCGAATGCTCTGCCAATTGAGCTACAGGGGACCGCGCTCCCCCGACTGGACTCGAACCAGTAACCTGCCGGTTAACAGCCGGCTGCTCTGCCAATTGAGCTACAGGGGATTGCTGCGTTGCCTCGAAATCGTACCTGCCTGGCTACTGCCGGGCGGCGCGCTCTCGCTGCGACACATACATTAGCGCAAGCAGGGGGGTGCTTCGCCAATCGGTATGCCCCGGGGTGATCTCGGGCGCCTCCGGGTAGGCGGGGAGCAGACGTCCCACGCAGCGAACGTCCCACGCAGCGAACGCAGAACGAAGGGTGACTGCCATGCGGTACCGGCTCACGTTCATCGCCGGCCTCGCTCTCGGCTACGTGCTCGGCACGCGGGCCGGCCGGGAGCGCTACGAGCAGCTGAAGAAGTCCGCCCGCCAGGTCGCCGAGAACCCTGCCGTGCGGAACACCGTGGAGTCCGCCGCGCAGAGCGGCCGGGAGTACGCGGGGAAGGCGTACCACTCGGTGAGCGAGAAGGTCGGCGAGAAGGTCGAAGGCCGGGTCCCCGCCTCGGTGGCCGACCGGGTGCGGTCGCTCCGGGAGCGCGCCGGACACAACGGCGTCGAGGACGACTGGGGCACCACCAACACCTGACCCGTCCCGCGTCACCCGCAACCGCCTCGGGCCCCCGCACACCGCGGGGGCCCGAGGCGGTTGCGGGTGAGCCCACGCGATGCGGCAGAATCCGTACATGGGCATAGTCGCCGGCTTGGACAGTTCCGCCGCCTTCACACACATCGTCGTCTGCGACACGGACACGGGTGCCGTGCTGCGGCAGGGGTACGCCGCGCATCCGGTCGAGCCGAAGGCCGTGGAGGTCGATCCGCAGGCCTGGCTGCTCTCCCTCGGTGAGGCGGCGGCCGGCGGGCTGCTGGAGAACGTCGAGGCCATCGGGGTCGCCGCGCAGCAGCACGGGCTGGTGGCGCTGGACCGGCAGGGCACGCCCGTCCGTCCGGCGCTGGTGGGCAACGACCGGCGGGCGCAGGTCGCCGCGGCGGATCTGGTCGACGGGCTCGGCGGGCGACAGCCCTGGGCCGAGGCGGTCGGGGCCGTACCGCAGGCGTCTCAGCCGGTGGCGAAGCTGCGGTGGCTGGCGCGTACCGAGCCGGAGAACGCCAAGCGTGTGGCGGCCGTGCTCCAGCCGCACGACTGGCTGGTGTGGCAGTTGCTCGGCCGTCCCGCGCGGCGGACCACCGACCGGGGCGCGGCCTCGGGTACGGGGTACTGGTCGGCGCGGACGTCGTCCTACCGGCCCGATCTCGTGGAGCTGGCGCTCGGCCATCAGGCGGCGCTGCCCGAGGTGCTGGGCCCCTCGGACGCGGCCGGGACGACCCCCGAGGGGCTGCTGATCTCCGCCGGTACCGGCGAGACGATGGCGGCGGCGTTCGGGCTGGGGGTCGCAGCCGGGGACGCGGTGGTGTCGCTGGGGGCCTCCGGGTCCGTGATGGCGGTGCACCACGAGGCGCTGGCCGATCCGCGCGGGATGATCACCTCCTTCGCCGACGCGACCGGGATGCACCTGCCGGTGGTGCACACCTCCAACGCGGTACGGGCCCTGCGCGGGACCGCCGACATGCTCGGTCTGGACGGAGGGCTGGAGGAACTGTCGGAGCTGGCGCTGAAGTCGACGCCCGGGTCCTCCGGTCTCGTGCTGCTGCCGTACCTGGAGGGCGAGCGGACCCCGCAGCTTCCGCACGCGGCGGGCACGCTCTGCGGGCTGCGGCGCGAGTCGATGAAGCCGGAGCACCTGGCGCGGGCCGCGTTCGAGGGGATGCTCTGCTCGCTGGCCGACGCGCTCGACGTGCTGCGCCGGCGCGGGGTGCGGGTGCGGCGGGTGTTCCTGCTGGGCGCGGCGGCCGAACTGCCCGCGGTGCGCGCGATGGCGCCGGCGGTCTTCGGTACGCAGGTCGTCGTGCCGCAGCCCGCGCAGTACGCGGCGCTGGGCGCGGCGCGGCAGGCGGCGTGGGCGCTGGGGGTCTCGCAGGGCCGGCTCGACCCGGGTACTCCCCCGGCCTGGCAGGGTGCGTCGGCGCAGGTGCTGGAGCCGGGCGAGGAGCTGCCGGTGGGCCGGGCGGTGCGTCAGCAGTACGAGGCGACGCGCGAGCAGATCCACCCGGGGGCGTTCGCGTCCGACGGGCCGGGCGCGGAGGACGGTACGGACTGACGGCGGTCGTGAGCCCCACGCCCGCTTCTTGACCTCGGCTTGGGGAAATCCGTTCGTCCCTTCGGAGGGCGGCACGGCAAGATGGTTCGGCCTCTGCCGTCGCCGACCCGAGAGACACGCGTGCTCATAAAACTGCTCAGGTCCTTCCTGGGCCCCTACCGAAGGCCGATCCTGCTGCTGGTGTTCCTCCAGCTCCTGCAGACCTGCGGCTCGCTCTTCCTGCCCAGCCTGAACGCCGACATCATCGACAACGGTGTCGTGAAGGGCGACACGGGCTACATCCTGGAGTACGGCGGCCTGATGATCGCCGTCAGCGTCGTCCAGGTCGTCTGCAACATCGGCGCCGTCTACTTCGGGGCGCGGACCGCCTCCTCGCTCGGCCGTGACCTGCGGGCCTCGGTCTTCGACCGGGTGCAGTCGTTCTCGGCCCGTGAGGTCGCCCGGTTCGGGGCGCCCTCGCTGATCACCCGTACGACCAACGACGTCCAGCAGATCCAGATGCTGGTCCTGATGAGCTTCACGCTGATGGTGTCCGCGCCCATCATGTGCGTCGGCGGGATCATCATGGCGCTCGGCCAGGACGTGCCGCTCTCCGCCGTGCTGCTGGCCGTGGTGCCGCTGCTGGGGATCGCGGTGAGCCTGATCGTCCGGAAGATGCGGCCGCTGTTCCGCACGATGCAGACGCGGCTCGACACGGTGAACCGGGTGCTGCGCGAGCAGATCACCGGCAACCGCGTGATCCGCGCGTTCGTGCGCGACGGGTACGAGGTGAAGCGGTTCCGGGGTGCGAACACGGAGCTGACCGACGTGGCGGTCTCCACGGGCCGGCTGATGGCGCTGATGTTCCCGACCGTGATGACGGTGGTGAACGTGTCGTCGATCGCGGTGGTGTGGTTCGGTGCGCACCGGATCGACAGCGGCGGGATGCAGATCGGGGCGCTGACGGCGTTCCTGTCCTATCTGATGCAGATCGTCATGTCCGTCATGATGGCCACCTTCATGTTCATGATGGTGCCGCGCGCCGAGGTGTGCGCCGAGCGCATCGACGAGGTCCTGGAGACCGAGTCCAGTGTGGTGCCGCCCGTCGCCCCGGTGACGGAGCTGCGCCGCCACGGCCATCTGGAGCTGCGGGGTGCGGAGTTCCGTTACCCGGGCGCCGAGGAGCCGGTGCTGCGCGCGGTGGACCTGGTGGCGCGGCCCGGGGAGACGACCGCGATCATCGGGTCGACGGGCAGCGGGAAGTCGACGCTGCTCGGCCTCGTGGCGCGGCTGTTCGACGTGACGGAGGGCGAGGTCCTCGTCGACGGTACGGACGTGCGGACGCTGGATCCGGCTCTGCTGGCGAAGACGGTGAGCCTGGTCCCGCAGAAGCCGTATCTCTTCTCGGGGACGGTGGCGTCGAACCTGCGGTACGGGAACCCGGACGCGACCGACGAGGAGCTGTGGCACGCGCTGGAGGTGGCGCAGGCGAAGGAGTTCGTCGAGGGGCTGGAGAACGGTCTGAACGCGCCGGTCGCGCAGGGCGGCACCAATGTCTCCGGCGGTCAGCGGCAGCGTCTCGCGATCGCGCGGACACTGGTGCGCAAGCCGGAGATCTACCTCTTCGACGACTCGTTCTCGGCGCTCGACTACGCGACCGACGCGGCGCTGCGCAAGGCGCTCGGGCGGGAGACCGCGGGGGCGACGGTGGTGATCGTGGCGCAGCGGGTGTCGACCATCCGCGACGCGGACCGGATTCTCGTCCTGGACGAGGGCCGGGTCGTGGGCACGGGCACCCATCGCGAGCTGATGGACGGCAATGAGACGTACCGGGAGATCGTTCTCTCCCAGCTGACGGAAGCGGAGGCGGCGTAATGGCCGGGCCGGGCGGACGGATGATGGCCGGGGCGCCCGTACAGAAGTCGGCCGACTTCAAGGGGTCGGCCAAGCGGCTGCTGGGGCGGTTCAGCACGGAGAAGTCCTCGCTGTACCTGATGCTCTGCGCGGGTGTGCTGAGCGTGGGTCTGTCGGTGGTCGGGCCGAAGATCCTCGGTGCGGCGACGGACCTGATCTTCGGTGGGGTCATCGGGCGGAGCATGCCCGAGGGCGCCACGAAGGCACAGGCGATCCAGCACCTGCGGGACAAGGGCGACGGCGGTCTCGCCGATCTGCTCTCCGGGGTGGACTTCACTCCGGGCGAGGGCATCGACTTCACCGCGGTGGGGCATGTCCTGCTGGCGGTACTGGCGGTGTACGTCGGTGCGGGGCTGCTGATGCTGGTGTCGACGCGGCTGTCGATCCGGGTGATCAACCGGGTGGTGTTCCAGCTCCGCGAGGATCTTCAGACGAAGCTGTCGCGGCTGCCGCTGTCGTACTTCGACAAGAAGCAGCGCGGTGAGGTGCTGAGCCGGGCGACCAACGACATCGACAACATCTCGCAGACGCTCCAGCAGACGATGGGGCAGCTGATCAACTCGCTGCTGACGATCGTCGGCGTGCTGGTCATGATGTTCTGGATCTCCCCGCTGCTGGCGCTCGTGGCGCTCGTCACGGTGCCGCTGTCGGTGGTCGTGGCGTCGCGGGTGGGCAAGCGTTCGCAGCCGCAGTTCGTGCAGCAGTGGAAGGTCACGGGCCGGCTCAACGCCCACATCGAGGAGATGTACACCGGGCACGCCCTGGTGAAGGTCTTCGGGCGTCAGGACGAGTCGGCCGAGCGGTTCGCGGAGGACAACGAGGCGCTCCACGAGGCCGCGTTCAAGGCGCAGTTCAACAGCGGGATCATGCAGCCGCTGATGATGTTCGTGTCGAACCTGAACTACGTGCTGGTCGCGGTCGTCGGCGGGCTGCGGGTGGCGTCGGGTTCGCTGTCGATCGGTGACGTGCAGGCGTTCATCCAGTACTCGCGGCAGTTCTCGATGCCGCTGACGCAGGTGGCGTCGATGGCGAACCTGTTGCAGTCCGGTGTCGCGTCGGCCGAGCGGGTCTTCGAGCTGCTGGACGCCGAGGAGCAGGAGGCCGATCCGGCCGACGCGCAGCGTCCCTCCGAGCTGCTGGGCAGTGTGCGGCTGGAGAAGGTGTCGTTCCGCTACGACCCGGAGAAGCCGCTCATCGAGGATCTGTCGCTGAGCGTGGAGCCCGGGCAGACGGTGGCCATCGTGGGGCCGACGGGTGCGGGCAAGACGACGCTGGTCAACCTGCTGATGCGGTTCTACGAGGTGACCGGCGGGCGGATCCTGCTGGACGGCGTGGACGTGGCGCGGATGTCGCGCGACGAGCTGCGGACCGGGATAGGCATGGTCCTCCAGGACACCTGGCTGTTCGGCGGTTCGATCGCGGAGAACATCGCGTACGGCGCTTCGCGCGAGGTCACCCGGGAGGAGATCGAGGAGGCGGCCCGCGCGGCGCACGCGGACCGGTTCGTCCGTACGCTCCCCGAGGGGTACGACACCGTCATCGACGACGAGGGCACCGGGGTCAGCGCGGGCGAGAAGCAGCTGATCACCATCGCGCGGGCGTTCCTGTCCGACCCGGTGATCCTGGTGCTGGACGAGGCGACCAGCTCGGTCGACACGCGTACCGAGGTGCTGATCCAGAAGGCGATGGCACGCCTGGCGCACGGGCGGACCAGCTTCGTGATCGCGCACCGGCTCTCCACGATCCGGGACGCCGACGTGATCCTGGTGATGGAGAACGGTTCGATCGTGGAGCAGGGTTCGCACGAGGAGCTGCTCGCGGCGAAGGGTGCGTACGCGCGGCTGTACGCCGCTCAGTTCGCCGAGGCGCTGGCCGAGGTGGACTGACCTCCGGAGAGGCCGCGTCCGGCCGAGGGCCGAAGGCACCCGAGGGCGCTCCTGGACTGCCGGGAGCGCCCTCGGGCGTCGTCCGGGTCAGTCGAGGTAGCCGCGGAGCTGCTCGGCGTAGGCGTGGCCGCGGAGCCTGGCGAGGGTCTTGGCCTCGATCTGGCGGATGCGTTCGCGGGTGACGCCGAAGAGGGTGCCGATCTCCTCCAGGGTGCGGGAGCGTCCGTCGTCCAGGCCGTAGCGGAGCCGGACGACGCGGCGTTCGCGTTCGCCGAGGGTGGAGAGGACCGCTTCGAGGTGTTCGCGCAGCAGCAGGAAGGACGCGGACTCGGCGGGTGAGGCGGCGTCGCCGTCCTCGATGAGGTCGCCGAAGCAGACGTCCGCCTCCTCGCCGACGGGGGCGTGCAGCGAGACGGGTTCCTGGGCGAGCCGCAGGACCTCGCGGATGCGTTCCGCGGAGAGGCCGAGTTCGGCGCCGACCTCCTCGGCGGCGGGGTCGTGGCCGCGTTCCTGGAGGAGGCGGCGGCGTACCCGGACGACGCGGTTGATCTGCTCGACGACGTGGACCGGGACGCGGATGGTGCGGGCCTGGTCGGCGAGGGCGCGGGACATGGCCTGGCGGATCCACCAGGTCGCGTAGGTGGAGAACTTGTAGCCCCGGGCGTAGTCGAACTTCTCGACGGCCCGGATGAGTCCGAGGTTTCCCTCCTGGACCAGGTCGAGCAGGGTGAGGCCGCGTCCGACGTAGCGCTTGGCGACGGAGACGACGAGCCGGAGGTTGGCCTCGATGAGGCGGCGTTTGGCGGTGCGGCCGAGGACGACGATCCGGTCGAGGTCGTGGGCGAGCCGGGAGTCGGGGTCGGGTGAGGCGGCGAGGCGTTCCTCGGCGAAGAGTCCGGCCTCCACGCGGCGGGCGAGCTCCACCTCCTCGGCGGCGGTCAGCAGCGGGACGCGGCCGATCTCCCGGAGGTACTGGCGCAGGAGGTCCGAGCCGGCCCCGGTGTGGTCGCCGGCCCGGCTCGGGGGCGGCGCGGACGGGAGCTCGTCGCCGTCGTCTTCGTGCAGGAGGGCCTCGGGAGGCGCGGGGGGCCGGGCCCCGCTCTCCGGATGGTGCGCGGCCCTGCTCTGCGGGGGAATCGCGGGGGCGTACGCGGGCGCGGGGTCTTGGTCCGTCGTACTCGTCACGGTCCGGGTCTGCACGGGGGCGACCTCCAGGTGATCGCTGCCGGAACGCGGGGTCGGGGGTCCGCCCTCGGTGGGCCGACGCGCTCCGATGACTCAGGCACCGCCGTCCAGTGTGGCGTACGGCACAACACCGCCACGAGGGGCGTGCGGCGACTTTTTCCGCGCCCCGGCGAAGCCGGTACGGGCCGTACGGGCTCGGGCCGGGGCCCGGTCCTGGTGGGAGCCCCGGGTGGTGTCAGAGGGCGTCGGTGCCGTGGCTGCGGAGCGCCTGGGCGTACTGCTGGAGGACCCAGACCTCGTTCTGCGCGGCGGCGAGGTGGTCGGGGGCGACCTGGGAGCCGAGGCGGGCGAGGCTGCTGTTGACGTCGGCGATCCGGCGGTCCACGGCGCGCAGCCGGACCTGGACGAGCTGCATGCCGGCGTAGGTCTCGTCGATGGACTTGCCGTGGAAGACCTCGACGGCGAGCTCGGTGACGAGCTTGCGGACGGAGTCGTGGGGGGTCGCGTCCAGGACGGCGGCCAGGTAGTCGCGGGGTTCTGCGACGCCCTGCTCGGCGCCGCCCGCTTCGGCGATGCACTCGCGCACGGCGGCGTAGGGCGGGGCGGTGAACTCGTCGGAGCCGTACGCGTCGAAGGCGGGCGAGACCAGGGCGGGCTTCTGGAGGGCCAGCTTGAGGAGTTCGCGTTCGGTGCGGTGGGCGGGGCTGCGCAGGTTGAGCGCGGGGCCGGAGGGGGCGACGGAGGCGGGTGCCACGTCCTGGTGGCGGGCGCCCGGGCGGGCCTGCCGGCCGCCGTTGTTCCCGGACCTGCCGGTGTCGCCGCCCCGTCCGCGCGCCCACTGGGCGAGCTGGTGGACGCGGTGGACGACGTACTCCTGGTCGAGGATGCCGACGAGTCCGGCGAGCTGGACGGCGACCTCGCGCTGCACACTGCCGGTCTTGATCTTCGCGACGACGGGCGCGGCCTCGTCGAGGGCGGCGGCGCGGCCGGCCGGGGTCTCCAGGTCGTAGCGGGCGACGATCTGGCGGAGCGCGAACTCGAAGAGCGGGGTCCGGGGTTCGACCAGGTCGCGGACGGCGTCGTCGCCCTTGACCAGGCGCAGGTCGCAGGGGTCCATGTTGTCGGGCGCGATGGCGATGTAGGTCTCGGCGGCGAACTTCTGGTCGTCCTCGAAGGCGCGCAGGGCCGCCTTCTGGCCTGCCGCGTCGCCGTCGAAGGTGAAGATCACCCGGGCGCTGCCGTTGTCCATCAGGAGGCGGCGCAGGATCTTGATGTGGTCGTTGCCGAAGGCGGTGCCGCAGGTGGCGATGGCGGTGGTGACGCCGGCCAGGTGGCAGGCCATGACGTCGGTGTAGCCCTCGACCACGACGGCGCGGCTGGCCTTGGCGATGTCCTTCTTGGCGAGGTCGATGCCGTAGAGGACCTGCGACTTCTTGTAGACCGGGGTCTCGGGTGTGTTCAGGTACTTCGGGCCGTTGTCGTCGTCGCGCAGTTTGCGCGCGCCGAAGCCGACGATCTCCCCGGCGGTGTCGCTGATGGGCCACATCAGCCGGCCGCGGAACCGGTCGATCGGGCCGCGGCGGCCGTCCTGGGAGAGGCCGGAGGTGATGAGTTCCTTGTCGCTGAAGCCCTTGCCGCGCAGGTAGCGGGTGAGGTGGTCCCAGCCGGCGGGGCTGTAGCCGACACCGAAGTGGGCGGCGGCGGCCTGGTCGAAGCCGCGTTCGGCCAAGAACGCGCGGCCGATCTCGGCCTCGGGTCCGTCGAGCTGCTCGACGTAGAACTTCGCGGCGGCCTGGTGGGCCTCGATCAGCCGGATGCGTTCGCCGCGCTGGTGGGAGGGGTTGTAGCCGCCCTCCTCGTAGCGCAGGGTGATGCCCGCCTTCGCGGCGAGGCGCTCGACCGTCTCGGAGAAGGTGAGGTGGTCGATCTTCATCACGAACGCGAGGGTGTCGCCGCCCTCCTGGCAGCCGAAGCAGTGGAACAGGCCCTTGGAGGGACTGACCTGGAAGGAGGGGGACTTCTCGTCGTGGAAGGGGCAGAGGCCCTTGAGGTTTCCGCCGCCCGCGTTCTTGAGCTGGAGGTATTCGGATACGACGGAGTCGATCGGGACCGCGTCCCGTACCGCCTTCACGTCATCGTCATTGATCCTGCCAGCCACGGGTGAAGTCTACGGGGGCGCGAGGGGTTGCTGTCCTGGCCGGGAGGCGGGGGCGCGTGGGACGCCCGGACGTCGCGCGGGACACCCCGACGTAGAGTGACGCGATCACGTCATTCGGTGGTGGGGGCGCGCATGCGGTACGGACGGTGGGCGGTCGCGGTCGTGGCGGTGGGGGCCGTCCTGGTGGGGCTGAACCGGTGCGGCGGGCCGGACTATCCCGAGGCACCGCCCGGCGGGACGGCCGCGGTGGTACGGGCCGCCTCGGCCATGATCGTCACCGCGGGCGGCCTGGCGGAAGCCGGACGGACCGACGACGGCCTCTCCGCCTCCCACTGCTCCGCGGACCGGTTCCTCACGGGCACGGACGTCGCGCCCGGGGCCTACCGCCTCACGGAGCGCTGGTCGGCGCACGACCTGCCGCCGCACGGGGCGACGGGCGCCGTCAGCGCCGCGGCCCAGGCGCTGACGGCGGCCGGCTGGAAGGTCGAGGGGGTGCTGGACGACGGCGTTCCGGCCACCGCCACCGCCAGGCGCGTCACCGCGCCCACCGAGGGCGCCGTCGTCCGTCTCACGGTGACCTTCGACGTGCCGGAGAGCACGTACCTCCGGGTCACGGTCTCCTCCGGCTGCGTCCGGGCCCCCGACGCCCCGGACGACGAGGACTGGCTGCCCGCCGTCTCCTGACGGCGCACCCCGGGGCGCCCGGGAGCGCGCATGTGCGCCGGGTGGTTGCCTGTGGCATGTCCCGTACACAAAGGTGCGGCGCATCCTCGTGTACGGGACGGGGCCCGGGCGTACGGAGCGGGGCTGCGGAACGCCCACGGAGCGGGGCTGCGGAACAGGGCTACGGAACGGTCAGAGCAGGGATTCGAGCGGCACCGAGGGGTCGGCCAGGGCGTCCGGGTCGTGCTGGGCGCGCGCGGTGATCAGCGCCTGGACGGTCTCCGTGACGTCCCACACATTGACGTTCATCCCGGCCAGCACGCGGCGGTCCCGCAGCCAGAAGGCGAGGAACTCGCGCTTGCGCGCGTCGCCCCGGATGACGACCTGGTCGTAACTGCCGGGCGGCGCCCACCCCGAGTATTCGAGGCCCAGGTCGTACTGGTCGGAGAAGAAGTACGGCACCCGGTCGTAGCGGACCTCCTGGCCGAGCATCGCCCGGGCGGCGGCCGGGCCGCCGTTCAGCGCGTTCGCCCAGTGCTCGACGCGCAGCCGGGTGCCGAAGAGCGGGTGCTCGACCGAGGCGACGTCCCCGGCGGCGTGGATGTGCGGGTCCGAGGTGCGCAGCGAGGCGTCCACGGCGATGCCGCCGCCGTGCGCCCGGTCGGCGAGCTCCAGCCCGGCGGCCTCCGCGAGCGCGGTGCGCGGGGCGGCGCCGATCGCCGCGAGCACGTGGTGGGCCGGGTGCTCCTCGCCGTCGTCGGTACGCGCCGCGAGCACCACGCCGTCCTGGCCGACGATCTCGGTGAGGCGGGCGCCGAAGTGGAAGCGGACGCCGTGGTCGCTGTGCAGATCGGTGAAGATCTGGCCCAGCTCGGGGCCGACGACGCCGTGCAGCGGGGTCGGTTCGGGCTCCACGACGGTGACCTCGGCGCCGTAGCCGCGGGCGGCCGCCGCGACCTCCAGTCCGATCCAGCCGGCCCCGGCGATCACCAGGTGGCCGTTGTCCCGGCCGAGGGCGGAGAGCACCCCGCGCAGCCGGTCGGCGTGGGCGAGGCGGCGCAGGTGGTGGACGCCGACCAGGCCGGTGCCCGGAATCGGCAGCCTGCGCGGTTCGGAGCCGGTGGCGAGGAGCAACTTGTCGTAGTGGATCACGGTGTTGTCGCCGAGCTGAACGGAACGGGCGTACCGGTCGATGGAGGTGACCGGCTGGCCGAGGTGGAGTTCCACGTCGGCACCCGCGTACCACGCCTTCTCCTGGACGAACACGCTGTCGCGTTCGGCCTTTCCGGAGAGGTACCCCTTCGAGAGCGGCGGCCGCTCGTAGGGGTGGTCGAGTTCGTCACCGATCAGGATCACCCGGCCGTCGAACCCCTGCGAGCGGAGTTCCTCGGCCGCTTTCGCGCCGGCCAGTCCTCCGCCGACGATGACGAACGTCCTGTGTGCGTCCACCACTTGCTGCCTCCTCAGTGCGTACTGCGCGGTGTGTACTGCGCGGCGCCCTCACCCTGCGAGCCTCCCGCACGGAGGGTGAGGGCGAAAGAGGGTGTGCCCCTCCCGGGCTGTCCCGTCGGCGCATGTCCCATGGTCGCGGGCGCGGCTGTGTGCCAGCACATCATCCGCCCCGCCGACGGGGGCGACCGCCGCGCCCCGCAGGTCACGGCGCGTCAGGAGGCGTTCCTGGGCGAGCCTTCCGTCAGGTAGAGGTGCAGGGAACGGGCCGAGGCGTCGGTGAGGGCGGCGATCTGGTCCACCAGGACGCGCTTGCGGGCACGGTCGTCGGGCGCGGTCTCGTACAGGGCGCGGAACTGCGGTTCCAGGCCCTCGGGCGCCCGGGCGGTGAGCGCGGCGGCGAGTTCGGCGATGACGACGCGCTGACCGGCGCGGATCGCCTCCTGTTCGGTGCGCTGCATGACGTACCGGACGGCGACGGCCTTGAGCACCGCGCACTCGGCGCGTACCTCGCGGGGGACGACCAGCTCGGCGCCGTAGCGGGTGAGCCGGCCGGGGCCGTGGACCTCGCGGGTCGCGGTCTCCGCCGCCTGGCAGAACCGGCCGATGAGCTGGCTGGTGGCGTCCTTCAGCCGGGCCTGCGCCACGGCGGAGCCGTCGTAGGCGTGCGGCCACCACTCCTGGCCGGTGAGCCGGTCCAGTGCCTCGGCGAGCTCCTCCGGGTCGGTGTCCGGGGGGACGTACCGGCCGATGGCTGCGGCCCAGATCGCCGCCCGCTCCGACGGGTCGTGCAGGCGGGCGGGGACGAAGTGGCCCGCGTGCAGGCCGTCCTCGAAGTCGTGGACGGAGTACGCCACGTCGTCGGACCAGTCCATCACCTGGGCCTCGAAGCAGGTCCGGCCGGGCGGCGCTCCCTCGCGGGCCCAGGAGAAGACCGGCAGATCGTCCTCGTACACCCCGAACTTGGCCGATTTCGGGTCGGTCGGGTGGCTGCCGCGCGGCCAGGGGTACTTGGTGGCGGCGTCGAGCGCGGCCCGGGAGAGGTTGAGGCCGACGCTGGTGGGCTCGCCGGTGAGGGGGTCGCGGACGAACCGCTTCGGTTCCAGCCGGGTCAGCAGCCGCAGCGACTGGGCGTTGCCCTCGAAGCCGCCGCAGTCGGCGGCGAACTCGTTGAGCGCCTGCTCGCCGTTGTGGCCGAACGGCGGGTGGCCCATGTCGTGCGCCAGGCAGGCCGTCTCCACCAGGTCCGGATCGCAGCCGAGGACCGCCCCCAGCTCCCGGCCGACCTGCGCGCACTCCAGGGAGTGGGTGAGCCGGGTGCGCGGACTGGCGTCCCAGCCCACGCCCCGGGTGCCGGGCGTGACGACCTGCGTCTTCCCGGCGAGCCTGCGCAGCGCGGCGGAGTGCAGCACGCGGGCGCGGTCGCGCTGGAAGGCGGTGCGGCCGGGGCGTTTGTCGGCTTCGGTGTCCCAGCGCTCGGTGTCGGAGGGCGCGTACCCCGAGGGCGCGTATCCCGACGGCGAGTTGGCGGCCGGGGTTCGGAGGACCGCCGGGTCGGCCGCCCCGACCGCGCCGTCCGCGCCGTGCGCCCCCGGCCTCCCGCCGGGGGCGTCCCGGTGGGCACTGTCGGTGTGTTCTGTCCCGTGGTGTTGTGTCCCGTGCGTACCGATTCCGTGTGTCCCGTCCATGGTGACGACCATAACGACCGTCTCGGACATCGGGCCGGGGCTGATGCCGGGATTCTTCGCACGGGGATTCGTCGTCCGTGGTGGGTGGTGGTGACGCCTCCGCGCGTGCCCCGGCCCGCGTCACGCTGTCACGGTCGGGGCCCGCACGGCAGGGGCGGGATCAGCTCGGCTGGTCGCCGGTGTACCGGAAGATGTCCCCGGCGCTGTTGACGTGCCACGCGTTGCCGTCGGCCCCGGCGGCGATGTCGGTGGCGGTGCCGGGGATCTTGACCCACGGGTTGGTGCCGCTCGCGTCGTTGTTGGTGTACCGGTAGATGCTGCCGGCCGGGTCGACGCCCCACACGTTCGTCCGGGAGCCCACCGCGATCCGCTTGAGGCTGCCCGGGACGTCCGCCCACGGGTCCGAGGGGTCCTGGTCGCCGGTGTACCGGTAGATCCGGTTGGCACTGTTGACGCCCCACACGGTGCCGTCCGCGCCCGCGCCGATGTCGCTCAGCGACCCCGGGATGTTGATCCACGGGTTGGCGTCGTGGTTGGTGTAGCGGTAGATGCCGCCCGCGGAGTCCACCCCCCACACGTTCGTCCGGGAGCCGGCGTCGATGCGGACCAGACTGCCGTTGACGCCCACCCAGTTCACCGTGGACTGGTCCCCGGTGTACCGGTAGATCTGATTGCCCGCGTTGACACCCCACACCGTGCCGTCCGAGGCGGCGCCGATGTCGCTCAGCGCGCCCGGGATGTTGATCCAGGGGCTGCCGTCGTAGTTGGTGTACCGGTAGATCGCGTTCCCCGCGTTCACACCCCACACCGTCGTCCTGGACCCCGCGGAGATTGCCGAGAGGCTGCCTGCGACCTTCACCCAGTCCGCCATGTCCTCACACCTTTCCTCGAACCAGTGGCGGGCGCCATGCTCCGGGACACGGATGAGCACGTGGGGGTGGTGGATGCGTGTCCGGGTGCCGAACGAGCCAGAAACAGGGAGGTTTGGGCTTTGGCCGCGCCGGGGGGCCGGAGCCGGAACGTTTCCGGCCCGCGGCGCTTCGGCCGGAAGTGCTGTCCCTCTCCGTGGTGATCGACACGCAGGCCGGTCCGTGCCTCCGCCGGAGGGCAGCCGGGCGCGGAAGGTGTCAGGCCGACGCGAGCAGTGGCTCGCCGGCCGGAACCGCACCCGCGCGCGCCTGGTCGTAGCGGTGCAACAGCAGCCGGGCCATCGCGGGGTGGTCGCCGAGCGGGGCCGCCGCGATGCCCGGGGCGGCGTCCGCCGCCGCCGTCGCGAAGCGGCCGTGGGCGGTGAAGTACGAGGCCACGGCGATGCGGTGGTACCCGCGGGCGGCGAGTGCGCGGACCGCGACGGGCACGGTGGGCGTGGCGGCGGAGGCGTACGCGGGCACCACCGGCACCCCGCCGAGACGCTCGCCGAGGAGGCGGGCGGTGCGCCGGGTGTCGGCGGCGGACTCGGGGTCGCGCGAACCGGCGGCGGCCAGCACCACGGCGTCCCCGCGTCCCGGCCCGCCCTGCGCGTTCCCACGTCCGTCGGTCCAGCCGGCCTCGACGAGCCGCCCGTACAGGGCCTCCACCAGCAGCGGGTGGGGTCCGAGCGGGGCGGCGAGAAGGGTACGGACGGCGGGTGCGGCGGCGGCGAACGCGGGCAGGTCCTGCTTGACGTGGTAGCCCCGGCCGAGCAGCAGCGGTACGAGCACGGCGGAGCCGCCCGAGAGCTCCGCGAGCGTCTGCGGCAGCAGTGGTGCGTTCAGCTCGATGTGGCCGAGGCGCACGTCGAGGCCGGGGCGCATCTCCCGTACGCGGTCGAGCAGTCGCGTCACCGTCCGGACCGCCTGCGGGTCCCGGCTGCCGTGCGCCACGGCGACCAGGGCCGGGGCGCCGTGGGCCTCTTCGGGGGTGTGGCCCGTGGGGCGGGCGGAGTACCGGGTGCGCTGCATGGGCCTGCGGGTTCCGTTCCGGGAGGCGACGGCGGGGGACGGCGACGGCGCCGGGGCGCCGAAGGAACCAGGGTGTGGCGCCCCGCATCGTCCTGTCACCAGCCTGCGGGACCGAGGTTGCCCCACCGTTGCGCGAGGGTCACGGGTGTTTTCGCCGTCCTCACGGGCGGGCGCGGGCCGTTGTCAGCTCCCCGGTACGCGGGCGACACGGTGGCGCCGCAGGCCCCCGCACCTGTCCCCTGTCTCTGTCTCTGTCCCTGTCCGTCAGACGGTGACGGACACGCCCTCCTGGCCGTCGCCGACCCGCACCGCGGAGACGACCGGGGTGACCGTGAGCTCCTCCCCCGCACCGGCCGCCCCGTACAGCCGCTCCAGGACGACGGCGACCCCGTCCTCCTCGTGCGAGAGCGTGCGGTGCGAGGCCGCGGCGAGTACGTCGGGGTGGGCGTTGCCCATGGCGTATCCGGCGCCGGCCCAGCGGAGGATCGCGAGGTCGTTGGGCATGTCGCCGAAGGCGACGACGTCGGCCGCGGTGAGCGAGCGTTCCGCGCAGAGCCGCGCCAGGGTGTCGGCCTTGGTGACGCCCGTGGCGCTGATCTCCAGCAGTCCGTGACCGCCCGAGTGCGTGTACTGGGCGAGCCCGGGAGCGACCCGCTCGAGCGTGCTGAGCAGGGTGTCGGCGTCGGTCCGCTCCGACCAGGCCAGCAGCTTGGTGAGGGGCCGGCCGGTGTTCCAGAGCGCGTCGCGGGAGGGGACCTCGGACACCCCCTCGTCGTCGCCGGAGAAGCGCAGCAGGAAGGAGGGCTCCAGGAAGGCATGGTCGCCGGCCTCGACGGCAAAGGCGATCTCCGGGATGGCCGCCGCGAAGCGGTCGGCGACGAGCCGTGCGGTGGGCAGGGCCAGTGGCCGGGTGGAGGTGATCGTGCGGGTGGCGAGGTCGTAGACGAGCGCGCCGTTGCTGCACACCGCGGTGCCGGTCAGGCCGGTCGTCTCCACGAGCCGGTCGAGGTACCGGGGCGGCCGGGCGGTGACCACGACGATCTCGGCACCGGCGTCCCGCACGGTCCGGAGCGCTCGCAGGGTCCGGGCGGACACGCTGCCGTCGCGCCGGAGAAGGGTGCCGTCGAGGTCGGTGGCGACCAGCCGTGGAAAGGTCATCGCACGATGCTAACGGTGGCGGAGAACAGGAGGACCCGCCCCCGGTGAGGGGCGGGTCCTCCTGTCGGTGTGGCCCGGGTGCGTGCCGGTCAGCGCGTCACTTCAGGGCGGGCGGAGCCGCGTTCACCGAGGTGCCCCAGGTGGAGGGCGCCGTGCCGACCTGGTAGGTCAGCTCGCGGGTGTCACGGATGTCGTCCGTGGTCAGGTAGGTCTTGTCGTACGAGCGGCCGTCGGCCTTCGCGGACTGGATGTAGCGCACCGAGTCCGAGGTGCCCGGAGCCTTCACGGTGAGCTTGCCGTTCGGGTAGTAGCGCTTGTCCAGGGTCAGGTCCACCCGCTCGAAGACGGGGGTGGAGAGTCCCCAGGTGTCGGTGCCCGGCTGGACCGGGAAGATCCCGATGGAGGAGAGGACGTTCCAGGCGGACATCGTGCCGAGGTCGTCGTTGCCCGTCATACCGGTCGGGGCGTCCGTGAAGAGGGTGAGCGCGGCGTGCACCACGTCGGTCGTCTTCCAGGGCTGGCCGGTCGAGAGGTAGGTGTACGGGGCGATCAGGTCGGGCTCGTTCTGCGGGTTGTACTTGTCCGCGTTGTAGTACGCGTACGGGCCGTTGACCCACGTCTCACGGGCGGTCTTCGCCGGGTCCTGGACCAGCTGGTCGTAGGCGAAGAAGGAGTCGAGGCGGGCGTTGGCGGCCTGGGTGCCGCCGATCAGGTCGACCATGCCGGGCAGGTCCTGGGGGACCAGCCACTGGTACTGCCACGAGGTGCCCTCGTGGAAGCCCACGCTCTGCGCCGGGTCGACCGGGCCGGTGAAGGCGCCGGAGGCGTCACGGGCGCGGAAGAAGCCGGTCGAACTGTCGAAGATCTTGCGGTAGTTCTGGGCCCGCTCGGTGTAGCGCGCGGCGTCGGCCTTGTGGCCGAGGTCCTTGGCCATCTGGCCGAGCATGGCGTCGGAGAGCGCGTACTCCAGGGTGGCGGAGGCGCCGTGGTCGTAGTCCGAGTCACCGGGCTTCACGTGCGCGCGGTTCTCGACGTACGGGGCGAAGCCTCCTGCGATGTACTCCTTGTTGGCCTCGCGGCCCACCGGAGCGGAGTCGGCGGCGGGGACACCGTCGGCGTTCTTCTTCAGCGCCTTGTACGCCTGCTCCTCGTACCCCTTGAGGAGGCCCTGCTGGTAGGCGTTGGTGAGGAACGGGGTGACCGGGTCACCGGTCATGATGTTCGTCTCGACCGTGCCGTAACCCCACTTGGGGAGCCAGCCGCTCTCCTCGTCGATCTTGATGACGGAGATGGCCATGTCGCGGGACTCGCGGGGGGCGAGCAGCGACAGCAGCTGGGCCTGGGTGCGGTAGGTGTCCCAGAGCGACCAGTTCTGGTAGTACGTGAAGCCCTTGGCCCGGTGGATCTTCTGGTCCCAGCCGGTGTAACGGCCGTCCACGTCGCTGCCCAGGTTGGGCGCGAGGAACGAGCGGTACAGCGACGAGTAGAAGGTCCGGCGGACGGTCTCGCTGCCGCCCTGCGCCTTGACGTCGTCGAGGCGGTCCTCCCACGCGGCCTGCGCGGCCTTGGCGACGTGGTCGTAGGAACGCCCGCCCTCGGAAAGGAGGTTGAGGGCGGCACCCTTGGCGTCCACGTAGGAGATCGCGGTCGTCGCCTCGACGGTGCGGTCCTTGGTGGTGTCGAACCGCAGGAAGGCGCCGTTGCGCTCGCCGGCCGCGGTGGAGGAGGTGGAGCCCTCGGTGACGACGTCACCCTTCCACGTGCCCGAGACCTTGAAGGGGCGGTCGAAGCGGGTGATCGTGTAGACCGTGTACGGCTTGGTGTCCTGGCAGAAGCCGCTGCCGGTGATGGCGGTGCGCACGGTGCGGTTGTCGAGGATCTCGACCTTGGTGCTCACCGTCTTGTGCAGCGACTGGCCCGCGTTGATGAGGACGTTGGCCTTGTCGGTGGCCGGGAAGGTGTAACGCTGCACACCGGTACGGGCGGTGGCGCTGAGCTCCGCCTTGATGCCGGTCTTCAGGCCGACTTCGTACGTACCGGGAGCGGCCTTCTCGTCGTCGTGGCTGAACTCGGCGGCGTAGACGGCGTTGTCGGTCGACGTGATGTCGCCGGTCGTCGGGAGCACCGGGAGGTCACCGCCGAGGCCGCAGCCCACACCGGAGATGTGCACGGTGGAGAAGCCCCGGATGTGGTTCTGGGAGTAGTCGTACCCGGTGTTGTGACCGGTGTCGGGCGAGAACTGCACCATGCCGAACGGCACGGCCGCACCGGGGTAGGTGTTGCCCTCGTTCTCGGACCCGATGAACGGGTTGACGAGATCGGTGAGCCTGTCCTGACCGTGCCGGGCACCGTCGGCCACGGCCGGTGCGGCGACGGCTCCGCCGAGGAGCGCGGCCGTCGCGGCCACCGTCCCCGCGCCGCGAATCACGTGGGTCCATCTCATGGAAAGAACGCCTCTTCCGACGTAGACAACGTTGTCATACCGCAGTGCGTGATCATTCTTGGCCCGTGCGCGTGTACCCGTCAAGGGTCGTGACACGGCGAACTCTGGGCGCGGCGGGCCGAAGAGCACGCGGCTACGAATCCACAACGAGGGCACAACGGAAGGACAGCCGCACCGCGACCCCGCACGGACCGGTCCTACCATCCGGCGCAAGGGGATCATCGTAAAAGGTCCCGGACAAGGGGGAGTTCGGTGCCGTCGATCTTTTCACGACCGCTGTTACGGCGTTCGGCATGCGCCGTGGCGGTCGGCCTGACCCTGGCCACGACCTCGGGCTGCGGGGCCGTCGACGTGGCCGTCACCGGTATCTCCGTGACGACGGACGGCCGACTGCTCGGCGTCATCATGGTCTGCGAGCGCCGCATCGACGGCACCGGCCTCCGGGCGGAGACATCCGATCCCGAGGGGAGCACGAGGGTCGGCGAATGGACCCCCGATCGGCCCCTCAAAGCTGGTCTGACCATGTGGTCCCTCGACTCGCCCACCTCGGACTGGACCACGGCCAGGGATCCCGGACCGCTCGAGGACGGGACGGTCTACACCCTCTCGGGCTGGGGCGAGGAGCACAGGTCTTCGGCCGAGGGCATCGACTTCACCACGGCCGACCGCGAGCGGCTCACGCCCGGAAAGGTTCTCTACGAGCAGTACACGGAGGACGGCGAAGAGTCCGTCCGCTTCGCCCCCTTGTCGGAGTTCGAGTCCACGGCGTGCGACGGAATCTGAGACCCCATCCCCCTGCGAATGCCCAAATCCTGGACCGGATACGACCAGTTGGGGTTTCACTCGAAGCCTCGAAGCAGCCCGTAAGCTCCGGGCATGACTGCTCAGTGGTACGTCCTCATCGAGGAGGACACTCGCGAGACCCGACGGGCCGACGGCGTCGAACTGAGGCTGCACCACTGGACCCTGGTGGCCAGCCACCCCGTCACCGCTGACCAGGACGAGGTGCGGGCGGTGGCCGAGGACGCGGCACTCCACTACGTACCGGGCGTCCTGGCCCGCCACGCACGGCCGGGCGACGTCCCGGGCCGCAGCGCTTTCCTCGCCTCCGACGGCTCCTGGCTGGTCCGCGTCCACCAGAACCACCGCGCGTGCCACTTCCGCGTGACCACGGCACGCCTCGTCCATGCGCGGCCGGAGGAGCAGGCCTCGCCCAAGTCCCTGAAGGAGAAGCTCCGCCACGCGCTGGACGGGCCGGAGCCGCTGCCCGCCCCGTGGGCGCCGCCGCCGCCCAAGGGCTGACGCCGCCCCGTCGTCAGTGGGACGGGCCTACGGGCGACGAAGCGAACTTCCCCGGCGCGGAACCAGAACCTCAGGGCGCGCTCGTTCGTCCCCTCAGGAGGGGAGGACCGCACGAAAGCCGTGCGCCAGGCACCGACAGGGGTTCCCATGCGACGACCGAAGCTGCCGAAGGCCCTCAGGGCCGCCTTGCGGCCGCGCAATTGGGTGGCGGCGGTGCCGCGCACCCGTCGCGGTCAACGGCGCGCGCTACAGCGGCTGATGGTGGCCTGCGCGGTGGCGCTGGCGCCGATGGCGTGGATGTACGCGACGACCGAGGGGCATCTGCGGACCACCGCCGACGCGCCGGCGGAGGGCGTGGCCGTGGTGTTCGGTGCCGGACTGTGGGACGGCAAGCCGACCCCGTACCTCGCCCACCGGCTCGACGCCGCAGCCGAGTTGTACCGGACCGGCAAGGTGAAGGTCCTCCTCGTGACCGGCGACAACAGCCGTACGGAGTACGACGAGCCGGACGCGATGCGGGCCTATCTCACCGCACACGGGGTGCCCGGCGCGCGGATCGTCAGCGACTACGCGGGCTTCGACACCTGGGACTCCTGCGTACGGGCGAAGAAGATCTTCGGGGTCGACCACGCGGTCCTGGTGAGCCAGGGGTTCCACATCCGGCGGGCCGTCGCGCTCTGCCGGGCCGCCGGGATCGACGCGTACGGGGTCGGCGTCGACGAACCGCACGACGCCACCTGGTACTACGGCGGCACCCGGGAGGTTTTCGCGGCCGGCAAGGCGGCCCTGGACGCCGCGATCCGGCCCGACCCGCACTTCCTGGGCCACAAGGAGACCGGTGTCGCCAACGCCCTCGCGGCGGACGGGGGTTGAGGCCGACGGGGCCGGACGTCCGCCGGCCGGAGCCCCACGAGAACGGGACTCCGGCGTATGACCGGTCCGCCCGGCGGGAATCACCGCACCGTGAAGAAGACAACGGGGAACGGACGGGGAGGGCGGCTTCCCCTCTGGTTACGGGGACTGGTCGTCGTCGCGGCCGGGTGGGGAGTCGTTCTCTGCGGGCAGCACGTGGTCGACGCGTACGAGGCGACCTCCGAGTACCGCGAAGCGCCGCTCTGCACGGCCGGGAACGAGCGAGAGAGCGTGGACGGCGGCGAGGAGTGCGTGCGGCGCGAGGCGGGCACGGCGCTCGACCGCCGGACCGGCGAGGAGTGCACCACCGACGGTTCGAGCGCGGGCGGCGGAGGCGTCACCACGTGCACCACGTACTACGACCTCAAGGTCGAATGGCCGGAACGTACCGCGTGGTTGGGGGTGGACGAGGAGACGTACGACGAGATCACCAAGGGCGACCGCGCCGAGGTCCGGCTCTGGCGGGACGACGTCGTGGGACTGGTGACGCTCGGCCGCACCCGTTCCTACCCACCACCCTCGGAGAGCGGGGCCCTGCCGTGGCTGGCGGCGGGCTGCCTGATCCTGGCGCTGGGCGCGTGGGCGGTGGTGAGCGGACGGCTCGCGACCCTCTTCGCCTTCCCCAACTTCGGCCTGCTCTTCGTGGCCTTCGGGTTCGGCTGGCTCGGCTCCATGGCACTGTTCGGCGGGCATCCCGTGCTCTGGGGCTTCGCGATCCTGTGGACGGGGTTCGCGGTCTTCTGGACCGTGAGTGCCCGGCGGATGGGGTGACGGGTCCTCCTCGACCCCGGCCGCGTCACCCCCCTCTCGCCCCCTCTCGCCCCTCTCGCCCCCTCTCGCCCCCGGCCAAAATCAGCCGGAAACCGCCTGCGCGCTCCCGGACGCGCTCAGCGCGTGCGAGAGCGCGTCGACGGTGACGCCCACCACGGCCAGGAGCTGCGCGGGGCTCGCCCCGGCTCTGCTCATGATGGCGAGGGACTGGTTCACGGCCGCCGCGTGCTCGGCGAAGTCCTCGGCCTCCCGGTCGGCCAGCCGCCCGGCCTTCAGCGCGGCACGCAGGCGCGACCGCTGGAGGCCGAGAGTCTCCCTGGCGTGCGCCGCGACGGCCTCGCTCAGCCCTGGAATCGCCATGACCGACTGGGTGATCAGGCATCCATCGGGCAGTTCGGGATCGGCGATGCGTTCCAGGGTGACGTCGAAGAAGGCGCGGACAGCTGTGAGGAGTTCCGTGGACGCACACGACAGGGCGGCGTCGTACTTCTCGCCGTAGCGCGCTGCGTAGCGATCCAGGCATCGCAGGAAGAGCGTGTCCTTGGCGCCGAGCGAGGAGTAGATGGAGCTGCGGTTCAGGCCGGTTGCCCGTGACAGGTCGTCCACCGAGGTGTCCGCGTAGCCGGTGCGCCAGAACTGGATCATCGCGGCGTCGAGCGCCGTGTCCATGTCGAACTGCTTCTTGCCTGCCACGTGGGACTTCCTCGCGGTGTGTCGATGCCTGCGGGTGTGTTGATGTCTGTGGGCGGGTCGATGCCTGTGGGCGGTGCCGCACGTCACTCTATCTTGAACCAAGCAGTTCATGATGTGTTACGTTGCCGTCGTGACCATGGCCGCGGGCCTCTCGCAATCCGGGAGAGCACCAGGGGCTCACCACCCGGCCACCCGGCCGCCGACGTCGTCCTGACCCGTGCGGTCGCCCCGATGCACGCCGTCGCCCCGATGCATGCCGTCGTCGTGCCCGGCGGAATCCGACCGTTCCGCCCTACGACCTGTGGGCGTCGGAGTTCGCCCAGCACCCCCACCCGTATTCCGGCGCCCGGGCGGCGCCCTTCGACCGGTCGGCAGCACCGGAACCCGGGGCCCAGGTCACGCCGAGCGAACCCGGCGCCACCTCCTTCCCGTTCGTCCACTCCGGCCTCGTCGGCTCCGTACCGATGCCGGCCACCCTTCGGCCGGGCGACCGGGTCCCGGATCACCAGCAGCCCCCTGCCGCCCTCGCACTCGCACTCGTCCGCGTCATCGTCGTCGTCATCGCGATCGCCGGCTCACTCGCGGGCCCGGGGCGGGCTCGACACCGAACCCAGCAGAACCCACACCCAAGGAGAATTCCCGTGACCGACCCCGCGACCAGCGCTCAGCAGGTCTCCGAAGCCAACCCCGTCCGCGACCTGCCCCTGCACGACCTCGACGGGTTCACCCACCACTGGGTCGACGCGGACGGCATCCGCCTCCATGCCGTCGAAGGCGGCCGGCCGGACGGCCAGGCCGTCGTCCTGCTCGCGGGTTTCCCGCAGACCTGGTGGGCCTGGCGAAAGGTCATGCCCGGTCTCGCCGCCCGGTTCCGCGTCATCGCGATCGACCTGCCGGGTCAAGGCCACTCCGAGCGCCCCGAGGGCAGCTACGACACCCACACGGTCGCCGCCCACGTCCACGCCGCCGTGAAGGCACTCGGAGTGTCGACCTACTGGCTGGCCGCCCACGACATCGGCGCCTGGGTCGCCTTCTCCCTCGCCCTCAACCACGAGAGTCAGCTGCGTGGGGTCGCCTTGCTCGACGCGGGGATCCCCGGCATCACCCTCCCCGAAGCGATTCCCACCGACCCCGCTCGGGCGTGGAAGACCTGGCACTTCGCGTTCCATCTCGTGCCCGACCTGCCCGAGACCCTGCTCGCCGGCCGCGAACGGGACTATGTCGGCTGGTTCCTGAAAATGAAGGCCCTCACTCCCGATACGTTCGACGACGCCGAACTCGACTACTACGCAGCGTCCTTGGCCGCCGACGGCGGCCTTCGCGCCTCTCTCGCCTACTACCGGGACGCGGCCGAGTCGGCGCGCAAGAACCACCAGGCACTCGACCGCCGGCACCTGACCGTGCCGGTCCTCGGAATCTCCAGCAGCCACGGCTCCATCCCGGACATGGCAGCCTCCGTCGGCCCATGGGCCAACAACATCAGCGGAGTCGTCGTGTCCGACTCCGGGCACTTCATCCCCGACGAGCAGCCCGAAGCCGTCACTGCCGCCATAGCCGGGTTCATCACCGGCAACGCCTGACGCAGCTCGGACCCGCCCGGCGCGCCGAGGCCCTCGCCGCCATGGCCGCCATGGCCGCCATGGCCGCCATCAGCGATCGGCCGCCGGGTGCGGGCCACCTCCCTTCGCGGGGTCCACCACCTCCCAGGAGTGCCCCGACGGATGGTCGTCGAACAGACGGCAGGGACCGCGAAGTTCGTCGTGGTGGGCACACCGGAGCAGAACCACCCGGTACATGCGGCCGGCCGTCCAGCGGATCCACACCGCACCCCCGAGCCTGTCGTCGTCCCACAGCAGGCAGGCGTGCTCGCCAGAATGCCGCTCCCCCAGTACGCACCGGATGGGCCGGGACTCGACGAGGTCCCCGCCTCCTGCGCGGACGTCACGTCCCGAGGGCGGCAGCAGGGCGACGGCGGTACACCGCAACACGGTCACTCCCCCGTGGGCGGGATGCCCGGTACGCACACGAGCGCCGCCACCGGGCACTCCCGGGGCTCGGCGCCCCGGTCTTCCAACAGGTCCCGCATGTCTCGCCTTTCGTTCGTCGGTACTTATCTGCACCACGCTCCTTGATCAAGGCGGTGTCAGTGGGGGTGGGTAGGTTCTGGAGGCGCGGTGCGGTCGGCATCCGGGGAATCCAGCTCCAGAGAGCAGCTGCCTCCCTGGCTCTGTCCGGGGGTGGTCCTCGTAGGTCAAGGACCCATCCGACGGCCAGGCATCGTTGAGGGCCAAGAGTGGATCCCGTCAGCGCCGGCCGCACCGTGCCAGCTGTGATGCCTTGTCGGCCCGGAGCGCTAATGTGCTCCGGGACTCAACGAGGAGATGACGTGGCTGAGCCGAGCTGGCAGCTCATGCAGGAAGACCGCCTGGTCGGGACGTTGGTCGAGAAGGAAGTCGACATGTTCTGGACGGACTGTCACTTCGCGCCAGAGCCCGGTTGGGACGATCTCCGTCCCCTCTTCGAGGCCTCCCGCGACGCCTGGCGAAGCGGCGATGAAGAGGCTGCGGTCGAAGCCGACGAAGCGATCTATGCGCAAGGACTCGTTCTCGCGCCGCTTGACGGCGGGGCGCCGCTCACGGAGTTCCTCCTTCGTATCAATGGTGACAAGGCTCGCTTCCGCTACTGAGATCACGTCATGCCCTCAGGGCTGCTGATCTGTCCGGGAGCCGCTGCTGGCAGTGGTCCGCGGTCTCGGGATGCCGAGGTCCACGGTGGGTCGGCGGCTCCAGCGTTTGGTCTCTTCCTTCTTGGCCTGGAGGAAGGTCAGTGTGAGGTCGAGACCTTCGACTTCGCCGGTCCACCCCTCGGCTTCGGCACGTAGTCGCCGTGCCTGGAGGTCTTCCTCAAGTTCGTCGAGTCTGGCCAGCATCTTGGGGTTCACGTGCAGCATCGGACAGCGGATGCAGGCGTGCTCGTGCTGGCACGGTGTGCCGTAGGGACGCGCGCAAGAGCCCAGTTCGACCTTGCGCTTGTCGAAGTGCTCCTCGAACTCCGTCCATTCGTCGGCGGTGGCCGGACGGTACTCTTCCTCCGGCCTGATAGCCCGACGGTTCTGCAGGTGCACCTGGTAGTGGTTGATCACGTCCTCTTCGAATACGGCGACGTAGCCGCGGGTGGTTTGGATGTTGAGGTGGCCGAGCAAAGCCGCGCCGATATGGATCGGCAGGCCGCTGTTGACGAGCTCGGTCGTGAAGATCCTCCGGAAGTCGTGCGGGGTGAACTTCATCCCGCGGAAGCCGGGGTGCTCCTCGGCGAGCGCCTCGCAGCGTCGTTCGAGCATCTGCTGGACGGTGCCGGTGCCGATCACGGAGCGGCTGGAGCCCAGTTGGCGCTGGAACAGGAAGGGCATCGGTGCGCTGAACACCTTGTCGTGCGGGTCGAACCGGCGGAGCTGCGGGATGGGTCGGCCGTCCTTGGTGTGTCGTCGGATGACGGAGGCGATCACGTGGAACAGCTCCGGGGACATCGGGATGACCCGTTCCCTGTCGGTCTTGGACGGGGCGACGACGAGAAGGGCGATGACCTCACCGTTGGACCGCTGGTATTGACGGATGCTCAGGTGGGTGAGCTCGCAGAGCTCCTCGATGCGGACGCCGGAGTGGCGCAGGGTCTCGACGCAGGCCCAGTCCCAGAAGGCGTTCTCCTCCTCGGCGGTGACGTTGATCATCTCGTCGGTGGCTTCGTCGGCGACACGGAGCGGCGCCTCGCCGTGCCGTTGGAGCCTTCGGTCGCTGTCGGTGATCACTCGCCGGTAGGAGCGGTTGTTGAGGATGAAGGACTCGTCGGCCTCCGCCTGGGCGGCTCGGTCGAGAAGGGCCCGGGTGTGGTCGTAGCGGGTCTCGACGTGATCGACGAGCACGGGCAGCAGAGGCTGGCGCTGGCGGGTGCGGTCGGCCGTGCGCTCGTTGATCCTCCGCCGGCGCTTGCCCAGACCGCGGAGTTCGGAGGGCGGGACCGGGCAGGGCGCGACCCACTTGGCCCAGCGCTCGGGCTCCTCGGCCGCCCAGGTGTGCAGGTCGTAGTAGAAGCTGCGGACGCTGATGACGATGCCGTCCTGGCCTGCGCGAGGTGTGCCGTCGTCCTTGACGGTGATCATCTGCCGCCAGGTCTGGTAGACTTTCGGGTCGATTCGCAGGTCGGCCTGGTCGGGGTTGATGCGTTCGATCTTCTCCCAGAAGTGGTGGACGACCGCCAGCACGAGGTTAACCAGGGTGGCGTAGTCCGTGTCCGCACGGCGGCGGGTGCAGTAGTCGAGCAGTAGCTCCCGGACGGCACGGTTGCGGATCGGGTAGCGGTCGACGAGTTCCTCGACACTCTGCTGACCTCGGTGCAGGGCCTGGCGCATCGTGGCGGGGGCGGCGGGAGGGAAGTGCCCCATGTCGTGGAGCACTTGCCAGGCGGCCCGACCCGGGAACAGGTTGGCGTCCTTCTTCCCTTGCCGTAGCACGGACGAGCGGACCTTGCGGGTCTCGTGCCCGTGGTGCAGAAGGGACTCGGGGGTCAGGTCGGCCAGCGCGATGTCCTGAACGGTGAGCAGGCAGCAGACGTCGTAGAGAGCGCGTCGCTTGTGCTGCCATCCCATCTCGTGGGCCTCGACGGCGTCGGCGTACCTGTCGAGCAGCGGGTCGTCCTGGGCGGTGACGAATACGTCGGAGTAGTTGTTGAACGTGTGGCGGTAGAAGGACAGCAGGGAGGGACGGATCGCGCGCAGGCTGAACAGCGAGCGGACCCCTGTGGTCAGGCTCTGGCCGGTGGTGCGGCTGCTGCCGAGAGTGCTGGCAGAGATCTCGCCGCGACCGAGCGGGCTGTTGTCCCAGCGCTCCTGCCAGGTCTCGCCGGTGAAGGTGTCCAGGTAGTCCAGGACTGCGGCCGTGGCCGCTCCGCGCTGGACTTGGGTGACGCGGGCGCCGTCCCAGGTGTCTATGGCGAGGTCGGCGATCCGGGAGGTCGTCGCCCGGGCGAGGCTCCCGAACGGGCGCGGAACCTTGGTCGCGACGGCGGGTGCGGCCTGCATTTGGCTGGAGACGAAGCGGCTGGGGAAGTGCAGCCCTTCGGCGACGGGGCCGTGCCGGCGGCTGACGCCCGTGGTGCGGAGCGAGGTCTCAGGCACCGAACACCGCCGCGATGTCGGCCGGGTCGTAGCCGGTGGGGTAGCTGGGCTGGACCCGGGGACGCGCGTAGTGCTCGGCGAGCTTGTCGAAGATCTCTTCCACCCGGACCGCGAGGTATCGGCTGGTGGTCTGGATGTTGGCATGGCGCAGGATCGCCTGGACCTCGGCAAGGGTGAGCTTGCCACCGTTGGCCATCCGGGAGGCCGCGGTGTGCCGGAGGTCGTGCAGGGTCCAGTTGGTGCCCAGGGCGGTGTTCGCGCGCTGGATGACCCGGCGCATCGCCGAGTAGGTCAGCGGCCGGTCGGTGCCGCGACGGGCTCGCCAGATCGGCTCGTCCGCCGCCGCTATCCCGGTCTCGTCGATGTAGGACGCCAAGCGCAGGAAAGCGGCAGGGGAAGCCGGGATGACCTCGCGGTCACGGGTTCCCTTGGAGATGACGTAGAACCGCTGTCCGGCCCAGTCGATGTCGCCGATCCGTACGCCGAGAAGCTCCTCGGCGCGGGCGCCGCTGGAGACGTAGAACTCCAGCAGAGCACGGTCGCGTTCGCAGCCCATCTTGTCGAACAACTCGTCCCAGAGCCGGTCCGGGATCGCTCGCGGAGGCCGGCCCGGCACCTTCTGCCGCAGCCGGGCGCGACCGAGGATCGGCTTCGGCTCCAGTGGGCTGAGGTGACCCAAGGCCCGCCGCCGCTGGGCGGACGCCGGCACCGGGTTGACGACGGGTCCGTTGCCCTGGTGGGCGTGGAACTCGTAGAAGCCGCTGATCACCGACAGCGCATGGTTGATGGTCCGCGGCGCGTAGCCCACACCGAGCATCGGCTTGCCGGTCTTCAGGTTCACCGATCCAGGAGGCGGTGTTGTGGCCGACTTCCGCTTGCGCTGAGGGTTCGGCGCCGTGCGCAACCACCCAGTGAGCACAGCGACTTCACTCTCAGTGGCCCTGTCCCAGGCGACGTCGAGCAGCCACAGCAGCCGGAACCACCGCAGCATTCCGTAGCCGTAGCTGCGGCCGGTGTGCGGGCTGGTGTCACTCAGCGCAAGGTCGCACAGGTAGGCGGTCACTGGCTCGATCTCCTTTCCGGATGGGTCGGTCACGACGAACGGTGGGTGCGTGCCCTGGGCAGGGCCGAGGGCCCCAAGGCGGGGGATCTCTGCCCGCCCGTCCATGAGCGCGTGGCGTAGGTCCATCTTCAGCTCCTTGATCACGATGGCTGGGCGCCATGATCGCGGAGCGGACGGTGGTGCAGATAACTGAGCACACTCCGGCGAACACGTCGGTGAGTACGCCCGGTGAACACTTCGGCGCACTCATCGGTGCTCAGCGGGTGAGGTCGCTCGCATCGGTCGTGTCGGTCGCATCGGTCGTGTCGGTCGCATCGGTCGACGAGGCGCGGGGCGGTGCCGGGTGATCGGCGGCCCGGTGACGCCTGCGCAGAATCCGCCAGTCGGTCGCGGCGCTCAGGTCGCACACCCGCTCGGCCTCCGTCTCGGCCCAGTCGAAGTCCAGGCAGACAGAGCAATCGGCGGCGGGAATGGGGGTGAGGACGGGAGTGCGGGCGGGGGTCTCGTCGGGGCTCGCACTCACAGCAGGTCACCCCGACTCCGGGCGTTGCACCGCGCGTTCTCCGCCCGCAGCCGCTCCATCGGACTCGCCGGCCGGACGAACGCGGGAGCCGCCTTCCACTCGTTGCCGCCGCAGACGGGCCGTATGGCCCAGTAAGCGCCGACGACTCCTCGGAACTCCCCGACAAGGTTTTCGTATCGGGTGTCCACCATGAGCGCACCGAGGGCCGGAATCGGCCCGCGTGGGCCCTGTTCGTCGGAAGTGCGGACTTCGGGCACGGACATGGATCACTCCTCTCTGTAGCCATTCCACTACGGGGAGCCCTCAGAGTGGCCTACGCTTGAAATGCCTTCAACCTCCGCGAGCTTGAACGAAGGATCGACAAAGAATGGCGAATCGAAAGAAGTTAGATCCCGGAGCAAGCCCGCGCGCGGCCTTCGGCGAACGTCTGCGCAGGCTGCGGGAGCAGCGCGGCTGGACGCAGGACGAGCTGGCCACCCGTACGGGATATTCCGCTTCGCATATTTCCGGGGTTGAAACTGGTGCACGAACTCCAACTGCCAAGTTCAGTGCAAGTACCGATCGGGCCCTGGGCACGGGCGACGCGCTGACCCGCCAGGGCGCGGCAACCCGCGACAGCGCGATCCTCGACGGCTTCCCGGAGTTCGTCGTGCACGAGGGGCGGGCAACGGAGATACGGCTCTTTGAGATGGGGGTCATCCCGGGGTTGTTCCAGACCCCGGGATACGCCGCCGCCATCACGGGAGGCGCGGTTCGACGCGGTGCCATCACCGAGCACCAAGCGGAGGAGAGGCTCGCTCTCCTCGCACGACGCCAACAGTCACTCACCCGCACACCTCCGCCACAGATCTACGCGGTGCTGGACGAGAGCTGCATCCGACAACGCGTCGGGGGCGCAGACATCATGGCGGAACAACTGGCCCATCTCGCGGCGGTCGCCGACATGCCCAACACAGTCGTACAGGTGGCCACCTTCAATCTCGGTGAGCGCCGCTCGTTCTACACGCCCGTCACGCTGGTCACTCTGCCCGACAGGTCTCAGGTCGCCTACGCAGAGTCCACGCATTCCGGGCAGTTGGAGCGAGATATGCGCTTCGTCGGCCCGCTCCTCACGGCCTACCATCAGCTTCAGGCCGAAGCGCTCTCACAGGCTGAGTCCGTGGCCATGATCAGTCAGGTACGAAAGGGCACCTCGTGACTACCGAATCCCTCCACTGGTTCACGTCCTCCTACAGCGCCAACGGCGGCCAGTGCGTGGAGGTTGCCACCAACCTCGCCACCACGCACGGCGCGATCCCCATCCGCGACTCCAAGGACACCGGCGGCCCCGTACTGAACATCTCCGCCGCCTCGTTCACCACCTTCGTGACAGGCGTCAAGACCGGCGAACTCGGCGACATCTGACCGACCGGACAGCCCAACCAAGCGAATGCCCCATCGCACGCCGCGCGATGGGGCATTCAGCTGCTCAAGTCGGGCATCCCTCACCTGACATGAGTCGCAGGTCCAACGCGCGCCGTACCTTTGGCTATCCGTCAGGTACTGCCCCATCACGCGATGCGAGATGGGGCCACATCCGGCTCGGCGCCGCGAGTCACCTCCGGCTTCGGAACGGCGGCACTGCATGCGACCGCTTGTCCACCCGACCACGCAACCGTGGTCACGGAAATGGGTGTCCCGCCAGGCTCCCGTAGACCTGCCGAACCACTCTTACAGCCAGACGAGTCGGCCTTCGGCGACCCTGCAGACCGGGTAGCTTCCCTCGGCGATCTGCGTCAGCTTCTCCGCCACGGAGTCGAAATACTGGGCCAGCGATTCGTACTCACCCGTGACCGTGATGTCACCCACGAACCACCTGCCGACACGTCCGTCCCGCACATCGATGAACTTTCCCATCCAGCCGTCCTGGTCCGACAGGAACGGGATCCACTCATTGCGCCAGAACGGATTGTCCGGCCGATCCGGAGGGTCGAATCCACCGGGCATCGAGCGGGTCGCGTAGAGCCTCTCCATCGCCCCGATACCCAGGAAGAAGCTTCCCTCGTCCGGGAATCCGTCGAAGCCGCCGCACATCACTTCGTCGTCGACGTCTTCCTCGGGCAGATCCAGGTTGTTCCGCAACAGCCATGTCCGCAGGTCCCCGGGGAGGGAGATGCCCATCCGTTCCTCGGCGGCCGCGAGCATCTGCTCCGTAGCGGGCCCTGGCAGATCCGCGTGATCGGCCGGAGCGTGCTGCCGAAGGAGTGTCATCACGTGGGACCAACTCTCGGCCACGCCCATTGCGCTCCGCCCTCTCTGCATTTGGATACATCTGTCCGACCGCGTCACGACGCGGTTGCGGAGTGCCGACCGGAGAACCTGGCCTGCTCCTGGGATTCCAACCGCTCGAAGAGACACGCCTACTCGCCCCCGCCCGTGCCCTCGCACAACGGGGAGAAGGTGCGCGGGGCGGGATCCGGCACGACCATCGATGTCGGCCCGTCGGACGGGTACCTTACAGCGCGGCCAAGGCCAGCCCCTGCCCGTCCGCGCAGTCCCCCGTCGTGGGCAGTCGGCGGTCAGGAGCGAACGAATCCAGCAGGATCGGCCAAGTACCGGTCGAGGTACGGGGCTTCATGGAGTGCTTGGTACTCGTCGTGAATCTGCCATTCCGGGCCGAGCTCGGCGCGAAGGCGGTTGAGCGCATGGCGTACGGCCTCGTTGAAGTGGTGACACTCCGCTTCACGCCAGGGTCCCGGGTCCGGAGGATAGTCCCGGTTCAACGACATGTCGTAGCGATCCACCAGCCCCTCCAAGCCGTCGCGGAGGTCGTGACTGATCGGCAGTCGATCCAGTTCGACCGGATACCCCCACACCTCCTGGTCCTCGGACGTGACCGTCCAGAGGATGCCGCCCGATCCTGCGTCGAAGAAGAACCTGGCGGTGTGCACGGCATCGACCTTTCGAGACATTTCGATTCGAGCGGCCACCACGATACGCGACGAGGCGCGCGGGGCGGCCCCACGAGTCCTGGATGCGGCCGGCCCCTCGCCTTCGTCCCGATCGCCGATCGATCGGGGCACTCCGGAATGCCGGAGCATCGGAGTTCCGAAGTGCCCCAACGGCCCCTTCTCGTGATCCTGGTGGGACCTGGCCCGCCCTCGGTCTCAGCGCCGCTCGGCGGCCGGCGGGTCTCCGGCCTTGCGGACGGCCTTGGCGATCCAGGCCATGGCCTCGGGCACGTCGTAGTTCCCGGCGTGCGGCTGGTTCCAGGCGAGCCGGTAGTCGACGTCCTTGACCTGCTTGTCCGCTGCGAGCGCCCGGTCGAGGTTGAGCGAGACGATGAACGCGGTGTCCCGGTCGCGGGTGCCGGCGCGGACGTACCAGTGGGCGGCGGTGTCGGCGCCGGTGCCGATGAAGTCCATCGGGTCGATGAGGTGGATCTGGTCGTCCACGGTGGTGGTGCGCTTGGCGGTGTACTGGTCCCAGGTCAGGCCGGTGTCGTCGATGCCGCTGCCGTCGCCGGGGACGTCGTTGTGGTCCCAGCTGTACTCGGTGTAGTTCATGTACTTCTGGTCCGCCGGGCCGAAGAGGTTGGTCTCGGTGCCGCTCATGGTGTTCCCGTTGACCCCCACGGCGTCGAAGGCGGGGGTCGTCTTCAGGGTGGCCTGGGCGACGACGAAGGCCAGGTACTTCTTCATGTCGACCGAGCGCACCGTGCGGGTGGCGGTGTCGACGTCGATCCAGTCGTTGACGTACGACTTGGTGGTCGGCGTCCCTCCGGGGAATCCGCCGCCGGACTGGAGGTCGAAGGTGGCGCCGAGGGCCGGAATCGTGTTCGCCGGATCGGCCTTCAGGTAGGTCTCGGCGGAGCGGACGACCTCTTTCCTGATGGTGTCGATCATGTTCGCGGCGGTGAGCTTCGAGCCGTCCGGGTTGCGCAGGCCGAGGCTCTTCTCGTACGCGGGGAACTGGGCGGCGATCGCGGCGGCGTCCTCGGGTGACGGGTTCTGGCCGGTGTCGGCGCGGGTGTCGAGGATGTTGTACAGCCACTCGTACGCCGTGTCGGCGTTGCCCAAGTCGGTGATCGGGCAGTACGCGTTGACGGCGAAGACGTCGTCGCGCAGGGTGCTGCGGCCCCTCGCGTCGATGCCGGCGGCGCCGATCTCCTTGAGGTAGGGGTCGTACTCGGCGCTGTTGCCGGAGGCGCCCAGGATCGACACCAACGCACCGCCGCCGCTGGTGCCGTTGATGACGATGCGTTCGGCGCTGCCGGGCATGGCCGCGTCGTTGAGGCGCAGGTAGCGCACGGCCGCCTTGGCGTCGACCACCGCGGCGGGCGCCTTGCCGGGGGCCGTGCCGTCGGCGCCGAGCAGCCCGCGGCTGCGGTTGGCGACGTCCACGAAGACGTACCCGGCCTTCAGGGCGGCGCCGACGTTGCTCGTCGCGCTGGTGTAGGAGGCGCCGCCGGTGACGCTCGCCTTGATGTAACTGGCCATCCAGCCGCTGTTGTTCACCGCGAAGTAGATCGGTGCCCGCTGGTCCCCGAAGGCGCTCTCGGGGACGAAGACGTTCATGGCCTGGTAGCCGCAGGCGGTGTTGGAGATCGTGGTGCTCCCGAACCCGCCGGACTGCTGCGCCGCCGCCTCGACGGGCTGGGCGACGTAGCAGACCTCCTTGTACCAACGCACGTTCATCGGTTGACCGTCCACGGTGACGGTGATCGTCGTGTAGGCGGCGGAGTCGAAGGCCAGGGCGGCATCCTCCGCGTCCACGGAGTGGGCCGCGTGCGGGGCCCGGGCGGGTCCGCCGGTCGCCGCGAAGGAGGACGGCACCGCGAGGGCGGTGAGGGCGAGCGAACCGGCGACAGCCACGCCCCTCAGGAGGTGCTTACGGGATGCGGAGTGCCGCATCTCCCCTATGACGGTGCGGTGTTCGGGCGCGTCGCACCCGCGGGGCGCAGAGAGCCGCTGCATGGAGTCTCCCCTCGTCGAGCGTCAAGTACGTTCGCGTACCTGGCACTTCGTTGGAACTTCGACCTCCGGGCCGGAGCGGGACGCACGCTACGGGATTGTCAACAATATTGCCATCGATATCGCAGACATTTATGTGGGCCATGAAGGGGCTGTGGACGACCCGGCGGTTTCCAGCCGGCCGCCTCCCCTCGGGGCATCGCCTCAGAGCGCGTCGCCGCCCACGCCCCGGATGAGCTCCCGGTGGGACTCCTGCATCGCGGCGGGAAGCTCGTCCGCGTCGAACCACCGGGCTTCCAGGATCTCGAAGTCGTCGATCTTCAGGGTCCCGCCGACGAGCCGCGCCTCGTAGGCCACTTCGAGGCGGAGCCGGTATCCGCTCTTCAGCCGCACCAGGCGGCCCGGCTCCACGTCGAGCCCGGTCTCCTCCTTCACCTCGCGGACCACGGTGCGGGAGAACTCCTCGCCCTTGACCGCGAATCCGGTCGGCAACCCCCACGGGTGCTGCGCGGCCCACAACCGGTGCTTGAGCAGCAGGACTTGGCCCGCGTCATTGCGGACGACACCGGTGACCCCGACGTTGAACTTGGCATGGGCGAGCCACAGGACCCGCCACTGCAGGGGACCGCGTATGAGCCGCCAGAGCCGTGCGACGAGTCGATGCATGGGGAACCTTTCACCGGCGGGGTCGTGGCTGCTGCCTCACCCTCCACAGTCCTCCATGGTGGCCCCCTTGCCCGGAGTGAGGGGCCGCGGCCCCGGCGCTTCCCGTATCCGCCGGGTCCGTGCCGCGCTCAGGGAGTGGGCCGGGGCGGGGAGGGCCGGGGAGGGCGGTGGGCGACCCAGTCTCCGCCGGGGATGCGCGGGCCGCCCGCGCGCAGGGTGCGGGAGACGGCGGAGGCGGCGAGGTAGACCCAGGCGCGGACGGTCCCGGAGCCGGGCGACTCGACGTCCCGGGCGACCCGTTCGTAGAGGTTGCGGGGGTCGCCTGGCCCGAGGTACGTCTCCAGCCGGTCGAGGGCGACGAGCAGTCCGGCGTACTCGTGGGGCGCGGCGGTGATCAGCGTCCCCTGGACCGTGCCGTCCCCGTCGGTGGCGAACGGGTACCCGGGGCCGTCCCAGAGCGCCCCGCCGTGCAGCACCGCCGGCTGCTCCCGGACGTCGAGGCCCTGGACGTACCGGTCGTGGTTGTGCTCGCCGGGGCGCAGGGTGCCGTAGACGAAGAAGGGCAGCGGCCCCTCGGCGCGGACCGTCCCGGTGCCGGGTACGGGGTCGGAACCGGGTAGGGAATCGGGACGGGGTATGGATTCGGGACCGGGCGCGGGGGCGTGGCCGGGCGCGGGGACGGAGCGGGGCGTCTCCTCGGTGGCGGTCACAGCTCCGCCGCCGAGGACGTCTGGTCGGTCACCCAGGCGAGGTAGCGGGCGCTGCCCCGGACGATCGGGGTGGCGATGATCTCGGGGGTGTCGTAGTCGTGCGCGGCGCGCAGGTGGTCCTCCAGTTCGTCGTAGCGCTCGGTCCTCGTCTTGAAGAGCACCTGCCACTCCTCGGCGGTCTCCACGGCGTTGTGCCAGTGGTAGACGGAGGTGACGGGCGCGGAGATCTGGGCGCAGGCGGCGAGTCTGGCCTCCACCGCGCCCCGGGCCAGGGCCTGGGCCTTCTCCTCACTGTCGGTCGTGGTCTGCACGGTCAGCCATGCGGCGGGTGGCGTCGTCATGGTCGGCTCTCCTCGGAGCGCGGGCCGGGGCGCGGCTGCCCCGGCGGTACGGAGACCCGGCGTTCCGGGTCCGGTGGTCCGGTGGTCCGGTACCGATTGTCGGTCCGCGACGCCCCCGTTGCCGCCCGTACGCCAGGGCCCGGGCCGGGACGACGCCGGGTGAGCACCGGCGATGCCGGGACGACGCCGGCGCTCAGGGGGCCAGCATCCGGATCACCGGTTCGAGGACCAGCTCCAGACCGGACTTCAGCGGCAGTACGAGAACGGCCGCGACCAGGGCGGCGACCACGGCCGTGCCCCACCGGCGGGCCGCGAACCGGTGCGGCAGCACGCCGAAGACGAAGACGAGCCCGGCCACCACCAGTGCGGGCGCTCCCATCAGCAGCCAGGCCGGGACACCGCCGAGCGCCACCGGGGTGCGGGCCGCCTCCGTCGCGGCCAGCAGCCCGGCCGACAGGATCAGACTCAGGTCGATCAGCCGGGGCACGACCGGAGAGACCCGGGCCCTGTCGTCCAGGCTCCGGCGGAACGAGAACAGCAGGACCACCTGGAAGACCGCGAGAACGAGGAGTTCGACGCGGGCGACGGTGACGAACTCCGGCGGTTCGAAGGGCCCCGCCACGAACACGAAGGTGATCACTGCCGCCGGCCCTCCGAGCAGCGCCGCCCACAGCGCGGAGAGGCGGAGCACCATCGAGGGTGCGGGCACCCACGGACCGCCGGACCTCGGCCGACGCGGCGTCGCCCGCTGCGCGTCGGCGCTGAAGGCGGCGATCACGATGTCGTCCGGGCTGCGGCGCGCGGCGTCCTGGAAGAGCTCCGCCCGTCGCGCGAGCGCGGCGGGGCTGGACAGGACACGCTCCCGGTTGGCCGCGGTGAAGTACCCGAGGAGCAGGATCATGACGGTCACCGCGACCGCCGCGGGAGCGTGGCCGAGGACCCCGTCACCGACGGGCGGGGCCATCCATGCGGCGGTGAAGATCACCAGGAACAACCCGAGCACGGGCATGGCGCCGACCGTTTCGAAGGGCACCAGCAGGGCGGACCTGCCGATGCCGGTGAGCACGCCGAACAGAATCCACAGGGCGGTGAGCAGCCCCCACTGGGTCATGATGGCCAGGGGCAGGATGTCCGGCAGCTGACCGGAGAGGACATGGCCGGCGGCCTCGGCGGACGAGCGGGACCGGGGGCCGGCCGAGAACGCGTAGGCGAGGATCAGCAGGGCGAACTGGATCACCGCCATCAGCCGGGTGCCGTCCCGCCAGAAGTCGCGGGACACCAGGGCGCGCACGATCGCACCGGCCTGGGTGCCCACCACGAGCGCGACCAGGATCAGCGGGAGGACGACCACGCCGAACGCGGTGTCCGGTTCCATGGTGGTGAGGTGCAACGGGATGCCGAGCGCCTCCGCGGCCTTCTGGCCAAAGGAGATCACCGAGAGCTCCCAGTCCGGTGTCACCTCCGGCGCCACCTCGGCGAGGACCGTGATCGGTGCGGTGATCGACATGCGTCCCCCTGCCTTTCAGGGCGCCCGCGGCGGCCCCGGATCGGTCCTTCCGGCAGGCCCTCGGCCGCCCCGGTCACTGCCGCTCCCGCGCGCTCGAAGGCGTATCGGCGTGCGCCGTCGCCCCCACGCGGCGGCGCACGCCGGCCCGCGCGCACGGGCGCACAGGCGGGCGCGCGTACGGGCGGGCGTGCGGACAGGATGGCGCCGGAGCGGTCCGTACGGGGGTGATGTCGGCAGCCGTTCGCCTGGCGGTGATGGTTCCGTGACGTCCGGGGCCGAAGCGGGACGGAGAACCGGGGCGAGGCCGGGGCCGGGACGCAGGCCGGGGCCGGGACGGAGACCGGGGCCGGGACGGAGGCCGGGACGGAGACGGGTACGAAAGCCGGGACGGAATCGCGGCGGGAGTGGGCGGTCTCACGGCGGTGACGGGCGGCGGCCATGTCCCGGTGCCCCGGCACGAATTACGGTGAACCGCATGATCCCTCCCTCTCCCGTCCCGTACGTCGAGTTCGACGGTCACCCGGCCACCCCGGACGACCTTCGGATTCCCGCCTTCTCCGGCTACGGCCACTTCACGGCCTTCCAGGTCGCGGACGGCCGTGTGCGGGGCTGGGACCTCCACCTGAACCGGCTGCGGGCCGCGAACCAGGAGCTCTTCGGCCTGGACCTGGAGACGGATCTGCTGCGCGGGCTGGTGTCCCGGGCGCTGTCGGGTGCGGGTGTGCGGGACGCCTCGGTGCGGGTGCACGGCTATCTGCCGCCGGGCGCGACGGCGACCGTGCTGATGGTCACGGTGGCCCCGCCCGCCGTACCGGCGACGAAGCCGTTGAGCCTCCTGTCGGTGCCGTACGCCCGCGAGCTGCCGCACATCAAGCGGCCGGGCGACTTCAGCCAGGTCTACTACGGCAGGCTGGCGGTCCGTTCCGGGTACGACCAGGCGTTGCTGACCGCCCCCGGCGGTGTGGTCACCGAGGGGTCGATCACCAACATCGGCTTCTGGGACGGCGATCGCGTGGTCTGGCCGGACGCCCCCGCGCTGATCGGGATCACCATGGCGCTCCTGGAGGAGGGACTCGCCCTCGCCGGTTCCCCTTCGGCCCGCCGGCAGGTGACCCTGGACGGTCTCGACGCCTTCCGGGGCGCGTTCGTCACCAACTCCCGGGGCATCACCCCCGTCCACCGCATCGACGACCGGACGTACCCGGTGGACGGGGAACTGATGGAACTGCTGGAGAGGGTGTACGGGGACGCTCCGGCGGAGGAGGTCTGACCCCGGCCCCACGCGCAGCCCCACCCGCCACGGACGCCAGGCGTCCGCGGCCATCCATGACAACGCCCCCACCGGGCCCGGGGGGGGTGGGGCCGGTGAGGGCGGTTGCCAGGGGGTGGCGGGGGGGGTGCCACCCCGTGGGGGGATGTCTTGCGTGTGCCCGACCCCCGGAAGACCATGCGTGTGACCTGCGTCACATGGTGGTTCCGGGTGTCACTCGTTCGGCACCTGGGCGCGCCACGCGGCCCGGACGGCACGACGACACCGCCGTGACCTGCACGGATCACGGGTGGCAAGGGTGCCGCTCCGGTCCGTACGGGTGACTTCTGAAGGCGCGTCAGCAGGCATCGGGGGCGGTCCGCCCGTTACCTCGGAAGCAGGACCCGTCCCGTTCCGGCCCGTCCGGACCGGCCGTTCCCGCTCTGCTCTCGCCCGTATCCGGAGGACCTCCCATGCTCCGTCCACTCCGCTCCACGACCGGTACCGCCGTCGCGCTCGCCGCGACCGCGACGCTCGGCCTCGCCCTGCTCGCCCCGTCCGCGTACGCGGACGGGGCCGACCGGGGCCGGCTGGAGCTCACCCCGTCCACCGCCGTTCCGGGCGCCAAGGTCACCGCGGAAACCACCGCCTGCGGCAAGAAGGGGTCGGGCACGGGCGACGCGAACTCCCTGGACGCGGGGGACTTCGAGCTCTACCCCGGCCCCGGCAAGGACACCGCGGTCGGGCACTTCACCGTCCCGCGCGAGACCCGGCCCGGCACCTACGACATCGCCGTGGCCTGCGACAACGGCAAGGACGCCCAGGGCCGGCTCCAGGTCATCGGCGGTTCGGGGGGCCACGAGCAGGACCAGGGCCAAGGGCAGGACGACCAGCCCTGGGGCCACGTCCAGACCGGTGTGGGCGGCAGCGTCGGGCCGGACAGCACCCGGATCGCGGCGGGCTTCGGCGTGCTCGGCGCGGCCGGCGCCGGTGCGCTGTGGACGGTCCGCCGCCGCAGGGCGGCCGGCTCCCGCTGACCCGCCTGAGCCTGAGCCGCAGGGCGGGGCACGGCCTCCCGGGGCCGTCGCCCCCGCCTCCGCTTCCACCCGTACGCCCCGCACGCGGGACCGTACGACTCCCCGTACATCCGCAGGCCCGTGACGAGAAGGACGGCACCGTGTCCCAGACGGCACACAAGGGCAAGGCGTGGCTGATCGGCGTCGCCGTGCTGGCCGGTGTCTGGCTGATCCAGACCGGTGCGGACACCCAGGTGGTGCCGCCGCAGCCGTCCACGGCCGAGGCGTTCACCGGCGGGCCGCAGCTCCAGCCGGGCTCGCCCCTCGCCGAGCCGCTGGCCCCGTCCACGCCGGTCCGCGTCCGCATCCCGGAGATCGACGTGGACGCGCCGATGACCCGGCTCGGCCTCCGCCCGGACGGCAGGCTGGACGTGCCGCCGGAGGCGGACCGCAACCTGGCCGGCTGGTACGGCGACGGCACCCGGCCGGGCGCGCGGGGCACCGCGATCGTCGCCGGGCACGTGGACAACGCGAAGGGCCCGGCGGTCTTCTACGGCCTGGGCTCACTGGGGCGCGGCGACCGGGTGGAGATCCTGCGCGAGGACGAGCGGACGGCGGTCTTCTCGATCGACGCGATCGAGGTGTACGAGAACGACGACTTCCCCAGTACGCGTGTGTACGGGAAGGCGCCCTACGCGGCGCTGCGGCTGATCACCTGCGGCGGCGGGTTCTCGAAGGACACCGGCTACCAGGGCAACGTGGTGGTCTACGCCCACCTCACGGATGTACGGAAGCCCGCCTGAGCGGCCCGACCGGAATCACCGCCCGGCCCTCAGCCCGAGACGCCCGGCCCTCAGCCCGAGAACTGGTCGAAGCCCAGCTTGGCGACGAGCGAGAAGACCACGACCAGCAGCACGCCCCGGACGAACCCGCTGCCCCGGCTGAGCGCCATCCGCGCCCCGGCCAGTCCGCCCGCCAGGTTGAACACCGCCATCAGCGCCGCGAGCTGCCAGAGCACGGTGCCCTGCACGGCGAACATCGTGAGCGCACCGGCGTTGGTGCAGACGTTCACGATCTTCGCGGTGGCCGACGCGGTCACCAGGTCGAGGTGGAGCACGGCCGTCAGCGCCAGCACCAGGAAGGTGCCGGTACCCGGTCCGAAGAGGCCGTCGTAGAAGCCGATGCCGCCGCCGACCAGCACGATCGCGGTGACCGTACGGGCCCGGGTCACCACCCGCCGGTCCGCCTCCTCACCGGCCGCCGCCGCACCGAACGAGGGCCGCAGCAGGACGAAGGCGGCGACGGCGAGCAGCACCACCATGATCACCGGCCGGAGTACGTCGCTGCTGATCCCGGCCGCGAAGAACGCGCCGGTCATCGACCCGGCGAGCGCCATCAGCCCGATCCGTACCGCCGTGCCGACCTTCACCGGCGCACGGCGGGCATAGGTCACGGCCGCGCCGCTCGTCCCGACGATCGCGACCGCCTTGTTGGTGCCGAGCACCTGCGCCGCCGGTACGTGCGGAAGTCCGAGCAGCAGGGCGGGCAGGAGCAGCAGCCCGCCCCCGCCCACCACCGCGTCGATCCATCCCGCCGCGCAGGCGGCGAGGCAGAGCAGGACGACGGTGGTCAGCGTTATGTCAGGCATGCACAGGACATTAAGCGACGACTCCGGAGACCCCGCACCCGCCCCGACCTGCACGGTTCTCCACGATGCGGCTGAGGTCCGGCTCCCGGGCGCACCCTCACACCCGCCACCGGCCCGTGCTGAGCGCAAGGTTCCTCCCGGGAAACAGCCGGGATGCGGTCGGGTAACACCGACCGCCCATCGTCTGTGCCATGACGAGCGGCGGGTGCGACCCGACCGCATCCGGCGGGACGGCGGACCGCTCCCCGCCGGGTACGTCCCCGCTCCACCCGCTGACCGACGACGGAGGCTTCTGAGATGCCGGTGTCCCCCTTCCCGACTTCCCCGACTTCCGCGACCGCCCTTGCCGCGACCGCCTCCGCTTCCGCCGCCACCCCCGTGCACACGATCGTCGTCGTGGGGCACGGCATGGTCGGTCAGCGGTTCCTGGAGGCGCTCGCCGAGCGGGGCCTGACCCCGGCGGCCGGTGGCCCGCGGGTGGTCGTGCTCTGCGAGGAGCCCCGCCCCGCCTACGACCGGGTCCACCTGACCTCGTACTTCTCCGGCACCTCGCCCGAGGAGCTCTCCATGGTCGAGGCCGGGTTCATGGAGACCCACGGCATCGAGCTGTACGTCGGCGACCCGGCGGAGTCCGTCGATCGCGAGGGCCGCACGGTCACCTCGCGGTCCGGGCTCACCTTCGGGTACGACACGCTGGTGCTGGCCACCGGCTCCTTCCCGTTCGTCCCGCCGGTGCCCGGCAAGGACGCGGAGGGCTGCTTCGTCTACCGCACCATCGAGGACCTGCTCGCCATCGAGGAGTACGCGAAGAACGCGACGACCGGCGCGGTGGTCGGCGGAGGGCTGCTCGGTCTGGAGGCGGCCGGGGCGCTCAAGGGACTCGGGCTCGACACGCACGTGGTGGAGTTCGCGCCCCGGCTGATGCCGGTCCAGGTGGACGAGGGCGGCGGCGCCGCGCTGCTGCGCACCATCGAGTCCATGGGGCTGAGCGTCCACACGGGCGTCGGCACCCAGGAGGTCACCACCGGGGAGGACGGTGCCGTCAACGGCATGGCGCTCTCGGACGGTTCCGCCCTCGCCACCGATCTGGTGGTCTTCTCGGCGGGCGTCCGGCCCCGCGACCAGCTGGCCCGAGACTGCGGCCTGGAGGTCGGTCCGCGCGGCGGGATCGTCGTGGACGAGGAGTGCCGCACCTCCGACCCGGCGGTGTTCGCCATCGGCGAGTGCGCGCTGGCCTCGGACGGCCGGGTGTACGGGCTGGTGGCGCCGGGTTACGAGATGGCGGTGACGACCGCCGGGGTGATCGCGGGCCAGGAGGCGTCGTTCACCGGGGCGGACCTGTCGACCAAGCTGAAGCTGCTCGGCGTGGACGTGGCCTCGTTCGGTGACGCGCACGGTACGGCCGAGGGCTGCCTCGACGTGGTGTACGCGGACTCCCGCTCGGGGGTCTACAAGAAGCTGGTGATCGGCGCGGACGGCACCCTGCTCGGCGGGGTGCTGGTCGGGGACGCCGATCAGTACGGCATGCTCCGCCCGATGACCGGCACGGTGCTGCCGGTCTCCCCTGAGCAGCTGGTGCTGCCGGCCGGTGCGGGCACCCCGGTCGCGCTGGGCCCGTCCTCGCTGCCGGACGAGGCCGTGATCTGCTCCTGCCACAACGTGACCAAGGGCGCGATCTGCGAGCACACCACGATGCCCGAGGTGAAGAAGTGCACCAAGGCCGGTACGGGGTGCGGGAGTTGCGTCAAGGTCATCGGACAGCTGCTGCCGCAGAGCGCGGACGCGGGGTTGTGCGGCTGCTTCGCCCACACCCGCGGCGAGCTGTACGAGATCGTGCGGACCCTCGGCATCACCACCTTCGCCGAGCTGCTGGACTCGCACGGCCGCGAGGAGGCGCGCGGCGGTGACGGCTGCGAGGTCTGCAAGCCGACGGTCGGTTCGGTCATCGCCTCGCTCGCCCCGACGGTGGGCGCGAGCGGTTACGTGCTGGACGGCGAGCAGGCGTCGCTCCAGGACACCAACGACCACTTCCTCGCCAACCTCCAGAAGAACGGCTCCTATTCGATCGTGCCGCGCATCCCGGGCGGTGAGATCACCCCGGAGAAGCTGATCGTGATCGGCGAGGTGGCCCGCGACTTCGGGCTCTACACGAAGATCACCGGCGGTCAGCGGATCGACCTCTTCGGCGCCCGGGTCGACCAGCTCCCGCTGATCTGGACCCGGTTGGTGGACGCCGGATTCGAGTCGGGGCACGCGTACGGGAAGTCGCTGCGGACGGTCAAGTCCTGCGTGGGGCAGACCTGGTGCCGGTACGGCGTGCAGGACTCGGTGAAGATGGCCATCGACCTGGAGCTGCGCTACCGGGGCCTGCGCTCCCCGCACAAGCTGAAGTCGGCGGTCTCCGGGTGCGCCCGCGAGTGCGCGGAGGCCCGGGGCAAGGACTTCGGGATCATCGCCACCGCCGGCGGCTGGAACCTCTACGTGGGCGGCAACGGCGGCGCGACCCCGCGCCACGCGGACCTGCTCGCGCAGGACCTGTCGGACGCCGAACTCGTGCGCCTCATCGACCGGTTCCTGATGTTCTACATCCGCACCGCGGACCGGCTGGAGCGCACCTCCGCCTGGCTGGACCGGATCGAGGGCGGCCTCGACCACGTGCGGGACGTGGTGGTCCACGACTCGCTCGGGCTCTGCGACGAGCTGGAGCGGATGATGGCCGACCACGTGAAGGGCTACCGCGACGAGTGGGCCGAGACCATCAACGACCCGGAGCGGCTGCGCCGCTTCGTGACCTTCGTGAACGCGCCCGACGCGCCGGACCCCTCGGTGCGGTTCGTGCCCGAGCGCGACCAGATCAAGCCCGACCTCGACATCCTCGCGGGCCCGGTGCTCGCGATCCGCACCCTGGAAGGGACCGCATCCTGATGACGGTGACGACGACGGCCCAGGCGCCCGCCACGGACCTCGGCACGGTGCTGCAACTCAGCTACGAAGGCGGCTGGTTCACTCTCTGCGAGCGCTCCCTGCTGGCCCCCGGGCGCGGGGTGGCGGCGCTGCTCCCGGACGGGCGCCAGGTGGCGGTGTTCACGGACCGGGCGGGACGCGCGTACGCGATCGACAACCGGGACCCGTTCACGGGGGCGTACGTCCTCTCGCGCGGGCTGCTCGGGTCGGCCGACGGACGCCCGTTCGTGGCCTCGCCGTTGCTGAAGCAGCGGTTCGACCTCGCGACGGGCGCCTGCCTGGACGACGACGGGGTGACGGTGGAGGCGTACGAGCTCCGGGAGGTGTAGGCCTCGCAGCCCGGTTCTCCGGTGCGGTCCGGGCCCCCGCCCCTGCGGGTGCCGGACCGTACGGCCGTGCCCGCCGGTCGTACCCTGGGGCGCATGATCCAGGGCTGGAACACGCGCGACATTCCCGACCAGAGCGGCCGCACGGCCGTGGTCACCGGGGCCAACAGCGGTCTCGGCCTCGTCACGGCACGGGAGTTGGCCCGGCACGGTGCCCGGGTACTGCTGGCCTGCCGCGACGAGGAACGCGGCGGCGTCGCGGCGGAGCGCATCCGGCGGGCGGTCTCCGGGGCGGACGTGGCGTTCGCCCCGCTGGACCTGGCGGACCTGGCCTCCGTACGGAAGTTCGCGGCCTCGCACGCCCCGGACCGGATCGAGCTGCTCGTCAACAACGCGGGCGTGATGGCCCTCCCGTACGGGCGGACCGCGGACGGCTTCGAGACCCAGTTCGGCGTCAACCACCTCGGGCACTACGCCCTCACCGGACTGCTGCTGCCCGCCCTGCGCGCCGCCGGCAAAGCCCGGGTGGTGACGGTGTCGAGCGGGCTGCACGCTCTGGCCGACATCGACATGGGCGACCTCAACAGCGAGCACCACTACCGGCGTTGGATCGCCTACGGCGCGTCCAAGTCGGCCAACCTGCTCTTCGTCCACGAGTTCGCGCGGCTGCTGGCGCGGTCCGGTTCGCCGATCGTGGCAGCCGCCGCCCACCCCGGGTACGCCTCCACCAACCTGGCGACGGCGGCGCCCCGGCTGGAGCAGCGGCCCCTCAGGGAGCGGGTGATAGGGCTCGGCAACCTGCTTCTCGCGCAGACCGCCACGGCCGGAGCGCTGCCCGTGCTGTACGCGGCGACGGCGCCCGGAGTGCGCCCCGACTCGTTCACCGGACCGGGGCGGCTGGGGTGGCGCGGTGCGCCGGCCCCGTCCTGGCGGGCCCGGCGCACCCGGGACGACGTGGCGGGCGAGCGGCTCTGGTCGGCCTCCCAGCAGCTCACCGGGGTGACCTACCCGGGGCTCTGACGCTCCGGGGAGGTCAGGAGCGTTCGGCGACGGCGGCCGGGTCCATCCACATGACCTCCCAGACGTGGTGGTCCGGGTCCTGGAAGGAGCGGCCGTACATCGTGCCGTAGTCCTGGGTGGCGCCGGCCGGGAAGCCTCCGGCGGCCAGCGCCGTGTCGACGGTCTCGTCCACCTCGGCGCGGCTCTCGGCGCTCAGACAGAGCATGACCTCGGTCGTCTTCCGTGCGTCCGCGATCTCCTTGGTGGCGAAGTCCTTGAAGCGCGGTTCGGTGAGCAGCATGGCGTAGATCGTGTCGCTGATGACGACGCAGGCGGCGTGCTCGTCGGTGAAACCGGGGTTGCAGTGGTAACCGAGCTTCTCGAAGAAGGCCTTGCTGACGTCGAGGTCCTTCACCGGGAGGTTCACGAAGATCATCTTGTCCATGGTGGTCCCACTCCTCCGTTTCGCCGCCGCCGGGGTTCGGCGGCGGTCCGCGCGGCGCTTCGGAGCCTGTCCGATGCCTCGGCCGTCCTGGCTCCGCTTCCGTGCGCTTTCGGAGAGGTAGACGGTCCACGCGCCGGGAACTCATCGGCCGGAGCGGGGGATCGGCCCGAAAAGAATGAACTTTGCAGACTGTGCACTTTTGCATAGCATGCACCTTCGTGACCTCCTCTCCCCCTCCGCCGCCCGGCCTGCGCGAGCGCAAGAAGCGCGCGACCCGTGACGCCCTGGTCGACACGGCCCTGCGCATGGCGGTCGAGCACGGGCTCGACCAGGTGACGGTGGAAGCGGTCACGGCGGCCGTCGGGGTCTCGGTGCGGACCTTCTTCAACTACTTCGCCCATCTCGAGGACGCGATCCTCGTCCCGGACCCGGACAGCGCCGCACGCACCCGTACCGCGGTCCTCGCCGCGCCCGCGGACCTCGGCCCGCTCGCCGTACTGCGCCAGGTCCTCGGGGAGGAACTCGCCCACATCGAGGACGCGCCGGAGCGGTGGGAACTCCAGTGCACCGTGCTGGACCGCACCCCGGCGCTCTTCCCCCGCTTCCTCGCGGCGCGCGGCGCCGACGAGGAGGCGCTGATCGCGGCGGTCGCCGAACGCCTCGGCCAGGACGCCAAGACCGGCCTGCGCCCCCGGCTGCTGGTGCACGCCGCCGTCGCCGCCGTCCGGGCGGCGGTGGAGATCTGGACCGCCACCGGCCGCTCCCGCGCCTTCCTGACCTACTACGACGAGGCGTTCGACGAACTCGCCGCCGGTCTCGGCGACCGATAGGCCCGCCGGACCACCCCACACCCCCGCCGTCCCGACCCGGGCCGGCCCGTCCGCCGCTCCCCCGAGGAACGGCCGCACCATCAGGAACAAGAGGTACGCCAGCCGATGTCCGCTGCCGTGACGCCCGAAACCCGGGAGTCCTCATCCATGAACCACCGCCAGATAATCCAGGCCATGTCCGGGCTCATGGCCGGAATGTTCGTGGCCATCCTCGCCTCGACGGTCGTCGCCAACGCGCTTCCGCGCATCATCACCGACCTGCACGGCAGCCAGTCCTCGTACACCTGGGTGGTCACCGCCGAGCTGCTCGCGATGACGGCGACCGTGCCGGTCTGGGGCAAGCTCTCCGACCTCTACGACAAGAAGGTGCTGCTCCAGCTCTCCCTGTCGATGTTCGTCGTCGGCTCGCTCGTCGCCGGCTTCTCCCACAGCGTCACCGTGCTCATCATCAGCCGGGTGCTCCAGGGCATCGGCGCCGGTGGCCTCACCGCGCTCGCCCAGGTCGTGATGGCCTCGATCATCCCGCCGCGTGAACTCGGCAAGTTCTCCGGCATCTTCGGCGCCGTCTTCGCGGTCGGCACCGTCGCGGGACCGCTGATCGGCGGCGTGCTCGTCGACACCTCGTGGCTCGGCTGGCGCTGGTGCTTCTTCATCGGCGTACCGTTCGCACTGCTCGCCATCTTCCTCCTGCAGAAGACGCTCAAGCTGCCCGTCGTCCGCCGCGAGGCGAAGATCGACTACCTCGGCGCCTTCCTCATCATGGCCGGGGTCAGCGCACTCCTGCTCTGGGTGACCCTCGGCGGCTCGAAGTTCGACTGGGTCTCCGGCCCGTCGGCCGCGCTCGTCCTCGGCGGTGCCGCCCTGATCGCGCTCGCCGTCCTGGTCGAGTCGAAGGTCCAGGAACCGATGATCCCGCTGAGCATCTTCCGCAACCGGACCGTCTCCCTGACCACCGTGGCGAGCTTCCTCGTCGGTGTGGCCATGTTCGGCGGCACCGTCTTCCTCTCGCAGTACTTCCAGATCTCGCTGGGCAAGTCCCCGACGATCGCCGGCCTGATGAGCCTGCCGATGATCCTCGGCCTGATGGTCTCGACGACCGTCGCCGGGCAGCTCATCAGCCGGCGCGGCAAGTGGAAGGCGTTCCTGGTCGCGGGCGGCATCATCATGACGGCCGGCATGTGCCTGCTCTCCACCATCGGCGCCGGCACGTCCTTCCTCGTCATCGCGCCCTGCATGGCCGTCCTCGGCATAGGCGTCGGCATGCTGATGCAGAACCTGGTCCTCGCCGCCCAGAACGACGTGCCCGCCGCGGAGTTGGGCGCCGCGACCTCCACCCTCTCCTTCTTCCGCAGCCTCGGCGGCGCGGTGGGCACCAGCGCGCTGGGCGCGGTGCTCAGCCACCGGGTCGCCTCGGAGCTGGAGAAGGGCTTCGGCAGCTCCGCGTCGGGCGGCGGTGACGGGGCGATCCCTGACCTCACGACCCTGCCGGAGTCGGCCCGCGTGATCGTGGAGAACGCGTACGGGGTGGCGACGGGCTCCGTCTTCCTCGCCGGCGCGCCCTTCGCGCTGCTCGCGCTGATCGCGGTGATCTTCATCAAGGAGAAGCCGCTGAAGACGAAGAGCGGTCTGGAGCGCCTCGCCGAGGAGGGCGAGGAGCAGCCGCCGGTCGTGCCGGTGCACTGAGGTTCCGGACAGCAGATCGGAGGTCTGATTCGGCACTGCCGCCAACCTCCGCCGCCGCACCGCGCGGAAGCCCCGTCAGGACGCACCTGACGGGGCTTCTGTCATCGCCGCGGGCTCTTCGTGAACCCGGCGGATCGGCGCGTGAAGACTCCCCCCGGGGCAGAAACCGGCCCGGGGGCCGAGGCAGGGTGAACAGAGGCCTGACCGAAAACACGGCAAGCCCCGCCGGAGGACGTCCCGGCGGGGCTTGTCGACTGTTTCTCCGGAGTCTCAGCGGCTGCACATCGACGGGGGCAGAACCGACTCAGTACCGCCTGAGCGACGATCCCGCCGATCCCTCCCGAACGCAACCGCTGCGGCTACCGGTCAGGAATTTCCAGCTTCACAGCCTTGACTCCCCTGATCATGCTGGTGAGGCCTTCCGTACACACACCCAGCCGGAATGCCCACACCCCGACCAGATACAGAACCGCCTCTTCGTCGATGGCGATAAAAAACTCACCACGTCCGATTTCTCCAACAGGAAAAAATTTTCGCTGGAATTTCTGCGAGAGCTCTTCGAACCTGCCCTCTTCGCCGATCGCCAGCTCCGGATCGATCTCGAAGGGTTCCCTCGCGACCGACTGTCCCGCGCCATGCACATCGACGGAGATCCCGCCGAACTCCCCAAGAAATTTCTCCGCAGCCTCATGCCAGGTGAAGCCGGAAAGTTCTTCCTTGTAGCCTTCGATTCCCACCGTTCGTCCGGGGAACCATCCGGACCGACGCAATACGCTCTCCACGTCCGCGGCAAACACGTCCATCCGTCACCCCGTCTCGAATTCGATACCGAAATGCTTGACCAGGGCCTTGCAGCTGTCGCACGGACCGATCCCCAGCATGAAATTCTTATTCCCTCTTGCTCGCCCCACGACTGAGGCTGCCGTGGCACCAGTCGGATCCTGACCGGAGTTCAGAGCCTGAGTGAGACACTCCACGAGCCCGCATCCTCCGTGGTTGTTCCCTCTGTTCAGAACAGGAACCGAATCAAGGATGGACTGCACCACGGGATGAACCTGGCGGTCGCCGGCACCCCCGTCGCTGTGCGCGAGGATGGGCTCCCCATCGCCGATCTTCAGCGTCTCGATCGTGTTGGGGCGCTGTGACTTCGTCAGATCAGCGACTCTTTCCGCCTCGGCGTTGGCGGCGTCGAGAGCAGTGTCGCAGTTGTGCACGAGTACCGGCGCGGTACCCGCCAGCACATAGTACGTGTGGAGGTCGTTGACGGTGAGGTTGTGGACGGTGGCGTCCGGCGCCGTCCAGCGATCGATCGCGCTGATCTGGACGTAGGTGCCGGCGCTGGTACGGAGCCACTGACCGGGCTTCAGGTCCGTGGCGTCGAGCCACTTCCCCACGGCCTCGACCCAGAAGGGGTGGTTGTACGTCGCCGTGACCGAGGCGGTCTTGTCGCCCTTGTCGCCATCGGTGTCGATGGTGACCTCGACCAGGTGCTTGGAGCCCTCACCCTTGATCTCGGCGGTGACGGTCTCGGAGGTCGTCTCACCGGTCTCGGGGTCGGTGGCGAGGACCTTGTCGCCGTTCTTGACCTTTTCGATCGGCTTGGTCGACCCGTCGGCCATCACCACCAAGGTGCCCGGAACGAAGCTGTTCGGCTTCGAGCAGCTCTCCCCCGCGGGCGCGCTCTCGTCGACTCCGTCCTTGCCGTTCTCCTTCTTGGACTTCCGGGAGACCTTCTGCGCCGCGCTCTTGACCTTTTCGTTGGCCTTGGCGGCAGCCCTCTTGGCCTTCTGGGCTGCGTTTCCTGTCTTCTCGGCCGCCTTTTTCGCCGCCCGGGTGGCCGCTTCCTTTGCCTTCTTCTTCGCCAGCTGTGCGGCCTTCTTGGCAGCCGCCTTGGCCGCCGCCTTGGCCGCCTTGGCCGCGGCGCGCGCCGCCTTGGCCGCAGCGATGATCTTGCGGGCCTTCTCCTGGGCCTTGCGCCAGGCACTGATCGCGCTGAAGGTCTTCTCGACCGCGCGCCAGATCTTCTTGCCCTTGCTGAAGACCGAGGTCCACGGAATGGCGTCGATGATCAGCGAGCCGCAGGCCCACATGTCGCCGCGGGAGAAGCAGCTGACGACGTCGTTCCAGCCGATGAACTCCTTGAACACCGCCCAGCCGACATTCATGATGATGTCGGCCATCGACGTGTTCACCTGCTGGTTGGCCCAGGCCTCCTCAGCGGTCTCGGCACCGCCGCCACCTCCGCCGCCTCCACCGACGGAGTCCATCATCATGCCGCTCGGGTCGGCGTAGGTGACGGGGTTGTTCTCGCAGTAGACGTACCCGTTCATCTGCACCGGGTCGGCCAGGTCGAGCACCGGGTCGGCGGAGATGAAGCGGCCGGTCTCGGGGTCGTACTCACGGGCCCCGAGGTGGATCAGGCCGGTGGCGTTGTCGTCGTCACCACCGATGTAGCCCTTGTGGGAAAGCCAGTTGGCGTTCTCCTTGCGGGCGACTCCGAAGGCGTCCGTCTTGTCGAACTTCACCGCGTTGCCGGCGGCGAGCTTGACGTTGATGTAGGCGGTGCCGTTCTGGTCGGTCACCTGCATCGACAACTGGTCGGCGCCGCCGCCCTGCTTGAACCGCATCACCAGCGGGCCGCCGGCCTGCTGGTAGTAGCGCTCCGAGAAGTTCGGCGTGCCGTCGACGTTGACCGAGATGGTGGTGTCGCCGAGGTACAGGGTCCGGGTGCTCGCGGTGACCGCCATCAGGCGGTTGCCTGAGGGCCCGTAGATGTACTTCGTCTCGTTGGCCGGGGCCCAGGACTGGGCGGCCCCGCTCGCGTCACAGGTGCCGAGCGTGAGATCGGTACCCGCGGCCGTGTTGGCACCGGGGACGACCAGGCACTTGCCGGAAGCGACGTGCTTGAGCTTGTGGCCCGCGTCGGCCGTCGTCCACTGCTGGGCCGCGGCCCCCGTGCACGCGGCGATCACGACCGCCGTGCCGTCGGCGGTGGCGCCGTCCTTCGGCACCACGCACTGACTCATGATCTTCAGTGCGCCCTTGGAGGAGTCGGTGGGCGTGGAGCCCTCGATCCTCAGGTTCTGGGCCCGGGTGCCGTTGCAGCCGTAGAGCTGGATCGCGGTGCCCGCGACCGTCGAGGACGAGGACAGGTCGATGCACTTGCCGGACAGCCCGACCCAGGGACCGGAACCGCTCTCGCCGAAGCCGGTGACCGTCTCCAGGTTGCCGTCCCAGGTCCAGGTCAGACCTTGCTGGTCGCCGCCGTCGGTCCGGGTCTCGGTGTTGCCCGTCTTGTCGTACGTACGGGTCGAGGCCTCGGTGACCTTGGCTCCGGCGTCCGTCAGATAGGTGGACGACATCCCGGTCAGGGTGTGCGGCTGGGTGCCGTCCGCCTTGCCGTAGGTGTAGGAGGTGGAGGCGTCCTTCGCCGGGTCCAGCACGGTGGTGGTGGTGCCGGGGGCGCCGAGGTAGTGGTCGACCTCGGTCTTGCGGTTGCCCATCGCGTCGTACTCGTACGACTTGTGGTAACCGTCCCCGTCCGCACCGATGGTCGGCGCGCTCGGCGTGCCGGTGGACGTCACCGCACACGCGGTGTCGGACGCCGTCCACGCCTGGGTCAGCTGACCGAGCACGTCGTAGCTGAAGCACTGGCGGTCGGTCTTGGAGTCGACCGCGTCCTCGATCTTGGTGACGTTGCCCGCCGCGTCGTACCCGTAGGAACGGACGTTGACCCGGTTGCCGAGGACGGTGGAGGTGTCGCTGGTGGACTCGCGGTCGGTGTACGACTTCGTCAGCTCACCGGTGCGCTCGTCGTACAGGTTGGAGGTCCAGACACGGTTGGGGTTCTCACCCGTGACCGCGCGCAGGACCTGGCCGTAGACGCTGTAGTCGGTGTCCGCGTTGTACCAGTCGATACCCGATGTCGAGACCGGCAGCCCGTCCTCGTTGTACCGGGTGACGATCTTCTCCGGGGAGAGACCGCCCGCCGCGGGCAGCGAAGCCGTCTTCAGCTGGCCGGACTTGCTGTACTCGTACGTATAGGCGTACGTCTCCTGCAAGCCGTACTGCGAGGCGATCGTCGCCGGCAGCGTCAGCTTGGTCCCGGTCGGCTGGTAGTCGGCGTCGTATCCGGTGATGGTGTTGGTGTACGGCAGTCCGTCGGTGTAACGGGTGGTGGTGGCCGGCTGGCCGAGTCCGCCGATGACCGAGTCGTAGGTGGCCGAGGTCAGCAGCTCGCCCGAGGACGAGTCCTTCCGCTGCTCGACCGTCCGGCCGAGTTCGTCGTACTTCACCCAGATCTTGCTCTGCTTGCTGTCCGTGACCGTCTCGGCCCGGCCCAGCACGTCGTACGTGGTGCTGCTCGTGCCCGTGTCCGGGTCGGTGGAGGTCAGCTGCTGGCCGAGCGCGTCGTACGTCCAGGACCAGGTGTTCTTGGACGAGTCCTTCGCCTCGACCTGGTCGCCGCGTGCGTCGTAGCCGTAGGTGGTCGACCGGAACGCGCTGCGTGCGGCGTCCGTGTAGGTGTCGACCCGTACGGTCCGGCCGAGCGCGTCGCTCCAGCTGCGCTGGGCGGCGCCGCCGGTCGGCGGGATGACGGTGGACCAGTCGTAGCCGTACTGGTAGTTCGTCGCCTTGGCGGCCACGGTGGCGCCCGCCATGTACGGAGTCTCCGAAAGGACGCGGCCCTGGCCGTCGTACTTGTAGAGGGTCGCGTTCGGGATCTTGAAGTCGGAGTCGACCTCGTACATCACCGACTGCGGCTCGCCCTCGGCGTAGTAGCCGTTGTTGGTACGGGCGATCGTGCCGTTGGCGCTGTAGATGGTGTCGGTGATCAGGCGGCCTTCGCCGACCGCGGGCTCCTGGCGCTGACGCTCACGTCCCAGACCGTCGTAGAAGACGACGGAGTCGTCGTAGCCGGTGCCGTTGTCCTTCAGCGTGGAGCTGATGACGTTGACCGGCTCACCGGGGGCCGTGTTGTAGGTGAACTTCACCGAGGGAGCCTCGGTGGCCTCCTGCGAGGTGCCCCACCCTGCGGTGGTGCGGCCCAGCGCGTCGTACTGGTAGAGCGTCGTGCGCCCGTTGGCGTCGACCTCCTTCAGCGTGGTGCCGCGCGCCGGCTCCAGGTAGGTGGTGGACGTGTAGTGCTTCGCGTTCTCCTCGGTGATCGAGTAGACCTGGCCGGTGGACGGCGTATAGGTGGTCTTCTCGGTCTCGTTCTTCGCGTTGGTGGTCGTCAGGACCCGGCCGAGGGAGTCGTAGGTGAGCTTCGCCGTCTGCTGCCAGGCGCTGCCCGCCCCGTCCAGCGACCAGGTGGTGGTCGCCGCGCCCGAGGTCGGGGTGGCGCCGAACGCCAGGTCGTCGTAGGCGACGCGCGAACCGGCCATGCGGGCGGACACCGGCGCGGTGGCGGCGGCGGCACAGGTGCCCGCCGTCGTCAGCGTCTCTTTGTCCAGGCCGATCAGGTTCTTCGACGTGTTGTGGACGTAGCTGAGGACCGAGCACGACTCGTCGCCGCTCTTGCCGGTGTCACCGAGGGACTCCACGGTGAGCGGCAGACCGTAGGTGTCGTCGTACGTGGTGTTGGTGCGCAGCGACCGCCACTGCCGCGTCTCGTTCACGTCGTACGTGCCCGAGGAGCGCGTGGTGGTGATGGTGTGGTCGTCCAGCACCCGGTACGCCTTGAGGGCCGGGATGCCGCCATCGCGGGCCCGGCTGGCCAGTTCCACGACCTTCGGGTAGTCCACGGACCGGGAAACCAGGGTGCCGTTGTTCGCCGTGTAGTCGAGCTCCTCGGCGACCCGGCCCTGGAGGGCCTCCACGTCGTCGGCGATCTTGGCGCCGTCGTTGTCGTTGACGACCACCGAGCGCTTGGAGCCGCCCGGCAGCGGGTCCCCGTCCATGCCGCGGAAGTAGCGCACGTCCGACATGGACTTCGCGCTGCCTTCGTACGTGTCCGCGGAGTCGGCGCCGCTGACCGTGCGGACCCGGCTGAAGCCGCGCCACTGGTCGTAGGTGCGGGTCTTCTTCTTCGAGAACTCGGCCTGGTTCAGCGCCCAGGCACCCTTGGTGTCACCGTCGTCGCCGTAGACGTACGAGGTGGTGACGGGCTCGACACCCTTGACGCCCGGGAGTTCCTGGACGTTGTCGACGACGTACTTGTTGAACCACTCGATCGACTCGTCGACCTTGTCCGGGTCCGGGTGCCAGTACGCCGGGTAGCAGAGACCGGTGTTGGACTCGACCGCCGGGAAACCGGAGCCGGACTTGCAGGCGCCGGTGGGCTCGCGGTAGTCGACGAAGGTCTCGCCGCCGTACTCGCTGATGATCCGCTCGATCCGCAGCCGGTCGAACGTCGGGCTCGGGTCCTTCTCACCCCGGCGCACACGGTTCGGCATCGGCTGCGTGTTGGCCACGAACGTCACCGGACGCAGTGCCTGGGACTCGCCGTCGGTGCCGTACCCCGAGCGGGTGATGGAGTCGAGCCAGAGCGCGGTGCCCTCGTCGGTGCGCTCCGCGGGGAGCGACTGCTCCAGCGTCCAGGAGTCGACCTTCGACAGAGTGGCGGAGCCCTCGGTGCGCTGGGTGAAGGTGGTCACCTGGGCCAGGCGCTTGCGGGTCCAGAACGTCGGGATCGGGACGTAGCAGTCCTTGCCGGACTCGCAGAGGAGGTCGGCGGGGGTGTCGTACCAGATGTGGTTCTTCGCGAAGTCGCCCGAGGTGAAGTTCTCCTCGGAGCACGCGATGCCGTCCTCGACGAAGCACCGCTCGTCGACCGAGAAGTCGACGCGGGCGAGCGGCGCGGCGCTGAACAGGGTGCCGGCGCGCTGGCCGTAGTCGATGCGCTTGAGGTAGCCGCCCCGGTCGTAGGAGACGGGCTTCTTGAACTGCATGTTCTGGGCGTAGAGGGACTTCTCCTTGTCCCACCACAGGGACATGGCGCTGCCGGAGGTGTCGACGACGTAGTCGAGGTTCCAGCGCCAGCCGCGGGTGCAGAAGGACTTGGCGAAGTCGGCGTCGTAGCAGTCCTCGCCGGGCTGGTTGCCCGAGACGGGCACGGTCAGCACGGAGTTGGTGACCGGGTCGTCGGCGGCGGTGCCGTTGTCGCTCCAGCCGGGGAGCTTGTGCTTGCCGAAGTAGTAGACCGTGCCGTCGCGGGTGGTGACCTCCCAGTACTCGCCCAGGGAGTCGCCGTTGCCCAGCGAGGTGTCCTTCAGCAGCCGCACCCGCGAGCCGTCACCGTTGGCGGTGACCCACTCGTTGCCGGTCTCGTCGTCGTCCTTGACCAGCTCGGTGGTCGTACCACCCAGGGACAGGGTCGCGTTCTCCGAGCCCTCGCAGAGGTCGCTCGTCTTGCGCTTGGCGTTGTTGCCGCCCTCGGTGTCGTCACGGCAGGACTTGTACGTCCGCGTGATCGACCCCGGGTTGTAGTCCCAGCCATCACCGATCCACGACGCCTGGTTGTTCGTCGCCGACGTACGCCCGTCCACACCCTGGGAGTTGTACCCGAAGGCGAGGCTCGGGGCCGGTCCGCCGGGGACGCTGGGCGCCTGGAGGTTGTACGTGTACGTGAACCCGCCCGAGCTGCTGCCCGCGGCCCAGGAACCGGCGCTGGCCAGCGGAGTCGCGGAGAAGTCACCCTTCGCGCCACTGCCCGCCGAGGTCGCCATGAACACCGAAGAGCCCGAGTTGGAGGCCGCGCTCAGCGCCGCCACCCGGGTCAGCGGGGACGACCCGGAGGTCGGCTTGACGTACAGGGCGGTGGAGACCGTGCCGGTCGAGGTGGCCTCGGCCGTGGTCACCGTGGTGCCGGTGTCGGTGAGGTCGGCGACGTCGAGGGTCGCCTCGATGCGGCGCTCACCGTCGAGGACGCCGTCACCTTCGACGTCGGTGTCCTGCGGGGCGACGACGTTGGTGGTGTCCACCTCGGTCGGCTCCGCACAGCCCTCGACATCGGGCGTGGTCAGGAAGCACTCGGGGAACTTGACCAGCTGGAGCCGGTCCGCCCAGTTCGCCCCGTACAGCTCCGCGAAGTCGGTGTAGTCGATCGCCACCACCGCGTCGCCGGTCGCACCGGCCGGCGGGGTGACCGTGAAGACCAGGCCCTCGACGTCGGCGGCCGAGGACTCGGCCTGGCTCGCCAGAGCGACCTGCCAGTCACCCTCCAGCGCCGTCGTCTCCGCAGGGGTCGCCTCGGCCGGAGCACCGATCTCGATCGGCAACGTGCTGATCGGCTGGGTCTCCCCCGGCGTCAGCGCGTCCACCGTCCCGGTCGCCGGCGTCGTGATGCCGGTCCCCTCCGGAGCGGTGATCTTCTTCGGCTCGTAGTCCTCCGCCGGCGGCACGTCGGCCGTCGTCATGTCGGCGAGACCGCCACCGTCCTCACCGTCGGCGAGTTCGGGCTTGGGCAGGTCGACGAGGTCGACGCCCGAGCGGCTGCTGGGCGGAGGTACGGCATACGAGCTCGGCAGCATGCCGATCGTCACGGCGGTCGCCGCGACGACGACCACGCCGACGCGCGCTCGCCTCCGACGACGGCGCTGCTCCTCGGTGCCGGGGAGATACCCCCGGCCACTCCATGAAAGCGATCCCCACACGACGGCCGCGGCCCCCCACAGTCGATCCCGACCACCGGCCGATCCATGCGTAAGCACACGGCGCCGAAGGCTAATTGATTCGCCGAATGTTCGAGCACGGATTCACAACTCGTCAAATCAGGGAGCCAGCAGGTGATTTCACTCACGCAACAATTTCCGCCATCCTCTCTTTACCGTTCCTATGCCATGGATTGCGAAATGAGGGCCCAGTACGTCAAAGACCGTCCGCTATGCGAACAAAGCAGAGTTCTCGACATGCACAGGACATCCCAGAGAGCCTTTTGTGCCGTTTTATGCGTAAATGCGGACTTCCATCACCGGCCCGAGGCCCCTCGGGGAGGGAATGGCCCCCGCTCGGCGACTGCAGCGCGGGTCAGGGGATGAACGAAGGGTGACGAACACGGGACGGCCACATCTGTGGATGCCCGGTGCTCCGTCCGGCATGCTTCTCACTCGCCCCACCTCTCACAAACGGTCTCCGTTCACCGGACGGAGCCGACAAAGGGCGGGGTCTACTGAAAAGTTGACGGCGCACGCACTCCGGAACGCCCGGGTCAATACGGCTGGACAGCCGCCGGGACATGTCCTCCGGGGGATGACGCGCGCCGTTTTTGGGGGAGGGAATCCAGCACCGTGGAACGTCGTCGACCAAGCCGGGCAACCGTCCGGCGCACCGCGGCGGGAGTGGCGGCACTCGTCGCCGCCGGCCTCGGTTTCGCCATGCTCGGGCCCGCCCCCGATGACCCGGTGCGGGAGTCCGCCGCGCCGGTCACGCCCGCCACCGCCCCGCTCGACGAGAACGGCGCGCAGAAGCAGGCCGTCCGCACCGGCAAGCGCGTCGAGGTGACCGCCCTGCGCGACGCCACCTCCACGACCTTCGCGCTGCCGAACGGCAGCTTCGAACTCACCGCGCACGGCGCTCCGGTACGCGCGAAGGTCGACGGGGTCTGGAAGCCGCTGGACTCCACCCTGGCCCGCACGGAACGGGGTTGGGAGCCCAAGGCCGCCTCCGACCCCGTGGTGTTCTCGGCGGGCGGAGGCGCCCGCACCGGCGGGAGGAGCAAGGGCGGTTCCGGCGGGGCGAAGCAGGCGTCGTTCACCGTGTCGCGCGCCTCGGCCGTCACGCCGGTGGCCGACGACTCCGCCTCGTTCCAGGATCTCGTCACCCTCAGCTCGGGCGGTCACGAGATCACCATGAGCTGGCCGGGCGAGCTCCCGACGCCCCGGATCGACGGCGACACCGCCCTCTACCCGGGCGTGCTCGACGGCGTCGACCTGCTGCTGACCGCGCGGGACAGCGGCTTCACGCACGTCCTGGTCGTGCACGACGCCGAGGCCGCGGCGACGCTGGCCGACGCGGACCTGTCGTACCGCCTCAGCTCTCCGGACCTCTCCTTCCACCTGGACGCGGTGACGCACGCGGTCACCGCGCAGGACGAGGCGGGTGCGGAGATCGCGGTCTCGCCGACCCCGTTCCTCTGGGACTCCGCGGGCCGTCCGGCCCTGACGGAGGGCGAGGACCCCGACGCGCCCGAGGCCCCCGAGCCCGGCGTCGACCCCTCGCCGTCCTACTCCGAGGAGCCCGGCACGGAGTCCAGCGAGGCCCCGGCCGACCCGGACGCCCCCGAGAGCGACGACACCGCCGCCCCGGAGAGCGCCTCCCCCTCGCCGTCCGCGCCCCAGGACGCTCCGTCCGCCGGTACCGCCGAGCAGTCGTCCTACGGCTCCGCCCGCTCGGGCGGAGCCGTCTCCCGCGCTTCCTTCCGCTCCGCCGACGCGACGGACGTACTCGACCTGCCCGGTCTCGCCGGTCCGCAGATCGGGGCGCACAGCGCGGTGGGCACCGCCGCCCTCACGGGTGAGGGGACGGCCGAGGCCACCTTGGCCATCACGCCGGACAAGGCGCTGCTGACCAGCGAGAAGACGGTGTTCCCCGTCTTCATCGACCCCTCGATCACCGGCAAGACGAAGAACTGGACGACGACGTACAAGAAGTACCCGACGTCCAGCTTCTACGACGGCGCCAACTACAACACCGGCACCACCGAGGCGCGCGTCGGCTACGAGTCGACCACCGGCGGCCTGTCCCGTTCCTACTTCCGGCTCGGCTGGACGTCCAGCATCAAGGGCGCCACCGTCACCAAGGCCGACCTCCGCCTCTACGAGACGTACAGCTGGTCCTGCTCCGCCCGCGAGATGCAGGTCTGGCGCACCGGCGGCATCTCGTCCTCCACGACGTGGAACAACCCGCCGTCGAAGTCCGCGGAGATCGGCACGAAGTCCTTCGCCAACGGCTGGAGCTCCTCCTGCCCGGACTCGTACGTGATCTACGACGGCAAGTCCGTCGCGCAGGACGCGGCGGACGGCGGCTGGACCAACTTCACCATCGGCCTCCAGGCGACCACCGAGGACTCCTCGTACTCCTGGAAGAAGTTCAAGGCCGAGGGCGAGTCCGCCCCGAAGATCGTGATCACCTACAACCGCAAGCCGGCCGAGCCCACCAGTCTCGACATCTCCCCCGGCACCGGCTGCGACTCGGTCAGCCCGTACCCCTCGGTGGGTCTGAGCGACGTGACGCTGGCCGCCAAGTCCTCCGACCCGGACGGCGACCTGAAGTACCTGGACTTCGAGCTCTGGCAGTCCGGCAGCACCACCAAGATCTACGACGGGAACCGGACGGTCGACTCGAACGGTGCGGCGAGCGTCGTCATCGACGGTGCGGACGGCACGGCGAGCGAGTTCACCAACGGCAAGACGTACTACTGGCGGGTGAGGGCGCTCGACTCGTCGGGAGCCGCGTCCACCTACGGGCCGCCGACCACCGCCAACTGCGGCTTCGTCTACGACTCCTCGGCGCCCAACTCGCCGGAGATCACCTCCACCGACTACCCGGAGGACGACGGCAACGGCACCAACTGGAGCAAGGTCAAGTTCGGCACCACCGGCAAGTTCACCTTCAGCGCGGCCGGTTCGACGGACACGGTGAAGTACCTGTACTCGGTGAACTCGTCCAGCCTCAGCAAGACCACCGCGACCGTCGCCGCCGGCGGTTCCGTGACAGTGGCGATCCCGCCGCTGTCCTCCGGGCCCAACATCCTCTACGCCAAGGCCGCCGACGCCTCCGGCAACACCTCCTCCACCGCCACGAAGTACCTCTTCTACGTCACCCCGCGCGACGCGGCGGACAAGGCCGGCGACGTGACCGGGGACGGGGTAGCCGACCTCTATCTGCTCGACGCCACCGGTGACCTGCGCCTCTACCCGGCCACCACCACCGGCGACATCCACGTCTCGCTCCAGGCCGCCCACCACGACGGCATCAGTCTGGAGGCCGACCTCGACGAGGACGGTGTGTCCGACGGCGGCACCTACTGGCTCGACGCGGCCGGAAAGCCCTCGTTGATCACCCACAACGGTGACTTCCTGCCCGGCGACGGCATCCAGGACGTCGTCGCCCGGACCGGCGACGGAAAGCTCTGGATCTACCGCGGCGACGGCTACGGCAGCGTGGACGTCGACCAGCGCACCGAGGTGTGGCTGCCCTCCAACGCCCCCGACCCGTCGACGTTCAGCCAGATCCTCGCGACCGGCGACATCACCGGCGACAAGCGCCCGGAGCTCTTCGCGACCTCCGGTGACGCCCTGTGGGTCTTCTCGGGCTACACCGGCGGCACCTTCCAGACCGCGACCCGGCTTGCCGCCACCACCTGGGCCGACCGCGACCTCGTCAACGTCGGCGACTACAACGGCGACGGCGTCGCCGACCTGGTCTACCGGACCTTCGTCAGCGACCGGCTGCTGCTGCGCATCGGCAAGGCGGACGCGGCGGGCGGCACCAGCCTGACCTCGCTCTCCAGCGCGGTGAACTCCGCGACCGGAGTGGACGCAGAGTTCGGTACGGGCTGGAGCCTGGCGAACATCCCGCTGATGACGGGCACCCCGGACGTCAGCGGCGACGGCATCCCCGACATCTGGGCGCTCATGGCGGACGGTACGGTCCGCTTCTACAAGGCCACGGCCACCTGGGGCGGCACCCCCACCACCGTCATCAGCGGTGGCTGGGAGAACAAGATGGCGATGGGCTGATGATCATCCCGCCCGAGGACCAGGACCGTACGGAGGACGACACGATGAAGCGGTACGCACGTGGGCCGGCCGGCCGCCGGATCACCGCCTGCGCGGTGTCGGCAGCGGCCCTGGTCCTCGCGACGGGATGCACCGTCAGCGGCAGCAGCGGCGGAGGCGGGGCGGGCATCCAGCGCCAGGGCGCGCCCAGCCCCGCCGCCACCGGCCCCGGCGGCCTCGGCGCGAAAGCGCTGAAGACCGACAGCGTCCCCGGAGCCACGGTCACCACCCCGACCGGCGCCCAGGCCCCCCGGCCCAAGGACGTCCAGGCCGACAAGCCGTGCGGGCCCCTGGCCCGCGCGGTCGCCGGCACCGCCCTCGGCGCCCCGAAGGACACCGTGGTGCGCCGGGTCACCGGCGAGGGCCTCGTCACCACGGTCACCCTCGCCCTCTACCAGGACGAGGAGAAGGCCACCGCCGCGATGACCGCACTCTCCGACGCCGCCGACGCCTGCGCCCACGGCTTCACCCTCAAGGTCTCCGGCACCGAACACCAGGTCACCGCCGCGGCCCGCGAACTGGCACCCCCCGGCGCCGACCAGGCCATGGGCTTCGGGATCACCCGACGCACCGGCCGGAGCGGCACCGAGACCACCGAGAAGATCGCCGTCATGCGCCGCGGCTCCACCATCGCCCTCTTCACCACCACCGCCGACACGGCCAAGGGCACGGCCAAGGCCCCCACGGACCTCGCCGTACCCCCCGCCGTCGTCGACACCCAGTCCGTGGCCCTGGCCTGAACCGGCCCCCGGCCTGCCCTCCGGGCCCGCACCCCACCAGGTGCGGGCCCGGAGCCGTACCCGGGGTGAGGGGAACGCCAACGGCGCGAGGTCAGCCGTCCTGCTCGGTCCTCAGATACCTGCTCCAGATCCGCGCCTCGTAGTAGGGTCCGCAGCCTTCGCTGTCCCTCTGCGAACGGTCGAACCGGATCCAGTACGCCAACTCCCCTTCCGCCGCGTCCGGGTGCTCCACCGGAGCCGGAGGGAACAGGTCGTCGACCGTGCCGCGGAACTCCACGGGCCAGGGGCCGGCCCACTCCGGGGACTGGACGACCCGGACCCGGGTACCGGACGGCCAGGCGCTCTCGGGCCATCCCTCCGGAGGGGTCCCCGACTCGTTTTCCATCCCCACCTCTTCTTGGTCGTCCGTGCGAACCGACGCGCCCGGCAGGGTCGTCGGGAGCGCATCGGGGGACCCTACCTCCGGCTGCCCCCGGTCGACCGGGAATTCCGGGGCGGCCCCGGACGCGGAGAAGCGCCCGTACCCCGAGGGGTGCGGGCGCTTCTCCTCACCTGCCGGAGGCAGTGGTCAGGTCACCTCTTCGCCCGACCGGGCTTCACCGCGGGCTTCCCGTGTCCGGGCTCCGAGGGAGAGTTGCCGTGCCGGGACTTCCCCGGCTTCGCCGGTGCGACGGTGGCCGCGGCGGGCCCGTAGGTCCGTACGTAGTCGAAGTCGGCCACCGCGCCGGTGTGGTTGTCGGAGATGAGCCCGATCCTGAGGTCGCCCTTGACCGGCAGCGTCCACACCCCGCTCAGCGTCCAGTGCACGCCGTCGCGGCTGGAGGAGGCACGGACCTCGTGTTCCTGGTTCGCGGTGTCGAGGTGGTGGGTGAGCCGCAGCCAGAGGGTGTCGGCGGTCGGGCCGCCGAACATCGGTGCGTTGGCGACCGCGGTGGGCGGGGTGGTGGTGGGGCGTTCGCCCTCCTTGCCGAACTCGGTGACGTGGAGCATGGCTCCGTTGCCGTTGTTGAGCGGCAGCACCGAGTGGGTGAGCTTGAACCAGCGGTCGTCGTTCTCGTAGAGCACCAGCCCGGCCTGCTGGGCGTTGGTGGTGGGGGTGAAGTGGAGCTTGGTCTCCACCGTGTAGTCGCCCGTGGGTGCGGGGCGCAGCAGGACCGGGGCGGTGTTGTCGCCGAGGTAGAGCTCGGTGTTGGAGGTGGGCCAGGAGAGCGCGCCGTTCGCCGTGGTGGTGCCGGCGGCGGGGCCGCGTACCCAGCTCCAGGCCGATTCGGCCGTGGTGCCGGGGAGCGTCGTGGTGTCGAACTCGTCGCTGTAGGCGGGGAGCAGGGCTCCGGGCTGGGCGACGGGGGCCCGCCGGGTGACGGGGGTGTAGAGCGCGGTGGCCCCGACGTTGTCGGCCTCGGCTCCGGCTCCCTTGGCGGCGGCGGAGACCGATCCGGCGTGGACGGCGGCGGCGGGCAGGGTGCGGGTCTGCTCGGCGACGGGGTCGCGGAGCCGGTCGCCGGTGACCTCCACGGTGAGCCGGGTGCCCCGGATCTCGGCGGAGACGGTGTGCCAGGTGTTCCAGGAGAACCCGGTGGGCAGGGCGCTCACCTGGTCCGGCTGGGTGACACCCTTCACGCGGACCTCGGTGACCAGGGCGTTCTTCGCCCGGTCCAGCCAGACGGCGACCCGGTTGTCGGCGTCGGTCTGGGCGAGGGTGAGGCCCGCCGCGCCTGTGTCGGCGGTGACCCGGAGGTCCGCCTCGGCGCGGACGGCGGCGGGGGCGGTGCCGGTGGAGACCAGGTAGCCGGTGGCGGTGGAGCCTGTCGCGGGTGCGTAGCGGACGTAGCCGTGGCCGTCGGTCTCGGTGGCTGTGGTCCAGCCGGCCGGGGTGGCGCCCTGGGTGCGCCAGCCGGTGAGGCCGGTCTCGAAGGTGCCGCCGGCGCTCCAGGTGGTGACCGGTGCGGCGGTCGGGGTGTCCGAGGGGCCCGTACCGGCCCGGACGACGGGCCAGCCGTCGATCCAGTCGAGCCGGTCGACCAGCATCGGGCGCCGGGACAGCTTGAGGGTGCCGCCGGAGGCCGGGGCGAGGTCGGGCGACTCGGCGGGGATGCCGTGGTAGACGAGCCAGTCCTGCCCGGAGAGATCGGTCTGGATGGCGTTGTGGCCGGGGCCGATCCACCGGTCGCCGTTGGCTCCGACGACCACGCCGCCCTTGCTGCCGAGGGCCATCAGGTCGGTGCCCTCGTCGTCGGTGAAGGGGCCGGTGGGGCTGGTGGAGCGGCCCGCCTTCACCTGGTAGCCGCTGTAGGCGCCGTCGCAGCAGCCCGCGTCCGAGTAGAAGAGGTAGTAGTAGCCGTCGCGCCGGACGACGAACCCGCCCTCGACCCGCCGGCCGCGCGCGACCTGGGTGACGGCGCCTTCGACGCGGGTGCGGTCCCCGTTCATCTTGGCGACGCAGATGGTGTCGTAACTGCCCCAGTAGAGGTAGGGAGTTCCGTCGGTGTCGGTGAACTGTGCCTGGTCGATGCTGCCGGTGGGGCAGCCGCTGGGCGTGGGCAGCACCGCGCCCTTGTCGGTCCACGGGCCGGTGGGCGTCGGGCCGGTGACCAGGCCGACGGTGCCGCGGCCGGGGACGGAGTAGTAGAGGTAGTACTGCCCGAAGGCGTAGTGGATGTCCGGCGCCCAGAGCCGCGAGCCCTGGAGCCAGGCGGGCCGGGTCTCGGGGGTGAAGACCTCACCGGCGTACGTCCAGTTCACCATGTCCGGGGAGCGCAGGATCGGCAGGATGCGCTCCCCGTCCTCGCCCTGGGACTGGAAGACGGGGTTCTGGGTGCCGTAGGCGTACCAGTAGCCGTCCTTGCCCCGGATCATCGTGGGGTCGGGGAAGGTGTCGACGGTCCCGGTGGTGACGGGGTTGGTGTACGTGGCGGGGGCGGCGGCAGCGGTCTGGGAGGCACGGCGGGCCTGCCCGGCGGGCCGGCTCTGCTGCCCGTGGGCCGCGTCGGCCCCGTAGGAGGGGGCGGTGGCCAGGGTGAACAGGCAGATCAGGGCCGCGGCGGGGGCTGCCCAGCGCGGCAGCCGGTGTGGCCGTGCGGTCGTGCGGGTGCGTCTCATCGGGTCTCCGTGGTCTCCGTGGCCGTCGCGCCCACCGGGCGGGGACGGGCCGGTGCGGTCGGGGTGGTGCCGTCCGGTTCGAAGGAGCTGAGGGTCACGTCGATGTCGGAGCCGCCGATGTCGTACATCGACGTCATCCAGTGGTAGAAGTTGTCGCCGCGGTCGCGCAGCAGCGTGTAGAGCCGCTGCATCAGCCGGTCGCGTACGCCCGTCGACCCGGGGTGCTCGTAGCGGTTCTCCAGCTCGTGGGGGTCGTCCACGAGGTCGTACAGCTCGTTCACGGACTCCGGGTTGACGACCAGCTTGTAGCGGTCGTCGCGGATCATCCGCTGCGGGTACGGGAAGTGGTGGCCGTGGAACTCGGCCACCAGCTCCGGTGCCCAGTCGGGGTGTTCGCCGCGCACCAGCGGGAGCAGGGAGCGGCTGTCCACGGCCTGGGAGGGGTCGGCCCCGGCCAGGTCGAGCAGGGTCGCGGTGCAGTCGGTGAGGTTGACGAGTTCGTCGCGCACCTGGGGCGCCGCGCCGGGGACGCGCACGATCCCGGGGATGCGGTAGATGTCCTCGTACATCGCCGGGCCCTTGTCGTGCAGCCGGTGGGCGCCGGTGAACTCGCCGTGGTCGGCGGTGAAGAAGACGGACGTGCCGTCCTGAAGGCCGAGTTCGTCCAGGCGGGTCAGGATGCGCCCGATCTGCTCGTCGATGAGGGTGACGTAACCCCAGTAGACGGCGATGAGTTTGCGGCTGACCTCCAGCGGCATGGTGTCGAAGGCCCAGTGCGCGCTGTAATTGGCCTGTACCGGCGGCTTGTTCTCGAAGGTTTCCGCGATCGACGGCGGCAGCTCGACGAGTTCGGGGTCGTAGAGGTCGAAGTAGGAGTCGGGCAGCAGATAGGGCAGGTGCGGGCCGAAGAAGTGGGTGGCCAGGAAGAACGGCCGCCCGTCCGCCGCGTACTTCTCCAACTGCTCGATGGCGCGGGTGGCGAGGTAGTACTCGAACGTCGCCTCCACCGGCTGGTGCAGCCGGGCCGCCAGCAGGTTCCCGGGGTTGCCGGCCGGTGCCGTCCCCCGGATGTGGTCCGAGATGCGGTACGGGGGCAGGCCCCGCTCCTCCAGGTAGGCGAGGTAGTCGGGGTGGTCGACGGGGTTGTGCCAGCCGGGCAGGTCGGGGCCGTCGAAGCCGTAGGAGGCGGCGTTGCGGCGGGTGCCGCCGTGCCACTTGCCGATCAGCCCGAGCTGGTAGTCGCGCTCCCGCAGGGCGGCCGGGAAGGTGAAGACGTCCTCCCGCAGGTCCTCCAGGTAGCCCACGTTCCGCTCGTAGTTGGCGAGCAGCCGGTGGCGGAAGGGGGCCTGGCCGGTGAGCAGGCTGGCGCGGGCCGGGGTGCAGATGGCGGTCGGGGTGTAGAACCGGTCGAAGCGGGTGCCGGCGGCGGCGAGCCGGTCCAGGTTCGGGGTCTTGACGTGCGGGTTTCCGTAACAGCCGAGGGTGTCGACCCGGTGCTGGTCGGTCATGAGGAACAGCAGGTTCACTTGGCGTACGCCTTCGTGTAGAGGTCGCCCTCGTAGTACGTGTCCGACTTCGGCACGGTCTTGAGCTGGCCGGTGGAGACGAAGAACTCGCCGAGGCCGTCCAGCCAGGAGGCGACGGTCCCGTCACCGGTCTTCGCGACCAGGTCCGCGGTGGTCATCGTCTTCACGTTGGCGGCGTCGGCGGCGACCTTGGCGCGGTCGACCTTCAGCAGCTTCGCGGCGGCGTCGATCGCCTCCTCGGGGTGGGCGGCCCGGTAGTCGTTGGCCTGCTGGAGGACCTTGACGACCTTGGTGGTGAGGCCCTTGTCGGTCTTGGTGCCCGAGACGAACGCGGTGGGGAACGCCTTGTCGGAGAAGTCCTTGGTGGAGCCGACCTCGTTGAGGCCGGGCTTCTTCGCCTTGATGGAGTCGATGAGCGGGTACCAGAGGCCGGCGCCGTCGATCTGCCCGGAGACGAAGGCGGAGACGACGGTGGCCGGGTCCATCGGGACCTTCGTGATGTCCTCCGGCTTCATCCCGGCCTTCTGGAGCGCCAGGTTGAGGACCATCTCGCCGGAAGTGCCGGCCGGGACGCCGACCTTCTTGCCCTTGAGGTCCTGGATGGTCTTGATGCCGGGCTGGGCGATGACCCGGTCCGCGTAGGCGAGGGTGTTCACGGCGACGACCTTGGCCTTGCCGGTGGCGGGCAGCCACATCGCGCCGGGGCCTATGTAGCCGAAGTCGAGGGAGCCGCCGCCGAGCGCCTGGATCTGCAGCGGGCCGTTGGTGAAGACGCTGTACTGGGGCGAGAGCCCCTCCTTCTTCCACAGGCCCTGCTGGTCGGCGATGGCGAGCAGGCTGGCGCCGTTGTAGTCGCTGATGTACCCGAAGCGCACCTTGGCGGTTCCGCCGGCGGCGGAGGCGGAACCATCGGCGGAGGAGCCGTCGGAGCAGCCGGTGACGGAGAGTGCCAGGACGGACACGGTGGCGGCGGCCGTGAGGGCGCGCTGGGAGAGACTCATGGCGGAACGATCCTTCGGTGGGTGTGGGTGAGGGGGCGGAGAAGGTGCGGCAGACCGGTCAGGCCGCTGCGGGCTGGTGGTAGACGGCCTGCCAGACGGCGTTGCGGATGTCGGCGAACTCCGGTGAGAGCCGGACCGCTTCGGTGCGCGGGTAGGGCAGGTCGACGTCGATGACCCGGTGGACTCGGCCCGGCCGGGCGGCCATCACGATGACGCGTCCGGCCAGGTACACGGCCTCGTCCACGTCGTGCGTGATGAAGAGGACGGTCCGCCGGTCGCGGCTCCAGGTGTCCAGCAGCTGGTCCTGGAGCTGTACCCGGGTCAGCGCGTCCAGCGCGCCGAACGGCTCGTCCATCAGCAGGACTTGCGGGTCGACGGCGTAGGCGCGGGCGATGGCGCAGCGCTGCTTCATGCCGCCGGAGAGCGTCTTGGGCAGGGCGTCCGCGAAGTCGCCGAGGCCGACGAGTTCGATGGCCCGCTGGGCCCGGGCCTTGCGCTCGGCCGCCGGTACGGAGGCGAGCTTGAGCCCGAACTCGACGTTGCCGCGCACGGTCAGCCAGGGGAAGAGGGCGTACTGCTGGAAGATCACGCCACGTTCGGGGCCGGGGCCGGTGACCGGCTTCCCGTCGACCAGGACGGTGCCGGAGGTGGGTTCGGCGAGTCCGGCGGCGAGGTTCAGCAGGGTGGACTTCCCGCAGCCGGAGGGGCCGACGACGGTGACGAACTCCTCGTCGCCGATGTCCAGCGACACGTCGTCGAGCGCGGTGAAGACCGTGTTCTTGACGGGGTAGGTCCGGGAGACCCCACGGAAGGAGATCTTGGCGTTCATCGGGTTTCCTGCCAGTGGGTGAGGCGTCGTTCGGCGACGAGGAGCAGCCGGTCCATCAGCAGGCCGAGCACTCCGATGGAGATCAGCCCGACGAAGATGGTGGGGAGGTCGTAGTAGAGCTGGGCCTGCTGCATGCGGAAGCCCAGGCCCTCGGGGGCGGCGATGAGTTCGGCGGCGACCAGGGTTCCCCAGGCCGAGCCGAGGCCGATCCGCATGCCGACGAGGATGAACGGCGCGGACGCGGGGACGACGACCTTGAGGAAGATCGTCCCGTCCTTCGCGCCGAGCACCCGTGCCGCGTCGATCAGGGTGCGGTCGACCCCGACGACGCCCTGGAAGGCGGCCAGCACGCTGGAGAGGAAGGCGGCGAGGAAGATCACGAAGATCTTGGGCGTCTCGCCGATACCCATCAGCACGATGGTCAGCGGGATCAGGGCCAGCGGCGGGACGGTGCGGAAGAACTGGACGTACGGCTCCAGCAGGCCCCGGGCCACCGGGTACCAGCCCATCAGGAACCCGACCGGTACGGCGGCCAGGGTGCCCAGCGCGAAGCCGGTCAGCACCCGGCGCACGCTGGCGAGGGCGTCGTCGGCGAGGGTGCCGTCGGCGATCATGTCGCCCGCCCGGGAGACGACCGCGCCGGGGCCGGGCAGCACGTCGTAACCGAGCGGGTTCAGCAGCGCCCAGACGCCGAGTCCCACGGCGAGCGCGATCAGGTTGAGCCCGAGCGAGGAGAGCAGGGCCCGCGGGGAGCGCCTGCCGGTCCGGGCCGTCCGGCCGTCGCCGGGCGGGGCGGACGCGGGGGTCTCGGGGGCGGGGGCTTCCTTGACCAGGGGCCGGGAGGGGGATGTCATGCGTCGTCCTCGGGGAGTGCCGGGCCCGGGTAGCGGGCGAGCAGCGGCGATTCGTGCAGGGCCAGGGCGACGCCGCCGTGCGCGCCGCCCGCTTCGCCGAGCGCGGCGGGGCGCAGCGTCACGCGGTCCCGGGCGAGCGGCAGGACGTGGGCGTCGAGCGCCTCGGCGACCGGGCCGAGCAGGGCCTCCCCCGCCTCGGCGAGTTCACCGCCGAGCACGATCGTGCCGGGACCGAGGGCGCCCACGACGGAGGCGAGTACGGTCCCGACGAAGGTCCCCGCCGTGCGCAGCACCTCCTGGGCGGTCTGGTCGCCGGCCTCCAGCGCGGCGAGGAAGGCGGCGAAGTCCGTGGCGTCGCCGCCCCGTTCGCGGTACGCGGCGAGTACGGCTCCGACGGATGCGACGGTCTCCAGGCATCCGGTGCCGCCGCATTCGCAGGGGCCGCCCGCCGGGTCGGCGGTGATGTGGCCGAGTTCGCCGGCGAGCCCGTCGACGCCCCGGTGCAGGGCGCCGTTGACGACGAGGCCGCCGCCGACACCGTGCGAGAGCCGCAGGTAGAGCACGTCGGGGCTGCCGGCGGCGGCGCCCCAGGTGGCCTCCGCGAGGGCGGCGAGGCGGGTGTTGTTGTCGATGAGCACGGGGGCGCCGAAGCGGCTGGTCAGCAGCTCCACGAGGTCGGAGAGCGCGCCCCCGTGGCCGCCGCCGGGCCGGGTGATCCCGTGGCCGTGCGTCGTGCGTCCGGCCTCGGTCCCGGCCTCCGTCTCCGTACGGCGCACCGGCCCGACGACGCCCACGCCGACCGCCCCGGTGGTGCCGAGGGCGGAGAGTCGCAGCGCTCCTCCGGCCAGCGAGGCGACCAGCTTCTCGGCGAGGTCGACGCGGCCCTCCCAGGGGAGGTCCGGCGGGTGCGGGAGGCTGGCCGAACCGATCATTTCGTGCGCGACGTTGGCGGCGGCCACATGGACCGAGCGGCGTGCGAAGTCGATGCCGAGCGCCTGCCCGGCGGCCGGGTCCAGGGTCAGGTGCTCGACGGGCCGGCCGCGTTTGCGCGGCCCGGGGTCGGCCGCGCCCGGGACCACCGCGCCGCCCGCGACGAGGGTCGCCACGATGTCGTACAGCGTGGTGCGCGAGAGCCCCGAGAGCCGCCCCAGCTCGGCGCGGCTCAACTGCCCGTGCCGGCGCAGCAGGCCGAGCACGCGCTCTTCGTGACCCCGCCTCAGCTGCGCGAGGGGACCTCTGTGGGAGTGCATGGCCCCCAGCATGAGGAGGCCGGAATTTTTTCGTCAACCTCCCGGAAAAATGTTCATGCTGCCGCAATGCGGCGCCGCGTGCTTCCCCCGACGCGGGGCGTCGCGGACCCGGTCAGGATCCGCCGGACACGCTCTACGCTCGGGCCATGACGACTACGCACACCTACGACGTCTCGGTCGAGTGGACGGGCAACCTCGGTTCGGGCACGGACGGTTACGCGTCCTTCAGCCGCGACCACGAGATCCTCGCCGACGGCAAGGACGGGATCGCGGCCTCGTCCGATCCGGCGTTCCGCGGCAACCCTTCCCGCTGGAACATGGTGGAGAAGGCCCGCGCCCTGCACGGCGACGTCCCCGCGCTCTGCTTCATCGCCCGCTCGGTGAACTTCCCCGTCACCCACGAGCCCGTCGTCCACGTCCAGGAGGACTGAGCGGCCCGCGCCCCTGAGGTACCGCGGGCCGCTCCGGCCGTGTCACGCCCCCACGAGCAGCGCCTCCAGCGCACCGGCCGGCTCCGGGTGACGGGCGAGGAGCGCGGCGCCCGCCGGGGCGGGGTCCGCCACCGTCCACGTACCGTCGCAGCCGAGCAGCGCGGCGACCGCGTCGCAGCTCTCCGGGTGCGCGGCGAGCAGGGCGGCACCGGTACGCGCGCCGGTACCGGCTCCGGGGCGCCGGGGCGCCCCCGCCGCCGGGTCCGGCGACTCGCGCCACGGCGGTACGAAAGTGTCCAGCGCGTCCAGCCGGCCGGGAAAGATCCGTCCGGCCTCCCGGATCAGCAGCGGGGCGAGGTCGGCGCCCTCGGCCCGCAGGGTGGTGATGAGCGTCGGCAGCCAGGGCAGCAGCACCCGGTCCGGCAGGCGCGCGAAGGCGTTCGACACGGCCTCCACCACGAAGTCGGCGAGTTGCGGCACCGGCTCCAGGGCGTGCAGGAATCCGCTGAGGTAGCGCGGATAGGCGGGCACCACCAGGGGGTTGCCGAGCAGCCCGTCGCAGCGTTCGCGCAGTTCCTCCCGGGAGAGCTGTCCGAGGTGGGTACGGGCCGCCCACAGCAGGGCCACCCGGGCGGGATCCTCGGGGTGCGCCTGGGCGAGGGCCAGCTCCAGCTGGGTCCGGTCGCAGCCGAGCGAGAGCGCCAGCCCCTCCATGGAGAAGAGGAAGCCGAGCGTGGCGGCGACCTGGCGGCCGGTGGCGTCCTCGTCGTGGAACGCGGTCGGCAGCAGGGTGCAGTAGTGCGCGTAACCGGCCTTGACGAAGGACTCGATCCACGGCGGCAGCACCGGTTCACTGGTGCGGTAGTACGCCAGCAGCCGGCGTATCCGGCTCAGCACCTCGGGGGCGCCGTCCACGCCGCGCTCGCCGGTGAGCACCTCCAGGGCGCGGGCGCCGAGTTCGGCGGCGAGGCGGCCGCCGCGCAGGTGGAGCGTGGCGTCCTCCACCGCCCCGAGCACGATCGCGGCGGTCGCCCGCGGGTCGTACGCGGCCTTCCGCAGCCGCTGTTCCAGGACCTGTTCGATGGTGACGCCCTCGTACCCCAGCTCGATCAGGGCGCGTTGGTTGGTGCCGAGGGCGAGGTCCCAGGACTCCTGGATGGAGCGCTCGCCGAGCCGCCGCTCGCCCATGATGGGCCGGGCGGTGTCCTGGGGCATCAGCCGGCGCAGCATCCAGAGCACGTCGGAGCAGCGCTCCAGCTCGGGTCGGGAGGCCATGTCGAGCAGGGCCCGGCGCACCCCGCGCTGCTGGAGGTCGAGTCCCAGCGGGGCCAGCCGGTCGTGGACGTCGCGGGCGAGCGGCGGCAGCGAGTCGTACCCGACCCGGCCGATCCGGTCGCCGCCCATCATGATCTCCACGAGCCGGCGCACGTCCCGGCGCCCGGGGACGGCGTCCTTCTCGATGCAGGTGACGGCCGCGTCCTGGAAGTCGTACGGGGTGGGGCGGGCCCGGTCGCGCATCCCGGCCAGCAGGATCGAGGTCTCGAAGACGGCGATGGCGTCGGCGGTGGAGGCGAGGTAACCGTTGCGGCGGGCGGCGCGCACGATCTCCACGGACCAGCCGAGGAGTTCGGCCTCGTCCAGGCCGTCGAGTACGGGCGGCAACCGCAGGAATCCGGAGAGCCGGTCGGGGGCCGTGTCCGGCGCCGCGGCGGGTGCGGGAGCCTTGGGGGCGGCTTGCGCGGATCGCTTCGCGGCTTGCGCGGCCTTCTTCGCGCCCGCCTGGCCGGCCAGGCGGTAGGGCTTCACCCGGGTGCGCTTGAGGTTCTTCGTCCACTGGGTCGCGGCGATCGACACCGACCCCGGGGCGAGGCCGAACTGCGCCTCGATGGCCGTGTGGCTGGAGGGGATCAGGCCGTAGCTCCAGACGCTGGCGCTCGGCGGGCTGATCCCGAAGCCGTCGGCGCCCGCGACACCGAACTCGGCGACCCGGCTGGCCGCGTGGAACGCGCCGCAGACGTAGATGCAGTCGGCGGGGTCGGTGCCGGTCTCGGCCAGGTGCGCCCGCATCCGGGTCCACATGTACCGCTCGCGGTCCTCGTCCACGCGCGTACGCCGCGCGTCCTCGGGCGCGAGGCGCCGGAACAGGCTGCCGATCAGCAGCATGACCTGCCGGTACGTGTCGTGGTCGGCGTCGCCGAGCGGGAGTTCGACGTACTGGTGCCACCATTCCGACCAGTGCCGCACCCGCCCGTGGTGCAGCAGGTGCTCCTCCAGTTCGGCGAAGCGCGGGCGCAGGTCGCCGATCTCCACGCCGACCGCGTCACCGTGCAGCGCGGCCTCCTCGTCGGGGGAAGCGGGGGAAGCGGCGGAAGCGGCGGCGGGCGCCGGGGACATGTCCTCGCTCCCGTCCTCCTCGTCGCGCGTCTGCCACTGGAAGACGTGGTCCGACGACCGGTCCACGAGGACGAGTTCGACGCCCGGGGTGTCCAGCGCGTAGGCGATGGCCTGGTACTCGGCGGACGCCTCCGTGATCGGCGCGACCACCGAGAGCGGGGCCCATGCGGCGGGGAAGCCCTCGACCTCGCTCGCGAAGGCCTGCACCGCCACCGGGAGCCGGCAGTTGCGCAGCTCGGTGAGGAGCGGCGCCATGTCCTCGCACAGCTCCAGGTAGACGACCTTCGGCTGCTTCTCGCGCAGCCGGCGCGCCATCGCGGTCGCCGAGGCGGGCGAGTGGTGACAGACCGGGAAGATCTCCAGCGGCTCGCGCACCGCGCGGTCCACGTCGTCGACGAGCCCGAGGAGGATGCCCTCCAGGGCGTCCGGCCCGTCCGCGAAGGCCGTGGCGGCCTCCTTCAACTGGCCCCGCAGCGCGTCGAAACCGGCGTTCCCCCGCTGCCCGGCCGCCGTCTCCGGCACGGTGTTCCCCTCCCTCGTCCCGTACATCCTGGTCACCTCGCCCGCCTCCGGAACTCCGGTCGCTCGCGTCACGAGAGGGTGGCGATCGCGTCCCGGCCGCCCTCCAGGAACTCGGGCCAGGCGCCGCCCTCCTCCTTGCCGCGCGGCTCCACGACCCCGTGCAGGTACTTGTTGAGGATGGCTAGGTCCTCGGGCTCCCGCCGGACCAGCGATCCCACGAGCGAGGAGGCGAGGGTACGGGCGGTGAGTTCCCGCTCCCCGAAGAAGTTGCTGTGCAGGATGGCGTCCTCCAGCACGCCGATCTGCTCGGCGCTGGAGAGCGCGGACTCCAGCTTCTCGTCGTCGCTGCCCGCCGCCGCGGCGGTGGCGCGCAGGTCGGCGAAGCTCTGCAGCAGCACGTCCAGCAGCGTCGGCGGCACGTCCAGCTCGATCCGGTGGCGGCGCAGGAGTTCCTCGGTGCGGAAGCGGACGATCTCGGCCTCGCTCTTCTTGTTCGTCACCACCGGGATGCGGACGAAGTTGAAGCGGCGCTTGAGCGCGGACGAGAGGTCGTTGACGCCCCGGTCGCGGCTGTTGGCGGTGGCGATGACCGAGAATCCGGGCTTGGCGAAGACGATGTTGTCGCCGTCGCCGCCGCTCTCCAGTTCGGGGACGGAGACGTACTTCTCCGAGAGGATGGAGATCAGCGCGTCCTGGACGTCGCTGGTGGAGCGGGTGAGTTCCTCGAAGCGGCCGATGGTGCCGGTCTCCATCGCGGTCATGATCGGCGAGGGGATCATCGACTCCCGGGACTGGCCCTTGGCTATCACCATGGAGACGTTCCAGGAGTACTTGATGTGATCCTCGGTGGTGCCGGCCGTACCCTGCACCACCAGCGTGGAGTTGCGGCTGATGGCGGCGGACAGCAGCTCGGCCAGCCAGCTCTTGCCGGTACCCGGGTCACCGATCAGCAGCAGCCCGCGGTCGGAGGCGAGGGTGACGATGGAACGCTCCACGAAACTGCGGTCGCCGAACCACTTCTGGGCGATCTCGCGGTCGATGCCGTCGGCACGTTCGGAGCCCAGGATGAACAGGCGGACCATCTTCGGCGACAGGCGCCAGGAGAACGGCTTGGGGCCGTCGTCCACCGATTCCAGCCAGTCCAGCTCCTCGGCGTACTTGATCTCGGCGGGGGCGCGCAGCAGGTCGGACATGTCGGGCCTTTCGGGGATCGGGAGGGAGCCGGGCGGGAAGCGCGTGCTCAGGTGAGGAAGTTCTTCAGCTCGTGGACGAGCTTGCGTATGTGGCCGGAGAGGACGGGCGTCCCGAGGTCCTTGAAACGTTCGCGGAACCACGGGTTGACGCTGCCGCGTCCCGCGCTGGTCACGGAGCCCACCGGGATGAACTTGACGCCCGAGCGGTGGAGGGCGGCCATGGACTCGAAGAGCGGCTCGCACCGCCATTCGTAGAAGTCGGAGATCCACACCACGACGGTGTTGCGGGGCTCCGCGACCTTCGGCTGGGCCAGTGCCATGGCGACCGTGCCGTCGGTGCCGCCGCCGAGCTGGGTGCGGAGCAGTGTCTCGAAGGGGTCGTGCACCCAGGGGGTGAGGTCGAGGGCCTTGGTGTCGTACGCGACGAGGTGGACGTCGACCTTGGGCAGTCCGGCGAAGATGGAGGCCAGGATGGTGCAGTTGACCATCGAGTCGACCATGGAACCCGACTGGTCGACCACCACGATCAGCCGCTGGGGCGTGGTCTTGCGCGTGGTGTGGCGGTAGTAGAGGCGGTCGACGTAGAGCCGCTCCTCCTCGGGGCTCCAGTTGGTGAGGTTCTTCCAGATCGTGCGGTCGACGTCGAGGTTGCGGAAGACCCGCTTCGGCGGGACCGAGCGGTCCAGCGGCCCGACGGTCGCCTTCTCCACCTGGGTACGCAGCACCTCGGCGACCTCGTCCACGAACCTCCGGATCAGCGCCTTGGCGTTGGCCAGGGCGACACCGTCCAGGTTGTTCTTGTCGCGCAGCAGCTGTTCGATCAGCGACATGCTCGGGGTGAGCCGGGCGGCGAGCTTCGGGTCGGCGAGCACCTCGCGCAGCCGCATGCGCCGGACGAGATCCGCTTCGAGGGCGCCGAGTTCGGGGCCGATCGCCGGAATCAGCCGGCTGAGGTCGGGGGACGTACCGCCGCCCGATCCGGTGGGGCTCACGCCGGTGCCTCCGGCGGGGCGTCCGCCGCGCAGGGCGCCTGGCTCGCAGCCGAGCGCCCGCTCCAGCCAGCCCGCGTCGGCCTGCCACCGCGACAGCTGCCCGGCGGTGACCGCTCCCCGGCCCGTCGCGAAGACGTTCAGCAGCACCTTCGAGACCAGCGCGGCACGCCGCACCTCGGCGGCCCGGTCCCGGCCGGAAGCGTCCGGCGCGTCGTCCGCGTCGGGGTCCGTACCGGCTCCGGCGTCCGCGGCGAGCAGCCCGTCGAACTCGGCGGCCAGTCCCGGGTGGCGCTGCACGACCGAGTCGACCGAGGCCTGCGGGTCCAGCAGGGCGGGCGGCAGGCCGATGTCCTCGACCACGGCGAGGCTCGCCGACTCCAGCGCCGGCTGCTCCTCGGGGTCGAAGAGCCGGGCGAGGAGCCGCCAGTAGAGGACCTGGCGTCGGTTGTCCTGGGATTCCGCGCCGGGCACACCGTCCGGGGCGGCCATGTCTGCGGGCACACCGTCCGGGGCTCCCTGCACGTCAGGGTCCCCCGTGGCTTCGCGCTGTCCGATGTCGTCCGTCCGTCCGGTCATTTCCGCAGCAGCCTTCCGGCGCGTTCGCGCAGTACGGCCGCCGCGTCGGTGGCGGCCTTCTCGGCCCTGATCCCGGCCTTGTCCGTGGTGCCTCCGGCCCAGGCTCCGGCGTGCACCGCCACCGCTTTCTTCCGCACGGTGGTCTCCACGGCGAGCGGCTGGAGGCGGAACTCCCCCGCGTCCCAGCGGAGCAGTCCGACGCAGGCCCCCGAAGCGAGGACGGCCTCCGGGGTGAGCGGTCCGGCGGCCGGAATCCGGTCCACGTCGACGCCGAGGGTGTGCCCGGCGAAGGCGAACGTCACCGAGCCGTCCTCCCCGGCCGCCGCCGCGTAGCCGTCGACGAAGATGGGCACGGCGACGGCCGTGGGGTGACGGTCCAGCGGGGCGGTCGCCCGGCCGGTCGCGGTGGGCAGGGCGACCCTGGCGGTGGCGAAGGAGTCGGCGGGCTCGCCCGTGCGGGCGTGCCCGGCGCTCCAGATCAGGTCGCCCGCCGCGGTGAGGGGCATGCCGGTCAGTTCGGCCGCGCGCCCCTCGCCCACCGCTGCCAGCAGCGAGAGGTGGGGGCGGAGCAGTTGCCAGAGTCCGGCGCCGACGACCGAGTCGGGCTTGGGCGCCGACACCGACGCCCGCACCAGGAACGGCGTGGAGCCGTCCGCGGGTTCGAACACCGCGTGCACCTGGGCCTGTACGGCGGTGGCGTGCTCCTGCACGTCCACCCCGAGCGGCAGCAGCCGGCCGGTGGCCGGGACGGTCCGCGGGGCGACGATCGCACCGGGCAGGGTGAGCAGCATCGCCCGCGCCCAGAGGTCGGCCCAGCGCCGGACCGGTACCCGTTCCAGGCCGGCTCCCGGGCAGGATGCGGCGAGTTCGGCGGCGAAGCCGTCCAGGAGGGCGGCCAGGCGGCGCAGTTCGGGGTCGTCGAGCATCGCGGAGACGATCCGGGCCGCTCCCTGGACCACCTCGTGGTCGATGCCGCGCCAGCCGCAGCGGGCCAGGTCGCAGAGCCAGGAGCGGGCGGCGACCAGCAGGTTCGCCGGGGTCCCGGCGACGGCGACGGCGGCGGGGGCGGCCGGCGCGGCCGGGGCGCGGCCCGCCGCCTCCTGGGCCCGGGCGGTCAGCGCGTCGTGGGCGGCGCCGAGCAGCGCGGCACGGCCCGCGGCGAGGGCGGTGAAGTGCTCCTCCCCCGCGGCCCCGGTGGCGGCCTTCCCGGCCGCCTCGGCGACCCGGGCGGCGAGCGGGCTGCCGGTGAGGGCGTCCGCGAACTCCGCCAGCGCGGCGGCCTGGGCGGGGGCCGGCCGGAGCAGGCCGGTCACGAGGACTCGGTCGAAGGCGTCGACGGCGGCCAGCGCCTCGTCGAGCCCGTCGATCTCCTGGGCGAGCAGGTCGGCGCGCATCAGGCCGCCACCGCCCCGAGCGGCGAACGGGTCGGCGGGAACCACTGCATCTCGGGCAACGGCAGCCTGGTCGGCGTGAGTTCGAGGTAGGCGAGGTGGTGGAGGAACCGGCTGAAGACGGGCGCGGCGGCCCTGGCGTCCGCCGGTCCGGGGCGGCCCGCCGTCATGGTGGCCGTGATGCCCTGGGCGCTCGGCTCTCCGTCGGCGGGCTCGGCCTTCAGATAGCGGGCCACGCGCTCGGCGCCGTACTGGAGGACCGACTCGTTGACCAGGGCGCGTATGTGGTTGCAGAAGCCGCCCCGCGCCCCGCCGCAGGGGCGGTTGTTGTTGGTGCTGCAGGCGTAGGCGAAGGTCCGCGTCTCGACGGACGAGACGTAGACGCGCTCGATGTCCGACCCGCTGGAGACCACGCCCTGCAACCTGCCGTCGGCGAGTTCCACGAACGGGACCTTGGCGAGCTTGCGCGGCCGGGCGGGCGGGATCACCCGCGCCGTGCTCGACCTCTCCACATCTGACGACACGTCATCTCCTGCGTGTTCGAGGGGCCTTGCGACCCGAGGGGGTTTCCGCGCACAGGGGGGGCCACCGCGTCGCGACGGCGGAAGCGGAACACGACTGAACATACGTGCGCCCACTGACAACGCGACCGGCCCGCGGAGCGCCGCCCCGGGCGCGCCGGGGACACCGCCGGGCACGGCGCCGGATCGTCGCCTCCCAGGTCGCCGCGCCACCCCACCCCCGTTCGCGCCACCCCCCGCCACACGGCCGTATGCGGGGACTCTCGCGTGTCAACCCTGGCGAATCGGTGTTTCGGGGTGACCAGGAGGGCTTGGCGTCGTTGGCGACTGTGTTTGCGCAAGAAACAACTTCATGGAGGACGGCACGATGTACGAGACGCTGACCAGACTGCTGGTCGAGGAGTTCGGGCTGGACGAGGAACAGGTGCGGCCCGACGCGACGGCCCGTCAACTGGAGCTGGACTCCCTCTCCCTGGCGGAGCTGGCGGTGATCATCACCGAGGCCACCGGGGTACGCCTGGAGGACGTGGAGGTGAACCCCGACAGCACCCTGGGGCAGATGGCGGAGGCGTTCGACCGGGCGCTCCCCCCGGGAGCCGCTTCCGCGCCCTCCTCCGCCCCGGACCGCCCCGCGGCCCCGGCCTCCGCGCCCGGCCAGGAACGCCCCACGGCCCCGGCCACGGCTCCCGCGACCTCGTTCGGCCAGGCTCTGCCCGTCGCGCCCGCTCAGTCGTGAAAGCCGGTGTCGTCGTGACGGGCCTCGGCCTGGTCACGCCCGGCGGAATCGGTGTGGAGGCCGGCTGGCGGGCAGCCCTCGCCGGAGTGTCCACGGCCACCCGTGACCCGCTGCTGGCCGGACTGCGGGTGGACATCTCCTGCCGCGTGCCGGACTTCGACGCCGACGCGCTGCTCGGACGGCGGCTCGCCCGCCGGACGGACCGGAACACCCAGCTCAGCCTGGTCGCCGCCCGCGAGGCCGTGGCCATGGCAGGGCTCGACGGACGGGACTGGGACCCGGTCCGCGTCGGGGTGGTCATCGGTACGGGCGGCTCCAGCGTCGACGGCCTCATCGACATCTGCGGCAAGCTCGCCGCCGGCCGCCCCGAAACCGTCCCGCCGACGGCGCTGCCCCGCAGCCTGCCCAGTGCGAGCGCGGCCGAGGTCGCCCTCGATCTCGGCGCGGCCGGACCGAACTTCGCGACCTCGGCGGGCTGCGCCTCCGGGCTGACCGCGATCGGCGTCGCCCGCGACCTGCTGCGCTCCGGCGCCCTGGACATCGCGGTGGCCGGCGGTTCCGAGTGCCTCCGCCACCCCCTCACCGTGACGGCCTTCGACCAGCTGGGCATCCTGTCCACCCGCTCCTGCGACCCGCGCGCCGCGGCCCGCCCCTTCGGTGCCGGCCGGGACGGCTTCGTGGTCGCCGAGGGCGCCGGAATCCTGGTGCTGGAGCGCGCCACGCACGCCCGGGCCCGCCGCGCACCGGTACTGGCCTGGACGGCCGGTTACGGGGCCGCGGGCGACGCCCACCACATCGCCGCCGTCCACCCCGAGGGCCGGGGCGCCGAGCGGGCGGTACGCGCCGCGCTCGCCGACGCCGGCTGGCGGCCGGAGGACGTGGAGCACGTCAACGCCCACGGTGCGGCGACCCCCTCCAACGACGCGGCCGAGGCCTCCTGGCTGGCCCGGCTGCTGCCGCACCGCCCGCCGGTCACCGCCACCAAGGCCGCCCTCGGCCACGCCGGCGCGGGTTCGGGAGGCATCGAGGCCGTCCTCAGCGTGCTCACCCTGGCCCGGCGGGCCATCCCGCCGACCGCGAACCTCACCGAACCCGACCCGGCGTTCGCCGGGGGGATCGATCTCGTCACCAAGGTCCCCCGCCCCGGCGTGGCCCGCGCCGCGCTGTGCGTCTCCACCGCCCTGGGCGGCCAGAACAGCGCCCTGGCGCTGATGGCCTCCTGACCCGCGCCCGGCCCCGCCCGGCACCCGCGCCCACGCGCCGTGCGCACACCCCGCGCCCCCGCCCCGCACGCACCCCGTACCCGCCCCTAACGCACCCCCGTACCGAACCGCCCGCCGCCCCGCACCCGCACCCGCACCCGCACCCGCACCCCGCCGTCCCCGCACCCACCCGCGTATCCCCGGACCGCACGAACGGCGAACCGCCGCACCCGTGAAAGCACCGAACGGCGCGGCGCACCCGCCGCTCCCCGTGAACCACTGGAAGCACCGAAGCCCATGAGCGCCGTCCTCCCCACCGCCCCGACGCCCTACCCCGCCGCCCCTTCCGTCACCGAGCCCGAAGCCGCAGGGCCCCAGGCCCAGGTGATGCGCCTGCTCCGCCGGCTGCGCACCGAGGCCGACCCGTACCCGGTGTTCGACCGGCTGCGGGAGCTCGGCCCGGTGATCCCCGTCCCCGCCCTGAACGCCGCCGTCGTCACCGGCTTCCAGGAGTGCCGCCACGTGCTGCGCGATCCGGGGTTCGTCCTCCCGGACACCGCCTGGCGCGACGCGCACGCCGGCGGCTGGCGCCACCACCGCAGCGTGGTCAGCTACGCGGCCTCCCTGCCCAACGCCAATCCGCCCCGCCACACCGCGCTCCGGGCCCACCTGGCCCAGGGTTTCCACCGCACCGCGCTCGCCGAGCTGCGGCCCGTGGTGACCGGCCTGGTCCACAGCGGCCTGAACGAGCTGGGGGCCGCGCTCGCCGCCCACGGCACCGCCGACCTGACCGAACACATCAGCCGGCCGCTGCCCTCCCGGGTCATGTGCAAGGTCCTCACGCTGCCCGACGAGGACGCCCCGATGCTCGCGGGACTGACCGCCCGCTGGACGGCCGCCGCCGAACTCTTCCCCTCGGAGGCCGACCTGGACGACGCGGACGCGGCGGACGCCGCGCTGGTCGCGTACTTCCTGCGGGTCGTCCAGGAGCGGGAGCGGTGCCCCGGCACGGACTTCCTCTCCCGGTGGGTGGCCGCCGCCCGGGCGGACGGGGTGGGGATCGACGACATCGTGGTGCACACCGCCCAGTTGTTCGTCACCGGCTTCATGACCGTCCAGTCCTCGCTGACCAGTGCGGCGTACGCCGTGCTGAGCAGCCCCGAGCTGACGGCCGCGCTGCGCCGGCGGCCCGAGGAGATGGGGGCGGCCGTGGAGGAGGTGCTGCGCAACCGGCCGGCCGCCGCGGTCGTCGGACGCGTCGCGACCCGCGGCTGCGTGCTGGCGGGGGTGCCCGTCGCCGCCCAGCAGCGGCTGATCGTGGTGATCCCGGCGGCCAACCGCGACTCCCGGGCCGCCGCAACCGCCCATCTGACCTTCGGGGTCGGTGTCCACTACTGCCTGGGCGCGGCCCTCGCCCGCCTCCAGCTGGGCGAGTTCCTCCCCGCCCTGCTCAGCCGGTTCCCCTCCCTGCGCCTCGCGGACGTCCCGGAGACCGGCGACCCCGTCCCCGGCGCGGCGCAGGACCCCGCGCCGATGGCCGGTATCGCGCTCCCCCACCACGTCCGCCTGCTCACCACCACCGCGAGAGCCTCCCGATGACCCTCCCCCGCACGACCACACCACCGTCACCGTCCCCGCCCGGCCCCGTTCCCGCGGTACGCCGGCACGCCTCCACCACCGCCCCCGCACCCGCCCCCGCCTCCACCACCGCCTCCGCCTCCGAGGGGACGCACCATGCCGGTTGAGGCCGCCGTCACCGGCATCGGCATGATCACCCCGGCCGGCCCGAACACCGCCGCCACCTGGGACGGCGTGTGCGCGGGCAAGAGCCTCGCCCGGCCCGATCCCGTACTGGCGGGCCTGCCCGTCGACATCTCCTGCCCCGTCGACTTCGACCCGGACGCCGCCCTCGGGCGCCGCCTGGCCCGTCGGCTGGACCGTTTCTGCCAGCTCGCCCTGGCGGCCGCCCGCCAGGCCGTGGCGGACGCCGAGCTCTCCCCGGCCACCTGGGACGCCGACCGGATCGGTGTCGTCCTCGGCGTCAGCTGCAACAGCATGGAGACGTACGTACGCGAGTTCACGCTGCTCGGCGAGGACCGGCAGCACCTGGTCTCGCCCCTGGCACTGCCCCGCAGCGTGGCCAGCATGGCCGCCGCCGAGGTCGCGCTCGATCTCGGTGTACGCGGACCCAACTTCACCGTCACCAGCGCCTGCGCCTCCGGGGCCACCGCGCTCGGTGTCGCCCGGGGCCTGATCGCCTCAGGCGCCTGCGACATCGTGCTGGCCGGGGGCGCCGAGTCCGGGCGTTCCCGGATGGCCGCCACCTGCTTCACCCAGATGCGGGCCCTCTCCCGGGGCGGGCCCGAGGTGGCGTCCCGCCCGTTCGACACGGACCGCGACGGGTTCGTCCTCTCCGAGGGGGCCGCCGTCCTCGTCCTGGAACACCCCGACCGCGCGCCGGCCCGGGGCGCGCGCACCCGGGCGCTGCTGCGCGGCTTCGGCTCGACCAGCGACGCCCACCACCCCGTCGCCCCGCACCCGGAGGGCCGGGGCGCCGAGAGCGCCCTGCGGGCCGCCCTCGCCGACGCCGGCTGCGCCCCCTCGGACGTCGGTCACGTCAACGCGCACGGCACGTCCACCCAGGCCGGGGACACCGCAGAGGCGAGGGCCCTGCTCCGGGTCTTCGACGGCACGCCCCCGCCCGTCACCGCCCCCAAGGGCGTCCTCGGTCACTCGCTGGGCGCGGCGGGCGCCGTGGAGGCGGCCCTGACGGTCCTCACCCTGGAGAAGCAGCTCGTCCCGCCGACCGCCAACCTCTCCCGCCAGGACGAGGGCCTGGAACTGGACGTGGTCACCGGGGCCCCGCGCCCGGTCGCGCTCTCCGCCGCCGCGTCCAACTCCTTCGGCTTCGGCGGCCAGAACGCGGCGCTGCTCTTCACCACTGCCTGACCGCGACGCCGCGCGCACGGGTCACCGCGCCCGTACGTGGAAGGGCGACGGCACCCCGGACAGGGCCGCGCCCGTACATGGAAGGGCGACGGCACCCCGGACAGGGCCGCGCCCGGACGTGGAAGAGCGGCGGCACCCCCGCACAGGGTGCCGCCGCTCGGGTTCCGGAAGCGCCGCCCGGGCCGGGGCGAGGGTCGGGGTGGCCCGGTGGTGGCGGTTCCGGAAGTCGATGGCCCGGAGGCCGCGAAAAGGCTCGTCAGCGGGTGTCGCTGTCCTTCGGCGCGGCGGCCGCCCGTCCCGCCTCCAGCCGGGCGACCGGGATGCGGAACGGTGAGCAGGACACGTAGTCGAGGCCCACCTCGTGGAAGAAGTGCACCGACTCCGGGTCGCCGCCGTGCTCGCCGCAGACGCCGAGCTTGAGGTCGGGGCGGGTGGCGCGGCCGGCCGCGACGGCGCTGCGCACCAGGGCGCCGACCCCGTCCTGGTCGATGGTCTCGAAGGGGGAGACCCCGAAGATGCCCTTCTCCAGGTAGGCGGTGAAGAAGGAGGCCTCCACGTCGTCGCGGGAGAAGCCCCAGACCGTCTGGGTGAGGTCATTGGTGCCGAAGGAGAAGAACTGGGCGGCCTCGGCGATCTGACCTGCGGTCAGTGCGGCGCGGGGCAGCTCGATCATGGTGCCGATGGTCAGCTTGAGGTCGGTGCCGGTGGCGGCCTGGACCTCGGCGATGACCTGGTCGGCCTCCTCGCGGACGATCTCCAGCTCCTGGACCGTGCCGACGAGCGGGATCATGATCTCGGCGCGCGGGTCGCCCTTGGCGTTCTTGCGGTGGGCGGCCGCCTCGGCGATGGCGCGGACCTGCATCGCGAAGAGGCCGGGGATGACCAGTCCGAGGCGGACTCCGCGCAGGCCGAGCATCGGGTTCTGCTCGTGCAGCTTGTGCACGGCCTGGAGGAGCCGCAGGTCGTTCTCGTTGGCGTCCTTGCGGGACTCGGCGAGCGCGACGCGCACCGAGAGTTCGGTGATGTCGGGCAGGAACTCGTGGAGCGGCGGGTCGAGCAGCCGTACGGTGACGGGCAGTCCGTCCATCGACTCGAACAGCTCGATGAAGTCGGCCTTCTGGAGCGGCAGCAACTCGGCAAGGGCGGCCTCGCGTTCGGCGTCCGTGTCGGCGAGGACCAGCTTCTCCACGAGGACGCGGCGCTCGCCGAGGAACATGTGCTCGGTGCGGCAGAGGCCGATGCCCTGGGCGCCGAAGCGGCGGGCGCGCAGGGCGTCCTCGGCGTTGTCGGCGTTGGCCCGTACCCGCAGCCGGCGCATCCGGTCGGCGTACGCCATGATCCGGTGCACGGCGCCCACGAGTTCGTCGGCGTCGTCGGCGCCCGCGTGCATCCGGCCCTCGAAGTACTCGACGACCGGGGACGGCACGACGGGTACCTCGCCGAGGTAGACCTTGCCGGTCGAGCCGTCGACGGAGACGAGGTCGCCCTCCTCCACCACGGTGTCGCCCACGGTGAGCCGGCGGCGCTTGGTGTCGACCTCGATCTCCTCGGCGCCGCAGACGCAGGTCTTGCCCATGCCCCGGGCGACGACGGCGGCGTGCGAGGTCTTGCCGCCGCGCGAGGTCAGGATGCCCTCGGCGGCGATCATGCCGTCCAGGTCGTCGGGGTTGGTCTCGCGGCGGATCAGGATGACCTTCTCGCCGGAGCGGGACCACTTGATCGCGGTGTACGAGTCGAAGACGGCCTTGCCGACGGCGGCGCCCGGGGACGCGGCGATGCCCCGGCCGAGCAGCCTGGTCTTCGCGGTGTCGTCGAAGCGCGGGAACATCAGCTGGGCGAGCTGGGCGCCGGTGACGCGCTGGAGCGCCTCGGCCTCGTCGATGAGTCCCTGGTCGACGAGTTGGGTGGCGATCCGGAAGGCGGCTCCGGCGGTGCGCTTGCCGACGCGGGTCTGGAGCATCCACAACTGGCCGCGTTCGATGGTGAACTCGATGTCGCAGAGGTCCCGGTAGTGGGTCTCCAGCGTCTCCATGATCTGCATCAGCCGGTCGTACGAGTTCCGGTCGATGGACGCGAGATCGGCGAGCGCGACGGTGTTGCGGATGCCCGCGACGACGTCCTCGCCCTGGGCGTTCTGCAAGTAGTCGCCGTAGACGCCCTGGTGGCCGCTGGCCGGGTCGCGGGTGAAGGCGACGCCGGTACCCGAGTCGGGGCCGAGGTTGCCGAAGACCATGGAGCAGATGTTGACGGCGGTGCCGAGGTCGCCGGGGATGCGCTCTTGGCGGCGGTAGAGCTTGGCCCGGTCGGTGTTCCACGACTGGAAGACGGCGTGTATGGCCAGATCCATCTGTTCCCGGGCGTCCTGCGGGAAGTCGCGACCGGCCTCGGTCTTCACGATCCGCTTGAAGTTCTTGACGAGCTTCTTGAGGTCCTCGGCGCCGAGGTCGGTGTCGACGTCGACCTTCTTGGCCCGCTTGGCGTCCTCCAGCGCGTCCTCGAAGAGGTCGCCGCCGACGCCGAGCACGGTCTTGCCGAACATCTGGATGAGGCGGCGGTACGAGTCCCAGGCGAAGCGCTCGTCACCGGCCTGCGCGGCGAGCCCGACGACGGAGGCGTCGGAGAGGCCGATGTTGAGGACGGTGTCCATCATGCCGGGCATCGAGAATTTGGCGCCGGAGCGCACCGAGACGAGGAGCGGATCGTCGGCCTGGCCGAGGGTCTTGCCCATCCGCGTTTCGAGGGCGGCGAGATGGGAGCTCACCTCGTCGCGGAGTTCGGCGGGTTCCACACCGCTGTCGAGGTAGACCTTGCACGCCTCGGTGGTGATGGTGAAGCCGGGAGGGACCGGCAGACCGAGGTTGGTCATCTCGGCGAGGTTCGCACCTTTCCCACCGAGCAGGTCCTTCAGATCCTTGTTGCCCTCGGTGAAGTCGTAGACGAACTTCCTTGGACCGTTGTTTCCCGACACGGGTCTCGACTCCTTGAGGACGCGGTGGGTGCCCTGACGGCCAGGAACATACCCAGATCAAAGGTGTCTCGGTACGTCCACTTCTCCATCGTGCGACCGCAACCACCCGTCTGCCAGCAGATCGAAAGTGAGGGGGCTCGGCCGCCTTGCCGGGCGCAGCGTTCACCTCTCGAACACAGGGTGACGCAGCGCCACCGGACACGGACGAATCGCCACCCCTGGTGACGATCGGGTCGATCGATCAAAGTCTGCACATCTGGCACGCAGTGCCGTCATTTGAGAAGTTGAGTCGCTCAAGAGGCGCCCGCGCGCCGCTCATATGAGCCAAACCACCCTCAGGCGTGGCGAGGATCACGTCGACCAGGCGGCCCTGATGCCACCATGCGGACACCCCCTCGCCACCCTTCGCACATCCATGCACACCACGAGTCAGGAAGCGGTCACGGAGAAGGCCCCGGCTCGCACATCTCTGCGAACCGGGGCCGTCGTTCCTCGCCACTCAGGCGCTCACATGAGCGGGGTCCCGAGGAGGCACTCCGTACCCTCGTGGCCCGTCTCTCCGTCAGCCGCCGGAGGTGTCCAGCTCGGCGTCCGCGCTCACGCCGGAGCAGTCGTACGGGTCCTTCAGCCAGCCGTCCGGGAGCACGACCCGGTTGTTGCCCGAGGTGCGTCCGCGCGGGCCGTCCGCGCCGTCCGGCCAGGGCTGGTCGAGGTCCAGCTCGTTCAGCTGCCCGGCCAGCTCCTCCAGGGAGGAGGTGATCGCGAGCTTCTTGCGCATCTCCGAGCCCACCGCGAAGCCCTTGAGGTACCAGGCCACGTGCTTGCGGAAGTCGATCACTCCGCGCGCCTCGTCGCCGATCCACTCACCCAGCAGGGTCGCGTGGCGCACCATCACCTCGGCGACCTGGCGCAGGACGGGCTCGTGCTTGGCGTTCGTACCGTCGAAGGCGCCGACCAGGTCGCCGAAGAGCCAGGGGCGGCCGAGGCAGCCGCGGCCGACGACCACACCGTCGCAGCCGGTCTCGGCCATCATCCGGCGGGCGTCCTCGGCGGACCAGATGTCGCCGTTGCCGAGGACCGGGATCTCCGGGACGTGCTCCTTCAGGCGGGCGATGGCCTCCCAGTCGGCGGTCCCGCCGTAGTGCTGGGCGGTGGTCCTGCCGTGCAGCGCGACGGCGGCCACACCTTCCTCGACGGCGATCCGGCCGGCGTCGAGGTAGGTGAGGTGGTCGTCGTCGATGCCCTTGCGCATCTTGATGGTGACCGGCAGCTCACCGGCGTTGGCGACGGCCTCGCGCAGGATCGCGCGGAGCAGCGGCCGCTTGTAGGGGAGCGCCGAGCCGCCGCCCTTGCGGGTCACCTTGGGGACCGGGCAGCCGAAGTTCAGGTCGATGTGGTCGGCGAGGTCCTCGTCGACGATCATCCGGACGGCCTTGCCGACCGTGACCGGGTCCACACCGTAGAGCTGGATCGACCGGGGGGTCTCGCTCGCGTCGAAGTGGATGAGCTGCATCGTCTTCTCGTTGCGCTCGACCAGCGCCCGTGTGGTGATCATCTCGCTGACGAACAGCCCCTTGCCGCCGGAGAACTCCCGGCACAGGGTGCGGAACGGCGCGTTGGTGATGCCGGCCATGGGGGCGAGAACCACCGGCGGCTGCACGGTGTGCGGGCCGATGCGGAGCTGCTGGGGCGCGGGGGCGAGCGTGGTCATCCCCCCATTGTCCCGCACGCCGGGAACTCCTCCGCCGGGCCGGTACGCCTCCGGCTTCGCGCCCGGCCTCCGCCCGGCTTCCCCCGGCCCTCGCGCCCCGCCCCGCGTGCGTCCCACGTGTCACGCCCGTCACGCCCGCCACGCCCGCCCCTGGCGGAACACGGGGTTCCGGCAACCGATGGCTAGCGTCGGGCGGCATGACCTTACGTACCGAACGACGAGAGGTTCCCACCGTGCCGCACCCCTCGCCCGCCTCACATCTCTCCCGCCGGGGCCTGCTGACGCTCGCCGGGGCGGCCGGCGCCGGCACGCTCCTCGCCGCCGGGCCCGCGTACGCGGCCGGATCGCCCGGGGCCGTGGACGGTCCCGCACGGGACGCGCTGCGGGCCCTGGGCTCCCTGGAGCGGGAGCACGGCGCCAGGGTCGGCGCGTACGCCCGCAACCTCGCCACCGGCCGCACGGTGGCCCACCGCGCCGGCGAGCGCTTCCCGCTCTGCTCCACCTTCAAGACGCTCGCCGCGGCGGCCGTCCTGCGTGACCTCGACCGGGACGGGGAGGTGCTGGGGCGGCTGGTGCGCTACACGGAGGCGGACCTGGTCGACGCCTCCGACGTCACCCGGGCCCACCTGGCCACCGGGATGACGGTGGCGGAGCTCTGCGACGCGGCGATCTGCGACAGCGACAACACGGCGGGCAACCTGCTGCTGCGGCAGCTGGGCGGCCCGGCGGGGGTCACCCGCTTCTGCCGGTCGCTCGGCGACGTCACGACCCGGCTGGACCGGTGGGAGACGGAGCTGAACTCGGCCGAGCCCTGGCAGTGGCGGGACACCACCACGCCGTACGCCCTCTCCCGCACCTACGCCTCGCTCGTCGTCGGGAACGCCCTCGCCCCCTCCGACCGGGAGCGGCTGACCGGCTGGCTGCTGAACTGCCGTACCAGCGCGACCCGTTTCCGCACCGGGCTGCCGAAGGACTGGACGATCGCCGACAAGACCGGCGGCGGCTCCTACGGCACCTGCAACGACGCGGGCGTCGCCTGGACCGCCGCGGGCGAGCCGGTGGTGGTGACCGTGCTGACCACCAAGCCGCAGCAGACGGCGGCCGCCGACCACCCGCTGGTGGCGAAGACGGCGGCGGTACTGGCGGCGGCGGTCGGCTGAGCGGCGCCGCGCCCACCGGGAACGGCCGTGGGGCCCGGACCGTCGGGAAGGCGACGGTCCGGGCCCCACGGGCCCGCTCATGCGCTCGGCGTCAGCTCCGGTCCTCGGAGGCGGCGGTGTCCGCCGCCTCCGTGCCGGACTCCTGGGTGGTACCGGTGGCGCGCTCGCGCATCTTGCGCACCAGCTCCTGCTTCTTGTCCTCCGCCGCCTTGCGGTCGGCGTCGCGGACGGTGCCCGCACCCTGCTGGTCGGCACGGGACAGCTTCTTGCGCTGTCCGCCGACGCCGAGGAGGTTGTTGCGGCTCTTGGCCATGGTGATGTTCTCCGATGTGGGGTGAGAAGGGGGTGTCCGTGATGTTCACGGATCGATCCGTGGGGCGGCGGGCTCAGCGGGTCGTACGGGGGCGTACTGCCCGGCCCTGCCGCGCGCTCACTCGTAGATCTGGAAGAACGGCATGCCGGAAACCGTACCCCGCACCCGGCGCGGCCCGCACCGGATTTCCGCCCGCCCCGCCCGCCTCCCCGTCCCGTATCTCCCGTCCGCCCGCCCGATTCCCCTCGGCCGGCCCCCGCTCAGGCGCTCGGGTCGACCGTCGCCTGATGGGCTTCGGCGAGGTGCTCCTGCGCCTTGAGCCAGGGCAGGAACTGCGCCCCCTTGCGCCAGCCGCAGGTTCCGCAGCTCAGCAGCCGCTGCATCCCCGACTTCGTGACGCGGACGACGTGTTCGCGGCCGTGCCCGTCCCAGCGGGTGACCTTGCTCTCGGTCGTGGACACCATCGCGACCTCCGGGGTAGGGGTGCGCCCAGTGTGCGACGAAGCCCCCGGACCCGTGCGGGGTCCGGGGGCTTCGGAGCGAAACCGTGATGCGTGGAGCCGTGATGCGTGGAGCCGTGATGAGCGCCGTCGGGGTCAGCAGCCCAGCAGACGGGCGCCCAGGTACGCCTGGATCTGGTCCAGGGAGACGCGCTCCTGCTTCATGGTGTCGCGCTCGCGGACGGTCACCGCGTTGTCGTCCAGGGTGTCGAAGTCGACGGTGACGCAGAACGGCGTACCGATCTCGTCCTGGCGGCGGTAGCGGCGGCCGATGGCGCCGGCGTCGTCGAACTCGATGTTCCAGTTCTTGCGCAGGTCCGCGGCGAGGCCCTTGGCCTTCGGCGACAGCTGCACGTTGCGGGAGAGCGGCAGCACGGCGACCTTGACCGGCGCGAGGCGCGGGTCGAGGCGCATCACGGTGCGCTTCTCCATGACGCCCTTGGCGTTGGGCGCCTCGTCCTCGACGTAGGCGTCCATGAGGAAGGCGAGCATCGCGCGGCCGACACCGGCGGCCGGCTCGATGACGTAAGGCGTCCACTTCTCGTTGGCCTCCTGGTCGTAGTAGACCAGGTCGGTGCCGGAGGCCTTGGAGTGCGCCTTCAGGTCGTAGTCGGTGCGGTTGGCGACACCCTCCAGCTCGCCCCACTCGCTGCCGCCGAACTGGAAGCGGTACTCGATGTCGGCGGTGCGCTTGGAGTAGTGGGAGAGCTTCTCCTGCGGGTGCTCGAACCAGCGCATGTTCTCCTCGCGCATGCCGAGGTCCGTGTACCAGTTCCAGCGCTGGTCCATCCAGTACTCCTGCCACTCCTCGTCCTCGCCCGGCTTGACGAAGAACTCCATCTCCATCTGCTCGAACTCGCGGGTGCGGAAGATGAAGTTGCCCGGAGTGATCTCGTTCCGGAAGGACTTGCCCATCTGCGCGATGCCGAACGGCGGCTTCTTGCGGGAAGTCGTCGACACCTGGTTGAAGTTGGTGAAGATGCCCTGGGCGGTCTCGGGGCGCAGGTAGGCGACCGAGCCGGAGTCCTGGGTCGGGCCGAGGTGGGTGGAGAGCAGACCCGAGAACTGCTTGGGCTCGGTGAAGGTGCCCTTGTTGCCGCAGTTGGGGCAGTTGAGGTCGGCGAGGCCGCCCACCGGGGGCTTGCCGTGCTTCGCCTCGTACGCCTCCTCCAGGTGGTCGGCGCGGTAGCGCTTGTGGCAGGAGGTGCACTCGGTCAGCGGGTCGCTGAAGGTGGCGACGTGACCCGACGCGACCCAGACCTCGGGGGCCAGGATCACCGACGAGTCGAGACCGACCACGTCTTCGCGCGAGGTGACCATGTAGCGCCACCACTGACGCTTGAGGTTCTCCTTCATCTCCACGCCCAGCGGGCCGTAGTCCCAGGCGGCCTTCTGGCCACCGTAGATCTCACTGCAGGGATAGACGAAGCCACGGCGCTTGCTCAGGCTGACGATGGAGTCGATCTTGTCGGCGGCCACGGTGCTCTCTTCATTACGACGGCGAAATGGGACAGAAGCGGCGCTGAGCGCCTCGCTGGGGTGTGGTGCGCAGGAGACGGGCGAGCGAATGCCCAAGATTACCGGCGGGCGCACCCCTCGGATCAAATCGGGGGCCGGAGTGCGCTCCCGACCCCCTCGCGCTTCCGGTCTGCTCATCATCCTTGTTGACAATCGTTTCCAGCTTTGTTGAAAATGGGATTCATGAACGTACGCCGCCTCATACCCGCCACCGCCGTCACCGGCGCGGTCGCCCTCGGCATCACCGCGCTCTCCGCCTGTTCGGGCCCCGACACGGCCGGCGGGTCGGACGGCAAGCTGGACGTGGTCGCGTCCTTCTACCCGATGCAGTACCTGGCCGAGGAGATCGGCGGCGCCCACGTCTCGGTCACCACGCTGACCAAGCCCGGCGTCGAACCGCACGACCTGGAGCTCAGCCCCCGCCAGATCGGCTCGCTGAGCGACGCCGACTACATCCTGTACCTCAAGGGCATCCAGCCCGCCGTGGACGACGCCATCGCCCAGTCCGGTGCGAAGAACACCGTGGACGCCGCGACACTGACCACGATGGAGACGCACGGCGCCGAGGTCGACGGCCACGACCACGCCTCCTCCGATGACCACGACGAGGAGACGGCCGGCCGCGACCCGCACGTCTGGCTGGACCCGGTGAAGTACGCCGAGGTCGCCCAGGGCGTCGGGAAGTCCCTGGAGAAGGCCGACCCGGACAACGCCGCCGACTACCGCGCGAACACCGACGCGCTGGTCAAGAAGCTGGACGCGCTGAACACGGAGTACGCGGCCGGGCTGAAGTCCACCACCACCAAGACCTTCCTCACCACGCACTCCGCCTTCGGCTACCTCGCCGAGCGCTACGGCCTCACCCAGGAGGGCATCGCCGGAGTCGACCCCGAGGCGGAGCCGAGCCCGGCCCGCATCAAGGACCTCCAGCACATCGCGGAGGAGGAGAACGCCACCACCGTCTTCTTCGAGACGCTCGCCAGCGACAAGACGGCGAAGACCCTCGCGAAGGACACCGGGCTGCGCACCGACGTCCTGGACCCGCTGGAGGGCATCACGAAGAAGTCCGAGGGCCACGACTACATCGAGGTCATGGAGTCCAACCTCGCCGCCCTCCAGAAGGCCCTGGGCGCGAAGTGACCGACGCCACGACCCCCGCGACCGGACCGGAGACGCGCATGGACGAGCCCAGCATTCCCGCCCCGGCCTCCGCCGCCGACAGCAAGACCGGCACCGGGGCCGGAAAGCCGGACGCCGAAGCCGTGATCCGGCTCACCGGCGCCACCGCGACCCTCGGCTCCCGCCCCGTCCTGCGCGGGGTCGACCTGGCCGTGCACCGCGGCGAGGTCGTCGCCCTGCTCGGCGCCAACGGCTCCGGCAAGTCCACCGCCGTACGCTCCGCCATCGGCCAGGTACCCCTCACCGGCGGCACCGTCGAACTCTTCGGCACCCCGCTCCGCCGCTTCCGCCGGTGGGCGCGTGTCGGGTACGTACCGCAGCGCACCACCGCCTCGGCGGGGGTACCCGCGACCGTCCGCGAGGTCGTCTCCTCCGGGCGGCTGTCCCGTACGAAGCTGCGCATCCCCGGCCGCGCCGACCGCGCCGCCGTCGACCGGGCCATCGCCCTCGTCGGCCTCACCGACCGCGCCGGGGACTCGGTGAGCGCCCTCTCCGGCGGCCAGCACCAGCGGGTCCTGATCGCCCGCGCGCTGGCCTCCGAGCCCGAGCTGCTGATCATGGACGAGCCGATGGCCGGGGTCGACCTGGCCAGCCAGGAGATCCTCGCCGCCACCCTGCGCGAGCAGGTCGCCGCCGGCACCACCGTGCTCCTGGTCCTGCACGAGCTGGGCCCGCTGGAGCCGCTGATCGACCGCGCGGTCGTGCTGCGCGACGGCTGTGTGACGCACGACGGCCCGCCGCCGCGCTCGGTCGGGCAGCACGCGCTCCCCGGCCACGACCACGTCCACCCCCACGCGGCTTCCGAGCCCGTCCGAACGGGACTGCTGACCTGATGGAATTCCTCGAACCCGCCTTCATGCAGCGCGCGCTGATCGCCGCCGTCCTGGTCGGCATCACCGCCCCCGCCATCGGCATCTACCTCGTCCAGCGCCGCCAGGCCCTCATGGGCGACGGCATCGGGCACATCGCGATGACCGGGGTCGGCCTCGGCTTCCTGCTCTCCACCAGCCCCGTCTGGATGGCCACCGCCGTCGCCGTCGCCGGCGCCGTCGTCATGGAGCTGATCCGCTGGTTCGGCCACACCCGCGGCGACATCGCGCTGGCCATGCTCTTCTACGGCGGCATGGCGGGCGGGGTGCTGCTGATCAACATCTCCGACACCGGCTCGAACGCGAACCTCACCTCGTACCTCTTCGGCTCGCTCTCCACCGTCTCCTCCGCGGACGTGTGGGCGATCACCCTGCTCGCCGCGTTCGTGGTGCTGGTGACCGTGGGGCTGCGCCGCCAGCTCTTCGCGGTCAGCCAGGACGAGGAGTTCGCCCGGGTCACCGGACTGCCGGTGCGACTGCTGAACCTGCTGATCGCGGTGACCGCCGCCGTGACGGTCACCGTCGCCATGCGGGTCGTGGGCCTGCTGCTGGTCAGCGCCCTGATGGTGGTGCCGGTCGCGGCCGCCCAGCAGGTGTCGAAGTCCTTCCGGCTGACCTTCGTGCTCTCCGTGGTGATCGGCACCGCCGTCACCCTGGCCGGCACCGTCACCTCGTACTACCAGGACGTCCCGCCCGGCGCGACGATCGTGCTGCTGGCCATCGCCGCCTTCGTCGCGCTCACCGCGCTGGCCGCCCCGCTGGCCCGCCGCAGGGCCCGGGCACGCACGGTCGAGAGCGAGAAGTGCACCCTGGAGGTACCGGCGAGCCGGACCGCCGAGGAGGACGTGCGCGTATGAGGGTTTCGCCCGGTGCGGCTGGCACAATGGCCCGACACCTGTACGGGCGACATGAGGAGGCAGCTGTGACGGCGCCGATCAGTGGCACGAACGCGGCTCCGGTACGGGGGCGGTCCACCCGCCAGCGGGCGGCGGTCGCGGCGGCGCTCGACGAGGTCGACGAGTTCCGCAGCGCCCAGGAGCTGCACGACGTCCTCAAGCACCGCGGCGACTCGGTGGGCCTGACCACCGTCTACCGCACCCTCCAGTCCCTCGCCGACGCGGGCGAGGTCGACGTGCTGCGCACCACCGAGGGCGAGTCCGTTTACCGCCGCTGCTCCACCGGCGACCACCACCACCATCTGGTCTGCCGGGTCTGCGGCAAGGCCGTCGAGGTGGAGGGCCCGGCCGTGGAGCAGTGGGCCGAGACGATCGCCTCCCAGCACGGCTACGTCAACGTGGCGCACACCGTGGAGATCTTCGGGACCTGCGCGGAGTGCGCGGACTGCGCGGCCGAGAAGCACTGACACGCACGGCACACAGCGAGAGGGGGGAGAACCGGTGGCCGGTTCTCCCCCCTCTCGTGGTTCTCACGCCTCGGGCGCGGGCTCCACGGCCGGGTCGGTCTCCTGCGCGCCGCCGAAGCGGCGGTCGCGCTGGGCGTACTCCAGGCAGGCGCGCCACAGGTCGCGGCGGTCGAAGTCGGGCCACAGCACGTCCTGGAAGACCATCTCGGCGTACGCGCTCTGCCAGATCAGGTAGTTGGAGGTGCGCTGCTCGCCGCTGGGGCGCACGAAGAGGTCCACGTCCGGCATGTCCGGGTAGTAGATGTACTTCGCGAACGTCTTCTCGTTGACCTTCGACGGGTCGAGCTTCCCCGCCGCGACGTCCTCGGCGATGCGCTGCGCGGCGTCGGCGATCTCGGCCCGGCCGCCGTAGTTGACGCAGAAGTACAGCGTCATCTTGTCGTTGTCCTTGGTCTGCTCCTGGGCGACCTGGAGTTCCTGGACGACGGACTTCCACAGCTTGGGCATCCGGCCGACCCAGCGGATGCGGATGCCGAGTTCGTCCATCTCGTCGCGGCGGCGGCGGATGACGTCACGGTTGAAGTTCATCAGGAACTTCACCTCGTCCGGGGACCGCTTCCAGTTCTCCGTGGAGAACGCGTAGAGCGAGAGGTTCTTGACGCCCATCTCGATGCAGCCCTTGAGGACGTCCATGACGACGCCCTCGCCGACCTTGTGGCCCTCGGTGCGCGGGAGACCGCGTTCCTTGGCCCAGCGGCCGTTCCCGTCCATCACGACGGCCACGTGCTGGGGCACCAGCTCGGCGGGGATCTTCGGGGGCGTCGCACCGGAGGGGTGCGTCTCGGGGGTCTTGTACGTGCGCCGGTTACGGCCGCCGAGGATCCCGCGTACTGCCATGAGCTTCTCTCGTCTCCCTGTGTCGCTTCTCCACCAACCGCTGCGAGGTCACTGTTCCACGTACCGCAGCGAGCGCAGACCGCGCTCCAGATGCCAGTGCAGATAGGCGGACACCAGCCCGCTCCCCTCCCTGGCATGACGCGCCTCGCACGCGTCCGCCGTCGCCCAGTCGCCGCTGAGCAGCGCGCTCAGCAGGGTCAGGGCCTCCGCCGAGGGTACGACGCTCCCGGGGACCCGGCAGTCGCCGCATACCGCTCCGCCTGCGGCGATGGAGAAGAAACGGTTCGGTCCGGGCATTCCGCACCGCGCGCAGTCCTCGAAGCTGGGCGCGTAGCCGTTGACGGCGAGGGAGCGCAGCAGGAACGCGTCGAGGATCAGGTGGGGGGCGTGCTCGCCCCGGGCGAGGGTGCGCAGCCCGCCGACGAGCAGCAGGTACTGCTGGACGGCCGGTTCGCCCTCGTGGTCGGTGAAGCGCTCGGCGGTCTCCAGCATCGCGGTGCCGGCGGTGTAGCGGGCGTAGTCGGTGACGATCCGGCCGCCGTACGGGGCGATGGTCTCGCTCTGCGTGCAGAGCGGCAGCCCGCGTCCGATCAGCTCGCTGCCGCGCGCGAAGAACTGCACGTCGACGTGGGAGAAGGGTTCGAGGCGGGCCCCGAACTTGGACTTGGTGCGGCGCACCCCCCGGGCGACGGCCCGCACCCGGCCGTGGCCGCGGGTCAGCAGGGTGATGATCCGGTCGGCCTCGCCCAGTTTCTGCGTACGCAGTACGACGCCGTCGTCCCGGAACAAGCTCATGCACCCATTGTCGCCCACCGGCCCGCGATCGGGCCGTCGGCCTCGAAGGCCGCCCCGGAACCCACGGACCCGCCGCACCCGGCCGCAGGGCGACCGCTGGGCACCCGGGAGCGCCCAGGGGCGCTCAGGACGGCATGCGGGCGGCCGCGGTGAGCAGCCGGGCGGTGTCCTCGGGGCAGAGCCGCAGCGCGCGGCCCACGGTCGTCAGGACCTCGCGCTCGGCGGCGCCGTACGGGCCGTCGGCCAGCGCGATCCGGGCGCCCTGGAGCAGGACCGACTCGCGGCCGGCCGGGACCAGGTGGCGGGCGAGCGGGGTGAGCACCTCGTGCAGCTCGATGGCGAGGGCCGCGCCGCAGGCCCCGGCGGTGGCGCCGACGCCGTCGTCGTGGCCGATGTCGGCGGTCAGCACCTCCACGACGGTGAGGAGCTGCTCCTCCGAGCAGTCGTCGAGGCCGGCCTCGCGGACGGTGCAGGCGGCGGTCTCCAGAGCGGTGCGGGGGGTGCCGCCCGAGGCGAGGACGGCCAGCGCGACCGTATGCACGGCCTCCCGGAGCATCGAGGAGAACCGGGTGGTGGTGGGGTGCTCCAGGGCGTCGGTGCCGAAGTGCGCGTGGCAGTCGGCGCACTCGACGACGGGTCCGGTGCCGCCGCGCCGCAGCACGGGCACGCCGAGCACGGCGAGCCGGTGACGGCCGGTGAGGCGGCGGTAGTTGCGGTCCCCGCCGCAGTCCTGGCAGAAGAACTCGCCGTCGCCGACGACGTCCCATGCGGTGCGGATGCCGTACAGGCCCGTTCTCAGGGCGCGTTGTCCTTTGACTGACCGCACGTCGCACACCTCCGTAACGCTCCGGCAACATTGCCGTGTGTTGCACGTGATGTTAACCACATGCGTCGGGCGGCGTCATCACCTCCTCTGTCACAACACCCGGAAATGGCCGAACCCCGCCCACCCGGAACGGGCGGACGGGGTTCGGCGAACAGTGCGCCACCGGATCAACCGGACATGTGCGCGAGGGGTACTCCCCCGGCGGGCGGCGGACGCGTCGACACGCCTCCGCCGGACTCGGCCGGACCGGGTCAGCGGCCCGCGCGGTTGACGGCCGAGACGACCGCCTTGAGCGAGGCGCGGGTGGTGTTGGCGTCGATGCCGATGCCCCACAGGACCTTGCCGTCGATCGCGCACTCGATGTACGAGGCGGCCTGGGCGCTGGCACCCTCGCTCATGGTGTGCTCGGTGTAGTCCAGCAGTCGGGCGTCGATGCCGATGCCCGCCAGCGCCTCGAAGAAGGCGGAGATCGGGCCGTTGCCCGTACCGGTCAGCACGGTGTCGACGCCGTCCACGGTGGCCTCGACGGTCAGGGTGTCCCGGCCGTCCTGCTCGGTGGTCGTCTGGCCCGAACGGATCTGGACGCGTCCCCAGCGGGCCGCGGCGTCGTCGGTGCTGGGCAGGTACTCGTCCTCGAAGGCGGACCAGATCTGCGCCGGGGTGACCTCGCCGCCCTCGGCGTCGGTCTTGGCCTGGATGATCCGCGAGAACTCGATCTGCATCCGGCGCGGCAGGTCCAGCTTGTGGTCGTTCTTCAGGACGTACGCGATACCGCCCTTGCCGGACTGCGAGTTGACCCGGATGACGGCCTCGTAGCTGCGGCCGACGTCCTTCGGGTCGATCGGCAGGTACGGGACGGCCCACTCGATCTGGTCGACGGTCTTGCCCTGGCGGGCCGCGTCGGCCTCCATGGCGTCGAAGCCCTTCTTGATGGCGTCCTGGTGGGAGCCGGAGAAGGAGGTGTAGACGAGGTCGCCCGCGTAGGGGTGGCGCGGGTGGACCTCCATCTGGTTGCAGTACTCGCTGGTGCGGCGGATCTCGTCGATCTGCGAGAAGTCGATCTGCGGGTCGACACCCTGGGAGAAGAGGTTCATGCCCAGGGTGACCAGGTCGACGTTGCCGGTGCGCTCGCCCTGGCCGAAGAGGCAGCCCTCGACGCGGTCGGCGCCGGCCATCAGCGCCAGCTCGGCGGCGGCGACGGCCGTGCCGCGGTCGTTGTGCGGGTGGACCGACAGGCAGACGAACTCGCGGCGGGAGAGATTGCGCGACATCCACTCGAACCGGTCCGCGTGCGTGGACGGCGTCGAACGCTCCACGGTGGCGGGCAGGTTGAGGATGATCTCGCGGCCCTCTTCCGGCTGCCACACGTCGCAGACGGCCTCGCAGACCTCCAGGGCGAAGTCCAGCTCGGTGTCGGTGAAGATCTCGGGGCTGTACTGGTAGCCGAAGATCGTGTCGCCGCCCAGGATCTTCTCGGCGTACTCCATGACCAGCCGGGTGCCGTCCACCGCGATCTGCTTGACCTGCTCCTTCGAACCGCGGAAGACCACGCGGCGGAAGGTGGGGGCGGTGGCGTTGTACAGGTGGACGGTGGCCCGGTGGGCACCGCGCAGCGACTCGATGGTCCGCTCGATCAGTTCCTCGCGGGACTGCGTCAGGACGGAGATCGTCACGTCCTCGGGGATCGCGCCCTCTTCGATGATGGAGCGCACGAACGCGAAGTCGGTCTCGCCGGACGCCGGGAAGCCGACCTCGATCTCCTTGTAGCCCATCTTCACGAGCAGGTCGAACATCTCGCGCTTGCGGGCCGGGGACATCGGGTCGATCAGGGCCTGGTTGCCGTCGCGCAGGTCGGTGGAGAGCCAGCGGGGCGCCACCGTGATCCGCTTGTCCGGCCAGGTGCGGTCGGGGATCTCCACCGCCTCGTACTGGCCGTACTTGTGGATCGGCATGCCTGAAGTCTTCTGGAGCTGCGTCGCGTTGGTGATCGGCGTGGGGCGGCCGACAGAATTACCGGAAGTGGTCACGGTGGTCATTGCGTAAGGCTCCTCGGGGTCCAGCTGTGGGACGGCCGACTGTGTCGCTGCAGCACCAGACTCCGCGGGGAGGGGGTCGGCCTACGACTACAGGCCCTCGCCGCGGCAGCTAAGGAGAAGCAGCCCGAAACGCATGATGCGACGAGAGTAACCGAGAGGTGCGCGGGACGCCGGTCCGTATCAGTATGCGGGACCGTGCACGCATGACGAGTAAACAGTGATGCATCACTCTATTTCGTCAATTGCCGTCGCAACCAGTGACAGGGCGATGACAGAGTGCCACAGTCATTTGCATGATCTCTCGATCCCCCGACGGTTCCGGTATCCACCCCGTCTTCTGCACCATCGTTCCGCCGCACCTCCTCGACCAGCTGGCGCAGTCCGACGACCCCGCGGTCGCCGGACCCGCGCGCCGTACGCTCGACGCGGACGGCGAGCGCCGCACCCTGCGCAGAGAGGCGTCACTGGCCGCCATCGCCCCGGAACCCGCCACCGCGGGCGCCGTCCCCAGCAAGCCCCGCCGCACGCTCTACGACTGCCGCCACCACACCATGCTGCCGGGCCGCAAGGTCCGCGGCGAAGGCGACGAGCCCACCGGCGACGCCAGCGTCAACCGCGCGTACGCCGGCTTCGGCGCCACCTTCGACCTGCTGCTCTCGGCGTACGGCCGCAGCTCGCTCGACGGCAAGGGCATGCGCCTCATCGGATCGGTCCACTACGACCGCGACTACAACAACGCCTTCTTCGACGGCCGGCAGATGGTCTTCGGCGACGGTGACGGCGAGATCTTCCTCGACTTCACCCTCTCCATCGACGTGATCGCCCACGAACTGGCGCACGGACTCACCCAGCACACCGCCAACCTCGTCTACGAGGGCCAGGCCGGCGCGCTCAACGAATCCGTCTCGGACGTCTTCGGCTCCCTGGTCAAGCAGTACTCCCTGGGGCAGAGCGCCGAACAGGCCGACTGGCTGATCGGCGCGGGCCTGCTCGCCCCCCGGGTCACCGGGGAGGGGCTGCGCTCGCTGAAGTCGCCCGGCACCGCGTACGACGACGACGTGCTCGGCAAGGACCCGCAGCCGGCCTCGATGGAGGACTACATCGAGACCGACGACGACAACGGCGGGGTCCACCTCAACTCCGGCATCCCCAACCGTGCCTTCTACCTCGCCGCTTCCGCCCTCGGCGGGAACGCCTGGGAGCGGGCCGGACAGATCTGGTACGACGTGCTGACCGGAGGCGAGCTGACCGCCAACGCCGAGTTCGCCGACTTCGCCCGGCTGACCGTGGCCGCCGCCCGCGACCGCTTCGGCGAGGGGGACGAGCAGGAGGCCGTCGTCAAGGGCTGGTCGGAAGTGGGCGTACCGACCGAGTAGGCGGGTCAGTATGGGTCACATGCGCATTCATGTGAGCCGGACAGGCGGGTTCGCCGGCCTCTCCCGCCGGGCCGGGATCGACACGGCCGAGCAGGAGGACGCCGCCGTCTGGGAGTCCCTGGCCCGTTCCGCACTCGCGGAGGGGGCCGGGACTCCGCCGTCGGGAGTGCCCGACGGCTTCCGGTACGCGATCACCGTCGACGGGCGGACCGTGCACTGCGCGGACCCGGACCTGACCGACGACCAGCGCACGCTGGTCTCACGCGTCCTCCGTGAGGGGGCGTGAGACCGGCGGTGCCGTCAACACGGCTCGGCTGTCGGGGCGGCCCGGCAGCCGGGCCGCTCAGAAACCGAGCTTGCGCAGCTGCTTCGGGTCGCGCTGCCAGTCCTTGGCGACCTTGACGTGCAGGTCGAGGAAGACCGGCGTACCGAGCAGCGCCTCGATCTGCTTGCGGGACTTCGTCCCGACGTCCTTCAGCCGCTGCCCCTTCGGGCCGATGATGATGCCCTTCTGGCTGGGGCGCTCGATGTAGACGTTGGCGTGGATGTCCAGCAGCGGCCGGTCGGCCGGACGGTTCTCGCGGGGCAGCATCTCCTCGACGACGACCGCGATGGAGTGCGGCAGCTCGTCGCGCACGCCTTCGAGCGCGGCCTCGCGGATCAGCTCCGCGACCATGACCTGCTCGGGCTCGTCGGTGAGGTCGCCCTCCGGGTAGAGCGGCGGGCTCACCGGCAGCAGCGGGGCGATCAGGTCGGCGAGCAGCCCGACCTGCTCGTCCTTGACCGCCGAGACCGGCACGATCTCGGCCCATTCAAAGCCGAGCTCCTGGCCCAGCTGGGAGACGGCCAGCAGCTGTTCGGCGAGCGCCCGGGAGTCGACCAGGTCCGTCTTGGTGATGACCGCGATCTTCGGGGTCTTCTTGATGGCGGCGAGTTCCTTGATGATGAACTTGTCGCCGGGGCCGAGCTTCTGGTCGGCGGGCAGGCAGAAGCCGATGACGTCGACCTCGGCCCAGGTGGTCCGCACGACGTCGTTCAGCCGCTCGCCGAGCAGGGTGCGCGGCTTGTGGAGTCCGGGGGTGTCGACCAGGATCAGCTGCGCGTCTTCGCGGTGCACGATGCCGCGCACGGTGTGCCGGGTGGTCTGGGGGCGGTTGGACGTGATCGCCACCTTCTGCCCGACCAGAGCGTTCGTGAGGGTGGACTTGCCCGCGTTGGGGCGGCCCACGAAGCAGGCGAAACCGGCCCGGTGGGGGGCGGGGTCCGTGGCCTGCCGCGCAGCGGCTTCGGGGTTCGGTCGAGCGCTCATGGCGCCCATTGTCCCCGATCGCGGCGGCCCGGCGCACAACGGTCGCCGGCCGGACCGCGGCGCGGGGCGGCCCGGCCCCGGGGAACGGGCTCCGCGGCGATAGCGTGCCCCCATGCTCGTCGCCCGTTCCGCCGCCCTTTTCCTCGTCGCCGCCCTCTTCGAGATCGGGGGCGCCTGGCTGGTCTGGCAGGGCATCCGCGAGCACCGGGGGTGGGCCTGGATCGGCGCCGGGGTGATCGCCCTCGGCGTGTACGGCGCGGTGGCGACCCTGCAGAGCGACGACAACTTCGGGCGCATCCTCGCCGCTTACGGCGGGGTCTTCGTGGCCGGCTCGATCGCCTGGGGCATGGTCGCGGACGGCTACCGCCCGGACCGGTACGACGTCGCGGGCGCGCTGATCTGCCTCGCCGGCATGGCCATGATCATGTACGCGCCCCGGGGGCACTGAACCGGCCACGGCCGACCCGCGTCGTCCGCGAGGACGTGGGGGAAGTCACCCCGCGGTGACCCGCACCCGCACCGTCCCGTCCGGACCCGCCAGGAACACCGGAGTGTCGGCCCCACCGAGGTCGCGCACCGCGGCCCGGTCCTCGTCGGCCGGGTTCTCGGCGTCCGAGACCACGGCTGCGGCTTCGAGCGAGGTGGCCCCGCTGGCCACGGCCATCGCGACGGCCGTCTGGAGGGCGGTGAGCCGCAGCGACTCCAGGGCCACCGTGCCCGCCACGTACGTACGTCCCGTCTCGTCCCGTACGGCCGCGCCCTCCGGCACTCCGTTGCGGGCGCGGGCGCTGCGCGCCAGGGTGACGATCTTGCGGTCCTCGGCCCCGAGGTCGGTGCTGTCAGTCATGTGCCGAGCATACGAACCGTGTGGCGCGCGCCTCATCCCGGTACCGGGTACATCGCGTCGCGCCGCCCTTCCGGGGACGCCAGCCACTTGAGCCGTTCCTCGGTGCCGGTGCCGGGCAGCGGGGTGTGCAGCACGATCGCCAGGTCCGGGCGGGCGGGCACCCGCAGCTGGGTGGACTCCACCTGGAGCGTCCCGGCCGTCGGATGCTCCAGTTCCTTGCGCATCTGCCCGCCGGGCGCGATGTCGCGCTGCTCCCAGAGCGCGGCGAACTCGGAGCTGGCCTCCTTCGCCTCGGCGACCACGGCCTGGAAACCCTCGTCCTCCGGGTTCTCCGAGCAGCCCGCGCGGAACTGCGCGACGACCATCGGGGCGATCTGCTCCCAGGTGGTGGCGCGGGAGCGGTAGACGTCGTCGGTGAAGAAGGAGATCAGGCAGTTCTGCACGATGCCGGGGCGCAGCCCGAGGACGAGGGAGGCGGCGTCGTTGTAGAGCACGACGTTCCAGTACCGGTCCATGATGTGCGCCGGGAACGGCATCCACGCGTCGATGAGCCGCCGCAGCCCGTCGCACATGTCGGCGTCGGCCGGATCGACCTCCGGGGCGGGCGGGTTGAGCCCGGCCAGTACGTACAGGTGGCGGCGCTCGGCGCTGGTGAGCCGCAGGACGCGCGCCACCGAGTCCAGCACCTGCGGGGAGACGGTGATGTCGCGCCCCTGCTCCAGCCACTGGTACCAGGAGACCCCGACGCCCGCGAGGACGGCGACCTCCTCCCGGCGCAGCCCCGGGGTGCGGCGGCGCGCACCGCCGTCGGGGAGACCGGCCAGGGCCGGGGTGACCCTGGCCCGGCGGCTCATCAGGAACTCCCGCAGCTCGGCGAGCCGGTGGGCCTTGGCGTTGTCCGTCGTCGAGCGGGCCGGTGTCGCCACGTCACTCCCCTGGGTCGGCACCACCTGGTCGCACCAACTGGTGTTCGTACCAACAGGATAAAGAGCGTCTCCCCACCCCTGCCGCGTGCGACCGAAGGTTGGGACATGGCGATCGAATCCCCTCCCGAGGCCACCGGCATCCCCGGTCCCGCTGCCCCCTCCCTTCCGGATGCAACCCGTCCGGCCCGGCTCTCCGGCCGGTCCCGGCTGATCCTCATGGTCCTGTGCGCCGCCCAGTTCATGGTGGCGCTCGACTTCTCCGTACTGAACGTGGCGCTGCCCGCACTCGGCACCGACCTCGGGCTGAGCACCTCCCAGCTCCAGTGGGCCATCACCGCGTTCGCCCTCCCCTCCGGCGGATTCCTGCTGCTCTTCGGGCGGATCGGCGACCTCTTCGGGCGGCGGCGGCTCTTCCTCGCCGGTCTGGTCGTGTTCGGGGCGGCCTCGCTGCTGGCCACGCTCGCCTGGAACCCGGCGGCCTTCCTCGCCGGACGCGCCCTCCAGGGGCTCGGCGCAGCCGCGATCGTGCCCACCGGGATGTCGCTGCTGACCACCACGTTCAAGGAGGGCCCGGAACGCGACCGGGCGCTGGGCATCAGCGGCACGCTGCTCTCCCTCGGCTTCACCGTGGGCATGGTGGCCGGCGGCGTACTCACCGACACGCTGGGCTGGCGCTCCACCATGGGCCTGCTGGCACTCGCCTCGGCGGGCGTCCTGACCCTCGCCCCGAAGGCGCTGACGGAGTCCCGTACCCCGCACCGGCCCAAGCTGGACGTACCGGGCGCGGTCACCGTCACGGGCGGACTGCTGGCCCTGATCTACGCACTGTCGACCGCCGCCCAGGACGGCTTCGGGCACACCGACGTCCTGCTCACGCTGGTCCTCGGAGTGGCACTGCTGGTGACGTTCGCGGTGGTGGAGTCGCGGGCCGCCGAGCCGCTGGTCTCCCTGCCGATGCTGCGCCGCCGGACCGTGGCGTTCGGCAACCTCGGCGGGCTGCTGACCTTCGCCCTGATGTCCACCGTGGTCTTCGTGCTGACGCTCTACCTCCAGGACGTCCTGGGTCTGTCGGCCTTCGCCACCGGGCTGGTCTTCGGGGTGCAGGGCCTGCTCTCGGCGGTGGCCGGTACGTACGCCCCCCGGGTCATCGGCCGCTTCGGCGCCCGCCGCACCCTGGTCGGCTCGCTCCTCGGCCAGGGCGCCTTCGTCGCCCTGCTGCTGGCCCTGGGCGCGCACGGCGGAGTGCTGGTCGCCACGGTCGGCGTCTCGCTGGCGAGCATGTGCCACCTGGGCGCCATCGTGAGCTACGGCCTCGCGGTGACCTCCGGCGTCCCGGACGCCGAACAGGGCCTGGCCACCGGCCTGGTCACCACGACCCAGCAGGTCGGCCTGACCCTCGGCATCCCGCTGCTGGGCGTGCTGGCCACCACCCAGGGCGAGCTGTTCACGGGGGTCCGTACCGTCATGGCGCTCGACGCGGCGCTGCTGCTGGTCGGCGCGGCGGTGGTGGGGGTGGGGCTGCGGCGGCGGGGGTGAGGCGGGCGGTGCTGCGCGCGCCCCGCACCTTGGAGGAACGGCCCCTGACCAGGTCAACGGTCAGGGGCCGTCGCGGTGTCAGTGCCACCTGGCAGACTCCGCCGGTATGAGTGATCAGGTGCGTCTGCGAGACGTCGAACCGGTCGATCTGGAGGAGTTCCTCGCGCAGGAGCACGATCCCGAGGCGGTACGGCGGTCGAAGTTCCCGCCCCGGGAGCGGGACGCCTTCATGATCCACTGGAGGACGAAGGTCCTCGGGGACCCCGCCAACTTCGTGCAGGCCATCACGGTGGACGGAGAACTGGCGGGCAACGCGGTGGCCTGGTGGGCCGAGGACCGGCGCTTCATCGGGTATTGGCTCGGTCGGCAGTACTGGGGCCGGGGCATCGGCACGCGGGCGCTGGGCCTGTTCCTGGAGCGGGAAACCGCCCGCCCCCTGCACGCCGATCCTTTCGCCGGGAACACCGGCTCGGTGCGGCTGTTGGAGAGGCTGGGCTTCCGGCGTACGGGGACGGTGACGTACGGCGAGAACGAGCACATCATGCTGGTGCTGGACGGGGGCCCCGGGCAGGCCGCGTCGTAGCTGTCCTGCGGTTTTCGGCAGGCGGGCTGACACCCCTTCAGCAGCACACGACCGGACGTTGCCTCGCGGGAGCATTAACGCTGGCGCACGGGCCTGGTCATGGACGCAAATACCGGGGAGTCGGAGAACGGCTGCTGGTCGCCGACCTTCCGGTAACCCCAGGCTTCGTACCTGGCAAGGACAGCGCCGTTCCCAGCCGTCGGGTTGACGAGGAGAGTGACACGTTCCTCCTTGCGCTGAGCAAGCCACGCCTCGTGAATCTGCCAGGCAATGCCACGCCCTCGCCAAGGCTTACGAACGACGATTTCGTTCAGGGCGACGGTACGTGTGCCGTTCTCTTCGGTGTATCCGTCCGGCAGTGGTGTGGTCATCGCGGACCACCAGCGGGTGTCGGGGCCGAGCGGCACACCGAATGCGAAACCGACAGGCTGGCCGTCTTCATAGCCGACGGTCGCGGCCCAGCCCGGCCGTGACGCGTAGCTGCTGAGCCGTTCGTCGAAACGCGCGACCTCGTAGAAGGGCCCAGTGAGTCCGAAGTCGTTGTGCCGGACCTCTACATGGATGTCCAGGAGGTCCTGCCGGATCTCGGGGAGCCGGTCTGCGGTGTAGTGGCGGATCTCGACGGTCACAGGGGGCCCTTTCTGCTGCCGTACTGCTCTTTCCAGGATGCCGTTGCCTGAGCGCGGGGGGCGCGGTCGGCCAGCTCTCGGGTGAACGTGCCCAACAGTCTCTCGATGCGCCCGGTCAGTGAATCACTCACAGGATCTTGCAGTACAGAGGTGGCAGTCGCGCAGGCCAGCTCCACGTCGCCCTGGTGAAGTTGGGAAAGCGCCAGGTGGGTGGAGTAGAACCACCGGTTTCTGGCATAGGTGGGACGCAACTCACTCAGGGTTCGGTGGAAGTGGGCTTCGGCCTCGTCGTGGCGGCCGAGCCGGGACATAGCGAGCCCCGACAGGCCGCTCAACTCGGACTGATCGTAGAAGGCAATCCACGTGGGCCGCAGCTCGCCCTTGTCTGCTCGGAGGAAGGAGTCGACGGCACTGTCGAGACTGCGTCTCGCCGAACGCGCGTCACCTGCTTCCGCCTGAACTGCTGCGAGCCGTGCGGCTGCAAGCGATCGGGCGAGCGGGTCCCTCCTGCACGTGGAGGATGCCCGCCCGGCTTCCGCGGCGGCAAGAGCGTCGTGTGGGCTCTTCTTCTGAGTCGAGAGCACCGCCGCGTGTCCCCAAAGTCGCAGCTGGATGTCCGCGTTGCCCGAGAGGCCGGCCAGACGCATGGCCCGTTCGAAGTGGCCCTCCGCCCGATCGGGCTGGTAGGCGTCGAGGGCTGCCCACATGGCGGTTCCGGTGAACGCTGCGGCGAGGTAGTACAGCCGCTGGCGGACGCGCTGACTCGCAGAGCCGACCGCTTGCAACTCCATGGCGTGGTGAGCGAAAGCGACAGCTCTGGTCTCAAGGCTGACGGTGCCGCCGTGAGAGTTGTCGGCGGCCACCAGCCCCGCGAACGCCGCATCGAGGCGGTCCACATCAGCCATGCCGATGCGGGGGCCCGGTGTGGGCGGTAGAACAGCTGCGGCGGCGATCCCCGCTGCCGCGCCGGCGAAGGTGCGTCGCAACACGCTTTCCTCCGATGGAGTAGGGCTGGGCTGGTCAAACCCTAAGTCCTTGATCGAGCAGTCGAAGACGTGCTCCAAGGCGACCCGGGTGCGACCGATCGGTCGGCGAGTACGGCCGTGGAGCAGGTTCCAGATCGTACGAGCGGACACGTTCCCGGTGCTGCCCGTGATCTGCCGCAACGCGACATTCATCTCCTCGGCCAACTGTTCCTGCGTGTAACCGAGTTCGATCATCTTCGTCGCGAGCGCCAGGTTGGGTGCCATGCGGCCGACCGTACCGCGGTGCCGATCGTTATGTCGCAAATCTGCAAGGTAAAGATTTCCGGTTCTCTGCGCGAAGTCCACGCGGAACTATTCGTGTTGCACCCCTGACGAGAGCCGTTGAATGAAGGGGAAGCACCTCCTGGCCACTTACTCGGCCGCACCGGGAAGGGCACCGAATGAGCCGGTTCCGAAGCATGTCCTGTAGTACCACCGCCTCTCGCGAAGGAGCACCGCATCCTCGCGGCGCGACCAGCCTGGGCGTGGCGGCAATGTGCCCGTTCTCCTTCCCGCACCGATACGTGGCCGTCGTGCCTCGGGACACCTGGCTGGTTCGCGAGCAGCGTCACTTGGTCGCGGAGCGTCTGGCGGAGTGGGGTGTCGGCAGCAACAGTTCGGCCGACGCCGTCCTGATCGTGAGCGAGCTCCTGTCCAACGCGATGCTGTACGGGCAGTCGAACGAGATCGGCGTGTCCGTCTCGTCCTCGCAGCGGGAGACCCGCATCGAGGTGGACGACCGCACCCCGGGCACATGGCCTGCGCGAGTCTGCGCGACGGATGAGGACGAGAACGGGCGCGGACTCCTCCTCGTGAAGGCGCTGAGCAAGGCGTGGGGCATCGACCGAAACGGTGCGCTCGTCTGGTGCACCGTCTCCACGGACGGTGCCCAGTGACGAGTTCAGCGCCTGTCGGTGGCCCAGCGCTCACCACGCCCGACCTCTTCCGCAGCGGCCCTCACCACCCCACTCGACGGCAGGGCACCATGAGCCAGACCTCGCCCGAGACGATGCCGCCGGCGTGCCGTATCCGTGGCTTCGCCTGGATACCGAACGAGCACGGCGACATCCTGACCGTTCTGGTGAACGCCGGGAGGGGGGACGGGTACCACCTGCTTCCGGGCGGCCCTGCCGGTGACTACGAGTCGAGCCTCATCTCGATGGCCTACAGCGTCCGGCACCAGACGGGCATCGAACCGGTACCTCTCGGGCTCCTCGGAACCGACTGGGTACCGCGCTTCCCGGCCGAGCTGGGGATCGAGGCCATGGGCCAGGACTTCGTCTACCTCTGCGCCCAAGTGAGTAGTGATACCGACATCAACCCACCTCGGGCACCGGAGGGCGGCGAGTTGGAGGTGTCGGGGTACGCGTGGCTCAACCCCGAAACGGCCCGCACCTGCATGAGCCCGGACCAGTACCGACGGTTCCGCTGGATGTGGAGCGCGTGGAGAAGCAGCTCGATCATCGTGCTCCAGGGCGGACGTCCCGCACTCGGTGAAGCCCGTGGAGCGAGGCTCTGATCCACCACTCCGGCAGGGTGCCTGGTACACCCGGGCCCCTGAGCCGTCCGCAGCCGGTCGTCCTCGGGCCCGACCTCCTGACCGGCCCGCCGACGTTCAGCCAGCCCCTCACCCCAGCCGCACTCACGGCCCCGGACCCCCTGGCGCGGGGTCACCTTCAGCCCGTGTTCTCCCACAACGGTCCCGCGCCCGGCCTGCACCACCCCGTACGACTGCCCGAGACAGGAGAAAACCCAATGACGAACACGTTGCTCCGTGAGGCATTCCCCCTCACTCCGCCAGGGGGACGCACCCCCTTCAGCTCCGAGCTGCCGTCCTCGCCGGAGACCCGCCCGTGGGCCCTGCGCTTCGCCCGCACCCCGGACTCCACCGGAGCGGTGGCGATCCCGGCGCACGTCTACGACACGGACCGGCAGGTCAACGTGTCCTACGACGGAGGTGTACTGACCGCCATGGCGAACACGCACACGGCAACGATCCCGGACGGCCACATCAAGAATCCGCCGCCGCTGGACGAGGGGCCGAAGGACTGATGGCCGCGCCCGTCCTGATCGTTGCAGCCTCCGACGACTGGCCGACGGACAGGGTCGTCACGGAGCTGGACCGCCGCGGCGTCGAGGTGTTCCGCATGGACACCTCCGACTTCCCGCAGCATCTCGCCCTGGCCGGAAGGATCGACCAGGAGCACGGCTGGACGGGCGAACTCGCCACCGGGCATCGGATGGTGGAGATGTCCCGGATCGGCGCGGTGTACTACCGCGCCCCCGGGGCGTTCCAGTTCCCTGAGGGCATGTCCGGCCCGGAGGAGAGATTCGCCGCATCACAGGCCCGCGCCGGTCTCGGAGGTGTGCTGTCGGCGCTGGAGTGCCGGTGGGTGAACCATCCGACGGCCATGGCGCGCGCCGAGTACAAGCCGGTGCAACTCGCCGCCGCACGTGCGAGCGGACTCAGTATCCCGGCCACCCTCATCACGAACCGCGCGGAGGATGTGCGGACCTTCGCCAAGGAGACTGGCCGGCCCATCGTGTGCAAGCCCGTCGCCTCGCCAGTCCTGATCGAGGGCGGCCGGCTCAAGTCGGTCTACACGCGACGTCTGGAAGATGCCGACCTGGCCGACCTGCGGGGCATCGATACGACAGCGCACCTCTTCCAGTCCTGGATCGACAAGGACCACGAAGTGCGGCTCACCATGGTCGGCGGCCGTGCCTTCGCCGCCGCCATCCACGCCGGCAGCGCCGCCGCGCATGAGGACTGGCGCAGCGACTACGGGTCATTGACCTACACCACCACTACGGTGCCCGAGGACGTCGCGCAGGGGATGCGACGGCTGATGGCTCGCCTGCAACTTCGCTACGGTGCCGCGGACTTCGTGGTGGGTCCGGACGGCAGATGGACGTTCCTGGAGGTCAACCCGTGCGGTCAGTGGGACTGGATTCAAGGCCACACGGGTCTCCCCATCGTCGAGGCCATCGTTGACGACCTGACAGGAGGATCGTGATGCATTGGAAACCGCACGCCGCGGCTCTCGCGGCCGAGGTGGCCCATCCAGGCTCGGACTGGTGGCTGCCCGTAGCAAGTACGCCGCGACACCAGTTCGTGGAGCGGTGGTTCACCGCCGGACCGGGCGGTTGGACCGCCGTGGACGGTTCGGACGACGAAGAGGCATGGGCGGCGGCCTCGTACTCGGACACGACCCTGGTCACGCAGATCGGGCCCGTGCACGCCGACCACACCCAGACCGGTCTGACTGTCACCGGGCATCCCACATCGTCTTCCACGCATCCGAGTCTCGTCGTCACCATGCTGCGGCACGGCCGGCTCATCCCCGGGGTCCGGTTTCTGGACCTCGCCACCGGTTCCGGGTACAGCGCAGCCCTGGCGTGCCAACGGCTTGGCGATCAGCTCGTCACCACCCTGGACGTCGACCCGTACCTCACTCTTGCCGCTGGTGACCGCCTCCACCGCGCGGGCCTCCACCCGCAGGTGGTGAGGGCGGACGCCACCACTGCGGCGCTACCGGGAGAGTTCGACCGGATCGTGTCCATGGTGTCCGTGCCGCGCGTCCCCGCAGAGTGGTTGACGGCTCTCGCACCCGGCGGGCGACTCGTGACGACGATCGCCGGCACGGGCCTGATCGTCACCGCTGACAAGAATCGGGACGGTTCGGCGTCGGGGCGCGTCGAATGGGACCGGGCGGCGTTCATGAAGGCCCGCAGCGGGACCGACTACCCGCCCGCGCTCGACGATCTGTTCATCACGGCCAGTACGGAGCATGGAGATGTTGCCGTGTCCCCGCTCCCCGTGCTCGACGTCGTGCAGGCGTGGGAGGTGTGGTCGATGCTCACTCTGACCGCGCCCGGCATCGAGCACCGCACCGGAACGGCGGAGGACGGCAGTCGCATGACGTGGATGCTCCACCCCGACGGTTCCTGGGCACGCGCGCGTACGGCGAAGGGAGAGCGCACCACCACCGTTCACCAGGGTGGACCTCGACGCCTGTACGACCTGCTGGACAGCATCCGGTGGCGGTGGATCGAGCAAGGCGAACTCCCGGTCTACGGAGCGAAGATCACCATCACCCCTGACGGCGAGACCACGTTCACCCGCGGCGGGTGGGGCATCACCCTGTGACCGGGCGCCATGTCCGGCAGACTGGATCGGACCGACGAGGAGGAGGTTCCCGGTGGACGACGAACCCTTGGAGGAGTGGGCCGATCGGCGAGAACGGCGAAGGCCCGAGGTCGGTGAGCGGCGGACGGTTCCGCTCGGGAACGGCGTGGGGCGTGGGGCGCACGTGGATCCCGACGCACCACGCGCTGTTCAGGTGTGGGACGGGCACCAGTGGGTTCCGGAAGGCGTCGCCGAGGACTACTCCGCCACGGGCCGGGCGACCGCCGACGAGGACATCTCCTCGCGCGCAGAACGGGTCGATCTTCCGACGTTCGGGAGGCTCCCTACGGCACCGGAACCGTACCGGCCGACGATCCCGTTCTACCGACCGGACAATCATTCGTAATCTCTGCACTCAAGCTTGCGCCGGCGCCCCGAACCGATCCCGATGCGCCTCCTCCACGCATGCTTCGCGGGACGCGACGCTTCTCCTGCCGAGAAACCCACCCACACCAACGCGTACGTCGGGACCTGCACCCCGGACGGACCTGTGGCGAACGCCGCCGAGAGGACTGCATGAACACCGCGAAGATTCTGCTGAGTGGAGACCGGCTCGCGCTCGCGCAGCCTCGGCGGGAGATGCTGGAGACCTACCACCAGTGGGAGAACGACCTCGGCACCCTGATGGGGTACGGCAACCAGGTTCCGCAGTCCTGGGAGGCCCGCGAGGCCGGATGGGAACGGCAGCGGAAGAACCGCGACTACGTGCAGTTCGAAGTGGTGCGGCTGGAGGACGGCGCCCCCATCGGAATCACGACCCTCATCCTGGACACGTACGTGCGCACAGCGGAGTTCGTGATGCTGCTGGGCTCGGAATTCCGCGGCCAGGGGTACGCCACGGAGGCCGTGCACCTCACGTTGGACTGGGGGTTCCACGTAGCCGCGCTCCGCATGGTGTGGCTGAAGGTGCTGGAACCCAACGAGGCCGGGAGAGCCGCGTACTCGAAGGCGGGCTTCAGGCAGGCCGGGCGCCTTCGCCGTGCCGGCCACTGGATGGGGGAAGTCGTCGACGAGCTGATGATGGACGCCCTCCCCGAGGACTTCCCCGGGAAATCGGCGGTACGCGGCACACTGTCGGCGGCAGGCCGAACTGCATCTTGAAGAGGACGAGTTGTCGGCCCCCTGCCGTACGGTGAAGCCATGCCTACGACAGCCACCGAGCTGACGTTGGGGGCCGTCAGCGACTTGGTCGAGCGCAAGGTCCTGACCGTCACCATCCGCATCTTCTGACCGGGGGAGCCGGTCTTCAACGAGAAGACAAGGACTCTACGACCGGGTGCCGACCTCTCGTCCACAAGGGGCTGGCGTGATCTTCGGACAGCGGACCTGACTTCGTCCTCTGCTGGAGGACCGGGCACACGTGGACGACTCCAACTGGGAGCGCGACAGGAACTGCCTGCGCCCCCGGTACGTTCACCGGGGGCGCCGAGGACCACCCACGTTCAAGCCCGGTCCAGCCGGAGCCTCTCCGCCCGGGGCAGCCCCGCCACCACCAGGTCGTAACTGTCCTCGACCAGCTCGCGAACCAGCTTGGCGGGGAGTTCGCCGACCGTGACGGTGTTCCAGTGGCGCTTGTTCATGTGCCAGCCGGGGACGATCGCCGGGTACTCCTCGCGCAGGCGCACCGCTTCGTCCGGGTCGCACTTGAGGTTGACGGTGAGCGGGCGGGCGTCCAGGGCGCTCAGCGCGAACATCTTGCCGAGCACCTTGAAGACCGAGGTCTCCGGCGTGAAGGGGAACTCCTCCACGGCCTCGTTGAAGTCCAGGCAGAGGGCCCGCAGTTGTGCGCCGTTCATTCCGACTCCGTTTCCCGTGCTCCGACTTGAGCCACCTGGGCGACTACTCCGCCTTCGCCTCCGTGTCCGGCTCCGCATCCGAATCCTGAGGTTCCGGCTCCACCAGTACCGTGACGATCTTGTTGCGGCGCCCCGCCGTGGACTCCGCCGTCAGCCGCAGCTCGCGGCCGTCCGGGAGGCTGATGACCGCCGTCGCACCGGCGATCGGGACGCGGCCGAGTGCCTTGGCGAGGAGGCCGCCGACGGTCTCGACGTCCTCGTCGTCGTACTCGACGAACCCGAAGAGCTGCCCGAGGTCGCCGATGTCCAGGCGGGCGGTCACCCGGTAGCAGCCGTTCTCCAGCTCCTGGACGGGTGGGAGTTCCCGGTCGTACTCGTCGGTGATCTCGCCGACGATCTCCTCCAGGATGTCCTCGATGGTGACGATGCCGGCCGTGCCGCCGTACTCGTCGATGACGACGGCGACGTGGTTGCGGTCCTGCTGCATCTCCCGCAGCAGGTCACCGGCGTTCTTCGTGTCGGGGACGAACACGGCGGGCCGTATCGCCGTGGAGACGAGGTCGGCCTCGGATTCGCGGTTGATGTGGGTCTTGCGGACCAGGTCCTTGAGGTAGACGATCCCGACGATGTCGTCCTCGTTCTCGCCGGTGACCGGGATCCGGGAGAACCCGGAGCGCAGCGCGAGGGTGAGGGCCTGGCGGATGGTCTTGTACCGCTCGATGGCGACCAGGTCGGTGCGGGGCACCATCACCTCGCGGACGAGGGTGTCGCCGAGCTCGAAGACGGAGTGCACCATGCGGCGCTCGTCGTCCTCGATCAGGGACTCCGCCTCGGCGAGGTCGACCATCGCGCGCAGCTCCGCCTCGCTGGCGAACGGTCCCTTGCGGAACCCCTTGCCGGGGGTGAGGGCGTTGCCGATGAGGATCAGCAGCTGCGGGATCGGGCCCATGATCCTGGCCAGCGGCAGCAGGACGTACGCGGCGGCCGTCGCCGTGTTCAGCGGGTGCTGGCGGCCGATGGTGCGGGGCGAGACGCCGATGGCGACGTAGCTGACGAGGACCATGACCCCCATCGCGACGGCCAGCGCCTCCCAGGTCTCGGAGAGTTCCTGGAGGCAGGCGTACGTGACGAGGACACCGGCCGCCATCTCGCAGGCGACCCGCACCAGCAGGGCGACGTTGAGATAGCGGGTCGGGTCGGAGGCGACCTGCGCGAGTTTCGCGCTGCCGCGCCGTCCGGCCCGGACCGCCTCGGCGGCCCGGAAGCTGGACATGCGCGCGATGGCGGTCTCGGCACAGGCGGCGAGCCAGCCGACGATCACCAGCAGGACGGCTCCGGCGACGAGCGGAAAGCTCACGAGACCGTGGGAGCCGGGGAGGGGCCGGTCAGCCCGCGCTCGCCCCGCCAACCGTCCACGATGGCGGCCTGCAGGCCGAACATCTCGGCCTTCTCGTCGGGCTCCTCGTGGTCGTACCCGAGGAGGTGCAGCACTCCGTGGACGGCGAGGAGCTGGAGCTCCTCGTCCATGGAGTGCCGCGTCTCGGCCTCTTCGCCCTGCCGCTTCGCGACCTCCGGGCAGAGCACGATGTCACCGAGGAGGCCCTGCGGGGGCTCCTCGTCGTCCTTCGACGGCGGACGGAGCTCGTCCATCGGGAAGGACATGACATCGGTCGGGCCCGGGAGGTCCATCCACTGGATGTGGAGCTGCTCCATGGCGTCGGTGTCCACCACGATCACCGAGAGTTCGGACAGCGGGTGGATCCGCATCCGGGCGAGGGCGTAGCGGGCGATGTCGAGGATCGCCTGCTCGTCGACCTCGGTTCCGGACTCGTTGTTGACGTCGATCGACATGGTGCGCTGAAACTACTTCCCGTTGGTACCGGCTCGGTCGTCGTACTTCTCGTACGCGTCGACGATACGGCCGACGAGCTTGTGCCGGACGACATCCTGGGACGTGAGCCGGGAGAAGTGGACGTCCTCGACGCCGTCGAGGATCTCCTGGACCTGCCGGAGACCGCTCTTGGTGCCGTTCGGGAGGTCGACCTGGGTGACGTCACCGGTGATGACGATCTTCGAGTCGAAGCCGAGGCGGGTGAGGAACATCTTCATCTGCTCGGCGCTGGTGTTCTGGGCCTCGTCCAGGATGATAAAAGCATCATTCAGAGTACGGCCGCGCATGTATGCGAGCGGCGCCACCTCGATCGTGCCCGCCGCCATCAGGCGCGGGATCGAGTCGGGGTCGAGCATGTCGTGCAGCGCGTCGTAGAGCGGGCGCAGGTACGGGTCGATCTTGTCGAAGAGCGTGCCGGGCAGGAAGCCGAGCCGCTCCCCCGCCTCGACGGCGGGCCGGGTCAGGATGATGCGGCTGACCTGCTTCGACTGGAGCGCCTGGACCGCCTTCGCCATGGCGAGGTAGGTCTTGCCGGTGCCCGCGGGGCCGATGCCGAAGACGATGGTGTGCTTGTCGATGGCGTCGACGTACCGCTTCTGGTTGAGCGTCTTGGGGCGGATGGTGCGACCGCGGTTGGAGAGGATGTTCTGCGTGAGGACCTCGGCGGGGGTCTCGCCCTGCGGGTCGCCCTCGCCGTTGCCGGCTGCCCTGAGCATGGCGATCGAGCGTTCCACTGCGTCCTCCGTCATCGGCTGCCCGGTGCGGAGCACCAGCACCATCTCGTCGAACAAGCGCTGGATGAGGGCGACGTCGGCGGGGTCGCCCGTAGCGCTTATCTCGTTTCCCCGTACGTGAATATCGGCTGCGGGGAATGCCGTTTCGATCACGCGCAGCAGCGAGTCGCCCGATCCCAGGAGCATCACCATGGGGTGAGCGGCCGGAATCCTGATGTGGGCACGCGCCTGTGGCCGTGTGGGTGACTGAGTCATGGGCCGGCCCTCGGGCCTGCGCATACCTCCTGTTGCGGGGTTATCGCCGGTCGACAACCTCTGCGTCCAGCCTACGACTCCGCGCCGACATCACCGAGGGGTTTTGCGACCCGATCCGGTACGCCCGGAGCGCACCGGAGAGGCCCTCTCAGGGCGCCCGGAAGCCGATGGTGGGCACCGCGCGGCGCAGCGGCCAGGGGCGGGCGGCTGCGGGCAGCAGGCGCTCCAGGAAGGCGTACCGCTCCAGGGCGACCGGGTCCTGGGCCTCGAAGGTGCGGACCTGCTGCCACCAGGCCGCGATCTCGGCCCAGCCGGGTGCGGAGAGCGAGCCGCCGAATTCCTGTACCGAGAGGGCGGCGGTGAGGCCGGCGAAGGCGAGCCGGTCGGCGAGCGGCCAGTCCGCGAGGGTACCGGTGACGAACCCGGCGACGAAGACGTCGCCCGCGCCGGTGGGATCGAGGGCCGCCACGTCGATGGCGGGGACCTCGGCGGTGGTGCCCGTGCCCGCGTCCACGGCGTAGGCGCCCTCGGCGCCGAGGGTGACCACGGCGAGCGGTACGTGTTCGGCCAGCGCGTGGGCCGCGGCGCGGGGGGTGTCGCGGCCGGTGTAGCGCATGGCCTCCTCCGCGTTGGGCAGGAAGGCGGCGCAGTGCGCGAGGTCGGGCAGGGCGGCCAGGTCCCAGCGGCCGGTCTCGTCCCAGCCGACGTCGGCGAAGATCTGGGCTCCGCGCTTGGCCGCCCCAGCGACCCAGGGTTCGGTGCGGCCCGGGGTGAGGGAGGCGACGGCGGCGCGGGCGCGGGGCGGGCAGTGCGGGAACGCGCGCCCTTCCGAGCCGGGGGCGGCGGCCGGGGGCGGGGCCTCGTGGCCGTGCGAGACCATCGTGCGCTCGCCCTCGTACGCCATGGAGACCGTGACGGGCGAGTGCCAGCCGGGGACGGTGTGCGACATGGAGAGGTCGATGCCCTCGCCCTGTTCGAGGGCGTCCCAGCAGTACTCGCCGTAGTGGTCGTCGCCGAAGGCGGCGGCGAGCGAGGTGCGCAGGCCGAGGCGGGCGAGGGCGGTGGCCATGTTGGCGACGCCGCCGGGGCTGGAGCCCATGCCCCGGGCCCAGGACTCCGTGCCGCGCACGGGGGCGCTGTCCAGGCCGGTGAAGACGATGTCGAGGAAGACCGTGCCCGTCAGGAAGACGTCGCAGGCCGGGTCCTCGGGGACGCGCAGCCCCACCAGAGGATCGACGGCTGGGCTGGTGTCGGTGCTCATCATCTGCTCCCCGGGGGTGCCGTGCTGCTGAGGTGCCGTGTCGACGTGGATCGCGGGCTCCCCGGCATGCTCCACCGACGTGCTCCGCGTCCTTGCGGAATCCGGCCAGTCTGCCCGATTCCTGCGCGTTCCCGCAGCCTCCACGCTCCCTGGGGTCGGCTGGGTTGACCTGCATAAACATGCAGCGCTGCCCCGGCCGATCCGCGGCAAACATCAATGTGTCGCAGATCACATAATCCCGCCTTTCGGTCGACTGTGCGTGCTTGATACAAATTGCCCGGCGAACACGATCGGGTACGAAGACCGGGGAACCGCCCTTCTCCCCCCATTTCTCGCGTCACCCTGGTGCTCCCCCACCTCTCTTCACCCCCCGCGCCACCCTCCCCCCACCCCCTGCCGGCCTCCGGCATGTCTTCAGGAACGCCCATGTCCTCGCGCCCTCGCGCCGCGTGGCCCCTGGTCGCCGTGTTCACCGCCGGTTACCTCGCCGCTTATCTGCTCCCCACCGTCGTCGGGCGGCTCAGCGCCCATCTCGGTCTGACCACCTCTCAGGCCGGGCTCGTCGGCAGCGCCCTGCTGCTGAGTTCGGCCTCCGCCGGTTTCACGCTCGCGGGCCGGGTCGAGCGGTTCGGGGCCCGTGGCCCCGCGCGGCTCGGGCTGATCCTCGCGATCACCGGGTACGGCTGCGCAGCCCTGACCACCTCGGTGCCGCTGGTGGTGCTGGGCGCCGTCGTCGGCGGCTTCGGCTCGGGCACCGCCACCGCGGTGGCGGCCTCCGGGATCGCCGCGCAGAGCGACCCGCACCGCACCTCCTCGCTCGGGCTGCTCAGCGTCTCCGCGACCGCCGGCGCCCTGTATCTGACGATCCCGCACCTGGGCGGCGGCCACCGGCTGCCGTTCGCCGCCATCGCGCTGGTCGCCCTGCTCGTCTGGCCGGCCACCTCACGGCTCGACGCACCGGTCCCCGCCGCGACCGGTACCCCGGTCACCGGCCGTCTGCCGCACCGGCGTTCGGGTCTGCTGCTGGCGGGCGGGATGCTCGTCTGGTCCATGGCGCAGAACGCGCTCTGGGGTGTCAGCAGCCGGATCGGCGTGGACCAGGTGGGGCTCTCCGAGGTCACCGTCGGCGCGGTGTTCGCCGCCGCGCTGGGCGCAGGGCTGCTCGGGGTGATGGGCGCCGGGGCGCTGGGCTCCCGGCTGGGCCGGGCGGTACCGATCGGCTGCGGCACGGTCGTCATCGCGGGGAGCATCGTGCTCAGCGCTTCGGCGCGGGGCCTCGGTTCGTTCGCGACCGGCGAGGTCCTGTGGAACACCGTCTACCCGGTGGTCCTCTCGTACCTGATCGGCCTGGCCGCCTCGCTCGACGTACGGGGCCGCTGGGCGGTCCTCGCGGGTTCCGCCTCCTCGGTCGGGGTCGCCTGCGGACCGGTGCTGGGCAGCGTGCTCTCGGAGGGGGCCGGGTTCCCCGCGATGGGCCTGATCCTCGGAGCGGCGACCCTGCTGGTGGCGGCCCCGGTCACGGCGGTCGCGCTGCACGCCGGCGGCCGTCCGCTGGTGCCCGGTTCGGTGCGCCGCCGCGGTGGCGCCCCGGCCGCGCTGCTCGCCGCCACCACCGGCGGACTGCCGGGTGCGGTGCCGAAGCTCGGCGCGCCGGAGCAGGCCGTCACGGAACTCGCCGTACCCGCCCTGCGCCGCAGGCGGCTGGGGCGGAACGCGTTCCGGACGGCCGGTCCGGCGGGCGGGGACGGTCAGTCGAACACGTACGCCTCGACCTCGGACAGGTAGCGCGCCCTGCGCTCCTCGTCGTGGTCGAGGAAGGCCGCCTCGAAGGAGTTGCGGGCCAGCGTGCGCAGCTGCTCGTGGTCGAGGGCGAGCGCCTCGTGGACCGCGTGGAAGGTGTCTCCGACGTATCCGCCGAAGTAGGCCGGGTCGTCGGAGTTCACCGTGCAGTGCAGCCCGGCTGCCAGCATGGCGGGCAGCGGGTGCTCCTCCAGGATGTCGATGGCGCGCAGCCGGACGTTGGAGAGCGGGCAGAGGGTGAGCGGGATGCGGTCGGCGACGAGCCGGGCGACCAGCTCGGGGTCCTCCATGCAGCGCAGCCCGTGGTCGATACGCTCGACGCCGAGGACGTCGAGGGCCTCGTGGATGTACTCCGGAGGGCCTTCCTCGCCTGCGTGGGCGACCTTGCGCAGGCCGAGCCGGCCGGCCTCCTCGTAGACCTCGCGGAACTTGGCCGGCGGGTGGCCGACCTCGGCGGAGTCGAGGCCGACCGCGGTGATGCGGTGCAGATAGGGCCCCGCGGCCGCCAGCGTCTCCAGGGCCGAGGCGGCCGACTGGTCGCGCAGGAAGCAGAGGATCAGCTGGGTGGAGATGCCGTGCTTCTCCTCGCTGCGCTCCAGCGCGCGGCCGAGTCCCTCGATGACGGTCCCGATGGGGACGCCCCGGGCGGTGTGGGCCTGCGGGTCGAAGAAGATCTCGGCGTGCCGGACGCCCTGGGCGGCGGCCCGGGCGAGGTAGGCGTCGGCGAGTTCGGCGAAGTCCTCCTCGGTGCGGAGCACCGCCATCAGCGCGTAGTACAGGTCGAGGAAGCTCTGCAGGTCGTCGAAGAGGTACGCGGTGCGCAGCTCGTCGGTGGTGGCGTAGGGCAGCGTCACCCCGTTGCGCCGGGCCAGCTCGAAGGCCAGCTCGGGTTCGAGGGTGCCTTCGATGTGGAGGTGGAGTTCTGCCTTGGGGAGGTGCACGGTGTCTCGCTCACGGAGTGGGGTGGTGAGGTGGATCGGTGGCGCCGGGTGGGCGCCGGTGGACCGTGGTGCCGGGTCGGCACGTCGGACCGTGGCGCCCGGGTTGGGCGCCGGTGGATCAGTGGTGCCGGGTGGGGACCGGCACGCGGGTCAGGTCCTGGGCGACGGTCAGTCCGCCCTCGAACCCTGCGGCGCGGGCCTGGACCGCGAAGAGTTCCGGGTCGTCGTACCGCTGGGAGAAGTGGGTGAGTACGAGGTGGCGTACGCCCGCTTCGGTGGCCACCCGGCCCGCTTGGCCGGCGGTCAGGTGGCCGTGGTCGGTGGCCAGCGCGAGGTCTTCGTCGAGGAAGGTCGATTCGATGACCAGCAGGTCACAGCCCTCGGCGAGCCTGTACACACCGTCGCACAGCCTGGTGTCCATGACGAACGCGAACCGCTGTCCCGGCCGGTGCTCGGACACGGCGTCGAGCGGGACACCGCCGAGGGAGCCCTCGCGCTGGATGCGGCCGACGTCGGGGCCCTGGATGCCGTGGGCGGCGAGAAGCCCGGGGATCATGCGGCGGCCGTCGGGTTCGGTGAGGCGGTAGCCGTACGACTCGACGGGGTGCGAGAGCCGGAAGGAGTCCAGGGTGTACGCGTCGGTGGCGGCGAGCACCCCGTCGGCCCGGACGGGGGCCTCGGTGAGTTCGACGGTCTCGCGGTAGGCGGTGGCGTACCGGAGCCGGTCGAAGAAGTGCTGCCCGCTCGCCGGGTAGTGGGCGGTGACGGGGTGCGGGACCCGGTCGAGGTTGATCCGCTGGATCACACCGGCGAGCCCGAGCGAGTGGTCGCCGTGGAAGTGGGTGACGCAGATCCGGTCGATGTCGTGCGCGGCGACACCGGCCCGCAGCATCTGGCGCTGGGTGCCCTCGCCGGGATCGAAGAGGATGCCCTGGCCGTCCCAGCGGAGCAGGTAGCCGTTGTGGTTGCGGTGGCGGGTGGGGACCTGGCTGGCGGTGCCGAGCACCACCAGCTCACGGGCGGACACGGAACGATTCCCCGATCAGCCGGGGGGCCACTGGAGGCCGCGGCCGCCCAGGACGTGCGCGTGCGCGTGGAAGACGGTCTGGCCGGCTCCGGCGCCGGTGTTGAAGACGACGCGGTAGCCGTGGCCGTCGACCATGTCCTCGGTGGCGACCGTTCCGGCCTCGCGCAGCACGTCGGCGGCGATCTGCGGTTCGGCGGCGGCGAGCGACGCGGCGTCCGGGTAGTGGACCTTGGGGATGACCAGGACATGGGTCGGGGCCTGCGGGTTGATGTCGCGGAAGGCGACGGTGGTGTCGCTCTCGCGGACGATGGTCGCCGGGACGTCCCCGGAGACGATCTTGCAGAACAGGCAGTCGGACTGCGGCTCTCCCGCCATGGCGGCCTCCTCGTGGGCTGGTGACGCTGATGATCCGTTCAGCGCATCGTATCGGGGCGGGCACCGCCCCCCGCGGGGCGGCACGGGCCCGGGGGCGCGAGGAGCGGACGGCGCGCCCCCGGGGCGGGCGGCTCGGCCCCGGGGGGAGTGCTCAGCCCCGGGGGACGGCGCGCCCCCGACAGGCGCTCAGCCCCAGCGGCCGGTGCGGCCCAGCAGCAGCGCGGCCGCGGCGGTTCCGGCGGTGGAGGTGCGCAGCACGCTGCTGCCCAGCCGGTACGTACCGGCTCCGGCGGCGGCGAAGGCCTCCAGCTCCTGCGGGGAGACCCCGCCCTCCGGACCGACGACGAGGACGATCTCGCCGGTGGCGGGGAGTTCGGCGGTGGCCAGCGGGCGGCTGTCGCACTCGCGGTCCTCGTGCAGCACGCCCGCGAAGTCGGCGGTCGCGAGGAGGGCGGCGACCTGCTTGGTGGTCATCGCCTCGGCGACCTCGGGGAACCGGACCCGGCGGGACTGCTTGCCGGCCTCGCGGGCGGTGGAGCGCCATTTGGCGAGCGACTTGAGTCCCCGGTCTCCCTTCCACTGGGTGATGCAGCGGCCGGCCTGCCAGGGCACGATCGCGTCGACGCCGGTCTCGGTCATCGTCTCGACGGCGACCTCGCCCCGGTCGCCCTTGGGCAGGGCCTGGACGACGGTGATCCGGGGGGCGGGGAGGGCCTCCTCCTGGACGGGTTCGACGGCGACGACCAGCCGGTCCTTGCCCTCTGCGGCGCGTACGACACCCTCGGCCCAGCGGCCGAGCCCGTCCGTCAGCACGACGTCCTCGCCGGGCTGGAGCCGCTTCACCGAGACGGCGTGCCGTCCTTCGGGGCCCTCCAGCACGTACTCGGGCCCGCTGGGCATCTTCTCGACGACGAAGACCGGTGCGGTCACGGTTCACTCCTCATGCGCGCGGCCGCACTGGGCCGGGAATTGTCAGCCACGGCCCGCGGTCCGCAGTTCCGCCGCGAGCAGTTCGACGAGTTCTCCGGCGGGCAGCTCGCGTGCCATCCGGTGGCCCTGTCCCGCCCAGAGCGCCATGCCCTGGGCGTCCCCGGCCCGGGCCGCCGCCCCACGCAGTCCCGAGGTGACGTGGTGCACCTGGGGGTAGGCGGCAGGGGCGTCGGGGCCGTGTTCGCGGACGAAACGGTTGACCAGGCTCCGGGCGGGCCGTCCGGAGAAGGCGCGGGTGAGCGCGGTTCGGACGAACATCGGGCTGGTCAGGGCCTGTTTGTGCAGCGGGTGCGCGCCGGACTCGGGACAGGCGAGGAAGGCGGTGCCCAGCTGCGCCGCGTCCGCGCCGGCCGTGAGGGCGGCGGCGATCTGCGCGCCGCGCATCATCCCGCCCGCGGCGACGACCGGGATGTCCACGGTCTCGCGGACCTGGGTGATCAGGGAGAGCAGCCCGATGCCGGTGTGGTCGGCGCGCGGGTCGTCGTGGTGGGTGGACTGGTGGCCCCCCGCCTCGATGCCCTGGGCGCAGACGGCGTCGGCCCCGGCCCACTGGGCGTCGCGCGCCTCCTCGGCTGTGGTGACCGTGACGATCGTGTACGTACCGGCGCGGGCGAAGGCGTCCAGGGTGTCGCGGGTGGGGCAGCCGAAGGTGAAGGAGACCACCGGGACCGGCTCGGCCAGGAGGGCGGCCACCTTGGTGTCCCAGGCGTCGTCCCCGCCGCCGGCACCGGGGTCGCCGAGCGGGGTGCCGTACGTGGCGGCCTCGGCCGCCAGGCTGCCGCGGTAGGCCTGGTACGCCGCCACGGCGGCGGGATCGGCGAGTGCGGGCTGCGGCATGAAGAGGTTCACGCCGAAGGCCCCGCCGGTCGCGGCCCGGACCTGCTCGATCTCGTGGCGCATCGCGTCGGCCGTCTTGTACCCGGCGGCGAGGAAGCCGAGCCCGCCCGCCTCGGCGACGGCGGCGACGAGCTGCGGGGAGGAGGGGCCGCCCGCCATCGGCGCCTGCACGATCGGATACCGGCAGAGATCGGTCAGGGAGGACATCCCCGCATCGTGCCATGTCCGGTCCGCCGTGCCGAATCCGTACGCGTACCACCCCTGTGGCGCCCCGCCGGGCGGTCGCGTGGTGCCCCGTGCGACGCGCGCCGCCCGCCGGGACGGGTCCCGGCGGGCGGCGTGGTGGTGGTTGCGGGCCTCAGCGGCCGTCGTGGGTATCAGCGGCCGTTGAAGGCGTCCTTCAGACGGGAGAAGAGACCCTGCTGTCCGGGCTGGAACTGCCCGGTGGGCCGCTCCTCGCCACGCAGCTTGGCCAGCTCGCGCAGCAGGCGTTCCTGCTCCGCGTCGAGCTTGCTGGGGGTCAGCACCTCGACGTGCACGATCAGGTCGCCCCGGCCGCCGCCACGCAGGTGCGTGATGCCGCGTCCGTGCAGCGGGACCGACTGGCCGGACTGGGTGCCGGGCCTGATGTCGATCTCCTCCACGCCGTCGAGCGTCTCCAGCGGCACCTTGGTGCCGAGCGCGCCCGCCGTCATGGGGATGGTGACCGTGCAGTGCAGGTCGTCGCCGCGTCGCTGGAACGTCGCGTGCGGGACCTCGTGGATCTCGACGTAGAGGTCTCCGGCCGGGCCGCCGCCGGGGCCGACCTCGCCCTCGCCGGCCAGCTGGATGCGGGTCCCGTTGTCGACACCCGCGGGGATCTTGACCGTGAGGGTGCGCCGCGAGCGGATGCGGCCGTCACCGGCGCACTCCGGGCAGGGGGTCGGCACGACGGTGCCGAATCCCTGACACTGCGGGCAGGGCCGCGAGGTCATGACCTGGCCGAGGAAGGAGCGGGTGACCTGGGACACCTCGCCGCGACCGCGACACATGTCACAGGTCTGGGCGGAGGTGCCGGGGGCCGCGCCCTCGCCGCTGCACGTGGTGCAGACGACGGCGGTGTCGACCTGGATGTCCTTGGTGGTCCCGAAGGCCGCCTCGGCGAGGTCGATCTCCAGCCGGATCATGGCGTCCTGGCCGCGCCGCGTGCGCGAACGGGGTCCGCGCTGCGACGCCGTGCCGAAGAAGGCGTCCATGATGTCGGAGAAGTTGCCGAAGCCGCCGGCACCGAAGCCGCCCGCGCCACCGCCGCCGCCCGAGGCCGAGAGCGGGTCTCCGCCGAGGTCGTAGACCTGCTTCTTCTGGGCGTCGGAGAGCACCTCGTAAGCGGCGTTGATCTCCTTGAACCGCTCCTGGGTCTTCGGGTCGGGGTTGACATCCGGGTGCAGCTCGCGGGCGAGCCGACGGAATGCCTTCTTGATCTCGTCCTGCGACGCGTCGCGCCGTACGCCGAGCACGGCGTAGTAATCGGTGGCCACTTACGACTCCGCCAGGATCTGTCCGACGTAACGTGCCACTGCGCGTACCGCTCCCATCGTTCCGGGGTAGTCCATGCGGGTCGGTCCGACCACGCCGAGTTTGGCGACTGCCTCGTCGCCCGAACCGTAGCCGACCGTGACGACGGACGTGGAGGTGAGGCCCTCATGGGCGTTCTCGTGCCCGATCCGTACGGTCATGCCCGAGTCCGTGGCCTCACCGAGCAGCTTCAGCAGGACGACCTGCTCCTCCAGTGCTTCCAGCACGGGCCGGATCACCAGGGGGAAGTCGTGCCCGAAGCGGGTGAGGTTGGAGGTGCCGCCGATCATCAGCCGCTCCTCCGTCTCCTCGACCAGGGTTTCGAGGAGAGTGGTCAGAACCGCGGCGACCGTGCCGCGGTCCTCGTTCTCGAAGGATTCCGGCAGGTCCTGCACGAGCAGCGGGACGTCACTGAAGCGGCGTCCCACGACTCGGCTGTTGAGCCGGGCCCGCAGATCGGCGAGAGAGGTCTCGCCGAACGGAGCGGGGCAGTCGATCATACGCTGTTCGACCCGGCCGGTGTCGGTGATCAGGACCAGCATCAGCCGGGCCGGCGACAGGGCCAGCAGCTCCACGTGACGCACCGTGGAGCGGGTCAGCGAGGGGTACTGGACGATGGCGACCTGCCGGGTCAGCTGCGCGAGCAGCCGTACCGTGCGGGCCACCACGTCGTCGAGGTCGACGGCGCAGTCGAGGAAGTTGTGGATCGCCCGGCGCTCGGGCGACGACAGGGGCTTGACGCCCGCGAGCCGGTCCACGAAGAGGCGGTAGCCCTTGTCCGTGGGGATGCGCCCGGCGCTGGTGTGCGGCTGGGCGATGAAGCCCTCGTCCTCCAGCACCGCCATGTCGTTGCGGACGGTGGCCGGGGAGACCCCGAGCCGGTGCCGCTCGGTGAGCGCCTTGGAACCGACCGGCTCCTCGGTGCCGACGTAGTCCTGGACGATGGCGCGCAGCACTTCAAGTCTGCGTTCGCTGAGCATCGCGCACACCTCCAGCTGTCGGTCGTGGTGGCTTCCGCCTGGCACTCTGTGCGTCTGAGTGCCAGCTTTCCCCCGGCCAGTGTACGGGGGCGGGGCGGGCACCGGGCAAGGGCGACCGGCCGCGGTCCGCGAGACCGCGCAGGTCGATGCGGATAGCGTCTCCTCATGGACCTCTCTTGGGAAGAGCTGGGCTGGGAGCGGTTGGGCCACGGGGTGGGCCGCCGACGCCTTCCGGGCTGGGACGCGACCGCCGCTCTGGTGGCCGGGGCGGACCGGGCGCTGGTGGTGGACACCGGTGCGAGCCTGCGCGAGGGCGTCGGGCTGCGGATCGAGGCGCAGCGGCTGCTGGGCCGACGGGTGACCCATGTCGCACTGACCCATCCGCACTTCGACCACGTGTTCGGCACGGCGGCCTTCGCGGGCACCGAGGTGTTCGGGGCGTACGGGGCGGCCGCGCTGATGCGGCGGTCGGTGGACGAGATGCACGCCGACGCGGTACGCAACGGCCTGCCGGAGCACGACGCGGCGGAGGCGGTGGACGCGCTGGTGCTCCCCGGGCGTGAGGTGTGCCACCGCTGGACGCTCGGCCTGGGCGGCGGGCGCGAGGTGGTGCTGGCCAACGTGGGGCCCGGTCATACGGGGCACGATCTGGCGGTCCTGGTGCCGGGGGCCGGGGCACCGGGGGCGCGTGCGGTGGTGCTCTGCGGGGACCTGATCGAGGAGTCCGGCGAGCCGCAGACGGGCCCGGACTCGGTGCCGGCCCGGTGGCCCGCCGCCCTGGACCGGCTGCTGGCGCTGGGCGGGGAGGACGCGCTGTACGTGCCCGGACACGGGGAGGCGGTGGACGCGGCGTTCGTACGGGCGCAGCGGGAGCTGCTGGCGGAGCGTTTCCGGGTGGGGTGAGCGGGCGGCTTCCGGGGGCGGGTGTTCCACCACGGCGGAGGGGGGCCGAATTATCGTCGTGCCATGCGCAGTTACCAGCCGGACCTGACCCCGCCGTGGAAGCGGTCCGCCCCCGTGCCCGAGGTGCCCGCCGATGCCGATCTGGTCGTGGAGGAGGTGTCCACCGGCTTCTGCGGTGCGGTGATCCGCACGGAGAAGTCCGCCCAGGGGCCGGTGGTGACGCTGGAGGACCGGTTCGGCAAGCACCGGGTGTTCCCGATGGAGCCGCGCGGCTTCCTGCTGGAGGGCCGGGTGGTGACGCTCGTACGCCCGCCGTCCGGCGGTCCTGCGGTGCCGGCGCGTACGGCCTCCGGCTCGGTGGCGGTGCCGGGTGCGCGGGCGCGGGTGGCGCGGGCCGGGCGGATCTACGTGGAGGGCCGGCACGACGCGGAGCTGGTCGAGCGGGTGTGGGGCGACGATCTGCGGATCGAGGGTGTGGTCGTGGAGTACCTGGAGGGCATCGACGATCTCCCTTCGATCGTGCGGGAGTTCGGGCCGGGTCCGGACGCGCGGCTCGGGGTGCTGGTGGACCACCTCGTGCCGGGCTCCAAGGAGTCCCGCATCGTGGCGGAGGTGTCCGATCCGCATCTCCTGGTGGTGGGCCACCCCTTCATCGACGTCTGGGAGGCCGTGAAGCCCGCCTCGGTGGGCATCGCGGGCTGGCCGTCCGTACCGCGCGGGCAGGACTGGAAGACCGGGGTGTGCCGGGCGCTGGGATGGCCGGAGAACACCGGGGCGGCCTGGCGGCGCATCCTGTCGGGGGTCCGCTCCTACAAGGATCTTGAGCCGCAACTCCTGGGCCGGGTGGAGGAATTGATCGATTTCGTCACGCTTCCGGAGTGATGCGGAGGGGTTGTTACGAAGGATCGGGTTCCGATCCGGAGAAATCGCTGCGGCTCGCACGCCTGACCGGTTAATTGGGGGTGCGGGATTCGTCTGCGACGGGGGGCACGGGGATGGCGCCATGGGCCTGGGAACGGAACGGTGGCAACGAGGCGGCAGCCGCGGTCTTCCATCTCGTGCAGGAACTCATCGACCGGTACCGGATCAACCGGCCGGTGATGCCTATCGTCGTCGCGCAGGCCGACGACCCCGCCGCCGGGCCCGACGTCGACGACCGGGTCCATGAGATCGCGCACCTGGTGGACCAGGCCAACGAGCCGCGCCGGGTGCCCGTACGGCTGCTGGAGAGCGTGGGCACCTCTCCGTACGAGTCGGCGCTCGACATGGTGCGGCGGCTGGGCGAGCGCCCCTGGGAAACCCGGGAACGCAGCCAGTACAAGCCCTTCTCCTTCCCCCGGTCCCGGCTGCTGGGCGCCATCGAGGAGGCGACCGCCCGGGTGCTCGCGCAGCCGGGCGGCGCTTCCCCGGCCGACCGGGGCGACCGCATCCTGGAGGAGCTGGGCACGCTCCGCTGGCGGCCCACCAGGTCCGGGCCGGACGACTGGACCCGCTCGCTGCGCGAATCCGTCCGCCCGGAGACGTTCCTGGGCGCCGTCTTCATCGCGGTGCTCGGCGTCCTGCTCGGCGAAATCGGCTGGACCGCGACCCTGCTGCTGGCCGCCGCCGCGGCCCTGGGCCTGGCGGTGGTAAGGCTGCTGACGGCCTCGGCGCCCCCGCTGCTCTGGCTGCGGCGGGCCAGCCGCTGGCTCGCCACCACCTCGTCGCTGGCCGCCTCCAGCACCGGTTACCCCTCGGACGGCTGGTCCCGGCTGTCGCCCAGCGGTTCGTGGCGGGTGATCCGGGCCCGCGCCGCCGCCGTCGCGCTCCGGGTGGCGGAGGCGGAGGAGGGCGACGCGGCCGCCCGCCAGTTCCATCTGGAGCTGCGGGTCCAGGCCCTGCTGGAGGACCTGCGGCACAACTACCGGCCGCGCGCGTGGGACTGGCGGCGCAGCAAGCGCACGGTCCCCCCGGTCGTCCTGCTGCCGGCGGCCACCCGGGACAACGGGGGCGTGCCGCTGATCAACGCGATCAACAACGTGCGCTCGCGCCGCAGCGAGGTCGACCCGCTGCTGCTCCTGGCCACGCTGCCGGCCGCGGAGGAACTGACGCACACGCCCTCGCAGCCGCCGCCGGCCGGCCCGGCGCCGTGGATGGGTGCTCAGGACCGCTACCAGCGGTGGGTGGACGATCTCAGCGTCGGCCAGTCCCCCGCCGGGGCGTCGGCCCTGTCGTGGGTGCTGCGGTTGCCACTCACCACCGAACAGCTGCACCACGCGCACGCCGACGCGCGGCTGCGCACGGCGCGGGTCCGCCGGACGTGGGCGTGGTTCGTGATGTCCCGGACCACGGTGGCACTGGTCCTCGTCGGGAGCCTGCTCGGCACCTTCCTGTGGAGCAGGCACTGGCAGGACACGTACTGCCACGGACCGCTGACCGACCGGAACACGGACTCCGTGTGGAGCCGGTCGGGCCCCCGGGAGTGCGTGGGTGTCGCCACGGCGCCCGAGGTGCGGTTCGCCCGGGGCAACGACCTGGAGCTGAGGGGCCTGGGCTCGGAAGTCACCTTCGAGCGTGTCGAACAGGCGGTCCGGGACGAGAACGACAGGATCGGCGCCGACGAGTCGTACGTCACCGTCGTCTACGCCGGTCCGCTCACCGCCGGCAAGACGGAGGACACCCGCAAGGGGCTGGAGGAGCTCACCGGGGTCTACCTCCAGCAGCAGTCGGTCAACAGCCCGCTGAAGAAGCACCCCGTCAAGCTCAAGGTGCTGCTCGCCAACGGCGGCGAGGACATGCTGCACCAGACGGTCACCGTGAAGAAGATCATCGAGGTGGCCCGCGAGGACCCGCACGTGGTGGGAGTCGTCGGCCTGGGCCGGAACACCACGGAGAGCGACGCGGCCACCGAGGCCCTGCGCAAGGCCGGGCTCGCCGTGGTGGACACCACCAACTCCAGCAGCGAACTGCCGAAGAAGTCGAACTACTTCGGGCTCGCGGCGACCGACAAGGAGCAGACGTACGCACTCGGGCTCATCGCGGGCCGGCTCGCACCCCCGGGTCGCACCGGACACGCCGTCGTGCTCTCCCGGCTGGAGGAGAACGGGGACAAGGACCAGTACACGATCGAACAGCGTGACGCGGGCCGGGAGATGCTCGACGCCGCGGGCTACCTGGTCGGCGAGAACGTCGGCTACCCGCTCGCCGACAACGGCGCCGCCGCCCTGGGCGACGCCGTCAGCGACATCTGCGGGACCCGGCCGGTTCCGGACGCGCTGTACTTCGCGGGCAGGGCCGAGGACGTCAACCCGCTGATGGAGAAGCTGTCGCAGACCACGGGCTGCGCGGAGAAGGACATCACCCTCTTCACGGGCGACGACCTGACCAAGGCCACGTTCACCGACACCAGCAGGGTCACCCTCTACTACACCGCTCTCGCCCCGATGGCCGCGGACCGCGGCGCCGACTTCTACCCGAGCTCCGGCGCGGCCCTCGCCGCGCTGCTCCCGAAGGGCACCGAGCGGCCGGAGTCGGAGACCGGGCCGCAGGGGTACCAAAACCCTCTCTACGCCAGCGGCCAGATCGTCATGTCCTACACCGCGACGACCGCCCTCTACGACGCCGCTGCCCGGGGCGACACCCCGCGCAGCGCCGCCGAGACCTGGGCACTGCTGCACACGGTCGAGCTCAACGACATGCCCACCGGGACCATTTCGCTGGCCGGATCGCCCTCGTCCCTCGCCGACAACCTGCACGGGATCGATGTCGTCAAGGTCGTCGGACGGAACGCCCAGGCGGTCAGTTCGATCGTCTGCGGCAAGGCGGCCGGCCGCACACCGGCGAAACTGCGGCTGACCGAGGACATCTGCAAGCCCTGAGCCGGGTTCCCGGCCCGGGGCTCAGTCGACCAGGTCGCGGACGACCGCGTCGGCGAGGAGCCGCCCGCGCAGCGTGAGGACCGCGCGGCCCTCCTCGTACGGTCCCGGCTCCAGCAGGCCCTCGTCGAGGACCCGGCGGGAGGCGGCGAGGCCGTCGGGCTTCAGCAGGGAGAGCGGGCAGCCCTCGCGCAGCCGGAGCTCCAGCAGGACGCGCTCGACGCGGCGGTCCTCGGCGGAGAGGATCTCGCGGCCGGCGCCGGGCGAGCGCCCCTCGGAGAGCGCCTGCGCGTACGCCCCGGGGTGCTTCACGTTCCACCAGCGCACCCCGCCGACGTGGCTGTGCGCACCCGGTCCGGCGCCCCACCAGTCGGCGCCGCGCCAGTACAGCTCGTTGTGCAGGCAGCGGCCCTCGGGGGTACGGGCCCAGTTCGACACCTCGTACCAGGAGAACCCGGCGGCGGCCATCGCCTCGTCGGCGATGAGGTAGCGGTCGGCGTGCACGTCGTCGTCGGTCATCGGGACCTCGCCGCGCCGGATGCGGCGGGCCAGCTGGGTGCCCTCCTCCACGATCAGCGCGTACGCCGAGACGTGGTCGGGACCGGCGCCGATCGCCGCGTCCAGGGAGGCCCGCCAGTCGTCGTCGGACTCGCCGGGGGTGCCGTAGATCAGGTCCAGGTTGACGTGGTCGAACCCGGCTTCCCGGGCCTCGGCGACACAGGCCTCGGGGCGGCCCGGGGTGTGGGTGCGGTCGAGGATCTTCAGCACGTGCTGCCTGGCGCTCTGCATGCCGAAGGAGATCCGGTTGAAGCCGCCCTCGCGCAGTTCCGCCAGATAGGCCGGGTCCACCGACTCGGGGTTGGCCTCGGTGGTGATCTCCGCGTCCGGGGCGAGCCCGAACTCGTCGCGGATCGCCGCCAGCATGCGGACCAGGTCGGCAGCGGCCAGCAGGGTGGGCGTACCGCCGCCGACGAAGACCGTACGCACCGGGCGCGGGTCGTCGCCGAGGACCTTGCGGGCCTGACGGACCTCCTCGGTCAGGTGGGCGGCGTAGTTGTCGCGAGAGGCCAGGGCGCCGCCGGAGCCGCGGAGCTCGGTGGCGGTATAGGTGTTGAAGTCGCAGTACCCGCAGCGGGTCGCGCAGTACGGGACGTGCAGGTAGAAGCCGAGGGGGCGGTCGGCGGCGCCTTCCAGGGCGTGGCGGGGCAGCGCCCCGTCGTCGGGCACGGGCTCACCATCGGGCAGTACGGAAGGCATACCGTCCATTGTCGCTCGCCGCCGGAGTGGCCCGGGCCACGCGCGTTCCGGCCGGTGTCAGGCTCCCGCCTGGAGGCGGAGGCCCGCGAGCGTCAGCTCCAGCCCGGCGAGGAACTGCTCCTTGTCGTCGTGCCCGTCGAACTCGTCGACGATGTCGTGCACGAAGGGGTACTCCTCGGGGTCGAGGCCGCGCCACATGCTGGCGTAGCGGCCGAGGAACTCGTCGCGGCCCACAGAGCCGTCGACCACCTCGCGGGGCGGTTCCTGCCCCATGTCGGCGGCGTTGCCGACGACGACGCCCACGACCGCCGAGACGGCGTGGAACCGCTGCTTCGGCGTGAGGTCGAGCCGGAGGGTGCGCTGCCCGAGCTCCTCGTAGAGCCGCAGCGAGTTGCCCCGGGAGCTGAGGTTCTGCATGAAGTGCCCGCCCAGCCAGGGCCGGTCGACGATCGCGTCGAAGAGCGTGACGGCCATCACACGCAGGTCGTCGATGGGGTCGCCGCTGCTCGCCTGCCCCTCGACCGCGGTCAGCACCCCGCCGAGCACGTGGTCGATGGCCCGGTCGAGCAGCTCGTCCTTGCCGGAGACGTACCAGTAGATGCTGCCGACGCCGGTGCCGAGCCTGGCGGCGAGGGCGCGGAGGGTGAGCGCCGGCTCGCCCGCCTCGTCGAGCAGGTCCACGGCCGCCGTGAGCACGGCCTCGATGGAGTGCGAGGCACGTTGCCGTCCTCGGGAAGGGCGGTCGGCGGGTCGTGGTCGCGGGCCTGTCATGTACCCCATCCAATCACAGCTTGCATCATCATCGAACGTCGTTCTATCTTGGAACAACGTTCTATAGAACGTCGTTCGATAGTCGGCGGCGTTCCGCGAGGAGGCCCGCCATGACCACGACCGCCACCACCGCCGCGCCGCCCGGCGCGTCGCGCACCTATCCGTCCCTGCGCGCCGCATGGATACCCCTGGCCGCGCTCTGCCTGGCCTTCTTCGTCGAGATGGTCGACAACACCCTGCTCTCGATCGCGCTGCCCACCATCGGCCGGGACCTCGGCAGCGGCACCACCGCGCTGCAGTGGGTCACCAGCGCGTACTCGCTGACGTTCGGCGGCCTGCTGCTGACGGCGGGTTCGATGGCCGACCGGCTCGGGCGCCGGCGTGTGCTGCTGGTGGGCCTCGCGGTGTTCGGCCTGCTGAGCCTGGCCGTCGCCGCCGTCACCACGACCGGGGAGCTCATCGCCCTGCGGGCCGGTCTCGGCATCGCCGCGGCGGCGATGGCCCCCATCACCAACTCGCTGGTCTTCCGGCTCTTCGACGACAAAGCGCTGCGGATGCGCGCGATGACGCTGATGATCGTCGTCGGCATGTCCGGCTTCGTCCTCGGGCCCCTGCTGGGCGGCACCGCCCTGGCCCACGCGCGGTGGCAGTGGCTGCTGCTCGTCAACGCCCCGATCGCGCTGATCGCGGCCGTCGGTGTCCGCCTCGGCGTCCCGGCCGACCGGCCCGAGGATCTGACCCGCGACAAGCTCGATCTGCCGGGTGCCGCGCTGAGCGTCATCACCATCGGTCTCGCCTGCTATGCGCTGACCAGCGGCGTCGAGCACGGCTGGCTCTCCGCGGCCACCCTGGCCTCGGTCCTCGGCGCCGTCGCCGCCGGCATCGGGTTCGTGACGCACGAGCGCCGCAGCCGCGCGCCCATGCTGGACCTCAAGCTCTTCGGCAACGGCGTGGTCCGCGGCGCGGCCATCGCGCAGATCGGCACCGCCATCGCGATGGCCGCCGTGATGTTCGGGCTGATCCTCCACTTCCAGTACGCCTACGGGTGGAGCCCCGTCCGGGCCGGGCTGGCGAATCTGCCGCTCATCATCACCATGATCGTCGCGACCCCGTTCTCCGAATGGCTCGCGGGCAGGTTCGGCCACCGCGTCGCCTGCCTGGTCGGCGCGGCCTGCCTGGCCGGTTCGCTGACCGGCCTCTCCTGGGGCGTCAGCCACGGTTACGGCGCCATCGCGGCCTGCATGGTCCTGATGACCGTCGGGCTGCGCACCGTCATGACGATCTGCGCCATCGCGCTCGTCGACGCGATGCCCGCCAACCGCACGTCGATCGGTACGGCGCTCAACGACACCGCCCAGGAGGTCGGCACCAGCGTCGGCACCGCCGTGGTCGGCACCCTGATCGCGGCGCTGGTCACCACCCGGCTGCCCGCCGGCACCTGGAGCAGCGACCTGGTGGCGTCCTTCTTCCACGGTGAGCGGATCACCTACGCCGTCCTGGCCGTCGTCGTCGGCCTGATCGCGGCGGCCGGAGCGCTCACCCTCTCCGACTCCCGGGTCACCGAGGAGCATCCCGGCGAGGAGTGAGCCGGACCCCGGCGGGCGGCGTCTCCCCCGGCGCCACCTGCCGGGGCCCTCAGTCCGCGCGCAGCACCAGCAACGCCACGTCGTCGTCCGGAGGCGTATCCGAGAAGCCGTGCACGGCCCGGCGGATGCACTCCGCGACCTCCCTCGCGCTCTGCCCCGCGCAGGGCGCGAGGGCGCGGGCGAGTCCGTCGCCGTCGTCGAAGAGCGCGGAGCCGGAGCGCCGCTCGGTGACCCCGTCGGTGACGCAGAGCAGACTGTCGCCCGGTTCCAGGTCGAAGGTCTGACTCTCGTACGCCACGTCCTCCACGACCCCGAGCAGCACCTGCGGCTCGGCGACCGGGCGTACCGTCCCGTCCGGGCTCAGCAGCAGCGGCAGCGGGTGGCCCGCGCTGGCCACCGTGCACCGGGCGCCGCCGCCGGGGAGCGGCACGACCTCGCCGTAGAGCAAGGACAGGAAGCGGGACTGCCCGCCGTCCGTGAGCTGCTGCCCGCCCGCCGCCGCGACCATCAGGGCGGCGGCCTCCGCGGCCTCCATGGCGTCGTCGAGCAGCAGCCGGTTGAGCCGGTCCAGGACCTCGCCCACCCCGAAGCCCTCGCGGGACAGCAGCCGGAGCCAGGGCCGGGCCAGGCCGGTCACCACGGCTGCCTCCGGGCCGCTGCCCTGGACGTCGCCGAGGACGAAGCACCAGCGGCCCTCGGGGCACGGGAAGATGTCGTAGAAATCACCCCCGACCACACCGTCGTCGCTCGGCTCGTAGACGAGGGCGCTGCTCATGCCGGGGATGTCGGCGACCTTGTTGGGCAGCAGTCCGCGCTGCAGGATGCGGCTGATGGTGGCCTGCCGGGTGTACGCGCGGGCGGCCCCGACCGCCTGGCCGAGGCGGCGTACGAAGTCCTCCACGACCCGGACCACGGCCTCGGGCAGTTCGGCGCCGGAGTCGTGGTCGCGGCCGACGAGCACGGTGCCGAACGTGCGGCCCCCGGCCGTGATGGTGCAGGCGAGGGCGGCCCCGTCGTGGGCGCCCGGCTCGCGTCCGCCCGGCGGCCAGGGCAACGGTACGGATCCCGGTCCGGCGCCGCCCGGCAGCCGGAACGGCTCGTTCTCCAGCGCCCCGCCCAGCGGGCCGGCGCCGGAATCCTCGCCGTGCCGTACCCGGGTGAGGCGGGGTGCGCCCGGGGCGCCGGAGCCCTCCTCGTCCAGCCAGATCGCGCACCAGTCGACGAGACGGGGGACGAGCATCCGGCCCGCTATGGTCGCCACGAGTTCCTCGTCCAGCTGCCCGGTGAGCAGGTCGGACGCCTCAGCGAGGAAGGCGAGCGCGCCCTGGTGGTCCCAGACGCTGTCGTCGCGCTTCCCGGGCGGGGCGGCGGGCACCAGCAGATCGGCGGAGGGCTGCGGGGGCACGTGGACCGGATGCCCCGTGGCCGGTCCGGCCGGGGCCTCGCCCTTCCGGTGTTCGACCGGGACGTCCGCGCGGGCCTGGGCGGGAGCAGCCCAGTCGTCCACCGGGAGCCGGGCCCAGACGGTCTTGTGCCCGGTGCGGTAGGTGATGCCCCAGGCGACGGAGAGCGCGGCGACGAGGTCGAGCCCCCGGCCGTACTCGGCCAGGCCGTACGGGTCCCCGGTGGGCACCCCGGCGGCGGGCGGCTCGGCGGGGGCCGCGGTGGTGGCGGCAGGTGCGGGGGCCGGCGTGGCGGGCGCGGTGGTGACGGTGACGGTAGGGGTGGTGGCGGTGGGCGGGGTGGCCGAGCCCGCGCCGGGGAGCGCCTTGACGACGGTGGCCGGCTCCCGCTCCCCGGAACTCTCACCGGTCGCACGGGCCGGATGGTGGTCGGTGACTTCAAGGACCACGGCCGCGGGTTCCTCGCCGGTCGCGTGTTCCAGGCGCACCAGCACGTCGACCACGGTCCCGGCGTGCACCACGGCGTTGGTGACCAGCTCACTGGCGACGTTCACCAGGTCGTCGGCGAGCCGGTCGCTGAACCCCACGGCGGCCGGCACCCCGAACCCGGCCCATTCGGCGAGCACGGCACGGACGAACCTGCGGGCACCGGAAGGAGACTGGGGTGTCGCGGGCAGGCTGGTCGTACTGACGAGCGGCGGACCGTCAGCCCCGCCCGCGTCGGTGTCACCGGGCCGGTGAATGGTGGCCCGTTGCAGTGGAATTGGCCCCACGGTGCGGCTCCTCCGGATCTCGAAACGCCGCCGACAACGACAGAGTGACAGACCGGCCGCGCACAGGCGCACGGAGTTACCGAACTGGGAGAATGAATACACACCAGCCCCGCGCGGGTCGCACGCCGGGGCGCACGGCGGGCGCATGGCGTAGGCCCCGGGGAGCGCGGACGTCCCGCGGCGCGAGGCCCGCGCCCCGGGTCGCGACAGCGGTCCCCCGGACCTCGCAGCGGGCGGGCTCACCGGTCGCGGCCGGTCCCGCGAATCCCGGGGGACCCGTGAGAACACCGCGGGGCGGCACGGCCGCAGCCGTACCGCCCCGCCCCGTGCCCGGGGATCAGGCCTCGCGCGTCCCCGCGTACATGTCCTCGATCAGCGCCTTGTACTCGCGTTCGACGACCGGCCGCTTCAGTTTGAGGCTGGGGGTCAGCTCACCGTGTTCGATGTCCAGGTCACGCGGGAGCAGGCGGAACTTCTTGATGGTCTGCCACCGCTGGAGCCCCTCGTTGAGCGTCTTGACGTAGCCCTCGATCAGCTCGACGGTCTGCGGGGCGGCCACCACTTCGGCGTACGTCCTGCCGTCCAGGCCGTTCTCGGCGGCCCAGCCCAGGATCGCGGGCTCGTCCAGGGCGATGAGCGCGGTGCAGAAGTTCCGGTCCGCGCCGTGCACCAGGATGTTGGAGACGAACGGGCAGACCGCCTTGAACTGCCCCTCGACCTCGGCCGGCGCGACGTACTTGCCGCCCGAGGTCTTGATCAGGTCCTTCTTGCGATCGGTGATGCTCAGGTACCCGTCGACGGAGAGCTCGCCGATGTCGCCGGTGTGCAGCCAGCCGTCGGACTCCAGCACCTCGGCCGACTTGTCCGGGAGCCGGTGGTAGCCCTCCATGATGCCGGGGCCGCGCAGCAGCACCTCGCCGTCGTCGGCGATGCGGACCTCGGTGCCGGGGAGCGGCTTGCCGACGGTGCCGGTGCGGTAGGCCTCGCCGGGGTTGCAGAAGGAGGCGGCGCTGGATTCGGTGAGGCCGTACCCCTCCAGGATGTGCACGCCCGCACCGGCGAAGAAGTAGCCGATGTCCGGGGCGAGGGCGGCGGAGCCGGAGACGCAGGCCCGCAGCCGGCCGCCGAACGCCTCGCGGATCTTCGCGTAGACGAGGGCGTCGGCGGCCCTGTGCTTGGCGCCGAGGGCGAAGGGGACCGAGGCGGTGCCCGTACGGCGGAAGTTGTCCTGCGAGACCTTGGCGTACTCGCGGGCGACGCCCACGGCCCACTGGAAGATCTTGTACTTGGCCCCGCCACCGGCGCGGGCCTTGGCCGCGACGCCGTTGTAGACCTTCTCGAAGATGCGCGGGACGGCGGCCATGTAGGTGGGCCGGACCACCGGGAGGTTCTCGATGATCTTGTCGACCCGGCCGTCGACGGCCGTGACGTGGCCCACCTCGATCTGGCCGGAGATCAGTACCTTGCCGAAGACGTGCGCGAGCGGCAGCCAGAGGTACTGGACGTCGTCGGCGGTGATCAGGCCGGTCGCGGGAATCGCCTTGGCCATGTACGACCAGTTGTCGTGCGGCAGCCGCACGCCCTTGGGCCGCCCGGTGGTGCCGGAGGTGTAGATCAGGGTGGCCAGCTGATCGGCGGTGATGGCCGACACCCGCTCCTTGACGGCCTCCGGGTGCTCCGCCAGGTGCGCGGTCCCCCGGGCCTCCAGCTCGGCGAGGGTCAGCAGCCACCCCTCGGGGTCGCCCTCGGCGGGCTCGGTGCCGGCCGGGTCGACGACGACGACATGGGTGAGGTTCGGAAGCTCGGCGCGGGCATCGCGGGCCTTCGCGACCTGGGCCGCGTTCTCCGCGATCAGCACCCGGCTCTCGGAGTCGGCCAGGATGAAGGCGGACTCCTCGGTGTTGGTGGAGGGGTAGACCGTGGTCGTCGCGGCCCCGGCGCACATCACGCCCAGGTCGGCGAGGATCCACTCGACCCGGGTGGAGGACGCCAGCGCGACCCGCTGCTCCGGCTCCACGCCGAGCGCGATCAGGCCCGCCGCGATGGCGTACACCCGCTCGGCGGACTCGCCCCAGCTCAGCGACTTCCACTCGTCCGGGCCCTCGCCCGTGGACGACGGCACCGGGTAGCGGTACGCCTCGCCGTCCGGGGTGGCGGCCACCCGCTCGACGAAGAGGTTCGCCACGGAGGGCGGTCGGTTGTCGATCAGGGTCTGTGGTGTGTCGCTCACGACGTCCTCCGGGCCTGCGGCATCACTACGACCGGCCGCTTGGTGATCCTGCTGTCTCTGCTTGCTTCTCGTTCCCGCTCTGCGCGTGATCCTGATCCACCGCGCGTCCTGCTCGTCCCGCTCGCTCGGCTGTTCGCGCCCTGTACGACCGGCTCACCACCGGGCGTACGGCCGGCTCACCACCGGCTTGTTTAACTGGCGAGTAACTATTCGAGCCGTGATCAGGGTAAAGCGCGTCCGGTCCTCGCGTAAGAGGCCACGGGCCGCCGGTTGATAACGAACGGGCCCCTGCCCCTCCGCGCTGTGCGGAGGAACAGGGGCCCGAACGTGTGACGCCTCGAACACCTCACCCGTACGCCCGGCGGAGACGAACCGGGGCGCGCCGTGAGGCCGTGCGCGGATGCCGCGGCGGGTGCGGCCGCGGGGCCGTGCTGGGCAGAGCCGTGCGGGGCGGGGCTACTTCTTGCCCTTGCCGTCGCCGCCGTCCTCGTCGGTCGACAGGACGGCGATGAACGCGTCCTGCGGCACCTCGACGTTGCCGACCATCTTCATCCGCTTCTTGCCTTCCTTCTGCTTCTCCAGCAGCTTCCGCTTACGGGAGATGTCACCGCCGTAGCACTTGGCGAGGACGTCCTTGCGGATGGCGCGGACGGTCTCACGGGCGATGACCCGGGACCCGATGGCCGCCTGGATCGGCACCTCGAAGTTCTGCCGGGGAATGAGCTTCTGCAGCTTGGCGACGAGCCGCACGCCGTAGGCGTACGCCTTGTCCTTGTGGGTGACGGCGGAGAACGCGTCCACCTTGTCGCCGTGCAGCAGGATGTCGACCTTGACGAGCTGCGCCGACTGCTCGCCGGTGGGCTCGTAGTCGAGCGAGGCATACCCGCGGGTCTTGGACTTCAGCTGGTCGAAGAAGTCGAAGACGATCTCCGCGAGCGGCAGGGTGTAGCGGATCTCCACCCGGTCCTCGGAGAGGTAGTCCATGCCGATCAGGGTGCCGCGCCGGTTCTGGCAGAGCTCCATGATCGCGCCGATGAACTCACTGGGCGCGAGGACGGTGGCCCGGACGACCGGCTCGTGGACCGAGTCGATCTTGCCCTCGGGGAACTCGCTCGGGTTGGTGACGGTGTGCTCGGTGCCGTCCTCCATCGTCACGCGGTAGACCACGTTGGGCGCGGTGGCGATGAGGTCGAGACCGAACTCGCGCTCCAGGCGCTCGCGGATCACGTCGAGGTGGAGGAGGCCCAGGAAGCCCACGCGGAAACCGAAGCCCAGCGCGGCGGAGGTCTCCGGCTCGTACACCAGGGCCGCGTCGTTGAGCTGGAGCTTGTCCAGCGCCTCGCGCAGGTCCGGGTAGTCCGATCCGTCCAGCGGGTAGAGCCCCGAGAACACCATCGGCTTCGGGTCCTTGTACCCGCCCAGCGCCTCGGTCGCCCCGCCGTGCAGGGAGGTGATCGTGTCACCGACCTTGGACTGACGGACGTCCTTCACGCCGGTGATGATGTAACCGACCTCACCCACGCCGAGGCCGTCCGCCGGGGTCATCTCCGGGGAGGAGACACCGATCTCCAGCAGCTCGTGCGTGGCACCGGTCGACATCATCCGGATGCGCTCGCGCTTGTTGAGCTGGCCGTCGACCACACGGACGTACGTGACGACGCCCCGGTAGGAGTCGTAGACCGAGTCGAAGATCATCGCGCGGGCGGGGGCGTCCGCGACGCCCACGGGGGCCGGGACGTCCCGGACCACCCGGTCCAGCAGCGCGTCCACGCCGACACCGGTCTTCGCGGAGACCTTGAGCACGTCCTCCGGCTGGCAGCCGATGAGGTTCGCCAGCTCCTCGGAGAACTTCTCGGGCTGCGCCGCCGGAAGGTCGATCTTGTTCAGCACCGGGACGATGGTGAGGTCGTTCTCCATGGCCAGGTACAGGTTGGCCAGGGTCTGCGCCTCGATGCCCTGGGCGGCGTCGACCAGCAGGACCGTGCCCTCGCAGGCGGCGAGCGAACGCGACACCTCGTACGTGAAGTCCACGTGACCGGGGGTGTCGATCATGTTGAGGATGTGGGTGCCGCCCTTGCCCTCCGCCGTGGTGGGCGCCCACGGCAGACGGACCGCCTGGGACTTGATGGTGATACCGCGCTCGCGCTCGATGTCCATCCGGTCGAGGTACTGAGCGCGCATCTGCCGCTGGTCGACCACGCCCGTCAGCTGGAGCATCCGGTCGGCAAGGGTCGACTTGCCGTGGTCGATGTGCGCGATGATGCAGAAGTTGCGGATCAGCGCCGGGTCGGTACGGCTCGGCGCGGGCACGTTGGTGGGAGTCGCGGGCACGCAGGGTCCTGATTCTTGAGACGCCGAACGCCGTGTCTCGGGTCGATGTCGGGTCGGTCGGATCTATACGTAGCTTCCATCGTCCCACGCCTGGGCGGCAGCCACGGGTTTGGGCCGGTAGGAGGGTGACTGGTACCGTGGGCAGCTGTGCCTCGTGGCTCTTGGCCGACTCCTCCGGACGACTCCTCGGAGTGGCGTGGCGCACTCAGAAGATCCAACGAACCTGAAAAGGCTCTCTCGTGGCGAACATCAAGTCCCAGATCAAGCGGAACAAGACCAACGAGAAGGCGCGCCTGCGCAACAAGGCCGTCAAGTCGTCGCTCAAGACCGCGATCCGCAAGGCCCGTGAGGCTGCCGTCGCCGGTGACGTCGAGAAGGCCACCACGGCCGCTCGCGACGCTTCCCGCGCGCTCGACAAGGCCGTCTCCAAGGGTGTCATCCACAAGAACGCCGCGGCCAACAAGAAGTCGGCCCTGGCCTCCAAGGTTGCCGCCCTCAGCGCCTGAGCACCCTGATGTGATCGCCGGAACGGACACAGCGGGCCCTCTCTCCCGCTCCTGACCGGCACCCCGTGCCGCACACCGAACCTGCGTTCGCCACGCGGGTGCGGCACATACAGCGTGAACGGAAAGGCCCCGTTCGTCCCCTCCCCAGGGCGACGAACGGGGCCTTTCCGCGTGTGCCGGTGCACGTCGCCCAGGTTCCGGTGGCTCCGGCGGACGTCGCTCGACGCGTGCGGCCGTACGGGTCACGGGGGCACCGGGGGGGGTGGCTCGGCAGCCCGGGCTGAGTGGCTCGGGCTCGGGCTCGGCGGCTCGGGCTCGGCGCACCGGGCTCAGCGGGGTGGCTCGGCAGCCCGGGCTGAGTGGCTCGGGCTGAGTGGCTCGGGCTCAGTGGCTCGGGCTCAGCGGCTCGGGCTCAGCGGCCCGGGCTCAGCGGCCCGCGCGGGCCGCTCGTGCCACGGCGACGACCGCCTTCTCCAGGGCGTACTCCGGGTCGTCCCCGCCGCCCTTGACGCCCGCGTCGGCGGCGGCCACGGCCAGCGTCGCCGCGGCGATCCCGTCCGGGGTCCAGCCGCGCATCTGCTGGCGCACCCGGTCGATCTTCCACGGCGGCATGCCCAGCTCGCGAGCCAGGTCGGCGGGGCGGCCGCCCCGGGCCGAGGAGAGCTTGCCGATGGCCCGGACCCCCTGCGCGAGGGCGCTGGTGATGAGGACGGGGGCAACCCCCGTCGACAGCGACCAGCGCAGTGCCTCCAGGGCCTCGGCCGCCCGGCCCTCGACCGCCCGGTCGGCGACGGTGAACGAGGACGCCTCGGCGCGGCCCGTGTAGTACCGCCCGACGACGGCCTCGTCGATGGTGCCCTCCACGTCCGCGACCAGCTGCGACACGGCGCTCGCCAGCTCCCGCAGATCGCTGCCGATGGAGTCCACGAGGGACTGGCATGCCTCCGGGGTGGCGGAACGGCCCAGCGCCCGGAACTCCGACCGTACGAAGGCGAGCCGCTCGGCCGGCTTCGTCGTCTTGGGGCAGGCGACCTCGCGCGCCCCGGCCTTCCTGGCCGCGTCCAGCAGGCCCTTGCCCTTGGCGCCGCCCGCGTGGAGCAGCACCAGGGTGATCTCCTCGGCCGGGGATTCGAGGTACGCCTTGACGTCCTTGACGGTGTCGGCGGAGAGATCGTGGGCGTTGCGGACGATCACCACCTTCCGCTCGGCGAAGAGGGACGGGCTGGTCAGCTCGGCGAGCGTGCCGGGCTGCAACTGCTCCGAGGCGAGATCGCGGACGTCGGTGTCGGCGTCCGCGGCACGGGCTGCCGCCACCACCTGCTGCACGGCGCGGTCGAGGAGGAGGTCCTCCTGGCCCACGGCGAGCGTGAGAGGGGCGAGCGGGTCGTCGGTGGGATTCCTTCTGGTGGCCATCGCCGTCCAGCATCCCACGCCCCGCCGACAGCCCGCCCGGCTCGGTGCGCGGGGCACGGGCTGGGGGCGGGGAGGCAGGGGGCGGGGAGGCAGGGGGCGGGGAGGCAGGGGGCGGGGAGGCAGGGGGCGGGGAGGCAGGGGGCGGGGAGGCAGGGGGCGGGGAGGCAGGGGGCGGGGGCGGGGAGGCAGGGCGCCGCCGAAGTGCCTGCCGACGCGTCCGCCAAGGCTGGTGCCGATGTTTCTGCCAGGGGGCGAACACCGTGGCGCGCGCCCCGGGGACCGTTACGGTCCTCGGCATGACGACGACGAGCAGGACGAAGGTGACCACGTGCTCGGTCGAGTACCCGGCCGACGGCCTGACGATGGTCGGGCACCTCGCGCTCCCGGAAGGCGCGGGCCCCCGGCCGGCCGTCCTGATCGGGCCCGAGGGACCGGGGCTGAGCGACTTCCAGCGCCGCCGCGCCGACGCCCTGGCCGAGCTGGGTTACGTAGCGCTGGTCTTCGACATCAACGGCGGACGCTGGTTCGACGACCCTGCGGAGATGCTCGCGCACGTGACCCCTCTGCTCGCCGATCCCGACCGGATGAGGCGGATCGGCCACGCGGCACTGGACGTGCTGCGCGCCGAACCCAGGACCGATCCGGACCGGATCGCCGCCATCGGTTACGGCACCGGGGGTGCGATCGCGCTGGAACTCGGCCGTGACGGCGTCGGCCTGCGCGGGATCGGGACGGTCAACGCGCTGACCACCGGCCGACCGGGCGAGGCGGCGCGCATCCGGTGCCCCGTGTGGGCCGGGGTCGGGTCGGAGGATCCGATCATGCCGCCCGTCCAACGGGAAGCGTTCACCGCCGAGATGCGTGCTGCGGGCGTGGACTGGCGCTTGGTGGTCTACGGAGGCGCCCTGCACGCCTTTCACCATCCGACGGACGGCCTGACCGTACTCCCGGGCGTCGGTCACCACCCGGTGCACGCGCGGCGGGCCTGGCGCGACGTCGTCGGTCTGCTGGACGAGTGGGTGCCCGTGACGGAGTGAGCCGGTCGACTGCGCCCACCCACCCCCGGAGCCTCGGCCACGGACCGCCGGCCCCCGGCCCCCGGCGCCCCAAGCCGGTGCCCGTGACCGCGTGCCCACCGTGGTCCGGTCCACAGACCCGAACAGGTGAGAATGGGTGGGTGAGCGATGTGAGACATGTGCTGGTGCTGCCCGACCGTGACGCCGCCCAAGAGGTGGCGGAGGAGCTCCCCGACCGCTTCACCGTCGGGGAGGAACCGCAGCTGCTGAGGGACGCGCTCGCCGGGGAGGACGACGCCGAGGACGCCCAGTGGCTGGTTGTCGTGGAAGACCCGGACGGGCTGCTCGACGCCGCCGCCCTCGACGCGTTCGCGGCGGAGTACGAGGGCTGGCTGGAGACCCCCTAGGGCAGCCCTGGCTCGCGACTCCCGGGCTCCCGGCCGTCAGGGAGCGCTGCCGCCCGGGAGCCCTGCCGGGGTTCAGCTCTTCTGGACGATCTGGATGTCCATCTCGATGGAGATGCTGGAGCCGACGACCGCGATCCCCTTGGCCAGCATCGTCTGCCAGGTGAGGGTGAAATCTTCGCGGTGCAGTTCGGTGGTGGCCCGGCAGGCTGCCCGGGCCTCGCCCTCCAGCCCGTTGCCGAGACCGAGGTACTGGGTCTCCAGCGTGACCGTGCGGCTGACGCCGTGCAGGGTGAGCGCGCCGGTGACGGCCCATCGGGTCCCGCCGCGGTGGACGAAGCGCTCGCTGTAGAACTCCAGCGTCGGGAAGCGGCCGACGTCCAGGAAGTCGCCCGAGCGCAGGTGGTCGTCACGCATCTGGACGTTGGTGTCGATGGAGGCGGCGTCGATGATCACGTGCATCGCCGAGTCCTCCATGTGCTCCGCGATACGGATGGCACCGGCGAAGGTGTTGAACCTGCCGTGGACGCGGGCCATGCCGATGTGCCGCGCCACGAAGCCGATCTGGCTGTGCGTCGGCTCGATCTCCCAGTCGCCGGGGGTGGGGAGCTGCGGGGGCTGCGACAGCTGGAGGCGTACGTCACCGAGGCCCGCGTGCCCGTTCTCGGTCACCGTGACCGATCCGTGGAAGGGAGTGAAGCCCTCGGAGGTGACACCCAGTCGGTATTCGCCCGCCGGCACCGCGGCAAGGATTCTGCCGTACGGGTCGGTGTCGCCGCCGAAGACCCTGCGGCCCGAGGCGTCCGTGACGACGAACTCCGCCTGCAGAACCGGCTGGTCGACCGGGTCCAGTACCCGGCAGCTGATCATGCCTGCGGACTGCGGCACGGTGACACCGGCGAGAGCGCCGCTGGACGCGGCACCCGCCTGTCCATTGCTGCGAAACAAACGGCCGAACATGCTGCACTCCCGGGGGCGATCACCTGAGGGCCCCTACAGCTGGACGTCGTTGTCGGAGCAGCGGCCCACCGACGAAAATGCATTCGATCACTCTTGCCGCGTTCGAGGCAAACAGAGCCTCTCATGCGGGGATGGCTGGAGCTGTGCCGGGCTGCTACCGAAGATCCTTATTGACGCCACCTCTCACACATTGATCCGTATTGCGGACCATCCACCTCTACCGTCCACCCCCACCGTCCACCCCTGCCGTCCGCCCCTACCGGCGGCCCACCACCCGTAGTCCCGCTCCCGCGCCGCTCACGGCGATCGCCCCGTCCACATCCGTACGCAGGACCTTCGCGCCGCCCGCCGCCAGCGCCGCCACCGTGCGCGGGGCAGGGTGCCCATACGGGTTCTGGGCACCGCATGAGATGAGCGCGACCCTCGGTCGCAACCGGCGCGTCAGCCGGGGGTCCTGGAACCCGGAGCCGTGGTGCGCCACCTTGAGCACGTCCACGGCGGACAGCTCGGGATGCGCGCGTATCAGCGCCTGCTGGGCCGGGGGTTCGAGGTCGCCCAGGAGCAGCAGCCGCAGGCCGCCGCGCGCCGTGACCAGCAGGGTGACGCTGGAGTCGTTCGGCTCCACCGGTACGCCACCGACCGCCGCCCCCGCGGCTCCCAGCACTCCCGGCGCTCCCGGCACTCTCGGCGGTCCCGGCGCTCCCGGCGCTCCCGGCCACAGAACCTGCCAGTCCAAGGCCCCGATACGCCGGTGCTCCCCCGCGGCCACCGGGATCACCGGCACTCCCGCGGCGGCGCTGGTCCTCCGCACGAACGCCGCCTGCTCCGCGGGCTGTTCGAGGCCGGTCGTCTGGACCGCGCCCACCGACCGGCCCCGCAGTACGCCGGGCAGCCCGCGTACGTGGTCCGCGTGGAAATGCGTCAGCACCAGCAGCGGCACCCGTCTCACGCCCAGTTCCCGCAGGCACCTGTCCACGGGGGCCGGTTCGGGCCCCGCGTCCACGACGACCCCCGCCCCCTCCCCCGCCGCGAGCACCAGCGCATCGCCCTGCCCCACGTCGCACATGGCGAAGGCCCAGCCGGGCGGGGGCCATCCCGTCACCATGCGGGTCAACGGCACGGGTCGGAAAACCGCGAGGACGAGCAGGAGAGCGGCGGCCGAGCAGACCCAGGGGTGCCGGCCCGCGTGGCGGGCGCCCGCCACCGCGAGGAGCGTCGCCCCGGCGAGCAGCGCCGCCCCTCCCCAGCCTCCGGGCCAGGCCGCCTCCGCCCCGGGCAGCCCGGCGCCCGTTCTGGCGATGACGGCGATCCACTCCACCGGCCACCCCGCGATCCGGGCCAACAGCTCCGCCGCGGGCATCGACACCGGCGCCACGGCCAGCACGGCGAACCCGAGGACCGTCGCGGGCGCCACCGCGAACTCGGCGAGCAGGTTGCACGGGATCGCCACCAGGCTCACCCGGGAGGCCAGCACCACGATCACGGGCGCGCAGACGGCCTGCGCCGCCGAGGCGGCGGCCAGCACCTCGGCGAGCCTGGACGGCACCCCCTTCCGGGACAGGGCCGCTCCCCAGCGTGGCGCGAGAGTGAGCAGCGATCCGGTCGCGAGGACGGAGAGCAGGAAGCCGTAACTCCGCGCGAGCCACGGGTCGTACAGCACCAGCAGGAGAACTGCCGCCGCCAGCGCGGGAATCAGGGCTCGGCGCCGGCCGGTCCCGATGGCCAGGAGCGTGATCAGTCCGCACGCCGCCGCGCGCAGCACGCTCGGCTCCGGGCGGCAGACGATCACGAAGGCGAGAGTGACCAAGCCGCCGACGAGCGCCGTCGCCCGCAGGGTCAGCCCCAACCGGGGCGCGAGCCCTCGCCGTTCGGCGCTCAGGGCGGCGCTCGGTGGGCCGATCAACAGAAAGAGGAGAATCGAAAGATTTGCCCCGGAGACGGAGAGCAGGTGAGTGAGATCGGTGGACCGGAAGGCGTCGTGCAGCTCGGTCGGGACGCGCGAGGTGTCACCGACCACCAGCCCGGGCAGCAGCGCTCGGGCGTCCGGGCCGAGGTCCTCGGTGGCCCGGCGCAGCCCCTCACGCAGCTCCCCCGCCAGCCGCTGCGCCGACGCGGGCCCGGTGACGATCCGTGGTGCGGTGCCCGCCGCCACCCGCAGAGTGGCCGCGCTCCGCTCACCCTCCCGCATCGGGGGCACGAGCCGGCCGCCGATCCGCAGGGCGGTCGAGGGCAGCAGGCTCTGCCATGCGTGAGTCGCGGCCCCGTCCCCGGGCGACACCATCAGGACGACCGGCGTACGGAGCCGGTACGCCTCCCCGCCCCGCCCGGAGCCGGACCGGGAGGCCGGCCCCACGAGGCGGGTGATCTCGGCATCGATCAGCAGCAGGGCCGGCATGCTCCGGCTGCCGCGTACCTGGGCCCGCGTCCGTACCGGATCGGAGGTGACGGTCACCTCCGCCTCCACCTCCGCGTGGGCCCGCGCCAGCCCCGGTACCGGCCCCCGGCGCACATCGGCCCCATGGAGTCCCGCCGAGGCGGCCCCCGCCGCGGCGCAGAGCAGTACGGCGCTCACCGCGATCCTCCCGCCGGGCCGGCCACCCCGCTCGCCCCGTGCCGCACGCAGGAGCACCAGGGAGGCCGCGAGCAGGACGGCGACCCCTGCCGCCGTCCAGGCCCCCGGCGCGACGAGGCAGAGAGCGGCCGACGCCCATGCGGCGAGGGCCAAAAGCACCAACCGCAGATCGGCCGGCCCCTCCTGCCCCTCGCCCGTCCCGGTACGCGTACCGGGAGCGTGGGCGGCGGAGCCCTCTCGGCGGACCGTGCCGGTGTCCGGGGTCATGGCCGCACCAGGGGCCGGAGATCGGCGAACCGCCGGTCGCCGATGCCCGTGACTTCCCGCAGTTCGTCCACGGAGCCGTATCCGCCGTGCTCGACGCGGTAGTCGACGATGTGCTGGGCCAGGACGGGCCCGACCCCCGGCAGCGTCTCCAACTGCTCGGTGGTGGCGGTGCCGAGGCTCAGAGGTACGGCCGGCGCCTGCCCTCCGCCGCCCGGACCCGGCACCCCGGCAGGTCCCGGAGGCTGCGGGGCCGTGGGGAGTCCCACCACCACCTGTTCGCCGTCCACAAGAATCCGGGCGCGGTTGAGACCGGTGAGATCCGTCCCCGCGACCACGCCCCCGGCCGCGCGCAGCGCGTCGGCGACTCGCGCTCCGGCCCTCAGGTGCTGGACCCCCGGCCGCCGCACCTTGCCGTTGACGTCGACCACGATCCGGTCACCGGCGGCCTCGGCCTCGTGAGCGGCGGTCGGCGGCAGCCGTGGCGGTGACGTCGGCGGGAGCGACGGCGACTCGGCCCCGACGTGCTCCGTACGTGGTACGGCGGCCCCCTCGGCCGCCACCCGCACCGCTTCGGGCACGCGTACGCCCTCAGGTCCGGCCGACCAGAAGTGCGCCCCGGCCAGGACCGCGAGGCCGGCCAGCACCACGCCGAGGGCGGCCGCCGTCCTCGGTTCGAGGCCGCACCGCAGCTGGAACCAGAGAGGTAACCGCTCACGGAGTGCGGACGCACCGCGCCGCGGCACTCCCGTCCACCCCGGCGAGGGCCCGGCGTCCCCCTCCGCCTCGTCCTCCCCGGCATCGCCGAGCAACGCGTCGGCCCGCCGCCGCGCGGCGACCGCCGCCTCCTCGACCGGCCTGCCCCTGGCACGCCGCCCCGGACGGGCGCCCGGAGCGACACCGGCGACGGCCGCACCGGTGTCCGAAGGGACAACCGTATGAGAGGGGCCCGCAGGCAGCGAGGTCGCGGAGCCGGGAAGATCCGATACGTCGAGGACGGGTGCGGAGGAGAACGAGCGCGGAGAAGCTGATCGAGGAGCCATGCCTCAGGACGTTAGGCACTTCCGCGCGAACCCGCCGAGCAGCCTCGATTTCCGTGGAAAACCGCCCAGTTGTGGATAACTCCACCACCCGCAGGGGTGACAACGCCCCCGAAGAAACGACGACCGGCAGGCCGCCGATCGCTCACCGGGCCGAAATCACCGCTCCGAGCAGCCCCGGCCCCGTGTGCGCGCCGATCACCGCGCCGACCTCGCTGACATGCAGGTCCACGAGCCCCGGCACCCGCTCCCGCAGGCGTTCCGCGAGCCGCTCGGCCCGCTCCGGAGCCGCGAGGTGGTGCACCGCGATGTCCACCGCCCCCGCACCCGCCTTCTCCGCGACGATCTCCTCCAGCCGGGCGATGGCCCGGGAGGCCGTCCGTACCTTCTCCAGCAGCTCGATGCGCCCGTCGTCGAGCTGGAGCAGCGGCTTCACGGCGAGCGCGGACCCGAACAGTGCCTGGGCCGCACCGATCCGGCCGCCCCGGCGCAGGTAATCGAGGGTGTCCACGTAGAAGTAGGCGGACGTGACACGGGCCCGGCGTTCCGCCGCGAGCACCGCTTCGTCCAGTCCGCCGCCGGCCTCGGTCGCTTCCGCCGCGGCCAGCGCGCAGAAGCCGAGGGCCATGGCGACCATCCCGGTGTCCACCACGCGCACCGGCACCGGGGCTTCCTTCGCCGCCAGCAGAGCGGCGTCGTACGTCCCCGAGAACTCGGCGGACAGGTGCAGCGAGACGACGCCGGTCGCACCCGCTTCGGCCGCCGCCCGGTAGGTCTCGGCGAAGACCTCCGGGCTGGGACGCGAGGTGGTCACCGAACGGCGCTTCTGGAGGGCCACCGCGAGCGACCGGGCCGAGATCTCCGTGCCCTCCTCCAATGCCTGGTCGCCGAGGACGACGGTCAGCGGCACCGCTGTGATGCCGTGCCGCTCCATCGTCCGGGGAGGCAAGTAGGCCGTTGAATCGGTGACGATCGCGACATGGCGGGACATGAGCCGGAGATTACCTTCCGGAGCAGTGGTGCGGCAGCCCGACCCCGGGCCGCTGATCTTTACGGACGGTGCGGGAGGCATCTTGCCACCTGCCAGAAAGCCACCCACCGCCTCGCATGCCCCGTACGCCCTCTCCGAAGCCCGGGCAGACGGAAACCAGTCCCGCCGTTCCCTGGCCGGCTCTCAGTTCGTCGTCTCCGGGCGGGCCGATTTCTGCCACAACCGGCTGATCCGCGCGGTGGGATCGGACTCCGGCAGCTCCCGCGCGGCCTCCGGCCCGGCGCCCGGTCCGGCCGGACCGAAGCCCTGGGACTGACCGGAGCCATGCGGCGCCCCAGACGTCCGGGACGGCCCGGCCGACCGAGGTGCCTGTGATGACCGAGGCGTCCGAGGCGCCTCCACCGGCTCCTCCACCGGCTCCTCCACCGTCCAGTGCCGCAGCGCCCCGGCCTCGACGTCGATCTGCGCGTTGAGGGCGTCCAGGTCGTCGTCGGCGAACCGCCTGGCCCGGTCGCGGGCGGCCCAGCGCAGCGAGTCGGCGGAGCGGGTGATGCGTTCCGTGCGCTCCCGCAGTCCGGGCATCAGGGTTTCGACCGTCGCCCGGTCGGGCTCCCGCTCCAGCCGCCTCAGCTCGTCGTCCAGCTCACGGCCGTGCGCGCTGAGCCGGTGGAAGAGCCCCAGGGACTCCGACAGCGAGGCGTCCTCGGCGATCCCGGCGCCCAGGGTCTCCTGGGTGGCGCGCATCGCGGTACGGAGGGAGAGCCTCAGCTGGGCCAGCTCGCCGGCGACGCCGGGCCGGCCGTAGCCCTTCGCCCGCAGGGTGGTCTCCTCGACCGTCCGGCGGGCTTGGGTGAATGTCCTGTCGACGCCCCGCTTGGCGGCCTTGACGGCTTTCACCCCGACGTACACGCCGAGGCCCACGAACGCGACGAAAAGCAGCGCCAGGATCAAGAGCAGGGTCTCCATGAACGCCCCTCGGCAGTCGACGGTCGGATCGGATCATGAATCGGAGTGCGGAGTACGGATCGGGCCGGATCGGGTCGCAGTCGTGATGCGGCTCGGGCGTCCACCGGTGAAGGCCGCCCTCTCCACCGTAAACGCAACGGGCAGGCCGAGGGTTCCGTCGGAACCCCCAACCTGCCCGTAGGGGAAAGCCCTGGCAGCCGGACCCGGTGGGCCCGGGGCCACGGTGGGCGCCTCGTGACGAGGTCCCTACCCAGGCTCCCGGTGCCTCACGCGGGAACGATCACGCGGGGACGATGTTGACCAGCTTCGGCGCCCGCACGATCACCTTGCGGATCTCGGCCCCGCCCAGGGCGGCGACCACGGACGCGTCGGCCAGGGCCAGCGCCTCCAGCTCCGCGTCCGTGATGGACGGGGAGATCTCCAGGCGGGCCTTGACCTTGCCCTTGACCTGAACGACGCAGGTGACGGTCTCGTCCACGACGTACGCCGGGTCGGCCACCGGGAAGTCCTGGTGCACGACCGACTCGGTGTGGCCCAGCCGGCGCCACAGCTCCTCGGCGACGTGCGGGGCCAGCGGGGCCACCAGCAGGACCAGGCGCTCGGCCACCGAACGGGACAGCGGGCCGCCCGTCTTGGTCAGGTGGTTGTTCAGCTCGGTCACCTTGGCGATGGCCGTGTTGAAGCGCATTCCGGCCATGTCCTGGGCAACGCCGTCGATCGCCTTGTGCAGCGCGCGCAGCGTGTCCTCGCCGGGCTCCGTGTCCACGACGGTGACCTGGCCGGTCTCCTCGTCGACGACATTGCGCCACAGCCGCTGCAGCAGGCGGTACTGACCGACCACGGCACGGGTGTCCCACGGGCGCGAGACGTCCAGCGGGCCCATCGCCATCTCGTACAGGCGCAGGGTGTCCGCGCCGTACTCGGCACAGATCTCGTCCGGGGTGACGGCGTTCTTCAGGGACTTGCCCATCTTGCCCAGGACGCGGCTGACCTGCTCACCCTGGAAGAAGAACTTTCCGTCCCGCTCCTCGACCTCGGCGGCCGGAACCGGGATGCCACGGGCGTCGCGGTAGACGAACGCCTGGATCATGCCCTGGTTGTACAGCTTGTGGAACGGCTCGGCGGACGAGACGTGGCCCAGGTCGTGCAGCACCTTGGACCAGAAGCGCGCGTACAGCAGGTGCAGCACCGCGTGCTCGGCGCCGCCGACGTACAGGTCGACACCGCCGGTCGGCTGCCCCTCGCGCGGGCCCATCCAGTACTGCTCGATCGCCGGGTCGACCAGCTTCTGCTCGTTGTTCGGGTCCAGGTAGCGCAGCTCGTACCAGCAGGAACCCGCCCAGTTCGGCATGGTGTTGGTCTCGCGCCGGTACGCGCGCGGGCCGTTGCCGTCGCCCAGGTCAAGGGTGACGTTGACCCAGTCGGCGTTCCGCGACAGCGGCGGCTCCGGCTTGGTGTCCGCGTCGTCCGGGTCGAAGGTGCGCGGCGAGTAGTCCTCGACCTCCGGCAGCTCCAGGGGCAGCATCGACTCGGGCAGCGGGTGGGCGATGCCGTCCTCGTCGTAGACGATCGGGAAGGGCTCGCCCCAGTAGCGCTGGCGGCTGAACAGCCAGTCGCGCAGCCGGAAGTTCACGGTGCCCTCGCCGACACCGTGCTCCTTCAGCCACTCGGTGATCTTGGCCTTGGCGTCGACGACGCCCAGGCCGTCCAGCGAGATCTCGTCGTTCGAGGAGTTGACCAGCTTCGCCTCGTACGAGGAGAAGGCCTCGTCCCACGTGGCGGGGTCGGTGCCGCGGTCGTCCGAGGGCTCGACGACGCAGCGCATCGGCAGCTCGAAGGCGCGGGCGAAGGCGAAGTCGCGGGTGTCGTGCGCCGGGACGGCCATGATCGCGCCGGTGCCGTAGCCCATCAGGACGTAGTCGGCGATGAAGACGGGGACCTGGTCGCCGCTGACCGGATTGGTCGCGTACGCGCCGGTGAAGACGCCGGTCTTGTCCTTCGCCTCGGCCTGGCGCTCGACGTCCGACTTGGCGGCGGCCTGCTTGCGGTACGCGGTGACGGCCTCGGCAGGCGTGGCGTGGCCGCCGGTCCAGACCGGGTGGGTGCCCTCGGGCCAGGCGGCCGGGATGATCCGCTCGACCAGCTCGTGCTCGGGCGCCAGCACCATGTAGGTGGCGCCGAACAGGGTGTCCTGGCGGGTGGTGAAGACGGTGATCGCACCGGCGCCGTCGACGGGGAAGTCGACGCGCGCGCCTTCGGAGCGGCCGATCCAGTTGCGCTGCTGCAGCTTGATGGCGTCCGGCCAGTCCAGGCCGTCCAGGTCGTTCAGCAGACGGTCGGCGTAGGCGGTGATGCGCATGTTCCACTGGCGCAGCTTGGCCTTGAAGACGGGGAAGTTCCCGCGCTCGGAGCGTCCGTCGGCGGTCACCTCCTCGTTGGCCAGCACAGTGCCCAGGCCCGGCGACCAGTTGACGGGGGCGTCGGAGGCGTACGCCAGGCGGTACTCGCTCAGCAGGTCGGCGCGCTCGACGGCGGACAGGTCCTGCCAGGAACGGCCGTCCGGCGTGGACTGCTCACCGCTTTCGAACCGGGCGACCAGCTCGGCGATCGGGCGGGCCTTGTCGGCGTCGGTGTCGTACCAGGAGTTGAAGATCTGCAGGAAGATCCACTGGGTCCACTTGTAGTAGTCCGCCTCGATCGTGGCGAACGAGCGGCGCTTGTCGTGGCCCAGACCCAGCCGGCGCAGCTGGACCCGCATGTTCTCCATGTTCGCTTCGGTGGAGATCCGCGGATGCGTGCCGGTCTGCACGGCGTACTGCTCGGCGGGCAGGCCGAAGGCGTCGAAGCCCAGGGTGTGCAGGACGTTGTGGCCGGACATCCGCTGGTGGCGCGCGTACACGTCGGTGGCGATGTAGCCCAGCGGGTGGCCGACGTGCAGGCCCGCACCCGAGGGGTACGGGAACATGTCCATGATGAACTTCTTGGGCTTGGCGGCCAGCTCCGGGTCGCCCGCCAGGTCGCCGGTCGGGTTGGGCGCCTCGTACGTGCCCTCGGCGTCCCAGAAGTCCTGCCAGCGTGCCTCGATGTCGGCGGCCATCGCCGCCGTGTAGCGGTGCGGCGCAGCCGTCTCGGCTGCGGAATTCGTCTCGCTCATGATCCTCAAAGCTCCATCGATCGTCATCTGCCGGCGCCCGCGTCGAGGACGCGCGTCTACGGAAACGAAAAATCCCCTCGCACAGGAGGGGACGCCGCGCCGAGTCCGACCAGGCGTTCTCACCGGTCGGTAGTGATCAGCGCGGCTCGCTAAGCAGAAGGCGTACGGCACGCATGGCGTCAGGGTACCGCACAGGGCCGGAACCTCACCGGGAGCGGTCACCGACTGGACGGGCGGCCGACAGGGGCCGGAGGGCCCGCCGGGAAGCGGAGGGCGCGGGAGCCGGCCGGGGGCCGGCAGGCGGCGGAAAGCTCTCCGAAACCGGAAGACACCCGGAAGACCCGGAAGGCACCCGACGAGCACACCGGCGAAACGCACCGGCAAAGGCAACAGGGAACGAGAAAGGCGGGCCATCCGATTCGGATGACCCGCCTTCTTCACTGTGGAGCTAAGGAGAATTGAACTCCTGACCTCCTGCATGCCATGCAGGCGCTCTACCAACTGAGCTATAGCCCCTTGTTTCTCGCCGCCGTCCGGTTTCCCTTGGCGACATCGAGAACATTACACGGCTTCCCCGGTGGTCCCCAAATCCATTCCAGACCTGCCCGATTTGACCGGTATGTACTGACGTTGCCGGCCCCGCCGCACCCTCAGGCCGTGGCGAAGGAGTAGAACCGCTTGAGGGTGCAGTGCTCCTCCAGAAGCCGTCCGTAGATCGGCTCCCCCTCCAGCTCGCGGTACGTCTCGATGGGGTCGCCTTTTATGATCAGCGCCCGCGCGCACTCCTCGCACCAGTACTGGTACTCCGCGTTGATCGGATCCATGTCCCTGACGATGGGCGTACCGCTGCCACACCAGTCGCATTTCCGCCTGTGCGCACCCATGCAGTCAGCTCCAGCTGTGGCCGCTGGCCGTGCGTACGCACCGGATCCCGCCGCCCCCCGGTGTCTGGACCACCTGGGAAGGACCGCGGGACGGGCAGCCGGGACCGGACCGGTGTTCGGGAATCACGGTAACTACGGGACGGGCGGGCGGAACTGGGAGATCGGGCACACACGGCTGACCGGGGACCCGCACGCGGCTCGCAGGCATCGCGCTCCCTCCCGATCGGTCCGTAGCCCCCTCCGGCGCTCCGATTCTGCCATGACACCGCAAGAGCGGAAGCCCGTAGAACCATGCCCGGCGGACGGCTGACGCCATGTCAGCACCACCTTCCGGACCGGGGGCGGCGGCCGTGGCGGGTGTCGGCCGCCGATCGGGCCGGGGTGGACGCGCCGGGCCACGGGCTGGACGTGGGCGAAACGGCGCCGGAACGCCGACCAGGGAGCCGGCCGCGGCCAGGAAGCGGTCTTCGGCCAGGAAGCAGGCTTCGGCCAGGAAACAGGCCACCGGCTGTCGGCCGGAAGTCGGTGGCCGACTGGAAGCCGACCGCGGGCCGGCGCGGACCGCCCATCGGCGGCGGACCCCGATACGCAGAAGATCCCGCCCCCAAGGGGACGGGATCTTCATCTGTGGAGCTAAGGAGAATTGAACTCCTGACCTCCTGCATGCCATGCAGGCGCTCTACCAACTGAGCTATAGCCCCGCTGTTCGCTGTCCTTCTCCGCATCCTCACCGTTTCGGTGTTCTCTGCGCTGCGAACAAGAAGAACTCTAGCCTGTGACCAGCCGGAAAGTGAAATCCGGCCTGTGGCGCCCTCTCCCGGAGGCGTGCTCCGGGGATCGGGCGGCCCTCAGGTGTCGTCGCCGAGCACCGGTTCGGGCAGGGTTCCCGCGTTGTGCTCGAGCAGACGCCAGCCGCGCGCGCCTTCGCCCAGCACCGACCAGCAGCAGTTGCTGAGCCCGCCGAGGCCCTCCCAGTGGTGGGCCTCCAGTCCGAGCAGCCGGCCGATCGTGGTCCGGATGGCGCCGCCGTGGCTGACCACGACGAGCGTGCCCCCGTCGGGAAGCCGGTCCGCGTGCTCCAGGACGACCGGAGCGGCCCGGTCGGCCACCTCGGTCTCCAGCTCTCCGCCGCCCCGGCGCACGGGCTCGCCGCGCTTCCAGGCGGCGTACTGCTCGCCGTACCGGCCGATGATCTCGTCGTGCGTGAGCCCCTGCCACTCGCCGGCATAGGTCTCGCGCAGACCGGCGTCGTGAGTGACCGCGAGGCCCGTCACGGCGGACAGCTCGGCGGCGGTCGCCGCCGCGCGCCGCAGATCGGACGCGACGACGGCGTCGGGCTTCAGGGACGCCAGGAGGCGGGCCGCCCGACGGGCCTGCCCGACTCCGGTGTCGGTCAACTCGATGTCCGTGGTGCCCTGGAAGCGCCGCTCCAGGTTCCACGCCGTCTGACCGTGCCGCCAGAGGACTACGCGGCGGCCACGGCCGCTGTCTCCGCCGTTCAGCTCGCGTCGCCTTCCGCGGTGCCGTTGAGCTGTGCGTGCTCGGCGGCCTTGCCCCGGGTCTTCAGCGCGTCCTCGGGCAGCGCGATCTCGGGGCAGTCCTTCCACAGGCGCTCGAGCGCGTAGAAGACGCGCTCCTCGCTGTGCTGGACGTGGATGACGATGTCGACGTAGTCGAGCAGGATCCAGCGGGCGTCGCGGTCGCCCTCACGGCGCACCGGCTTGGCACCGAGCTCCTTCTGGAGCCGCTCCTCGATCTCGTCGACGATCGACTTGACCTGGCGGTCGTTGGGGGCCGAGGCCAGCAGGAAGGCGTCGGTGATCGACAGGACGTCACTGACGTCGTAGGCGATGATGTCGTGCGCGAGCCGGTCGGCCGCCGCCTGGGCGGCGGCGGTGATGAGCTCGATGGAGCGGTCCGTGGCGGTCACATGCAGGCTTTCGTCGGCGGGCGGGACAGTCCCTGGAAGCTGTTCCGTCGTCCCTGGCGGATCGGCGCGCGGGTGGAGCGGCGGGGTTCCGTCGCCGTCGTCGCGTGCCCGCCAGAAATCGCGGGACTGTTCTTTAGGGTCTCACGGACCGCCGACAGTGCCGACTGGGAATGGCCCGGTACGCCGCAGGGGCCCCCGTGCCCGTACGGCGCGGGGGCCCCTGCGGGCCGGTCGGTCAGCGGGAAGGGCCGGGACCGGAACCCGGGATCAGGACTTGGCCTTCTGGAAGACGTAGTCCTGGCCGAGCACCACGGAGACGTCCGCGTTCGCGGCGGCCTCCCCCTTGGTCACGACGCTCTCGGGCAGGCCGAGCGTCTTGGCGACCTCCACCGCCTTGTCCTTGTCCTCGGCGGCGCCGTAGACGATCTCCGAGGTGGACCGGGTGTCCGCCTTGCCCGCGTCGACGAAGGAGTAGCCGCCGTTCACCAGCACCACGCGCGCGGCGTCGAGGGCGTCCGTGTCGCCGTAGGCGTTCTTCACGCCGACCCGGGTCGCCGCGTCCTTGTCCGGCGCCCGTACCGATCCGCCCAGAATGTCCTTCACCACACTCTTGGTGGCCGCGTCGCTCAGGGTGCCGTCGTCCTGCACCGGCAGAACCTCGGTGGTGTAGTCGCCCACCTTGGCGTGCCCGGCGAGCTTGGCGAGCGAGGCGCCGAGGTCGGCCTCGGGCAAGGACGGGTCGAGGATCTGCGCCAGCGTCTGCACGGTGATCGTCGCCGCCTTCGGGTCCTCGGACAGCTTGCGCAGAACCCCGCGCAGCACCTGTCCGAACCGGTTCAGCTGCTTCGCCTCCGGCTCGCCCTTCGCCCGGTACGTGGCGTACGCCACGGCCATCGTGCCGCTCAGGGTCTGCGCCTCGCCCTTGCGGACGACGGGCGCCGCCCCCTTCTTGGCGTCGGGGACGTCCGTGTCGGTGTCGACCTCGATGTTGCCGACCAGCTCGACGAGGTTCTCCAGGTACGGGGTGTCCAGCCGCCAGGTGCCGCTGATCTTCGTGCCGAGGAGGGTGTCGATCGCCTCGCGGGTTCCGGTGCTGCCGTCGTCCTCCACCGACTCGCCGAGCGTGGTGGTGGAGCCGTCGTCGTTGGCGACCGCGAGGGAATTGGGCAGCAGGACGGTGGTGCCCTTCTTCGTGGTGACGTTGTCCACGAGGAGCGCGGTGGAGGTCCCGCCGCCCTTGGTGTTGTGCAGGTGCACGACGATGACGTCGCGCTGCTGCGGGCCACCGGCGGTGGCGGCCTTGCCGTCCGCGCCGGACGAGCCGGGGAGCTTCCCCGCCGTCCAGAGGTAACCGACACCGGCGACGACGACGAGCGCCACGACGACGATCAGCCCGATCAGCCGGTTGCGGCCCTTGCGTCGGGCCTCCTCGCGCCGCTCGCTGCGGCTCTCCGTGAACGCCAGCCAGTCGATGACGTCCTCGGAGTCCTCGTCCGGCTCCTCGATGAAGGAGAACTGCCCGGTCCGGTAGTCCTGGGAGGACCGGCGCTGCTCCGGAACCCCTGACTCCGGTTCCGGCCCGCGCACCGGGGCGTCCGTCTGCGGGGCGGCCCGGGACGCTGTCCGCTGGTCCCCGGAGTCCCCGGAGTACGGGGGTGCCGGCTGAGGCGGCGCCGCGTGCGGGGCCGCCACGTTCTGCTGCGGGACGTTCCACTGCTGCTGGGCCGTCGCGTCGACCACGACCGGCTGCTGCCCGGTGTCGTAGCCGTAGCCGCCGCCGTACCCGTATCCCTGCTCGCCGCCCTGCGGCTGCTGGGGCCGCGGCTGCTGCGGGTGGCCGGCGTACGGGTCGTAGGACTGGTTCTGCTGCTGGGCGTACGGGTCGTAGCCGTACCCCTGTCCGGCACCGTCCTGCCGGCCCTGCGCCTGCTGCCCCTGCTGGTACGGGTCCTGCGGGGGCTGACCCTGCGTCGGCTGCCCGTAGGAGTACGGGTCCTGGGGGGAGGCGTACGGGTCGCAGCCCTGCTGTTCGGGCTGCTGGTACACCGGCTGCCCGTACGCGTCGTAGCCGATGATCTGCGGCTGCTGTCCGTACGGGTCGTACGGGTTCTGTCGGTCGTTCACCACCGGTGCCCCTCTCCGCGGCTCATTCGCCTCGGTACAGCTGGCGTTTGTCGATGTAGCGGACCACACCGTCGGGCACCAGATACCAGACCGGATCGCCCTGCGCGACCCTCCACCGGCAGTCCGTCGACGAGATGGCCAGGGCGGGAACCTCCACGAGGGAGACACCGCCTTCGGGCAGTCCCGCGTCGGTGAGCACATGGCCCGGCCGGGTCACACCGATGAAATGGGAGAGCGAGAAGAGTTCTTCCGCGTTTCGCCACGTGAGGATCTGCGACAACGCGTCGGCGCCGGTGATGAAGAAGAGGTCCGCGTCCCCGTGCGTCTCGCGCAGGTCCCGCAGTGTGTCGATCGTGTACGTCGGCCCCCCGCGGTCGATGTCGCTGCGGCTCACCGAGAACTGCGGGTTCGACGCCGTGGCGATGACCGTCATCAGATAGCGGTCCTCGGCCGGCGAGACCTCTTTGTGGCTCTTCTGCCACGGCTGCCCGGTCGGTACGAAGACGACCTCGTCCAGGTGGAACTGGGCGGCCACTTCACTGGCCGCCACCAGGTGTCCATGATGGATCGGGTCGAACGTCCCGCCCATGACGCCGATTCGGCGCTTGCCGCGGCCGGTAGGCACTTCCTGCTCTCCCATGCGTGCAGACCCTACTGGCACGGCGTCACCGCTCAGCGGTCGCGGTTGAAACGGGTGGTGACGAAGAGCAGAAGCAGCAGGGCGATGAAGGCGCCGCCGCCGGTCACGTACGGGTTGAGGCTTTCGTGGTTGCCGCCCTCGCCGCCTTCGGAGGCGAGAAGGACCAGCTGGTGGGTGGTGCTCGTGAGGCTCATCTTCGGCAGGACCTATCGATCGGGAGTCGGAAGGAAGACGTCGGGCACATCGTATGCGGGTCCGTGGGGCACGCTCACGGCGACTCAGTCGTTGGAGTCGTTGTTGCGGTAGCCGCGCAACAGGACCCAGGCCAGCAGGGCCGCCCCGACGAGCGAGACGAGCAGCACGATCCGGACCGTGTTGCCCGGTCCCTGGTCGTCCGCGGCGGCGGCAAGCAGTGCGACGGTGTGCGGCATTCCGGGTGCTCCTCTTGGTTGTCCACAGCCCCCCGCACACCGTAGCGCCAGCGCCTAGGGTGGCCGGTGCCAGGGGGACGGGCCACGTCCCGTATCGACAGGGGGATCAGATGACCGACGACACCCGTACGAACGAACCCAGCAGGCGGCGCACGCGTTTCCCCGGTATCTCCTCCCGGGCGTACGAGCACCCGGCGGACCGCTCGGCACTGGTGGCCCTGCGCAGGCTGACCGGGTTCGACACGGTCTTCAAGGCGCTCAGCGGCCTGCTGCCCGAGCGGAGCCTGCGGCTTCTCCACCTCTCCGACTCCGTGCGGGTGAGCGACGAACAGTTCGCCCATCTGCACACCATGCTGCGGGACGCCTGCTACATCCTGGACCTGGAGAAGGTGCCCTCGATGTACGTCACGCAGAACCCGCAGCCCAACGCCATGTGCATCGGACTCGACGAGCCGATCATCGTGGTGACCACCGGTCTGGTGGAGCTGCTGGACGAGGAGGAGATGCGGGCCGTCGTGGGCCACGAGGTGGGTCACGCCCTCTCCGGCCACTCCGTCTACCGCACGGTGCTGCTCTTCCTGACGAACCTCGCGCTGAAGGTGGCCTGGATACCGCTGGGCAACGTGGCGCTCCTGGCCATCGTGACGGCGCTGCGCGAGTGGTTCCGCAAGTCGGAACTCTCGGCCGACCGGGCCGGGCTGCTGGTGGGCCAGGACCTCCAGGCCTCCATGCGCGGCCTGATGAAGATCGCCGGTGGCAACCACCTGCACGAGATGAACGTCGACGCCTTCCTCGCCCAGGCCGAGGAGTACGAGAAGGCGGGCGATCTGCGCGACTCCGTGCTGAAGATCCTCAATGTGCTGCCCCGTTCGCACCCCTTCACCACGGTGCGGGCGGCCGAGCTGCGGAGCTGGGCCGGGACCCGGGACCACCAGCGCATCATGGACGGCCACTACCCGCGCCGCGAGGAGGACAAGGAGACCTCGGTGACGGACTCCTTCCGCGAGTCCGCCGCGCACTACGCCGATACCGTACGCACCAGCAAGGACCCGTTGATCAAGCTGGTCGGCGACATGGCGGGCGGCGCCGGCGACCTCGGCGGCAAGCTCCGGGACCGTTTCACCGGCGGCGCACGGAGCGAGGCTCCCGGCAACGGCACCGGCCCCGTCCCGGAGTAGGGACGGCTTTCAGGGGCTCGGGAGCGGCCCCGACGCCAGGCTCGGGGACACCGGGACCGGGGACACCACGCTCGGGGAGAACGGCGCGGGAGGCGCCTGCCCCAGTGCGGGGCTGATCCGCAGCGTCCCGCAGAGCCCGCCGGCCGGGGTCCCGGTGGCGTACGGATCGGTGCCGGCGGGTCCGGCGGGGTCGGCACGCTCCCCCGCGAGCAGCGGTCGCAGCGCCGGGGCCGAGCCCGAGGAGCAGGACTGCGGCCCCGCCTGGACGTAGGCGGTGCGCAGTTCCAGCCGGTGCAGCCGGAGATCGTCCCGGTCGAAGAGGAAGTGCAGCAGCCGGTGCACGGTGAACAGGGAGGCGCCGTCGGCCTTCTGGGGGCCGTTGACCACGGGCCGCAGGGCGTAGGTGAAGGTGTGGTCGGTGACGACCTCCAGCTTGCCCGCGTCCGTCTCGGAGTAGGCGAGCGTCCCGAAGACGCGGATCGTGGGGTCGGCGAGTTCGGTACGGGCCGGGTCGAAGCGCACCAGCCAGCCGGCCGCCGGATGCCTCGCGTCGCCGGACGGGCTGTCCGTGCTCAGGTCGAACTCGGCGGCCTGGTCCGGGTCGAGCAGTGCCTTGACCGTCTCGGTCTCCCGTCCGCCCAGTACATCGGGGTTGAGCGAGGACTCCACCAGGAAGTCCTTGACGGTGGCCAGGGCTGCCATGACCTCGGTCGCGGAGTAGTCGTCGGTCCGCCGGACCGCCGGCAGGTTGATCCCGGCCGCGCCGATGCGGAAGTGCGCGGCGGGGCCGCGCTCGATGAGCGACTGCGGGGTCCCGCCCGGCACGGCTCCGCGCGGGGCGAGCGGCACGACGGTGGCCTCGAGCGGTTGGGCGCGGCCGAGGACGGGGGTGGGCAGCGGCTGGCGGAAGCCGATGTAGACGGCGGTGGCGAAGGCCAGCGCGACGAGCACGATCAGCGTGGTGGCGAGACCGGGGCCCTTGCGCGAGGAGCGCCGGGGCAGCGACCGGACGGCCCGGGCGTGCTCACCCATGCGTTCCTGGGCGGAGAACTCCTGGAGCCGGGCAGCACGGACGAAGGACTCGTCGAAAACGAGCGAGCGGTATTCGTCCTCGCCGCCGGCGGGGTTCTCGGGCGGCTCTTCCGGTGGATCTGCGCGGCCTGCCATGACTTCTCCCGATCTCCACACCACCGGCCGAGGTCGGTGCGCAACGGTCTGCCCGGCCAGGCGGCCGAGGGCAGCGAGAAGCCCCCTCCGGAAGAGGGGTCACACAGTGAGGGTAGGTCGAATGCCCCTCGCGTAAACGCGCTGGAAGGGGCCAACCGCACAGTTCGCACGACTGGGCGCTACGGCGCGACACGGCTGGACGGGTGACGCGGCGGACGGCCGCGGCGCGGGGAACAGCCGCGGGGACGGTCCGGCCCCGCGGCCGGCTCTCTCAGGGCGTACCGGGGACGGCGGGAAGCGGGCGCCCCGCGGAGGAGGAGGGCAGCAGGCCCCCCGGCGCGGCGGTAGCGCCTCCGTGCGCCCCCGGTCCGCCGGGGGCGTGCGCGCCGGAGGGCACCGGGTTGCCGGTGTCCGCGCCGACGGCGTCCGGGGCCGCGGAGTCCCGGCTCGCGGAGTCCGGGGCCGCTGCCCCGGGCTGCCCGTCCTCGGGTCCTGCCGGGTCCGTGGTCGCGGTGTCCACGCCACTGGTGGTGGGCGGCACGTGGTCCTGGCTGTCGGCCGAGGTGCCCCGGTAGACGGCGCTGAAGGCGAGGGCGATCATCCCGATCCCCATCACCAGCGCCAGGAGCCAGGCGATCGGCCGGTGCCAGCGCGCGGAACCCCGGTAGGGCCGCAGGACTCCGCCGTACGGGCCGTACGGGCCGTAGGGGCCTCTGCCGAAATCGTGGTCGGGTTCGTAGTCCAGGTCGTCCGGGTCGTGCGAACCGCCGCGCCCGGCGGTGTACCCGGTGGCGTAGTGGTCGTACGGGTCGCCGTCCCGGCCGGCGCCGGCCGGGCGGGACCGGGCGGCCTCGGCCTCCGCGCGCGCCTCCGCGGCGGCGACCAGGCGTTCCACCGCGGTGGGCTCATGGATCTTCGCGGACCGTACGAAGTCCTCGTCGAAGACCACGGTGGCGAAGTCCTCGTCCGCGCCCCCGCGGTCGTCGTCGGGCTCCGAGCCGTCCTGAGACGGCCTGCCCCCCACGTCGTCCACGGATTCAGCGTAGCCCCGACGGGGCGGTCCGGTCAGGGAGACGGGGAAGTCTCCCCGACCGGGCGGTCCCGCCGGGTTACCGGGTGTGACCGTCGCCGGTGACGATGTACTTCGTGGTGGTCAGCTCCGGCAGTCCCATCGGGCCCCGGGCGTGCAGCTTCTGGGTGGAGATGCCGATCTCCGCGCCGAATCCGAACTGGCCGCCGTCGGTGAAGCGGGTGGAGGCGTTGACGGCGACCGTCGTCGAATCGACCAGCTGGGTGAACCGGCGCGCGGCGGCCTGGGAGGTGGTGACGATCGCCTCGGTGTGACCGGAGGACCAGAGCCGGATGTGCGCCACGGCGGCGTCCAGCGAGTCCACCACGGCGGCGGCGATGTCGTAGGAGAGGTACTCCGTCTCCCAGTCCTCCGGGGTGGCCGGCACGACGGTCGCCTTGGACCTCTCGGCGTACGTCAGGACGCGTTCGTCGCCGTGCACGGTCACCCCGGCGCCGGCCAGCGCGTCCAGTGCGAGGGGCAGGAACGTGTCGGCGACGTCCTTGTGGACGAGGAGCGTCTCGGCGGAGTTGCAGACGCTCGGGCGCTGCGCCTTGGAGTTGACGAGGATGTCGACGGCCATCGCCAGGTCGGTCCGCGCGTCCACGTACACGTGGCAGTTGCCGGTGCCGGTCTCGATGACGGGGACGGTGGACTCCTCCACGACCCGGCGGATCAGCCCCGCGCCACCGCGCGGGATGAGGACGTCCACCAGGCCCCGGGCGCGCATGAGTTCGCGGACGGAGTCGTGACTCTCCCCGGGTACGAGCTGCACCGCGTCGGCCGGCAGTCCGGCGCCGCCGACCGCGTCCCGCAGCACGCGGACGAGGGCGGTGTTGGAGGCGTACGCGGACGAAGAGCCCCTCAGCAGTACGGCGTTGCCGGATTTCAGGCAGAGCACGGCGGCGTCGACGGTGACGTTGGGGCGGGCCTCGTAGATGATCCCCACCACTCCGAGCGGCACGCGGATCTGGCGCAGGTCGATGCCGTTGGGGAGGGTGGAACCGCGCACGACCTCGCCGACCGGGTCGGGCAGGGAGGCGACCTGGCGCACGTCGGCGGCGATGGCGCGGATGCGCTCGGGGGTCAGGGTGAGCCGGTCGACGACCGATTCGGCGGTGCCCGCGGCCCGGGCCCGCTCGACGTCCTCGGCGTTGGCCTCGATGATCTCGCCCGCGCGCACCTCCAGCGCGTCGGCCACGGCGAGCAGCGCGTCGTCCTTGGCTGCGCGCGGGAGCGGCGCGATGTCGGCGGCGGCGGCTCGCGCCCGGTAGGCGGCCTGCGCGACCGGGGACATGTTGTCGTACGGGGTGAGCGTGGTCATGCCCGCAGGGTAGTGCGCGGTACCGGGACGTCCGGCCGTTATCCCGTGATGCGAGACACCTCGCCGGGACGCCCGTACGAGGTCCCCCACGGGGCGCCTCAGGACGGGAACGGGCGTACGCGCCCGCTCCCGCCTCCGGCTCAGTACGGGTGCACGCCCACGGGTGCGGCGGGCGGCGGGCCGTACCCCTCGGCGACGCGCTGGTGGTAGGTCTCCCGGTCGATGACTTCGAGGCCGACGATCTCCCACGGCGGCAACTGGGCGGTGGAGCGGTGTTCGCCCCAGAGCCTCAGGGCCACGGCGGCCGCGTCGTGCAGGTCCCGGGCCTCTTCCCAGTACCGGATCTCCGCATGGTCGTTGGCGTACCGGCTGGTCAGCAGGAAGGGGTGGTCGTGGGCGAGTTGTTCGAGGCCGCGTCTGACCTCCCCGAGCGCTGTCTCGGTCCCGGACACGCAGAGCGTGATGTGCCACAGCCGGGACGGTGTGGTCTCCCCCTTCGCGGCTACCGGGTCGTGGCCGGTGGTGCGGTCCTCGGCCCGGTCGGACGTGCGGTCGGCGGGCGGACTCCGGTCGAAGCCGGTTCCCGCTCCCACGCTGGTCAGTGCGCGGGTGCCCGTTCCTCGGGGCGGCGCCCCCGGGCGCGCTCGTCTCACCGGCGGCCTCCTGTGGATGTGTTGCTGTGCTGTTGCCCTGCGTACCCCCGCTACAAAGTTGACCAGCCCGAGGCCCGGCGTGGGGCGGTTTTGGTGAAGCTCTCCGTCAGGAGTCCGGAGTTTCAGCCGATTCGGGGCGTCGAGGGGGGCAGGAGAACGACGAGGTCGTCCCTGTGTACGACCTCGCGTTCGTAGGCCGGTCCGAGTTCGCGGGCCAGATCGTGCGTGGAGCGCCCCAGCAGCTGGGGGATCTCGCGGGCGTCGAAGTTGACGAGGCCGCGTGCGACCGCCCGTCCGGCGGGGTCGCGCAGTTCGACGGGGTCACCGGCCGTGAAGTCGCCGTCCACGGCACAGATGCCCGCGGGCAGCAGGGAGGTGCGGCGTTCCACCACGGCCCGTACGGCTCCCTCGTCCAGGACGAGCGCGCCCTGCGGGGCGGAGGCGTGGGCGAGCCAGAGGAGGCGGTCGGCGGAGCGGCGGCCGGTGGGGTGGAACCAGGTTCCGGTGTCCCGGCCGGCGAGGGCGTCGGCGGCGTGCCAGGCGGAGGTGAGGACGACGGGGATGCCGGCGGCGGTGGCGATCCGGGCGGCCTCGACCTTGGTGACCATGCCGCCGGTGCCGACCCCGGCCTTGCCCGCGCTGCCGATCGTGACGCCCGCCAGGTCCTGCGGGCCGGTGACCTCGGCGATGCGTGAGGTGCCCGGGGTGCTGGGGTCGCCGTCGTAGACCCCGTCCACGTCGGAGAGGAGGACCAGGAGGTCGGCGTGGACGAGGTGGGCGACGAGGGCGGCCAGGCGGTCGTTGTCGCCGAAGCGGATCTCGTCGGTGGCGACGGTGTCGTTCTCGTTGACGACGGGCAGGGCGCCCATCCGCAGCAACTGGTCGAGGGTGCGGTAGGCGTTGCGGTAGTGGGCGCGGCGGCTGGTGTCGTCGGTCGTCAGCAGCACCTGGCCGACGCGTACGCCGTAGCGGGCGAAGGACGCCGTGTAGCGGGCCACCAGCAGCCCCTGGCCGACGCTGGCGGCCGCCTGCTGGCGGGCGAGGTCCTTCGGTCTGCGGTGGAGGCCCAGTGGGGCGAGTCCGGCGGCGATGGCGCCGCTGGAGACGAGGACGACCTCCCGCTCACCCCCGCCGCGGACCTTGGCCAGGACGTCCACGAGGGCGTCGACCCGGTCGGCGTCGAGTCCGCCCGCCGCGGTGGTGAGCGAGGAGGAGCCCACCTTGACGACGATCCTGCGGGCCTCGGTCACCTGTTGTCTTGCCACTGTCTCCGCTACCGATGTCACAGGGGCGAATGTATGCCAGCCGGGATGCCGGACGCACCGGCGTTCCGGCCCATGGACGCGGGGTGGCACTGGCGTTCGGCAGGGGTTCCGGCACGCGGGGACGCCCCGGCCGCGGTGACCGGGGCGTCCTGTGGTGGTGCGTGCGGGGCGCTGCGTGCGGGGCGCTGCGTGCGGGGCGCTGCTGGTGGTGCGTGCGGGGCGCTGTGCCCGGTGTACGCGCGTACGGGCTCAGCCGGTGAGGCTTCCGCTGTCCGCGAGGGCCCGGTCCCGGCCGAAGTCCCCGGCCGCGGCTTCCGTCTCCCCGGGGGGAGCGGGCTGGGCGGACGGCGGGGCGGTCGGGGCCGTGCGCTTGCGGCCGATGTCCTTGAGCCGCATCGCGGGCTTCTCGACCAGGTGCCAGGAGAGGGCCGCGACCAGCAGCGAGCCGGCGAGCGACAGGGCGAGGTAGGGCCAGAACCCCCAGCGGGCGAAGTCGAGAGCGGTCAGGCTCTGCTGGACGACGAACCCGTAGATGTAGACGCCGTACGAGAGGTCGTTCTTCGCCCCGACGCGGCGGAAGGGCCCGGGGAGGCGGATCGCGAGCCAGAGCAGCAGGTAGGCGAAGGCGGGGATGCCGACGACGAAGAAGTAGCCGTAGAAGACGCTGCCGAGGAACACCGCGAGGGCGAGGACGCCGAGCGGGTCGCTGACGGGGATGCGCTCGCGGTACGACTCGATCACCGCGCCGACGGCGAACGCGAAGGCGAGGTAGATCAGGATGTCCGGGTCGAACTTGCCCATGACCGGGAAGATCTCGAAGCTCAGGGCGTAGGAGGAGTCCGCGAAACCGGCCCAGAAGCGTTCCTGCAGGGCGGGTGCGATCGCGTAGCAGCCGAGGACGACGGCGACCAGCAGCACGACCCTGCGGGCCCGGGTGAGGGCGCCGGTCACGGCGAGCAGGGCGACGCCGAAGTAGCAGAACACCTCGTAGCGGAGCGACCAGAGGGCGGCGTCGATGCTGGGGCTGTGCCCCAGACCGTCACCCCTGGAGTGCGCGATGACACCGGAGACGTCGTTCTGGAGGGGGGCGACCGCCCAGTTCGAGCCCAGGTAGTCGAAGGGGCCCGCGGAATGCCCCCAGAAGCCGCCCAGGTCGCCGTTCTGCGCCCAGTAGAGGAAGGGGGCGACGACGAAGGCCGTCAGGGCGAGGCAGACCCAGAGACCGGGCAGCAGGCGCAGGGCGCGGTGCCAGAGGAAGCGGCCCGGCGGAAGCCGCTTGCCGCTGCGGGTGACGAGGATGCCGGACAGTACGAAGAAGCCGTAGACGGAGAGCTTTCCCAGGTCGGTCTGGCCGTGGCTGAATCCGTGGCCGAACTCCTTCTCGCCGAAGCCGAGCACGCTCGCGTGGCTGACGACGACCGCCGAAGCCAGGATCAGGCGGATGAACCCCAGGCTGTTGTTCCTGCCCTGGAAACAGTCCGCCACGGAACCGTGTGACCATCGAAGCCGGGGGGCCTCACTGCGGGGACGACTGATGATTGCACCTCTCTCGCTGGACCGCGTGGCGAGCCGGTTCCCCGTCCGGCTCATGAAGTCCCCCCAAGGCGGCCTGGACATAAGCCACTTGAGCTTGCAGACGGCTCACATCGCCGGAAACCTCCGTTGCACCGTACACGGCCTCCTACCCGGTCCGAACTGTTCGATGTGCCGCAACCGCTATGGTGCTTCCGGGCGGCGGCCCTCGCCCTCAATCGGTCTCCGATCCCGACACCGCCTTCGCGTTCAGGGTTCCCACAAGAGATGGGACACAGTTGTGTCAGTCAAAGTCAGCGTCATCATTCCTGTGTACAACCCGGGGAAGTACATCGATCCCGCAATCGACTCGTTGCTGCGCCAGACTCTGCCCGCGAGCGAATTCGAAGTGCTGTTCGTCAATGACGGCTCGACCGACGACACACGCGAGCGTCTCGAAAAGCTGGCGACCGAACACCCGCACTTCCGTGTGATCACCATCCCCAATTCCGGGTGGCCGGGCAAGCCTCGCAATATCGGCGTGGCGGAGGCGAAGGGCGAATACGTCCAGTTCCTCGACCAGGACGACTACTTGGCGTCCGAGGCCCTGCTGCGCCTCTACAACATGGGGCACCGCAACGGCTCCGACATCGTCATCGGCAAGGTGGCCAGTAACTTCCGCGGCGTTCCACACGGGGTTTTCAGGGTCAACCGGGAGAAGTGCACCCTGCGTGACGCACCGCTCTACGACAGCCTGACGCCGCACAAGATGTTCCGGACAGAGTTCCTCCGCGAGAACAACATCGCTTATCCGGAAGGAAAGCGGCGCCTGGAGGACCAGCTCTACATGATGCAGGCGTACTTCCCCGCGAAGGTCGTCTCCATTCTCGGCAGTTACACCTGCTACTACTACTCACGGCGCGACGACGGCCAGAACGCAGGCTCCGCGAAGCTCATTCCTTCGGGCTATTACGGAAATCTCCGCGAGGTTCTCGACGTCGTCGTGGAGAACACCGAGCCGGGCGAATTCCGCGACCTTCTGCTGCGCCGCTTCTACCGTGTGGAGATGTTGTCGCGTCTCAGTGAACCCGCCGTGCAGAAGTACGCGCCGGAGTACCGCGACGAGATGATCGACGCCGTCCAGCCCCTGGCACGTGACTTCATGCACGACGGCGTGCACAACGGGCTCGGCCCGGTCCAGCGGCTCCGCTCCACGCTGTTGCGCAACGACGACCGCCAGGGGCTGGTCCGTATCGCCCAGCTCGCCGGCTCCATCAAGGCGGCCGCCCGCCTGGAGAAGCTCGAGTGGCAGCCGGACGGCCGGATCAGGATCGACATCACCGGCCGGCTCGTGCACGGCGACGACCAGAAGCCCGTGACGCTGGTGCGCCGCGACGGCCGCCTGCACCTGCACCCCGACCTCACGGCGGACCTGCTGCCGGCCGGTGAGCTGCTGGACGTCGAGGACGACCTCGACGGCTACATGGCGGAGATCTCGCTGCGCAACCGCGAGACCGCCGTCGAGTGGCCCTGCCCCGCGAAGTTCACCTCGGCGGTCCAGGAGATCTCCTCCGGCGTCTTCGAGGTCGTCCTGACCGGCCACGGCCACGTGACTTCGGAGGGCGTCAAGAACCGCGGACGCGTCTCGCGCGGGTTCTGGGACATCTGGGTGCCGCTGCGCGGCCTCGGCGTGGTCCGCAAGGCCCGGCTCGGCGCCGACCGCGATCCCGCCGTCGACGCGGCCTGCCTGCCCGCCTCGCTGGGCTCGCCCGCCCGTGCCGTCATCCCGTACTTCACGGACCCGCACGGCAACCTCACGCTGGACGTGGCCCGCCGCGCCAAGAAGCTGGCCCAGTACCTGGAGGGCCGCCCGGTCCTGCGCACCCCCGGCGGCAGGACGGAACTGCGCCTCGACCTCGTCACGACGAGTTCCACGGCCGCGTCCAAGGCCGACCTGGTGCTGACCTCCACCGGCGGCACCGACCGGGTGCTCCCGACGACGCTCCGCCCCGTCCAGGGCCGCGCCCACGTGGTGGTGCCCGCCAAGGCGGCCGACGTGCCGCCGGGCGAGTGGAAGCTGTCGGTCCGGCTGGACGGCGCCAAGAGCGCCGCCGTGCCGCTCGCCGACGTGCGGATCGAACGGGGCGGGAAGATCGTCCTGGTGTCGGACCTGCCCGAGGTGAGCCCCGCCATGCTGAGCGCGATGGCTTCGGCACGCCGCAAGGCGACCGTGCGCAGCGCGCTGCGGACCGTGGGCGGTCCGATCGTCCGCCGGCTGCCCGCCAAGGCCCGCAAGAAGGCCCGTCGGCTCGCCGACAAGGTCTCCGGCTGACACCGGGGCCGTCCCGGTACGGGGCGGCTTTCGCACAGCCTCGCCCGAGAACGTGAAGTACACGGAAACGACAAGAACAGGAACGTGAACACCATGCGGCAGCTCGACATCGCCGGAGCCTGGGTACAGGAGCCCAAGGTCTTCCCCGACAGCCGGGGAAGCTTCCACGAGTGGTTCAAGGCCGCCGACTTCACCGAGGCGGCCGGGCACGGGCTCCAGCTCGCCCAGGCCAACTGCTCGGTGTCGAGCCGGGGCACCCTGCGCGGCATCCACTTCGCCGACGTCCCGCCGAGCCAGGCCAAGTACGTCAAGTGCGTGCGCGGCGCGGTGCTGGACGTCATCGTGGACATCCGGGTCGGCTCCCCCACGTACAAGCAGTGGGAGGCCGTCCGGCTCGACGACGTGGACCACCACGCGGTCTACCTCTCCGAGGGCCTCGGCCACGCCTTCATGGCGCTGACCGACGACGCCACCGTGGTGTACCTGTGCTCCGAGGGGTACGCCCCCGGTCGCGAGCACGGCATCAACCCGCTCGACCCGGAGCTGGGCATCGAGTGGCCCGAGGGCATCACCCCGCTGCTCTCGGACAAGGACGCGGACGCCCCGACCCTGGCCGAGGCCGAGGCGCAGGGCCTGCTGCCCTCCTACGAGGACTGCCAGGCCTACTACGAGCAGCTGCGCACCCGGGGCTGACCGGTCCGGCAGCGCCCGTACGAGAACGCCCGGCCGGGGAACACCGGCCGGGCGTTCGGCGTCTCCCACCGCGGCCGCGGGCCGGAACGCCGACGGCCGGACCCCCGCCCGGGTGGGCGGGGGTCCGGCCGTGGTGGGACCGGCGCGTCAGCCGCGCTCGGCGGCGACGAGGGCGGGGAACGCCTCGGCCAGCGCCTCGTGCCAGTCGCGGACCGGCGCGATCCCGGCGGCGGACCAGCGGTCGTGGCCGAGCACGCTGTACGCCGGACGGGGAGCGGGCCGGACGAAGGCCTCGCTGGTGGTCGGACGGACCCGCTCGGGGTCCGCGCCCAGCAGCCGGAAGATCTCCCGGGTGAAGCCGAACCAGGTCGTCTCGCCGCCGCTGGTGCCGTGGTAGACGCCGGCCGGGGCGTCGCCCGCGAGCGCGGCGCCGCCGAGGGCGACCAGGCGGTCCGCCAGGTCCACGGTCCACGTCGGCTGGCCCCGCTGGTCGTCGACGACGTCCAGGGTGTCCTTGATGCCTTCCAGCTTGATCATGGTGCGGACGAAGTTCCCGCCGCCCGCTCCGTACAGCCAGGCCGTACGGACCACGTAGCCGGTCTCCGGGAGGGTCTCCAGGACCGCGCGCTCGCCCGCGAGCTTGGTACGCCCGTAGGCGCTGCGCGGGGCGGTGGGGGCGTCCTCGGCGTACGGCTTGCCGGCGTCGCCGGCGAAGACGTAGTCCGTGGAGACCTGGAGCAGCACGGCACCGTGCTCGCGGCACGCCTCGGCGAGGACCTGGGGCCCCGTGCCGTTGACGCGCAGCGCGGCCTCCTCCTGGCTCTCCGCGTCGTCCACGGCGGTCCAGGCGGCGCAGTTGACGACGACCGCGGGGCGGTGCTCCGCGAACGCGGCGGCGACGGCGGCCGGGTCCGCGATGTCGAGCGCCGCGCGGTCGGCGGCGACCGCCTCGACGCCGTCCGCCGCCAGCCTCGCCAGGACGTCCCGGCCCAGCATGCCGCCGGCTCCGGTCACCAGCCAGACGGGGCTCACAGGGCGGCCCGGTCCTTCAGCGGCTCCCACCAGGCGCGGTTGTCGCGGTACCACTGCACGGTCTCGGCGAGGCCCTGCTTGAAGTCCTTGCGCGGGACGTAGCCGAGCTCCTCGCGGATCTTGGTGCAGTCCACGGAGTAGCGGCGGTCGTGGCCCTTGCGGTCCTCGACGTAGGTGACGCTGGTCTCCCAGTCGGCGCCGCAGGCTTCCAGCAGCAGTCCGGTGAGCTCCTTGTTGGAGAGCTCGGTGCCGCCGCCGATGTTGTAGACCTCGCCGGCGCGGCCCTTGGTGCGGACCAGCTCGATGCCCTGGACGTGGTCGTCGATGTGCAGCCAGTCGCGGACGTTGGCGCCGTCGCCGTAGAGCGGGACGGTCTTGCCGTCGAGCAGGTTGGTGACGAAGAGCGGGATGACCTTCTCGGGGAAGTGGTGGTGCCCGTAGTTGTTGGAGCAGCGGGTCACCCGCACGTCGAGGCCGTGGGTGCGGTGGTACGAGAGCGCGATGAGGTCGCTGGACGCCTTCGCCGAGGAGTACGGCGAGTTGGGCTCCAGCGGGTGCGTCTCGGGCCAGGAGCCCTCGTCGATCGAACCGTAGACCTCGTCGGTGGAGATGTGCACGAAGGTCTTGATCCCGGCCAGGTGCGCGGCGTGGATCAGGGTGTGGGTGCCCACGACGTTCGTGCGGACGAACTCGGCGCCCCCGTCGATGGAGCGGTCCACGTGCGACTCGGCGGCGAAGTGCACCACCTGGTCGTGGTCGGCCATGAGCTTGCCGACGAGCTCGGCGTCGCAGATGTCGCCCTGCACGAAGGAGAAGCCCGGGTGGTCACGGACCTCGTCGAGGTTGGCGGGGTTGCCCGCGTAGGTGAGCTTGTCCAGCACCGTGACGGTGATGTCGCCGGGGCCCTGGGGGCCGAGGACGGTACGGACGTAGTGCGAGCCGATGAAGCCGGCTCCGCCGGTCACCAGGATGTTGGTCGTCATGAGGAGATCTGCACCTTGCTGTGGTCGCCGAGGACAAGTCGGTGGGCGGACGGGTTGCGGGGCGCCGGGGTGACCTCGACGTCGCGGCCGATGAGCGACGCCTCCACGCGGCGGACGCCGGTGATGGAGGCCCCCCGGAGCACGATGGAGTACTCGATCTCGCTGTCCTCGATCCGGCAGCCCTCGGAGATCGAGGTGAACGGACCGACGTACGCGTCGCTGATCACCGAACCGGCCCCGATGATCGCGGGACCGACGATGCGGCTGCCGGTGACCTTCGCGCCGGGCTCGATCCGCACGCGGCCGATGATCTCGCTGTGTTCGTCCACCTCCGCGCCGTCCGCGGCCGGTTCGACGGTCTCCAGGACGGACCGGTTGACCTCCAGCATGTCGGTGACGTTGCCGGTGTCCTTCCAGTAGCCGGAGATCGTGGTGGAACGGACGTTGCGCTGCTGGTCGATCAGCCACTGGATGGCGTGGGTGATCTCCAGCTCGCCGCGCCAGGACGGCTCGATCGAGCGGACGGCCTCGTGGATCGCCGGGGTGAAGAGGTAGACGCCGACGAGGGCGAGGTCGCTCTTGGGCTCCTTCGGCTTCTCCTCCAGGGCGACGACACGTCCGTCGGCGTCCAGTTCGGCGACGCCGAAGGAGGTCGGGTTGGGAACCCGGGTCAGCAGGATCTGCGCGTCGGGGCGGTCCCCGCGGAAGCCCTCGACCAGGCCGGTGATGCCGCCGACGATGAAGTTGTCGCCGAGGTACATCACGAAGTCGTCGTCGCCGAGGAAGTCGCTCGCGATGAGCACCGCGTGCGCCAGGCCGAGAGGCGCCTCCTGCGGGATGTAGGTGACCTTGATGCCGAGCGCGGAGCCGTCGCCGACCGCTTCGCGGATCTCGGCGGCGGTGTCACCCACGATGATGCCGACCTCGGTGATGCCGGCGTCCGCGATCGCTTCGAGTCCGTAGAAGAGGACCGGCTTGTTGGCGACCGGCACCAATTGCTTCGCGGACGTGTGGGTGATCGGGCGCAGGCGCGTGCCCGCCCCACCGGAGAGTACGAGTGCCTTCACGTGTGCTGTCCCCAAGCTGCGTGGTCGTTGGCCGGAAGCCGGATGGCAGGCGTTCCCGAGGCCGCTTTCATTCCATGGGATATTACTTCGAGTTTCCGCACGGTATCCCGGCGAGTAACCCGGCCTCCCACGCATCCGGCCGGCCGCTCCGGCTTCCGCGGGGTCAGACGGAGGACTTCCACCGCCTCATGTCACGACGAACCCGGCGAACCACCCTGCGCGCCAGCGTGGGCGCGGCCTCGCCCTGCCCCGGCTTCGGCCTGGCGGGTGCCTGCAGCCGCTTACTCACGGACCACTCCGGCACCGTCATCTCGAACACCTCGTCGGGGATGTCCGCCCCGGGCTTCCTGAAGTGCGGGTACGCGAGGTAGACGGCGTCCCCCTGGTCGGCCCGGACGACCTTCGGCGTGTGCCGGGCGGCGATGTAACGGTGCATCTCGGCCAGCAGGTCCAGCCGGCCACGGGCGACGCATTCGAGCCGGAGGCGCTCGTTCACCTTGATCAGCTTCGCGACGCCCGGGGTCCAGTACTTCGCGATCGGGGCGGCCAGCCGCAGTTTGTGGGCGCGAACCTGCTCGCTCTCCTCGACCACGGCAGGGCCGAACTGCTGGATCAGCCCCACGGTGAACGGGCGCGCCATCAGGAAGTCGCGCTTCGGGCCCTCGGGCACCAGCGCCGCGATGAGCTCGACCAGCGCCGTCAGCGCCTCGAACCGGGGCTCGTAACCGCCGCTGCGGGTCACGTGCAGGCCGTCGTCGCGGCCCACCAGGTAGTAGCAGACGTATTCGGAGACGACGGAGACACCGGCGCCCAGGAGATACGCCGCCATGGTGAAGAGGGCGTCCTCGCCGGTGCTCATCGACTCGTCGAAGGTGATCCCGTGGCGGACGAGCAGTTCGCGGCGGAAGAGCTTCTGGGCGCTGAGGGTGTAGATCACGCGGGAGGCGAAGACGTCGACGCGCTCCTCGTCCTGGCGCTTCCACATCGATCCCGCGGCACCGCGGTTGACCCCCACCATCTTGCCGAGCACCACGTCGGTGCCGGCCTTGTCGGCAATTGCGACCATGCGCTCCAGCGCCTCGAAGCCGAGGAAGTCGTCGGCGTCGAGGAAGAAGACGAACCGGCCGCGCGCCCTGGCGAGGCCCACGTTGCGCGGGCCGCTCGGGCCGCCGGAGTTGGCCTGGTGGATCACGGTGGTGGGAACGGCGGTGCGTGCGGCGAACTCGTCCAGGTACGCACCGGTACCGTCCGTCGACCCGTCGTCGACCGCGATGATTTCGAAGCGGTCCGCGGGGAGGGTCTGCGCGTCCAACGACTGGAGGCAGCGGACGAGATAAGGCATGGCTTCATAGGCGCCGATAATCACACTGACGTCTGGAATTCGAATGTCGTTCACGAATACACATGACAGCGAACGCGCAGAATTAGTTTTGCGCGTCCCGCAAGTGCGAAACGTGACGTACATCACAATGGCCCGTTCCGATCCGGCAAGGGATCGTAACGGGCCATTGATCATTTCTTTTCGATCATCCGCGGCGGAATTCAGCCACCCACGGGCTCACCGAGATGAGCGGTACCGAGATTGCGCGCCTCGGCCTTGGCGGCCAGCGCCTGGACGGCACGGTCGAACCGGACGAGCGAGGACGGCTCGTCGGGGCCGAGCAGGTATGCCTTCAGCTCCCGCCGGCCCTCGGCCAGGTCGTCCGCGGCCGGGTCGGACACGGCCGCGAGCAGCCGGTCCAGCTCGCTCGCGTCGTTGGAGAGGACCACCGCGGCCCGGACGGCCGTGTTCTGGCGCTTGAACTCCTCCTCGCCCAGCTCGGCCGAGTCGGTCACCGCGTACGGCTTGCCGCTGGCGATGAAGTCGGAGACCACGCTGGAGATGTCCGAGACCATCGCGTCCGACTCGTTGAAGCAGTCGTACAGACGCATGGTCGACCCCGAGATGACCTGGTGCTGCCACCAGCCCCGGGAGCGCCAGTAGGCGGTGTTCCAGTCGTCCCGCAGCTTCGCGGTCTCGGCCTCGCGCGCCGGGTCGGCCAGCGAGTTGCGGGAGAGTTCGGCCTCGTCACGGGCCGTCTCGCCGGTGCCGCCCGCCAGCTCGGCGAGCCGCGCCTCGATGCGGGCCAGCTCGGCAGCGGCCTCGGCCTGCTCGCCCTTGAGCGCCTCGCCCTGCTCGGCCCAGCGCGGGTCGGTGGCGCGGCGGGCCGCCGCCTCCTCGATCATCGCGGTGATCCGCAGATGCGCGGCGGCGGCCTTGCGGCTGCGGGTGCCGGTGAACGGGTGCGGCTTGTAGAGGAGCCGGACGGGCTTCTCGGACTCCAGCAGCCGGCGGACGATGTTCTCACCGGCGAGCAGCAGCGAGGTGTTGCCCGGGTTGTCGTCCCAGCCCTCCCAGGTGGGGGCGTACAGCACGGTCGGGACGGCGTTCTTCGGCGTGCCGGTCCAGGACCGGATGGTCGCCAGCTGCGGCCGTCCGACCTCCACGATGTCCTCGTCGCGGACGCCGACGTCGGCCAGCGCGTACCGGTCGCGGCCCGCCCGGCCCGCCGTCCAGACCTCGTCGTACGCCTTGCTGTACGGGTTGACGCTGGCCAGCTTGTCGCTGTCGCCGTGCCCGATGAAGACGTGCTTCATGGTCGGCACCCGCAGCATGTGGATGTTCTTGCCGACGTTCGCCGCGTAGAGCGCGACCCGCACGGTCGAAAGGTCCATGTTCATCAGGTGCACGCCGCCCGGGACGCAGAGGACCGGGACGGAGGTGTTGGCGAGCTGCGGGACGATGGACCGCTCGCGCAGCAGGACCAGCGGGCGGCCCTCCAGCCGGCCCATGGTCTCCAGCCACATGTTGACCTGGTAGGCCGAGTCCTTGGAGCCGGAGAAGTAGAGGGCGACGGTCGGCTCGTACTCCCGCAGCCAGTTGTCGACGGCCGCCAGGACCTTGGCCTCCGGCGGCACGAGACGGCTGGGCCGCACGTACGGCAGCAGCGCGAGGATGTAGACGACCGCGAGGAAGAGCGTCAGCGAGAGCCCCGCGTAGGCGATCTCCTCGGTACCGCTCTTGAGCGCGACCAGCACGCCCGCCATGGCGAACACGTCGAGGTGGAGCATCTTCTCGGCCGGGCGGCTCATCAGCAGCCTCGGCGGGGCGTCCCCTATCCCCACGGGGCCGAGGTCGATGTTGCGGGTGACCACCGGCAGCTTGCGGCGGAGCCGGACGAGGGTCACCATCGCGCTCTGCGGCGCCTGGAGCCCGTAGAACGCGAGGAGGCAGGCGACCGTCGTGTAGAAGAACGCGCCCTCGCCGTACCCCATGCGCGACATGAGCAGGATGAGCAGCAGTTCGCGCACCAGGAAACGGATCGAGAGACCGGCCCGCACCGCGGCAAGGCGATTGATGAGATAGCTGCCGCAGTGGTGCAAATATCGGTCGGCCAGATACGTGACAGCGGCCGCTGCGGCGAAGAACCAGATATTGGGAATTATCGCCGCGAGCATGATGCACGGGAATCCCAGGACCAAGAGGATTGCGGCGGCGAGTTCAGAACCGCTGCCCACTCTCGCCACGCGAATGGCTTTCGAAAACACGAAGTACCGCTCCCGAGGGTTCCGACTAATACCTTGCGGGGAAATTGTGAAGAAATAGCTTCACGAATTCGGACCCCTGCCATTCACGCGAAGGTGAACGCCAGGGGTCCGAATGGTGGATTGTCAAGCAGTATTACACATCAGCCTGTCGGTCCAGCACGGCGGCCAGCGCCTGCTCGAAGCCCGACGCCTCGGAGGCACCCCGGGTCGGATCCTGCTGCCGGACGTCGATGACGTGCCCGGTCATCTCGGAGAGCAGCACGTCGAGCGAGGTCCGGGCCACCGCCTCGGAGGAGAGCAGCGAGCCGGAGGGCTCGTCGCCGAAGGCCTTCGTACGCATCGGGGTGGCGGTGCGCTCCGGGTTCACGCAGTTCACGCGCACCCCGTCGCCGGCCCACTCGTCCGACAGCGCCTGGGTGAGGTTCACCATGGCGGCCTTGGTGGAGGAGTACAGGCTGTACTCGGCCCGGCCCCGGGTGTAGCTGCTGGAGGTGTAGAGGAGCAGCTGGCCCTTGGACTCGGCGAGGTACTTGTGCGAGGCGCGGGCGATCTGGACCGGCGCGAGGTAGTTGACGTTCAGGGCTTCCTGGATCGTCGCGTTGTCCGTCTCGGCCAGCTTGCCGATCCGCAGCACCCCGGCGGTGTTGACGACGTAGTCGACCCGGCCGGTCTCGGCATAGGCCGTGGAGAGCGCGTCGTCGATGTGCTCCGGGTTCTCCACGTGCGTGCCCGTGGTGGACCGGCCGAGCGCGTAGACCTTGGCGCCGAACGACTCGGCGAGGGCGGCGATGTCCGCGCCGATCCCGTAGGAGCCGCCGAAGACGACCATGGTCTTCCCGGTCAGCGCGTCCCGGTAGGCCGCGTCGTCGGCCGGCGACGGCACGGCCGTGGAGGCCAGCTGGAAGAGCTTGTCCGCGATGAAGACGTCGACCGGCTGGGTCACCTTCATGTTGTACTCGTCGCCGGCGACGACGTAGATCGGTACGTCGGGCAGGTACTTCAGGACCACCGAGCAGTCGTCGGTCGCCTGGAAGTTCGGGTCGCCGGCAGCGACCTCGTAGGCCCGGCGGATGGTGGAGAGCTTGAACGCCTGCGGCGTCTGGCCCCGGCGCAGGCGGGAGCGGTCGGGGACCTCGGTGATGAACTCGCCGTCGCCGCCGTGCGTGCGGGTCACGATGATCGTGTCCGCGGACGGGATGGCGACGTCCACCGCCTCGTAGCGCCCGAGGGCGTCCACGCAGTCGGTGATCACGCGCTGGGACAGCAGGGGACGCACGGCGTCGTGGAAGAGGACGTTGCGGTCCTCACCCTCCGCCAGGCCCTCGCCGAGCACGGAGATGGCCCGCTCGGTGGTCTCGTTGCGCGTCGTCCCGCCCTCGATGACCTTGACGACCTTGGTCAGGCCGGCCTTCGCGACGATCTTCTCGACGTCGGGGACATAGCCGGGCGCCATCAGCACGATGATGTCGTCGATCGACTCGGACTGCTGGAAGATCGACAGGGTGTGCTCGATGACAGCCTTGCCTGCGATCTTCAGCAGCTGCTTGGGGATGGACAGCCCCACGCGCTGACCGGTACCCCCGGCGAGCACGACTGCGGTGGTACGGGCTTGGGCTATGTGCTGCACAGACACAGACGACCTACCTTGCGAGGGCTCGGGAACCCCCCGATGGTTGCACTCTCCGTTACCATCTCGCAAGGTGGACGTCGAGTGGTGGTCGTACGGACGACACCCGCCGTTCCCGTGTGAGCAGGGCCGTTACCTGCGAAAGTGCCTCACGGGCAGGTGACCGACACCACACGGCTGAGCGTCCTGGAGCCCGCCTGAGCGGGGTGGCGGCCTTGCCGTTTCACCCGACCGGCCGACACGCGCCACTCCTCCCACCCGGCTCTCGCCCGTCCGGCGAGCCCCCGCGGGGCGTCGGCGAGGCCCGTCGGACTCCCCCCGAAACGCGTGAGGGCCTCCCCGCCGGCCACCGCCCGGGGCCCGTGGGTCCCGCTGCGGTGTCCGGCGGAGAGGCCCTCACCGGACTTCACCGCCCGGTGCCCCTCACTGCTTTAGAAGGGGTCGAACTCGTCGTATTCCTTCTGCGCGTCGTCCCGCTCGGCGTCGCGGTCCCGGCGGCGCTGCGCGGCCGGGCGGGGGGCCTCCATGCGGTGGTCCTCGCCGCGGCGGCCGAGCATCTCGGCGCCGGCCATCATCGTCGGCTCCCAGTCGAAGACGACCGCGTTCTCCTCGGGGCCGATGGCCACGCCGTCGCCAGCGCGGGCTCCGGCCTTCATCAGGGCCGTCTCGACGCCGAGGCGGTTCAGCCGGTCCGCGAGGTAGCCGACGGCCTCGTCGTTGTTGAAGTCGGTCTGGCGCACCCAGCGTTCGGGCTTCTCGCCGCGCACCCGGTAGATGCCCTCTTCGTCGACGGCCACGGTGAACCCGGTGTCGTCCACGGCCTTCGGGCGGATGACGACCCGGGTCGTCTCCTCCACCGGCTTGGCGGCACGTGCCTCGGCGACGATCCCGGCCAGTGCGTACGAGAGGTCGTTGAGCCCCTTGTGCGCGAGGGCGGAGACCTCGAAGACGCGGTAGCCCCGCGCCTCCAGCTCCGGGCGGATCATGTCGGCGACGTCCTGGCCGTCCGGGATGTCGACCTTGTTCAGGACGACGATGCGGGGCCGGTCCTCCAGGCCGCCGTACTGGCGCAGCTCCTCCTCGATGATGTCGAGGTCGGAGACGGGGTCGCGGTCGGACTCCAGCGTCGCCGTGTCCAGTACGTGCACGAGCACCGAGCAGCGCTCGACGTGGCGGAGGAACTCCAGGCCCAGCCCGCGGCCCTGGCTGGCGCCGGGGATGAGGCCGGGGACGTCGGCGATGGTGTAGACGTTCGCGCCGGCGGTGACGACACCGAGGTTCGGTACGAGCGTGGTGAACGGGTAGTCCGCGATCTTCGGCTTGGCCGCCGAGAGCACCGAGATCAGCGAGGACTTGCCCGCGCTCGGGTAGCCGACCAGCGCCACGTCGGCGACGGTCTTGAGCTCCAGGACGATGTCGCGCGACTCGCCCGGCTCGCCGAGGAGCGCGAAGCCGGGGGCCTTGCGGCGGGCCGATGCCAGCGCGGCGTTGCCGAGGCCGCCTCGGCCGCCCTGTCCGGCGACGAAGGTGGTGCCCTGACCGACCAGGTCGGCGAGGACGTTGCCTTCCTTGTCGAGGACGACGGTGCCGTCCGGCACGAGCAGGACCAGGTCCTGGCCGTCCTTGCCCGAACGGTTGTCACCCGCGCCGGGCTGGCCGCTGGTGGCCTTGCGGTGGGGGTGGTGGTGGTAGTCGAGCAGGGTGGTCACGGCCTGATCGACGACGAGCGTCACGTCGCCGCCGCGTCCGCCGTTGCCGCCGTCGGGTCCACCGAGGGGCTTGAACTTCTCACGGTGGACGGAGGCACAGCCGTGGCCTCCGTTACCCGCGGCGGCATGGAGCTCGACGCGGTCCACGAAGGTGGTCATGGTGGGTGCCTCCAGGTACTGCTGTCTAAGGATGTGTCTCTGATGTAACACGCCGAGGGCGGACCCGCTTCCCCGTCGACCGGGAAAGCTGAGATCCGCCCTCGGAAGGTGTTGCGTCGTTACCGTGCTCGCCGGAAGATCAGGCGGCGACGGGAACGATGTTGACGACCTTGCGGCCGCGGTGCGTACCGAACTCCACCGCACCGGCGGTCAGCGCGAACAGCGTGTCGTCGCCGCCACGGCCGACGCCCGTGCCCGGGTGGAAGTGGGTGCCGCGCTGGCGGACCAGGATCTCACCGGCGTTGACGGCCTGACCGCCGAAGCGCTTCACGCCGAGCCGCTGAGCGTTGGAGTCGCGCCCGTTCCGAGTGGACGATGCGCCCTTCTTGTGTGCCATGTCTCAGTCCCTTACTTCGCAGCCGCGGGGATACCGGTGACCTTGATCGCCGTGTACTGCTGGCGGTGACCCTGGCGACGGCGGTAGCCGGTCTTGTTCTTGTAGCGAAGGATGTCGATCTTCGCGCCCTTGTGGTGGTCCACGATCTCGGCCTGGACCTTGATGCCGGCCAGGACCCACGGGTCGCTGGTCACGGCGTCGCCGTCGACAACGAGCAGGGTCGAGAGCTCGACCGTGTCGCCAACCTTGGCAGTGGAAATCTTGTCAACCTCAACGATGTCACCGACAGCAACCTTGTGCTGGCGGCCACCGCTGCGCACGATGGCGTACACGCGGATCTCTCTCTCGCTCGGAACGGATCCCCCTGATGCCAGCCGCTCGCACGGGCCGGGGCCCGGGACGATCCGGAAGGATGAGCGGCCTCTCCTGGCGCGGAACCGCACCGGGAGGGATGTGCTCAGGGGTAGGCGCACAGACAAACACGCCGAGGGTCAAGGCTACGGGGCCACCGCCCAACCGGTCAAACCGCCCCCGACGCGCCCGGGCAGGACCAGGCAGGCACCGTCCCGCCTCAGCCCCGTCCCGCCTCAGCCCCGTCCCGCCTCGGCCCCGTCCCGCCTCAGCTCTGTCCCGGCAGCCGGCGGCGGACCGCCGCGGCGTACCGGCGTACGGCCTTGCGCTGCCTGGGGGGCAGCCTCCGCAGCGCACCGCGGTAGATCCGGCGCAGCCCGGTCGGCGGCGGCTTCGGGGCGGGCTTGGGCTTCGTGACGATGAGCCTCAGCTGGCCGCCCCTGCCGGACCAGTCCGCGCGGACGGTGCGTCCGGTGGTGCCGAGCGGGACCGAGCCGAGCGCCACCCGCTGGGCGGCGTCGGCCGGGGTGAGCCGGGGGCGGCGGCCGACGCCCAGTACCTGGACCCCGAACCACACCTCGTACGTGCCGGGTTCGAGCGGTTCGCCGCCCGCCAGCGTCAGCGGGTCGATCACCGCCCCGCCCTCCACCACCACCTGGCTGAGCCCGTCCCCGAGGCTCTCGACCTGCGGCAGCAGGGTGTCCTCGGCGTGCCACCAGACGTTGCGCCGGAGGTCGTGGACGAACACCTCGCCGTTCGCGTAAGAGGTCGGATCGAGGACGGGCAGGTCCCCGGCACCCTCGATGCCCTCGGTGAACGCGGGGTCGAGCACGTACCCGCCGTCCTCCGTACCCGCGAGGGCCAGCGGCCCTACGCCGGTGCGCTGGAAGGTGGCACGGACGTTCATCGACAGCCGCCCGGCGGCGTCCTGTTCGGCTGCCAGGAGCTCGATGCGGGGCCGGACCTCGCTCACGCGCCGGGCCACTTCGTCCAGGGCCTCGTGCCGGTCCTCCGCCAGCAGGGTCGCGCGCAGCCGCTGCACCGCCGGCATGCCCTCGGTCACCCCGGGCGGGAAGCATTCGAGGGCCATCGAGCGCGTCGTCTCGTAGATCGCCCGCCGCTCCTCGTCCTCCGGGGCGCTCGCGGAGTACGCGGGCACGTACCGCATCAGCTCGACGCGGTACAGGCGGCGCATCAGCCGGTCCTGAAGCTCTCCGGGTTCGGTGGCGTCGGCCAGGGCCTCGATGATCATGCGCAGTCGGCGGAGGTTGTCGAGGCGGTCGAACGCGGCCCGGCTGTTGTTTCCGCCGTCGTCCCTGCGGTCCCAGATGTAGCAGGGGTAGTCGGCGAGTATGGAGACGACCTTGGCACGGGGGTAGGCGCGGACCATGAAGAGCAGGTCCTCCATGCGCCAGTACCCCTCGGGGAAGCGGAGTCCCGCCTCCTCCAGGAAAGCGCGCCGGAACAGCCGGTGCGCCGTGAGCGTCTCGATCAGCGGCGCGTCCTCCACCGTGCAGCGTTCGCGATTGCGCCGGAAGACGGGCGAGGGCCCCACCATGGAACCGGCCATCTTGCCGAGCACGATGTCGGAGCCGTTGCGGCTGCCCATGGCGTACAGGCGCTCCAGCGCCTCGGGGGTGAGCCGGTCGTCCTGGTCGACGAACTGTATGTACTCACCGCGCGCCATGGCTACGCCGACGTTGCGCGGCTTGCCCGGCCAGCCCGAGTTCTCCTGGTGGTGCACCCGTATTCGGGGGTGCTCGGCGGCGAGCCGGTCGAGCACCTCGGCCGAGCCGTCGGTCGATCCGTCGTCCACGTAGACGATCTCGTACTCGTCCTCGCCCAGGCTCTGTCCGAGCAACGACGGCGCGCAGCGCTCCAGGTACGGCCCCGCGTTGTACACGGGCACCACGACACTGACCTTCAGCATGTACTTCTCCCCCCACACATGAACACTCCCCCTACATGAACGGAACCGAGTGCCGCCCCGGTGAGGGGCGACGCCCGCCGTACTCCCCCCGCTCCCTACGTGGGAACGGTGTACGGCCGCCCCGACCACCACCGGTGGGCCGCTCCCCCGCGTCGGGGAAGCGGCCCACCGGTGTGGTGCGGGATCAGCCCGCGATCACTCCTCGGACGAACCGGCCGACGCCTGCTCGGCGGCGACGGCCTTCTTGGCCGTCCGCTTCGCCGGCGCCTTCTTGGCCGTCGTCGTCTTCTTCGCGGTCGTCGTCTTCTTGGCCGCCGCCGTCTTCTTCACGGCCGCCGCCTTCTTCGCCGGGGCCGCCTTCTTCGCCGGTGCCTTCTTGGCGGTCTTGCGCGCCGCCGTCTTCTTGGCCGGCGCGGCGTCCTCGTCGGCCTCGACGGCCTCGGCCGGGGCGTCGGCGACCTCGTCCGCCACGGCGGGCGTACCCGTCACGACGACGATCTCGGCCTGCTCGGCACCGGACGGCGAGCCCGCCGGAGCGGTCGCCTTACGGGTCGCCCGGCGGCGGGCCCGAGGGGCGGCCGGAGCCGTCTCCTCGGGGGCCGGCGCCTCGGCCGGTGCCTCGACGACCGGGTCCTCGACGGCCACCGGTTCGGCGGTGGGCTCGACGGGGGTCACCGGCTCCGCCGGGGCCGCCTGCTGCGGCGAACCGGCCGGAGAGGTCGCCTTACGGGTCGCCCTGCGGCGCGCACGCCCCTGGGGCGCGGCCTCGGCCTCGGGGGCCGCCGGAGTCTCCTCCACCGGCTCCGCCACGGGCTCCGCCACCGGTTCGGCGACCGGCTCGACGATCTCGACGGGCTTCTCCTCGACGGCCGGCGCCTGGGCCGCACCCCGGGGGGCGCCGGCCGGGGCCGACACCTTGCGGGTCGCCCGACGACGGCCGCGGCCACGGGTAGCCGCGGCCTCCGCCTCGGCGGGGCTGCTGTACAGCTCCTCGTCCGGGACGAACTCGGGCTCCGGCAGCGCCACCGGCTCGGCCACCTCGGCGGCGACCTCCGCCAGGGACTCGTGCTCGTCGTGCTCCTGCTCGTCGTGCTCGTGGCCGTGCTGGAGGTCCTGGTCCTGGCCGCCCGCGCCGCGGTGACGCTTCTTGGACCGCTTGCCGCCACCGCCGCCGCCCGACGTCGTCGGCTGCTCCATGTGCACGATGACGCCGCGCCCGTTGCAGTGGACGCAGGTCTCGGAGAACGACTCCAGCAGGCCCTGGCCGACCCGCTTACGGGTCATCTGGACGAGCCCCAGCGAGGTCACCTCGGCGACCTGGTGCTTCGTACGGTCGCGTCCCAGGCACTCCAGCAGACGCCGGAGCACCAGGTCGCGGTTGGACTCCAGCACCATGTCGATGAAGTCGACGACGACGATGCCGCCGAGGTCGCGCAGCCGCAGCTGACGCACGATCTCCTCGGCCGCCTCCAGGTTGTTCTTGGTGACGGTCTCTTCGAGGTTTCCGCCCTGACCGGTGAACTTGCCGGTGTTGACGTCGACGACGACCATCGCCTCGGTCTTGTCGATCACCAGCGAACCGCCGCTGGGCAGGTAGACCTTGCGGTCCAGCGCCTTCATCAGCTGCTCGTCGATGCGGTACGTCGCGAAGATGTCGACCTCGGAGGTCCAGCGCGACAGGCGGTCCGTCAGGTCGGGGGCGACCTGCGAGACGTATCCGTGGATCGTCTCCCAGGCGTCGTTGCCGCTGACGATGACCTTGGAGAAGTCCTCGTTGAAGATGTCGCGGACGACCCGGACGGTCATGTCCGGCTCGCCGTAGAGCAGCGTCGGCGCGTTGGAGCTGCCGGTGTTGCGCGACTTCTGCTGGATCTCCTCCCACTGGCCCTGGAGGCGCTCCACGTCACGTCGGAGCTCGTCCTCGCTCGCACCCTCGGCGGCGGTGCGCACGATGACGCCCGCGTCCTCGGGGACGATCTTCTTGAGGATGGTCTTCAGCCGGGCGCGCTCGGTGTCCGGGAGCTTGCGGCTGATCCCGGTCATCGAACCCTCGGGCACGTAGACGAGGTAACGGCCGGGCAGGGAGACCTGGCTGGTCAGACGGGCGCCCTTGTGGCCGATCGGGTCCTTCGTCACCTGGACGAGCACCGACTGGCCGGACTTGAGCGCGGTCTCGATGCGGCGGGGCCCGTGGGCCATGCCGAGCGCCTCGAAGTTGACCTCACCGGCGTACAGGACGGCGTTGCGGCCCTTGCCGATGTCGACGAAGGCGGCCTCCATCGACGGCAGGACGTTCTGGACCTTGCCCAGGTAGACGTTGCCGACGTAGCTGGTGGCCTGCTCCTTGTTGACGTAGTGCTCCACGAGCACGTTGTCCTCGAGGACGCCGATCTGGGTGCGCTCGCCGCTCTGACGGACGACCATGACCCGCTCGACGGCCTCGCGGCGGGCCAGGAACTCGGCCTCGGTGATGATCGGGACGCGGCGGCGGCCCTGCTCGCGGCCTTCGCGGCGGCGCTGCTTCTTCGCCTCCATACGGGTCGAGCCCTTGATGGACTGGACCTCGTCGAAGCCGGTACCGGGCTCGCGGTCGGCCGACTCGCGGCTGCGGCGCTCGCGCGGCTCGCGGACCTTGACGACCGTGCGCTCCGGGTCGTCGGACCCGCCGCCGTGGGTGCCGTTGTCGGTGCCGTTGTCGACCCCGTCACCGCTGCGGCGGCGACGGCGACGGCGACGACGGCTGCTGCTGGAACCGCCGGCGGCGGATTCGTGGCGCTCGTCGTCGTGGTCGTCGTCGGAGTCGGTGTCCCCGTCGGCGTCCGCGTGGGACAGGGCCTGCTGCTCGTCGGCGGAGGAGTCCGACGGGGCGGAGTGCTCCGTGTCGTAGCCCTCGTCGCCGTCGCCCGCGTCTCCGCGGCGGCGGCGCCGGCCACCGCGACGGCGGCGGCGGGACGGGCGGTCGCCGTACTCGTTGTCGTCGGCGGCCTCGTGCTCGGCCTCGGCCTCGGCCTCGGGCTCGGGAGCCTCCTCGGCCTCGGGCTCGGGAGCCTCCTCGGCCTCGGGCTCGGCGGGCGCGACGGTCTGCTCGGCCTCGGGGGCCTCGCCGCGGCGGCGGCGACGGCGACGCGGGGTCTGGCCGGCGGGCTCGACGGGCGCGGGCGCCTCGACGGCCTGCTGCGCCTCCTCGACCTCGTCGGTCTCCTCTTCCGGCTCGACGTACGGCGGGGCCGCGGCGGCAGCCGCGGCAGCGGTCTCCGGGGTCTGGAACATCGGCTCCGAGAACACCGGCGCCTGGAAGACGGCCACGGCCGGGCGCGTGGCGCGACGGCCACGGCGGACGGGCTCCTCGGTGGCGGTGAACTCAGGGCGGGTGGAGGGAGCAACCTGGCGGGTGGAGGGAGCAGCCTGCTCGGTGGAGGGAGCAGCCTGCTCGGTGGAGGGAGCGGCCGGGCGGCCGGCCGGGGCGGTGGCGCGGCGGCGCTGGCGGCCGCGCGGCGCGGACTCCGCGACCTCCTCGGGCTCGGCGGCGAGCTCCTCGGCGACGGCCTCGGGCAGGGCCTCCCCGACGGGCTCGGCGAAGGTGGTGGGTTCGGCGGCCTGCGGCGCACCGGCGGGCGAGGTGGCCTTGCGGGAGGCACGACGGCGGCCACGCGGCGCCGGAGCCTCGGCGGCCTCGTCGGCCGGCGCGGCCTGCTCGACGGGGGCCTCGGCGACCGGGGCGGTCTCGACCACGATCTCCTCGGGGGCTGCGCTCTGCGGCGCACCGGCCGGGGAGGTCGCCTTACGCACCGCACGGCGACGGCCGCGCGGGGCCTCGGCCACCGGCTCCACGTCGGCCTCGGCCGAAGCGGCCGGAGCCGCCACGGTCTCGGCGACCGGGGTCTCCTGGGCGGCGGCCTGCGGCGCACCGGCCGGGGAGGTCGCCTTACGCACCGCACGGCGGCGACCGCGCGGGGCCTCGGCCACCGGCTCCACGTCGGCCTCGGCGACCGGAGCGGTCTCGACCACGATCTCCTCGGGAGCTTCCTGCTCGGCGGCGTGCGGCGCACCCGCCGGGGCGGTCGCCTTGCGGACCGCGCGACGGCGGCCACGCGGCGCCGGAGCCTCGGCGGCCTCGTCGGCGGCCGGGGTCTCCACCGAAGCGACGGTGGCGACCGGAGCGACCGCTGCGACCGGAGCCGCCACGACCTCGGCGGCCGGGGTCTCCTGGGCGTTGGCCTGCGGCGCACCGGCCGGGGAGGTCGCCTTACGCACCGCACGGCGGCGCGGGCGGGCCGGAGCCGCCGCGTCGACGGTCTCGTCCTGGGTCTCGGCGGGCTGTGCCACGGCCTCGGCCTCGGAAGCCTGGGTCCCGTCCTGCGTCTTCGCGGCTCCGCCGGACGGCGGGCCGGCCGGGCGGGAAGCGGCGCGGCGCCTGCGGCGCGGCGGCAGCTTGTCGCCGGGGGTGTTCTCTTCGTTGTTTCCGGTCGTGCCGGATTCGGTCGGCTGGGGCATGCGGGCGGTTCTCCCGTCGCGCTCCCGGGCGCCGCGCCTGGTCCGGTCCGGCGGGGTTGTCGCGTGGTGCGCGACCCCGCTGTCCGGGGCGCGGGCGCCGCACGGGAGCTGATGTCTGGCTCGCCGGTTCCCTACGCGGTGTGCGTACGGCCTGGCGAAAGTCTTCTGGTCAGTGCGCGGCCCTACCCCGGTGGCTTCCCGGGGGCCGCGCTACAACGACCGCCTTACGCGGAACCCGAACCTTCAGGCGCCGTCGCGACACTCCCGGGGGCCGTCGCGGGGACGGCCGGGGGTGCGTCGCGGTCGGGCGCGAGCGGGTCGGTCACCGTGCCGGACTCCTCGTCGAAGAGCCCCTGCGCCAGCCTGGTCACCGCTACGGGGACCGGCGGCGCCAGGTCGGCCACAGCTCGGAGACCGGACAGGACGTCGTCGGGTCGTACGGCGGGTGTCATGTGCCGCACTACCAGGCGCAGTATCGCACAAGCGGTGTCCACGGACCCATCAGGCCGCGGATCGAGGGCCTCGAGAGCGACCACGGCCTCCCGGGCGTCGAAGGTGCGCACACCGTTCTTCGCCCGGCGCTGGACCTCGACCGTTTCGGCGGCGAGGAAGGCGGCCACGGCCTGTTCGGCGTCCTGGACGGTCACGCCGTCCAGGCGCATCTCCCAGACGGAGGCGGTCAGCCGGTCCGCGAGCCCTGAGGTACGGGCCTCCACGGCGTCGGTGATGTCGAGGCCGTCCGGCAGGGATTCGTTGAGGAGGTCGCGCAGGACGTGCGGGTCGCGGTGCTCGGTGAGCGCGATCTCCAGGAACTCGGCCTCGCTGCCGGTGCCGGTCGGAGCCGCGTTGGCGTACGAGACCTTGGGGTGCGGGGTGAAGCCCGCCGAGTAGGCCATGGGTACCTCGGAGCGGCGCAGGGCCCGCTCGAAGGCACGCTGGAAGTCTCGGTGGCTGGTGAACCGGAGGCGGCCGCGCTTGGTGTAGCGCAGTCGGATGCGCTGCACCGCCGGTGCGGGCGGCGGGCCTTCGGGCTGTCGCTTGCCCAGTGGTTCTTCTCCTCGGTGCGGGGCGGGCGCGGTGACGCGCCGCCCACGAAGTACAGGTCGTCACGGGGGAGCCGGCCCCGGCTCACCCCCTCCGGCCTGTGGTCGTGCCGGGCGGGGAGATCTCGGGTGCGGGCGCCGCGCCGTGCACGGGTGTCGCATGGTGCTCCTCACCCAGAGTACGCGCAGTAACCCTCCTGGGTCCGCCGACCTCCGGCTTCACCGGTCCGCCGACGAGCGTGCGCCAGGCGTCCCGCCGTGCCTGGCGGACGGCCTCGCGTGCCGTACGCAGTATGTCGCGCACGGCACGCCCGGTCGCCGCGACGGCGGTCCGGGCGGGCGACCAGACCCAGTCCCGCAGGGCGTGCCCGACCGGCGTGCAGACGGAGCGGTAGCACCAGATCAGCGGGGTGACCAGCAGGGTGCGGAGCAGCCGGGCCAGTGCCCGTCCGATCGCGCGGCTGATCATGCCGGCGATCCGCCAGCCCACCACCAGGGCCGCTCCGGTCTCCCGCAGCACCGGAAGGAGAACGCACCGCCAGAGCCAGGCCAGGGGAACGACGAGCAGGACGCGCACCAGCCACGCCAGGCCCAGACCGAGGGCCCGGAGCAGCCACACCGTGCCGCGTCCGAGCGGGGTGAGCACCGACCGCCAGAACCAGACCAGCGGCACCACGAGCAGGATGCGCACCAGCCGGGCGACGGCGGTCCCGAGGGGGGTGAGGACGTACCGCCACAGGAGGACGAAGGGCCATACGAAGAGGGCGAGGCCGAGCAGACGCAGTGCCGCGAGCAGCCCGTGCCCCAGCGGGGTCAGCAGGGAGCGGTAGAGGCTCCGCAGCCCGTGCCCCAGCGGGGTGAGCACCGCCGCGTACAGCCAACGGCACGGGACGAGGACGCCGTACCGGACCAGCGGGACCAGCACGTACCGCCAGAGGGAGACCACCGGCCAGACGGTCAGCGCCCGGAGAACCAGCACCAGTGCGCGGCCGACCGGGGCGAGCACCGCGCGGTACAGCCACCTCAGCGGGACGGCCACCAGGTACGTCCACGCCCAGGCGGCCGGCCGGGCGACCAGGTTCCGCCAGGCCCATGCCACGCCTCGGCCCAGGGGCCGCAGCAGCGTCCGGTGCAGGGCGCGCAGGGTGACGACGAGCAGGTCCCAGGCCATCCGCACCGGCAGCACGACGAGCACCGCGACGATCCGGACCGGGATGCGGACCAGCTCGACGACACAGCCGTCGCCGGACCGGTACTCCGCGGGCGCCTGGTGCCGACCGTACTCCGGCCGCTGCCGCGGGACCCGGTCGCCCGGCCGGGCCCGGCCGCTGTCCTTCTCGATCTGCATGCGCCCATCATGCGGAAGACCCGCCCCGGGGAGATCCCCTGGGCGGGTCTTTGTCACACGGTCGGTACGCCGGCGTGCGAACCCGTCACATCCGGCGCGGTCCGCATCGGGCTCGGTTCACTTCACCACGGTGAGCGGCAGCAGCTTCTTGCCGGTGGGGCCGATCTGGATGTCCAGGTCGAGCTGCGGGCAGACGCCGCAGTCGAAGCAGGGGGTCCAGCGGCAGTCCTCGACCTCGGTCTCGTCGAGCGAGTCCTGCCAGTCCTCCCAGAGCCAGTCCTTGTCCAGGCCGGAGTCGAGGTGGTCCCAGGGCAGGACCTCCTCGTAGGTCCGCTCGCGGGTGGTGTACCAGTCGACGTCCAGGCCGAAGCCGGGGAGCGTCTTGTCGGCGCAGGCCATCCAGCGGTCGTAGCTGAAGTGCTCGCGCCAGCCGTCGAAGCGGCCGCCGTCCTCGTACACCGCGCGGATGACGGAACCGACGCGGCGGTCACCGCGCGAGAGCAGGCCCTCGACGATGCCGGGCTTGCCGTCGTGGTAGCGGAAGCCGATGGAGCGGCCGTACTTCTTGTCGCCGCGGATCTTGTCGCGGAGCTTGGCGAGCCGCGCGTCGGTCTCCTCGGCGCTCAGCTGCGGCGCCCACTGGAACGGGGTGTGCGGCTTGGGGACGAAGCCGCCGATGGAGACGGTGCAGCGGATGTCGTTCTGGCCGGAGACCTCGCGGCCCTTGGCGATCACGTTGACCGCCATGTCGCCGATCTGGAGGACGTCCTCGTCGGTCTCGGTGGGCAGGCCGCACATGAAGTACAGCTTCACCTGGCGCCAGCCGTTGCCGTACGCGGTGGAGACCGTACGGATCAGGTCCTCCTCCGAGACCATCTTGTTGATGACCTTGCGCATGCGCTCGGAGCCGCCCTCGGGGGCGAAGGTGAGACCGGAACGGCGGCCGTTGCGGGTCAGCTCGTTGGCGAGGTCCACGTTGAACGCGTCGACGCGGGTGGACGGCAGCGAGAGGCCGATCTTGTCCTCGGTGTACCGGTCGGCGAGGCCCTTGGCGATCTCGCCGATCTCGGAGTGGTCGGCGGAGGAGAGCGAGAGCAGGCCGACCTCCTCGAAGCCGGTGGCCTTCAGGCCGCGGTCGACCATCTCGCCGATGCCGGTGATGCTTCGCTCCCGCACGGGGCGCGTGATCATGCCGGCCTGGCAGAAACGGCAGCCGCGGGTGCAGCCGCGGAAGATCTCGACGGACATCCGCTCGTGGACGGTCTCGGCGAGCGGGACCAGCGGCTGCTTCGGGTAGGGCCACTCGTCGAGGTCCATGACGGTGTGCTTGGAGACCCGCCACGGCACGCCCGACTTGTTGGGCACGACGCGGGCGATACGGCCGTCCGGGAGGTATTCGACGTCGTAGAACCGCGGGACGTAGACGCCGCCGGTACGGGCGAGGCGGAAGAGCACCTCGTCGCGGCCGCCGGGGCGGCCCTCGGCCTTCCAGGCGCGGATGATCTCGGTGATCTCCAGGACCGCCTGCTCGCCGTCGCCGATGACCGCGCAGTCGATGAAGTCGGCGATGGGCTCGGGGTTGAACGCGGCGTGGCCGCCCGCGAGCACGATCGGGTCGTCCATCGTGCGGTCCTTGGCCTCCAGCGGGATGCCCGCCAGGTCCAGGGCCGTGAGCATGTTGGTGTAGCCGAGTTCGGTGGAGAAGCTCAGGCCGAACACGTCGAACGCGCCGACGGGCCGGTGGCTGTCCACCGTGAACTGCGGCACCTTGTGCTCGCGCATGAGCTCTTCGAGGTCCGGCCAGACGCTGTACGTGCGCTCGGCCAGGACCCCTTCGCGCTCGTTGAGCACCTCGTAGAGGATCATGACGCCCTGGTTGGGCAGCCCGACCTCGTAGGCGTCGGGGTACATGAGCGCCCAGCGGACGTCGCATTCGTCCCACGGCTTGACGGTGGAGTTCAGCTCACCGCCGACGTACTGGATGGGCTTCTGCACATGCGGGAGCAGAGCTTCGAGCTGTGGGAAGACCGACTCGGCAGACATCTCGCGAACCTTCGTGAGCTGGCAGGGGTGACCATCCAGCGTACCCCGCTGCTCAGCTCTTCAGCGCCGCCCGCAACCTGGCCTCGGACGCGCGTGCCCACACGTGCGGCAGCCGGTGCTCCAGCCGGGCCGCCGCCGCCTCCTCGCGTCCGTACAGAAGTCCCCAGGTGAAAGCGGACTCACCGGCTCCGTGCGCGTGCACGGCCAGGGCGCGCAGAGCCTCGCGGGCGACCACCCCGTCCTGGTGGTCGCCGAGCAGGCTCTGGACCGCCTTGACCCGTTTGGCGAGCCGCTTCGCGGGCTTGCCCAGGACGGGCCGGGCGGCCTCGCCCGCGTACCGGGTGCGCTTGGCGGCCTTGCGGGCCTCGTGCATCGCGAGGTCGCGGTCGTGCCCGGGCGGGAGGTCCAGGGCGTGGTGGACCCGTGCGGTGAGCCGGTCGTGGTCTTTCAGCGCCGCCCGGGCGAGGACCCCGGCGGCGTCCTCGCCGGCCGCGGGCAGCAGGGGCGGGTCGGCGAGCAGCGCGTCCAGTGCGCCGAGCAGAGCGAGGTACCGGTCCCCGTCGAGCACGGCGAGGGTCCGGCGGCGGGCGGCCGTACGTTCCGCCGCGCCCCAGCGCTCCAGCCTGCCTCGCACGGGTCCCAGCAGCAGGGCGGGTTCCACCTCGTCGACGTGGTGGAGCAGCCGGGCTTCCAGCACCTCGTGGTCCCGGACGGTCCCCAGTTCGGCGGCGAGCCACTTCAGCTCGGCGCCGACCGGATCGGTGACGGCCCGGTCGAGGACTTCGCGGTAGCTCTTGAAGGCGCTGCGCAGCCGCCGGGTGGCGACCCGCATCCGGTGCACCGCGTCGGGCAGGTCGCGGCGGACCGCCGGGTCGAGGGTGACGATCGCCTCGGTCTGCCGGCGTACGCGGGCGAGCACCTGCTCCCCCGCGATGCCGGACTCTCCGGCCCCCGGCTCCCGCCCCGACGGCTCCGGCCCCTCCCCCGGGGACGGTGCCGGGGCCGTCTCCGCGAGCGCGCGGGCCGCCTTGGAGGCGGCGGTCGAGGGGCGTACGCCCGCCGCGGCGAGCCGCTCCTCCACCGCGTCCAGGTAGGCCGGGTCGACGTCGTCGGCGAGCTCGACCTCGATCTCGGTCCACCCGGCGGTGGTCCCCGCGCCGTCACCGGTGAGCCGCTCCGCGAGGACCGTGTCGACGCTCAGCTCGGCGAGCAGCCGGCCGCCGGCGTCCGTGAGGTGGTGGACGTCACGCGAGGAGAGCAGCCGGACGACCGGGACCACCGCCCGGTCGCGGACCCGGGAACGGATGAGGCCGGCGAGCGCGTCGGGCAGTTGGCCGGTGAGCGGGGCGCGGATCTCGTCGCGCACGCCGGGGGCGACGGGGAACTTCACGTGCCAGCCCTCGTCGTCGCCGCCGGTCCTGCGGCGCAGGGTGATCGAGCCGGCCGCCAGCCGGAAGTCCTCGGTGTCGTAGTAGACGGCATCGAGTTCCACGACCCCGCGGGGCACGGACGCGGCCGTTCCGGCCACCCCGGTGAGGTCGGGCAGCCGGATACCGGGAGCCGCTTCGTACTTCCGCTCGATCTCGCGCTTGACGTCGGCCATGTTCCGAATCTAACGCCGGGGCCCGGTGGATTCACGGGCCCGGCAGCACTCCGGCCCGGTGGGCTGCTGCCACCGGGCCGGAGGACGGGTACGCACCGTACGGGCGCTCAGGCGGACATCGGCCGCTGCACCTTGATCGACTGGAGCAGTCCGATCGCGACCCAGATGGCGAACATCGACGACCCTCCGTACGAGACGAAGGGCAGCGGCAGACCGGCGACCGGCATGATGCCGAGGGTCATCCCGATGTTCTCGAACGCCTGGAACGCGAACCAGGCGATGATCCCGGCGGCCACGATCGTGCCGTACAGCTCCGTGGTCTCGCGGGCGATGCGGCAGGCGCGCCAGAGGACGACGCCGAGGAGCACGATGATCAGCCCGGCCCCCACGAAGCCGAGTTCCTCACCGGCGACCGTGTAGACGAAGTCGGTCTGCTGCTCGGGGACGAACTGGCCGGTGGTCTGCGTGCCGTGGAAGAGTCCGGTGCCGGTGAGACCGCCGGACCCGATCGCGATGCGCGCCTGGTTGGTGTTGTAGCCGACACCGGCCGGGTCGAGCGCCGGGTTGGCGAAGGCGGCGAACCGGGCGATCTGGTAGTCGTCCAGCAGACCGAGCTGCCAGACCGAGACCGCGCCGAGGGCGCCCGCGCCGAGGAGCCCGAAGACCCAGCGGTTGGAGGCGCCGGAGGCGAGGAGCACGCCGAGGACGATGACGGCCATCACCATGACCGAGCCCAGGTCGGGCATCAGCATGACGATGCCCATCGGGATCGCGGCCACCCCGAGCGCCTTGGCGACGGTGCGGTGGTCGGGGTGCAGCTGGTCGCCGGCGTCGACGCGGGCGGCGAGCAGCATCGCCATGCCGAGGATGATGGTGATCTTGGTGAACTCGGAGGGCTGGAGCGAGAATCCGCCGCCGATGATGATCCATGCGTGCGCGCCGTTGACGGTGGCGCCGAGCGGGCTGAGGACCGCGAGCACCAGGACGACGGAGAGCCCGTAGAGGATCGGTACGGCTCCGCGCAGGGTGCGGTGGCCGAGCCAGATGGTGCCGATCATCAGGCCGAAGCCGATGCCGGTGTTGAGGGCGTGCCGGAAGAGGAAGTAGTACGGGTCGCCGTGGGTCAGCGAGTCGCGGCCGCGGGTCGCCGAGTAGACGAGCAGCGACCCGATGAAGGAGAGCGCGAGCGCCGAGCCGAGCAGCGGCCAGTCGAGCCGCCGCACCACGGAGTCGCGTGCGGTGAGCCGGGCCCAGGAGGAGCGCTCGGGGGCGTACCGGGCGACGGAGAAGCCACCGGCCATCAGTCCCGCCTTCCGATCGTCGCTGCGAGTGCCTGCTGTCCCTCGCCGAGGGGCTTGTTGGCGTCGGGGTCGTACGGCTTGACCTTCGGGGCGTTGATCGTGCCGTCGGGCTGGATCTTCGGGAGGGTCTTCTGGGGCGTGGGCAGCAGGGCCTTCTTGAGGTCCTGCTTGCCTTCGGCGTCCAGGCCGTAGAGGGCGTTGTAGATGTTGCGCACGGCGGGGCCGGAGGCGCCGGAGCCGGTACCACCCTGGGAGATCGTCATGACGATCGAGTAGTCCTTGGTGTACGTGGCGAACCACGAGGTCGTCTGCTTGCCGTAGACCTCGGCGGTACCCGTCTTGGCGTGCATCGGGATCTTGTCCTGGGGCCAGCCGCCGAACCGCCAGGCGGCGCTGCCCCGGGTCGCGACACCCGCGAGGGCTTCGTCTATGTCGTCGCGCGTGCTCCCGGTGAAGGGCAGCTTGCCGTGCGAGACGGGCTTGATCTCCTGGACCGTCTTGCCGTCGCCGCTGACGATGGCCTTGCCGACGGTGGGGTCGTAGAGGGTGCCGCCGTTGGAGATCGCGGCGTAGATGGTGGCCATCTGGATCGGGGTGACGAGGGTGTCGCCCTGGCCGATCGAGTAGTTGACGGAGTCACCGGCGCGCATCTTGTCGCCTTCGAGGCAGTTCTCGTACTCGATCTGCTGGGCGTACGTGCCGTCCTTCTTGCCGTCCTTGCACCAGAAGGCCTTGTTGGCCTTGAAGAAGTTCTCCTTCCACTGGCGGTCGGGGACGCGGCCGGTGACCTCGTTGGGGAGGTCGATGCCGGTCTCCTTGCCGAGGCCGAACTGGTGCGCGGTCTTGTAGAACCAGTCGCCGGGGTTCTTCTTCGGGTTGGTGCCGCCGTCCTTGAGCCACTCCTTGTGCGCGATGCCGTAGTAGACGGTGTCGCAGGAGACCTCCAGGGCGCGGCCGATGGTGATGGAGCCGTACCCCTGCGACTCGAAGTTCTTGAAGGTCTGGCCGCCGATGGAGTACGAGCTCGGGCACGGGTAGTTGCCGTCGAACGGGTACCCGGCGTTGACCGCCGCCGTGGACGAGACGACCTTGAAGATGGAGCCGGGGGCCGCCTGGCCCTGGATCGCGCGGTTCAGCAGCGGGTAGTTGGACTTCTTGGTGGTGAGCTTCGTGTAGTCCTTGGCGGAGATGCCGCCGACCCAGGCGTTGGGGTCGTAGTCCGGCAGCGAGGCCATCGCGACGACCCGGCCGGTCTTGGCCTCCATCACGACGACGGCGCCGGAGTCGGCCTTGTAGTTCATGTCGGTGTTCTTGTCGAACTCCTTGCGGGCCGTCTTCATCGCCTTGTCGAGCTCGTACTCGGCGACGGACTGCACCCGTGCGTCTATCGACGTGACGACGGACGCGCCGGGCTCGGCGGGGTCGTTCGCGGCCTGCCCGATCACCCGGCCGAGGTTGTCGACCTCGTAGCGGGTGACACCGGCCTTGCCGCGCAACTGCCGGTCGTACGTGCGCTCCAGACCGGAGCGGCCGACCTGGTCGGAGCGCAGGTACGGCGACTCGGTGTCCTGGGCCTTGGTGATCTCCTCGTCGGTGACCGGGGAGAGGTAGCCGAGGACCTGGGCGGTGTTGGCGCCGCCGGGGGCCGCGTACCGGCGTACGGCGGTGGGTTCGGCGGTGATGCCGGGGAAGTCCTCGGCCCGCTCGCGGATCTGGAGGGCCTGCTGGGTGGTGGCCTCGTCGGTGACCGGGATCGGCTGGTAGGGCGAGCCGTTCCAGCAGGGCTGGGGGGTCTTCGCGTCGCAGAGCCGGACCTTGTCCTTGACGTCCCTCGGCTTCATGTCGAGAACGTCGGCGAGGCGGGTGAGGACGGCCTCGCCGTCGTCCTTCATCTTCAGCAGTTCGGTGCGGCTGGCGGAGACGACGAGACGGGTCTCGTTGTCGGCGAGCGGTACGCCGCGCGCGTCGAGGATGGCGCCCCGGACGGCGGGCTGGACGACCTGCTGGACGTGGTTGTTCTTGGCCTCGTCGGTGTACTCCTGGCCGTTGCGGATCTGGAGGTACCAGAGCCGGCCGCCGAGCGTCAGGAGGAGGGAGAAGACGAGGATCTGGATGACGACGAGGCGGATCTGGACGCGCTGGGTCCGGCCGGTCTCGGGGATGTTGCTCACGGTGCGCCCCCGTCGGTGGTGCTCGGGTGCTGGTCCGGCCTCACAGTCGCTTGACCCCCTTGATCCTTCCCGCGCGTGCGGCGCGATTGCGGGCGGCCCTGACGCGGAGTCCGCCGCGCTGGCTGCCGATCGTCAGGCCGGTGCCCGTGGAGAGCCAGCCGGCGGAGACGTCGCCGCCGGCCGACTCGGAGACCGGGTCGTTCTCGGTGCGCCGGGCGAGCCCCATGATCAGCGGTACGACGAACGGCGCGAGCAGCAGGTCGTACACGGCGGCCGTGAACACCAGGCTGCCGAGGCCGACGTGCCGGGCCGCGGTGTCACCGACGAGGGCGCCCACCAGCGCGTAGAGCAGGGTGGTGCCGACGGCCGCCACGACGACGAACGCCATGGGGCCGAAAGCCGACTTGAGCTGCCCGTTCTCCGGCCGGACCAGCCCCGCGAGGTAACCGATGACGCAGAGCACCAGCGCGTAGCGCCCGGCGGCGTGGTCGGCGGGCGGGGCCAGGTCGGCGAGGAGTCCCGCGGCGAAGCCGATCAGCGCCCCGCCGACGTGCCCGTACACGAAGGCGAGCCCGAGGACGGTGAGCAGCAGCAGGTCGGGAACGGCTCCGGGGAGCTGGAGTCTGGCGAGTACGGAGACCTGGACGACGAGGGCGACCACGACGAGGGCGACGGAGAGCAGAGTCCGGTTCAAACGCATGGGGATCAGCCCTACTCCTGGTCGTCTGCCTGGCCGTCTGGGTCGGCGGCAGCGTCGGTATCGGCGTTGGCGTTGGTATTCGCGGCGGCGTCGGCGTCGGCAGCGGGAAGCGTGGCGACTTCGGTCGCACCGGCGGCCTGGCCGGAGGCCGTCGCACCGGGCGTCTGGTGGATGTTGCCGACCACCTTGCCGCTGCCGTCGACGAGATCGCCGTTGGGCTGGACGGTCACGGTGACGGTCGGGGTGGGCTTCGGCTTGGCCGGCTTGGCGGGCTTCTTCGGCAGGACCGCGTCGCGCGGGTCGGTGCGCGGGGCCTCCACGACGACGCCGACGATGTCGAGCTTGGTGAAGCCGACGAACGGCTTGACGTAGACGGTGCGGGTGAGGTCGCCGCCGGACGGGTCGACGCGGACGACCTCGCCGACCGGGACGCCGGGCACGAACGGCTTGTCCTTGCTGGAGCCGAAGGTGACGAGCCGGTCGCCCTTGGCCACCTTGGCCTTGCCGTTGAGGAACTGCACCGAGAGCGGGCTGTTGCCCTGGCCGGTGGCGAAGCCGAGTTCGTCGGTCTTCTCCATCCGGGTGCCGACGGTGAAGTCCGGGTCGTTGGCGAGGAGCACGGTCGCCGTGTTCGGGCCGACGGTGGTGACGCGGCCGACGAGTCCCTCGCCGTTGAGGACCGTCATGTCGCGGGCGATGCCGTCCTTGGAGCCGGCGTCGATGGTGATCGTCCAGGAGAAGCCCTGGGCCGCTCCTATGGCGATGACCTGGGCGCCCTTGATGCCGTACTGACCGGCGTTGGCGTTCTTCAGGATCGCGTCGAGCTGGCGGACCCGGCTGTTGGTGCGGGCGTCGCTGCCGAGCTCCGTCTTGAGCTCCGCGTTCTCCTTCTCCAGGGCCGCGATCCGGTCGTGCCGGTCTCCGGAGTCCCGGACGGCGCCGATGGCGTTGCCCACCGGGTCCACCGCCGCCGCCACGCCGTTCTCGACAGGTCCGAAGACCGTCGCGGCGGCCTGCCGGGCGCCGTCCACCGGCGAGTCCTCGCCGCCGCGGATGTCCACCGTGATCAGTGCGAACGCGATGACGATCAGCAGCACCAGGAGCAGCCGGCTCTCTCGTGTGTCCCTCACGTGCGGCGGCCGTGCCTTCCTCGTAGGAATGTTCGTGCCTGTATATCAACGATCTGCCGTGCGGGGCGGCAGCGCCCGCACGGCAGACCGATGGTGTGTCAGAGGCCCGCCGGAGCCATGTGGCTACCGCCGGGGCTGGGCGTCCAGGACCTGCTGGAGTGCCTCGAACTCCTCGACGCACTTGCCCGATCCGAGCGCCACCGAGTCCAGCGGGTCCTCGGCGATGTGGATCGGCATGCCGGTCTCGCGGCGCAGCCGCTCGTCCAGCCCGCGCAGCAGCGCGCCACCGCCGGTGAGCACGATGCCGCGGTCCATGACGTCGCCGGAGAGCTCGGGCGGACACTTGTCGAGCGTCGTCTTCACGGCGTCGACGATCGCGTTGACCGGCTCCTCGATGGCCTTGCGGACCTCCGCGGCCGAGATGACCACGGTCTTGGGCAGTCCGGAGACGAGGTCACGGCCGCGGATCTCGGTGTGCTCGTCCTTGTCCATGTCGTACGCGGAACCGATCGTGATCTTGATCTGTTCGGCGGTCCGCTCACCGAGGAGGAGGGAGTACTCCTTCTTGATGTGCTGGATGATCGCGTTGTCCAGCTCGTCGCCGGCGACCCGGATCGACTGGGCAGTGACGATTCCGCCCAGCGAGATCACCGCGACCTCGGTGGTGCCGCCGCCGATGTCGACGACCATGTTGCCGGTGGCCTCGTGGACCGGGAGGCCGGAGCCGATGGCCGCCGCCATGGGCTCCTCGATGATGTGCACCTGGCGGGCGCCCGCCTGCGTCGACGCCTCGATGACGGCGCGGCGCTCGACCCCCGTGATGCCGGAGGGCACGCAGACGACGACCCGCGGGCGGGCCAGGTAGCGGCGCTTGTGGATCTTGAGAATGAAGTAGCGGAGCATCCGCTCGGTGATCTCGAAGTCGGCGATGACGCCGTCCTTCAGCGGCCGCACGGCAACGATGTTGCCCGGCGTGCGGCCGATCATCTTCTTGGCCTCGGAGCCGACCGCGAGAATGCCGCCGGTGTTGGTGTTGATGGCCACGACGGACGGCTCGTTCAGGACGATGCCGCGCCCCCTGACGTACACCAGCGTGTTGGCAGTCCCGAGGTCGATAGCCATGTCACGACCGATGAACGACATTGATTCCCCTTGTTCCCCATGAGGATGCGGCGGTGCCTTCCCGAAGAAAGCATGATGGCTGGATCTGGTCGGCGAATCCGGCGCGCTGCGGGTGTGGAAGCTTCCATCGTAGTGCCGGGTGCACAGACACAGCGCGAGGGGCATTCGCCTTACCGGGTGGAACGACGACCCGCTCCACCTATGGTGACGTTACGTCGGTGGGATGCGTTCCCGCGATCGGACCACGTATACCGAAGGGCGACCGAATTAATTCGGTCGCCCCGGGTCACCAGCGCTGTTTGGCCGATCAACCGTCAGGACAGACCCGGAAAGAAAAGCTTCAGTTCTCGCTCGGCGGACTCCTCGGAGTCCGAGGCGTGGATGAGGTTCTCGCGGGTGATCGTCCCGAAGTCGCCGCGGACGGAACCGGGGGCGGCCGCGATCGGGTCGGTCGGGCCGGCCAGAGCGCGGACGCCCTCGATGACCCGCTCACCCTCGGCGACCAGAGCCACGACCGGACCGGAGGCCATGAACTCCACGAGCGGCTCGTAGAACGGGCGGCCCTTGTGCTCGCCGTAGTGGGCTTCCAGCGTGTCCCCGTCGAGCGTGCGCATCTCCAGGGCGGTGATCCGCCAGCCGGCCTTGCGCTCGATGCGGCCGACGATCTCACCGATCAGCCCGCGCCGGACCGCGTCCGGCTTGAGGAGAACGAGGGTGCGCTGGGTCATGTGGAGCGGCTCCTTGCGAGTGACGGGGTGCGGGAGAGCGAGATTACAGGGACGGGCCTGGACCCCGACGGGTGGGGTTACACAGGGTCAAGCTCAGGGGTGGGCATGTGCCCCGCAGGGTCAGCCGGCGGCCGGGGCCGTGTCCGACCCGGCCTCCATGGCCGCCCAGCGGGCCTTCGCCTCGTCGATCTTCCGGCCGTAGTGCACCGACGCCCACCACAGGGCGGCGAAGGCGACACCGAGGAAGTACATCACCGGGACGAAGACGCCGCTCACCACGAGGGCGATCTGGAGTGCCCAGCCCAGCGCGACACCGCCGCGGCGGCCGATCATGCCGCAGAGCAGTACGGAGAGCAGCATGCCGATGCCGCACACGGTCCAGACGGTCCCCGCCGTCAGGTCGTCGGACTTCATCGCGACGAGTCCGGCGAAGCCGATCACGAAGAACTCACCGATCAGCGTCGACGCGCAGAGCGTACGCACGGGGGTCAGCCCCTTCCCAGAAGCAGCCGGGCCTCGCCGACCGTGATCACGGAACCGGTCACCAGCACGCCGGCGCCCGCGTATTCGTCCTCTTCCTCGGCGAGGGTGATCGCCGCTTCCAGCGCGTCGTCGAGCCGGGGCTCCACCTGGACGCGCTCGTCGCCGAAGACCTCCACCGCGACGGCGGCCAGGGCGTCGGCGTCCATCGCCCGCGCGCTGGAGTTCTGGGTGACGACGACCTCGGCGAAGATCGGCTCGAAGGCTTCGAGGAGTCCGCGCACGTCCTTGTCGTCGCTGGCGCCGACGACACCGATGAGCCGGGAGAAGCCGAAGGCCTCGGAGAGCCCCTCGGCGGTGGCACGGGCACCCGCCGGGTTGTGGGCGGCGTCCAGGACGACGGTCGGGCTGGAGCGGACCACCTCCAGACGGCCCGGCGAGCGGACCGAGGCGAAGGCCGTGCGGATCGCGTCGATGTCGAGCGAGCGGGTCTGCTCGCCGCCGATCCCGAAGAACGCCTCCACCGCGGCGAGCGCAACGGCCGCGTTGTGCGCCTGGTGGGCGCCGTACAGCGGGAGGAAGACGTCGGTGTACTCGGAGGCCGGGCCGCCCAGTCCGCGCAGCGTCAGCAGCTGGCCGCCGACCGCGATCTCGCGGGAGACGACACCGAACTCCATGCCCTCGCGGGCCACCGTCGCGTCGGCCTCGACGGCCTTCTTGAGCATCACCTGCGCGGCGTCCACCGGTTGCTGGGCGAGGACGACCGTCGCGCCCTGCTTGATGATCCCGGACTTCTCCCCGGCGATCTCGGCGGGGGTGTTGCCGAGCCGGTCGGTGTGGTCGAGCGAGATCGGGGTGACGACCGCGACGTTCGCGTCGATCACGTTGGTGGCGTCCCAGGTGCCGCCCATGCCGACCTCGATCACGGCGACGTCGACCGGCGCGTCGGCGAAGGCCGCGTACGCCATGCCCGTCAGCACCTCGAAGAAGGAGAGGCGGTACGGCTGCTGGGCGTCGACCATCTCGACGTACGGCTTGATGTCCTCGTACGTCTCGACGAACCGCTCGGGGGCGATCGGGGAGCCGTCCAGGCTGATCCGCTCGGTGATCGACTGGACGTGCGGCGAGGTGTAGCGGCCGGTGCGCAGGTCGAAGGCGTTCAACAGGGCCTCGATCATGCGGGCCGTGCTGGTCTTGCCGTTCGTACCGGTGATGTGGATGGAGGGGTACGCGCGCTGGGGCTCGCCGAGCACGTCCATCAGGGCGGCGATCCGGGTCACGGAGGGTTCGAGCTTGGTCTCACCCCAGCGCCCGGCCAGCTCCTGCTCCACGGCGCGCAGCGCCTCGGCGGTCTCGGGGTCCTCGGGCGTGGCCGGGGGCGCGTCGGACACGGGCGGCCCGGACTGGGTGCGCAGGGTGCGGCTCCCGGCCTCGATCACCGCCAGGTCGGGGTCGCGCTGGGTTGCTTCGTCCACGATCTCCGCGAAGGTGTCGTCGGACTCTGACGCGTCGTGCCGGTCTGAAGGGCGGGGCTCACTCACGGGGCCAGTCTACGGATCGGCGCGGACATCGTGCGCAGCGCCCGCGCCCGGGCCGGGAGCCCGGGGCTTTCCGGGACACGGCGAGGCCCCCGCACCCCTGGTCGCGGGGGTACGGGGGCCTCGCCCGGGTCGTCAGCCCTGCGGCAGGTTCGCCAGCTGGGCGTTGATCCGCTCGATGTCGGCGTTGGCCTTGGCGAGCCGGGCGTGGATCTTCTCGACCACGTTGTCCGGCGCCTTGGCGAGGAACGCCTCGTTGCCGAGCTTGCCGTTGGCCTGCGCCTTCTCCTTCTCGGCGGCGCCCAGGTCCTTCGTGAGGCGCTTGCGCTCGGCCTCGACGTCGATGGCCCCGGACAGGTCGAGGGCGACCTGCGCGCCGGCCACCGGCAGGGTGGCGGTGGCGTGGAAGCCCTCCTCGGCCGGCTGGAGGCGCAGCAGCTGGCGGATGGCCGCCTCGTGCGCGGTCAGCGCCGTACCGGTCAGGGTCAGCTGGGCGGGGACCTTCTGGCCCGCCTTGAGACCCTGGTCGCCCTTGAAGCGGCGGACCTCGGTGACGACCTGCTGGACCAGGGCGATCTCGGCCTCGGCCGCGTCGTCGCGGAAGCCGGAGTCCTTCGGCCACTCGGCGACGACGACGGACTCGCCACCCGTGAGGGTGGTCCAGAGCGTCTCGGTGACGAACGGCACGATCGGGTGGAGCAGCCGCAGCGTCACGTCGAGGACCTCGCCGAGGACCCGGCCGGAGACCTTGGCCTGCTCGCCGCCGGCGAAGAACGTGGTCTTCGACAGCTCGACGTACCAGTCGAAGACCTCGTCCCACGCGAAGTGGTAGAGGGCGTCGCTGAGCTTGGCGAACTGGAAGTCCTCGTAGAACGCGTCGGCGGCGGAGACCGTTTTGTTCAGGCGGGACAGGATCCAGCGGTCGGTGGCCGAGAGCTGGTCGGCCGGCGGGAGGTCTCCCTCCACGGTCGCGCCGTTCATCATCGCGAAGCGGGTGGCGTTCCAGATCTTGTTGGCGAAGTTCCGGGAGGCCTGGACCCAGTCCTCGCCGATCGGGACGTCCGTGCCGGGGTTCGCGCCCCGGGCGAGGGTGAAGCGGACGGCGTCGGAGCCGTACGTGTCCATCCAGTCCAGCGGGTCGACGACGTTGCCGAAGGACTTCGACATCTTCTTGCCGCGCTCGTCGCGGACGAGGCCGGTGAGGGCGATCGTCTTGAACGGGACCTCCCCGTCCATGACGTACAGGCCGAACATCATCATCCGGGCGACCCAGAAGAAGATGATGTCGTGGCCGGTGACGAGGACGTCGGTCGGATAGAACTTCTTGAGGTCCGGCGTCTTCTCGGGCCAGCCCAGCGTGGAGAACGGCCACAGGCCGGAGGAGAACCAGGTGTCCAGGACGTCCGTGTCCTGCGTCCAGCCCTCGCCCGTGGGCGGCTGTTCGTCGGGACCGACGCAGACGACCTGGCCTTCGGGGCCGTACCAGACGGGGATGCGGTGCCCCCACCAGAGCTGGCGCGAGATGCACCAGTCGCGGAGGTTGTCGACCCAGTCGAAGTACCGCTTCTCCATGTCCTTGGGGTGGATCGCGACCCGGCCGTCACGGACCGCGTCACCGGCGTCCTTGGCGAGGGTCTCGACCTTGACCCACCACTGGAGGGAGAGCCGGGGCTCGACCGTCGTGCGGCAGCGGGAGCAGTGTCCGACGGAGTGGACGTACGGACGCTTCTCGGCCACGATGCGGCCCTGCTCGCGCAGCGCGCCGACGATGGCGGACCTGGCCTCGAAGCGGTCGAGGCCCTCGAACGGACCGGGGACGGTGATGACGCCCCGCTCGTCCATGACGGTCAGCGACTCCAGGCCGTGGCGCTGGCCGATCGCGAAGTCGTTCGGGTCGTGCGCCGGGGTCACCTTGACGGCGCCCGTGCCGAACTCCGGGTCGACATGGGTGTCGGCGACGACGGGGATCGTGCGGTCGGTGAGCGGGAGCTTGATCCGCTTCCCGACGAGGTGCGTGTAGCGCTCGTCGTCCGGGTGGACGGCGACCGCGGTGTCGCCCAGCATCGTCTCGGCGCGGGTGGTGGCGACGACCAGCGTCTCCTCGCCCTCGCCGTACTGGATGGAGACCAGTTCGCCGTCGTCGTCCTGGTAGTCGACCTCGATGTCCGAGATGGCCGTCAGGCAGCGCGGGCACCAGTTGATGATGCGCTCGGCGCGGTAGATCAGCTCGTCGTCGTACATCTTCTTGAAGACGGTCTGGACGGCGGCGGAGAGGCCCTCGTCCATGGTGAAGCGCTCACGGGACCAGTCGACGCCGTCGCCGAGGCGGCGCATCTGGCCGAGGATCTTGCCGCCGTACTCTTCCTTCCACTGCCAGACGCGCTCGACGAACTCCTCGCGTCCCAGGTCGTGGCGGGACTTGCCCTCCTCGCCGAGCTGCTGCTCGACCTTGTTCTGGGTGGCGATGCCGGCGTGGTCCATGCCCGGCAGCCACAGCGTCTCGAACCCCTGCATCCGCTTGCGGCGGGTGAGGGCGTCCATCAGCGTGTGCTGGAACGCGTGGCCGAGGTGCAGGGAGCCCGTGACGTTCGGCGGCGGGATGACGATGGTGTACGGGGGCTTGTCGCTCGTGGCGTCCGCCGTGAAGTAACCGCGCTCTACCCAGCGCTCGTACAGCTCCCCCTCTACCTCGGCCGGCGCGTACTGGGTCGGCAGTTCGGGGTTGCTGGCTGGCGCATGCGATGAGTTCTCGGTCACGGGACACAGTTTAGGGCCGTCACGGTCCTGCTCCGAAACCGGTTTGTTCGGTAACGGTGTGCCTGCTGGTGTCCCACGCGGGGACGGCTTCCGACAGGATGTTCGGAACGCATAAGCATTCTGGAGGGGACAGCACCATGAGCAACGACCAGCCGGGGCCGTACGGCAGCCAGCCGCCGCAGGGAGGGCCCGGCCCCTACGGCCAGCAGCCCGGACCGTACGGCCAGCAGCCGAACCCGTACGGCCAGCCGCCGCAGGGCGGACAGCCCGGCTACGGCTACCCCCAGCAGGCCCCCCAGGGTGTCCCTCCGCAGCAGCCTCCGGCCCCGCCCGCGCAGGGGTACGGCTACCCGCAGGGCCAGCAGCCCGGCCCCTACGGCCAGCAGCCCGGACCGTACGGCCAGCAGCCGAACCCGTACGGGCAGCAGCCGCCCACTCCCCCGTACGGAGGCCAGCCGGCCTACCCGGGGCAGCCGGGCGTGCCGCCGTTCCAGCAGCCGAAGAAGAAGCGGACCGGCCTGATCGTGACGGCCGTCGTCGTGGCGCTGGCCGTCGTCGCCGGCGGCGCCTACCTGCTGACCTCGGGCGGCAACAGCGACGTGGCGGACTCCACCAAGGGGTACAAGATCACACCGCCGGCCTCGGTGGAGGACTACAAGCGGGACACCTCGGAGGACGAGCCGGGGAAGGCGCTGACCGGAAAGGACAAGACCGAGGCCGAGGCGCTGGGGATGAAGGACCCCCACCAGGTCGGTACGCAGTACGTCAGCGGCGATCTGGAGAAGAACCCGCTCACCACCAAGCTGCTCCTCTTCCAGGGCGGTTGGGGCGAGATCTCGGACCCGGAGAAGGCCATCGACGGTTCGTTCCTGAGCGCCCAGAAGACGGCGGCGTCGGACGAGGACGGCACGGGCACGCTCGTCGGCAGCCCCAAGAAGGTCGAGCCCGCCGGTTTCGACGGGGCCCTGATGAAGTGCCAGGACTCCAAGGTCGCGAACGAGGGTGGCGACGGCACCGTGGAGAACGGCCCCAAGGAGATGACGATGCCCATATGCATCTGGGCCGACTACAGCACCGTGGGCATCGTGGTCGGGTTCGACGTCGGCGGCGCCATGACCAACAAGCCGATGAGCCAGGACGAGACGGCGGCCCTCGCCGCCAAGCTCTACGCCACCTCCCGCACCAAGGCCTGATCCGCGGAACACGAGAGGGCGCCCGGCCGTCGGCCGGGCGCCCTCTCGTGTGTTGGCGGGCGTGGCTACGCGGACTTCTCGTGCCTGCCGCCGTCGTTCTTGCCGATCGTGCGCGGCTCGCGCGGGACCAGCGTGGGGTTCACGTTGTTGCGGACCACGTCCGGGGTGATGACCACGCGGGCGACGTCCTTGCGGGACGGGACCTCGTACATCACGGACTGGAGGACTTCCTCCATGATGGCGCGCAGGCCGCGGGCGCCGGTCTGCCGCAGGATCGCCTGGTCGGCGATGGCCTCCAGCGCCTCGCGCTCGAAGTCCAGCTCCACACCGTCGAGTTCGAAGAGCCGCTGGTACTGCTTCACCAGGGCGTTGCGCGGCTCGATGAGGATCTGCAGCAGCGCCTCGCGGTCCAGGTTGTGGACCGAGGTGAGGACGGGGAGACGGCCGATGAACTCCGGGATCATCCCGAACTTCACCAGGTCCTCCGGCATGACCTCCTGGAACTGGTCGCTGGCCTGGATCTCCAGCTTGGAGCGGATCGTCGCGCCGAAACCGATGCCCTTGGCGCCGGACCGGGACTCGATGATCTTCTCCAGTCCGGAGAAGGCGCCGCCCACGATGAACAGGACGTTCGTCGTGTCGATCTGGATGAATTCCTGGTGCGGGTGCTTCCGGCCGCCCTGCGGCGGTACGGAGGCGGTGGTGCCCTCCAGGATCTTCAGCAGCGCCTGCTGCACGCCTTCGCCCGATACGTCGCGCGTGATCGACGGGTTCTCGCTCTTGCGGGCGACCTTGTCGATCTCGTCGATGTAGATGATCCCGGTCTCGGCCTTCTTGACGTCGTAGTCGGCCGCCTGGATCAGCTTCAGCAGGATGTTCTCGACGTCCTCGCCGACGTAGCCGGCCTCCGTCAGCGCCGTCGCGTCGGCGATGGCGAACGGGACGTTGAGCATGCGGGCCAGCGTCTGCGCGAGCAGCGTCTTGCCGGAACCCGTGGGGCCCAGCAGGAGGATGTTCGACTTGGCGAGCTCGATCGCGTCCTCGCGACTGGAGCCACCGCCGTTCTCCCCGGCCTGGACCCGCTTGTAGTGGTTGTACACCGCGACCGAGAGGGCCTTCTTCGCGGGCTCCTGCCCGACGACGTACCCCTCCAGGAACTCGTAGATCTCGCGCGGCTTGGGAAGTTCTTCCCAGCGCACTTCCGAGGTCTCGGCGAGCTCCTCCTCGATGATCTCGTTGCAGAGATCGATGCACTCGTCGCAGATGTACACACCGGGTCCCGCGATGAGCTTCTTCACCTGCTTCTGGCTCTTTCCGCAGAACGAGCACTTGAGCAGGTCGCCGCCATCACCGATGCGTGCCACGAGGTGCTTCCCCTTCGCCTGGGAGACGCCTGGTTCAGCGACTCCTGGTGCCTCTCTTCGACGGTACCTTGCCTGGCCCCCCGTTCGGGCCCCCCTTGGCACGGTTCACACGTCCGGAAACCGGCCGCGTGTCCGCGCCAAGGGGAAAAGGCCGACGTCAGACCACGGCTCCGGCCGAAGTCTTGCGGGTGGAGACGATCTGGTCGACCAGACCGTAGGCCAGCGCCTCTTCGGCGGTGAGGATCTTGTCGCGCTCGATGTCCTCGCTGATCTTCTCCAGCGGGGTGGTCGAGTGCTTCGCCAGCATCTGCTCCAGCTGGGTCCGCATGCGGAGGATCTCGTTGGCCGCGATCTCCAGGTCGGAGAGCTGCTCGCGGCCGGTCTGCGAGGACGGCTGGTGGATGAGCACCCGCGCGTGCGGGAGCGCCATGCGCTTGCCGGGGGTGCCGGCGGCGAGCAGGACCGCGGCGGCGGAGGCCGCCTGGCCCATGCAGACCGTCTGGATGTCCGGCTTCACGAACTGCATCGTGTCGTAGATCGCGGTGAGCGCGGTGAACGAGCCGCCGGGGCTGTTGATGTAGATCGAGATGTCCCGGTCCGGGTCCATCGACTCCAGGCACATCAGCTGCGCCATGACGTCGTTGGCCGACGCGTCGTCGATCTGCACGCCGAGGAAGATGATGCGCTCCTCGAAGAGCTTCGCGTAGGGGTCGTACTCGCGCACGCCCTGCGAGGTGCGCTCCACGAAGCGCGGCACGATGTAGCGGTTGTCCACCTGCGGGCCGGTGTAGAGGCCGCTCGCGGAGGCGCCGGGGAAGTTGTTCATGTGGGTGTTCACCATCCTGGTGGCGTTCTGTGGGCTGGTTTCTCGGCGCACGTTCATGGCGTTACGAGAGGTGTGTGCGGAAGCGGGGCCGTCCGGGGTGAGCCGGATCAGGCACCGGTGCCGCCGCCGCCCGGGATGCCCGACGCGAACGTGATGATCTCGTCGATGAGGCCGTACTCCTTGGCCTCCTCCGCGGTGTACCAGCGGTCGCGGTCGCCGTCGCGGATGATCGTCTCCACGGTCTGGCCGGAGTGGTGGGCGGTGATCTCCGCCATCCGCTTCTTGGTGCGCAGGAGGTACTCGGCCTGGATCTTGATGTCCGAGGCGGTACCGCCGATGCCGGCCGAACCCTGGTGCATGAGGATGTCGGTGTTGGGAAGCGCGAAGCGCTTGCCCGCGGCGCCGCCGGTGAGCAGGAACTGGCCCATGGAGGCCGCCATGCCCATGCCGATGGTGACGACGTCGTTCGGGATGTACTGCATGGTGTCGTAGACCGCCATGCCGGCCGTCACCGAGCCGCCGGGGCTGTTGATGTAGAGGTAGATGTCCTTGTCCGGGTCGGCGGCAAGGAGCAGCAGCTGTGCGGTGATCTTGTTGGCGATGTCATCGTCGACCTGCTGACCGAGGAAGATGATGCGCTCGCCGAGCAGTCGGCTGTAGACCTGGTCGCCGAGGCCACCACCGAGGGACGGCTCTCCGGCGGCGTAGGGCATCAGATTCGTCACGTATCCACCTGCTCGTCTCTGACGGCTCCGGCCGTCTCAGCGTCTTCGTACCGGGCGGGCCGGGACTACCCGACCCTTCCTCTTCATGGACCCTAACGCGCAGGTGGAACAAGACCATCCCGCTTCCATAACTGTTCGCTGGGAGCGCAAGGTACGCAGTGCGCACAAGGGTTCTGAGGGTTCGTCGCGGACGCGCCGGAGCGGGCCGCGAGCCCCCTACGGGGAGCGTACGGGCCCTCGGTGCGGGCGTGGCCCCCGGGGGCGTACGACGGCGCTCCCGGGGCCCCCGGGAGCCTTGCGGGCGTCCGGGGCCGGGCACACGGGGCGTACGGCCCGGGCGGATACGACGACGGGCCCCGGACGGCGTGATGCGTCCGGGGCCCGTCGTGCGGATCAGCGGGAGGCTCAGGCCTCCGTCTTCTCCTCGGCCGAGGCCTCGTCGGAGTCGGACTCGGTGGCGGCCTCGGCCGTCTCCTCCTCGGTCTCCTCCTCGTCCTCCAGGTCGACGATCTCACCGTTGGTGTCGGTGACCTTCGCGGCCTCGACGACCAGCGCGAGCGCCTTGCCGCGGGCGACCTCGCCGACGAGCATCGGCACCTGGCCACCCTCGACGACGGCCTGGGCGAACTGGTCGGGGCTCATGCCGGAGGAAGCAGCGCGCCGCATGAGGTGCTCGGTGAGCTCCTCCTGGTTGACGTTCAGCTTCTCCTTGTTGACGATCTCGTCCAGCAGGAACTGGGTCTTGATGCCCTTGACGGCCTGCTCCGAGGTCTCGGCCTCGAACTCCTCGACGGTCTTGCCCTGGATCTCCAGGAACTTCGCCAGGTCGAGGCCCATCTGGCCGAGCTGGTGGTGCTCCAGGTTGTGCTTGCGGGTGTTGATCTCGTCCGCGAGCAGCTTCTCCGGGATCGGGACCTCGGCGAGCTTCAGCAGCTCCTCGAGGACGCGCTCCTGGGCCTGGGTGGCCTGGTCGTACTGCTTGGTGTTCTCCAGGCGCTTGCGGCTGTCGGCGCGCAGCTCCTCCAGCGTGTCGAACTCGCTCGCCATCTGGGCGAACTCGTCGTCCAGCTCGGGCAGTTCACGGGCGGCGACGGCGGTGACCTTGACGGTGACCTCCGCTTCCTTGCCCTCGGCCGAGCCGCCCTTCAGCTCGGAGGTGAAGGTGGCCTCGCCACCGGCCTCCAGGCCCTTGACGGCCTCGTCGATGCCTTCGAGGAGCTCGCCGGAACCGATGGTGTACGAGACACCGTCGGCCACGCCGTCCTCCAGGACCTCGCCGTCGACCTTGGCCTGCAGGTCGATCGTCACGACGTCACCCTCGGCGGCGGCGCGCTCGACCGGGTTGGTGGAGGCGAAGCGCTCGCGGAGCTGCTCCACGGCCTTCTCGATGTCCTCGTCGCTGACCTCGAGGGCGTCCACGGTGACCTCGATGCCGGAGTAGTCCGGGATCTCGATCTCGGGGCGCACGTCCACCTCGGCGGTGAAGGAGAGCAGCTCGCCGTCCTTCAGCTCGGTGATGTCGACGTCGGGCTGGCCGAGGACGTTCAGCTCACCCTCGTTGACCGCCTCGGTGTAGAACTTCGGGAGGGCGTCGTTGACGGCCTCCTCCAGAACCGCACCGCGGCCGAACCGCTGGTCGATGACGCGGGCCGGGATCTTGCCCTTGCGGAAGCCCTTCACCGTGACCTGCTGGTTGATCTTCTTGTACGCCGCGTCGAGGCTGTCCTTGAGCTCCTCGAAGGGCACCTCGATGCTGAGCCGAACCCGGGTCGGGTTCAGGGTCTCCACGGCGCTCTTCACGGTTCGGTCTCCTTGGTGGCTGACTTCGGGGGGTCCCGCCCGCCGCCATGTCGGCGGCTTCGCGGATCGGCCCGGCTCATCAGACACACGGGCACGCAATTTGCATAGTAACGGCAAGGGGGATGACTACCCCAATGCGATCTTCCTGGTGGTCGGGGTGGCCGGATTCGAACCGACGACCTTCCGCTCCCAAAGCGGACGCGCTACCAAGCTGCGCCACACCCCGTCGGTGCGACACAGAGGGTACATGCAGAAAGGGCGCCCTTCCGCCGCTTTCCGGCGGCCCTGCGGCAGATGGCCCGCTCCGGCTACGGCAGCGGGCGGAGGGCGCCGGGCGCATTCCCGGTCCGCCGGGGGCGCGCCCCCGGGTAAGGGTGTGCGAGCACCGGCTCCGACCCGCTACGATGCTCTTCGTAACCGGGGCCGTTCACGGCACCGGTGCGGTCTTGCGGGCGTAGCTCAATGGTAGAGCCCTAGTCTTCCAAACTAGCTACGCGGGTTCGATTCCCGTCGCCCGCTCCATGACGAAGGCCCGGTGCCGCGTCCCGTGATGTCACGGAACGCGGCACCGGGCCTTCGCCGTTGACCGGAGGCGTCCGCCGTACGCGAATCGCGTGGGCTTCCGCCGCACGGGAGTCCCGTGGGCGGCCGCCGTACGCGGCGCCGCCGGCCGTGGGGACGGCGGCCGGCGGCGCGGCGGTCTTCGAACGCGGACCGGCCGGCCGGGAGCAGCGCCGCGCGGGGCTCCGCCGGCGAACGCTCCCGGCTCAGAAGCTGATCTGGTTGATCGTTTCCGCTATGGAGTTCATGAACCTGTTGATCGAGGGCGCCATGCCCGTCGACGCCAGGAAGAACCCGAAGAGAATCGCGACGATCGCCGGTCCGGCCTTGATGGATCCGCCACGGATCAGCACCACCAGGATGATCGCCAACATCAGCACCACAGACAGCGAAATGGCCACGACTGCTCACACCCTAGGTCGGTCCGCCTTGCCGGCCCGGGGGCGCGCTCCGTCGCACGCCCTCCGTCCACCCCATCGTGCCATCAACTCCCGTGGGGGCGACGAGTGCTGACGGAGTGACCTGGCTGGTTTTCGCCATTCGCGCCGCCCCTGCGCCCGGAGCCTCCCGGAGCCGCGGGCGCCCCCGGCCGGGCGGCTCGCGGGGCCGTCACGCGGGCGATCGGCATTCGGTGGCCCCGGTTCGCGGGACCCCGCACGGAGGCGGACCTCCCGCGCGGACACCACAAGGATTCACTCGCTCCCCACAGACCGCGCGCATGATGCGCGCGGAGGGAGTGCCGTAATTCACACCTCTTCATTCCTGGGTGATGTGCGCCCTTCGGGAGTTACTCAACCGGCATAGCGGACATAACGTGGGGGTTTCGGCGTTGAATCGGGGGGCAGGCGCGAGGCTTCCGACGCACTTCACGAAAAAGCGAAAGACAGGTCCGGGTTCTCCGAATGTTCTCTGCTCCGAGTCGTACACAGCGGACCGCGCTCCCGCCGGAGGCCCTGGACCCGGAGTCCGGACCCCGATCCGCGGCGGCCGCGGTCACGACTCCCCCGGCACCCGCGCCGGCGCCGCGGGACTCCGCTCCGGCGGCCAAAAGGCGCGATCCGTACTTCGACAATGTGAAGTATCTGGCCATCGTGCTGGTGGCCGTGGCGCACTCCTGGGAACCGCTGATGGGCGACAGCCGGGCGGCCCGCGCGCTGTACATGGTCATCTACACGTTCCACATGCCCGCGTTCATCCTCGTCTCCGGCTACTTCTCCCGGTCCTTCGACGCGAGCCCGGCCAGGATGAAGCGGCTCGTCACCGGGGTCGCGGTCCCCTATGTGGTCTTCGAGACGGCGTATTCGCTGTTCAGGCGGTACGCGGGCGGGGAACCGGACGCACCGGTCACGCTGCTCGACCCGCTCTTCCTGACCTGGTTCCTGGCCGCCCTGCTCATCTGGCGGCTCACCACCCCGCTCTGGCGGACGCTCCGCCACCCGCTCCCCGTCGCCCTCGCCATGGCCGCTCTCGCCTCGGTCTGCCCCGGCATCGGTGACGATCTGGACCTGCAACGCGTGCTGCAGTTCCTGCCGTTCTTCGTCCTGGGCGTGCTGGCCCGTCCCGAGCACTTCGCGTGGGTGCGCCGGCGCGAGGTGCGGCTGCTCTCGCTGCCGCTCTTCGCCGGGGCGCTGGTGTGCGCGTACGCGGTGGCCCCGCACATGCGGCTCGACTGGTTCTACCGCAGTGACAGCGCCCAGGAGATCGGGGCGCCCTGGTGGTCCGGCGTCATGATGACGCTGCTGATGTTCGGCTGCGCGATTCTGCTCACCGCCGGATTCCTGTCCTGGGTGCCGTCCCGGACGACCTGGTTCACGGCCCTGGGCGCCGGGACCATCTGCGGGTACCTGCTGCACGGCTTCCTGATCCGGGGCGCCGAGTACGCGGGGCTGATCGACGAGAACGCGTGGCTCTCCAGCCCCGCGGGACTGGTGCTCGTCACGGTGACCGCGGCGGCGGCCGTCACGCTGCTGTGCACCCCGCCGGTCCGCAGGGTGATGCGGTTCGCCACCGAGCCGGACATGAGCTGGGCCTTCCGCCGGAGCCCCGCCGCCCCCGCGACCGGTGCGGCGGAGGGGACACCGGCCCGCTGAGCCCTCCGCTCCACGCCGGGCCGGCCCGGCCTTCGGCCCGGACCGGTCTCAGTTCGGGCCCGGGCCGGTCTCAGTTCGGGCCAGGGTTGGCCGAATTCGTTCGGTCTGGAATCGATTCATCGACTTGGAGACCCAGAAGTCGCCGTACATCGGCATATTTCTCGGTCAGCCGGTCACGGGTCGCCGGCTCCAGCACCGCCAGGCGGACCGGGTCCGCGTTGTGGGCGAGGTCCGCCTTCTTGATCAGCAGGGCCCCCGGGGTGGCGAGAATCCTCGCGGCGTACGCCGCCGGTTCCTCGCCCTTCTCCCGAGTGAGGGCCAGCACCAGTTCCTTGGTGTGCGGGGTGAGCGGTGCGCCGTCCAGCCACTCCCGGCCCAGCACCCCGTCCTCGACGGAGTCGTGCAGCCAGGCGGCGGCGATCTGCTCGGGACCGCCGCCCCCGGCCCGCACCCCTTCGGCCACGGCCGCCAGGTGTTCGGCGTACGGGCGGCCCGCCTTGTCGGTCTGTGCGGCGTGCGCGGCGCGGGCGAGCGCCTCCACCTCGGTCAGGGTCAGCAAGGGCTCCGGCATGGGCCGACTCTACGGGCGGGCGCCGGGCGGGGACAGAGAGCCGGAACCTGGCCGGCCGAGCCGACGCCGAGGGCCTCGCGCACCCCCGTCCGGACGGCTTCCTGGCCGGTCTGCCGCCCGCCCGCTCGTGGACACCACCCGTCGCGGGGCGAGTTCGGTAACGTCCGTACGGAGAATCCTTGACTCCTTCTTTACCTTTCGTCTCGACTTGTCGATCTACCGAAGGGCCGGGCTCATCGGACACGCCGACACGCTCATCGCCATGGGGGGCGCTTTTCTGGCCGCTGCCGTGCTCGCCCGGGCCGGGGCCAGGATCGGGCTGCCGACCATCCCGCTGTTCATCCTGGCGGGGATGCTCCTGGGGCCGCACACGCCCGGCATCGTGCTGGTGGCGGACCCGCACGACCTGGAGATGCTCGCGGCCCTCGGACTGGTGCTGCTGCTCTTCTACCTCGGGCTCGAGTTCCACCTCGACGACCTGCGGACGGGCGGGCGCCGGATGACGATCGCCGGCGGTGTCTACCTGGCCCTCAACGTCGGCGGCGGTCTCGGCTTCGGCTACGCGCTGGGCTGGGGAACCTCCGAGGCGCTGGTGCTCGCCGGGGTGCTCGGCATCTCGTCCTCGGCGATCGTCACCAAGGTCCTCGTGGACCTCGGGAGGCTCGGGAACCCGGAGACCCGGAGACCCGGCCGATCCTCGGCATCATCGTCGTGGAGGACGTGTTCCTGGCCCTCTATCTCGCCGCGCTCCAGCCGGTCCTGTCCGGGGCGGACAGTCTGGGTTCGGCCCTGCTGGACTGCGGGAAGGCCTTCGCCTTCCTGGTCGTGCTCGCGCTGGTGGCCCGGTTCGGCACCCGTGCCGTCTCCCGGCTGATCCGGACCGAGAACGACGAACTCCTGGTGATCTCCTTCCTCGGTGTGGCGGTCCTCGTGGCCGGGATCTCCGAGTGGTTCGGCGTCGCCGACGCCATCGGCGCGTTCATGGTCGGCCTGATGCTCGGCGGCACCAGTTCGGGCGGGCGCATCCGGGGGCTGGTCAGCCCGTTGCGGGACGCGTTCGGCGCGATCTTCTTCTTCGCCTTCGGTCTCTCCATCGACCCGGGCGACCTGCCGAGCGTGGTGTGGCCGGTGCTGGCCGCCGTAGCCCTGACCGCCGCGATGAACGTGCTCGCCGGGCTGGCCACCGCGAAGGTGTACGACTTCGGCCCCCTCGCCGTGGCGAACATCGCCACCACCCTGCTGGCCCGGGGCGAGTTCGCGCTGATCCTCGCCACCATGGCGGCGGCCGCCGGGCTCGAGGAGCGGCTCTCGCCGTTCATCGCCGGGTACGTCCCGGTGCTCGCGGTCCTCGCGCCGCTCGCCGCGAGCCGTTCCTCCTGGCTCGCGCGGGTACTGCCGGGCGGGAGGTCCGGCAGGCCGGGGGACGGCGACCGTCTCTCGCTGCCGGGCTGAGCGGCACTTCGCCGGCCCGGCGGTCTCAGCCCCGGCGGGAGAGCAGGAGCAGCGCGCGGTCGTCGTTGACGTCCTTCGCGCACGCCTCGATCAGGTGCCAGGCCGCGCCCTCGAAGCCGGTGGTGACGTACCGGTCGGCCTCGCCGGTCAGCCGGTCGATGCCGTCGGCGATGTCCCGGTCGGACGCCTCGACCAGGCCGTCCGTGAAGAGCATCAGCACGTCGCCGGAGGCCAGTGAGCCCTTGACCGCGTCGAACTCCGCCCCGCCGTAGACGCCGAGCAGCGGCCCCTCGGCGGCCTTCTCCTCCCAGTGCCCGGACGCGGCGTTCAGCTGGAGGGCGGGCGGGTGGCCGGCCGAGAGGATCTCGTAGTCGCCGGTCTCCAGGTCCAGCACCAGGTGGATCGAGGTGGCGAATCCCTCGTCCCAGTCCTGGCGCAGCAGATAGCCGTTGGCCGCGGGCAGGAAGCCGTGCGGGGGCAGCGAGCCGAGGAGGCCGCCGAAGGCGCCGGAGAGCAGCAGGGCGCGGGAGCCCGCGTCCATGCCCTTGCCGGAGACGTCGGTGAGGACGACCTCCAGGGTGCGTCCGCCGTGGGTGCGGGCCGCGACGACGAAGTCGCCCGAGAAGGACTGGCCTCCGGCGGGCCGCAGCGACATCTCACAGTGCCAGCCCTTCGGCAGCCGGGGCAGCGCGCTCTGGACCCGGATGCGTTCGCGCAGGTCGAAGAGCATGGTGCCGCCGCGCCGCCAGGGCACTCCGACACGGGCCCGGAACTGGGCGAGCACCAGTCCGAAGAAGCCGCAGGCGCCGACCACGAGCACGTTGCCCGGGGTGACCGTGACATCGGCGGGGGCGGTGCCGAGGGTGAAGGACTCGACGATCAGCGCGCCGGCCGCGACCGCGTACAGGGTGAGCAGACTGGAGGGGCGGAGCAGCAGGCCACCGGCGACGATCGGCAGCACGAGGGCCGTGGGCGAGAACCATTCCGGGTTCCACACGGTGGCCAACGTGATGGCGGGAACGGTCAGCAGCAGGCCCGCGAAGGCTATCCAGTCGGCCCCGTCACCGCGGAAGTAGTCGACCCCGGACCGGCGCAGCGCGATGCGGGCCCGGTGGGCCGTTCGCCGCCACCGGGCCATGTACGCGTTCACTCCACCGCGAGAGGCCATTGTCGGGACCTTATCGACCGAACGGCCCCCCGTGCAGGGGGACCCCGGTGGGGAGGGGTACGAGATAGGGTCGCACCGCCGGTGGAGACGCTGGTAGGCGTGGCGTACGACCGAGGAACCGGGCGGCCCGGGAGCCTGGTCCGGACCGTCCCGGCGGCCATCCGGGAACATGCTTTCGATGGGGTGGATACGCACGGACCGGGGTACGCGAAGCCCCCGGCGTACGCCCGGCGGTGACGGTGCGGCAGCGGGTGCACGCGGCCTTCCGCTGCCTTCCGCTGCCTTCCGCTGCCAGGGGGGACGGCGGCGCGGTCAGCGCTTCTGGCAGGTGGGGCACCAGAAGAGGTTGCGGGCGGCGAGTTCGGCGGTGCGGACGTCGGTGCCGCAGACGTGGCAGGGGCGGCGGTCGCGCCGGTAGACGTAGACCTCGCCGCCGTGGTCGTCGACGCGGGGCGGGCGGCCCATCGCCTCGGGCAGGTGCTCGGGGCGAACGGTGTCGATCCGGTTGTTCCGGACCCCCTCGCGCATCAGCAGGCCGAGGTCGGCCCAGATCGCGTCCCACTCGGCCCGGCTGAGGTCCTTGCCGGGGCGGTACGGGTCGATGCCGTGGCGGAAGAGGACCTCGGCGCGGTAGACGTTGCCGACGCCGGAGACGACCTTCTGGTCCATCAGCAGCGCGGCGACGGTGATCCGGCTGCGGGAGATCCGCAGCCAGGCGCGCGTCCCGTCCTCCTCGCCGCGCAGCGGGTCCGGTCCGAGGCGCTCGTGTATCGCCCGCTTCTCGGGCTCGGTGATCAGCGCGCAGGTGGTGGGGCCGCGCAGATCGGCCCAGTGGTCGTCGCCCAGCAGCCGGAGGCGGACCGTGTCGGTGGGCGGCGGGGCCGGGACGGTGCCGAAGCCGAGCTTCCCGAAGAGGCCGAGGTGGATGTGGACCCAGCCGGTGGGTCCGAAGCCGAGGAAGAGGTGCTTGCCGTGGGCGTCGACCGCGTCGAGCACCCGGCCGTCGAGGAGTGCCGCGCTGTCGGAGAACTTGCCCTGCGGGCTGCTGACGCGCACCGGTCGCCCGGCGAACCGTTCGCGGTGGTCGGCGGCGAGGCGGTGGATCGTGTGTCCCTCGGGCACGGACGCTCTCCTGACGGGCGGAAGACGGGCGGAAAACAAACAGAAAACGCGCGGAAGACGGGCGGCGGGCGCGCGGCGGGCAGGCGGAAGACCCGGGAAGACGCCGGAACGGGCCGTGCCGCCGGGCGACGAGGCCGGGCGGCACGGTGGGTGGTCGGCGGGTGCGGGGCGGCCGGGTCAGCCCTGCTGCGGGTGGTGGGCGGGGATCGGCGGGAGCGCGCCGGTCTCCTCGTACGCCGCGAGCATCTCGATGCGCCGGGTGTGGCGCTCCTCGTTCGAGTACGGCGTGTTGAGGAAGATCTCGACGAACTTGGTGGACTCCTCCTCGGAGTGCATCCGGCCGCCGATGGCCACCACGTTGGCGTTGTTGTGCTCGCGGCCGAGGGCGGCGGTCTGCTCGCTCCAGGCCAGCGCCGCACGGACGCCCTTGACCTTGTTGGCGGCGATCTGCTCGCCGTTGCCGGAGCCGCCGATCACGATGCCGAGGCTGTCCGGGTCCGCGGCCGTCTTCTCGGCGGCGCGGAGGCAGAACGGCGGGTAGTCGTCCTGGGCGTCATAGATGTGGGGGCCACAGTCCACGGCCTCGTGGCCGTGGGCCGTCAGCCACTCGACGAGGTGGTTCTTGAGTTCGTAGCCGGCATGGTCCGATCCGAGGTACACGCGCATGCCGGAAAGTGTGGCACGAGCGCGGCAGGGTAGCCGTCAGCGGGGTCGGAGCCCCTCGCGGGGTCGCGGCCGGGACACCACGCGTACCGCCGCGGACCTGCGGGACCGCGGACGCGCGCGGTCCCGGCTCCGACAGGGGCGGCTCGTCGCGGTCCGCCCGGACCAGGCCGTACGGAAGGCCGTGCGCGGACCGTACGAAGGCCGTTACGTGAGGACTCCATCCATGACGTCGGAAACGGCAGTGACGGAACCGGGCGGCGATCCCGGCGGGGCGGGAACGCCGGACGGCTCCGGGAAGCCCGGTGGTCCCAAGGGCCCAGGCGGCTCAGGCGGCTCAGGCGGCTCAGGCGGCTCAGGCGGCTCAGGCGGCGAACTGCGGGCCGGGCTGAAGAACCGGCACCTGTCGATGATCGCCATCGGCGGGGTGATCGGCGCGGGCCTCTTCGTGGGCTCCGGCGCGGGCATCGCCGCCGCGGGACCCGCGATCCTCGTCTCGTACGCCCTGGTCGGCACCATGGTCGTGCTGGTGATGCGGATGCTCGGCGAGATGGCCGCCGCCCGGCCCAGCTCGGGCAGCTTCTCCGCCTACGCCGACCAGGCGCTCGGGCGCTGGGCGGGCTTCTCCATCGGCTGGCTGTACTGGTTCTTCTGGGTCGTCGTGCTCGCCGTGGAGGCCACGGCGGGCGCCGCGATCCTGGAGAGCTGGGTGCCTGCCGTACCGCAGTGGGGATGGGCGCTGATCGTGATGGTGGTGCTGACCGCCACCAACCTGATCTCGGTGGGCTCGTACGGCGAATTCGAGTTCTGGTTCGCCGGGATCAAGGTCGTCGCCATCGGCGCCTTCGTGATCGTCGGACTGCTCGCGGTCTTCGGGGTGCTGCCCGGTTCGGACAACGCCGGTTCCGGGTTCGCCCATCTCACCGACAGCGGCGGCTTCCTGCCGAAGGGGCCGGGGGCGATCCTGACCGGGGTGCTGATGGTGGTCTTCTCCTTCATGGGCAGCGAGATCGTCACGCTGGCAGCGGGCGAGTCCTCGGACCCCCGGCGCGCGGTGTCGAAGGCGACCAACAGCGTCATCTGGCGGATCGCCGTCTTCTACCTGGGCTCGATCCTCGTGGTGCTGACGCTGCTGCCGTGGAACGACCCGTCGATCGTGGAGAAGGGCAGTTACGTCGCCGCGCTCGACTCCATCGGCATCCCGCACGCCGGGCAGGTGATGGACGTCGTCGTGCTGACGGCCGTGCTGTCCTGCCTCAACTCCGGCTTGTACACGGCCTCCCGGATGGCGTACTCGCTCGGCGGCCGGGGCGACGCTCCCCGGGCGTTCACCCGGGTGAACAAGCGGGGCGTCCCGCAGGCGGCGATCCTCTCCTCGGTCGTCTTCGGCTTCGTGGCGGTCTTCTTCAACTACCAGTGGCCGGACACCGTCTTCGCGTTCCTGCTGAACTCCTCGGGCGCGGTGGCGCTCTTCGTCTGGCTGGTCATCTGCTTCACCCAGCTGCGGATGCGCCCCATGATCGAGCGCGAATCTCCGGAGAAGCCGGTGGTGCGGATGTGGCTCTTCCCGTACCTGACCTGGGCGACGATCGCGATGATCTCGTTCGTCCTCGTCTACATGCTCACCGACGACGCGGGCCGCGAGCAGGTGCTGCTGTCGCTGCTGGTCGCGGCGGTCGTGGTCGCGGTGTCACTGGTACGCGAGCGGCGCGGGCGCCGGGTGGCGGCGAGGGACTGACGGCCGAACCCGGACAGCGCGAAAGGCCCACCGGACGCGTTCCGGCGGGCCTTTCGGGGTCGTACGGACAAGCTCAGCCGCGGCGGCCGAGGAACTTCCAGGAGGCGGGCAGCGCGCCCATCGCCAGCAGGGCCTTCACGGCGTCGCCGATGAGGAAGGGCGTCAGGCCGGCCGCGATGGCGGCGCTCGCCGACATGCCGGTGGAGAGGGCGAGGTACGGGACGCCCACGGCGTAGGTGACGGCGGAGCCGACCACCATGGTGCCCGCGGTACGCAGCACGGAACGGTCGCCGCCCCGGCGGGCGAGGGCGCCGACGACGGTCGCGGCGAGCAGCATGCCGAGGATGTAGCCGAAGCTGGCGCCGCCCGCGCCGGAGGTGCCGCCGGAGAACCACGGCACGCCCGCCATGCCGACGACCGCGTACAGGGCCATCGAGAGGAAGCCCCGGCGGGCGCCGAGCGCGCTGCCGATGAGGAGCGCGGCGAAGGTCTGGCCGGTGACGGGGACCGGGGAGCCGGGAATCGGGACCGATATCTGCGCGGCGAGACCGGTGAGGGCGGCGCCGCCCATGACGAGGGCGGCGTCGACGGCGGCGCGGTTGCGGACCGCGGGCAGCAGGTCGGCGAGGACCACTCCGGTACGGACGGGGGCGGCAGCAGTGCTCATCGGGACTCCGCGGGTGAGGGTGGGGCGAACGGACGGAAGGGCGGCCTGGGGCCGAAAAGGCGGGCCTGCGGCTGACGTTAGCCGACGGGCCCACCGCTGATCACCGTGTGTCGCCCACAAAGGCGCTACCCGTCACTTGGTGAGGTTCACACAAAGGCGCGGAGGCAAGCACGCCTCGGCGTGAGCCTGATCACTCCGGCACGTGCAGCGCAGACGGCTTTCCCGAGGGCGTCTCGCTCCGTGAGACGCTGTAGGTTCCCCACTAAATCGACTCAGAGCGGCTCCACCCCCATGCGCGACGCACCACCCTCCGCCCCCGCCGAACCGCTCTCCCACGGGCTCAAGCAGCGGCACCTGACGATGCTCGGCCTCGGCGGGGTGATCGGGGCGGGGCTGTTCGTCGGTTCGGGCGCCGGGATCGCGGTCGCGGGACCGGCCATCATCGTGTCGTACCTGATCGCGGGCGCCCTGGCGATGCTGGTGATGCGGATGCTCGGTGAGATGTCGGCGGCGATGCCCGCGTCGGGCTCCTTCTCCGTGCACGCGGAGCGCGCGCTGGGGCGCTGGGCCGGGTTCAGCGTGGGCTGGCTCTACTGGTTCCTGCTGGTGGTGGTGCTGGCCGTGGAGGCGACGGCGGCCGGGCAGATCGCGCACGGCTGGGTGCCGGCGGTCGAACCGTGGGCGTGGGTGCTGCTCTTCATGGTGGTCTTCACCACGGCCAATCTCACCGCGGTGAAGAACTTCGGCGAGTTCGAGTTCTGGTTCGCCGCGCTGAAGGTCTGCGCGATCGTGGCGTTCCTGGTGCTGGGCACGCTCGCCGTCTTCGGGCTCCTGCCGGACACCGGCCCGGTGGGCCTGACCAACCTCACGGGCCGGGGCGGGTTCCTGCCGAACGGCTGGGACGGGGTGGTCTCCGGAGTGCTGACGGTGGTCTTCGCCTTCGGCGGGCTGGAGGTCCTCACCATCGCCGCCGCCGAGACGGACGATCCGGCGCGCGCGGTGGGGCGGGCGGTGCGCAGCGCGGTGGTGCGCATCCTCTTCTTCTACGTCGGCTCGATGCTGGTGATCGTGACGGTGCTGCCGTGGACAGCGCAGCAGGCGGGGCTGAGCCCGTACGTGAAGGTGCTGGACGCGATCGGGGTTCCGTCGGCCGGGCAGATCATGAACGTCGTGATCTTCGTGGCGCTGCTCTCCGCGCTCAACGCGAACCTCTACGGCTCCTCGCGGATGATCTTCTCGCTGGCCGAGCGGGGCGAGGCGCCGCGCGGGCTGCTCAAGGTGTCGGGGAGGACGGAGCGCGGCGGTGGGGTGCCGCGCCGGGCGGTACTCGCCTCGGTGGCCTTCGGATTCGTCTCCGTACTCCTCAATCTGGAGTGGCCGGACACGGTCTTCCTGTACCTGCTCAACTCGGTGGGGGCGGTGCTGCTGTTCGTCTGGGCGCTGATCGCCCTCTCGCAGCTGCGGCTGCGGCCGCGCATCGACCGGGAGGCCGCCGCGCGGGGCCCGGAGCGGGGGCCGGTGCTGCGGATGTGGTGCTTCCCGTATCTGACCTGGCTGACGCTGGTGGCGCTCTTCGCGGTACTGGTCCTGATGCTCACCGACGACTCCGCGCGCGGGCAGGTGCTCTGGTCGGCGGGCGCGACGGCGCTGGTGCTCCTCGTCTCGTGGGTCCGCGAGGTCAGGACGCGGCGGGACGCGGGCCGCTGATCCGGGCACCGTGATCGACGCGGTTTCGCGACGGCCGGCGGGGGCGGGCGGGGACGGTCCGGATGTACGTGGTGTGCGGACCCGGTGACCGTATCGCGGACACATCTGCCCGGTAGGCGGTACATCCGTTCAGATGGAGACGTCCCCCGGGCCGCCCCCCAGCCAGGAATCCTCAGCCAGGATCTTCCAGGTCAGCGGCTCGAACACCCTCGCGGTCCCACCCCCTCGGATCCGCCGACCGAACTGAGCCCGTCCATGCCCCGCACCCCCACGCCCTCCCCCACCGCCGGTCCGCCGGCGCCCTCCGGGTCCCCCGCCCCGGCCACCACCGGCGCCGACGGCTCCTCGCTCGGCAACGGCCTCCGGCAACGCCATCTCTCGATGATCGCGCTCGGCGGGGTCATCGGCGCCGGGCTCTTCGTCGGCTCGGGCGCGGGCATCGCCTCGGCGGGCCCCTCGATCGTCGTCGCCTACGCGGTCTCCGGGCTGCTGGTCATGCTCGTGATGCGGATGCTCGGCGAGATGTCGGCAGCCCACCCGGCGTCCGGCTCCTTCTCGGTGCACGCCGAACGGGCGCTCGGGCCGTGGGCCGGGTTCACCGCGGGCTGGTCGTTCTGGGTGCTGCTCTCGGTCGCGGTGGGGCTGGAGGGCATCGGCGCGGCGGACATCGTGACGGGCTGGCTGCCGGGCACTCCGCAGTGGATGTGGGTGGCGCTCTTCATGGCCGCGTTCCTGGGCACAAACCTCGCCGCGGTACGGAACTTCGGCGAGTTCGAGTTCTGGTTCGCCGCGCTGAAGGTCGGCGCCATCTCGCTCTTCCTGGTCCTCGGCGTACTGGCGATCACCGGCGTGCTGCCCGACGTGGACGCCCCCGGCTCCGCCAACCTCACGGGCGACGGCGGGTTCCTGCCGCACGGCGCGAACGGGTTCATCATCGGGCTGCTGGCCTCGGTCTTCGCGTACGGCGGGCTGGAGACGGTCACCATCGCGGCGGCGGAGTCGGAGAACCCGGTGCGCGGGGTCGCGAAGGCGGTCCGTACGGCGATGTGGCGGATCGCGCTCTTCTACGTCGGGTCGATGGCGGTCATCGTGGTGCTGGTGCCGTGGGACGACCCGAAGGTCGTGGAGAAGGGCCCGTACGTCGCCACCCTCGACCACCTGGGCATCCCGGCGGCGGGCCGGATCATGGACGTGGTCATCCTGGTGGCGCTGCTCTCCGCGATGAACGCCAACATCTACGGCGCCTCCCGGATGGCGGGTTCGCTGGTGGCGCGCGGCCAGGGCCCGAAGGTGCTCGGCCGGATCTCGTCGGGGGTGCCGCGCAACGCGGTGCTGGCCTCCTCGGTCTTCGGTTTCCTCTGCGTACTGCTGAGCTACTGGCGGCCGGACGACGTCTTCCCGTGGCTGCTCAACATGATCGGCGCGGTGATCCTGGTGGTGTGGATCTTCATCGCCCTCTCCCAGCTGGTCCTGCGCGGCCGCACCGAGCGCGAGGCGCCCCAGACGCTGGTGGTGCGGATGTGGCTCTTCCCGGTGGCGACGGTCCTCGCGCTGCTGGCGATGGCCGGGATCTTCGTCCTGATGCTCCGCCAGCCCGACACGCGTGACCAGTTGCTGGCCACCGGTGCGCTGACGGTGGTGCTGATCGCGGTGGGGCTGGTGCGGCAGCGACGGAGTGCGGCGGTGCGCTGACGGACCCCCACATCGAAACGGAGAAGAGCGGCGGCCGGGAATCCCGGCCGCCGCTCTTCTTCGTCCATCGGCCCCCCTCCGCCCCGGACGACCTTCTTCCTGTTAGCCTGCACTTGCACATAGGTTGCAATAACAACTGCTGAGCATCTGAAGGGTTCACCCATGGCCACGTACACGCTCCCGGAACTCCCGTACGACTACGCGGCGCTGGAACCGGTCATCGACCCGCAGATCATCGAGCTCCACCACGACAAGCACCACGCGGCGTACGTGAAGGGCGCGAACGACACCCTGGAGCAGCTGGAGGAGGCACGGGACAAGGAGGCCTGGGGAGCGGTCAACGGCCTCCAGAAGAACCTCGCGTTCCACCTCTCCGGCCACATCCTGCACTCGATCTACTGGCACAACATGACCGGCGACGGCGGTGGCGAGCCGCTCGCGGCGGACGGCGTCGGCGACCTCGCGGACGCGATCACCGCCTCCTTCGGCTCCTTCGCCGGGTTCAGGTCCCAGCTGACGAAGGCCGCCGCCACCACGCAGGGTTCGGGCTGGGGGGTGCTCGCGTACGAGCCGCTGAGCGGCCGGCTGATCGTCGAGCAGGTCTACGACCACCAGGGCAACGTCGGCCAGGGCTCCGTCCCGATCCTCGTCTTCGACGCCTGGGAGCACGCCTTCTACCTCCAGTACAAGAACCAGAAGGTCGACTTCATCGAGGCGATGTGGCGGGTCGTCAACTGGCAGGACGTGGCGAAGCGGTACGCCGCCGCCAAGGCGCGCGAGAACGTCCTGCTGCTCGCCCCCTGACGTCCCGGCCTGCGGATCGTCCTGCCTCGTGATCGTCTTCTCACCCTTCACCCGGCAGGCGGATGGACGGAGAGCCCCTGCGGAGACATGGTCCGCGGGGGCTCTCCCCTGTCCGTTCGGGGGTCTCAGACCCGGAACACCGCGCCGATGAACTCCGCGAGCAGTCGTTCCTTCAGCCGCCCCGGCAGGGCGTCCAGCAGCACCAGCACCGGGGCCATCCGGCCGGGGAGTCCGGCGTCCCCGTCCAGTCCGGCGAAGGCGAGCACGCCCGCCACCTCCTCCGGCCCCAGCGTGTCCGGGTCCAGCCCGGCGGCGAGCGCGGCGAGGGCGGGGTCGACCGCGACCGGCTCCAGCGCGCGGGCTGCGACCAGGGCCTTCGCCAGGTCGGCGAGGAGGGCGTCGACCTGGCCGACCGTGGCCGGGGTGAGCGTCAGGTGCAGGTTGGGCGGGAGGCCGTCGAAGGAGAGCTGGGGCTGGAGGTACCAGCCGAGCTCGCGCATCTCGTCGGCGAGGTGGAGCAGCAGGCTCAGGTCGGGCGCCCCTTCACCCGCGGGCGCCCCGTCCGGCCCGAGCACGGTGAACGCCACCAGCCCGGCGGCGGGTTCGCCGAGGACCCGGAGGCCGGGCAGGGCGCGCAGCCCGGCCAGCAGCCGGTCGGACGCCTCGGCGACCCGGCCGGCGAGCGCGGTGTACCCGTCCTCTCCGACGTGCTGGAGCGCCGCCCACGCCTGGGCGAGCAGTCCGCCGGACTTGGTGCCCTGCACGGTGGGGTTGACGACCGGGTAGCCGGGCCACCCGGCGTGCGCGAAGTACTGGTGGCGGCGGAGTTCCGCGTCCCGGTAGAGGACCACGGAGGCGCCCTTGTCGGCGTACCCGTACTTGTGGAGGTCGACGGAGAGCGAGGTGACGCCGGGCACCGACAGGTCGAACGGCGGGATGTCCCGTCCGGCGCGCCGCAGATGGGGCAGCAGCCAGCCGCCGATGCAGGCGTCGACGTGGCAGAGCACCCCGCGCGCGGAGGCGGCGGCGGCGATCTCGGTGACCGGGTCGATCACCCCGTGGGCGTACGAGGGGGTGGAGGCGACCACCAGGACGGTGCGGTCGGTGAGGGCCGCCGCCATCGCCGCGGCGTCGGCCCGGAAGGTGTCCGGATCGACCGGGACGACGACCGGTTCCACGCCCAGGTAGTGGGCGGCCTTGTAGAAGGCCGCGTGCGCGGTGGACGGCAGCACCAGCTGAGGGTCCGTCACCCCGCGTACGGTACGGGCGTGGTCGCGGGCGGTCTTCACGGCGAGCAGGATGGACTCGGTGCCGCCGCTGGTGAAGGTGCCCTGGGCGCCGGGCACGCCGAGGAGGCCGACGGCGGCGCGGACCAGGTCGTTCTCCAGCCGGGCGACACTGGGGAAGACGGTGGGGTCGAGCCCGTTGACGGTGGCGAAGGCGGTGTACGCCTCGGCGGTCAGCTCGTCGAGTCCGTCGAGACCGGCGTCGTAGACGTAGGCGAAGGTGCGCCCGCCCCGGGTGGGGGCGTCGGCGCCGCGCAGGGCCCGCAGTTCGGCCAGCACCTCGGCGGCGGGCCGCCCGGGGGCGGGTTCTGTCGTGGGGTCAGTCGGCACGGGTCAGGTCCTTCGTCAGTGCGGGAGGTGCGGGAGGTGCGGGAGGTGCGGGAGGTACGGAAGAGGGCTCGGCTTCCTCGCGGTAGCGGTGCAGCAGCCAGAGACTCGCGGCGGCGAGGACGGCGGGCAGCAGGCTCATCCCGGCGGTGATGCCGGTGAGGGCGGCGTCCGGCTGGGCGACCTCGTGGTCGGCGTCCGAGGAACGGAACCCGGTCACCGCGAGGACCAGCGCGAACACCCCGGCGCCCAGGGCGAAGGCGAGGGTCTCGGCGGCCGTCCACAGTCCGGTGAAGGTGGCGGTCCTGCGCTTGCCGGTGCGGACCGCGTCGGCGGCCAGGGTGTCGGCCAGCAGCGTGAGCGGCAGCAGCTGGAGACCGGCGTACGCGATGCCGACCGCCGCCACCGCGAGGTAGCCGAGCACCGGACCGGCGGCCCCGGTGAAGGAGAGGGCGACGGCCCCGGCGATGTACAGCAGCGAGGCGCACCACTGCGCGTACCGGGCGCCCTTGCGGCGGGCGAGCCGGTTCCACAGCGGCATGAAGAGCACCAGCGGGCCGATCATGCAGGCGAAGAGCGGGGTCACCGCGGACGCCGAACCGAGGGTGTAGGTGGCGAAGTACTGGACGCCCGCGAGCATCACGCCGATCGCCAGCGCCTGGAGGGTCCACATCCCGGCGAGGTGGAGGAAGGACCGGTTGGTGCGGGCGGCGGCGAACTGCGCGCGCAGCGAGGGCTCGGCCTCGCCGCGGGCGACGGTGGGGGCCCACCGGGTGGTGAACCAGGCGCCGAACATGCCGGCCGCGAGGAGCACGGCGACGACCACGCCCATCGTCCGGTAGCTCGCGGGGGTGTCGCCGTCGGCGTGCGCGATCGCGGGGGCCAGCGCGCCGGAGAGCAGGATGGCGACGCCGAGGAACGCGACCCGCCAGGCCAGGACCCGGCCGCGCTCTGCGGGGTCCTCGGTCATCTCGGCGGGCATCGTCACGTACGGCACCTGGAAGACGGCGTACGCGGTCGCGGCGAGCAGGAAGAGCGCGGCGACGTATCCGGCGGCGGCTCCTCCGCGCAGCGTCGGAGCGGCGAAGATCAGCGCGAAGAGCGGCGGAAGGGTGCAGGCGCCGATCAGCAGGAAGGGGCGGCGGGGGCCGCCGCGCAGCCGGCTGCGGTCGGAGACCACGCCGACCAGCGGGTTGACGAGGACGTCCCAGGCCTTCGGGAGGAAGACCGCGGCCCCGGCGACGGCGGCGGGCACGGCCAGCACGTCGGTGAGGTAGTAGAGCAGGACGAGGCCCGGCACGGTGGAGAAGGCGCCGGTGGCGAGGGAACCGAGGCCGTAGCCGACACGCACCCGGCGGGGCAGGGCGGGCGCGGGCTGCGGGGGTCTGTCGGCGGGCATGGGGCCGATCATGCGGCCACTCCACCGGGGGGACAAGGGTTCGTGTGTTGCGGGTGTGCGAACGAATCCGGGGCGGGGTGCCGGGCGCGCGCGGAGAGGGCTGCCCGGCACCCCACCCGGTGCGTGCGGGCCGGCCCGCCGACGGACGGGTGCGGGCCCGGCGGAACCGGTCGCGCACCCGTCCGTCGCCGACCGGATCAGTCGAAGATCGGGCCCTGGGTGCGGGTCCTCTTGATCTCGTAGAAGCCGGGGATGGACGCCACCAGCAGCGTGCCGTCCCAGAGCTTCGCCGCGTCCTCGCCCTTGGGAGCGGGGGTCACGACCGGACCGAAGAAGGCGACCTGCTCGCCGTCCGCACCGGGCACGGCGATGACCGGGGTGCCGACCTCCTGACCGACCTTGTCGATGCCCTCCTGGTGTGAGGCGCGCAGCTCGGTGTCGTAGGTGTCGTCGTCCATGAAGTCGGCGAGCGAGGCGGGGAGGTCCACGTCGGCGAGCGCGCCGAGGACCGCTTCGCGGGTCGGGCCCTCGCCGTTGTTGTGGAAGCGGGTGCCGAGCGCGGTGTAGAGGCCGGCGACGACCTCGTCGCCGTGCAGCTGCTGGGCGGCGACGACGACGCGGACCGGGCCCCACGCCTTCTTCTCCAGCAGGTCGCGGTACTCGTCGGGCAGCTGGTCCAGCTTGTCCTCGTTGAGGACGGCCAGGCTCATCACGTGCCAGCGGACCTCGACGTCGCGTACCTTCTCGACCTCCAGCATCCAGCGGGAGGTCATCCACGCCCACGGGCAGAGCGGGTCGAACCAGAAGTCCGCGGGGATCTTGCCGGGTGCGGTGGTGGTGTCGGGCATGTCTCTCCTTGGCAGCGTCGGTCTCCGCGCCGGACAACGCCCGGGACCGTCCGTAGATTCCCCCGGGAACACCCGGAGAGCGGCATGCGAGGATCAAACCATTCGATATCGAGTCACGAAGGAGTGCCGGTGCCCGGTGAGAACCTGTCCCGCGAAGAAGCCCACGAGCGGGCGGAACTGCTGACCGTCGACGGATACGAGATCGCGCTCGACCTGCGGTCCGCCGTCGGCGAGCCGTCCCCGGCCGAAAGCGCCGGAGGCGACGGGGCGGCCGAGGCCCCCCGCACCTTCCGCTCCGTGACGACCATCCGCTTCAGTTCGGCGCGCGCCGGTGCCTCCACCTTCGCCGACCTGATCGCCCCCGCCGTGGACGCGGTGACCCTGAACGGCACCGCGCTCGACCCCGCGGTCGTCTTCGACGGCACCCGGGTGGCGCTGGACGGCCTGGCCGAGGGCGAGAACGTCCTGGTGGTCGACGCGCGTTGCGCGTACAGCCGGACCGGCGAGGGGATGCACCGGTTCGTCGACCCGGAGGACGGCGAGGTCTACCTCTACACGCAGTACGAGCCTGCCGACGCCCGCCGGGTGTTCACCAACTTCGAGCAGCCCGACCTCAAGGCCCCCTACCGCTTCGAGGTGGCGGCCCCCGAGGGCTGGCGGGTGTGGAGCAACGGCGCCGAGGAGTCCCACGAGGGCGGGGTGTGGCGGTTCGCCGAGACCGAGCCGATCTCGACGTACATCACCGCCGTGGTCGCCGGTCCGTACCACTACGTGACCGACCACTACTCCCGTACCTTCGCGGACGGCAGCACCCTGGAGATCCCGCTCGGCGCGATGTGCCGCAAGGGACTCGCCCGCCACTTCGACGCGGACGACGTCTTCCTCATCACCAAGCAGGGCCTGGACTTCTTCCACGACCACTTCGACTACCCGTACCCGTTCGGGAAGTACGACCAGGCGTTCGTGCCGGAGTACAACCTCGGCGCGATGGAGAACCCGGGCCTGGTCACCTTCCGCGAGGAGTACATCTACCGCGGCAAGGTCACCACCGCGTCCTACGAGCGCCGGGCCAACGTCATCCTGCACGAGATGGCGCACATGTGGTTCGGCGACCTCGTCACCATGAGCTGGTGGGACGACCTGTGGCTGAAGGAGTCCTTCGCGGACTTCATGGGCTCCTTCTCGATGGTGGAGGCCACCCGCTTCACCAACGGCTGGATCACCTTCGCCAACAACCGCAAGGCGTGGGCCTACCGGGCCGACCAGCTGCCCTCCACCCACCCGGTCACGGCCGACATCCGTGACCTGGAGGACGCCAAGCTGAACTTCGACGGCATCACGTACGCCAAGGGCGCCTCGGTCCTCAAGCAGCTCGTGGCGTACGTCGGGCGGGACGCGTTCCTCGAAGGCGCCCGGCGCTACTTCAAGCGGCACGCCTACGGCAACACCCGCCTCGGCGACCTCCTCTCGGTGCTCGCCGAGACCTCCGGCCGCGACATGACGGCCTGGTCCCGCGCCTGGCTCCAGACGGCCGGCGTCAACAGCCTCACCCCGGTCCTGTCGTACGACTCCGAGGGGCGGATCGCCGAGCTCGCCGTGGTCCAGGAGGCCGCCGCCTCCCACCCGGAGCTGCGCCCGCACCGGATCGCGGTGGGCCTGTACCGGAAGGACGGGAGCGGCGCGCTGACGCGGTACGCCCGCGCCGAGACCGACGTGGCCGGGGCGCGCACGGTCGTCGCCGAGCTGGCCGGGGCCGAGAAGCCCGAGCTGGTCCTCGTCAACGACGACGACCTGACGTACTGCAAGGTCCGCTTCGACGAAGCGTCGCTCGCCACCCTGCGCGACCACCTCGGCGCGGTCACCGACCCGCTGGCCCGCGCGCTCTGCTGGTCGGCGCTGTGGAACATGACCCGCGACGGGCTGATGCCGGCCCGCGACTTCATCGCCCTCGTGCTGGCCTTCGCGGGCCGCGAGTCGGACATCGGCGTGCTCCAGATGCTCCACAACTGGGCCCACTCCGCGCTCACCCACTACGCGGCCCCGGCCTGGCGCGAAGAGGGCGGCAAGCTCCTCGCCGAGGGTGCGCTGCGCGAGCTGCGGCTCGCCGTGCCGGGCGGCCAGGACCAGCTGGCCTGGGCCCGGTTCTTCGCCTCCTCGGCCTCCTCGGACGAGGATCTGCGGCTGCTGGGCGAGCTGCTCGACGGCTCCGCGGTGATCGAGGGCCTCGACGTCGACCAGGAGCTGCGCTGGGCGTTCCTCTTCCCACTGGCCGCGCACGGGGTGGCCGACGAGTCGGCGATCAGTGCCGAACTGGCCCGCGACGACACGGCGTCGGGCAAGCGCCACCAGGTGCGCTGCCTGGCCGCGCGCCCCTCTGCGGCGGTCAAGGACCAGGCCTGGGCGGCGGTCGTGGAGTCCGACCGGCTCTCCAACGCGCTGGTCGAGGCGACCATCGCCGGTTTCGTCCGGCCCTCGCAGCGCGAACTCCTCGCGCCGTACGCCGCGCAGTACTTCGCGGCCATCGAGCGGGTGTGGAAGGAGCGCTCGATCCAGATCGGGATGGACGTGGTCTCGGGGCTGTTCCCGGGGCTCCAGGACGACCCGGCGACGCTGGAGGCGGCCGACGCCTGGCTGAAGGGGCACGAGGACGCCGCTCCGGCGCTGCGCCGCCTGGTGCTGGAGGCCCGTGACGACCTGGCGCGCGCGCTGCGCGGTCAGGAGTGCGACGCGGCGGCCTGACCCCGGCCGCTCCCCCGTGCGGGCCGTCCCCTCAACCCGAGGGGGCGGCCCGCACGGTCGTGTGCGCCCCCGGCGCGCGGGGACGCCCGTGCTCCCCGCCTGCCGCACGCGCCCGCGCAACCCCCGCACGGCAGGCCATTTCGATCATCCGCCCGCACGCAGGGGACCCGCGCTGTCCTGGTATGTCGACGGGCCTGTAACAGGGGTTAGCGGGCGGGCCGTCGGCGGAATGCCCCTCTGCATGAACCACGACACCTCCCTGTCCTCCCCCCGCGCCCTCCCCCGCACACCCGGCGCGGAACTCCGGGTGGTCACCGGCGCGCAGCTGCGGCGCCGCGGCCTGACCGCCGCGCAGGTCTCCGGACGCTGCACGCCCCGGGGGCCCTGGCAGCAACTGCTGCCGGGCGTCTACCTGCTGCACCCGGGACCGGCGGGCGGGCGGGAGCGGCTGCGCGCGGCGCTGCTGTACGCGGGCCGGCCTGCGGGCGGGCGGCGCGGCGGGGAGAACACCTCCGGGGCCGCCGAAGGGACCTCCGCCGACGCCGGCGCGGTGGTCGCCGAGGGCGCGGTGGTCACCGAGGGCGCGGTGGTCGCCGAGGGCGCGGTGGTCACCGGGGTGGCGGCGCTGGCGCTGCACGGCTTCGCCGCCGCGCCGCCCGTACCGGCGCTGGCCAGGATCGACGTACTGGTGCCGCGTACCCGGCGGTTGCGGGCGGTGGGCTTCGTACGGGTGGTCCGTGCGGCCCTCCCGCCCACGCCGCTGGTGGTCGACGGGTTTCCGGTGGTGACCGCGGAGCGGGCGGTGGCCGACGTGGTGGCCGGGCTCGACTCCCCGGCCGCGGTACGCCTGCTCCTGGCCGAGGCGGCCCGCGACGGCCACTGCGAACCGGCCTCGCTGGTCGCGGAGTTGAGCGCGGCGAAGCTACTGGGCCGGCCGGCGGTGACCCGTGCGGTGGAGCAGCTGCTCGCGGAGGGCCGGAGCCTCGCCGAGGGGCGGCTGTACGCGATGGTGCGGGCGTACGGGCTGCCCGAGCCGCTGTGGAACGTGGACCTGCGGCTGCCCGGCGGCCCGCACCTGGGCAGCGTGGACGCCTACTGGCCCGAGGAGGCGGTGGCGGTCGAGCTGGACACCGCGCGTGCGCCCCGGTACGCGGCCGCCGCCCCGTCCACCCCGTGGCCCGCCCCGCGCGGGTCGCGGGGCCGGGCGGAACGCGGGCCGGGCCCGGCCGCGCGCGCGGTGCGGCGGGAGCATCTGGAGCGGCTCGGGGTGACGGTGGTGCGGCTCCCGGCGGAGGGGCTGCGCGAGGCGGCGGAGCGCCAGGCGGGCGTGGTAAGGACGGCGCTGTGCGCGGCGCGGGACCGGGAACCCGCAGCGTACGTGGTGGCGTTGCCGCGCTGAGCGGAGCGGGGGGCTCCGGGCGGGAAGGGCCCGCGGTCGTCGACGAGGGCATGATCTGCCACCTTTTCTCCCCGGTGACGCAGGGGCAACGGTGGCGGATCTACGCCATGTCGTCTACGCGCCTCCGTCAACTCTCCACAAAACCCTGTCGGGTACGAAAGGGTGAGCGGTCATCCGGTATCGAATTCCGGACTCTTTCTTTCCGATTCACAGGGATGCTGATGACCAACGATTCCCCCGGCTCCATATCGGCGGCAAGACGCGTGGCCCGGGTGGCCGCCGCGGCGGGTCTGGTGGCAGCGCTCGCCACCGCCGGCACCGCGCCGGTCTTCGCCGCGGACGACCCGGCCGCGACCCCCGTCAAGCCCTCCGCCACGAGCGATTCGGGTGACAAGCTCGGCAAGTCCGACGCCGAAGTCCTCGCGCAGGCCCAGGCCCAGGGCGAGAAGTCGGTCACGCTGATGGTCGCCACGAAGCCCGGCGCGACCGAGCAGGTCAAGAGCCAGCTCGACGCCGTCAGCGGCGCCGTACCCGGCATCACGTACGACAAGCTCGGTTACGTCCGGGCGACCGTGCCGACGAAGACGGCGAAGGCCACCATCGCGTCCGCCTCGAAGCTGTCGTCGGTGCTCGGCATCGACCTCCAGCAGGAGATCGAGCTGGACGACCCGACGCCGCAGGCCGACCGCGCCCAGGGCGCCAAGAAGGCCACGACGTCCACCACCTACGCGGCGCCGTCGAAGAAGACGCCCGCGAAGAACCCGTACAACCCGTCCTTCGAGACGGGCGCCGTCGACTTCGTGAAGCAGAACCCGAAGGCGGACGGCCGGGGCATCACCATCGGCATCCTGGACTCCGGTGTGGACCTCGCCCACCCCGCGCTCCAGAAGACCACCACCGGCGAGCGCAAGATCGTCGACTGGGTGACCGCGACCGACCCGGTCAGCGACGCGGACGGCACCTGGCTGCGGATGACGCAGTCGGTCTCCGGCCCCTCCTTCACCGTCGGCGGCGCCACCTACAAGGCGCCGGCCGGCTCGTACAAGTTCAGCCTGTTCCGCGAGTCCGCCACCAACGGCGGCGAGATGGCGGGCGACCTCAACCGCGACGGTGACAACACCGACAGCTGGGGCGTGCTGTACGACCCGGTCGCGGGCACGACCCGGGTGGACCTGAACAACAACGGGGACTTCTCCGACGACACGGCCCTCAAGCCGTACAAGGACAGGTTCCAGGTCGCCTACTTCGGCACGGACGACCCGCGCACCGACGTCGCCGAGCGCATCCCGTTCGTCGTCGAGACGCGCAAGAACGTCGTCTACAACGCGGCGGGCGCCACCTCGGACTACGTCAGCATCGGCGTCATCGAGGGCGAGCACGGTACGCACGTCGCGGGCATCACCGCGGCCAACGGCCTGTTCGGCGGCGCGATGAACGGCGCGGCCCCCGGCGCGAAGATCGTCTCCTCGCGTGCCTGCACCTGGACCGGCGGCTGCACCAACATCGCGCTCACCGAGGGCATGATCGACCTCGTCGTGAACCGCGGTGTCGACGTCGTCAACATGTCGATCGGCGGCCTGCCGCCGCTCAACGACGGCAACAACGCCCGCGCCGAGCTGTACAAGCAGCTCATCGACATCTACGGCGTCCAGCTGGTCATCTCGGCCGGCAACGACGGCCCGGGCGTCAACACCATCGGTGACCCCGGTCTCGCCGACCACGTCATCTCGGTGGGCGCGTCGATCTCCAAGGACACGTGGGCGGCCAACTACGGCTCCCTCGTCACCAAGAAGTACGACATGCTGCCCTTCTCCTCGCGCGGTCCGCGTGAGGACGGCGGCTTCGCGCCGATCATCTCCGCCCCCGGCGCGGCCATCAACACCACGCCGACCTGGCTGCCCGGTGTTCCGGTCAAGGAGGCGGGCTACACCCTGCCGGCCGGCTACTCGATGCTCCAGGGCACGTCGATGGCCTCCCCGCAGGCCGCCGGCGCCACCGCGCTGCTGCTCTCCGCCGCGAAGCAGAAGCACATCGACCTGGCCCCGGCCGATCTGCGCACCGCGCTGACCAGCTCGGCGACCCAGATCAAGAACGTCCCCGCGCTCGCGCAGGGTTCCGGTCTGATCAACATCCTGGACGCGTGGAAGCTCATCAAGAAGGGCGCCACGGCCAACGAGTACACGGTCAAGGCCCCGGTCGACACCTCGATCGACTTCGCGCTCAAGGACCCGGGCTTCGGCACCGGCCTCTACGACCGTGAGGGCGGCCTGAAGACCGGCCAGAAGAAGACGTACGACGTGGTCATCACCCGTACGACCGGCGCCGACCGCGACGTCGCGCACAAGCTGTCGTGGAAGAACGACGACGGCACCTTCAAACTGGTCGGCCCGAGCACCGTCCGTCTGCCGCTCGGCACGCCGGTGACCGTGAAGGTCCAGGCACAGCCGCGCTCGGTCGGCGCGCACAGCGCCATCCTGGAGGTGAACGACGGCAAGACCGTGGGCGTGGACCAGCAGATCCTGACCACCGTCGTCGTCGCCACCGACATCAAGGCCCCGACGAACGCGTTCGCGGCGTCCGGCTCGGTGCAGCGCAACAGCACCACGTCGTACTTCCTGAACGTGCCGGAGGGCGCCAAGACGCTGGAGGTCGCGCTCAGCGCCCTGCGTTCGGGCAGCCAGACGCGGTTCATCTCGATCCACCCGTACGGAGTGGCGATCGAGGACAGCTCCACGATCTTCTGCTACCCGAACTACGAGAGCCCGACCAACACCTGCCGTCCGGACGCGCGTTCCTACCAGGACCCGCAGCCCGGCGTCTGGGAGATCGAGGTCGAGGCCCGTCGTACGTCGCCGCTCCTGGACAACCCGTTCAAGATCGACGTCGCGCTGCTCGGCGCCACCTTCGACCCGGCGGTGCAGACCATCGCCGAGGCGAAGATCGGCACCCCGACCGCGGTGAACTGGACCGTGACCAACGAGGCCGCCGCACTGACCGGCCGCCTCCGGGGCGGGTCGCTCGGTTCGGCCGCGGTGGAGCGCCCGTCGATCTCGACGGGTCAGGCGCAGCAGTTCGAGGTCACCGTCCCCGCGGGTGCCGAGAAGCTCGACGTCGCCATCGGCTCCACCTCGGACGCCAACGCGGACATCGACCTGTACGTCTTCCTCGGTGACACGCAGGTCGGCGCCTCGACCACCGCGGGTTCCGAGGAGTCGGTGAGCATCGCCTCCCCGCCCGCCGGTACCTACACGGTCCTGGTGGACGGGTACGACGTTCCGTCCGGCACCACCGCGTACGACTACCGCGACGTGTTCTACTCCGCGGCGCTCGGCACGATCAAGGTCGACGAGTCGACGCCGGTGAACCTGGCGGCCGGAGCGTCCGCCCAGGTCGGCGCCGAGGTCACCGTCGCCGGTGCGGCCCCCGAGGGCCGGCAGTTCTTCGGCGAGGTCCAGCTCGTGAACGCCCACGGCACCGCCGCGGGCACGGGCAGCGTGGTGATCGGCAAGGTCACCGAGTAGCACCTCCGCCCGGCCGGTCCTCGCGACCGGCCGGGTGGACCGGCGGGGCGGGCGCTCTCACGGGCTCCCGCCCCGCCGTGCGTCCGCTCCCGATCCCCCGCGCGGCACCGTACGGGCGGGAGAGCCCCGCTGTGCGCCCGTACGGGTCCCGCCGAAGATGTTCGCCCCCCGGGCCCGCGCGACGGCAGAACCTGCGGCCCGGGCCCCACCCGTCCGCAGGCCGGACAATGGATTGGACAAGGTGGGCAGGGACATACGCATCATGGGGCGGCAAAGGGCCGCACCCCGCCCGCCCCACCAGGGACGACGGGACAGCCCCCAGGGCCGCACACACGTACAGAGGAGTCTTCCGTGAAGGTCGGAATCGTCGGCGCCACCGGTCAGGTCGGCACAGTCCTGCGCAAGATCCTGGCCGAGCGGGAGTTCCCGGTCACGCAGCTGCGGCTGTTCGCCTCCGCACGCTCGGCGGGCTCCACCATCGACTGGAAGGGCACCGCGGTCACGGTCGAGGACGCCTCCACGGCCGACTACACGGGCCTGCAGATCGTCATCTTCTCCGCCGGCGGCGCCACCTCCCGGGCACTGGCCGAGAAGGTCGCCTCGCAGGGCGCCGTCGTGATCGACAACTCCTCCGCCTGGCGCATGGACCCCGAGGTCCCGCTGGTCGTCTCCGAGGTCAACCCGAAGGCCGCGCTGGAGCGCCCCAAGGGCATCATCGCCAACCCGAACTGCACCACGATGGCCGCCATGCCCGTGCTGCGCCCCCTGCACGACGAGGCGGGCCTGGAGACCCTCACGGTCGCCACGTACCAGGCGGTCTCCGGCTCCGGTGTCGCCGGTGTCTCCGAGCTGCACGGCCAGGCGTCCAAGGTCGTCGCCGACGCGGACAAGCTGACGCACGACGGCGGGGCGGTGGACTTCCCGGAGCCCGGCGTCTACAAGCGCCCGATCGCCTTCAACGTGGTGCCGCTGGCCGGCTCGATCGTGGACGACGGCTCGTACGAGACGGACGAGGAGCAGAAGCTCCGCAACGAGTCCCGCAAGATCCTCGGCATCCCGGAGCTCAAGGTCTCCGGCACCTGCGTGCGCGTACCGGTCTTCTCCGGCCACTCGCTCCAGATCAACGCCCGCTTCGCCCGCCCGATCAGCGTCGAGCGCGCCTACGACCTGCTGAGGGACGCCGAGGGCGTCGAGCTCTCCGAGATCCCGACCCCGCTCCAGGCGGCCGGCAAGGACCCCAGTTACGTGGGTCGCATCCGGGTCGACGAGACGGTGGAGCACGGTCTGGCGCTCTTCGTCTCCAACGACAACCTCCGCAAGGGCGCGGCTCTGAACGCGGTGCAGATCGCGGAACTGGTGGCGGCCGAGCTGAACGGCTGACCCGGCGGGGCGACCCGTACGCGTCCTGGGGGCGGCCACCGGCGACCGGTGGCCGCCCCCTCGCGCGTCCGCCCGCCCGACTGCCCGACACCGCAGGTCCCCGGCGTGGAAGGATGACCCGAAACGTCACCATAGAAGGAGATGACCGGGTGCCTGGCACGAATCTGACCCGCGAAGAGGCGCAGGAGCGGGCACGGCTGCTGACCGTGGACGCCTACGAGGTCGAGCTCGACCTCTCCGGAGCGCAGGAGGGCGGGTCCTTCCGGTCCGTCACCACGGTGCGCTTCGAGTCCGCGGAGGCCGGTGCGGAGACCTTCATCGACCTCGTCGCCCCCGCGGTGCACGACGTCGTCCTCAACGGAACCTCCCTGGACGTCGCCGCGGTCTTCCGCGACTCGCGGATCGCGCTGCCCCGCCTGCGCGAGGGCGCGAACGAGCTGAAGGTCGTCGCCGACTGCGCGTACACCAACACCGGTGAGGGGCTGCACCGCTTCGTCGACCCGGTCGACGAACAGGCCTACCTCTACACCCAGTTCGAGGTGCCGGACGCCCGGCGGGTGTTCGCCAGCTTCGAGCAGCCCGACCTGAAGGCCACGTTCACCTTCACCGTCACGGCCCCGGCGGGATGGACCGTGATCTCGAACTCCCCGACGCCGGAGCCGGTGGACGACGTCTGGTCGTTCGCGCCGACGCCCCGCATCTCGACGTACATCACCGCGCTGATCGCCGGCCCGTACCACTCGGTGCACAGCAGCTACGAGCGCGACGGCAGGACGGTGCCGCTCGGCATCTACTGCCGCCCCTCGCTCGCCGAGCACCTCGACGCGGACGACATCTTCGAGGTCACCCGGCAGGGCTTCGACTGGTTCCAGGAGAAGTTCGACTACGCGTACCCGTTCGCCAAGTACGACCAGCTCTTCGTACCGGAGTTCAACGCGGGCGCGATGGAGAACGCGGGCGCGGTCACCATCCGCGACCAGTACGTCTTCCGCTCCAAGGTCACCGACGCCGCGTACGAGGTGCGGGCCGAGACCATCCTCCACGAGCTGGCCCACATGTGGTTCGGCGACCTGGTCACCATGGAGTGGTGGAACGACCTCTGGCTGAACGAGTCGTTCGCCACCTTCACCTCGATCGCCTGCCAGGCCGACGCCGAGGGCTCGCGCTGGCCGCACTCGTGGACCACGTTCGCCAACTCCATGAAGACCTGGGCGTACCGGCAGGACCAGCTGCCGTCCACCCACCCGATCATGGCGGAGATCAACGACCTCGACGACGTCCTCGTCAACTTCGACGGGATCACGTACGCCAAGGGCGCCTCGGTCCTCAAGCAGCTCGTGGCGTATGTCGGCCAGGACGAGTTCTTCGCGGGCGTGCAGGCGTACTTCAAGGCGCACGCCTTCGGCAACACCCGGCTGTCCGACCTGCTGGGCGCACTGGAGGAGACCTCCGGCCGCGACCTGAAGGCCTGGTCGACGTCCTGGCTGGAAACCGCCGGTATCAACATCCTGCGCCCGTCGCTGGAGACGGACGCCGAGGGCCGCATCACCTCCTTCGCCGTCCTCCAGGAGGCCCCGGCGCTCCCGGCCGGAGCCAAGGGCGAGCCGACACTGCGCCCGCACCGCATCGCGATCGGCTTCTACGACCTCGGCGTCGACGGCAAGCTGGTGCGCCGCGAGCGGATCGAGCTGGACGTGGACGGCGAGCGCACCGAGGTGCCGCTGTCGGAGGGCACCAGGCGCCCGGACGTGGTCCTGCTCAACGACGACGACCTCAGTTACGCGAAGGTCCGGCTCGACGAGGAGTCGCTGCGGTTCGTCACCGAGCACCTGGGCGACTTCGCCGAGTCGCTGCCGCGCGCGCTGTGCTGGGCCTCGGCCTGGGACATGACCCGCGACGGCGAGCTGGCGACCCGTGACTACCTGGCGCTGGTGCTGGCCGGCATCGGCAAGGAGTCGGACATCGGCGTGGTGCAGTCGCTGCACCGTCAGCTGAAGCTGGCCATCGACCAGTACGCGGCGCCCGAGACCCGCGAGGCGCTGCTGACGCGGTGGACGGACGCCACCCTGGCGCACCTGAACGCGGCCGAGGCCGGCAGCGACCACCAGCTGGCGTGGGCCCGCGCCTTCGCGGTGACGGCCCGCACCCCGCAGCAGCTGGACCTGCTCCAGGGGCTGCTGGACGGCACCAAGTCGGTCGAGGGCCTGGCCGTCGACACCGAGCTGCGCTGGGCGTTCGTGCAGCGGCTCGCCGCGACCGGTCTGCTCGACGAGGAGGAGATCGCCGCCGAGTACGAGCGCGACCGGACCGCGGCGGGCGAGCGGCACGCGGCCGAGGCCCGCGCCGCGCGTCCCTCCGAGGAGGCCAAGGCCGAGGCCTGGGCGCTGGTCGTCGACTCCGACCAGCTGCCGAACGCTCTCCAGGAGGCGGTCATCGGCGGTTTCGTCCAGACCGAGCAGCGTGAGCTGCTGGCGCCGTACGCGGAGAAGTACTTCGCGACGGTCAAGAAGGTCTGGGAGACCCGCAGCCACGAGATGGCCCAGCAGATCGCGGTCGGCCTCTACCCGGCGATCCAGGTCTCCCAGGAGACGCTGGACGCGACGGACGCCTGGCTGGCCTCGGCCGAGCCGAACGCGGCGCTGCGCCGGCTGGTGTCGGAGTCCCGCTCGGGCGTCGAGCGCGCGCTGCGCGCCCGCGCCGCGGACGCCGCCGCCGCGACCGCGTAACGGCGGCCGGACACGAGAAGGCGCCCTCCCCGGTACACGCCGGGGAGGGCGCCTTCGTGCGTGGGGCCCGTCGGCGGCCGCGTCCGGACATGCGTGTGCGCCGCGCGGTAGCTCGTACCGGCGGCGCACACGGCGGAGCGTGTGGGGCTGTTACGCCTTCTTCTTGGACTTGTCGAGCACGATGACCAGGCCCGCGATCACCGCGAACAGCGCCAGGGGCGCCAGGACGTACAGGCTGATGGTCTCGATGACCGACAGGCCGGAACCCGGGTCGTCGCCGTCGTCGCGGGTGACCGCGAGAGCGGGGGACGACATGAGCAGCATCATCAGCGTCGTACCGGCCGCAACGGCGCCGGCGCGCATAGCGTTCTTCTTGTCCACGGTGCAAACGTAGCGAACGCCTACGGACGGCGCGCGCCCGGGGGTGCCGTACGTGGGGTCCGGCGGATCGGTCCGTCCATCAGCCGGTGCAGTCGCGGCGAGCCGGTGATCTGTTCCAGCGTCAGCGGACGGCCCTCCCCGTCGGCGATCGGCAGGCGCCAGTTGGGGTACTGGTCCCAGGTCCCGGGGAGGTTCTGCGGGCGCCGGTCGCCCACGGTGTCCGGGAGCCAGATGCCCGTCATCAGGGCGGGCGTGCGCAGCAGGAAGCGGTGCACCGCGCGTACGGCCGCCTCCTCGTCGCCCTCCCCCTCGGGCAGCAGCCGCAGCCGGGCCAGCAGGCCGAGCCATTCGGCGGTGTCGGCCGCGTCCTCGGCGAGCTCCTCCTCCAGCGTGCGGGTGAGCAGGCCGAGTTCGTGGCGCAGCCGGACGTGGTCGCCGGAGAGCCGGGCGGCGGTGGACGGCAGGTCGTGGGTGGTGGCGGTGGCCATGCACTCCCGGCGCCAGTGCTCGGGGGCCAGCGGGCGTCCGGTGCCCTCCCAGTCGCGTTCGAACCAGAGGACGGACGTGCCGAGGACTCCGCGCCGGGCGAGCGCCTCGCGCACGCCGGGCTCGACCGTGCCGAGGTCCTCGCCGAGGACGACGGCCCCGGCGCGGTGGGCCTCCAGGACGAGGACGGCGAGCATCGCCTCGCCGTCCTGGGCGACGTAGGTGCCCTCGGTGGGCTGCTTGCCCTCGGGGACCCACCAGAGCCGGAAGAGGCCCATGACGTGGTCGACGCGGAGCGCCCCGGCGTGCGCGAGCAGGCCGCGCAGCAGGCGCCGGAAGGGGGCGTAGCCGGAGGCCGCGAGGGCGTCGGGCCGCCAGGGCGGCAGGCCCCAGTCCTGGCCGCGGGCGTTGAAGGCGTCCGGGGGCGCGCCGACGGACATGCCGAGGGCGTAGTCGTCCTGGCCGGCCCAGGTGTCGGCGCCCGCCGGGTGCACACCGACCGCGAGGTCGTGGATGACGCCGACCTCCATCCCGGCGTCCTCGGCGGCCCGCTGGGCCTCTGCCAGCTGGGTGTCGGTCAGCCAGGCGAGCCGGCTGTGGAAGTCGACCCGTTCGAGGAGCCCGGTGCGGGCGCGGGCGGTCTCCCGGGAGCGGGGGTCGCGCAGCGGCTCGGGCCAGGCGTGCCAGTCGGGGCCGTGCACCTCGGCGAGCGCGCACCAGAGCGCGTGGTCCTCCAGGGCCTGTCCCCGGGCGGAGAGGAAGTCGCAGTAGGCGGCCCGGCGGCCGGGGGTCAGCGGCACCTGCTGGATGAGCTCCAGCGCTTGCCGCTTCAGCTCCCAGACGGCGTCCCGGTCGATCAGCGCGCCCTTGTTGAGCACGGCCTCGCAGAGCGCGGCGGCGTCCTGGCGGAGGTCGTCCAGCACCGCCCGCGCGCGTACCTGGCCGTACTCGGGGATGGACTCGACGTGCAGGTGGACGGGGTCGGGGAAGAGCCGCGAGGAGGGGCGGTACGGGGACGGGTCCGTGGGCCGGCCGGGAACGGCCGCGTGCAGCGGGTTGATCTGGACGAACCCGGCGCCGAGGGTGCGTCCGGCCCAGGAGGCGAGGTCGGCCAGGTCGCCGAGGTCGCCCATGCCCCAGGAGCGCCCGGAGAGCAGGGAGTAGAGCTGGACCAGGAAGCCCTGGACCCGGGCGGCGGGCTGCGGGGCGCGGGCCGGCGCGACGACGAGCGTGGCGGTGCCCTGGCGGTGGTCGAGGGTGCGCGCGGTCACCCGGTGCACGCCGAAGGGCAGGTCGGGCCACCAGACGGGGACGGCGGACGGCGGGGGCGTGTCCGGGACGTCCGCCTGCGCGCCGGTGACGCGCAGGCGGATCGGCTCGGGCCTGGCGGCGCCCGGTTCGGCCTCCGGGACGACCGTCAGGGTCGTCCCGATCGGCAGAGCGGCGAGGGCGGGCGGCAGCGGCTCGCCCGCCCAGACCACCGCGGTCGGCGGGAGCAGACGGGAGCCCGCCCCCGATTCGGCGGCGGCGAGCGACCTCCGTACGCCCTCCGGGGTGGAGGCGTCCACGCCCAGCGCGGCAAGCACGGCGGTGACCGTGTCGTCGGGGACGGACACCGTGACACCCGCGGACGGGGAGTAGGACGTGGCGACGCCGTGCAGGGCGGCGAGCCGGGAGAGGCCCATTCAGACTCCTGGAGACTCCATGGCCCCCGCGACACCGGGGGCGGTCGGTTCGCTGGTGAGCGGAGCGACGACGGCGAGCGGCGGCTCGCTCGTCAGGGGGGTGGCGTCGGCGAGCGGCGGCTCGCTGGTGAGCGGTGCGGCGCAGGCGGCGAGGGGTGCGTCGAACGCGGGAGTGGTCCCGGCGCGGTGGACGGCGGTGGGCTGGAGGGGCGGTCGGCTGGTCAGCGGCTCCGGGCCGGCCGGACCGGGGGCCTGTTTGGAGAGGGCGGGGAGCGGAAGCTGCGCGGCTGCGGGCAAGGTGACCTCCTGGCCGTGGGAGCAGGACGGAAGAGAGACCTACCCACCCCCCGGTGGCGCAGTCGCGCAGACGTGAGCGTGGCACAGGTCTGATGCCAACGGTCCCAACGTGCCGTGGGTCACATTCCGTTCCCCCGGACGGCAGATATGGGCCATTTTCGGCCACTGTGCCGCCGGTCACGGACGGCACGGGCGGGCCCTGCGGCCCACGGAAACCTGCCGGACTCTCAGGCGGAGACGCCGTCGATCCGGGCCATCGCGTCGTCCGCGCCGAACGGCTGGAGGTAGGGAAGCCAGCGGGGGTCGCGGTGGCCGGTGCCGATGATCCGCCACGCCAGGCCGGTGGGCGGTGCGGGCTGGTGGCGCAGGCGCCAGCCCAGCTCGGGGAGGTGCCGGTCGGCCTTGACGTGGTTGCAGTGGCGGCAGGCGGCCACCACGTTCTCCCAGGCGTGCAGTCCGCCCCGGCTGCGCGGGACGACGTGGTCGACGCTGGTGGCGGCGGCGCCGCAGTACACGCAGCGGCCGCCGTCGCGGGCGAAGAGCGCCCGGCGGGTGAGCGGAACGGGCCCCCGGTAGGGGACCCGGACGAAGCGCTTGAGGCGGACCACGCTGGGCGCCGGTACGGCGGTGGTGGGGCTGCGCAGGAGGGCGCCGGACTCTTCGAGGCACACGGCCTTGTTTTCGAGGACGAGGACGAGCGCGCGGTGGAGCGGTACGACGCCGAGCGGCTCGTACGACGCGTTGAGAACCAGGACGTGCGGCACGGTGGATGCCTCCTTGTACGCCGGCGGCGCGTGGCTCGCGCCGGGACGATCCGCTCTCAGTCTCTCCTCATGCCTGGTCCGGGCGCCACCACGTGCGGGTAATGGGCCGGAGGGAATCCGCCCGGACGGCCCCACGCCCGCCGGCGGGCCGCCACCGGGCACGGCGTCGGCCCGCCGCCCGGGAGGACGGGCCGGGGGCGGACCGGGCGCCGGGCGGTCGGGTTCGCGACGGAACCTGGCGTGAAGCGTGCGATTCGGTGCGATTTCCGGATGATCGGTGTGATTTCCGGATGAGACGAGCCTCTCGGTGGGCCGCTGACATCATCCGGGCCGCGCTCGTCGTTAACCTGGTTGATCCGCTGTCGCCCGTGCTGGAGGTCCCACCGTGTCCCCGTCCGTCCTGTTGGCCGCCACTCCGTCGACCGGGTCGGGAGGCTCGCTCGACGAGGCCGCCCGGCAGGCCGGCGACGCCGCGGGCTGGGTCGAGCAGAACTGGTCCACCTGGCTGAACACGGGTCTGCGGATCATCCTCATCGCCGCCGTGGCGATCGTGCTGCGCTACGTGATCCGCCGCGCCCTCACCAATCTGATCGAGCGGATGAACCGCAGCGCCCAGGCCGTGGAGGGCACCGCCCTCGGCGGGCTGCTGGTCAACGCCGAGCGGCGCCGCCAGCGCTCGGAGGCGATAGGTTCCGTGCTCCGGTCGGTGACCTCCTTCCTGATCCTCGGCACGGCGGCGCTGATGATCCTGGGCGCCTTCGAGATCAACCTGGCGCCTCTGCTGGCCTCCGCCGGTGTGGCCGGTGTGGCGCTCGGCTTCGGTGCGCGCAACCTCGTCACCGACTTCCTCTCCGGGGTCTTCATGATCCTGGAGGACCAGTACGGCGTCGGGGACACGGTGGACGCCGGGGTCGCCTCCGGCGAGGTCATCGAGGTGGGTCTGCGGGTCACCAAGCTGCGCGGCGACAACGGCGAGATCTGGTACGTCCGCAACGGCGAGGTGAAGCGGATCGGCAACCTCAGCCAGGGCTGGTCCACCGCCGGCGTCGACGTGACGGTCCGGCCGACGGAGGACCTGGACCGGGTCCGCGCGGCCATCTCCGCCGCCACCGAGGTCATGGCGAAGGAGGAGCCGTGGAGCGAGCGGCTCTGGGGCCCGGTGGAGATCCTCGGCCTGGACGCCGTCCTGCTGGACTCGATGACGGTCCGGGTCACCGCGAAGACCATGCCGGGCAAGGCGCTGACCGTGGAGCGCGAGCTTCGCTGGCGCATCAAGCGGTCGCTGGACGAGGCGGGCATCCGCATGATCGGCGCGGTGCCCCCGCAGCCGGAGGCCGGGGCGGCGGACCCGACCGCGGCCATGGCCGCCCCGTCGGCGTACGCCTCGGCCACCTCGCCGCAGTCGCTCGCCGCGACGCCGCTCGCCCCGCCGAGCATCACCAAGTAGGACGACCCGCAGGTCCCGCACGTCACCGGAGGGCCTCCGCGCATGTCGCGGAGGCCCTCCGGCGTGTTTCCGGGCGGCTTCGGTCCGCCCCCGCAGGTAACGCTTTCGTTGCCCGGCCGCCTCGCCATTGACGCCCCGGGTACGGGCGCCTACCTTCCTCTCACCGGATAGGAAACTTTCCTAACAGAGAGCGGACCCACCTCCATGGCAGGAACCACCCCGGGCACCGGCACCCCCGGCACCCCCCGGCTGCTGCGCGCGATGAACGACCGCGCCGCCCTCGATCTGCTGCTGGAGCACGGCCCCCTCTCCCGGACCCGGATCGGGAAGCTCACCGGCCTCTCCAAGCCGACCGCCTCGCAGCTGCTGGCCCGGCTGGAAGCGGCCGGGCTGGTGCGGGTCACCGGCACCACCGAGGGGCGCCCGGGCCCCAACGCGCAGCTGTACGCGGTCAACGCCGAGGCGGCGTACGTGGCCGGGCTCGACGTCAACGCCCGGCGCATCGTGGCCGCGGTCGCCGACATCACCGGCACGGCGGTGGGCGAGTACGAACTCCGCACCCCCGGGCGGGGCGCACAGAGCGCGGTGCACCAGGTCGGCCGGGCGCTGGACGGCGCGGTCGCGGCCGCGGGGCTCACCCGGTCCGCGATCCACCGGGTCGTCATCGGCACCCCGGGGGCCTTCGACCCGGGCACCGGCCGGCTGCGGTACGCCTCGCACCTGCCGGGCTGGCACTCCCCCGCCCTGCTCGACGAGCTGGCGGCGGAGCTGCCGATGCCCGTCGAGTACGAGAACGACGTGAACCTGGTCGCGGTGGCCGAGCAGCGGCGCGGGGCCGCCCGGGGCCACGACGACTTCGTCCTGCTCTGGAACGAGGAGGGTCTGGGCGGCGCGCTCGTCATCAACGGCCGGCTGCACCGCGGCTTCACCGGCGGCGCCGGAGAGGTCGGCTTCCTGCCGGTACCGGGCACCCCGCTCGTACGCCAGGTCGTCAAGGCCAACAGCGGTGGCTTCCAGGAGCTGGCGGGCGCCCAGGCGATCCCCCGGCTCGCGGCCCAGCTCGGCATCGACACCCCGCAGCAGCCCTACCCCGAGGTCGCCGCCGGCCTGCTGACCCGTGCCGCCGCCGCGTACGGCCAGGACGAGAAGCTGACCGAGCTGCTGCTGAACTACGCGCAGCGGCTCGCGACCGGGCTCGCCTCCCTGACCGCCGTGCTCGACCCCGGGCTGATCGTGCTGGCCGGCGGGCTGATCTCGGTCGGCGGCGAGCGGCTGCGCTCGCTGATCCAGTCCGAACTCGCCGAGCTCGCGGCCTCCCGGCCCCGGCTCGTCCTCGCCGAAACCGTCCGCCTGCCGGTCCTGCGGGGCGCCCTGGAACGGGCCCTCGCGGACACCCGCGACGAGGTCTTCGACACCTCACGCCCCTGAACTTCCGCACTCTGTACCGCCGTTGCCTCTCCTTCACCATCCCCAAGGAGCTTCGCCATGCGCAGAAACAGCCTCACCACGGCCGCCGTCGCCGTCGCCGCGATATCCGTCCTCGCCACCGCCTGTACGGGCGAGTCGCAGAGCGGTGCCACGGACGACCCGAACGCGAAGACCACCATCAACTTCTGGCACGGCTGGAGCGCGCCGTCCGAGGTCAAGGCGGTACAGGACAACGTCGACCGTTTCGAGAAGGCCCACCCGAACATCAAGGTGAACGTCGTCGGCAACATCAACGACGACAAGCTCAACCAGGCGCTGCGCGCCGGGGGTTCGAACGGCCCGGACGTCGTCTCCTCGTTCACCACGTCCAACGTCGGCAAGTTCTGCTCGTCCGGTGCCTTCGCCGATCTCACCCCCTTCATCGAGAAGTCGGGGCTCGACCTGGAGAAGACCTTCCCGAAGGTGCTCCTGGACTACACGCAGTTCGAGGGCAAGCGCTGCTCGCTGCCGCTGCTGGCCGACGCGTACGGCCTCTACTACAACAAGGACGCCTTCGAGAAGGCCGGGATCGCCGCACCGCCGAAAACCCTCTCCGAGTTCGCCGCCGACGCCAAGAAGCTCACCGTCACCAAGGGCGACAGCTACCAGCAGCTCGGCTTCATGCCGACCTTCCACGGCTACGAGTCGGTCGCCGACCACTACCTGGGCTCCTGGGACCACACGTACTTCGACGCGGACGGCAAGTCGAACATCGCCAAGGACCCTGCCTTCGCCGAGATGTTCACGTACCAGAAGAAGCTGGTCGAGGATCTGGGCGGCTACGACAAGCTGGAGAAGTACCGCGGCTCCTTCGGTGACGAGTGGGGCGCGAAGCACCCGTTCCAGACCGGCCAGGTCGCGATGCAGCTGGACGGCGAGTGGCGGCTCGGCATGGCCGAGGAGGCGAAGACGGACTTCGAGATCGGGGTCGCGCCGATGCCGGTCGCCGACGACGAGGCCGACACCTACGGCAAGGGCTTCCTCTCCGGCACGATCATGGGCATCGCGCCCGCCAGCAAGAAGCAGAACGCCGCGTGGGAGCTGGTGAAGTTCATGACCAGCGACACGCAGGCGGTGGTCGACTTCGCCAACGGCATCAAGAACGTGCCCTCCACCTTCGAGGCGCTGAAGTCCCCCGACCTGAAGTTCGACCCGCGCTTCAAGACCTTCCTGGACATCGCGCAGAACCCGCACTCCAACACCCCCGACGGGGCGGTCAACGGCTCGACGTACCAGCAGACCCTCCAGGACTTCGGCTACCAGTACGAGAAGGGCTCGGTGAAGGACCTCCAGGCCGGTCTGGAGAAGACCGCGGCGCAGATCGACACCGACATCGCCAAGGCCAAGTAGCCCACGATGACCACGTACACACTCCGCTCCAAGCGCCGCAGGTCGGCGCTGCGCACGGTGGCCTTCCTGTCGCCCTGGCTCATCGGGTTCTGCTTCTTCTTCGCGTACCCGATGGTCTCGACGGTCTACTTCTCCTTCACGAAGTACGACGGGTTCGGGGCGCCGGTCTTCAACGGGCTGACGAACTGGACGTACGTCTTCACCGACTACCCGATGTTCTGGCCGTCGCTGCGCAACACCCTCTGGCTGGTGATCGTCATGGTCACCTGCCGGGTGGTGTTCGGCCTCGGCATCGGGCTGCTGATCACCCGGATCAAGACCGCCACCGGGGTCTTCCGCACCCTCTTCTACCTGCCCTACCTCGCGCCGCCGGTGGCCGCGACCCTCGCCTTCGTCTTCCTGCTCAACCCCGGTACCGGGCCGGTCGACTCGATCCTGGGCGATCTCGGACTGCCGACGCCCGGCTGGTTCAACGACGCGACCTGGTCCAAGCCGGCACTGACGATGCTCGCGGTCTGGGGCATCGGCGACCTGATGGTGATCTTCATGGCCGCGCTGCTGGACGTGCCCGCCGAGCAGTACGAGGCGGCCGAGCTGGACGGCGCCTCCGCCTGGCAGCGGTTCCGCTTCGTGACGCTGCCGAACATCTCGCCCATCGTGATGTTCGCCGTGGTCACCGGGGTCATCCAGGCGATGCAGTACTACACGCAGCCGCTGGTGGCGGGGAAGGTGGCCTCGGGCGTGATCGGCGGCTCCGGCCAGTCCTTCGAGCCCGGCTACCCCGACAAGTCGACCCTGACGCTCCCCCAGCTCGTCTACAACCTCGGCTTCCAGCGCTTCGACTACGGCTCCGCCTGCGTCGTCGCCCTGGTCCTGTTCGCCCTGGCCATGGCCTTCACCGCACTGCTGATGCGGGGCCGCAACAACCTCGTCCAGGCCGGTGACTGACTCATGACACAGCTCCTCGACACCCCGGGCACCCCCGGCTCCCCCGCCGGGACAGTCCGTACCGCACGTACGGCCGCCGAACGCACCGCCCGCCGCAAGGCGCTGCTGCGGTGGATCGCGGTGCACTCGCTCGGCGTCGCCGCCGCGCTGTTCTTCGTCCTCCCGCTGGTCTTCGTGGCTCTGACCTCGCTGATGAGCGACCAGCAGGCGCTGACCCGCGACCTCACCCCCGACACCTGGGAGTGGGAGAACTACCGGCGGGTCTTCGACACCCCCGGCTTCCTCACCTGGTGGCGCAACACCCTGCTCTACGCGGGCGTCGGCACCGTGCTGACCGTGGTGTCCTCGGTGCCCGTCGCCTACGCGCTCGCGAAGTTCCGCTTCAAGGGCCGCAAGCTGTCGCTGATGCTGGTCATCTCGATGATGATGCTGCCGCCGCAGGTCGTGATCATCCCGATGTACCTGTTCTGGGCCAAGCAGGTGGACCTCTCCGGGACGCTCTGGCCGCTGATCATCCCGATGGCCTTCGGCGACGCCTTCTCCATCTTCCTGCTGCGCCAGTTCCTACTGACCATCCCGGACGAGTACCTGGACGCGGCGCGGATCGACGGCTGCGGCGAACTGCGCACCCTGCTGCGGGTGGTGCTGCCGATGGCCAAGCCGGGCATCGCCGCCATCGCGCTGTTCCAGTTCTTCGCCGCCTGGAACGACTACTTCGGGCCGCAGATCTACGCCTCCGAGAACCCGGCCGCCTGGACGCTCAGTTACGGCCTGGAGTCCTTCAAGGGCGCACACCACACCGACTGGAACCTGACCATGGCCGCGACCGTTCTGGTCATGGCCCCCGTGATCGCCGTCTTCTTCTTCGCGCAGAAGGCATTTGTCGAGGGCGTCACACTGACCGGAGTGAAGGGCTGAAATGAAGCTCGCAGTAGTGGGTGGCGGGTCCACCTACACCCCCGAACTGATCGACGGGTTCGCCCGTCTGCGGGACACGCTGCCGATCGAGGAGCTCGTGCTCGTCGACCCGGCGGCCGACCGTCTCGAACTCGTGGGCGGCCTCGCCCGGCGGATCTTCGCCAAGCAGGGCCACCCCGGCACCATCACCACCACCTCCGACCTGGACGCCGGGGTGGAGGGCGCCGACGCGGTCCTGCTCCAGCTGCGCGTCGGCGGGCAGGCCGCACGCAACCAGGACGAGACCTGGCCGCTGGAGTGCGGCTGCGTCGGCCAGGAGACCACCGGCGCCGGCGGCCTCGCCAAGGCGCTGCGCACCGTGCCGGTCGTGCTGGACATCGCCGAGCGGGTGCGCCGCACCAACCCGGACGCCTGGATCATCGACTTCACCAACCCGGTGGGCATCGTCACCCGGGCGCTGCTCCAGGCAGGCCACAAGGCCGTCGGCCTCTGCAACGTGGCCATCGGCTTCCAGCGCAAGTTCGCCCGGCTGCTGGACGTCTCCCCCGCCGAGGTGCACCTCGACCACGTCGGGCTGAACCACCTCTCCTGGGAGCTCGGCGTCCGCCTCGGCGGCCCCGAGGGCGAGAACGTGCTGCCGAGGCTGCTGACCGAGCACGGCGCGGCCATCGCCGCCGACCTGCACATGCCGCGCGAGATCGTGGACCGGCTCGGTGTGGTCCCCTCGTACTACCTGCGGTACTTCTACTCCCACGACGAGGTCGTCCGGGAGCTCGGCACCAAGCCGTCCCGGGCCGCCGAGGTCGCCGCGATGGAGAAGGAACTCCTCGCGATGTACGGCGACCCGAAGCTGGACGAGAAGCCCGCGCTGCTCGCCAAGCGCGGCGGCGCCTTCTACTCCGAGGCGGCCGTCGACCTGGCGTCCTCGCTGCTCGGCGGGGGCGACGCCACCGTGCAGGTGGTCAACACCCGCAACAACGGCACCCTGCCGTTCCTCCCCGACGACGCGGTGATCGAGACGCAGGCCCGGGTCGACGGCTCCGGCGCCGTCCCGCTCGCGGTGCCGGCCCTGGACCCGCTGTACTCCGGGCTGATCGCCCAGGTCACCGCGTACGAGGACCTGGCGCTGAAGGCGGCCCTGCACGGCGGCCGGGACCGCGTCTTCAAGGCGCTGCTCGCGCACCCGCTGGTCGGACAGTACGAGTACGCCGAGGGCCTCACGGACCGGCTGATCGCGCACAACCGGGAGCACCTCGCGTGGGCGTGAACGCTTCGGTCCTCGCCATCGACGCGGGGAACAGCAAGACCGACGTGGCACTGATCGGTGAGGACGGCACGGTGCTCGGCACGGCCCGGGGCGGCGGTTTCCAGCCGCCCGTCGTCGGGATACCGGCCGCGCTGGACATGCTCGCCGCCGCCGTGGAGGGGGCGTACGCCTCGGCCGGCGGGACGGTCGGAGGGCCGGCCGCGCACGTGTCGGCCTGCCTCGCCAACGCCGACCTCCCGGTGGAGGAGGAGGAGTTGACGGCCGCACTGCTCGACCGCGGCTGGGCTCCGTCGGTCGAGGTGCGCAACGACACCTTCGCCGTTCTGCGCGCCGGGGTGGACGAGCCCCGGGGCGTCGCCGTGGTCTGCGGCGCCGGGATCAACTGCGTCGGCATGCTCCCGGACGGCCGTACCGCCCGCTTCCCCGCGATCGGCCGGATGTCCGGCGACTGGGGCGGCGGTTCGGGGCTCGCCGAGGAGGCGATGTGGTTCGCCGCCCGCGCCGAGGACGGCCGGGGCGAGCCGACCGAGCTGGCCCGGGCGCTCCCCGCGCACTTCGGGCTCGGTTCGATGTACGAGCTGATCGAGGCACTGCACCGGGAGCACATCCCGTACGAGCGGCGGCACGAGCTGACCCCGGTGCTCTTCGCGACGGGCGCGGCCGGTGACCCGGTGGCGCGCGCGGTGGTGGACCGGCTCGCGGACGAGGTCGTCGCGATGGCCACGGTGGCGCTGGACCGGCTGGACCTGCTGGAGGAGCACGTTCCGGTGATTCTCGGCGGCAGCGTGCTGGCTGCCCGGCACCGGGACCTGGACATCCGGATCGCCTCGCTGCTGGCGGCCCGCGCACCCCGGGCCCGGATCCGCGTGGTGGCCCAACAGCCTGTGCTGGGGGCCGCGTTGCTGGGCCTGGACCACACGGGGGCGGCGCCCGAGGCGCACGCCAGGCTGCGCGCCCAGTACGCCTGAGGGGCGTGCGGCCGGGCCGCCGCCGAAGCGTCCTCGCGTCAACTCCCGTACAACGGCGTACGGGAGCCCGCCGCCCGCGGGAACCGATCAACGGCCCCGATCGTGTTCACACCGGGGGAATCGGTTCGGTACGGGGCGGCCGCGGGTCGGGGATGCCGGGTTGCCGGCGCCGCCGCCCGCCGCCCTCCCGGCCCTTGGATCCAGGTATTCCTGGTGGATGCCGGTCCCTGCGGCCATACTTCAGGCCGGGCGCCACTCCCCCGATCGGCCGGGGGCGACGGCGCCGACAGTGACCGAGGGGGAAGTCGAGTGACACACCCGCCGATCGGGGGCCCGCCGCGGCAGCACGGAGCGGCGCAGGTGTCCGGCGTGCCCGCGCAGCGGCGCGGGGCGGTGTCCGCCTCCGTGGGACGACGGCTGCGCGGCGCCGCGACGACCGAGCCCGGGCGGCTGCGGATCGTCGGAGCCGTACTCGCCCTGCTCGTCGTGGCGTTCGGGGCGGTGACCGCGGTGGAGGCCGCCGGGCGGGCCGCCGCCGCGGACGACGTGGTGAGCCGCAGCCAGCCGCTGAGCGCGGACGCCGCGGCCGTCTACCGCTCGCTCGCCGACGCGGACACGATGGCGGCGAGCGGCTTCCTCGCGGGCACCGAGGAGCCGGCGAACGTCCGCGCCCAGTACGAGAAGGACATCCAGAACGCCTCCCGGCTGCTGGTCAAGGCGGCGGCGAACACGGAGGCCACCACCTCCTCCGGCCGCGAGATCCGCACGATGAACGAACTCCTCCCGGTCTACACCGGCCTGGTCGAGCGGGCCCGCGCCAACAACCGCCTCGGGCTTCCGCTGGGCGGTGCCTACCTCAGGTACGCCAACCAGAAGATGAGCGGCGAACTCCTGCCCGCGGCGGAGCGGTTGTACACGGCGGAGACCGGCCGGCTCGACGCCGACCAGCGTGACGCCCGGCAGTGGCCGCTGATCGCCATCGCCGCCGGATTCATGGCCCTGACCGTGCTGGTCTGGGCCCAGCGCCGCGACTACCGCCGGACCCACCGGGTCTTCAACCGCGGGCTGCTCGCCGCGACGGCCGCGACCGCGGCCGTGCTGGTGTGGCTGGTCGTCGGCCAGACCCTGGCCAGGACCGAACTGCACCACGCCATGGCGAACGGCCAGGCCTCGCTCGACGTGCTGAACGACGCGCGGATCGCCTCCCTGAAGGCGCGCGCCAACGAGAACCTCACCCTGGTCGCCCGGGGCGCGGTGCTCACCGAGGACGGCTCCGCCGACCAGTACCAGACCGACTACACGGCGGAGATGGACGCGCTCCGCACGGAGCTGGGCAAGGCGGGGAAGCTGGCGGACGACGCCTCCGGGAGCACCCCGGTGGCGACCGCCGTCAGCAGTGTGTCGGAGTGGCAGAAGCGCCACGCCGACGCCCGGAAGACCGACGACGGCGGCGACTACGAAGGCGCGCTCGCCCTGGTCATCGGGGCGAAGGGCTCCACCGGCGAGTGTTTCTCGAAGGTGGACGCAGCGCTGGAGACGGCCCTGGCCCACGAACAGAAGCAGTTCGACGCGGCGGCCGGCCGGGGGCGCGGCGCGCTGGGCGGGCTGCCGGTCGGCGCGGCGGCCCTGGCGGTACTGGCGGCGGTCGCCGCGATCACCGGGACCGGCCGGAGACTCGGGGAGTACCGGTGAACGGGCGCGTACCGGCCACGGAGCCGGCGGAGGGAAGAGCGGTGGGAGGGGGAGCGATGGCACGGACACGTACCGGCGGGAGCAGGCTGCGCGGCTGGGGCGGGGTGACGGCCATGGCCGTGGCCTGCGTGCTCACCGCCCTGTTCGCCCTGCTGCCGCTGACGCACGGGGCCGACGGCTCCTCGTCCGCCGCCCCGGGACCGGGCGCGGCCCCGGCCACCCAGGTGCGCGCGGACACCTGCGACAAGCCGGAGGCGAGCCTGCCGCCGTCCCGGAACGACGGGCCGGGGGTCGCACGGATCAAGGAGCGCGGCAAGCTCATCGCCGGGGTGGACCAGAACAGTTACCGCTGGGGTTACCGCAATCCGGCGACCGGCAAGCTGGAGGGGTTCGACATCGACCTCGTCCGGGCCATCGCCCAGGACATCCTCGGCGACTCCTCCAAGGTGGTCTTCCGGGCCATCCCGACCAGCCAGCGGATCGCGGCGCTGGAGAGCGGCCGGGTCGACGTGGTGGTGCGGACGATGACGATCAACTGCGCCCGGCTGAAGCAGGTCGCCTTCTCCACCGCCTACTTCCAGGCGGGCCAGCAGGTGCTCGCCCCGGTGACCTCCGACATCTCCGGGTACAACGCCTCGCTGCGCGGCAAGCGGGTCTGCACCGCCGAGGGTTCCACCGCGTACGAGGCCCTGAAGGCGCGGTCGTTCGGCGCGGCCTTCGAGGACGCGCACGACGGCACCGCCGGGGACGAGGACCTGCTGACCGTCCCCAGCCAGCTCGACTGCCTGGTGCGCCTCCAGCTCGGCGAGGTGGACGCCGTGGTGACGGACAACGCGCTGGCGGCGGGCCAGGTGGCCCAGGACCCGACGGTGGAGCTCAAGGGCGGCCCGTTCACCACGGAGTACTACGGTGTCGCCACCAAGCTCGGCTCCGACGACCTGGTGGCGCGGGTCAACCAGGTGCTGGCGGACTACCGCAGCGGCGGTGCGGGGAGCCCGTGGATGCGCTCGTACCGCACCTGGCTGGAGGCCGGACTGCCCGGCATCACGGCGCCCCCGGCGCCGACGTACCGCAGCAACTGATCCCGGCGGGGCCCTCGGGCCCGCCGGAAGAGCGGAGAGGTGAGCGATGGGCGTCGCGGGACCCTTCCCCGGCTACGCGGCAAGGCCCCCGGGACCGGTCATGGACCGGGACGAGGCGGACCGTGCGCTGGCCCGGCTCGGCGCGGAGCACGAGGCGATCGAGACCTCGCTCCTCGCCCTGCAGGACCACGCGGGCCGGCGTCTCCTGGAGGGTGCCGGCCTGTCCGGGGTGACCAAGGAGCGCTGGGCCACCACCGAGCGGTCGATCACCCTGCTCTGGGGGTACTTCGACGCGTACGCCGACGCCCTCTCGCAGGCGCGCGCGGTGCGTGCCCGCAGGCGCCACCCCAACCGGGAGGACCTGGAGACCCTCACCGGGCTGCTCCGGGGCCGGGAGATCACCGTGGCGCACGGCGCCGCACCGCCCGACCCCTCGATCACCGGCCCGGCCCGGCTCGCCGAACGCTTCTCGCTGGAGGAGCTGGTGGCCCGGATGAACACGCTCTACGCGCGCTCCCTGGACATGGTGGTGGCCTCCGACTCCGTCTGGTCGGCGCTGCCCGCCAGGATCGACCTGCTCGCCGCCGAACTCCACCGCACCCGCTCGCTGGCGCATTCCGTGGGCGTCCGGCCGGGTGAGCACCCGTCGGGCGACGACCTGGAGTCGATCACCCTGGAGCTGACCGAGCTGCGGGCCCTGGTGATCGCCGACCCGCTGGCGTTCTGGCTGCGGGGGTCCGGCAGCGCCGCGCCGGGCGGCGGCCGGGCGGACACCGCCCGGTACGACCGGGCGGCCCGCGCGCTGGAGGAGGTACGGCGGGAGATCGAAGCGGTGCTCGCCGTCCGGCAGGACGCCGAACAGCGGCTCGCGCGGCTGCGGGACGTGCTCTCGCGCGCCGACCGCACGCTCGCCGAGGCGCGGGTCGCCCGGGTCGAGGTGCTGGCGAAGATCGCGGCCTCCGAGGTGCCCGCCGTCAGCGGTCCGCCGACCGCGCTCCAGGAGCGGCTGGCCGCCGCCTCCGAACACCGCAGGCACGCCCGCTGGCACCGGCTCCCGCCGCTGCTGGAGCAGTTGGAGCGGGAGGCCGAGGAGGAGCTGCTGCGTGCCCGCGAGTCGCTGACCTCGGTCACCGCGCCGCTCGCCGTGCGGGCGGAGCTGCGCGGCAGGCTCGACGCGTACCGCGCGAAGGTGGCGCGGCACGGGCTCGCGGAGGACCCGCTGCTGATCGAGCGGTACGACGCGGCCCGCCGGATGCTGTGGAGCGCGCCCTGCGATCTGCGGGTCGCCGGGCAGGCGGTGCTGCGCTACCAGCACGCCGCCACCGAGATGATGGCGCCGGGCCGGACGTCCTCGCCCGAGGACCGGCCCCGCGACGAGGGGGAGACACGATGAGCAGCCGGTGCCAGCGCCCCACGTGCGAGGGCTCCTACGAGGACATGGGCGACGGCGAGCTGTACTGCGACACCTGCGGTCTGGCCCCGGTCGTCTCGCCGAACGGCATGGTCGCCTCGCCGCCCACCGGGATCGCGGCCGCGGCGCGCGGCGGTTCGGCCTCCTCGCCCGCCGGTTCGCGCGCCTCGGCCCGCGCCTCCTCGCGGTCCTCCACCTCACGGCGGTCCGTCTCGGGCCGGCTGTCGCGGGGGCTGTCCGCCGGGGCGGGGAGCGCGCCGTCCGTGTCGGTGCGGGCCTCGGGCGCCTCGGGCGGGGCCTCCGCCCGGGGGCGTCTCGGCGCGGGCCTGGTGCAGGTGCCGGACGTACCGCGCCCCGATCCGCGGGCGGCCGTGATGGCGCACGCCGAGGTCCCCGAGCGGAAGCGGTTCTGCTCGCGCTCGGACTGCGGGGCGCCGGTGGGCCGGGCACGCGGCGACCGGCCGGGCCGCACCGAGGGGTTCTGCACCAAGTGCGGGCACCCGTACTCCTTCGTACCGAAGCTGCGCGGCGGCGACGTGGTGCACGGGCAGTACGAAGTCGCGGGCTGCCTCGCGCACGGCGGGCTCGGCTGGGTGTACCTCGCGGTGGACCGGGCCGTCTCGGACCGCTGGGTGGTCCTCAAGGGCCTGCTGGACACCGGCGACCAGGACGCCATGGCGGCCGCGATCTCGGAGCGCCGCTTCCTCGCGGAGATCGAGCACTCCAACATCGTCCGGATCTACAACTTCGTCGAGCACCTCGACCAGCGGACGGGTTCGCTGGACGGCTACATCGTGATGGAGTACGTCGGCGGCAAGGCGCTCAAGGAGATCGCCAACGACCGCCGCACACCGTCCGGGAGGCGCGATCCGCTGCCCGTGGAGCAGGCGTGCGCGTACGGGATCGAGGCGTTGGAGGCGCTCGGCCATCTGCACAGCCGCAACCTCCTCTACTGCGACTTCAAGGTCGACAACGCGATCCAGACGGAGAACCAGCTCAAGCTGATCGACATGGGCGCGGTGCGCCGGATGGACGACGAGGAGTCGGCGATCTACGGCACGGTGGGCTACCAGGCCCCCGAAGTCGGGGAGGTCGGCCCGTCGGTCGCCTCCGACCTGTACACGGTGGCGCGGACCCTCGCGGTGCTCACCTTCGACTTCCAGGGCTACACCAACGTCTTCGTGGACTCGCTGCCGGACCCGGAGAACATAGAGGTCTTCCGGACGTACGAATCCTTCTACCGGCTGCTGGTGCGCGCCACGGACCCCGATCCGGCGCGGCGTTTCGCCTCGGCGGAGGAGATGGCGGAGCAGCTGACGGGGGTGCTGCGGGAGGTCGTCTCCCTCCAGTCGGGGCGCCCGCGCCCGGCCCTGTCCACCCTGTTCGGGCCGGAACCGCGGGTGACGGACACGGAGTTGTTCGCCGAGCTGACCGGTGACGTGTCCCGCCTCGGCGGCCGTCGTGCCCGGTCCGCGCGCCGCTCCGGGCGCCGGCGTGAGCCCGCTGCCGCCGGGACCGTACCGGTGGCCGCCACCGCCGCCGGACACCCGCAGCCGCCCCCCGGTTACGGCCGGCCTCCTTCCGCCAATACGCCACCCCCGGCGTACGCGCCGCCTTCCGGGCACACCCCGCCCGCCGGATACGCCCCGGCCGGGTACCAGCCCTCGGCGGCGGCCCTGACGGCCCCGCCCACCCACGCGAGCGGCTCGCCGGGCCGGCCCTGGGGTGGCGGCACGCCCGCCGGACCGGGCGCCCCGGGCGTTCCCGCGCCGCGCCCGGCCCAGGCCGTGCCGGTCCCGGTGTTCGGAGCGGGACCGGTGCCGCCCGGTGCCGCCCAGTGGCTCGGCGGTCTCGACGCGGGTTCCACCGCGCTCTCGCTGCCGGTGCCGCGCGTCGACGGGAGCGACCCCAACGCCGGTTTCCTGGCCGGGGTGACGGCGGCGGCCCCGCTGGAGCTGATCGCCGCGCTGCGCACCGTCCCGGCCCCTTCCCCGGAGACCAGGCTGCGCGAACTGCGGGCCCTGCTGGAGCTGGCCGAGTACGGGGCGGCCGCCCATGTGCTGGGCGAGCTGGAGGCCCGGCACCCGGACGACTGGCGGGTCGTCTGGTACCGGGGGGTCGTCTCCCTGGTGACCGGGGAGCGCGAACGCGCGGCGCTCTCCTTCGACGCGGTGTACGACGCGTTCCCGGGCGAGCCCGCGCCCAAGCTGGCGCTCGGGATCTGCGCGGAGGTGCTCGGCCAACTGGACAACGCCGCCGACTACTTCCACCTCGTCTGGACCACCGACCCGAGTTTCGTGAGCGCCGCGTTCGGGCTCGCCCGGGTGCGCTTCGCCGCCGGGGACCGTACCGGCGCGGTACGCACGCTGGAGTCGGTGCCCGCCGCGTCGATCCACTTCACGGCAGCCCGGGTCGCCTCGGTCCGCGCGCGGCTGCGCGGGCGCGACCCCGGGGAGCCGCTGGCGGACGACCTGGCCGCCGCGTCGGACCAGATCACGGCGCTGGCCGGGCTGGGGCTGGACGCGGTGCGCCGCGAGCGGCTCTCGACCGAGGTGCTGGGGACCGCGCTGGACTGGGTACTCTCCACAGGACCCGCCCGCCCGTCCGCGGGCCCGGCGTCCTTCGGGCCGGGCGCCCGGAAGCTGCTCGGCAGCGAACTGGACGAGCGGGGGCTCCGGTTCGGGCTGGAACGCTCGTACCGGATGCTCGCCCGGCTGGCTCAGCAGGGCGACGAGAGGATCGAACTGGTGGAGCGGGCCAACCGTTTCCGCCCCCGGACGTGGGTGTGAAGATGTCACAGATCCACCAGCAGACGGCCCCCCTGCCGACGTGCCCCGGCTGCACGGAACCGCTGGACCCGGGCGACCTGTTCTGCGGCGCCTGCGGATACGACCTGTCCGCCGTGCCCGAACGGCCCGGCGACCGGCCGACGATGGCGATCACCACCCCGCCCCCGCCACCGGCTCCCCCCGTACCGGCAGCGGCTCCGGCGGCCCCGGCTCGTCCGGCCGCGCCTCCGGCACCGGTCCAGTGGCCCGAGGCGTCCGAGACCGACACCGCGGACCGGCCCGCGCCCGTCCACCGGCCCGCCGACGTCCCGGGCATCGACTCCGCGGGGCACCCGCTCTTCGCCCGCGCGGCCGCACCTGCCGCACCTGCCGCACCACAGTCCGCTCCTGCCGCACCGGCACCGGCCGCACCCGCCGCACCGGCCGCACCCGCACCGGCCGCACCGGCCGCACCGCCCGGTGCCGTGCCGGCCGCCGTTCGGCACGACGACCGGGCCGCACCGGAACGGCAGCACTCCGGCTCCGGCGGCTCCGGGGACTTCGAACTCGCGGCTCCGGGAGCCGTGCCGGGAGCGGCTCCCGTGCCCGTCCAGGATCCCCGGGGCGCGGGCGGGACGGGCGGTGCCGGGGGTACGGCCGCCACTGCCGTGCCCGGCTCCCCCGCCGGTACCAGGATCTGTGTCGCCTGCCGGGCCGGCCGGGTCGACGCCGACGGGTACTGCGAGACCTGCGGCCACGCCCAGCCGCGCGCTCGCGACCACATGGAGCGGGAGCTCGGCGCGGTGGCGGCGGTCAGCGACCGAGGGCTGCGTCACCACCGCAACGAGGACTCCTTCTCCGTGTCGGCCACCGCGCTGCCGGACGGTTCGCCCGCCGTCGTCGCGATCGTCTGCGACGGGGTGTCCTCCGCGTACCGGCCGGACGACGCCTCGGCGGCCGCCGCGAGCGCCGCCGGCGAGTCCCTCCTGGAGTCGCTGCCGCGCGGCACGCACCCGCAGCAGGCGATGCACGACGCGATCGTCGCGGCCTCCCGGGCCGTCAACGCCCTGGCCGAGGAGCAGGAGGGCGCGACGGAGCACGATCCGCACCGCAACCAGAACGCTCCGGCCTGCACGCTGGTCGGCGCGGTCGTCGCCGGCGGTCTGCTGGTCATCGGCTGGGTCGGCGACAGCCGGGTCTACTGGGTGCCGTCCGACCGTACGCAGCAGCCCGCCCGGCTCACCGAGGACGACTCCTGGGCCGCGCAGATGGTGGCGGCGGGCCTGATGAACGAGGAGCAGGCGTACGCGGACGAGCGTGCCCACGCGATCACCGGCTGGCTCGGCGCGGACGCCTACGAACTCGACCCGCACACCGCCGCGTTCAAGCCGGACCGGCCGGGCACGGTGGTGGTCTGCACCGACGGGCTGTGGAACTACGCGGAGTCCGCCGAGGAGATGGCCGCCGCGCTCCCCCGGGACGCCCACGAACGCCCGTTGCACGGCGCCCAGGTGCTGGTGGGTCACGCGCTCGACGGCGGGGGCCACGACAACGTAACAGTGGCGCTGCTGCCGTTCGCCGTACAGCCCACCGGGGCACACTCCGGCTGACGCTCCCCGGCTGCCGGACAGCCGCTCGTCAGGCCGCGTCCCGACCGGCCTCCGGACCCGACAGATTCCGACCGCCGCCGACCGCTTCCCAGCCGTTCCGGCCCTTCCCTGCCCTCCCGTGCGGTCGCCCGTCCGGACCGGCGGGCCGACCGTACGTCAACCGCACACCCGTATCCGTCCCACCGGTGGGGCGTCGAGGAGCAGCTCCATGGCCAACTTCGCCAAGTCGCGACAGCCTCGTTTCTCCGTGGACGTGTACCAGAACAGCTACCTCCCCGAGGGGGGCCGCGAGGTCAACGCGATCGTCACGGTCACGTCCACGGGCGGTGGTACGTCCAGGGGTGCGCCGCTCCCCGGAAGCCTCCCGGAAGGCGCGGCGGCGCCCGTCCCGGACGCCGCGGTCGTGCTCATGGTCGACTGCTCGGGGTCGATGGAGTACCCGCCCACGAAGATGCGCAACGCGCGCGACGCCACGGCGGCGGCCATCGACACCCTGCGCGACGGCACCCGGTTCGCGGTGGTGGCGGGCACGCACGTGGCGAGGGACGTCTATCCGGGCAACGGCGGGCTCGCCACGGCCGACCCGCTGACCAAGGCACAGGCGAAGGACGCGCTGCGCGGCCTGAGCGCGGGCGGCGGCACCGCGATCGGCACCTGGCTCCGGCTCGCCGACCGGCTGTTCGCCTCCGCCGGTGCGGATCTGCGGCACGGCGTCCTGCTGACCGACGGGCGCAACGAGCACGAGGCGCCCCAGGACCTGCGGGCGGCGCTGGACGCCTGCGCGGGCCGCTTCACCTGTGACGCCCGGGGCGTCGGCACCGACTGGGAGGTGAAGGAGGTCACGGGCATCGCCTCCGCCCTGCTGGGCACCGCGGACATCGTCGCCGATCCGGCCGGGCTGGCCGCGGACTTCACGCGGATGATGGAGAACGCCATGGGCAAGGAGGTCGCGGACGTGGCGCTGCGGCTCTGGACGCCGGTGGACACCGAGATCCTCTTCGTGAAGCAGGTCGCTCCGGCGGTCGTCGATCTGACCGGGCGCCGGTCGGAGGCGGGACCGCGTGCCGGGGATTATCCGACGGGTTCCTGGGGTGACGAATCCCGCGATTATCACGTGTGCGTCAGGGTTCCCCAGGCCCGGATCGGCCAGGAGATGCTGGCGGCGAGGGTCTCCCTGATCCTCCCCGCGCCCTCCGGCGAGGGCGCCCCGCAGACCCTTGCGCAGGGGTTGGTGCGGGCGGTGTGGACGGACGACCTGGTGGCGTCCACGGCGATGAATCCGCAGGTCGCGCACTATACGGGCCAGGCCGAGCTGGCCCGGGTGATCCAGCAGGGACTGGACGCCCGCAAGGCCGGGGACCTGGATGGGGCGACCGCGAAACTGGGCCGCGCGGTGCAGCTCGCGGCGGTCTCCGGCAACGAGGACACCGCGAAGCTGCTTTCGAAGGTGGTCGACGTGGTCGACGCCGCGACAGGTACTGTGCGACTGAAAGCGAAGGTCGCGGAAGCGGACGAGATGACACTCGAAACGCGCTCCACCAAGACCGTTCGCGTCAAGAAGTAACAAGAGAACGACACAGACGAAGCCGAGCGACAGAGTCGTCCGCACGGCCGGGGGCGGACCTCCGCCCCGCCGCGCGTACGGCGATCGACGAGCATGACGGCCCCCGGGCCGGACGAGGAGAGGGGGAAGCGCCGACATGCCGACCTGCCCGAACGGACACCAGTCGGGTTCCGAGGACTGGTGCGAGGTCTGCGGACATCGCATGACCGGAGCCGGTACGCCCGGTGCGGTCCCGCCGCCCCCGCCCCCGCCGCCCGCGCCCGGTTACGGATATCCGCAGGGCCCCGGCCCCGGCCCCGGCGGACAGCCGACCGCCGGAGTCGAGCTCTGCCCGCAGTGCCGCACCCCGCGTGAGCCCGGTGGGCCGTTCTGCGAGGAGTGCCGGTGGAACTTCCTCACCAACACGGCGACCTCGTACACCCCGCTGGCTCCGCAGCCCGGCGCCGGTGGCGGGCCGGCGCCCGGTCTCAACCTGCCGCCCGGCTTCCAGTCGCAGCCCGGCCCCCGGCAGGCGCCCCCGGCCCCGCACACGCAGGCCCCGCACTCCCAGGCGCCGCAGCCCCCGCAGCCGCGTGACCCCTTCGAGTACCAGGGTTCGCGTCCCTCGCAGCTGAACCGTCCGGCGGAGCCGCTGGTGCCGGACCGCGACGGCCGGCAGGCGCCGCCGAGCGCCTTCCAGCAGAACCAGCAGCAGCCCCCGGCCTTCCCGCAGGCACAGCAGGGAGCGCCGGGCGGTCCGCAGGGTCAGCAGCAGTCGCCGTTCCCGCAGGGCGGGCAGCCGCAGTTCCCCGGTCGCCCGGGGCAGCCGCAGTTCCCGCAGAGCCCGCAGGGCGGGCCCGGCCGGCCGGGCCCGCAGCACGGTGGCCCGCAGGGTCCGCCGGCCGCGTTCCAGCAGGGTCCGCCGTCGGCGTTCCAGCAGAGCGCGCCGCCCGCGCCCGGTCCTTCGGCCCCGCCCGAGGCGGACGACTGGATGCTGCCGCCGCCCTCGCAGGCCCAGGCCCAGGCCCAGGCCCAGGCTCAGGCCCCGGCCCAGCCGCAGGCACCCGCGCACCAGCAGCAGCCGCACCCCTTCCAGCAGCAGAGTCCCCCGCAGGGAGGCTTCCCGCCGCCGTTCCCCGGCCAGGGCGGCTTCCCGGGTGCCCAGCAGGGCCCCGGCGCGCAGGGCGGCCCCGGTGGGCCGTCGCAGGAGCCTCAGCGGTCGGCCGTCTGGACCGCGGTGATCGCACCGGACCGTGACTACTTCCTGGCGATGATGCAGCGCAGCGGCCCGGAGGCGACCGGGCTGAACCTGCCCGCGTACTCCCCCGAGCAGCACCTCGAACTCGCGGGCAGCCAGGTCACCATCGGGCGCCGCCGGCACAGCACCGGAGAGTCGCCCGACATCGACCTGGCGGTGCCGCCGGAGGACCCGGGCGTCTCGCACCAGCACGCGGTCCTGGTGCAGCAGCCGGACGGGGGCTGGGCGGTGGTGGACCAGAACTCCACCAACGGCACGACGCTCAACGGCGCCGAGGACCCGATCCAGCCGTACGTTCCCGTACCGCTCCAGGACGGCGACCAGGTGCACGTCGGCGCGTGGACGACGATCACGGTCCGCCGGAGCTGATCCGTCCATCGGCGCGTTGTCGTAGGGCCCCTCACCGCTCCCCGTGACCGGTGAGGGGCCATACGTACGGGCCCTCCGGGTCGTCCAGCCAGGCCCACTGCCCGCTCCGGTCGACGGTGAGGCCGAAGCGTTCCCGGCCGGGGCGGCCCTCCCCCTCCCAGAGGTTCAGCGCCTCCTCCGCGTCGAGCGAACCGCCCGCCAGGGCGAGCAGGAACGAGTGGAGGTCGTTCCCCGTCATGCGCCGGGCCGGGCCGCCGGGACGCGCCGGGGTCCCTCGCAGGGGCACGAAGAACGCCGGGGTGTGCAGGAAGTGCCCCTCCGCCCGCCGTCCGGACGCGGTCTCCCGCACCCCGAGCGAGATCACCCCGGTGGCGAAGGGCGCCAGGATGCGCGCGCCCGGGGCGCACTGCGCGAGCCATTCCTCCGGGATCAGGGGCAGGGTGCAGGTCGCGATGATCCGGTCGTACGGGCCGTGTCCGGGGCAGCCCCGCGCCCCGTCGCCGGTGACGACGGTGGCCCGGTACCCGGCGGCGGCGAGGTGGCGGCGGGCGGACTCGGTGATCTCCGGATCCAGGTCGACGGTGATGACGGCCCCGTCGCCGAGCCGGTGGGCGAGGAGCGCCGCGTTGTAGCCGGTGCCCGCGCCGATCTCCAGCACGCGCTGGCCGTCGCGCACGTCCAGTGCGTCGAGCATGAGCGCCATCAGCGAGGGCTGGCTGCTGGAGGAGACGAGTTCGCCGTCCTTCATCCGGGTGGCCAGCGGCCCGTCCGCGTACGCCCCGCGCAGCCACTGCTCGCGGCGTACCGGGTCGGCGTCCTCGCACCAGAGGCGTACGGCTCCGAGGAGGCCGCCCTCGTAGTAGTACGGCACGAACAGGTGGCGGGGCACGTCCTCGAAGGCCGCGCGCCAGGCGGGGTCGCGCAGCCCGCCGTCGGCCACGATGAGCCGCACCATGGCCTGCCGGGCCGCGGCCCCCTCGGCCTCGAACGGATCGCGCGTCCAGCGCTCTGCGGCACCCATGCCTCCACTCTCCTGCGGCGGCGCCCGGCGGGCGACCGGCACGCGGCAGCGGGTGCCGCCGGGTGCTGCGGAGCCGGAAGCCCCGGGGGGTCCTAGGACCCCCGACCTCGGCCGGTACGTCTGCGACCATGGACACGTGACAGAGAACCCGCGCGACACGCTTCAGGAGCAGACCTTCTACGAGCAGGTCGGCGGCGAGGCGACCTTCCGGCGCCTGGTGCACCGCTTCTACGAGGGGGTCGCCGAGGACCCGCTGCTGCGGCCGATGTACCCGGAGGAGGACCTGGGTCCGGCCGAGGAGCGGTTCGCGCTCTTCCTGATGCAGTACTGGGGCGGTCCCCGGACGTACAGCGACCACCGCGGCCACCCCCGGCTGCGGATGCGGCACCAGCCGTTCCGGGTGGACCGGGCGGCGCACGACGCCTGGCTCGCGAACATGCGGGTCGCCCTGGACGAGCTGGGCCTCGCCCCCGAGCACGAGGCGCAGCTGTGGTCCTACCTCACCTACGCGGCCGCCTCGATGGTGAACACGGCCGACTGAACCGGCCGGCCGGTTCAGTCGGTGCGTTCAGCGCGACCGAGGCGACGCGGCCGGTGCGGCCGGTGCGTTCAGCGCCGGCCGACGGACAGCTGGAGCGCGCCGAGCCCGCCGCTGCCCTCGGCGCGCAGGGCGACGGAGCCGTACGGGCTCCGCAGGCGCAGCCAGGACCCCGCGGCCAGCAGGCCGACCGGCAGGTCGGGCTGGGGGCGGAGGAAGCCGAGCGACTGCGCCGCGTGCACGGCGCGCAGGGGGAGCGGGGTCCCGCCGACCGGCCGGGACCAGATCTCGCGGCCGATCAGATCGCGTTCGGCCCGGGTGCGACGGTCCTCGGGAAGGGCCTCGTCGCGGGCCCGGAACTCGCCGACCGCCGTGCTCAGCGCGGTGCGCAGCTCCTGCGGGCCCGGCAGCCCGGGGACCTCGGTCCAGGGGCCGCGCGGCGGCAGCAGCCCGGTCCAGGGCGGCCCGGTGACGGGAGCGGGCAGTACGCCGGTCCCTCCCCCGGGGCTTTCGGGGTCGAGGGTCTCCAGGAACTCCCCCGCCGACACCGTGACGTCGAAGGCCGTCGGGCCTCCGGGTCCGTCCTCGGCGAGGCGTGCCGTTCGGATCGCCAGCACGTCGAAGGAAGGCGGGCGCCCGAACACGGCCAGCGCCCCGCCGGCCGCCTGGAGGCGGACGGCGGCGGCGCGGTCGTAGTGGAGCAGCCGGCCGAGGAAGGCGGCGAGGTCCGCCGCCTCCCTCGGGTCGGCGAAGAGCACGGAGTGCACGGGCATCGTCATGCCGCGGCGGGCTCCTGCTCCATGTACTCCTGGAGGAAGAGCTTCTCCTCGGCGGAGATCCGCCGGGGCCGCCCTTCCACCAGGTTGTAGGGCACGACGACCGTGGAGGCCCGCACGTACACCAGGTCCGCGTCCTTGATCTCGTACGCGATCGTCAGGGACGCCGCGCCGATCTTGGTGACCCAGGACTCGACGGTGACCGGCGCGTGGCGGTGGACCAGCGGCCGGAGGTAGTCGATCTCGTGACGGGCCACGACGGAACCGCCCGCGAAGGACGGCGAACCGTCCCCAGGCGCCAGTCGGAACATGAAGTCGATGCGCGCCTCCTCCAGGTAGCGGAGGAAGACCACGTTGTTGACGTGGCCGAAGGCGTCCATGTCCGACCAGCGGAGCGGGCAGGGGTAGAGGTGACGGGCCACGGTGATCAGCCCCGGGTGAGCTTCTTGTACGTGGCGCGGTGCGGGCGGGCCGCGTCCGCGCCGAGGCGCTCGACCTTGTTCTTCTCGTACGACTCGAAGTTGCCCTCGAACCAGTACCACTTGGAGTCGCCCTCGTACGCCAGGATGTGCGTGGCGACGCGGTCCAGGAACCAGCGGTCGTGGGAGATGACCACAGCGGCGCCAGGGAACTCCAGCAGGGCGTTCTCCAGCGACGACAGGGTCTCGACGTCCAGGTCGTTGGTGGGCTCGTCGAGGAGCAGCAGGTTGCCGCCCTCCTTGAGCGTCAGCGCCAGGTTCAGGCGGTTGCGCTCACCACCGGAGAGGACACCGGCCGGCTTCTGCTGGTCCGGGCCCTTGAAGCCGAACGCGGAGACGTACGCCCGCGAGGGCATCTCGACCTGGCCGACGTTGATGTAGTCCAGCTCGTCCGAGACGACGGCCCAGAGGGTCTTCTTCGGGTCGATGTTGGCGCGGGACTGGTCGACGTACGAGATCTTGACCGTCTCGCCGATCTTGACCGTGCCGGAGTCCGGCGTCTCCAGGCCCTGGAGCATCTTGAACAGCGTGGTCTTGCCCGCGCCGTTCGGACCGATGATGCCGACGATGCCGTTGCGCGGCAGCGTGAACGACAGGTCGTCGATCAGGACCTTGTCGCCGAAGGCCTTCGAGAGGTGCTCGACCTCGACGACGATGGAACCGAGGCGCGGGCCCGGCGGGATCTGGATCTCCTCGAAGTCCAGCTTCCGCATCTTGTCGGCTTCGGCGGCCATCTCCTCGTAACGGGCGAGGCGGGCCTTGGACTTGGTCTGGCGGCCCTTGGCGTTGGACCGGACCCACTCCAGCTCTTCCTTGAGCCGCTTGGCGCGCTTCTCGTCCTTGCGGCCCTCGACCTTGAGGCGGGTGGCCTTCTTGTCGAGGTACGTGGAGTAGTTGCCCTCGTACGGGAGCGCGCGGCCGCGGTCCAGTTCGAGGATCCACTCGGCGACGTTGTTGAGGAAGTACCGGTCGTGGGTGACGGCGACGACCGCACCCGCGTACTTCGAGAGGTGCTGCTCCAGCCAGTTCACCGACTCGGCGTCGAGGTGGTTGGTGGGCTCGTCGAGGAGGAGCAGGTCCGGGGCCTCGATGAGCAGCTTGCAGAGCGCCACACGGCGCTTCTCGCCACCGGAGAGGTTGGTGACGGGCCAGTCGCCGGGCGGGCAGCCCAGGGCGTCCATGGCCTGCTCCAGCTGGGCGTCCAGGTCCCACGCGTTGGCGTGGTCCAGGTCCTCCTGGAGCTTGCCCATCTCGTCCAGCAGCGCGTCGGAGTAGTCGGTCGCCATGAGCTCGGCGACCTCGTTGAAGCGCTTCAGCTTGCCCATGACCTCGGCGGCGCCGTCCTGCACGTTCTGCAGGACGGTCTTCTCCTCGTCGAGCTTCGGCTCCTGCATGAGGATGCCGACGCTGAAGCCGGGCGAGAGGAAGGCATCACCGTTGGACGGCTGCTCCAGGCCGGCCATGATCTTCAGCACCGTGGACTTACCGGCGCCGTTGGGGCCTACGACACCGATCTTCGCGCCGGGCAGGAAGTTCAGGGTGACGTCGTCGAGAATCACCTTGTCGCCGTGCGCCTTGCGCGTCTTGCGCATGGTGTAGATGTACTCAGCCAAGAGAAACCGTCCGGCAGCAATAGGGGTGGGAGCAGATACACCCCATCTTGCCTGACGACAAGCCCACGGGGGAAACCCGTCCCACCCGGGGCCGCTGACCTGGGCGGCCGGGAGCGGGACACCGCGGATCGCCGCCGAGGCCGCCGAGCGTTCCGGGTCGGGACCTCGCCCACGGGTCCCGAGCCCCGCCGGGACTCGGGAGCACGCGCTCTGCACCCGGCAAGGCACCACAGGCCATCTGTACGACGCGCCGCAAGGCCGACTGGTGCCCCGCTCCGGGAGGACCGCCCTCTCTCCCCACCGTGATGCCTCGCCCCGATGCCCCCCCAAGAGGAGCTGCCCCCGGACCACACCCGTACGGACATTTTCATCCATAGGCCCCACAGGGCACGCAAAAGAACTTTCGGGCAAAATTTATTCCCTTTGCAAAATCCCGGCTCACATTCGCGCAACCAGGGATCGACGACCCCGGAATGCGTGACCGGATCGGTCCGGTGATCGCACGGGCCCGCACGCTAGAATCTTCCGGTGACTTCCGATTTCACCGTAGAGAACCTTATATCCACCGCCCGCACATACGCCCGGCAAACACTGGACGGCCCCGGGTTCCGATCCACTCCATACGAAGATGCATTCACGGCCTTGTCCGGGATCGTGCTGGAGCGTCTGGCGAAGGCAGCCCTGATGCGGCGCCACCCCGCCCTCGTCATGGACCTCACCGGTAAATCGTCATGGGAGACGCTCCTCAGCCTGACGGGGGTCGCACCGGGCGGCACAATCCGTACGGCTTCGCTGAAAGTAGCACTCGATCGACTCCGCCTGGCACCACTGAATGTCCCGCTCGGCGTAAAAGCGAAGGAGATCGACGACCTCGTCGAACTGCGCAACTCTTCCGCGCACGCGATCGGCAGCCTGACAGACCCATCCCTGGTGGGCGCGTACGTAAAGATCGTCGACTCCCTGCTGAACGATCTCGACGTGGCTCGCGCCACTTTCTGGATGGACTGCCTGCAAGCCGCCGACTACGCGAAAGCCGGGGCCGAGGCCCGCGAGCGCGAAAGAGTGAGAGCGCTGATCGACAAAGCGAGGAGCAGTTACCGAAGAGAATATCCCGACGATTCGCCCGACGCGAAAGAATACCACTACGAATGGTCCAAGAACCTGACGAAGTCGATTCCGGAATGGAGACTTCGCGACTGCCCAGCATGTGAGAATGTCGGGATAATGGAAGGCGTACTGTTCAAGCACCGAGTAAGCACTCCGGAGAGCGACGAGGAGTGGACGGTAATCCAGTTCGGACCTGGTTCTTTCCGATGCTCGTCCTGCTCGCTGCATCTGGACGACCAGGTGGAGGTCGAGTACGGCATCAGCAACATTCCGAACTGGACCGACATCTCCGAGGAAGAATTCGAGCGCATCGAGCCGAAGAGAGAACCGTCCAATGTCCTCGGGGACGTGTGAGCCCATCCCGCCGCCCACCGCCTGCTGACGGTCACCGCACGGTGGAACCGAGGCGCTCCCCGAGCCACCTGTACACCCCATGAGCTCGTACGGACCGCACGACGAAGCCGCCGCACCAGGGACGAACAGGTTGGCCGAGGGGCTCGGCACCGCTCAGCATTCACCGATCGCCGAGGCCCCGACGCGGGGCGCGTCGGGGCGCACCTTCCACCGGCTAAAAGGGCTGTCCCGTAATCCGTGGTGGATCAGTGCGCGGCATCGGATGCGGTGCATCGCAAGGCGGAGGAGCGTCCGCGTACTGGATGTATGCGGACGCTCCGACAACGCGGCGAGGTGCCGTAGCGGTCGTCGCGCACCCACCAGGGATTGCGGGACAGCCCTCAGACGTTTCACCCGCTCGCCCGGGCAGCAGCGGGAAGGCCCCGGTGTTTCCTGGATTCCAGGAAACACCGGGGCCTTCGGCACTTCGGGGCCGGCTACCGCGCACTACGCGCGGTCACGCCTCAGCGGTCACTGGGCGGCCGCGGCCGACTTCTTGCGGCGGAGGAAGAACACCGCACCGCCGCCGATGACGACGAGAGCGATGGCGACGCCCGCGATGACCGGGGTGGCGCTGGAGCCACCGGTGGCGGCGAGGTCGCCCTCACCACCGCCGGTCACGCTGGCGGCAGCGGTCGCGGCCGGGCTCGGCGAGGCACCGGTCTGCGTGTCGGTGCCCGTGTCGCCCGGAGCCGGGGTGGCCGCGGTGACGCAGTCGAGAACGCCCTTGAAGTTCTGCTTGAAGTCGTTGTCGACGCCGACGACCGTGATGTCGTACGCCTTGTCCTCACCGACGCCGACCGGCACGGTCTTCGAACCGCCGGCCTCGACGGTGTAGACGTCACCGCCGCCCGAGAACGTGAACTTGAACGGCTGGTCGCCGTTGTTGGTCACCGTGAACTCCACGGCGCCCTTGGTGCAGTCCTTCTTCGCGGTCACCGCGGGGACCGGGCCCTTGGCGGCCCAGTTGGCGGTGGCCTGCGCGGAGACGACGGACTCGCTGGAGCCGGCCAGGATCTGCGTCTGGCTCTTGCTCTCACCGACGAACACGCGGCCGACAGGCACCGAGGTGGTGGCCTGCACGGTGAGCGAGGCGGAACCGTCCGCGGCGCCCTTCGGCACGTCGAAGTAGAGCTCGGTGCCGTCGGTCGCCTTCGAGACGGGGTTGCCGTCCTTGTCGGTGATCTTGATGCCGCTGGCGACGGCGTCGGCCGGCGGAGCCACCGCGGCCTCGGCCGCGTCGGTGTGCACGGTGACCGGGCCGAGCAGGCCGCCGGCCTGACCGGAGACTGCCGCCGGGCTCAGCGTCAACGACGCCTGGGGCTCGGCGGAGTTCTGGGCCGCGCCTTCGAGGTAGTCCGCGAGCTTCTCGGCGTCCTTGTTCACCGCGGTGACGTCGGCGTTGTCCGAGAAGCGCCAGATGGCGACCTGGGTGCCCGCGGCAGCGGTGCCCGCGGTGAGCGACTTGGCGCCGGCCGCCTTCGCGAGCGAGGCGAGGTCGTCGACCTGCGGGTAGGAGTGCTCGAGGATCCAGCGGATCCGGCCGGCGTTGTCGTTCTTGCCGAGCGAGGACTCCGCCCAGGCAGTCTCCTTGTACTCCGCCTTGCCCTGGGTGGGGTTGTGGATGTCGATGCAGTACGTCTTCAGCGTGCCGCCACCGTCGACGGTCATCTCGAAGAGACCGGCGGACACCGGCTGGGTCCCCTTGTCCGTCTTGATCTCGGCGCCGTCGTACGTCTTCAGCCCGTTCAGGACGGCGATCGCGCCGCCCGGGTGCTGGGGTGCGGCGTCGTCGGCCGCCGCCGTGCCCGCGCCGGCGAGTGCGCCCGCCGCGACGAGGCCGGTGACCAGCGCGGTGGAGGCCAGGCGGGCAAGCCCGTTGCCCCGTCCCCGCAGCGGCCTGCGCGCGGCCGAACCGGCGCGGGGGGCCGTACCGGTCGCTATGTCGGAATCTTGAAGCGCTGAAATCTCAGAAAAAGCAGAAGTCACAGAATTCCCCTCCGGTGCGGGGCCCTCGCGCTCGGTGCGCGTGTGGGGAGTGCCCCGCCGACAGACTCAAGTGCCCATGAGTACGGGGGAATCCTATGGAGGACGACCGAAACCGCTCCCCCGTCTTGCTCTCGCACAACCATTCCGCATCGCAATCGTTATCACCGCCACTCCCGCCCCAGGGAGCACGGCGAAAACCATCAGCACCCCGTCACCACGTGCTCACCGAGCGCGTGTCGATGGTGTCAAGATGTCGACATGACGCCTACAGGCCCTTTCTGACGGACCGTCGGGACACGTGCCCCTCCCCCGACGCGCGGCGCCCCGTCCGGCCTCGTGCGGGCCGCCGCCGCCCCCACGGGCTCCGTATCCCAGGAAGGTCCGTCACCTGCGGGTTCGCTCGCGAAAACCGGACTGCCCGCGTCCTCTCCCTCCGGCCCCGGAACCGGCGTTCTCCCCGGCTCTCCGCCCGGGCCCGCCCCCGTCTCCGTACCGAACGGCGACTCGCGCCGCACCGCCCGCCGGAAGGCCGCGGAGCCCCGGCTCAGGTCGTGCCCCACCGCCACCGCTTCGACATCCACGAACGTCCGTCGTGAGCCCTCGCGTTCTTCCTCGCGGACCTTCAGCCGGCCGTGCACCAGCAGAGGTTCGCCCACGGAGACCGAGGCCGCCACGTTCGAGGCGAGCCCCCGCCAGGCCCACACCGTGTAGAAGCTCGTGTGCCCGTCGGCCCAGAGCTGTCTCTCCCGGTCCCAGCGGCGCGGCGTCACCGCGAGGCGGAACCGCGCCATCCCGCCCGAGGCCGTCTCCCGGAAGTCCACCCCCGTAGCGGCATTGCCGACCAACGTCACCAAGGTCTCGTTCATGTGCTGTCCCCCGTGGTCCATTTCCCGGCTGCTCCCCCTGCGCGAGCAGTCCTCTTCCCGGCCCCGGCCCGGACGCGGGAAGAGCCCCGCGCACCGGTGGGTACGCGAGGCTCTTCCCCCGCTCCCCCGTGCCGTCCCCACCCGGTCCGTGTGCGGGCCGGTGCGAGGACTCCATGCTGGACGAGGTGCGGCGATCCTGCCGGGGCCTGTGGATTACCGGCCGGTTGTGGACAACTCCGTCACCGCCCCGTACCTCTCCCGCACTTCGCGGTAGCGGGCGATCTCGGCGGCCACCGGATCGAGGACCCTGGCGCGCCCGCATCCGGCCGCCGCGTCGCGCAGCCGCCGCTCGACCTCCTGCCCGTACCGTCGGGCCGGCCCCCGTGCGGCGGCCGCGCACGCCCACTCCACCAGCGGTCCGCCGACGATTCCGGCGAGCATCACGAGCGCGGGAACGATCAGTCCCGGTTCCAGTACCCCGGCGATCTGGCCGACCAGCCAGAGCCCGCCGAAGATCTGCAACAGGGTCATGGACGCCTGGACCACCACCGCGGCCGGCCACCACTTGGGGCGCGGCGGCTTGGCCGGGCGGCTCTGCTGAACGGGCCCACTCCCCACGCCCCCGGCCCCCGCGACGACCGCGATGCCGGTCTCCGCACCAGGCCCTCGGGTCCGCCGCCGCCCCAACCGGCCGAGCGCGCGCGTGCGTCCGGCTCCGCCCGGCCGGTCGGACCGGTCCACTGCACCCCGACCGTCTCCGAAGACTCCGGTACCGCTTTCCGCACCGCTGCCGCCGCCCCTTCGGCCACGGGCGATTGCGGGGGCGGCCGAACCGGCGCTCTCCGCCAGTTGGTCCAGCGCCTCGGACAGCCCCTTCGCCCCGTTGTACGCGGCCTCGCGCACGGCCTGGGCCCATGGGTCCGGGAGCCCTCCGGCAGCGTCGTCGGCCACGACCCGTACCGCCTGCTCGACCCGCTGCCGCGCGGTCGCTTCCTCCTCCTCGCGCGGCGGGGCCGAGACCTGACCGATCCGCTCCAGGCCACCGAGCCTGCGCGTCGACTCGTACCAACGCCAGAGCCGCAGCCACGGAGTGCCACAGGCCCGGCCCGCGTTCCGGCGCCACTCCCGTTCGGCCGCCTGTCCGGCCGCCGAGGCGCCGACCGCGTCGGCGAGCCGGTCGGTGAACTCCTCCCGCGCCCCTTCGCCGAGACCGGGCCGCCCGTCGGCGACGTACACCGGGCGCAACCGGGCGGCGGCGGCGTCCACGTCGGCGGAGAGCCTGCGCTGCGCGGCCGTACGTTCCTGTACGAACTTGCCCAGCAGCTCGCGCAGTTCGCCGACCCCTTCGCCGGTGAGGGCGGAGAGGGCGAGCACGGTGGCGCCGGGGTCGCCGTGTTCGCCGACCGCCATGCCGTCCTCGTCGAGCAGTCGGCGCAGGTCGTCGAGGACCAGGTCGGCGGCCTCGCCGGGCAGCCGGTCGATCTGGTTGAGCACGACGAAACTGACTTCGGCGTGGCCGGCGAGCGGTCTCAGATAGCGCTCGTGCAGGGCCGCGTCGCCGTACTTCTCCGGGTCCACGACCCAGACCACCGCGTCCACCAGGGCGAGGACCCGGTCCACCTGCTCGCGGTGTCCGGCGGCCGCCGAGTCGTGGTCGGGGAGGTCGACCAGGACGAGCCCCTGGAGCGACGGGTCGGCCGCCGCCGAGCCCGCCTGCGGCCGGCGGCGGAGCCGGCCCGGGATCGCCAGGCGGTCGAGGAGGCCCGCCGCCCCGTCGGTCCAACTGCACGCGATCGGGGAGGAGGTGGTGGGCCGGCGCACCCCGGTGTCGGAGATCTGGGCTCCGGCGAGGGCGTTGAACAGGGAGGACTTCCCGCTGCCCGTCGCGCCGGCGAGGGCGACCACGGTATGCCGGGAGGAGAGCCGCTGCCGTGCGGCGGACTCTTCGAGGACCCGGCCCGCCTCGGCGAGGGTCCCCTGGTCGAGGCGGGCGCGGGAGAGACCGACCAGCTCGCGCAGCGCTTCGAGCCGGGGCCGGAGCGTGCCGCCGGACGGTACGTACGCCTCCACCTCGGGCCCCGGTTCGTCCGCCGGCACCGCCGGTTCACGCTCGTGGCCCTTGCTCCGGAAGGCCGCGGCCCGGCGCGCGATCAGCCCGTCGTCCCAGTGCGAGGGCACGCCCGCCGGGGTGACGGCGGTGTCCTGCGGGTCCAGCTCACCGGCTGCCCCGGACCCGTCCGGTCCGTCCGCCCCCCGCGCGGGTCCCGCCCCGCCGTCCGGCGCCCCGTCCCCCGGTGCGCCCACCAGCACGTCCGCCGGTCCGTCCACCGGCGCGGATGCCTCCGCGTCCCGGCCCGTACGCGCGGCTCCCGGAACCTTCGGGTCGGCGACGGCGAGCGGTTCACCGTGAGAGTCCCCGCGGCTCTCGCTACGGGCCTCACCGCGGGAGTCGGGACCGGGGCCACCCGCCCCCTCCGGAGCCTCCGCCCCGGCCCCCGTGCGGTCCCGGTCCGCCTCCGTGTCCCCCCGCCCCTGATCGCCCGGCTCGTCCCGGCCCCGGTCGCCGGGCTCTTCCCGGCCCCGATCGCCCTGTTCCCGGTCCTGATCCACGACGGCAGTCATCGCTGCCTCCTCTCCCTCTGCAGCACGGACAGTGCGGCGATCAGCTCTGCTTGCGGTTCGGGGGCGATGTCGAGCGCGTCGAGCTGGGCGAGCCGCCGCTCCCGCTCGATCCTCAGCACCTGGTCCAGATAGCTGGTGAGCAGGGCACCGCCCTTGTCCCGCAGCCGCAGGGCCCCCTGGGCGCCGATGCGTTCGGCGAGCTGCTCCCCGGCGCTGCGGGCGCGCCGCCCGCCGAGCAGGGCGGCGGCGAGCAGCGCGGCGACGGTCTCCGGGTCCGGCGCGACACTGCGGTCGAGCCGGCCCACCTCCTCCTCGGCCAGCTCCTCGACGACCCGCCGCCACCGGCGTACCGCCACGGCGATCCGGCCCTCGACGTCCTCGGTCGGGCCCCAGCCGCCGCCGTCCCGGCCCGCGCTCTCGAAGCGGAAGGCCGCAGCGGCCGGATCGCGCCGCCAGGCCGTACGGATCTTCTCGTCGGCGGCGGCGACGGCGCACTGGATGAGCGCGACCAGGCTCTCCACCAGCGCTTCCAGCACCTCGCAGGCCGAACTGTCCAGCGGGTACCCGCGCCAGCGCGTCCGGGCGTCCCCCGCCAGTACGGCCCCGTTCCCGAGCCTGCGGCGGATGCGCTCGGCCTCCCTCTCGTACGCGTCCTCGACCGCGCCGGTGAGCCGGACGGCGGCCGCGTACTGCTGCGCCACGGCCCCGGCGAGGGCGGGCATCCGCACGTTCAGCGACTCGATGACCCCGGACGCCGTACGCCCCACCGCCTGCTGGCGGGCGGCGGGGTCCTGGGCCCGGTGGGTGAGCCAGGCGCGCAGCGGGGCGACGGCGGTGGTGGGCAGCAGCCCACTGGCGCCGCCGGCCGACTCGGGCAGCTCGGGGATGGTGAAGCGCGGTACGTCCCCGAGCCCGGCCCGGGTCATCAGCGCCGCGTACTGCCGGGACACCTCCCCCACCACCTGGTGCGGCACCCGGTCGAGCACGCTGACCAGCGAGGCGTCGTACTCCTTCGCCGTACGCAGCATGTGCCAGGGCACCGCGTCGGCGTACCGGGACGCCGTGGTCACCATCACCCACACGTCGGCCGCGCAGATGAGTTCGGCGGCGAGGACCCGGTTGCGTTCGACGAGCGAGTCGATGTCGGGGGCGTCGAGCAGCGCGAGCCCGCGCGGCAGGCTCATCGCCGTCTCGATCCGCAGCTCCTGGGCGGCACCCCTGGCCCGCCCGACACCCACCTCCTCGATCCCGTCCGCCCCGACCCCGCGCCCCGGCGGCAGCCAGACCCGGATCAGCTCCGGCAGCACGCGTACGTCCGCGAACCAGTGGTGGTCGTCCGGGTGGCACACCAGCACCGGCGTCCGGGTCGTCGGCCGCAGCACCCCCGCCTCGCTGACCCGGCACCCGACGAGCGAGTTGACCAACGTGGACTTCCCCGCCCCCGTGGACCCGCCGATCACCGCGAGCAACGGCGCCTCGGGCGCCCGCAGCCGGGGCAGCAGGTAGTCGTCGAGCTGGGCGAGGAGTTCGGCCCTGGTCTGCCGGGCCCGTTCCGATCCGGGGAGCGGTAGTGGAAGACGCACGGCAGCGACACGGTCGCGCAGGGCGGAGAGTGCGTCGATGAGCTGAGGCCGTACATCCATGGTCACCACATGCGAAGAATGCCCGCTTTTGGCGCCTTTTTGAAGCGTATGGCCACCCGTGCGCGGCGGTTCCACCCCGAGAGCAGGGGGGACCCGCACAGCGCGGGCATAACGACTGCACAACACCCGCGCGATCCGGCCCGAAAACCGGTGCGCGATCCGCACCCAGCTGCGATTATCGGTTCGCTTCACCGAACCTCCACAAGGTGCCACGCAGGCGAAGCAACCGGGACACCGCGACAAGAGCCCTATCCTTGTCCCGGCACGGCCAGGAACTCCCCCACGCGGGACTCCCGTCCGCCACGGCCCACACCCGGCCCCCGTAGCTCAGTGGATAGAGCAGGCGCCTTCTAAGCGCTTGGCCGCAGGTTCGAGTCCTGCCGGGGGCACTGTCGAGAGCCCTCCCCATCGGGAGGGCTTTTCGCTGGTCAGGCGGGTTTCGGTGGGGTCGGCGAAGCCCCGGACCCTCCCCCGATGATCAAGGAAAAGTCCGGGGCCGTACGGCTGTCAACGGGGTCCTGCGGGTGGCTGTGCCGAATACGTGCCGAAGTTTTCGGCTGTCCCGTCAGCCTGCGGGCGGCGGCTCCGGGAGGTCTCCCGCAGCTTCGAGCCGCCTCTTGAGATCGGGAAGTTGTCCGTCGACGCATCGCGCGTAGGTGGCCAGAAGGACCGGAACGCTGTTGCCCGCCCAGTCCGCGACCTGGGCCGGCGGAACGCCGTCATTCAGCCACTTCGTCAGGCGCGTGTGCCGGTTGTCGTACACCCGCCGTCCGGTGGGCGATTCGAGGACGTGCGGAGCCAACACCGCCTCGCGCGCACTGCGCCAGGCCCGCCGGATCACCGAGCCCGCTAGGACTCCGCCGGTCTCACCCTGGAAGAGAAGATCACCGGGCTGGAGGGCTTCGTCCGCGATGTGCTGACGGAGGACCCGCGTCAGGGCGGGGTGTCCCGGTACGGTGCGGGTCTCCCCCTCCGCGCGGCCCTTGAGGTCGCGTTCCTCGTGGATCTTGCCGGTGTCGGTCCACTGCTTGCCCACCTCCGGGGTCGCCGTGTGGATCAGCAGTTCACACCACTGGTCCGCGACACCCAGCGCGGGTAGCGACACGTCCTTGCCCCGCATGGCCACGGCTTCCTCAGGGCGCAGACCGCAGTAGTACAGCGTCACGAAGAACGCGTGCAGCCGCTTGCCTCCGCGAGGCCGTCGCCGTATCCAGTCGAGCAGGGCCGCCGCCTGATCGGGGTTCATCAGCGACCGCTTGTCCACGGCGTTCGTGGTCTTGGCGACGGCCGTCGCCTCCTTCCCCTTGGGGAGCGGGTTGGTCCGCAGAACGCGCCGGCGGATCGCGTGCTTCATGACGACGTTGAGGATGCGGCGGTGACGCTTGCGGGACCAGGCGGCGGCCTGCTTGCCGTCGAGGCGCGTGTCGATGGCTCGTAGAACCTCATCCACCTTGCCAGGGTCTTCCCAGGTCGAGACGGGCAGCGAGTTCCGCTCCACCCAACGAAGGATGGTCGCCACGTCCTCAGGGGCCGTGCCCCGCCGGTTCGCGTTGAACGCCCACTCACGGAGTGCGGTCCGCACCGCCACCGGCTCGAACTGGGCAGGCCGGGCACGAAGAAGCGCGATGGTGGTCGCGGTCAGCGTCTTCGCGAGGTTCTTCCGGCTGTTGCCGCCGAGTTGGGTCCAGCGCGCGTCCACGTACTCGACGGCGAAGGCGTACCAGCTCACGGCGGCGGACTTCGAGCGGTGCGAGACCGGCAGGCCGGTCCCGATGACGAACGCCTCACCCTTGCCCGTCGCCGTGATGAGTCCGGAACGGAAGCCCTCGGCGAGCGCGACCGTGTCGAACTGCTCGCGCCAGCGCTTTCCGGCTACCTCCCACCGCACCGTGTAACTGGACTTCCGGGTGCCCTTGTAGACGTAGATCTTGTAGACCTTGACGTCGTACGTCGTCTCCATCAGGCGGCGTCCTCACGGTCGTCCAACCAGTGGTCGAGGTCGAGCCGCCGAATCCTCAGGTCACCGTTCGGGAGCTTGATGCAGCGGGGCGCCCGGTGCTTGGCACGCCAGTCGTAGAACGTCGAGCGCGAGACGGCCAGTTCTTCACAGACCTCGGCCAGGGTGAGCAGCGCAGTGCGGGAGCGAACGGCGGTGGTCATGACCGGGTCCCTTCGCTCCGGAGGGCGTCGCGGGCGGTCTCCCGGTTGAGCTGGAGGTCCCGGGCGATGGTGGCGGCGAGGGCGGCTTCGCCCGGGGTGTGACCGTGGCCGGCGTACTGCCAGTCGGTCAGGACGAGGACGGTGTCCGGCTCCCGGTCGTCGAGGTCGAGGACGGGTGCTTCCTGAGCGGCGCGGTAGTCGGCGCGAGCCTGACGGAGGGCGCCGAGGGTGGTCGAGTACGTGCCGACTTGGACGAGAAGTGCCCGCGGAAGCCGAGCATGTGCGCCCACGCCCAGATGCGCCGGTCCGGGTAGAGCGGGTCCAGATCGCGGCAGGCGACGATGAGGCGTCGGGCGTGGTCCGGGACTCCGTAGCGGTCGAGTTCGGAGAGTTCGCCGATGCGGCGGTCCAGGGTGCCGGTGTTCTCCGCGGCTTTGGTCGCGTACTTGGCCACGTACGAGGCGACGGCCTGTTCGCTGAGGTCGGAGCCGCCGTCGAAGGCTTTCACCGGGCGCACGTCGAGCTGTCGGCCCCATCGGAAGGTACGGGCAGGCTGGTCGCCGGAAACGGGGACCGAGACCGAGGTGTACGTGTGCGCTGCTGCGGCACGTATCGCGTCGGTCAGGAGCGCGACCGTGGCCCACGCGGGCGGAGGCGTCCCCGGACCGGCCGGTCCGTCGAGGCGTATGACGGCGTGGAAGTGCAGGGCCCCGCGCTTCTGGAACTCGGCGACCTTGCCGTACGACAGACGGACGTGGGCGGCGAGTTCGCTTCGCGGCAGGCCGGCGCGGGCGGCGAGTTCGCGGCGGAGCCGGGTGGTGAAGCGTTGCCAGAGCTGTCCGGCGAGGTTGTTGAAGAGCACGGCGCCCGCGTAGTCGTAGGTGGCGGGGTCGAGGGCCGTACCCAGCTCCGGCGCGTTCACCGCGTGGTGGGTGCCGCAGCGGCAGGCGCCGAGATCGGGGCGGTTGTGGACAGGGCCGAACGAGGGAGCCGTGAGCGTGGCGAAGACGCGCGGGTGGTCGCGGACGCTCGCCGGGATGTCTCGGCGAGCGTCCCCGGCCAGCCCGGCGCGGATCAGGTGGTAGGTGTCGCCCGCGTACGTCCACGCGCAGGAGGGGCAGCGGGACGCGCGCCGGTTTCCGCAGGCGATGCGGAGGCGTCCGCCCGGTTCGCCCGCCGTGGAGTAGTGGTGCAGGCTCTCGCCGGTGTTCTTGTCCTTGTGGAGGGCCCAGCCGCTCAGGTGGATCGGGTCGGCGCAGCCGCCGGTGCGGCGGATCTGTTCCTCCCAGCGGTTGTAGCCGGGGTCCGAGGCGACCCGGAGCACGTCACCGAGGACGATCGGGTCGAGGGGTCGGACAGCTGTGGACGCATTCTTCGTCGTGGACGGGGCCCGCTGGGGCATGCTGAAGGTTCCTTCCGGTTGCGAGATCGGACGGGTACGGCTCCCGGGCGGCGGATGCTTGGCGGTATCAGAGCCGCCCGGGGCCGGTCAGACGTGGCAGGAAGCGTGCTGGTCAGCGCCGCTTGGTGCCGGGCGCGAGCAGGGAGCGCAGCACAACGGCGCAGACCGCGACCGAGGCGCCGGTGATGGCGACCGCGAGCAGCAGGGAAACGAGTACGGCCCCGAGGACCAGGACCACGGCCGTACCGGCGCCGACGAGGGCGAGCGCGCCGCCCGGGGTGATCTGGACGACCGGGCGGGCCGGCTGCGGGGCGACGGTGGGCACCGTGGGCAGGGCCGGGGCGCTCGGAGTGACGGTGGTCGGCTGGATGACGGCGGGCGGCGTGATCAACCCGGTGGGCTGCGGCATGGTCGGGACCTTGGGCTGGAACATGAGCGGGTCTCCTTTCGCGGGTTACTTGACGGCGGGGTCGATGACGGAGGCGAAGAGGCTGTCGGCGAGGAGGTAGCCGCCGAGGAGGAACACGCAGACCAGCCACCAGGGCGGGCGGACGAGCTTCACGCCGAGGTAGCCGACGACCACGAGGGCGAACCAGAGGGGGACATCCATGGGTGGTGCCTCCTAGCGGACGGTGCAGCGGTGGGTGCGGGCGGCGAGCTGGGCGGCGGTCCGGCTGGAGTAGTCGGCGGACCAGCCGCAGCGGTCGGCGGTGCAGACGGCGGCGTGCACGGTCCGGCCGTTGTGGTCGCGGTGGGTGCCGATCTGCACGGGGCCGATCCGCATCAGGGAGTGGAAGTTGTCGCGTGCGGGCATGGCGGTCTCTCCTTGCTGGTCAGGCCAGGTGGGCGGCGATGGCGGCGGCGAGGTGGGGCGGGACGCCGAGGCGGGAACGCAGGGTGTCGGTGTCGATCGGAGAGCCGGTGCGGTCGCGGTGCTCGTCGGCGACCTTGCGGGCATGATCGACCAGCGCGGCGGGAACGGGCGGCACCGGGGAGGGCTGGACGGGAGGGGCGGAGGCTTCGTCGTCCGGTACTGGCAGCGGGACGGCGTCAGCCGGGGGTACGGGGTCGCTGTCGACCGTGGTTTCGACGGTCACCGGGTCGGTGGCGGCGGCCGGCATCACCGGCGCCCGGTCCGTGGCCGAGTGGGCGAGGAGTGTGCCGCCGAGGAAGGCGAGCGCGGGCCATCCGGCGATGCCGAGGCGGAGCGGGGCGGGCGGGTCGGCCAGGTCGAGGAACCCGGCGGTGGCGATGTTGGCGCCCAGCGAGGCGACCAGCGCCACCAGGAACCAGCACCAGGCCAGTCGGGACGGCCCCTCGGCCCGGAGCCGCCGCCAGGCCGCGACAAGGAGGAGGTCGACGCTGACCGGGTAGGCCCACGCCTTCCAGCCGTCCTGCCCGGCAGCGGCGGCCAGGTCGTGCAGGTGGGCGAAGGACAGGGCCCCGGCGATCATGGCTTGGATCAACACCGCGTCGATCCGCAGACGAGGCCGGGCGCCCATCAGAAGCCCTCACACGGGCCGCTGTCGGGGTCGTAGCCCTCCGGGAGCCAGTCGATCGGCGCGACCAGCAGCGACGCGGCGAGGGACTGGCTGACGGTCTCCGCGAAGTCGAGGTCGGCGCCGGGGGTCTCGGCGTACAGGGCGGCTTGACCGAGCAGGCGCACGGTGCGGACGAAGTCCTCGCAGTCCGGGCACATGGTGGATCTCCCTCTCTGGGGCATGGCGGGGGTAGGGACCTGGCGCGAAGGCGGTCACGCCGACCGGGAAGGGTGGAGGAAGGCTCAGGCGGTGCGGGGCGGGAACGCTCAGGTGGTGGCGGTCGGCGAAGCGACGGCCGACGGCACGGGAGCCGAGGCGGGGACGGCGAGCGGGGGCCGGAAGGCTGCCAGTTCAGGCAGGTCCGGCGTCCGGTCGGCGTACCGGTTGCAGATGTTCACGGCCTGGCGCAGCGAGGTGTGCGGGGCGCGGATGCGATGCCACCCGCCGGATGAGTCGCCCGCTATGGCGACGCCCTGCTTGTCGGCCGGTATCTGGATGGCGGCGAGGACGGCGTCCGGCGAGATGTCGCCGAAGGCCATGTTGGCGGAGGTCTCGTCGTTGACGCGGTGGGCGGTACGGCCGGTGAGCTGGGCGCGGAGCATGGTGATGCCCTTGCCGAGTTCGGAGCCGAACCGCTGCCCGCAGATTTCGAGGTAGATGCCCGCGGCCCTGCCGAGCTGGGCGAGGCGGACAAGGGCGGTGATGATGCGGTCCCGCCGCTTCTCTTCTTCCTTGCTCGCGTACAGGGCGAGTTCGGCGACTTCATCGACCAGGACCACGACCGGAGTGGGGCGTAGGTCGTCGGGCAGGTCCCAGATGTCGGCGGCTATCTCCGCGTCCGGTAAGTCGGCGGTGATCCGCTGCTGGACGCGGATGAGTCGGTAGACGTCCGCCATCCGTTCGACGAGGGCGTCGAGGAGTTCGGCGGCGGCGTCCGGGTTGTCGGCCAGCGCGGAGAACCGGCGGGCCAGCGGGAACAGTTCGACCCCGCGCTTGCAGTCGATCCCTACGAGGGCGACGTCCATCGGGGCGAGGCCGGCGACCAGGTTGCGCTGGTAGACGGACTTCCCGGACTCCGTGGCCCCGAGCGTGAGGGCGTGGGGTATTGCCCGGTAGTCGCGGTAGTGCACCGCTCCGTCCTCCCGCAGCGCGACCGGCACGCGCATCGGCTGAGTGTCGAGCTTGGCCGGCATCTGCACCCGCTTCAGCACGTCGTAGCCGGTCATCCGCACTTCGACCACGCCGGACCGCAGTTCGCGCGAGGTCACGCCGTACATCGAGAACGAGTGGCGGAGCCGGTCCGAGGCGGCGGAGACGTCGAAGGCGTCCTGTCCGGGGCGGAGCTTGAGTCGCAGGACCAGGCCGGTACGGGTCGGCCGCAGCCGGAGGATGCGTGGTGGACGCGGCTCCGGCATCTCCCGGTTGGTGACCCGCGCCAGGGCGAGCCGCCACCGTGCGGGCGGAACGGTGAGCCCGCACGCGTCCATGACCGAGCCGTACCGGACCAGGACCCGCAGGGCGGCCAGGGTGGCCCCGAACGCCAGCCAGTACCAGGCGGGGCGCCGCCACCGCAGGAGGCCCGCGACGGCGACGACGAGCGCCAGGGCGACCATGAAGGTGGTCATGGTCAAGCCGCCTTGGACCCTGCGGAGGCGGCGGCGAGCGAGGTGACCGCGACGGCGCGGAACGCGATGCCGTGCCGCTTCTGGCCGTTGAAGTCGTTCTCCCAAGGCCGAGCGATGAGCCCCGTGAGCGCGACCGGCGACCCCATCACCAGATCACCGCTGATCCCGGTCTCCGGGACGGTGACGGACAGGATCTCGACTTCGTCGTTGGCCGCGAACATGACGTCGACCGTCATGAGCTTCGCTCCGGTCTCGGTGTCGGTGGCGATCTCGCCGGTACGGCGGTCCCGCAGCTTGACCTGCGGGGACTTGGCGACCATCACGACCGCGCTGGAGGTGTCGACGGGAATCTGACGCACAGCAGATCACTCCTCTATATGTGCTGCACTCCGTCACTCATGTACATGAGTGACATGAAGAAGAGTGCATCACTCCTATACATGAGTCAACCCGCCGCGAAGAAGAACTCACGACGGTTTGCGAGGAGTTGAGCGCGCGTCAGCTGTCAGCGGGGATGCGGTACTCGAAAACGAACTGGTCAGCGGCCATGAGGGTGTCGCACACCTCCACCACGAGCCCTGCGGCGGTACGAGCCTCACGGATCAGGTGGACCACCGGCGTACCCGGGCTGAGAGCGAGCTCCACCGCCTCCGCCTTCGAGGCCGGACGCGCTTGCAGCGTCTCGACGAACTCCGCGAACTCATGCCCGTGGTCTTCGAGTCGGGCGTAGATGCCACCGCCGCCGGGGTTCTCTGCGAACAGCTCCGGGATGTCCTTCACGACGTCCCAGGGAAGGTAGGACGTTGCGGTCTCGACCGGAGTGCCGTCTCGGAAGTAGAGGCGGCGACGGGCCAGCACCTGTTCGCCGGCGGGGACGCCCAGCCGCGCGGCGGCATCCTCGGGTGCTTCTGTGGGCCCGATGTAGAGGACGCTCACCTTGGCGGTGGCACCGGACTGAGCGGACTCCGCGAGGTAGGCAGCCTTACCGCCCTGCCGGAGCGAGCGCCGGAAACGGTCGGACGAACGATGCCGCACCGGTGGCCGGTTCTTCACAATCGAGCCCTTGCCGTGCCGGGTCTCCACCAGACCGCTCGCCCGCACTTCGACCATGGCCTTGCGGATCGTTCCGCCGGAGACGCCGTAGCGGTCGACCAGCTCGGATTCGCTCGGCACCATGTCTCCGGCTTTGAGAACCCCCGCCCGGATCTGCTGCACGATCTCATCCGCGATCTGCACGTACCGGGGGCCGGAACCGACCCCTCCCGCCGCAGTTCCCATAGTCCTTCTCTACCTCCTATGCTCCTCTACATGAGTCAATCACAGGAAGCGACCACCCCTCCCCTGCACTCCGTGTCCGTTGCCGGAGTAGTGGTGCGCGAGGACGGGCGACTCCTGGCGATCCGCAGAGCCGACAACGGCACCTGGGAACTCCCCGGCGGCATCCTCGAACTCCACGAGACCCCGGAGGCCGGCGTCACCCGCGAGGTCTTGGAGGAGACCGGCATCCACGTCGAGATCGACGAACTCACCGGCGTCTACAAGAACATGACCCGCGGCATCGTCGCCCTGGTCTTCCGCTGCAAGCCGTCCGGCGGCACCGAGCGCACGTCCAGCGAGACCACGGCCGTCTCCTGGCTCACCCCCGACGAGGTCACCGACCGCATGAGCGAGGCGTACGCGGTGCGGCTGCTGGACGCGTTGGACGGGAACGGGCCTCACGTCCGGAGCCACGACGGCAGGAACCTCATCCCAGCGGGATAAAACTTTCTCTACTTCATCAAGGCCCCCGGCTGCGCTCCGCTCCGCCGGGCGCGCTTCCCGGCTCTGGCCGCGCCCGCGCTCATGCCTCCGGCCCGCTCGGCGCGCCGCCGCCGACGCGCGCCCACAGTGGATAGACCGGGGATGGAATGAGCCGAGACCGGAGCCCGCGGCTTCAAGACATGCCTCCGGCGGGGGCGCTCCGGCACCGGGATGGGAGGGGCGCCGTTCGCGGGTGCCGGCCGGAGCGTGGTGAGCGTCGTGGTGGCTCCCATCCCGACCACCTCCGACCCAGGCAGAGCCGAGCAGTCGCGGCCCAGGGCGTCAAGGTCGTTCGTACAGTGGCGCGCTCCACCTTGACGCCCTGAACCACGACCGCTCCACGGTGTGTGGGTCGAAGGCGGACGGGATGGGAGCCGGGGTAGCGGTGGGATGACATCGGCGGCGATCAGCGCGTAGCGGGAGTGAAGCCCGGCTCAGCCAAGAGACCGATTTCGTAACCTCCGTCTCCGCGAACGAGCGAGTCCGAGTCCCAAGCCAACTCAACGTCATCCAGGCCGTAAGTTCGCACCAGGTAATCATAGTTACGCAGGGCGATGATGGTCTCCTCAGTCATGGGGAGATCGTAGTTCGCCCGTGCCTCCGTCGTGCCCGAACGACCGGGAAACGGCGGGGAACCACGGATAATGACTGGACAGACGCACGCGTACGTCCCGACATTAGCAACTCGCTGACTTGCATTTACCACCAGGGCATCTCTCAGGCAATAGGGCCTGGCCTGCACGTGGCCCACGCTTGACTATGTGACTAGCCCTGGATGCCACTTTGCCAACGCGGTAAGGAGGCCAGAGGCTGTGCGTCTGCGGCGGTGAACAGCTGCGGCCGCCGGCGGGCCGGGCTAAGACCGGAACAACGGTCTGCTCTGACAGTCAGCCGCTTCCTGTGCTGTCGGCGCCCTCAGAGCGGCTTCCCATGAAAGATGATGATCTGTTCGGCAGCGAATCTCATCAAGGGGATTTCACGTGACAGTTCGGTATCATGGGAAAAGGGTGCATATTTTGGCAGCTCGCCTTCCTTGGCGTGCACCAAAGAATTTCTTACTTTGTAGATTCGCTTGGCCATGGATGACAGCACCGATCCATCACCCGGACGCCCTAGGTCCAATTTTGGAGCACCAGCAAAGGCGACTTCGGTATTTCTGTAGTAGTCAACCAGGGTGTCATCATAGGAAGTTAGGTCGTCAACGAGTCGCGTCGTGTCGACAAACCTGTTGAGAACAAGCTGAAGGGCCCGCTGCTCATTCACCCCACCTTCATCTTTAACTTGACGCTGAGCCCGATTTACGATTTTAATGATGCCGTTCACATCACGGGCCCTACGCACTGAAAACGAGGGATCTGTAATTCCGCGCCTGACTTGCTCGATCAAGTCATCATTGAACACCTTGTCGAAATAGTGTTCGGCAATATGGTAGTAAGAAAGATACTCCAGGAGGGGAATTTCGGCAGCAACACCCATTAGGTAGTGATGGACGAGATCGGGTGTATAGGTCTGCCTCGGTGCATCGATGGACCCCAGTACACTTCTGCGAACTCTCTGCATTCGTCCGACCTCTAGAAGTGGGTTGATGCCGATCGTCGCAGCCATTCCCGTGTTGTATGCGATGTGAAAAAGGAGCGAGGTTGCCAGGTCTTCATAGTCGGCCCGAGGCTTGGCGGAGCTCACGCGAAGCGAAGTAACATCGAGAATCTCCCCAACAAGGCCGAGTATCGTGTCGTCTTTTCTGGACCCCTCCCCGAGGTTGGAACTTGTCGACAAAGCCCTTCTGAGTCGGTTTTTCAAAACACGCCATCTGGGGCCCTGCGCGATTTCTGCATTATTGGCTATGTAGCAGAGCAGGTACGCCGCAACCTCCTTGGAAGGGTAACCAACAGTAATGATCACCGGATTTTCGCTTTGCCCGATAAATTCAGCTTTCTCCAGATGCCTCTCAAGAGGGCTGTAAACGTTCAGTTGCGCAATAGTGAACTCCCCGCGATTGTGCCAATTAAAGGAACTGTGAGTGTTAGAGGTGACTTGAGAAAGGGAGTTAATCACCTCGTCTATTTCCTCGTCGGTTAGTGGTTCGATCGCGCGCACGTCCCCCCTGGAGACGGTCATCGCCGCCGGGGGAACGAGGAGTAGCCCTCTCCCTGATGTTTCCAGATTAGGCAAGACCATGGAGAGGCCCTTGAGCAAAGATTCCTTATTTACAATTTCCGCGACTGAAGAATTCAAGAAAACCTCTCATAGTGTCCACCGGAGCGGCAGCTTCGGAGGCGTGTAGCACTGTTACGTTAAGCAGGCGCATCAACGGGAGAAGGCGTCGCCTCAAGTCCTTCAACGTCAGCAATTAGTTCACGGACATTCTGATACCTATGGGAAATATCGTGCGCCGCGCATTTCTGCACTATCCGACTTAGCGTGTCCCCGCGAGACATGAGAGCCTCCCTTCCGCTAAATATATACGAAAGGACCCATCCGATTGAATGAATTTCATTACATGTGGCATACTCCTTAAAGTTCGCCAATAGTGGATCTCGGATTGTCCCTCGCATCTCCGTCTTCGTTCGCGTGAACTGAGAATTCCTGTCCTTCACGAGGCCAAAATCGGAGAGCTTAACCAGAACCGCTCCACCGTGGAAAGTTTTCACCAAGACATTTTGCAGGCTCACGTCGCGATGGAGAAGCCCTGCTCCATGGATGTAATTAATGCCGTACAAAAATTGGAGTGCAATTCTTTTTCGCGAAGAGAAATGCAACTTATTATTGCGCCTCCTGATGTACTCGCGAAGTGTTGAGTCGCAAAATTCCATCCTATACTCATTGCGAACTTCGTCATACTGATAGACCTCGACGATATACGGAAAGCTTAGGCGCTTGAGTATATTGAATTCCTGACGGAATCGATAAAGATCTCGATCATCGAGGTCTTTATTGGCCCGCTTGACTGCAAATTTAATCCCGTAGTCAGGGTCCGTGTAGGAGAATACCTTTGCATACGAGCCTTCGCCGATCAGCTGCAACCGGGCATTACTCTTGGATTTGACCAGTTTAATCTCTACATCCGGGCGAAACAGAATTGGCGCGTATTTGACTATATGGATTTGCCCGAAGGTGTCTGGAACAGCACTTCCCCCGCTAGGCATCAGCCACGATCTGCAGTCCTTTATCGCAGTCGCATAAGACTTCATAAGATCGACTGCAATCCCAGCACTCTCGAGGGATTCCACAAGTTCTTGCACCTCCTTGGTGAGGGCAATCATTTCCCTGCTCGGCTCGGCCCAATAGTGCCGGGTAGTTTCTGCCCGATCGTTGATCGATTCGAAGTGACCATTCAACCTCTGGTGAATGCTGGCAAAAGCCCGACCGAAGCGAGAATCGCTCTCATAAAGGCGAAGAAAAGCATTAGACACTTCCACACCTTCATATTTCTGTGAAAGGTCGTCCAACATGAGCTCGGTAGGGTCGGGCACTCCGCTCTCCTCACACAGTGACGGTCACCTCGGCTGTCGATACCGCAGACTAATACGAGATCGGGTGCATGGGGGCGGAAACCGGAGATAAAGGGACCCCGGCTGGAGTCATTGAAGATGCTGTGGGGCGTCTCCGCGCGACCACTGCCCCTACGCTCTGGTCGGATGGGAGGCCGTCTCGCGCTCCCCCGCTGCTCTTGGCACGCCGCGGCGGCGTCGACGAGGTAGGGAAGTTCTTGCCGCCGCCTGATCCGCTGGCCACGATCGAGCGATATCCATGGTGACCTGCATCCGCACGGGCGAACTGGGGCTGGGGCTGCTGTACAGCAGCCCCAGCCCCATAACCAGAGCAATCGCCCCACCCGCCACCGTCTCTCCGGCCCCTCGTAACGGCCGGTATGGCCGTAACTGAGCGTTTTCAGGGTTGGCTCTACAGGGTGCGGACGGCTTTGGCGACTGACGTCATGCGGTTCGGGCTGCATCGCGATCTTCTGAAGATTCGCCAAGACTTGAGTCGTGGCATAGCGCATTCGACGGGTGCTCGGGTCGTGGCCAGTGTGCGGTTGACGGTTCGTTCCGTCGGCGTCAGCAGGCCGTTGGGGGGCGCCTGCGTCCGGTGGTTCCCCAGGGGCCGGCGCCGGTGTAGGCGCGGGCGGCGAGGATGGGGACGCCCGTGCTCGGGCGAGTAGTCGGCCTGGACATCGCCCACGCGGTCGCACTCGGCGAGCAGCACGTACTCCGGGTCGGTCTCACGCAGGACCTTCAGCAGGCCCGGTGACCGGTCGGCCAGGAGGTCGAAGACCGCAGTGGTGTAGGCGTGGGCGGTGCCGACCGATATACCGAAGGCCGCAGTAATCTGGGCCGGGGTATCGTGCCTGCGCAGGTACACCAGAGCGACAAGCGTGCGCTTGTGCGGCGGAACTTTGTAGCTGCGGTCACCCTTTGCGGATGACGATGATCATCGTGACCCACTTGACCAGCACATGAGGCAGGTTGAGTGCCGCATGATAGGGAGACAATGAGGCGCCTGAGCTGCTGAGTTGGGACTTCGAACATCTCCCTCAACGGCCCGGGTGCCTCGTGCGTTGCCAGCCTCGACGCCGTCACCCGTTCGGTGGCACGCTGAGAAGACTCACTGACCGATCCGGCTAAAGCCACGGATCAGAAGGGTGATCGTGCGAGGAGTGGGCCGACACAGTGCGGTTCACTCATTCCGTCTGACTACCCGCCCGCACGTACCGATTGTGGCCAGCCGATACAGTTCGGAGCGTTTGCCCTTTGCCTGCGTGAGGACGACGGCAAGCGAGTCTGTCGCGGCGTGTGAGGTTGTCCCCAACCTCACGTCTGGTTGCAGTGGGCGGACCGCCCAGAGGATGCCCTGGAGCCCTGCCCACACCCGGAGCTCTTCGGTGATTCACATCAACATTTTTGGACAACTGCGATATTAAATCGAGATCGAAGCCCGCCAACTAGAAGATCCCCCAACTCTGATCGGTTGGGGGATCTTCTAGTTGGTGAGGGCGAGCCAGGATCAATACGAATGCGGCTCAGGTTCCGCGTATGAGTGACCTCGACTGACTGCCACACGAAGCACGCTTCTTAGCGTTCCGGTCAGTTCCCTGGCCAGGCGCCGCACGTCTTCCAAGCTGGCGTCACCATCGGCGAGGACTCCGGTTGCTCGCTTCAGCAGATCGGCAGACAGGCTGAGCTGCTCCGCCTCGATACCGTCCGCCAGTCGGGACATGTGACTGTGGCTGTCGTCAGTGCTGAGGTAACAGGGCTTCCCCTCCGGCCCCACCCAGGGCAGAAGACGTAGTTCGTTCTGTTCCATCATGGCTGCTACTGCCTCTCATTGGCGACGTGGTGGGTGATGAAGGTTGCGTCGGTGCGGTCTCCCGGGAAGGCCAGAAGTGCGGCTTCCACGACGCGGCCCGCGGAGTCGGTGGCGCTGCGCGTGATCGCGAGGACGGCCGCAGCTGGACTGATCCGCAGCGCCGAGACCTCGTCCGGGGTCGGAGGGCGGGCGCAGACCGTCTCGCGGACCTCGGCCGGCGATGAACTCAGGACAGCGAACCTCTTGGCCGTCTGCTCGTACGGAGACTCCTCTCCCCGGAGACCGGCGGGAGCCAGGTCGAAGGGGAGGTATATCCGGGCCAGGCCGAGCGGCGACGCTCCCTCGTGGCTGACGCAGAAAAACTCCGCGAGGGGGCTGCCCGTGGGCACGTCCAGCAGGCCGGCCAGAAGTCCGTGTGCTGGAACCGTGGCGGTGCGAACGGTGACTCGAAGCGAGGCGTCGGCAGCGGTCCACGGGTCGAACGTCCCCCATCCTCCGACGTACATGAACCTGCGCAGAGGACGGCGAACGAAGTTGCCTCGGCCGTGGAACTTGTCGATCAGCCCCTCCCCTTGGAGCACGGAGAGAGCACGCCGCAGAGTCCCCGTGCTCACCGCGTAGTGCGCGGCCAACGTCGGCTCGGAAGAGAGGCGTTCGCCGGGGCCGAGAAGGCCGGTGGTGATCTGTTGCCGTAGATCGTCGGCGATTTCGCGATGGCGGAAGGGCACCGTCCGGTCACCGCCTTCTCATCATGCGCACGGCAACGAAGCGGGTCCGCAGGTGCATCGTCAGGAGTTCGCCGGAGTCGAGAAGGAGTTGCTTGGCTCCGTGGGGCAACTGGCGGAGGTTGGTCACGCGGCAGGCGCGGCCGCCGACTTGGATGATGTCTCCGCACAGGACGGTGGTCGAGGTGATATCCACGTGCGACGCCAGGAGCCGCCCGGCTCGGTGCCCCCTCACCGCTGGGACTCCGCCCGTGCGGGTCGGCCGGACGACGCGTGGCAGGGGCAAGCGCACACCTCGTAGACCAAGGGGAGGGCGATGGGTACGAGCGGCACCGGGGACTCCGTACAGGTGTCGTGGGTCCCGATCCGGCAGGTGGCCGATCGGTAGGGAGGGGTCTCGATCGACGCAAGGACGCCCCTCAGGCGAGGAGCCATCAGGACGCCCCCGTGAGGGACGACCAGGCCGCGGCCGACAGGTGGGGAGCCACGAACAGCGAACGAGGCCGCGTGCGCTTCTCCCAGGCCGCCAGGACGTACGGGCGAACGAGCGCGGAGTCCTCCCCCGCGAGCGAGTACCGGTGGTGCCCGCTGTCGACGTCCGACTCCTGGTTGCCCCTCGGCGCGTAAGCGGGTGCCGCCGCGCTGGTACCGACCGTCAGCCGGGCGGGTGCCTCCGGCCGGCGATGCCGCCCCTTGAACGCGCGCCCGCTTCTGGTGATCGAGAGGGCACGGCGGATACGGTTGAACATGCTGTTCAGCTCCTATCGCTGATAGCCCGGTCCCCCGACATAGCCCGTCGTGGGGACCGCTTTGCGTACGACCGCCCAGAGGGTGCGGACGTTAGAACTGGTGGCGAGGAGGCCGAATCGGTCCGCCTCGCCCACCGCTGCCAGGACCTCGCCCCAGGACTCGGCCGACAGGGATTCCGGGACCGTCGCTTCGACCGCCGTGTACCGGGCGTGCTCCTTGATGCGTGGGCGCAGCCCGAGGGCGGACAGCCGAGCAGCGATCGACGTCGCACTTACTCCCGAGCTGGGCACAGGCAGCCTCCGTTAACAGCGATCACTTTGAGTGAAGCTAGTTAACTAGATTAGGGCTAGTGGACTAGATTTTCCATATGCCTGAGCAAGCGCCTTATCTCCGCATCGCCGACGAGCTGCGGCGGCGGATCGCAGAGCACGTTTGGGAGCCCGGAGACCGCCTGCCGTCCCGCGCCCAGATCGGCCAGGAGTACGGCGTGGGCGAGAACGTGGTGCGCCGGGCGCAGGAACTACTGATCTCCCAGGGACTGCTGGAGGGCCGCGCGGGATCGGGCACTTACGTGGCCGAGCCCCGGGAACGCGTGCGGATGGTTCGCTCCTCGGCGCGCGAACAGCCTGACGGTTCGCCGTTCCGGGCGGACATGAAGGCCGTGGGCAGGCAGAGCGACTGGGAGAGCCGGTCGGACGTGAAGGTCCCGGCGCCGGCGGACATCGCGGCGCGTCTCGGTATCGCCGAGGGTGATCTGTGCGTCCGGACGGTGTACGAGTTCCTGGCGAACGGCCGACCCGTGCAGCTCTCGACGAGTTGGGAGCCGTACGAACTCACGGTCGGCACACTCGTCGTCCTTCCCGAGGGAGGCCCGCACGCCGGAGTTGGCGTGGTGAACCGGATGGCCGCCATCGGCATCACCGTCGGGCACGCGGTGGAGCAGCCGGAGCCGCGCGGGGCGACCGCGGAGGAAGCGTCACTCCTCGGCATCCAGAACGGCGCGTACGTGACGCACATCCGGCGGACGTACTACAGCGACCAGGGCCGGCCCGTCGAGACGGCGGACATCGTGGTGCCGGTCGCGCACTGCGAGATCGTTTACGAGATCCCGATCAATCGTCAGTAGCGGCCCGCCGGGTCCGTGGCAGCAGGTCGGGCACCTACCTTCGACGTCGGAAGTACCAGGCCGCCACGACCCCGATGAGGATGGCAACGACGAAGGCCCAGACCGTCGTTGTGCCGTGGTAGGACCGGTAGGTGCTCAGAGCCAGCATGTTCAGGCGGGTACCCCGAGCACGCGGCTTCAGCCGACGCCCGTCCCAGGCCCCGTGCCGAATACGAGTCGAAGGCGCCGCACGCTCGCCACCACCAGGCGGACAACGCCAGCTCAGGCGGCATGCACTACTGATCCGGCCAAGCGCCTTCTAAGCGCTTGGCCGCAGGTTCGAGTCCTGCCGGGGGCACTGCCGAGAGCCCTCCCCATCGGGAGGGCTTCAGGTTTGTAGGTCCCGGAACCTACCTTCGGCGTCGGAAGTACCAGGCTGCGGCCAGCACGATGAGGACGGCGGCTACAAAGGCCCAGACCGTTGTTGCGCCCTGGTAGGACCGGTAGGCAATCAAGGCGAGCATGCTCGGACGGGTACCCCGGACATGCGGCTTCAGCCGACACCCGCCGGACGCCGCGTGCCGCGTACGAGTCGAAGGATCTGCACGCCCACCACCAGGCGGACAGCGCGGGCTCAGGTGGCATGCGCCACTGATCCGGCCAAGCGCCTTGGAGGGACTCTTACTGGCGGGAGTGGCTCGCCCCCGTCCCCCACGTAGCCGGGCAGGGGAGCAGCGGTTAATGATGTCGTGCTCTGCGGTCTGCCCTGCTTTGCTGACCAGGACAACCGGCAGCAGAGAGGGCAGTGTGAGTAGACGGCGTTACGTCGCGCGCGGGGTGCCGGGCGGTTACAGGGTCTGGGACAACAGGGGGCGGCGGTGGTGGGGAGATCACTACGAGCTCTGCCCGGACGGTCTTCTGACCGAACTGAACGGCCAAGCCGACCGCGACAGGATCACCGCTCTCCTGAAGCACTACCGAGCCCTGAAACGCTAGCTGTTGTCAGACGGTGTGCAGCTCGCGCGACGTGATCCGGGAGGGGCAGGGGAAGTGGGTGGGCGAGTGTGGCGCCAGATGCCGTGCACCGGCTCACCAGCCCCCCGGCGGCAGCGGCCCGTCGGGGGAGGTGGGGGGTTCGTGCTCGGCGGTGTACTGGTCCGCGACGACGAAGGTGCTCGCGCAGTCCGGGCATTCGGCGCGGCCGAAAAGGTACGCGAGGCCCTCCGGGAGCGCGGTGAGGCCGATCGCGCCGGCTGTTCGGTACATCCAGGCGGCCGTCCCACTGAGGTCGGCGGGGTGGGCCGGTTGGAGCGGGCGGCGGTGGATGTCTCCGCGGTTCCAGTCGCGATAGGCGGAGTAGCGGCCATGGATACCGATCGCGATGGTGACGCGGAGGTGGCAGTGGGGGCAGCCCACTTCGTAGAAACCGTCCTCGAAGTCGTACTCGGCGAGGCTCCAGACGGTTGAGCCGGAGAATGCGAGGTGGGCCCGGAAGAGCGACATCGCGGTGGCCATCGGTAGGTCTTTGTCGGCGAGTCGGCGGTCGGTCATCTGCTTCAGTTCGACGATCACCGGCGCCAGGTTCCTGATGAAGTCGTCGGCCTCGTGGTCATAATGCACAGCGGCGATGATGGCGCCGACCAGTTTCAAGGCCCGGTCTCCGATGGCCGTGTCGCCGGCCCGGACGATGTCGCGCAGATGAGGAAGCGCGGCATAGCTCTCTGCCGAGACGCCGGTCCCTTCGATCGCCAGGTGGTGCCAGAGTGTTTGCCAAGCCCCGTCGTCATCGGACGGGGATCGCAGGCATTGCTCCACGACGGGCGAAATCCCGTCGTACGGGCGGCGCCAGTACCGGTATCTCGTCCGCTCCCGTTCGGTCATGCGCGGATTCAAGCACGAGGGCACGGCAGCGGACATGGCCAGGAAGGCCGGACGGTGGCAAACCGGCGCCCCGCAGTCGCCTGTGGGTGGGACCATCGGCGGATACCTGACACAGGGCGGAGTCGGCGATGACGGAGCAGGAGAGCGGGCATGCAGTGGCGGAATTGCTGCCGCCACCGGGCTGGACACTTCAGGAGATCCGTGACGTCTCCGGGGATCGGGAGGCCGTCGTGCTCTCTCCGGACCGGGTGGTCAAGTGGGTTGCCTCGGACGGGCCCGACGAGGCGCTGAACCCGGAGTTCGTCCTCGGGTTCCACGGTCTGTGCCTCGTGAAGGCCGTGCGGGACGACGACTGGTACATGGGCAGCTTGTACGACGACGGCAGCGTCGACTGTTGGGACGCCTACAGCAATCTGCGCGAGGCGCTGCGCGGGCTCTGACCGCCGCGGGATGCGCAGTGCCCTGCGGCAGGAGGGCGGCGTGGCGGAGCAGGGGCACTGGCAGGCGGACCGTTGCCGGTTGTTCCGTGGGACCTCAGCGGTATCGCGGCCAAGGCGGACCGACGCGCATCGATCGGACACCGGCCCTCCGAGTCGCCGCCTTCAGTGGACCAGGGTGAAGGCGGCTGCGGCGAGCAGGTACGGCAGCGGAACGGCTAGGACGGCAGTGGCCCATTGCCGCTGCCGTCGGCCGACGACCGCGGGGAAGAGCACGTCGACGGCGATGATCAGCAGCAGTCCCAGGCCGCCGAAGACGACGATGCCCATCCGCGCCCACCCGGCACCCTCGATCGCATCGGGGCCGCCGCACGGGTTCAGGCCTTCGCCATAGCCGCGGTTGTCCCATGCGCATGCCCGGTACGTGGTGAGGAGCAGCCATGCCGAGTGCAGGGGAATCATGGCGGGGATGCCGAATATCAGATTGACGCACCACGGAATGAGGAGCTTCCCGAGGGAAATTCGGTCGGCTCCCACATCCCCCCGGCTCGTCATGTCGCCGCCTTCCAGGCGCTGTCAGCACCTTCCGTGGCGTCGTCCCCACTGGACCCACTCATGACGCCTTACCTCGGGTATTCAGCGGAGATCAGCACGAAAAGGTGCCCTCCGCGCCGCGAAAGCAAGCGACCCGGATACGTGCCGTCTACACCTGTTTCGGTATTAGATCATCACCGCACCTCCCCAAATTGGGCATTCCATCCGGTAGGCGACGATCACAAGTCGGTCTCGTTTCCGCACCGGACCACGGCCCGAGCGAATTCCACCGCTCGTCGACTCGCCCGCCGATTACCAACTGGTCATGCATAAAACTCGGTTGGCGCTTTTCAGCCTCGGAGTTTCGTACGTTGGGCGGGCTGATCGTTCGGACGGGGACGGCAAAGCCCCGGCGCCTCCCTCTGTGATCAAGGTCGGACACCGGGGCTGTGCGGGCTGTGTGGGCTGTACGACTGTCACCGGGGTATTGCGGGTGACCGCCCGGCCGGATCAGCCGTCAGCCGTCAGCCGCTGGAGCAGACCGCCCCGTTGAGGCGGAAGGCCGTCGGGTCCGGGTTGGGCCCGTCGTTGGCGCCGACGAATCCGAAGGAGGCCGTCGAGCCGCCTCCCGGGGCCAGCGGTCCCGCGCCATCGGGTGCGGTCACCCGCACGTGGGAGCCGGTTTGGTAGAACGTGGCGTTCCAGCCGGAGGCAACCGTCTGGGTCCCGGTCGGCCAGTCCCAGTCGACGGTCCAGCCGGTGATCGGCACGTCCGAGAGGTTGCGGACGGTGACCGTGGACACGAAGCCGTTGCCCCAGCTCGTGTCTCGGTGGTAGGTCACCGCGCAGGCCGCGTTCGACGGGACGCCGGTGGTGAAGGTCAGCGGAGAGGACGGGGCGGAGAGCCGCCCCGAGGCGTCGGCCGCCAGCAGGTTGACCGTGTGGGTGCTGCCCGGGGGCAGGTTCCGCAGGGTCACGGACGTGCCGGTGGTCTCACCGATCAGGTGGGTGTGCGCGCCGTCGCGCTCCTGGACCAGGTAGCGGGCGGCGCCCGTCGCGCTCGTCCAGGACAGGCTCGCGGTGGTGTCGCTCACCCCCTCCAGCTTCGGGGTGCCCGGGGTTCCGGCGGCCGACGCTCCCGGGCCGGTGCCGGCTCGCGGTTCGAGGGTGAGGGAGAGCAGTCCGTACGCCGGCACGGTGACCCGGGAGGTGGACGCCTCCCCGGCGGCGAGTGCGGTGATGTCGCTGTCGCCCGGTGCGTAGCGGCTGGCCTCGGGCGCGGTGGAGGCCGGGGTGAAGCCGGCGTAACCGAGGTCGACGGTCCGGGCGGCGTCCGGGTTCTTGTTGACGAGCAGGACGCTCAGCCGCCCGTCGCGACGGAGGACCGCGTGTGCCGAGACGTCCTGCGCGGAGGACGCGGCGGCGACCATGGTGTCGCCCGCCGTGCCCAGTTCGCTGGTCATCTTCATGCCGTAGTAGGGGTGGAACGGCGTGTTCGGCGCCGGCTCGCACACGTCACCGTTGCAGGCACCACTGGAGAGCATCCCCATGTCGCCGTAGTCGGTCTCACCGTCGACGGTGGTGATCTCGCCGACGCCGTTGTGGGTGTTCCACCAGTCGACGTTGAACACGCCGTTCTCCAGCGCCGTCATGAACGCGTCGGCGGCGAACAGTCCGTTGGCGCGGGCGGTGAGCCGGGCGCCACCGGTGTTGGTGTTGATCTCGGTGAGCGCGATGCCGATGTCCGGTGAGTCGGCGCCCGCGTACCGGTCGAGCTGGTTGCGCACCTCCCGCAGTTCACCGGGCAGCCTGGCCAGCTTGGCCGAGGCGTCCGCGGCCGTGGTGTCGGATCCACCCGCGTACCAGTGGACGCTCACAAAATCGATGACGTCGGCCACTTCGGGCAGCACGGTGTTGTTCCAGTCACCGGCATCCCCCTCGCCGGTCACGCCGTCCGGCCATTCGCCAGGGCTGGTGAGGACGGCGCCGATCTTGACGGTCGGGTCGACGGCCTTCATGGCCGCGGCGTAGGCGCGCACCTGGCGGGCGTACTCGCCGGGGCTCTTGTCCTGGTGGTCGTCGTGCTCCCAGCCGCTGCCGTAGTGGCCGTTGCCGTAGATCTCGTTGCCGATCTCCCAGTACTTCGCACCGTACTTCTTCGTGATGTTCGCGTACCTGACCCAGCCGGCCGCCTCCTCGGGCGTGCCCGAACCGTAGTTGGCGATCAGGATGGGCTGCGCGCCGGTGGCGGCGACGGTGCCCATGAACGAGTCGAAACCGGTACCCGGGGCGACATAGCCCCCGGGCGCCGTGTTCGTCTCCCAGTGAAAGATGTCCGCGTACGACCCACCGGGGTAGCGCATCGCGCCCACATCGGCCGCCTTCATCAAGTCGGCCACCTCGGGATCGTTCATGTGCGAGTCCCACACGGCGGTGTTGACGCCGCGGGCCGTGTCGGACAGCCGGCCGAGCGCCGCCTGGGCGTTGACCTGGACGTTCACGTCCGCGACGTCGGTCGCCGGTGACGCGGCGGGCGCGACGCCGACCAGCGACGTCAGCAGGGCCGAGGTCACGGCCAGAACGGCCGCGCCTCGCGCGAGGGGCCGTAAGCCGGTGGCGGCGGGGCGGCCGGGTCCGTGCGGTGCTGGCATGGGAGTCCTCACTGGGTGGTCCGTCGTCACGAGCGGGTCAGTGGATGTCGGGATGCCGGGCGGTGCCGCTGAGCAGGCGGACGACCGGCGTGGCGGCGAAGCGCCGCCCGGGCGGCGGAACGTTCCGGGCGGCGGAACGTTCCGGGCGGGCGGCGCGGAAGGCGAAAGGTGAGCGCGGCGCGGTCGGGCACATGCGGGTCGACGGCCCGATCCCGCCCTTGGGAGCGCTCCCATAGTGGGAGCGGCGTTTACGTCCTGTCAACGCCCGTGCACCACAGTGTTTCGAGTGCCCCACGACGGCTCGGCCCGGTGTTCACGAGTCCCGGCCGGCACACATCCCGTCCCGGCCGGCACACACCCCGACCACGAAGGCGGACTGCCGGGGGGAGGGCTCATCCGGCAAGCGCACAGTTTCAGCCACGCGGCCCGGAAGTGGCGCGTTCACACATTGCCGCTGCGTTTCACAGCGCTGCAACCTAAAGCGCGGGAGCGCTCCCACAACGCCCCGCACCGCCGCCCATGGCCGACGCTCCACCGCGGAAAGAGGGCATCATGGCTTGTCAGGTGCATGTAATAGGACGGAACGCGCGCCCACGGCGCGGGCTGCTTCCGCGTCCACGTCCCACGTCAGGGATCCGTTCACGCTGGGGCGTCGCCCTCGCCGTGGTGGCCGCCCTGCTCGCCGTCGCCCTCACGCCACTCGCCGCGACCCCTGCCGCGGCCGCCCCCAAGTTCGCCTACGGCGAGGCGCTGCAGAAGTCGCTCTTCTTCTACGAGGCCCAGCGCTCCGGCCGTCTGCCCGCCGACAACCGGGTCTCCTGGCGCGGCGACTCGGGTCTGGACGACGGCAAGGACGCCGGTCTCGACCTGACCGGCGGCTGGTACGACGCCGGCGACCACGTCAAGTTCGGTCTGCCCATGGCGTACAGCGCCACCGTCCTGGCCTGGGGAGGCATCGAACAGAAGGCCGCGTACACCGCGTCGGGGCAGCTGAAGTACCTCAAGGACAATCTGCGCTTCGTCAACGACTACTTCGTCAAGGCGCACCCGTCCGCGAACGTGCTGTACGGCCAGGTGGGCAACGGCGGCGACGACCACAAGTGGTGGGGGCCGGCCGAGGTGATGCCGATGGCCCGGCCCGCCTACCGGATCGACGCCTCCTGCCCCGGTACGGATCTCGCCGGGCAGACCGCCGCCGCGATGGCCTCCTCCTCCATGCTGTTCGCCGACGACGACCCGGCCTACGCGGCGAAGCTGGTCACCCACGCGAAGCAGCTGTACGCGTTCGCCGACACCTACCGGGGCAAGTACAGCGACTGCATCACCGACGCGAAGTCGTACTACAACTCCTGGAGCGGGTACCAGGACGAGCTGGTGTGGGGTGCCGTCTGGCTCTACCGGGCCACCGGTGACGCCGCCTATCTCGCCAAGGCCGAGCAGTACTACGACGGCCTCTCCACCGAACCGCAGACCACCACCCGCTCCTACCGGTGGACCCTCTCCTGGGACGACACCTCCTACGGCTCCTACGTGCTGCTCGCCAAGATCACCGGGAAGCAGAAGTACATCGACGACGCCAACCGGTGGCTGGACTGGTGGACGTCCGGGGTGGACGGCGCCAAGGTCCGCTACTCCCCCGGCGGCGAGGCCGTGCTGGACTCGTGGGGATCCCTGCGGTACGCGGCCAACACCGCGTTCGCCGCGCTCTCCTACAGCGACTGGCTGACGGGCGACGCGACCCGCAAGGCGCGTTACCACGACTTCGCGGTGCGCCAGATCGACTACGCGCTCGGCGACAACCCGCGCAAGGCGAGCTATGTCGTCGGCTTCGGCGCCACACCACCCACCAAACCGCACCACCGCACCTCGCACGGCTCGTGGACCGACCAGATCACCAGCCCCGCCGAGAGCCGCCACGTCCTCTACGGTGCCCTCGTCGGCGGACCGAGCGCGGCCGACGACGCCTACACCGACGACCGGCAGAACTACACGAACAACGAGGTCGCCACCGACTACAACGCGGCCTTCACCGGTGCCCTCGCCCGCCTCTACGCCGAGTACGGCGGCGCCCCGCTCACCGCCTTCCCGCCGGCCGAGCAGCCGGACGGGCCGCAGGTGCTCGCGCAGGCGTCGGTGAACGCCTCCGGGAGCAACTTCACCGAGATCAAGGCGTACCTGGTGAACAAGTCGGCCTGGCCCGCGCGAGCGCTGACGAAGGCCTCCCTGCGGTACTACTTCACGCTGGAGCCGGGAGTCTCACCGACGGCCATCACCGTCACCACCAACTACAACCAGTGCGGTACCGCGAGCGGGCCCACGCTCTACACGGGCAGCGTGTACTACGTGAGCGTGGACTGCTCGAACACGGTGATCGCGCCGGCCGGTCAGTCGGCGTACCGCAAGGAGGTCCAGTTCCGCATCAGCTCCTCGGGCGCCTGGGACCCGTCGAACGACTGGTCCCTCCGGGGCCTGCCCACCACACCGGGCGCCACCCCGGCGGACGCGCCGAACCTGGTGCTGCTGGACGGGGGCGTATCCCAGTGGGGAGCGCTGCCGGACGGATCCGGGCCGACACCCACCCCGACTCCGACGCCCACGCCCACTCCTACGCCGACCCCGACTCCGACGCCCACTCCTACCCCGACCCCGACGCCCACACCCACCCCGACTCCCACGCCCACGCCCGCTCCGGGCGCCGGCTGCGCCGTCGCGTACAAGGTCGGCTCCTCCTGGGGCGACGGCTTCACCGCCGACGTCACCATCCGCAACACCGGCACCACCGCGGTGAACGGCTGGCGCCTCGTCTGGAGTTTCGCGGGCGCCGAGAGGGTCACCAGCGCGTGGAACGCGACCGTCACCCAGACCGGTGCGGCCGTGACCGCCACCGACGGCGGCCACAACAAGGCGATTTCCCCGGGCGGTTCGGCGTCCTTCGGGTTCCAGGGATCCGGCGTTCCGGTCGCCGCCCCGACGGGCTTCGCCCTGAACGGCGTTCCCTGCGCCTGATGGCTGCATCGGTGTACGGCGCACCGCATCGCCGCTGGTGTCTCCCGGGCCCGGGTGCCACCGGCCGTTACGTTCCTGGCATCCAACACCGGGAGAGGCCATGCGGGTCAGTCGTCGTTCGCTGCTGAGACTGGGGGGTGCCGGCACGGTTGCCGCCGGCCTCTCCGCCGTGGGGCCCGGGGCCGCCGCCTCGGACAAGGACTCGGGTGCGAGCGGCAAAGGTGCCGAGAACACCAAGGACACCGGAGCCCGGACCGCCGAAGGGGCCGCGTCCGTGTCCGTCGGCCCCGTGACGCAGCCCGGGTCGAAGGCGGCCCGGGCGAAGGCCGTCGAGATGGTCGCGCGGATGACCACCGACGAGAAGATCGCGCTGCTGCACGGGGTGAACGTCAAGGCGGAGGTCGCCCGGCCCGGGTACATCGGCAAGGTGGTGGGGAACGAGCGTCTCGGCATCCCCGCGACCATCCTGGCGGACGGGCCGAGCGGGGTGGGGAACGGGTCGACGGGGGTGACGCAGTGGCCGTGCTCCAAGGCACTGGCGGCGACCTGGGACCCGGCCGCGGCCGAGAGTTACGGGAAGGCGTACGGCGGTGAGCAGGCGGCCAAGGGGCACAACGTGGCGCTGGGGCCGTGCGTCAACATCCTGCGGACGCCCCGGTGGGGCCGGTCCTTCGAGACGTTCACGGAGGACCCGCACCTCAACGCGGCGCTGGCGGGCCCTGTCGTACGGGGCATCCAGTCGCACCACGTGATCGCGACGGTGAAGCACTTCGCGGCCAACAACCAGGAGACGCTGCGGCACTCCATCGACGTGGTGGTCTCCCAACGCGCCCTGCACGAGATCTACTTCCCCGCGTTCCGGGCGGCCGTCCAGCAGGGTGGCGTCGGCGCGGTGATGACCGCGTACAACAAGGTCAACGGGGTCTGGACGCACGAGAACCGCACCCTGGTCCAGGACGTGCTGCGGGACGGCTGGGGTTTCGACGGGATGGTGATGTCGGACTGGGGCGGCACCCACAGCACGGTGCGGACGGCCGAGGCGGGGTCCACCACCGAGATGCCCGGGTCGACGTACTTCGGTACGGCTCTCGCGTCGGCGGTCGCGCGGGGGGCGGTCACCGGGGAGACGCTCGACTCGATGGCCGTGCAGGTGCTGACGGCGATGTACCGGGTGGGGCTCTTCGACCACCCGCTCCCGGACCCGTTGACGCTGCTGGACACGGTGGTCTCCACCGAGGAGAACCGCCTGCTGGCCCGTCGGATCGGGGTCCAGGGCAGCGTGCTGCTGAAGAACGCGGGCGGGGTGCTGCCGTTCGCGGTTCCCCGGTCCGTGGCGGTGATCGGGGACGCCGCCGGGGCGGGGTACCGCTCGCACGGCGGGGGTTCGGGGAGCGTGAACCCGTACGGCGGGGTGGTGACCCCGCTCGCCGGGATCACGGCCCGTGCGGCGAGCGCCCCGGGTGGCGTCCCGGTGTCGTACGCGCGCGGCACCCTCGGGGTGGGCGCGCTGCCCGCCGTGCCCGCCGAGGTGCTGGGCGCGGGGCTGCGCGCGGTCTACTACGCCTCGGGCGACCTCACCGGTGCGGTCCTCGCCACCACGACCACCGACCGCCTCGACTGGACGGGGGCTCCGGCCCCGGTGAGCGGCCGGACCGGTGCCTGGTCGGCCCGGTACACCGGTACGTACACGGCGTCCGTCGCCGGGCGTCACCGGTTCTCGCTCAGCGGCGGCGGGGCGGTGGTCCTGACGATCGACGGGTCGGTGGTGGCCGATTTCGCGACCGGGGCCGAGGCGGTCCAGAACGGCTTCGTGACCCTGGCGGAGGGCCCCCACACCATCGAGGTCACCTACCGGCACGCCTCCGGGACCCCGAGCCTGCGGGTCGGCCACCAGCCGGGGCAGGACCGGCTGATCGCGGAGGCGGCTGCCGCGGCGGCCGCGGCCGAGGTGGCGGTGGTGGTGGTCGTGGACGTGACGGCCGAGAGCATGGACCGCTCCACCCTGGCCCTCGCCGCCGACCAGGACGAGCTGATCGCCGCGGTCGCCGCGGCCAACCCCCGTACCGTGGTGGTGCTCAACACCTCGGGCGCCGTGCTGATGCCGTGGCTGCCCGCGGTCCCGGCGGTGATCGCCAACTGGTACGGCGGCCAGGAACAGGGCAACGCGGTCGCCGCGATGCTCTTCGGTGACGCGGAGCCCGGGGGCCGCCTCCCGGAGACCTTCCCGGCGACGGAGACGCAGGGGCCGGCCAAGCGGCCGGTGGAGTTCCCCGGCGACGGGAAGCAGGTCTACTACGACGAGGGGCTGGCCGTCGGGTACCGCTGGTACGCGCGCTCGGGCGAGCGGCCGCTCTTCCCGTTCGGCCACGGCCTGTCGTACACCACCTTCGCCCTCTCCGACCTCCGGGTGGTTCCCGCCCCGCACGGTCACCGGGCGACCGTGCGGGTCCGCAACACCGGCTCCCGGGCGGGCAGCGAGGTCGTGCAGCTGTACGTCACCTTCCCCGCGCCCGCGGGCGAACCCCCGTCGCAGCTCAAGGCGTTCGCCAAGGTGACGCTGAAGCCGGGCGCCTCGGCCACCGTCGCGCTGGACGTCCGCCGGGAGGCGCTGGCGGTGTGGCGGTCGGTGGAGGACGGCTGGACCCTGCTGCCGGGGTCGTACGAGTTCGCGGTGGGCCGCTCCTCGGCCGACCTGCCTCTGCGCACAACGGTGCGGGTCACCCGGTAGGGCGGGATTCGGTCTCTTCGGCCACTGGGGCAGAACGCCGCGCGATACGCTGCGCGCCCCGCCCCGGTGACCGATGGTTCGGAAGGGGTTACGGAGGGGCACAAGATTCCCGTACGACCGCGCAGACGAAGTTGCACCGAGGGAGCACCACCATGGCAACCCCCTTGACCGCCGACACCCTGCTGAAGGCCCTCCGCGACGAGGGTCTGAAGGTGGTGGAGTACAAGAGCTGGCGGACCAACAACCGTGATCACAAGGGCCCCTGGGGCCCGGTCAATGGCGTGATGATCCATCACACCGTCACTTCGGGCACCGCGAACTCCGTGGAGCTCTGCTACTCCGGACGTTCCGACCTCCCCGGGCCGCTCTGCCACGGGGTCATCGACAAGGAGGGCACGGTCCACCTGGTCGGCAACGGCCGTGCCAACCACGCCGGCCTCGGCGACGACGACGTGCTGCGCGCGGTGATCGCCGAGGCGGCGGTGCTGCCCGCCGACAACGAGGCGAACACCGACGGCAACGCCCGTTTCTACGGCTTCGAGTGCGTCAACCTGGGCGACGGCCAGGACCCCTGGCCTGCCGCCCAACTGCTGGCGATCGAACGGGTGTCGGCGGCGCTCTGCCGCGCCCACAAGTGGTCCGAGCGCTCGGTGATCGGGCATCTGGAGTGGCAGCCGGGGAAGGTCGACCCGCGCGGCTTCCCGATGACCGCGATGCGCGACCGGATCGGCGTCCGGCTCGGCGCGGCTCCGGACGGGCCGCTGCCGGAGCCGTACGAGCCGTTCCCCGGGGCCGGGTTCTTCACGATCGGGCGCAACAGTCCGATCATCACCGCCATGGGCAAGCGGCTGGTGGCGGAGGGCTGCGACCTGTACGCGGTCGGGCCAGGGCCCACCTGGTCGGCGTCCGACCGCGCTTCGTACGCCGCCTGGCAGCGCAAGCTCGGATACGCCGGCGACGCTGCCGACGGGGTCCCGGGCGAGGACAGCTGGGCGAGGCTCAAGGTGCCGAACGTGTGAGACGGGGTGAGCCGGCGGGGCTGTGCGGCCCCTGGGTGCGGCCGCCCCGCCCCGTCGGTTCCGCCGGGACCGCCCCTCAGTCCATCTCCCCCTCGGCCGGTGCGCTCGGCATCTCGCCTTCCTCGCCCGTGAGTTCGGCGGCCTGGCTGATGGCGTCGGCCAGCTTGGCCACCGAGCCGTCCTCGGTCTCGGCGGCCAGTTTCCGCGTCCGGGAGGTGAGTTCGCCGAGTCCCGGGGCGCCGGGGAGGGTTCCGCCGCGCAGGATGTCGGCGAAGTAGGCCGCCGCCGCTGTCACTTGGAGGCGTGCGTCGGCGGCGCCCCAGAGCGCTCCGCCGAGGGCGTCGGTCTCCACCGATCCGGTCTCCTCCCGCGCCTTCCGGGTCTTCGGGTCGAGCCAGCGCACGGTGGCGGTGGCGACATGGCCCGAGGCCCCCTTGCGCAGGTGTACGGCGTAGAGCGCGGTCACCGTGTGCCCGGGGCCGACCTCGCCGCCGTCCACGCTGTTGTCGCGGAAGTCCTCGTCGGCGACGGCCCGGTCCTCGTACCCGATGAGCTTGAACTGCTGGACCGTCTTCCGGTCGAAGGCGACTTGTGCCTTGGCGTCGCGGGCGCGCAGCTGGACGTGGGCGGGGAGCTGGTCGACGAAGACCTTGCGGGCCTGGGCCTCGTCGGCGACGTACGTGGTGTTGCCGTCGCCCTTGTCGGCGAGCCGTTCCATCAGCGCGTCGCCGTAGTCGCTGCCCACGCCGACGCCGAAGAGGGTGATGCCGTACTCGCGCCGTGAGCTGTCGATCCGCTCCAGGATCGCGTCGGCGTCCGTCTCCCCGGTGTTGGCGAGAGCGTCGGAGAGCAGCACGACGCGGTTGGTGGCTCCCTCGCGGCGGCCTTCCACGGCCTCGTCGTAGCCGCGTTCCACCCCGGCGGCGACGTTGGTGGCACTGTCCGTGTGGAGCGCTTCGACGGCCTCGCGGATCTTCGTGCGGTGGCCGCGCAGTGCGGTCATGGGGAGTACGGTCTCGGCTTCGTCGCTGAAGGTGACCAGGGCCACCGAGTCGTCGTCGCGCAGTTGCTCGGTGAGGTACGCGAGCGAGGTGCGCACCAGGTCCAGGCGGCCGGTTTCGGCCATGGATCCGGAGATGTCGACGACGAAGGTGAGGGCGGCGGGCGGCCTCGGGGCGGTGTCGTCGGCGGCCTTGGTGGCGAGTCCGACCCGCAGCAGCGACCAGTCCTCCGCCCCTCCCCCGGTGCGCGCCCCGTCGACGCTGACGGAGAAGCCGTCGCCGCCGGGTCGGGCGTACCCCTGTTTGAAGCTGTTGACGAACTCCTCGGGCCGTACCGTCTCGGGCTTGGGGAGCTGCCCGTCGGCGAGGACGCGGCGCGCGTATCCGTAACTGGCGGTGTCCACGTCGAGCGCGAAGGTGGAGAGGTAGTCGGGCGCGGGCGCGTCGCCCTTCGCCTGTTTGCCCGCCGCGTCGGTGGCCGCGGGGGCGGGGACGCTCCCGCCGCTCTTGTCCGCGGCGTAGCCGTCGGAGCTGTGGCCGCCCGAGCCGCTCGCCGAGCATCCGGCGAGCAGCGCGGCGCTCACCAGCAGCGCGGCGAACGCCGCCCCTGCCCGCGCCCGGCCGGCCGGGTGTCTCGATGTGCCGTGGTTCATCTCTGGCCCCCTGTCGTCGACATCTGTGAATGGGACGCGCGAGGGGGCCGCGGGGAGCCGTCGAACCGGTTGCGGATGCGTCTCGATGCGGTGACGGAGAGCAGTCGGTGGGCGCCCCGCCGACGGGAAACCTCGGAACATCAGGTTCCGGACACGATGTCCCTACGAAGCGGTGTCCGCGCCGTGGTCCGGGGTCGTCGGGCGATCGCCTCGGCCCGCCGAGCCCCCGTCCGCGGCCCCCGTGCCCGGCGCGTCGTAGGTGGCGCGGGCGGCGCGCACCTCCTCCATGTGCTCCTCCGCCCAGCCCTTGATCGCGCGCATGACCGGCAGCAGCGAACGGCCGAGCGGGGTCAGCTCGTACGCGACGCGGACCGGGACGGCCGGGGTCACGGTCCGCGACACCAGCCCGTCGCGTTCCAGATTCCGCAGAGTCTGGGTGAGCATTTTCTGGCTCACGCTCGCCAGTCGGCGCTGCAGTTCGGTGTACCGCTGCGGGCCGTCGGCGAGTGCGTTGACGGCGAGGCTGACCCACTTGTCGGAGATGCGGTCCAGCAGTTGTCGGGCAGGGCATTCGGCGAGGTACGCGTCGTAGACGATGCTCGCTTCGTTCCGGCGCTGGGCGGCCGTGCGGGTGGGCATGGCTCTCCTTTCGGTGCCGTACGCACCACGAAGTGCGTTCTTCCTGAGGGAGAGTAGGACTTCCTACGGTGGGCGGCATGACGAACGAAGAGAAGATGCGTGCGGTGGTCGCCCACGGTTACGGCGGACCCGAGGTGCTCGGGCCCGTGACGGTTGTGCTGCCGGAGCCCGGCCCCGGGCAGGTGCGCATCCGTGTCGAGGCGGCGACCGTCAATCCGGTGGATCTGGTCACCCGTTCAGGAGAGCTCGTCGGAGCCGGGCTGATGGCCGCCCGCGAGCGCACGGGCATCGGATGGGACGCCGCGGGCGTCGTCGACCGGCTCGGGACGGGGGTGACTGCGTTCGCACCGGGGCAGCGGGTGATCGGGCTGCGCGACCTGCTCGACGTGTCCTTGGGCGCCTACGCCGAATACCTGGTCCTGGACGCGACCGCGATCGCGCCCGCGCCGGCCGACGCCTCCGCCGCGGCCGCGGCGACGCTGCCGTTGAACGGACTCACCGCCCTCCAGTCCCTCGGCCTGCTCGGCCTCGCCGCGGGCGCCACGGTGCTGGTGACCGGAGCCTCCGGGGCGGTCGGGGGGTTCGCCGTCGAGCTGGCGGTCCGGCGCGGCCTGCGCGTCGTCGCCCAGGCCGGTCCCGCCGACGAGGGGTTCGTCCGAAGCATCGGCGCCGAACGGGTCGTCGGCCGGGACGCGTCCGACCTCGCGGCCGAGGTCCGCCGCCTGGTGCCGGGCGGGGTCGACGGCGCGCTCGACACGGCGGGACTGGGAATCCGTGCCCTGGCCGCTGTCCGCGGCGGCGGCGCCTACGCCACGGTGGTCGGCGGTTCGGCCCCGCTCCCGCTGCGCGGCATCCGGGTCCACCAGCAGTGGATCCGTGCTGATGGGGCCGCCCTGGCCGATCTTGCCGCCATGGGTCTGACGCTGCGGGTCGCCGAGACCCTCCCGCTCGAACGCGCCGCCGAGGCGCACGACCGGCTCGCGGCGGGCGGGATTCGCGGTCGGCTGGTGCTCCTTCCCTGACGCGAGCCGGCCGCGCCGCCTACGACACGATGTCCTTCCGGCTGAATCCCCGGAAGGCCAGGGCGAAGAGGACCAGTGCGTACGTCACCGACACGGCCGAGCCCTTGACCATGCCGCTCCACTCCAGCTGGGGCTGGAGGGCGTCCGCCCAGGCGAACTGCCAGTGCGCGGGCAGGAAGTCGCGCCAGTGGCCGAGTGCGGTGACCGCGTCCAGGACGTTGCCGACGATGGTCAGGCCGACCGCGCCGCCCACCGCGCCCAGGGGTGCGTCCGTCTTCGTCGAGAGCCAGAACGCCAGTGCGGCGGTGACGAGTTGGGAGACGAAGATGAACCCGACGACCAGCGCCAGCCGGGGCAGGGCCGCGGACTGGGCGAGTTCGCCGCCGGTCGGAAGCTGGAGCGGCCCCCAGCCGTAGGCCGCCGCCCCGGCCGCGAGGGCGACCAGCGGGAGCAGCACCATCGCGGCCAGGCTGAAGCCGAGGGCGACGACGAGCTTGGACCACAGCAGCCGGATACGGGGCACGGGTGCGGCGAGGAGGTAGCGCAGCGAGGACCAGCTCGCCTCGGAGGCGACGGTGTCGCCGCAGAACAGTGCGACCGGCACCACCAGCAGGAAGCCCGCCGAGACGAACAGGTTGACGGCGGCGAAGTTGGCTGCCGAGGCGGTGGCGGTGTCCATCAGGTTGATCCGGTCGGCCGAGCCTCCCTGGGAGCCTGGGGTGCCGCCGATGGCGAAGGCGATGATCAGGATGAACGGGAGCGCCACCAGCACCCCGCCCATCAGCAGGGTTCGGCGGCGGCGCAGTTGCCGCATCGCCTCGACGCGCAGCGGGAGGGTGCGCCGGGGGTGGTAGCCGGGCGCGGTCCTGCCGGGTGCGGGGCCGGGGCCGGGTGCGGGACCGGAGCCGGTACCGGTGAGGACGTCGCTCATGCGGAGCCTCCGGAGATCAGGGTGAGGAACGCGTCCTCCAGGCGGCGGTGCGGTCCGACGCCGGTGAGCGGAACGTCGAGCCGGACGAGTTCGGTGATCAGCGCGGAGGTGCTGGTGCCGTCGAGCCGGACCAGCAGCCCCTGCCCGTCCTCGGTGCGGACGGCCGAGGCGACGCCCGCGAGGGCCTCGATCTTGCGGAGTACCGGTTCGGCGATCTCGTCGGCGGTGGTGACGAGCAGCATGTCGCCGGAGCCGGTGATCTCCGCGACCGGGCCCGCCTGGACGAGCCGGCCCCGGTCCATGACCACGAGGTGGGTGCAGGACTGTTCGACCTCGGAGAGGAGGTGGCTGGAGACGATGACGGTCCGGCCGCCGGCCGCGTACCGGATCATCACCTCGCGCATCTCGCGGATCTGGGGCGGGTCGAGGCCGTTGGTCGGTTCGTCGAGGATGAGGAGGTCGGGCATGCCGAGCATGGCCTGGGCGATGGCGAGGCGCTGGCGCATGCCCTGGGAGTAGGTGCGTACGGCCCGGGCGAGCGCGTCGCCGAGGCCCGCGATCTCCAGCGCCTCGTCCATCCGGGAGTCCTCGGCGGGGCGGCCGGTGGCCTGCCAGTACAGCTCCAGGTTGGCGCGGCCGGTCAGGTGCGGCAGGAAGCCGGCGCCTTCGACGAACGCGCCGACCCGGGAGAGCACCGGGGCGCCGGGGCGGATGGCCTGGCCGAAGACGCGGATCTCGCCCGCGTCGGGGGTGATGAGGCCCATCAGCATCCGCAGGGTGGTGGTCTTCCCGGCGCCGTTGGGGCCGAGGAGTCCGAGGACCTGGCCCTGTTCGACGCGGAAGCCGAGGTCCTCGACGGCGTAACGGTCGGCGACACCCGCGTACTTCTTCGTGAGCCCGGTGATCCGGAGCGGCACGCCCGCGAGTCCCGGGTCCGGGGCGGGTGTCGTGGTGCGGCGGCGCGCGGTGAGCAGCAGGGCCGCGGCCACCAGGAGGGCGGCGGCCGGAAGTCCCCAGGTCCACCACGGCAGTGCGGCGGCCGCCGCGCTCAGTCCGGCGTCGGTGGGTACGGAGAGCGGGCCGTCGACGGAGACGGTGTACGTGTTCGGCTCGGCCGGGGACGCGTAGCCGAGGTCGGTGGCGGAGAGGACCAGGCGGAGGCGGTGTCCGGCGTCGAAGGCGTGGTCGACGGCGGGCAGGGTCAGCTCCAGCGGCTTGCCCTGCTGCTCGGGGGTGATCCGGAAGGGGGCGACGAGCTGCGCGGGCAGTTCCTGGCGCTTGCCGTCCGGCGAGACGTCGTACACCTTGCCGAAGAGGACGGCGTCGCCGGTGCGGGCCTTCACGGTGACCGTCACGGCCGGGGTGCCGGTGGCGCGGACCGAGGAGGTCAGCGGGGCGCTGTCGAAGGTGGCGTGCTGCCCGGGGAAGTCCAGCGAGAGGCCGACGCCGAGGGAGGAGAGCTGGGAGAGTCCGGCGCCGAGTCCGGGGACGGCGGAGATCGCGGGCGGGCTGCCGCCGGCCGGGTTGCGTACGGTCGCGGTCCCTCCTCGGAGGGCGAACTCCTGGGTGCCGCCGCGCAGTCCGGGGTAGCGGTCAGCGCTCGCGCCGCGGGTGAGGGCGGCCCCGTCGGTGGAGTCGACGCCGCCGGTGCGGGTGACCCGGAAGGCGGGGCCGGTGTCGGCGCTCTTGTCGTCCTTGAGGTAGCGGTCGAACCAGGCGCCGATACGGTCCTGGACCCGGGTGTCCTCGGTGTCGCCGCCGTCGTGGCCGCCGGCGATCCAGTCGACGGAGACCGGTGCGCCGTTGGCCGCGATGGTCTTCGCCATGGCGTCGGCCTGGCCGAGCGGGAAGAGGGAGTCGGTCTGGCCCTGCACGATGAGGGCGGGCACGTCGATGCGGTCGGCGACGGCGGAGGGCGAGCGTTCCGTCAGCAGGGCGCGCGCCTCCGCGTCCGGTACGCCGCTCGCCGCGACGCGTTCGTACATCGCGCAGAGCCGCTTCTCGAACTTCTGGCAGCCGCCGCCGCTGCTGACGAAGATCCCGGCCCAGAGCTTCTTGAACACCCCGTCCGGGAAGAGCGCGTCGGCGAGGTTCCAGTAGGTGATGACGGGTGCGACGGCGTCGACGCGGTCGTCGTACCCGGCGGCGAGGAGGGAGACCGCGCCACCGTAGGAGGCGCCGGTGACGCCGACGCGCGGGTCGCCCTCGGCGTCGAGCCGTACTTCGGGGCGGGCGGCGAGCCAGTCGATGAGGCGGGAGACGTCCGCGACCTCGGTGTCCGGGTCGTTGAGGCCGATCTCGCCGCCGGACTCGCCGAATCCGCGCGCGGACCAGGTGAGGACCGCGTACCCGTCCGCCGCGAGCTTCTCGGCCTCGGCGCGTACGTCGTCCTTGCTGCCGCCGAACCCGTGGCCGAGGAGCACGGCGGGGCGCCGGCCGCCGCCGTCGGCGGTGAAGTACGAGGTGTCGAGGGCGACTTCGCCGTCGCGGATGGTCCGGTCCTGGCGGTGCACGGCGGGTGTGCCGTCGTCGGCCACGGCGGTCCAGGTGCCGACGCCGGCGAGCACGACGAGTGCGGCGACGGCCGCCGCCCATCGGCCGCGCGGGCGGGGCCACCGGAGCCGTCGTGCGGTAGAGGTCTCCATGTCACGACCCTAAAGGGACGCGGGACGGGTTCCCCGGGCCGGAGGGCGGAACCGCCCGGCCTCCTTGAGAGGTACGGCCCGGGGGCGCCTACTGCGGACGCGGTACGCGCGGCCGCGCCCCGGGGTCCCCGTGGTGCTCAGCCGCCGAGCGGGTCCTGCCGGGGCGGGACGGCCGTCTCCAGGAAGAAGCTGTCGATGCTCTGGACGGTGTGAACGAAGTCGTCCAGGTTGACCGGCTTGGTCACGTAGGCGTTCGCGTGCTGCGTGTACGCGTCCTGGACGTCGTCCGGCGCGGCCGAGGTGGTGAGGACCACGATCGGGATGCTGGAGAGCTCGTCGTCGTTCTTGAGCACGCCGAGCAGCTCACGGCCGTTCATGCGGGGCATGTTGAGGTCGAGCACGATGAGGTCCGGGCGGTCCTTCGCGGGGTCGCGGAGGTACTCCAGGGCGGACACCCCGTCGTCGACCCGGTTGATGCCCCGCGCCATCCCGCGCTCGATCAGGGCCTCCTCGATGAGCATGGCGTCGGCCACGTCGTCCTCCACGAGCAGGACGGTGTAGGTGCGCCGGGGTGCAAGGCCGTTCATGTGGGGGCTCCGGTGATCGTTGGGCAGGGGGCGGGAGGACGGTCGTGCGGTGAAGACCAGGCCGGGCCAGCGTTTACGGGCGCCCTGCCGGCTGACGCCCCAGGCGCTGCCCAGCTGGGGGTAGCCGGCCCCCTCGTCGGCGGCGGCGCGGGCCGCCCGTGCGGCGCACTCGTCCACCGCTCGGCTGAGAAGGGCCAGCGCGCGCAGCGAGGCCAGTGGGTCGGTCCAGTGCTCGTCCGGCGGGGGGTCGCCGTCGTCCGGGACTTCTCCGGCGGGGATGACGGCGTCCGGCTCCAGCGCCAGCCGCTGTGCCAGGTCCGCGACCGCGCGGCGCGCCCGGTCGGCGAGCTCGGCGGTCCCGGGACGTGCCGAGGTCTCCACTGTCATGGCCGCACCGTAGTCGGATCCGGAGGCCCGCGACAACCTGCGTTGTCGGCGGGGTAGGGTGACCCGCGCTCGGGCGGGCAGCCGGAGCACGGGGGTTCACCGACGTTCCCCCGGCCAGAGAGAGGCAACCACCGTGCAGAGCGCCGAAGAGGGTCCGCGGCCGGCCGATCCCGCCCCGGCGCGGGAGCGGCGCGGCTGGAGCACCAGCCGCTGGCTCGTCACCGGCACCACTGTGGCCCTGGTGGTGCTGCTCGCCCTCGGCAGCTGCGGCACCTGGGCCCTGGTCCGGTCCACGGCGGTCAACCAGCGGCTCGCCGACCGCTGGTCCCCCGCGCTCATCTCCTCGGTACGCATGGAGGCGGCGCTGGTCAACCAGGAGACGGGAATCCGCGGTTACGGCCTGGCCGGCGACGAGGAGTTCCTCGCCCCCTACCGCGACGGTCTGACCCAGCAGAAGACCGCCATGGACGAGCTGAAGGACCTCACGTCCGGGGACACCCGGGCCTCCGCCGATCTGGCCGAGGTGGACGAGCTCGCCGAGGCGTGGCACGCCTCGGTCGCCCGGCCCATCGCCGCCGCCCCGGACCCCACCGCCCTGGCCCAGGAGCGCGCGGAGAGCGGACGGACCCAGTTCGACGCCCTGCGCACCGCCCTGCGGGTCCAGCAGCAGCACATCTCCGCGGAGCGCGACCGGGCGCGTGAGGACCTGGCCTCCGTGCGCACCATGCGCAACACGGTCTTCACCGTGATCGCCGCCGTGGTGCTGGCCGTGATGGGTCTGGCCTTCGCGGGCCTGCGGCTGGGCGTGCAGCGGCCGTTGGACCGGCTGCGGGCCGATGTCCGCACGGTCGCCTCCGGGGACTACGACCACGCGCTCACCCCCACCGGCCCGGCCGACATCCAGGTCCTCGCCGCCGACGTGGACGCCATGCGGCGCCGTCTCGCGGAGGACCTCGAACTCAAGGACCGGGCGCGGGCCGCGCTCGACGCCCAGACCGTCGAACTGCGCCGCTCCAACGAGGAGCTGGAGCAGTTCGCGTACGTCGCCTCGCACGACCTCCAGGAGCCCCTGCGCAAGGTGGCGAGTTTCTGCCAGCTGCTGGAGCGGCGGTACGCCGAGCAGCTCGACGACCGGGCCCGGCAGTACATCTCCTTCGCCGTCGACGGTGCCAACCGCATGCAGCTCCTCATCAACGACCTGCTGACCTTCTCCCGGGTCGGCCGGCTGCACACCGACGAACGGGAGGTCGACCTGACGGATCTGGTGCGCCGGACCGTCGGCGATCTCGACGTCGCCGTCCAGCAGACCGGGGCCACCGTCACCTACGAGGACCTGCCGACGGTCCACGGGCAGCCGACCCAACTCGGCCTGGTGCTGCAGAACCTGATCTCCAACGCGATCAAGTTCCGGGCGCCCGGGACCGCACCCGACATCCGCGTCACCGCCTGCCGGACCACGAACCCGGCCCGCGAGGGGAGCGAGGAGGCGCGGCGCCCCTTCTGGGAGATCTCGGTGACGGACAACGGCATCGGCATCGCGCCCGAGTACGCGGAGCGGGTCTTCGTCATCTTCCAGCGGCTGCACACCCGCGAGAGCTACGAGGGCAACGGCATCGGCCTGGCCCTCTGCAAGAAGATCGTCGAGCACCACGGCGGCTCGATCGCCCTGGACACCGCGTACACCTCGGGCACCCGCTTCGTCTTCACCCTGCCGGGGGTGCCGGACACCGGGGCGGAGGCGGAACAGGAAATCACCGAGGGGTAGTCCGGGTTCCGCGTCCGCGTACCCCGGTCCGCGCCGTCCCTCACGCGGGCCGGGGTGCGGGGTCCGGGGTGTAGGGCGTCTCCCGGGGCAGCAGGGCGGTCGCCTCGTCGAGGCTTCCGGCGCGGACGAGGTGGTGGATCTCCCGGGCGAGCGGAGTGACGTCGGAGATGGTGACGGTCCACTCGTCCGCGTACCGCGCGGCCGCCTCGCCGGACAGGCCGAGCTGGAGCGAGCGGTACGGGAGCGGGTTCAGCCGCAGATCGCGTTCGGGGTCCCACTGGACGCGGGCGGGTGCGCGGCGGAGGCTGCGGCGCCAGGCGGCACGGTCGGGGTGGAGACCGCGTACGTAGTGGGAGAGTTCGGCGTGCTCCAGGGCCCAGGCAAAGCCCTCGCGGGTGATCTCGACGGCGAGGACCGTCTCCTGGCCCTCCTTGAGAGCCCAGCCGCAGCGGTACATCATCCAGAGGAAGCTCGGCTTGATCCAGGTCATCCGGTCGCGCTTCCAGACAGGCGGGAAGCGGCCGTCGCGGGCTGCGGGGAGGCCGATCTCCGGCCGGTAGGCCTGGTAGACGGTGACGGTGGTCTCGGTGTGCCGGGCACGCACCTCGTACTGCGGTGTGCTCATCGGACCAGTCTCGGCGACCGTGCCGGACCCCCGCACCGGGTTTTCCCCGGCGTGGCCCGGCGGCTCGCGGTGATGACGGCGGGTCAGTGTTCGGTGGCGTCGCCCCCGGGGCCACCGGCGGGGCCGCTCTCGGCCTGCAGGGCCAGGTCGCGGAGCACGTCGGTGGAGGAGACGTCGGTCTGGCCGGAGTCGTGCACCCGCGCCAGCATCGTGTAGGCGAGGGTGAACGCCCCCACCAACTGCTCGACCGCGCCGCCCACCTCGCGGCCGATCAGGGCGGCCATCTCCTCGACGGTGGCGTCCCCGGGGATCGCGATGCGCGGCATCGTCTCGTTCAGCAGGGCGGTGACGACACTGCCCTCCATGTCGACGTCGTCGCGCTCCACGTCCTCTTCGAGGAGCCGCTGGATCTCGCCGGCCTCGGTGAGGATGCCGATCACTCGCTTCAGGACTTCCGTCTGCTCCATCCCGTGAGCATAAAGGCTGGCCCCGGCCCTCCGAGGGGTGCGCGACGGCCCCCGGGACCGCCCCGGGGCGGTCCGAGCGGCGAACTTCCGGTGTTCCGCCCGCGACGGAACGATCTCACCGTCGAACTGTTCAGCGACTTCGCCGGAACAATGCAGACGCCCATTCGATTTGCCCGAAAACTGCCGTTACGTTCCTGCATCTTCTTCACAGGGCGCACACAAGACATCACAAGGCGGAGCACGGGGCGCACACAGCCGGGCCTTCCCTTGCGGCACAAGGGTGGGTGCATTGCGCACCATTTGACAGGGTCCCGACGATTGCGGCGAGTGCGAGCTACATCCGTCCATAACGGAAATGTCTGCACTGTGTAACCGCGCTCCTGAGCGACTTCCGGCCATCGGCGAATCCCGACAGAGTCTGTGCTCCCGGCAGCGAACGCCGGGGCCGAGAACCGCCCGGACCTCGTGTTCCGGGCCTGTACCGAGGGGTCCCATGTCCCGTACCGCACGACGGATCACCGCTACTGTCCTCGCGTCCGGCGCCCTGCTGGCGGCAGCCGCTCTGCCGGCCACCGCGGACGGCCACGACCGCGGACACGACCGCGTGAAGCCCGCCCCGCGCTCCTCGATCGTCCTGGGCCAGATCCAGTACGACAGCCCGGGCCGGGAGACCCGCTCCAACCGTTCGCTGAACGACGAGTGGGTGACCGTCACCAACACCTCGCGTCAGGCCGTGAACCTGCGCGGCTGGACGCTCACCGACGAGAGCCGTCGCACCTACCGCTTCGACCTGCGTCTCGCGGGCCGCTCGTCGGTGCGTGTGCACACCGGTGTGGGCCGTGACACCCGCACGGACGTCTACCAGGACCGCAACAACTACGTGTGGGACAACAACGACACCGCCACGCTGCGCGACTCCCGCGGCAACAAGATCGACCAGAAGTCGTGGGGCCGTCACGGCCGTGACGACAACCGCGGTCACGGCCGTGACGACAACCGTGGCCACGACCGCGACGACAACCGCGGCCCCGTCCGCGACCACCGCCGCTGAGCGCACCGGAGGGGCGGGGCCCCACCGGGTGACGAGGTGGCACGGCACGGCCCGGGCAGGCGCGCGCTGACCGGGCCCGGCTGAGCAGGAGCGAACGGAGCGGCGCCCCACGGCAATCCAGCCGTGGGGCGCCGCTTCGTCGGTCCGGCCGGGGCCGGGATCGTCGGCCGCGATCGTCGGCCGGGGGTAGGCGGCCGGGGATCGGCGGCCGGGATCGGCGGCCGGGATCGGCGGCCGGGTCAGTGGTTGCGCGGGAAGCCGAGGTCGACGCCGGACGGGGCGTCGGCCGGGTCCGGCCAGCGGGTGGTGACGACCTTGCCGCGGGTGTAGAAGTGCACGCCGTCGTTGCCGTAGATGTGGTGGTCGCCGAAGAGGGAGTCTTTCCAGCCACCGAAGGAGTGGTACCCGACCGGGACCGGGATCGGCACGTTCACGCCGACCATGCCGGCCTGGATCTCCAGCTGGAAGCGGCGGGCGACACCGCCGTCACGCGTGAAGATCGCGGTGCCGTTGCCGTACGGGGAGGCGTTCATGAGGGCGACGCCCTCCTCGTACGTGCCGGCCCGGAGCACGACGAGGACGGGGCCGAAGATCTCGTCGCGGTAGGCGTCGGAGTCGGTGGAGACGCGGTCCAGCAGCGAGATGCCGATCCAGTGCCCGTCCTCGAAGCCCTCCACGGTGTGGCCGGTTCCGTCGAGGACGACCTCGGCTCCCTGGGCGGCCGCGCCGGTGACGTAGGAGGCGACCTTGTCGCGGTGGGCGGCGGTGATCAGCGGGCCCATCTCGGAGTCGGGGTCCGTGCCGGGCCCGATCTTGATCTTCTGTGCGCGCTCCTTGATGCGGGCGACCAGCTCGTCCCCGATCGCGCCGACCGCGACGACCGCCGAGATCGCCATGCAGCGCTCGCCCGCGGAGCCGTAGGCGGCCGAGACCGCCGCGTCGGCGGCGGCGTCCAGGTCGGCGTCGGGCAGCACCAGCATGTGGTTCTTCGCACCGCCGAGCGCCTGGACGCGCTTGCCGTTGGCGGATGCCGTGGCGTGGATGTAGCGGGCGATCGGGGTGGAGCCGACGAAGGAGACGGCGGCCACGTCCGGGTGGGAGAGCAGCGCGTCGACCGCGATCTTGTCGCCGTGCACGACGTTCAGCACCCCGTCCGGCAGCCCGGCCTCGGCGGCGAGTTCGGCCAGCAGCACCGAGGCCGACGGGTCCTTCTCGCTCGGCTTGAGGACGAAGGTGTTGCCGCAGGCGACGGCGAGCGGGAACATCCACATCGGCACCATGGCCGGGAAGTTGAACGGGGTGATCCCCGCGACGACGCCCAGCGGCTGCCGGATGGAGGAGACGTCCACCCCGCCGGACACCTGGGTGGAGAGTTCGCCCTTGAGCTGGGTGGTGATCCCGCAGGCCAGCTCGACGATCTCCAGCCCCCGGGCCACCTCGCCGAGCGCGTCGGAGTGCACCTTGCCGTGCTCGGCGGTGATCAGGGCGGCGATCTCGTCGCGGTGGGCGTCGAGCAGCGCGCGGTAGCGGAACAGGACGGACGTACGGGTGGAGAGCGAGGAGAGGCCCCAGGTCGCGAAGGCGGCCTTGGCGGCGGTGACCGCGGCGTCCACCTCCTCGGCCGAGGCGAGGGCGACGCGGGTGGTGACCTCTCCGGTCGCGGGGTCGGTGACCGGGCCGAACTCGCCCGACGTGCCCTCGACGGTCTTGCCACCGATCCAGTGATGGACGGTCCTGGTCATGACGATCTCCTTCGGACTTCTCGGACGTCAGAGACGACGGCGCCGGGCCGCCCGCCGCCGGTCGTACACCTCGCGGGCCTCCACCGCCGATGGGCGGGTGGCCGTCTCGGCCACGGGCACATCCCACCACGCCTGCGCCGGAGGGGGGCCCGACACTCTGTCGGGTGTTCGGCCCCCGGAGTCGACGGTTGGCGTGGCGAGCGTGACGTGGACGCAGACGGGGTGGTCGGCGGCGCGCGCCTCGGCGAGGGCGGCGCGGAGTTCGCCCACGGTGCGGGCGCGCAGGGCCCGCATGCCGAGGGAGGCGGCGTTGGCGGCGAGGTCCAGCGGGAGCGGGTCGCCGGTGTAGGCGCCGCCGCTGTCCCGGTGGCGGTAGGCGGTGCCGAAGCGTTCGCCGCCGACGGATTCGGAGAGCCCGCCGATGGAGGCGTACCCGTGATTGTCGAGCACCACGAGCTTGACCGGCAGCCGCTCCTGGACGGCGGTGACGATCTCGGTGGGGTTCATCAGGTACGTACCGTCGCCGACGAGCGCCCAGACCGGGCGGCCGGGGGCGGCGAGCTGGACGCCGATGGCCGCCGGGATCTCGTAACCCATGCAGGAGTAGCCGTACTCGACGTGGTACTGCCGCGGCGAACGGGCCCGCCAGAGCTGGTGCAGGTCGCCGGGGAGCGAGCCGGCCGCGTTGATCAGGACGTCGTCCTCGGTGACGAGGGCGTCCAGCAGGCCGAGTACCTGGGTCTGGGTGGGCGCGGCACCGGGGTCGGGGGCGGCGAACGCGGCGTCCACCCGCTCCTCCCAGCGGGCCTTCGCCGCCGTGTACGCGCTCTCGTAGCCCGGGTCGGTCCGGTGTCCGCGGGCGCGCAGGGCGGCGGCGAGCGCTTCGAGGCCGGTACGGGCGTCCGCGACGAGCGGGAGGGCGGCCTGCTTGTGGGCGTCGAACCCGGTGACGTTGAGGTTGACGAACCGGGTCGCCGGGTCGGGGAAGAGCGTGGCGGAGGCGGTGGAGAAGTCGGTCCAGCGGGTGCCGACGCCGATCACCAGGTCGGCCTCGCGGGCCAGTCGGTCGGCGGTGGCGGTGCCGGTGTGGCCGATGCCACCGACGTCCTGCGGGTGGTCGTGGCGCAGCGAGCCCTTGCCCGCCTGGGTGGTGGCGACGGGGATGCCGGTCTCGGCGGCGAAGGCGGCGAGAGCCTGTTCGGCTCCGCTGTGCCGCACCCCGCCGCCCGCGACCACCAGCGGCCGGCGGGCGGCGCGCACCGCCCGTACCGCCCGGTCGAGTTCGTCCGGGTCGGGGGCGGGGCGGCGCACGTGCCAGACCCGCTCGGCGAGGAACTCCTCGGGCCAGTCGTACGCCTCGGCCTGCACGTCCTGCGGGAGCGCGAGGGTCACCGCGCCGGTGGAGACCGGGTCGGTGAGGGTGCGTACCGCCTGGAGGGCCGCCGGGATCAGCGCCTCGGGGCGGGTGATCCGGTCGAAGTAGCGGGAGACGGGGCGCAGACAGTCGTTGACGGACACGTCTCCGGCGTACGGGACTTCGAGCTGCTGGAGCACGGGGTCGGCGGGGCGGGTGGCGAAGGTGTCGCCCGGGAGGAGGAGAACCGGCAGGTGGTTGACGGTGGCGAGGGCGGCGCCGGTGACGAGGTTGGTGGCGCCGGGGCCGATGGAGGTGGTGACGGCGTGGGCGGAGAGCCGGCCGGACTGGCGGGCGTAGCCGACGGCGGCGTGGACCATGGCCTGTTCGTTGCGGCCTTGGACGAACGGCATACGGGGCATACGGGGCGTACGGGTCGTCCCGGAGTCCGCCGGGCTCTCGGAGCTGCCGGATTCCAGCAGGGCCTGGCCGATTCCGGCGACGTTGCCGTGGCCGAAGATGCCCCAGGTGGCGGCGATCAGCCGTTGGCGTTCTCCGTCGCGTTCGGTGTACTGCCGGGCGAGGAAGGCGATCAGGGCTTGCGCGGTGGTCAGACGGACGGTCACCTGCGGTCCTCCGGTGCGGCGTACAGCGGGAGCCGGGGATCGTCCGGGCGGGCGTCCCAGGTGTCCCTGATCCAGGCGTGGTCGGGGTGGTCGCGGATCAGCCAGGCGCGTTCCGCGTCCGGGCCGGCCATCACGTTGAGGTAGTAGAGGGCGCCCCCGGGGGGTGCGATGGACGGGCCGTGCCAGCCGTCCGGGACGAGGACGGCGTCGCCGCCGCGCACTTCGGCGATGACGTCCGCACCGCCGGGGCGGGACGGGGAGACCCGGTGGTAGCCGGGGCCGCCGCGTTCCAGTTCGAAGTAGTAGATCTCCTCCAGCACCGACTCGGTGCCGGGCTCGGCCTCGTCGTGCTTGTGCGGCGGGTAGGAGGACCAGTTGCCCGCAGGGGTGAGGACCTCGACGGCGATGAGCCGGTCGCACTCGAAGGTGTGGGCTGCGGCGAAGTTGTTGACCTGCCGGGCGCAGACGCCGGAGCCGCGCAGTTCGACAGGTACCTCCGACGCGGGACCGTAGCGAGCGGGGAGCTGTCGCTCGCACCTCGCTCCTGCCAGGGCGAAGCGGCCCCCCGCGTCGGAGGAGATCTGTGCGGTGGCATCGCGCGGTAGGTACGCGAAGTCGGCCACCCCGCTGAACACGCTCTCACGGCCGGTGAGTTCAAAGATGTCACCTGCCGTATGCACGGTACAGCCGCCGGTCAACGGGAGAACGATCCATTCACTCTCCCCGGTGACGAGTGTGTGAACTCCGCCCGGCGCCAGATCGAGCACCCGGAGGCTCGACCGCTCCCATCGGGCCCGTTCCGGCCCGATGTCCAGGGTGTACGGGGCGTCTTCGGGGCCACCCCTCAGGTGCAGCCGCCGGGGCGGGTCCCCCGGCCGGTGCGGGGTGTCGTCGTACGTCGTCATGGTGTCTCCCGGAACTGTCCCGCGGTTCTTCGTGGAGTGGATCAGTGTGCGGCGCGCGGGTGCAGCAGCCCGGCCGCCGTGTCGACGGCGCGCGCGACGTCACCGTCCGGCGGGTAGAGCAGCGCCCGTCCCACCACCAGCCCGCGCACGGTCGGCAGTTCGAGGGCGCCGCGCCACCTCCCGTACGCCCCGTCCAGGTCGTCGCCGACCTCGCCGCCGAGCAGGACGGCGGGCAGGGTGGACGCCTCCATCACCCGGGCCATGTCGTCGGGGCGCTCGGTGACGGGGACCTTCAGCCAGGTGTACGCGGACGATCCGGCGAGTCCGGAGGCGACGGCGATGGACGTGGTGACGGCGGGGATGCTGAGGTCCGTGCGGAGCCGGCCGTCCTCCCGGTGGCAGAGGAAGGGCTCCACGAACACCGGCAGCCGGTGGGCGGCCATCGCGTCGATGGTGCGGGCGGCGGTGTGCAGGGTGTCGAGGGAGCCCGGGTCCTCGTGGTCGATGCGCAGCAGCAGCTTGCCCGCGTCGAAGCCGCGCCGGGCCAGGTCGAGGGGGCGGAAGCCGGTGAAGCGGTCGTCCAGCTCGAAGGCGGCGCCCGCCAGGCCGCCGCGGTTCAGCGAGCCCATGACGACCTTGTCCTCGAGGGCGCCGAGGAGCAGCAGGTCGTCCACGATGTCCGCGGTGGCCAGCACCCCGTCGACGCCGGGGCGGGAGAGGGCCAGGCAGAGGCGTTCGAGGAGGTCGAAGCGGTGCGCCATCGCGAGCGCCCGGCCCCCGACGGCGAGCGCGCCGCGCGCGGGGTGGTCGGCGGCGATGACCAGCAACTGTTCGCCGGGGCGCACCAGGGGCCTACGGCGTCTGCGGACGGCGGCCTCCTCGATGGCCTCCGGGTGCTCGGCGCGCAGGGTCACGAGGTCGGCGAGGGAGGAGGCGGCGGGGCTCACGCGTCGGCTCCGGTGGGAGCGGCCGGGGCGGTCTGCGCGGTCTGCGCGGTCTGCTTCACGGAGCCGGGTTCGGGTCCGTCCGCGAGCCCGGGTTCGGGTCGGTCCGGGATCTCCCCGAGGGCGAGGGCTTCCTCCACCTCGGCCGGGAAGGGCATCGCGGAGGAGCAGGCGAGGCGCGAGGCGACGATGGCCCCGGCGGCGTTGGCGTACCGCATCACGCGTTCGGTCTCCCATCCGGCGAGCAGCCCGTGGCAGAGCGCCCCGCCGAACGCGTCCCCCGCGCCGAGTCCGTTGACGACCCGTACGGGGAGCGGAGGCACCTCGGCGACCGTACCGTTCCGATGGACGGCGAGCACCCCCTTGGGTCCCTGTTTGACGACGGCCAGTTCGACTCCGGCGTCGAGCAGCGCGCGGGCCGCGGCGTACGGTTCGCGCTCCCCGGTGGCCACGGCGCACTCCTCCAGGTTCCCGACGGCGACGGTGGCGTACGCGAGGGCCTCGCGGTAGCGGAGGGGGGCTTCCGGGTCCGTGTCCCCGCCGGGCCAGAACATCGGCCGCCAGTCGAGGTCGAAGACGGTGACCGGCCGCCGCTCCGGCGCACCGGGCACCGGGGCCGCCCCGGGGCCGCCGGTGGGCGTTCCGGGGCCGGTGGGCGTCCGGGGGCCGCCGGTACGGGCGTTCAGGGCGGCAAGGGTCGCGGTGCGGCTGGGTTCGGCGCTCAGTCCGGTGCCGGTGACCCAGAAGATCCGGGCGGCCCGCACCGCGTCCAGGTCGAGTTCGTCCGCGTGGATCTCCAGGTCGGGCGCCTTGGGCAGACGGTAGAAGTAGAGCGGGAAGTCGTCGGGCGGGAACAGCTCGCAGAAGGTGACCGGTGTCGGGTACGCGGCCACCTCGCCCACCCAGCGGTCGTCGACCCCGAACTCCCGCAGCTGCCGGCGCAGATACCCGCCGAAGGGGTCCTGCCCGGTGCGGGTGACGACGGCGGTACGGAGTCCGAGCCGGGCACCGGCCACCGCCACGTTGGAGGGCGACCCCCCGAGGAACTTGCGGAAGGTGTCGACCTGCGCGAGGGACACCCCCGTCCGCAGCGGATAGATGTCCACCCCGATCCGCCCCATGGTGATGAGGTCGTACGGCTGAGGCATACGTGTCCCTTCTCCGTGCCCCCCGGTTCGCGGGACCGAGCGGAAGGGGCCCGGTCGCGGACCGGCTCGGGGCGCACCCCAGCCCTACCCCGAAACACCGTCAACATTTGGGCGGGACATGCGGATGCGCCCTTGACTCCACCGGGAGAGGGCCCGAGGGTGGCCGATATGACCCGTTCCGCACCCGCCCCCTCGCGTATCCGTATCGGCTCGGCACCCGACTCCTGGGGCGTCTGGTTCCCGGACGATCCGCGGCAGGTGCCCTGGCAGCGCTTCCTGGACGAGGTGGCGGCGGCGGGGTACGAGTGGATCGAGCTGGGCCCGTACGGCTATCTGCCCACCGATCCCGCCCTGCTCGCCGACGAGACCCGGCGCAGGGGGCTCCGGGTCTCCGCCGGAACCGTCTTCACGGGGCTGCACCACGGCCCGGAGGTGTGGGAACGGACCTGGGAACACGTCGCCGGGATCGCGGAACTCACCCGGGCGATGGGCGCGGAACACCTCGTCGTGATCCCGTCGTTCTGGCGCGACGACAAGACGGGCGAGGTGCTGGAGGACCGCACCCTCACCCCCGCGCAGTGGCGCGACCTCACCACCCAGACCGAGCGCCTCGGCCGCGAGGTACGGGAGCGGTACGGGCTGCGGATCGTCGTCCACCCGCACGCCGACACCCACATCGACAGCGCGGAGAACGTCGCACGGTTCCTCGACGCCACCGACCCCGACCTCGTCTCCCTCTGCCTGGACACCGGGCACTACGCCTACTGCGGCGGCGACAGCGTCGAGCTGCTGCGGACGTACGGGGAGCGGATCGGGTACCTCCATCTGAAACAGGTCGACCCCGGGGTGCTGGCGAAGGTGATCGCCGAGGAACTGCCCTTCGGTCCCGCCGTCGCCCGGGGCGTCATGTGCGAACCGCCGCGCGGCGTACCGGCGATGGAGCCGGTGCTCGACGCGGCACGCGCGCTGGGAACCGACCTCTTCGCGATCGTCGAGCAGGACATGTACCCCTGCGAGCCCGACGCCCCGCTGCCGATCGCCCGCCGCACCCGCGCCTACCTCCGCTCCTGCGGCACCCCGCCGGTCTCGCTCTGACCGCTGACCGCTGACCGCGCGGGGCGGGGGCGGGGTGCGGTGTCTCCGCCTCCCGCCCCCGCCCCGCGCGGCCGGCCCTGCGGCCGTCCGTACGGCCCGACCGTACGGCCCGACCGGTCGGGTCAGACGAGCTGCGCCTGCCGCTCCGGCACGGCGACCGGGACCTTCGGGCCGCGGCGGTCGGCGACCAGCATCAGCACGAGCCCGAGCACCGCCCAGCAGGCCAGCACGAGGGCGGGTGTACCGGCGCCGGTGCCGTCGAAGAAGGCGTTGGCGCGGAGCAGGCTCCCGGAGGCCCCCGGCGGGAGGATCTGGCCGAGGGTGGCCCAGCCGTCGGGGAGCCAGTGGGGTCCGCTGGCGAGTCCGGAGAGCGGGTTGCCGAGCAGCATGACGACGGCGGCGCCGAGGCCGAAGCCCGCCATGCCCATCAGCGCTTCCAGCCCGAGCAGGGTCATCACCAGAGCCGCCGTGCCCAGGGACATCCCGAGGCTGCTGAGGAGGTAGTCACCGCTGAGGGAGCCGGTGCCGAACTGGAGGAAGGCCGTGACCGCGAACCCGGCCAGCACGGCGAAGGCGAGACCTCCGGCGAGGCGGCGGCGGAGTCCGGCGTGGCCCGCGAAGAGGCGGGTGAGGACCACCGCGGGAATCATGCCGCCGAAGATCATGGGGAAGGCGGCGGCGGAGAAGCCCGCCCCCTTCGGGTCGTCGGCGGGGAACGGCTCGAGGTCGGTGACCGTGACCTCGGCCTGCTGCTGTGCCGCCATCCCGTTGGCCATGGCGGTCACGGCGGCGGTGGACTGCGCGCCCGCGGCGGTGGCCGTGTAGACCGTCACGTGTCCGGGAGTCAGTGCGAGGCCGCCCATGACGTCACGGTTCTCGATGGCGGACTTCAGGGCCGCCTCGTCGCCGTAGGCGGTGACGTCCCACTCGTCTCCGGGAAGGGCGCCGGTGACGGCCTTCGTGGCCTGCGCGGTACCGGTGACCCCGAGGGGCAGCTCGTGAGGCCCGCTGTTCACCGAGGGGAGGGCGAAGGCGCAGAGCATGACGATCACGACGGCGGCCAGGCCGACGACGACGGCCACCAGTTTGCGGGTCTGCCCGGTGGGAGCCGGCGGGGTGATTTGCTGTGTCATGGCGGATTTCCTTGCGGTTGACCGGTCGGTGAACACCTGGCGGGCCGTCGTGGCGTGCGCGGCCGGAGTGAAGGGGCGGGCTCGTCACCGCTGGAGCCGGCGCCGGACCTGCGCCCCGCGCTCGGCCCGGTGAAGCATGGGAGTGCGGTGAGGGCATACAGCCCTCACCGCAGGATCTGATACAAGAATACAAGGTACATTGATGCGTGTGTCAAACGAAGAATTCGGGCCGTCGCCCACAGCGCCGTCCACCTTGTCGTCCGACGCGCCGTCCGCAGCCGCGTCCGCGGTCCCGTCCGACCTGGTGGAGGCGGCCCTCCGGGCGGCACGGAAGCGCGGGGCGGCCGTCGCCGACGTACCGATGCAGGCCATCGCGCAGGAGGCGGGCGTCTCCCGCAGCACCCTGCTGCGCCGCCTCGGAGGCGTGCGGCACGCCCTCGACGAAGCGGTACGGGCCGCCGGGGTCGACCCCGGCGGCCAGAAGCCGGTACGGGAACGCGCCGTCGAAGCGGGAGCCGCGCTCATCAGCAGCGACGGGCTGGCCGCGCTCTCCCTCGAACGCGTCGCCGCGGCGGCCGAGTGCTCGGTCCACAGCCTCTACGCCGTGTTCGGCAGCCGGGACGGCATGACCCAGGCCATCTTCGAGCGGTACGGCCCGTTCGTGAACATCGAGACGATCCTGGCCACCCACCCCGGGGACCTGCGGAGCACGGTCCGCAGGGTCTACGCGCACCTCGCCGAGGTCGTCGCGCTCGAACCCCGGGTCCTCCCCGCGATCCTCGCCGAGGTACTGGCCCGCCCGGGAGACGAAGCGACCCAGGCCCTCGCGAGCCACATGGTTCCGCGCCTCTACGCGAGCATCGGCGAGTGGCTGTCCGCCGAAGTCGCGGCGGGGCGTGTCCGCGACCTGCCGCTCATCGCGCTGATCCACCAGATGTCGAACCCCTTGCTCATGCACCTCCTGCTCCGGCCGGCCCTGGAACTCGTCCCCGACCTCAAGCTCCCCTCCGTCGAGGAGATGTGCGAAGCCTTCGCGGAGGCCTTCGTCCACGCCGTGGAACTGCCCGGCCCCTGACCGGCCGCGGGGCGCGCGGCCGACGCGCCACCCCGGCCGGGCGAATCGGCGGGGCGGCACGGCACGGCACGGCACCAGGGAAGCGACAAGGGTCCGCCGGGCCGCTGACACCGAGCGGACGCAGGACTTCGAGCCACGAGCCACGAGCGCCCGGCTTCGTCATACATGTACCGGTTGTGTACGACGTGCGTCACAGATGCGCGACAACTCCCCGGATTCGGCGTTCCCGATCGTTCGACAGATCGCCACTGACTGATCGTCAGCCGGTGCACCGCGGCGGCCCCCTCGGGCTCTCACCCCCCGTCGCGGTGCGGCAACGCGCAGAAAGGCGACACTCGATGACGGACAGCACACTCTGGTCCTACAAGGACATCGCCGCACACATCCGGGTCCTGCCGGACACCGTGCGCTCGTACCGCAAGCACGGCTTCCTCCCCGACCCCGACCAGGTGGAGGACGGCCGGCCCTACTGGTACCCGGACACCGTCCGCCACTGGGTCGCCCGCCGCCCCGGCAACCGCAACGGCCCCCGCACGCTCGCAAGCTGAGCGAACCGGTTCCGGACGGCGGGGCAGACGCAGGCACAGGTGCGGGCGCAGGTACGGCACGGGTACGGGGCGCGGGTTTACGGGCGCGGTTACGGGCGCACGGGGACGGACACGGCGCAGCCACGGGCGGGCGCACCCGGTCGCGTACGGCTACCCGTTGCGCGTACGCCCCGGCTCGATGATCGTCACCCCCGCTCCCGGGGCCGTGCCCATCGCGGCGAGGGCCGCGGGGGCTTCGGCCAGGCCGATGGCGGAGGTGACCAGAAGGTCGGGGCGCAGGCTTCCCGCCCGGATCATGTCCATCATCGGCGGGTAGTCGTGGGCCGCCATTCCGTGGCTGCCGAGGATCTCCAGCTCCAGGGCGATCACGCGAGCCATCGGAACGACCGGGTCCCCGGCCGCCGGGGGCAGCAGCCCGACCTGTACGTGGCGTCCCCGCCGGCGCAGGCTCCGCACGGACGCGGCGCAGGTCGCCGGAGACCCGAGGGCGTCGAGCGAGAGGTGTGCGCCACCGCCCGTGAGTTCACGTACGAGGGTGTCGGTGCCCTCCGGGTAGGCCGAGGCGTCCACGCAGGCGGCGGCACCGAACGACTTCGCCAGGCCGAGGGCGGCGGCCGAGACGTCCACGGCCACCACCCGGGCCCCGGCGGCCACCGCGATCATCACGGCGGAGAGGCCGACGCCACCGCAGCCGTACACCGCGACCCACTCCCCCGGCGCGACGCGGCCCTGGCCGACGACCGCACGGAACGCCGTGGCGAACCGGCACCCCAGACCGGCCGCGGTGGCGAAGGTCAGCTCCTCGGGCACGGCCACCAGGTTGACGTCGGCGTTCTCCAGGGCGACGTACTCGGCGAACGAGCCCCAGTGGGTGAAGCCGGGCTGGGTCTGCCGCTCGCACACCTGCTGGGCCCCCGCGGCACAGGCTTCACACCGCCCACAGGCGCAGATGAACGGAACGGTGACCCGGTCGCCGGGACGCCAGTTGGACACCCCGGCACCGACCGCCTCGATCGTCCCGGCGAGTTCGTGACCCGGAACGTGCGGGAGGGTGATGCCGTCGTCGTGCCCCATCCAGCCGTGCCAGTCGCTCCGGCACAGCCCGGTCGCCTCGACCCGGACCACCACCCCCAGCGGGGCGGGGGCCGGATCGGGCACCTCGCGCACCCGCGCTTCCTGCCCGAACTCCTCGAACATCACTGCCCGCATGTGTCCCACCCTTCCCTCACGTCTCACGTCCGGATCGGACGGTACGGTGCGCCACGCGGTCACGCCCCTCCGGCCTCACCGTCCGCGCCGCCCCTCCGGCCTCACCGTCCGCCGGTCGCACCGTCCCGGCGGTCGCACCGTCCCGGCGGTCGCACCGTCCCGGCGGCGCGGTTGACGCCGGGGCCCCGGCGTCAACCGCCGCTGGAGACCGAGGTGGTCCTGCCCGGGTCGGAGTCGGGCAGAACCCCACCGCCCGCCCCCTGGCCCGGTACGGACGCGGCGGCCCCTCCGGCCCGCCCTGACGGGGCGTGTACGGACGGGGCGTGTACGGACGGGGCGACAGCCGCTCCCTCGCTGAGACCGAACCTCCGGTGGAAGGCGCGCAGCGGGGCAGGCGCCCACCAAGTGGCCCGGCCCATCACCTTCATGACCGCGGGCACCAGGAGGCTGCGCACCACCATGGCGTCCATCAGTACGGCCAGCGCGATGCCGAGTCCGAGCATCTTCGTGTTGGTGACCCGCGAGGTCCCTATGGCGACCATCACCACCGCCAGGATCACGGCGGCGGCGGAGATGAGACCGCCGGTGTGGCGCAACCCGAAGGCGATGGAGCCCTCGTGGTCGCCGGTCCGGTCGTGCTCCTCCTTGATGCGGGAGAGCAGGAAGACGCCGTAGTCCATGGAGAGTCCGAAGGCGACGCAGAACATCAGTACCGGCAGGGTGGTCTCGATGTCACCGGTACTGGTGAAGGAGAGCGGGCCGGAGAGGTGGCCGTCCTGGAAGACCCAGACGACCGCGCCGAACATCGCGGTCAGGGAGAGGGCGTTGAGCACCACGGCCTGGACGGGGATGAGGGCGCTTCCGGTGAGCAGGAAGACCAGGAGCAGGGTCACCACGACGATGACGCCGACGGCCCAGGGGAGCCGTTCGGCGATGGCGTCCTTCGAGTCGACGAGTACGGCGGCCGTCCCGGTCACCGAGGTCTTGACGGGCGCGTCCAGTGCGCGGAGGTCGTGGACGAGCCGCTGGGCCCCCGGTCCGACCGCCTCGCCCTCGGGCACCACGCTGTAGGCCGCCGAGTCGCCCGCGGTCACCGGCCCGTCGACCCGTGCCACTCCTTCCGTGGCGGCGATCCGCTCGCGGAGCGCGGTGTACTGGGCGGTGGTCGCCTGCCCGCGGGCGAGCAGGGTGAGGCCGCCGCCCGGGGAGCCGGGGAAGCCCTCGCGGATGTGGTCCTGCACCACGCGGGAGGGCGAGCTCGCGGGCAGCTGACGGTCGTCGGCGGTACCGAACTTCACGCCCAGGAAGGGCAGTCCGAGCAGAAGGAGCGCGGCCGCGGTGGCCGCGGCGAAGACGGGGGCGCGGCGCATCACCAGGGCGGCGAGTCGGGCCCAGCCCCGGCCGCCCTCACCGCTCCCTGCCGCCCGGGCGCCTCGCCCAAGGACCCACGCGCGCCGCAGATCCAGGGCGTTGACCCGGGAGCCGAGCAGCATCAGCGCGGCCGGCAGCAGGATGAGGGCGGCCCCTGCCGCCAGGAACACCACGGCGATTCCCGCGTAGGCGAAGGAGCGCAGGAAGTACTGGGGGAAGACGAGCATCGCCGAGAGCGAGACCCCGACCGTGAGCGCGGAGAAGAGCACGGTACGCCCTGCGGTACGGAGTGTGGTGGCGACCGCGGTGCGCGGGTCCGCGCCTTCGGCCATCTCCTCGCGGAACCGGCGCACGATGAACAGGGCGTAGTCGACGGCGAGTCCGAGGCCGAGAGCAGTGGTGAGGTTCTGGGCGAAGACGGAGACGTCGGTCAGCTCGGTGATGCCGCGCAGCACGGCGTTGGTCCCCAGGATCGCCACGATGCCCACTCCGAGGGGCAGCAGGGCCGCCACCGCGCTGCCGAAGACCATCACCAGCAGGACGAGGGTGACCGGCAGGGCGAACAGCTCCGCCCTCAGCAGGTCTTCCTGGATGAGCGACTGCATCGCGTGCCGTACGGCGATCGGTCCGCCGACGGAGACCTTCACCGGACCGTGCTCCCCTTCGAAGAGGGGGGCAATCCGGTCGAGCGTCTCTCCCGCGCCCTTCTCCTCGCCGGCGATGTGCGCGGCGATCAGCGCTTCGTGCCCGTCCCTGGCGCGCAGGGCGGGGGACGAGTTCTGCCAGTACGAGCCGACGCCGGTGACCCCGTCCTCGGCGGCGAGGCGGTCGGTGAGGCGGGAGGCTTCCGCGGCCACCGCCGGATCGTCGACCGAGGCGGAACCGCTCTCGATCAGCAGCAGGACGTTGGACTGGGAGGAGGGGAACTCCCGCTCCAGGGCGCGGGTCGTCCAGGTCGATTCGGCGTCCGGGTCCTCCCAGCCGCCGCTGGCCATCCGGTCGCCGACGCCGCTCCCGGCGAACACCGCGAGCGCGGCGAGCACGAGCGCGGCGAGCAGGGCGAGCCTGGGCCGCGCCGTCACGAGACGGGTCCAGCCACCCAGCCGCTGCGGGCCCTTGTCCACGGGCATCATGCGGTGTCCCCTCCACCAGGTACGCACCGCTCGGGGCGGCACGGACCGGCCATTGCCACGTAGACTGGCAAACACGAGTACTCGCTCGCGTTTCTCAAGAATGCGAGCAGTCGCTCGTGTTTGTCAATCACTCTTCCGAGGGCTGGGGACGAGCCATGTCTGGAACCGGAGCCGAGCGGGCCACCACCGCGGCGACCGAGGAGTCGACGACACCGGGAGGCGCGCGCCGCCCCCCGGCGCACCCCGCCCCGGACCCGGCACCCGCCACCGGCCAGGACCCGGACGCGGGCTCCGGGAGCACCCCGCCTCCTCGCCGCCGCCAGGCACGCGGCGAGGCCCGGATCACCCAGCTGCTCGCGGCCGCCGCCGACGTGTTCCGCACGCAGGGGTACACCGCGGCCAGCACCAACGCCATCGCCCGCGAGGCAGGCGTCTCGCCCGGCACGCTCTACCAGTTCTTCCCCAACAAGGAGGCGATCGCGGTGGAGCTCGGCGACCGCCTCCTGCACCGCTGGCAGGAGACGTACGGCGAGGCCATCACTTCGAGCCACACCGAACTCGCGCTGGACCGCATGCTCGACACGGTGCTCGATCCGCTGATCGCCTTCAACACCGAGAACCCTGCGTTCTGCGTCCTCATGTCCGGCGGGGAGGTGCCCGGCCGCATCACGGAGAAGCACGACCTCGTGCACGACGCGATGCTCACCCGCGTCGAAACCCTCCTGGCGGGTTACCTGCCGGAGCTTCCCGAGGCGCAGATACAGCGCGTCGGGATCATGACCTTCCAGCTGTTCAAGGCGGGACTCGACCTGATCATGACGCACGAGGGCGCCGAGCGGGAGGCGTACGCCCGCGAGCTGAAGACGGTGATGTTCCGCTACCTCAACCCCCTGCTCGACGAGGCGAACCAGCTCCGTCCCGCCTCGGAATCCGCCTGACCGCGCGGCACCACGGACGGCACGGAGAGCGGCACCACGCACGACACGGCGAGCGGCACCCCACACGGCACGGCACGCGACATCACCGGCACACCACCCAGCGGCATATGCCTCGGAACATCCCAAACGGTGCGACGACATGTCCCACCAACGACAGCCACGCGCCCACGACACGCCCTTTACGCCCCGACCTGGACGCAGACCATAGGGTTTGGTGATCCCACCCGATCCGTCCCGGCTTCGCCCGATCCACACCCGCTCCATCCGTTCTCACCCGATCGCCCCTCCCGCCCCCTCCCGGGAGGCGGGAGGCCCCTCCACCTGGAGCCGGCGTGAACTGGTCCTGGTCCGACCCCCCGCCCCCGCACCACCCACCGCCGGGCCCACCACCCGGCGCGCCACCAGGCCCGCACTCCCCACCACCCGGCCCGCCCCGACCGCGCCCCGGTCTGTGGCGGCGGGTCCTCTGGGGCGGGACCGCCTCGTGGGCGCTCGCCGCAGGGGCCACGTACCTCACCCAGAACTCCACCCTGCTGCCGACGCTGATCATGCTCGGCAGCTTTCTCGTGCCGGCCGTCTTCGTGCTCTGGGCTTACGAGCGGCACGGCGAGGACCTCGGGCCGGCCCTGATCCTCGGCTCGTTCCTGACCGGCGGAATCCTGGGGGTGCTGGGCGCCTCGGTCCTCGAGTACTACCTGCTGCACCGGACCTCCGTCTGGCTCTACCTCGGCGTCGGCCTGATCGAGGAGGCGGTGAAGGCGGGCGCCCTGATGTTCGTCCTCCGTCGCCACCACGCCGTCCGCGGCCGGAGGGCCGGCCTGGTGCTGGGCGCCACGGTCGGGTTCGGTTTCGCGGCGTTCGAGAGCGCCGGGTACGCCTTCAACGCGGCGGTCACCCTGCACGGCATCGATCTGCGGGCGCTGCTGGAGACCGAGGTGCTGCGTGGGGTGCTCTCCCCCTTCGGGCACGGCCTGTGGACGGCGATCGTCGGCGGGGTCCTGCTGGTCCACCGGGAGCCGGGTGGCCGGTTCCGTTTCCCGCCGGCGGTCGTCGGCACCTTCCTCGGGGTCGTCGTCCTGCACGCCCTGTGGGACTCGATGCGGGGCATCGCGGTCTGGCTGGTCGCCCGGGTCACCGACGACCGGCCGCTGGATGCGATGTCGGCCCAGGGGTACCTGGAGGACGCCACCGACCAGCAGCAACACCTCTTCACCCTGTTCTCGGTGGGTGGCACGGTGGCGACCACCCTGGTGGGGGTGTGGTGGCTCCGGACCCTGGTGCTGCGGTCCCGCCGCGAGCGGGCGCGGGCGGCCTCGACGGGCGGAGCGAGGCACTCGCCCTGATACCCCCTAGGGGTATAGTCTGGAGAGTGAAGCACCGGGGCTTCGCGCCCGTCCGGGCGCGAACCGGACAGAACCGAGCCCCCTATACAACGCTCAATGTGCCGATTTGTTGCGGTTTTGGCCTCCGGCCGGTGCCGCGGACCACGCCCTCTTCGGCATCCGATCAGAGGAGAACGACCATGACCGCCGAGACCGGGACCTCCCAGGCCACCCGCTCCTGCTGCTCTTCCGGGGCCGATCACGGCGCACCCGCCGAGGTGCGGATCGACTCGGTCACCGCGGTGTACGAGGTGAAGGGCATGACCTGCGGCCACTGCGAGGGCGCCGTCACCGAGGAGATCTCCGCCATCGACGGAGTGACCGAGGTGAAGGCGGTCGCCGCGACCGGCCGGGTGACCGTCTCCTCCCGTGCGCCGCTCGCCGAGGACGCCGTGCGTGCCGCCGTCGACGAGGCGGGCTACGAGTACGCCGGCAAGGCCTGACGCCCGGCGCGCAGAAGGACACCGGGCCCGCCACCCCGTTTCGCACGGCGGGGAGGGCCCGGCACCGCGAGGGACCCCGGGCCACCGCCGCAGGACAGGACGGCGGCCGGCGGGTTCGCCCGTGAATGCCCCAACCGTCACCCTTCGGGCCGGATAGCGCCGGCAGATACTGGTGGGGTACGGCCCGAAGCGTTTCTCCCAGGAGTTCGGACATGGCCAGCATCACCACAGTCGAGGTTCCGGCCGCGGAGGTCTCCGAGACCGAGCTGATGATCGGCGGCATGACCTGTGCCTCGTGCGCGGCGCGTGTCGAGAAGAAGCTGAACCGGATGGACGGCGTGACCGCCACGGTCAACTACGCCACCGAGAAGGCCCACGTCTCCTTCGGTCCGGGCACGGAGCTCGCGGATCTCGTCGCCACCGTCGAGCGGACCGGCTACACCGCCGCCCCGCCCCCACCGCCGCCCGAGCCGGAACCAGAGGCGGCCGCGATAGCCGGCGAGGCGTCCCCGGCGCGGACCGACGCACCCGGCACCGACACCGGCGACGACGGGCCGCTCGCCGCTCTCCGGCAGCGCCTGACCGTCTCGGTACTGCTCTCCGTGCCGGTGGTCCTGCTCGCGATGGCCCCGGCCCTCCAGTTCGACAACTGGCAGTGGCTCTCGCTGACCCTCGCCGCTCCGGTGGTCGTCTGGGGCGGGCTGCCTTTCCACCGCGCCGCCTGGACCAACCTCTGGCACGGCGCCGCGACCATGGACACGCTGGTCTCGGTCGGCACCTTGGCGGCCTTCGGCTGGTCACTGTGGGCGCTCTTCTTCGGCGATGCCGGGATGCCGGGCATGCGGCACGGTTTCGACCTGGTGGCCTCCCGCGCCGACGCCTCCTCCGCCCTCTACCTGGAGGTCGCGGCCGGGGTGGTGAGCTTCATCCTGCTCGGCCGCTATCTGGAGGCCCGGTCCAAGCGGAAGGCGGGTTCCGCGCTGCGGGCACTGATGCACCTCGGGGCCCGGGACGTGGCCGTGCTGCGGAGCGACGGTACGGAGGTACGCGTCCCGGTCGCCCGGCTCGCCGTGGGCGACCGCTTCGTGGTGCGTCCGGGCGAGAAGATCGCCACGGACGGCACGGTGTCCGAGGGCGAGTCCGCCGTCGACGCCTCGATGCTCACCGGCGAGTCCGTACCGGTCGACGTGGGTCCGGGGGCCGCGGTCACCGGGGCCACCGTGAACGTCTCGGGCCGGCTCGTGGTGGAGGCGACCCGGGTCGGGGCCGACACCCAGCTGGCGCGGATGGCCCGGCTGGTGGAGGAAGCCCAGAACGGCAAGGCCGAGGTGCAGCGCCTCGCGGACCGGGTGTCGGCGGTCTTCGTCCCGGTCGTGCTGCTGATCGCGGTGGCCACGCTGGTGACCTGGCTGCTGGTGACGAGCGACGTGACGGCCGCGTTCACGGCCGCGGTCGCGGTGCTGATCATCGCGTGCCCGTGCGCCCTCGGCCTCGCCACCCCGACCGCCCTCATGGTCGGTACGGGGCGTGGCGCGCAGCTCGGCATCCTCATCAAGGGCCCCGAGGTCCTGGAGACGACCCGCCGCATCGACACGATCGTGCTCGACAAGACCGGCACGGTCACCACCGGCCGGATGGCGCTCCGGGCCGTGCACACCGCGCCCGGCACGGACGAGGACGAGGCGCTGCGGCTGGCCGGGGCGCTGGAACACGCCTCCGAACACCCGGTCGCCCGCGCGGTGGCCGCGGCGGCGACCGAACGCCTGGGGACACTGCCGGCCGTCAGCGGATTCGCCAGCACGGCCGGGCTCGGGGTGCGCGGCACGGTGGACGGGCACACGGTCCTGGTCGGCCGCCCGGCGCTGCTGGCGGAGGCCGGGATCGCCCTGCCGCCGGAGCTGGAGGCGGCACTCGGCGGGGCCACCGGCAGCACGGCCGTGGTGGCCGGCTGGGACGGGGAGGCCCGCGCGGTCCTGGAGGTCGCGGACACGGTGAAGGAGAGCAGTGCCGAGGCGGTCGCCGAGCTGCGCCGGCTGGGTCTGCGTCCGGTGCTGCTGACCGGCGACAACCGGGCCGTGGCGGAGTCGGTGGCGCGCGCGGTGGGTATCGACGAGGTCTACGCGGAGGTGCTTCCGCAGGAGAAGGTGGAGGTCGTCCGGCGTCTCCAGGCGGAGGGCCGGTCGGTCGCGATGGTCGGTGACGGGGTCAACGACGCCGCCGCTCTCGCCACCGCGGACCTGGGGCTGGCGATGGGCACGGGGACCGATGCGGCGATCGAGGCGAGCGATCTCACATTGGTACGTGGAGATCTCAAGGTGACGGGGGCCGCGATCCGGCTCTCGCGGCGTACGCTGTCCACCATCAGAGGCAACCTCGTATGGGCCTTCGGGTACAACGTGGCGGCCCTGCCTCTTGCTGCGTTCGGCCTGCTCAACCCGATGATCGCGGGAGCCGCCATGGCGTTCTCGTCCGTGTTCGTCGTCACGAACAGCCTGCGCCTGCGCTCCTTCACGTAATGTCCACAAAGAGATTTAGATCACATCGATTTGAGGGTAACCATTCCATGGGTTCGTGAGTCTTAGAGTGCGATGCCAAGGATGTCTTGGGGGACGTCCGATGAAGTGTCTTGGGGGACGCTTCATGGCAAGCGTTGGCCGGGGCACGTGCATCGGGGAGCTTTGAGCGGCCCTCCCGTACGTACCCCGGCGGACCGCAGCAAGACAGGGGAGTGCACACTCCCTGAAGACGCCCGGCCGGATCCCGTGGGGGGAATCCGCTCCGGGACATGGGAAGCGCCCTGTTCGTCGACCCGTGGGGGGATCGACGGCGGGGCGCTTCCTGCTTTTCCGCGCAGGTCGCCGGGCAGCCGCGGGACGGCCTCGCAGGGCGCCGGGCAGCCGCGGGACGGACCGCACGGCCGCCGCGGAGAACGGCCGGCCCCCACGCGCACACCGTTCCGCCCCCGGAACGCCGAATCGCCCCGGACACCGCGCTCCATGAGGGCGCGGTACGCGGGGCGAAGGCAGTCGGCCGAAGAGGCCGGGCGGTACGGGTACTTCTTCTGCTGCGGGCACTGCGGGACAGCGGGTACTACGGGCCCTACGGGTGACGCCGGTGAGGCGCGTACGACAAGCGCCCTACAGGTACGGCGCCACGCGGCTCATGCGGTCGTCGCGCCGTACCGGTCCGTCCGGCGGCCCGGAGAGGGCCTGCCGGGGTGCGTCAGCGGCCCTCGACCGGGACGAAGTCGCGGAGGACCTCACCCGTGTAGATCTGGCGCGGGCGGCCGATGCGGGATCCCGGCTCCTTGATCATCTCGTGCCACTGGGCGATCCAGCCGGGGAGGCGGCCGAGCGCGAAGAGCACGGTGAACATCTCGGTCGGGAAGCCCATGGCCCGGTAGATCAGACCGGTGTAGAAGTCCACGTTGGGGTAGAGGTTGCGCGAGACGAAGTACTCGTCGGAGAGCGCGTGCTCCTCCAGCTTGAGCGCGATGTCGAGCAGCTCGTCGGACTTGCCGAGGGCGGACAGGACGTCGTGCGCGGCGGACTTGATGATCTTGGCGCGCGGGTCGAAGGACTTGTACACCCGGTGGCCGAAGCCCATCAGGCGGACGCCGTCCTCCTTGTTCTTCACCTTGCGGATGAAGGAGTCGACGTCGCCGCCGTTGGCCTGGATGCCTTCCAGCATCTCCAGCACGGACTGGTTGGCGCCGCCGTGCAGCGGGCCCCAGAGCGCGGAGATACCGGCGGAGATCGAGGCGAACATGTTCGCCTGCGAGGAGCCGACCAGACGCACGGTGGAGGTCGAACAGTTCTGCTCGTGGTCCGCGTGCAGGATGAGCAGCTTGTCCAGCGCCGAGACGACGACCGGGTCCAGCTCGTACTCCTGGGCGGGGACCGAGAAGGTCATGCGCAGGAAGTTCTCGACGTAGCCGAGGTCGTTGCGCGGGTAGACGAACGGGTGACCGATCGACTTCTTGTACGCGTACGCCGCGATGGTCGGGAGCTTCGCCAGCAGGCGGATCGTCGAGAGGTGACGCTGCTCCTCGTCGAACGGGTTGTGGCTGTCCTGGTAGAAGGTGGACAGCGCGCTGACGACCGAGGACAGCATGGCCATCGGGTGGGCGTCGCGCGGGAAGCCGTCGAAGAACCGCTTGACGTCCTCGTGCAGCAGCGTGTGCTGGGTGATCTCGTTCTTGAAGGTCGACAGCTCGTCGACCTTCGGAAGCTCACCGTTGATCAGCGTGTACGCGACCTCGAGGAAGGTCGAGCTCTCGGCGAGCTGCTCGATCGGGTACCCGCGGTAGCGGAGGATGCCCTGCTCACCGTCGAGGTAGGTGATGCCGGATTTATAGGCGGCGGTGTTGCCGTAGCCGCTGTCCAGCGTCACGAGGCCGGTGTTGGCCCGCAGCTTCCCGATGTCGAAGCCCTTGTCGCCGACGGTGCTGTCGATCACCGGGTAGGTGTACTCGTCATCGCCGTACCGCAGTACTACAGCGTTGTTGGTGTGCTCGCTCACGTCATCCCTCACCGACGTAGTGCCTCTTCTTCGAGGTGCCCTGACTAGGTGCCCTGTGCCCTGACTGTCTCCACCCTCCCCCATTTGGCTCAGGAGAGTGCACTCGGGGTCGTCCATTGGACCTAATGGCGGCACTGAGTGCCGTCAACTTAGTCATCCTGCCCCCTCCCCCGTGGTTCCGGAAGGCCTGGGTGATGTTTCCCACCGATTTGATCGATCATTTTTTACGGTGAGTCTCCCCCTGCCCCTCCCCTGAGCCGGAAATCCAGCGCCGTACAGCGCCTCCCGGCGGAAACCGTGCGGACGGCCTGCCCGATGGCCTTGCGGGAGCCGACCAGGACGACGAGCCGCTTGGCCCGGGTCACGGCGGTGTAGAGGAGGTTGCGCTGGAGCATCATCCAGGCGCTGGTGGTGACGGGGACGACGACGGCCGGGTACTCGCTGCCCTGGGAGCGGTGGATCGTCATCGCGTAGGCGTGGGCAAGCTCGTCCAGCTCGTCGAAGTCGTAGCCGATCTCCTCGTCCTCGTCGGTGCGTACCGTCAGCCGCTGCTCGTCGGTGTCGAGCGAGGTCACGACGCCGACGGTGCCGTTGAACACGCCGTTCTCGCCCTTCTCGTAGTTGTTCCGGATCTGCGTGACCTTGTCGCCGACCCGGAAGACCCGGCCGCCGAACCGCTTCTCCGGCAGCTCGGGGCGGCCCGGCGTGATGACCTGCTGGAGCAGGCCGTTGAGGTGCCCGGCGCCGGCCGGGCCCCGGTGCATCGGGGTGAGCACCTGGATGTCGCGGCGCGGGTCGAGGCCGAACTTCTTCGGGATGCGGCGGGCCGCGACGTCCACGGCGAGCACCCCGGCGTCCTCCGTCTCGTCCTCCACGAAGAGGAAGAAGTCGTCCAGTCCCTGGGTCAGCGGGGGCTGTCCGGAGTTGATCCGGTGGGCGTTGGTGACGACTCCGGACTGCTGGGCCTGGCGGAAGATCCGGGTCAGCCGGACGGCCGGGACGGGTCCGCCCTCGGCGAGCAGGTCCCGCAGCACCTCGCCCGCGCCGACCGAGGGGAGCTGGTCCACGTCGCCGACGAGGAGGAGGTGGGCACCGGGTGCCACCGCCTTCACCAGCTTGTTGGCGAGCAGCAGATCGAGCATGGACGCCTCGTCCACGACGACCAGATCGGCGTCGAGCGGCCGGTCCTTGTCGTAGGCGGCGTCCCCGCCCGGCTTCAGTTCGAGGAGCCGGTGCACGGTGGACGCTTCGGCGCCGGTCAGCTCGGAGAGCCGCTTCGCCGCGCGCCCGGTGGGGGCCGCCAGCACCACCTTCGCCTTCTTCGCGCGGGCCAGCTCCACCACGGACCGTACGGTGAACGACTTCCCGCACCCCGGTCCGCCGGTCAGCACGGCCACCTTCCGGCTCAGCGCGAGCCGTACCGCCGCCTCCTGTTCGGGGGCGAGGGTGGCGCCGGTCCGGCGGGCCAGCCACTCCAGCGCCTTCTCCCAGTCGACGTCCTGGAAAGCGGGCATCCGGTCCTCGGGGGTCCGCAGCAGCCGGCGGACCTGCCCGGCGAGGGAGAGCTCCGCCCGGTGGAAGGGCACCAGGTACACCGCCGTCACGGGCTCCCCGCCCTCCGGGGACGGCACCTTCTCCCGTACGACGCCCTCCGGATCGGCGGCGAGTTCGGCGAGGCACTCGATGACCAGGCCGGTGTCGACCTGGAGCAGCTTCACCCCGTCCGCGATCAGCCGTTCCTCGGGGAGGTAGCAGTGGCCCTGGTCGGAGGACTGGGAGAGGGCGTACTGGAGTCCGGCCCGCACCCGCTCCGGGCTGTCGTGCGGGATGCCGACCGCCTGCGCGATCCGGTCGGCGGTCAGGAAGCCGATGCCCCAGACGTCGGCGGCCAGCCGGTAGGGCTGGTTCTTCACGACGGAGATCGAGGCGTCCTCGTACTTCTTGTAGATCCGCACCGCGATCGAGGTCGAGACGCCGACCGACTGGAGGAAGATCATGACCTCCTTGATCGCCTTCTGCTCCTCCCAGGCGTCGGCGATCTTCTTGGTGCGCTTCGGACCGAGCCCGGGCACCTCCACGAGGCGCTTGGGCTCGTTCTCGATGATGTCGAGGGTGTCGGTGCCGAAGTGGGTGGTGATCCGGTCGGCCATGACCGGGCCGATGCCCTTGATCAGCCCGGAGCCGAGGTAGCGGCGGATGCCCTGGATGGTGGCGGGGAGCACGGTCGTGTAGTTCTCGACGACGAATTGCTTGCCGTACTGCTGGTGGGAGGCCCAGCGGCCCTCCATCCGGAGCGACTCCCCCGGCTGCGCGCCGAGCAGCGAGCCCACCACGGTGAGCAGATCGCCGCCGCGCCCGGTGTCGACTCGGGCGACGGTGTAGCCGTTCTCCTCGTTGGCGTAGGTGATCCGCTCCAGGACCCCTTCGAGGACTGCCAGGTTGGGGGGCGGGGTGGGCGCGTTGGGCATGGATCGACGGTATCGGGTGGCGCCGACACCGCTGTACGGGGAGGAGTCGCGACGGCGGCCCGGCCGGGAGGTGTCCCGGCCGGGCCGCTGTCGTCCGCTTCAGGGGCGGGTCAGGCGGTGGACTCGTCGTCGTGGACGGTGACCCGGGCGTAGTCCTGCCCGATCACCGCTCCGACGGGCACCGACACGTAGATCTTGTAGACCGTGTCGGCTGCGGGCTGGACGGCGGTGTCGTCGGTGACGGGCAGCGGGACCGTCACCGAGGTGGTGCGGGCCGGGAAGGTGATCTTCCGGGCGGAGGTGGTGAGTTGGGTGCCGGTGCCGGCCACGGTCTGGAGGTTGACGGTCACCGGGGTGCGGGAGGAGCGGGAGAGGGTGACCGTGACGGGGGCGGTACCGGCGTTCTCGGTGGTGGAGGTTCCGGCCACGGAGACCTGCGGCAGCTCGCTCGGGCCGCCGCTGCCCGCCCGGACGGACTGGAAGGCCACGTCGGAGAGGTAGACCCCGCCGGCGGTGGCCGGGGCGGTCAGGGTGATGCGGCGGACGTCCGAGAGGTCGATGCCGCGCACCTTCGCCAGCGGCCAGTTCACCGTCTGGAGCCAGGTCTTGGGCAGCAGGGTGCTGGTGCCGGAGGACGGGTAGGCCTTCAGCGCGTCGCTGAGCGAGGAGAGGGCCACGGCGGCGGTGCGGCCGCGTCCGTCGGTGAGCCGGACGGTCAGGTCGGTGTCGGGTCCGTTCTCGTCGACGGCGGCGCGGAAGGCGAGGCTGTCGTAGCGCCGCACGTCACGGGAGCCCTTGGGTACCTCGACCACCGCCTCGGCGGGGGCGCCGGTGCTGTCCGGCCAGGTGAGGTGGAGGAGCGGGGTGGCTTCGACGTTGCCCGCGTAGTTGGCGGGGGTCCAGGACGGGAAGCGGGAGGTGCCGGTGGAGCTGGTGCAGGCGCCGAGGGCGCTGATGGTGGGGCGGCCGGTGAAGCCCGCGCAGTAGGTACCCGTACCGCCGCCGGTGACGGTGACGTGGGACGCCGGGCCGGTCAGCGGGGCGATGTCGGAGCGGCTGCGGCCGGGGGCCTGGGCCTCGCTGTACACGGTGGCTTCGCCGACGGTGGTCGACTTGCCGAGGCTGCCGTCGAAGAGGGGCAGGAAGCGGTCCTGGCCGCCCAGGGTGAGCTGGAAGAAGCCGGACATGATGGCCGTACCGGCTTCGGACTGCTCGGCGGCGGTCAGCCGGGTCGTGGTGGGCGAGGCGCCGCCGCACACGGCGTCGGTGGAGGCGGACCAGTCGTCGCTCGCGGGGGCGACGGCGACGCCGGGGGTCCACTCGGTGTTGAAGAAGTTGTGGTCGGCGCCCATCACCATCAGCGAGGAGCGGAGCACGTCGTCGTCGGCGCCGGTGTAGCGGCTGTCGTCGTAGAAGTGCTGTCCCTGCTGGTTGGAGACGTCTCCGTCGCAGTACGGCAGGACGACGGCCATCGGCACGTCGGGCAGGGTCTCGCGGCCGAAGTCGATGGGGGCGAGCGGGAGTACGGCGTCGATGCCGTACGGGTGGGCGCGGCCCGCGTTGAGCAGGGCGGCCTTGACGACGCCCTCGCCGCCGCGCGAGTGGCCCATGAGGCCGACGCTGGAGAGGTCCAGACGGCCCTTCAGCAGGCGGCTCATGCCGGGTGCGGTGCCCTTGTCGGCGCGGGCGAGCAGGTCGAGGTGGTCGAGGACGAGCTGTCCCCGGGCGAGGGTTCCGGCGTCGTCGGTGAAGGAGGCGTCCTGGGCGTTGATGCCGTCCGCGCTGACCGAGACGACCGCGTACCCCTGGGAGGCGAGGGTCTCGGCGGTGGCGTTGTAGCCGAGGTAGCTGGGGATGGGCCGGTAGCCCTCGGGGCAGGGCCAGGCGGCGTTGTTGGTCTTGGAGGTGTCGGCGTTCCAGCAGGCGGAGTGGCGGCCGTGCAGGAAGAGCACGACGGGGCGTTCGCCCTTGGCGTCGGTCGGTACCCAGACGGCGGCGCGGAGTTCGGCGCTGCGGTCGCTCAGGCCGCCGAGGGTGACGGCGGTGTCGCCGAAGTCGTAGTCGGCGCGGGCCACGTGGTAGCGGCCCTTCGCGGTGGCGGCCTCGGTGAGCGAGGCGGCGGTGGCGGTGGGCTTGCCGTGGCGGCCGGTGCCCCGGGGGGCGTGCCGGGACTCGGTGATCGTGTCGGTGGCGCCGTTCCAGGCGACCCGGACGTCGTCCGGGTGGGCGGCGCGCAGGTCGCTGGTGACCAGGGAGAGGGTGTGTCCGTCGGTGGTCTGCCGGGCGTATCCGAGGGAGGCGCCGTCGACGGCGATCTCGGGGAGCGCGTCGCGGACGGGCAGCGGGTCGTCGAGCTTCAGGGTGACGTGGTAGCCGTCGGCGGAGTGCGTGACCGACCAACTGCGGTCGGCGGCCGACCCGGTGGCGGTGGTGGAGGCCGGCTGCGGCTCCGGGGAGGCCGGGGCGGCGAAGGCGGTACCGGTCGCCGGAAGGGTCAACGCGAGGGCGAGGGCGGCGACGGTGGCCTGCACCGGGCCCGCCGTCCGACGCGGGCCGGGGCGCTCGGAACGGCGCCCGGGACGGGGTATGGACATGCGACGGTTCCTCTCGTGCATGGTCGGCGCCGCCCTGGGAGGGAGGGCGCCTGCTCCGGCTCACCGCCGGCACACACGAAGATCACCACCGCTTTTGATCACTTGAGTGTCGTTTTTGTTTCTCGATGATCAACCAGGCATGTTTACGTGCGATTTACACGAACTGCGGTGGGGGTGAGGGGACTCGGCTCCCGGGAGCCGCGCCGGGGCCTCTTCCGGGGACTCTTCCGGGGACGGCCGCCGGGCACCCACTGCCCCGATCCGCCGCAGGCGGCTCCACCGCCCGAAAATCGGTGGAGCCGTCGGCCCGCACGCCGTTACCGTGCTCCCGCCTCACCCCACTCGCCAACGCCCTTTCAAGGACACGCCGTTGTACACCAAGTGAGACACCCCTGGCGCTGAACCCTCGCGCGTCGCCCCGGTGCGCCGCGCTCCTTTTCGCTGCGGTCTTCCCACGGAAATCGGTGTTCCTCCATGTCCGAGAACCGGGCCCTCGCGCCCACCGCCCACCTGCCGGTCACCCGGCCCACCACCCGGGAGCGGCCACCCGTACCGCGCTCCGAGGTGCTGTGTCCGCCGCTCGGCGTCACCGCCCTCACTACCCTCACCGGCCTGACCGCCTTTGCCGCCCTCCGTCGGCCGGCGGACCCCCTGCGGAGCCGGCGCGCACGGCGCCACGCCACGGGCCGCGACCACACCGGTCGCCCCGCCTGGCAGTCGCCGTACGGTCCGCCGCGGCACCGGGCGCACCGCGGCCGGTGGGCTCCCGTGCCCGGGGTGGCCGATGCCCCGACCGCCGTACGGCACGGGTACCTGTGCGGGCGCTGCGAGTGATCCGGCAGGAGTGATCCGGGTCAGGCCCCAGGCGCCTCGGGGCGCTCCAGGACGATCATGACGGCGTCGTCGTCCAGGTGCCCTCCGACCCACTCCATCAGGTCCTCCCGGAAGCGGCCGAGAAAGGCGTCGGCGTCTTTCTCGGCCCAGCCGGTGATGCGCTCGGCGAGCGGGTAGAAGACGCCGGTGGCGTCGCGTGCTTCGGTGACCCCGTCGGTGTACAGCAGCAGGAGGCTTCCCGGCTCGAACGCGAAGCTGTCGACGTGGTACCTCGGATGCGCCAGCTCGCCCAGGCCGAGCGGGGGCGCGGGGTGGAGGACGCCCATCGTCGTCGGCCGGCCGTCGCGCAGGACGACCGGCGGGGGGTGCCCGCAGGCGACCATCTCGACCCGGCCGCCCTCGTCGGGGATGTCCAGAACGGTGGCGGTGATGAAGGTTTCTCCGTAGCGGCTGCTCTCGCCCGGCTCCATCAGGTCCCAGCACACGCTGCGGTCGAGGTAGCTCACCAGCTCGCCCAGGCTCGCCCGGCGGTGGGCCGCGACGCGGAACGCCCCGAGCAGCAGCGCCGCGTCGTTCACCGCCGTCATCCCCTTGCCGCGCACGTCCCCCACGATCAGCCGGGTCCCGGAGTCGGTGCGCGCCGCCGCGTACAGGTCCCCACCGATCTGGGCCTCCGCCTCCGCCGCCAGATAGAGGCAGGCGACGCGCAGGGGGCCCAGCGCCCTGGGCAGCGGGGGCAGGACCACCCGCTGTGCGGTCTCGGAGACGTACCGCACCTGCGCCAGTTCCTTCGCCCGGCGCTCCCTCAGTACGCAGAAGATCACGAGCATCACACCGACCAGCAACAGGGAGATGGCCTGGGCCTCGTGGTTGGCCGAGAGCAGCTCGCCGGGATCGCGCACCAGCCCGATGACCGTCTGCACGACCACCGCCAGCGCGGCGATCAGCCCCACCGTCCGGGGCCCGGCGAACGAAGCGGTGACCGCGGGGGCCGCGACGAGCAAAGGTCCGAGGTGGATGTCGGACGGCGAGAGGATGTCGACCACCGACACCGCGGCGATCCACAGGACCGGGACGGCGATGAGGAACCGGCCCCGGCCCCCTCGCACCGCCCGGCCTCGCACCTCCCGACGAGGTCCTTCGCGGCGCTGTGACATGACTCCTCTCTACACCGCCCCCCACCTGCACGCACGCGGACACGGGCGGGGACGCCGGGTGCCTTCTGGAGGGGCGGGCTGCCAGGGCCTTTCCTCGACTTCAGCGGCACCCTCGTCAAAACCGGCACCGACTCCCCAGTGGCCCGATGCCTCACCGAGGTTCCGGGCCACCACCCAGATACCTTGCCCGCACGCGTGCTGCCCTGTTCAGCTGTGCCGCATCCAGACGTTGGGCTCTCGGTATACGCCGTGATCGGCGGATCGGTCGACCCGAAGGAGACTCAGTCCTCCGGGAATCACGTAGTCGCCCGACTCCGGAAAAGCCATCCCTGTCCACTGTTCCCACTCGGTGACCGTGCCCGTCATGGTCTGCGAAGCGGGAGCCGCCGCAAGAATCTTGGCACCAAGACGCTGATGGGTCCGTATCCACGGGTCGAGGGCCATCCCGTCCTCGCGGCTCCACCTCATGAAGGTCTCCATGGGTGTCAACGGATACTGGGCCTTCATCGTGGGGCGGACCGGTGCGATGACCTGGGCCAAGCCGGCGTCCTCGGCAGCTCGGCGCAAGGCTTTGAGGGTCTCTCCGGCAAGCCCGCGCCCCTTGAGTGACGGGGTGACGACGGCTCCGCAGATGACCAGGGTGTTGGCTTCGGTTCCCTGCTCGTGCCCTTCGACCGCACGGACAAGCGCTTGGGTATACCCGGTGGGCAGCATCTCGGTCAGACCGTCCCAGTGGATTGGCACACCCCAGCCTGATGCGACCGGCGTCTCGTCCTCATCCACCAGCGTGAGGTCCAGGCCGGCGAACCACGCACCGACCCTTCCTATGTACTCCTTCACCAGCCGGTCGGCGGTGATGAACTCCGGGAAGCCCTCACTGAAGAGCTCCTGCAGCTGCTCATCCGGCCACGTGCGCGCGTCAGTTCGCTCGATCGCCAATGCCATGCCTGTTCATAACACAGAGGTTCGCGGCAGCAGCTGCACCATTTTCATCCCGTCGACAGTGCCGGCAACTGCTGGCACTGGTCCGAGAACCCGCTCCCAGCGGCGGTAGCAGTCCCGAAGAAAACGGCTTGCCTTGGGGATGGCGCTCAGATTGGCTGGGCAGCATGGCCGAACTGCGTACCGATCGCCTCGTGCTCCGTCGATGGCACGACTCCGACCTTGAACCGTGGGCGGCGATGAATGCTGATCCCGAGGTCCGGGAGCACTTGGGCGACCTGCTCACCCGTGAGCAGAGCAATGCCTCCGTGGCGGCGTTCCAGGCCGAGTTCGACCAGCGCGGCTTCGGATGGTGGGCGGTTCAGTTGCGGGCCACGGGCGAGTTCATCGGCTTCGCGGGCCTGGACCCGGTGGATGACGGGATGCCGTTCACGGGGGTGGAGATCGGTTGGAGGCTCGCTCGCTCGGCCTGGGGCCAGGGTTACGCCACCGAGGCCGCCCTGGCCGGCCTGGCCTTCGGCTTCGAAACGCTTGAACTCCCCGAGATCCTTGCGGTGACGACTGCCACCAACCTCCGTTCCCAAGCGGTGATGCGCCGGATCGGCATGACCCGCGACCCGGCTGACGACTTCGACGACCCCACCGCGCCCGAAGGGCCACTGCGTCCGAACGTGCTGTACCGAATCGCGCGTGGTGCGAGGGCCTGACGCTCTCGGCTCGGCCGAGAGGATGGATCTTCCCGAGGGACAAGGTCACCCGGCGCAGCGCCCCCGACTACCGGGGCACTCGCCAGGAGCTCCGTCTGCGGCGGGCGGCGGTGGGCCGACTGTGACGGCGCAACGCAGTCGGCAAAACAGGGTGCTCGTTGGCAAATGAGCCCGCGGTCACCGTGCGGAGCGTCCAAGGCGGTGCTGGTATACACGGCGAAGGGTTCGCTGGGCGCCATCGTGGCTGGGTCCGTGAGAGTAGGCCGGCGTGATGTACGGCCAGGCCAAGGCCCCTCGGATTGTCGAGGAGCCGGTATGCGGGGAGGCCGGGGCGACGAGCAGTCCAGCAGTCCTGAGCCACATCACGTTGGAGAGAGTGGTGAAGGCGAGGCTGGAGCTGCGGGGATTCAGCGTGCGGGAAGTCCGCGCCGGGGGCCTATCTCGATTCGTATGGCCTGGGGCGCACAGGATTCCGTGCACCTGACAAGCGTCTCACCGGTCCGGCTTCGCCTCTAGGGACTGCCGGAAACTCGCACGTCAGCGGCGGAACCGGACGACGTGCTAGGCGGCTGAGGGGCGCACGGCCGGTCGAAACGACCTCCGAGTGGACGCAAAATCTCCGCCGGGTATTCACACGAGCCTCATAACTGCTGGCTGTGCTTCTGTGCGCCCTGGCGGCGGCGTGGCAGGGAACCGACGATGGGCCCCGGTTCAGACAGACCGCCCGTACCTGGCGGCGTACACGGGCCGGGGTCGACCCGGTCTTCTTCGCGCGCCAGGTCTGCCGTTGGCGGCCCTGGGCGCTCCTTGGGAAGGACGTCCATGTTAGGCAGACCCAAAGCGCTGCTTCGCCTGTTGGTACCTGCGTTGCTCGCCGCCGGCGCCCTGGTGCCGCTGTCGGCAGGCACCGCTTCCGCCGTGTCCCCGATCTGCGTGAGCGGCACGTTGCAGTTCGACTACCAGTCCGCCGAGGCGGGCACCGCGAAGCCGACGCTGACCCGGGGCGCCCGTAACGCCTCGGTCGAGCTGTGGGGTCGGGAGCTGGCGACCGAGACCGACCACAAGCTGAACGCCGGCACGCAGCTGACCGGTGCGGCCGACGGTTCGTTCAACCTCTGCTACACCCCCGTCAACACCACTTCTCTGAACCACGTGTTCGTGCGGTTCGCCACCCTCAGCAACCAGGTGTGGCGGGTCACCAACACCAGCGGAACCGTCTACACCCTCGACACGCCGACGCTGACGAACGTATCGGCGAACGTCGCCCTCGGTGCGGTCAACCCGGCCGTTTCGGACCGGGCCTGGCACGCCTTCGACACCATCAACCTGCTCTGGTCGCAACGCGCCAACTCGACCACTCCGTGCTGGACGACCGCCGAGAACAACGCGGCGACCTGCACCACGCTGACGCTGCGCTGGCAGACCGGGTCCAACAGCGGCCCGTACTACGACCTGGGCAACAATATCTACCTGGCCGAGGGCGACCCGGACTCCGAGCACACCGTGCTGCACGAGGCGGGACACTTCTTCCAGCACCGGCTCTACAACAGCACGTTCCCCACCGTCATCAACTGCAACCCGCACTACATCCAGCTGGCGTCGTCCGCCACCTGCGCCTGGACCGAGGGCTTCGGCGACGCGGTGGCCGCCTATCTCCTGGGCGACCAGCGCTATGTGTTCCCGAACGGCGACTCCACCTCGTTCACCCACAGCGCGGGCTGGCAGACCGGCGACCATGTGCAGGGCAACGTGGCTTCCTCGCTGCTCCAGTTGTGGAACCAGGTGGACGGCAGCTGGAACCGCAGCATCGCCACCCTGGCCGCGAACACGCCCTCGACCTTCGCCAACTGGTTCAAGTTCGTCCGACCGGCGGCCGTACCGCCGTTGTCCATCACCGGCGCCGCGCTGACCGCCGTGGACTCTCACGCCATCAATTACGGCCCCACGGTCGTCGGTGACAACGCCTACCACGCGCTCAGCAACGGCGGTGGCGTCGCGCTCCAGCGAGGAACGGGCTGCAGTGTTGCCGTTTCCGGGGTGGCCCAGTTCGCTGCCCTGGACACCACCCGGGCGTCCCAGCGCTGGAAGTTCGTTGCCAACGGCGACGGTACCGTGCGGATCTACGACAGCTGCGCGATCCCGCTCTACCTGACCGCGCCGACCACCGCCGGCGGTCAGATAGCCCTCCAGGCCGTCAGTCTCGGCGCAGCCAACCAGCGCTGGACGGTGACGCAGAACGCGGTCGGTACCTACACCCTGACCAACCCGGCCACCGGCTACGTCCTGGACGGCAACGCCACTGCAGGGCAGGCGGTCACGGCCAACACCGCATCTGCCGGCTTGGCCAGCCAGAACTGGGCGTCGGTTTTCTCCATCTCCTGACCCCGGCCACACCCCGGCCTGCCCCCGGCCCACAGGCGCAGGCTTCACATCCCCGACGGTCACTTGTGCCCGAGAGGGCTTTGCCCGGCCAGGGTGATCGTGCGACCGGCCGTGATCGTCCTGTCGGGCGATCACGGCCGGGCGGGCAGAGCAACGGGGTGGCCGCGCAACCTTTGCGCGTCGAGTTCCTGTGGCGACCGGTAGCAGGCGGGCGGATCTCCGAGCGGACGCACCCGTCGCCGAGGACCGTCCGCCCGTCGGGGTGACCACTGGATCGCGCATCGGGCCTCGTGCAGGGGCTGGGCTGTGCGGCGGCGTCCGCCCCGCGCATTGATCGGTTGGCGCCTCCGGTGTACCCGAAGGCGACGGGATTCCGGGGCCCGGGGAGACGGCAGTGCTTTCCGGCGTCCGGCCCGTACCGCAGGACGCGTACGGGACCTCCTTCTGCCGGGCCACCAACCAGTCACTTACGGACAGCTTTCGTCTGTATGCAGACAGTTGCCGTTCTGTGGTGTCGGCGCCGGCCAGGCAGTCCGGATGATGCTCCTGCCCTCCCCGGGCCGCCGGTACCCGGCGAGTCCAGGACGGGGCAAGGCTGTTGCGGCCCGATTCGTGCCGCGGTGGTGCGCAGCGTGAGGCCGTTCTCCCCGGGAGCGTCCCGGGGGTGCGGTGCCTGATGTTCGAAGCCCGGCCCGGACGTTGCAGCAGACCGCTGCGGGCGGGCTTGCGTGGCCGCACTGCTGCCGGTCTTCCAGGCCCTACCGGGGCCGCCGACGGGTGCGGGTTCTTCGAAGGGAAAGCCCCGTGACAGCTGCACCTGCCCGACCCCGTCGTCCGCTGGCGTCGTGGAGACGTAAGCTGACCGCTGCCCTCGCCGGGAGCGCTCTGGCGGTGAGCGGACTGGTCGCCCTGGCGGCCCCGCCCGCGCAGGCGCTCGCGCCGGCCCCACTCGCGTACGTCACCGACCTGATGGCGAACCAGGTGTCGGTGCTGGACACCGCCACCAACACGGTCGCGGCCACGATCCCGGTCGGCGGCAGCCCGATCGGGGCGGTGGTCTCGCCGGACGCGGCGAGCGTGTACGTCACCAACAACAGCTCCGACTCGGTGTCGGTGATCGACACCGCGACCAACACCGTCTCCGCGACCGTCGCGGTCGGCGCGGGCCCGATCGGGGTAGCCGTCTCCCCCTCCGGGGACAGCCTCTACACCGCCGGCAGCGGCGCCAACACGCTCTCGGTGGTGGACACCGCCACGAACACCGTCACCGCGACCATCCCGGTCGGCAGCCAGCCGTTCGGTGTGGCGCTGACCCCCGACGGTGCGCGCGCCTACGTGTCCAACAACGGCGGCAACACCGTGTCGGTGGTCGACACCGTCACCGCGACATCCGTGGCGACCATCGGCGTCGGACAGAAGCCCAACTTCATCGCGGTAACCCCGGACGGCTCCCGCGCCTACGTCGGCAACCAGAACTCGCACAACGTGTCCGTCATCGACACCACCACCAACACCGTCACCACCACGATCCCGGTCGGCATCGGCCCCTTCGGCCTCACCCTCTCTCCGGACGGCAGCCGCGCCTACGCCAGCAACAACTCCTCCTCCTCGGTGTCGGTGATCGACACCACCACCAACACCGTCACCGCGACCGTGGGCGTCGGCAACGGCCCGTTCCAGAGCGCCGTCACCCCCGACGGCACCCTCGCCTACGTCCCCAACGGCTACGCCGGCACCATGTCGGTCATCGACACCGCCACCAACGCGGTCACCGCGTCCTTCCCCCTCGGGTCCTTCCCGTACTCGGTCACCTTCGCCCCCGCCGTCACCGCGGCACCCACTGCGGACCTGACCGTGGCCGTCGCCGACTCCGCCGACCCCGCCGCCCTCGGCGGCACCTACACCTACACCGCCACCGTGACGAACAACGGGCCCGACGACGCCACCGGCGCCACCGCGACGACGACGCTCTCCGGCGCGGCCCGCACCATCACCTCCGCAACCAGCTCGCAGGGCTCCTGCACGATCACCACCCCCACCGTCACGTGCACCCTGGGGTCACTGGCCGACGGAGCGTCGGCGACGGTCACGATCGCCGTCGAACCGGCCGCGACCGGCAGCATCACCGCCACGACCACCACCAGCGCCGACCAGGACGACCCGACACCCGCGAACAACACGGACGCCGAATCCACCACCGTCAACAACGCCAACGGGTGCACCATCACCGGCACCCCCGGCAACGACACCCTCAACGGCACGAACGCCGACGACGTGATCTGCGGACTGGGCGGCAACGACACGATCGACGGAAGGAACGGCGACGACACCCTCTACGGAGGCTCCGGCGACGACATCATGGGCGGCGGAAACGGCGCAGACACCCTCTACGCCGGGGCCGGGAACGACACCAACTACGGCGAGACGCTCCTCGGCTCGCTGCTCTACCTGTTCGACAACGGCAGCGACCACATCTACGGCGGCCCGGGCAACGACGACCTCGACGGACAGAACGGCAACGACGTCCTCGTCGACACCTCCGGCACCGACACCATGAGCGGCGCCCTCGGCAACGACAACATCAACGTAGCTGACGGAGCCGGCGGCGACACCGCCAACGGCGGCCTCGGCACCGACACCTGCACCGCCGACACCGGCGACACCCTGACCAGCTGCTGACCCCTGCCCCCACCAGGCTGGAGGGCGCCCTCCACGCGCGGGCGCCCTCCAGCCGCTCCAGGGCCAGGACTACGCCAACACGAGCTTCCGAGCATCCGATCACATTCGGTGATCACTGCATGCCAACTAAGCTGCCTCATTCGTGCCAACTACGAGGCGTTACGACAAAGTGAGCTGCTGCGAACCGTGAGAGCCCTTGCCACCTATCCTGCGTCGTCACACCGACCACGCCCCTGGCGCAATGCCCGGGTGCGCTACGGCTCGGGCCGCCCGGCGGCTCTTCTCCCGCCTCTTCCCTCACCGAGAACCGAACGTACGTATGGGGCGTCACTATGCTGCGGAACGAAACCACGCTGTCGCCGACTCCCCCACGGCCCGGCGCAACTCCTTGCCGTAAGGACCCGCCATGCTCGTACGCCGTATTGCCGCCCTGGCCGCCGCGCCCGTCGCCGTACTGCTCCTGACCGCCTGTGGCGGGGACCCGGTGCACGGGACGATCACGGAGAAGGAGTACAAGCGCGGCAGCACCACGTACACCGATGAGGCGGTCACCCGGAGCGAGTGCTCCACGACCACGAAGAACGGCAAGACCAAGAAGTCGTGCCACCAGGTGAAGACCGGGGCCACCAAGCGCGTCGAGCACCACAAGAAGGAGTGCTACCAGATCGAGCTGGACAACGACGCGCACGAGCTGTGCATCTCGAAGAGCAAGTGGGACAAGGTGCGCGTCGGCGACAAGTGGTGATGCGAGGGGCGGTGGTTCACACCGGATCGCGCGTGGCGTCCTCGGCGTCGGCATGGGCATGGGCCTCGGCGGCCTCGATCACCTCGCCGTCCAGAGTGTCCTCCGCGTCTTCGACACCCGTGGCGTCCAGCCTCGCGCCCCGGCTCTCCGCGACGCGTTTGACGTCCCTGAGTGACTCGCTCAGCCGGTTGGCGAGGAACCGGAACTCCGCACCGGTGACCCGCTGGTCCGCCAGCAACGCGGTCGCGTGGCGGAGCAGTTCGTCCGCCATGTCGAGCTGGACGCTCTCGATGTCGTCGGCCATCCGCGAGACGAAACCGGTACCGTCCCCCAGGACGTAGGCCGGCTTGCCCCCCGGTCCGGTCCAGGGCAGCAGCCGGAACGTACCGCCCGCACGATGTACGTCGGTCATGCCGCGACTCCCGTCGTGTGGGCGGGACGGGCGGCAGCCGCGATCCGGTCGGCGCGCAGCTCGTGGGCCACGAGGTACGGGCGGACGAGCGCGGTGTCCTCGCCGCGCAACGGACGTCCGCCGATACTGCGGACGGTGGGGCCGGACGGGTGCGGACGGGGGTACCGAACGGCAGCCGGTGGGGGGCTCACCGGCCGCTTCAGCGAACCGGCGACCCGGCGGACGAGGTCCTTCATCTCTGCGCGTTCTCCTTCTGGTGACGACATCCACGAACGAGTGCGTTACGTGGTGAATCCATCACAGAGTGGGGCCGTCGCTCACTACGCTGCCAGGGGTTCGGGCTTGACAGCCCGTCCGTCAGGAACAGGGGAGCTGGTGGCGCGTGGCTGTGGAGCAAAAGCCTCGGACGTTGAGGGAGAGATACGGGGCGGAACTGCGACTACGGCGGTTGGCCGCCGGCCTGACTCAGGAGGAGTTGGGCGCTCAGCTGCTCTGCTCATCGACTCTGGTCAGCCACTGGGAGGCGGGACGGCGGCTACCGAACCCGGATGATGCACAGCGGATCGACCTTGTCTTAAAGACGGACGGCTTCTTCTTCCGTTGGCTGGAGGATCTGGACCCCAGATTCGCGCAGTACTTCAAAGCGGTAATTGAATTGGAGCGCGAGGCCAGCGAAATCCGCCAGTACGGCGCCCTTCTCATTCCTGGCTTGCTTCAGACCGAGGCTTACGCACTTGCTGTGTACCAGGCGTACCGCCCCAACTACAGCGCCGAGCAACTTGACGAGTACGTTGTCAAACGCATGGAGCGCGGCCAGTTGCTCACCAATTCCTCGTCCCCGGTAGCGTGGACGCTGCTGGACGAAGCGGCCCTCCGGCGTACCACCGGCGGGCCGGGGGTCATGGCAGAGCAGCTGCACAAGGTGGCAGACATGGCCGAGGCCGGCCGCCTGCGTCTGCACGTACTGACTTTCGCCTCAGGTGCCCATGCCCTGCTGCAAAGCATGGTCTATCTGCTGGACTTCGCGGGTGCGAGCCCGGTCGCCTACGTAGAAGGAATCCTCACCGGACATCTGATGGACCAACCGACCGAGGTCGAGGCGTGCCAGAGGGCCTACGTACTTGCGCTGAGCAACGCTGCGTCCTGCCAGGAGTCAGTAGCCCTCGTCAGGAACATCGCAAGGGAGTACGAGCATGCGCACCACGCAGGTCGAGATCGCTGATGACGAAGCGTTCACAGGGTGGCTCAAGTCCGCCTACAGCGGCGGAGGCGAGACCAGCGACTGCCTCGAAGTGGCCAGCGGCTACGCCTCCGTCCCCGTCCGCGACAGCAAGAACGCCACCGGCCCGGTGGTCGTCTTCTCCGCCACGGGCTGGTCGACGTTCCTCGGCGCGGTGAAGAGCGGCAGCCTCGACGCCTGACTCGCCCGCTCCCCCGCACCGCGCCGGGAAACGAGGTGGCTACCCGCACGCAGGCGGGCTGACCCCCGCCGGACAGACGCGGGCGGCCCGCTCGGCAGCGGTGATCACGCGGTCCGACGTCACCTCTGCGTGCGTCACGCAGTACGCCGCACAGCCGCACCCGCCCGTGGGCGCCACACGGTGCGCCATACAGGCATATACACCCAAATTGCTCTAAATTGCCGCCCTATGGAACACGGAAGCGGAATCGGCCGGCGCTCGGTACTCAAGGCAATCCCCTTCGCCGGCTTCGCGGCGGTGCCCGGCAGAGAACCGACCGGACGGCGCACGACGCCGCCCTCGCCGTTTCCGCAACCGACCGTGGCGGCCTCCCGGCTCGTGTGGACCTCGGGATCGCGCGTGCTCGACCACACCCTCGACGTCCGTCTCACGGACATCACGATCCCCGGCCACGGTTCCGTCACCACCCGGACCTACAACGGCGCGGTCCCCGGGCCGACCCTGCGCGTGCGCGCGGGCGACACCCTGCGACTGACGCAGGTCAACGGCCTGCCGCCCAACCCGCCCCACGAGGGCGGCCACAACACGCCGCACAACCCCAACAGTTTCAACCTGCACACCCACGGGATGCACGTCTCCCCGTCCGGGGAGGCCGACAACGTGATGCGGGAGTTCGCCCCGCGTACCGCCGACGAGGCCGCGGCGGATGTCGCGGAACCGCAGTACACGACGACCGTCGAGGTCCCGGCCGACCACCCCGCCGGAACCTACTGGTACCACCCGCACGTGCACGGATCCACCGCCGAGCAGATCGTCGGCGGCATGGCCGGGGTGATCGTCGTCGAAGGGGACGTGGACGAGGTCCCGGAGATCGCGGCGGCCGCCGACGTCGTCGTCTGCATCAACGAGCTCAAGTTCAAGGACGGCAAGGTCCCGGCGTTCACCTCCGGCACCTGGGTGACGGGCATCCGCTCCACCTTCACCGTCAACGGAGCGGTCAACCCCACCCTCACCCTGCGCCCAGGGGAAGTCCAGCGGTGGCGGCTGGTGGCCGCGACCGCGTTCACCGGCCTGCGGCTCACGGTCGCCGGGAGCGACGGCACCATGACGGTGCACCAGATCGCGCAGGACGGTGTCACCTTCGGCGTGCCGGTCGCGCGGGAGATGGTGGAGCTGGACATGGGTAATCGCGCCGACGTCCTGATCCGGGGCGCGCAGCCCGGCACGTACGAACTCCGGGCGGAGAACGTACCCGGGCCGCTGATGACGATCGAGGTGTCGGGCCCGTCCGTCGAACCCGCGATGGAGCTGCCCGCCTTCCTGCCGCCGGGCAGGCCGCCCCTCGACGTGAGCGACATCATCAACCCCGACGCGGACCGGGAGGTCCTCTTCCACTCGGACGCCAGGGTCTTCACCGGGGCGTTCCCCAACGCCTTCCGCATGCTGGGCACCAACGCGACCCCGGCGGCGGACCCGGACGGGAACCTCTCCCGCGATCCGGTCTACGGGCTGTTCGACTCCGAGTACATCAACCACACCCTGCGCCTGGACACCGTCGAACGGTGGACCGTCCGCACCGACGAGACCGTCCATGCGTTCAACCACCCGTTCCACCTCCACACCAACCAGGTCCTGCTCACCCACCGGAACGGCGAACGGCTGGACCCGCCCGTCTGGCACGACACCATCGGCATCCCCGGCGGCACGCCCGGCCAGTCCATCACCTTCCTCGTCAAGTACCAGGACTTCACGGGCCGCTCCATGGCCCACTGCCACCATCTCCAGCACGAGGACCTGGGGATGATGCAGACCGTCGACTACGTCGAGAGCTGAGACCCCGCCCACCCGTCGGTGTTGGAGTAGGACTCGAAGGAATAGCGCGTGCGGCGGTCCCATTCCTCCCCCGTGAGGCGCCGGTAGGCCCGGTCCGGTGTGTAAAGGAGACTTTCGGCCCAGATCAGGTCGACGGCGTACGGGGTGAAGGCCGCAGGAACTTCCAGCACACGGTCGAATGCGGTGCGGCCCGCGGCGACAACCGCCGCGCGGGTGTAGAGAAAGGCATCTCCGCTCAGCTCGCGTCCGTACTCCTCACGGTCCAGTCGGTAGAGCGCCCAGGACAGTTGTTCGGCGAAGCCGACGACGAGCGGCAACGCGGACCGGGCGAGCCGCTCGGTGAGGTGGTCCGAGAGGAGCTCGGCGTCCGGGTCGGGTTCCACCGACGAGCAGGCCTCGATCAGTTGCCAGAAGGCGTCTTCGTCCATGCCGCCGAGTCTGCCGCGGGGGTCTGACATCACTCCCCCGGCTGGAAGCGGCCCCCGCCGCCGGCGATCGCCCGGCAGGCGGCCTCCCGTACCTCGGCGTCCGGATCGGCCGTCAGCTCCAGCAGGGCCGCGCGGACACCGTCCGCAAAGGCCCGCGACCGGTCGAACCCGGAGGCCACCGCGCGCCGGACCCCGGCGCAGGAGTGACGGGCCTGGGCCAGGAGTGCCGCGTCGACGCGCGGCTCGTCGTGCTCGGCGACGCCCGCCAGTACCTCCTGGAGCACCGCGTGGTCCTGCTCCCGGGTGGACCAGTCGAGGAAGATCTCCAAAGCGGGGGCGGCGAACGGGTCCTCGTCGGTGGGGTCGAAGAGATGGGTCAGCCGCAGGACTTCGGCACCGAACAACCGCAGGAGCGGGTCGGGGTGGGTGCGCAGCGCCTCGGCGGCCCTCCAGGTCTCCTGGTCGCGGCGTTCGGCGAGGGCGATCGTGACGCTCGCCCACACGGCGTGCTCCTGGTCGGGGAAGGCCGCCGCGCGCTCCCTCATCTCCTCGAAGGGGACGCGGAGCCGGGTGCGGGGCCGGAGGGCCTTCTCCAGGTGGATGAGGATTCCGGCGTGCCCTTCCCGTACGGTCGCTCCGCCGAGAGCGAGCTCGTCCACCCAGGAGAACTCGTCCTCGTCGACCCGGGTCCGGGCGACGGTGCCCTCGGCTCCGGTGCGGCGCCGCAGTTCGCTCTCGGCCCCGGACTCGTACCAGTGCAGGGCGAGGTCCCGCATCTCCAGCAGTTCGGGGGTCGGGAAGTGCGGCCAGGTGTCGTGCTCCAGCAGGGCATGGACCAGGGCGGGTGAGCCGGAGTCGACGGCCCGCCGCAGCGGCCGCACACCGTCCGGAGCGCACTGCCGGAGGTCGGCACCGTGCTTCTTGAGCAGGGTGACGACCGCCGGGGACCAGGTGTCGATCGCGAGGCGGAGGGCGGGTGTTCCGTGGGCGTCGCGGACGTCGGGGTCCCCCTCCTCGGCGAGGAGGTTGCGCACCGCGTCGACGTCCCCGGCCCGGATCGCGGTGATCAGCGGAGCCTCCACAGCATCCTCTCCTGCTGTTCCGAGGGACCGGAGGAGGGCGGCACGGTTGGGGACGCGCCTCGCCGATCGTGGACGGCGACGCCGTGCTCGACGCGGTGGCGCGGCTGCCCGTCAACACCCTTGACCGCCCCCGCCCCCGCCCCGGCGGGGGCGGTCGGCTGGTTCAGGACGCGTTCGCGACGCGTCGGCCGGACGTCTGCTGGCGTGTGCGGTCCACGATGTCCACCACGGTGAGTGGCGCCTTGGGGTTCGCGATCCAGCCCTCCTCGCTGGAGCTGCCCTTGGAGAGGTACTTCGCGGCGATGTAGACGACGACCAGTGCGTTGCGGAAGCTGAAGCCCTCGGCCACCCCCGTGTTCGTGGTGAACTCCGGCAGCTGGCCGCCGTGTCCCACCTGGGATCGGCTGCTCGCGCTGCTCGGTGCGCCGACACTCGGGTCGGCCGTCCTGCCCCCCGCGCTTCCCTTGCTCGCCATGCTGTTGGCGGTGGCCAGGCCGGTGCCGCGCCAGAGGTAGACCCCGTGCTCGGATCCCTCCGCGACCATGCTCGCCACGGTCGCGTAGTCCGTGGGAGGAGTCACCTGCTGGATCAACGAGTCGAGGTTGTCGTCGTCGGAGTCGTAGTTGTCGCTGTCCGGGTCGCGCTCCGTCTTCGAGGTCGTGTAGCGGGCCCGTTGCACGGATGTCTCCGCGCCGGACGACCTGCCCGTCTCCTCCGACTTCGCCCGCTGCACAGCCGGGACGGCCTGCTCCATGACCCGTGAGGCGTTGGCCTCGGCTGCTTTCTCGAAGCGGTCGCTCGGATCGCTGACCTTGAGGCCGTCACCTCCGGCAGTTCCGTCGACCGGGCCCGAGCGCTGCTGGATCACGTGGGTGAGTTCATGGGCCAGTGTGTGATCGTCACCGCCGCCCTTGCCTATGACGACATGGTTGCCGGAGGTCCAGGCCCGGGCGCCGAGTTCGGTGGTCGAACGCTGGGCCACGGCGTCGGTGTGCACCTTGACGTCGGAGAAGTCGGCCCCCAGCCGGGCTTCCATCTCCATACGCTTGGCGGATTCGAGCGGGCGGCCGGCCGAACGCAGGACCTCTTCGGCGGCGGAACGCTGTACCGGCCGATGTCCGCAGCCCTCGCCGTGCTGGTGCTCCTCCTCGGCTCGCTGAGCGGCCAGCAACTGCACCACGGCGGCGTTGCCGATACTGCGCTGCAGAGCCATCAGATTCGCGGACGGACCGGTCGCCGCTGTGGTCCGGGACGGCACCGGCTTCAGTGGCGTCCGCGCCGGAGACTGGGGGGACGTGCGGGCCTTGTCGTCGTGGCGCATCGGTGAGGACCTCTCCTTGGCTTGCCGCGAACTCCACCATGCCCGACCGTAGCGTGAAACCGTCCCGCGCGAATGCTGCTTCCCAGCGCAACGACCTTGCCCTCACGGGCAGCCGCCGTTGCCCGTGGATTCACTCAACTCGCCACCTGGCGTGCTCAGTCACGGTGATCGGGGTGGCAAGCGCGGCTCGCGCACCCTCACGCCCGCGCCAGGAAGTTCGCCCGTAGCTCCGGGTCCCGCAGCAGCGCCAAGGTCTCCTCCTCGCCGTCGAAGAGCAGGTCGGCGGCGGGGTGTGCGGACTGGTGGAACATCGCGGCCAGTACGTCGGCGAGCGGGCGGTCCCAGGCGACGCGGGCGACCTCGTCGGCCTTGGTGTGCTGGCCCCGGTCGGTGGCTATGCGCCAGAGTTCGACGGACTGCTTGGCGGTGGCGTAGGCCGTACGGCGCCCGGCGACGAGGACCCCGCGCCGGTTGAGGCCGAACACGTCTATGCAGGCGTCGCCCTGAGCGCTGAGCCCCCGGTACGTACAGAGCGGCAGCACGAGGCGCAGGTGGTTGAGGGGGTCGTCGAGGGTGGGGTCCAGGAGGAGTGCGCGGCCGGTGGCCGCGTCGCGCGGGAAGAGGTTGCGCTTCTGGTTGCTGTTGCAGTAGGAGCAGGCCAGCAGGTAGTTGGTCCAATCGAAGGTGCGCAGCGGCGCCTGGCTCTTCGGCTCGAAGTGGTCGATGTCGGTGCCCTGGCTGTCGCCGCAGTACATGCAGCGCTGGTGGCCGGGGGCCATGTCGGTGAGGGCGGCGAGGACGCCGGGGCGTATCCGTCTGCGGACGGCGAAGCGGCCCCAGAGGCCGATGGCGGTCACTCTGCGGTCGGAGGCCGCGGTGTCCGCTATCTGCCGGGTGTACGTGGCTAAGTGTTCCTGGGTTTCCAGGGGCAGTTCGGGGCGGGTCAGCCGGATCACTTCGCCTCGCCGGCCTCTCCGGCCTCGCCACCCGTGTACGCGTCGGGGGCGTCCTGGACCTGGTCGGCGATCCGGTGGAGCCGGGCGGAGACCTCGTGGGCGCGGGCGGTCGGGGAGCTGGAGAGCAGGCTCTTGAGCTCCTTGTACCGGGCGACGGTCTCGGGCGAGGTGTCGCCCTCGTACACCTTGGACTCCAGGGCGACGAACTCCGCGCGGGCGTACTCGGCGCGTTCCGAGTACGGGGTGTCCAGGCCGAAGAGGTCGGAGAGGACCGCGTCGTCGCCGCTGCCGTAGACGACGCGTTCGTACAGGTCCTCGGGGACGACCTCGGGGGCGGCGCCCTCGTCCACGCCGGGCAGGCGGATCAGGCCCCCGGGGTCGGCGGCCTGGCAGATGTAGGGGCTGTGGGTGGTGACGATGAACTGGATGTTGGGGAAGTGCGTGGTCAGCCAGGGGCCGATGCGGCGCTGCCAGGAGACGTGGAGGTGGGCGTCGATCTCGTCGATGATCACGACCCCGGGGACCTGGAGCGGGCTCGGGCCCTCGCCTTCGCCGCCCCGGCCCAGCGCGTGGTCCCCGAAGGCGTCGTGGATCTGCTTCAGCAGGTCGACGACGAGCGCGGCCACCGTACGGAACCCGTCGCTCATCTCCCGCAGCGGGAAGCGGTGGCCGCCCCGGGTGACCCAGAGTCCCTCGGAGTCGACGTCCTTGATGCGGTAGCCGTCCGGCAGGAGTCCGTCGCCGAGTACGGAGAGGGCGGCCTCCTTGAGGGCGAGCGCGCCCTCCCGGCCTTCGAGGGCGCGCAGATGCTGTTCGATCAGCCAGGCGACGCCCTCCGCCAGCGAGGCGTCCTCGTGGAAGAGGCTCGCCTGCCGGGCGACAGGACCCGAGGCCAGCATCAGGCGCTGTACGTCGCCGGAGCCGCCTGCCATCCGCCGGAACGGCCCGTACGCGGCGCAGAACCAGCCCACCGGGTTGTCGGCCCACGGCCCGCGCTGGGCGGCGCTGGCGCTCTGGGTACGGGAGTTGCTCCGGATCTCGCCGAGTGCGGGCTGTGCGCTCTTGCGGCCGGCCGCCGACTCGCCCGGGGGCGTCCAGCGCAGGCCCGTACCGAACTTGTTCTGGGTGCGGCCGGAGGCGGTGAACTTGTCGAAGTCCTTGTCGCGGATGATCTCCGCCGAGGCGCTGCCCGATTCGGCGCCGCGGGTGACCCAGTTCTCGAAGCCCTGGACCAGTCCGCGGGCGGCCACCGGACCGCTCAGCGCGAGCGCCAGGGCGCGCAGGAGGGTGGTCTTCCCGGCGCCGTTGCGGCCGGCGAGGACCGTCCAGCCCGCGTGGGAGCCGTCCGGGCGGGTCAGGGTCAGGTCGACTTTGCGCGGTCCGTCGAACGACTTGATGTTCTCGATGGTGACGCGGGAGACGTACATGGCTGCTGACGGTTCCTTCCGGGGCGGGAGAGGCCGGGTGTCGGGAAGTCCGTGTCGGGAAGTCCGTGTCAGGCGAGGAGGGGCCGGCGCGGGTGGAGTCGGAGGGGCGGGCCCTGGTGGACCGGGGCGGCCTCGTCGCGGTCGCGGTGCGGACGGAAGGGGTGCGGGCGGGCGCGCACGGACGCGGTGGGGCCGATGTCTGAGTTTACGAGGCACGGAGTGCGGCGGCGTAGCCATCGGCGGATCCGAATATCGCCGAACGCGGCCGGCCTCGCGCCGGAACCGGAAGCGGAACCGCCCCGCCCCGCCCCCGGAAAAGCAGAACCGCCCCGCCCCCCGGAAAAGCGAAACGGGCCCGGCCTCGCGGCCGGACCCCTCTCGCTTTCCCCCCGTCGGGCCTTCCCGTTCCCCCCGGACCCCTCCCCCGGAAGTCCCGACGCAGAGTGTGACCGGGCAAGGGTGCCAAGGGTTGTACGCCTTGACCATTCCTTTACCTTGGTTCCCGAAAGCGCTCCCATCAGGCGGTTTCCCGTCGCCTCCGGACCCCTTGGGCGCCTCTCAGCAGGCGTGCTCCAGGAAGCGGGCCGCCACCTCGGCGAGGACCTCGCCGCCGTCGCGGGCCCAGAGACCCTCGTTGAAGATCTCCACCTCGATCGGGCCGTCGAAGCCCGTCGCCTCCACCAGGGTGCGCAGGGCGCGGAAGTCCACACTCCCGTCACCGAGCTGACCCCGGCCCAGCAGGACGCCCTCGGGGAGCGGGGTGATCCAGTCGGCCAACTGGAAGGAGTGGATACGGCCTCCGGCACCGGCGCGGGCGATCTGCGCGGCCACCTGGTCGTCCCACCAGACGTGGTACGCGTCGACCACCACGCCGACCTGCTCGGCCGGGAAGCGTTCGGCGAGGTCCAGCGCCTGGGACAGGGTCGAGACCACGCACCGGTCGGACGCGAACATCGGGTGCAGCGGCTCGATGGCGAGGCGGATGCCACGCTCGGCCGCGTAGGGGGCCAGCTCCGCGAGGGCGTCGGCGATGCGTTCGCGGGCGCCGAACAGGTCCTTGCTGCCCTCGGGCAGCCCGCCGGAGACGAGGACCAGGGTGTCGGTGGAGACGCCCGCCGCCTCGTCGATCGCGGCGCGGTTGTCGTCCAGGGCGCGGGCCCGCTCGGCGGGGTCGACCGCCGTGAGGAAGCCGCCCCGGCAGAGGCTGGTGACGGTGAGGCCCGCGTCGGCGAAGAGCCGCCCGGCGCGCTCGACGCCGTACTTCTGGACCGGTTCGCGCCAGAGGCCGACCTGGCCGACGCCCGCCTTCGTACAGCCCTCGGCGAGCTCTTCCAGGGACCACTGCCTGATGGTCTCCTGGTTGATGGAGAACCGGGACAGGTCCTTGCCGGCGGGGGTCATCGGGTTCCTCCCTGGACGGTCAGCAGTGCCCGCATCCGGCTCTCGGCCAGCTCAGGGTCCGGGAACAGGCCGAGCCGGTCGGCGAGTTCGTACGCCTTCGCCAGGTGCGGCAGCGAACGGGCCGACTGGAGGCCGCCGACCATCGTGAAGTGGTCCTGGTGCCCGGCCAGCCAGGCGAGGAAGACCACGCCCGTCTTGTAGAAGCGGGTGGGCGCCTGGAAGAGGTGGCGGGAGAGCTCGACCGTCGGGTCCAGCAGGTCCCGGAAGCCTTGGGTGTCACCGGTGTCCAGGACCCGTACGGCGTGCGCGGCGAGCGGGCCGAGCGGGTCGAAGATGCCGAGCAGCGCGTGGCTGAAGCCGCGTTCGTCGCCCGCGATGAGCTCGGGGTAGTTGAAGTCGTCGCCGGTGTAGCAGCGGACACCGCTGGGCAGCCTGCGGCGCACGTCGATCTCGCGGGCCGCGTCGAGCAGCGAGATCTTGATGCCGTCGACCTTGTCCGGATGCTCGGCGATGATCTTGAGGAAGGTGTCGGTGGCCGCGTCCAGGTCGGACGAGCCCCAGTACCCCTCAAGAGCCGGGTCGAACATCGGGCCCAGCCAGTGCAGGACGACCGGTTCGGTGGCCTGGCGCAGCAGGTGGGCGTACGTCTCCGCGTACTCCTCGGGGCCCTCGGCCACGGCGGCGAGCGCGCGGGAGGCCATCAGGATGGCCTGGGCGCCGCTCTCCTCGACGAGGGCGAGCTGCTCCTCGTAGGCGGCGCGCACCTCGGCGAGGGTGGCCGGGCCGGTGAGCTGGTCGGTGCCGACCCCGCAGGCGATCCGGCCGCCGACGGCCTTGGCCTCGGCGGCGGAGCGGCGGATCAGTTCGGCGCCGCCGGCCCAGTCCAGGCCCATGCCGCGCTGGGCGGTGTCCATCGCCTCGGCGACCCCGAGCCCGTGCGACCAGAGGTGGCGGCGGAAGGCGAGGGTGGCGTCCCAGTCGATCGCGGCGGGCCCGTCCGGGCTGACGTCGACATACGGGTCGGCGACGACGTGGGCGGCGGAGAAGACCGTGCGCGAGGCGAGCGGGGAGCCGCCGGGGGCCAGGTCCAGGGGGGTGGTGCGGGGCTCGTACGCCCCGTGCGGGAGGTGGATCGTCACAGCGTCAGCTCCGGCACGTCGAAGCGGCGGCCCTCGGCGGCCGACTTCAGGCCCAGCTCGGCGAGCTGCACGCCCCGGGCACCGGCCATCAGGTCCCAGGAGTACGCCTCGTCGAGGACGACGTGGCGCAGGAAGAGCTCCCACTGCGCCTTGAAGCCGTTGTCGAAGGTGTCGTTGTCGGGGACCTCCTGCCACTGGTCCCGGAAGGACTCGGTGACGGGGAGGTCGGGGTTCCAGACCGGCTTCGGGGTGGCCGAACGGTGCTGGACGCGGCAGTTGCGCAGGCCCGCGACGGCGGAGCCGTGGGTGCCGTCGACCTGGAACTCGACCAGCTCGTCGCGGTTGACGCGCACGGTCCAGGAGGAGTTGATCTGGGCGACGGCGCCGCCCTCCAGCTGGAAGATGCCGTACGCGGCGTCGTCGGCGGTCGCGGCGTAGGGCTTGCCCTGCTCGTCCCAGCGCTGCGGGATGTGCGTCTGGACGTGCGCCTGCACGGTGGTGACCTTGCCGAAGAGCTCGTGGAGGACGTACTCCCAGTGCGGGAACATGTCCACGACGATGCCGCCGCCGTCCTCGGAGCGGTAGTTCCAGGAGGGGCGCTGCGCCTCCTGCCAGTCACCCTCGAAGACCCAGTAACCGAACTCGCCGCGCACGGAGAGGATCTCGCCGAAGAAGCCGCCGTCGATGAGGCGCTTCAGCTTGAGCAGGCCCGGCAGGAAGATCTTGTCCTGGACCACGCCGTGCTTGATGCCGGCGTCGCGGGCGAGGCGGGCGAGGTCGAGGGCGCCTTCCACGTCGGTGGCGGTGGGCTTCTCGGTGTAGATGTGCTTGCCGGCGGCGACGGCCTTCTTGATCGCCTCGACGCGCGCCTGGGTGACCTGGGCGTCGAAGTAGATGTCGATGGTCTCGTCGGCGAGGACGGCGTCCAGGTCGGTCGACCACTCGGTGAGGCCGTGCCGGGCGGCCAGCTCCTCCAGCGCGTGGGCGCGGCGGCCGACGAGGACGGGTTCGGGCCACAGCACGTCGCCGTCGCCGAGGTCGAGGCCGCCCTGCTCGCGGATCGCGAGGATCGAGCGCACCAGGTGCTGCCGGTATCCCATACGACCCGTCACGCCGTTCATGGCGATGCGCACAGTCCTGCGAGTCACGAAAGTTCCCTCCATCGGCCGTAGCAAGCGCTTTCTATCGTGTATGAAGCTAGCCTGCCGACAGCGACCCGGACAAGAGGGGCGCCGCGACCAACCTCCGAGGAGAACGAGAAACGATGACAGTCACCCTGGCGGACGTCGCGGCACGCGCCCGGGTGTCCCCGGCCACCGTCTCCCGCGTGCTCAACGGCAATTACCCGGTCGCCGCCACCACCCGCGAACGCGTGCTGCGCGCCGTGGACGACCTGGACTACGTACTCAACGGCCCGGCCAGCTCGCTCGCCGCCGCCACCTCCGACCTCGTCGGCATCCTCGTCAACGACATCGCGGACCCGTTCTTCGGCATCATGGCGAGCGCCGCGCAGTCGGAGATCGGCGTTCCCGGAGACGGCACCTCCCGTGCGGGCGGCGAGAAGCTCGCCGTCGTCTGCAACACCGGCGGCTCCCCCGAACGCGAACTCACCTACCTCACCCTCCTCCAGCGCCAGCGCGCGGCGGCCGTCGTGCTCACCGGCGGCGCACTGGAGGACCCGGCCCACCAGGCGGCGATGGCCGCCAAGCTGGGGCGGCTCGCCGACGCGGGCACCCGGATCGTCTTCTGCGGCAGACCCCCGCTCCCCGAGAACGACGCGGTCACCGCCGCCCTCACCTTCGACAACCGGGGCGGCGGCCGACACCTGACCGAGCACCTGATCTCACTGGGCCACCGCCGGATCGGTTACGTCGCCGGCCCCCAGGAACGCACCACCACCCGTCACCGGCTGGAGGGCCACCGCGCGGCGATGCGGGCGGCGGGGCTGCTGGGCGAAGCCGGCTCCCCCGACGAGGACCGGCTCACCGTGTACGGCCCGTACGACCGCCGCTCCGGCTACGAGGCCACCCTCGAACTCCTGCGCCGCGAACCGGGGGTGACCGCCGTCGTCGGCGCCAACGACTCGGTGGCCCTGGGCGCGAGCGCCGCCGTACGCGAACAGGGGCTGCGCATCCCCGAGGACGTCTCGGTGGCCGGCTTCGACGACCTGCCGTTCTCGGTGGACGCCGTCCCGGCCCTGACGACGGTCCGGCTGCCGCTCCACGAGGCGGGGGCGCGGGCGGGCCGGCTGGCCATGGGCACGGAGACCCCGCCGCCCGGCGGCATCGCGCTGATCGGCGCGGAGCTGATGGTGCGCGGGTCCACCGCCCCGCCGCGCGACGACCGCACCCTCTGAACACGCCCGCCACCGGCATAGAAAGCGCTGTCTGTACGCTGGCCCGGGCATCGGGTTCCGGGCTGCGGGCAGGGGTACGCGTACCGTCCGGGAGCCCGCGCGGAACCGATGGCGCGGGGTGACGGACCGACGGAAGGAACACGCACGTGAAGCTCGCTTTCTCGACCCTCGGAGTGCCGGGGACGCCCATCGACGAGGTCGTCCGGCTGGCCGTCGAGCACGGCTATCAGGGGGTGGAGCTGCGCGCCCACCCCGAGGAGCCGGTGAACCCGGGGCTGTCGCCCGACGAACGCGCCCGGGTGGTGGCCGAGTTCGAGAAGGCCGGCGTGGAGATCCTCACCGTGGCCGGGTACGTCCGGGTCGCGGCCGAGGGTGACGACGAGGCGGTCGTGGCCCAGGTCGCCGAACTGGTCGCGCTCGCCCAGGACCTCGGGGCGCCGTACGTCCGGGTGTTCCCCGGCGGCGGCGACCAGGACCCGGAGGCCGCCGACGCGACGGCGGCCCGACGGCTCGGGGCCGCCGCCCCGGACGCCGCCGACCGGGGCGTCACCATCCTGCTGGAGACCCACGACTCGCACCGGGCCGGGGCCGAAGCGGCCCGGGTCACCGGGACGGTGGGGCACCCGAACGTCGGCGTGATCTGGGACGTGATGCACACCTGGCTGTCCGGCGAGAATCCGGTCGACAGCCACCTCGTGCTGGCCCCGTACCTCGGCTACGTACAGGTCAAGGACATCGCCTCGGCCGAGGACACCACCCCGCTGGCGCTCGGCGAGGGCGTGCTGCCGCTGACGGAGTGCCTGGACACGCTCGCGCCGGACACCTGGGTGTGCTGGGAGTACGAGAAGCGCTGGTACCCGGGGATCCCGGAGCTGCCCGGACTGCTGTCCGCAGGGCGCGAGTTCCTGCTGCGGGTGGGCGCGCCGAAGCAGTAGGGCGCACGGGGCGCGGGTCGCTCTCAGGCCCGCGCCCCCTGCGCGGCGGCGGGCACCGGGGCCGCCGCCACCGGCTTCTGCCACCGCCCTCCGAGGGAGGTCACGGCCACCCCGCCGACCAGCAGGGCCGCCGCGCACCAGCGCAGCGGGCTCACCGACTCGCCCAGGAAGAGCGCCGCCGAGGACATCCCGAAGACCGGGACGAGAAGGGTGAACGGCGCGACCGTGGACGCCGGGTGGTGGCGGAGCAGGTATCCCCAGGCGCCGAAGCCGAAGACGGTGGAGATCCAGGCGACGTAGACGACCGTCCCCGCTCCGGTCCAGTCCATCGCGGCGAGCGCGTCGGCGTCCCGGTCCCACCCCTCGAAGAGCAGCGAGAGGCCGAGCAGGGGCAGGACGGGCACGGTCGAGACCCACACCATGAAGTTGAGGGAGTCCGGCGGGGCGGCCTTGCGGGTGAAGACGTTGGAGACGCCCCAGAAGGCGGCCGCGGCGACGACCAGCACGAACGCGAGCACCGGTCCGCTCGCGCCCTCGTCGACGGCGGCGACGGCGATCCCGGCGAGCGCCACCGCCATCCCGGCCAGGCGGACCCTGCCCGGGCGTTCCCCGAGGGCGACCGCGGCGAAGAGGGCGGTGAAGACCGCCTGGACCTGGAGGACGAGCGAGGAGAGCCCGGCGCCCATGCCCTGGTCCATGCCGACGAAGAGCAGGCCGAACTTGGCGACCCCGAGCGCGAGGCCGACGCCCACGATCCACTTCCACGCGACCTTGGGCGGTCCGACGAAGAAGACGGCGGGCAGCGCGGCGATCAGGAAGCGCAGCGCGGAGAAGAGCAGGGGCGGGAAGTGGTCGAGACCGAGCTCGATGACGACGAAGTTCACGCCCCAGAGGGCGGTCACGAGGACGGCGAGGGCGATGTGGGAGGGACGCATGGCCCGAGCATCACCTGTCCGGACTGTTAAGCACCAGCGCGGCTTTCTTCATGGTGAACTTGAGCATCGCTGAACAGTCATTCCTCTTCCGGAGGTCAGGATGCTCGATCTCGCCCGTCTGCGCGCGCTGCACGCCGTCTCGGTGCACGGTTCGGTCGCGGGTGCCGCCTCGGCGCTCGGGTACACCCCGTCGGCGATCTCCCAGCAGATCACCAAGCTGGAGCGGGAGACCCGCACGACCCTGCTGGAGCGGCGCGGGCGGGGTATCGCACTCACCGAGGACGCACGTCATCTCGCTTTCGCCGCACAGGAGTTGCTGGCCATCATGGAGCGGACGCAGACGACTCTGGAGGAGCGCAGGGGGCTGCCGACGGGCCAGTTGTCGATCGGCGCCTTCGCCTCCGCGGCGCGCGGTCTGCTGCCGGGCGTACTGGCCGGCCTGGACCGCGAACACCCGTCGCTGGAGGTCCGGCTGACGGAGGTGGACCCGCACCTCTCGGTGGACCTGGTGGCCAAGGGCGTGATCGACCTGGCGGTCGCGCACGACTGGGACATCGCGCCGCTGCCGGCGCCCGAAGGGCTGGACCAGGCGGTGATCGGCGACGACCGGTGCGATCTGCTGGTACCGGAGGGACACGTGCTGGCCGGGCGGGAAGCGGTGCTCCGCGAGGAGCTCGCGCGGGAGCGGTGGATCTGCCAGCCGCCCGGCACGGTCTGCCACGACTGGCTCGTCCGGACGCTGCGGACGGCGGGGTACGAGCCCGACATCCGGCACCTGGCGGAGGAGAACCACACCCAGCTCGCCCTGGTCGCCGCCGGGCTGGGGGTGGCGATGATCCCGCGCCTGGGGCGGGGGCCGCTGCCGGAGGGCGTGGTGGCGGTGCGGCTCGATCCCGTACCGGTGCGCAGGCTGTACGCGCTCTGGCGGACGGGGGCGGCCCGCCGCCCGGCGATCACCGCGGCGGTCTCGGCGCTGCTGGCGCACGGGCGGACGATCGGGCTGACCCGAGCCTGAGCTCCGGCCCGGCCGGGACGCCGCGCCCGGCCCGACGCCGAGCGGTCACCGCGTGGCGGACTCCTGTGTTCGTTTGCCCCCAATCGTCCGGTGCGGTGACAGCGCGGCCGGGCCAGGCCCTTGACCGGAAGTTACTTTCCATATATCCGTACCTTCTTGGAAGTTTCTTTCAGTAACCGGAAGGGGCTCACGTGCACCACCGCACCTCCAGACGCACCCTCCTCGCCGCGGCGGCGGCCGGCGCGGCGGCCGCGGCCACCGGCGTCGTCGCGATCCCGGCCGCGGCGGCGGACCGGGCGGACTCCCGCCACGTCCCCGCGGACCGGCTCCGGCGGATCGTCGCCGGGATGTCCCTCGAGGAGAAGGTCGGCCAGCTCTTCGTGATGCGGGTGTACGGCCACTCCGCGACGGAGCCGGACCAGGCGGACATCGACGCCAACCTCGCCGAGATCGGGGTCCGTACGGCCGCCGAGATGATCGCCAAGTACCACGTCGGCGGGATCATCTACTTCACCTGGGCGCACAACACCCGTGACCCGCACCAGATCGCGGCGCTCTCCAACGGCATCCAGCAGGCCGCGCTCGCCGGGCCGTCGAAGGTGCCGCTGCTGGTCTCCACCGACCAGGAGCACGGCATCGTCTGCCGGGTCGGAGAACCCGCCACCCTGCTGCCGGGCGCGATGGCGCTGGGCGCGGGCGGTTCGCGGGCCGACGCCCGCCGCGCCGCCCAGATCGCGGGCACCGAGCTGGCCGCCCTCGGCATCAACCAGAACTACGCGCCCGACTCGGACGTCAACGTCAACCCGGCCAACCCGGTCATCGGCGTACGCTCCTTCGGCGCCGACCCGGACTCCGTGGCGGGGATGGTCGCCGCGCAGGTGAAGGGGTACCAGGGCGCCGGGATCGCCTCGACGGCCAAGCACTTCCCCGGTCACGGCGACACCAGCACCGACAGTCACACCGGGCTGCCGGTCATCACCCACACCCGCGAGCAGTGGGCCGAGCTGGACGCCCCGCCGTTCCGGGCGGCCGTCGCGGCGGGCATCGACTCGATCATGACCGCGCACATCGTGGTCCCCGCCCTCGACCCGTCCGAGGACCCGGCGACCCTGTCGCGGCCGATCCTGACGGGCGTCCTGCGCGAGGAACTCGGGTACGACGGGGTGGTGGTGACGGACGCGCTCGGCATGGAGGGCGTGCGCACCAAGTACGGCGACGAGCGGGTGCCGGTCCTGGCGCTGAAGGCGGGCGTCGACCAGCTGCTCAACCCGCCGACCCTGGACGTCGCGTGGAACGCGGTGGTGAACGCCGTACACAACGGCGAACTCACCGAGGCCCGCATTGAGGAATCGGTTCTGCGGATCCTGCGGCTGAAGGCGAAACTCGGGCTCTTCCACGACCCGTTCGTCAAGGACTCGCAGGTGGACCGGATCGTCGGCACCCGGGCGCACCTGGCCGCCGCCGACCGGATCGCCGAGCACACCACCACGCTGCTCGCCAACCCCACCGGTCTGCTGCCGCTCTCCCGGCGCAGCCACAAGAACATCCTGGTGGTGGGCGCGGATCCGGCCTCCCCGTCCGGTACGACCGGTCCGCCGACCAGCACGCTGGCCGCGGAGTTCACCGCGCTCGGCCACACGGCGACGGCCCTGTCCACCGGCACCGCGCCGGCCGCGGCGAAGATCGCCGAGGCGGTGGCGGCCGCGGCGGGCAAGGACGCGGTGGTGGTCGGCACGTACAACGTGACGGCGACCAGCTCGCAACGCACCCTGGTGAGCGCGCTCGCCGCGACCGGGGTCCCGGTGGTCACGGTGGCGATCCGCAACCCGTACGACATCGCGCAGCTGGCGGGTACGGGGTACGCGGCGAGCCTCGCGTCGTACTCCTGGACCGACGTCGAACTGCGTGCCTCGGCACGGGTGATCGCGGGCCACGCCGAGCCGGGCGGGCGGCTGCCCGTCCCGGTACCGCGCGCGGACGACCCGTCGCAGGTGCTCCACCCGGTGGGGTACGGCCTGGAGTACTGACCCTCTCGCCTCCGAACGCGCCCGGCGCGCGCCCGCTGTGGAAGCGGGCGCGCGCCGGGTGCTGTGCGTGGTGCCGGTCAGGGGCGCCGGGTGTGACGTCGGGTCAGCTGCTCGTCCTGCTTGTCGAGGCGGGTGTCGTACTTGGCCAGCGGGGCCGCCTTCGCCGGGTCGGCCGCCACGGCCGCCGGGGTGACCCCCGCCCAGCGCAGGATGGTCGCGGTGGCCGCCGCGCTCTCGTCGGCCACCAGGCCCGCCACGTTCGAGCCGTGGTTGCCGCCGGGCTGGGTGTAGACGTAGCTGTCCCGGGAGCCCTTGCCGGGGGCGAACCGCTCGGCGCCCCAGGGGTCGTTCTGCCCGTAGACGTACATCATCCGGGTGGCGTGGTGGGTGACCCAGGAGTCCACGTCCCGCATGACGCCCTTCTGGAAGGTCATGGGGATGGAGCGCGGCACGAAGTTGCGCGGCGGCTGGTAGCCGTACCGGCTCAGCTTGCCGAGCCAGGGCTGCGTGATGTCGGGCGACCCGAGCTGGGTACCGGCCTGGTAGTAGTACGGCGTGTACGTCTCCAGGCCCTGGTCGGCGTAGGCGGAGAAGCCCGAGATGGCGTCGACGGAGTCCCAGATCTCCTGATCGGTGGCGGTCTTGGCGTCGGCGGGGAGGGAGACGCAGTCGGCGACCTTGCTGTACTGCCAGAAAGCCCAGACGTAGTCCATGACCACGGCCTCGTACGCCTTGTCGAGCGTGCCCACGGTGGAGAAGGTGTAGCCGTTCTCGGCCGCGTACGCCGCGTACTTCTCCTCCAGAGGCGCGCGCCTGACCAGGGCCTCGCGCTGGACGGCGCTCAGCTTGTCGCGGCACTCCTTCGTGCCGACCGATCCGAAGAAGCGGTCGTACGCGGAGTCCTCGTCGTTCACCACGTCGTTCGGTGCGACGTAGGCGACGACGCCGTTCATGTCCTTCGGGTAGTAGCGCTCGTAGTAGGTCGCGGTCATGCCGCCCTTGGAGCCGCCGGTGGCCAGCCAGTTCTGGCTGTAGATCTTCTTCAGCGCCGCGTACACCCGGTGCTGGTCACTGGCCGCCTGCCAGATGTCGAGCTTGGACCAGTCGGCGGGCTGGGGGCGCGAGGGCGTGAAGAACCGGTACTCCAGGGAGACCTGGTTGCCGTCCACGATGCGGGTCGGCTCGCTGCGGCTCGCCGAGGTGGAGACGTTGTAGCCGCTGGTGAAGAAGACCGTGGGCCGCGAGGTGTCCTTGTGCAGCAGGGTGATCCGCTGCTGGAACGTGCCCTTGGACGGGTGCCGGTGGTCGATCGGCTGCGTGTAGTCGAGGACGAAGTAGCGGTAGCCGGTGACCGCCTTCTCCTCGATCAGGCTCATGCCCGGTATGGCAAGGATGCGGTCCTTGATGTCCGTGGTGTCCGCATTCGCTGTGGCGGTCGCGGCCGTCCCCGTCTGCTCCACCGCCGGCTGCGCGGCGTTGGCCGCTCCGGCCGAGGCCCCTGTCGCACCGACCGTGCCGATCAGCAACGCGAGCGACAGAGCACCTCTGAGCGTCTTACGCATACGCACTCCCCTGGGTTCACGACGTTGGCCGTGAACCTAGCGGGAGCAACACGCACCACGCCAGACCCAGTTGCCCCGGCGCGGCGCGCGGACGGCCGCCGCCGCGCCGGGGCTCCGCCCGCTCACACGGCGGCGGGTTCGTCCTCCCCTATGAAGGTGCGCCACAACCGGGCGTACCGGCCCTGGAGCGCGAGGAGTTCGTCGTGGTGACCGTCCTCCACCACCCGGCCGTGCTCCATCACGACGACCCGGTCCGCGCGCGCCGCCGTGGTCAGCCGGTGCGCGACGACCAGCGTGGTGCGGCGGCCGGTCAGCCGGTCGGTGGCCTGGTTGACGAGCGCCTCGCTGGCCAGGTCCAGGGAGGCGGTGGCCTCGTCGAGGAGCAGCACGTCGGGGTCGACCAGTTCGGCGCGGGCCAGCGCGATGAGCTGGCGCTGCCCGGCGGAGAGGTTGCGGCCCCGCTCCGCGACCTCGTGGAGGTAGCCGCGGTCCAGCGTCGCGATCATGTCGTGCGCGCCGACCGCCCGGGCCGCCGCCTCCACCCGGGCGTCGGAGGCGTCCGGGATGCCGTAGGCGATGGCGTCGCGGACCGTACCGGGGAAGAGGTACGACTCCTGCGGGACGACCCCGAGGTGGTGCCGGTACGCCGTCATGTCGAGCATCCGCAGATCGGTGCCGTCCGCGGTGACCCGGCCCGACGTCGGGTCGTAGAACCGGGCGACCAGCTTGACCAGCGTGGACTTGCCCGCGCCCGTCTCGCCGACGAACGCCACGGTCTGCCCGGCCGGAATGCGCAGGTCGATGCCGGTGAGGGCCTCCTCCTCGTCCCCGTACGCGAAGGAGACGTCCTCGAACGCGATGTCGCCGCGCAGCTCGGTCAGCTCCACCGGCGCCTCGGGATCCGCGGTGGAGGTGGGCTCCCGCAGCAGCTCCTGGATGCGGCCGAGGGAGACGGTGGCCTGCTGGTAGCCGTCGAAGACCTGGGAGAGCTGCTGCACGGGGGCGAAGAACAGGTCGATGTAGAGGAGATAGGCGACGAGCGCGCCGACCATCAGCGTCCCGTCGTCGACCCGGCCCGCTCCGACGATCAGCACGGCGGCCGAGGCGACGGAGGAGAGCAGCTGGACGAACGGGAAGTACACCGAGATCAGCCACTGGCCGCGCACCCGCGCCTGCCGGTAGTGGGTGGAGCGCTCCGCGAACCGCGCCGCGCCGTCCCGCTCCCGGTTGAACGCCTGCACGATCCGCAGCCCGGAGACGGACTCCTGGAGGTCGGCGTTGACGGCACCGATCCGCTCACGGGCGAGCTGGTACGCCGCCACGCTCTTGCGCCGGAACACGACGGTCCCGACGATCAGGAACGGCAGCACGGCGAAGACGACGAGGGCCAGCTGCACGTCCAGGACGAGCAGCACCGCCATGATCCCGAAGAAGGTGACGGCGGAGACGAACGCGGTGACCAGACCGGTCTGCAGGAACGACGACAACGCGTCGACGTCGGTCGTCATGCGAGTCATGATCCGGCCGGTCAGCTCGCGCTCGTAGTAGTCGAGGCCGAGCCGCTGGAGCTGCGAGAAGATCTTGAGCCGCAGCGAGTACAGCACCCGCTCGCCGGTCCGGCCGGTCTTGCGGGTCTCCCCGATCTGCGCCGCCCACTGCACGACGACGGCGGCCAGCGCGAGGAGCGAGGCCGTCCAGATCGCGCCGGTCGACATCTGCGTGACACCCGAGTCGATGCCGTGCCGGATCAGTACCGGCAGCAGCAGGCCCATCCCGGCGTCCACGGCCACCAGAGCCAGGCTGACCAGCAGCACCGGCCCGAACCCGTGCAGCAGCCTGCGCAGCCCGTACGAACCCTCCGGGCGGACGGCCCGGTCCTCGTCGACGTCCGGGACGTCCGTCGCGGGCGGCAGCGCCTCCACCTGGGCGAGCAGCTCCGGTGTGGCGGGCATTCCGGCGGTGGCCCGGTCGCGCTCCTGCTCCTTGCGGATCCAGAGCGCCGGGGTGATACCGCGCTCGGTGTCGAACTCCGCCTCCATCTCCTCCTGGAGCGTCCGGTCGTCCTCCAGGGGCGGAATCCGCACCGGCCGGTGGCCGGGCGAGGTGCCGCCCAGCTCGTCCGGGTCGGTGAGCAGCCGCCGGTAGAGCGCGGAGCGCCGCTCCAGCTCCTCGTGGGTGCCGACGTCGGAGAGACGCCCGTCGTCCAGGACGGCGATGCGGTCGGCGAGGCCGAGGGTGGAGCGGCGGTGGGCGATGAGGAGCGTGGTGCGGCCCGCCATCACCTGGCGCAGGGTCTCGTGGATCTCGTGCTCCACGCGGGCGTCGACGGCCGAGGTGGCGTCGTCCAGGACGAGCAGCCGGGGGTCGGCGAGGATCGCGCGGGCCAGGGCGACGCGCTGGCGCTGCCCGCCGGAGAGGGTGAGGCCGTGCTCGCCGACCTTGGTGTCGTACCCCTTCGGCAGCTCGGCGATGAACCGGTCCGCCTGCGCGGCACGGGCGGCGGCCTCGATCTGCTCCTGGGTGGCGTCGGGGCGCCCGTAGGCGATGTTGGCGCCGACACTCTCGGAGAAGAGGAAGCTGTCCTCGGGGACGAGCCCGATGGCGGCGCGCAGCGAGCCGAGGGTCAGCTCGCGGACGTCGTGGCCGCCGACGAGGACGGCGCCGTGCGTCACGTCGTAGAAGCGCGGCAGCAGCAGGGAGACGGTGGACTTGCCGCTGCCGGACGCGCCGACCAGGGCGACGGTCTCACCGGGGGCGATGGAGAGGGAGAAGCCCTTGAGGACGGGGCGGTAGTGGGTCTCCTCGCCGTCCTCCGCGTGGTCGGTGTGCGAGGTGTCCGCGCCGAGGCCGGGGTCCGCCGCGGGGGCTCCCGGGGGCGTGCCGTAGCCGAAGCCCACGTTGTCGAACTCGACTCCGGCCGGGGCGTCGGCCGGCAGCTCCTTGGTGCCGTCGGCGAACGTGGGCTCGGTGTCGATCAGCTCCAGCACCCGGTCCACACCCGCGCGGGCCTGCTGGCCCACGGTGAGAACCACGGCGAGCATCCGGACCGGCCCGACGAGCTGCGCGAGGTACGAGGAGAACGCGACGAACGTGCCGAGGGTGATCTGGCCCCGGGTCGCCAGCCACCCGCCGAGCGCCAGCATCGCGACCTGCCCGAGCGCGGGCACCGCCTGGAGCGCGGGGGTGTAGCGGGCGTTCAGCCGGATGGTGCGCATCCGGCCGGCGAACAGCCGGCGGCCGACCTCGCGGAGCTTCCCGGTCTCCTGCTCCTCCTGCCCGAACCCCTTGACGACCCGGACCCCGGAGACGGCCCCGTCGACCACCCCGGCGACGGCGGCGGCCTGGCTCTGGGCGTACCAGGTGGCGGGGAAGAGACGGGCCCGCGAGCGGCGGGCGATGAACCAGATGGCCGGCGCGACGGCGACGGCCACCAGGGTCAGCAGCGGCGAGAGCCACGCCATGATCACCAGGGAGACGAGGAAGAGCAGGATGTTCCCGATGGTCATCGGGAGCATGAAGAGCAGGCTCTGGATGAGCTGGAGGTCGCTGGTGGCGCGGCCGACGACCTGACCGGTGGAGAGTTCGTCCTGACGTCTGCCGTCGAGCTTGGTGATCGTCGCGTACATCTCGGTACGGAGGTTGTGCTGCACGTCGAGCGCGAGCCGTCCGCCGTAGAAACGGCGGACGAAGGCGGTGGCGTAGATGACGACCGCCGCTCCTATCAGCAGGCCGGTCCAGACGGCGAGCGAACGGGTGTGGGTGGTGACGACGTCGTCGATGATCACCTTGGTGATCAGCGGGACGAGGGCCATCACCGCCATCCCGGCGAGGGAGGCGCCGAGCGCCAGGATCACGTCGCGGCGGTAGCGCCAGGCGTAGCCGGCGAGGCGACGGGCCCAGCCCTGGGGGGCGGGGGGCTGTTCGCCGGGGGGCTGCTGTCCGCGGGCCGGTCGACCGGTGGTCCGCTGTCCGGAGGCCGGCCGGCTGGTGGCCCCCGACCGGCTGGTGGTCCCCGGCCGTCCGGTGACTTCCGGTTGACCGGTGGCCTGTTCTCCGGAGTCCCGTTTCCTCTTGCCCCGTTGTTCCGCGCCCGCCACCGATGCCTCCCGATCGCCCTGCTGCCGCCTGCGAACGTGCTGTCGCGTGACGCCACTCCCTCTGAACTTCCGCAACGCACCAACGCTCTGGGCTGCGGATTTCATCCCGCTGCAACAAATGCCGGTCAATGGTCCCGAGGCAAATCACCCGATCGGCTGAAGTCGCCCGCCGAACCCCCTACGCACGTTCGACGCCAACTACGGTGGGTAACCAAGACGACGAAGGGCTCCGCCGGAGGGTGGAGCCGGGAAGTCAGGGATTCCGGAGTTCCGCGGGACGGAGCTCCGACCGGAGGGACGGGGGACGTTCCATGACGGACGACGGGACCAGGACGGACGCGTACCGCAGCGGCCGGGTGTACGCGGTGCTCGAAGTGCTGCAACGACTGAGCCCGGGCGGAGGAGCGCGGCTGGGCGAGGACGGCCACCGTGCCAGGACCGCCGAGAAGCCACTGGGCCATCTCCGGGACGCGCTGGCCTCCGCGGGCAAGTTCTACATGGAGGCACGGCGCAAGCACCCGGTGGAGTCGGTCGACACCGTGTTCGGGATGCTGCCGGACGCGATGCCGGTCGCGAGGGAGTTCCCCGGCAGCCTCGACGCCAAGGGGCAGGCGGAGTTCCTGCGGGGGCGCGAGGAGCAGATGGCCCTCATCGAGAAGACGGCCGGTGTGCGCTGAGCTCGGCGCACACCGGCCTCTCCCCCGGCGTTGTTCGTTCCGCCCGTCGGCGGGGTGGACCTACAGATGCGTCGGGGCGAACATCCTGAGCAGCGCCGGGAGCACGACCACGGACGGGCCGGGTTCGGCGAGCGCCTTCGCCAGGTCGGTGGCCAGGGCGTCCGGTGAGGTGCGGACGGCCGGGACGCCGAAGGACTCGGCGAGGGCGACGAAGTCCGGGCGGGCCAGTTCGGTGGCGGTGGCCTCGCCGAAGGCACCCGTCATGTACTCGCGCAGGATGCCGTAGCCGCCGTCGTCGACGATCAGCCAGGTGACCGGGAGGTCGTACTGGCGGGCGGTGGCGAGCTCGGCGACGGAGTACATCGAGCCGCCGTCGCCCGAGACCGCGAGCACCGGCCGGGTCGGGTCGGCGGCGGCCGCTCCGAGGGCGGCCGGGAAGGCGTAGCCGAGACCTCCGGCGCCCTGGGCGGAGTGCATGGTGTTGGGGTGGCGGGCGTCGAAGGCGGACCAGGCCCAGTAGGCCAGGATCGTCATGTCCCAGAAGCTGGGCGCGGTGTCCGGGAGCGCCTCGCGGACGGAGGCGAGGACGCGCTGCTCCAGGGTGAGGTCCTGGGCGTCGATGCGGTCCCGGACCTGCCGCAGCAGGGTCCGTACCCGCTCCGCGGCGGTGGGGTCCTCGCGGGTGTCGACCGCTTCCAGAAGGTCGGCGAGGGCCTCGCGGGCGTCCGAGTGGATGCCGAGTGCGGGGTGGTTGGACTCCAGCTTCCCGGCGTCGGCCTCGATCTGGATGACCCGGCCCCGGGGGCTGAAGGTGTGGTAGTTCGAGGAGAGTTCACCGAGCCCGGAGCCGATGACGAGGAGGACGTCGGCCGACTCCAGGAAGTCGGTGGTGTGCCGGTCTTCCAGCCAGGACTGGAGGGAGAGGGGGTGTTCCCAGGGGAAGGCGCCCTTACCGCCGAAGGTGGTGACGACCGGGGCGTTCAGCTTCTCGGCGAGGGCGAGCAGTTTGCCGCTCGCGTCGGAGCGGACGACGCCGCCTCCCGCGATGATCGCGGGGCGTTCGGCGCGGGAGAGCAACTGGGCCGCGGCGAGGGTCAGCTCGGGGCGCGGGTAGAGCTCGCGCGGGGTGGCGTCCATCGCGGAGACCGGCGGCAGCGTGGTCTCGGCGAGCAGCACGTCCTGCGGGATCTCGATCCAGACCGGCCCGTGCGGGGCGGTGAGGGCGGACTCCCAGGCGGCGGCGATGGCGGAGGGGATCTGTGAGGCGGTCCGCACGGTGTGGACGGACTTCACCACGTCCCGGAAGGAAGCCTTCTGGTCGCGCAGTTCGTGGAGGTAGCCGTGCCGGCCGCCGCCGAGGCCGGCGGTCGGGATCTGGCTGGAGATCGCGAGCACCGGTGCGGAGGCGGCCGCCGCCTCCTGGAGGGCGGCGAGCGAGGTCAGCGCGCCGGGGCCGGTGGAGAGGAGCAGCGGGGCGACCTCTCCGGTGATGCGGCCGTAGGCGTCGGCGGCGAAGCCCGCGTTGTTCTCGACGCGGAGTCCGACGTACGAGAGGGAGGAGCGGCGCAGGGCGTCGAACATGCCGAGGGCGTGCTGGCCGGGCAGGCCGAAGACGGTGGTCGCGCCGAGGCCCTGGAGGGACTCGACGACGAGGTCACCGCCGTTGCGGCCGGGCGGCGGGTTGAGCGCGGCTTCGGCCTGGGCCTCGGTGAGGCGGGGCCGGTCGTCGTGGTCGTGGCTCACTTCGTGCGCGCCCCGGCGATCTGGCGGGACATGATCGTCGTCAGCTCGTAGGCGGTGTGCGAGGCGGCGACGGCGGTGATCTCCGCGTGGTCGTACGCGGGGGCGACCTCGACCAGGTCGGCGGAGACGAGATGGCAGGAGGAGAGGCCGCGCACGATCTCGAGGAGTTCGCGGGAGGTGAGGCCGCCGGCCTCGGGGGTGCCGGTGCCGGGCGCGTGGGCCGGGTCGAGCACGTCGATGTCGATGGAGATGTAGAGCGGCCGGTCGCCGATGCGCTGGCGGAGCTGGTCGGTGATCTCGTCGACGCCGCGGCGCATGACGTCGGCGGAGGTGACGATGCCGAAGCCCAGCTTGGCGTCGTCGGTGAGGTCCTGCTTGCCGTAGAGCGGGCCGCGGGTGCCGACGTGGGAGAGGGCGGAGGTGTCGAGGATGCCCTCTTCGACGGCCCGGCGGAACGGCGTGCCGTGGGTGTACTCGGCGCCGAAGTAGGTGTCCCAGGTGTCCAGGTGGGCGTCGAAGTGGAGGAGGGCGACGGGTCCGTGCTTCTTGGCGACGGAGCGCAGCAGCGGCAGGGCGATGGTGTGGTCGCCGCCGAGGGTCATCAGGCGGGCGCCGGTGGAGAGCAGATCGTCGGCCGCGGCCTCGATCGTCTCGACGGCCTCGTTGATGTTGAACGGGTTGGCCGCGATGTCACCGGCGTCGGCGACCTGGGCGAGCGCGAACGGCGATGCGTCCTGGGCCGGGTTGTAGGGGCGCAGGAGGCGCGAGGCCTCACGGATCGCGTTGCCGCCGAAGCGGGCGCCGGGACGGTAGGAGACGCCGGTGTCGAAGGGCACGCCGACGACGGCGACGTCGGTGGTGCCGACCTCGTCGAGCCGGGGCAGCCGGGCGAACGTCGCGGGACCGGCGTACCGGGGCACACGGGAGGAATCGACGGGGCCGCGAGGCGTTTCGCTGCTGCTCATGGAGGGCCTTCTTTCGGGTCGTTCGGGGTGTTTCGGGGTGGGGGGACGTGTGGGGGGCTGGGCTGCGGAGGCTCCGGATGCCTCCGCGTGGGCGGTGGTGCGGTGGTGCGGTGGCCGCCACCGGTGGTACCGGACCGGTGGCGGCCATGGGTCGGCCGGTCGTACCCGGGCCTCCGTCCGCGCGGACCGAGGGGGTGGTCGGCGGGCGGCGGCTCGGGGCGGGGGACCGGCGCGGGTGGTCCAACGGCTGTACCGGGTTCCGGGCGGGCTCGTGACTCGATGCCCGGCCCGGAACTCGATGCGGCCTTACGCGGTGACCGGCTCCTGCGGGGAGGCGCCGGTGGCGGGGGCGTCCCCGTCGCCTCCGTCGCTCCCGTCGCGTCCGGCCAGGCGTTCCCTCCAGGCGCTGAGCACGGCGGGGTCGGTGGGCTTGGTGGCCAGCGAGACGACGACGTACACGGCGAGCGAGAGGAGCAGTCCGTAGTAGACGGGTTCATTGGCAAGGATGCCGTACGTCCCCATCAGCACGACGACCGCGATCCCTCCGACGCCGACCGCGGCCAGCGCACCGGCCGCCGTGCCCCGGCGCCAGAGCAGTCCGCCGAGGATCGGCACGAGGAGTCCGGCGACGAGGAGGTTGTACGCGACGGTGAGCGCCTGGACGACGTCGTTGAGGGCGATGGCGATGAGGATGACGGCGACACCCATGATGAGGATGAACGCGCGGTTGCCCCGCACCTCGTCGTGCCCGCCGTCCGCACCGCCGTCACCCGTCCCGTCGGCGTTCGCCCGGCCGGCACCATCCGCTCCGTCGGCACCCGGTGCGACCGCGCCGTCCGGGGCTCCCGTCCCCTTGCCGATCGCGCCGCGCAGGCGGGACCAGATGTCGTTGTTGGCGACGGTGGCGCAGGCGATCAGTGCGCCGGAGGAGGTGGACATCACGGCGGCGAGGGCGGCGGCCAGCACCAGCCCGCGCACACCGACCGGCAGTTCGTCCTTGACGATGGTGGCGAACGCGGAGTCGGCGCTCGGCAGCTTCGGGTACATCACCTTGGCGGCGGTGCCGATGACGGCTCCGGCGAGGGCGTAGACGAGGCAGTAGGTGCCGGCGACGGTACCGCCCCAGCGGGCCGTGCGGTCGCTGCGGGCGGTGAACACGCGCTGCCAGATGTCCTGACCGATCAGCATGCCGAAGGTGTAGATCAGCACATAGGTGAAGATCGTTTCCCCGCCGATGCCGAGCGGGTCGAAGTACTCGGTGGGCAGCGTGGCCTTCATCTCGCTGAACCCGCCGGCCTTGACGACCGCGATGGGCAGCAGCAGGAGGAGCACGCCGATCGTCTTGACGACGAACTGGACCATGTCCGTGATCGTGATCGACCACATGCCGCCGAGGGTCGAGTAGGCGACGACGATCGCCCCGCCGAGCACGATGGCGACGGTCCGGTCGAGGTCGAAGATGACGTCGAAGATCGTGGCGTAGGCGATGGTCGAGGTGACCGCGAGCATGAGGGTGTAGGCCCACATGACCACGCCGGAGATGATCCCGGCCCGGCCGCCGTAACGGAGGTCGAGCATCTCGGAGACGGTGTAGACCTTCAGCCGCGCGATGCGCGCGGAGAAGAAGACGGAGAGGGCCAGCAGGCCGAGGCCGATGGTGACGACCATCCAGGCACCGGAGAGGCCGTACTGGTAGCCCAGGCCGACGCCACCGATGGTGGAGGCGCCGCCGAGGACGATGGCGGCCATGGTGCCGGAGTACATCCAGGGTCCGAGCCTGCGCCCGGCCACCAGGAACTCAGCCTTGGACTTGGCGCGGCGCATGCCCCACCAGCCCATGGCGAGCATGCCGGCCAGATAGACCACGATCACCGCGTAGTCGACGGCCATGGGCGTCCCTCCATCTCAGTCGGTCGGGTGCGCACCGGGTCCGTCCCGCGACGTGCCCGCGGCCGGGCGGCCTGCGGCCGGAGCGGGGCCGAGCGCCCTTCCGGAAGCCCGGTCTCCCCGGTCTCCGGGTCTCCCGGCCACCCGGTCTCCGGGCCTCCCCGGTCTCCCGGTCTCCCCGGTCTCCCGGTCTCCCGGTCTCCCCGGTCTCCGGGACGACAGGTGTCTGTCTGCTCCCCGGGGACTCGGGCGTCGCGAACGTCTCGTGCGCCCTGATGACGGTAGGTGGCCGCCCGACGGCGCTGAAGTGTACGTTTCCTCCATCCTTGACGCCCACAGTGGAGAAACCATCCATGCCGGACTCCTCCGCGGCCCCCCTCCCCGCCCCTGAGCCACCCGGCTCCGGACCCGCCGGACCCTCCGCTGCGGCGGGCCCCTCCGGGCCGCCCACCCCGCCCGTCCCCCTGGGCGCGCTGCTGGCCCGCGAGGAGCTGGGGCTGCGCAGGATCGCCGGCCCGGAGCGGGCGGAGCTGCTCTGGGTGCACACCTCGGAGATGGCCGACCCGTACCCGTACCTCCTCGGCGGTGAGCTGCTGCTCAGCGCGGGCGTGCTGCTGACCGACCCGGAACGGTACGTCTCGCGGCTGGTGGAGGCGGGGGCCGCCGCGCTGGGCTTCGGGGTGCGACCGGTGCACGAGTCGGTGCCGCCCGGGCTGGCTGAGGCGTGCGAGCGGCACGGGCTGCCGCTCCTCGAGGTGCCGCCGGAGACCGCCTTCACCTCGGTCGCGCGGGCGGTGTGGCAGCTGATGGCGGACGCCCGCCATCAGGAGCTGCGCCGCACGGCCCGGGCCCAGCAGGCCCTCGCGTCGGCGGCGGCCCGCCCCGACCCGGTGCCCGCGGTGCTCCATCAGCTGGCGACCCAGCTGGGCGGGCGGGCGGTGCTGCTGAGTCCGGAGGGCGGCGAGATCCACACGGCCGGCGCCCGTACCGCCCCGGCCGTGCGCACCGCGCTCTCCCGGCTGGCCCGGGTGGTCGCCCCGCAGGAACGCAGAGCCGCCCCCGCGTCCGCGACCGAGACGGTGGACGGCACCCATCTGTCGGCGTACGCGCTGGGCGGCCGGCACGGCCTGGTGCTCGCCCTGGCCACCGGCCCCCGCGAGCCCGGCGACCACACGGTGGCGGGCATGGCCGTCGTCCTGCTCTCCCTGCTGGCCGCACCGCACCAGGGCGCGGGCTCGGCGGACCGTTCGGCGGCGCTGGTACGCATGCTGCTGGGTGCGGCCCCCGGGGAGGTGGGGGCGCTGCTCGGCTCGGACGGCCCGTGGACCGTGGTGCACGCCCGCCGTACGAGCGGCGGGAGCACCGCCCCGCTCACCGCGGGCACCCTCGGCGCCTCCCTCGGCTCGGCCCTGGTCGACACGGGCCGCCGCCCGGAGGAGGCGGTGCGCGTGCTGCTCACCGACACCGCCCGGCTCACCCCGCAGCCCGGCTGGGTGCTCGGCGCCTCCGACCCCGTCCCGCTGGACGGGCTCGCGGCCGCGGACACCCGGGCGTCCCGGGCGCTGGCCCGCGCGGAGGCGACGCGCACCCCGCTGCTGCTGCACCGCTCGGACCGGGGCCTCACCGACCTGCTGGCCGGCGACGCGGCGGAGGCCCACGCCCGCACGCTGCTCGCCCCGCTCTCGGAGACCCTGCGGGAGACCCTGCGCTGCTGGCTGTCGCTGCACGGCAGCTGGGACCGAACGGCGGTGGCCCTCAGAATCCACCGCAACACGGTCCGCCAGCGCGTCGGCCGCTGCGCGGAGCTGCTGGACACGGACCTGGACGACATGGACGTCCGCACGGAACTGTGGTTCGCCCTACGACTGACATGAGAGCCCCCGGCCGACGCGAGGGCCCCCGGCCGATGTGAGACCCATGGCCGATGTGAGACCCATGGCCGATGTGAGACCCATGGCCGATGTGAGACCCATGGCAGCCGCGAGGGCCCTTGACGCGTCGCGGGCGCCCGCGACGCGTCACTCGTGAAGGGGTACGTCGGACCGTGGCGAGCCGGTTCACGAGCAAGCCCGCCCGACGCCATGACGCGTGTCGGTATTCACCTCTCAGCCCCCGCCGGGAAGGCCCGGCGGGGGCTGAGAGGACAGTACGAGGGGGCCGAGGTGTACCCCGGGGGCCGTCGAGGCGGCGCACGCCGGCTTCGCCGACCTCCAGGACGTAGACCGCCCCGGCCCTCCCGTCATCCCTGCTTCCGGCTCAGATCACTTGCGGAAGTAGCCGGTGATGTCCGCGATCAGATCGACACTGCCCGCGTTGTTGTAGAAGCTCACCTTGCCGTTCACCACCGGCACGATCACCAGGTTCGGGACCGTCTGGCCCTTCACCACGTTCAGGTTCGACGCACTCGTGCGGGTCGTCCCGTCCGGGTAGACCGACACGAAGCTCGTGGCCGACACGTGCGTCGCCGTCACGTTCAGCACCACGGCCGTGACACCGGACGCCGGAACACCGTTGACCCCCGCGACCTGCAGGGTCACCACACCGGCCGGACCGACCTGGGCCTGCGGCACACCCAGACCCGTACGCGTGTCCATCACCCGCCGGGGACCGAGATTGACGTGCGAAGCACCCCCGCCGCCGGAGGTGAAGTAGCCGGTGATGTCCGCGATCAGATCGACACTGCCCGCGTTGTTGTAGAAGCTCACCTTGCCGTTCACCACGGGCACGATCACCAGGTTCGGGACCGTCTGCCCCTCCACCACGTTCAGGTTCGACGCACTCGTGCGGGTCGTCCCGTCCGGGTAGACCGACACGAAACTCGTCGCCGACACGTGCGTCGCCGTCACGTTCAGCACCACGGCCGTGACACCGGTCGCCGGAACGCCGTTGACGCCCGCGACCTGAAGGGTCACCACACCGGCCGGACCGACCTGCGCCTTCGGCACACCCAGACCCGTACGCGTGTCCATCACCCGCTGCGGACCCAGGTTGACGTGCGTGGAGCCCTGATCGCCGGTGCTGAAGTAGCCGGTGATGTCAGCGATCAGATTGACGCTGCCCGCGTTGTTGTAGAAGTCCACCTTGCCGTTCACCACCGGCACGACCACCAGGTTCGGGACCGTCTGCCCCTCCACCACGTTCAGGTTCGACGCACTCGTGCGGGTCGTCCCGTCCGGATAGACGGAGATGTAGGAGACGGCGGTCGAAGAGGTCGCGGTCACGTTCAGCACCACGGCCCCCACTCCGGTGGCGGGCACTCCGTTGGTTCCGGTCACCTGGAGGGTGACCACGCCCGTCGCGCCGACCTTGGCCTTCGGTACGCCCAGCCCCGTGCGCGTGTCCATCACCCGCTGCGGGGTGAGGGGCACGAAGGTCTTCGGTGCGGGGACGTTCACGTTCACCGCGGTCGTCGTGGTGGCCGCGCCCGACTGGTGGTAGGCCCTCACGGCCAGCTTGTGGACGCCGGGCACGGAGAGCGTCGTGGAGGCGGTGCGCGCGGCTGCCGCGGTGGTCACCACCGGCTGCCCGTCCACCAGCAGTTCGAACTTGCTGATCAACGAGGTGGGCGTGCTGGTCGACCAGTTCACCGACACCGGGCCCGGTGTCTCGTAACCGGAATCCACGGCGAAGGCACCGCCGCCGACCGAGGAGACCTTGAGGCCCTGGACGGGCCCGGCCGCCAGCGTCCGGATGGCCGGAAGCTGCGGGTAGAGCATGGCGCCCGGGCACTCGGTGTTGAAGCCGTCCCGGTGGCCGGAGATCTGGTTGAACGTGTACGACTGCCCGGCGACGAACTGCTGACCCGCGTAGTTGGTCTGCGTGGCGCCGGCGACCAGCGAGGTGGTGCCCGCCGGGTCGCCGCCGTACTGGCCGAGCTTGTACGCGGCCACCCGCGCGGTCGCCTCCAGCGCGGCGTTCGAGGCGGCGAAGTCGGTGTAGTTGCCGAGGATCGCGACGCTGGTCGACTCGTTGTTGAAGCCGTAGGTGTGCGCGCCCATGACGGGCTGGTCCACGCCGCCCTGACGGCCTTCGAAGATCGTCCCGCACTTGTCGACCAGGAAGTTGTATCCGAGGTCGCGCCAGCCGTTGGTCTTCACGTGGTAGACGTGGATGGCCCGCACGATGGCCGCCGAGTCCGCGCAGTTGTAGTCGGCATCGGTGGTGTGGTGGACGAAGACCGCCTTGATGATCCCGTTCTCCAGATAGATGGGCCCCTCGTCGTCCAGCGACTCGTCGGCCCCCCATTCGGCACGGGTGACGATCGGCGGCTGCGGCACCGTGGACGGCGGTCCCGGGTCGACCGCGGCGGCCTCCCGCGCGACGGCGGAGGTTCCGGCCGAAGCCGTGGAAGTTCTGGCGACGGCCGCCGAAGCCGTGGAAGTTCCGGCGGCGGCCGCCGAAGCCGCTGAGGTCCCGGAGGCGCTCGTGCCCGCGTCGAGGTCCGGGTCGACCATCTCGAGCCGGAGGCCGGCCGGCAGGACGCCGGAGGCCGTCCCGTCGTTCACCCGCACCTCGGCACCGTTCGAACGCCCCACCCAGACCGGCTCCGTGGAACCGCGCTCGGCAGGCCGCTCGCCGTCGAGCCCGGGCACGTACGGCTCCAGCGTGATCCAGTCGGACCACGCCCCCGTCTCCGCGCTCCGGGTACGGGCCTCGATCGCGCCGTCGATCTTGGCTCCGGCGTCGGTCCAGGACACGCCCAGCAGCCCGAACGGCTCGGTCGTACGACGCGAGAGGGTGGCCTTCCCGTGCCCGTCGGCCTTCAGGGCGAGCCGGTGCACCTCGCTCCTGACCGGCCCGTCCGCCCGGACCCCGGCGCCGTACGCCCCCGTACCGCCGGTTCGGACATGCGTGGTCGGTACTTCCGCGGCTACGGCGCCGCTCGATATGCCCTGAAGTCCCAGCACCGCCAGAACTCCGAGCGCTGCGGCAGCCTTGCCGCTCACTCGATGAAATCTCAACTTTCCCCCTGGATGAACAGGCTGTCACCGAACGGCGAAATGCTACGGACACCACGGTGAACAAGGGGGACAGAGAGACGGAATGTCGCAATCCATTCCAGGAACGAGACATTCCATTTCCCGTACGGCACGACGGCGGCACCAAGAACACGGACTCCCGGGGCTTCCGTCACCCCGCCGTAGGCCCACTGCCGACCAGTCGGCGACCAGCCACCGGCCCGCCATCACGCCATTCGGGACACAACGCCAATTTCGGGGAATCAGAGATCATTTCACGGCGTTCCGGCACTTCGCACGGAATGCCCGACCACCGGAGAAATCCACGGACATCACCGACCCGCCCGTCGAAAGGTCAGCATTCCGACGGCTCACCGAAGGCGAGAAAGCAACCGCGCCAGGAGTTCCCCGGATCTCCGCAATGCGGCGACGACTGAATCAGGGGTACCCACCGACCGCCCACAGGTGGAGGATCGCCCTGCGGAGTACACCCCGGAGCGGATTACACGCCGGAGAGCCACGCCGGGGAGTCGCGCCGGAGTGCGCGGCATCACCCTGGACAGCTCCGTGACTGCCGGGTAACTTCGACAGAAGCCTGAGCAAGCGCTTAGACATGCTCTCTGAAGCGACCAGCTCACCGAAGCCACGCACCCGACCAAGGAGGCACCCCGTGCGCCGTACGGTATTCAACGAGGACCACGAGGCGTTCCGGGACACCATCCGCGCTTTCATCGAGGCCGAGGTCGTCCCCGTCTACGACGAGTGGTTCACGTCCGGTCTGGTGCCGCGTGACTTCTACTACAAGCTGGCCGAGCTGGGCATCTTCGGCATCGAGGTGGACGAGGAGTACGGCGGCGCCGGCATCGAGTCGTTCAAGTTCGAGGCGATCATCTCCGAGGAGACCGCCCGCGCGGCCGTCTCCTTCGGCGGTTCCGGCGTGCACGTGCTGCTCTGCCTGCCGTACCTCAAGGCGTACGCCACGAAGGAGCAGAAGGAGCGCTGGCTGCCGGACTTCGTGACCGGCAAAACGATGTACGCCATCGCCATGACCGAGCCGGGCACCGGTTCCGACCTGGCCGGGATGAAGACGACCGCCAAGCTCTCCGAAGACGGCACGCACTACGTCCTCAACGGCGCCAAGACCTTCATCACCGGTGGGGTGCACGCGGACCGCGTGATCGTCTGCGCCCGTACGGACGCCCCGAAGGCCGACGACCGCCGCCACGGCATCTCGCTGCTGGTGGTCGACACCAAGGCCGAGGGCTACTCGGTGGGCCGCAAGCTCGACAAGCTGGGCCTGCGCACCTCGGACACCGCCGAGCTGTCGTTCGTGGACGTGAAGGTCCCGGTCGAGGACCTGCTCGGCGAGGAGAACAAGGGCTTCTCCTACCTCGGCCAGAACCTCCCGCAGGAGCGCCTGGGCATCGCGGTCAACGCGTACTCGCAGGCCAAGGCCGCCGTCCGGTTCGCCCAGCAATACGTGTCCGAGCGCACCGTCTTCGGCAAGCCGGTCGCCGCTTTCCAGAACACGAAGTTCGAACTGGCCGCCTGCCAGGCCGAGGTGGACGCGGCCGAGGCCGTCGTCGACCGGGCGATCGAGGCCCTGGACGCCAAGGAACTGACCGCCGCCGAGGCGGCCTCCGCCAAGCTGTTCTGCACCGAGGTCGCCCACCGGGTGATCGACAAGTGCCTCCAGCTGCACGGCGGTTACGGCTACATGAACGAGTACCCGATCGCGCGCCTGTACGCGGACAACCGCGTCAACCGCATCTACGGCGGTACCAGCGAGGTCATGAAGTCCATCATCGCCAAGTCCATGGGCCTGTAGGGCTCGCGGACCGAAGGCCGGAAACGATCCAGGACGGCCACGTTCATCCATGAGCGAAGCACTCGATTCCCTGCTCGATCTGCTCGACCTGGAGCGGATCGAGCGGGACATCTTCCGGGGCACCAGCCGCTCGGCGGTGGTGCCCCGGGTGTTCGGCGGCCAGGTCGCGGCCCAGGCCCTGGTCGCGGCCGGCCGGACCGTGCCCGACGACAGCCAGGCGCACTCCCTCCACTCGTACTTCCTGCGGATGGGGGACCCCGGCGCGCCGATCGTCTACAACGTCGACCGCATCCGCGACGGCCGGTCCTTCACCACCCGCCGGGTCGTCGCCGTCCAGCACGGGCAGCCGATCTTCCACCTCACCGCGTCCTTCCAGACGTACGAGGAGGGGCTGGACCACCAGGCGCCCATGCCGGACGCCCCGGACCCGGAGACCCTGCCGACGGCCGCGGAGATGATGCCCCGCTACGCCGACCGCTTCACCGACCCCGGGATGATCGACCGGCTGCTGGAGGCACGGGCCGCGGTGGACCTGCGGTACGTGGAGGCCCCGCCGTTCGCCACGGCCGGCCGGCCCCGTGAGCCCCGCTCGCAGGTGTGGTTCCGCACCCGGGGCAAGCTCGCCGACGATTCCCTGCTCCACGTCTGCCTGGCCACGTACGTCTCCGACATGACCCTGCTCGACTCCGTGCTGCTGGCCCACGGACGCGGCGGATGGGCGGTGGGCGACGTGGTCGGCGCGAGTCTCGACCACGCGATGTGGTTCCACCGGCCGTTCCGGGCGGACGAGTGGCTGCTGTACGACCAGGAGTCCCCGACCTCGTCCGGCGGGCGCGGTCTCGGCCAGGCCCGGATCTGGACGCAGGACGGGCGCCTCGCGATCACCGTGATCCAGGAGGGGCTGGTACGCGTCCCGCGGAGCTGAACGCACGGGGCCGAACGTGCCGGGCCGAACGCACGACGCCGAACACTCTGCGCCGGGCACACGGGCACACGGGCACGGGAACGTCCGCACGCCGCTGCGGAGTGTCCCGCCGCATCGCGGACATACTCGCCACCATGAGCGACGACCCCGCGAAGAGCCCCGAGACCCCCGAGAATCCGCAGGGCGCCGCCCGACCGGAGAAGGCCGAGGAGTCCACGGCCACCGTGGTCGTCGCCGCGGCCGCCAACCTCGGCATCGCGGTGGCGAAGGCGGTCGCCGGGCTGATCAGCGGGTCGAGCGCGATGCTCTCGGAGGCAGCGCACTCGGTCGCCGACACGGTCACCGAGGTCATGCTCCTCACCGCCCTCAAGCGGAGCGAGAAGCCCGCCGACGAGGAACATCCGCTGGGCTACGGCCCCGAGCGCTACATCTGGGCGATGCTCGCCTCCATCGCCACCTTCGTCGGCGGCGCCGTGTTCTCCGTCTACGACGGCGTGCACACCCTCGTGGAGGGCGAGCAGCTGGGCGACCCCCTCGTCTCGTACCTCGTGCTGGCCGTCGCCTTCCTGCTGGAGGGCTTCTCGCTGCGGACGGGCGTCAGGCAGGTGCGCCGCGAGGCCGCGCGCCTGCACGCCCCGGCCACGCACTACCTCCGGCACACCCCCGACACGGCGGTGAAGGCCGTGGTCATGGAGGACTCGGCGGCGCTCGTCGGGCTGGTCCTCGCGGCGGGCGGCCTGCTCGGCGGACAGCTGACCGGCTCCGGGGTGTGGGACGGGACCGCGTCCGTACTGATCGGTGTCCTGCTGGTGTACGTGGCCTGGGTGCTCGGCCGGTCCAACGCCCAACTGCTCATCGGCCGACCGCTCCCCGAGGCGATGCGCGCCGGAGTCCGGGCCGAACTGCTCACCGTGCCGAACATCGTGGAGGTGCTGGAGCTGACCACCCTGATCCAGGGCCCGACGGAGATCCTGATCGCCGCGAAGATCGACTTCCGCGACCTGGCGAGCGCCGCCGACGTCGAGTGGGCCTGCGAACGGGCCGAGCGCCAACTGCGCGACCGCTACCCGTCCGTGCGACGGGTGTACCTGGACCCGACGCCGGGCCCGGAGCAGCGGCGCGAGCGGGAGCGGGACGCGTCAGCTGGGTGACCGTTTCCTCCGATCCTCTCCTCCCGCACCGGCCCAGGTCGAAAATCCCGGGCGGCGGGCGGCGCCGTTCCCTACGATGCCGGAGGTATGACGACACTCCCCGCCTCCACATCGGCCCTCACCTTCGTCCGCCATCTCGACGATCTCCGCTACGAGTTCGAGCGTCATGGCGAGCGCCACGGACGTCCCGCCTACCGCCGGACGGACGGACAGGTGTGGTGTTGCTGGTCCCCGGCCGAGGGCTGGCACTGCGAGTCGGCCGAGGGAGTCGTCAACTCCCGTCCCCACGGGAAGTGCGACGCCGACGCACCCGAACCCCCGGCCACGGTCTGGCGCAGCTTCAAAAACGACCGTTCCTACCTCTACGACTTGCGGTTCGCCGCCCCCGACGAGATCACCGTGTGACCGACCGGCCTCTCGGAAAGAGTGTCCGCCCCCTCCCCCGACACCTTCCGGGCCAGCGCCTCGCGCACTCCGGTGAGGCGGGCGATCTCCGCGTCCAGGGCGGCGAGCCGTTGGCCGACGACTCCGGGCGATCCTGGCTCGGTGGAGGTGCAGCGCACCGGACGGCCCGAGGTCAGCAGGTGGAGGCGGTCGGCGCAGGCGTGTACGTCCGCCACGGTGAATCCGGCGGCGAGCAGCTCCCGGATGACGCGGACCCGTGCGATGTCCTCGGAGCCGTACTCCCGTTGGCCGGAGGAGGTCCGGGCGGGCGGGGCGAGCAGGCCGCGCTGCTCGTAGAAGCGCAGGGCCCGTGGGGTCGTTCCCGCCGCCGCTGCCGCGTCTCCGATCCGCATTCCGCACCGCCTCCGCGTTGGGGCTCCGGGGGACCACGCCCCGTGCGCCGCACTCACGAGAACACTTCCACCACGGCCCCGCCGAAATGCCCTCCCTCGACGAGTTGTTGGAAGGCGAGTGGGGCGTTCTCCAGCCCCGCGACGGCGGTGTACGGGAAGCGGATCGCGCCCGAGCGCAGCCAGGCGCCGAACCGCCGGGTCCACTCCGCGTCGACGTCCGGGTGGTCGCCGCCGGCGTATCCGCGTACCGAGACACCCTTCACGATCAGCCGGTACGTGTCGATCTCGGCGGGTGCGCTGCCTCCGCCGCGCCGGGCGTCCAACTGCCCCGAGAGCGCGCCGACGAGGGCGAACCGGGCGCCGGGCCGGGCCGCGTCCACCGCCGCCGTGAGCTGTTCGCCGCCGACGAGGTCCAGCAGCACGTCGATGCCCTCGGGCGCCGCCTTGGCCAACTGTCCGGCGAAGTCCCCGGCGCCGCGCACCACGACGGCGTCGTAACCGAGTTCGGCCACCAGCCGTTCGGCCTTCGCGGGCGAGCCGGTGGTACCGACGACGCGGCCCGCGCCCAGCAGCCGGGCGATCTGCCCGGCGAGGGTGCCGACCGCCCCGGCCGCCCCGGTGACGAGGACGGTGTCGCCGGAGCGGACCTCGGCGAGCCGGGTCAGCGCGCCGTACGCCGATGAGCCCTGGGCGAGGTACGCGACCGGGTCGGGCAGCTCCTCGCCCAGCGGCAGCACCTGATCGCCGGGGAGTACGGCGTACTCCCGCCAGCCGAGCAGATGCGTCACCAGGTCGCCCGGCCGCAACGGGCCGCCGTCCGGCGCGGAGACGACCTCGCCCACCGCCGGCCCGATGACGGTGTCGCCGCCACGCAGCGGAGGCAGCGGGACCCCGTCGTTCTCGGTGCCCATCAGGGTGCGCAGCCCGGCGAACAGGGCGAAGTGGCTGTTGCGAACCAGCACTTCGCCGGGACCGGGCTGCGGGATCGGAGTCTCGGCGAGGGTGAAGTGCTGGGCCTCGGGCAGCCCGTCGGGCGTCACGGCGAGGCGGATCTCGCGGGAGGTACGGGGCAGTTCGGCGGACATCGCGGGCTCCTGGCGTTCGCGGGTCGGCGGGCGGCGGGGCGTACCCGTCGCCCAACGGGTGTGCGGACGCTAGCCCTTGACCCGCACGTCAGGGTCAAGCCCGGCGGTGGGGCCGAGCCTGGCTCCCCGGTCCGGTGCAGGTCGGGCATGCTGAGCCGGTCCGCCCACGCCCGCCACCCCTCAGACCCGCCCGGCCCTTCAGCCGACCGGCCGGAACGCTCGGACCCACCCGGCCCGCCCGGCCCCTCAGCCGGCCGGCCCGGCCCCTCAGGCCAGCCCCGCCGCGTCCAGCAGGTACTCCGTGAGCGGGTCGTAGTGGCGCGGGTCGGGCACGTTGTCGTCCAGTGGGACGGTGACCAGGAGGGAGCCCTCGGCCTCGCCGAGGAAGAGGGCGGGGTCGTTGCAGTCGGCGTAGCCGATGGCGTCGAGTCCGCGTCCGCCCGCGCAGCCGGCCCAGCCGTGGTCGGCGAGGACCAGGTCGGGTTGGGGGCGGCCCTCGCGTTCCAGGCCGTCCAGGATGGCGGCCATCGGGGCCGGGGAGTGGGTGTGCCAGAGGGACGCGCCGTGTTCCAGCACTGCGACTCCGGCGAACTGGACGACGTTGCCCTCGTCGGCGCGCAGCCCCGCCGGGACGGTGATGATCTCGCAGCCCGCCGTGCGGAGCGCGTCCGCCGTCCTGCGGTGCACGTCGAGGAGGCCGCCGGGGTGGCCGGTGGCGACGAGGACGCTCTCGGTGTCGGCCACCGCCTTGCGCAGGCGTTCCGCCATCCGGTCGAGTGCGTCGACGGTCAGTTCGGGGTCGATGGTGTCCTGGCCGAAGCGGTGGGCCGGGTCGTCGATGACCCCGCAGCGCTCCGCCATGACGGCGAGGACGTCCTGTTCGTCGGTCCAGCGGTCGCCGAGTTCCAGCCCGAGCCAGTAGTGGCGGTCTCCGTTGGCGAGCGCCCGGTAGTGCGCGAGGTTGTTGTCGCGGGGCGTGGCCACGTCGCCGGCGATGCGGGTACGGACGAGGTGGTCGGTGAGTTCGGCGCGGCTGGGTATCGGCATGGCGCCCATTCTGCCGTCACCGGTGCGCGCCACGCCCGGCATCTCGTACCCCGGAACCGGTGCGGGGGCACGCTGCGGCGCTCAGCGCCCGTCGGCCGCCGCCGCGAAGGCGCCCCTGGCCAGCCGGTGCAGCAGCTTCGCGGTCGCCGCGCGGTCCGGGAGGGCTTCGGGGCGGACGAGGCGCGGGGTGGAGTTCAGCAGGCCGAAGACGGCGTGCACGGTGACGCGGGCCTCGGCCTCGGTGAGGGCGGGGTAGCGGGAGCGGGCGACGGAGACCCAGATCTCGACGTATTCGCGCTGGAGGCGGCGTACCCGCTTGCGGTCGGCGTCACGCAGGCGGTCCAGCTCGCGGTCGTGCAGGGTGATCAGGGGGCGGTCGTCGAGGGCGAAGTCGATGTGGCCCTCGATGAGCGCGTCGAGCAGGGCGTCCGGGGAGCTGTCCGGTGCGGCTGCATCCTCTTCGACCCGCAGTCGGCCGCCGGTCAGCAGGCGTTCGCTGATGCCCACCAGCAGTTCGGAGAGCATCGCGTCCTTGCCGGGGAAGTGCCGGTAGAGGCCGGGGCCGCTGATGCCCACGGCGGCGCCTATCTCGTCGACGCCGACGCCGTGGAAGCCGCGCTCGGCGAAGAGGAGTGCGGCCTCCCGGAGGATCTGCTCGCGGCGGGCGGCTCCCGCGACGCGGGCGGTGGCATGGGTGCTCATGAGGATTGATTCTAGACAGGGTCGTTAGCGCTCGTTAACCTGAGGCCGTTCGCGTTAACGCTCATTAACCGCTCGGCGGGGGTCACGAGCCCCACCGGTCACGGGGATGGAGGCTCGACACGATGCAGCCGGCACCGGCACCACAGGCACCGGTCCTTCTCAGCGCGGCCGATCCCGCCTCCGAAGCCTGGCGGGCCAACGAGGCGGCGCACCGCGCGCTCGCCGACGAGCTGCGCGCCCGGCTCGCCTCGGCCCGGCTCGGCGGGGGCGAGAAGGCACGCGCCCGCCATGTGGCGCGCGGCAAGCTGCTGCCCCGGGACCGGGTGGACACGCTGCTCGATCCCGGTTCGCCCTTCCTGGAGCTGGCGCCGCTGGCCGCCGAGGGGCTGTACGGCGGCGCCGCGCCTGCCGCCGGGGTGGTGGCGGGTATCGGCCGGGTGAGCGGCCGGGAGTGCGTGATCGTCGCCAACGACGCGACCGTCAAGGGCGGCACGTACTACCCGATGACCGTGAAGAAGCATCTGCGGGCGCAGGAGGTGGCGCTGGAGAACCGTCTCCCCTGCCTCTACCTCGTGGACTCGGGCGGCGCCTTCCTGCCGATGCAGGACGAGGTGTTCCCGGACCGCGACCACTTCGGGCGGATCTTCTTCAACCAGGCGCGGATGTCGGCCGCCGGCGTCCCGCAGATCGCGGCGGTGCTGGGTTCCTGCACGGCGGGCGGTGCGTACGTCCCCGCGATGAGCGACGAGGCGGTCATCGTGCGCGGCCAGGGCACGATCTTCCTCGGCGGCCCGCCGCTGGTGAAGGCGGCGACGGGCGAGGTCGTCACGGCGGAGGAGCTGGGCGGCGGCGAGGTCCACTCGCGCACGTCCGGGGTCACCGACCACCTCGCCGAGGACGACGCGCACGCACTGCGGATCGTACGGAACATCGTGGCGACGCTCCCGGCGCGCGGGGCGCTGCCGTGGACGGTGCGCCCGGCCGAGGAGCCGAAGGCGGACCCGGCGGGGCTGTACGGCGCGGTGCCGGTCGACTCCCGTACCCCGTACGACGTGCGCGAGGTGATCGCCCGGGTGGTGGACGGGTCGCGGTTCGCGGAGTTCAAGGCGGAGTACGGCCAGACGCTGGTCACCGGGTTCGCGCACGTCCACGGGCATCCGGTGGGGATCGTCGCCAACAACGGCATCCTGTTCTCCGAATCGGCCCAGAAGGGCGCGCACTTCATCGAGCTGTGCGACCAGCGGGGCATCCCGCTGGTCTTCCTGCAGAACATCTCCGGCTTCATGGTCGGCAAGGCGTACGAGGCCGGGGGCATCGCGAAGCACGGCGCGAAGATGGTCACCGCCGTGGCGACCACCCGGGTGCCGAAGCTGACGGTCGTCGTCGGCGGTTCGTACGGCGCGGGCAACTACTCCATGTGCGGCCGGGCCTACTCGCCCCGCTTCCTGTGGATGTGGCCCAACGCCAAGATCTCGGTGATGGGCGGCGAACAGGCCGCCTCCGTGCTCGCCACGGTCAAGCGCGACCAGCTCGGCGACGACTGGAGCGCGGAGGACGAGGAGGCGTTCAAGGCGCCGGTCCGCGCCCAGTACGAGGAGCAGGGCAACGCCTACTACGCGACCGCCCGGCTCTGGGACGACGGGGTGATCGACCCGGCGGACACCCGGCAGGTGCTCGGCCTGGCGCTGACCGCGTGTGCCAACGCCCCGCTCCCCGAGCGGAATCCGGCGGACCCGGGCTTCGGCATCTTCCGGATGTGAACGAGCGAAATCGTACGGGCGAGAGGAAGAGAGGGACGTCCATGTTCAGCACGGTGCTGGTCGCCAACCGGGGTGAGATCGCCGTCCGGGTCATCCGGACGCTGCGCGCCCTCGGCGTCCGGTCGGTCGCCGTCTTCAGCGACGCGGACGCAGGGGCGCGGCACGTACGGGAGGCGGACACGGCGGTACGGATCGGCCCGGCGCCCGCCGCCCGGAGCTACCTCAGCGTGCCCGCGCTGCTGGAGGCGGCCCGCCGCACGGGGGCCGAGGCGGTCCATCCGGGGTACGGCTTCCTCGCGGAGAACGCCGCCTTCGCCCGCGCGTGCGCGGAGGCCGGGCTCGTCTTCATCGGGCCGCCCGCCGAGGCGATCTCCCTGATGGGAGACAAGATCCGGGCCAAGGAGACGGTCGCGGCGGCCGGGGTGCCGGTGGTCCCCGGTTCCTCCGGCAGCGGCCTCACCGACATCCAACTCGCCGACGCGGCGCGGGAGATCGGACTGCCGGTGCTGCTGAAGCCCTCGGCGGGCGGCGGCGGCAAGGGCATGCGGCTGGTGCACGACCAGGCGCTGCTCGCCGAGGAGATCGCGGGGGCCCGCCGCGAGGCGACGGCCTCCTTCGGCGACGACACGCTGCTGGTGGAGCGGTGGATCCAGCGCCCCCGGCACATCGAGATCCAGGTGCTGGCGGACGCCCACGGCAACGTGGTCCACCTCGGCGAGCGCGAGTGCTCGCTCCAGCGCCGCCACCAGAAGGTGATCGAGGAGGCGCCGTCGGTGCTGCTCGACGCGGAGACCCGGGCGGCGATGGGCGAGGCGGCGGTGCGCGCGGCCCGCTCCTGCGGCTATGTCGGCGCGGGCACGGTCGAGTTCATCGTGCCGGGCGGCGACCCGTCCGCGTACTGCTTCATGGAGATGAACACCCGGCTCCAGGTCGAGCACCCCGTCACCGAGCTGATCACCGGGCTCGACCTGGTGGAATGGCAGCTGCGCGTCGCGTCCGGCGAGCACCTCCCGTACGCACAGACCGACATCACCTTCACCGGGCACGCCGTGGAGGCCCGGATCTGCGCCGAGGACCCGGCGCGCGGCTTCCTGCCCTCCGGCGGCACCGTGCTCGCCCTGGACGAACCGCAGGGCGGGGGCGTGCGCACCGACTCCGGGCTGAGCGAGGGCACGGAGGTCGGTTCGCTGTACGACCCGATGCTGTCGAAGGTCATCGCGTACGGCCCCGACCGGGCGACCGCCCTGCGCCGGCTGCGGGCGGCCCTCGCGGACACGGCGATCCTGGGCGTACCGACCAACGCCGGTTTCCTGCGCCGCCTGTTGGCCCATCCGGCGGTGGTGGCGGGCGAGCTCGACACGGGGCTGGTGGAGCGGGAGGCGGCGGGGCTGGTCCCGGACGGCGTACCGGACGAGGTGTACGCGGCGGCAGCGGCCGTACGGGGTGCGGCGCTGGCCCCGGTCCCGGACGCGAGCGGGTGGACCGACCCGTTCTCCGTACCGAACGGCTGGCGCACCGGCGGCTCCCCCGCCCCGCTCGGCTTTCCGCTGCGGGTGGCCGGCCAGGACCCGGTGGTGCGCGAGGCGCCCCCGGGTGCGGCGGTCGGCCCGGACCGGGTGACCGTCGAACTCGACGGCCTGGTCCACCACTTCAGGCGCGCCGGGCAGTGGCTCGGCCGCGACGGCGACACCTGGCAGGTACGGGACCACGACCCGGTGGAGGCGTCCCTGAGCGGGGCGGCCCGCGCGGGCGCGGACACCCTCGCGGCGCCGATGCCGGGCACGGTCACGGTGGTCAAGGTGGCGGTCGGGGACGCGGTGTCGGCGGGGCAGGCGCTGCTGGTGGTCGAGGCGATGAAGATGGAGCACGTCATCTCCGCGCCGCACGCCGGGACCGTCACCGGACTGGACGTCTCGCCCGGGGCCACCGTCGCCATGGACCAGGTGCTGGCCGTGGTCGCACCGGACACCGCAGCGGAGCCGCCGGCGGCCCCCGCCGACGCGGAGAGGCAGTCATGACCACCCCCGAACGGAACACCCCCGAACGACCCGCCCTGCCGATGACCGTCGCCGCGCAGGACCTGCCCGCCCGGGTCCGCATCCACGAAGTGGGCGCGCGCGACGGGCTGCAGAACGAGAAGGCGGTCGTACCGACCGCCGTGAAGGCCGAGTTCATCCACCGGCTCGCCGCCGCCGGGCTCACCACCATCGAGGCGACCAGCTTCGTCCACCCCAAGTGGGTCCCCCAACTCGCCGACGCGGAAGAGCTGTTCCCTATGCTCGGCGATCTTCCGGGGCCGGGCGGGGCCGGCGGGGTCGCGCTCCCCGTTCTCGTACCGAACGAACGCGGGCTCGACCGGGCGCTGGCGCTCGGGGCGCGGCGGATCGCGGTCTTCGGCTCGGCGACGGAGAGCTTCGCCGCCCGCAACCTCAACCGGTCCGTCGCCGAGTCGCTGGCGATGTTCGAGCCGGTCGTGGCCCGGGCGAAGGAGGACCGGGTGCACGTGCGCGGCTACCTCTCGATGTGCTTCGGCGACCCGTGGGAGGGGCCGGTGCCGGTGCACCAGGTCGTCCGGGTGGCGAAGGCGCTGATGGATCTCGGCTGCGACGAGCTCTCCCTCGGCGACACGATCGGTGTCGCCACCCCCGGCCACGTGCAGGCCCTGCTCGCCGAGCTGAACGAGGAGGGGGTGCGCACCGACACCATCGGCGTGCACTTCCACGACACCTACGGCCAGGCCCTCTCCAACACGCTCGCCGCCCTCCAGCACGGGGTGACCACCGTCGACGCGTCGGCGGGTGGCCTCGGCGGCTGCCCGTACGCGAAGAGCGCCACCGGCAATCTCGCCACCGAGGACCTGGTGTGGATGCTCCGGGGCCTCGGCATCGACACCGGCGTCGACCTCGACGCCCTCACCGCCACCAGCGTGTGGCTGGCAGGGCGGTTGGGCCGCCCGAGCCCGTCCCGTACCGTCCGCGCGCTCTCGCCGACTCCGGCGCCGTCCCCCGCGTCCCCCGCGTCCCCCGCGTCCCCCGAGGAGTGACCCGCACCATGCCGCTGGACCACCGGCTCGCCGCCGAGCACGAGGAACTGCGCCGTACCGTCGAGGAGTTCGCCCACGAGGTGGTCGCCCCGAAGATCGGCGCCTTCTACGAACGCCATGAGTTCCCGTACGAGATCGTGCGGGAGATGGGGCGGATGGGCCTGTTCGGGCTGCCGTTCCCGGAGGAGTACGGCGGGATGGGCGGCGACTACCTCGCCCTCGGAATCGCCCTGGAGGAGCTGGCCCGGGTCGACTCCTCGGTGGCGATCACCCTGGAGGCGGGCGTCTCGCTGGGCGCCATGCCGGTGTACCGCTTCGGCACCGAGGAGCAGAAGCGACGGTGGCTGCCGAAACTCTGCTCGGGCGAGGCGCTGGGCGCGTTCGGGCTGACCGAACCCGACGGCGGCTCGGACGCGGGCGGCACCCGCACCACGGCGGTGCTGGACGAGGCGGCCGGCGAGTGGGTGATCAACGGCTCCAAGTGCTTCATCACCAACTCCGGTACGGACATCACCGAGCTGGTGACCGTGACGGCCGTGACCGGCCGCAAGGACGACGGCTCCCCGCGGATCTCCGCCATCGTCGTGCCGTCCGGCACTCCCGGCTTCACGGTCGCCGCCCCGTACTCCAAGGTCGGCTGGAACGCCTCCGACACCCGTGAGCTCTCCTTCGCCGACGTCCGCGTCCCGGCCGCCAACCTGCTCGGCGAGGAGGGCCGTGGGTACGCCCAGTTCCTCCGCATCCTCGACGAGGGCCGGATCGCGATCTCCGCCCTGGCGACCGGACTGGCCCAGGGCTGCGTGGACGAGTCGGTGAAGTACGCCGCCGAGCGCCACGCCTTCGGCCGCCCGATCGGCGCCAACCAGGCCATCCAGTTCAAGATCGCCGACATGGAGACCCGCGCCCACATGGCCCGCGTCGGCTGGCGCGACGCGGCCTCCCGGCTGGTGGCCGGCGAGCCCTTCAAGAAGGAGGCGGCCATCGCGAAGCTCTACTCCTCGACCGTCGCCGTGGACAACGCCCGCGACGCCACCCAGATCCACGGCGGCTACGGCTTCATGAACGAGTACCCGGTCGCCCGCATGTGGCGGGACTCCAAGATCCTGGAGATCGGCGAGGGCACGAGCGAGGTCCAGCGGATGCTGATCGCCCGGGAGTTGGGGCTGCCTGCGGCGTGAGGGCGGCGACGGTCCACCGCGCCCGGCGGCGGCCCGTCCCGGCCCGCGCCCGCCCTCAGCTCCCCGGCTCCGCGACGCGGCGGCGCACGTCGGCCGTCAGCTTCTCCAGCAGGCCGCTCAGGAGCGCGCGTTCGGTGTCGGTCAGGGAGGCGACGAGGGTGGCCTCCCTGCCGAGCACCGAGTCGACCGACCGCTCGATGACGGCCTGCCCCTCGTCCGTCAGAGAGACCATGACCGTGCGTCGGCCCGACTCCCCCGGCGACCGGCGTACGAGACCCTCGCGTTCGGCGCGGGCGACGCGCTGGGAGATCGCCCCGGCGGTCACCAGGGTGCGGTGGGCGAGTTCGCGGGTGCTGAGCGTGTAGGGCGGGCCGGAGCGGCGGATCACGGAGAGCAGGTCCAGGGTCGCGGCGTCGATCCCGGCGGCCCGCAGGACCCGGCCCCGGTCGTCCGCGAACAGCTTCGCGAGGCGCCAGAGGGGTGTCACGATCTCGATCGACTCGGTGGGGGTGCCGGGCCGTTCACGCCGCCAGGCGGCGGCGATCTGCGCGGCGGTGTGGAGCGGAAAGCCGTCACGGGCCATGTTCGGGAATTCGTCGGTCATCCTGCGGTCCCCCTGACGGGTCGACTACGTTTAGATCTAAACGTATCGCCGTTTGGAGGACATCATGCCCCGTCGCGTACTCGTCACCGGAGGAACGAGCGGCATCGGACGCGCCATCGCCGCACGCTTCACCGCCGAGGAGAGCGAGGCCGACGTCATCGTCACCGGTCGCCACGCCGACACCGTCGAGCGCACCGCCAAGGAACTGGGCGTACGGGGCCTCGTCTGCGACGCCACCCGACCCGACCAGGTCGCCGCGCTGGCCGACGGGTTGGGCGGGCCGCTGGACGTCCTGGTCAACGCGGCCGGCGGGCTGCCCGAGGACGCGCCGACCGACACCCCGCCCCTGGAGGCACTGCTCCACACCTGGCGGTCTGCGCTGGAGCAGAACCTGCTCGGCGCGGTCCTCACCACGGCGTCCGTCCAGGAGCATCTGGCCCCGGGCGGGGCGGTGATCAGCATCGGTTCCATCGGGGCCGAGCGCCGTGGCGGGGCGTACGGAACGGCCAAGGCCGCCCTCGCGGCGTGGAACGCCGGCCTCTCCGCCGACCTCGGCCCACGCGGCATCACCGCGAACGTCATCGCGGCGGGCTATGTCGCCGGCACCGGCTTCTTCCGCGGCGCCATGACGGACGAGCGGCACGACAACCTCGTACGCGAGACCCACACGAAGCGGGCAGGCACGCCCGAGGACATCGCGGCGACGGTGTACTTCCTCGCCTCGCCGGGCGCGGGACAGCTCACCGGGCAGACCGTCCACGTCAACGGAGGCGCTTTCACGACCCGTTGAGGCACCTCCGGAGCGGCCTCCATAACCGGTCGACACCGTTCCGGGCGCTGCGGCAGAGTTCGCCCATGACGACCCCGTACGAGCACTGGCCCCTGCACGGACTCCGTATCCGTACCCCGCGACTCGAACTCCGGCTCCCGGACACCACTCTGGCCGACCGGCTCGCGGCGGTGGCCGCGGCGGGTGTGCACGCGCCGGACCGGATGCCGTTCACGGTGCCGTGGACCGACGGTGAGCCCGGGGCGGTGGCGCGGGCGGTGTTCCAGCACGTGCTGTCCACGATCGCGAACTGGTCCCCGGAGAACTGGGCCCTGAGCCTCGCCGTGCTGCACGATGGGGAGGTCGTCGGGCGGCAGGACCTGATGGCCAAGGCCTTCGGGGTGACCCGCCAGGTGTCCACCGGCTCCTGGATCGGCCTCACCCACCAGCGGCAGGGGTTCGGGACGGAGATGCGGGCCGCCGCGCTGCACCTGGCGTTCGCGGGGCTGGGCGCCGAGAGCGCCGTGTCGGCGGCGATGACCGACAACCCGGCCTCCCTCGGTGTCTCGCGGCGCCTGGGCTACCTCCCCGACGGCACGGCGGTCGCCGCCGTGCGCGGGGTCCCGGTGACCCTCCAGCGGCTCCGGCTGGACCGGGCCGGATGGGAGGAGCACCGCAGGGTGGAGGTGTCGGTCGAGGGGCTCGACGCCTGCCGGAGCCACTTCGGGGCGTGACCCCCGGCAAAAGCCCCCGGACTCCGGGCGTGACCCCGACGGAAGCCCCCCGGACTTCGGGCACGACCCCCGACGGAAGCCCCTCGGACTTCAGGCGTGACCCCGGCGGGAGCCCTCCGCGCGTGGCTGCCCGGCCCGAACCCGCCCCCGGTGCGCCCCATCCGGCCACCGTGGCCTGATGGCCGCCGCCCCCGGCCCTGGAACCGACCGGGCGGACTGGGTCCGACAACCCGCGTTCCGGGGGCCTGGTCGCGGAGCGTCTCCGTGCACGGTGGCCCGCATCGGCCGGTACGGTCCGGCCCGAGCGCGGGTTACCGGGCGTAACCACCGGCTGGGGCGAACCGCTTCCGGCCATCTCCGGGGAACGCCCCCTGTGAACACCGCACCGAAGGCGCTTATGCCGCTGCGCCACATGTTTCCCACAGCTCCTGCCCGATTTCGGGCAGATTTCTTGCATAAGACTGTCTGCCCACGCAGTATCAACGGGTGCTCGAACGCCGCTCGTCCCACGACGACCTCATCGACCACCTCGTACGCTCCACCTCGCTCCAGCGCGGTGAAGCGGCCCGGGTGGTACTCGACGTGCTGGCGTTCTTCGACGAGACGACCGAGGCCTTCGTCCGGCGCCGCCACCGCGAACTGCAGTCCGGCGGCCTGGTCAACACGGAGATCTTCGAGCGGATCGCGGCCGAGCTGCCGCACCGCGCGGTGGCACCGCCGGAGCTCTCGCTCCGGCAGCTGCGCCGCATCGTCTACGGCTGAGGCAACGGCCGAGGCAAAGGCTGAGGCAAAGGCTGAGGCAACGGCCGGAGCAACGGCTGAAGCACCGGCCGGGGCCACCGCCGGGGGCCGGGCACCGCAGGGCATCTGTACGTCGTAGGAGGGGTAGAAAACATGTGCGGGATCGTCGGATACATCGGCAGGCGTGACGTCGCTCCGCTGCTGCTGGAAGGTCTGCAGCGGCTGGAGTACCGCGGGTACGACTCGGCGGGCATCGTCGTGACGGGCAAGGCCGCGGCGGGCAAGCCGGGCACGCTGAAGATGGTCAAGGCGAAGGGCCGCGTCCGCGAGCTGGAGGCCCGTATCCCCAAGCGCTTCGCGGGCACGACCGGCATCGCGCACACCCGCTGGGCCACCCACGGCGCCCCGAGCGACGAGAACGCCCACCCGCACATGGACGCCGAGAACAAGGTCGCCGTCGTCCACAACGGGATCATCGACAACGCCTCCGAGCTCCGCGCGAAGCTCGTCGCCGACGGCGTCGTCTTCCTCTCCGAGACCGACACCGAGGTGCTGGTCCACCTGGTCGCCCGCGCCCAGGCCGAGACCCTGGAGGAGAAGGTCCGCGAGGCGCTGCGCTCCGTCGAGGGCACCTACGGCATCGCGGTGATGCACGCGGACTTCAACGACCGCATCGTGGTCGCCCGCAACGGCTCCCCGGTCGTCCTCGGCATCGGCGAGAAGGAGATGTTCGTCGCCTCCGACGTCGCCGCGCTGGTCGCCCACACCCGCCAGGTCGTGACCCTCGACGACGGCGAGATGGCCACCCTCAAGGCCGACGACTTCCGTACGTACACCACGGAGGGCTCGACCACGACGGCCACGCCGACCACCGTGGAGTGGGAGGCCGAGTCGTACGACATGGGCGGCCACGACACGTACATGCACAAGGAGATCTCGGAGCAGGCCGAGGCGGTCGACCGCGTGCTGCGGGGCCGTATCGACGACCGTTTCTCCACCGTGCACCTGGGCGGCCTCAACCTGGACGCCCGCGAGGCGCGCGGGGTGCGCCGGATCAAGATCCTCGGCTGCGGCACCTCGTACCACGCCGGTCAGATCGGCGCCCAGCTGATCGAGGAGCTGGCCCGCATCCCCGCGGACGCCGAGCCGGCGTCCGAGTTCCGCTACCGCAACCCGGTGGTGGACCCCGACACCCTCTACGTCGCCGTCTCCCAGTCCGGCGAGACCTACGACGTACTGGCCGCCGTGCAGGAGCTGAAGCGCAAGGGCGCCCGGGTCCTCGGCATCGTCAACGTCGTCGGCTCCGCCATCGCCCGGGAGGCCGACGGCGGTACGTACGTCCACGCGGGCCCCGAGGTCTGCGTGGTCTCCACCAAGTGCTTCACCAACACGGTGGTCTCCTTCGCGCTCCTCGCCCTCCACCTGGGCCGCATCCGGGACCTGTCGGTCGCGGACGGCAAGCGGATCATCGCCGGTCTGCGCCGGCTGCCGGAGCAGATCAGCGAGATCCTGGCGAACGAGGACGAGATCAAGCGGCTGGCCGCCGAGTACGCGGACGCCAAGTCGATGATGTTCATCGGCCGGGTGCGGGGCTACCCGGTGGCCCGCGAGGCCTCGCTGAAGCTCAAGGAGGTCTCGTACATCCACGCCGAGGCGTACCCGGCCTCCGAGCTGAAGCACGGGCCGCTGGCCCTGATCGAGCCCGCGATGCCGACCGTCGCGATCGTGCCGGACGACGAGCTGCTGGAGAAGAACCGGGCCGCGATGGAGGAGATCAAGGCGCGCAGCGGCCGGATCCTCGCCGTCGCGCACCAGGTCCAGGAGAAGGCGGACCACACCATCGTCGTACCGAAGAACGAGAACGAGCTCGACCCGATCCTCATGGGCATCCCGCTCCAGCTCTTCGCGTACCACACGGCACTGGCCATGGGCCGGGACATCGACAAGCCGCGCAACTTGGCGAAGTCCGTCACCGTCGAATAGGCGAACGCCTCCTCGGCGTACGGGTGTCGGCCCCGCCGTGGCCGGACGGAAGCGGACGCGCACCACTCGATCGTGGTGCGCGTCCGCTTCTTCCGTATCCGGATGACCCGGCGTACTGATGTACAGCCCCGCATCATTGACGGTTCGTCAATCACGCCCGGGCGGTTGCGAGGTCAGGGGATGACGATGACAGGGCGTTGCGCGCGGCGGGCGAGACGGCCGGCCACGGAACCGAAGATCCGGCCCACCAGACCGTGCGTCGACCCGACGACGATGGCGTCGGCGGCATACTCGCGGCCGACTTCCTCCAGTTCGTGGCAGATGTCGCCGCCACGCTCGACCAGCACCCACGGCACCTCGGAGAGGTATTCCGCGCAGGCCAGTTCGAGCCCGAGCACCTCGGTGCGGTGATCGGGTACGTCGACGAAGACAGGCGGTTCACAGCCTGCCCAGACGGTGGTCGGAAGCCGGTTGGCGACGTGCACGATGATCAGTCCGGAGCCGGATCTGCAGGCCATGCCGATCGCGTAGGCGAGGGCTCGCTCACTGGACGTGGAGCCGTCGAAACCGACCACGACACCGTGCCGGAAGGCCGGGTCGCAGGAATGACGTGATTCTTCGACCGTCAGAGGGTCCGACCCGTGGTCGGTTACCTGTTTGCGGTCTGCGGGTTCAGGGGATTCGTGACCGGCCATCGGTGTCTCGGCGAAGAGAGTCCTCTTGAGGAGGGAACGACTGGGGGGACGTACTCGGCTGCGGGGCGCGTCTGTGCGGGGCTGTGGACTTGTGTCCGACGACCGTCCAGGACCGTGGCCCGACGACGGATGCCGAGGGCTGCTGTCCCGGGCTGCTGTAGGGCCCTTGTCCGGGAATCATCTTTCCAACCCTTTACCCCCAAGGGTACGGCGCCACTCCTCCACTGCCCAGACCGCCGCAAAGCGCGTGACACGCTTTGGGGGAGCATGCACGAGGCGGGGGCGGTTGGCAATGCCGGTTGCCCTCTACACCGAGCGTCCCGTGGCCATGGGCGACCGCCGCCCTGTTTTTCCGACGGGCCGGTATGGGCCGCGGCCGGGCTCCGACCCACGGCCGCTGCCCGGTACTGAGCCATGAAACAGCCCCTGTTGGCCATCCGCGGCCGTCTTGCGGCCACCGGCGGCCGCACCCGCGCGCCGGAGTTCGCGACCGGAGCGTGCGCGGGACGGCCGCCCGCCACCGACGCCGCCGCGCCCTTCCGGGCCTGGCCGGGCACAGGCGCAGGAGGGCGCACGGAGAGGCGCACCAGGCGCAAGCGAATTCCTTGCGTGCGCCGGTGAATCCGTTGCACCACCGGGCTCGCACGTGTTCTCCGGCGGACCGCCGTCCGCGCCTCCGGCCGGCGGCCCGCGACAGAGCGCGCGTCCGCGGCCTGGCTTCTTCGCGGGTATGCGAGGGGCGCGATCGAAAGCGTCCCGAGTACGCGGGGAGCGCGCCGGAGCGTGACCGAATCGCGTGCGCGCGACCGTCGAATTTCAGCCAACTTCACATCTGCGCCGAAACCTTGGCGATGTGCCCCTCATTCGCACTTGTCACCTGGCAGGAACGGACCGCGCGGTACGCTTTCACCCGACGCGGACGGGCCATGATCGCGACGCGCACTTCACAGTGCCGCTCGCGAGTGGAACGCTTCGTGATCGAACGCTTCACGCCACGTTGCCTTGTCGACTTTGAGCCGGTGAGGGAACGTGTCATTTCGGCATCGCGGGACGCAGTAGGTTCGATCTTGAAATCGGGCACTGGGGACACGTGCGGCACCGAGGGGACACGTGCAGGAGCGACAGGCCTGTAGGGACCAGGGAGACGCGAACACCGAGGGGGGCTTAGCGTCATGAGCCAGGACTCCGCATCCGCAACGGAGGCCGCACGGAAGTTGGCCGGGCGGCGACGCCGGGAAGTCGTAGCCGTACTGCTGTTCAGCGGCGGCCCGATCTTCGAGAGCTCCATCCCGCTCTCCGTGTTCGGCATCGACCGGCAGGACGCGGGCGTACCGCGCTACCGCCTGCTGGTCTGTGGCGGCGAGGAGGGACCGCTGCGCACCACCGGCGGTCTCGAACTCACCGCGCCGTACGGCCTGGAGGCGATCAGCAGGGCAGGCACCGTGGTGGTGCCCGCCTGGCGTTCGATCACCTCGCCGCCTCCGGTCGAGGCGCTCGACGCGCTGCGCCGGGCCCACGAGGAGGGCGCCCGCATCGTCGGGCTCTGCACCGGGGCCTTCGTGCTCGCCGCCGCCGGCCTGCTGGACGGCCGCCCGGCGACGACGCACTGGATGTACGCGCCGACGCTGGCCAAGCGCTATCCGTCGGTGCACGTCGATCCGCGCGAGTTGTTCGTCGACGACGGCGACGTCCTCACCTCGGCGGGTACCGCCGCCGGGATCGACCTCTGCCTGCACATCGTGCGTACGGACCACGGCACGGAGGCCGCCGGGGCGCTGGCCCGCCGGCTCGTGGTGCCGCCGCGCCGCAGCGGCGGTCAGGAGCGCTACCTCGACAGGTCTTTACCCGAAGAGATCGGCTCGGACCCGCTCGCCGAGGTCGTGGCCTGGGCCCTGGAGCATCTGCACGAGCAGTTCGACGTGGAGACGCTGGCGGCCCGCGCCTACATGAGCCGCCGTACGTTCGACCGGCGCTTCCGCTCGCTCACCGGCAGTGCGCCGCTGCAGTGGCTGATCACCCAGCGGGTGCTCCAGGCTCAGCGGCTGCTGGAGACGTCGGACTATTCGGTGGACGAGGTCGCGGGCCGCTGCGGCTTCCGTTCGCCGGTGGCGCTGCGCGGTCACTTCCGCCGCCAGCTCGGCTCCTCCCCCGCCGCGTACCGGGCCGCCTACCGGGCCCGCCGTCCGGGATCGGGTGCCGAGGCCGGAGCGGTCGAGGCTCCGGTGCCCGCACAGGTCGCGTCGGCGGTTCGGCGGGTGCCGACGGGTTCCACGGGGCTGGCCGCGTTCGCGGCCTCACCGGGGGCGCCGGTCCTCCCGGACGGATACACCGGCGGCCGCCCGGCCCTGCCGGGACAGCGGAGCGCCCCGTAGGGTGGGGGCCATGAACGACCGCATGGTATGGATCGACTGCGAGATGACCGGACTCTCGTTGACGGACGACGCACTCATCGAGGTGGCGGCTCTGGTCACCGACTCGGAGTTGAACGTGCTCGGCGAAGGGGTGGACATCGTGATCCGCCCGCCGGACGCGGCCCTGGAGACCATGCCCGAGGTGGTGCGGCGGATGCACACCACCTCGGGCCTCCTGGACGAGCTGGCCGGGGGCACCACCCTGGCCGACGCCGAGGCCCAGGTGCTGGCGTACGTGCGCGAGCACGTGAAGGAGCCGGGCAAGGCCCCGCTCTGCGGAAACTCCGTCGGCACCGACCGGGGTTTCCTCGCCCGCGACATGCAGGCGCTGGAGGGCTACCTCCACTACCGCATCGTCGACGTGTCCTCGGTCAAGGAGCTGGCCCGGCGCTGGTACCCGAAGGCGTACTTCAACAGCCCGGACAAGAACGGCAACCACCGGGCACTCGCCGACATCCGCGAATCGATCGCGGAACTGCGCTACTACCGCGAGGCCGTCTTCGTGCCCCAGCCCGGCCCGGACTCGGACCGCGCCAAGGAGATCGCCGCGCGCCACGTGGTGTCCGGCGACAAGTAGCGGCAAGCAGTCGCCGCCCCGCACAACCCCCTGATCACGGGCCCGGAAGGGCCCGTGGACGGGGCCGCGGAAAGGTGGCGCGAGCACCCCCGAAAACCCTGTACACTTTTTCTCGGCCGGTCGGAAACGCCCGGACGAACATGGTGGGTATAGCTCAGATGGTAGAGCACCTGGTTGTGGTCCAGGATGTCGCGGGTTCGAGTCCCGTTACTCACCCTTGAAGGGGAAGCCCCTGATCTGCGGAAACGCGGGTCGGGGGCTTCTTCGTGTTCCGGGCTGGCCAAACCGCGGCCAAACGCGGCCGGATTTTCGACCTACCGTCTGCGCCATGGCAACGATCAGGGAGCGGGTCCGCAAGGACGGTACGGCGAGTTTCCAGGTCCGCTGGCTCCAGGGAGGGCGCGGCGGCACCTGGGAGGCCGAGAGGTTCGAGGACCCCGAGCAGGCGGACACGTTCAGGAAGCTCGTCGACGCCCACAAGCAGCAGTGGCCCTACGGGTGGGTTCCCGGCCAGGGCTTCGTCGAGCCCGAGCAGGACCCCGACGACGTGCCCCTGACCGACTGGGCCCGGCGCTACGTCGACCGGCTCACCGGTATCGACCCGCGGACCCGGGACGACTACCGGCGCGAGGTGGACCGGCACATCTCCCTCATGGTGCACACCACCCGATCGGGACTGGTGATGCCGGCCACGATCGGGAACATCACCGCTGACGACGTCCAGGACTGGGTTCGGCTTCAGGAAGCGGGCCAGCCGGACGCGAAGCCAGGGCAGTGGGTCCGTCGACCGGCCTCGCCGAAGTCCACAGCCAATCGACACGGCCTGCTGTGGTGCATCGTGCAGGCGGCGATCGATGCCGATCCCCCACTGCGCACCAAGAACTGCTGCGCGAACACCCGCCTTCCTCGTGTCGACTACGGGACGTCCGAGGAGATGGTCTTCCTGGAGCAGGAGGAGTACCAACTCCTCCGCAAGCACCTCACCGACCCTGCGGCGCGAGACCTCGCCGACTGGCTGATCGGTACCGGCATGCGGTGGGGCGAGGCTACGGCTCTCCAGGTACAAGATCTTCGGCTGGGCGGCCCCAGGCCGACAGTCAACGTCCAGAGGGCCTGGAAGAGGTCGCCCAGGGGCGCGCAGACCTCGTTCTTCCTCGGGCCCCCGAAGACGAGGAAAGCGCGCCGTCTGGTCGCCCTCGCCCCGACGCAGGTGGACCTTGCCCGGAGGCTGAAGCAGGGGATGCCACCGGAGGCGTTCCTCTTCCGCACGCCGACGGGCAAGGCATGGAGGCATTCCAACTTCTACAACCGGAAATGGATACCCGCCGTCGCTGCCGCGATGGAGACCGGCCTCCCCCGCCGGCCTCGGATCCACGACCTGCGGCACAGCCACGTCGCCTGGCTGGTGGCCGCGAACATCCCTCTGCCGGCGATCCAGGCCCGGCTGGGCCACGAGTCGATCCAGACCACGATCGACCGCTACGGTCACCTGGCCCGGTCGCTCGACTCGGACATCAGTGCCGCCGTGCAGGCAGCCATGGGAAGCCGCCCGCCGTCTGATCACGGCCTGCGGTTGGTCAGCGCTTGAGCCACATCCCGTAGCCCGACGTGCGGCCTACGCACCGCGAGACCGTGCGTCGGACCGGTCAGGATGCGTCGTCGCTGCTCTCCTCTGCTGCCTCGGTTTCGAAGCTGACACCGCGGTACTCCGGGTGGTTGCGGTCGACCGCGCCTGCGACGTGGAGGGGGACTGGATGGCGAGTACGGGCGTCCCAGGCGAGGGACTGGTGACAGAGTGCGGCAGCTAGCGCAGCCAGGTCCTGTGGTTGGTGGCCGTCCGGCCGAGGCACGGTGATCTGGGTCGCCGTAAAGCTGTGCCAGTCCTTACGGAGCAAAGCCTTTTGAAGCTCTTGGGGGATGGTGAATCGGGTACATGTGCTGCCGTTGGTACTGGTCTGGCCAAAACCGTCGTAGGTGCGTGACTTCTGGGCGAGATACCAACTGGTGACCTCAGTGCCTGCCGTGGTGCGCTCATACAGCCAGTCGTCGGGTGCGGCGGGGCGCTCTGGATCACGGCGCCGGGCGTTGGAGCGATCGACTGGGGTGGGAACCTCGCCGTACGACGTGTTGATGCTGACGACGGCGATCGGGCGGCCGTCGTCGTCAAGGCCGTCTCCTGGGAGAGGGCCGTTGCCGAGCTGGGCGTGTTGCAACCCAGACCAGATGGTCCGGCAGGCTTCGGTATCCACGAAGATGACGAGCGGGGTCTGAGCGGGCAGGATGCGCAGCGCCGCCTTGACATGCTCGCGGACCAGCCCTGCGCCCTCCTTATGGCGGGCGTGTCCTTCCATACCGATCGGTCCAGCACCGAAGGCGGACTCCCCTTGCGGAAGAGGCTGCCAGGAGTGTGTATGGCGGTTGTACATCTCCATGCGCCAGGGCTGCTGCGGATCCGGGTGTGTGTGAAGGGCGGTGAGAACTTCGACCATCTGGGTCTTGTTGGCAGCTCCGAATGCCTTGGTACTGACACGCTGTTGGCGCAGGTGCAGGCCGACAAGGATCATGGGACGGTCCAGGGGGACGCCGTGGGCGAGGCGTCCATCGACCGCTCCGAGACGCAGGAACAGATCGCGAAGTCCGTTGATAGCCGGGTAGTCCACCCGCGGACGGGTTCGCTTGGGCTTTGCGCCGTCCGCGTTGTCCTCAATGGCCGTTTCACCGTTGGCGTTTTCGGCCTGCGCCAAGAGTTCGAGTTCGACTTCCAGCGCCTGGGGGTCCAGGGCCTGCGTTGCCTCGGCCGCATCTTCCAGCTTGGGGGGCTTGGGCCGAGGGAGCTGGGCGATGAACTGGGAGACCATGCCACGCCGGTGAAAGTGCCTGCGAAGGTCGCGTTTCGGGTCGTAGCGGTCCGGGGTCTGGCCTCGGCGAGGGGTGCGCTTCCTTGGATTCCAGATCGTCTCGACCCAAACGCCGGTGAGGGCGGTGCCGTCCAGGTCAGAGAGGAAGGCGAGTTCCACGTCCCAGTCGACGGGAGTGGGAGAGACCAGCGCTGGCATACGATGGAGGCGGACGAACAGTCGTTCGGTGAGTTGGTGATCGTGGTTGTCGTCCCAGTCCGCTGCCTGCGCCGGTTCTTCGAGGTAGGGGGTCAGGGCGGTGATCATACGTTCGCGGGTGTACTCGTCGTCGTAGAGGGCGAGTACGCGGACCTGATCGTGACCTGTCCCACTCAGTGCCTGGTCGAGGTCCTCCCGTACGACCGGCCCCTCCGTGGTGCGCGTTACCTCGACATCGGTGCGCTCATACGCGACCTGTTCAACGCCGAGCTTGGCGGCTGCCTTCTTGATGTGGTTGGCGAGGTAGAGGTTGAAGCGGGTTCCGGTGCCCTTGCCGAGCGGATGCTCGGTCGGGCCGGGGACCAGAGCGCGCACCGGGCCTTCCATGGTGGCCAGCGTCTCGTTGGTGCCGAGGTCGATGGCCTCAAGCTTGCATGCCTCCACAACCTGTGCGGCGAAGTTTCGCGTGTAGGGCTCCCAGCCCTCATCAGTGCGGCGGTGGCCGACGGGCAGGCGCAGCACGGTGTCCTTGCCGCGGACGACGAACGCGGTGCGGGTGCTGGCCCAGTGGGTGGCGAGCCTGCTGAAGGTCGGCAGGACGTGGATCCCGATCCGGGACTCACCGGGCAGAGTGATGACGCGGAAGTCGAGCTTATGCATGGCATAGCCGACCCTCGCCGGCCTCTCCGTCTTGCCTTCCAGGATGTGGTCCCAGGCGAGCAGGCTGCCCTTGGTATCCATGAGCCAGTTCAGGCGCTGTCCGCCGCTCGGAGCTGAGGCACCGGGAAGGTGAAGCGAGGTCTTGGCGATGGTTGCGGCGAAATTCCATGCCGCGACTTTGTAGAACCACTGCGGTGCTCGGGGCCGTCCCGAGTCTGCGTTCTCCACGAAAGACCCGAGGGCGCGCTCGTACTTTTCGGACTGCGCCAGGAGGGGAGCAAGGACGTTGTCGTCCGCTCCACCTCGGATGTGCCGTTCCCAGCTGCGCACGGCCCGGGTGAGAAGGCGAGGTTCGATGGAGGCGGTGGTGACCAGGACCGCGGGGACGGCGAGATCGTCCTCGGGCTGGTCGAGGGTGTCCGGCATGATGACGACGGGCTGGTTGGTCACGGCGGACAGCGCCGTGGCAAGGCCGGCGTAGGCGGGGCGCAAGGGCTTGGCGTTGTCACTGTCGCGGAAACGCGGCAGCTCGCTCCATGCCTGAGCAAAGTCCTCACTCAGCGGGTAAAACACCGCGGAGCCGAGACGCTCGGGGTCCAACAGGTAGGCCAGGGTGGTCAGCATGCGGTGTCCAGGGAGTCGCGAGTGGCAGTGTGGTTGTCGGCGAAGGTGAAGAACGCCCTGAGGGCGGCGCCATTGGTGCTGAGCATGAGGTCGAGTTCGCCGGTACGAGCCCAGTCGGCGCGAAGCTGGCGAATGAGGCCGGGTAGGTCGGAGTTGCCCTTGGGATCAAGGAACGCGTAGTCGACGAGCCGCAGCCGCCCGGGGGTGCCACCGCGTCGGGCGCGGCCCACCAGCTGAATGATGGAGGCGATGAGTTCCGCGGCGATTGCCTTCTTGGCGCGATACGGCAGCGCACTGAAGTAGCGTCGACTGCCCAATAGTTCGTCGAAATATCTCCCGGCGGTCTTCTTGGACCGGTCTAGTTCGGTCCAAGGGTGGGCGTGGGCGCGCCGATCGTCCAGCGCCCGGGCCCCTACGTGCGCCAGCAGCTCGTCCGGGTCGTCGACGATCGACATGGGCCGCACGGCAAGCCAGATGGAACCGATGCGGGAGCGTCGTTGGCCGGGCGAGAGGATGTTGAGACTGCGTTCGGCACGCTTGAGCGGGGCGATGAGAATACGGGTGTGGGCGCGGGCGCCGAAGTCCTCAAGCTGGTCTCCGGCGATCTCGATCCAGGGCCGGTCGTCGGCTTCCTGCCTGTCCATCGTCCCTGCGTCAGCATCTGGCCGCACCGCGACCGCGATCAAGCCCGGGGGTGCGCCGGCTGCACGCATGCCTTCGGCCAGGTCGCGGCAGCTCTGGTAGGACGTCGTGGCGAGCAGGATCGCATCCTGAATGCCAGGCATGTTCTCTGCTGCGAGGGCTTCCAGTTCGCGCGACAGCTCGCTCCACAATTTCATACCGAGTTGTCTGGTGGCTTCGCGCCTCTGTTTGCCGGAAAGCCCCGAGATCCGAATCAGCTCGCCTTCCAGGCCGGGGATGGGTCGGGCGTCGATGGTTACCTCGGAGCCCTCGTCAGGGACGACGAACGTGGGTTGGGCGTGAATATGGTGCCGATGTGCCCCCGGCATGTAGGCGGTCGCCGACAGTCCGAGCACCACCCGCCGGTGCCCCGCCTGAGCCAGAGCGGTGATCTGTCCGAGGGACGTGATGTAGCTGTGGGGGTCGCCGCCGAAGGCGGCAGCGCTGAGTTTGGTGTCCTGGAGCGACTTGGGATTGTGGTCTTCCGTGAAGGCGAACACCAGCCGACCGAGCGGGCCGTGCGGGATCGCGCGCCAGCTCTCGTAGCCGCCTACAGCTTGGGCGATCTCCTCTGCCGCCGGCACCCCGGCAAGTTTGAGCTGCGGGGCGTCGTGAACGAAGCCGTACAACATCGTTCTGAGCGGCACGAGGAACATCCTGCGTACCAGCCGGTCGATGACTGCGGCCCGGGTCTTTGTCGCGGGAATCCAGGGGACGAGCATCTCGAATAGCTCGCCGCGTACATGCTCCAGGACTCCGGCAGCGTCGCTGGTGGCCGTTATGGCCCGGATCGCCCGCGCGAACTCTCGTAGGTGCTCGGGCAGTAGATACGACGCGACCTTGCGATCACAGACCGCGTCCAGGAGAGCTGCCGTGCCCAGGCTCGGCAGTGGATCAGGTTCGGCGGATACCTGGGCGGAGTCGTTCACGAAGAAGGCCGCCAGATGCCTGGTCAGCCAGCCGTCCCAACGCTGCGCCACGATCCAACGTCTACTCCCTTCGCTCTTACGACGCTTGTGGCCCGGCTCGTCGGGTAGTTGGTCGCTGAGAGTCAAATCGCCTCTGGACAGGTGCATCGTGTAGGTCTCCGCCAAGCGCCTGCACTCCGACACGTTCGAGCGCGTCCGCTCTTCCAGGGCCGCCGGCAATCGACCGAAGGCACTGACGAGCTGCGTGTCCACGTCGATCAGCGGACGGTCGTGTCCGCGGTCTCCCCATGCCAGGGTCAGCCCGCGCCCGGATCGGTCCATCACCGTCGACTGGAAGGCGTCAAGTTCGTCGATGAGGACGACCTGGCAGCGGCCCATGATGAACTGTTCCACGCTGACCTTCTCGTTCACCGTCCCGTCGTCGAGCTCCAGTGGGATGTGCATACGGCCCGCGTAGAGGTTGGCATGCGTGGTGACGATGATCCGTGCCGAGCATGCCTGGCGGGCCAGCCGGAACTTGCCACAGCTCTGCTTGAAGGGGCAGACCTTCGGGGCCGGCATGCTCCGATACGGTTCGCCCCGTTCCGGGCGCACCGGGGTCAGCCTGGTACACGGTTCCCCGCCGGGTACCCAGGTGTCGACTTCTTCGTCAACCGAAGCCAAGGCGGGCAATTGGCAGGAGTAACCGATGCGAGCGAACACCCAGTCGACGTACTCGGGATTCTCCGACCCCTTGACCGCTCGTTCCAGTTCCCGCATGAGACTGTTCGGCGACATGAGCGGGACCACCACCTCCGAGGGACCCACCCCAAGTCGCTTCGGGATGTCCAACTTCTCCAGGTCCTGCTCGATGGCGTGAGCGAGCTTCAAGGCGTTGGCGTTGGTGTCAACAACCAGGGCGACCGTGTGCCCCTCCTGAACCGCCCAGGATCCATAGCTCCGGAGCATGACGCTCTTACCCGAACCCGTGGGCGCGCTCAGGACTCGTGTCGTGCCCGCGGGCAGTTTCAGCGCCTTTCCGACGGCTTCGCCCCGCAGGGTCCGCATCTTTCCGAAAAAGGGGATGAGGGTCTCCACACGGAATGCCTTGCCGGGCGGTTCATCGAGCTGCGCGTTCAGGTCCAGGAAGTCCTCGACCTTGAGCACCGCTTCCACAAGCTCGGGAGCGATACGCAGACGCTCGGTCCGTGGCGGCGGCGGGGCATGGCGTTCATCGAAGGGGTAGTAGGCGAGCACCGGGGCGCTCTGGCGTCCGGCCATCGGCACACGCAGCATGTGGGTGTAGTCCCCTGGCTTCGCTACTGGGCTGGAGACCAGCTGCGAGGCCCGGATGTCGTCCAGTTCGGTCAGGAGCCGGTCGGCACAATGGCGAGGGTCGAGTCCGTGATGGGCGCTCACTCGTTCCTCGTCGTCGAGCAGCCGGAATCCTGGGATGTCGCCTCTCAGGAAGTAGTCGGACGCGTGGTTGCGGAACGCGGTCTCGTTAGCGAGTTCGTTGGTCCGATGGCGCAACAACCGACTGAGCCGATGCTGGTCCTCCAGCGAAAGGCTGGCGTATCGGTCCCAGGCATCGAATTTTCCGGTGAGCAGGAACTGGGCAGCGGTGAGAGCGGTCCCCGCTCGTCCGTCCGCAGGGAAGTGCACCTCTGCGCAGGCACAGGCACAGGCGATGACGCGGGGCAGGAGCCTGGACTCACTCTCGCTGAGGAACTCGTGTACGTCGGTCACAGGGCGCGCCTCGCCTCGGACAGCTTCTTCTTCACGATCCGGTTCACGTCCTCGACCCTCAGCACTGTGTAGTCGGGCAGAAGGTCCTGAAGCTCCTGGCGCTGCGCGATGCCCCGATGGTCCGGGAGGACAATGGTCTTCGCGGCGAGCGGCTTCCTTGCAATCTCGTCGGCCAGCACGCTGGCACTGGCGACGTCCTTGAGGTCGACAGCCAGCGTCCAATTCAGCGACTCGATGGTGAACTTCAGGTCGTAGGCGTCCTGGTGCGGCCACAGGCTGACATCCAGGAGCGGCTTGCCGTGCCACTTCTTGTACAGCGCGAGTTCGTCGACACCAGGGACGACGATGTACCGCCAAGCCGGCAGATCCACGCACACCGTCCGCCGGTCACCTTCAGTTCGCAGCAGCCGAGCCGCAGGCTGACGGCCTACGGTGTCGTCACGCGGCCGGAGCTTGGGCGGCCGGCCGTCCTCCAGGCTGCGGATGGCGTATTCGGCGTTGTGCGCCCGATAGCTGCAGCGCACCGTCGTGCCACTGACTCGCATGGGCCAGCGGCACGTTGGACACGGCCACCAGTACCGCCCCTCATGGACGCGGTCCGGCGGGAGCGGCGCATAGTGGACGGGAGGCTGGATCCCCGCCTCGCTGCACTGGTCGGCGATCGTCTCCAGCTCGCCGGCCGGATACTCGATCACGAACCGTCGGCGCGCCACGTAGTCCGCGTCGCTCGCATCGGTCTTGATCTTCAGGAACGCCTCGTTCTGCACGATCTCCTGCTGAAGCCATGTCCAACTGGGCATCCACCCCCGCCCGCGGTCGCCCTTTTCCAGCAGCGAGATGATCGCCGAGCACCCGTCGGAGTAGACGTCGTCACTAAGCTCGCCCCATTCCAGGACCGTCAGCCACCCCAGAGGATCGCCCTCGAACACCTCGGGAGCGATCTGCCTCAAGGGATCTCGCGACAGCTGGTCAACGAGTTCGGTCGGCGTCAGCGCCACCCGGCCAGGGCCGAGAAGCGAGTTGACTACACCGGTCATGCTCATGATTTCCCGCCAGGCTCGCGGTTCGTCACGGCGGACCGTCCAGGCGTAACCGATACGGATGGCAGCACTGACCAGGGTGGTGCGGCGTCGGCTCGAGACAGCATCAAGCACCGTCACTCCTCCATCTCACTTTACTGAGTGTCCTTGACAGAGAGTTTTGTGTGGCAGGAATCATGCCTGGATCGATCCGGGCAGAACAACAAAGTCGCGAAGTAGGCGTGTCGCTCATATTTCATCCCAAATCATGACATCCATTGGATTTCCCGCATGAATGACGCGGAGCTGGAGTGTTCGATCGGGCGTCCGTCAGCGTCAGCTGAACCGTGGCTCCACTCGCGGCCTGTGCGGCAACGGGGACTCACGACCGGACGCCTGGAGGTTCTCCTCGTCCCGGCAGCCGACCTGGAGAAGGCGGCACTGCCGCGCCCGGGGGCGTTGAGCGGCCTGACGGTTCGCGACGACGTCAGGCCGCAGATCCCCTTCAACGGCTTACCAAGTCCTCTACTCCGGCAACAGGCGCGAGCCCCCGGCCGGCAGGCAAGGGGGCCTGCAGCGGAACGATGGAATGGTGGCTGCTGTCTCTGGCAAAGTGATCGCCACTGCTAGACGATTCTCGTGAGGAACTTTGTGAGTACGCTCGGTAGCTTCATCTGGTCACTCGCCGACCGGCTCCGGGGCCCATACCGCCCCAATCAGTACGGAACAGTGATCCTCCCGTTCACGATCCTGAGACGGCTCGACTGCATCCTCGAGCCCGATCGCGCGACGGTCCGGGAGCTGGCGGCCAGGCACGAGAACCCGAACCGGCTCAAGGTCGAGGTTAAGAAGGCTACGGGTCGGACGTTCTACAACACCTCCAACTACGAGTTCGCGAACCTGCTGGCCGATGCGGATGGGCTGGCGGACAACCTCGCCGACTACATCGACCGGTTTTCCGCTGACGTGGATGTGTTCGAGTACTTCGACTTCAAAAAGGAGATCCTGGCCCTGGAGAAGGCCGGTCTCCTGCGCGAGATCGTCAAGTCCTTCGGCGCCGTCGACCTACATCCCGACGTGGTGTCCAACGCAGACATGGGCGACGCCTTTGAGTACATCATCCGCAAATTCAACGAGGCTGCGAACGAGACCTCCGGAGACCACTACACGCCCCGCGACGCGATCCGGCTGCTGGTTGACCTGCTCTTCGCGGAGAAGGACGTCGACCTCACCCAAGGCGGCATCATTCGGTCGCTGTATGACCCCACCGCCGGCACCGGCGGCATGCTCTCTCTGGCCGAGGAGCATCTACTTGCACAGAACCCCGAGGCGAAGCTGAGCCTGTACGGCCAGGAGTACAACCCGCAGTCGTACGCCATCTGCAAGTCCGACCTACTCGCGAAAGGCCACGACACGACCAACATCGCCTTCGGTAACACGCTCACCGACGACGCATTCAAGGGCCGCCAGTTCGACTTTTCTATGTCCAACCCACCCTACGGAGTGGACTGGAAGCAGTACGCCAAGGCGATCAAGGAGGAGCGCGACTCTGCCGGTCCCTACGGCCGCTTCGCGCCGGGACTTCCCGCGACCTCCGACGGCCAGATGCTCTTCCTACTCCACCTGGCCCATAAAATGCGCGCGCCTGAGGACGGCGGTGGCCGCGTCGGCATCGTCATGAACGGCTCGCCGCTCTTTAGCGGCGGCGCCGACTCCGGCCCCTCCAACATCCGCAAGTGGTTGTTGGAGAAGGACTTCGTGGAGGCGATTGTCGCCCTGCCAACCAACATGTTCTTCAACACCGGCATCCCCACCTACATCTGGATCCTCGACAACACCAAGCATCCCGACCGCCAAGGCAAGGTCCAACTCATCGACGGTACGTCGTTCTGGACCAAGATGCGGAAGAACCTCGGGGCGAAGAATCGCGAGATCAGCGAGGGTGACCGTGCAAAGATCGTGCAGCTCTACGCCGATTTCGAAGATGCTGACCCCGACCTTTCCAAGGTGCTGCGAGACAACGAGTTCGGTTCCTGGACCGTCACCATCGAACGCCCGCTGATGGATGACGACGGCCAGCCAGTCGTCGACCGCAAGGGCAACCTGAAGCCAGACTCGAAGAAGCGCGACACCGAGAACGTTCCCTTCACCTACAAGGACTCAACGGCAGGCGCGTCGGCGGAGCGCGAAGTAGTGCAGGCGTACTTCGACGCCGAGGTGAAGCCGCACGTCCCCGATGCCTGGATTGACTGGGCGAAGATCAAGATCGGCTACGACATCCCCTTCACCCGCCATTTCTACAAGTACCTCCCGCCCCGGCCGCTCGCCGAGATCGACGCCGATCTGGAGAAGCAAGTAGCCAAGATCCTTGACCTGCTGCGCGAGGTGGAGCAGTGACGGGGCCTCTCTGGAACATTTTGCCCGATGGGTGGATGGCAGGCCAGGTCAAGAACGCTGCGACGGTCACGCTGGGCAAGATGTTGCAGAGCAAGGGCTCGGGCACTGACGTACGAGCACCCTACATGCGCGCTGCGAATGTACAACCCGATGGCGTTTTGGCTCTCGCCGATGTGAACGAGATGTGGTTCGGAGAGGAGCAGTTGGAGCAGTTGAGTATCCGTGCGGGCGACGTGGTCGTCGTCGAGGGCGGCCAAGGCGGGTTCGGCCGTGCCGCGTATGTCGACCAGGATCTTCCTGGTTGGGGATTCCAGAACTCGATCAACCGGCTTCGGCCATTTGCAGATTTCGACGGCCGCTTCATCGCGTTCTACCTGATCGCGCTGCGTGCTAGCGGCTTCATCCGTGCGTACTCCAACGTTGTCTCGGTGCCGCACCTCACGGCAGAGAAGCTTGCCAGGATTCCGATCCCTCTACCGCCAGTGGAGAGGCAGGGCACTATTGCCGACTACCTCAACCGCGAGACGGCCCGAATCGACACGCTCATCGAAGAGCAGCAGCGGCTGATCGAGATGCTTCGCGAGCGGCGGTCGTCGGTAGTGGAGCGAAGTGTGGCGCTCCTTGACTGGAACACGCCGTTGAAGGCAGTTTCCGTCTTGATTCAGACGGGGCCGTTCGGCAGCCAGTTGAAGTCCGATGAGTACAGAAATGGCGGCACGCCGATCATTAATCCATCCCATATTGTCGCAGGTGAGATTGTCCCCGATCCGCGGATCGCGGTCGGTTCTACCAAGGCAGCACATCTTGCGCGCCACGCTCTTGAGGAAGGCGATTTGATCGCCGCCCGTCGAGGAGAGCTTGGGCGCTGTGCGATTGTGGGGACGCCTGCGGTGGGCTTCCTGTGCGGGACGGGCTCAGCACTTGTCCGGTTTAATCGGGATTTGATTGAGCCAGCGTTCGGAGCCATCGTGTTCAGCAGCCGGCGCAATCGCGATGCACTCGCCCTTTCCTCCGTTGGATCGACGATGGACAACTTGAACTCCGAGATCATCGGCACCCTGCGCGTTCCAGTTCCAACGCTTGAGGAGCAGCGCGGGTACGTGGCAGAGATCAGCGGTGCGACCGCGAAAATCGACTCGCTCATCACCGAGACGGAGCGGTTTATCCAGCTTTCCAAGGAACGGCGGTCGGCGTTGATCACGGCGGCGGTGACGGGCCAGATCGACGTGAGCGGAGCAGCCTGATGGCCGACCATAACGAAGCGGTCTTCGAGACCGAGATCTGCGAGTACCTCCACGCCCACGGCTGGCTTTACTCGGCCCAAGACACCGGTTACGACCGCGAGCGAGCACTTTACCCCGAGGATCTTTGCGCGTGGTTGGAAAAAACGCAAAGGCCAGGGTACGAGAAGGCGTTAAAGGCGGCAGGATCGCAGGCAAAGTTCCTCGACGTGCTGACTGCGGCGCTCGACCGGCCGCTAGAACATGGCGGCGGGACGCTCAACATTCTGCGTAACGGGGTGCAGTACATCGGCGGTGGGCGGCTGAAGATGGCGCAGTTCCGTCCAGAAACGTCGCTGAACGAGACGACCACGGCGCACTACGAGGCGATGCGGCTACGGGTGATGCGACAGGTGCACTTCTCGACCGCTGACCAGCGCAGCATTGATTTGGTGTTCTTCATTAACGGGCTTCCGGTGGCCACAGTGGAGTTGAAGACCGACTTCACCCAGTCGCTGGATGAGGCCGTCAACCAGTACAAGCAGGATCGCAGTCCGTTGACGAATGGACGGCCAGAGCCGTTGTTGTCGTTCGGTCACCGGGCACTGGTGCACTTCGCGGTCTCGAACAGCCTGGCGGCGATGACTACGAGGCTGGAGGGGAACAAGACCCACTTCTTGCCGTTCAATGTCGGCTTCGACAGTGGTGCTGGCAACCCGCCCGGCGTGGATGGACGTTCGTCGACGGCGTACCTGTGGGAACGGGTCTGGGAGAAACACGCCTGGTTGAACATCATCGGGCGGTTGATGATCGTGCAGACCAAGGAGGAGTGGGACGTCGCCACCGGCACCTCGGTGCGGCGTACGAGCATGCTCTTCCCCCGGTTCCACCAGTGGGAGGCCGTCACGTGCATCGTCGAGGCGGTGAAGGAGGAGGGTGTCGGGAAGCGGTACCTGATTGAGCACTCCGCTGGGTCGGGGAAGACAAACACCATCGCCTGGACGGCCCACCGGCTGGCGCGGCTGCATGTCGATGACCAGAAGGTCTTCGACACGGTCATCGTGGTCGTGGACCGCACCGTGCTCGACTCCCAGCTCCAGGATGCGATCCGGCAGATCGACGGCACAGGCAAGATCGTCGCGACCATCAGCCCTGAGGACGTCCGCAAGGCCGGCGCGAAGTCGAAGTCGGGGCTGCTGGCGCGTGCGTTGAAAAACGGTGAGCTGATCATCGCGGTGACGGTGCAGACCTTCCCGTATGCGCTGAACGAGATACGGACCGACGCCGGCCTGAAGGGCAGGCGGTTCGCCGTCATCGCCGATGAGGCTCATTCCTCCCAGTCAGGCCAGATCTCCTCGAAGCTGAAGCAGGTACTGACGGCCGAGGAGGTCAAGGAGATCGAGGAGGGCGGTGAGGTCGATGTGGAGGCAGTGCTGGCCTCGGAGATGACCGAGCGGGCCGAGTCGGAGAACATCTCCTACTTCGCCTTCACCGCGACGCCGAAGAACAAAACCCTCGAACTGTTCGGTCGCAAAGACGCCACCGGGAAGCCGCGTGAGTTCCACCTGTACTCGATGAAGCAGGCGATCGAGGAGGGCTACATCCTCGACGTACTCAAGGGCTATCAGCACTACGACACCGCACTGAAGATCGCGGGCAAGGCGGAGAGCAGTAACGGAGGAGAAGTCGAGGAAGCCACCGCACGGAAGGGGCTGATGCGGTGGGTGCAGTTGCACCCGACGAACATCAGTCAGAAGGTACAGATCATCGTCGAGCACTTCCACGCCAACGTCGCCTACCTCCTCGAAGGAAAGGCGAAGGCGATGGTGGTGACCGACTCGCGCAAGTCCGTGGTGAAGTACAAACTGGCCATCGACGCCTACATCGCCAAGCGGCGCGCCGAGGATGCTTCCTACAATTACCGCACCTTGGTCGCCTTCTCCGCCGGGGTGACTATGGCCGAGGACGAGACCTGGCACAGCGACTGGGGCCCGCAGCCGTCGAAGGATGACGAGTTCACCGAGGCCAACATGAATCCGGGCGCAGGGGCCGATCTGGCAGCCGCGTTCAAGGGCGAGACGTACAAGATCATGCTGGTCGCCAACAAGTTCCAGACCGGCTTCGACCAGCCCCTGCTCTCGGCGATGTACGTCGACAAGAAGCTGCCCAGCGTCACCGCGGTACAGACGCTTTCCCGGCTCAACCGCACCTACCGCACCGCTGGTGGGGAGCAGAAGCGCAAGACGTTCGTCATCGACTTCGCCAACAAGCCCGAGGACATCAAGGCAGCCTTCGAGCCGTACTTCAAAAACGCGACCCTGGAAACCGAGACTGATCCATACGTCGTCGTCCACCTGGCTAACAAGCTGGCCCAGGCCGGAATCTACACCGAGGTCGACGTCCGCAAGGTCGCCGAACTGTGGGTGACCCGGAAGGGCAACAATGCGCTCTCAGCGGCGATCAGCCCGGCGCAGCACGACTTCCGGCGCCGCTACGCGCGGGCGATCGAGGAAGAGGACAGGGTCACGCTCCAGGCGCTTGACCTCTTCCGCAAGGACGTCTCCACCTACGTACGCCTCTATGACTTCATGTCCCAGATCGTCGACTACGGCGACCCTTACATGGAGATGCTCTCGATCTTCCTCCGCCTGCTGGAGAAGGTCATCGCCGAGTCCGCGTGGGCAGCCGAAGTCGACCTCTCCGACGTCGTGCTGGTCGGGGTCAAACACAACAAGGCGATTGCGGTCGACATCTCACTCGTGGGCGACGGGCAGCTGAAGGGCATCAGCGCCGCCGGCACAGGAACAAAGAAGGATCCGAAGTACGTCGCGCTACAGGTCGTCATAGACAAGATGAACGACCTATTCGGCGCCGAATCGTTCGCCGCGTCCCAGGTCAGGGAGTTTGTACAGGGCCTCGTCCAACGGTTGCTCGCCGACCCCAACCTGATCCAGCAGACCAAGGTGAACTCCAAGAAGCAGTTCGTGGAGTCGCAGGACTTCCAAGCGGCCGTTACGGAGGCGGTCGCGGACAACCAGGACGCCCACAACACGATGGCTGACTACTTCTTCACCGACGGACCGGCTATCAACGCGATCATCGTCGCCCTTGCGGATGCCTTCTACGAAGCAGCGCTCGATCAGCGGGTGGATTCGTAGATTCGGGAGCCCGTTTGAGGCGGCCTGACGCACCGCGAAGGTTGGTGTGTAGCGCTGCCAGCTCGTCAATGGCGGTGTCGAGTTGCTGATTGGTTGCACGGCTGTCGAGCTACGGGCGGCGGTGCGATGCCGGTCGTCCGGCTGGTCCCCGTGCGCCCTCGCTCGGTAACCAGCCGGACGTCCCCCACCCTCCTGGGCGGGGCAAGTGCGTACGACCGGCCGTAGGACGGTCGTACGCGACAACTTGCTCCGCCAGGAGCCGTCGTGGGGTCATGCTGCTCTCCGGCCGGGTAGGCGAATCGGTGTCGGTCACCGGCTCGTCTCCGCGCGCCCTTGTCGGATGTCGCGGACGACGTTCTCGATCCAGTCCATCGCCAGGACCGGCCGTGCAGGGTTTCCGGGGTCAGCTGGTCGGAGGTGCGCTGAGCGGTCCAGCTTCACTCGGTCCGGACTGCGCCCGTGGAGGTGGCCGTGTGCCAGACGGTCGATCACGAGTCGCCCTGGGACGATGCGGCGGGGCTGGTGACCGGCTGGGTACACCTGGCCGGTCACCCGCTTCGTGCTTCCGGTCAGTTCCGAACGGTGTCCGGTTGTCCGGGCCTCGCGGTCACTGGCCGCGTCGGCGTAACCGGCCTGGCGGTAGACGGCGGGCCACCGACCCGGCGGTCAGTGACCGGGGCGGTGGTCGCCGCTCGGTCAGTGACCGGAGACCCAGTGACCGGCTGACCGCCCAGGTCAGCAGCTCCCTCCAGCTGACCGATGCCACCGGTGACCGCTGCCCCGGTCACTGAACCGCCCCGGGTCGAGTGGAGACTCAATTCCGTGAAAGGATTGAGTCATGGCACGCCCTTCCTCTTATCCCGTTGAGCTGCGCAAACGAGCGGTTCGTATGGTCGGCGAGGTCCGCGGTGACTACCCGAACGAGTCGGCTGCCGTGCGGGCGGTCGCCCAGAAGCTCGGTATCGGTTCGGCCGAGACCCTGCGGAACTGGGTCAGGCGGGACGAGATCGACTCCGGGCAGCGTCCGGGCACGACGTCGGAGGAGTCCGCGGCGATGAAGGCGTTGAAGAAGGAGAACGCCGAATTGCGCCGCGCGAACGACATCCTGAAGGCTGCGGCGTCTTTCTTCGCGGCCGAGCTCGACCGGCCACACACACGCTCGTAGCGTTCATCGACGAGCACCGGGCCCGCTTCGGCGGTGTCGAGCCGATCTGCCGCGTACTCGCCGAGCACGACTGCAAGATCGCCCCCTCCACCTACTACGCGGCGAAGAAACGCGCCGCCGAACCTTCGGCCAGACAGGTGCGGGACGCCGTCCTCAAGGACGCGATCACCGAGGTCCACGAGGCCAACTACCGTGTCTACGGCGCCAGGAAAGTCTGGCGCGAGCTGCACCGACAGGGCCACACCGTGGCCCGGTGCACCGTCGAACGTCTCATGCGCGAGCTCGGCATCACCGGCGCCGTCCGCGGAAGGAAGGTCATCACCACGATCCAGGACAGCAGCGTCGAGCGGGCACCGGACCTGCTGGACCGCAAGTTCGTCGCGTCGGCCCCCAACCGCTACTGGGTCGCCGACTTCACCCACGTCAAGACCTGGTCGGGGGTCGTCTACGTCGCCTTCGTCGTCGACACCTTCTCCCGCCGGATCGTCGGCTGGTCCGCTGCCACATCGAAGGAGACCAAGCTCGTCCTGGACACTCTGGACATGGCCCTGTGGCAACGCGACCGCGATGAACACCCCCACCGGCGCGGCGAGTTGATACATCATTCCGATGCCGGGTCGCAGTACACGAGCTTCCGGCTCGCCGAGCACCTGGCAGCCGCCGGCATCGCCGCCTCGATCGGCTCGGTCGGCGACGCCTACGACAACGCCCTCATGGAGTCCGCGATCGGCCTGTTCAAGACCGAGCTGATCAAACCGGGGCGCCCCTGGAGGACTCTTTCCCAGGTCGAGCTCGCTACCGCGGAGTGGGTGGACTGGTACTGCCACCGCCGGCTCCACGGTGAAATAGGGCACATCCCACCCGTCGAATACGAGACCAACTACTACCGCGCGACCACGAAACCCCAGGTCACAACCGCAATATGAAGTCTCTACCGAACCCGGGGCGGTTCAGTCTTGCCCGCCCCGACGACCCCGGCCATCAGCAGACTGGGGCCGGTGGTGACCTGTCGTCGTGCGCCCCGACTGGGGGCAACCGCGGCCTCGGCGACCTCCCGGGCCCAGTCCAGGACCTGGGGGTGGTCGGCCAGGGCGGCCCGGTAGCGCGGGGGCATCCCGGCCGACAGGGCATCCAGCGGCGAGAAGGGCTCGGGCTCGTCGGCGGAGGCGGCGACGGCGATCGGGTCGATGGTGCGGGCGGCCAGGATCCGGGCCATCCGGTCCAGGGTGCCCTCGCCGAGAGTCTGCGGCTCGCGGTTACGGGTGCCCATCACAGCTCCTCGGCGTATGCGGCGGCGTTGACCGGGTTGGTCCACGCCTGGTGAGCAGGCACATTAGGCCGATATCCCGGCCGCCCCAAACCAGCGGAGCGAGCGTTCATCGCCTCGTTGACCATGCTGGTCAGCACGCTCGGGTGCTTCGGGTTGGCCGCGAAGTTCGCCAGCCCGCCACGGATGTGCTCCGGGGCGATCCCCTCGCCCAGGAGCTTCTTGGCGATCCGCCCCAGGTGTCCGATCACGTCGCTGGGCGGGCGCTCGTCGCAGGCAGCGACGTATTCGCCGACAAGATCCTTGGCCGAGATGGCGGCGGCTGCGGGCGCTGTGCGCCCCGTAGGGAAAGAAGATCCAGGATCCAAGATCCTAGATCCAGGCGCCGAGCCCTCCCCGAGGCTTTGGGGAAGGTTCGGGGAGTCTTCCCCGAATACCCTCCGACCTGGGCTTTTCCGAGCTGGACGAGGTGGGTCGTCGAGCGGGCTGTCGAAGCCGTCCTGCTGGGCGGCGGGGACCTCGTCCGCGTGACCGGGAGGCGTCCCGACGGCCTGCGCGGGCAGATCGGGGGCTCCGGGAACGTTCGTCGAAGCCTCGGCGAACCCTCCGAGAGGAGTGGGCGAAGCTTCGGTCGGCTTGATGCAGACACCCTTGCAGGAGCCGCAATGGTCAGCCGCGTGGTGCTGGGGGCAGGCCGGCACCCGCGACTGGCTCGGCTTGTCGATCTTCTGATGCTCGGACCAGGTCACGATGTGCAGGTACCGGCGGCCGTCACATCCGGTGTACCGGCAGATCAGACCGGCGTTCGCGAGCTGGTGAAGGTCGTCCTCGACGTGGACCGAGGTGTGCTCGGCGCGCAGCGGCCAGAGCAGCCCGGCGATGATCGCGGCGTTGTCCCGGTGGCGTCCCTGGTCGTCGGACTGCGTGAGCAGCCCGTAGAAGGTGCGTTCGGCCTCCACGCTCACCTCGGCGAGCGACTCGGAGATGAACGCCTCCGGCTTGATGGTTCGAATCCGCGCCATGTCAGCGGCCCCAGCCGGACGCGACCAGGTCGCTGCGGGTGAGGGGCGCGCTGGCGGGGTCGAAAGTTTGTGGCCGAGTCCGGTCCAGCTCCGACGCAGCCCGCAAGATCCAGCGGGCTGCGACCCGGTGGGTCGTTCGGTCCAGCTCCACCGTCTCCCCTGCCTCGTCCTTGACGATGGCGTCGGGGTAGGGCCGCGCCTGGATCGGATCGTCGGGGCCGACGCGGGTGGTAGCTACGCCCGGGATCAAGTCCGGGAGCTGTGCGGCAAGGCGGTACTGGCAGCCCATATCCGGGCAGGCCAGGGTTTCGCTCGACATGGCGAGCATGCGACACTCCGTTGTTCATAGGAGCGCGGTGCGGCGTCCTCATGCGAGAGTCCCGCCGCCCGCGTGATGTGAATCAGCACCCCCGGGTGCTGGCCCGGCGCTTGGGAGCTTGTACCTCCCGGGCGCCGGTTTTCTTTGCTTTCTCGGGCTTCTACTGCCCGTGCACTGCCTTCCTTCTGCCCTCTCCCTGGCCGGTGGTCTGCTTGCAGAGGCCGAGGCAATGTGACCCATTCCCACCCCTCAGACACCCTCCGACCCAGCGCGGAACACTGCAATGGATGATTCCTAGGGTCAACGTACACTGCAATGGCCAACGAGCGTCAACTGCAATGTCGACCCGCGCAAGGTGGGCCAGCCCTCGATCCACTGGAGTGGATAGGATGGCGGTCACGACGAAGGGTTGAGATGAGCGAGAAGAACGAGCGCACCTTCGCGGAGCTGCTCGGCTACCTGTTTCGGGAGGCGCACCCGAAAGGGCGCGGCCCGTACACATATGCGGAGGTGTCCCAGGGGATTCGCGACACCTCCGGCTTCACCATCTCCGCAAGCGCCATCCAACAGCTCCGCACCGGGATCAACACGAACCCGAAGATGCAGACGATCCGCGCGCTGGCCGGCTTTTTCGGCGTAACCCCGGGTTACTTCTTCGACGAGGAAGAGGCCGAGCGACAGCGCGCGGAGATCGAACTGGTTGTCGCCATGCGCGACCAGAACGTGCGCCGAGTCGCCCTGCGAGCCAACGGACTCAGCACGGCGAGCCTGAACATGGTGACCACGGTGATCGACCAGACCCGTCGGCTGGAGGGATTGGCGGACGACTCCGGACCGCTCGACGGCGGATGAGAAGCATCCACTGAGTACGGAGGATCCGCAGCGGATTCGGCGCGACTCGTCGGCTCTGCGGCCAACCTGTGAGCGCTCAAGTCTCATCTGCACGGTTGGTCGTGTCCGGCTCGCTGCCATCCGGTCATGAGCCGCAGCCTGGCGGCGCTGCCACGCTAGGCGGTGGCCGCCGGTGTAGGGTTTCTAGCTGCGCTGGTGCGGACTCCGCCAATGTCGGAACGCATCGTGGGAGTCGGCTCATCTTGGAGGACAGGTGCCAGCGAATCAGCGGATCACCGCCCGCAACGCCCGGTTTCAGCAATGGGAAGCACTGCTCACCAACCGGAAGAAGCGGAGTCAGCTCCGCGAGTTCTTGGTCCAAGGAGTGCGGCCGATCTCGCTGGCGGTGGAGTTCGGTTGGCCGATCAGCGCGCTGTTGTACGACGACCGGCGGAAGCTTTCGGGCTGGGCGCAGGAGCTGCTGCGGACGACCAAGGCTGAACGGATCGTCATGGCACCGGCGCTGCTGGCAGAACTCGGGGAGAAGGCCGAGGGTGCACCCGAGGTGATCGCGGTTGTCGGCATGCCGGCGGACGATCTGAGCCGTATCGAGGTCGGGCCGGACTTCCTTGGTGTGCTGTTCGACCGGCCGACCACACCCGGCAACATCGGAAGCATCATCCGCTCTGCTGACGCCTTCGGTGCGCAGGGGATGATCGTCTCCGGCCACGCCGCCGACGTCTACGACCCGAAGTCCGTACGGGCGACCACGGGCAGCCTCTTCTCGCTGCCTTCCGTCCGGGTACCGGGGCCCGGCGAGGTGATGACGTGGGTGGAACAGCAGCGCTCCGCCGGTCACCCGCTGGTCCTGGTGGGCACCGACGAGAAGGGCGACGCCGACGTTTACGACTTCGACCTCACCCAGCCGGTTCTGCTGCTGGTGGGGAACGAGACGAGCGGGCTGTCCAGTACGTGGCGCGAGCTGTGCGACTTCACGGTGAGTATCCCGATGACAGGGGCGGCCAGCTCCCTGAACGCGGCGAACGCTGCGACCGCGATTCTGTACGAGGCTTCCCGGCAGCGGATCGCCACCGGGAAGCGTCCTCGCTGAGCGCAGCTCACGACCAGGTGTTGCCTGCGGCGGCCCGACGGTAGACCTCCAGATACTTCGCGGCGATCACGTGGTGGCCCCACCGCTCGATCGCGGTGGCGCGAAGGTGCGCCGGGGCCGGAAGGCCGGCCAGGATCTTGGTGGCCAGCTCCGGGTCGGGCGCTTCCTCCGGGGGCAGAGCGACTCCGACGTGCGGGGCGATCTCGGCGAGGCACCCGTTGTCGGTGGCGATGACCGGGGTGCCGCTGACGGCCGCCTCGGCGACAACAGTGGCGCCGGGCTCGATCCACTCCCCTCCGAAGGGGCCGCCGAAGGGCTGGGAGAGGACGAGCAAGGCGTTTGCGAGGGCGAGGAGTTCGGTGCGTCCGGTGCCGCCGACTTCTCCGACGTACGCAGCGGTGTCGGGGTAGTCGGTGAGGATGCCGTGCAGGTAGTCCGGCTCCCACGCCGGACCGGCGAGTTTCAGCGGAAGGCCGGCTGCCTGGGCGAAGGCAGCGGCCTGGCGGGCCCCCTTGTGTACGGAGACCCGGCCGAGGAACAGCAAGAAGCGGTCCTTCGACGCGCGGTAGGTGTACCGGTCGGGGTTGACCGGCAGTCGGATGATCGGCGCGTCGGCGGAGCCGGCGGCCTGGCGCTGGGCACGGGAGAGGTAGATGCCGTTCGCCAGGTGCTCGGGCACGCCGTTGAGGTGGTGGGTACGGACCGCCGGCCAAGGCGGGTCTGCGGGCAATAGCTCGCCGTTGGTGTGGTCGTGCACCACGTCCGGGCCGAACTCGCGGATCGCGGCCAGTGTGGCGTCGAAAGTGGTGGCGTCGGAGATGGTCAGCCCCGGGCGGGAGATGCTCCCGGGGGCACCGACGAGCAGGATCTCGCATCCGGCGTGGAGGAGCCCGTCGATGAGGGTGGCGACCACCCACTGGATGCCGCCGTAGCCCTGTGGCGGGACGGTGATCCATTGGGTGGTGTCCTGCCCGAAGCGGTGGGGTGGGTTGAGCATGGCGATCTTCACGAGCGCCTCCGGGCCTGATCGAGGAGTTCACGGCCGATGCCGGTCAGCACCGCTGCTGTGTAGAGGAGGGCGAGGGCTGCAGGGCGGGCAGCTGGGCCGCCGGATCTGTTGCGCGCCCACTCCTTGCGCAGTCCGCTGGCTGCGGTGCCCCGGCGTACTTCGCTGCGGCCCTGCCAGTAGGCCCGGCGCAAGAGGTATCCGGGGCGGAGCCGGGGGGCGGGGATCAGGTGGTGGACCTCCGTGGTGTGCAGAACCGCGGTGGTGGCGCCGAGGGCAGCCAGCTGGCGCACCAGCGTGGTGTCTTCCGCGGAGGCGAGGTTGGTTCCGACGCGGCCGAGGCGGCTGTCGAAGTCGATGCCGAGCAGGCGGGCGTGGTCGCGGTCGAGAGCGAAGCAGCCGCCCCAGATGCTTGCGGGCAGGTCGGGGTGGTGGGAGCCGAGGTAGTGCAACTGGCCTGCGGTCAGCCACCAGGGCATTCGACGGGCTTGGAGGTCGGCGGTGATTCGGGTGCCGACGACGTGCGCCCCACCTGTCAGTGCGGTGCGCAGATTCTCGACTGCGGCGGCGGTGACGACGATGTCGTCGTCCACGAAAACCACGTGCCGGGTGGGTGCTTCCTTCAGTGCAAGGTTGCGGCTGCAGGACAGGCCGACGGTGGCTCCGTTGAAGAGCACTGTGCGCCGTCCGACGGGCTGGGTGAGCTGCTGCCGAATGGTGGCTGGCACGGCGGTGTCCACGACGACGAGCAGGCGGTCGTCCGGGCCGAGGACGTCTGGGAGCCGGTCGAGGGCGGCCAGGAGCTGACCGGGCCGGTTGCTGCACATGGCCACGGTGAGGGGCTGTGTCATTGGGACACCGCCGATCGGTGCTGGCCCTGGCCGAGCCGGGTGGCCAGGTCGCTGAGGTCGCGGATGTGCAGGCTGCGGTCGGCGGCGGGGTGCCAACGAGCTTTCAGACGTTCAGCCCGCACCCTCTGATAGGCGGCGACGAGGCCAGGTTCGACGCCGGCCGGGGCGATCCAGTCGCTGGGCGGGGTGACGAGCGCGGCGTGCGCTCCGAGGCGCTCGGCGGGAGCGGCGTCGTGGTCGGGGCGGTCGCCGACCATGAGCGTGGTGGACGCGTCCCAGCCGAGCTTTTCGATGGCCCAGCCGAGCAGGCCGGGGTCGGGCTTGGCAACACCGACGGAGGCGTCGAGCGCGATGAGGACCAGGTGCTCGGCGACCCCACCCGCGCGCAGGACTTCCTCGCATTCGGGAGGCTGGTTGGCGACCACGCACACCGGCCGCTCCGCGGCGAGGTCCGCGAGCGCGGCAACGGCGCCGGGGACCGGCTGTGCGAGGTCGGTCCAGCGGCGGCGGACGTCGATCCAGGCGTGAGTACCGGCCGGGCTGTAGAGGCCGGGGCTGGCGGTGGAGTGTGCGCGTTGGAGGTAAAAACGGTTCATCTCGGCGGTGAACTGCTCGATGGTCAGGTGCGGGTCGGTCTCGCCTGCCCGCTCCAGGACGCCCTGGAGCCATGCGAGTTCGAAGGGCTCGTCGTAGTAGAGAACCCCTCCGACGTCGGTGGCGATGGTGGCAATGACCGCGGCCGATGTCTTGGTCACGACCGTTCCGCCCGGGAGGAGGCGGTGGTGTACCACTCGGGCTGCGTGTCGGGGTCGGTTTCGAGGGTGAGGGTGCTGCAGGGCTGGACGGGTCCGTGAGTCCTGGCCCAGGTGGCGGTGGTGGCGAGACCGTCGGCCAGCGGGGTGTCCTTCCAGTCGCCCAGCAGCGTGCGGGCGAGTTCGCTGCTGGTGTAGGCGGCGTGGACTTCGTCTCGGGTGTCCAGGTGGCGGATCGGGTGGTCGGGAACACCCATCGCCACGCGCGCGGCATGGGCCATCTCCAGCACGGTGCACGGCTGTTGGCTGCCCACATTGATCACGCGGTTCCAATGGCGGGGGTTGTCGGCGGCGTCGAGGAAGCAGCCGGCGATGTCGTGGACGTACGTGAAGGAGCGGCGCTGGCTGCCGTCGCCATATACGGTGATCGGCTCTCCGCGCATGATCTGGTTGAGGAAGATCGCGACAGCGTTGCGGAGGGGGTCGGCCATGTTCTGCCGTTCGCCGTAGACGTTGTGCATCCGCAGGGCGGTGTACGGCAGGTTCTGGAGGTGCGCGGTGATCGCGAGTTCGCGTTCGACGGCGAGTTTGGCGTTGCCGTAGCTGTCGACGGGCTGCGGGTGGTCGTCCTCGCACATCGGAACCCGGCCGGTGCCGTAGACGGCGACGGATGAGGCGAAGGAGAAGTACCGGACCTTGGTGCGGAGGGCGGCGTTGATCAGATGGATGCTGCCGAGGACGTTGACCTCGTAGTTGTGGGCCTTGACGGCGTGGCTGATGCCCTCGGCGGCGAACGCGGCCAGGTGGAAGACGCTGTCGAAGGCGTGGCGGGCGAACAGCCCATCCACCAAGGCCCTGTCGGCGATGGACCCGACGACGAGGTGCGCGCCGTCGGGAACGTTCTCTCGCTTGCCGCCGTCGAGGTTGTCGAGGACGACGACCTCGTGTCCGGCGGTCAGGAGGCGGTCGGTGAGGTGGGAGCCGATGAATCCGGCGCCGCCGGTCACCAGGTGCTGGGCCATGTTGAGCTCCGATCGGGTTGGCGGTCTCAGGAGTTGAGGAGGGCGCGCACGCGGGTGATGTCCTCTGTCGCCAGCGCGACGACGGTGGAGAGCCGGGTAGCGAGGTGGGCGCGGAGCCTGGATGTGTCCAGGTGGGCGAACTGCTCGACGGCGGACGGGTCGGCGACGAACGCGGCGACGTCGCGATGGACGTCCGTGGCCGGAACGCCGGGGCCGTAGGTGTCGGCGAGGACGCCGTGGAACTTCGGGGAGTGGCCGATGGCGACGGCCGGGGTGCCGCTGGACAGGGCGCCGATGGAGGCGTGCAGGCGCTCGGAGATGACCAGCTCGGCGCCTCCGAGAACGGCCTTGTAGTCGCTGGCTCGGGTATCGGCGGCGTCCAGGACGTGCACGGGGACGTCGGGCAGGCGGGCCGCGATCTGTCGGGCCAGGATGCGGTCGTCGTTGTGCTCGCGGGAGTCGTGGCAGTGCGGGACGAGTACCAGCGGGCGTCGGCGCACACGCCACAGGGTGTCGGCGAGGCTGGTCAGCGCGTCCAGGTGCTGGGTGTCGGTGATGGTGCTGTAACGGGTGACGCCCCGGCTCGGAACCAGGCAGATGTACGCCTGCTCGGCGCCGAGGCCGGCATCGGCGAGCAGCTGTTGCGCGCGGTCCGAGCCAGACGGTTGGAGAAGGAAGGCGGGGTCCGCCGAGAGCGCCACACGGTCTGCGGGCAGAGCTAGTTGCTCGGTGAGGTACGTCCTACTGGTGCTCTCGCGGACGGTCAGCAGGTCGAGCCCGGTGGCGGTGGTGGTGAACGCGAGCTGCTCGGCGGGGTTGGTGAAGGGGCCGACGGACTGGCCGATCATCGCGGTGGGGATGCCGAGTTGCTGGGCGCGGTCGAGCACGGCGAGGTAGGCAGTGGAGACGCCGTAGTCGGAGGTGTGCAGGTCTCCACCGGTGGCGAGGACCAGATCCGCGTGCTGGAGGAGGCGTTCGGCACGGGCACGGCGGTGCTGCTCGGTCTCGACGGGCCGCACGGTGGCCCAGGATCGGGAGACGACCCACGGGTCCGGAGCGCAGTCGGCTCCGGTGCCGGACAGCGCTTCTGCGTCGAGTGCCGGGGTCTGGGTGAGGACGGTGACCGAGGTGTCCGGCGTCTTGGTCAGCGCGGTGGTGAGCGAGCGGGCGAGCGCTTCGACGCCGCGGCTCTCGCAGCTGGTGATTCCGGTGAGCAGGATGCGCGGCAAAAGATGCTCCCTTTTGATCAGTGGGTGAGGGCGAGGAGTTGGCCCAGGACGCGCCGGTAGTTGAACTGGTGGCGTAGGTCGTCCTGGATTCGGCCCAGGCGCAAGCGGTTCGCGGTGGCGTCGCGCAGCAGCCGGGTGAGGTCCTCGGCGGGGTGGTTGCCGAGAAGGAAGGGGGTGATCTCCTCGCCGTAGAGGTCGGCGGTGTAAGCGAGTTCCGGTGGTAGGGCGGGCATGGTGCCTGCTGCGACGGTCTCGAACATGCGGGGGGTGAGCAGGTGCTGGTGGGTGAGGAGGGGGCGGGCCAGGACCGGGGTGATCGCGGCCTTGGCCATCTGGGTGAGGACCTGCCCGAAGGGCACAGGGCCGGTGACCTTCACTCCGCGCTCGGCCAGCCAACCGGGCCGGTTGGCGGTGGCGATGGGGTGATCGGGATGCGGGTTGCCGGCCCACCACCGGCCAGCCACGCGCAGGCGGGTCAGCGGCGGCCGGGCGGATCGGGCGGCTTCGGTGAGGCGGGCCAGAGCATCCCAGCGCCACCAGTTCGCGCCGACGTACTGCATCTCGTACGGCAGGTACGCGGGGGCGTGTTCGGGGCGGCGTACCGGCTTGGGCATCCCGAAGTAGGGGAAGAACCTGGCGCCGTCGGGGAGCGTACCGAGGCGCGGCTGGAGGATGAGGTCGCTGAGCTGCTTGTACAGCTGCTGCCACGGCTCGTGGCCGTACGGTCCGGCCGAGTCGTCGGTGCCGAGAACGGTGTGCTCGCCCCAGTGAGCGTCCGGGTCGATGATGATCCGGCGCTCGCGGGGGAAGCGCTCGCACAGCTCCAGCTGCTTCTCGTTGAGGAACTGGCGTCCCTCGAAGACCAGGACCAGGTGGGTGCCCCAGGCGAGGTCGTCGACGACCGGAAGCAGATCGGGGACCTGGTTGTCGAGGCGGCACAGCGGGCCGGCGAGGGCCACTTCGCAGTCCAGGGCGGGCGCGGCGCGCACGTACTCGGCGACCATGTGTGCCGAGCCGGCCTGCCAGTGGAAGTCTCCGGCGAACAGCAGCCTGGTCACAGGGCGCCTCCGGTGGTGCGCTTCGGCGGGCGGATGGCGCGCAAGCGGCGGTGGGCACGGCGGCGCCGAGCGATGGTCGGGGCGAGCCGCAGGAGCCACCAGGCGGCGACGGCCGTCTCCGCGCACCCTCGGAGTGGGGTGGTGTTGCCGCCGACGGAGTGGCCGAGCAGGTCTTGGCGCAGCCACCGCCCGGCCAGTCCGAGGATCGCGGGCCAGCTCCAGGTGATGTCGGTGAACAGGAAGTAGTACCGGTTGCGGCGCATCTGCACCCGCCTGTAGGTGCTCGCGCCGGTCCCACCGCCGCCGAAGTGCTGGATGCCGAGCCGGAGGTTGAGGGCCACTCGCCATCCCGCCCAGCGGGCCCGGCGGCAGAGGTCGGTCTCCTCGTAGTAGGTGTGGAAGACCCGGTCGAACAGCCCGATGGTGCGCAGTACCTCGGCGCGGACGAAGAACGCGGCGCCCTGGACGTAGGCGTGCTCCAGGGTGTCGGGGGCACGGCCCTCGGCGGGGCCGGCAGGTGAGGGCCGGAACGGGCGATCGCCCACGAAGCCGTCGGCTTCGCCCAGACGTAGTGCGGTACGTGACCACTCGTTGTGTTCGTCCAGGGAGACAGGCCCGTTGTCGGTGTAGACGTACTGCATGGGGCCGCAGATGCCGTACTCCGGGTGCCTTTCCATGAAGGCGCTCAGCTGGTGGATCAGGTCCGGAGGGGTCCTGGTGTCGGGGTTGACGAGGAAGACGTAATCGGCGCCGTCAGCCAAGGCCGCGCGCATGCCGACGTTGTTGGCTTGGGCGAAACCGAGGTTGCTGTCGTTCTGGATGATCCGCGCTGAGGGGAAGTCGTCGCGGACCAGTGCGGTACTGCCATCGGTGGAGGCGTTGTCGCTGTACCAGACGGCGAGGTCGAGATCGGGGGTGTGGCTGGTGAGCAGGGTGGACAGGCAGTCGGGCAGCCAGCGCTTCTCGTTGGTGCCGACCGTGATGGTGGCGACCTTCGGACGTCGGTGCCGTCGGTGGACGGTGGCGGGGCTGGTCACGTCGACTCCGTGGCTAAGGCGAACTCGATGACGAGGCTTCGGCGGGTCCGGGCCGAGGGGTTGGGGCGTGAGGCGTGGACGACCCGCACGTCGTGCACGGCCACGTCGCCGGCCTTCGCGGCGACCGGGACAACCGGCCCTGCGGTGCAGACCTGGTCCACGACGGCCTCGTCAGCCAGCAGGTGACTGCCGGGGACGAACTCCAGGCAGCCGTTGTCGGCATCGGAGTCGTCCAGGAAGAGGCTCAGGTTGATCGCGGAACCCGCAGGGGCATCGACGCGGTCGCGGTGCCAGGGCACGGCGGCGGCCACATGCGGCATCTTGACGATCAACGCGATGACCCGGGCCCGCGCCGGCTGGCCGAGAAGGCGCTCGGCGAGGTGGTGGAGAGGGCCGGTGGCGAACAGCTCGGCGGCGAGCGGTGCTCCTGGCTGTTGCTGGAGGTTGTGGATGCGGAAGAGCACCGGGGCGCTGTCTCCCTTGCGGGTGAAGTGCCAGAAGTTGTCGCTGCGGTGGCCGTCGTCGAAGGCGGCCACCAAGGCGGCGGCCTCGGCGCGGAGGTCCTCCAGCAGCGCATGGGTGACCACGCCGGAGACGACCGCGAAGCCGTCGGCCCGCAGTTGACCGACAGCGGCTGCGATCGGGGCGCTCATCGCGCTGCCCCGGCGGCGAGCTGCTGGACGAACCAGGTAACAGTGGCGGCCAGACCGCCCTCGATCGCGATCCGGGGCTCCCACCCGAACGCCTCGCGGGCCAAGGTCGTGTCGGGGCGGCGGCGACCGGGGTCATCTTCCGGCATGGCGACGAACTCGATGCCCGCGGCGGAGCCGGTGAGGTCCAGGACGAGACGCGCGATGTCCATCACCGTGCGCTCGTCCTCGGTGCCCAGGTTGACCGGGCCCGGGTGGCTGCTCGCGGCGACGGCCAGCAGCCCGGCCACCGTGTCATCGACGTAGCACAGCGATCGGCTCTGCCGACCGTCTCCGGCTACGTGGAGCGACTGCCCCGTCAGGGCTCGGGTGACGAAGGCCGGCACCGCGCGGCCGTCGTCGGTGCGCATCCGGGGCCCGAACGTGTTGAAGATCCGTACGATCGCCGTGTCGGCGCCGTACTCGCGGCGGTACGCGGCGGTGGCGGCCTCTGCGAAGCGCTTCGCCTCGTCGTAGACGCTGCGCGGGCCGATCGGGTTGACGTTGCCCCAGTACGCCTCCGTCTGCGGGTGCTGGTGCGGGTCCCCGTACACCTCCGAGGTCGAGGCCAGGACGAATCGAGCACCGCGTTCCCTGGCCAGCTCCAACGCGTTCAGCGTGCCGACGGAACCGACGGACAGCGTCTCGATGGGGTGGCGCAGGTAGTCCACCGGGGAGGCGGGCGAGGCAAGGTGGAACACCACGTCCACCTCACCCGCAACAGCCAGCTTGTCGTTGACGTCCTGCTCGATCAGGTCGAAGTGCGGGGAGGCAAGCAGGTGCGCGACGTTGTCGCGGCTGCCGGTCAGGAAATTGTCCACGCAGATCACGGCGCTTTCGGCGCGGATCAGCGCGTCGCACAGGTGGGAGCCGATGAATCCAGCTCCGCCGGTCACGACAGCGGTTCTTCGAGCCATGGGGCTCCTCCAAGATAGGGCGCGCCGACATCGCCCGGCGGCGCGGCGGCATGGCAGGCGACACGGTGAGCGGGTGGGGCGCGGCTGGCATGCCGTGCACTCGACGATCGGTGCGGGTGGTCCGTCTTCGCGACGTCATCTCGCTGCGCGGCCAGGTCATCGACAGGACGTGAAGTGGTCCCCAGCCGCGCGCCTCGGGGTGCCCGACCGCAGAATCACCGGCCGAGCACCCTTTCGGGGGAGCACAAGCTAACTGCTACGTAACTCACCTTGGCCAGAGGAGTTTTGTCGTCTCCATGTCGTCTTCTCACCCCTCGATCGCTCGGGCGTAGCATCAGCACACAGCGACGGGCCGGCTGCAAATCGGTGAACAACTAGGGGGGTTGCGGATGGGGCGAACCGCCGGTTTACGCACGGGACCACGACTGGTCCACCCGCTCAGCGTCGTCCGGGCCGAACATGGCTGGACCCATCAGGACATCGTGGACATTGTCGCCAAGGCCACCAAGCGATCGGCGGACCGGCGAAAGGCGTGGAAGTGGGAGAACTGGGGCGTCGAGCCGGACGCGGAGAGCCAGGAAGCCCTCGCCGCCGCACTCGGCGTCCCGCTGCGGGATGTACACCGGCTCGGCTGGCCTGGATGGTTACCCGACGGAGGCCCGGTCCGTATTGGTTTCCCATGGACCCTGGAGGGGACGCTCCAGGCATTGGACGACACCCTGGAGCACGCGATGCCCGACCGCCGCGGATTCATGAAGCTCGGCGGCCAGGCCCTGACCCTGCTCGCCGGAGAGTGGCTCTCCCAGGAGTCCGAGCCGGTGGCCGCCGCCCTCGCCGGTGGCCGAATCGACCTGCGGCTCATCGAGGACCTGGAGGACGGACTGCCTCGGCTGCGTCGGCTGGAAGCCGCGCTCGGCGGGCCCCGGGCCCGCCTGCTGCTGGACACTGAACTGGCCACGGTTACAGGCATTCTCAAGGCGGCGTCCTACACCGATCAGGCCGGGCGCCGGCTGCTCCGCCTCAGTGCCGAACTTTCCCGTCTCGCCGGATTTGCCTCGTTCGACGCGGGGCTCCACGCCGCCGCCCAGCGGTACTGGACCAGCGGCCTACGCGCCGCCCACTCCGCCTCGGACCGAGCAATGGGTGCCAACATCCTCAAGTCGCTCAGCCTCCAGTGCTACGACCATGGCCTTTTCGCCGAATCTCTTGCGCTCGCGACCTGCGCCGTCGAGGGCGCGGGCGACGTCACGCCCCGGACCCGGGCGATGCTGCTGCTGCGGCAGGCCCGAGCCGAAGCCGCAGGCGGTAACCGAACGGCATGCGACCGCCTTCTGTCCGACGCTGAGACGCAGATGGCCCGCGTGCGCGTCGAGGATGAAGACCCGTCCTGGACCGGCTACTTCGATGCGGCGGAGTTCCATGCCCAGACAGCAACCTGTCACGCTGACCTTCACCGCCCGCGACTCGCCGTGACTCACTTCACCACCGCGCTCACCTTGATGCCCCCAGCCAAGGGGCGCGACCTGGCCACTTACACCATCCAGACGGCCCGAGCCCATGCAGCACTCGGCAACGCCGATGAGGCCATCCGTCTCCTGGAGGCTGCGGTTCCGCTGATCACCACCGCGCCGTCCCACCGCAACACCGCACGTGCTGCAACTGCCCGCGCCGAACTCCCTATGGCCAGAAGGGACCCGAAAGTCCAGCGCCTGGATGAGCTCCTTGTCAGACTGTCTGCATGATCACGCACACGAACCCACGCGTCGCCTTGGTCTCGGGCGGAAACCGTGGCCTCGGCCTCGCCATCGCTACCCGCCTTGCCGAGCAGGGCATGCAGGTGGTTCTCGGGGTACGCGACCGCCAGGCCGGCCGTGAGGCAGAGGAAGCGCTGGGCCGCCAGGGGCTGTTCGTCCACCACCACGAACTGGATGTAACGGACCCGGCAAGCGTCGCCCGCGCCATCGCCGACGTGGCCGCCCCATTCGGCCGCCTCGACGTACTGGTCAACAACGCCGCTGTCGCCATCGATCGCGGCCAGGCAGCCTCCGCGCCCGACTTCGAGCGCGTCCGGGCAACCATGGACGCCAACCTCCTCGGAGCCTGGCGCCTCTCCGCCGCTGCCGTGCCCGAGATGCGCAAGAACGGATACGGGCGCATCGTCAACATCACCAGCCACCTGGGCTCCCAGAGCAACATGGGCACCGGGAACGTCAGCTACCGCATCTCGAAGGCCGGCCTGAACGCCCTCACCCAGATCCTCGCCGCCGAGTTGACGGAAACCGGCATTCTCGTCAACGCGGCCTCACCCGGTCGGATGGATACCCGCATGGCTTACGGCGAGACGAAGCGCACCCCCGACGAGGCGGCCGACACGCCTGTCTGGCTCGCCACACTTCCCGACGACGGCCCGACCGGCGGTCTCTTCTATGAGCGTCAACCGTTGGACTGGTGAGTCGGCCCCGGGCGCGCATGGCACCGCTCTGCGGAAGGACTTCACCCGGAGAGCGGCCTCCCCGTTCGCTGTTCCTCGGTTTTCCGGACGGGCTTGAGCGCGGCTGCAAGCGCGAGCGCGTCGTCGGCGTCCAGGAAGTCGATCCAGATCTGGTTCGGGCCGTTGTGGTCCCGGCAGTGCCCACATGTCGGGCGGGATTCGACGGGAACCATCCGGCCGGTGGCGGTGTGAACCGTCGTCTCCAGGTATTCGGCGAAGGACTCGTGATCGCGCCATTCGGTCAGCGTGAGGTCGCGTACGACCAAGTCGTCGCCGCCGAGACAGCGGTACAGGCGGGCGGCGTCGTCCGGGGTGAACACGCCGGTGTCGATCAAACCGTCGTCCTGTATTCCGACGCGTCGTTCCAAGTCGGCGAGTCCGAAGGCGCGGTGCAGCTGAAGAGCGGCGTTCTGGATCTCGGTGAGACGGGTCTCGACGAGGCGTCCGAGCGCACGCACGTCCTCCGTCGAAGGCAGGTCGAGAACGAGCCCAGGACCAGGACAGGGAAGAGGCTGCTCGATGCGCCGCGCCGTGGCGATGATCCCGTCCGCGAGAAGGTTTCCTTCCACGTCCCCGAGCGTCCAGGGGTGGGTGGGTGAAGGCTCCAGCCGCAGACGGCGCCCGCCGGGCGGTGCACTCTGCTCAAGGTCGAAGGAGATGCCGGCGTAGTACAGCGCCAGCTCCAGAGTGAGGGTCGCCTCCTCGGCGGCCTGCTCTTCGGCCATGTCAGCAGCTATCGGCATGAGGTGGGTCATCGGGCCGTCCTGTCAGGTGGGTCGGAAGGTGTGTGGCCGGTGTTGAGCCGGCATCGAGGCTCAGTACCCGGTTGAGAGTCCGCGCGCCGACCGCCTAGGTGGGGCTTGTTCCTGGCGGGCAATGTCGGCAACACGAAGCAGGCTGAACGAGGCGGGCAATGTTCTGTGCCCAGCTCACTCCGGCCTGCGGGTCGCCGGCCGAAGGCACCTGGTTGAGCCGACGAGCCTGGTCTCCCGGGACCACTGCCGCGCGGTGTGCGGCCGTCGAGTTCGAGGGGAGGGACCGGAAGACCAGGTCGAGGTCTGGCACGACGGTCCGTCCGCTGGTTGTGAGTTGGTCGAGCAGCCGCGCGGAGTCTTCGACGGGCGGAAGCGCGTGACCCGAGTGGAACCAGGCGAGCGCAGCCGTGGGCGGCGCGTGAAGGAGGACGTTCCGGGGCGGGGAATCCATCGGCGGGGGCCGCTACGAACAAGCGACCCCACGCCGTCGGAAAGACGATCATTCGTCGTCTCCCATAAGGTCGAGGACGGCCAGAATGACCAGCGCCCATCGCCGTAAGTACGACAGCGCACCGCCCGGAGGCGCCTGGCCGTCGCGCAGGGCCACCAGGAGCGACAACTCGCGAGTGGGATAGGTCGCCGCGCGGTACGGGGCGACCTGCAAGAGGAGCTGGGTCGCCCGACGGAACCGGTCGATGAACCGTGCCGCGCCCTCGTCACTCAGCGCAGCAACGTCGGGAAGCCGCTGCGGGCGGGGTGGTAGACCGACGCGGACCAGCAGTCCGTCGAATCTTCGAGTCCGGGGCGCAGAGACGGGCCAGTAGCTCAAGACCTCGTCGAGGGTGACGATCAGGTCATAGCTGATGCCCTCGGCAACAAGCGAGCGGGTGAGGCAGAAGGCCACTCTGCGCTTCTCCTCGTCGCTGAGGGCCGCCGACACCGCCCCTGGTCCAGGACCAGCGAGCCCCGCCTCGTTCAGTACCGACATCACGGACTCCCATCGCCGACACGGAAGAACGCCCACGTGGTGCGACCGTCTTCGCTCACTCCCCAGTCCGCCGCAAGGCAGGAGACGAGAAGCAAGCCGCGGCCGTGCTCGTCATCGGCCGCCGCGGGCCGGAGCCGGGCGGGTGCCGGGTTACCGTCGACGACCTCAAGGAGAAGCCCCTCGCCGGTGAGCGACAGCCGGAAACCGACCGCACCATGCCCGTGTTCGATGGCGTTCGTGACCAGCTCCGAGACGACCACCGCCACGTCCTGAACCACGATGCTGGACGCCCATTCCGCGACCAGCACACTGGTGATCCGCCGCAACTGAGCGATGCGCACACGGTCGGGATCGATGGTCATATCGAAGGTGAAGTCCATGACGGGGACCGTGACGGGGACAGAGGCCAAGCCGCTCATGACTGTGCTCCGGTGATCTCGGGAACTACCAGCGCGTCGAAGCCGATTTGCTCCTCGAACCGCGCGCGCTCATTTCGGCACTGATCGATCTCACCGCTGACCACGCCAGCCATGAGCACTACACCCCCGTCCGCGAGGCCGGCCCGAATCAGCTCGCGCACGGAGCTCCAGCCCTGCCGCCCGTTGGGGGCGGTCGCCTCATCAGGATCCGTAAAGGTCTGCTCCCTGCTGACCGCCGAGAAAGAACGCCGCTCGTACTTCTCCGCCGACCTCAAGGAGACCCGGGGGGCCTTCCTGTCGACGGAGATCGCGTACAAGCACACCCTCGGACTCGGCCCGGTGGCCTGGAGTCGCGCGAGAACCCGCGTCAGGTCCTCGCACCGCAGGGCCTCTATCGGCGTATACAGATCGGACTCGATACGGAACTCCCGTGGGCGCAACCACTCTGCGGGGGTGCGCCCCTGGTCCACACGGTCGGTCTCGCGGGTGCTGGTGCCCATCACATTCATGTCCGGGTCTCCACACGTAAGGGTGGACGGAGCCACGGCGGTGTCCGCCGACGGCATGCGGGGTGGAGGAGAGTCCCGACCAGGAATCCGTCGGCTCCACGCCAACCACCCTGCTGCAGACGGTCCGTAGGATTCAACGTATTCCCACGGTATTACTCCGGGAGGAATAAAGTGGCATATGCCGTAGCGCGCACATGGACTGTCGCGGCGCGCGCATGCGGTGAGAAACTGCGCACATGGACGGACGAGCCCCGCAGATCGGTCCTGCGCGCACGCACATCGGGTACGCGGGCGCGCACATGTGGTGACGCCGCGAAACGGCCAAGGAGGTCAGTCAGTGGCAGCTCAACCCCGACCCACCGCTCGCCGGATCAGCATGGGCCAGGATCTTCGAGCACTTCGTCAGCAGGCCGGGTTCACGATGGAGGAGGCTGTGGAGGGGCTGGAGTTCTCGGACTCACTGCTCCAGAAGGTCGAGACCGGCCTCTCCTCTCTGCGCAGGGCACAGCATCTGCGCAGCCTCCTGGAGCGTTACGGCGTAACGGATGAGACCTACATCGAGGGCCTCATCGCCACCCAGAGGGAGGCCAGCAGCGAAGAGTGGATCAGTGACTACAAGGACAGCATGACGCCGGCGCAGATGCCCAAATTCGTCGGGCTCGAAGAGATCGCGGTCGAGAACCGGGTGTTTCACCCGCTGCTGCCCTGGGGGCCGTTGCAGAGCGAACCCTACGTCCGGGCCCTCTTCGCGATGCAGCAGCCGGTCCTCGAGAACCGTTCCGAGTCCGTGGACAAGGCCGCGCGGCTCCGTCTACGGCGCCGTGAGTTCCTGACCCGGGCCGAGAGCCCGCTCAAGCTCAAGGCCGTCATCGGTGAGCCTGCGCTACGGCACATCGTCGGCGACATCGAGGTGATGCGAGGCCAGTGCGACGAGTTGGTGAAGTTGTCCCAGCTCGACAACGTCACCATTCAGATTCTGCCGGCGACCGGAAGGCGGTACCGGTTCGCAGCGGACTTCAGCATCCTGAACATGGGCGAGGACTACCCTCCGCAGGTTCAGGCGGACAACGCGTGGGGCGGCATGCAGATTTCAGGCAAGCCTCGTGATGTAGGAGTCTTCACCCGGAGGTGGGAGAAGCTGAGCGCATCGGCGCTTCCGCCGGAGGAGACTCCCGATTTCATTCAGCAACTATCCCGAGAACTGGCGTGATCATGAGCTTGAGCACTGAGTGGACCAAGTCGTCGTACTCCGAGGGCAGTGGGAACGCGTGCGTGGAGGTCGCCCACCGTTCGGAGGCGGTCCTCGTCCGCGACTCCAAGGACGTGGGCCTCGCACCTTTCCAGGTGAGCCGTGACGCGTGGGCCTCCTTCCTCCCCTTCGCGGCCAGCCGAGTATCGCTGTAGCGACCGCCGCGACACCTGGCGGTCGGGCCCCCTCAGTTGCGTTGAGGGGGCCCGACCTTGTCTCTCTGGCCACGGCGTCCAGGTGGCCAGTGGGATAGGGGGAGCCTAGGACGGCACCGCCGGAACGGACAGAGGGCTGCCGCGCACGCTCGCACGACCTCTGTCCGCCACACAATCTGGTGCCTCCTATCAGCCAGGTCCGGCGTCTCCAAATCGCTTAGCCCCGTACAAGCTGCAGCGGTTCAGCACGAGGGAGAACCGCCTTGACACACGAAACGCGCCTACCGATCTCGCTCCACAGCTACGCAGAGGCTGCCGCCGTCCTCAAAGTTGAGGAATCGTGGCTCCGTCGCCACATCAGGAAGCTGCCGCACAGCAAGCTCGGGGGACACGTCCGCTTCACCGACGAGGACCTACGACGCGTCGTGGATCTGTTCCACCAAGAGCCGTCCACAGTAAAATTGGCTACGCCCGGCGACACCGGCGCCCTGGGGCCACTCCGATCCCTACGACCGATTCCACGCTCTACGGTGGGACGCGCGGCCTGACACCGTCGCCCACTTCACCTGACGGCCTCTGGAAACCGCCGACGGTCCAGGGGCCGCTTCTGGAGCTGATACTGGTGACCATTTTGGTCTCTGATAGCAGCGCGAAGGTGGTACGGGAGTCCCGGGGATCAGACTCGAATCCCGCTCCTCAGCACTGGGGACTTGCCCTAAAGTTCGGAAATGGATCAGGCGACCGTAGGGCTCGTGGGTGCGGCAATCGGTGTGTCCGGAACGGCGCTGACTGCGTTCGTAACGGCCTGGGCAGCACGCTTCAATCAGGGCCACCAGCGGCAACAGGCACGTAGGCAGGAACAGCGGGAGGCGTTTGCCGCAATCCTCGCTGCGGCCTACGGGATGCAGGCCACAGATCCTACGAGGAAGAGCACCTACAGGCATGATCGGATCCCCCCTCCGCCGGGCCATCAGGGCATCTGGATCCAGCCGATCAGGGAATCCCATCTCGACCAGGAGTGGGCTGATGCCGTTCATCGGGAGGCCGACCGTGTTGCCCTTCAGATGCCACTCATCGCGCTATCAGGTCTGCGGCTGTACTCCGAGGCCCGCAAGATCAACGACGTAGCAGAGAATCTCGCACGGCAGGCCCGGCAGAACCCCGGCGATGCCGGGCACACAGTTCGAAACCTCTACGCCAACCTGGAGGTCGCTGTTGACCGCTTCACTGAAGCGGCGGCGCATCTGCTTGCCGCCACGTGACGAATCGAGGAGAGGTCACCCCCCTTTCGGTCGTCGGGGCGGCAGGCGATCGTCAAAACCAACCCTCAGCGAGCCATCTACGACCCCGTTCAGAAGTAGAGCTGGGGACGCAACGATACAAACAGACACAGTTTGCCTGGCGCTATGGCGGTCGGCAGGGCGCCCCTTGGGGACCAAGGTAGAGAACATTGCATTCCGGGCCGCGGCGTACCGGGTCGCCTCTACAGTTGCATCATGGAGTTCAACCGGGGTGACTCGATCTGGGAACTGATGCTGACGAAGCGCCCCTCCGACACGCACTTCTCGAAGTCAAGCACTCCGGGCGGAGAGAGCCCTCTGGCGCGGGATGACGACAACACTCTCGTCACGCACGCCGTGCTATTCGACGGCACCAAGACGGCCCTGGCGATCGCCGCCACGTGCTTCGCGCTGGGGGTGGTTGTCGCGCCGCACGTCAAGAGCGTGCTGACCAGCCTCAAATCGAAGCTGCGCCGCCGGGCGGAGGAGACCACCGACGCCGAGACCCCCGTTCCTCTCACGGTCGTTGCAGAGGACGAGCTGCAGCAGCCGGAGCCCCCTCGACTGCGCGCCGTCTAACCGGCTGGCCAGGCGCCGGCGCGGGACCGGGTCCATCCGCATCCCACTCTCCCAGAGAGGCGCGGCCAGGAGATTCGTCGCTCACCTTGAGCGCCACCTGGGCCTACAGCGGGCGAGCGTTTGGCCATGGCCAAACCGAATCGCGGGCAGCGTCACACCAGCGCACACCGCGTCATACATATGCACCCGTTCGTCCGCTTTCCCGGCAAAGCCGCAGGTCACGATAGAAACACGAAACAGGTTCGAGTCCCGTTACTCACCCTTGAAGAGGGCCCGGTCTGCGGAAGCAGACCGGGCCCTCTTCGTGTGCGGTCCCGTCGACGCCCGAACCTGCGGCGCCCCGCGCCCGGACCCGCCCCTTCAGGCTTCGGTACTCGCGCACTCACCCACCGTGACGGGTACGGCGGCGTACGGCGGGCGACGCGAGCCCCCGCACGCCTACGGCTCCTGCCGCGGCGGCGCTTCCCCCGATCCGGCGGGCGGAACCTGCGGGCGGCGCACCTTCAGCCGCTCGCCGGAAGCCAGCTCCGGCTTCAGGGTCACCTGCACCTGGTGGGTCGTCTGGCGGTCCAGCGTCGCACCGAGCTCGGCCGTCACCACGCCGATCCGGACTCCGCCCTTGCCGGTGCCGGACCGGTGGACCTGGACGGTGAAGGTCAGATTCACGTCCTCCACGGCGAAACCGATGTTCTGGCCCGCCGCGCCGGCGCGGGCGAGCTCCAGTTCGCCTCTGATCTGGCGGATCACCTCGGCCAGCCCCACGAAACCGGGTTCGTTCGTCAATTCGCCTCCACAGAAGGCCCGTTGAACCAGTGACGCATCAGTATGCGACAGCTCCGGGCGCCCGTATAGTCCAGGGCATGGCTGCGGACGGGGGAGTCCTGGCCGTCTCGTCGATGGAGACGCCGAGCTGGGCGGTGCGGCTCCGGGGAGCGGACGGTGAGATCGCGGGGGCCGGCATTCTGTTGAGCGCCGACCATGTGCTCACCTGCGCCCACGTGGTGGGCGGGGCGGGGGCCGTCCTCACCGCCGAGTTCGTCGGCGCGCCGGGGCACGGTGTACCCGCGGTCCTCGCCCGGGTGGACGGCGACGCCTACGTACCGGAAGCCCTGGACGAGGACGGTGATCCCGGTGGGGACGTCGCCCTGCTGCGGCTGGAGAAGTCCCGGCCGCCGGGGGACGCCGTCCGGCTCCACCGGCTGTCCGCACCCGACCGCAGGGTGCGGATGTACGGCTTCCCGCTCGACCACAACGGCGGCATCTGGTTCCGTGCCACCGTCGTGGGCGGCTGCGGACGCGACGGGCAGGTGCAGATGAGCCCGGCCAGTCCGGGCGAGGTGGCGAGCCCGGGGTGCAGTGGCGCGGGGGTCGCCGACAGCCTGACCGGCGAGGTCATCGGGATGGTGCTCAGCGGCCAGCGGGACCAGCACGGCAACCTCTACTCCTACATGACACCCGCCGAGACCATCGTCCGCCATCTGCCCGGGGTCGAGGCCTATACGGTGGGGCGCGCGGCGGTCGACGCCCGGCTGCGCTCCACCGAGGACGACGCCGCCCGGGAGCTGTTCGACGAGCGGTTCGCCCAGCGCCTCGCCGACTGGCTGCAGGACGACGGCACCCCGTTGAAGATCAGCGTGGTCGGGCACGACGACGACGCGCGCGCCGCCACGCTGCGCCGCGCCGTCACCCTCGCCGACCGGGAGTTACGCACCGCGGTCTCCGTCGGCCGCACCTTCCTCGAACCGCCCGGCACCGTCCCGTCGGCCGGAGACCACGACCTCGCGTTGCACGCCGGGGGGCTGGCTTCGGCCGAGATCGCCGAGCGGATCGCCGAGCGCATGGGGCTGTGGCAGCACACCGGGGAATCCCCGGCCGACTGCATCAGGACGGCGAAGGTCACGCTCACTCTGGTCGTCGTCGGCGTGGACGAGGCGCTCGACCCTCCGGCGCTGCTGGAGCTCCTGGACGTACTGCGCGCGGGAGGCAGTCGCCTGCTGCTGGTCTTCCGTACGGACGGCGAACACCACCGCCAGGCGTGCCGGCTCCTGCTGGACCGGCCGGCACGGGAGCGCCGGGACAGGCTCGTGGAGCGGTTGCGGGAGATCACCGGCCCCCTCGCCGCGGCCGTGTTCGAGCGCCGCTCGACCGTGGTGCCGGAGAAGGTTCCTCCGCTCGACGCGGATCTGGTGGCCGTGCACGCCGCCCTCTTCGACCTGCTCCGGGCGAGAGCCCCTGGCGGCGGACCTGATCCGGCCCGGTACGAACGGCTGGCCGACCGGGTCTCCGCCCGGTTGACGGGACATCTCCGCCACCTCGACCTGCTGGCCGCCCGGCGCGACGAACTCACCGGCCGGCTGCGCAGCTACCACGTCCTGCACCAGCACGCCACGCGGGGCGCGGAGGATCCGGCGGTCGACGAGCTCTACCTGCGGGCCCACTCCCTGCTCCGGGCAACCCCCTGCGACGTGCGCGCGGCGGAGGCGGCGGTGGACGACTTCACCCACCGGGTCGACGCCGGCGGGGAGGCGGGGAGCGGTCCGGACGACGGGGGTGCGGGGAGCGGTCCCGACGACAGGTATACGGGGAGCGGCGCGGACTGCGGTACCGGGTACGGGGCCGTTTCCCCGTACCGCGACGGGGGGCGACCGGAATGAGCGGCACGGACTGCGTCAGAGGCGACTGCCGGGGCGGCCGGATCATGGTCACCGGCTTCTGCGACACCTGCTTCCGCCGTCCCGCCGCTCCTGCGGCGCGTCCGGCCCGTCCCGCCGAGGTCCCGGCCCGACCGGCCGAACCGCCGGCGTCCGCGCCCCGTCCCGTCCCTCCGCCCGTCGGCGCGCTGGACCGTGACGGACTGCTGGTCCTCCCGTATCTGCCCGCGCCCCCACCGTCCGAGGCGGTCCGGACCGAAGCCCGTCCCCCCTCCGGCGGCCGGCGCTGCGGTGTCGACAACTGCGCCGGCACCATCGGCATCTCGTACGACGGCGGCCCCGCTCCCGACCACGGGTTCTGCCCGCAATGCGGTACGGCGTACTCGTTCCTGCCGAAACTGCGCCCCGGCGACCGGGTCGGCGACCACTACGAGGTGCTCGGCTACCTCGCGGTCGGCGGCCACGGCTGGGTCTACCTGGCCGAGGACACCCGCGTGCCCGGCCTGCACGTCGTCCTCAAGGGGCTGATCAACACCGGGGACGCCGTGGCCCGGCGGGCGGCCGTCGAGGAGCGCCGGTCGCTCACCACCCTCCATCACCGGGACATCGTCCGCATCGTCACCCACGTCGGGCACCGGGCGCCGGGCGATGCCGAACCGACCGGCTACATCGTCATGGAGTACGTCGGCGGCCGGTCCCTGGCCTGGATCCGGTTCGCCCCCGAGGAGGAACTGGAGCGGCTGTTCGGCGAGGAGGGCTTCACCTTCGGTCACGTGATCACCTACGGCTGCAAGATCCTCGGAGCGCTGGAGTACCTGCACGACCAGGGCTTGCTCTACTGCGACATGAAACCCGAGAACGTCATCCACTACGGCCGCGAGATCAAGGTCATCGACCTGGGCGCCATCCGCCGGACCGACGACCGCTCGTCCGGGCTCGTCCACACGAACGGCTACGCGCCGTCGAGGAAGGAACGCGACGCACGCGGCTTCACCGTCGACAGCGATCTCTACACCGTCGGCCGGACTCTGAAGGTGCTCGCCGAACGGGCGTCCGAGCCCGCAGGTCTGGCCGCACGCTCCTTCGAAGAACTGATCCGCCGTGCCACCCACCCCGAGCCGGCCGCCCGGTTCCGTTCGGCGGCGGAGATGTCCCGCCAGTTGTGGGAGGTGCTGCGTGAGCACCAGGCGCTGGGCGGGCACGAGCCGTACCCGGAGCGCTCCACCCGGTTCGGGGCGACGGCCGCCGTCTTCGGCGACGACCTCGGTACGGCCCCCGCGCTGGACCGGTGGACGCAACGCCCGGACGGCGGGGTGCCGGTGCTGCCGGCCGGCGCCCCCGATCCCCGGGACGCGGCCCGCGCCCTGCCGGTCCCCCGCCCCGAGGCCTCGGACCCGGCGGCGGTGCTGCTCGGCGGGCTCGCCGCCGGCACTCCCGACCGCATCGCCGAACAGGCGGAGACCGATCCGGCCCTGCGCACCGCGGAGACCGCGCTGTGGCTGTGCCGCGCCTATCTGAACGCGGGGGACACGGAGCGCGCCGGGGCGTGGGTGGCCCGGGCCGAGGAATGGAGCGGTCCCCACGACTGGCGGATCTTCTGGCACCGGGGGCTGGCGCACCTCACGCGCGGTGCGGTGGACGAGGCGGAGGGGGAGTTCGCCGCCGCCTACGCCGCGCTGCCCGGTGAGGCCGCGCCGAAGCTGGCCCTCGGATACTGCTCCGAGTACCTGGCCGAGCGGCTGCGCGAGCCCGCCGCACGGCCCCACGCCGCGGACGCCGGAGGGGCGAGGGGCCGTCCCCCGCGCCCCGAGCGGCCGCGGGCCGGCCAAGCTGCGGCCCGCGAGCAGTTGGCGGAGCAGTACTACGAGGCCGTCAGGCGACGCGATCCCACGCAGGGCAGCGCCGCGTTCGGAGTGGCCCGGCTGCGCCTGCGCAGGGACGGCCGCCGGTCGGCTGTCGACGTCCTGGACGAGGTACCGACCACGTCCCGGCACTACGACGCCGCCCGTGTCGCCGCGGTCCGGGTGCTGACCGGCAGGCTGCCCGGTGGTTCCAGGCCGGCCGGCGTCGAACTGCGCGAGGCAGCCCGGCGGCTCGCCGGGCTGCACCTGGACGACAGCGGGGCGCGGGACCGGCTGGTGACCGAAGTGCGGGAGCACGCCCTCACCCACCGCCCGCCGGAGGGCTGGGGCGGCGGCTTTCCCGTCGGTGAGCTGTTCGGTCCGCAGGACACCGAGGAGGCCCTGCGCGGACTCCTGTACCGGTCGTTGAAAGGCCTGGCCGACCAGGCCCGCAGCGCCGACGCGCGGGGCGACCTGCTCGATCTGGCGTACTCGGTGCTCCCCGAACCGCCCGGCCCGCGCTCGCTGCTGCGGGGATGGCGGGGCACGGCGTGAGCACACGGCGGTGGGGACACCGCCGACGAGCAGGAGCACGAGCAGGAGCACGAGTACGAGTACGAGTACGAGTACGAGCAGGACGACGGGACTTCGACGAGGGGGCACGGACAGCGTGGACACGGAGACGCCCCGGACGGGCGGGACGGCCGGGCAGGTCGTGGTGGGGCTGGAGACGAGCCAGTGGAAGTACCTCTCCGACGGGACCGCGGACCCCCAGATGCACTGCGTCCTCAGCGTCCGGGTGGACGGTACCGGGGGCGGCGGCCGGACGGACGGACCGATGCTCGCGCAGGTCCTCGCCGTCGATTGCTCCAGCTCGATGAGCTGGCCGGTGGAGAAGCTGCACGCGGCCCAGCAGGCGGCGCTCGCGGCGATCCGCAAACTGCCCGACGGAACCCCGTTCGCGGTGGTGCGGGGCGACCACCAGGCGGCCATGGTCTACCCGGTCACCCCCGGGATGGCCCTGGCCTCGGCCGGCACCCGGGCGCGCGCGGCGCGGGCCGTGCACGACCTGGTCGCGGGCGGTGGCACCTGCATCGGCACCTGGCTGGACCTGAGCCGTCGGCTGCTGGCGGAACAGGACGCGCCCATCGGACACGTCCTGCTGCTCACCGACGGCAAGAACCAGCACGACGAGCAGATGCCGCTCGACCAGGTGCTGGAGAACTGCGCGGGCCGGTTCGTCTGCGACGCCTGGGGCATCGGCGACCACTGGGAAGGCCGGGAACTGGTGCGCATCACCACCCGGCTGCACGGCCGCGCCGACTCGGTGCGCGAGGAAGGGGACCTGCCCGCCGCGTACGAGAGGCTGGTGGACGGTCTCCTCACCAAGTCGGTGCCCGAGCTGACGATCTCCGTGACCACGATGCCCGGTTGCTCGGTGCGCTACCTCAAGCAGGTCTTTCCCGCCAAGGCCGAGCTGACCGCCGAGGCGGACGGCGACGGCCGGTTCGTCACCCGGGCCTGGGGCGACGAGACCCGCCGCTACCAGCTGTGCCTGTCGGCGGACCCGTCGGGCCGCCCCCGCCAGGAGGACCTCCAGCTCGCGGTCATCGCCGTCGACGTCCCCGGAGGGGAGGCGCGGCTCCCACCGCCGCAGCCCTGCCTGGTGCACTGGACGCAGAACCCTGCCCTGTCCCAGCACACGGACGTTCAGGTCGAGCACTTCCAACAGCATCAGCGGCTCGGCGAGGCCCTGGCCGCGGCCACCGACGCCCACCGCGGCGGCAGGCTCGACCTGGCCGAGCACCAGCTCGGCCGGAGCGTCCAGCTGGCCCACGCCATGGGTGCCCGTGAGGTCCTCGACCGGCTGGCACGACTGGTGCACGTGGACGACCCCGAGACCGGCCGGGTCGCGCTGCGCCCCGGCGTGACCGCCGCCGACTTCGAACATCTGATCACCGCCGCCAGCCACAGCACCTACGGCCCCGAGTCCGGGAGCGCGGCGGGCGCTCCGACGGCAGGCGGGGCCACCGTGCGCTGTCCGCGGTGTTCCGACAAGTCCCCGGCCACCGCCAGGTTCTGCCCGTCGTGCGGCCACCGCTTCGAGGAGCGGCCGTGAGCACCACCGGCCGGGACCTGGCCCGGAGACTCAGAGGGCTGGTGGCCCTGGGAACCGCCACCACCCTGGTGCTCTTCCTCGCCTACCGGGGCGTGCACGGCGACGCCGTTCCGCTGTCCGACGCGACCACGCCCGCGGTCCTCGCCGTCGACACCGCCCGCAACGCCCTGTACGAGGCGCACGACATCGTCCGGAACAGTGGGGCCGGCGGCGACACGAGCGGCGAGTTCTACACCCGGATCTCGGTCGCCCAGCAGAGCCTCGCGGTCGCCGCGTCCGAGAACGTGATGGGCCTGGAGGGCCGCCACGACCTCCAGACCGTCACCGGGCTGATCGCCGTCTACTCGATCTGGCTGGACCGCCGGGGGCGAGAACCGGCCGGCTCCCCACTGCGCGCGGCCTACCTCCAGTACGCCGAGCGGGTCCTGGGCCCGGGGACCGGCGGCGACATCATGAGCCGTCTCGCCGACCTGCGCGCGGGGCAGGTGGCAGAGGCCCGGCGGCAGGCGTCCTTCCCCTGGCCGCTGTGGCTCGGCTGGGGCACGGTCGCGGTGCTCTGGACGCTGCTCTGCGCGGCGCTGCTGGAAACCCAGCGGTTCTTGCGACACCGCTTCCGCCGCCCGGTCGACCTGCGTCTGCTGGGGGCCACCGCGCTGTGCGTCACCGGCGTGCCGACGCTGGCCTGGCACACGGTCGCCGTACACGGCGCGATGAGCGGCGCACTCTCCGAGATCGTGCGTCCGGTTCCCGCGGCCAAGGTGCCGGACACCGCCGACGACGTGCACGGAGCGCTCCGGCACGCCTGGTTCTGGGCGTCGTTGTCCGAGTGGGTTCTGCTGGGAGGAGTCGTGGTGGTGGCGTTGGCGGTGTGGGGACTGTGGCCGCGGATCGCCGAGTACCGGTTCCGGGTGCCGCGGTGAGGCGCCCCCGGTCCCGCACGCTCGGCATCCTCTGCGTCTGCCTGGTCCTGGTCGCCTCCGGCGTGTACGCCGGGGTGCGATGGGCCCGTGGTCCGCAGGGCTCCGTCACCCTGCTCGCCAATTGGAGCGGCGAGGAGCGCGCGCAGTTCGAGGAACACGTCATCGAGCCGTTCGAGAAGAAGTACCGGATCGATGTGATCTACCAGGGCAGTTCGGCGCTCAGTCAGGTGCTCGCCGCCGACATAGCGGCCGGTGACCCGCCCGACGTGGCGGTGCTGCCCGGCCCCGGGGAACTCCTCGCCTACGCGGTGGAGGGCCGGCTGCATTCGCTGGACGGCCTGTTCGACCCCGACCAGTACGACCGCTTCTGGGCTCCCGACATCTCCGTGGGGGACGAAGACCCCCACACGTACTGGCTGCCGGTGAAGACGGGCCTGAAGAGCATGGTGTGGTACGCGGGACAGGCGCCCTCGCCCGGAGCGGCGCCCGACCGGTGGTGCCTCGGCATGGAGTCCGGTGCGACCTCCGGCTGGCCCGGCACGGACTGGGTGGAAGACATCCTGCTCCAGCAGGCGGGGCCGCAGGTGTACGAGGACTGGGCCGACGGCAAGCTGCCGTGGACCGACGGCGCCGTCCGGAAAGCCTGGAGGACCTGGGCGGACATGGTGGGCGCGGGCGGCGGCGAGCGGGTCGAGAAGGCCCTCGTCACGGACTTCGCCGACCCCTGCCCGCCGGACCGCCTGGAGCACCAGGGCTCCTTCCGCGCCGAGACCTGGCAGCGGGCGGCCGGTGGCGACTTCGCCCCCTTCTCCGACGTCCTCGCCGCCCCCGGGCGAAACGCGGGCGCCTGGGAGGTGTCCGGCGACCTCGCGGCCGTCCTGGACCCGACCCCGGAGGCCGAGCAGCTGATCCGCTACCTGGCCGACCCCTCCACCGCACTGCCGGAGTACGCGGCGAACAGGGCCGCCCCCTCCGACGACGGACAGGACGGAACCGAACGGAGGATTGCGAACATCCTCCGGGGCGCCGACGGAATCCGCTGCTGGGACGCCTCCGACGCGATGCCCCGGGCCACCCGGGACGCCTTCCACCAGGCCGTGCTGCGCCATCTCGTCGCCCCGGGCGAACTCGACGACCGGCTGGAGGAACTGGAGGACCTGCGCGTGGCACAGAACCTGCCGGTCTGCAGCGGCGGTTGACCGGGGCGGCGGGGCGCCCCGGGCCTCCGGGGCGGCGTAGCGACGGTGGGCATGGTGAACATACTGAGCAGCAGTACCATGCTGCGCCCCACCGACCCCGAGCGCACCCGCGCCTTCTACGGCCAGACCACCCGCTGCGCAGCCGGCCCTGACGGCGTACGGGCCGTGAGTCCGGTGATCCGTGACCCGTCCCTGGGGAGCAGATCGACGGGTCCGGAAGATTCTCCCTCGCACGGCCCCCACTCGTCCCCTTACGCTGCCCCGATGCGACGCATCCTGGTCGTCGGCATCACCGGTGCCGGCAAGTCCACCCTCGCGCGGGCCCTCGGGGCGCGGCTGGGTGTGCCCTGGTACGAGATGGACGCGCTCCACTTCTCCGGGCCGGGGTGGGCGGTGAGCCCGGAGTTCGGGCGGGAGGTGGCGGCGATCGTCGGGGAGGACCGCTGGATCTTCGACTCGTACGGGTACCCGGAGGTCCGCGACCTGATCTGGGAGCGGGCCGACACGGTGGTGTGGCTGGACTACCCCCGACGCGTCGTCATGCCGCGAGTGCTGCGGCGTTCGCTGCTGCGGACGCTGACGCGGCGCCGGATCTTCGGCGGGAACCGGGAACGGGCCGTGGAGTGGTTGTCGCGGGACCATCCCGTGCTGTCGTCCTGGTACGGCCACGCGGCACGGCGTACGGAGATCGGCAGGCGGGCCGGGGCGCCGCGCGAGGTACCGCTGCGGGTGGTGCGGTTCGGCTCGCCCCGGGACGCCCGGCGGTGGCTGCGGGGCGTCGGGGGACCGCCCGGTACGGCGGAGGGCGCGGGCTGAGCGCTCCGGCATCAGGGGCCACAAGCGCCCCGGGGGGCCGATGGGAGCCCCAGGGGGCGGCGGGAGCCCCAGGGGGCGGCGGGAGCCCCAGGGGGCCACAAGCGCCCCGGGGGCCGGCGGGAGCCCCACGGACGCCCCGCCCGCAGGGCTCCCCGGCCCGGGAGGCTCTCAGCCCGCCGGAGCGGTCCCGCCCCCTACGAGGAGGCGCGGACGACCAGTTCGGTCGGGAGCACGAGGTGCCGGCGTTCGTCGGTGGGGTCGGTGATCTGCTGGAGGAGGACCTCGGTCATCGCGCGCCCCATCTCCTCTATGGGCTGGCGAACGCTGGTGAGGCCGGGCTCCATGTGACGGGCCACCACCGAGTCGTCGAAGCCGACCAGGGCCACGTCGTCCGGGATGCGGCGGCCGGCCTCGCGCAGGACGTGGCGGGCGCCGGCGGCCATCACGTCGGAGGCGGCGAAGACGGCGTCGATGTCGGGGTGGCGGGCGAGCAGCTCGCGCATGGCGCGGGCTCCGCCCTCCTCGGTGAAGTCGGCGAGGGCGATGAGGCGTTCGTCGGGGGCGAGGCCCGCTTCGGCGAGGGCCTGGCGGTAGCCGTCCAGGCGGCGCTGGGCGCCGTAGACCTCCAGCCGGCCGGTGATGGTGCCGATGGTGCGGCGGCCCTGCGCGATGAGGTGGGAGACGGCGCTGCGGCCGCCCTGGAAGTTGTCGGAGTCGACCGAGGAGAGCGGCTCGTCGGCGCCGCGCTGGCCGCTGATGACGCAGGGCATGCCGAGCTGTTCCAGGAGCTCGGGCAGTGGGTCGTCGGCGTGCACGGAGACGAGCAGGACGCCGTCGACGCGGTGCGCGGTGAGGTACTGGGCGAGCCTGCGGCGCTCGCGGTCGCTGCCGGCGAGGGTGAGCAGCAGCTGCATGTCGGTGTCGGCGAGGGCGGCCCCCACCCCCCGCACTATGTCGGAGAAGTAGGGCTCGGCGAAGAAGCGGGCCTCCGGCTCGGGTACCACGAGCGCGATGGCGTCGGTGCGGTTTCCGGCCAGGGCGCGTGCGGCGCGGTTGGGTACGTATCCCAGTTCCGCGATGGCGGCCTCGACCACCTCGCGGGTCTGGTCGCTGACCCGCGGCGATCCGTTGATGACCCGGGAGACCGTGCCGCGGCCCACGCCCGCCCTGACGGCGACCTCTTCGAGCGTCGGCCGTCCGCCGCCCCGTACGCGTGCTGACACCATGTCCGCCTCCCGTTCGCCGTCAACTTCTCACAGTCGAATATGTCGAAGAAAGCCCTGTCGAAAGATTCCCTTGACACGTTTCCGGACCCGGGGGCTGCCGAAGAGCACCAAATTTGGGAGCGCTCCCAATCGTACGGGACACCCCCCGGACACACGAAGACCCGGCTGCGTCAGCAGCCGGGTCCCGGTGTCGGGGGCGTGTGGAGCGTCCCCGGGACGCAGGGTGGGCGGGGAGGCCGTCTGCGCCGAGGGGGCGTCCGTGGGAGTCGAGGCCGGTCAGGCGGCCTCGGTTCCCCGGACACCCCCTGGTCTGTCGCCGTGGGTGCCGAAGCGTCAGGCCTGCGGCAGCCCGTGACGGCGGATCACGTCGGAGTACCAGTGGGCGCTCGCCTTGGGGATGCGGGTCTGCGTGGCGTAGTCGACGTACACCATGCCGAAGCGCTTCGAATAGCCGTACGCCCACTCGAAGTTGTCCATCAGCGACCAGAGGAAGTAGCCGCGGACGTCCACGCCGTCGGCGATGGCGCGCCGGACGGCGTCGATGTGGCCGTGCAGGTACTCGATGCGCTCCGGGTCCTCGACGCGGCCCTCGGGCGACACGTAGTCGTCGAAGGCGGCACCGTTCTCGGTGACCATGAGCGCGACGTCCGGGAACTCGCGGGCGGTGTCGACCAGCAGGGCGTGCAGGCCGTCGGGGTCGATGGACCAGTCCATCGCCGTGACGGGCTTGCCGTCGGCCTTGTGGAAGGCGACGTGCTCGGAGCCGGGCCACGGCGAGTGCGAACTGTCGCCGTGGGCGTGGCTGTTGCTCTCCGCGCCACCGTCCGACGGGTCGGTGACCAGGGTCGGGGCGTAGTAGTTGATGCCCAGGACGTCGATCGGGCGGGAGATGGTCGCCAGGTCGCCGTCGTGCACCAGCTTCGACCAGTCGACGAGGTGCTTGGTGTCGGCGATCAGGTCCTCGGGGTACGCGCCGTACAGCATCGGGCCGGTGAAGACCCGGTTGCCGACCGCGTCGATGCGGCGGGCCGCGTCGACGTCACCGGGAGCGTCGCTGAGCGGGCGCACCTGGTGGAGGTTGAGGGTGACCGAGGTCTGCGCACTGGCGGGGATGGAAGCGCGCAGAGCCTCGATCGCCCGTCCGTGGGCGAGGTTGAGGTGGTGGGCCGCCTGGAGCGCCGCGCCGGGGTCGGTACGGCCGGGGGCGTGGACGCCCGAGCCGTAGCCGAGGTAGGCGGAGCACCAGGGCTCGTTGAGCGTGGTCCACGTGCCGACGCGGTCGCCGAGGGCGCCGGCCATGATCGCCGCGTAGTCGGCGAACCGCTCGGCGGTGGCGCGCTCGGGCCAGCCGCCGGCGTCCTCCAGCTCCTGCGGGAGGTCCCAGTGGTAGAGGGTCGCGACGGGCTTGATGCCCGCTTCGAGCAACTCGTCGACGAGCTTGCGGTAGAAGTCGAGGCCGCGCTCGACGGCCGGGCCGCGACCGGTCGGCTGCACGCGGGACCAGGAGATGGAGAAGCGGTAGGCGCCGAGGCCGAGCTCCTTCATCATCGCCACGTCGTCGCGGAAGCGGTGGTAGTGGTCACCGGCGATGTCACCGGTGTCGCCGTTGCGGACCTTGCCGGGGGTGCGGGAGAAGGTGTCCCAGATGGACGGGGTGCGGCCGTCCTCCGAGGCCGCGCCTTCGACCTGGTAGGCGGCGGTGGCCGCGCCCCAGACGAATCCGGGCGGGAAGACGAGGGCGTCGGCGGCCTGCTTGGGGGCGAGGTCAGGGCGTACAGCTGTCATGCGGGAGCGCTCCCATGGGTGAAGAGGAAGAGGGGGGATCCGGGCCCGCGCGGGCACCTGTGGGGGCGCCGCGCGGGCTACCGGAGATGCGGGCCGGGGTTGCTCAGCCCTTGACCGCGCCGGACATGATGCCGCCGACGATCTGCTTGCCGAAGACCACGAACACCGCCAGCAGCGGCAGTGTGCTGATCAGGGCGCCCGCCATGACGATGGACTGGTCCGGCGTGTACGAGGCGCTCAGCTGACCGAGGGCCACCTGGATGGTGGGGTTCGCCTGGTTGAGCGCGAGATACGGCCAGAAGAAGTCGTTCCACGCCTGGACGAAGGTGAGCATGCCGAGCACCATCATCGCGGGACGCGCCACCGGGAGCACCACGCTGAGCACGATGCGGAAGTTGCTCGCGCCGTCGATCTTGGCGGCCTCGATCAGCTCGTACGGAAGCGCCTCCAGCAGGTACTGCCGCATGAAGAAGACACCGAACGCGCTGACCAGGGTCGGGAAGATCACCGACTCCAGCTTTCCGCCCCAGCCGATGTCCGACATCATCATGAACAGCGGGACGACGCTGAGCTGCGGCGGGATCGTCAGGGTGGCGATGACCGCGGTCATCAGCCAGCCGCGGCCCTTGAAGCGCATCTTGGCGAAGGCGTAGCCGGCGAGGGTGCAGAAGAACAGCGTCGCGGCGGTGATGGACGCCGAGACGATGAGGGTGTTGACGATGGCCTTGCCGAGGTTGGCACCGTCCCAGGCGGCCTGGAGGTTGTGCCAGAGCCGGCCGCCCGGCAGGAACGGCGGGGTGCTGGCCAGGACTTCGTCCTGGGTGTGCGAGGCGGCGACGAACGTCCAGTACAGCGGCAGGATCGAGCCGATGCCGATGACGATCAGCGCGATGTAGGTGAACGGCCCGGCCTTGTGGGTGTCGCCCGCGCCCATGGCGAGGCGGCCCTTGCGGGGAGCGCGGCGGTCCGGCTTCGGCCGCCCGGGGGCGGAGACCTTGGCGGGGGTGCTGGTGATGGTCATGAGAGGTATCGCTCCCGGTCAGGCCGCGGAACGGCGTACGAAGCGGCTGATGATCCAGTTGATCAACGCAATGGCCAGCAGGAGGGCGAGCATGGACCAGGCCACGGCAGCCGACAGGCCGAGGTGCTGAAGGTTCCAGCCGTAGTTGTAGAGGTAGATGCTCAGCGTCTCGTACTGGTGCTCAGTGCCGCCGATGGCGCCGATCGCGCCGCCTTCCAGCAGCAGCGGCTCACCGAACAGCTGCATGGAGCCGATGGTGGAGATGACGATCGTGAAGAGGATCGTCGGCCGCAGCGACGGGATGGTCACCTTGAGGAACTGCTGCCAGCGGTTGGCGCCGTCCAGCGAGGCCGCCTCGTAGAGGTCGCCCGGCACGGCCTGCATCGCGGCGAGGTAGATCAGCGCGTTGTAGCCGGTCCACCGCCAGATCACGATGACCGAGATGGCGATCTTCGAAGTCCAGTGTCCGTTGCCCCAGTTGGTGTCGCCGAAGCCGACGAAGTGCAGGACCCAGTTGAGGAGTCCGCCGTCGGTCCGGAAGACCAGGGCGAAGACGAGTGCCGCGGTGGCGACGGAGGTCGCGTACGGCGTCAGGATGACGGTGCGCCAGAAGGTGCTGGCACGCAGCTTGTAGTTGAGCAGGTGGGCCAGGCCCAGCGCCACCAGCAGCTGCGGAACGGTGGACATGACACCGATGAGGAACGTGTTGCTGACGGCCGTCCAGAACTCCGAGTCCTGGAAGATCTTGACGAAGTTGTCGAAGCCGACCCATTCCATCTGGTCCATGCCGGTCATCTCGACCCGGTGGAGGGCGATCCAGCCGGTGTAGATGAGCGGGTAGAGGCCGAAGGCCCCGAAGACCAGGAAGAAGGGGGCTATGTACGCGTACGGGGACGCCTTGTCGTCGAACCGCCACAGCCGGCTCCGCCAGGTCTGCCGGCTGCTCGCCGGTTGCTGTCGGGAACCACGGGGTGGCGGGACGTAGGCGTCCCGGGTGGGGGTCGAGGTTGCCACGGGCGGGAGTCCTTCCCTGGGGTGCGCCGGCGGGCGCGTCGATCGGTACCGGGCCGGCCCGGCTGCGGGAGTGCGTGTCCCGGTGCGGTGCGGAGCGGTGCCGGTCGTGTGGGGCTGGATGGGCGGAACCGTCGGTTCCGGGGCCGGCGTGTGCGGAGCCGGACGGCGGAACGAGCGGAGTGGTGCGGGCCTGAGTGGCCGGTGGTTCGGTTGCGCGGACGGGGTCCTGAGCCTTTGGGCCGGTGGAGCCGCGTCACGTCTGCGCCTACGAGCCGGGGGAGGCCGGCGGTTCAGCTGCGCAGACGCCCTGGGCGGCGGGCCGGCGAGGCCGCAGGTGCGGCTTCGGCGACGGGCCGGGAGGAGCGGCGGCCGTCCGTGCGGGCGGTGCGGGTGTGTCTGCGTGCGGGTGGCTCGGGTGCTGCGGTGGATCTGCGTGCGGGCGGCACCGTGTGCGTGGTGCCGTGTGCCGGCCGGTGGGTTCGCGTACCGGCTGGCGGGTTCGTGTGCCGGCCGGTGGGTTCGTGTGCCGGCCGGTGGGTTCGCCTACCGGCCGTCCTTCGCCGGCGGCCGTTCTCCCGGGCCCGGTGTGCGGGGGTCCGGGAGAACGGACCGGTGGCGTGCGCCCGCCCCGGACGGGGTGGCGGGCGCACGCCGATGGCGGTGCGGTCGGCCTCTGGGCCTTCCGCACCGCCGGGGATCAGCCGATCACCTTGTCGATCGACTTGACGGCGGTGTCCCACGCCTTGTCCGGGTCGGTGCCGCGCTGCTCCATGTTGTTGATCTCGGTGGAGATGGTGTCCTTGATGGTGGCGTCCTTCGGGCCGAGGACGGCCTCGGGGATGGTCTTGGCCTCACCGGCGTAGATCTCACCGATGGGGGCGTCGTTGAAGTACGGCAGCTTCGCGTCCTTCACACCCGGGAGGTCGTACGCACCCGTGTTGGACGGGAAGGAACCGATCGCCTTGAAGACGGCGGCCTGCTGCTCGGGGGCGGTCAGCCAGGCGACGAGCTTGATGGCCTCGTCGACGTGCTTGCCGGAGCTCGGAACACCGAGGAAGGAGCCACCCCAGTTGGCAGCGGTACCACCCGGCGCGCTGGTGATGTCCCACTTGCCCTTGTTGCCGTCACCGGCGTTGACCGAGATCTGGCCGGCCATCCACGCCGGGCAGGCGACGGTGGCGATGGTGCCCTTGCGGAGCGCGGCGGCCCACGGGTCACCGAACTGCGGGACGCCCTGGGTCAGCTTCTTGGAGGCCGCCTCGGCGGCCAGGGCCCAACCCTGCTGGACGGCGGGGCTGTCCTTGTAGATCGCCTTGCCGTCCTCGTCGTAGTACTGCTTCGCGCTGGAGCTGACGACGGCGTTGAACATCGCGCTGGCGGAGTCCATGAAGTAGGTGCCCGCGGGCGCCTTCGCCTTGAACTTCTCGCCCAGCTTGATGTAGTCCTCCCAGCCACCCTTGACCAGAGCGGCGACCTCGGTGCGGTCGGTCGGCAGACCGGCCTTCTTGAAGAGGTCGGTGTTGTAGCAGAGCGACATCGGACCGATGTCCGTGCCGGCGCCGATGAGCGCACCGCTGGAGGTCGTGGCCTGCTTGGCCTTCCACGAGACGAAGTCGGTCGCGTTGATGACCTTGCTCAGGTCCGCGAACTGGTCCGCCTTGGTGTCGGTCAGCTCCTTGATGCGGCCGACCTCCAGACCCTGGACGTCCGCCAGGCCGCTGCCCGAGTTCAGCTGCTGGAGCAGCTTCGGGTAGTAGACCTTCTCCTCGGCCGTGGTGTCTTCCTTGACCGTGATGTTCGGGTGGAGCTTGTGGTACTCGGCGAAGAGACCGGCTTCCTTGTACCCGAACTGGCCGTAGTCGGCGACGGTCAGAGTGATGTTGCCGCCTGCGGCGTCGGTGCTGCCGCTGTCGTCGTCAGACGAGTCGCTGCAGCCGGCGAGCAGAAGGGCGGTGGCCGTCAGGCCAGTGGTGGCCACGATCGCGGCTCTACGGCGTCGACCTGCGACGTTGCGGGTGATGCGCATTCCACTACTCCTATTTCCAGGGTGTGACTGGCGGTTGACTCACTGCGGGACCCGGGCGCCGTGAGTGCCGCGCCAGGTGTTACTGGGGGGAAGCACGGGCAGTGCCGATCGCACGAGAAAACGGGTGTGCGATGTGGGAGCGCTCCCATGCGCCGATGACGGAAGGTTGCTGCCTCAAGGGGGTGGGTGTCAAGACTTGAAGACGCTTCCGTTGCGCGAGCGTGTCCGGCAAGTCACGAGACCGTGTCCCGCACAGGGCTTGCCAATTGGCGCAGCGTCGGGGCGACTGACGGCCATGCATCGAATCGTCGCAGGTGGGAGCCAGTTCCGGTGGAAGCCGTGACCACAACGGCGCGAACGCGCCATCCTTCATACGGACTTACCCCATGGCTGGTTCTTTACCCGCACCACGCCGGCACGGCACGTTGGGAAGTGAACAGGGAGGCTGTCCGAAACAATCGCGGAAGGCGACTGTGGCCCGATCGTGTTCTTTCCTCGAAGACCTACGGAGAGCGGCGGACGGCCGAAGCGGCCGGAACCCTTCCGGTGACGACGCCCGTGCCGGCTCCGGCAGAACGGCCCGGTCGACGGGGTCGCGAACCCGCCCTCGCCCCCGGCCTTCGACGTGCCGCGCCCCCACACCGCTGCTAGCTTCACCCTTATGTCACGTTCAGTCACTTTCGGCACCGATGGGAAGGTCTGAGACGGCGTGGGTGTCATCCGGGACCATCCCGAACTCGCCCTGTTCCTCTGCCTCGCCGTCGGCTACCTGGTGGGCAAGGCCCGCGTCGGGCCCATCACCCTCGGCGGCATCTGCGGCACACTGATCGTCTCGCTGCTCCTCGGCACCCGGCACGTCAGCGTGAACGAGGACGTCAAGACGATCTTCTTCGCTCTCTTCATCTTCTCGCTGGGCTACATGGCGGGGCCGCAGTTCTTCGCCAACCTCAACCGTCGCAGTCTGCGCTTCTTCGCGCTCTGCCTGATCGAGCTGGTCTGCGTACTCGGCATCGCCTACGGGCTGGCCCAGGCCTTCGACCTGGACGTGGGCACCGCCGCCGGCATCCTCGCCGGGGCCGCCACGGAGTCGGCGGTCGTCGGCACGGCCACCGAGTCCATCGGCAAGCTCAACGGGCTCACCGCCGACCAAGTCAGCCAGTACCAAGGGCACGTGGCCACGGCCTACACGGTCTGCTACCTCTTCGGGCTGATCACCATCGTGCTGCTGACCAGCCAGATCATGCCCATGCTGCTGCGCATCAACCTCGCGGACGCCTCCCGCGAGCTCTGGGACAAAATGCGCGGCGGCTCCGCCGGGCTGGAGTCCGACGAACGGGAGGCGCTGCCCGGCACGGTCGGCCGGACGTATCTGGTGACGCTCGCGGACGGGCGCACCGTGGGCGACCTGGAACAGGCTCTGGGCGGCCGGGTCACGGTCGAGGGCGTCAAGCGCGGCAGCAAGCTCCTCACCCCCTCCCCCGGGCTCGAACTCACCCTGAGCGACCTGGTCCAGGTGGTCGGGCGGCGGGCGGCCATCATCGAGGCGGGCCGCGAGATCGGACCCGAGACGCCCGCCATCCCCGGCCTCGACACCCCCCTGGCCACCAGCCAGGTCGCCGTCACGGAGAAGGCGACGCACGGGTCGACCATCGACCAGATGGAGCGGGCGCACCCCGAGTTCCGCAAGGACGGGGTCTACATCACCGATGTCGTCCGCAACGACCAGCGCCTTCCGGCCAGTGGGGAGACCACCCTCTACCGGGGGGACGTGCTGACCCTGGTGGGCGCGCGCAACGGCCTGGCGAGACTGGTCGGGAAGATCGGGGCGGTGGTCAAGAACGACGCCACCGACTTCATCTACCTGGGGCTCGGCATCGTGGCGGGTTCCCTGCTCGGTCAGATCGTGGTCTACGCCGGGGACATCCCGCTGTCGCTCGGCACCGGCGGTGGCTGTCTGATCTCGGGGCTGCTCTTCGGCTGGTTCCGTTCCCGCAAGCAGACTTTCGGCGCGTTCCCTCCGCAGGCGGCGGCGACCTTGAAGGACATGGGCCTCGCGGTCTTCATCGCGTGCACCGGGCTGGCCGCCGGTCCGCAGGCCTGGCCGCTGCTGAAGCAGTACGGGGCCCTGCTGCCGTTCGCCGGGATCGCGATGGTGCTGGTACCGGCGACACTCTCCCTGATCATCGGGCGCAGGTTCCTGAAGATCGAGAAGCCGCTGCTGATCGGGGCCATCGCAGGGCAGCAGTGCTCGACGCCCGCGATCACCGCCGTCACCCAGGTGGCGCAGAGCTCGGTGCCGTTGCTCGGCTACACGATCACCTACACCCTCTCCAACTTCCTGCTGCCACTGACCGGACCGATCCTCGTCGGAGTCCTGGGGGCCTGAATGATCGACTTCCTGAACCGGAACGTCTTCCAACCCCACCCCGAACTGCTGGTCTTCCTGGTGGTCGCACTCGGCTTCCTGCTGGGGAAGGTCCGCTACCGCACCATCGCCCTGGGCGCCGTGACGGGCTGCCTGGTGGCCGGGCTGGTACTCGGCGCCCAGTTCAAGATCCAGATCGACGACACGGTGAAGAACCTCTTCTTCATCATGTTCCTGTTCGCCCTCGGCTACCGGGTCGGCCCGCAGTTCTTCCGCGGGCTGCGCAAGGACGGCCTGCCCCAGGTGCTCAACGCGGTCGTGGTCTGCGTGTCCGGGCTGCTGATCTCCTGGCTGTTCGCCGGTCTGCTGGGATACGGGCCCGGGCTCGGCGCCGGGCTGATGAGCGGAGCCCTCACCCAGTCGGCGGCCATCGGCGTCGCGCAGGACGCGATCGGCTCTCTGCCGGGGCTCTCGTCCGCCCAGGCGAAGTCCGAGGAGAACCTGGTCGCCATCGGGTACGCGGTGACGTATCCGCTCGGCACGATCCTCTGCGCGATGCTGCTGGCCAATGTGCTGCCCCGGCTCTACCGCCGTGATCTGGCGAAGGAGAGCGCCGTCCTCGCCGCCGAACTGGACGCCCCGGACGAGAACCCGGACGAGGGCGAGGGCTACTACGAGGTGGTGCTGCGCGCGTACCGGGTGGAGCGCCCCGACCTCGTCGGCCGGACCGTCGAGGACGTCGAACGGCAGCAGCGGGGCGCCGGACGGCGGATCTATCTGACCGCCGTACGCCGCGACGGCACCGTGCTGGAGCAGTCGCAGACGATCGTCCTGGAAGCGGGCGACACCGTCGCCGTCAGCGCGCTCCGCCACGACCTGGTCGACTTCGACGCCCGTACCCACATCGGTCCGGAGGCGGACGACGTGGAGTTGCTCGGCTACCGCACCGAGACGCTGCACGTCGTCGCGTCGGAGAAGGCTCAGCTCGGCCGCACGATCGAGGAACTGCGCCGGGAGCCGTTCATGGTGGGGGTGTACGTCGACCGTCTCTACCGTGCGGGGGCGGAGTTCCCCTACCGGCTGTCCACCGAGGTGGAGCGGGGCGACACCCTCGTCCTGACCGGTCCTGAGCGGTTGGTGGGGCCCGCCGGAAAAGCCCTCGGCAAGCCGGTGCCGACCAGTTTCGCCACGGACATGGTCTGGGTGGGGCTCGGCATCTTCCTAGGCGGCTGTCTCGGCATCCCGGCCCTGACCGCCGGCGGGGTGCCGATCTCGCTCTCGACTTCGGGCGGCGGGCTCATCATGGGGCTGGTCTTCGGCTGGATCCGCGGCAAGTACCCGACGTACGGGAACGTGCCTCCGGGTGCCCAGTGGTTCATGGACACCCTGGGCCTGTGCGTGTTCGTCGCGGTGGTCGGCATCAACGCCGGGCCGAGCTTCACCAGCGGGCTCTCCGACGCCGGCTGGGGTCTGCTGCTCTTCGGCGCGATCGCCACCGTGGTCCCGCTGATCGTGGGCTTCCTCTTCGGGCACTACGTCCAGCGCATCCAGTTCCCTGTGCTGATGGGCGTCCTCGCCGGGGGCCAGACCACGACGGCCGCGATCGGCGCGATCAACGAGACGTCCAAATCCCAGATCCCCACGCTCGGTTACACGATTCCCTATGCCGTCGGCAACGTTCTGCTGACCGTGTGGGGCGCCGTGATCGTCCTCCTCAACCACTGAACCCGGAAAGGGTCACCGCCATGCCCAGGACCAGCTTCAGCCGGGAAGAGATCCGGTCGTTCGCCCAGCTCAGCCCGTTCGAGCTGAAGGACAAGTTCATCAGCATCGCCCAGACGGCCCAGAGCGACGAGCCCGGCCAGAAGGGCCGTACGACGCGCGCGATGCTCAACGCGGGGCGGGGCAACCCGAACTGGGTGGCCACCGGGCCGCGCGAGGCGTACCACGCGCTCGGCTACTTCGCGCTCTCCGAGTGCAAGCGCGTCTGGACGGCGGACAACCTCGGCGGGATGCCCGAGGAGAAGGGCTGCGCCGAGCGTTTCGCGTCCTTCGCGCGGGCCCATCCGGACCTGCCGGGGATGGAGTTGCTGCAGGCGTCGTTCGATCTGGCGGTGAAACGGTTCGGCTTCGACCCGGACGCGTTCGTCCACGAAATGGCCGACTCGTCGATCGGGGACAACTACCCGGTACCGGACCGCATCCTGCACCACACCGAGAGGATCGTGCGGGGTTACGTGGCGGACGAGATGTTCGACCACCGGCCGCCCGAGCACCAGAATCTGAGCCTGTTCGCCACCGAGGGCGGTACGGCGGCGATGTGTTACATCTTCGACTCGCTGATGAAGAACGGCATTCTCGCCAAGGGCGACCGGATCGCCCTGATGGTGCCGGTGTTCACGCCGTACCTGGAGATCCCGGAACTCGACACGTACGAGTTCGACGTGGTGCGGGTGGAGGCCAGTCTCTTCACGGAGACCGGCGTGCGCCAGTGGCGGTATCCGGAAGAAGAGGTGGCGAAGCTGGCCGATCCGTCGGTCAAGCTGGTCTGCTGCGTCAACCCGAGCAACCCGCCCTCGCTGGCGCTCTCGCAGCGGGTCGCCGACCAGATCGCATCGATCGTGGCGGACTCCAACCCGGGTCTGATCGTGGTGACCGACGACGTCTACGGGACGTTCGTGGAGGGTTTCCGCTCGCTCGCCGCGGACCTTCCGCGCAACACCCTGCTGGTGTACTCGTACTCCAAGCACTACGGCGCGACGGGCTGGCGGCTCGGTGTGATCGGCCTGCACGACGACAACGTGATCGACGACCTGCTCGCGGCGCAGGACCCGGAACAGAAGGCCCGGCTGAACAAGCGGTACGGGACGCTCTCGCTCGAACCGGAGAAGATCCGGTTCATCGACAGGCTGGTGGCGGACTCCCGGCAGGTGGCGCTGAACCACACCGCCGGGCTCTCGCTGCCCCAGCAGGTGATGATGGTGCTCTTCTCGCTCTTCGACATGCTGGACCAGGGCCAGGCCTACAAGCTCCGTATCCGGGCCATCGTCCACCAGCGCCTCGAACTCCTGCTGGAGGGCGTGCACATGAAGATCTCCGAAGACCCGAAGCGCGCGGCCTACTACATCGAGCTGGACCTGCTCGCGGAGGCCGAGCGGGTGCGCGGCAAGGCGTTCGCCGACTTCCTGGAGCAGAACTACGAGCCGGTGGACCCGCTCTTCCGCCTCGCCGAGCAGACCGGCGTGGTGCTGCTCAACGGCGGCGGTTTCGACGGTCCCGAGTGGTCGGTACGCGTCTCGCTCGCCAACCTGGACGATCTGGACTACCTCCGGATCGGCCACCACCTGCGGGTGATCTTCGACGACTACGCGCAGGAGTGGGGGGCGAGTACGGGGGGCTGAGCGGGTTCACGCCCCGCGCAGGAGGGCGAGGGTGGCCTCCAGGTCGGCCTTGGTCAGCCGCTCGGCCGCCGCCCCGTCCCCCTCGACGACGGCGCGGACGAGCGCGGCGTGGGTGTCCTCGCCGTGGCCCGGGTGGTCGGCACGCAGGTCGAGCAGATCGACCAGGTCGATGAGCCCCTGCCGGAGCGCCGGAGCGAACTCGCCGAAAAGATCGGTGAGTACGGGGTTGTGGGCGGCGGCGACCACCGCGCGGTGGAGGGCGATGTCGGCGTCGACGAACTCGGCGTCGCCCCAGCCGCTCGCGGCCCGGCGGGCGGCCATGGCCGCGTCCAAGGCGGTGATGTCGTCCTCGGTACGGCGTTCGGCGGCGAGCCGGGCGGCCTGCACCTCGATCAGCATGCGGACCTCGTAGACGTCGGTGACCGCCGCCCGGCGCAGCCGCGCCGGCCAGTCCTCGTGCGGGCGGTCGGCGACGACGAAGATCCCGGCGCCCTGGCGGGACTGGAGCATTCCGGTCGCGGCGAGGGTGCGGACGGCCTCTCGGACGGTGGAGCGGCCGACGCCGAGGGTTTTGGCGAGGCTGGTCTCGCCGGGGATCTTCGTACCGACCGCCCAGGTGCCGCCGGTGATCTGCTCCCGCAGATGGGCGGTCGCCTGGTCGACGAGGGGGCTGGGACGGAGTGGGCCGAGGGAGGACACGCGCTTCACCTGTCGGGTTGTCTGAAGACTTTGGTTGTGGCTACTGTACCGCCCATGACGCTCGGCGGTCTCCTTCTTCTCGGCTGCCGCGGCGGGGCCTGACGCGACCGGCACCCCGCCGCGGGGTGCCGCGCTGTGCCGGTCGCATCCGGCGACCAGCGAAGGAACTTCTGTCCAGATGTCCACGATGCACAGCTTCCCCACCCTCCGCACACCGCGCGGCCCGGTTCCCGCCGACTCCCCGGCGTGGAACCCGCAGCGCGCCGGCGACATGCCCTCGCACCGCTACCGTTCCGCCTTCGAGCGGGTGAACATTCCGGCCGTGGACCGCCGTTGGCCGGACACGCGGATCGAGAAGGCGCCCCTGTGGGTGCCCGTGGACCTGCGCGACGGCAACCAGGCGCTGGCGGAGCCGATGGACACCCCGCGCAAGCGGCGGATGTTCGACCTTTTGGTCACCATGGGGTTCAAGGAGATCGAGATCGGCTACCCGTCCGCCAGCCGGACGGACTTCGACTTCGTCCGCCACCTGGTGGAGGGCGAAGCGGTCCCGGACGACGTCACCCCCGTCGTCTTCACTCCGGCCAAGCCGGACCTGATCGCGCGGACCTTCGAGTCGGTGGCCGGGATGGACCGGGCGGTGGTCCACCTCTACATCCCGACCGCCCCGGTCTGGCGCGACGTCGTCCTCGGCCGGGACCGCGCGCAGGTGTGGGCGACCGTGCGGGAGGCGGCGGAGCTGATGGACCGGCTGGCCGGAGGACACCCCGCGACGGAAGTCCGGTTCGAGTTCTCCCCCGAGGTCTTCGTGCTGACCGAACCGGACTTCGTCCTGGAGATCTGCAACGGGCTGACGGCCCTCTGGGACGCGTCCCCGGACCGGCCGGTGATCCACAACCTGCCCGCCACGGTGGAGATCGCGACTCCCAACGTCTACGCCGACCAGATCGAGTACATGCACCGGGCGCTGGACCGCCGGGAGTCCGTCATCCTCTCCGTCCACCCGCACAACGACCGGGGTACCGGGGTGGCCTGCGCCGAACTCGCCGTACTGGCCGGCGCCCAGCGGGTGGAGGGCTGCCTCTTCGGCAACGGCGAACGCACCGGCAACGTCGACCTGGTGAACCTGGCGCTCAACCTGCACGCCCAGGGGGTCGACCCCATGGTGGACTTCTCGGACATCGACGAGATCCGCCGCACGGTCGAGCACTGCAACCGCCTCGCGGTGCCGCCGCGCCACCCGTACGCGGGAGACCTGGTGTACACCGCCTTCTCCGGCACCCATCAGGACGCCATCAGCAAGGGGTTCGCGCATCACGAGCGCACCGCCTCGCCGACCTGGGACGTGCCGTACCTGCCGATCGACCCGGCGGACGTGGGGCGCGGTTACGAGGCCGTCATCCGGGTCAACAGCCAGTCCGGCAAGGGCGGGATCGCCCATCTGCTGCACAGCTCCCACGGCGTGGACCTGCCCGCCCGGATGCGGCCCGACTTCTCCCGTACCGTGCAGCGGTCGACCGACGACAGCGGCCTGGAGGCCACGGGCAAGGACCTGTGGGAGCTGTTCACGGCGACCTACCTGGCGCCGGGCCAGGACGGTCCGGTGACACTGGAGACGTGGACCGCCGACGTCACCGCCGACGGGGAGCACCGGTTCGTGTGCGCGCTGCGCACCGAGGGAAGCGGCGGCGACGTGACGGGTGACTACGAGGGCACCGGCAACGGCCCCCTGTCGGCGTTCGTCCGGGCGCTGGCGGGCGCCGGCCACGAGGTGGAGATCCTCGACTTCACCCAGCACGCGACGACCGGCGGCCAGGACAGTGCGGCGATGGCGTACGCGGAGTGCCGGGTCGGCGGCCGGACGGTCTGGGGGGCGGGCCGGGACACCTCGGGGCTGACCGCCTCGGTGCTGGCGGTGCTCTCGGCGGTGAACCGGGCGGGGTGAGCCGGGCGTTCGGACCGGGCCGGGTGAGCGCAGAACCACGGCAGTCCGGACCGGCTCGTCAGACCACGGCGAGCCGGTCCGCCAGGAGCTCGATCCTCCGCGCGGCGTCCTGCGGCAGTAGCCGTCCCGCCCGGGTCAGGGTCGCCAGGCCGTGCAGGGACGCCCAGAACACCTCGGTGAACAGGCCCGGATGGACGCCCGTTCCGGCGACCTCGGCCAGGGTTTCCAGCAGCGCGGCGAAAGCGTCCTTGAGGGGCTCCGGGGTGTCCTCCTGCGCGTACGCGAGGCCACCGTCGAGCTGGAAGATGGCGTCGTAGACCGCCGGATGGCGTTCCGCGAAGACGAGGTAGGAGCGGGCGAGGGCGATGACCCGTTCGTGCGGGAGGGTCGCGCCCGATGTCGCCGCTCGGACCGCCGCCGCCAGCTCGGCGGCACCATCGAGGGCGACGGCACCGATGATCTCGCGTTTGCCGCGGAAGTGGCTGTAGAGGACGGGCTGGCTGTACTCGATGCGCTCGGCGAGCCGGCGGGTGGTGACCGCCTCCCAGCCATGCTCCTCGGCGAGTTCGCGGGCTGTCGCCACGATGAGGCGCTCACGTTCGGCCCGTTCGCGCCGCTTGCGTTCCTGTACCGACATGATCCGATCCTAGCATCGCTAGACATAAGAGCGGCAGCAGCGGTAGCGTCGACTCAACTGCTAGCGACGCTAGATCTCGAAGGGATCGCCATGCTCCACACGCTCGAAGTCGTCACCACCGTGATCGTCGGCCTGATGGTGGGGGTGGAGTTATCCGTCGCCTTCATCATGAACCGGATCCTCAACGCCCTCCCCGAGGACAGCGGTCAGCTCGGCCATGCCCACGGGGGCCGGATGCTCGGCGCCGTGATGCCGGTCTGGTACATCGGCTCGCTCGTCCTCGTCGCGGCCTGCGGCATCGCCGGCCGCCACCACCACGGCGACGGCCTCGTCATCGCCGCCGCGGTGCTGCTGCTCCTCAGCGTGGTGATGTCGGTCCTCCTGCTCGTCCCGATCAACAACCGCGGCAAGACGTGGACTCCCGGGAACCGGCCCGAGGACTGGAAGCAGCAGCTGAACCGCTGGGAGCGGTGGCACTACGCCCGCGTCACCGTCCTGGTCGCCGCCTTCGCCGTGCTGGTCGCCGGGCTCACCTGAACCGGCGGACCCGCCCGCCCGGCCGAGCCGCGACCGCCCGGTCGGCGGATCGGCGCACGCCACGCGCCGCGGCGGCCCCGGCCACGCGGCCGGGCCCGGTTCGGGCACGCGTGCCGCGGTCATCACCGTACTGACGGCCCCCGCGAACACCGGGGGACGACGGAAACAGCGCTCAGTCGAACGCGTTCGGCGGCGGTGCCGGGGACGCCTTGGCGACCGCGTCGGTGACGACCGCCGCCCCGCCGGTGAAGTCGGCCAGCGCGCGGCCGTGTTCGACGCGGCCGGGGTGCGGGTCGGTGGCGACCCGGCGGGTCAGTTCGGCGACGGCGACGGGCCGGTCGGAGGCGACGAGCACGGCGTTGCCGAAGCGACGGCCGCGCCAGACCGTGGGGTCGGCGGCGAGCGCCAGTTCGGGGAAGTGCGCGGCGGCGGTGGCGATCTGGCCTCGCAGATGGGCCAGCGGCGGCCCGTCCGCGAGGTTGGCGACGTAACTCCCGCCCGGTTTCAGCGCCCGCCGCACCTCGGCGAGGAACTCGGTGGTGGTCAGGTGCGCGGGGGTGCGCGCTCCGCCGAACACGTCGGCGACCACGAGATCGGCCCAGCCGTCGGGTATTTTGCCGAGCCCTTCACGGGCGTCGAGGGCACGGACGCGGACCCGGGCCTGCGGGTCGAGCGGCAGTTCCTGGCGGACGAACGCGACGAGCGGGGCGTCGATCTCGACGATCTGCTGCGTGGAGCGGGGGCGGGTGGCGGCGGTGTACCGGGCGAGGGTGAAGGCGCCGCCGCCCAGGTGCAGGACGTGCAGCGGGGTCCCCGGAGGTGCGGCGAGGTCGATGACGTGGCCGATCCTGCGCTGGTACTCGAAGGAGAGGTACGTCGGGTCGTCGAGGTCCACATGGGACTGCGGGGCGCCGTCGAGCAGGAGGGTCCAGGCGTTCCGGCGCTCCTTGTCGGGGGCGAGTTCGGCCCGGCCGCCGTCGACGGTCGCGGTACGCGGCTCCCGCCCGCGCCCCGACCGGTCGGCCCGCTCGTTCCGTTCGGAACGGTCGCTCCGGTCGTTCCGCTTGCCGGGCTTCTCGCTGCCCGCCCCTCCTCGACGTGCCACGTCGTCCGCCTTCACCGCCCCGTCCGTACCGGTCCCGCGTCCTGGTCGCGCGGGCCGGCCGGGGCGAGGAGAACGCCGGGGACAACCCCGCCCACCTGGACATTATGGGCTCAGCGGCAGTTGTCGGCCGCTTCGATCATGCGGGCCGCCTGGTCGAGCGCGGCCCGCAGGGCGGCGGGGTCGGTGACCGGGGCGTCCTCGGCGGGCGGCAGCAGCCAGCCGGTTCCGGAGACGGGCGCCTCGTCGGGGAGGCGGAGCCCCCGGCCCTCGGTGCTCGTACACGCGCTGCCCGGTACGTCCCAGCCATCGGCGGTACCGGGCGGCACCAGGAAGCCGACGGTGTCGCCGGCCCCGTCGTGGAGCACCGGCCCCACCGCGACCAGGTCCGCGCCCCGGCGCAGGATGTCCACGGCCTCCAGCCCCTGCCGGGCGGGGACGGTGACGAGATCACACAGGTGTGCGGCGCACCCCTCGATCGGGGCCGATGTCGCGTGCGGGGGAACGGCCGGCCGCGCCCCCGCGTCCTTCGAGGTGGCCGCGGTGTTCCATGGGCCGGTCTCCGTGCCGAGGTGAAGCATGGGAACCCCTCCTGTCGTCGCCTGACGGAGCCACGCCCCGTCTCCGCATGGACCAACGCGCCGACCGCGTCAAGGGCTACGGTGCCGAGCCGCCGCAAAGGGTGGCAGTTCATGGCGGATCACGGCCGAGATGCCCCCCTTTGTCGCGAAACACTGCGTGAACGGTCCGTCACACCAGGTACGTTCTTGCTCCGCCGGGACACCAGAGGCATGCGCCCGGCTGCACCAGAGAGGGCCACGCCATGGTGTCGTCACGGGCCGTTCCCAACCTCGTCTTCCGCCAGTTGCGCGGAGCGCGCTCGGCGGGAGAGTTCGCGGCGGCAGTCCGCAGGGCCGCCCGCGAGATCGGCGAGCAGGTCGCCTGCGACGCCCGCTACATCGGTCGCGTGGAGTCCGGCGAGATCCGGTGCCCGAACTACGCGTACGAACGGGTCTTCCTGCACATGTTCCCCGGCGCCACCCTGGGGGACCTGGGCTTCTCGGACCGGGAGAGCGTGCGCGGACGTTCGGCGCGCACCCGCCTGCCGGCGGCCTGGAGATCGCTGTCCGCGGACACGGTTCCGGTCCTCTCCGTACCCAGCGACATCGAGGAGAGCGACGTGCTGCGTCGCGTGTTCATGACGAGCGGCACCGCCGGTGTGGCGACCGCATCGATCGGGATCGGCGCCCACCGGGCGGCCGGGACCCCGATCGTCCTGCCCGCCCAGCGACGGGCCGGCGAAGCCGAGGTGCGTTCCGTGGAGGAGGCGGTGCGCGAGATCCGCGTCCTCGACGACCGGCACGGCGGCGACGGGCTCTACCGCCGTGCCGCCCAGCCGCTGCGGGCCGCGTACGCCCTGCTCGACTCGGGGACGCCCACCCGGCGCGCCACCGCCGACCGGCTGCACGCCGGGGCCGGGGAACTGGCCTTGTCGGTGGGGTGGCTGGCCCACGACTCGGGGCGGTTCGACGACGCGCGCTCGTACTACGCGGAGGCACTGGCCACCGCCCGGGTCGCGGGCGACGACGCGCTGGAGGCGCACGCCTTCTGCAACACGTCGTTCCTGGCCCGGGACGCAGGGCGGCCGAGGGAGGCGGTCCGGGCGGCGGAGGCCGGGCAGCGGGCGGCCCGCTCGGTCGGCTCGCACCGGCTGCTGGCCCTGCTCGCCCTGCGCGAGGCGGGCGGCCGGGCCGGGCTCGGGGACCGTACGGGATGCGACCGGGCGATCGCGCGGGCCAGGGCGGCGTTCGACCGGGGGCCGGCCGAGCGCGATCCGGAGTGGATGAGCTTCTTCCGCGAGGCGGAGATGCACCTGCTGGAGGCGCAGTGCTGGTCGGCCCTGGGCGACTGGCCCCGGGCGACCCGGCACGGCCGGCGGGCCACCGCGCTCCAGGACCCGCACTTCACCCGGAACCTCGCGCTCTACCGTGCCCAGCTCGCGGGCGACCTGGCCCGGGCCGGGGCGGCGGAGGAGGCGGTCCGCTCCGCGCACCAGGTGCTGGACCTGCTGGACCGGGTCCGCTCCTCCCGGATCAGCGGGATGCTGGCGGGGACGGTGCGTGTGCTGGGCGCCGACCGGGACGCGACGGCGGTGGCGGGCCTGCTGGAGCGGTACCGGGCGGAGCACCGGGGCTGAACCCGGTGGCGCCCGGGGCGGTGCTCAGCGCTCCAGGTGGCCGGTGTCGTTCCACCGCTCCACGGCGGGCATCCCGTAGGCCCAGCCCAGCACGGACAGCGAGGTCGGCTCCAGCCGGACGCGGGCGCCGAACATCAGGTCCTCGCCCAGCCAGCGCGCGGCGATCGACCGCAGGATGTGGCCGTGGGCGAAGACGAGGACGTCGCGTTCGCCGGAGCGCACCCGCTCGACGATCCCGTCCGCGCGGGCCGTCATCTCGGCGGTGGACTCCCCGCCGGGAACCCCGTCGCGCCAGATCAGCCAGTCGGGCCGGTCCGCCTTGATCTGCGCCGGGGTGAGGCCCTCGTAGTCGCCGTAGTCCCACTCCATCAGCGCGTCCCAGGTCTCCGCCCGGTCCCCGAAGCCGGCCAGTTCGCAGGTCTCGGCGGCCCGGACCAGCGGGCTGGTGCGGATGTCCGTGTCCGGCAGCCCGGACCAGGGGGCCCGGTGCAGCCGCTCGCCGAGCAGCTTGGCGCCCTCCCGCCCCGAGTCGAGCAGCGGGATGTCGGTCCTGCCGGTGTGATTGCCCTGGACCGACCACTGGGTCTGGCCGTGCCGGGCGAGCAGGATGCGCGGTGCCATGAGCGGGCTCTCCCTGAGAACTGGGGGACGGCGGGGGCGCTTGCGGGACCACGGTGTCCGGGCGCCGGGAGGGACGCGCTCCGGCCTGCCGGCGGTGCGTGTCGTCTCCGTCCATCATCGCCCATGGCCGTGCGCCGGCATGAGGGCCGCCCCTCCGGGCACCTGTGCAGTGGTGCCGTGGGGCGGCCGAGCAACCTCACGGCCCGTACACACGTCCCCCTCTCCGCAGTACCCGGCCGAGGCGGCACCGCCCGCGGCGGCCCGGGGCAGGGGGCGAAAGGGACCCCCCGGGGGAAATCACGGCCGACGACCGCCGTACGGTTGAACGCCCGCCGTCGGACGCTTGAACAGGGGAGAGCCACCGGATGCCGCACGCCACGCCCGCACGCGCCTGCGGCCACCGGCCCCGCTGGTGGACGGAGCTGCCGCTCATAGCGGTGGTGTACGGGCTCTACTCGGCCGGCCGACTGCTCGTACGCGGGGACATACCGGCCGCCGTCGACCACGGCCTGTCGATACTCCGGCTGGAGAAGTCGCTCCACCTGAACTTCGAACACCCGCTCAACCGGCTGCTGACCTCGCACCCCTCGGTGGGCATACCCGCCGACTTCGCGTACGCGTCCCTGCACTACCTCGTGACCCCGGCGCTCCTCCTGTGGATGTACCGGCGCCGCGCCGCCGCCTACCGCACGGCCCGCACCTGGCTGCTGACCTCCACCCTGATCGGCCTGATCGGCTTCACGCTGCTGCCGACCTGTCCGCCCCGCCTCCTCGAAGCGGGACACGGGTTCGTCGACACCATGGCGCAGTACAGCTCCTACGGATGGTGGGGAGCCGAGGCGAGCGCCCCGCGCGGGCTCGGGGGCATGACCAACCAGTACGCGGCGATGCCCAGCCTGCACGTGGGATGGGCGCTCTGGTGCGGCGTACTGCTGTGGCGGTACGGACGGCATCCGCTGCTCCGCGCGCTCGGCGTCCTCTACCCCCTGACGATCCTCTTCGTGGTGATGGGCACCGCCAACCACTACTTCCTGGATGCCGTGGCGGGCGCCGCGGTGATGGGCGTGGGCGCGCTGCTGACCCGCCCGGTGATGCGGGCCGCCGCCCGCGTCACGGCCCGGTTGCGCGCTTTCGTCCCCCGGCGGCGTGCTCACGGAGCCCCGGTCGCGGCGACACGGCCCCCGATTGTCGGTGGCGGATGCGAGACTTCGGCGGGTGAGCGATTCCCCGGCCGGCGGACCCCCTCCGCATATCCCAGCGACGCGCCCCAGGCCTCCGGCTCCCCCGGCCGTGCGGCCGCCGGCGACAGCGCTCCGGCAGCGGCTCGCTGAGCTGCGCGGACCGACGGTCGTCCCGCATCCACTGGACGCCCGCGCGCTGGCCGCCCTCGCCGCCAACCCCGGCTGCAAGCGGCGGGCGCTGCTCGACGGCGCCGGTGTCGACAAGACCGGGCTGGCCGAGGCGCTCGGCTCCCCCTCGGGTTTCGGCCAGTCGCAGTTCGCGTTCATGCGCGGCAACGCCTTCGAGGCGCGGGTCAAGGCGGACGGCGGCACCGAGCTGCTGCGCCTGCTGCACGAGTGCCTCGGTGGTGGCGGTGAGCCGCCGCAGGGCGCCCGGATCCCCGATCTTTCGGCGGCCGGTCCCGAGGGCCGGACGGCCAGGACCGCGCTGGCCCTGCGGGAGGCGACCGCCGCCGGCGGCTGGAGCCTGCTGGACCACCCGATGCTGGCGCTGGAGGTGGCGGGTTCGCCCGCGTATCTGGAGCCGGACGCCGTGGTGGTGCATCCCGACGGCCGGTGGACGGTCATCGAGATCAAGTCGTTCCCGATGATCGACGGTTCGGCCGACGCGGCGAAGGTCGGTGCCGCCGCCCGGCAGTCGGCGGTCTACGTCCTGGCCCTGGAGGCGGTGGCCGCGCGTACCGAAGGCGCCGAGGTGGCGCACGAGGTGCTCCTCGTCTGTCCCAAGGACTTCTCCAACCTGCCGGCCGGCTCGGTCGTGGACGTGCGCAAGCAGCGTGCGGTGACCCGGCGCCAGCTGACCCGGCTCACCCGTATCGAGGAGATCGCCGCCCTGCTCCCGGAGGGCACCACCTTCGATCCGGGGTGCTCGGCCGAGGAGCTGACCGCCGCGGTCGAGGCGGTTCCGGCGGCGTACGCCCCCGAGTGCCTGGCCGCCTGCGAGCTCGCGTTCCACTGCCGGGCGAAGTCCCGCGCCCAGGGCGACGTACGGACGCTGGGGCGCGGGGTGAGCGGTGAGCTCGGCGGGCTGACGACCATCCGCGCGGTGCTGGACGCCGCCGCGGGCAAGGAGGGCGACCCGGCGGACCCGGCCGTCGCCGCGCTCCGCCGGGCTGCGGCCCTGCGTGCCGAGGCGCTGGAGGGCGCGGACGACCGGCGCGGTACGGCCGCGGAACGTACGGCTCCGGACGGCACGGCTCGGGAGGGCACGGCTCCGGACGGCACGACTCCGGACGGCACGACTCGGGAGGGCTCGACGGCATGTCACTGATCAGCACCCTGGCCCGGATGGAGGCCGTGGACAGCGGGCGGGCCCGGCCGCTGGCGACCGTGCGCCACCGGCATCTGACCGACCGGCCGCTCGTCCTGGTGCCGCTGACCACCTCCGGCGAGGCGGGAGCCCCGCTGGGCGCCCTGGTGGGCACCGACCGGGACGCGCCGAGGCTGCTGGCGGTGGCGCAGCCGCGCGACCGCGATCTGCGGTTCGCCTTCCTGGCGGAGTTGGCCGAGCTGGTGCTGCCGCACATCGAGACGTACGCGGACGTGGTCGAGCCTGCCGAGCGGAGCGAGACCGATCCGGAGACCGGGAAGAAGGTCAAGGTCGAGGTCGAGCTGTGCGTGGACGCCGCGCAGTTGATCGTGCCGAGCCGGGCGGGGATCGACCTGGTGCGGCTGCTGGGGCGGTCGATGCGGTTCCGGCGTACCGCGGAGGACGATCCGGACACCCCGTTTCCGGCACCGCCCCGGGTGCCGTTGCTCGGGCGCTGGCTGACGCACTACGCGGAGCGGGCCCGGGTGCCGGGTTCGTCGATGCTGCTGGCCACCACGGATCTCCTGAACCGCCACTGGGCGACGGGGCAGAGCAGTGTGGAGGACCAGCACCTGGGGGCGCTGCTCGCCTGGATCGATCCGCCGGACGGCCTCTCGGGCGCCCGGGCGGCGCTCCGGGCGGAGCTGGAGCGGGACCGGGACGGCCAGTTGGTCTGCCCGCCCGCTGGTCCGGCCACCGATCCGGCGTTCGACAACCGGCTGCTGGCGCCGGCGATCGAGCGGTACGACCGGGCCCGCACCGCGCTCGCGGCGGCGGAGGACGGGCTGGACGCGGACGGGCGGCTCGGGGACCTGCACGCCGCCGAGCGGGAGATCCGTTCGCTGCTGGCCCGGGTGATGCTGCCGACCTGGGACGCGGTGTGGCGCGGGCTCGACCTGCTGCGGGAGCTGCCGGAGGGGTCCAGGGTCGGGGAACGCTGGACGGGAGACCGCTGGTCGTTCACCGGCCACCGGGACAAGGTGGGCTCGGGCGAGCCGCCGCAGCCGCGCCGGGACGACGCGGTGACCGCGGCCCGCAAGCTCTCCTCCCGGGAGACCGCGCAGGCGCGGCTGGACGCCCAGGAGGCGCTCGACGATCCGCTGGTGCTGGCCTCCCGCCGGCTGAACGGCGAGGCGTTCGTCGGCGAGGTGACCGGGGTGGAGATGGCGTACACGGAGTCCAAGCGCCCCTCCCCGCGCCCGCTGGTCACGGTCCGCACCACCGAGCGCCCGCAGTTGGGCGAGCGGACGAAGGTGTACCGCTCGCTGGACGGGAAGCCGCAGTCGGCGGAGTTCGTCCGGTACGCGGGCCCCGGCACGGGCCCCGACGGCACCGGACTCCCCGAGGACGGCTCGGAGGTACTGCTGGTGCTGCGCGTCCTGGACCGGATGGGGCGCGGCAGGGAACCGGCCCCCGGGTCGCTGCCCGAGCCGGGCGAGCGCACGGTGTGGACGCTCTTCGAGCACGACCAGCGGGGCGGCCCGGCGTTGCCGGACGCCGAGGAGACCCCGTGGACGCACGGCGGCCCGCCGGGTGCGACCGCGGAACAGCCCGACGCCGTGACCCCGGAGGACGTGCTGTGACCGACGTACGTGTGGCGGAGGAACTCGCGGCGGCCGGGGCGTTCGACCCGGGCGCCGCGGCGGCGCGGGCCACCGGCGCGATCCTCCACGACACCCTGCACGGCGACGCCCGGGGTGTCGTGGTGAACTCCCCGCCGGGCGCGGGCAAGTCCACGCTGGTGGTCCGCGCCGCGCTGGAACTCGCGGCGGCCGGACGCCCGTTGATGGTAATCGCGCAGACCAACGCGCAGGTCGACGATCTGGTGCTGCGGCTCGCGGAGAAGGAGCCGGAGCTGCCGGTGGGGCGGCTGCACAGCAGCGACTCCGACCCGTACGACAAGGCGCTGGACCGGCTGGAGAACGTCCGCAAGTCGGCGAAGGCGGCCGACCTCGCCGGTCTCGACGTGGTCGTGTCGACGGCCGCGAAGTGGGCGCACGTGAAGAACGTCGAGCCGTGGGAGCACGCGATCGTCGACGAGGCGTACCAGATGCGCTCGGACGCGCTGCTCGCCGTGGCCGGGCTCTTCCGGCGGGCGCTGTTCGTGGGCGACCCGGGGCAGTTGGACCCGTTCTCGATCGTGGGCGCGGACCAGTGGGCGGGGCTGAGCCACGATCCGTCGGCGAGCGCCGTCTCCACCCTGCTGGCGCACAACCCGCGGCTGCCGCAACACCGGTTGCCGGTCTCCTGGCGGCTGCCGGCCTCGGCCGCGCCCCTGGTGTCGGACGCCTTCTACCCGTACACGCCATTCCGCAGCGGTACCGGCGACGGGGACCGGACGCTGGGGTTCTCGCGGGCCTCGGACGGCTCGGGCCCGGACCGGGTGCTGGACGTGGCGGCGGAGGCCGGCTGGGGGCTGCTGGAGCTGCCCGCCCGCCACACCCCGCGCACCGACCCGGAGGCGGTACGCGCGGTGGCGCTGGTGGTCCGCAGGCTGCTGGACCGGGGCACCACCGCGACCAGCGAACGTTCGGCGGACCCGGTGCCGGTGACGGCGGACCGGATCGCGGTCGGTACGGCCCACCGCGACCAGGCGGCGGCGGTGCGCGCGGCCCTCGCCGGGCTGGGGGTCACGGGCGTGGCGGTGGACACCGCGAACCGGCTGCAGGGGCGGGAGTTCGACGTCACCGTGGTGCTCCACCCGCTCTCCGGGCGGCCCGACGCCACCGCCTTCCACCTGGAGACGGGCCGGCTCTGCGTGCTGGCCTCCCGCCACCGGCACGCGTGCGTCGTGGTGTGCCGGGCGGGGGTCGCGGACCTGCTGGACGAGCATCCGTCGACGGAACCGGTGCAGCTCGGCGTGGAGGTGAAGTTCCCGGACGGCTGGGAGGCCATGCAGTCGACCTGGGAGCACTGGTCGAAGCACCGGGTGTCCTGGGCGGGTTGACGGATCGGACCGGGTCCGTCGAGGTCAGCTCCGCCCGGTCCGCCCGGCGCGGCGCCGCTGGACGGCGCACGCGAGCATCCAGGCGGAGACGAGCAGCATCAGCGACCAGAGCACGAGGAACCCCCATTGGTGGTCTCCGTCATGGAACCTCCGCACTATGTCGCCGAAGATCACGAGGGACAGCAGGAAGGTCAGCGGCGCGACGGCCGGCCGGGATCGTTTGATCATGCACGCATGGTCGGACCCCGCCGTCCCCGTGTCCACCGCGGCCCGGTGAACTTTTCCCGTCGGTTCAACGTACCCGCGCCGCCTCTCCCCCTCAGCTCTGCCGGGTCCAGCGTCGCGAGGCGTCGCCGTCGCGCACCGTGGAGCGGGGCAAGGAGCTCCGCGACGCACAGGAGGCCCGGCTCTCGCCGTTCGCGCTCTGGCTCGACGCCCACGTCGAGACCGGCGAACTCGCGCCGCTCCCGATGGCGTTGACGGAGTCGCTGGTCCTCGGGCCGGTCGTCGCCGTGGCCCGGCGCCGGCCCTCCGGCATCGACGGCGTGGACCTCGACGAGGCGGCGCGCGTCCTGCCGGACCGCATCCGGCGGTCCCTGGCACCCCGACCGGCCCCTCGCCCCGGCCCGGCGCCGCCCGGCGGATCGGCGGGGAACGCGGGGGCGCGCAGGCCGAACACTTCCGGCCGGTGTTTTCCGGCCGGTCCGCACGGACAGACTTGTCCGGGGTCACCACGGAGTACGGCGAACACCACGCGCCGGCGCCCCATCGCACCGCACCGGCATACCCGCGGCCGCGGAATCATTCGATGCACCGGACACGTTCGCCACCAGGGGCGTCCGTGACCCGAGCCCCCGCGGACGGGGCCGCGCCGGCCCCGGACACCGGACTTGCGCCGGGTTGGACAATGGAGGGTGGCCGTCCGGCCTTCCCGAAGGAGGAAAACGCACATGGCTCAAGCCGACCGGAACGCGCAGCCGAGGCTGCGCCCCGCCCCGCTGCTCTTCGAGCCCGCGGAGGCGGCGTCCGACCCCGAGCACTTCTTCCACCTGGAGTCGATGGACGATCCGGCGGAGCTGCTGGCCCGCGCGACCGAGCTGACGCACGCGTTCCGGGCGGCCACCGACCGGAGCATCGAGTTCCAGGCTCTCGCCGCCGCCCAGCTCGCCGACCCCCGCCGCTTCGACCGGCTCACCGCAGCCGATGTCGCGGAGCGCGCGGAGTGGACCGAGGACTACGCGGAGAAGATGATCGAGTTCGGCCGGTCCCTGCTGAAGTCGCCCCGCCCCTGACGCCCGCCCCTGCCGGACGCCGCCCCCTGGCGGACCCCCGCCCGTGCCGTCGGCCCCCTGCCGCCATCCCGTGAAACCCGCCCCCGACCCCGACCCCTGGGGCGGCCCCCGGCGCAGCCCCTCGGCGTCGGCCCCCGGCACGGTCACTCCGGGTACAGCTTCTGGCATATGCCCGCGGGCAAGATACCCGGCATGGTGATGCCCTGTCCTGGATTCGGCGACACTCGGCGTCAGCCCCGTCACGCCCGGTAGACCTGTCTCCATGACCGCATGGCTGGAAGACGAAACGTCCCTGCAGACCCGTGACCCGCGCACCGGCGTCGGCACCCTCCCTCCCCTGCGGAGTCAGGCCGCTCACCAGCCCGCCGAGGTCACCCCCGCCGGAGCCGTCTGGCTGGCCGGCTCCACCGCGAACCCGCGCACCACCCTCAGCCGCTGGCAGGCGAGCCCGGCCTCGCCGGGCGTCCTGCCGTGCGGCACCGCGTTCGACGTGGTCAGCGTCCCCTCGCTGTTCGGGCGGCGGATGCTGGAGCGGCTCTGGGCGGAGGGGCCGGGCTCCGGCCCCGTCGCCACCCACCGCGGCCGGACCCTGCTCTTCGCGACCCCCGGCACCGCCCAGCGGCTGCCCTCGCTGCTGGCCTGGGAGGAGTGGGGCACGGGGGCCGCGCGCCCGGAGGGCGGCTCGCGCACCCTGCCCCCGGTGCTCTGCCACGGCACCGGCGACGCGGTGACCGTACCGCCGCTGACCTGCGACCCCGCCGCCCCGGGGCCGCAGTGGGTGGTCGCCCCCGACACCCGCACCCCCTGGCTGCCCGGTCCCGACGTGCTGCTCTGGGCCTGCGTACGGGCGGCCCGGAGCACGCTCCCCCCGGTGTCCGATTACTCGATTTTTCCTCCGGCGGATCTGGATGCTAATGTCTACGACGTCAGCAGGCGCCGCTAGCTCAGTTGGTTAGAGCAGCTGACTCTTAATCAGCGGGTCCGGGGTTCGAGTCCCTGGCGGCGCACCGACGGAAGAAGCCCCTCGCGCAAGCGGGGGGCTTCTTCGTGTTCCGGGGGTGGCCTCGAACCGCCCGGGAAGGCCCGGGCGGCCGGGTCTCAGGTCCCGGTGGTGATCCGTACGGTCCAGGAGCCGGACGGGGTACGGTCGGCGACCTCGATCCGGGTCCGCTCCCCGGGCACGCTGTACGTCTCCCCGACGGAGAGCGGGGCGTCCGCCAGCGGCGGGTAGACCGAGCGGTCCCAGCAGGCCTCGGTGTCCGGGTGGGTGTCCAGCACCTCCACGGGGCCGCCGCCGGAGGCGGTACCGCTGCGCACCCGGTAGACCAGGACGCCTTCGGTGCAGGTCGAGCGGTCGTTGCCGGTGGCGCCGCGGGCCTCGATGGCCAGTGCGCTGTCCTCGCCCGTCCTGACGACGGCGAGCCGGGTGCCCATGGTGCCGCCGGGGACGGGGGCGGCGGCGACCGGTTCCAGGGTCACGTCGGCGTTCCCCTGGACGCAGACCACCTGCCGGTCGCCGAGCCAGCCGAGCTTCCACTTGTGCCAGGCGAAGAGGTCCGGCGAGAGCCCGAACTGGCTGCCCATGACGTCCCAGTCGCCGACGTAGGTGTCCCAGTCGCCCTTGCCGTCCGTGGGGCGGTGGTAGAGGTCGGCGAGGTCGAAGACGTGCCCGGTCTCGTGGGCGAGGACATTGCGGTCGGGCGGGTGCTGTTCGAAGACGGTGACCACGCGCCTGATGTCCGTGCCGTCGGCGGTGATCGGCCGGTCGAAGTTGACGACCTTGGTGGCGTCCGAGTCGACGCCGGGCGCGTCGGGGTCGGCGACCAGGTAGACGATGTCGTAGGCGGAGAAGTCGACCTGCGGGTCCGCGGCCTCGACCGCGTCGTGCAGGTAGGAGGTCCGCCGCCCCGAGTCCCAGTCGCGCTCTATGCCGTACCAGGTGGACGGGTGCGGCATCCGTACCCAGCGCGTCCGCGGATGCACGCGGAGGGTGAAGGCACCGTAGCTGGCCCGCTCGAAGAAGGTGGTGGTCGAGGGGAAGTAGTCGGCGGCGAGCACGCCCGGCGGGACGACGGGGTCCGCGTCCGGGAAGGAGAGGAAGACCATGACCGCGTCGAGGCGCCGGACGGGACGCGGATAGGCGCCGTTCCAGCTGTCCAGCCCCAGCGAGTGGTGGGCCGGGGTACGGGGCAGTGCGCACGGTTTCACGCCGGCGTAGGCCGCGGCGGCCGGACCTGCGACGAGGGACATCGCGGCCAGCGCCAGGAGAGCGGTCAGCGCCGCCGTCACTCCGCGCGGACTCGGCTTCTCCACTCCCCCGGGCCCGTGCTGACGCGGCACATCTACCTCCGGGTGGAAATGCGGAACACCTCGTTCCACCCTGTGCCCGGACACCGCGCCCCGCCCGCTGGGCTGAACCACACGGGTCAGGGCGTGCCGGGCCGGGTTCCGTCGACGCCGTTGGCGTACCAGCCGGAGGCCCACGATCACGTAACGTCACATACGGTCATTCACTTCTCGGAATCCGACAGCGGGGCGCACCCCCGGAACGGAGTCGTACAGAAGGGAACAGTGGCGGGCAAAGCGGGAGGCCGTGCGGCGTGATGCCGGACCCTTGCGGAGGACGGTCGGCGGGACGTACGCGTCCGCCCGGGCCGCGGCGGCGGGTGCCGGACGGGCGGGCCGGGCTGGTACCGCCGACACCGCACCCTCTATGCTTCCTCACGTTTTCCCGCGTGGTTCGCGCTCCCGGCCCGGGGCGCCCCACCCGGTGGCCCGTCCGGCCACACCTGTTCACGACAATCTGCACAGCGGGAGCGAGCGGTGAGCGGAACCTCCGAAGGGCGCAGGCCCCCGGCAGGCACATCCCCCGGCGCGACCCCGACGGTGGACACGGAGAGTCACCATCCGGAGACCGCGCTGCTCGCCTACCGGTCCGCCTTCCGCAGCGCCACCTTCGCCATGGCCGTCGTGGACGGCTCGGGAGCGATCCTGCACGCCAACGAGACGCTCGCCCGGATGGCGGGCACCGGCACCACCGACCTCGCCGGAGTGCCCGTCGCCGGACTGGTGGGCCTCACCCCCGACGACCACGCCTGGCGGGCCTACCGCGAGGTGCTGCGCGGCCGGCGTTCCCGGTTCCGCTGCACCCGCCGGCTCAAGCACCGGGACGGGCGGCCGCTCTGGGCGGAGATCACCGTGGTGCCGATGGCCGACCCCTCGGCGGGCGACCCGGGCCGGGCGCTGCTGACGGTGGCCGACATCAGCGACCGGCACGAGCTCCAGCAGCGGCTGCGCCACCTCCAGATGCACGACGCGGTGACCCGGCTGCCCAACCGGACGCTCTTCTTCGAGCGGCTCTCGGCGGCGCTGGAGCTGTCGCCCTTCCAGGACAGTTCGCTGCTGCCGCGCCCCGGCCGGATCGGGCTCTGCTACCTGGACCTGGACGGCTTCAAGGCCGTCAACGACACCCTGGGGCACCGGGCCGGCGACCGGCTGCTCGCCGCCGTGGCCGGACGGCTGAGCGACGTCGCCGGGCGCGATCCGCACCACCCGGGCGGCAGCCACTTCGTGGCGCGGCTCGGGGGCGACGAGTTCGCGGTGCTGGTCGAGGAGTCGCAGGGCACCGAGCAACTGCTGGATCTGGCGCAGGCGCTGCTCACGGCGGTGCAGCAGCCGTTCGACCTCGCCGGGCAGCGGCTCTCGGTCTCCGCCTCGATCGGGGTGGTGGAACGCGCCTCGGCGGGCACCTCCCCCACCGGGCTGATGCAGGCCGCCGACACCACGCTCTACTGGGCGAAGGCGGACGGCAGGGCCCGCTGGACGCTCTTCGACCCCGAGCGCAACGCCCACCGGATGACCCGGCAGGCGCTCTCCTCGACGCTCAGGCCGGCCGTGGACCGCGGCGAGTTCGAGCTGGAGTACCAGCCGCTCGTCGGCATGGCGGACGGGGTGGTGCGGGGCGTCGAGGCGCTGGTGCGGTGGAACCACCCGCAGTTCGGGATGCTCGGGCCGAACCGTTTCGTCGCCATCGCCGAGGAGGACGGCTCGATCGTGCGGCTCGGCCGCTGGGTGCTGCGCACGGCCTGCCGTCAGGCCCGCCGCTGGCAGCTGGACCATCCGGACGGGCCCGCGCTGTTCGTCAGCGTCAACGTCGCCGTACGGCAGGTCTGGGACTCGGACCTGGTCGCGGAGGTCGGGGACATCCTCGCCGAGACGGGCCTCGACCCCGGGCTGCTGCAACTGGAGCTGACCGAGTCCGCCGTGATGGGTTCGGCGGGCCGACCGCTGCGGGCTCTCCAGGCGCTCAGCGACATGGGCGTACGGATCGCCATCGACGACTTCGGCACCGGCTACTCCAACCTCGCCTACCTGAGCCGGCTCCCCGTCTCCGTGCTCAAGCTGGACGGTTCCTTCGTCCGCGGCTTCCGGTACGACGACGGCGGTACGCACCCGAGCCCCGCCGACGAGACGATCGTGGAAGCGCTGGTGGAGCTGGCGCACCGGCTGGGGCTGACCGTGACGGCGGAGTGCGTGGAGACGGCGGAGCAGGCCGAGCGGCTGCGCCGGATCGGCTGCGACACCGGGCAGGGCTGGCTGTACTCGCGGGCGGTCGCGCCGGAGCGGATCTCCGAGCTGATCGGGGCGGGCGGTGTGGCCTCGGCCGGTGGTGCCACCGCTCCCGGTGCCCCGTGACCTCGGGGCACCGGGAGGACGTGCGGGCTCGGGCGGCTCAGAGCGTGGGCAGGCCGTACGCGTCGGCGATGAGCTCGTAGCTGCGCAGCCGGGCCTCGCCGCCGTGCGCGTTGGCAGTGATCATCAGCTCGTCGGCGCCGGTCCGCTTGGCCAGGTCGTCCAGACCCGCGCGGACCTGCTCGGACGTGCCGTGGACGATGTTGCCGAGCCACTCGTCCACGAAGTCGCTCTCCGCGAGGCCGAAGGTGTGCGCCTCGGCCTCCTCCGGGGTGGGCACCAGGCCCGGGCGGCCGGTACGCAGCCGCAGCATGCTGAGCGCCCCGGTGAGCACCTGGCGGCGCGCCTCGGCCTCGGTCTCGGCGGCGAGCGCCGCGGCACCGATCAGTGCGTACGGGGCGTCGAGCACCTCGGAGGGCCGGAAGGACTCCCGGTACAGGTCCAGGGCAGGAATGGTGTTCCGGGCCGAGAAGTGGTGCGCGAAGGCGAAGGGCAGCCCGAGCACGCCGGCCAGCCGGGCGGAGAAACCGGAGGAGCCGAGGAGCCAGATCTGCGGGCGGGCCGGGGACTGCACCCCGCCGTCGGAGGTGGCCTGCACGGGCCCCGGGACGGCGTGGATACGGGAGTAGGGGTGGCCGTCCGGGAAGTCGTCGTCCAGGAAGCGGGTCAGCTCGGCGAGCTGCTGCGGGAAGTCGTCGGCGCCCTCGCCCAGCCGGTCGCTCCGGCGCAGCGCGGCGGCGGTGGCGCCGTCCGTACCGGGGGCGCGGCCGAGGCCGAGGTCGACGCGGCCGGGGGCCATCGCCTCCAGGGTGCCGAACTGCTCCGCGATGACGAGCGGGGCGTGGTTGGGCAGCATCACGCCGCCCGAACCGAGCCGGATGCGGTCGGTGTGGGCGGCGAGGTGGGCCAGGATCACGGCCGGAGAGGACGAGGCGACTCCGGGCATGGAGTGGTGCTCGGCGACCCAGTAGCGGTGGAATCCGCGCCGCTCGGCCAGCTTCACGATGTCCACGCTGGTGCGGAGCGCCTCGCTCGCGGTGCTGCCCTTGCCCACGGTCACCAGGTCGAGCACCGACAGGGGGACGGGGGCGTTCCCGCCCGCCGTCCCCCTGACGGTGTCGGCCCGGCCGCCGGCGGCCGGCTCGCCGTCGTTGCGGATCTCGTCGCCTCGGTTCTCGTCCACGTGTCGCTCTCCCGGTGCCACTGGTCATACGTATGCGTAACGAACCCGTGCAACAGGAGGTCGGCTCCGCTTATTCCGGCGGCGGGTGCGCGGCAGGTCGGCGCCGGGGACGGTGAGGCCGTCCGCCGCGCGCCGGGCCGCTGCCCCGCCGACCGTCACTCCCGCACTTCGAGCCCGCGCGGCTCGACGGTGCCGACCGGGGGCTCGCGGGTGGCGAAGAGGGCGCCGAGGCCCGGGGCCCAGACGTGGCGGTCGGTGAGCCGCAGGCCCTCCCAGACGGTGACCGGGTTGGCCGCGAGCACCGGCTTGCCGAGGAGTTCCTCCAGCTCGGTGACGTGCGCCGCCGTGTGGAGGGCGGTGTCGGGGAGGAGTACCGCCTCCGCGTCCGGGTGGTCGCCGGCGATGGCGAGTTCCCGGGTGAGGTCCAGGTCCCAGCCGGCCACCTCGGCCCCGGTGATGATCCCACTGCCCCTGGTCGCCACCACGTCGATGCCGGAGGCCGTCAGGAAGTCGCTGAACAGGGCGGCGACCTCGTCGGGGTAGGTCGCGGCGACCGCGACCCGCCGGACGCCGAGTTCCTCCACGGCGTGCGTGAAGGCGAAGGACGTGCTGGAGGCGGGCAGCCCGGCCGAGCGCGCCAGCGCGGAGATCTGCGCCTGGGCGCCGTCCCGGCCGAGGACGAAGCTGCCGCCCGTGCAGGCCCACACCAGGGAATCGGCACCGGCCAGCCGGAGCTCCTCCACACCTGCGTCCAGTCGCTCGGCGGAGCCCAGCTCACGCAGGGCCTGCACGTGGCGGACGTCGTCGCCGATCCCGGTACGGAACAGGGGCAGTCTGATGTCGCTGTCCAGCGTGATCTCGATCCGCGGGAAGTCGTCCTCGGCGCATTCGCCCGGGTAGAGAAGTCCGACGGTCGTCATGTCCACCCTTCCGTTTCGCCCGGACCAGTGGTCCGGGATCAGGGGCGGACCGCGTACGGACGGTGCGACCGGCCTCGCGGTCGCCCCTGTCTCTTCGTCTTCCTCTCACTCCAGTGTTCCCGACATCCGCTCCCGCACCCACCCGGACCGCCGGGCATCGCCCGGGGGCCGTGCCGAAGCGGCCCGGGGGCCGTGCCCGGGGCCTCGCGAAGGGGGGAATCCGGCCCGCACGGCCCCCGAGTCGGCGCTGATGTTCGACGGCGGACAGGTGGTCGAATCGGGGTGGCCGAAAAAATCTCCGCGTCCCCACAGGAATTCCCCCGGCATGTGGAAGGCCGCATACCCGCGGTGACCTGGCATTTGCCAATCCCGTTCATGTCTCTGGCATATGCCAGCCAGATGCACCCCAGCCCAGACGGGCCCAGAGGGGCCAAGAAGTGTCCAACAGCCCTGCCATGGGCACTTCTTGGCCACTATCGTGGACGCACAGCTTTGCGGTCGGACCTTGGGCAGGGGGCACCGTGACATTGCGACCGGAACCAACAGCGCCGTTCCACGCGGTGCAGCACGCCTTCCGCGTGCTCGAGGCGGTCTCGCAGCACGGCAGTGGCGTGACCGAAACGCAGATCGCGCGGGAGACCGCGCTGCCGCCGGCCCGGCTCACCTCCCTGCTGCTGACGCTGCGCCGCGAGGGATACGTCGAGCAGATCACCGACGGCGCCTACGTCCTCGGCGCCTCGCTGCTCCTCCTCGGCTCGGGCCCCACCCGGCGCCTCGCCCTGGAGGAGCGGCTCCAGCGCATCCTGGCGCAGCTGCGCGACACGGTCGGCGCGGCGGTCTACGTCAGCCGGTACGTCGACGGCGAGGTCACCGTGGTCCAGGTGCTCGACGGCCCCCTCACCCCGGCGGTCAGCGAGTGGGTCGACTTCCGCTCGGCGGCGCACGCCAGCGCGGTCGGCAAATGCCTGCTGGCCCAACTGGACCAGAACGCCCGGCGCGACCACATCTCGCGCCACCGCACCGCGCGGCTCACCTCCCGGACGATCACGGACGAGAAGGTGCTGCTGGCCACCCTCGACCACCACCCCGTGACGGTCCCGATGCTGGACCTCCAGGAGTACGCGGTGGGCACGGTCTGCGCGGCGGTCCCGCTGACGGCCGGCGGCTCGGCGGGCTGTCTGGCGCTGTCGCTCCCGGTCGGCGACACCTACCGGCTGCGCCAGGCCGCGGAATTGCTGAACCAGCAGGCCGCGCCGGTGCTGTTGTCGCTGGCGCTCTGACCTCCCCGACACGTACGGGAGGGCGGACCGGTCGGACCGGTCCGCCCCTCCGGTACGGGCTCAGCGGGCGATCCACACCGCGGTGTCCCGCGGCACTGCGCCGTCCGTCAGTTCGCCGCCGGCCAGCAGTACGGTCGCGCCGGCGGGCAGCTCGTACGGGCGCTCTCCCAGGTTGACCACGCACCGGAAGCTCTCGCCCCGGTCGAACACCAGCACATCCGGTCCGCCGTCCACCCAGGTCAGCGACTCCGGCAGCCCGATCAGGAGCTCCCGGCGGAGCGCCAGGCCCTTCCGGTAGAGCGCGAGGACGGAGTCGGGGTCGGCCTCCTGGGCCTGCACGCTGAGCGCGGACCACCCGGCCGGCTGCGGCAGCCAGGGGGCGAAGGCGCCTTCCGTGTCGTCCCCGGCCTCGGCTCCGTCCCCCGCGGAGAAGCCGAGCGAGGTCCCGGTCGTCTTCCACGGCAGCGGGACGCGACAGCCGTCGCGGCCCCGGTCCGTGCCGCCGGAGCGGACGAAGGTGGGGTCCTGGAGGAGGGCGTCGGGCAGGTCCTGCACCTCGGGCAGGCCGAGTTCGTCGCCCTGGTAGATGTACACCCCGCCGGGGAGGGCCAGGGTGAGGAGGGCGGCGGCGCGGCCCCGGCGGCGGCCGAGCACCGGGTCGCTGGGGTCGAGCAGCCGCTTGTCGCCCATGTCGAAGGAGGTGTCCTCGCGGCCGTAACGGGTGACGTGGCGGATGGTGTCGTGGTTGGAGAGCACCCAGGTGGGCGGGGCGCCGACCGGGGCGTGGGCGGCGAAGGTGGAGTCGACGACCCCGCGCAGGGCGGCCGCGTCCCAGGCGCAGCAGAGGAAGTCGAAGTTGAAGGCGGAGTGCAGTTCGTCGGGGCGCAGGTAGCGGGCGAACTGCTCGGGGCTGGGGAGCCAGACCTCGCCGACGAAGACGCGCTCGCCGTCGTAGGTGTCCAGGACCTTGCGCCAGGAGCGGTAGATGTCGTGGACGGGCGCGCAGTCCTGGTAGGGGAGGTCGGTGATGTCCGGGTCGGGGCCGACGTCGGGCAGTCCCGGCGCCTTCGCCAGTCCGTGGGCGACGTCGACCCGGAAGCCGTCGACTCCCCGGTCGAGCCAGAAGCGCAGGACGTCCTCGAACTCCTCGCGGACTTCGGGGTGTTCCCAGTTCAGGTCGGGCTGCTCGGGGGCGAACATGTGGAGGTACCAGGGTCCGGGGGTGCCGTCCGCCTCGGTGATCCGGGTCCAGGCGGGTCCGCCGAAGTAGGAGTTCCAGTCGTTGGGCGGCAGCGCTCCGTCGGGGCCCTTGCCGGGGACGAACCAGAAGCGCTCGCGTTCCGGTGAGCCGGGTCCGGCGGCGAGCGCCTGCTGGAACCAGACGTGCTGGTCGGAGCAGTGGTTGGGCACCAGGTCGACGAGGACCCGCAGCCCGTGTTGGTGGGCCTCGGTGATCAGCGCCTCGGCTTCGGCGAGGGTGCCGAAGAGGGGGTCGATGTCGCGGTAGTCGGCGACGTCGTAGCCCGCGTCCGCCATCGGCGAGGTGTACCAGGGGTTGAACCACAGTGCGTCCACGCCGAGTTCGCGCAGGTACGGCAGTCGGGCGCGGACTCCGGCGAGGTCGCCGGTGCCGTCGCCGTTGCCGTCGGCGAAGCTGCGTACGTAGATCTGGTAGATGGCGGCGTGCCGCCACCAGGGGGTGGTCACTCTGAGACTCCTTGCTGTGGGGATGCGGGGTGGTGCGGGCCCGCGGTTCAGGCGCGGGCCCGCACCGGTCGGGTGTCACCAGCCGGTGTTGCCGGAGCCCTTGTCGACCGTGAAGCCGCCCGCCAGGGAGAGTCCGCCGGCGGCGGCTCCGGTGACGGTGGTGCCGGAGAAGGTCCCGGAACCGGCGGAGTTGATCTCGATGCCGTACGAACCCGCCGTGGTGATGGCCAGGTTGGTGACGGTGAGGGAGCTGACGTTCTTCTGCCAGGAGACGAGCAGCCCGCTGTAGGTGCTGTCGGCGACGGTGTTGTCCTGGAGCAGGATCGGCGCGGTGATGTCGGAGGAGTCGGCGTAGATCCAGAGGGCGCCGAGCTTGCTCGCCCAGTTGGGTTCGTAACCACCGGTCCTGGTCAGGGTGTTGCGCAGGACGGCGGTGGTGCCACTGAAGGGCACGGGGGCGAACCGGCTGCTGATCGCGATGCCGGAGGAGCCGGTGACCGTGTCGGCGAGGAGGTTGTCCTCGACCCGGTTGGCGTTGCCGCCGTAGATGCCGACGGCGTTCGCCAGCAGGGGCAGCTGGACGGTGTCGAAGCGGAAGGCGCTGCTGCCGACCGCCTGCGCCTCGGAGAACATGGCGAGCCCGTCGTCGCCGGTGTTGCGGACGCTGCTGTGCGAGACCTCGCTGCCGGTGGTCCCCTTGTGGAGGTTGACGCCGTCGGCGAAGGTGTCGCGGATGCGGAGCCCGGCGGCGTACAGGCCGGTGGTGGGCGCGTCGATCCAGAGGCCGACCTTGGTGTGCTCGATCCAGAGGTTCGTCAGCGTGGAGCCGTTGCCGAAGTCGCCCTCGACCGCGGCGTCGAAGTTGGCGTCGTCGCGGTAGCGGACGTCACCGGCGATCATCAGGTCCTGGACGTTGCTGGTGCCGCCGCGCCCGAAGAGCCCGCCCTTGCCGTTCTTGCCGCGCAGCACGGTGTACCACTGCCCGGCACCCCGCAGATCGGCCCCGGCGAGGTCGACGTGGCCGGAGATGTCGTACGTACCGGCGGGCAGCCAGAGCCCCTTGCCCTGCGAAGTGGCCGTGCTGACCGCGGCGTTGAGGGCGGCGGTGTCGTCGGTGGAGTCGTCCGGGGTGACGCCGAGGGTGGTGGCGGAGACGAATCCGGTGGACGGCATGGTGAGGGCGGCCGGGACGGCCTCGGTCTCGACGAGGTCCAGGGTGTAGGAGGCGGCGGTGTCGCCCGCGTCCTTCTGGAACTTCAGCACGGTGCCCGCGGCGAGGTGGCCGGTGAGGGTGCGGGTCTCATCGAAGAAGTGGTGTCCGGAGCCCTGGGAGGGAGTGTTGGTGTACGGGTACGTGCCGTACACCCAGCTGTACGCGGAGCTGAGGCCCAGGTCGCGGACCTGGGTGCCGTTGGCGTACACGCTGAGGGTGGCGCCGGCGCCGGTGCCCGCCGCGTTGTCCGGTATCGAGTAGCGCAGGGTCAGCGCGTCGGCCGGCTGGGTCAGGGTGAACTGGACGTACTCGCCGGTCTGGTCGAGCACCACGGCCCGGCGGCCGGAGGCCTCGGACGCCACGGTGAGGTAGGTGCGGTCGGGGCCGGTCGTGCTCGCGTTGGTGGACCCGGCCTCCGCCTCGTACGCGGTGTACGGGAGGGTCGCCCCGCGCACGGCATTGGGGGTGGAGCCGGTGACGGTGACGCCGTCGAGCTGGAGGTTGCCGTTGTCGCCGGAGGCGGTCTTCAGCGTGACGTGGTTGAGCGAGGCGCGCAGGGGCACGTCGGTGGTCGCGGTGGCCCAGGCGCCGTTGGTGGCTGGCAGGTTCAGCACCCGGACCTTGGTGCCGTTGGAGATCAGGGTGACGGTCGCGGCGGTGGCGTCCGGGGTGCGGTAGCGGAGCACCAGCGGGTAGGTCGCGGCGGACGGGGCGTTGACCGCGAGGACCGCGCGGGCGCCGGTGGTGGTGAACCCGGTGACGTAGCCGGTGGACTCGTAGCCGCTGACGGCCGCGGCGACGGCCGCCCCGCCGGAGACGAACCCGGTCTCGGCCTGGTGGGTGAGGGTGACCGGCGTGGTCTCGGTCGGGGTGGTGACGGTAAGGCCGTCGAGGTTGACGTTGCCGCTGTCGGCGGTGGTGAACGTGAAGGCGACCGTGTTGGTCCCCTTGGCGTAGGTCACCTGTTCGTCGTGGGTGGACCAGGTGTCCCAGTTCGCGGTGGGGGCGAGGCTCACCTGGCGGACCTTCACCCCGTTCACGTACAGGCTCAGCGTCATCGCGGCGCCGGTCCCGTTGGCGTACCGCAGCGAGACCGAGCCGTTCCCGGCGAGGGTGGACGGGACGGAGAAGGTGACGGAGGCCGCGCCCTTGTGGGCGTCGGTGAAGCCGCCGACGAAGCCCGTACCGGTGTAGCCGGAGTGCTCGGTGGAGACCGCCGCACCCCCGGAGAGCTGGGCGGATTCGGCCTCCAGGCCGGAGGCACCGGTGCCGGTGCCTGTGCCGCCGGTGCCGGTGGTCGCGGTGAGGCCGTCGAGGTTGACGTTGCCGCTGTCGGCGGTGGTGAACGTGAGGGCGACGGTGTTGGCGCCCTGCGCGTACGTCACCTGCTCCTCGCGGGTGGACCAGGTGTCCCAGCTCGCGGTCGGGGCGAGGCTCACCTGGCGGACCTTCGCCCCGTTCACGTAGAGGCTCAGCGTCATCGCGGCGCCGGTCCCGTTCGCGTACCGCAGCGAGACGGAACCGGCCCCGGCGGTGGACGACTGGACGGAGAAGGAAACGGAGGCGGCGCCCTTGTGGGCGTCGGTGAACCCGCCGACGAAACCGCTGCCGGTGTACCCGGAGTGCTCGGTGGAGACCGCCGCACCCCCGGAGAGCTGGGCCGATTCGGCCTCCAGCGCGGTGGTGGCGGCCTGGGCGGTGGTTGCGGAGGTGGCGCCGAGCAGCAGGGCGCCGAGCATGGACAGGAGCAGGGGGACGACGAGACGTGCGGCGCGGGGGCGCCGGCGTGGTGCAGGAGACACAGCGGTGTGCCCTTCCTGTGGGTGGGGTCCCTGGACGTGCGGGGGTAAGGGGGTGGTGCTCGTGAAAGGGACCGGTGGCGCGCGGGTCAGCCCTTGAGGCTGCCCGCGGTGAGGCCCGCGATGATGTGCCGCTGGAAGATCAGGAAGAGGACCAGCAGGGGGATGCTGGCCATGACCATTCCGGCGAGCAGCTGGTTGGCGGGCATGAACTCGGCCAGCCGGTTGAGCGCGACCGTGATGGGCTGCTTCGCCTCGTCGGGGAGGACGAGCATCGGCCAGAGGAAGTCCTTCCAGACGCCGACGACCGCGAAGATCGAGACGACGGCGAGGACCGGCCGGGAGAGCGGCAGCACCACCGAGACCAGGACCCGGATCGTGCCGGCGCCGTCGATCCGTGCGGAGTCGAGGAGTTCGGCGGGTATCTGGTCGAAGAAGCGCTTCAGCAGAAAGATGTTGAAGGCGTTGGCCGCCGCCGGGAGCCAGATGGCGAACGGCGTGTTGATCAGATTGACGTGCAGAATCGGTACGTCAACCACGGTGAGGTACGTCGGCACCAGCAGCGCGGACACCGGCAGCATCAGGGTCGCCAGCATCATCCCGAGGATCACGTTGCCGAGGACCGGCCGCAGCTTGGAGAGCGCGTAGGCGGCGGCCACGTCGATGAGCAGCTGGGTGAGCCAGGCACCGAGCGCGAGCATGAAGGTGTTGAGGAAGAAGTGGCCGAGTCCGACGTTGGTCCAGGCGTCGGTGTAGCTCTCGGGGTGGAAGCTCTCGGGTACGAGCGTCGGGGTGGGGGCGGCCAGCTCGCTCGACGACTTCAGCGCGCCCGAGGCCATCCAGTACAGCGGGAAGACGAAGGCGAGGGTGAAGCCGATCAGGGTGGCGGTCAGCACGAAGCGGTGGAGGAACCGGCCGACGCGCCGGTTCATCTCGGTGGGCGCGATCAGGGTGCGGGTGGGTGTTTCGGCGGCCATGACTCTTCCTCTCAGCCCTTGCTCCGGGTCAGGCGCAGATACACGCCGGCGAAGACGCCGAGCACCACGAAGAGCAGCGTGCTCATGGCGCTGGCCAGGCCGAAGTCGTTGTAGACGAAGGCGTAGCGGTAGAGCAGCAGCAGGACGGTGACGGTGGCGTCGTCGGGTCCGCCGCCGGTCAGCACGAACGGCTCCACGAAGACCTGCATGGTGCCGATGACCTGGAGCAGCAGGGTGATCATCAGGATGAACCGCATCTGCGGGATCGTGACGTGCCACAGCCTCCGCCGGATCGACGCCCCGTCGAGTTCGGCAGCCTCGTACAGCTCGCCGGGGATGCCGCCGAGTGCCGCGAGGTAGATCAGGGTGGTGGTGCCCATGTTGGCCCAGGTGGAGACGAGGACCAGGGAGACCATCGCGAGGTTCTCCGACTCCAGCCACTGCTGGGGCGGGAGGTGGAAGACGTCCAGCACGTTGTTGAAGAGGCCCGGTCCCGGATCGTAGAACCATCGCCAGAGCAGCATGGTGACGACCGAGGGCAGCATGACCGGCAGGTAGACGGTCATCCGGAGGTACGCCTTGCCGCGCTTGAGTTCGTTCAGGACGACGGCGGTCGCGAAGGGGGCGGCGAAGCCGAAGACCAGGGCGAGCAGGGTGAACCAGCCGGTGTTCTTCCAGGCGGTGACGAAGAGCGGGTCCTCGAAGAGCCGGCGGAAGTTGTCCAGCCCGACCCACTCGGCGGGCTGGGCGAAGGTGACCTGCTGGAAGCCGAGCAGGATGCCGCGCACGATCGGGTACCAGGAGAAGAGCGCGAAGCAGATCACCCCGGCGGCGAGGAAGAGGTACGCGACGAGGTTCTCGCGCACCCTGCGCCGGAACCGGCCGGCCGCCGCCCCGCCCCGGGCGGACGGGCCGCGGGGCGGTGCCGGGACCCGGCCGGGCGAGCTCTTCGCGGCGGGGCCGGGCGCCCCGGCGGGTGCCGGGACTCCGTCGCGTACCGGGGACCGGTCGCGGGCGGTGGCGCGCGCCGGGGAGAGGGGGAGCGGTCGACCGGCCATGATCACTTCACCGCGGCGAGGATGGATTCGGCGCGCTTCGCGGCGTCGGCCAGGAGCTTGTCGAGGTCGGCGTCCTCCTTGGTCAGCACGGACTGCATGACCCCGTCGAGGACGGTGTAGAGCTGCTGCGCGTTCGGCGGCTCCACCTTGACGGCGACGTCGTCGCTGCGGTCGACGAACGGCTGGTAGTTGGCCTGCGGGACGTTGGCGTACTTCGCGTGGATCGCGTCGTTCTTCGCCTGCGCCTCACCGTCGAAGAGGTTGGGCTGCGGGAGTCCGATCGGAACGTCGAGGCCGGAGAACTTCTTGACGTTCTCCTCCTCGCGGTCCGGGTTGAGGTACTTCCACTGGATCCACTGGAGCCCGGCCTTGATCTTCTCCGGGGATGCCTTCGGGTTGAACATGAAGCCGTCGCCGCCGCCGAGGGTCGCGGTGCCCGGGAGGGCGGCCAGCCCGTAGTCGTCGTACTTGCTCTCGAACTGCTTGACGATGGTGGGGATGTTGTCCGGGCCTGCCATGTACATCCCGAGCTTGCCGGAGCCCATCATCTTCTGGACGTCGGCGATCTCCAGGAGCTGGCGGGTGCCCATGGACTTGTCGGTCCAGCGCATGTCGTGCAGGGCCTGGAGCGCCTTGCGGCCCGCCTCGCTGTCGAAGGCGGCCTTCCACTTGCCGTTCTGCTGGGTGGCCACGTCCCCGCCCATGGAGTAGATCCACGAGGTGAGGTGCCAGCCGCCCTGGTTGTTCTTGCTGTAGTCGGCGTATCCGACGGTCCCGTCGCCGAGCGCGCTGATCTTCTGCGCGGCGGTGCGCACCTCTTCCCAGGTGGTCGGCGGCTTGTCGGGGTCGAGTCCGGCCTTCTGGAAGAGGGCGCGGTTGTAGACGAGGCCGAGGGAGTAGTTGCCGGTGGGCAGGCCGTAGATCTTGCCGTCGGGGCCCTTGAAGACGTCCTGGAGGGCGGGGCGCACCTGATCCAGGTACGGGACGTCCTTGAGGTACTTCGTGATGTCGGCGCCCTGACGGCGCTGGATGAGTCCGGCGGGGTCGGTGAAGTAGACGTAGTACACGTCCTCCAGCTGGCCCCCGGCGAGCTTGGCCGCGAAGGTCTTGGGGTCCATCTGGCCCTCGCGGGCATCGATCTTGATCTTGGGGTGGGCGGCCTCGAACTGCTTGACCAGGTCCTCGAAGTCCTTGCGGTCCTCGGGCTGCGTCTTGGCCGGCATCCCGTTCACGCTGATCGTGACCACGCCGTTCTCGTCGACGCCGGACGAGGAACCGGAGGAACCGCCGCAGCCCGTGAGGGCCAGGCCCAGGGCGAGCGCGGTCGCCGAACCGAGAAGTTGACGCCTGCTGACGCCGGCCATGCCATTCATGCGAATCGCCTTCCTGATGGGTGCCCCCGGGCTGCGGGACCCGATGCACGTGAACAGCGCTGAAGGTAGAAGCCCGTTACGCAAGAAGTCAATGCATCTGCGCAAGAAAGTAATCAGGAGGACTTCCACCGGTGACGCGAAGGCGCTCGGGGGAAGACGCCCGGCGAGGGGCGTGCGAGGGGCGTGCGAGGGGCCCGGGGACGGCTCGCCGCCACCCGCGCCCCTCGGCGGAAGGGCTCAGCGGGGGCGGCCGGCCGTCGAGCCGCGCACGATCAGCTCGGTGTCGAACATCAGGAGGTCGTTCGCATCCGCACGCCCCTCGATCTGCCCCACCAGTGCGGCCACGGCCGCCGCCGCCATGGCCTGGACGGGCTGCCGCGCGGTGGTCAGCGGTGGGTCCGTGGCCACCATGAACGGGGAATCGTCGAAGCCGACGACCGACAGGTCCTCGGGCACCCGCAGCCCCTGCCGACGGGCCCCGCGGATGACCCCGAGGGCCAGCGCGTCGCTCGCGCAAACGACTCCGGTGACCCCCTCGGCCAGCAGCCGGGGCAGCGCGGTGGCCCCGCCCTCCATGGTGAACAGGGCGTACGCGACCAGCCGCCGCCACTCCTCCGGCGCTACGCCCCGGCGGCCGCAGAAGGCCGCGAAACCCGCGAGCTTCCGGGCCGAAGGGACGTGTCCGCCGGGCCCCAGGACCATCCCGATCCGCTCGTGCCCGAGCGCGGCGAGATGCGCGAGCGCCTGTTCGGCGGCGAGCGCGTCGTCCACCCGCACCTGGGCCACCCCGGAGTTCTCGTCCGCCGCGTTGACCAGCACCATCGGGATTCCGCGCTCCCGCAGCACCCGGCCGTGCTCCGGTCCGGCGTCGGCGTAGCTGGCGCCCACGAAGACGATCCCGCCGATGTTCTGCCGCAGCAGCATCTCGATGTAGTGCGCCTCCGAGACCCCGTCCTGGCTGTGGGTGCACAGCACGGGGATGAGCCCCCGCCGGTCCAGCAGCACGCACAGGGCCTCGGAGAACGCGGAGAAGACGGGGTTCTGGAGATCGGGCACCACGAGGCCGATCAGCGCCGCCCGCTCGCCCCGCAGCCCCACCGGCCGCTCGATCCCGCACACGTCCAGGGCGGCCAGCACCGCCTCGCGGGTGGGAGCGGACACGCCCGTGCGTCCGTTGAGGACGCGCCCGACGGTGGCCGTGCTGACGCCCGCGTACGCGGCGACTTCGGAGATCCTTCGATTCATCACGGAGTCAGCGTGACAAGAATGAGCGCAAAAAGAAAGATCACTTACGTAAGAAACTTACTTTGGCTGACGCGCATCGGTTCGAGCGGCGCGATTCCGCGGCCGACGGGCAGGCGGCAGCGGTGGCCGACGCGTGACAGGGGGCGGGCGGCGGGCGGCGGGCGGCGGGCGGAAGGGAACCGCAGGAAGCGGGCAGCGGGCAGCGGGCAGCGGGCGGCAGGGAGCGCGCCCCCGAGGCGCCGGCAGCCGGGCAGGGCGCGCATCCGACGGAGGCGCCCGCGCCCCAGCGCCCGGGCTCCCCGCACCCCGCCCGCCACACCCGCCCCACCCCCCTCCGGGGCGGTCCCGACGAGGGGTGTCCTCAGCACCCCTGGGGACCAGGTATTATTTTCGAGTCAGCAGGCGCCGCTAGCTCAGTTGGTTAGAGCAGCTGACTCTTAATCAGCGGGTCCGGGGTTCGAGTCCCTGGCGGCGCACGACACGACAGTGGGGCGGTCTCCGACACGGAGACCGCCCCACTGCGTTGTGCTGCCTGCTGCCGATCGTGTTCCGTGGGCTCGGCCGTCCCGCCCGAACGGCCGCGCTTCATCGTGGGGGCATCACGTCCGGCCGTCGCCGGTCGCGTACCCCGTCCTGCTCACGCCGGCGTCTCTGGGACCGGCGCGCAGCGCACCCGTGCCGGTACGGGGGCCGTCGAGCGCCCGCCTGCCGGCACGGGGATCAGAACTTCACGTCCGAGCAGGAGTAGAACGCGTTCGCGGTGTCCGCGATCGTCCACACCGCCAGGATGATGTGGTGGCCGGTCTTCCCGCTGGGGATGGTGCCGGTCTGGGTCAGGGTGGCCGGCGGCTGCTGGTTGTTGTACGGCACCGTCAGGAACGGCTGCGAGTCCAGCGAGGCCCGGGTGAGCGGCTTCGTGGGGTCCCAGCCCTGCTTGGTGATGTAGTACCGGAAGTCCGTCGTGGAGTGACGGGCGGTGAACTGCCAGCGGAAGTTGAACGACTGGCCGCCGGTGACCTGCGTGGTGGGCCAGTTGCCGCCGCGCGGGTCGTCGAGCTGCGCGAACTCGCTGTGGTTGGCGGAGCAGATCGCCCCGTCCGCCGGACCCGCGGACGGGAAGCCCTTCGGGCCCTCGACGCTCTGCGGCTCCCACTGGATGTTGCCGCAGTTGGTGACCGTGCCGTTGGCACAGAGCTTCTGCCGGCTGATGGGGTTGTCGGTGTAGCCGTGGCTGCTGGCGCTGCTGGTGGCGAGCGCCGAAGCGCCCAGGATCGCCAGGCCGACCACGGCCGCGCTTGCCCTCTTACGCATGCTTCGCTCCTCAGGGACATGGGAACTTTCGGTGAGCACTGCTCATGAAGCGCGCGGTCGTGCGGTCTAGACCAAGTTCCACAGTATTGACGTGCCGTGAACATGTCCAGACCACTGCGTGACGGCATTCCGTTTCGCTATGCTGCCCCGCCGCTCCGCCCCCGCCGGCCCCTCAGATCCCTTCGCCCCCACCCCGCCCGGTATAGAAGGCAACCGTCAAGTCCCTCACCAGGGACTTGCGTTCATAGTCGTCGAGAGCGACGAGCCCGCGCGTGGTGAGCCGGTTGACGGTGTCGTCGACCGCGTCCACCACGGAGGTCAGGACGCTGTCCCGGTGCCTGGCGTCGAGCGCCGCGACCCGGCGTCGCTGCATGGCCGCCGCGACCTCGGGGGCGTACTCGATGCCGGTCGGCTGCGCCGAGTACACCTCCACGCCGACCGGTGCGCAGTCCGCCTTCAGCATCCGCGTCAGCGCGTCCCCGACCGCCTCGGCGTTCCGCAGCGTCGGGGCGTCCTCGTGGAAGGCGTCGGCGGGAAGCTGCGAGAGGACCCGGGCCATCGCCGCCTCGACCTGTTCCCGCAGGTACTCCTCGTGGTCCGCGACGCCCAGGACCGCCCGGACGGTGTCCTCGACCCGCCAGACGACCAGGACGGTGACCCGCAGCGCCGTACCGGTCGCGTCCACGGCGGGCATCGGCTCGCTCCGCCAGTGCCGCAGCCGTACGTCGGTGCGGCGCCGGAGCAGCAGCGGGGAGACCCAGAAGAGCCCGGTACGCCGGACACTCCCCCGGTAGTCGCCGAAGAGGGTCAGCACCAGGGCGTATCCGACCCGCCCGCGCCCGAGGCCCCCGAACGCGAAGAGCACCACGGTCACCAGCACCGCGAGCACCGCCCAGACTCCGATGCCGATGCCCTCGTACGGGCGTGGCCCGATGCCGAGCCGGGTCTGCGCCGTCCCCGGCAGCGCGCCCGCCCACCAGAGGACGACCGACGCGGCGGCGCAGCCGGCGATCCCGGTGAGCACGGCCACCCAGCCGGGCAGGGCCGGTCCGGGGCGCTCGCGCAGCCGGGGATCGGCGACGGGCGCGGGCCGGGTCGGCGGATCGACCTGCGGCGAGCGGGGTACGGGCGGGCGCCGCACCCCCGCACCGGCGCGGTCGGCGGGCAGCGCGTGGCGGGCGACGGCGACCGGCAGCGAGGCGGCACCCCCGCCCCAGGCGGAACCGCCCGGCGGCCCGTACGGGTCCGGTGCGAACGGGTCCGCGTACGGGTCCGCGTACGGGTCCGGTGCGTACGGGTCCGCGTACGGGTCCGGTGCGCCGGAGCCCGCGCGCGGCAGGGGTCCGGTCCGGTCGCCGGGGGCGCGGGGTTCGCGGGGTTCGCGGGGGTCACGGGGGTCACGGGGTTCGCGGGGTTCGTCGCGGAAGAGCAGGTGCACCGGGATCGACGCGGTGGCCTCGTTGGCGATGACCGGCCGACGGCGGCCGGCGTCCCGTCGCTGCTCCTCGCGGAATCCGCCGGCAGCAGGAGCGGGCACCTCCCCGGCGGCGGTATCACCGGGGGATCGTTCGCCGGTGGGCGCGTCCTCGGCCGACGCGTCCCCGGGAGGCGCCGACGCTTCCCCGGGAGGCGCGGGCGCGTCGCCGAGAGGCGCGGGCGCGTCGCCGAGAGGCGCGGGCGCGTCGCCGGCCCCTCCCGGGGGCACCGAGACCATGGCCGAAACCGTGTGCATCGAGGAGGTCTCGGCGTCGCCGTGCTCACCGTGCTCGAATTCCAGCACCACGTCCACGCAGGGCCCCTCCTCCCCCGGCCCGCCGCCCCCGGCCGGGCCCGGCCCCCGGCCCGGGTCGGCGCCGTCTCCCGCACCGCGCCCCGACCCCACGCCGTCTTCCTCGTCTCCGTACACGCCCCACCGTTCCCTTTCCGCACTCCGGCGTTCCGGAGCTGCCGATCCGCCGGGCCGCCGCACCGCCGGATCGCCGGTCCACCGGTCCACCGATCCGCCGCGCGGCCCCCGGCCCCTTCAGGAGAAGAGCCGCCGCCAGGTGTCCGGCCCCGGGTAGCCGTCCGCCACACCGCCGCGCCAGCCCTGGGCCCGCTGGAACGCCTCCACGTTGCGCCGGTCCGCCTCGGTCCAGCGGCGTCCCGGCCCCGACACGTAGTGCCGCCCGTACCCCTTCTTCACCAACTGCCGGCCGAGCCGCTCGACATGGGCGTTCGACTGACCTGGCTTGAAATACGCCCGTCCGGGGAACGGCGGGACCGCCCTCGGCCTGCCTCCCGCACCGGCCGCCGGGATGTCCTTCCCGGTGCCGTCGACGAGCCGGCGCCAGGTGTCCGGGCCGGGCAGGCCGTCCGCGTTCGCCCCCCGCCACCCCTGCGCCCGCTGGAACGCCCGGGTGGCACGCCGGTCCGCCTCGCTCCAGGAGGGGCCGGGGCCCCTGGCGTAGAAACGTTTCCCGCCCCGCGCCACCAGCATGTGGCCGAGCCGGGTCACATGGGCGTTGCGGGCCCCCGGCCCGAACGCGGCGGCGCCCGGGTAACCCGCCGACGAGGCGCCCCCGGAACCGCCGGTGAGCCCCTTGTAGCGGTAGGCCTGGTACCGGTCGGAGTTGCTCCAGTACGCGAGGGGCGTGGTCTTCTTCCGGGCGGCCGGGGGCGTCTGCTCGTACGCCATGTACTGGGTGTGCGCGCTGTTGGTCCAGCCGCCGAAGATCGTGACGTGCGAGCCCTTGTTGGGGTCGGCCGGGTTGTGGAAGAGCAGGATGTCGCCCGGTTCCAGCTGGGCGCGCGCGATCCGCGTGCCGTACGAGGACAGACTGCCGGTCCACTCGTTGCCGCGCAGGCCCCAGGCCATCGAGACGTAGCCGGAGCAGTCCTGGCGGTACCCGTCCGACCAGTACTTCTCCATGTCGTACGGCACCTTCGCGGCCACCCAGGTCTTGGCGCGGGAGATGATCTCGGCGCGGGTGGTGGTCCGCAGGGCCAGGGGTTCGTCCGCGGCGGTCCCGGTGGGCGGGCCCGGGGCGCCGCCCATCAGCGGTCCGGCCTGCCCCTGCGGGGCGGCGGGCCCGGGGCCGGCCGTGCCGTCGGCGCGGACGGGCCCGGTGGCGTGGCCGGCCGGGGCGACCGCCTCGGCCGCGCCGGCGGAGAGGACCACCCCGGCGGCCGTGGCGAGCACCAGCGCACGGCGCGCCCCGTGCGCGGCCGGATGGCCCCCCAGCCGGGGCGGCAGGCTCCGGGCCGCGGCCGTGCGGCGCTGGAGGGCGCAGCCTGCGCAGCCGCAGTCGGCGGCGGGTTCGTACTCCTGGAAGACCGGGACGGTCATGTCGATTCCCCTCCGGACTCGTCAAGATTTTTTGAGGCGGTTCATGGCGGGCGCCGGCGCCTCAACTCTCATGACAAATCGCATTTTGACGGATCAAAGAGAAAAAACGACCATGCGACAGGGCGTGGCGTCATGGAAAATGGTCAGGAGCATGCTGCGGAATCCGGTAATGTTCTCCAGGTCAGCAGGCGCCGCTAGCTCAGTTGGTTAGAGCAGCTGACTCTTAATCAGCGGGTCCGGGGTTCGAGTCCCTGGCGGCGCACGCAGAGTCAAGGCCCTCTCACTTCACGTGAGGGGGCCTTGTTCGTTACCCGGCTCCGCCGGGACGTCCGCCCCTGCCCCGCACACGCCGCGGGGCTCGCTCCCACCTCTCGTATCTCTTCACGCATCCGCGCGACATCTCTTCACGTCCCCGCGCGGCCGCGGGCGCGCCGGCCGGAGTCGCGCGGCCTGCACGCACCACACCGGACCGTGACTCTCCGCCGACAGAACGTAACGGAGCGCCCTGGTGATTCTCCCCGCACGGGGGCCCCGGAACACCTCCTGACCGGTGGCGGGACCGCCCGGTACGCGAAAAAGTGCATGGCCCACACGGAGGCGGCCCCGCCCGGCGGCTCCCGGCGGGAAGCCACCGGACGAGGCCGGGGTGCGAAGGCGTGAGTGGGAGCGTTCTCCCCCGCGCCGTCGAGGTGCGTCACCCCACACCCAGGAGCTGAAGGATCCCGTTCACCGCTCGCAGGATCGGCTCGCCCAGCGTCCCGGCGGTCGCCGCGACACCGGCCACGGCCATCAGGGCGCTCTCGCGGGCCCGTGGCTCGATCGCGGCATCGGGAACGAGCACCGGCAGGGCTTCGTCGATCATCCGCGCGCCCAACGGCGAGACCTCCGCCCGCAGGAGCACCAACTGTTCGGTCAACCCCGCCATGGCAACCCGCAGTTCGGGGCTCAGGGCGGCCGGTTCCGTCTTCTTCACGATTCCGATGTTGTTGGTGCCGCCGTGCATGTGGACGTTGTCGCCATCACCGAAGTAGTAGTGGTCGCCGCTCATGACTTCGCAATCCCCACGTTGTCGGATCCGCCGTACATATTGACGTTGTCGCCGAAATGGTAGTTTTTGGGGTTGACCGAAAGTGTCTCGACCCTCACCTGGAACTCGATTTCGGGGTTCTCGATCGCGTTCACCACGTAGCCGACGAGTTGGTGAAGGTGCTCGACGTTCTGGCTGGTCACCAGCGCTGTCGACGCGCCGGCCGTCTCGACCGCCAGCACCCAGTGGGAGGCTGCGGTCATGACTCCCATCCACATCACGAAGCAGTAGATCAGCCCCGCCGTGGTGGCGACCCCGATGAGTCCCCCGAGACCGCCTCCCTGGCTGCCGCCGCCGATGCCGGCCAGTCCGTTGAGAAGCACCAGTACCAAGCACACGCCCAGGATGATTCCGAGGCGTTTGAGGAAGAGCACGGTCGCGGCACCGCGCTGAGGAGTGAGCAGGAAGCTGTACACCCGTGTGATGTTCTTCAGCGGGTAGGCGGCGGTGCCCACCCACAGCACCTGTTTGCCGACCCGCATGTCCACTCCGCCCGCCAGGTTCGGGGGTGTCCGTGGCACGGGCGGGAGCGGGTTGCGCCAGGGCCGATCGCCGCCGGACGCGCTCGTCGCCGACGGAGGCGGGGGCTGTTGCCGCCCGGTCTCCGGTTTCTCGGGTATGTCCATGCCCTGCCGTTGCCCCCGGTATGACTGATGCCCATGAGTGGGGGGTGAACGCTAGCAGGATGAAACGCCCCGGAGACCGCTCATTTTGAGGCAATGAACGGCGCGACCCACCCGTCCGGCCACCCGCCTCCGCAGCGCGTGACAGTGGCCGTCCGCCCGGTCGCGCGGTGCGGGACACGGCCACCACGCGTCCGTCGGTGGCGCGGGGGTGGCGCGGGCATCGGTCAGTCCTCGGAGTCCTCGCCCGTGAGGTAGGCGGAGACGACGACGTTGGCGGTGTAGGCGTGCGCCGCCTCGTCGTACGCGCCGCCGCAGGTGATCAGCCGGAGTTCCGCCCGGCCGTCGCGGCGCTGCCCGTAGGCTTTGCGCGCGTCGAAGCGGTCCCGGGTGAAGACCTGCACGTCGTCCACGGTGAACTCGGCGACCGTCCCGTCGGCCCGGGTCACCCGGATCTCGGCGCCGGGCCGGGTCGCGCTCAGGCCGTAGAAGACGGCGGGCTTCGTCTCCGTGTCGACGTGGCCGACCATGATCGCGGCCCCTTCGGTGCCGGGTTCGGCGCCGCCGTCGTACCAGCCGACCGTCCCCGGGGCTTCGAACGGGGGCGGGTCGACGGCTCCCTCGCGGTCCAGACCGCGTCCGACGACGGGGGCGTCGATGCCGACGGACGGGATCTCGACCGCGCGCGGCGGCGAACCGTCCAGCGGATCGTGTGCCGGGGGCAGCGGCATCCCGAGGGGGCGGCCGACCGCAGCGACGTCGCCGGTGGTGGGCGCCGAACTGCCGCCGGGCCCCGCGTCGGCGTCGCGGCCCCAGAGCCAGAGGCCCAGCAGCAGCACGGCCCACACCACCCCGGTGAGCAGCCGCCCGGTTCCTGCCGGGCGGGCGGGGGCGGACACGTCAGTCCACGGCCGGACGGCGGCGGCGCGCGCCGCGGAAGGCCGCGGTGGCAGCGGCGACGGCGGCGAGCGCGAGGCCGGCCACCACGTGGCGGATGCCCGGCCCGTCGGACTCGCCGGTCTCCACGGCCTCCGTGGCCCCGGTGGCCCCGGTGGCGAGGACTGCGGTGCCTCCGCCGCCCGCCCGTACCGGGGCGACCGGGGTGGGCCGGGCATGGTGCACGACGGTGAGCGTGGCGGTGGCCCTGCCGCCCGTGCCGTCCCTGCCCTCGCAGCGGATGGTGACGTCGTACCGGCCGGCCTCGGCGTCGTACCGGACCCGGGCACCGGCCCGCAGGCCCTTCCCGTCGGCGGGGGCGAACCGCACCGGGACGACGAATGCCTCGGATTCGCCGACGGCCTCCTTGCCCTTGCCGCCCTTGCCGCCCTTGCCGCAGGCGACGTCGGACCAGAGCTCGACCTCGCCGCCCGGGGCGGTGGTGGACGGGGTCACCCTGAGGGTGCCTCCGTCGCTCTGGACGGCAGAAGCGGCGGGCGCGGAGACGGATATCGCGGCGACCGCCGCGGTAGCACAGATGGTGAGGGGCAGTGAACGCATCGTGAACCTCCTGAGGGAAGGTTCACCCGTACGCCCGTTTCCCGCATCCGCTGTCGCCCGGTCGGGCGACGGCCCGGGGACCGGCCGGGAGCGTCAGACCAGGTCGACCAGGTTCGCGATGGAGTCGACCACGTTGGACGGGCGGAAGGGGTACCGGTCGATGTCGGCGGTGGTGGTGAGCCCCGTGAGCACCAGGAACGTCTCCATCCCGGCCTCCAGGCCGGCCAGCACGTCGGTGTCCATCCGGTCGCCGATCATCGCGCTGGTCTCGGAGTGGGCGCCGATGGCGTTGAGCCCGGTCCGCATCATCAGCGGGTTGGGCTTGCCGGCGAAGTACGGCTCCTTGCCGGTGGCCTTGGTGATCAGGGCCGCGACGGAACCGGTGGCCGGCAGCGGGCCCTCGGCGGACGGACCGGTCTCGTCCGGGTTGGTGCAGATGAAGCGGGCGCCCGCGTTGATCAGCCGGATCGCCTTGGTCAGCGCCTCGAAGCTGTACGTACGGGTCTCGCCGAGCACCACGTAGTCGGGGTCGTGGTCGGTGAGGACGTACCCGATGTCGTGCAGCGCGGTGGTCAGACCCGCCTCGCCGATGACGTACGCCGTGCCGCCGGGGCGCTGGTCGTCGAGGAACCGCGCGGTCGCCAGGGCGGAGGTCCAGATGTTCTCGACCGGGACGTCCAGGCCCATGCGGCTGAGCCGGGCGTGCAGGTCGCGGGCGGTGTAGATGGAGTTGTTGGTGAGGACGAGGAAGGGCTTCCCCGACTCCCGCAGCCGTTTGATGAACGCGTCCGCGCCGGGGATGGGCGTTCCCTCGTGGATGAGGACCCCGTCCATGTCGGTCAGCCAGGACTCGATCGGCTTGCGCTCTGCCATCACACGGACTCCTGCCGTACGCACGGTGCACCGGGGTGCTGGACGCCGGCGGCACCGCGGTGTGCAGCGCCGACGCCCCGAGTTTAGGCCGAAAGGTGACCCGGATCGATCACGTGGACGAGGCGGATGTCCGAGGGATCAGGGCCGGTCGGAGCGCGGGAGCGGGAGCACGGGGCTCGGGGGCGGGGGTGCCGCGCCTCAGGTGGGCCGGCCGGGACCGCGCCGCATCCGGCGGGCCAGGAGCAGCGCGGCCGTACCGCCGAGCAGCAGTGCGACGGCCACCGCACCGGTACGGAGGGCCTCCGCACGGCCGGTGCGGCCGGTGCGGGCGAGTTCGGGGAGCGGGTTTCCGGCCGCGTCGCGCGGAACGCCGGTGCCGCCCGGCGGGATGGCCGGTACGCGGGGGCCGGCCGAGGAGTCGGGGGCGGCGCCGGTGCCGGTACGCGGATCGGAGCCCGGCGCACGTGTCCCGCCCGTGCTGCCCGTCCCGGCGTCGGGGGCCGCGCTCGTACCGCCGTCCGGGTGCGCGCTCCGGCCGGGGACGGTGGCGGTGTCCGTGCCGGGGATGCCCCCCTCCGCCCCGGTGCGGGACCCGGCTCCCGCGTCGGCCTCTTCGGCCTCTTCCACCTCGTCAGCCCCTTCTGCCTCGTTGGCCTCTTCCGCCTCGGAGGCCGCGGACTCGCCGGAATCCGACACTCCGGCGGGGAACAGGAGGTCGGTGCCGCCCTCCATGTCCCCCTCGACGATGGAGAACGGGTAGTCCTCCGACTCCCCGACCCAGTCACCGTCACCGCCCCCGCCGGTCCGTCCGCCGGTCCGTCCGCCGGTCCGTCCGCCGGGTGCGGCGCGGTGGCGCTGTACGACGGCGGCGTTGGCCACGACCTTCCCGGGGCGGGTGTCGGAGGTGAAGGCCATCCGGACCCGGACGGTGACCGTACGTCCGGCGGGGACCGTGAAGCCCTCGAAGTCGTCGCCCGCCTCCCCGCTGCCGAAGACCCCGATCTGTTCGTTCCGGTCGGTGGTCTCCCAGCTGACCCGGTGTTCGATGCCCGGGTCCGCTTGCGTACCGGCGCGCTCCGCGTACGCGAGCTGGATCTGGTCCGGCGTCAGCCTGCGGTCCTGGTCGGTCAGGACGAGTACGGGGTGCAGGGCGCGGCAGGACTGCGAGGTGGTGTTGACGAGGTCGAGGTACCAGATCCCGTATCCGCCACCGGAGGCGTAGGTGTCGGGACCGCCGTGGATACGGGTGTCGATCGGGAAGTCCTTGGCGCCCTGGTCGCCGCAGGCGGGCTGCTGGTCCGCGAGGACGTCCGCGGCGGCCGAGTGCCCCGCGGCCGAGTGCCCCGCGGCCGAATGTCCGACGGCGGAGTGTTCGGCGGTGGCGTGTTCGGCGGCCGAGGTCTGCGGGCCACCGAGCAGGGCGCCCGGTACGGCGATCCCGGCCGCCAGGCCGAGGGAGGTGAGCGCACGACCGTCGCGCAGTCGTACGGGTGGCCGCGCTCGTCGTCGTAGTCGTAGTCGTGCGAGAGCTCGCAGTCGTGCGGGAGGTCTGGGGGGCATGGGAGGCACCCTTCGCAGCTCGCGGACGACCGGTGCGGAGGAACCACCGGCGTGTCGGCGAAGACGCTTCCACGCACACGTACGGACATCGCACCGACATGCCGGAGGACCACCCTCCCGGCGGCACTCCCGTTACCCGGCCACCGCCACCCGGGCGCCCGCCACCCGCCGCCCGGTCGCCCGCCACCCGCCGCCCTGCGGGCCCATCACCCGACCGTCCGTCACTCGGCCGTCCGTCACTCGGCCGTCCGCCCGAAGAGCGGGCCGAGGACCAGGTGGGCCGCGCCCTCGGCGACCGGGTGGTCGCCGCCGCCCGCGACGGCGACCGGTACGGGCGTCCCCGCGCCCTCGCGCCGGGCGCGCTCCTCGATCACGGCGCGTACGCCTCGTACGTAGGCGTCCTCGTGCGCCGCGACCGTACGCCCGCCCAGCACCACCCGGTCGATGTCGAGCAGGGCGACGAGGTTGGCGGCCCCCGCGCCCAGGACCCGGGCGGCCTCGGCGACGTCGCCCCGGTCCACCGCCGCCAGGCAGAGCGCCTCGATGCAGCCGCGTCCGCCGCAGCCGCAGGGCGGGCCGTCCAGTTGCAGGGTCTGGTGCCCGAACTCGCCCGCGCCGGTGCGCGCGCCCCGGTGCAGCGCGCCGCCGAGGACGAGGCCGGCGCCCAGGCCCGTACCGAGGTGGAGGTAGGCGAAGTCGCCCTCGCCCGGGTCGCGCAGAGCGAGGCCGAGGGCGGCGGCGTTGGTGTCCTTGTCCACGGAGACCGGCAGGCCGGTGCGGGCGGCGAGGGCCTCGCGGAGCGGGAAGCCGTCCCACTGCGGGAAACCGGTGACCCGGTGCAGCACCCCGTCGCGGTGGTCGAGCGGGCCGGGGACGGCCACGCCCACGCCGAGCACGGCGGGGCTGTTTTCCGGCGCTGCCGCCGCCGCGGCGCTCACCTCCGCGACCGCGTCCGCCGCGCCCGCGACCACGTCGGCCGCCGGGGCGCCGAAGTCGAGCGGTGCGCTACGGACCGCGACCGGGGTACCGGCGAGGTCGACGAGGACGGCGGTCAGTTCGTCCCGGTCCAGGTGGAGGCCGACCGCGTACCGGGCGTCCGGGACGAGCCGGAGCACCGTGCGCGGCTTGCCGCCGGTGGAGGCGCGGCGGCCCGCCTCGGCGGCGAGGCCCTCCGCGCGCAGCCGGGCGGTGATCTTGCTGACGGCCTGCGGGGTGAGCCCGGTGCGCTCGGCCAGTTCCAGCCTGCTGATGCCGTCGGCGCCCGCGCCGCGCAGCAGATCGAGCACGAGGGCGGCGTTGTGGTGGCGCAGGGCCGGGAGGTTGACCCCCGGGCCGTTGCGCGCGCCGACGCCGGTGACGCTCCGGGGATCGCTGGTATCGCTGGTGTTCACCACCCCATTGTGGCCACCGCTTGCACTTTGGCAACAGCGTTGCTTAAGTGGGGAGCATGACTTCCACCGATCCCCTCCGCGTCGCGCTCGTCGGCTACGGCCTGGCGGGCTCCGTCTTCCACGCCCCGCTGATCGCGGCGACCGAGGGCCTGGTGCTCGACACGGTCGTGACGTCGAACGAGGAGCGCCGTGCGCAGGCCCGCGCCGAGTTCCCCGACGTCCGCTTCGCCGGCTCCCCCGAAGAGCTGTGGGCGCGCGCCGACGAGCTCGACCTCGTCGTCATCGCGACTCCGAACAAGACGCACGTGCCGGTCGCCAAGGCCGCGCTGGCGGCCGGTCTGCCGGTCGTCGTCGACAAGCCGATCGCCGGCACCGCCGCCGAGGCCCGCGAGCTGGCCGCGCTCGCCGAGGAGAGCGGGCTGCTGCTCTCGGTCTTCCAGAACCGCCGCTGGGACAACGACTTCCTGACGATCGCCCGGCTGATGGCCGACGGCGACCTCGGCGAGGTGCAGCGCTTCGAGTCCCGGTTCGAGCGGTGGCGCCCGCAGCTGAAGGGCGGCTGGCGCGAGTCCGGCGACCCGCAGGAGATCGGCGGGCTCCTCTACGACCTGGGAAGCCACATCGTCGACCAGGCACTGGTCCTCTTCGGCCCCGCCGTGCAGGTGTACGCCGAGTCGGACGCCCGCCGCCCCGCCGCGGAGACCGACGACGACACCTTCATCGCGATCACCCACGCGAACGGTGTCCGCTCGCACCTGTACGCCAGCGCCACCACCGCCCAGCTCGGCCCGCGCTTCCGGGTGCTGGGCCAGAAGGCCGGTTACGTGAAGTACGGCCTGGACCCGCAGGAGGCGGCACTCCGCGAGGGGCACCGTCCCGGCACCGGCCAGGAGCCGTGGGGCGAGGAGTCCGAGGGCCTCTGGGGCCGGCTCGGCTCGGGCGAGTCGCCGCTGACCGGCGGCGGTGTCCCGGTCCGTACCCTGCCCGGCGACTACCCGGCGTACTACGCCGGCGTCGCCGCCGCGCTGCGCGGCACCGGTGAGAACCCGGTCACCGCCCTGGAGGCGGCCGCCGCCCTCGACGTCCTGGAGGCGGCCCGCCGCTCCGCCCAGGAGGGCACCTCCGTCACCCTGGTCCCGCAGCCGGGCGCCCACCCCGCGCAGTCCGCCGGCACGCCGAGCGCCGAGGGGGCCCGGGCATGAGCACGCGCCCCGACGCCCCCACGGTCTCCGAGCTGCTCGCCCAGGAGCGCCGGCTGACCCTGCCCCGCTTCGGGTACGAGGACGCCTACGCCCTCGGCACCCTGCTCGTCCGGCTGGCCCGGGAGCGCAACGCCCCGGTCGCCATCGACATCCGGCGCGGCCCGCAGCAGCTGTTCCACGTCGCGTTGCCGGGTTCCAGCGCCGACAACGACGGCTGGATCGACCGCAAGCGCAAGGTCGTGGAGCGCTACGGCGAGAGCTCCTTCCTGGTGGGCACCCGCTTCCGCGCGAAGGGCACCACCTTCGAGGACTCCTCGCGCCTGCCGCTGGGCACGTACGCCGCGCACGGCGGCTCGTTCCCGATCACCGTCGAGGGCGCGGGCGTCATCGGCACCGTGACCGTCTCGGGCCTCCCGCAGGCCGAGGACCACGCCCTGGTCGTCCAGGGCCTGGAGGAGTTCCTGGCGACGCTGGAAGCCTGAGAGCCGAATCACATCCGCACCGCATACCTGGAGGGCAGCACGGCCGCACACGCGGTCGTGCTGCCCTCCGGACGCTTCCGACCCGGTCGCGACGTCACACTTCGAGCACCACGTGAGCGGCGCTCTGCGCCCAGAGTTCTTCGAAGTGGCGCGAGAGCGTCGCCCCGGGCTCACGGTCTCGAGGCAGCTCCACGTAACCGCGGTCGTCCAGTTGGTCGGGCTGCGCGGGCGACAGGGTGCCGACGAAGCCCTGCATGACGGTGCCGTCCATCCTCGCGAAGTGCATGTTAGGGGCGATCACGTAGCCGCGGTACTCGAAGTTCCGACGGGCCCGCGTGGGCCAGCCCGCGACCACGCTCCGGATGCGGTCCTCCGACTCCGCAAGTTGCCGCCGCAGGGTGTCCGGGGGAACCTGCGGCCACGGCAGCACCATCGCCGCCTGTTCGAGCACGCCGTCGGTCGACTCGGAGGAGATGGCCAGGATGCGGATGTGTACGCCGCGCTTGGCCGCGCGTTCCATCGCCTGGAGAATATCCACGTTGGCGATCTGCAGGTTCCGGTACATCAAGAAGTCGGCATTGCTCTGTGCATCGTTGACCACGCGCGCGTAGAAGGGTGGTGTGTAGTAGCCGCGTTCGACCAGCCGAACCACGCTCCGGCTCTCCGGCGTCCCGCCACGAATTCGATTCATGGAATCCAAAGCCCGACTGATCCCCTCTATCTGTCCGCACATTCTCACTAACTCTTCGGCAAGATTCCTCGCGTCCTGTTCACCCTGCCGAAGGAACGACGCCGCCGATCTCAGGTGCCCTGCCAGCGATTCCGTGCCGTAGAGCCTTCGCAGCAAGGCTCGTTCCTCACTCTGGGCCCGGTGTACGGACTGCACTTTGACCAAGGTCACGATCGTGAGGGCGAAACCGATCACGCCGAGTACGGAATTCGTCTGATCCAGCCAGGACATCCGCTTTCTCCTTCGTCAGAGGGAATCAGCCTGCAGCGGCACGTGCGAGGGCGACCGTCTCCCTCACCGCTCTTTCCTGCATTGCCTGGAGCGATTCGGCCGTGACGCCGGCCGTGTGCGGGCTGAGCAGCCCCGTGGGCGCGAGCAGGGCAGCCGTGCCGTCGGCCGCCAGACCGAAGTCGTCGACGGCCAGCCGGAGATCGGGGCGCTCTTCGAGAAGCTCCGGCAGCCGCGCCAGATCGAGGATCTCCTTCCTCGCCGTATTGACGACGAGCGCGCCCTTCGGCAGCAGGCGAAGCAGTTCGGGACCGATCAGGCTCCGGGTGTCGCCGGTCAGCGGAAGATGGATGCTGAGGACCTGGCTCTGACGGAACACCTGCTCCAGGGAGGCTTGCGGAAGGTCCTGATGCCGGACCGGCTCGCGGGTCCAGAACGTCGGCTCGACACCGAACGCGGTCAGCAGTGGCAACAGGGCACGTGCCGTGGCACCGGCACCCAGGATTCCGGCACGGCGCCCGCGCAGCTCGATCGGAACGTCCAGCAGACCTGCCCGGTCGGTGCCCGCGAGCACGGCCGCGTGTCCGGACAGGGCGCACTTCGCCAAGGCGAGAATCATCATCATCGCGTGTTCGGCCACCGAAACGGCGTTGACGCCTGGTGTGGTCACGACCCGCACGCCGCGTTGCCCGAGAACGGCCAGGTCCAGGTGGTCCGTACCCGTTCCGACGGATCCGATGACCCGGAGGGCAGGCAAGGAATCAAGAACTCGTTCGTCTATCCGCTCCTTTACACCGATGATCAGTGCGGACAGATCGGTGCCCCAGGCCATCATCTCGGCGACGGCCGATTCCCTGTCGGTGGCCACCCGCACTTCCGCGAAATTCTCCTGGAGCATCGCGCGCAGAAGACGATCACCAGGGAGATCCGGGAGGGCGACGAAGACCGCTCCGCTCGATTGCCCGGCACGCTTCACGTGGTCCCCCTGCGCGCGGAGTGGAGGGGGTAGTTGTTGTGGCGCTGCCCGAAATCCGAAAACCCGGTACGAATATCGGAATGAGGCACAAGATGCGACCGGATGCCGTTCGAAGATCTTCGTTCAATGTCCGGCATGCGCAACCCTCGACGTGTCGGCAACAGGCCGGGCCGATGCTACGGCACCTCCAGACCGGCCAACAAGGGCGATTCGCGCCTCCTCCGCCGCCGCTTCCCCGCCGGGGCGCCGCGCCCCCACCGGGTGCGCTCTCCGCCGTCGGTCAAAGCCGCGACAGAGAGGAAAGCGGCGTGCCGGACCGGTGCCCCCGGTCCGGCAGCCCTTCTACGCGTCCTTGAACACCTGGCGCTGGCGTCCCAGCCCCTCGATCTCCAACTCGACGACATCGCCGGCGCGGAGGTACGGCTTCGGGTCCGGTTGGCCCATCGCGACGCCGGCCGGGGTGCCGGTGTTGATGATGTCGCCCGGGTAGAGGGTCATGAACTGGCTGAGGTAGCGCACGACCTCGCCGACCGGGAAGATCTGCTCGGCCGTGGTGCCGTCCTGCTTCAGCTCGCCGTTGACCCAGAGCTTCATCGGCAGCGCCTGCGGGTCCGCGATCTCGTCCGCGGTCACGAACCACGGGCCGAGCGGGTTGAAGGTCTCGCAGTTCTTGCCCTTGTCCCAGGTGCCGCCGCGCTCGGTCTGGAACTCGCGCTCGGAGACGTCGTGGGCGACGGCGTACCCGGCGACGTGCGCCAGGCCCTCCTCGGCGGAGTCGAGGTAGCGGGCGGTGCGGCCGATGACGACCGCGAGCTCGACCTCCCAGTCGGTCTTCACGCTGCGGCGCGGCACGAGGACGGTGTCCTCGGGGCCGACGACCGTGTCGGGCGCCTTGAAGAAGAGGATCGGCTCGGCGGGGATGGCCGCGCCGGTCTCCTTCGCGTGGTCGTGATAGTTCAGCCCGATGCAGATGATCTTGCCGATCCGGGTGAGCGGAGCCCCGGTCCGGAGCCCCGCCGGGTCGAGCTCGGGCAGCGAGCCGGGGTCGGCCGCGGCGGCGCGCACCCGGTCGAGCCCGTGCGCGTCGGCGAGCAGCGCGCTGTCGATGTCGGGGACGACCTCCGACAGGTCGCGCAGCGTTCCGTCCTCCGCGAGAAGAGCCGGACGCTCCGCTCCCGCCGTACCGACTCGAAGCAACTTCACGGGTGCCACTCCCTGGGTAGAGATGCCTGGGTGGAGGTGAGGCCGCTCCCGGCGCGGTCTCCGGCAGTCGCCGAAGAGTGCGCACATCACAGCCCACCAAACCCGTTCAGCCTGCTAGACATCGGATGAATTGGCAAGACGTGTTCAGCCTCTGGACATGGCCGGAAGCACGCAATACCAGGAAAACCCCTGCTTCCGGGGTCAGGCAACGGGGGCCATCGCCACTCCGGCGGCCGGGGCGTCGCGGTAGAGGTAGGCCCTTTCGATCGCGGTCCAGGTGGTGCTGGTGACGACGTACAAGGCCGCCGCGAGCGGTACCACGCCCACCGTGAAGAGGGTGAAGAACGACATCAGCGGCATCACCTTGGTCATGGCGCCCATGCCCGGTACCGGCTGGCCGTCCGGGCCGGCCGTGGGCGTCACCGGGTTGAGGGCCATCTGACGCTTCGTACGCCGGTAGTTGAAGGTGGCCACGACCGCGACGATCACGAAGAGGCCGAGGTAGACCAGCCCCTGCCCGCCGAAGAGGCCGCCCTCGGCGAGGGCGTGGTGCCAGCGCTCGCCCAGCGGGGCCCCGAAGAGCTGGTGGCCGAGGAGCTCGTTGGGGTCGCCGCCGATCCGGGCGCTGGAGAAGAGGTGGTACAGCAGGAAGAACGCGGGCATCTGGAAGAGGCTCGGCAAGCACCCGGAGAGCGGCGAGACCTGCTCCTCCTTGTGCAGTTCCATGAGCGCCTTCTGCATGCGCTCGGGGTTCTTGGCGTGCTTCTTGCGCAGCTCGGCGATCTGCGGCTGGAGGCGGGTACGGGCCTTCTGGCCGCGTGCGGCGGCCCGCGACAGGGGGTGTACGGCGAGCCGTACGAGCGCGGTGAACAGGACGATCGCCGCGGCGGCGGACGCCGACTGGAAGAGCGGGTGGAGCAGGTCGGCGAATGCGCCGACCAGGCTCGCGAAGGCGGACATGATCGCGGACATGGGGAGCCCTCCGAGGGGTCTCGTCGTGCCGGTGTGCCGGTGGGTTACGGCGCGCGCGCCGCGGGTGCGCGGGCGCGGGGCGGTACGGCGGGGCGGCGCGTGGACTCCGCACCGGACCGGCAGGACGACAGGACGACCGCGGCGGCTCCCCGCGGAGGCGGGGCGGGCGGCGGGTGTCCGGGGGCGCGAGTGTCGCAGGGGCGCGGTGCGCGCCCGCGCAGTGCGCGAGTGTCGCGGTGTCGTGCCCGGGTCCGGGGTCGGCAGAGGGTGTCGGCGGGCGGTGAGGCCCTACGCGGCGGCCGTCGTCGGGGCACGCCCGGGTGCACGGGGGCGGGTACGCCCCTTGGCGTCGGGATCCCGCTGCGGCAGGAACGCCGTGCGGTGCTCGCGGTCCCGCAACGCGGTGCGTACCCGTGTCCGGGGCACCGTGACGGCGCAGCGCGCGCTGATCACCGAACAGGCGAGGAGCGCGGAGCCCGCGGCCGCGGTGGCGGCGAGCGCGACGGCGGCGGAGAGGCTGCCGCCCTCGGTGAGGAGGATCTCGGTGACGAAGAGGAGCAGCAGACCCGCGGGCCGGAGCAGGCGTGCGAAGGAACCGCCGAGACGACCGGTGTACGGGATCGTGCGCGCGTACGCCTCGCTCATGGCTCCTCCTGTTCCGCGCTCGTGTGTCTCCGCCGAGGTGGCGGTTCGGCCCATGGTCCGACCGGTCCGGGGCCTTCCCAGCCAGGCGAAGGTGCGAATCCGGCGCGAATCCGGCGAGGGACCCCTTGAGCCGTTATACACGATGACCTGGATCACACCGGGCGCCGGAAGGACGGCCCTCGGATGCCCCTGGGGCAGCCCTCGGTCAGCCACATGCCGGTCGGAGACCGCTCGGGAACCCGTGGCGGCTCACACCGCGGCGCCCTCGGCCGCCGGCTCGATCTCGTCACGGGCGAGCACCTCGTCGTCCGGCCGGTCGTCCCGGTCGCGCGGCCCGGCGTACGTCACCGCGAGCGCGACCACCAGGTTCGCAGCCAGGGCGACGAGCCCCGCGTTCACGCCCCACACCGGGTCGTTGCCGTTGAAGACCAGCACGCAGACCACGACCGCCCCGACCACGAGCCCGCTGAACGCCCCGGCGAAGGTGAGCCGCCGCCACACCAGGGCCAGCAGCACCATCGGGAGCAGCTGCGCCATCCCCTCGTACGAGATGAGCGAGAGCCGTACGAGCGTGTTGGGCGCGGTGTACGTGAGGAGCAGCGCGAGCCCGCCGGCCACCACGACCACGATCTGCGCCGCGCCCTTCTGCCGCTGCCGCATGCGGGGGACGAGGGAGAGCACGCTGCGCCCCCACATCGTGCCGATGACCAGCATGAACACGGCCATGGGCACGATCGAGGAGAGGGCTGCGGCGACCCCGATGACGCCGACCGCCCAGGCGGGCAGCGAGTCGGTGACGAGCTTGAAGAGGGCGAGGTTCGACTCCGCCCCGACCAGTCCCGGCACGACGAACAGCGCCGCCATGCCGAGCAGCATCGGGACGAAGAGGAGGACGTTGTAGGCGGGCAGCCACATGGCGTTGCGGCGCAGTACGTCCGCGTTCCGCGCGCCGAGGTAGCCCGCGACGGTGGTCGGGAAGATCACCACGGTGAGCGAGTTCAGGAACGACGTACTGATGAACCACGCCTCGCCCAGCCCGCTGTCGCCGTGCCCGGGGAAGGTCAGCCACTCGCTCTTCTCGGTGACGAGCCGGTCCAGGAAGGGGCCGTACCCGTCGAAGTAGTGGATCGGTACGTAGAACGCGAGGAAGCCGAGGGTCCCGATGACCATGACGTCCTTGAGCACCGACACCCAGGCGCTGCCGCGCAGCCCGCTGACCACGACGAAGCCGGTGGCGACGGCGAAGGCGATGAAGTAGGCCCAGTTCAGGCTGATCGCGCCGTAGGAGATCGTCGAGACGACCACGCCCATGCCGGTGATCTGGAGCTGGATGTACGGCAGCAGGCAGACGGTGGCGAGTACGGCGACGAGCGCGCCGAGCCAGGGCCGCCGGAAGCGGTGCGCGACCATGTCGGTGATGCCGACCAGGCCGTGCTTGCGCGCGTACCCCCAGAGGGTGGGGCCGACCAGGTACCCGAGGGCGTACCCGCAGGACATGTACGCGACGACGTACAGCACGGGCGCACCGTAGTTGTAGCCCCAGCCGGCGGCGCCGAGGTAGCTGAAGCTGGTGTAGCCCTCACCGGCCATCAGCACCCAGATGAAGACGGCTCCCAGGCTCCGACCGCCCACGGACCACTCGGCCAGCCCGCCCCCTCCGCCGCCCCGCCCGCGCAGGGCGAGCAGGCCGAGCACGACGGTGAGCACCATGAAGCCGGCGAAGACGGAGGTGGCGACGGCGGCGTTCACCGGCGGTCCCCCCGCCGGGTCAGCCAGACGGCGACGGGCGTCAGCAGCGTCGCGCCGAGCATCCAGACGAACAGGAACGGCAGCCCGAACACGACGGGCTCCACCCGGTTCACCCAGGGCAGCGCCCCCAGGTACAGCACGTACGGGACCAGCAACCACCACACCTGCGGACGTCTTCTCAGCACCCAGGGACTTTATCCCCGCCCGCCACCACCCCCGGTGCTCCCGTGCCGTCGCCCGGCCGGGCGCGGGCGACGGCACGGGAGCACCGGGCGCGGGGCCCGATGGTGCTCTCGGGTGCTCTCAGATGGTGTCGGGTGGTGTCGGGTGGTGTCGGTACACCCGCGCACCCCTGTGTCCTGGTGCACCGCGCCCCCTCTCGCCGGTCGCTCCCGCGGGCCCACCTCCGCGCAGTACCGTGTGGGACATGCGCCCCGACACGCCTGCCGAGCACATCACCGAAGCCGAGCGACTGCTGCGCACCGCGTTGCGTTACCCGGAGGACCGCGAACCGCTGCTCCTCCAGGCCGCGGCCCACCTGGAACTCGCCGGCGAGCGTGCCCGCGCCGCGACCCTCTACGACGACCTGCTCACCGCGGACGACGACCCCGCCGAAGACCCCCACCTGGTGAAGGCCCTCAAGGCCGCCAACCTCTGGGAGTACGGGCACGAGGCCGAGGCCCGCGCGATCATCGACGGCCTGCGCGTCGCGGCCCCCCGCGCGGCGGCTCCGTGGACCATCGCCGCGGAGACCCTGGAGGCGCACGACGAGCTGGAGGCCGCCCACGACGTCTTCTCGACCGCGCTGACCCTGCTGCTGACGCCGGGCGAGGAAGTCCCGTACGCCACGCAGGCCCTGCTCACCGGCCGCCACCGCGTCCGCCGGCTGCGCGGCTCGGAACACGACGACTGGGACCGGCTCGCCGACACCCTGCACACGGCCGAGGTCCCCCTCGACGAACTCCACGACCCGAAGCGGCTCTGGTCCCTCGGCTCCTCGGACCCGGGCGAGCTGAAGGCCGAGATCACCCGCCTCCGTGCCGAGCTGGGCGTCTACCGCACGGCCCTCTCCCGCCCCTTCCCGGTCGCCGTCCTGCACTGGCCCGCGCCGGAACTGGCCGAACTCCTCGCCGCGTACCCGGCCCTGGCCGCCGAGTACCCCGACCACGCGGCCCACCTGACCGCCGTGGAGACCGCCCTGCGCGACCTCCACGCGGCCGGCACCGCGAACCTCGGCATCGTCACCGGCACCATCCCCTCGTACGAGGCCTTCGCCGCCTCCGAGGCCACCTCCCCCGCCGACCCGAACCTCCTCCCCCTCTACGCCACCACCCTCGCCGCCCGAGGCCGAGCCCTCCCCTGGCCCCCGTCCCGCTCGGCGGCCTGCTGGTGCGGGTCGGGGGACGCTTATGGGGGGTGCCACGGGGCGGGGTGACCTTCTCCTCCAGGCCAACGTGAATGGCGCGGAAACCTGTTGGGTTCCGCGCCATTCATGCTGGGTCAGCCGCAAGAGTGCCCTCAAGTGGCTGGAAATAGACGTCTGGCAGTCTCGCTCCGTGGGCAACCCGCCCGAACAGTTCCTCGTGTCGCACCTTTGCAATACGATCACAAAAAACTATTCGTTCTGGGCCGCCCCTCCCCCACGCAGGCCCGTTCTGTGTGTGCGAGGACGTACGTATGCCGCCTTATCAGCCGTCCGAAGACTGGCAGTTCGAGATTCCGACGGCAGGCAGCAAAAAACTCCCGCCGGCGGCCCGCTTCGTCGAATCGCTCAGCCACCAGGGATACAGCTTCGAGGCCGCGATCGCCGACCTGGTCGACAACTCCATCGACGCGGATGCCCGCAACGTGGTGATCAGCTTCCTCCGGGACGACGACCGGCTGGTCAGCCTTCTCGTGGTGGACGACGGTTCAGGCATGGACGACGGTGCCCTTGACACTGCGATGACGGTGGGGGGACAGCGGGAGTACGGCGACGGTGCGCTCGGGCACTTCGGCGCCGGCCTGAAAGCAGCCTCTCTGTCACACGCGGACTCGCTCACCGTCGTCAGCCGCACCAAGCGGAGCGCTTCGGCCGGGCGCCGCTGGCTGAACGCCCGGGCCCAGGAAGACTTCACCTGCGACATCGTTGAACCCCGTTACTGCCAGGACCTCGTGGACCGCTACGACGGCATCATCGGGTGGCACGGAACCATCGTTCGCTGGGACAACGTCCGGGCCTTCGACACCGTCACCACAGGCCAGACGGACCGCTATCTGAACGATGCCATCGAGAGGCTCGAAACCCACCTCGGCCTCTATCTCCACCGCTTCCTCGCCAGCGATGACTTCAACATCGACATCGTGGTCGAAGACGCACGGACGAAAGACGAATTGGACCATCGCGGCGTGGAACCTGTCGACCCTTTCGGGTACCGGGTCCCCGGCCGGGCCGGATACCCGCGCCCCTTCACCGCGCCGGTTGAGGGAGTCGGCAAGGTAACGCTGAACGCCCACATCTGGCCGCCGAAGTCACCGCTGGTCAGCTATCGCGGCATCGGCCCACTCGCCGAGCGGCAGGGCTTCTACATCTACCGGCACGACCGGCTCGTCCAGGCCGGCGGCTGGAACAGCACGCGGAGCCCGGAGGGACATCTCTCCCTGGCGCGCATTGCCATTGATCTGCCGGCCAAGCCCAACGATGTCTTCAGTCTCACCGTCAAGAAGGACGGGGTCACGGTCACCCCAGCCTTCGCGCGCGGCCTTGAGCAGGCGACCGACGGGCTTGGAGCCAGCTTCGGCACCTTCATCCAGGACGCCCAGACGACCTACCGGGAGGCGGCCCGGCGCGCGACTGAGCCGCAGCGCAAGGCAGTACTCCCTGCGGGACGGGGACTCGACCCACGTCTCAAGCGCACTCTCCGAGATGAACTCCCCGAGCTTGAGGGCGAGGACCCCATCACCTTCCGGTGGGCGCACCTGCCATCGGACGTGTTCTTCGAACTTGACCGCGACTCCCGCGAGGTCCTCCTGAACAAGGAGTACCGTCCAGCCTTCAACGGTGGCCGGCGCGGAGGTCTGAATGACGCTCCGGTCGTCAAGAGCATGCTCTACCTCATGGTCAATGAGATCTTCCAGAAGAGGCAGGTCCGGGCCGTTCACACGGACAACGTGGCGTTGTGGAACAACGTGCTGGTCACGGCCGCCCGTTGTGAACTCACGCGCTGACCAGTGCCCTCTGCCGTGGCTCTCGTCGCGTCAGGCACCATCACCTCCAGGGAAAGCCGCTCCATGACTGATCATCTCTTCAACCTGCACGATGACGTGCTGGGAGCTATGCGCCGGGGTCCCCGGCATTTCACCAAGCTGGCATTCGCGCTTTCGGAGGCGGAAGAACCGGACCTCACGAGCCTGAGCCACTTCGCTGACCGGATCACCACAAGCGGCCGGGGAGACGCGCTCACCGCGCTCTGGCACCGCACTCTGACCGACTGGGATCTGGCCGAACAGGCCGACTGGTCGGCTTCCCCACCGCGCACTGACGAGCGACGGGCAGACGCCTACGGCCGCCTCGGCTTCGGCCCGGAGGTCCGTAAGGCGCTCGACGAGGCCGTCCCGGTCTTCAAGGAGCCTGGACCAACCGTCATCAGCAAAGAGTTCACGTCCTGGTACTCGCGAGACGAAGCTGCGGCCCGTTCGTTCTACTGGGCTTCCTACGAGCAGCTCCTCCGCCGCAAGGGCTGGTCCGACGCCGCGGTCTCCAGCCTCGGCGAGGCGAGCCACGCTGTTGTGGAACGCCTCGCCGATCCGACCCGCGACAAGGCATACGGCGCCCGCGGACTTGTCGTCGGTTACGTGCAGTCGGGAAAGACCGCGAACTTCACCGGAGTGACCGCCAAGGCGATCGACGCCGGGTACCGCCTGGTCATCGTTCTCGGTGGCACTCTGAACCTGCTCAGAGGCCAGACCCAGCGCCGCCTGGACATGGAGCTGATAGGCAGGGAGAACATCCTGCGGGGCGCCGACCCCACGGACCCCGACGCTCTGGTCGGCATCGACTACCAGGACGACGAGGACTGGCCGGCCAAGTTCGTCAGCCATGGTGGCCGCCCGTCCGCACGGGGTGGCTTTGACATCGAACGTCTCACCACCCGCGACAACGACTACAAGAGCCTGTTGAACGGAATCCGCACCCTCGAAATCGAGAAGCAGGACCGGACTCAGCCGCTGTACGCACCCGACAACCTGCATCGCGCGGCTGCGCGGATCATGGTCGTGAAGAAGAACAAAGCGGTCCTGGAGAAGCTGCTCACCGATCTGAAGAAGATCGGCCCGCTCATCGAGGAGATCCCCGCGCTGATCATTGATGACGAGTCCGACCAGGCCTCGGTCAATACGACGGATCCCAAGAAATGGGAGAACGACACCACCTCCCGTTCGGCGATCAACGGCCAGATCACGAAGCTCCTCAAGCTCCTGCCGCGTGCTCAGTACGTCGGCTACACCGCCACGCCGTTCGCCAACGTCTTTGTCGACCCTGGCGACGGGGAGGACATCTTCCCGCGCGACTTCCTCATCTCCTTGCCCCGCCCAGTCGGTTACATGGGAGTACGGAAGTTCCACGACCTGGACACCGACGAGGACGCTGGCAAGGGACCCGCTGAGCGCGCGCACATCCGCGGTATCTACGACAGCACCGGGGACCGCCTCCAGGAGGCCCTGGACGCCTTCGTGCTCACCGGTGCCCTCAAGCTCTACCGGGCGGACCGCGGTGTCGCCGACGGCCCGTTCCGGCACCACACCATGCTGGTCCATGAGTCCGTTCGCATGGCGGAGCACGCCGCGCTCGCTCTGCGGATCAGCTCGCTCTGGCACCAGTCCGCGTACACGGGGCAGGACGGCCACTCCCGCCTGGCGGCGCTGCTGGAGGGTGACTTCCGGCACTTCGCCGACGATGACCTGCCCACGCCGTTGACCTACGACGAGCTGAAGCCATACGTCGCCCGGGCCCGCCAGCTCATCAACTCCGGCGGCACTCCGGTACTGGTCGTCAACGGAGCCTCCGAGCGGGACTACGACCAGCCGGATCTCGACTTCGACCGCACCCCTCACATCTGGAAGATCCTGGTGGGCGGGACCAAGCTCTCACGTGGGTTCACTGTCGAAGGCCTGACGGTGACCTACTACTGCCGCAAAACGCAGCAAGCCGACACTCTGATGCAGATGGGAAGGTGGTTCGGCTTCCGGCCGGGCTACCGCGACCTGGTCCGTCTCTACATCGGCCGCGAGGTACCCGCGGGCAATTCCACGACAGTGGATCTGTACGAGGCGTTCGAAGCGATCTGCCGGGATGAGGAGACCTTCCGCGCCCAGCTCACCCGCTACGCCACCATGATCGACGGCAAGCCTCAGATCACGCCAGCTCAGGTCCGCCCACTGGTCTCCCAGCACCTCCCCCGGATCAAGCCGTCCGCACGTAACAAGATGTTCAACGCGGAGCTGGTGGAGATCCGGTCTCCTGGCGAATGGGTCGAGCCAACGGCGTACCCGGTGGATGCGGCCGATCTGCGGCACAACACCGAGGTGTGGCTGCCGGTCCTCACGTCACTCGACCCCGATCCTGCGGTCTTCGTCACTCTGGATCCGGATGACCAGGGCAAGTACATCCGTTACCCAGCGCGGACCGCGCTTCTCCCTCATGAGCAGCTGCTGACGATCATGAGCAGGCTCACGTGGGGCCGTCCGGACCTGTTCGCGCCGCACCTCGCCTATCTTCAGGACCCCAGCGATACCGGATGCGCCACTGACGACTGGCTTCTGGTGATGCCCCAGACATCAGGCCGTACGAGTGTCGCGGCGACCATTGGCGATGCCGGGCCGCTCACGCTCGTACACCGCAGGCGCACCGCCCGCGGTGTCTTCAACCGCATCTCGGGTATGTCTCACCGGCAGTCCGCGGAGCGCGTCGCCGGGGTACGGCAGGACAGCCCCGATGACCCCTTCGCCTCGCGGTTCCGTCAACCGCGACGCGGCACGGTGCTCCTGTACCCGGTCGTTGACCCGACGCTGGGAACACTGGCGGAGGTGGCCGTCGGCGGCCGCGTCGATCCAGCCAAGATCGTCATGGCGTCCGCCTACTATCCGGCGGCGCACCCGCATCGCGATCAAGGCATCGCCTCGTTGCGGTACCGGGCCAAGGATTCATCGAAGTCCAGCTGAAGGCTGGTCCCGCAGCCTTCGGACGTGCTGGTCTCCCGCTGGGTTTTCGGAGGATGCGAGACTGAAAGCAAGGCTGTCCGGTCCCTCGCTCCGTCGCTCCCCGGCGCGGGAGACCGACCGCGAGGCCCCGGCGCACCGCAGGAAGCGCGTCGGCAATGGCAGAGACTGGACCGACGTGACAGAGCCAGAAGTCTGGACGCCCCCCGAAGGCTCCTGGGCCTCATCGGCGGAACGGCGGCGGAACATGCAGGCGATCAAGAGCCGGGATACAAAACCCGAACGTCTGATACGGCAGCTTGTGCACGCCAGCGGTCTCCGTTACCGCGTCGCCGCCAAGCCGCTGCCCAACCTCCGCCGGACAGCGGATATGGTTTTCCGTCCGGCGAAGGTAGCGGTATTCATCGATGGCTGTTACTGGCACGGCTGCCCCGAACACTACGTGGCACCCAAAACCAATCCGGGCTACTGGTCAGACAAAGTAGCCCGGAACGTCGCCCGAGACCGGGACACTGACCAGCGGCTGAGATCTGCCGGCTGGACTGTACTGCGCTTCTGGGAGCACCAGGAATCAGACCGCTGCGCGGCGGAGATCGTCAGCACCGTCCGCGACCAGCGAAGGGTTCTGCTCGGGCAGGGATTTTCCTGACGCTGCGGAAGCGTGCTTTCTGCGCTCATCTCGCTCATGCGCCTGCCGGAGAACCGTGGCAATCGCGGAGGCGACAGCCTCCGCGACGGGCGGCGGAAACGCATTGCCTACCTGGCGGTACTGAGCAGTCTTCCCCCCGGTGAAATCCCAGTCCTTAGGGAATCCCTGAACGAGAGCGGCCTGTTCGACGGTGAGCATGGGGCCGTCCGGCCCCAGCAGGTCTCGAAGCCTGCTCTTGTCACGCTTCTCCTGGCCTTCTTTCCTGCCATTCGCCACACCCATGCCAGAGATCCCGAGGTCTGCCCAGGCCGCCTTGGCGCGGCTCGGACCAAGGTCCGCCCCCCCGTGCTTCTTCGATCCGCCGACCAGGGTGGGAGCGACACCGCCGCCCTTGTTGCCTTCGGCCTTCTGCGCTTCCTTCACCCAGTCGCGATGGCACTGCCGGGCGAGCGCGGCATCGGGACCGCCGAGAGCGATGTAGTGCTGGAACCGCTCCTCCATGGAATCCTTGAGCGCCTTGAACACACTCGTACGGCCAGTCCCGGCCGACGTGGGACGCACGAATTCCAGATCCCCCAGCACATCCTTACGAACGGCTACAAGAATGGCTCGGGGGCGGAGCTGAGGAACGCCGAAATCGGCGGCCTCTAGCACATCCCACATGCACACCGTGTAGCCCATCCCTTTGAAATACTCCTCAACGCCGTCTTCAGGCCGCTTGGCCCGGCCACCCTGAAGACGCGCTTCGATATATGTGCGGTAATCCTCAAACTTAGCGTCCTTGATGCCACGCACATTCTCGATCATTACCGCTTTAGGGTGCAGGTCTTCGACAAGTTCGAGCATTCGGGGAAAAAGATCCCGCTCATCATCTTTGCCGAGCTGTTTTCCAGCGTGCGAGAAGGGCGGGCAAGGAACTCCGCCCGCCAGGAGATGAAGATCTCCTCGTTTCAGCGGCTTACCAAAGAACTCAGCAGCCTTAGCCAGGCCGCCTTGCCCGTCAGCAGGAATAGGATCAAAGTCCTTGACATCACCCGAAATGATGTCGCAGTACTTCCTCTCCCATTCCCATCCATCGCGGCTCTTCACGTTCTCTTCCAGGGTTTCCACCGCGTGCTTGTCGATCTCCACCAGCGCGAGGTGCCGGAAGCCGGCCGAGTGAAGGCCGATGGCCTGACCGCCCGCCCCCGCGCAGATCTCGATCGAGGTCAGCGTTAGCTCACTGGCACTCATGGGCTCGGATCCTCCTGGTGTGGCTGATATCGACATGCAAGTGTCGCATTGCTGACCACCGTCCAAGGACGGAACGACCCGGCCTCCGGCGGCGGGGACCTGTCTCCTTCCCGCGGGCTACGCCCCGTATTCGGATGACAAGGCTGGGAAACCACCGTGGCAGGACGGGCAGGACACTTCACCCAGCTCGTCCGCCAAGACTCGGACACCCTATGCGAGACCGGCGTGAGACGGCGCGGGGTCCGTCATCCCCCACACATAGCGGCTGGCTGGCTCGACAGCAGGGATGATCAGCCGCGCGTCGTCCGCCACCAGCCCCGGAGTCAGGGCGTGGCCTGGCACGGTCAGCCGGACGGATTCCCACCGGGCGGCCGGGGACAGATCGGCGGGCAGTACGGAGCACAGCCACGTGCGACTGACCGTGGCCACGCTCAGTGCGCTCCCACTCGCGCTGACCAGCACTGAACCCATGATCCAGTCCTGGTCCGCTCGCATCACGTCCGATTCATGATGAGTGAGGTGCACGACTAGACAAGTCGGGTTGGTCGTCGCCTTCACCTCCACGTGCAAGGACCGGCCTTCGCGAGAAATGGCGTCTATGTCATATCCGTAGGCATCCGAAACAGCCGAAACCCTCACCACCTGCTTCGCTCCGGAGAGTCGCAGCAACGCGATCAGAGACCGCTCGCCCTCATCGCCCGTCTGCCTGTTCCTCTCCTCCGAGGCGGGCTCCCACAAGACGTGGCGTAGGCCGCGACCCAGCGGTCCGGGAACCGAATCCGTCAGGTGCACCGCAGGCTGCCCGTCTGGCGACACCATCCCTGTCTTCTTCAGCCAGTCCAATGCCTCCGCGTACTGGGCCGGAGTGAGATCCGCGTACGCGGGGTGGTGGCTGAACATTGTGCGCAGCCGGGGGATATCGGCTCTGCGCAGGTGCGTCAGCCAGCGAGTCGCGGCCCGCCTCGTCCCCTCACCGAGCTGATACGGCATCGACGTGCCTCAGCAGAGCCCGGATGTCGGCCATGTCCATGCCGCCAGCTACGGCCGCCTCTTCCTGCAGGTCCGCGAGCTGCTGCACGGACGGGTCGTCCAGAATCCGCCCCATGAACTCCAGTTTCTCCTCAAGGCGCAAGGCGACCACTTCGTCCACCGTGCCCCGGGAGGCGAGTACCGTCACATTGGTTTCGGTGCCGGGTGCGAGACCGAGGCGGTGGATACGGTCCAAGCTCTGGAGGAAGCGGCCAGCCATGAAATCGCGGTCTACGTAGACAGCGTCATGGCAGACGTGATGAAGGCTGATCCCCTCGCCGAGGGTCGCCGGGTTGGACAACAGCACGGCGCAGTCCGGGTCTTCGCGGAACCGGCGGATCTCCTCTTCACGGTCCGGCGTACCGCCGTGGACAACAGCGGGCTCATAGGCCGCGAACATCCGCTCCATCGTGCTGAGACTCCGGACGAAGGTCGTCCAGACCAGCGTCTTGCGTCCACGTTCGGCGTTCGCGGCGACGATGCTCAGCGCCTCCTGATACTTCGGGGAGAGCTCATAACTCGGCAGATCTCTCATCAACGAGTAGAGCGAGTCATCCGGCGGCACCTCAAGGGGCGGCACCTGGTAGGTCAGCGGCTCGTACCGGCTGGTGCCCTCGGCAAGCAGCGCGGGGCTGGTGGCCGCCATCAGCAGCCGCAGCATGGCCTTCCCCAGAGCGTCGAAGTCGTCACGTGCGGCCTCGGCCCTCGCCGAGTACCGGCCCACCAGCGCGTCGTAGATCTCCCGATGCAAGCTGGGCATGTCGACGTAACGAATCTTCGGCTCGAATGGGGGCAAGCCGAGTTCCGCCTTCGTGGTGCGGGTGAAGAGCGGCCGCAGGATCTGGCTCGCGTAGGCCAGATCACCGCCGGCCACCGCCCCGGTGACCACGCGGCGGCCGTGACCCGGCCAGACAAACGAGAGCAGGTTCTCCAGGTCGCGGGCGCCGTTCGGTGCCGGGGTACCGGTGAGGATCAGTCGGCGGCGGGTGAGCGGCCCCAAGGCCATGCACGCGGAACCGTAGATTCCCCGGGTGCCGAGCTTCATCCGATGAGCCTCGTCCAGAATCACCATTGAGGGGACGGCGCGAAGCCAGGAGGCCAGCGCGGCCAGCGAACGGTCCAGGCGCTCATAATTGACCACCAGGATCTCCACGGCGGGGTCGGGAGACTTCCCCATCACACCGAAGCGAAGGGGTTCGTCAAAGCAGGCGCTATTTTCGAACTCCCACGACTCGTATGCGGACTTGGGGCTCACCACCAGAAGCCGCTGAGCCTCGCCACGCTCGCGCATCGCCGCGAAGACAGCAAGCCCCACCCGCGTCTTGCCCGCACCAGGCACGCTGAAGTTCGCACCGTGGCGCAGCGACAGAAGCCGGGCGATGTCTCGCAGCTGGAAACTGGTCAGCGGCGCCGTCCAGCTTCTGCCGAGAAGGCCCTCCACCTCATCAGGGCCAGTGACCGCTTCCGCAGAGCCAGCGCCGGCAAGCTGGCGTTCAGCAGCTTCAGCATCATCTAGAACGCCGCCAACCAAATGCGCGAGCTCTTCGTCCCAGTCGACATCCTCGGGAGAGGGCCAGGTGCCAAGCTCCCCGAGACCGACCAGGAAGTCCTCCAGATCGACCTCCACCGCATGGGTGCCCCGCTGCACCCCAGGCGGGAACCGCGCCGCCAGCCGTGCCAGATCATGCTGACGCCCTTCGCCGGCCCGGAGCACGGCCCGGGTCCGGGTCATGTCGAAGGCGATGCGCAGAGAAGGCTCTCCGACGACCGTCACCGCTCCTCCTCACGCACCGCGTCGAGGAGCCAGGTCACGCCGTCGCCGGGCTCGCTGATGCTGCGAGCGGACTCCATCGCGAGCTTTGCCAGGGACGCGCGCAGCTTGACTACCGCCTCGTCGAAGACCTCTTCGTCAAGGCTGCGGGAGGCGCGCGACAACATGAGGTCGGTCACGCACTGTTCGATGTCCTGGCAGGCGTCCAGGACACGGTCCGGAGCCGCCTGCTTGCGCTTCCGGAACCGCGCGTCCTTACCGGCCGGCTCCAGCGCCTCTTCGACGGCCTTCTTCATGTCAGCCAGGGCCTTGGTGGCCTCGGTGAACTGCTGTGCCGGAACCGTCTTCTCAGAGACGGCGGCGGCCTTGGCCCTCAGTACGAAGTCGGTCAGCGCCCTCGCCTCGGCCACCTTGGGGTCCGCGGCCCGCACCGTACGGTTCAGCCCGGGAATGGCCACACCCGCCGCAGCCGGAGCCACAGACACCTGCGAGGTGAACGACTCGGGAAGGCGCTGCCCGAGATAACGCGCCCTGAATTCGGGTTCGATCAACCGCACGTCGGTCTTGGAGAAGTCCAGGACAATCGCCGCGAGCCGGCTCTCCTTCATCAGATCGGCCTTCTCCTTGCTGGAGGCCGACTCTTTGACGTACCTGCGGTGCAGCTCCTTCAACTTCTCCTGCGCCTCCTCGAAGTCCAGAAGCCGCAGCTGCGCGGGTCCGGTCTTGCTCCGGTCCACCAGGTCGTTGAGGGTCTGCAGGACCCACATGTCCTGCTCGCACGCACGTACCGTGGTCCGGAATTCGCGGGCGATCACCTGAACGGTCCGGCCAGCGGCCAGCTGCTCCTCGATCGCCAGCAGGCGGTTGATGTAGGAGTAGTCGCGCCGGTGATCTCTCCGGAGCTGGAGCGACAGCTCGACCTGGCTGATGTCTTCCCACGTGCAGGAGGCCGGCAGCACTCCGACACGAATGCTGCCCTTGCCCAGCTCCTGAAGGGCGGCACGGCGCGTGTTCCCGTTGACCAGGACGCCGTCGTATGTGATCAGGCCGGGGTCGCTCTGGCCGAACTGTTCAAGGCTCTTCTTCAGCTCGTCAAAGTCGGGGTCCTCCTTCGAGGGGTCCGCCGGCAGGGCCTTCAGCAGGTTGTGCAAGTAGTCCTGGCTCACCCGGGTGAAGGCGTCGCGGTCCAGCTCCTGGTCGAGCAGGGGGTCGTGGGTGCGCTGCGCTCGGATCCGGTGCGTGCCCGGGTTGTAGTAGAGCGAGTTCACCGGCATGTCGATCACCTCGACCTGCAACGGGTTGCCACGCCACTCGATACGCAGTGTCTCCGGCACCCCGCCGGCGCGCTTGGCCTCACGGAGCCGCTCCTCCACAAGATCCCGGTTCTCCGCGGCGAGGGGAGGGCGGCCGAAATCGGTACTCACTTGGGTTTCTCCTCTTGACGTACTGACGAGTGGCTGGTGCGACGAACGGGCCCCCGCGGCGCACCGCCGCGGGGGCACCGGCCATCTACTCCGCGGAGAGAGCTTCGCGGACCGCGTCACGGGAATCCGCCGGCAGAGAGCGGTAGGCACCCCAGATCCGCTCGGCTTCGCTGAACTCCCGCTTGTCCTTGGCGACCCAGCCGGCCAGCATCTTCCGCGCAAGGGCGCCGAGCCCTTCAACGCTGGTCAGTACGGCACCGAGATCAGCGAGCTGGCTACGGCCGCCAACCCGGCAGCGGTTGCATTCCGAGACCAGCTGGATCTCCTCGCTGCCGTCCGGCTGACTGACGGCACGGCGGGCGATGTCGATCTGGGCGGACTCGTAGGTGCCGTCCTCGTAAGACTCACCCGGCGTGATTCCGCACGAACGGCAGAAGTGTCCGTCCCGGGAGAGCACCTCACGTCGCTGGGTGGCCGTCAGAGTTCCGGCGGACTTGGTGGCCTTGCCGGGCTCCCAGACAGGCGCACCCATCTTCACAAAACGCTGTTCGTGAGCGCTCAGAGTGATGTCGTCACGGCTGTTGTGGATCTGCCAGCCATGGTCCCGGAGGTCACGCACCCGCCGGTCGACCTGGCTGACACCGGGCAACGCCGCCTTGAGTTGTTCCTTGGTAAAGATGCTGTCCTCACCCACCACGGTGACAAGCCACAGAGCAGCACGCTTCATGGTCCCGAGATTCTCGTCCGTCCACGACGGCAGGGTCATCTTGCTCTCCTCGCTTCACGTGCTCCACGGGCACACCAAGCCGAGCCGGAACGGGTCGCACCGCGCCACTGGCTCTCGTGGCAGCAACTCTGGGCTGCTCGGGAGCCCGAACGCCAGCCCTTGAGCGGTTTCGAGGGCAGATGGAAAACAACACAGCCTTTCGCGTCACTGCGGCCACGACAGACAATCAACAGATTCATTCACTGAGACCAGCCCATACCTGGCCCGCCCCCTAGGAGCGTCCGGTTGCCCGCGAGCAAGCACCACCAATGGAAGCCTCTTCCTGACACGGTCTCTTGTGCGAAGCGTCGGTTCGTCGCGCAGCTCAGAAAGGTTCGTGAAGAAAGCCAGTGCACCCAGGCGGAGATCGCGCAAGCCATCCCGCTGGCCGCGAGCTCGCTGTCCAACCACCTGAACGGTGGCCGGGTACCCGAGGAAGCTCATCTGGCCAGCCTCTTCGCGAACATCGAGACCGAGGTCATCGCCCGCGGCGGGCAGATGCCGTGCTCCCTCAGCACCCTGCTTGAACTGCGAGAGAAAGCCCTGTTCAGGCACTGTGCGTGCTGTTCCCGGGATACGGCCGCCTCCGTGTCACTGTCGGAGACGTCTCCCGGAGGCGAAGCAGGGGAAGAGGAGCCGCCGATTCCCCGCTCCGCACACCGGGTTCTGCCACGGCATCTCCGCACCCGCAGGTACGGCCGGCGGACCAAAATCGAGATACCGACGCGGACCGATGTGCCGGTCCCCCTTCAGCAGGGGGACCGGCACACTTCCAGCTTTCTGGAAGAGACATGGCCGGCTGCAGTCAGCGAGCTCGCTGACACTCTGTCAACGAGCCGGTACAGAGAGGCAGACATCATGATGTGGAGCGCCGCGACGAATCTCACCGCACATGATGTCCAGGTCTTCGTCGCCGGCTGCCGGGCCGCAGGGCTGGAAGAGGCCGCCAACCAGGTCCTGACGACCGCCGCACGCCGAGACGCCCAGGCCGTCATCAGCATCGCTGCCGCGCTCCACGAGCAGAAGCAGTACGACGACGCTGGCCGCCTGCTGACAGCGGCGTCCCAGGCGCGCGAAGAAACCTTCACCCGGTCCAGATAATGGGGATACGCGTGCAGCGGCCATCACCCGCCTGAAGTACCCCACCCCACAAATCCCCTGGCCCCAGCCGTGAGTCGCGTGCCAGAGTCGCCGTATGACCATCAGATACCCCCGCCCCCTCCGCCCCGGTGACCGTGTCGCCGTCACCTCTCCCTCGTCCGGCGTTCCGGAGAGGCTCCGGGGGCGGTTCGACGCCGCGGTGCGGGTGGTGGAGGACCGGGGGTACGAGGTGGTGGTCGGGGCGTGCATGGACGGGTCCCGGCATGTCAGCGCGCCGGCGGGTGAACGGGCCGCCGAGTTCGAGGCGTTCCTGACCGATCCCGGCATTCGGGCCGTCGTGCCGCCGTGGGGCGGGGAGACGGCGATCGACGTGGTGCCGCTGATCGACTGGGAGAAGGTCGCCGCGGCCGAACCGACGTGGGTGGTCGGGTACTCGGACATAACGACGCTGATCACGCCGCTGACGCTGCTGTCCGGCACGGCGACCGTGCACGGCAGCAACCTCATGGACACGCCCTACCGGACGCCCGACGGCCTGCTCTCGTGGCTGGACGTCGTGGAGTCGGAGACTGGGAGCCGGTTCACCCAGTCCTCGCCCGGCCGGTACCGGTCCGCCGGCTGGGACGACTGGACCGGGAAGCCGGGGAACGACGACCTCGGCCTCGACACCGACGGCCGGTGGACCCGGCTCGACGGCGGCACCGGCGACGTGGACGTGACGGGGAGGCTCGTCGGCGGGTGCGTGGAGACGCTCGCCAATCTGGCGGGCAGCCGGTATCTGGACGTACGCGCCTTCGCCCGCGACCACGCGCCGGAGGGGCTCGTGGTCTACGTCGAGGCGTGTGAGGACAACGCCTTCACCATCTGCCGCAACCTCCACGGCCTGCGGATCAACGGCTTCTTCGACCACGCCAACGCCGTGCTCGTCGGCCGTACTTCGGCCCCCGACGATGCCACCATGACGCAGCACGAGGCGGTGGTGGACGCCCTCGGGATGCTGGGCGTACCGATCGTCGCCGACGTCGAGTGCGGCCATGTGTCCCCGCGCATGCCGTTCGTGAACGGTGCCCTGACCCGGGTCGTCCACATGTCGGGCCGCAGTGACGTGATCCAGAGCCTGGTCTGAGTCTGAGTCTGAGTCTGCGTCTGCGTCTGCGTCTGCGTCTGCGTCTGCGTCTGCGTCGGAGCCGTGCCCGGGAAACGGGGTGGCTCCGGCCCCGACTCCCGTGCTGCACTGCCTCCATGACCCTGAGCGTGGACGTGTTCCTGCTGGACGAGGACGGCGAGTCGCACGTGCAGGAGGTCCCCGAGGGCAGCTCGGACCTGGCAGGTCCGGAGGTCTGGCGGACGGCCGTCTGGGGGGCGGAGGCGGTACGGGCGCTCGGGGCTCGGTTCTTCCCCCGGCTCGTCGGCGGATGGCTCGTCGCGCAGCCCGACGAGGTGATCGGGCTGCTGGACGAGTGCGCGCTGCTGCGGAGGAGCCTTGCTCCGATCGCCCGGGGCACGGCGCAGGGCGACTGCCCGGACGGTGTGCGGGCGATCGGCGACCGGCTCACGAACATCGAGGCGGCCTGCCACCGGGCCCTGGCGATCGGCGGGGGCGTCCTCGTCTGGTGAGGGCTCCCCCGGCACCCCACACCGAGCCCGGCCCACGTGTCCCGGCCCGGCGCCCCCACCCTCGGCACCCCAGACCGAGCCCGGCCCGGCGCCCCCACCCCGGCACCCCGGCGCGACCCGGGACGTGCCCGCGCTCCCACCGCCCACCGCACGCCCCACCGCACGCCCTGCTCACCGCGCTCACCTGTGGTTACGTTGATGGACGCACTGCGGCCCGCCGGGGCTCCGCAGGGACAGGGGAGAGCCCGGTCCGGATCGCGGTGTGTGCTCCACCGGGCCGCGCCGGGCCAGACCTGGCGGGCCCGCCGGAGCCAGTCGTACCCCGAACCGGAGGTTCCGGCATGACCGTCTCCCGTACCGCCTCCTCATCCGTTCCTCCCGCGCGCCCGTCAGCCCGCAGGCGCCGTGTCGTCGCCCTCGCGGGTGCCGCGGCGCTGACCCTGGGGGCCCTCGCGGTCGCACCCGGGGCTGCCGCCGCCCCGGAGACGGCCGCGCCCACCGTGGCCGCCGTGCCGGGCGGGTGCGCGTACACCGCCACCTCGAACCGGCCGGTGCTCCGGTCCGGCAGCAGCGGGGCCGCGGTGAAGCAGGCGCAGTGCCTGAGCAACGTGTGGGGCGGGCTGGTGCCGAAGCTCAAGGTGGACGGGAAGTTCGGGGCGGCCACGCAGACGAAGATCAAGTGGATCCAGGGGTGTCACGGGCTGCGTGAGGACGGCGTGATCGGCGCGCTGACGTGGGAGGCGCTGTACTACCCGGTGCCCGACTGCTACGACACGTATCCGTCCTGACTCCCGCCGTCCGGCCGGCCCACCCCGTCCGGCCGGCCCACCCCGTCCGCCCCCGTGACCAGGGTCTGGAGCGCCGGCGCGTAGAGGTCCGCGAGGCGCTCCGGGGTGGTGCGGGATCCCTCCCCCTCGGGGTGCAGGGCGAGGGCCGCGCCGAGGCCGAGGAGTTGGCCCGCGACGAGTTCGGCACGGAGCCGGCCGTCGGGCCCCGGCAGCCGCGCGGCCAGCCGGTCGGTGACCTGCTCGTGGAACCGGTGCCGCAGCAGGACGCGTTCGTCGCGGTTGCCCAGCGAGAAGACCACCCGCAGGAAAGGGTCCGAGCCGGATGCCCGGCGGCGGCGCACGAGTGTGAGCACCATGTGCCGGCCCAACCGGTCCAACGGGGCGTCGAAGATCGCGTCGGCCTCGGGGCCGAAGTCGGCGACGGCGTTGAAGAGCTCGTCCTTGCGGCCGAAGTGCTTGACCACCAGGGACGGGCTCACTCCGGCGTCGGCCGCGATGCCCCTGATGGTGACCTCGGCGTACGGGTTCCGCATGAACGCCCGCCGGGCCGCCAGCAGGATCGCCGCCTTGCCGCTGCCGGAGTCCGGCGCCACCGATGCCTCCGGGCGAGACCCCGCCGGCTCCGGTGATCCGTGCGGTCCCGGCGGTACGGCGTGCGCTGCGGCCCGACCGGTCATGCGCCCTCCTGAATGGCTGCGGCCGGCGCACCTGCCTTCCGGTCCGCCCGCTTGTTCGTACCTTCGACCGTACCCGTCTTCGCACCACCCGTTCCCGGCAGCAGCAGCGTGACCAGCAGCGCGAGCACGGCGGCGGCTCCGGCGATCAGGAAGACCAGCTGGTACGCGTGGAGCGTCGGGGCGGTGAGGCCGCCGACCTCGAAGGTGACGTTGCTCAGCACGGCGGCGACGGCGGCGCTGCAGAAGGCCTGGCCGACCGAGCGCATCAGGGTGTTCAGCCCGTTCGCGGCGCCGGTCTCGCTGACCGGTACCGCCCGCATCACCAGTGCGGGGAGCGCGGAGTAGGCGATGGCGGTGCCCGCCGCGACGACGGTCGCGCCGGCCACGATCGTCCAGAGGCTGTGGCTGGTGAAGTAACGGACGCCGTATCCGACGGCGATGATCACCGAGGCCAGCGCCAGGCTGACCTTCGGCCCGTACGCGCCGGAGATGCGCGCCGAGACGGGCGACAGCAGCACCATGGCGACCCCGCCGGGCAGCAGGCAGAGCCCGCTGACGACGATCGAGGCGCCGAGTCCGTACCCGGTGACCTTCGGTTCCTGCACCATCTGCCCGGTCACCAGGGAGTTGGCGTAGAAGGCGAAGCCGATGAGGAGCGCCGCGAGGTTGGCGTAGAGGACGGCGGGGCGGGCGGAGACCCGGAGGTCGACCATCGGGCTCGCCGCGCGGAGTTCGTACACGCCCCAGAGCAGCCCGATGACCACGGCGGCGACCAGGAGGCCGAGGGTGGCCGGGGAGGTCCAGCCCCAGTCGCCGCCCTGGGTGACGGGGAGCAGCAGGCAGACGAGTACGGCGGCGAGCCCGAGCCCGCCGACCGCGTCGAAGCGGCCCCGGTCGCGCACCGGTGACTCCGGCACGAAGAGGAACACCAGCACGATGTCGATCAGGGCGATCACGCCGGACACCCAGAACATGGTGTGCCAGTCGAAGTGCTCCACGACGAACGCGGCGACCGGTACGCCCACGGCCGCGCCGATCCCGAGCGTGGAGCTCATCAGGGCGACGGCCGGCAGCACGCGCTCCGGGGGGAGTTCGTCGCGCAGGATGCTGATGCCCAGCGGTACGACGGCGAGCGCCGCGCCCTGGAGCGCGCGGCCGGTGATGAGGACGCCGATGTGGGAGCTGATCGCGCAGAGCACGGAACCGGCGAGGAGCGAGACGAGCGAGGCGAGCAGCACGCGTCGCTTGCCGTACATGTCTCCGACGCGGCCGAGGACCGGGGTGAAGACCGCTCCGGTCAGCAGGGTGATGGTCACGAGCCAGCTCGCGGCGGACGGGGTGGCGCCGGTGAGCTCCGGGATGTGCGGCAGCAGCGGGACGACGAGCGTCTGCATGACCGCGACGACGACGCCGCAGAAGGCGAGGATGGCCATCGCCAGGCTGGGCGACTTCGGGACTCCGGCGCCCTTTCCGGCAGTCGGGGCGGTGGGCCGGGCGGGCGTCGGGGGCGGGGTGGGTATGTCCGCTGGCATGCGTTCTCCGGGAAGGCGGTGAGGGCGGTGAAGGCGGTGAAGGCGGTGAGGGCGGTGAAGGCGGTGAGGGCGGTGAGGGCGGGCACGCCCGACGGGTGCACAGGCGTTCACCCCCAGGGTAAACGCCTGTGCACCCCTGTGTCCCCGGGGTCCGTGGTTCGGGCACGTATCGGCGCGTTAGCCTCGGAATCCCCGGACGCGGGACGCGTCGGCACGGGGCCTGACGACAACACGAAAGCGAAGGTGCCTGCCATGGCGAAGATTCCGGCAGCGGCGGTGGCGGCGAGCGGGCTCGTCGGCGGTTACGGGGTGGCCCGGTGGACCCGGAAGCGGCCCCTGGGCGGCGCCGCGCTCGCCGTCGCCGGGGCGGCCGCCGCGTACGAGTGGAACAGGACGGCCGGCCCCCGCGCCGCCGCCGGGCTGACCACGGCGTACGTCGCCGCCTTCGCCGGCTCGCACGTGCTCGCCAAGAAGCTCGGCGCCTGGCCCGCCGTCTTCACCGTCGCCGGCGGGGTCGCCGCCGCCTCCTGGGCCGTCACCCGCCGCGCGGCCTGAGCGACCCGGGGCACCCCGGTCGTCCCGGTCGCCGGGCGGGAACACCACCCCCGGCGACCGGGACGGACATGACGTGCGGATCCCGGCCTTATCCCCCCAGGGCCCGCGACACCGTGTAGATCGCGAGTCCGGCGAGCGCGCCGACCACCGTGCCGTTGATCCGGATGAACTGGAGGTCCCGGCCGATGTGGGCCTCGATCTTCCTCGACGTCTGGTCGGCGTCCCAGCCCGCCACGGTGTCGCTGATCAGCGAGGTGATCTCGGTGCGGTAGGTGGTGACGACGTAGGCCGCCGCGTCCTCCAGCCACCCCTCCAGCTTGGCCTGAAGCCGCTGGTCCGTGGCGAGGCGGGCGCCCAGGGACATCAGTGAGGCCCGCGCCCGCAGCCGCAGTTCGCTCCGCTCGTCCTCGGCCGCCGCGAGGATCATCGTGCGTACGGAGGACCAGACGGAGGCGATCACGTCCTGCACCTCGCGGCGCCCCAGGATCTCCGACTTCAGCCGCTCCACCCGCTCCCGGGTGTCCGGGTCCGTCTGGAGGTCGGCGGCGAAGTCCGCCAGGAACGTGTCGATGGAGTCGCGCGCCGGGTGGCCCGGCATGTCCCGCATCTCCGTGACGAACCGCAGCAGTTCCTTGTAGACCCGCTCCCCCACGCGCTTGTCGACGAATCTCGGGGTCCAGCCGGGCGCACCGCCCTGCACCGCGTCCATCACCGCGTCACCGTGCAGAACCAGCCAGTCGTGCGCGCGGACGCAGACCAGGTCCACGACCTTGCGGTGACCGCCGTCGGCCACCACCTTCTCCAGCATCTTCCCGAGCCCGGGGCCCACCTCCACCGCGTCGGCCCGCCGGGTGATCGCCTCACCGACGATGGCCTGTACGTCGGCGTCCCGCAGCACGGTCAGCGCCCCGCGCAGCGCCGTCGCCAGTTCGGCGGTGACCCGGTCGGCGTGGGCCGGTTCCGCGAGCCAGGCGCCGACCCGCCCGCCGACGCCCAGCGCGTGGATACGGCCCCGCACCACGTCCGCGGAGAGGAAGTTCTCGCCCACGAACGAACCCAGCGACGCCCCCAGTTGGTCCTTCTTCGTCGGGATGATCGCGGTGTGCGGGATGGGCAGGCCGAGCGGCCGCCGGAAGAGAGCCGTCACGGCGAACCAGTCGGCGAGCGCACCCACCATGCCCGCCTCGGCCGCGGCGGCGACGTAGCCGGGCCAGCCGCCCACACCGGAGTTCTTCGCCCAGGTGGCGAGCGTGTAGACGACCGCGACCAGCAGCAACAGCCCGGTGGCGGTGATCTTCATCCGGCGCACCCCGCGCCGTTTCTCCTCGTCGGCGGCGGTGTACGCGAAGGCGGCCAGGGGCGCGGCGGCCCGTCCGGCGCCGCGCGGAGCCCGTGCCGTACCGTCGGCAGCGACGCCGTCCGGGCCACCGCCGGGGCCCGCCCCGGCGCCCCGGCCCTCCGTCACGCCGGCCGGGGCTCCCGTCCTCCCGCCGTGATCCGGATGAGCGTCCGTGCCGTGTTCCGGCCCCGTGCCCGCGCCCGGTTCATTACCATCCACCGCGTCCCGCCTCGCTTTCTGCCGTGTACCGGTCCGCCGTACGCCCGGTCGCCCCGACCGCGCCACCCGTTCGCGTACACGTCTTCCCCCCGCTGTACGCATTGTCCCCACTGTCCTACTCCCGGGCCGCCCGCCCAGTTCCCGGCGGCCCGTCGCACACCGGCTTCCCCGGCCCCCGGGGCCGAGCACGAGGAGACGTACCGCACATGTCCAGGGTCGCCCGTAGTGACCAGGCCGGACCGGACCCCGGCCCCCACGAGCCCGGCCCCCGCGAGCCCGGCTCCCACGCGCCCGGCCGGGGCTCCGGCCTCCGCAGGCGTGCCCTGCTGCCCGCCCTCGTGACCGGTACCGCCGTGCTCGCCGCGGCGCTCGCCCTCGGTACGGCGCGGTTCACCGACCCCCGTGACACCGACGTGCGGGCGTCCGGCGAGCACCCCTCGGGGCGGGAGTCCGCCGGAGCGGGCGGCCGGTGGGTCGCCACCTGGACCGCGGCGCCGGTACGCGCCGCCCCGGCCGGCACCTACGCTCCGGCGGGCACGACCGTACGCAACACCGTGCACACCAGCACCGGCGGTTACGCGGCGCGCATCACCCTCTCGAACCTCTTCGGCACCGGCGCGCTGGTGGTCGACCGGGCGCGGGTGGGCTCCCACGCGGTGACGTTCGACGGCGCGAGCAGGGTCACCGTCCCGGCGGGCGGGCAGGTCGTGAGCGACTCCGTCCGTACGAGGATCGCGGCCGACTCGGACCTCGTGGTGTCCTTCCGTACGCCCGTGACCGGCGGGCACATCACCCAGCACCCCGCCTCGTTCCAGACCTCGTACCTGGTCGACGCCCGCACCACCCGGCCCATCGACGAGTGGCGCTACCTGACGGCCGTGGACGTCTTCAGCACGGCCGCCTCGGGCACCGTCGTGACGTTCGGCGACTCGCTCACGGCGGGCAGCGGCTCCACCCCCGATGCCGACAGACGCTGGCCGGACCTGCTCTCCGACCGCCTGAAGGGCAGCTGGGGCGTGGCGAACGAGGGCATCTCGGGGAACCGGCTGCTGTCGGACGGCCGGGGCGGCATCGCGGGCGTCACCCGCTTCGAGCGGGACGCGCTGGGCGTCACGGGAGTGCGTACCGTGATCGTCGCGCTCGGCATCAACGACGCCCAGACCGCCGCCTGGCACTTGGACCCGCAGCGGGTGGTGGACGCCCTGCGCCGGCTCACCGACCAGGCCCACGCCCGGGGGCTGCGGGTGATCGGGGTGACCCTGACCCCGTTCGAAGGCATCGCGAACTTCACGCCGTCCCGCGAGGCCATCCGGCAGGAGGTCAACGAACAGATCCGGGCCGGCGGGGTGTTCGACGCGTACGTGGACTTCGACGAGGTGGTCCGCGACCCGGCCGCACCGCGACGCATCCGGGCGGACTACGACAGCGGCGACCATCTGCACTTCAACGACCGGGGCTACCAGGCCCTCGCCGACAGCATCGACCCCGGCCTGCTGTCCGGCGGCCCGAAGCGCTGAAGGCTTCAAGGCTTCAAGGCTTCAAGGCTTCAGCGTCGCTTGCGGCCGGCGGACCGTACCCGGCGCGTACCCGGCCCGGCGCGGCCCTGCGCACCGGGCCCGGCGGCCGGCCCACCGGCCTCAGCGCAGCCCCTTGCCGCCGCCCGGTCCCCGCGACTCCCCCGGCCCGCCCACCGCCTTCGCCCTGGCTTCCGCTTCGGCTTCCTTGCGGCGGCGGCGTTCCGCCTTGCTCCACCTGCGCTCCACGCCGACACCGCCCATCAGGGCGAAGCCGGTGACGGTCACCCTCGGCGCGTCCGGGGCGGGTTCGCCCTCGTCCTTGGCCCGCTCGTCGAACCCGCCCATGAATCCGGTTCCGTTGACCCGCACATGAACGTCCGGCGGCACGGTGACACCCATACCGCCCATGATCGCGACGCAGCGGATCGTCACCTCGCGCTCCGCGAAACGGGCCTCGCGCAGATCGACGACCCCGCCGCCCCACATCACGAACGAGGTGAACGTCCGGCCCACGGTCCATCGCCCCTTGCGGCTGAAGCCGCCCCAGAACGCGAACCCGCCCTTCGACGTCGGCTCTCCCCCGATCCGCTCCGACCACGCGGTCACCGCGGCCCCGCCCACGTCCGGCAACTGCTCCCCGGAAAGCGGCAGATCACGGACGAGCGGGGTCAACTCTCCCCGCGTGCGCGCCGCGTAGGCCGATTCGAGCCGTTGCTCGAACTCACCCATGTCCAGGCGGCCTTCGGCCATGGCGTCCCGCAGGATCTCGGCGATCCGTTCCCGTTCCGCGTCGGAGGCGCGCATGTCGGGGAGTTCACTCGTCATGGCGCCCACCCTATGCACCACGCGCACCCACGGACCAGAGCCCCCGGGTCACGCCGCGGGGTGCGAACCCGCCGCGTACATCCGGGCGATCACGTCCTCGATGTCCGGCTCCCGCACCGAGAGGTCCTTCAGCGGGTACTCCGCCGCGATCCGCGCCACCAGCGGGGCCACGGAGGCGCCCGCCGGAAGCGCCAGCCACTGGCGCGGCCCCTCCGTCCTGAGCACCCGCGCCCGCAACGGCCCCTCCGACTCCACCGCGATCGGCGGGAGTTCGCGTTCCAGGTCCACCATCAGCACGCGCTCGCCCTCCCCCGCCTCGTGCAGCCCGGCGAGCGCGCCGTCGTACATCAGCCGGCCGTGGTCGATCACCATCACCCGGCGGCACAACTGCTCGATGTCGGTGAGGTCGTGGGTGGTGAGCAGCACGGTGGTGGACCGCTCCTCGTTGAGGTCCTTGAGGAACTGCCGCACCTTGGTCTTGGAGATGATGTCGAGCCCGATCGTCGGCTCGTCCAGGTACAGCACCTCCGGATCGTGCAGCAGTGCCGCCGCGATGTCGCCGCGCATCCGCTGCCCGAGGGAGAGCTGCCGCACCGGCTTGTCCAACAGGTCTCCCAGATCGAGAAGTTCGACGCACCGATCGAGATTCTCCCGGTAACGCGCCTCCGGGATGCGGTACATGCGGTGCATCAGCCGGTACGAGTCCTTCAACGGCAGGTCCCACCACAGCGTGGTGCGTTGCCCGAACACCACCCCGATGCGGTGCGCCAGCCGGGTGCGGTCCCGTGACGGGTCGACGCCCGCGACCCGCAACCGGCCCCCGCTCGGGGTCAGGATGCCCGTCAGCATCTTGATCGTCGTCGACTTGCCCGCGCCGTTCGGGCCGATGTACCCGACCATCTCGCCGCGCGCCACCCGGAAGCTGATCCCGTCCACCGCGCGCACCTCGCGGCGCTCGCGCCGCAGGAAGCCCGTCCTGCTGCGCACCTGGAAGACCTTCTCCACCCCGTCCAGCTCGATGAACGAATCGTCGGGCCCCGGGGGCCGTACGTCCCTGGCCACCGCCGCCCCCACACTCGTCCTCACCGTCGGCCCCACCGCCGTCACCGCCGCCCCCACACTCGTCCTCACCGTCGGCCCCACCGCCGTCACCGCCGCTGCCACACCCGTGTCCGTGTTCCGCTCCATGCCCGTGTCCGCTCCCGTCCCCACGCCCGAACCCATCCCCGCAACCCCGTTCCCGGTCAACTTCCCGTACTCCGGTACGCCCGCAGCCCCGCACGCCACGCCAGCCCGGCGAGCAGCCCGCACCCGGCCGCCACCAGCGGCGAGAGGAAAGCCACCCACTCCGGCAGCGCCACCGGGTACTCCCGCCCCAGCACGTACAGCGCGGGCAGCCAGCTGACGAAGGCCAGCGGCACGACGAACGTCACCCCGCGCACCAGCTCGCGGGCGAAGACCGAGGGCGGGTACTGCAACAGGGTCTGGCCGCCGTACGTGAAGGAGTTCTGCACCTGTGCCGCGTCCTGGGCGAAGAACTGGACGACCGACCCACCGACGTAGACCGCCCCGAAGAACGCCCCGCCGCTCACCACCGCCAGCGGCACCAGCAGCACCTTCAGCGGGGTCCAGTCGATGTCGAGGACCACCAGGGCGTACCCCAGCACCATCAGCCCCTGGATGATCCGCCCCACCCGGCGCAGCGCGAACCGGTCGGCCGCCACCTGCACCAGCACCGGCACCGGGCGCACCAGCAGCGTGTCGAAGGTGCCGTCCCGCACCCGCTCACCGATCCGGTCCAGGGACCCCAGCAGCAGGTCGGCCAGCCCGAACGCGGTCGCCGCCATCCCGTACAGCAGGGCGGTCTCCGGCAGGGAGTAGCCGCCCAGGGCGTCGACGTGGCCGAACATCAGCATGATGGTGACGAAGTCGAAGACCGTCGCGAGGAAGTTGCCGAGTGTCGTCATGGCGAACGACGCCCGGTACGCCATCGTCGAGCGGATCCACATCCCCGCGATGAGCCGGTAGGCGCGGACCCCCTCCACCAGCGGCGACCGCTCGCCGGGACCTGGCCGGGCCCAGGCGCCGGACCCGGACCCCCGTCCCGTACGCGCGTCACCGTCCGTACCGCTGCCGCCGCCGTCACCGCCCGCGCCTCCGCCGCCCGGGACGAGCACCGTGTCAGCCACCCTGCACCACCACTCTCCTCGTCGCGACGGACTGGAGCACCCGGCCCGTCGACAGCAGCACCAGCGCCCAGCCCGCCTGGAAGGCGAGCGCCCCCACCAGGTCCCACCCGGTCCGCTCGCCGAGGAACACGTCGGCGGGCACCTGGAGGAACGCCGACCACGGCAGGGCCCGCGCCACCTCGCCCAGCAGCCCCGGGAACAGATTCAGCGGCAGCAGCAGCCCCGAGAAGAACAGCCCCGTCAGAAAGCTGATCTGGAGCACCCCCGCCCCGTCCATCAGCCAGAACGCGGCCAGCGCGACGAGGAAGCGGACGGCGAAGCTGACCACCACCCCGAGCGCCAGCGACACCAGGAACGCCAGCCACGTCCAGGGCGAGACGGGCAGCGCCAGGTCGAAGGCGAACGCACCGATCGTCATCGGTACGACGCCGCGCCCCAGGAAGTTGAAGGCGGCCCGGCCCAGGTCCCCGGCCAGATACCAGCACTGGAGGTCGGCGGGCCGGTAGAGGTCGATCGCGATGTCGCCGGTGCGGATGCGCTCCATCAGCTCGTTCTCGAATCCGCCGCCCATCAGTGAACACGTCATCAGCAGCGCCTGTCCCAGCCAGACGTAGGTCAGCGCCTGCGCGGTGTCGTACCCTCCGAGGTCCGGCCGCTCCGCCCAGAGCGCGGTGTAGGTGTACGCGATGATGAAGCCGAAGACGGTGTTGGTGAAGATCCCCGCCATCGTCGCCATCCGGTACGTGGCATGCCGGCGGAACCCGCCCGCCGCCACCACGGCATAAACCCGCACGTCTCTCCCCTCCCGGCGCCAAAGCGGCCGACAGTAACCCAGGTTTGCGGCGCCCGGCGACCTCTTTTCCGGGGGCGCGCGCGGCATTCCGCAGGGCGTACCGGGGCGCAACCAGGTGCGTTCCGAGGGTTATCGGTGCGAAAGGGGCAGTATGAGAGGACTGTCCCGCGGCCGAGGAGTCTTCACCGACATGAGCGACGAGCCAGAGCGCTGGGCCCCCCGGGACTCCTCGGGGGAACCTGCCGGACACGAGGACGCCGCGCCCGCCGGGGAGGAGCACCCGCACGGGACACCGGACGGCAAGACCGCGAAGAAGCGCCCGAAACGCCCCCGGCGCAAGGGATGGCGCCGCCTCGTACCGACCTGGCGCATGGTCCTCGGGGCCGTACTGCTGATCGCCGTGCTTCTCGTGGGCGGCTTCATCGCCGGGTACCAGCTCGTCGACATCCCCGCCGCGAACTCCAGCGCCACCGCCCAGAGCAACGTCTACCTCTACCGCGACGGGGCGGTCATCGCCCGCGACGGCGAGGTCAACCGGGAGAACGTCCAGCTCGCCCAGGTCCCCGTGGACGTGCGGCACGCCGTGCTCGCCGCGGAGGACCGCAACTTCTACTCCGAGCGCGCCGTCGACATCGGCGCCATGCTCCGCGCCGCCTGGAACACCGTCACCGGCAAGGGCAGACAGGGCGGTTCGACCATCACCCAGCAGTACGTCAAGAACTACTACCTCGGCCAGGAGCAGACGGTCGTCCGCAAGGCCAAGGAGTTCTTCATCGCGATCAAGCTGGACCGCGAGCAGACCAAGGACCAGATCTTCGAGGGGTACCTCAACACCAGCTACTTCGGCCGCAACGCCTACGGCATCCAGGCCGCGGCCCAGGCGTACTACGGCAAGGACGTCACCGACGTGGACGTCGCCGAGGGCGCGTACCTCGCCTCGCTCCTCAACGCCCCCAGCGCGTACGACGTCGTCGCCCACCCGGAGAACAAGCCGGCCGTCCTCGCCCGCTGGAACTACGTACTCGACGGCATGGCCAAGGAGGAGTGGCTCGGGGTGTCCGCGCGCGCCGCGCTCACCTTCCCGCCGCCGGACGAGGCGAAGACGTCCACCGGCCTCTCGGGGCAGCGCGGTTACGTCGTCGACGCGGTGAAGGACTACCTCACCGGCCACGGGATCGTCGACGAGGAGACCCTCGCGACCGGCGGGTACCGGATCACCACCACCCTGGAGAAGGAGAAGCAGGACGCCTTCGTGGACGCCGTCGAGGAGAACGTGACCTCCCGCACCGACGACGGCAACAAGGCCGACCGCAACGTCCGCGTCGGCGGCGCCTCCATCGACCCCGCCACCGGCGAGGTCGTCGCCCTGTACGGCGGCATCGACTACACCCGCCAGTACGTCAACAACGCCACCCGCCGCGACTACCAGGTCGGCTCCACCTTCAAACCGTTCGTCTTCACCGCCGCCGTCGCCAACGACTCCACCACCCAGGACGGCCGCCGCATCACCCCGAACACCCGCTACGACGGCACCAACAAGCGTCCTGTACAAGGGAGTCGGGGCGACACCGGGTACGCCCCCGCCAACGAGGACGACCTCAGCTACGGCGACATCACCGTCCGCGCGGCCACCGACAAGTCCGTCAACGCGGTGTACGCGCAGATGGCCGAGGACGTCGGGCCCGAGAAGGTCAAGGAGGCGGCGGTCGACCTCGGCATCCCCGAGAACACCCCCGACCTGACCGCCTCCCCGTCCATCGCGCTCGGCCCGGCCACCGCCAGTGTGCTCGACATGACCGAGGCGTACGCGACCCTCGCCAACCACGGGCGCCGTGGCACGTACACCCTCGTGGAGAAGGTCACCAAGGACGGCCGGACCGTCTCGCTGCCCGGCACCACCACCCGGCAGGCCGTCAGCAGACAGGCCGCCGACACCACCACCGCGATCCTGCGGAGCGTCGTCGAGGGCGGCACCGGAACCGCCGCCCGGGCCGCGGGCCGCCCGGCCGCCGGGAAGACCGGCACCGCCGAGGAGGACAAGGCCGCCTGGTTCGCCGGCTACACCCCGGACCTCGCGACCGTCGTCGCCGTCATGGGCCAGGACCCGGACACCGGGACGCAGGAGTCCTTGTACGGAGCCCTCGGCCAGTCCCGCGTCAACGGCGGCGGCGCCCCGGCCGAGACCTGGGCCGACTACACCGCCGCCGCCCTCGAAGGCTCCGAGGTGCAGGAGTTCGACCTGGATCTCGCGGAGGGCAGCGAGGAACCTCAGGAACCCGAGGACCCCACCGGCGAGGAGACGTCGCCCAACGACCCCGACTCCCCCTCGGACACCCCGAGCGGCGAGATCCCCACCACCCCCGCGGGCACGGCCCCGGCCACCCCCGGCCCGACCGACACCGGCGCGGGCGGCACCACCGGAACGGGCCCCACCGGCGGCAACGCCGCGAACGGCGGCACCGGAACCGGCGGCGGCACTGGAACCGGCGGCGGCACCGGAGACAACGGGGACGGGGGCACCGCGAACGGCGGCACCGCCGGCGACGGCGGCGCGAACGGCGGCAGCACCGACGCGGGCACCACCGGGGACGACGGAGAACCCGGCCCCACCGGGAACAACGGCACCGGCGGCCCCCGGGACGGCGGCTTCGTCGGCGGCGCCCGGGGCCCGGACCGGGGCCCGGAGTTCCGCTACCCCTGGCGGTGAGACCCCGGGGCGGACCACCCCGCAGACCGGAGGCGGCTCAGTGCCCCGAGGTCGCCTTCAGCCCCACCACGGAGACCAGCAGCAGACAGACGAAGAAGATCCGGGCGGCGGTCACCGGCTCGTGCAGCACCACCATCCCCAGCACCGCCGCACCGGCGGCCCCGATCCCCACCCAGACGCCGTACGCCGTACCGATCGGCAACGACTTCGCCGCCTGCGCGAGCAGCAGCATGCTGGCCACGATCCCGAGGACGGTGAACACGCTCGGCCACAGCCGGGTGAACCCCTCCGCGTACTTCATACCGATCGACCAGCCCACTTCGAGCAGACCGGCGATGATCAAGAGAACCCAGGCCACGACGGCCACCTCCGACGACGACACGCGGAACAACACGGACTGCGTCGTCTTTACAAGCCCGGTACGGCGCGTCTCGTCGGGTGATCCCACCGTAGCAACAAACGCGGTGGGGCCCGGTGACCGCGGTCACCGGGCCCCACCGGAGCAAGCGGGCCGGGGGCTACGGATACAGCCCGCAGGCCGGGGGCTACAGATACAGACCCGTCGAATCCACCGAGCCCTCGAACCGGTCCGCCGCCACCGCGTGCAGATCCCGCTCCCGCATCAGTACGTACGCGACGCTCCGCACCTCGACCTCGGCGCGGTCCTCGGGGTCGTACAGCACCCGGTCCCCGGGCTCGACCGACCGCACGTTCTGGCCCACCGCCACCACCCTGGCCCAGGCCAGCCGACGGCCCACCGCCGCCGTCGCGGGAATCAGAATGCCGCCGCCCGACCGGCGCTCGCCCTCCGGCGAGTCGGACCGGACCAGCACACGGTCGTGCAACATGCGGATGGGCAGCTTGTCGTCCTGGGTGTTGTCGCTCACGCCCCGCAACCTACCCGCCGGGCCGCCGCCCGTACGCCGTAGGGGTGTGTCCACCCGCTTCCGCGTCACGCCGCGTATCCTTCCCGCGCCCAGGACGCCCGACCGGGCGCCCCCGCCGCGGGAGCACCGGACCGGCTACTTCCGGCGCCGGCAGTTCCCGTTCCCGCGCCGCGTCGACACGACCAGCAGACCCACCACACCGACCGCGAGCAGCGCCACCGGCACCACCCGCTCCAGCCGGGGCGAGCCGTCCTCCGCCACGAACCGCGCCTTCACGTCCGAGACCGAACGATTCACCGCGACGTACGCGCGGCCCGCCGTGCGGTCCACCTTCTCGGCGACCATGGCCTTCGCGTCACCGATGATCGTCTTCGGGTGCACCCGCACCCCGATCTCGTCGAGGACCACAGCCAGCTGCTCACGCCTGCTGATGATGTCCGCCTCGATCTGCGCAGGGGTCCTCGTATCCGACACTGCGCCGCCTCCGTGGTGGTCGTCCGGTAAACCTTCATCGACAGTCTGTCAGCTCGACCGCCCGCACACCCGGCGGCACCCCTATTACGCTCGGTCGCGTACATCCCACGCGCCACCCGAGGAGAACCATGAGCGAGCGACTCCAGCCCGGCGACACCGCCCCCGCCTTCACCCTTCCGGACGCCGACGGCAAGGACGTGTCGCTCGCGGACCACAAGGGGCGCAAGGTGATCGTCTACTTCTACCCCAAGGCCCTTACCCCCGGTTGCACCAAGCAGGCCTGCGACTTCACCGACAACATCGACCTGCTGGCCGCCGCCGGGTACGACGTCATCGGCGTCTCGCCCGACAAGCCGGAGCAGCTCGCGAAGTTCCGCGAGCAGGAGCACCTCAAGGTCACCCTGGTCGGCGACCCCTCCAAGGAGGTCCTCGCGGCGTACGGCGCGTACGGCGAGAAGCAGTCCTACGGCAAAACGGTGACGGGCGTCATCCGCTCGACCTTCGTCGTCGACGAGGAGGGCCTGATCGAGCACGCCTTCTACAACGTCCGCGCCACCGGCCACGTCGCGAAGATCATCAAGGACCTCAAGATCTGACGCCCGGCCCCCTCGCCCGGTGCGGCCCGCCGCCCGGACACGCCGGCACGGCCGACACGGCCGACACGGCCGACACCTCGCACGAACAGGCGGAAAGCGGCGACGCCAGTCGCGAGGAACCTGTCGTGAAGCTGTGAGGGAACTCGCAATCCTCCCCCGATTCGGTTTGCAACCGCCATGGCCGCACAGAAGCCTCCCCCGGAACACCCTCCGAGGAAAGGATCCGGCCATGGCGGCCACCGAACCCCACCAGGCGGCCGACCCCGACGCGGTCAAGCGCCACCCCACGCTCTTCCGGGCAGTCCGCAAACGCCAGAACCCCAGACTCCGCCGCACCGACATCACGGTCACCGACGACCAGGCCGTCAAGCGCGCGGTGAAGGCGGCCTCCCTCGGCAACGCCATGGAGTGGTTCGACTTCGGCATCTACTCCTACCTCGCCGTCACCCTGGGCCACGTCTTCTTCCCGTCCGGGAACGACACGACCCAGCTGCTCTCCTCCTTCGCCACCTTCGCCGTGGCCTTCCTCGTCCGGCCGCTCGGAGGCATGTTCTTCGGCCCCATGGGCGACCGGATCGGCCGCAAGAAAATCCTCGCCCTGACGATGATCATGATGGCGATCGGCACCTTCGCCATCGGCCTCATCCCCTCGCACGCCACGATCGGCATCTGGGCACCCGCCCTGCTGATCTTCTTCCGGATGCTCCAGGGCTTCTCCACCGGCGGCGAGTACGGCGGCGCCTCCACCTTCATCGCCGAGTACGCCCCCGACAAGCGCCGCGGCTTCTTCGGCAGCTTCCTGGAGTTCGGCACCCTCGCCGGATACGTCGGCGCCGCCGGCCTGGTCACCGCGCTCTACGCGCTCCTCGACACCGGCCAGATGGAGAGCTGGGGCTGGCGCGTCCCCTTCCTCGTCGCCGGCCCCCTCGGCCTGGTCGGCCTCTACCTCCGGCTCCGCCTCGACGAGACCCCCGCCTTCCAGAAGCTGGAGGGCGGCACCGCCCACGCCTCCGAGGCCGCCGACACCGTGGAGACCACCGCCAAGGGCGACCTCGCCAGGATCTTCCGCACCTACTGGCCGACGCTGATCCTCTGCGTCTGCCTGGTCGGCGCCTACAACATCGCCGACTACATGCTGCTCTCGTACATGCCGACGTACCTCTCCGACGAACTCGGCTACAGCGAGACCCACGGCCTGCTGATCCTGCTCGTGGTGATGGTCTTCCTCATGCTGGTCATCAGCCGGGTCGGCAAGCTCTCCGACCGCTTCGGCCGCAAGCCGCTGCTGATGACGGGCATGCTCGGCTTCCTGGTGCTCTCGCTGCCGTCGTTCCTGCTGATCCGACAGGGCAGCATCCCGGCCGTCGTCGTCGGCCTGCTGATGCTCGGCCTCTCGCTGGTCTGCATGCTCGGCACCATGTCCGCCGCGCTCCCGGCCCTCTTCCCCACGAGCGTCCGGTACGGCTCCCTCTCGGTCGGCTACAACCTCTCCGCGTCGATCTTCGGCGGCACGACCCCGCTGGTCGTCACGGCCCTGATCAGCTGGAGCGGCACCAACCTGATGCCCGCGTACTACGCGATGGCCGCCGCCCTGGTCGGCGTGATCTCCGTGGCCTGCATGAAGGAAACCGCCCAGAAGCCCCTCGACGGCTCCCCGCCCTCGGTGGAGACCCAGGAGGAAGCGGCCGAACTCGTCCACGCCCAGTCGCCGGACCCGAAGTTCTGACCCACACCCCCGCACGGAACGCCCGCACGGAACGCCCCGCACCGCTTCCCGGCCCACGTCGAAGCGGTACGGGGCGTTCCACATCTCGCCGCATTCCGGACGTGACGGCCCGCTGAACGGTTCGTTGCTCCATACGGGGTCGCGCACACGCGACCGGACGGGGAGGAAGAGAGTTGGCGGTCCGCTACACCCGCGAGTTGCTCGAAGAGGCAGCGCGCGAGACGACCAACTGCGACGACGCGGTGCGATGGTGCGGTGGCACACCGACGCCGGGGAGCAGGAGCTACCTACGAGCCAGGATGCGCGAGGCCGGAATCGACATCTCCCACTTCGTCGATCCCCGGGTGCGCCACACGGAGGAGATACTGCGTGAGTCGGTCGCCTGTTCCACAAGCGTGGCGGAAGTCGTCCGCCGACTCGGCATCAACCCGGTGGGGGGAAATCAGGCTCACATCGGCCGCCGGATCGCCATCCTCCGCATCGACACATCGCACTTTTCGAGCGTGACTCGAAGCCGGCCGAAGAGCGCCGCGGTAAATGCGCTGACGTTGGGATCCCCGTCGGGCGGCAGAGTTCCTGGCGGGAGGCTGCGCCGTGAACTGCTTCGGAGGGGTATCCCCGAGTCGTGTGCCGTGTGCGGCACCGGCACGGAGTGGAACGGCAAACCGCTGCGACTCGAGGTCGATCACAAGAGTGGGGAATGGTGGGACAACCGCCCGGACAACTTGCGCTTGATCTGCCCGAATTGCCATGCGGTCACGGACACCTACCGTGGGCGAAAGCGGCGGGGTACCGCATGAGCAACCAGGGCAAGTACCCCCGCGACACCCTGCTTCGGGCAGCGGCCACCTCTGCCAGCCTCGTCGACATGCTCGGCAGACTGGGCGCCCCGCTCGGCAGCAGGCCGCTCCGCTACCTGCGCGATCGCCTGACGCACTACGGAATCGACACCTCCCATTTCGTCGAGGCATCCCTGCCGGAACGCAGACCGCGGGCGTACACGAGACAACTCCTCGAGGAAGCCGCGGCCCACTCCCACAACATCCGGGAGGTTCTGGAATACATGGGGATTCCTCCCAGCGACGGCCCCTACGGCTACGTCCGGAAAAAGCTCGACCGCCTGGGGATCGACACCTCGCACTTCACCAAGGCCCGTGGACACCGCACACGTCTCGCGTCCCGCGGCGAACTCGCCTCGGCCGTCGCTGGATCCAAGAGCATGGCCGGGGTACTGAGACTCCTCGGCCACGCGGACAACGGCGCCGTCCGCGCCCGGCTGAAACAGAGCCTCGACGCGTACGGTCTCTCGACTGCCCACTTCACCGGGCAGGGGCACACTCTGGGCACCCGCTCTCCCCGCCGCAGGAGCGCATCCGAAGTTTTGCGACGCAGGGAGTCCGGATCCGCCCGGACCCGCACCTCACTGCTGCGTCGCGCACTCGATGAGATCGGGGTCCCCCGCACGTGTTCCGCGTGCGGCATCGGTGACACCTGGCAGGACAAGCACCTTGCACTGGAGATCGATCACGTCAACGGTGACCGCCTGGACGATCGCCGCGAGAATCTGCGCTACTTGTGTCCGTCTTGTCATAGCCAGACCGAAACTTTCTCCAAGCGGCGAAGGCTCACCCAGTAGAGTATCGACGAGCGGGCCCGTACCCCAGCTGGCAAGAGGGCGCCGGTTTAGGTCCGGTGTGTCGTGGGTTCAAATCCCACCGGGCCCACAGGAGAAATGGGGCTATCACCTTCACATCGAAGGTGGTAGCCCCATTCGACGTCAGCCCACCAGCTCCCGCACCACCGGCGCCAGCGCGCGGAATGCCTTGCCGCGGTGGCTGATGGCGTTCTTCTCCGCCGGGGTGAGCTCCGCGCAGGTACGGGTCTCGCCCTCGGGCTGGAGGATCGGGTCGTAGCCGAAGCCGTACAGGCCGGCCGGGACGCGGCGGAGGGTGCCGGGCATCCGGCCTTCGACGACGCGCTCCGTACCGTCCGGCAGGGCGAGGGCGGCGGCGCAGGCGAAGTGGGCGGCACGGTGCGGGGCGTCGATGTCGCCGAGCTGGGCGAGGAGCAGGTCGAGGTTGGCCTGGTCGTCGCCGTGCTTGCCGGCCCAGCGGGCGGAGAAGATGCCGGGGGCCCCGCCGAGGACGTCGACGCAGAGGCCGGAGTCGTCGGCGATGGCGGGGTGGCCGGTGGCCCGGGCCAGGGCGTGGGCCTTCAGGAGGGCGTTCTCGGCGAAGGTGACGCCGGTTTCCTTGACGTCCGGGATCTCGGGGTACGCGTCCGCGCCGACGAGTTCGTGGCGGAGGCCGGCGTCGGCGAGGATCGCGTGGAGTTCGGTGATTTTCCCGGCGTTGCGGGTGGCGAGGATCAGGCGGGTCATGGATCGATTGTCACTCCCCCGCCGTCACGAAGGAGCCTCGGGCCCTCCTCACCTCACCCGTTCACGGCGAACAGACCTTGCCGACCTCGCCGGCGGCGTCGGTGATCGGGCCGATGTCGGGGGTGGTGTCGCCCGCCTCGATGGAGGCGCGTACCTGGGTCACTCCGGCCTGGAGGTCGTCGACGGCTTTGCCGAGGTCGGCGTTGTCGGTGGTGTCCTTGAGGTTGCCGAGTTCCTGGTCGATCCGGTCGAGGGACTCGGACGCCTGGGTCACGTCGCCGGAGGCGTTGGAGACGGCCTGCTGGAGGTTGCCGACGCTGGTGGCGATGGCGTCGGCGGTGCGGACGCAGTCGAGGGCCTTGTCGACGGCGCCGCATCCGGCCGCCGCGGTCAGGGTCAGTGCTGCGGCGGCGACGGCGAGTGCGGTGCGGTGGTGGCGGCGGCGCAGAGCCATGGTGCGGTCCCTCCCCGGGGTCGTCGCATGGACGGGTGTCACATGGACGGTTCGACGCATGGAACAGGTCGTCACATGGACGGGCGCACGGTTCGACCCGTGCGCCCGTGTCTGTGACGACGCTGTGCGGTGCGTTCTTGGTTGCTTCTTTACCCGGGGGGAGGCGGGTGCTATGCGCCGAGGGTGCGGGCGAGTGCCTCGTTCTGGAGGGCGGCGAGGTCGGCGCAGCCTGCGGTGGCGAGGTCGAGGAGGGCGTTGAGTTCCTTGCGGTCGAAGGGCTCGGCCTCGGCGGTGCCCTGGACCTCGACGAAGCGGCCGTCGCCGGTGCAGACGACGTTCATGTCGGTCTCGGCGCGGACGTCTTCCTCGTAGCGGAGGTCGAGGAGGGGGGTGCCGTCGACGATTCCGACGCTGATGGCGGAGACGGTTCCGGTGAGGGGCTTGCGGCCGGCCTTGACGATCTTCTTGCCCTGGGCCCAGGTGATGGCGTCGGCGAGGGCGACGTAGGCGCCGGTGATGGCGGCGGTGCGGGTGCCTCCGTCGGCCTGGAGGACGTCGCAGTCGAGGACGATGGTGTTCTCGCCGAGGGCCTTGTAGTCGATGACGGCGCGCAGCGAGCGGCCGATCAGGCGGCTGATCTCGTGGGTGCGTCCGCCGATCTTGCCGCGGACGGATTCGCGGTCGCCGCGGGTGTTGGTGGCGCGGGGGAGCATGGAGTACTCGGCGGTGACCCAGCCTTCGCCGCTGCCCTTGCGCCAGCGCGGTACGCCTTCGGTGACGGAGGCGGTGCAGAGGACTTTGGTGTCGCCGAAGGAGACGAGTACGGAGCCTTCGGCGTGCTTGCTCCATCCCCGTTCGATGGTGACGGGGCGGAGCTGGTCGGGGGTGCGGCCGTCGATGCGAGACATGGCGTCGACTTTATCCGTTGGCGGGGGCGGGTCCGTTCGGGTGCGACGGGGTGCCGTTCGGGTGTCGTCGCGGCGTGGCGTACGGAGGGGGGCCGGCGTACGGGCACGGGCGGGGCCGGTGCGCCGCGGGCGGTGGGTGCCGGGTGCGGGTCCGGTCGGGACCCCGCACCCGGCGGGGGTGTCAGGGGCGGTGCGGTGGCAGGGCGGTCAGCCGACGGTCGTTGCCTACGCGCTGCCGTCGGTCGTTGCCGACGCGCCGCTGGCGGTCGTTGCCGACGCGTGCGCGGGAGGGGCCCCTCACGCCGTCACATCATGTCTTCGATGTCGGCCGCGATGGGGTCGGCGTCGGTGCCGATGACGACCTGGATCGCGGTGCCCATCTTGACGACGCCGTGGGCTCCGGCGGCCTTGAGGGCGGCTTCGTCGACCTTGCTGGGGTCGTGGACTTCGGTGCGCAGGCGCGTGATGCAGCCTTCGACCTCGTCGATGTTCTCGATACCGCCGAGCCCGGCGACGATCTTCTCAGCCTTGCTGGCCATGTCCTTCTCCCTGTCGCAGCGTGCGGATCCACCATGAGTCCGCTTTGTCACGCTAACGCACGGTTGGCCCAACTTCACGGGCGCCCGGTCGGACCATCGCCAAGGATGACGCTCACCGGTGCTCCGCCCTCGGGACGGGCTCCGTACCGTCCGCGCATCTGGCCCGAGCCGGCTGCGACGACCGCCGAACGTGACCGTGTTCCGGGAGGATGTCGATGAGTACGACCGCGGCTGCGGGTCCGCAGCCAAAGTGGTGGAACGGCCCGGTTTCGGGTCTGCAGAAGATCGGCCGGAGTCTTCAGCTCCCGGTGGCCGTGCTGCCCGCGGCAGGCTTGCTGGTCAGCCTCGGCAACCTGTTCGACTCGTATCTGCACGGTGCGTTCTGGGACAAGACGTCCAAGGTCCTACTCAACGGCGGTACCGCGATCCTGGACGGCACGGTCGGTCTGCCCCTGCTCTTCTGCATCGGTGTGGCGATCGGCTTCGCGAAGAAATCGGACGGTTCGACGGCGCTGGCCGCGGTGGTCGGCTTCCTGGTCTACCGGGGTGTGCTCTCCGCCTTCCCGGTGGACGACTCGGTGACCGACGCGGTGCCCGACGGTGTTCCGCAGAACCCGGGCGTCCTCGGCGGCATCATCATCGGTCTGCTGACCGCGGTGGTCTGGCAGCGGTACCACCGCACGAAGCTGGTGGACTGGCTCGGGTTCTTCAACGGGCGCCGGCTGGTGCCGATCCTGATGGCGTTCCTCTGCGTGATCCTCGGGGTGCTCTTCGGTCTGCTGTGGCAGCCGGTCGGTGACGCGCTGACCTGGTTCGCCAAGCAGCTGATCGACCTCGGCGCCTGGGGTGCGGCGATCTTCGGTTTCGCCAACCGTCTGCTGATCCCGATCGGCATGCACCAGTTCCTGAACACCTTCTTCTGGTTCCAGGCGGGTGACTTCACGGACGCCGACGGCAACACGGTGCAGGGCGACATCTCCCGGTTCTTCGCGGAGGACCCGTCGGCGGGGCAGTTCACCTCGGGCTTCTTCCCGATCATGATGTTCGGCCTGCCCGCGGCGGCGCTGGCCATCGCGCACACCGCGCGGCCGGAGCGCCGCAAGGAGGTGGGGGGCCTGATGCTTTCGGTGGCCCTGACCTCGTTCGTCACGGGCGTGACGGAGCCGCTGGAGTTCTCGTTCATGTTCGTCGCGCCGCTCCTGTACGGCGTGCACGCGATCCTGACCGGTGTGTCGATGGGTGTCACCTGGGCGTTCGGCGTCCACGCGGGCTTCAGTTTCTCGGCCGGGCTGATCGACCTGGTCGTCAACTGGCATCTGGATACGAAGCCATGGCTACTGATCCCGATCGGGCTCTGCTTCGCGGTGATCTACTACGTGATCTTCCGGTTCGCGATCACCAAGTTCAATCTCCAGACACCCGGGCGGGAGCCCCCGGAGGTGGAGAAGGAGATCGAGCGGGACGTGACGAAGTAGCCGCGTCGGCCGGGGCCGAAAGCCCCCGGCCCCGAGGGCCCCGGACCGTGCGCGGTCCGGGGCCCTCGGTCCGTCTCCGCAGCGCCCCACCGCGTGGGTGTTTCACCCCAATTACCCCTTTGCGCCTTAGGCTCGTTCCATGACTTCACCGACGACGCCCCGCATCCTCGATCTCGACCGTGAGCAGCTCGCCGCCCTGCGCGGGCGGGAGCTGACCGCTTCGGTGGCCGCTGCCGAGGGGCGGACGATGGTGGCGGAGGTGTTCGCGGACCGGGCCGCGCTCTCCGTCCGGCCCGGCGACAACGGGGTGCACAACGCCGAGTTGATGGCGGCCTTCGGTGCGGACATCGTGGTGCTGAATCTGATCGAGCGCGCCTGGGACGGGGAGCGCCTGGTGCTGCCGGGGCTGGGTGTCTTCGCGTCGATCGCCGATCTCGCGGGGTACATCGGCCGTCCGGTCGGGGTCAATCTGGAGCCGGGGGACGTGCCGGAGATCCAGCGGGCGGAGCCGGAGTTCGCGAAGCGGCTGATCGGGATGGGTGCGGCGATGCTCTGTCTGACGGCGAATCCGGGGACGGGTGGTTCCTACGAGGGGCTGGCGCGGGTGACCGGGAAGCTGCGGGACGGGCTCGGCGACGACGTGGCGCTGTGGAGCGGGAAGATGCACCACGCGGGCCGTCCGGAGCGGCTGACGGCGGCTCGGCTGACGGCGCTGGTGGACGCGGGGGCGGACGGGGTGGTGCTGCCGTTGCCGGGGACGATGCCGGGGGTGACGAAGGAGCTGGCGGCCGGTGCGGTGGCGGCGGTGCAGGACGCGGGGGCGGTGGTGATGGGGGCGATCGGTACGAGTCAGGAGGGTGCGCACACGGACGTGGTGCCGCAGTTGGCCCTGAACGCCAAGGAGATCGGGGTCGACGCGCATCACATCGGGGACGCGTTCCTGCCGGGCATGGGCGATCCGGAGCTGTTGTACGCGTACTCCGTGGCGGTCCGGGGACGTCGGCACACCTGGAACCGGATGGCGCTGGGCGGCCGGGGCCGCAGGGCCTGACTCCGGCGGCGGACCGGACCGGCGGGGTGCGGGCGCCGGCCGGCCCGGGTCGCCGCTCAGATCTCGTAGACGGCGCCCGGTACGGCGAGTTCGACGGGGCCCGCGTAGACCTCGCGGGCGTCCTCGATGTTGCGTTCGGCGTCGGTCCACGGCGGGATGTGGGTGAGAACGAGTCGTCCGGCGCGGGCGCGGGCGGCGCATTCCCCTGCTTCGCGACCGTTGAGGTGGAGGTCCGGGATGTCCTCTTTGCCGTGGATGAACGATGCTTCACAGAGGAAGAGGTCGGCGTCCTCGGCGAGTTCGTCCAGGGCCTCGCAGGCACCGGTGTCGCCGGAGTAGGCGAGGGAACGGCCGCCGTGCTCGATCCGGATGCCGAAGGTGTCCACGGGGTGGCAGAGCTTCTCCGTGCGGACGGTGAAGGGGCCGATCTCGAACCAGCCGGACTTGAGCGTGCGGAAGTCGAAGACCTCGCCCATGGCGCGTTCGGAGGGGGTGTCGGCGTGGGCGGTGGTCAGCCGGCGCTCGGTGCCTTCGGGTCCGTACACGGGGAGGGCGGCGGGGCGGGTGCCGTTGTTCGGGTAGTAGCGCACCACGAAGTACGCGCACATGTCGATGCAGTGGTCGGCGTGCAGGTGGCTGAGGAATACGGCGTCGAGGTCGTAGAGACCGACGTGGCGCTGCAGCTCGCCGAGGGCACCGTTGCCCATGTCGAGGAGCAGCCGGAAGCCGTCGGCCTCTACGAGGTAGCTCGAACAGGCCGATCCCGCGGACGGGAAGGAGCCGGAGCAGCCGACGACGGTGAGCTTCATGGAGCGTGAACCTCCGAGACGTGGCGACGGTGCGGCCGGTGGATTCGGGGGGTGCGGTCCGTCGAGCCTAAGGCGCGATTCTCCTGGTCGCTCCTCCGCGGCCTGCCGTTGTGGGGGAACTCACCTGCGCTGTCACCGGTTCGATGGAAGCCGGGGCCGCTTCGGTCGTGCGCGCGTTCGCCGGGGAGGTGATGCGGGGGCACCGCTGTGGCGGTGCGGGCGCCGGTACGGTCGGGGGATGGAAACGTACTGGTGGGTGATTCTGGCCGTACTGGTCGTGCTGGCGCTGGTGGCGTCGGTGGTGGACGGCCGGGGCCGGAGCGGTGCGCGGCGCCGGGGTGGCGAGCGGGGTACGGGGCGCCGTCCGGGCGGCCGGACGAGGCCGCCGGGCAGGGGCGCGAGGGGCGGCCCCTCGGGGCCGGGGCGGGGCGGAGTGGCCGGCCCGGTTCCGGAGCCGGGCGAGATCTGGTGGGCCGAGGTGCCGTACGAGGACGGGCCGGGTTCGAAGGACCGGCCGTGCCTGGTGCTGTCGGTACGCGGGGGCCGCGCGGTGGTCGCGAAGATCACCAGCAAGCATCACGAGGAGCGGCCGGGGGTGATCGCGCTGCCCGCCGGGACGGTGGACGACGCGCGGGGGCGGCGGAGTTATCTGGAGACGGACGAGTTGCGGGAGGTCGCGGTGGACGGCTTCCGACGGCGGGTGGGCAGGGTCGGCCCGGATCTGTGGGGGCGGGTGCGGGGGCTGGGCTGAGGGCTGTCCATATGCTCGTGCGGACCCCCGGCAAGGCGCGGGCACGGGTACTCGTACTGGTACGGAGACGCGGAACGCCGACGCCCCGGAGTGCGGGCGTCGGCGTCGCGGGTACACGGTGCGGGTGGTCAGGCCCAGAGCTGGCCGTGCAGGGTCTCGATGGCGGCTTCCGTGGTCGGGGCCGTGTAGACGCCGGTCGAGAGGTACTTCCAGCCGCCGTCGGCGACGACGAAGACGATGTCGGCGCTCTCCCCCGCCTTGACGGCCTTCTGGCCTACGCCGATGGCCGCGTGGAGGGCGGCACCGGTGGAGACACCGGCGAAGATGCCTTCCTGCTGGAGGAGTTCGCGGGTGCGCGCGACCGCGTCGGCGGAGCCGACCGAGAAGCGGGTGGTCAGCACCGAGGCGTCGTACAGCTCGGGCACGAAGCCCTCGTCGAGGTTGCGGAGCCCGTAGACGATGTCGTCGTAGCGGGGTTCGGCGGCGACGATCTTGACGTCGGGCTTCTGCTCGCGGAGGTACCGGCCGACGCCCATGAGGGTGCCGGTGGTGCCGAGGCCCGCGACGAAGTGGGTGACGGACGGGAGGTCGGCGAGGATCTCGGGTCCGGTGGTGGCGTAGTGGGCGCCCGCGTTGTCCGGGTTGCCGTACTGGTAGAGCATCACCCAGTCCGGGTGTTCGGCGGAGAGCTCCTTGGCGACCCGGACGGCCGTGTTGGAGCCGCCGGCCGCCGGTGAGGAGACGATCTCCGCGCCCCACATGGCGAGCAGGTCGCGGCGCTCCTGGGAGGTGTTCTCCGGCATGACGCAGACGATGCGGTAGCCCTTGAGCTTGGCCGCCATGGCGAGCGAGATGCCGGTGTTGCCGCTGGTGGGCTCCAGGATGGTGCAGCCGGGCCGCAGGCGCCCGTCCTTCTCCGCCTGCTCGACCATGTGGAGCGCGGGGCGGTCCTTGATCGAGCCGGTGGGGTTGCGGTCCTCCAGCTTGGCCCAGATCCGGACGTCGTCGGAGGGCGAGAGCCTCGGCAGCCGGACCAGCGGGGTGTTGCCCACGGCCGCCAGCGGGGAGTCGTACCGCATCAGCGCATGCCACCGGCGACGGCCGGGAGGATGGTGACGTTGTCGCCGTCGCTGAGCTTGGTCGCGATGCCGTCGAGGAAGCGGACGTCCTCGTCGTTGAGGTAGACGTTCACGAACCGGCGGAGCTGCTCGCCGTCGACGATGCGCTCACGGATGCCCTTGTGCCGGCTCTCCAGGTCCTGGAAGAGGTCGGCGAGAGTCTCACCGCTGCCTTCGACCGCCTTGGCGCCGTCGGTGTAGGTGCGAAGGATGGTCGGGATGCGGACCTCGATGGCCATGGCGTGGGCTCCTGTCGGAAGCGGGGTGGCGTGGCGCGCGTTTCAGCACCCGCGCGGGTGGTGGTGCGTGTGGTGGGGCGCTCGGGCCGGTACTCAGGCCGCGGGCCCGGTGGGCAGGCTGCGACCGGGACAGATCGCACTGGAAAGCCTGCACAGGTCGACGTGCAGCCGCGCGACGAGCGGGGTGCCCGGCGTCATTTCGCTCACGTCATGAGAAACCATGCGGTCATCGTATCGATTCCCGTTCGGGAAACCCGAGTGTGATCTCACATCGCGGAACAGAACCGTTCGCCATGCGGACTTCGGACCCTCGCCGGGTCCCGCGGACCCGCGCGGGGCCTCCGCATGCCCCCGTCGGCGGCCCGGACGCACGGAGACGGCGGGACCACCGGGGTCCCGCCGCCCGTGCGTTCCGGTGCGGCGCCTGCGCACCGGCTCCGGAACCGCGTCCGGAGGCCGTCTCAGGAGGAGGCGACGATCTCCACGTCCTCCTCGGTGATCACACCGTCCACGATGCGGTACGAGCGGAACTGGAACGGGCCCGCTTCGTCGGTGTCGGCGGTGGAGACGAGGACGTAGTGCGCTTCCGGCTCGTTGGCGTAGGTCACGTCGGTGCGCGAGGGGTAGGCCTCGGTCGCGGTGTGCGAGTGGTAGACGACGACCGGCTCCTCGTCGCGGTCGTCCATCTCGCGGTAGAGCTTGAGGAGATCGCCCGAGTCGAACTCGTAGAACGTGGGCGAGCGGGCGGCGTTGAGCATCGGGATGAAGCGCTCGGCGCGGCCCGTGCCGGCCGGTCCCGCGACCACGCCGCACGCCTCGTCGGGGTGGTCGGCGCGGGCGTGGGCGACGATCTGGTCGTACAGGGCCTGGGTGAGGGTCAGCATGGCGCCCAGGATAGGCAAGCGGGTCCCGGCCCGACGAGGTGCGGTGGGCCGGGACCCGGCCGGCCGCCGGGGCCGTTGGGGCGGCCGGGCGGTCCGTGGGAGAGAGGGTCGAAGGTGCGGCGGGAGCGCTGGGCGCCGCGCACGGTGGGGTGTTGGGCACCGGGACGGAGCATCCGGCGCGGGGTCGTGGGGCCCGGGGTCAGCGCTTGGCGAAGGCCGCGTTCTGCGGGTCGCGCGCCCTGAGCACCAGGTACGAGACGCCGAGCAGCAGCGCCCAGAACGGTGCGCAGTAGAGCGAGATCCGGGCGTCCTTGTCGACGGCCATCATCACGACGACCATGCCGATGAAGGCGAGCGCGAAGACACTGGCGTACGGGGAGCCGGGGGCCCGGAACGTGGAGTGCGGGAGTTCACCCCGGTCGGCGCGGGCGCGGTAGCGCAGCTGGCAGACGAGGATCATGATCCAGGCCCACATGCCGGAGATGGTGGCGAAGGAGACGACGTAGGTGAACGCCTGCCCGGGCCATTGGTAGTTGATCCAGACGCCGGCCATCATGAGGGCGGCCGAGAAGGTGGTGCCGACGAGCGGGGTGCCGCTGCGGGTGAGCCGGGTGAAGGCGCGGGGGCCCTGGCCGTTGAGGGCGAGGTCGCGGAGCATGCGGCCGGTGGAGTACATACCGGAGTTGCAGGAGGACAGCGCGGCGGTGAGGACGACGAAGTTGACGATCCCGGCGCCGATGCCGAGGCCCATCTTCTCGAAGGCGGCGACGAACGGGGAAACAGCGGGCTGGAATTCGGACCACGGCACCACCGACAGGATCATGATGAGCGCGCCGACGTAGAAGACGGCGATGCGCCAGGGCACGGTGTTGATCGCCTTGGGCAGGACGGTCTTCGGGTCCTTGGACTCCCCCGCGGTGACGCCGACCAACTCGACGGCCAGGAAGGCGAACATGACGATCTGCAGGGTCATCAGTGTGCCGCTGATGCCGTGCGGGAAGAAGCCGCCTTCGGACCAGAGGTGGGTGACCGAGGCGGTGTCTCCCGCGTCGGAGAAGCCCAGGGTGAGAATTCCGGCGCAGATGAGGATCATGCCGACGATGGCGGTCACCTTGACCATCGAGAACCAGAATTCGAGCTCGCCGAAGACCTTCACGGAGATGAGGTTGACGGCGTAGAGGACGAGGGTGAAGAAGAGTGCGGAGACCCACTGCGGAATGTCGAACCAGTACGTCATGTACTGCGCCCCGGCGGTCACTTCGGTGATTCCGGTGACGACCCAGAAGAGCCAGTAGGTCCAGCCGGTGACGAACCCGGCGAAGGGGCCCACGAATTCGCGCGCGTACTCGGAGAAGGAGCCCGACACGGGCCGGTACATGAGGAGTTCGCCGAGGGCACGCATGATGAAGAAGATGACCAGGCCCGCGACCGCGTAGGCGAGGATCAGGCTGGGCCCGGCCTTGGCGATGGCCCGGCCCGCGCCGAGGAAGAGCCCGGTGCCGATGGCTCCGCCGATGGCGATCATCTGGATCTGGCGGGCGCCCAGGCCTCGCTGGTACCCCTCGCCGCTCCCGTGGGCGTCCGTGGCGTCCCGCTCGGGCTGCCCGCTGTCGACCTCTGCGGATGTCATGGTGCTGCGCCTTTCTCCACGACGGACCGCGACCGTGTGGGGCCGCGGACCGTGTCCTGTTCCCCCCCGGAAATGGATGGAGTGCCGCCGGCGGTCGGCCGGCGGACAGCGCCTCCGGGAACAGGGATGGCGCCCCCGGCGGTCGTGAAGATTTATCACGGCCATGTCGGGACACCCTCGGACATTCTGTGGCGCAGACCACAGGAAAAAGCGGACAAGTGTTTCCGGCCACTGCAAAAGCGGCCGTCCGGGTGACGTGATCGTTATGCGGATTTGAGGGTCGCCTGAGCCGTCGGCCGTGCGGTGCGGGGCCGCCCGGGCGTACCGGCAGGGGTCAGGGCATCAGCGCTTCGAGGAGCGTTTCCTGGAGGGCGCCGAGCCAGAGGTAGGCGAGCACCATCGGCTTGCGGGGGTCGCTGTCGGGGAGCCGGTAGAGGGAGCCCTCCTGGCCCTGGTCCTCGTCGCTGACCTCCAGCCGGGTACCGATGGTCAGGCGCAGGTCGTTGAGGGTGCCGAGCCACTGGCGGGCCTGGTCGGCGGTGAGTCGGAGCTCGCCGCCGCCTTCGCCTTCTTCCTCGTCACCGCCGCCCTCACCGGAAACGTCGGAGGCGCCGGAGGCGCCGGAGGCGCCGGAGGCGAGGGAGCGGACGACGGCGAGGGCGTCCTCGCGCTTGCGGGCGCGCAGGTCGATCTCGGTGAAGCGGCGGAACTCCGAGGACGCCTCGCGCAGTTCCTTGTCGTCGTCGCCGTACGCGTCGGGGAAGAGGCGGGCGAGGGCGGGGTCCGAGGGGGGCTCGCTGGGGCCTTCGGCGAAGAGCGCGGCGAGCGGGTCCGATCCCTCGGCGGCGTCGTCCCCGGGCCCGACGAGTTCGAGGAGCTGTACGGCGAGGGAGCGCAGGATGGAGATCTCCACCTCGTCGAGCGCGACGGCCGCGCCGCCGTCGGGGGTGGCCTCGAAGTGGCCGGCCATGGGGTCTCCGATGGTGGTGGGGCGGAAGGTCGGGGGCGGTTCGGGGACGAACGCTCTAGTTGCGGTCCTGGGTGAGCGTGGCCCAGAGGCCGTAGCCGTGCATGGCCTGGACGTCCCGCTCCATCTCCTCGCGGCTTCCGCTGGAGACGACGGCGCGGCCCTTGTGGTGCACGTCGAGCATGAGTTTGTGGGCCTTGTCCTTGGAGTAGCCGAAGTACGCCTGGAAGACGTACGTCACGTAGCTCATGAGGTTGACGGGGTCGTTGTGCACCAGCGTCACCCAGGGGACGTCGGGCTCGGGGACGGCGAAGGTCTCTTCGGCCGACTCGGGACGTTCGATTTCTACGGGGGAAGCGACGCTCACCCCTCCCATGCTGCCACTCGACGGGGCACCGCGCACAAACCGACCCACATTTCGTCACTTTGACGAGATGTGGAGTAGCATCCCTGCCATGAACTCAGCGGACCTGGGGCGACGGGTCGGTGTGCCGTCGACCGCACTCTTCACCGACCAGTACGAACTCACGATGGTGCAGGCGGCCCTCAAGGCGGGCACGGCCGACCGCCGCTCCGTCTTCGAGGCGTTCACCCGGCGACTGCCCGAGGGGCGGCGCTACGGCGTCCTCGCGGGGACCGGACGGGTGCTGGATGCCGTGGAGAACTTCCACTTCGACGACGAGATGATCGCCTTCCTGCGCCAGCAGGAGATCGTGGACGAGCCGACCCTCGAATGGCTGGCGGGCTTCCGCTTCAGCGGTGACATCTGGGGCTATCCGGAGGGCGAGGTCTACTTCCCCGGTTCGCCGGTGCTCCGGGTGGAGGGCTCCTTCGCCGAGTGCGTGCTGCTGGAGACGGTGGTGCTGTCGATCCTCAACCACGACTCGGCCATCGCCGCCGCCGCGTCCCGGATGTCGGCGGCCGCCGGCGGCCGCAACCTCATCGAGATGGGCGCGCGCCGCACGCACGAGCTGGCGGCGGTCGCGTCCGCCCGCTCCGCGTACGTGGGCGGCTTCCACACCACCTCCGACCTGGCGGCGGGCTTCCGCTGGGGCATCCCGACCGTGGGCACCAGCGCGCACGCCTTCACCCTGCTCCACGACACCGAGCGGGACGCCTTCCGGGCGCAGGTGGATTCGCTGGGCCGGGGCACCACGCTGCTGGTGGACACCTACGACGTCGCCGAGGCGGTCCGGGCGGCCGTGGAGATCGCCGGGCCCGAGCTGGGGGCCGTGCGCATCGACTCCGGCGACCTGCTGCTGGTCGCGCACCGGGTGCGGCAGCAGCTGGACGAACTGGGTGCGACGGAGACCAAGATCGTGGTCACCTCGGACCTGGACGAGTACGCCATCGCCTCGCTGGCCGCCGCTCCGGTGGACGCGTACGGGGTGGGTACCCAGCTGGTCACCGGGAGTGGCAGTCCGACCTGCTCGATGGTCTACAAGCTGGTGGCGCGGGCCGGCTCCGCCGATCCGGCCGACCCGCTGCTGCCGGTGGCGAAGAAGTCGCTGGGTGCCAAGTCGTCGGTGGGCGGGCGCAAGTGGGCGGCCCGCCGGCTGGACGCGCGGGGCATCGCGGAGGCCGAGGTGATCGGTACCGGTCCCGTACCGGCGGAGCTGGCCGGTACGCAGCTCCTGGTGGAGCTGGTGCGCGGGGGCGAGGTGGTGGCCCGGGAGTCGCTGGACGCGGCGCGCGAGCGGCACATCGCGGCGCGCGAGGCGCTCCCGATGTCGGCGCTGCAGCTGTCCCGGGGCGAGCCGGTGCTGCCGACCGAGTACGTCTGAGGGCGGGCCGGCCGGCCGGTCCGTACCGGAGGGCACCAACGCCTCCCGGGCCCGCGCCCGATTGCCTAGGCTCGGTGCTCGGACCCACCCCCCGCCCGTCATCCGCTCCCCCACCCGAAGGACACCCGCCATGCACCGCGCGTTGATCGTCGTGGACGTTCAGAACGACTTCTGTGAGGGCGGCAGCCTCGCCGTGGCCGGTGGCGCCGACGTCGCCGCCGCGATCACCGATCTGATCGGTGAGGCCCAGGCCGGTTACCGCCACGTGGTGGCCACCCGTGACCACCACGTCGACCCGGGCGACCACTTCTCGGCCACGCCCGATTTCGAGCACTCCTGGCCGGTGCACTGCGTCGCCGGCACGGAGGGCGTGGGCTTCCACCCGAACTTCGCGCCCGCGGTCGCCTCCGGGGCGATCGACGCGGTGTTCGACAAGGGGGCGTACGCGGCGGCGTACAGCGGTTTCGAAGGGCTCGACGAGAACGAGGTGGGGCTGGCCCAGTGGCTCCGGGACCACGGGGTCACCGAGGTCGACGTGGTCGGCATCGCCACCGACCACTGCGTGCGGGCGACCGCGCTGGACGCCGCACGCGAGGGCTTCACCACCCATGTCCTGCTCGACCTGACGGCGGGCGTCGCGGCGCCCACCACCGTGCGGGCCCTGGAGGAGCTCCGCGCGGCGGGTGTGGAGCTGTCCGGCGAGCCGGTCGTCGCCCGGCCGGAGTGAGGCGTCGCGGTCCCGTCGCCGGGACGGGCGCTACGCGGCGGGCCTGGCCGGGCCGGGGTGTCCGGCCGGGCCCATCAGCGCGCGTATGGGGTGCCAGAGCTCCTGGGCGGCCTGCGGGGCGTCCCGCCAGAGCAGCCCGTCCGGATGGTGCAGCACCGCGGTGATCTCGTCCGGGGTGGGCGGCTGGCTGTTGCCGCGGAGGTAGACGGCCCGCAGCCCGAGGTTGCGCAGCCGGGTGAGGGCGCGGGCCCGGTTCGCCGCGTGGACGAGTACGCGTACGGGGGCGCCGGGACGGGCCCCGTGGGGCGGACGGGCCAGGGTGAGTGCCACCACCACCGAGCCGTCCGGCAATCTGCTGAATCCTCCGCCTGCCATGGTTCGCGCTCCCCCGTGAGACGTCGTGTCAATAAGGATCGGAATAACAGGCACCTAAACACGATCGGCCGCTGCCCGCCAGAGGGCAACGGCCGATCATGTTGTGACCTGCGGTGATGCGGATTACTTGGTCGAGGGGCCGACCTTCACGGTGATCGTCGAGCCGTTGAGCGGCTCGTCGACGATGGTGAGGCGCGTGTTGGTGTCAGAGACCTTCACGCTTCCGGTCGGGTTCTCCGCGTACCAGTAGGTGCCCTTGTGGTCGTCGAAGAGCGGGACGCCCAGCGTCGGCTTGATCTTCAGTGCCACGTCCGCGTTGTGCAGCGTGAAGCCCTGGTTGGGGTACCAGCTGAACGGGGCGTCGAACGGCTGGATCTTGTTCCGCAGGATCGTTCCGTCGGTCCACTTGAGCGGCTTGGCGTGCGAGTCGACCGGCAGGATGAGGCCCTCACCCGGGTGGGTGGAGGTGTTGTTGTCCGCCTGCGAGGTGTCCCAGAGCCAGACCATCAGGCCGTTCTGGTAGGCGTAGTGCTCGACCCAGTCCGGGCGGGTGGTGGAGAAGCCGAAGTTGTACGGGCCGACCTTGAGGGTCTCGTCGTACGAGGTGTACTGGCGGTTCTCGGCGATGTAGTACTGCGGGTAGTCGTTGGTGAACGACGCGCCGATCCGCGAGAAGCCCTTCGACGTCCAGCCGTTGTCGTCGCCCTCGGCGTCGTCCGAGAAGATGACGGCACCGTCGGCGCTGATGGTGAGGGCGTCGGCGGTGAAGCCCTTGCCGGCCACTCCGCCGTCGGAGGCGTAGCGGAAGCGGAGGTCGATCTTCTTGCCCGCGTAGGCGTCGAGCGGGAACGACAGCTTCTTGTAGGCGCCGGAGGTGTCGGTCAGACCGGGCTTGTCGCTGGCGTCGCGCGGCAGCTCCTTGCCGTCCACCGTGCCGTCGATCGCGGTCCAGTTGGCGCCGCCGTCGGTGGAGACCTCGGTGTAGAGGTAGTCGTACTCGGCCTCGATGTCGTACCAGCCCGAGAAGTCGAGCGAGGCGGACGTCTTGCCGGTCAGGTCGACCGAACGGGTCAGCGTGTTGGACAGGTTGTCGCCGCTGCCGCTCCACCACTGCTTGGTGCCCTGGGCCGGGGTGACGACGGAGGTGGTGACCTCCTTGTCGGGGAGATTGACGACCAGCGCCTGCTTGTTGGCCGTGTTGTACTCCGAAACGCCGAGCTTGTGCGTGGACTTGGTCGCCGCCTTCGCGGTGTCGTAGTCCAGCCAGCCGAGCTGCAGCTTGTCCCAGGCGGTCATGTCGCCGGGGGTGTCGCCGATCTCGCCCTGACCGCGTCCGAGCCAGGAGCCCGCCGACATCAGGGACCAGAAGCCGACCGAGTTCTCGCCGCCGCCGGAGGTGTCGTAGAGGTCCGGCAGGCCGAGGTCGTGGGCGTACTCGTGGGCGAAGACGCCCAGTCCGCCGTTTTCGGGCTGCACGGTGTAGTCACCGACCCAGATGCCGGTGTCGCCGATCTGCGCGCCACCCGCCTTGTTGCCCGTCGGTCCGGTCGCCCCGGCGTTGGTGCCGTACGCGTACCAGCGGTGCGCCCAGATGGCGTTCTCGCCCTGGACACCGCCGCCCGCCGACTCGTCCTCGCCGGCGTGGACCATCTGGAAGTGGTCGATGTAACCGTCGGGCTCGTTGAAGTTGCCGTCGGCGTCGTAGTCGTAGCGGTCCCACTGGTCGTACTGGGCCAGGTCGGCCTTGATCTGCTCGGTGGTGGAGCCCTTGGCCTTCTGGTCGGCGGCCCAGGCGTTGACACCGTCGCGGACGGCGTCCCACACGCTGGCGCAGCTGCTGGCGCCGCAGTAGTTGGATCCGTAACGGGCCTCGTTGTAAGGGATCTTGACCCAGTCGGAGACTTCGCCGTTGACCGAGTAGCGGCCGGACGAGGTCTTCTCGTAGTACTTGGTCAGCGAGTTGGAGGACGCGCTGGTGCCGAAGTACAGCTCCTGGAAGTGCGCCTGGTTGTAATCGGCCTGCCAGGCGGTGCTGTTGTCCTTCTTCGGGTCGGGCTGGGCGATCTGGTTGTGCGCCGGACCCGGCGTGCCGCCGAACTTGACGACGGGCGCCTCGGGGCCGGAGCCGTCGGGGTCGTACATCGTCGAGTTGTCCACCTGGTCGCCGAACTCGACCAGGATGGTGAAGATCTTGTCGGTCTTCTCGCGGCCGAGTTCGACGTACTTCTTGTCGTCGAGCTTGACGACCTTGGAACCGCCGCGTTCGGTCACCTTCTTGTCGCCCGAGATGACCTGCTCCAGGGCTGCCTGGCGCTCACTGTTCTGCTTCTCGCTGAACGGGCCTTCGAGGTTGTGCTCCTCGGCCTTCTCCGGAGCCGGGTCACGGCTCTCGGTGACGGACGTTCCTGCCGGTGTCGGCTGCGCTGCCTGCGCGACGAAGAACGTCGACGCGGTAGCCGCGCTCGCGGCCATGGCCACGACAACTGCGGCAGCACGGAGGCCGCTTCTCTTACTGGTCACCTGATGTCCTCCCCGGGCGTTCGCTTACGCGGCCAGGGGGTGACTGAGGGCCGCGCGCACGTGGACGCGTCACAAGTGACGACATTTGATCGGAGTTGCTGGAGAAAAGACAGACCTTGACTTGTACCGACCAAGTGCACTATGCAGGAGCCGCCTTCCGTTATCCGGACAATCACTCTTCCGCCAACCGGCGCGTCTTTCGGGCGCCTTGGCACAGCTCGTGAGCCAATGCGCCCCCCGTGCACCGTCCTTGGTGAGTTAGGGCATGCTTATCCACGGCCCCCACGGGCATCCACGTCCAGAGCCTTGCGTTCGGGGCCGTCCCGACGTGTGGACGGGTCCTCATCCGACGACCTCCAGGACGGATACCGCCATGCCGCGTCCGACTGCCGCACAACTCGCCTACGGTTGCGCCACCGTCGTCCTCGTCACCTTCGTCCTGCTGCTGGTGTCCGGCGCCTCGTCGGCGCTCGCGGTGGGCGCGATCTGCCTCGCGGCGCTGGCCCTGGGGCTGCTGGTGGCGGTGACCGCCCCCAGGGCCCGCAGGGCCCGGGCCTCGGTCCCGGCCGACGCTCCCCGCGCGTACCGGACGCCCGCCCGCGCGCCCCGGGAGAGCGCCACCGGTGCCGAGGAGCCCGTCGGCGGGAACGCCCGGCGCTGAACTCCCGCGCGCCGGCCCGACGGGAGCGGCCGGCGCACGGCTCAGCCGGCACTGACCACGACCGTCTTGGACGCCTTGTCCTGCAGGCCCTGCCGGTACGGCTTGTCGGTGAACATCAGCACGATGTTGATGAGCCACCACAGGCACGGGCAGCACAGCAGCGCCGGGAGCCAGAGCACGACCGCCCGCATCAGCGAGGCGTTGGTGCCGGGTACGCTGCCGTCGCTCAGCATCGCGACGCGCAGCTTCAGCAGCCGCTTGCCGAGGGTGCGGCCGTCCTTGTGCGTGAAGTAGGTGTCGTAGCCGACGTAGCAGACCAGCGCGATCAGTGACCAGATCAGCTGGTGGCCGGTGTACGTGTTGGTGACGGCGTTGCTCACGTCACTGTCGCCGTTGTCCGAGGTGACGTCGACCGCGCCGCCGAAGGGCAGCGAGATCAGATACAGCGGGATCGAGATGATCAGGAAGTCGATCAGCCGTGCCAGGATCCGCACGCCCGGCCGACCGAGCGGCGGCATCCCCGCGAGCGGGTCGGCGCCGCCGTACGGGCCGCCGTCGTACGGCCCCGGGTCGTAGGGCGGCGGCGGGGGCGGCGGGGGTGCGCTGTCGTACGGCGAGCCCGACGGCGGCGGGGGGTCCTGGGGCTTCTTGAGGAACGGATCGTCGTCCTCGGGCGGCTGGCCGGGCGTCGGCGCGTCGTTGCTCATGCGGGCAGTGCACCCCGGCCCGCACCGCCCCGCAACGGCTCAGGTGCTTTCGAGTGACGATCCGTCAGCCCACGGGACGGGTAACGGTCCGGCTCTCCGGTCCGTCACCCTCCGCACATGACGGGCGGTCAGCCCGCCACGAAAGTACGGGCCGCCTTGTCGTGCCAGCACTGGCGCCACGGGCGGTCGAACAGGCACCACGCGGCGTCGAACACCCCGATCACCAGCAGCCCGAGGAGACCGTGGACGAGCCAACGGCGCAACGCGGCTCCCAGCGTGGGCACGTCCTGGGACTCGACGTCGCGCACCTGGATGCCGAGGAGCTTCTTGCCGAGCGTCCGGCCCCACTTCGCGGTGGGCAGGGCCTCCAGCAGGAAGCCGACGACGAGGAAAGCGGCGAGGGCCCCGCCGAGCTGCCCGGCGGTGGTGGAGTCCAGCAGATGGACCGTCACCGTGCGGCCGGAGAGCTTCGCGGCCTCGATCTTCGCGTCCATGTGGTCGATGGCCGCGGTGACCAGCGGGAATCCGGCCGCGCCGACGAGCGCCCCCAGCACCACCGTGTCGAAGAGCCGGGCGACCAGCCGCCGTCCGAGCCCGGCGGGCCGGCCCGCGGACTGGGCGCGGGCCATCTGCTGGAACGGGTCGTCCACCGGCGGCTTCCACGGCACGACGGGCTGCTCCGCGGCCTGAGGCCCGGCCGCACCCGGCCCGCCGAACGGCGCGGCGCCGGCCGGGGCCTGGATCTGCGGGGCGGCCCGCGGGGACTGGTACGCCTGCGGGGCGGCCTGCTGGACGCCCTGGGGCTGGTACGCCTGCGGCGACTGCTGGGCCTGAAGCGGCTGCTGGGCCTGTTGCTGCTGCTGGGGCGGTTGCTGTGGCTGGGCCCAGGAGGCGGCGCCCTGTCCGGGGCCGGCCTGCGCACCCGGGGTGCGGAAGGGTTCGCGTACCGGGGCGGGGCCCTGCTGCCGTGCGGGCTGCTGGCGCTGGGGGCCGGCGGGTGGCTGGTACGGGGACGGGGCGGGGGCGACCGCGTCCCGGCCCGCCGCGCGGACGGCCGCGCCGTCGGAGGACGGGTCCCCGGAGCGGGCGTCGGGGGTGGCGTGGACCGGGCCGTCGTGGCCGCCGTCCCGTCCGGCGGGCAGCGCGGCCGGGGCGGCGCCGTGCGGCAGGGCCGGGCGGCGCGGGTCCGGGCCGGCGTCGGCGAAGGCGCGCGGGTCGGCTCCGCGGGGTCCCTGCCCGGGCACCTGTCCTTCGCCCGGCTCGCCGCCCCAGGAGACGCGGCGGTCGGCGTCGTTGCCGAAGCCGCCCTGCCGGGACGTGTCGGCCTGCCACGCGGAGGCGGGCTCGGGGTGATGGGCGCGTTCGACGGGGAGGCCGCCCGGATGGACGGGGGCCTGCTGGGACGGGTCGAACCGGGCCGCCGAGGCGGCCTCCTGGGCCGCTTCCTCCTCGTCGAAGAAGACCGGTCCGGTCTCCTCCACGGGGGCGGCGGCCGGGGCCGCGCCCTGGTGGGGCTCCACGACGGCTCCGGGGGTGACGCCGGGGCCCGTCGCGTCCTGCCCCGGCGCGGGGCGGCTCGTCCCGGGAACCCACGAAGCCCCGTTCCAGTAGCGGACGTAGCCGGGGATGGAGGGATCGGGGTAGTACCCCTCACGGGGGCGGTCGTCACCGGGTGCCGGAGTTGGCGCGCTCATCAGCGGGTCCCGTATCTCTTCGTAGCCGCAACACAAGAGTCAACATCTATCAGACCACCGCCTTCCCCCGGGCCGGTCCTGGCGTTTGGGCCACTTTCAGGTCCCGCCGAAGATTTTCTCTTCAAGTCGCGTCATCGCGGACGGGGAGCGCGCTCTCTCCTTGTGCGGGCCGGTCGCGGGACCGGTCCCTGGGCATCGAAAGGTCGTGCATCTCATGCGCAACGTCGTGGAACGTGAGCTGGAACTGAAGCTGGTCCTGTCGCCCGAGCGCTCCATTCCGGTGCCCGCCCGGTTGACGTACCGGGCGGACGACCCGTACGCCGTGCACATCGTCTTCCACGTCGGGTCCCAGTCGCCCGTGCACTGGACGTTCGCGCGGGAGTTGCTGATGGAGGGGGTGTTCCGGCCGTGCGGGCACGGGGACGTGCGGATCTGGCCGACGAAGGTCGGGCGGCGCGACGTCATCTGCGTCGCGCTCAGCTCCCCCGACGGCAACGCCCTGCTGGAGGTTCCGTCCGCCTCGGTGTCGGCCTGGCTGGAGCGGACCCTCACCGTGGTCCCGCCGGGCACGGAGAGCGAGGGCCCCTGGGGGGAGCTGGTCGACCGGGAACTCGCCGAGCTGCTCTCGCCGCTGCCCGCCGACGACCTGTGGCTCGCCGACCCGTTCGGCCCGGACGACGCCCCCCAGGACGGCAACGAGGCCTGAGGGGGTGCGTGGACGCGGTCCGGTGGTTCAGAAGAGCTTGCCCGGGTTGAGGATGCCGAGCGGGTCGAAGGCGGCCTTGATTCCGCGCTGCAACTCGATTCCCACCGGGCCGAGTTCCCGGGCCAGCCACTCCTTCTTGAGGACGCCCACGCCGTGTTCGCCGGTGATGGTGCCGCCCAGTTCGAGGCCGAGCGCCATGATCTCGTCGAAGGACTCGCGCGCCCTGCGGGATTCGTCGGGGTCGGCGGGGTCGAAGCAGACGACGGGGTGGGTGTTGCCGTCGCCCGCGTGGGCGCAGACGCCGATGGTGAGGCCGTACTTCTCGGCGATGGCGGCGGTGCCCTCGATCATCGCGCCGAGCCGGGAGCGGGGTACGCAGACGTCGTCGATCATCGTGGCGGGCTTGACGGTCTCCAGCGCGGGGAGGGACATCCGCCGCGCCTGGAGCAGGAGTTCGGACTCGGCGACGTCGTCGGCGGGGACCACCGCGGTGGCTCCGGCCTCGGTGCAGAGCTCTCCGACCGCGGCGAGATCGGCGGGCGCGTCGGGCGTGTCGAAGGCGCAGAGGAGGAGGGCCTCGGTGGATTCGGGCAGGCCCATGTGGGCCGTCGCGTTCACCGCGCGGACCGTCGTACGGTCCATCAGTTCGAGGAGTGACGGGGCGTGTCCCCGCTCCATGATCCGGCAGACGGCGTCGCAGGCCGCCTTCGCCGAGGGGAACTCCGCCGCGAGCACGAGTTGGCGCGGCGGCTTGGGGCGGAGCGAGAGGACGGCCTTGACGACGATCCCGAGGCTGCCCTCGGAGCCGACGAAGAGGCGGGTGAGGTCGTATCCGGCCACGCCCTTGGCGGTGCGGCGGCCGGTGGTGAGGAGGCGCCCGTCGGCGAGGACGACGTCGAGGCCGAGCACGTACTCGGCGGTGACGCCGTACTTGACGCAGCACAGGCCGCCGGAGGCGGTGCCGATGTTCCCGCCGATGGTGCACGACTCCCAGCTGGAGGGGTCCGGCGGGTAGCAGAGCCCGTGTGCGTCCACCGCGCGGGAGAGGACGGCGTTGACGACGCCCGGTTCGACGACGGCGATCCGGTCGACCGCGCTGATCTCCAGGATGCGGTCCATCTTCACCAGGGAGAGCACGACGCACCCCTCGGAGGCGTTGGCGCCGCCGGAGAGGCCGGTGCGGGCACCCTGCGGCACCACGGGGACGCGCAGCGCGTGCGCGGTGCGCATGACGTGCTGGACCTGTTCGACGGTGCGCGGGAGCACGACCACCAGGGGCGCCCCCGCGTCGCAGAAGCTCGCCATGTCGCGGGCGTACGACGCCGTGACGTCGGGGTCGACGAGGAGTGCCTCGGCGGGCAGGCCCGCCCGAAGCCGTGCGAGGAGATCGTCCCGGTGGTCCATGCCCCCAGCCTGGCACCCGACGGCCAATGGTGTGAACCCGTCTGCGGCGGCTGTTCCGGAGCGCGGTGTGCTCTTCGTACTGACGCAAGGTGCTCGTATGGATGTCATGCCGCAGCAGGACCCCGATGCCCGCACGATGCCGTCCGCCCCGCCCTTCCCGCAGGACGGGCCCGGCCGGGACGCGCCGTCCGAAGGCGGGCCGCCCGTCGCCCCGGCCGACGGCTCCCCGCCGGGCGGGCCGGCGGACCCCTCCGGGGCAACGCCCGTGACTCCCCCGCCCACCCTGCGGACCTCGCTGCGGCGGGCCGCGGTCGGGGCGGTGGCCGCCGGGGTGCTGGTGGCCGGCGCGCTGGCGGCCGTGCCGGAGGACGCTCCGGACACCGCGGCCCCGGCGCCCGGAGCGGCGGACCGGGCCCGGTCGGCGGCGACCGCCGGGGCCCCGGCCTCGCTCTCCGACCTGACCGCGCTCATCGGCGACCGGCAGAGCTGGGTGCGGAGCCACCCCACGGACGCCCCGGCCTGGGCGGCGCTCGGTTCGGCGTACGTGGAATGGGCCCACCGGTCCGCCGACTTCGCGTACTACCCGCGCGCCGAACAGGCCCTGAAGCGCTCGCTGGCGGCCGTGCCGGGAGACCGCGGCAACGCCGCCGCCTGGGTGGGACTGGCCGAACTCGCCGACGCCCGGCACGACTTCCTCGCGGCGAAGAAGTGGGGCGAGGCGGTACGGGACAGGGGGCCGGGTCTCTGGTCGGTGTACCCGGCGCTGATCGACGCGTACGACGGGCTCGGCGACTACGAGGCTGCCGGCAAGGCCACCGAGCGGTTCGCCGCCCTGCGCAAGGGAGCCCCCGCGCTGGGCCGCACCGCCGACATGTACCGCAACCAGGGCTGGCGCGAGGACGCGCTGGCCGCCGCGCAGGAGGCTGCCGACCGTTCCGCCACCCCCGCGCAGAAGGCGGAGGCCCTGCACCGCCTCGGCGACCTGGCCCGCGAACGGGGCGAGGCCGGGGAGGCGCTGGCGCAGTACGACGCGGCGCTCCGCGTCGAGCGGGGCCACCACGTCTCGCTCGCCGGACGGGCCCGCGCACTGACCGCGCTCGGCCGTACCGACGAGGCGATGGCGGAGTACCAGAAGGTGCTGCAGCGCCTCCCGCGTCCCGAGTACGCCCTCGAACTCGCCGAACTGTACGAGTCGTCGGACCTCGACGGGGACGCCGCCAGCCAGTACGCGACGTTCCGGAGGATGGCCGCGGCGGCCGAGCGGAACGGGGTGGACGAGTCGCTGCCGTTGGCCCGTTACGAGAGCGACCACGGCGACCCGGAGGCGGCGGTGGAGCTGCTGCGCGACGCGTGGGACGAGCAGCGGCGGAGCGCGGAGGTCGCGGACGCGCTGGGCTGGGCGCTGCACCGGGCCGGGAAGACGGAGGAGGGGATGGAGTTCGCCCTGAAGGCGGCCGACAGCGGGGTCCGCAGCGCCTCGTTCGCCTACCACCTGGGCATGATGGAGGCGGAGTCGGGCGACACCGGTGCGGCCCGCCGCCATCTGGCGGAGGCCCTGCGCACCGATCCTGCCTTCTCGCCGCTGGACGCCCCCGCCGCCAGGGCGGCGCTGGACGGGCTGGGCGAGCCGGCCGGGGGCGGGCCGCAGGACCTGCGGCAGGCCCCCGGCCCGGACCCGGTGGAGGCGCCCGCCGAGCCGCGGCAGGAGGCGCCGGCCGCACCCGCGGCGCCCGCACCCGCCGCACACCCGGCACCGGCCGTTTCCGCCGCACCCGCGCCGAAGGAGCCCGCCGCGCCCGCGCCCGCCGACGCGTTCGCCCCGCAGGAGAAGAAGTCTCCGGCGGCCTGACGGGTCGGCGTGCATCGGGTGGAGGTCAGGTCGCGTCGGCGGCGACCCAGAAGTAGCAGTTCGACGTGATCGCGGAGTCCTGGGTGGCGTCGCTCGAACGGACCCGCCATCCGTACCGGTAGCCCGGTTCGAGGGACGGTACCTGGACCGAGACGGTGCCCGAGCCGGTGACGGACGCGCTGGCCGATCCGGCCTCGCCCATCACGATGGGCTGGGGCCGGGTCTGGTCCGAGCTGTTCCAGATCGAGAACTCACCGTGCACCGGGGTGCTCGGGTCGGTGTGGCCGACGTACGCCTGGAGCTTCGGGGTCCGGGTGGACAGGGTGCCCACCGGCCCTCCGTAGCAGCCGGTCGAGGCGGGGACGTCGGCGGCGGGGACGGTCGTCATGGCGCCGGGGAGCATCGGGACGTCGGCCCCGGCGAGTCCGCCGTAGAGCGGGGCGTGGTCGGAGAGGCCCGAGGGCAGCAGGGTGGTCGCGTAGTCGGCCCGGTCGGCCATCTGGGTCCAGGAGTCGCAGTTGGCGAACCCGGCCGTCGAGAAGATGTAGTCGAGCTTGAGCGGGGTGTACGTCACCGAGTCGACCTTGCCGTCGGTGCCGGTGGCGGAGCGGGAGTAGAACGTCGGCTCGTTCGCCGCCTCCCCGGTGGTGTGGACCTCGGCGTCGCACTCGGCGAAGCGGTCGTAGAGCGGCTTCAGGGAGCCGGTGGCCGAGGCCGGGTACGTGCTGTTGAAGTCGCCGCCGACCACGAGGTCGGTGTCGCCCGCGACCACGCCCAGGACGGTGGAGACCTCGGCGCTCAGGTCCGCCTTGCCCGCGGGCATGTGCAGCCCGCACACCCGGGACTTCCAGCCGTCGACCCGGACGCAGAGCATCTTCGACTGGCTCGACGCGGACGAACGCGCGGCGAGTTCGGTGACGGTGGTCTCGGTGATGTGGCCCTTCACCGCGACCGCGATGCCCAGGGTGCCGTGCAGGTCGCCCCGGCAGTCGGTGCGCCCGTCGGGCCGCTCCATCGGGGCGACGGCGAACTCCCACAGCGGGCTCTGGGGTGCCTCGGAGCCGACGAGGGCTTTCTTGAGCAGGTCGAGGTGGCTGTCGCCCTGGGGCGAGTCGAAGCAGATCTCCTGGAGCAGCAGCGCGTCGATGTCCCTGCGCTGGGCGGCCTTGGCGATGGTGTCCGCCTTGAGGGCGGCGTACGGGCGGAACGGGCAGTAGCCCGCGTCGAGCGGGGTGGCGCCGCCCGCTTCGCCGCAGACGTTCCAGGTCATGACGCGCAGGGGCTGGGTGGTGGCGGTGGGCGTGGACGTGGCGGCCGCCGGGGCCGTCCGGGGCTCCGCCGACGCGGGGGTGTCGTGCGCCCCACCGGTGGCGCCGAAGACTGCGAGCAGGAGCAGCACGGTCAGGGTTCTCAGCAGCACGGCTGTGCGGGACACGGGCGACTCCAGTGGCTCGGTCCGCGCGGACGGGCGCCGCGCGGAGTGACGGAACCTCCGCATCCTGCCACTGGCGTGTGCGCCCAACTCCCCTGCCGTACAGAGCTTCAGGGCCCCGCCCCGGGTATCGCGCGGTCAATCGCGGGTGGCGGTGGCGTCGCCGTTGACGGTGGTGAGCGTCAGGGCGGGGCCGGTCGCGTCGGCGGTGGTGGGCACGGTCACCGAGGTGGTGCCGTTGCGGGTGGTCGCGGTGACGCGGTAGGCGGGGGCGCCGTGCGGCAGTGACACCCGGAGCGAGCCGTTGGTGGTGGCGGCGGCGAGCGGGGCCGGCGCGGTGGCGCTGGAGAGGGTCACGTCCCCGTTCACCGTTCCGGCGTGCAGCCGGCCGGAGCGCAGGGCCTCGGCGCGTACGGAGCCGTTGCGGGTGGTGAGCCGGACGGGGGCGCCGTCCCGGCCGGACCGCACGACGGTCACGTCTCCGTTGACGGTGGTGAGGTCGAGGGGCGCGTCGACCCCGGCGACGTCGATGCCCGCGTTCCGGGCGGTGACGGTGACGGAGGCGACGGCGGGTACGTCGACCACGGGCGTCCGGGGACACGCCCCGTCGCCCCGGCGGTCGTCGCCGTCGCCGTCGTCGCCGTCCGCGTCGCGGCAGTTCAGGTCGAGCACCCAGGTGTCGCCCCGGTGCGACCAACCAGCGTGCACCCGTGCGTCGGTGACGATGCGTCCGCCCTCGGACGGGCGGAGTCGCACCCCGTTCTCCGTGGTGATCACCAGCCGGGTGTCCCCGGAGAGCTCCGGGGCCGCCGCGGCTGCGGAGCGCGTACGGAAATCCCCGTCGTGCCCCCCGCAGGCGGCGAGGAGCGGGAGCACCAGCAGCAGAGGGGCCAGGCGGCGGGACCGTTGGGAGGAAGTGGCGTTCATGGTGGCCGTCTTCCCCGGCACGGGAGGTCCATGGCGCACGAGGGCCCGCGGCCCTGTCGGGACGCGGGCCCGTGCGTACGGCTCAGAGGTTGCCGCGGCGCTCCTGTTCGCGCTCGATGGCCTCGAAGAGGGCCTTGAAGTTGCCCTTGCCGAAGCCCATCGAGCCGTGCCGTTCGATCATCTCGAAGAAGACGGTCGGCCGGTCCTGGACCGGCTTGGTGAAGATCTGCAGCAGATAGCCGTCCTCGTCGCGGTCGACCAGGATCTTCTGTTCGCGCAGGGTCTCCACCGGGACGCGGGTCTCGCCGGCCCAGTCGCCGAGGGTGTCGTAGTACGAGTCCGGGGTGTCCAGGAACTGCACGCCGGCGGCGCGCATCGCGCGCACGGAGGCGACGATGTCGTTGGTGGCGAGCGCGATGTGCTGGACGCCTGCGCTGCCGTAGAACTCCAGGTACTCGTCGATCTGCGACTTCTTCTTCGCGACGGCCGGTTCGTTGATCGGGAACTTGACCTTCAGGGTGCCGTCCGCGACGACCTTCGACATCAGGGCGGAGTACTCGGTGGCGATGTCGTCGCCGACGAACTCTTTCATGTTGGTGAAGCCCATGACCTTGTTGTAGAAGGCGACCCAGTCGTTCATCCGGCCGAGTTCGACGTTGCCGACGCAGTGGTCGACGGCCTGGAAGGTGCGCTTCGCCGGGGGCTCGACGATCGGCTCGGCGGCGGTGAAGCCGGGGAGGTAGGGGCCGTCGTAGCCGCCGCGCTCGACGAGGGTGTGGCGGGTGGTGCCGTACGTGGCGATGGCGGCGAGGACGACCGTGCCGTGCTCGTCCTTCAGCTCGTGCGGTTCGGTGATGCCCTTCGCACCGTGCTCGACGGCGTAGGCGTACGCGGCGCGGGCGTCGGGGACCTCGATGGCGAGGTCGATCACGCCGTCGCCGTGCGCCGCGACGTGCTCCTCCAGGAAGGTGCCCCAGTCGGTGGACGCCTTGACGACGGAGGTGAGGACGAAGCGGGCCGAGCCGTTCGTCAGGACGTAACTCGCGGTCTCGCGGCTGCCGTTCTCGGGTCCGGAGTAGGCGACCAGCTTCATCCCGAAGGCCGTCGAGTAGTAGTGCGCGGCCTGCTTGGCGTTGCCCACGGCGAAGACGACCGCGTCCATCCCCTTGACCGGGAAGGGGTCGGCCTGCCGGGCGGTGTCGGGAGCGGTGTGCAGGGTCTCAGTCATGTTCCGAGGCTCCACCCGCGCGGCAAGGTGCGCAACAGTTCGCCGTTTCACTGCACAATCCGCCCAGTACCTGGAGAGTATGGGCGGGCTGTCTGTACATGATGACCATCACATCCGAAGGGCCGGGACGCACCGTGGGGATCGATCGTCTGGACGGGGAACTGATCGTGCTGCTGGCCCGGGAGCCCCGGATCGGGGTGCTGGAGGCGTCGCGGCGCCTCGGTGTGGCGCGCGGGACGGTGCAGGCGCGCCTCGACCGCCTTCAGTCGAATGGAGTCATCCGGGGGTTCGGGCCGGAGGTGGACCCGGCCGCACTCGGGTACCCGGTCACCGCCTTCGCGACGCTGGAGATCAAACAGGGTCAAGGCGCCCAGGTCCGGGCGTACTTGATGGGTGTGCCGGAGGTGCTGGAGCTGCACACGACGACCGGGCACGGGGACATGCTGTGCCGGCTCGTGGCACGGTCGAACGCCGATCTCCAGCGCGTCATCGACCGGGTTGTCGGATTTGATGGCATCGTCCGGGCCTCCACGGCGATCGTCATGGAGAACCCCGTTCCGCTGCGTGTCATCCCGCTCGTCGAACAGGCCGCGAGGGACACCGTCTGATCCGAGGGAGTGCGTCGCTTGAGCTTCTGGGAGTACGTGACGACCCGGCACCAGCAACTGCTCACCGATGCCTTCCAGCACGTCAGTGCCGTCTTCCAGTGCATGGTCATCGCGACGGTGCTGGGGGTCCTGATCGGGGTGGTCAGCTACCGCAGCGGCTGGGGCGGCTCGTTCGCCATCACGTCCACGGCGACGATCCTGACCATCCCGTCGCTGGCCGCGATCGGTCTGCTGATCCCGCTGGTCGGGCTCGGGGTGGCGCCCACCGTGATCACCCTGACGATGTACGGGCTGCTGCCCATCGTCCGTAACTCGATCGTCGGGCTGCGCGGGGTCGACCCCTCGCTGGTGGACGCGGCGAAGGGCATCGGGATGTCGCGGGTCGCGCGGCTGTGCCGGGTGGAGCTGCCGCTCGCCTGGCCGCCGATCCTCACCGGTATCCGGGTCGCCACCCAGATGCTGATGGGAATCGCGGCGATCGCCGCGTACGCCTCGGGCCCCGGGCTCGGCAACGAGATCTTCCGGGGCATCGCCTCGCTGGGCAGCGCCAACGCGATCAATCAGGTCCTCGCCGGCACGCTCGGCATCGTCATCCTCGCCCTTCTCTTCGACGCCGCGTACGTCCTGCTCGGCCGGCTGACCATTCCCAGGGGGATTCGTGCCTGAGACCGCTACCGACGCCACCGCCGAGCCGGACGCGGCACCGGAGACCTCCGGGGCGACCATCCAGCTGGAGAACCTCACCAAGCTGTATCCGGGCAACCCGAACCCGGCCGTGGAGAACGTCTCCATGGACATCAAGGCCGGCGAGACGGTGATCTTCGTCGGCCCGTCCGGCTGCGGGAAGTCGACCACGCTGAAGATGATCAACCGGTTGATCGAGCCGTCGTCCGGCCGGATCAGGATCGGGGACGAGGACGTCACCGACATGGATCCGGTGAAGCTGCGCCGGAAGATCGGGTACGCGATCCAGTCCTCGGGGCTCTTCCCGCACATGACGGTCGCCGACAACATCGCCCTCGTGCCGAAGATGGTCGGCTGGTCGAAGCGGAAGGTGAAGGACCGGGTCGAGGAGATGCTCGACCTGGTCGGGCTCGACCCGCGGGAGTTCCACGGCCGCTACCCGCGCCAGCTCTCCGGCGGCCAGCAGCAGCGTGTCGGGGTGGCCCGGGCGCTCGCCGCCGACCCGCCGGTGCTGCTGATGGACGAGCCGTTCGGGGCGGTCGACCCGATCACCCGTGACCACCTCCAGGACGAGCTGATCCGTCTCCAGCACGAGCTGCACAAGACGATCGTGTTCGTGACCCACGACTTCGACGAGGCGATCAAGCTCGGCGACCGGATCGCGGTGCTGCGGGAGCGCTCGCACATCGCGCAGTTCGACACCCCGGAGGCGATCCTCACCAATCCGACCGACGACTTCGTCTCCGGGTTCGTCGGGGCGGGCGCGGCGCTGAAGCGGCTGAACCTCACCCGGGTCCGGGACGTGGGGGTCGCCGACTTCCCCACGGTGACCGTGGACGACCCGCTCCAGGACATCTTCAACAAGCTGCGCAGCGGCCCGCACAACGAGCTGCTGATGCTGGACCGCAAGAACCGCCCCTACAAGTGGCTGCGGCGCGGCGACCTGATGCGGGCACGCGGTTCGCTCGCGCGGGCCGGGCAGCTGGTGCACGACACGGTGACGCGGGACGCCACGCTCCACGACGCGCTGGAGGCGGTGCTCACCGACAGCGGCGGGCGGGCGGCGGTGACGGGGCGGCGCGGGGAGTTCGTCGGGGTGGTGGACATGCGCATCCTGATGGACAACGTGCAGGAGCTGCTGGAGGCGGACCGGCTCACGGCGATGGAGCACCAGCACGAGCTGGAGGAGCTGCGCAGCCATCAGACGGAGCAGGAGCTGGAGGGGGGTGGCGGCGCATGACCCCGAGCAGCCGTCAGGGCCGTGACGCGGGCGGCCGGGAGCGGGAGCCGGTACCGACCCGGCCGCCGGGCGAGCACGACGTCAAGGGGGTGGCGTTCCGGGACGAGGAGAGCGAGCCGCCGCAGCCCCAGGCGCGTCCGCCGCGCCGGATCACCTGGCAGAAGATGGTGGTGCTGCCGCTGGTGCTGGCCGCGGTGCTGGTGGCGACGTACTTCTGGATCAACGCCATCACCCTGGACTCGATCGCGGAGAACTCGATCGCGGGCGACACGGTGGAGCTGCGCTGGTGGCAGCACGTGCGGCTGACGGCGATCTCGACGTTCTGGGTGCTGATCATCGCCATTCCGCTGGGCATCGCGCTGACCCGCCGGGGTCTGTCGCGGTCCGCCCCCCTCTTCACCGCGATCGCCAACATCGGTCAGGCGACCCCGGCGATCGGCCTGCTGGCCCTGCTGGTGATCTGGCTGGGCATCGGCCCGTCCACGGCGATCACCGGCATGGTGATCTACGCGGTGCTGCCGGTGCTCTCCAACACGGTGGCGGGGCTCAAGTCGATCGACCCGACGCTGGTGGAGGCCGCGCGGGGCATCGGGATGTCGGGGACGGGGACGCTGGCGAAGGTGGAGCTGCCGCTCGCCGTCCCGCTGATCCTGGCGGGGGTGCGGACGGCCCTGGTGCTGAACGTGGGTACGGCGACGCTGGCCACGTTCGGCGGCGGTGGCGGGCTCGGCGACCTGATCACCTCGGGCATCCAGACGCAGCGCATGCCGGTGCTGGTGCTGGGCTCGGTGCTGACGGTGGTGCTGGCGCTGCTGGTGGACTGGCTGGCCTCGCTGGTGGAGCTGGTGCTGACGCCGCGCGGACTGGAGGCACCGTGAGGACGCGGGCGGGGTCCGGGGGCCCGGGTCGGTACGGGCTCGTGGGCGCGGGACGCGGGGCCCGGCACCGGCGTACCGGGGCGGCGGTGGCCGCGGTGCTGGTGCTGGCGCTCGCCGGGTGCGGACTGAAGAGCGGGTCGCCGATGGCGGACAACGTGTCGCCGGGGTCGCTGGGAGCGGGTGAGCCGCTGAAGGGCGCCTCGCTCACGGTCACCTCGAAGAACTTCAGCGAGAACATCATCCTCGGGCAGATGATCGGCCTGGTCTTCAAGGCGGCCGGCGCCGAGGTGCTGGACCGCACCAACCTCCCGGGCTCGATCAGCGCCCGCGAGGCCATCGTGCAGGGCGACGCGGACGCGATGTACGAGTACACGGGCACCGGCTGGATCACCTATCTCGGCAACGCGGAGCCGATCGACGACCCGGAGGAGCAGTGGAAGGCGGTACGCGACGCGGACCGGCGCAATGGGGTGACCTGGCTCCCCCAGTCGACCCTCAACAACACCTACGCGCTCGCCATCAGCAGGAAGAACAACGCGAAGTACAAGCTGAAGAACCTGTCGGACGTGGCGGCGCTGGCGAAGAAGGACCCGTCCGCGGTGACGGTCTGCGTGGAGAACGAGTTCGCCTCCCGCGACGACGGTCTGCCGGGCATGGAGAAGGCGTACGGGATGTCCCTGCCCGCCGCGAACATCCGCAAGATGGACGCGGGGATCATCTACACCCAGGTGTCCAAGTCGAACTCCTGCCTGCTGGGTGAGGTCTTCACGACCGACGGCAGGATCAAGGCGATGAACCTGGACGTGCTCGCCGACAACAAGCACTTCTTCCCGAACTACAACGCGGCTCCGGTCATCCACACGGCGACCTTCGACAAGTACCCGGTGATCGCGGACCTGTTGGACCCGGTGAGCGCGAAGCTGACGACCGAGGTCGCCCAGGAGCTCAACGCCAAGGTGGACGTGGAGGGCGCGGACCCGCACACGGTGGCGCTGGAGTGGCTGGTCCAGGAGGGGTTCATCAAGGAGGACTGAAGGCCCGGCGGGGCGGGCCTGGCGGGCTCGTCGGACCCGGGCGGGGCGGGTCCTGCGGGGCTCAGCAGCTGGGCAGGCTGCTGCCGTCGTCCAGGGCTTCGAGCGCGGACACCGCGCCCTTGAGGGTGGTGACGGGGATCAGCCGCAGGCCCTTCGGAAGCTCCGCCGTGGCCTCGCCGCACTCGTCCTTCGGTACGAGGAAGACGGTCGCCCCGTCGCGCCGGGCGGCCTGGGTCTTCATGGAGACCCCGCCCACCGCGCCGACCGTGCCGTCCGCCGCGATGGTGCCCGTACCGGCGATGGTGCGGCCGCCGGTGAGGTCGCCGCCCGAGCCGTCGCCGTCGAGCTTGTCGACGATGCCGAGGGCGAGGAAGAGTCCGGCGCTCGGGCCGCCGATGTCGCCGAGGTCGAGCGAGAACGTCATCGAGCCCTGCTCGCGGTCGAGGTAGTTCAGGGCCGCGTCGACGGCGACGTCCTGGGACTGCTTCATGTCGTTCAGGTTGTGCTGTTCGATCTCCTTGTCGGAGCCCCCGGTCGGGTAGACCGAGTTGCGGGACATGACCGCCCGGTCCGTACGGAACCAGCTGTCGATCACGTCACTCGCGCGCACGTCGGCCTTGGGCCCGGTCGCGTAGATCGTCGTCATCCGCAGCTGGCCCTCGGTGGTCCGGGTGGGCGCGCCGGTGATGGTGATCACCTGCTTGCCGTCCGCCGAGCCGAGGACGTTCGCCGTGGTGCCGGGTTCGGCCACGGTGAACGGAAGCGGGGCGAAGGCGGCGGTCCCGAACAGGGCGAGTACCGGCAGCGCGCAGAGAGCGAGGGTGCGGGGGCGCGTGAGACGAAGGGGCACCCGCCCAATCTATCTGCCGGTGTGTCCCGTCCCGGGCGCCGGGCCCGGAGGCCGGGAGGCCCGGGGCGGGAGGCGGCGCGCGTCCCGCCCCGCCCGGTCAAACCGTACGAAACCGAAGGATCGTGAACCTGTCAGTAATACAGGGTCGACCGCCCTCCTCAGCGCAGGGCGTCGGCGACCTCGCGGGCCGCGTCCAGGACGCGGGGGCCGACCCGGTCGGGGATGCAGTCCGCGAGCATGACCACGCCCACACTCCCCTCCACCCCGGAGACCCCGACCAGCGGCGCCGCGGCCCCGCTGGCGCCCGCCTCCAGCTCCCCCTGGGTGAGGGTGTAGCCGGGGTGGTCGACGAGGGTGCGCTGCCGGGCGGAGAGGATGGCCCGCCCCGCCGCACCCTGGTCCAGGGGGTGACGGAAACCGGGCCGGTACGCCACGTGGTAGTCGGTCCAGGTGGGCTCGACGACGGCGACCGCGAGCGCGTCCGAACCGTCGACCAGCGTCAGATGGGCGGTGGCCCCGATGTCCTCGGCCAGCGAGCGGAGCGCGGGCAGCGCGGCCTCCCGCACGAGGGGGTGCACCTGGCGGCCCAGCCGCAGCACGCCGAGCCCGACCCGCGCCCGGCCACCGAGGTCGCGGCGCACGAGGGTGTGCTGTTCGAGCGTGGCGAGCAGACGGTAGACGACCGTGCGGTTGACGCCGAGCCGGTTGGACAGCTCGGTGACGGTCAGCCCGTGGTCGGTGTCGGCGAGCAGTTTGAGGACGCGTAGTCCTCTGTCGAGTGTCTGGGAAGTCTCCGCGGTCACAACCCGTCCCCTCCGAGAGTGAGCGACGGCGGCCGGCTCCACGCACCCGCGACGCCGGTCCCAGCGGCGACGCACGGAGAGGCCGCCGGTCTGGTTCCGGTCGTGCCCGAGAGTTCCACCTTCGCCCGGAGGGGCGCGGTACGTACGGATACGACCTGATACCGGCTGCGCTCCGCGGCGGCGTTGCCACGGGGCGTTCACATATGGACGGACAGTAGCGAGGCAGTTCGCTGAGCGGAAGCCCTCGTCCAGAATCCGGTCCCCCGCCGGTCCGCCCCCGCATAACCGCCGGTCAGCGCGAGGCCGCCCGGAGCCGGCACATCTACGCGCGTCCATGTCGCACGACGCGGAGCGTCACCACGGCAACCATTGGTAAACCATCGTTAACAGTACGTGACAAAAAATCATGGTTTTCACCCTCCCGGACGGCCGGTTCCGGCATCTGTTCGAGTCGACGTCGCAGGAGTCCACCCGGTGGGCTTCCTCGCCGCGGCAGCCGTTCGACCGGGCGGCCGATTCTGTGACTCGGATCACGGGGACGGGGCCTACGTCCCGGGACAGGTGCGGGGACGCGGAGAGGACGGCTCTCCGAAGACGCGTCCGTGCGGGCCACCGGGCGCGGGCCGAGGACCCGGTTTCGCCGACGGTCCTGGAATCCTGGTGGATCTCCGGCGGGCGGCGGTACGACGGCGGCCCGGTACCGGCAGAGGATTCTGCCGGTACCGGGCCGCACGCACTCCCGCGGCGCGAGGAGGGTCACCTCATCCGGGTGGCCCACTCCTGGACCTTCTTGATCCGGTCCTGGATCTGGCCCGCCGTGGCCTCCGCGCTCGGCGGTCCGCCGCAGACCCGGCGCAGCTCGGTGTGGATCACACCGTGCGGCTTGCCGCTCTGGTGGGTGTAGGCGGAGACCATGGTGTTGAGCTGCTTGCGCAGGCTCAGCAGTTGCTTGTGGGTGACCACCGGGCGCGCCTCGGCGGGTTTCTCCAGGAGGTCGGCCTCGGCGGCGGGCTTCATGCGGCTGTGCGCGATCTGCCGGGTCTGCCGCTTCTGGAGCAGCAGCTGCACCTGGTCGGGTTCGAGGAGGCCGGGGATGCCGAGGTAGTCCTGCTCCTCCTCGCTCCCGGGGTGGGCCTGCATGCCGAATTCGGCGCCGTCGTAGAGCACCCGGTCGAAGACGGCGTCGGATTCCAGGGCCTCGAAGGGCAGCTGCTCCTCGGTCTCCTCGTCCTCCAGCCGTTCGGCGTCGGCGAGGAGCTTGTCCTCCTCCGCGAAGGGGTTCTCCTCGTCGCTGCCCTTCTTCGGCTTGTCGAGGACGTGGTCGCGTTCGACCTCCATCTCGTTGGCGAAGTCGAGCAGCATCGGGATGGTGGGGACGAAGACGGAGGCGGTCTCGCCGCGCCTGCGGGAGCGTACGAAGCGGCCGACGGCCTGGGCGAAGAAGAGCGGGGTCGAGATCGTCGTCGCGTACACGCCGACCGCGAGGCGGGGTACGTCGACGCCCTCGGACACCATGCGGACGGCGACCATCCAGCGCGAGTCGTCCGCGCTGAACTTGTCGATGTTCTTGGAGGCGGCCTTCTCGTCGGAGAGGACCACGGTCGGCTTCTCGCCGGTGACGGACTTGAGGATCTTCGCGTAGGCGCGGGCCGACTCCTGGTCGGTGGCGATGACGAGGCCGCCGGCGTCCGGGATGCCCTTGCGGACCTCGGTCAGCCGCTTGTCGGCGGCGGTGAGCACGTTGGGGATCCAGTCGCCGGTGGGCGACAGGGCGGTGCGCCAGGCCTGCCCGATGGCGTCCTTGGTCATCGGCTCGCCGAGGCGGGCGGCGATCTCGTCGCCGGCCTTGGTGCGCCAGCGCATGTTGCCGCTGTAGCTGAGGAAGATCACCGGGCGGACGACACCGTCGGCGAGGGCGTTGCCGTATCCGTAGGTGTAGTCGGCGGAGGAGCGCCGGATGCCGTCGTTGCCCTCCTCGTACGTCACGAAGGGGATCGGGTTGGTGTCGGAGCGGAACGGGGTGCCGGTGAGCGCGAGCCGCCGGGTGGCGGGGTCGAACGCCTCCTGGCAGGCCTCGCCCCAGGACTTCGAGTCACCGGCGTGGTGGATCTCGTCCAGGATCACGAGGGTCTTGCGCTGCTCGCACCGGTTGCGGTGCAGCATCGGGCGTACGCCGACACCGGCGTACGTCACGGCGACGCCGTCGTACTCACGGCTCAGCGGCCCCGCGCTGTACTCCGGGTCGAGCTTGATCCCTATCCGTGCGGCGGCCTCCGCCCACTGCTTCTTGAGGTGCTCGGTCGGTGCGACGACGGTGACCTGCTGCACGACGTGGTGGTGGAGCAGCCACGAGGCGAGGGTCAGCGCGAAGGTGGTCTTTCCGGCGCCGGGGGTCGCGACCGCGAGGAAGTCGCGCGGCTGCTCCTGGACGTACCTCTCCATGGCGCCCTGCTGCCAGGCTCGCAGCTTGCCCGCGGTGCCCCAGGGGGCGCGGCCGGGAAAGGCGGGTGAGAGGTGGTGGGAGGCGGTAGTAGTCACGGTCTCCGGTTCGGGTCTCTCGGGTACGTGGGGTGCTGCCGGTACCGCCCGGGACACCCGGTACGCGATACGACAACCGGGCCACCTTACCGGGGGGCCGGGCGGAACCCCGTACGAACGAGGCGTGGTTCGGGCCGGTTGAGACCCGCTTCACAAACCGCTCGGGCCTTCAGGCGGGGCGCTGCGCCCGTACCCGGGTGGCCACCCAGGCGCCCACCAGGGCCACCGCCGCCATGGGCAGGAAGACCGCGGCGAAGGCCCCCGGACGGGCCGCCGAGGCGCCCGCCGCCACGGTCTCGTGCACGGCTCCCACCGCGCCGCCGCCGAGCGCGGCGAAGGCCGCGCCGCCGATGGCGAGGAGCAGGACGTTGGAGAGTCCGTCGGAGATCTGGAGGGCGGCGGAGTTGGCTCCGGCCTCCTGCGGGGTGGAGAGCTTGAGCATCATCACGCTGGTCGAGGCGATCACCATGCCCATGCCGAAACAGCCGACCGCCCAGGCGACCGCCACGGTCCACGCGGGCACGGAGTGGATCAGTACCGAGGGCGCGGCCAGGATCGCCACGGTCACCATGAGCATGCCGACGAACATCAGCCGCTCCCGGTGCGCCTCCATCCGGGGCCGGGACTGGATGAACGATCCGAGCGCCCAGGTGCCGCCGCCCGCCGCCAGCGAGAGCCCCGCCATCGTCGGGCTCAGCCCGCGCTGGGTCACCAGCATCAGCGGTACGAAGGACTCGGCGGCGATGAAGGACCCTGCCGAGACCCCGCGCAGCAGCACCACGGCCGGCAGTCCGCGCACGGCGCGCGCGGTTCCGGTGGGCAGCAGCCCCCGGACCGCGGGGACCAGCAGCACGGCCCCCGCGAGGCCCGGCAGAACCGCGAACCAGTTCAGTTCCTGCCCGGCGTACTGGAGCAGCCCTGCGCCCACCGAGATGGCGAGGGCGAGCCGGATGCGCCGGCGGTCGAAGGGCTGGGCGCCCGCGGCCTCGTCCGCCGGGCCGGAGGCCCTGCGGCGTATCGCGGGCAGCGCGAGCGCCAGCGGGAAGACGATGAGGACCGGGATGCCGTTGAAGACCCAGCGCCAGCCGAGGTGCTCGGTGACGGTGCCGGAGGCGAGCGGCCCGACCACGGAGGGGATGACCCAGCTCGCGGCGAAGGCGGCCATGATCGCGGGGCGCAGCCGCTCCGGGTAGGCGCGGCCGACGACGACGTACAACGCGACGATCACCAGCCCCCCGCCGAGCCCCTGCACGGCCCGGCCCGCGATGAACATCCACATGCCGGTCGCCGAGCCGGAGAGCAGCAGCCCGGTGGCGAAGGCGCTGATCCCGGCGGCGAGGGGGCCGAGCGGCCCGCGCCGGTCGGCCCACTGCCCGGAGAACACCATCGCGAAGAGGCTGGTGGTGAAGTACGCGGAGAAGGCGAAGGCGTACAGCGGGACCCCGTGCAGCTCGCGCGCGGCCACCGGCATCGCGGTGCCCACGGCGGTCGCCTCGAAGGCGATCAGCAGCACGACGGAGACGATGCCGATGCTCAGGGCGCGGTAGGTCCGGCCCAGCACGCCTTCGGTGAAGCCGTCGGCCCGGTCGCCGCCCGGGGTCCGGTCGACGGCGGCCGGTTCGTCGGGGGCCGGGGCGTCGGCGGGCAGCGTGGCGGGCGCGACGTCCGCGTCGCGCGGGTCCAGAGCGGTCATCGCACCAGGGTAAGGGGCATTCGCCGGGTTGATCCCTGTCGCGGGGAGGGGGTGCGGTGGTCCGATGGTCGTAGGCCCTGTGAGGAGTTCCGGGTGGTGCGGTTGTGAACGGCGTATGGCAGTCGCGTTGCGGGCCCGTCGAAACCCTTGAGCCCGCCGCACCGGGGCCCGTACGGTCGTGGCAACACCGAGGCACCACACCTCGGCCGTGTGCCCGAGAGGTTCAGGGGCTCGACTGCAACTCGAGTTACACCGGTTCGAATCCGGTCACGGCCTCAAAAGACGCGGCGGACCGCGTCGTACGAACGCGGCGGCGGCCGTCCCCATGGTGCGGGGACGGCCGCTTTCGCGTGGGCGCGGAGCTGCGGCGGTCCCGGCGGGCCCCCCGCGGCCGGGGCCCGCCGGGACCGCCGCCTCAGCTCTTGGGAGCCGCCGCGACCGCCGCCTGGGGGCGCACCGGGAGCCGGTTGATCGGGCGCCCGGTCGCCGCGCGGACGGCGGCGGCCACCGCCGCCGGGGAGGTGACCACGGGCACCGCCGAGACGGGCTTGGCGCCGAAGGGGGCGAGCACGTCGCGCTCCTCGACCAGCTTCACGATGCGGATGTCCGGGGCGTCCAGGGCCGTCGGCAGCGCGTACCCGGTGAGGTCGGGGTGGCGGACCAGGCCCCGGGCGGTGCGGAGGTTCTCGGTGAGCGCGGCGCCGATGCCCTGGGTGACCCCCGCCTCGATGCGCGCGGCGAGCTGGGCCGGGTTGAGGACCCGGCCGACGTCCTGGGCGACGGCCATCTCGACCACCCGGACCGAGCCGAGCTCGATGTCGACGTCGACCACCGCGCGGACCGCGCAGAACGCGAGCCCGACGAAGGCGTCGCCCTGCCCGGACTCGTCCAGCGGCTCGGTGGGGTGCGGGCGGCACTGGGCGGTCGCCCAGAGCTCCTTGCCGTCCAGCGCCTCGGTGACCGTGGTGGAGAGCACCCCGTCGTAGGACGTGATCTTGCCGTCGGCGATCTGGAGCAGCTCCACGGACATGCCGAACTTGTGGGCCAGCGGCTGGAGCAGCTGGGTGCGGACCATCTTCGCGGCGCGCTCCACCGCCCCGCCGGAGACCCAGGTGTGCCGGCCGTGGGTGGCCGGCCCGGCCGGCGGCTGGTCGGTGTCGACGGCGGCGACGTGGACCTCTTCGATACCGAGGGTCTCCTGCACGATCTGGCGGGCGAGGGTGGTGAAGCCCTGGCCCGTCTCCACCGCCGCGCAGAGCACGGTGGCGATGCCGTCGTGGACCCGCACGGTGGCGGTCGAGACCTCGTCGGTGCCCTCCGCCCCCAGCATGTGGACCATGCCCAGCGCGTACCCGACCCCTCGGCGTACGGCTCCGGGCTCACCGGCGCCCTCCGGGCCGCCGGGCAGCAGCCACTCCTCCTCGGGGGTGTCCTTCGGCAGTGTGGGCAGCGGGAAGTCCCGCACCGCTTCGAGGAGTTCGGCGACGGGGGCGGGGCAGGTGACGGTCTGCCCGGTCGGCAGCAGGTCGCCGGTGGACAGGGTGTTGCGGAGCCGGATCTCGGCGGGTTCGATGCCCAGCTTGGCGGCCAGCTTGTCCATCTGGCCCTCGTACGCGGCGCACACCTGCATCGCACCCTCGCCCCGGACGTGTCCGGAGGGCGGGTTGTTCGTGCGGACGGCCCAGCCCTCGATGAAGGCGTGCGGCACGACGTACGGACCGCATGCGAACGCGACCGCTGCCGCGAGGGATTCGGAGGACGAGTCGGCGTACGCCCCGGCGTCCAGAAGGATTTGGGCCTCCACCTTCACCAACCGACCCTCGGCGTCCGCGTGGTGACGGTAACGCAAAAGGGTCGGGTGGCGGTGGGCGTGACCGAGGAAGGACTCCTCGCGGGTGGCGGCGAGCTTCACCGGGCAGCCGGTGCGCAGGGCGAGCAGGCCCAGCGGGATCTGGAAGCCGGGGTCCTCGCGGTCGCCGGTGGCGCCGGGGACGCCGGTCACCACGACCCGTACCCGGTCCGGCTCCAGGCCGAAGCAGGCGGCGGCGAGGTCGCGGTCGGTGTGCGGGTCGGTGGAGGCGGTGTACAGCTCGACGCCGCCGTCCGGCCGGGGCACGGCGAGGCCGGCCTCGGCGCCGATGGGCGCGGGGTCCTGGCGGCCGATGCGGTAGAGGCCGTCCACGACCACCTCGCCGGTGGCCTCCGGGTCGCCGTAGCGGAGCGGGATGTGGCGGACGAGGTTGCCGTCGGGGTGCAGCGGCTCGGCCTCGAAGGCCTTCTCCGGGTCGGTGACCGGCTCCAGGACCTCGTACTCGACGGCGATGGCGGCGGCGGCCAGGCGCGCGGTGTCCGGGTGGTCGGCGGCTACGGCGGCGATGGCCTCGCCGTGGTGGCGCACCAGGTCGGAGGCGAAGACCGGGCGGTCCACGACCTGCCGGCCGTAGAGGGTCTCGCCGGGGATGTCCTGGTGGGTGACGACCGCGCGCACGCCGGGCATCGTGGCGGCGGCCGCGGTGTCGATGGAGAGGATCCGGGCGTGCGGGTGCGGCGATCTGAGCACGGCCGCCCAGAGCAGGCCCTCGGCCCAGAGGTCCGCGGCGTACGGGAAGGTGCCCTCGGTCTTGGCGCGGGCGTCGGCGGGCGGCAGCGAGGCGCCGATGCCGTGCGCGGGTGCCTCCGGGCCGGGAGCGCCGGACGCGCCGGGCAGGCCGTCGATCCGGGGCAGGGTGGTGCTGGTCGCGTTGGCCGCGGTGGCCGCGTCGCTGGTCACGCCGCCTCCTTGTCGTTCGCTCCGCCGCGGCGGCGGCTGGGGGTGCCGGTGACGTGGACCTGAGGGGTGGCGTCGGGGTGACGCCGGTGCGCCGGGCGTGCGTCCACCGAGGTGGACGCGCGGAGACCGGTGTCGAGGGGCGGGGCGGCGGGGCTCACTGCGCGTCTCCCTGACGCGGCGGGCCCTGGACGCCACCAGCGCCGGGGGGCGCCTGGTGCGGGATGCGCCCCTCCGCGGCGGCGGTGACGTCCGAGATCTCGGCGGGGGCCGCGGCGGGGGAGGTGGCGGCCGCCTCGGCGCTCGCGGCGCGGGACGCCACGACGTCGCGTACGGCGTCGAGCACGCCCCGGTAGCCGGAACAGCGACAGAGGTTGCCGCACAGGGCCTGGCGCGTCTGGAGATCGCTGGGGGCGTGGTTGCCCTCCAGCAGGTCGTGGACGGTCATGGCCATGCCGGGGATGCAGAAGCCGCACTGGACGGCGCCGCACTTGGCGAGCGCGCGCTGCACGTCGGAGGGTTCGCCGTCGACGGCGAGACCCTCGACCGTACGGACCTCGCTGCCCGCGGTGGTGGCCGCGGGGACGAGGCAGGAGGCGACGAGCCGGCCGTCGACCTGGACGTTGCAGGCACCGCATTCGCCCTGCGAGCAGCCGTCCTTGGCACCGGCCAGGCCGAGCCGCTCACGGAGCACGTAGAGCAGCGACTCGCCGATCCAGGCGTCGGCGACCGGGCGGTCGACGCCGTTGACGTGCAGGACGTACGAGGCGCCGGGGTGCTCGCTCGGCAGGTGTACGGCCTCCGGCTCGGGCAGAGCTCCCTCGGAAGCGAAACCGTCGGACACGAAACCGTCGGCGTGGCCCTCGGGCGCGAAACCGTCGGCGTAAGCCTCCGGAGCGAAACCGTCCTCGTAGCCCTCGGGCCCGGACTCGGCGACCGGCGCCGGGACTTCGTCCTCGTCGGCGACCGGGACCGGGTCGGTGTCGGCGGCGACCGCGGTGTCCGCCTCGTCCGTGGCATCCGGGACATCCGGGGTGTCCACCGCGTCCGGCGACTCCACGGCGGGCGCCCCGTCCGCGGCCCCGGGGGCGGCCTCCGCCTCCGGAGCGTGTCCGGGCTCGTCCTCGGCCGCTCCCGGCGTGTCCGCGGCGGCCCGCACCGGGTCGTCACCGGCGTCCACCGGCCGGCCGTCGGGCAGTTCGGCCGGGGGCCCGTCCTCCGGGTGAGCGTCCGCCCCGGGCGCCGGTACGGGTGCCGGCGCGAACTCCGGTTCGGGCCGCGCCTCCCGCCCGTCCTCGGCCCGGGGTTCGGGCACGGCGAATTCCTGGGTCGCCCAGGGCGCGGGGGCGCCGCCGGGGAGCGTGGCAGGCGGGGTGGCGCCGGAGTACCACTGGTCGAAGGTCCGGGAAGCGGCGAACTCACCGGACTCGTCCGGAAGATCCCCGTCCGCGACCGGGATCGCCCACTGGCCGGTGTGCCCGACGGGCTCGCCGTGCCCGGAGAGATCCACGTGGCCGGTGTGCCCTGCGTGGTCCGAGAGTCCGGTGTGGTCCGTCTGTCCGGCGTGACTGGTGTGCCCGGCGTGGTCGGTGTGCCCGGCGTGGTCGGTGTGCCCGGCGTGGTCGGTGTGCCCGGCGTGGTCGGTGTGCCCGGTGTGGTCCGTGTGCCCGGTGTGGTCCGCGGTGTCGTGGAGGCCCTGGGTGCCGTGTTCGCCCTCGTAGGGCGGCTCGTAGGCCCCGGGCGCGGTGTACGGCGGGTACCCCTCGTGGGCCGGGGCCGCTCCGTAGCCGGAGTGCGTCCCGTAGACCGAGGTGTCGGGTCCGTACCCGCCGGAACCTGCCTGGTGGGTGTCGGGGCCGTCCGCCGCGCCGGTCCCGTCGGTGTTCTCGGTGAAGTTCCACTGGGCGGTGTGGTGCCCGGCCGACTGCTCGTACGGGGCGTACGGGCTCTGCTGGTTCGGGTCGGGCCAGTGCACCGCGCCGGGCGTGCCGGAGCCGTTCTCCGCGTAGCTCTGCCCGTCCTGCTGCGGCCGCGCGTTCCAGCCGCCGCCGGCGGCCGGGTCGTGACCCGCGGCGGGCGTCAGCGGCAGGATCATCGGCGGTACGTAGCCGTGGCCGGGAGCGGCCAGCGGGGCGTCGGCCAGGTCCTCCGGGGGGAGCTGGACGAAGGCCGTCGCGTCGGCGTCGTACTCGCCGCCCTGGCGGGTCGGCTGCCAGGACCCGTAACGCGGCTCGGGGTCGTACTCCCCCTGCTGTCCGTGCTGTTGGGGGTTGTTCTCGTTGCTCACGACAGTGCCCTCCCCAGCGCGCGCCGGGCCAGCGCGGCGACGGTGCGCCGCAGGTGCAGAACGGCGGGTGGCAGCGGTGGTGGTGCCTCCCCTTCGGCCGACGGTACCTGGTCCGGGATGCAGGCCGCGGCGACGTACTCGCCGAAGGCGGCCAGCGCGTCCGGGGCCAGACCGCGCGCGCCGTCCCAGTCGATGAGCGAGGCGATCCACTGCTCGGCCTCCAGCGGGCGCAGCGGCATCGGCGCGATGGCGCCGACCGCGCACCGCACCCCGCGGCGGGCCGGGTCGAGGACGATCGCGACGGAGGCCACGGCCCGGCCGGGTCCGGTGCGTCCGGTGGCCTTGAGGAAGACCTGGGGGGCGTGCAGCAGCGGGACCCGGACGAAGGCGATCAGTTCCGCGGGTTCGAGCAGTTCACGGCCGGCGAGCAGATAGGAGACCGGCATCTCGCGGCGGCGTCCGCCGGGGCCGGCGATGACCAGCTCGGCCTCCAGGGCGGCCAGCACGGGCAGGGTGTCGCCGCTCGGCGCCGCGCTCGCGATGTTGCCGCCGAGGGTGCCGGCGTTGCGGATCTGGGGCGGGCCCGCTGCGCGCGCGGAGGCGGCGAGGGCGGGGATCAGGGCGGCGAAGTCGGGGCGGCCCATCCGGGCGTGGGTGAGGCCGGCGCCGAGGAGGGCGTGGCCGTCCTGGTAGTTCCAGCCACGCAGCTCGCTGATGCGGCCGAGCCCGACGAGTCCCGAAGGGCGCAGCAGGCCCTGGTTGACGGCCGCCATGAGGTCGGTTCCACCGGCCACCGGAACCGCGGCGGGCATGGCGCCGAGGGCTGCCACAGCCTCGTCGATCGATGCAGGCATGGTCACCGACTGCGTCGCCTGCGGTGCGTGCGTGGTCAACCCAGCTGCCCCTTCCCGGTGTCCAGGCCCTCCGGCCCGTTCCGCCGTACGGTACGTGCTCACAGCCCGGACGTGGCAACTCTGGCACATCTTCCGGCGGCTCCGGCGCGAGGGTCCACGAAGGTTGTATCCGTCACCGAACGAACCGAAAATCCTGGTTCGTACTACTTCGGTACGGGGTGTGAATGGCCACTCCACGGCGCGTCGCGGACGGCCGCGCGCGGGCCCCCGGAGAGCCGTTCGTCCCAGACGGCACGCGGTGCGGGGCGGTCCCGCCCCCTCCACCGGCTCCGGGCCGAACGCAAAGTTTCGGCCAACTCGTGTGCGGCCCGGGTGCCCCTCGAATCGGTCCTCCCGTACTCCCGTACTGCCCGACCGCCCACGGATTCCGCCCGGACGGGGACGGAATCCGGCGCGGGCGGAATCACACGACCGGGGGTGCGCCCTCGATGGGGTGGCCGCCGATTCCGGGGCGGCGCTGCCACGGCAGCGGGCCGCCCGGCGGGCGGTACTCGACGCCCAGCGCGTCCAGCCGGGCGTAGTGCGCCTCCATGCGGGCCGTGAACCCGGCGAAGTCGCGTGCGGCGGGGGCGGGCAGCTCGCTCCAGGCGACCTCGGCGAGGGCGGCCAGGCGCGGGTAGACCTGGTAGTCGACGCGGCCCCGGTTGTGCATGACCTCGGTCCAGGCGTTGCCCTGGGTGCCGAGGACGTGCCGGGCTGCCTCCTCGGAGAGGCCCGGCGGCACCGGCTCGAAGCGGTAGACGTCCTCCAGGGTGCGGACGTAGCCGATGGGGATCGGTTCGTCGGGGCCGTCGTCCTGCCGGTAGTCGAGGTAGACCTGCTGCACCGGGCACATCACCACGTCGTGGCCGGCCTCGGCGGCGGCGATGCCGCCCGCGTACCCGCGCCAGGAGGAGACGGCCGCACCCTCGGGCAGTCCGCCCTCCAGGATCTCGTCCCATCCGATGAGCCGGCGGCCCCGGGCGGTGAGCCAGCGGTCGAAGTGGCGGATGAACCAGGACTGGAGGCCGTCCTCGTCGCCGACGCCGAGCTCCTCGATCCGGGCCTGCGCGGCGGGGGATTCCTTCCACTCGTCCTTGGGGCACTCGTCGCCGCCGACGTGCACGAACGGCGAGACCTCGGCGGGGAAGAGCTCCAGGATCTCCTCGAACACGCCCTCGTAGAACCGCAGCACCGCCTCGGTGGGGGCCAGCACGTGGGTGCTGACGCCCCAGCGGTCCCAGGGGGTGAGGGCGGCGGTGTCGGTGACGTCGGTGTTGCCGAGTTCCGGGTAGGCGGCGACGGCGGCCTGGGAGTGGCCGGGGATCTCGATCTCGGGGACGACCCGGATGTGCCGCTCGGCGGCGTACGCGACGATCTCGCGGATGTCGTCCTGGGTGTAGAAGCCGCCGTACGGGGTCTCGTCCCAGAGCTCGGAGGAGCGGTGGCCGTACTTGGTGCGGGAGCGCCAGGCGCCGCGCCCGGTCAGGCGCGGGTACCGCTTGATCTCGACGCGCCAGCCCTGGTCGTCGGTGAGGTGGAAGTGGAAGACGTTCAGCTTGTGCGCGGCCATCAGGTCGAGGTGGCGCAGCACGTCGTCCTTGGGCGTGAAGTGGCGGGCGACGTCGAGCATGAAGCCGCGCCAGGCGAAGCGCGGGGCGTCCTCGATCTCGACGGCCGGGACGGTGCGCGGGGCGCCGGGGGCGAGGGGGGCGCGGCGGAAGGCCCCGGGGCCGAGGAGCTGGCGGAGCGTCTGGGCGCCGCGGAAGACCCCGGCGGGGCTGCCGCCGGTGATGCGTACGCCGCTCGCCGCTCCCGCGGTCAGCCGGTACTCCTCGGGCTCCAGGCCGGGGTCGGTGAGCAGCTCGACCGCCCCGGGGCCGCCCGCCCGCCCCGGGGCGAGCGGGAGACCGAAGGCGGCGCCGAGGGTGGACCGCAGCCAGCGTTCGGTGGACCCGGTGCCGGGTCCGGCGGCCAGGGTGGTGGCCGCGTCCATGACGAACGGGGCGTCGTCGCCGGCGCGGGTGCGCGCGGGCGCCGGTACGAGTCCGAGGGCGGTGGCCGGGTCGGCGGGCGCGTCGGCGCCTTCCGGGGTGAGCGTGTCCGTGTGCATGGGGCGCATCCTTCATCACACCGGCCGAAAACGGAACCATTGGACTGGACCAATTCGGGGGTGGACGGGGTGGCGGAAGACGCCACGCGCCGGACACGGCAGATCCCCGCGCCGCGCGCCGGGGCGCGTCACGGGGACCGTTGCTCGGGGAGTCGGGGAGTGCGGGCAGGACCCCGTTCCCCAGGGGCAGGAACCGGTTCCCCAGGGGCGGGAACCGGCTGCCGGACCTACTTCTTGTCCTTGCCGCCCTTGTCCTTGTCGCCACCGGCGCCCATGGACTCGTAGATCTCCTTGCACATCGGGCAGACCGGGTACTTCTTGGGGTCGCGCCCCGGTACCCAGACCTTGCCGCACAGTGCGACCACGGGCGTGCCCTCCAGGGCGCTCGCCATGATCTTGTCCTTCTGGACGTAATGGGCGTAGCGCTCGTGGTCGCCGTCGCCGTTCGACACCTGCGGTGTCGGCTCTACGAGGGTCCCCGTACCTGCCCCGCGCTCGGGCTCAAGAGTGCTCATGAGCGCCAAGGGTACTGAAGTGCGGGGCGGTCAGTTGAGCGAAGGGTCGTCGGGATAGGTGGCGATCATGGCCAGTTCGCTGCGCTGGCGCCGCAGGACGGCCCGCCAGAGCTTCTCCGGCTGCGGGGAGGCGACGTCGCCGGGCTCCGAGTCGACCACGTACCAGGCGCCCTCCTCCAGCTCGGTCTCCAGCTGACCGGGGCCCCAGCCCGCGTATCCGGCGAAGATCCGCAGCGAGCCGAGGGCCGCCGCGAGCAGCTGCGGCGGGGCCTCCAGATCGACCAGGCCGATCGCGCCGTGCACCCGGCGCCAGCCGAGCGGGCCCTCGTCGCCGGGGATCACGGCGACCCCGAGCGCGGAGTCCAGCGCGACGGGCCCGCCCTGGAAGACCACGTCGGGCGCGCCCGACAGGCCGGCCCAGGGTTCGAGGATGTCGCCGACCTCCACCGGGGTCGGGCGGTTGAGGACCACGCCGAGCGAGCCCTCCTCGTCGTGGTCGAGGAGGAGCACCACCGCGCGGTCGAAATTCGGGTCCGCGAGGGCGGGTGTGGCCACCAGCAGCCGGCCTGTGAGGGAGGACACCTCGGTCATGGGGAGATGATCCCGCATCCGGGGCCCGCGCGGGGGCCGAGTACGCAGGCCCGTGCCCGGGACCGGGCGGCACGGATCGGGCGCGCGGGGGCACGGGGAGCGCACGTCCGGCCGCGCCCGCGGCGGTGACGCTGCGCGAGGCGCCGCGTGCGGAACGTGTCGCGACGGTTTCCTTACGTCCGTACGCGCCGCATCGCCTGCCGGGCGGGGGGTAGGAGGCCATTACCCTTTTCATCGGCCCCCTGCCCGACCACTCCGGAACGCGAGATTCATGACCGGCACAGACGATGTCCTGCTTGTCCACGGCGGCACCCCGCTGGAGGGCGAAATTCGCGTCCGAGGCGCCAAGAACCTGGTGCCCAAGGCAATGGTCGCCGCACTGCTCGGCAGCGGTCCCAGCAGGCTGCGCAACGTCCCCGACATCCGCGACGTGCGGGTCGTGCGGGGTCTGCTGCAGCTGCACGGCGTGACGGTGCGTCCGGGTGAGGAGCCGGGCGAGCTGGTCCTGGACCCGACGCACGTCGAGAGCGCCAACGTCGCCGACATCGACGCCCACGCGGGCTCGTCCCGCATCCCGATCCTCTTCTGCGGTCCGCTGCTCCACCGCCTCGGCCACGCCTTCATCCCCGGTCTCGGCGGCTGCGACATCGGCGGCCGGCCCATCGACTTCCACTTCGACGTGCTGCGCCGCTTCGGTGCGACGATCGAGAAGCGGGCGGACGGGCAGTACCTGGAGGCCCCGCAGCGGCTGCGCGGTACGAAGATCCGCCTGCCGTACCCCTCGGTGGGCTCCACCGAGCAGGTGCTGCTGACGGCCGTGCTCGCCGAGGGCGTCACGGAGCTGTCGAACGCGGCCGTGGAGCCGGAGATCGAGGACCTCATCTGCGTACTGCAGAAGATGGGCGCGATCATCTCCATGGACACCGACCGGACCATCCGGATCACCGGTGTCGACAGGCTCGACGGGTACACCCACCGGGCGATCCCGGACCGCCTGGAGGCGGCTTCCTGGGCGTCGGCGGCGCTCGCGACCGGGGGCAACATCTACGTGCGCGGCGCCCAGCAGCGTTCGATGATGACCTTCCTCAACACCTTCCGCCGGGTCGGCGGGGCCTTCGAGATCGACGACGAGGGCATCCGCTTCTGGCACCCGGGCGGCCCGCTCAAGGCCATCGCGCTGGAGACGGACGTCCACCCGGGCTTCCAGACCGACTGGCAGCAGCCGCTGGTGGTGGCGCTGACGCAGGCGACCGGCCTGTCCATCGTCCACGAGACGGTGTACGAGTCCCGGCTCGGCTTCACCTCGGCGCTCAACCAGATGGGCGCGCACATCCAGCTGTACCGCGAGTGCCTGGGCGGTTCCGACTGCCGGTTCGGCCAGCGCAACTTCCTGCACTCCGCGGTCGTCTCCGGCCCGACGAAGCTCCAGGGCGCGGATCTGGTCATCCCCGACCTGCGCGGCGGCTTCTCGTACCTGATCGCGGCGCTCGCCGCCGAGGGCACCTCGCGGGTCCACGGCATCGACCTGATCAACCGCGGCTACGAGAACTTCATGGAGAAGCTGGAGAAGCTCGGCGCCAAGGTCGAGCTGCCCGGCGGAGCGCTGGTCTGACGGTCCGGCCCGAAGATTCGTGAAGCCCGCCGCCCCGGCCCGCACCTCGCGGGACCGGGGCGGCGGGCTTTCGTGCGCCCGGGTGGGCACGCGCCGGGGCAGCTCCCCCGGCGCGGCCCGTGGCTCGTACACACGCACGACTCCCGGAACGCCCCTGACGGCCGCTGTGCGGCGCGGCGGGCCCCGGACGGCCGACGGGGACCGGTACGCGGCCGCAGGCCCGTACGGGCGCGCAGAGGGCCCCGGGCGGCGCCCGGGGCCCAGGACGGACGCATATGCCGGAGGGCGGCCACCCTGGTCCGGGTGACCGCCCTCCGATGCGCCTGTGGGACTTACTTGCCCTTGGCGGCTTCCTTGAGCTTGGAGCCCGCGGAGACCTTCACGCTGTAGCCGGCCGGGATGTTGATCGGGTCGCCGGTCTGCGGGTTACGAGCGGTGCGAGCGGCACGGTGGGTGCGCTCGAAGGTCAGGAAGCCGGGGATGGTGACCTTCTCGTCGCCCTTGGCGACGATCTCACCGACGGTCTCGGCGAGCGCGGCCAGCACGGCGTCGGCGTCCTTGCGGGTCACCTCGGCACGGTCGGCCAGGGCGGCCACCAGCTCACTGCGGTTCATGTTGTTACTCCCGTGTTCTTCTTGCCTGTGAGGCGTGAGATCGAAGCCGATGCTGCCAGGGCCCTCTGACAGTCCCCGGACCCGGGTCTGATGTCAGACCCTCGCGCCCGATTACGCATCCTGCCCCCACCTGCGGCGGGAAAGCCAATCCGGAACCCTCCGGTGTCACACGGAAAGCGTCACGGTCCGTCGATGGTCACGTTCCGTCGACTTCCTGGAGCGGTGCGCAGCGGATGCGGGGCCCCGGGCGCTGATCGGCCGTGTACCCGCTGCCCGCCACCCTAAAGGCGCGTTTGGGACACGGCGACCCGCGACGCGCCGTAGGGCGCGTCGCGGGAGAAGCCCGGCACCGCGCGCGGAACGCGGGCCGGGCTCAGGGTCAGAGCTGTCCGGAGGGGGTGGCCTCGGCGACGCCGGCGGCCTTGGCGGCGGCGCGGACGGCACCGGCGACGGCACCGGCGACCTTGTCGTTGAAGACGGACGGGATGATGTAGTTCGCGTTCAGCTCGTCCTCGGCGACGACGTCGGCGAGGGCTCCGGCGGCGGCGAGCATCATCTCGGTGTTGACGGTGCGCGACTGGGCGTCGAGCAGACCGCGGAAGACGCCCGGGAAGACCAGCACGTTGTTGATCTGGTTCGGGAAGTCGGAGCGGCCGGTCGCGACGACCGCGGCCGTCTCGCGGGCGACCGTCGGGTCCACCTCGGGGTCCGGGTTGGCCAGCGCGAAGACGATCGCGCCGTCCGCCATGGCGGCCACGTCGCCGCCGTCCAGGACGTTGGGGGCGGAGACGCCGATGAAGACGTCCGCGCCGACGACGGCCTCCTTGAGGGTGCCGGTGACGCCCTCCGGGTTGGTGTTGTCGGCGATCCAGCGCAGCGGCGAGTCGGGCTTCGCGGCGACCAGGTCCTCGCGGCCCGCGTGCACCACGCCGTGGATGTCGGCGACGACCGCGTGCTTGACGCCCGCGGCGATGAGGAGCTTCAGGATGGCCGTACCGGCCGCCCCCGCACCGGACATGACGACCCGCACGTCGCCGACGGACTTGCCGACCACGCGCAGCGCGTTGGTGAGCGAGGCGAGCACGACGATGGCGGTGCCGTGCTGGTCGTCGTGGAAGACGGGGATGTCGAGGGCCTCGCGCAGCCGGGCCTCGATCTCGAAGCAGCGCGGCGCGGAGATGTCCTCCAGGTTGATGCCCGCGAAGCCGGGGGCGATGGCCTTGACGATCTCGACGATGGCGTCGGGGTCCTGGGTGTCCAGGCAGATCGGCCAGGCGTCGATGCCGGCGAAGCGCTTGAAGAGGGCGGCCTTGCCCTCCATGACCGGGAGCGCGGCCATCGGGCCGATGTTGCCGAGGCCGAGGACGGCGGAGCCGTCGGTGACGACGGCGACGGAGTTGCGCTTGATGGTCAGGCGGCGGGCGTCCTCGGGGTTCTCGGCGATCGCCATGCAGACGCGGGCCACACCCGGGGTGTAGATCATCGAGAGGTCGTCGCGGTTGCGGATGGGGTGCTTGGACGCCATCTCGATCTTGCCGCCGAGGTGCATCAGGAAGGTACGGTCCGAGACCTTGCCGAGCAGGACGCCGTCGATGGCGCGCAGGCCCTCCACGATCTCCTCGGCGTGTGCGGTGGAGGACGCCGCGATGGTGACGTCGATCCGGAGCTTCTCGTGGCCGGAGGCGGTCACGTCGAGGCCGGTCACCGAGCCGCCGGAGGACTCCACGGCCGTGGTCAGCTGGGAGACCGCGGTGCCGCTCGCGGGCACCTCCAGCCGGACCGTCATCGAGTACGAGACGCTGGGCGCCGTTGCCATGGCCGTGTCCTTCGCTTTCCTGAGCTTCATTGCTTGGACGGCGGGACCGGGCCCGCACGCGTCCACGATCGTCGCACCTACTGACGAGTAGCCGGTAACCACTGCCGCAGTACGAAAGATCACTTCCGAGATGCGGGAGACGGCACCGGCCGGCGCGGTGCGGACGGCCCGTACAAGCAGAACAGGTCCGCGCCACCGTGAGGTGACGCGGACCTGTCTTCTGCGTGAGCGGCACCGACCCGCCATGCTCGCCTCGCGGCAAGAGGTCGCTCGTAGCGACGAAGGTTGGGCCCGGGGGCTTGGATCGAGCCGGTGCCGACACCAGGCTAACAAACACCCGTGAGAAGTGATTCCCCCACAGCGGGTTGACACTCGCGGTTCGTGTCCCGGCGGGGGTCACCGGGGCCGTACGAGCCCCCGCGGCGGCCCGGAAACCGGGCCGCCGCGGGCCCGGTTCCCTTGCGGCGCCCGGGCCGTCAGTCCCGCAGCAGGTCCGGTACCCCGTCCTCGTCCGGCAGGTCGGCGGCGGCCGAGATCACCGTCAACTGCTGGGTCGCCCGGGTGAGGGCCACGTACAGCACGCGCAGCCCGGCGGGCGACTCGTCGGCGATCTCCGCCGGGGAGACCACCACCGTGGCGTCGTACTCCAGCCCCTTGGCCTCCAGGCTGCCGAGCGCCACCACGCGCTCCCCCAGATCCGCCAGCCAGTCACGGGCCTGGACGCGGCGGTTCATCGCCACGACCACGCCGACGGTGCCGTCGACCTGGTCGAGCAGCCGACGCGCCTCCTCGCGGACGCTGTCGGCGAGCTCCTGGTCGCCCACGGTCGCGAAGCGCGGCTCGATGCCGGTGGAACGGACGGCGGACGGCGACTCCATGCCGGGCATGGCGAGCGCCAGCACCTTCGCCGCCAGCTCGGCGATCTCCGCCGGGTTGCGGTAGTTGACGGTGAGCTGGAAGCGGCGGCGCGGGCGGTTGCCGAGCGCCTCGTCGCGCGCGGCGGCGGCCTCGTCCGGGTCGGACCAGGAGGACTGCGCCGGGTCTCCGACGATCGTCCAGGTGGCGTGCCGGCCCCGGCGCCCGACCATCCGCCACTGCATGGGCGTCAGGTCCTGCGCCTCGTCGACGATGACGTGCGCGTACTCGGTGCGCTCCTCCGCCAGGCGCTCGGCCCGCTCGCGCCGGGTCTCCTCGCGCTGCGGCATCAGCTCCTCCAGCCCGGAGAGCTGGTCGAGCGGGTCGAACTCGCGCTTCTTGCGGGGCCGCGCCGGGGCGCCGAGCAGGGCCTGGAGCTCGTCCAGGAGCGCCACGTCGTGCACGGAGAGGGGTCCCTGGCCGTCGGCGCCCAGGCGCTTGAGGGAGCGCGAGAGGCGGCGTACCTCGCCCTGGTTGAGGACGCGGCGGGACCAGCGCGCGAGCCGCTTCTCGTCGGCCATCGCGGCGAGCACCCCGCGCGGGGTGAGCTCGGGCCACCAGGCGTCCAGGAATTCGAGGAACGGGGTCTCCGTGGAGACGTCGTCGTCGAAGGAGGAACGGAGTTCGGCGGCGAGCTCGGGGTCGGTGTAGCGGCCCCGGCCGGAGGACTTGCTCCAGAGCGCGTCGAGCAGCAGCTTGCGGGCGCGCGGGCGCAGCAGGTTGACGGGGGCGGAGCCGCCCAGCGCGTTGTGGCGGATGCGCTGGAGTTCGTCGGCCTCCAGCTCGACCCGGGCGCCGAAGGCGACGACGCGCAGCCGGGTGGGGGTCGCGGATCTCGCGCCGCCGGGCGCGGCCCGGGGCGTCGGCGTGGTCTCCTCGCCGAAGGAGAGCTGGCCGTCCTCGCGGGGCGCGGTGCGCGGTGCGGGCTGGTCGAGCGCGCCGCGCGAGGCCTTGCGGAGCACCTGGAGCATCCGGGAGGAGCCCTTGACTCGGGCCACGGCGGGCTCGTCGTAGGTGGTGGCGCCCGCGACGCCGGCCGCCTCGTCGGAGAGGGAGCCGACCGCGCGGATGGCGACCTGCCCCTCCTCGCCGAGCGAGGGCAGCACGCCTTCGGTGTAGGCGACGAGCAGCGGGGTCGGCGAGACGATCAGGATGCCGCCCGCGTAGCGCCTGCGGTCCTGGTAGAGGAGGTACGCGGCACGGTGCAGGGCCACGGCGGTCTTGCCGGTGCCGGGGCCGCCGGTGACCTCGGTGACGGAGGCGGCGGGGGCCCGGATGACGAGGTCCTGCTCGGCCTGGATGGAGGAGACGATGTCCCGCATGGTGTGGCTGCGGGCCTGGCCCAGCGCGGCCATCAGGGCGCCGTCGCCGATGACGGGGAGCTTCTCGCCGTCCAGGTACGCCGTCAGCTCGGGGCGCATCAGGTCGTCCTCGACGCCGAGGACGCGGCGGCCGCGCGAGCGGATGACGCGGCGGCGCACGACGCGCCCGGGGTCCTTGGGGGTGGAGCGGTAGAACGGCGCGGCGGCCGGGGCACGCCAGTCGATCACCAGCGGCGAGTAGTCGGCCGCGAGCACGCCGATCCGGCCGATGTGCAGCGTCTCGGCGATGTCCGCCGTGTCGTCCGGCCGTACGGCCTCGTCGGCGGGCTCGACGGAGGTGAAGGCTCCGTCGGGTCCGCGCTCGCCGTCCTTGCCGAGGAGCAGGTCGACGCGGCCGAAAAGGAAGTCCTCGAACTCGCTGTGCAGGCGGTTGAGATGAATGCCCGCCCGGAAGACCTGGGCGTCCCGTTCGGCGAGGGCGCCGGGGGTACCGACCTGGCCTCGCTTGACGGCGTCGTGCATGAGGAATTGAGCCTCGTCGATCTTCTCTTCGAGGCGGTCGTAGACCCGGTCCAGATGATCCTGTTCGACACCGATCTCGCGGTCCCGCAGAGAATCGACAGCGGCATCCTGCGCGGCCACCGAGGCCCCTTTCTGACGTGCGTTGGGCAGCCGTCAACCGTACGCGACGGGGGGCCGGTGCGCATCAGGCGGGGCGCCCCGATCGCGTACCGGGACCCGTCCGGGCGAGGAGGAGTGCCCGGCGGCGGGACCCGTCGTAACCCCGCCGGTGCCTCGCCGGGCCCGGTCAGAGCTGCGCGGGGTCGTCGTTCAGGATGAGCTGGAAGAGCCGGTGGTCGCGCCATTCCCCGTCGATGTACAGGAATCGGGGCGCCACTCCGATCTCCTCGAAGCCGCATTTGCGCAGCACCCGCTGGGACGCCTCGTTGTACAGCAGGGTCCCGGCCTCGATCCGGTGCAGCCGGAGGTCGTCACGGGCGAGGTCGCGGATCCGGCGGACCGCCGCGGTCGCGAGGCCCCGGCCGGCCTGGTCCACGTCGACCCAGTAGCCGATGACCCCGCTGCGGAACGCGCCGAGGGCTATCCCGGAGAGGGTGAAGGAGCCGAGCGCCCGGTCGTCCTCGTCGACGATCACCCAGGCGGCGGCCCGGCCGGCCGCGCGGTCGGCGAGGATGCCGGAGAGCCGGTCGGCCTGGCCCTCGGGTGTGTAGAAGGAGTCGGGGCGCACGGGCTCGAAGCGGGCCATGTACGTACGGCTGCGCAGCAGCGCTCGGGCGAGCGCGGGGGCGTCGGACGCCTCGGTCGGGCGCAGGAACCTGTCGGCGGAGAGCGGGTACGGTGCGTCGTTCATCCGGGCACGCTACCTCCCGCCGCCGCAGGGGCTCGGGGTGTGCCGTCGAACTGCCGTCCGCCGGGCGGCGGCACCGTGCCGACACGCCCCGGGGGCCCGGGGCCGTACCGCGCGAAATCCGGTCTCAGTCGCCGTACTTGGTGTCCGCCACCGGGTCCAGGGCGAGCCGGTAGCCGCGCTTGACGACGGTCTGGATCAGGCGGGGCGAGCCGAGCGCGGAGCGCAGCCGGGCCATCGCGGTCTCCACGGCGTGCTCGTCGGTGCCGCTGCCGGGGAGCGCCCGCAGCAGGTCGGCGCGGGAGACCACCCAGCCGGGGCGGCGGGTCAGGGCGTGCAGCAGGGCCATCCCGGCGGGGGGCACGGGCCGCAGTGACCCGTCGACGAGCGCCGCGTGGCCGCGCACGGTGACCTGGTGGCCGGCGACCGGCAGGGTGCGGGAGCGGGCGGGGAGCTGGGCGCAGAGGAGCTGGACGAGCGGGCCGAGCCGGAAGCGTTCGGGCTGGACGGTCTCGATGCCGCGTGCCTGGAGCGGCAGCGCGGTGACCGGGCCGACGCAGGCGACGAGCAGGTCGTCGTGGAGGGCGCCGAGCACCTCGGGGGCCATGCCGCGGGTCCGGGCGCGGTCGAGGAAGGAGGCGGCGGCGGGGGCGCTGGTGAAGGTGATGGCGTCGAGGCCGCGGGCGGCGGTGAGGTCGAGCATCCGGTCGAGCGGGGCGAGGTCCTGGGGTGGCATCCAGCGGTAGACGGGCAGGTCGATGACCTCGGCGCCGGCGGCCCGGAGGCTCTCGGCGAACCCGGGGAGCGGTTCGCCGTGCAGTTGGAGGGCGACGCGGCGGCCGTCCACGCCCTCGTCGAGGAGCCGTTCCAGTACCTCGGCCATGGACTCGGAGGCGGCCGACCAGGATTCGGTGAGTCCGGCGGCCCGGATGGCCCCCTTCACCTTGGGGCCGCGTGCCAGGAGTTCGACGCCGCGCAGCCGGTCCAGCAGGTGTTCGCCGATGCCCCAGCCGTCCGCCGCCTCGACCCAGCCCCGGAAGCCGATGGCGGTGGTGGCGATCACGACGTCGGGGGCGTGGCGGATCAGTTCCTGGGTGGCGGCGAGCAGTTCGCTGTCGTCGGCGAGCTGCACGATCCGCAGGGCGGGGGCCTGGACGACCTGGGCGCCGCGGCGCTGGAGCAGTGTGCCGAGTTCCCCGGCCCGGCGGGCCGCGGTCACTCCGACCGTGAAGCCCGCGAGGGGGCCGTGCGTCGCTTCGTCTTCCTGCATGGCGTGATCTACCCGGCTCTCGTTCCCGCGGTCGCTGCCGCTGTGCGGTGGACCGAGCCTGCCAACCCCGCGTGACAGGCTCGGTTCCCCCGTATTTCCCGCCCGTTACGTCCTTGGTCGCCTGGCGGCCGTCCAGGAGGCCTGTTGATGGCCCGTCAGGCCTTCGTCAGACCTCCGCGAGCCCGAGCGGGGCGTTGGCGCTCGCGCTCGCCGGGGCGGCGGCCGGACGGCGAAGGTATACCGCCCAGGTGAGGGCCGAGCACACCGCGTAGAAGGCGAGGAAGGACCAGAAGGCGGCCGTTCCGGCGCCGGAGGTCTGGAAGGACTGGCGGAAGGCGAGGTTGATGGCGAGTCCGCCGATCGCGCCCACGGCGCCGATGAGGCCCATGGAGGCGCCGGAGATGCGCCGCCCCTCGGCGGCCGCCGCCTCGCCGCGCAGGCCGCGGCTGACGGCCTGGGCGTGGAAGATGCCCGGGATCATCTTGAAGGTCGAACCGTTGCCGAGGCCGGACAGGACGAACAGGGCGATGAAGCCGACGAGGAAGACGGGCAGCGACTCGGTGCCGGAGGCGTAGACGACGACCCCGGTGGCCGCCGCCATGGCGGCGAAGTTCCACAGGGTGATGCGGGCGCCGCCGTGGCGGTCGGCGAGCCGGCCGCCGAGGGGGCGGATCAGCGAGCCGAGCAGCGGGCCGATGAAGGTGAGCGAGGCGGCCTGGAGCGGGGTGCGGCCGAACTGGGTCTGGAGGACCAGGCCGAAGGCGAAGCTGAAGCCGATGAAGGAGCCGAAGGTGCCGACGTAGAGGACGGCCATGATCCAGGTGTGGGCCTCGCGTACCGCCTGCTTCGCGGCCCCGGTGTCGTTCCGTACGGGGGCGAGGTTGTCCATGTACCGGGCGGCGCAGAGCGCGGCGATCACGATGAGCGGGACGTACACGCCGAGGACGATCCGGGGGTGGGTGGCGCCGGCGGTCCCGATGACCAGGAGGCCGATGAGCTGGACGACGGGGACGCCGATGTTGCCGCCGCCCGCGTTGAGTCCGAGCGCCCAGCCCTTCTCGCGGAGCGGGAAGAAGGCGTTGATGTTGGTCATGGAGGAGGCGAAGTTGCCGCCGCCGATGCCGGCGAGGGCCGCGACGGCCACGAAGGTGCCGTACGAGGTGCCGGGTTCCATCACCGCGAACGCGAAGGCGGTCGGCACCAGCAGCGAAAGGGCGCTGAACACCGTCCAGTTGCGGCCGCCGAACCGGGCGACGGCGAAGGTGTAGGGGACGCGGACGATCGCCCCGACCAGGGTGGCGGTGGAGATCAGGAAGAACTTTCCGGCCGGGTCGATCCCGTACTCGGGGCCCATGAAGAGGACCATCACGGACCACAGGGACCAGACGGAGAACCCGATGTGCTCGGAGAGGACGGAGAACCAGAGGTTCCGGCGGGCCACCGGGCGGCCCTTCTCCTGCCAGAAGGTCTCGTCCTCCGGGTCCCAGTGCTCGATCCAACGGCCAGCCATCACGCGCCTCCACGGGGGTCGGGGTGTTGTCTCCGACGCTAGGGAGTGCGCGTTACCGTGCGGTGCCCCGAGGTGACCGGTGCGCAACCTTGCTCTCACCGGGCCGGGCCCGGCCCGGTGAGAACGACGTCATGTGCGCGAGCGCCCCGTGTGCGGGGCGCCGGTGGCCGTCAGTGCCGGTGTCCGCCGCTCGGCGACGCCGGTACGGGAGTCGGCCGGGCGGGTTTGCCGGACGGCCAGAGCCGTGGCCGGCGTTTCGCCGCGACGTCCTCGACCCAGCCGAAGGCCAGGATGGCGAGCCCTATGAGCGGCCAGATGAGGATCAGGCTCAGCCCGGTGTAGAGGCCGTCGGAGTAGGCGCCGAGGTGCTCGTCGACCCAGCCGATCTTCCACATCTGGTCTATCAGCGGCACGGTCGCCATGAGGAGCAGGTTGTGCCATATGTAGATCGTCACGGCACGGTTGTTGGCGAGCGTGACGAGGCCGTCGTACGGGGCGAGGCGGCCGGGCAGCTTCTCCCAGGACGGGGCGTACTGGAGCAGGATCATGCAGAAGCCGAAGGACCAGGTGGCCTGGGCGAGCGGGATCTCGTCGAGGTTCCAGCCCTCTTCGGTGAGGTGCCCGGAGGCCCACCAGAGGCCGAAGCCCATGATGATCGCGGCCGAGGAGACGGCGAGGTAGCGCGGGACGCGCTTGAGCACTCCGTCGTGGTGGGCGAAGCCGAGGATCCAGCAGGAGGCGAACACCGTGAAGTCCACGACGCCTTCGCCGGTCGCGCCGGGGATGGTGACCAGTCCGGTGCCGAAGACCGCGGTGAGGCCGATCGGCGCGAGCATCGTCGCCCAGGGCATCTTGCGGAACGCCTTGAGGAGCAGCGGGGACGCGATCACGAACCACAGGTAGGCGCGGATGTACCAGAGCGGGCCGGCCGCCTGGTCGGCCCAGGAGGTCTCCAGCCAGCCGCCGTCGGAGCCGCTGACCTCCGGGTACGGCGGGGAGCCGACCGGGAGGACGTAGCTCGCCAGGCGGACGAACCACCAGAGCCCCTCCTCCTTCACGGGCTTCCAGCCGAGCCAGAACATCATCGGGAGGGCGACGACGGAGAACAGCCACATCGGGGGCAGCAGTCGCCGTACCCGGCTGCGGATGACGCTCCACGCGGGGCGGGCCAGCGAGCGGGCCATCAGCGACCCGGCGAGCGTGAACATCACGCCCATGGACGGGAAGAGGACGGTCAGCCAGGCCCACCCGAAAAGGTGGTAGACCACCACGCGGACGAGCGCGACGGAGCGCAGCACGTCGAGGTAGCGGTCGCGGACGGGCCGCTTCGGGGCGGCCGAGGCGGGCTCCCCCGCTTCCACGGGTGCCTCCGGCACGGCAGGGCCTCCGGCGTGCCGCCCGTGGTGCGGGGCGGGGGCCGGGACACCGGGGACGGTGGTGGTGCCGTCGCCGAGGTAGCTGCCGGGGCCGGTGGCGTAGGGCAGGGAAGGTGCGGGGGCGCGGCGGTGCGCCGCGGGCGCGGGTATCCGCAGCCGTGCGGTGTCCTCGCCGCTCGGGGTGGGTTCGTTCCAGCTCATCCGACGGGCCTCCGGTGGTCGGCGCCGACGGCGGCACGCGCTCCCGGCGCCGCGCCGGGGGCGTCCAGGACGCCGGTGCGGCGCAGTTTCTGCCAGCGGAGCCGGCCGCCGGTGAGGGCGGTGATCCAGGACTGGAGCAGCACGACGTACATGAGCTGCCGGTACATGATCTGCTGGAGCGGCAGGGAGATCAGGTGGGTCATGCGTTCCTTGTCGAGCCGGAACGCGTAGGCGGCGCAGATGAGCTGGACCAGCAGCACGCCGAACCACGCGGCGACGGTCTTGCCGGTGGGGCCGAAGATCAGCCCGTACACCAGGAAGACGTCGATGAGCGGGGCGAGCAGCGGGGCGACCACCATGAAGAGGGAGACGAACGGCAGGCCGACGCGGCCGAAGCGGCCGGAGTGTCCCCGGTCGAAGACGGCGCCCCGGTGCTTCCAGATGGCCTGCATGGTGCCGTAGGACCAGCGGTAGCGCTGGGACCACAGCTGCTGCACGGACTCCGGTGCCTCGGTCCAGGCGCGGGCGTTCTCCGAGTAGACGACGTCCCAGCCGTCGCGGTGGAGGGCCATCGTGATGTCGGTGTCCTCGGCGAGGGTGTCCTCGCTCATGCCGCCGACCCGGTCCAGGGCGGTGCGGCGGAAGGCGCCGACCGCGCCGGGGATGGTGGGCATGCAGCGCAGGACGTCGTACATCCGGCGGTCCAGGTTGAAGCCCATCACGTACTCGATGTGCTGCCAGGCGCCGATCAGCGAGTCGCGGTTGCCGACCTTGGCGTTGCCCGCCACCGCGCCGACCTTGGGGTCGGCGAAGGGCTGGACGAGCTCGCGGACGGTGGAGGGCTCGAAGACGGTGTCGCCGTCCATCATCACGACGATGTCGTAACGGGCGTGCGCGATGCCGTTGTTGAGCGCGGCGGGCTTGCCCGCGTTCTGCTGGCGCACCACGCGGACGTTCGGCAGCCGCATGTCCTCGACGAGGTCGGCGGTGCCGTCCGTCGACCCGTCGTCGATGACGATGATCTCGATCGGGTGGTCGCTGGCCATGAGGGAACGGACGGTCGCCTCGATGCACTTGCGCTCGTTGTACGCGGGTACGAGCACGGACACCGGGCCGGTGACGGGCTGGTCGCCCCAGCGGAAGTTCCTGCGGCGGACCCGGCGGGCGTGCACGAAGGAGAGCAGCAGCATCAGCCCGAAGCGGCCGATGACGAGGACGCCGACCACGGAGAGGCCGGCCACCAGGACACCGGTGACGTCCTCGGAGAAGCCCACGGCGGTGACGAAGGTCTTGCCCTTCCAGAGTGCGGGGCCGCTGACCGGGGTGAGCGCGCTCGGGGCGCCGAGGGCGGTGGTCAGGTTGGTGAACTCGTACCCCTTCTCCTGCATGGAGGGCAGGAAGCGGTCGAGCGCGGCCAGCGTCTGGGAGCGGTCGCCGCCGGAGTCGTGCATCAGGACGATCGCGCCCTTGCCGTGCTTGGGCGTGGCGTTCTCGATGATCGTCCGGACGCCGGGGCGCTTCCAGTCCTCGCTGTCGGTGTCGTTGACGACGGTGAGGTAGCCGCGGCCGCCGATGTACTGGGCGACGGGCCAGGACTTGTCGTCCATCGCGTCGGCGAACGAGGAGTACGGCGGCCGGAAGAGGGAGCTGTGCACCCCGGCGGCGCCCGCGAGGGCGAGCTGGTTCTCGGAGAGCTCCCAGTCGATCCGGCTGGTGGTCTGGTACGAGAGGTCGGGGTGGTTGAAGGTGTGCAGGCCGACCTCGTGGCCTTCGTCCACCATGCGCCGGACGAGTTCCGGGTAGCGGGAGGCCATGGTGCCGGTCACGAAGAACACGCCGTGGGCGTGGTACTCCTTCAGCTTGTCCAGCACCCGGGGCGTCCACTCGGGGTCCGGGCCGTCGTCGAAGGTCAGCACGATGTGGTGGTCGGGAATCCGCACCGAGGTCGCGGGCTCGGTCTTCGACCGGGCGTCGATGACGGGGCCGCCGTCGAGGATGCGGTCGGGCACCTGGTCGGTGCCGACGGGGTTGCGGACGCGATGGTCGGCGGCGATCTCGCTGTTCACGTAACCGCGCAGGACGAGCATGGCGAGCAGGGCCACCAGAATCAGGAACGGCAGCAGATAGCGCAGCGGCAGTCTGCGTTTGGCCTTCGCCTTGCGGCGGTTCCTGACCAGCGGTGCGGGCTGAGTCATTTACGGGGTGCTGCTTTCTGGTGATACGACCGGCGGTTCGGTGACCGGGGGTGTCGTCGCCGGAGCGTCGGGCGTGCCGCCCGGCGCTTCGGGCGTGGTCGGCGTGGTCGGCGTGGTCGCCGTGGCCGACGCGGAAGGCTTGGGGCTCGTCCCGCCGCCGGTGCCCGCCGAGGAGCCGGCGGGCTTGCTCGTGGAGGGGCTCGCGCCGGGGTTCGTGGCGGACGCGTCGGCGGAGGTGCTCACCGACGAGCCGGTGGCGCCCGGAGAGGCCGCCGTGCCCGTGGCTCCGTCGCCGGGCGTCGGGCCGGTGGTCGCGCCCGGGTCGGTGGCGCCGGCGACTCCGGCCGGGTCGGACGGGTCCGCGGCGGGCGTGTCCGCGCTCTTGTCCTCGTCGTTCTTCTGCTGCTCCTGGCTGGTGAGCGGGAGCCAGGGCGCGACGGAACTGCCGCCGAAGAGGGAGGAGACGAGGACGACGGCGAAGACGGTACAGCCTGCGGCGACGAGCCAGCCGGCCCTGCGGAAGTTCTTGCTCCGCCGGCCGCTCTCGTCCACGAAGACGGGGCCGTCCGACGTCTCCGGCGTGCCGGGTCCGGTCTTGAGCTCGGAGAGCTGACGCCCCAGCCCGTCCAGCTGGATCGTCACGTCATGAGGCTCATGGCTGTGCCCGGTCCGGGTACCTTCTCGCCAATTTTCCACAGCTGTACGCACATCCCCCACTCAACGTTTCCGGCACACATGAATGACTGGTTTCATGCCGTCGGACTGGGTCCCCACCCCGTCCGCGCACCGCGTTCCCCTTGTGCCCGGACTGATGAATGTAGCGCAAGATGCTGACGCCAATGTCCCCGGATCGGGTTGTTCTTCACGCCTGGGACGCCATCGCGAGAGCGTCCGCTTCGGGCAGCCAGGAACCAGGTGGCCGTACCATCCACCCTTCTGACGACTGAAGTTGAACGGCGGCGGTACGGAGGGCGTCCAAACCGGGATGCCGCATCCCCTTCCGGTGGACCAGCAGGAGCGGGGAGAGCGGGACCGGGCGCACGAGGGGTCGGAGCACCGTGCCCGGAAGCGGAGGAAAACCGACAACGGCGAGCACCGGGTATCCCGTCTTCGCCATGATCCGTTGAAATTCGGCCACTCCTACGGCAAGCGGAGTGGGCGGTGCCAGGTGGATGTCCCACTCTTCGAAAAGGAGTGCGGCGAGGTCGGTCCACTCGCGGGTGCGCGCATTGCCTGCCCCCGCGTAGACGGTTTCCCCGGCCAGATCGGCGAGGGCGACGACCTCGCGCGGAGCGAGAGGATGAGCGGACGGCAGCAGGACGGCCATCGGCTCGTAGCGCACGGGTTGCACGTGGAGACCCGCGCGCACCGCGGGGTCGAGCCCGCCGGCCCGGCCGAAGGAGGCGTCCAGCCGTCCGGCGAGGATCTCCCCGGCGGCCCAGGTGAGGCCGGACTCGAATCGGGCCATCAGCTCGCATTCCGGGGCGAGTTCGCGCGCCCGGTCCAGCACCCGGGCGGCCGTCATCCCGTCCGTGTTCAGGTCCACCAGGAGCGGCCGGGCCGCCGCGTCGGCGAAGGCGGCGCCGAGCGCGGCGTGCGCGTCGAGCACCCGGCGGGCGTGCGGGACGAGCCGTTCGCCGTCCGTCGTGAGGACGACCTGCCGGGTGGTACGGACGAACAGCGCGGCACCGAGCAGCCTCTCCAGCCTGCGGATGTCCCGGCTCAGCGCCTGCTGGGCCACGAAGAGGCGGGCTGCGGCCCGGGTGAAGTGCAGGTCCTCGGCGACGGCGAGGAAGGCGCGCAGCAGCCGGGGATCGAGGTCGGGGACGGTCACCGGGGGAATCTACAACACAGGTGAGTGAATCGGGTCCGGGCAGGTGTTGGACCGGACGGTGGCGCGCGGCCGAGGCTGCGAGGGTGCCGAACCCTGCCCCCACCCCCACGACCGCCACGACCGCCACGCCCACCACGACCGCCGCGCCCCCGCCCGGCCCCTCCGGGATATCGCCCGGGGCTCCCGGCAACGCCTATCTGCGGCTGCTGCGCACCCCGGGCGCCCGCGCCTTCACGGCGGGGAACCTGCTGGCCCGGCTGCCGATGGGGATGTTCAGCGTCAGCGCGGTGCTGATGATCGCGGGCTCCCGCGGCTCGTACGCCCTGGCGGGCGCGGTGACCGCGACCGGTCTGGTGGCGACCGCCGTGGTGGCGCCCCTGACGGCGCGGCTCGTCGACCGCTACGGCCAGGCCAGGATCGCCGTCCCCGCCACCGCGCTCGCCGCGGCCGGCGCCCTCGTCCTGGCGCTCTGCGTACGCCTCGACGCCCCGACCTGGACCCTCTTCCTCGCGTACTCCGCCACGGCCACCGCCCCCAACACCGGCGGTATGTCACGTGCCCGCTGGTCACACCTGCTCCGGGACGACCCGGCCGCCCTGCACACCGCCAACTCCTTCGAACAGGCCGCAGACGAGCTCTGCTTCATGCTCGGCCCGGTCCTCGCCGCCACGCTCTGCGGCACGCTCTTCCCGGAGGCGGGCACGGTCACGGGCGCGGTGCTGATGATGAGCGGCATCCTGATCTTCGCCGCCCAGCGCTCCACGGAGCCGCCGGTCGCCCCCCGTACGGTCCGGGCGCGCTCCCCGTTCCGCTCCCCCGGCATGCCCGCGCTGCTCGCCGTGTTCCTGGCGACGGGGGCGGTCTTCGGCACGATGGAGGTCGTGTCGATCGCGCACGCCGGGGGCGCGGTGCTCGCTCTCCAGGCCACCGGCTCCTGCGTGGCGGGGCTGCTCTACGGTGCGCTGCGCCCGGCCCGGAACCTCGCGGCGCGGCTGACGCTCTGCCTCGCCGCGATGACCGCGCTGATGTGTCTGCCGCTGCTGGCGGTCGCCACCACCGGCTCGCTGCTCGCCCTGGCGCTCTGCCTGCTGGCGGCGGGCGCGGCCACCGCGCCGACCATGGTGACCGGCATGACGCTCGTCCAACGCCTGACCCCGGCGACCCAGTTGAACGAGGGCATGACGATCGCGGTGACCGCCCTGCTCGGCGGGGTCGCGGCCGGCTCGGCCACCGGCGGCTGGCTGGTGGAGCACGGCGGCACGATCCCCGGGTACGCCGCCCCCGCCTGCGCCGCCGGACTCGCCCTCGTGGTCTCCGTCGTCGGTGCGGGACGACGGGCGGGACGGACGGCCGGAGAGGCAGGACGCGCGCGTCGGGGCGAGGCCACCACCGGCTGATCCGCCACGAGAGAAGACAAGTTCACCTACGTGAACAGCAGTTGAGCTGGGGATCTGCCGCACGGTCTTGACGGCCACCTGGTCTGTACCTATGGTCACCGGCCAGCAGGCGTGTTCAACCCCCAGAGCTTCGTTCACGTACGAGAACGGATGGCCCCCACATGCCAGTCACCCCCACACCTTCGCGCGCTCCCGCACCGCGCCGCGGCCGCAGGCGCCCCGCACTCCTCCTCACCGCGGCGGCAGCGGCGGCAGCGCTCGTCGTCGGGTTCCTCTCCGGGCCCGGCGCCCCGCACGCCGAGGCGGCGCCGGCCACCTTCACCCACCCCGGAGTCACCGTCTCGCAGGGCCAGTTGGACTTCGCCCGCACCAAGGTCAACGCCGGTGCGCAGCCCTGGAAGGGTGCGTACGACCAGATGATGGCGAGCGGCTACGCGAGCCTGAGCCGCACCGCCAAGCCCCGCGCGACCGTCGAGTGCGGCTCGTACTCCAACCCCAACAACGGCTGTACGGACGAGCGCGAGGACGCGATCGCCGCGTACACCGACGCCCTCGCCTGGTACATCACCCGGGACGAGCGGTACGCGAAGAAGTCCATCGAGCTGATGGACGCCTGGTCGGCGACGATCACCAGCCACACCAACAGCAACGCCCCGCTGCAGACCGGCTGGGCGGGCTCCTCGTGGCCCAAGGCGGCCGAGATCATCAAGTACACCTACACCGGGACCTGGGCCAACTCCGGTCGCTTCTCGACCATGTTGAGGAACGTCTACCTGCCGCAGCTCATCAACGGCTCCAACTCCAACGGCAACTGGGAGCTGTCGATGATGGAGGCCGCCGTCGGCATCTCCGTCTTCCTGGAGGACAAGACCTCCTACGACAAGGCGATCGCGAAGTTCCGCACCCGTACGGCGGCGTACGTCTACCTCGCGTCGGACGGCGCGGTGCCCAAGACCGTACCGAGCCAGAACCTCGACACCACCGCGAAGATCGTCAGCTACTGGCAGGGCCAGTCCACCTTCGTCACCGGCCTCACCCAGGAGACCTGCCGCGACTTCACCCACACCGGGTACGGCATCTCGGCCATCTCGCACATCGCGGAGACCAGCCGCATCCAGGGCCAGGACCTCTACGGCACGGACGTCGGCGAGCGGCTGCGCCAGGCCCTCGGCTTCCAGTCCAAGTACCAGCGCGGAGAGGCCGTCCCGAGCTGGCTCTGCGGCGGGTCCCTCAACCTCGGCCTCGGCCCCGTCACCGAGGTCGGCTACAACGCCCTGCACAACCGCCTCGGCATCGCGATGACCAACACCCAGGCCCTGACCGAGCAGAACCGCCCGGCCGGCAGCAACAACCTCTTCGTGGCCTGGGAGACCCTGACCCACGGGGACAACCCGAACTGAGCCCGGCGGATTCTCGCGGCTGGTCCGGCGACTCGGGACCCCGGGTCACCCCGACCAGTCGGCCCGCCCGTCGTGGAGGTACACCGGTTGCCCGGCACCCAGCCGGGCAACCTCCGCGGAGAAGCGCCGGGCCATGCGCTCCCCGAGCAGGGTCACGGCCGGTCCGAGTTCACCGGCGGCCTCCATCACCAGGGGCATGAGCTGTGCGTGTGGGCCCTGCCGTTCGTGCTCGCGGATCGCGGACTCTCAACGTCCCTTGCCGGGCCCGAGGTTGAGCAGCACGGTGCCGAGCTGGTCCGGCGTGAGGGCCTGCGCGGGCAGAGCGTCTGCTGCGGGACCGGCGCGAAGGCCGTCGAGGAGCAGGGCGAGCGGGCGGAGCCAGGCGTCCGGGGCTGCCGCGGTGAGCGCGGGTACGGCCCGGCCCAGTGCGGCCAGGGAGAAGAGCAGGTCCTCGGTGAGCAGGTCCGGGCGGATGGCGCCCTGCTCCTGACCGCGCCGGATCAACACGTCGATGGTTCCGCGATTGTGGGCGTGGACCGCCTCCAGGGACGGGACGCCTTCCAGGTTCGTGGTCATGAGGTCGTTGGTGCCCCGGTCGGCCGCCAGGCCCGCGAACACCGTACGCAGGTACTGCCCCAGGGCCCTCCACGCGTCATCGGCGGCACGTGCCCGTTCGCCGGCCTCCATGGTCTCCGCGAGCGCGTCCCGGAAGACCTCGTCGACGAGGGCGGCACGGGTCGGGAAGTGGCGATAGAGGGTCGCGTTGCCCACGCCTGCCCGCCGGGCGATGACGTCGAGCGGGGCGTCCAGGCCCTCCTCCGCGAAGACCTCTCGGGCCGTGTCCCTCAGCAGCTTCCGGTTGCGCAGCGCGTCGCGGCGCCCCACCGGCGGACGGTCGCCCATCGCGTCTCCCTCTTCTCTCCCCGCACGGGACTTCTCCCGTAGGCCCGGGGCCTCGGCCGCGTACCCCGCGTACCCCGCGTACCAGGAATCCCGCCTCGTACCGGGGAGCGTTCCCCGGTACGGATGCTATCGTCGGCCGAGGAAACGGGGACTACTCCCCGTTTCCTTTCCCGCAGGCGGGACGACGTCTGCGGGCGTCCACGTCGAGGGGGAAGCATGAACGGCACTGCACTCGTACTCGGCGGCGGCGGGCCGGTGGGCGGAGCCTGGTTGACGGGGGTTCTGGCCGGGCTCGCCGGTGCCGGGATCGAACTCGACGGCGCCGACGTCGTGATCGGCACCTCCGCCGGCGCCGTCTTCGGCTCCCGGCTCCGGTCCGGGGTCACGGCTGCGGAACTCTACGATCGCCAGCTCTCCGGGGCGGACGCGGTCCGTCTGCCGGTGACCGCGCGGCAGACTGCGAGCTTCCTCTGGGCGGCGCTCGGCTCCCGCGACCCCCAACGCTCCGTCGAACGCCTCGCCCGGACGGCACTTCGCGCCCGGACCGGCCCGGAGTCGGACGTCTTCGACACGGTCGGCGCACTTCTGGGCGACGTACACGACTGGCCGGAGCGGGAGTTGCGGATCGCCGCGGTCGACGCGGCGAGCGGCCGGACCGAGGTGTTCGATTCGGGCTCCGGAGCGACGCTCCTCGAAGCGGTCGCGGCGAGCTGCGCCGTACCCGTCGTATGGCCGCCGGTCACCGTGGCAGGCCGGCGCTGGATGGACGGCGGCAGCCGTTCGACCACCAACCTCCACCTCGCGCACGGGTACGAGCGGGTGCTGGCGCTCGCGCCGGTCCCCCGAGCGGTCGGACCGCATCCGAGCGCCACGCGGCAGGCCGCCCAGTTGTCGGCCGACGGAACGCGCGTCCTCCTGCTGTCCCCGGACCGCGCCGCGCGCCGCGTGATGGGCCGCGACATGACCGCCGACGCCCGCCGCCCGGCCGCCGCCCGCGCCGGCCGCACCCAAGCCGGCGCGGCGGCGGCCTCGGTGGCCGGACTCTGGCACGGGTGACGCGGTCCACGGGTGACGCGGTCCACGGGTGACAGCGGGTCCCGCGGGGCGACCGCCGCCGGCTCACACCTCGCGGTCGTCGCGATGGCGTCCCAGGGCGCGGCCGAAGCGTGCCGAGACCGCAGGCATGATGCTTTCGCCGTCCGCGGGCCTGTCCAGCCCGAAGACGTAGCCGGGGAAGTCGAGTTCCTTCTGCACCGCCCAGATCGCCTCGTGTTCCTGCGGCGGAAGCACCTGGACCGGGTCGCCGACTGCGATCCAGCCGATGGGCACCGTCGTGTCCGGGGGCAGCACGGTGCGCAGGTGCACGATTCCATTGATCCGTACCTCGGATCGGGTGCCTATGCGGGCCCCGTTGAAGACCCGGCTGCCGGCCGCCAGGAACACCTCGTCCTCGGCCGTGCACCCGGTCAGGTACGAGCCGGGGCCGACCAGGACCGAACGTCCCAACAGCAGGGGGTCCCGGCGGGTGCCGCGCAGGACCGCGTTCTCCATGACGATGCACCCCTCGCCGAGTTCCACTGCCCCGCCCTCGGCGGTCAGTACCGCGCCGAACAGTACCCGGCAGCCGGGACCGACGCGTACGTCCCCGCAGAGGGTCGCCGTCGGGGCCACATAGGCCGAGGGGTGCACGGTGGGCGACATGCCTTCATGGTCGATGAGCATGTCCGGGATCATGCAGCACATGGTTCGCCGCGGCCAGGACTTTTCGCCCGCCGGGACGGAATCAGCCATCGACGAGCGGCACGCCCGCTGCGTCAGAAAAGAGAAGGAACGCGAAAAAGCCTCTGCCCCGCGAGCGAACTCGCGGGGCAGAGGCCTACATGGGGTGGTGGAGATGGCGGGAATCGAACCCGCGTCCAACGGTGCGGAACCAGGGCTTCTCCGAGTGCAGTTCGCTACGCTTTTCTCGGCCCCGGAGGTCACGCGAACAAGCCTCCGACAGGCTCAGTCACTGTTTGATTTCCTTCCAAACCCCGTGACCGGGCTTAGAAGTTTAGATCCCTAGTTGATGCCAGGATCCGGGTCGGGATCACCCCCGGGCTGACACTCCGCGGAGTCTTCGCTAGCTGCTAATTAGGCAGCGAGAGCGAAGGCGGAGGAATCGCGCTTGGAATTGGCGATTATTGTTTGCGACATATGGTTTACGAGATCATTGTCGCTTCCTCGACTCGCTTCCCCTGCTTCGACATCCGCTGTCGAAACCGATCATCCCCATGTTGATTTTTCAATACGCGCACCCTCGCTGGGGTGCACGGCCCATCGTACGTGACCAACGGCGGACGATGCCAGCGTATTCCCGCCGGTCACCCTTCCCGAGTGCCCGCTCCGGGCCCCGGTACGCACGCGAGAGCGCCCCGCGACCGTCCGGTCACGCGCTGCGCTGCCGGCGGCGGGCCGCCGAGATGGCGCGGTTGGTCTCGCGGGTGTCCTGCTTCTCGCGGAGCGTCTGGCGCTTGTCGTACTCCTTCTTGCCCTTCGCGAGCGCGATCTCGACCTTGACCCGGCCGTCCTTGAAGTACAGGGCGAGCGGGACGATGGTGTGCCCGGTCTCCTTGGACTTCGACTCCAGCTTGTCGATCTCGGCCCGGTGCATCAGCAGCTTCCGCTTGCGCTTCGCCGCGTGGTTGGTCCAGGTGCCCTGGACGTACTCGGGCACGTGGATGTTGTGCAGCCACGCCTCGTGCTGGTCGATCTGGACGAAACCGTCCACCAGCGAGGCCCTGCCCATCCGCAGGGACTTCACCTCGGTACCCATGAGCACGAGCCCGCACTCGTAGGTGTCGATGATGAGGTAGTCGTGCCGCGCCTTCTTGTTCTGCGCGATCATCTTGCGCCCGGTGTCTTTTTCCTTGGCCATAGTGCGGTCATTTTCGCACTACGACCCACCCCCGAGGCCACTCAATACCGTCTCGGCCCGATCCAGGGCCCCCGCACCGACCACCACGTCCGGGGTGATCCCCCGGCCCTCCACGCCCTTGCCGCCCGGCGTGCGGTACTGCCCGACGGTCAGCTCCGCCACCGCGCCGTCCGGCAGCTCGCTCGGCATCTGCACCGAGCCCTTGCCGAAGGTGGGCGAACCGACCGTGACCGCGCGGCCCCGGTCCTGGAGCGCGCCGGTCAGCAGCTCGGCCGCGCTCATCGTGCCGCCGTCGACGAGCACCACGAGCGGGCGGGTCGTGTCGCCGCCCGGATCCGCGTACAGGGCGCGCTGCTCCCCGTGCACGTCGTAGGTGGCGACCAGGCCGCCGTCCAGGAAGGCGGAGGCGGCGACGACCGCCTCGCCGACCAGCCCGCCGCTGTTGGCGCGGAGGTCCAGCAGGATTCCGGCGTCGCCGGGCGCGGACCGTACCGCGTCGCGGATCTCGCCGCCCGCACCCCGGGTGAAGGCGGTCGCCTTGATCAGCACGGTGGAAGTGGGGCGGGTGCCGAGCCGGCGCACGCTGACGGCCTCCGTGGTGAGCCTGGCCCGGTGCAGGAACTCCGTCCGGGCGTGTCCCTCCCGCTCCAGGCCGAGGACGACGGAGGAACCCGCCTTCTCGTGCGTACCGTCCCCGCGCAGCCGGGCCACGATCTCCGCGACGGGCCGGCCCTGGGTCCGGTCGCCGTCCACGGAGGTGAGTACGTCGTCTGCGCGGATGCCCGCGAGGTCGGCGGGCCCCCCGGGCTCGACCCGGGCCACCCGCACCCGGCCGTCGGCGGTGCGGCGGGCGGAGAGGCCGACCCCGGTGTACGAGCCGTCGAGCGCCTGCTCGAACTCCTCGTACTCGCGCTCGTCGTACACCGCGCCCCAGCGGTCGCCGCTGCGGCTGACGAGCTCCTCGGCGGCCTGGGTGGCGGACTTCCCGTCCGCGGCGGCTCCGGCGGCGGCCGCCGCCAACTCCTGGCGGTCGACGGGGGCGAGGGAGGACGCGGCGGCGGCCGGGCGGGTCCGCGGGTCGGCGCGGGCGGGCTCGTCGCGCGGGAGGGAGCCGGTGGCCGCACCGGTGGCGAGCACTCCGGCGAACACCAACGTCAGGGCCGCCCCGCGGCGCAGGCCGCGGGGCCCGTACCGGTACAAGGGCCCCTGCATGGCAGCGAGTCTAGGACAAACCCCCTGCGCCGCACGGGCGCTTCACCGTGCGGCGCAGGGGGCGCATGTCACACCTTGAGGTACTTGCGGAGCGCGACGAGCGCCGCAACTGCGGGCATCAGGAGCCCGATCGCGAGGACAAGAGGCAGTTTGGTGATGACCGCGTCCCAGCCGATGAAGTCGATCAGGTTCAGCTTGCTCTGCAGGGAGAGGCCGGCGTCGATGAGGAAGTAGCGGGCGCCTATCAGCAGAGCACAGGCCAGCAGACCGCCGATCAGCCCGGCGAAGGCCGCTTCCATGATGAACGGCATCTGGATGTAGAACCCCGAGGCGCCGACGAGCCGCATGATGCCGGTCTCGCGTCTCCGGCTGAACGCCGACACCCGGACGGTGTTGACGATCAGCATCAACGCGATGATCAGCATCAGGAACATGACGCACAGGGCCGCCACGTTCATGCCGTTCATCAACTCGAAGAGGTTGTCCAGGATCGATCTCTGGTCCTGGACGGACTGCACCCCGGCCCGGCCGGCGAAGGCGGTCGCGACGACCTTGTACTTCTCCGGGTCCTTGAGCTTGACGCGGAAGGACTCCTGCATCTGGTCGGGCGTGATGTTGCCCGCCATCGGGGTGTCGCCGAACTGGTCCTGGTAGTGCTTGTACGCCTGGTCGACCGTCTCGAAGGTGACGGTGTCGACGGCCGCCATCTTCTTGAGGTCCTGATCGATTTCCTTCTTCTGCGCGTCCGTCACGGCACCGTTGGAACACTTGGGCATGTCCACGGCGTCGTTCTTGTTGCACAGGAAGATGGAGACGTTGACCTTGTCGTACCAGTAGTCCTTCATCGTGCTGACCTGCTCACGGAGCAGCAGCGCGCCCCCGAACAGGGCGAGCGAGAGGGCGACGGAGACCACGACGGCGAAGGTCATCGTGAGGTTGCGCCGGAGGCCGACGCCGATCTCCGACAGGACGAACTGGGCGCGCATGGCGTCCTTTCAGTACTCGATGCTCAGATGCTCAGTGCTGGTGGCGCTCAGTGCTGGTAGCCGTAGACGCCGCGCGTCTGGTCACGTACGAGACGGCCCTGTTCCAGCTCGATGACGCGCTTGCGCATCTGGTCGACGATGTTCTGGTCGTGGGTCGCCATGATCACGGTGGTGCCGGTCCGGTTGATCCGGTCCAGCAGCTTCATGATGCCCACGGAGGTCTGCGGGTCGAGGTTTCCGGTCGGCTCGTCGGCGATCAGCAGCATCGGCCGGTTGACGAACGCCCGCGCGATGGCGACGCGCTGCTGCTCACCGCCGGAGAGCTCGCCGGGCATGCGGTCCTCTTTGCCGCCGAGGCCCACGAGGTCGAGCACCTGCGGCACGGCCTTGCGGATCTCACCGCGCGGCTTGCCGATGACCTCCTGCGCGAAGGCCACGTTCTCGGCGACGGTCTTGTTGGGGAGGAGGCGGAAGTCCTGGAACACCGTGCCCAGTTGGCGGCGCATCTGGGGCACCTTCCAGTTGGACAGGCGCGCCAGGTCCTTGCCGAGCACATGGACTTGGCCCAGGCTCGCGCGCTCCTCACGGAGGATCAGGCGCATGAAGGTGGACTTGCCGGAGCCCGAGGAGCCCACCAGGAAGACGAACTCGCCCTTCTCGATGTCGAGTGAGACATCGCGCAGTGCGGGGCGGCTCTGCTTCGGGTAGGTCTTCGAGACGTTGTCGAATCGGATCACGGAGGCACCATGGTCGGCCGGGAGTATGTGTGCGTGACCCTACGCGAATGCTTCGCTGGCGCGCAGGCGGCGTCTACGGATGGGTGATTTATGCCGGAAGATGAGCGGGAGCGCGTCGGCCGCGGTGCGTCGTACGGAACGCGCGGGCGCCCTCCGCACCGCTGTCGCGACCGTGCGTGACCGACGTGGAAGACCGGTGCGCGTGACCCCGCTGGACCCCCGCCGGCCGTCGTACCGGGACTTTCGGCAGCCTTTTCCCGTACTCCCCGACGGGCCGCGCCGAATGTCGCCGGAGCTGGCACAGTGGTAGGGGGAACGGTCACGCTCCCCGGAGCGTTGTGCGGACGGACAGCCGCCCGGGCCCGGGAGCACGGCCGAGGACGATTCCGCCGCGCGGGAGGAGGAGTGCGCATGACCTACGACCGACTGGTGTGCGCGAACTGTGCGGCGCCCGTCAACGAGGGCCGCTGCCCCGTCTGCCGCGCGAGCCGCGAGCGCCTGCGACAACAGGACCAGGGCCTCTTCGGCGGGATGAACCCGATGGTGCTGATCGCCCTGCTCGTCGTGCTGGTGTGCGCGGTGGCCCTGCTGGCCCAGCAAGTGGCGTAGACCCGGCACGTGGCGTGGACCCGTCACGTGGCGCAGCCCCAGCACATGGCGCAGGCCCCGCATGTGGCGTAGGGCCTCCTCCGCGCCGCCCCCATGCGCCTGTACGGCTCCGAGGGGCGTCGTACACCTCCCGTTCACCGCGTGAGGGCCCGAGGAGAGCGGTGAAGCTCTCCTCGGGCCCTCAGTGACCTGCGTGCCGTGCGTGCCCCGCGTCCGAGCGAGTGGCTCAGACGGCGGTGCGACCGGCCGCCAGACGCGGCAGGAAGCGGAAGCCGATGCCGCCGGCGATCATCGTCGCGGCGCCGAGGAGCAGGAACGTGGTCTCGGCCGCACCGGTCTCGGCGAGCTCGTCCTTGCCCTTGCCCTGCTCGACCGGCTTGTTGCCGACACTGTCGGTGTCGGTGTTGTTCGACTCGACGCACTCGGCACCGTCGAGGGTGACGGTGCAGGACTCGTCCGTGCCGCCGGTGGACGAGCCACCGTCGGTGCCGGTGGTGCCCGACGTGCCCGACGTGCCCGAGCCGGTGGTGCCGGACGTGTCCGAGCCGGTCGCGCCCGAGTCGCCGTTCGTGCCGCCCTCGGTCGCCGGAGCGCCGTCGCTACCGCCCTCCGTGGCCGGAGCGCCGTCGCCGCCACCCTCGGTCGCCGGAGCGCCGTCGCCGCCACCCTCCGTGGCCGGAGCGCCGTCGCCGCCACCCTCGGTCGCCGGAGCGCCGTCGCCGCCACCCTCCGTGGCCGGAGCGCCGTCGCCGCCACCCTCGGTCGCCGGAGCGCCGTCGCCGCCACCCTCCGTGGCCGGAGCGCCGTCGCCGCCACCCTCGGTCGCCGGAGCGCCGTCGCCGCCACCCTCGGTCGCCGGGGCACCGTCGCCGCCACCCTCGGTCGCCGGAGCGCCGTCGCCGCCACCCTCCGTGGCCGGAGCGCCGTCCGAACCGGCGTCCACGCCACCGGCGTCGCCGCCCTCCTCCGCGAAGGAGGAGGTGACTTCCCCGACGCCGAACGCCTGCGCCGCACCCGCGGCCGTCAGGGATGCGCCGGCCGCGATGATCGCGCCGGCGGCTATGCGCGCGATGTGTACGCGCGTCTTCTTCGTCATCTGCTGCTACCCCCAGTAGCCGATCTCGTCGATGGAGCAGCGCGTGTGAGGGACCCGGCTCTGCGGAGTTTGCTCCGAACCGGGCCGCGTTCACCGCGGTCGTCCGGCCCGCCCCCACTCACACCCGTCCCAGTCATACGCACGCTGCTCCAGCACCCTGACCAGAGTTAAGGATTACGTCAAGAGCGTTCCGGGCGATTGGTGAACCCGTGGGGCTTCTGACGGTTATTCGCTCCCCCGACTGTGACGCGATCGCTACGATCCCCCGGCCCCGCCGCCCGGCCCCACGCGCCCCGCCGGGCCCGCGCCTTCCGCCTCCCCGGGTACGCGGAAGGGCCCGGGCGGAAAATCCCGCCCGGGCCCAACTTCCGTACGCGTACGGTTACTTCTCGCCCTGCTTCCGCCAGCGGATGCCCGCCTCGATGAAGCCGTCGATCTCACCGTTGAAGACCGCTTCGGGGTTGCCCATCTCGAACTCCGTACGAAGGTCCTTGACCATCTGGTACGGGTGCAGGACGTACGAACGCATCTGGTTGCCCCAGGAGTTGCCGCCGTCGCCCTTGAGCGCGTTCATCCGCGCCTGCTCCTCCTGGCGGCGTCGCTCGAGGAGCTTGGCCTGGAGGACGTTCATCGCGGACGCCTTGTTCTGGATCTGCGAGCGCTCGTTCTGGCAGGAGACGACGATGCCGGTCGGCAGGTGGGTCAGTCGCACCGCGGAGTCGGTGGTGTTGACGCCCTGGCCGCCGGGGCCCGAGGAGCGGTACACGTCCACGCGCAGCTCGGACTCGTCGATCTCGATGTGGTCGGTCTGCTCGACCACGGGCAGCACCTCGACACCCGCGAAGGACGTCTGACGGCGGCCCTGGTTGTCGAAGGGCGAGATCCGGACGAGCCGGTGGGTGCCCTGCTCGACGGAGAGCGTGCCGTAGGCATACGGGACCTCGATCGCGAAGGTGGTCGACTTGATGCCGGCCTCTTCGGCGTACGCCGTCTCGTAGATCTCGGTCTTGTAGTTGTGCCGCTCGGCCCAGCGCAGGTACATGCGCTGGAGCTTCTCGGCGAAGTCGGCGGCGTCGACGCCACCGGCCTCGGCGCGGATGGTGACCAGGGCCTCGCGCGCGTCGTACTCGCCGGAGAGGAGGGTGCGGACCTCCATCTCGTCGAGTGCCTTGCGGACCGATTCCAGCTCGGTCTCGGCCTCGGCGAGAGTGTCCGCGTCGCCCTCGTCCTGGGCGAGCTCGAAGAGCACCGCGAGGTCGTCGATGCGACCGCGCAGCGTCTCGGTCTTGCGGACCTCGGCCTGGAGGTGGGAAAGCTTGCTGGTGATCTTCTGGGCCGCCTCCGGGTCGTCCCAGAGGGACGGCGCCGCCGCCTGCTCCTCGAGCACGGCGATGTCCGCCCTCAGGGAGTCCAGGTCCAGGACGGCCTCGATCGACCCCATGGTGGACGAGAGGGACTTCAGCTCTTCGGAAATATCGACGACTGCCACGGGTCCAGCGTAACGGCTGGACGGGTGAAGCTCGCCCTCCCCCGGCTCCGGACGCCGTATCCCCTGCTCCGGCGGGGCCCCGGCCGGGTCCGGGGTCCGGCTTCCGGGGCCGGTAGCGTGCCGGACCGCCGGGCGACGGGGCGGTCCGGGACGGGGCGACCGGCGGGGTCCGGTCTCAGGGTGCGTCGGGTGCGGAGCTGCCGCTGTCCTGCGGGGTCGCTCCCGCGTCGTCACCGCTGGTGGCCAGCCAGCCGCCCACCGCGACCGCCGCGACGAGCACTACGGTGACCGCGCCCAGGGTGAGGCGGCGCTTGCGGACGGCGGCGGACTTGTTCCGGGCCGAGCCGGGGCGCGGGCGGCCGGGGGCGCGCGGGGCGCGGGCGGTGCCGAGCGGTCCGCCGGCCAGTTCCTCGGGGCCGGGCACGCGCATGCTGGTGTGGGTGTCCCGGTTGGAGTCGGGGGCCGAGCCGGTGACCAGCGGTACGGCGCCCCGGCGGCGCGGCTCCGCGTCGGCGGGGGTGTACTGCTGCTCGTCGTACTCCGGGCGCAGTTCCGTTTCTTCTTCGCCCGGCTCGTCCACCTCCAGCGGCCCGATGCCCGCCAGCATCGGCAGCAGCTCCCGCAGCCGGCCGCCCAGCTCTCCGGCCCGCAGCCGGGAGGCGGGGGCCTTGGCCAGGCACTGGACCAGAAGCTGCCACAGCTCCTCGGGGATGCCGGGGAGCGGGACGACGGTCTCCGTGACGTGCCGGCGCAGCACCGCGCCGGGGTGGCCGCCGCCGAAGGGGGTGAACCCGGCGAGCAGCTCGTAGAGGACGGTGGCGAGGGCGTAGATGTCGACGGCGGCGCGCGGCGGGAGCCCTTCGACGATCTCGGGTGCCAGGTAGTCGGGCGTGCCGATGATCCGGGTGGTGCGGGTGCGCAGCGGGGTGTCGATGAGCTTGGCGACGCCGAAGTCGGTGAGGAGTGCGGGGTGCGAGCCCCCGGGGCCGAGCGGGCCCTCCATGTCGAGCAGGATGTTCTCCGGCTTCACGTCCCGGTGGACCACTCCTGCGGCGTGCGCGGCGGCGAGTCCGTCGGCCACGTCCGCGACGATCGCGACGGCGGCCTCGGGGGCGAGGCGGCGCTCGCGGTCCAGCCGGGTGCGCAGGTCGGTGCCGCGCACCAGGCGCATGACCAGGGCGAGGTCGTTGCCGTCGACGACGAGGTCGTGGACGGCGACCACGTGCGGGTGGTCGAGGCCGAGCAGGGCGGTGCGCTCCTGGACGAAGCGGCCCACGAGCTCCTGGTCGGACGCGAGGTCCTCGCGGAGGAGTTTGATGGCGACGGGCCCCTCGGGCCCGTCGCCGAGCCACACCGTTCCGGCGCTGCCGCGCCCCAGGATCTGGTGGGCGGTGTACCGGCTGCCGATATTCCGTGCCAAGACTGCTCCCTCAGCGGCTGGCGGTGAACCCCGGTCGACAAAGTTACGCGGCGACCAGGGGGATGCGTGCCCCGGACGGCGCCAGCCTTCCCCTCCAGGGGCGAAATGCGGCGGTAAGGACCCCGAAGGAGTCGACAAAGGTACAGAGTTGATGCGGTGTGGAGACGCTGCCGAGACGGAGCGGAGACCTGGACCGGAGGGTCCGGGCGCCCGCGCCGGACATCCCGGGCCCTCCGGGCCCTCCGTCACGGCGGGGGACGTGCGTACCGGCGCCGGCACCGACGCACGGCTCCTGATCAGGCGCTGCCGCCGCGGGTCGGGTACCGCCGCCCGGTCAGGCGCTGCCGCCGCCGAGGTCGGAGATCCAGTCCTTCACCGAACCGATGGCGTCACCGATCGCCTCCCAGTACCCCTTGCCCTGGTCGACCCAGTCCTGAAGCGGCGTCAACTCCCAGATGAGCCAGCCCGCGACGATGAGCAGCACCACGGTGAACAGGCAGCCCTTGAGGCAGCCGAGCCCGGGGATCTTCATCGGGTTGGCGCTGCGCTGCCGGGGCTGGCGCGGCTCGCGGGGGGCGGGTGCCTGCGGCTGCTGCGGGGGTGCGTACTGCTGCTGCCTGGGCTGCTGCTGGGGTTGCTGCTGCGGGGCGTACTGCTGGGGCGCGTAACCCTGCTGCGGCTGCTGCTGCGGGTAGTTCTGACGCTGCTGCTGGTAGTGCTGCGGCGGTTGCTGCTGCGGCGGGTACTGCTGATGCTGCGGGCGCTGCTGCCGGGGCTGCTGTTGCTGCGGGGACTGCTGCGGCGGCTGCTGGCGCTGGGGGCGCCGGCGCAGCGGGTCGTCGGCCGGGTCGAGGTACTGGACCTGGGTCTGCTCGTTGCGGTCGCGCGCGGCCTGGAGCTGGGACTGCCACGGGTGGGCGGGGTCCTGCTGCGGCGGCCCGTCCGGGCGCTGCGGCACCGGCGGCAGCACGGCGGTGGGGTCGGCCGCGCCGCCCGGGCCGCCGGGGAACTGCCCGTGCTGGAGGACGCTGGTGGCGGCGTTCGGGTCGTACCCGCCCGCGCCGAAGGGGGCGCCGGAGTTCGGCAGCACCTGCGTGGGGTCGGCCGCGCCGGCCGTCTCCGGTACGGGGGCGGGCGCCGGGTCCGGGGCGAGCAGCGCGCCGACACCGTCGGCGGCGGCGATCTGCGCGGAGTTGGCGTGCACGCCGATGCCGGCGGCGACGGTACGCAGCGCCCGGGCCAGGTTCTCGGCGCTCGGCCGCCGGTCCGGGTCCTTGCTCAGGCAGCGCTCGATGACCGTCCACAGGGGCTCGGGGACGGTGGAAGGGCGACGGGGCTCCTCGCTGAGGTGGCGGTGGAGCACTTCGAGCGCGGTGCCCCCGGCGAACGGCGGGCGGCCGGTGACCAGCTCGTACAGCAGGATTCCGGCGCCGTAGATGTCGACGGCGGAGGTCTGCGGGCGGCCCTCGGCGGACTCCGGGGCCACGTACGCGGGCGTGCCCACGAACTCGTGGGTGCGGGTCAGCCCCGGGGAGTCGGCGAGCCGGGCGATGCCGAAGTCGGTCAGCATCGGGCGCATGGTGCCGTCGCGCTCGTCGAGCAGGACGTTGGCCGGTTTCAGGTCGCGGTGGACGACCCCGTCGGCGTGGCTGGCGGCGAGCGCGTCCGCGATCTGTGCAGTGAGCAAGGAGGCGGCGACCGGGGTCAGCGGGCCGTTCTCCCGGAGGTAGCGGTGCAGGTCGGGACCGTCGACGAGGTCCATGACCAGGGCGAGGAGATCCCCTTCGACCACCAGGTCGCGGGTGCGCACGATGTTCTCGTGGGTGAGCCGGAGCAGCACGGAGCGCTCCCGCAGGAACCGCATCACCACATCGGCGTCGTTGGCGAGCTCCTCCTTGAGGACCTTGATCGCCACGGTCTCGCCGGGCTGCCCCGCGACGGCCGCCTCGGCCCCCGCGGTCTCCCGCTGGCGCGCTCGCCAGACGGTGCCCGTGGCGCCGCGTCCGAGCGGCTCTTCGAGCAGGTACTTGCTGCCTACGGGCCGCACGTCATGCGCTCCCTGCTGTTGTGGGGACGGTGGTCGGTGAGGGCCCACTCTAATGGTGCCGAACCGGCCGCCGACGGGTCACGAACGGGCTGTGTTCACGCTGTGACCCGCCGGTTTCCGGCCATTTCCGGTTGCTCTCCGACGGCTGCGCGAACCCGCACGTGCCCCGCTCCGGGGAAGACGCGACGGACCACCGGCCGGTTGCCCTCGCGCGTCGGTACGTCTGCCCACGGCCCGGCCCGCTCACGCGGAACTGTCCGAACCCGGGCCAAGCAGGCGCTTTTGCGCCCACACCCGACCGATCAAGATCACTTATGCATGACCCGTGGGCGTGTTGCCCGTGGCAGGTGCGAGGATGCCTCCAGCACGGAACTGCGGGAGCGGGAGCCCTGCGGTACGTGACGACCCGTACCGGACGACGCGTCCGCGCCGGGTGGGGGGCATCACAGGGAGGTCCCCTGCCGGGCAACCCGCAGAAGGGACCGCTGACGGCGATGCAGATCCGGCTGACCGTCCTCGCGCCGCGCACCGGCCACGCACCGGTGCGCGCGTGCGACGTCCTGCTCACCGCCCCGGCGGGCACCGCGCTCGCCTCGGTGGCCTCGGCCCTCGCCTCGGCCGTCCAGGGCCCCGAAGGGTCACTGGGCGGTGGCGCGGTGATCCTCTTCGCCGGGCGGGAGCGGCTGGACTCCCAGCGCCTCTCCGTCGGCGAGCCGCCGCTGGTCGACGGCGCGGTGCTCTCCCTCCAGACCCCGGGGGAGGACGAACCCTCCTCGGACGACTCCGTCCCGGCCCGGCTGCACGTGGTCGCGGGCCCCGACGCGGGCGGCGTCCATCTGCTGCACGGCGGCCAGATCCGGATCGGCCGCTCCGCCGAAGCGGACGTGCCCCTCGACGACCCCGACGTCTCCCGGCTGCACTGCGCGGTCACCGTCTCCGGCGACGGGCGGGTGACGGTGGCCGACCTCGGCTCCACCAACGGCACCTCGCTGGACGGCGCCGAGATCGGCACCCGGCCCGTCCCGCTGTCGGCGGGGGCCCTGCTGCGGCTCGGCGAGTCCACCCTCCGCCTCACCACCGGACCCCGTCCCCCGGTACTGGCGACCGCCCCGGACGGCGAGGGACATCTGCGGGTGGCCCGGCCGGAGCCGGGCGCGCCCGGGGACGCCGGCCCCGAACCGGCCCACGCCCACGGCTCGTCCGCGGAGGAGACCCGCCCGTCCGGCCACGACTCGCCGTACCGCCAGGAGGACGCCGGACCGTTTTCCCGGTCCGGCGCGGAGCCGCCCCGGCGCGGCGGCATAGGTGCCTGGGCCCGCCGGCTCGCCGGTGGCCGCGCCGACCACGAGGTGCCGGACGCCCGGGGCGTCCCCGCCCCCCGGTCCGCCTCGGGGCACTCGGGGTTCCTGGCCCCCTCGGCCCCGGCCGGCACCTGGCCCGACCCCGCTGCGGTGCTGCTGACCGCGCTCGGCCCGGGCCCCCGGCTCTGGGAGCGCGACCCGGGCCACCCGGAGGCGCTGGCCCTCCGGCTCGGCACCACCGACCGGGCGGAGCTGCCCTCGGTGCCGGTGACGGTCGGGCTGCGCGAGGCCGGTTCGCTCGGGCTCGCCGGGCCGTGGGAGCGCCTCACCGGGCTGGCCCGCTCCGCGGTCGCCCAGCTCGCGGCCCTGCACTCCCCCACCGACCTGGAGATCGTGCTCATCAGCACGGACCGCAACCGCACGGCGGACGAGCGGCGCACCGCCTGGTCCTGGCTGGGCTGGCTGCCGCATCTGCGGCCGATGCGCGGACAGGACTGCCGGCTGCTCCTCGCGTACGACCGTGAGCAGGCGGCGGCCCGTACGGCGGAGCTGGTCCGCCGGCTCGACGAGAGTCCGCTCGGCCCCGGCTGGCCGCACGCCGGGCGGGAGGCGGTCGCCGAGGCCGCCGAGGCCTGGACCGGTCCGTACACGGTGCTGGTCGTGGACGGCGACCCCGGGACGGCGGCACTGCGGGAGACGACCGCACGCCTCGCGGGGGCGGGCGCTGCGGCCGGAATCCATCTGATCTGTCTGGCGGAGACCCCGGCCGCCTCGCCGACCTCCCCGGTCACCGCGACCTACGAAGCCGCCTGCCACGCCTCCCTCGCCTTCCGCGAGTGCGGGGCGGTCGCCATGCTCAGCGGGGACGTCGCGACCGCGCTCCGGCTGCTGCGCACGGCCGGCGGCCAGGTCGCCGGGCACGGCACGGTGGCGACGGTGGACGCGGTGTCGCCGGCTTGGGCGGAACGCTTCGGCCGGGCGCTGGCCCCGCTGCGGGACGAGGGCCCCGGCGGCGCCGCCGACCTCGCGAAGACGGCCGCGCTGCCGCCCTCGGCCCGGCTGCTGGACGAACTGGGTCTGGCCAGGGCCACCCCGGCCTCGCTGATGGCCCGCTGGGCTTCCACGGCCGAACGCCAGCCCGGCGCCTCGGTCCGGCAGACCCCCACCCCCACGTCGGGGCGGTACCGCGACCCCCAGGACACCCCGAGCCCCGGCCGCACCCTCAGCACCGGCCCGCTCCGCACCACCCCGCCCGCCGACGGCCGGCGCCCGGACTCCCCCGACTCCGGGCGCACCCCGTACCCGTCCCGCCCGGACGCCCGCACGGACTCGGGCCGCACTCCGTACCCCGGCGCCCCCGACACCCGCACGGACTCCGGCCGCACCCCGTACCCCGGCGCCCCCGACACCCGCACGGACTCCGGCCGCACCCCGTACCCCGGCGCCACGGCGCGCGGTACGGGCGACACGCCGTACCCGGGGTCGGGACCGCGTACGGACTCCGGGCGTACCCCGTACCCCGCGACCGCCGCACCGGCCTCCGCCGGTGAGGGGGCCGGCGGGCAGGCCGGGCGGCCGGTGGTGGTGCTGGGGGCCGGTCCCCGGGGGCCGGTGAGCGTGGACCTCGCCGACGAGGGGCCGCACCTGCTCATCGAGGGACCCGCCGGCAGCGGGCGTACCGAGTTGCTGCGGGCGGTCGCCGCCTCGCTCGCCTCGGCCGCCCGTCCCGACCGGCTCGGCATCCTGCTGGTGGACGGTGCCGGTGCCGGTGCGGGCGGGGAGAGCGGCGAGCCGGGTGAGGGGCTGCGGCCCTGCACCGAGCTGCCGCACGTCTTCTCCCATCTGTCGGCCTCCGACCCGGTCCGGATGCGGGAGTTCGCCCGGGCACTCGGCGGTGAGCTGAAGCGCCGCGCCGAACTGCTCGACGGACTGGACTTCACCGAGTGGCACATCCGGCAGGAGGTCTCCCGGCGGCTCGTGGGCCAGCGTCCGCCGGGCTCCTCCGAGCAGCGCGGCAACCCCGACGGTCCGGCGGCCTCCTCCACCACCGGCACCCTGCGGCTGCGAACCACCGACCCGCGCGCGGCGGACCCGGGTCCGTCGCCGCTGCCCCGGCTGGTGGTGCTCGCCGACGACTTCGACGCGCTGGTCGCCCCGTCGCTCGGCAGCCCGGGCCGGCCGGCCGCCGGGTCCGTGGTGCGGGCGCTGGAGGCAGTGGCGCGGGACGGCGCCAGGCTCGGGGTGCATCTGGTGGCCGCCTCGGGCCGCCCGGACCGTACCGAGGACACCGAGCTGGCGCGCGGTGCCCGGCTGCGGATCGTGCTGGACGCGCCGGTGCTGCCGCCGTCGCCGGACGAACCGGCGCCGGGGCGGGGCAGGCTGGGGCATCCGGACGGCCGGGTCACCCCGTTCCAGGGCGGCAGGGTGACCGGCCGCATCCCGCGCACCGCGACCCTGCGTCCGACCGTGGTGCCGCTGGAGTGGGAGCGGATGGGCGATCCGCCGACCCGCCGCCCGGTACGCGAACTGGGCAACGGCCCCACCGACCTGGCGCTCCTGGCCAGTGCGCTGGAGCGCGCGGCGCGCTCGGTGAACGCCGAACGGCTGCCCCCGTTGCCGCCGGTCTCCTCGTGATTCCCGGCCGGGTCGGGGCGGACGGAGCTGTCCTCCTGACCTCTGTCCACGGGGTGTGCCTTTCCTCCTGAAACGACGTCACGAGCGGGTCACGATCACCCGCCCGTCCCCCACGGCGGTATTGCGGGTCCTTCGCGCCTCGGCGTAGGACTGTGCCCACGGACGACGCGGTACTCGCACAGCGGCGTGCGGACGCGCGTCGCCGGGAAACGGGGAAGACATGCGCAGAACCCGACAACTGGGCCGGGCGGCAACGCTGTTCGCCGCGATAGGCGCGCTGGCGCTGACCGGCTGCTCGGGCGGTTCGGACGACGGCAAGGACGGCAAGGACACCGGGGGCGCCACGGCGGGCGCGAGCGAATCGCCCGCGTCGACCGTCTCGTTACCTCGTCTGGACGGTGAGCAGATCTCCGTGGCCGCGGTGTGGACGGGCGCGGAGCAGCAGAACTTCGTCAAGGTCCTGGACGAGTTCGAGAAGCGGACGGGAGCGAAGGTCAGCTTCGTCCCCGCGCAGGACCCGATCGTCAACTTCCTCGGTACGAAGATCGCGGGCGGCCAGCCGCCGGACGTGGCGATGATCCCGCAGGTCGGCGCGATCCAGCAGGCCGTGGCGAAGAAGTGGGCCAAGCCCGTCGGCAACGAGGCGCGGGCCCAGCTCGGCCAGAACTACGCGCAGGTCTGGCAGGACCTCGGTGCCGTGGACGGCACCCAGTACGGCGTCTACTACAAGGCCGCCAACAAGTCGCTGGTCTGGTACAACGCCAAGGCCTTCGAGAACGCGGGCGCGGCCGAGCCGAAGACCTGGAAGGACTTCCTCACCACCGCCGAGACCGTGTCGGCCTCCGGGATCACCCCGGTGTCGGTCGGCGGCGCGGACGGCTGGACCCTCACCGACTGGTTCGAGAACATCTACCTCTCCCAGGCGGGCCCGGAGAAGTACGACCAGCTCGCGAAGCACGCGATCACGTGGACGGACCCGTCCGTGAAGGAGGCGCTCACCACCCTCGCCCAGCTCTTCGGCAAGCCGGAGCTGATCGCGGGCGGCGCGTCCGGGGCGCTCCAGACCGAGTTCCCGGCCTCGGTGACACAGACCTTCACCGGCGGGGACCAGCCGAAGGCGGCGATGGTCTTCGAGGGCGACTTCGTCGCCGTCAACATCGCGGAGACCGATGCGAAGATCGGTACGGACGCCAAGGTGTTCCCGTTCCCGGCGGTCGGCGCGGACTCCCCGGTGGTGACCGGCGGGGACGCGGCGGTGGCGCTGAAGGACTCCAAGGGTGCCCAGGCGCTGCTGACCTTCCTGGCGTCCACGGACGCGGCGAAGATCTCGGCCGGGGCGGGCGGGTTCCTCTCGCCGAACAAGTCCCTGGACCCGGCCGTGTACCCGAACGAGGTGCAGCGCACCATGGCGCAGGCGCTGATCGCGGCCGGGGACGACGTCCGGTTCGACATGTCGGACCAGGCGCCGCAGTCCTTCGGAGGTACGCCCGGCAAGGGCGAGTGGAAGATCCTCCAGGACTTCCTGAAGAGCCCCGGGGACGTTGCGGGGACCCAGCGGGCGCTGGAGTCCGCCGCCGCCGAGGCGTACAAGAGCTGACGCGGTGACGACAGCGACGACGGGGGGCGCCGGTGCGGCACCCCCCGTCCACCCGGGTCCCCCCGTCCCCTCACCGCCCGGCCCCGGGCCAAAGCCCCGGCGGTCCGGGCGCGGTGTCACCGGCTCCCGCAGAGCCGTCGCGGTGGCGTTCCTGCTGCCCGCGCTGGTGCTGCTGGGCGCGCTGGTGGTCTATCCGATCGCCTACTCCGTCTACCGCTCGTTCTTCGACAAGGCGGGCACCGGCTTCGCCGGGCTCGACAACTACCGGACGCTGTTCACGGACGACACGATCCGTACGGCGGTCGAGAACAACCTGATCTGGGTGGTCCTCGCCCCCACGGTCTCCACCGCGCTCGGCCTGATCTTCGCGGTGCTGACCGAACGCATCCGCTGGGGCACGGCGTTCAAGCTGGTCGTCTTCATGCCGATGGCGATCTCCATGCTGGCCGCCGGGATCATCTTCCGGCTGGTGTACGACGAGGCCCCGGAGCGCGGAGTCGCCAACGCGGTCTGGGTGGGCGTGCACGACACCTTCGCGAAGTCTTCCGGTTTCCCGAAGGCGCACCCGCTGCCGGTGCACCCGCTGAAGGCGGGCGGCGGCGGATCGTTCGTCACGAAGACGACGGTACGGGCGGGCGTCCCGGTGCTGCTCCCGCTGGTCGGGGTCGTACCGGAGAAGATGCCCGGCGACGCGGAGCCGGCGCGTACCCCCGCGCCCGACGGCGACCGGATCACCGGCACCGCCTGGCTGGACTTCACCAAGGGCGGCGGCGGGAAGCCGAACACGGTCGATCCCGAGGAGCTGGGGCTCAAGGGCATCGAGGTGGAGGCGGTGAAGGACGGCAAGGTCGTCGCCACCGCCACGGCCGGGGCCGACGGGTCCTTCTCGCTGCCCGCGGCCGCGGACGGCGCGGTGCTCCGGCTGCCCGCCGACAACTTCCGCGAGCCGTACAACGGGGTCTCCTGGCTCGGCCCGAGCCTGGTCACGCCCGGGATCATCGGCAGCTACATCTGGATGTGGGCGGGCTTCGCGATGGTGCTGATCGCGGCGGGTCTCGCCGGGCTGCCGCGCGAACTCCTGGAGGCGGCCCGGGTCGACGGGGCGAACGAGTGGCAGGTGTTCCGGCGGATCACCGTGCCGATGCTGGCACCGGTCCTCGCGGTGGTGCTGGTCACGCTCATGATCAATGTGCTGAAGGTCTTCGACCTGATCTTCATCATCGCGCCGGGCTCCTCCCAGGACGACGCCAACGTCCTCGCCCTCCAGCTGTACCGCTCCTCGTTCGGTACGGACGCGGACCTGGGGGTCGGCAGCGCGATCGCCGTCCTCCTGCTGCTGCTGGTGATCCCGGTGATGGCCTTCAACATCCGGCGGATACGGAAGGAGGGGCGCCGATGACGGCCGCGTCCACCACCACGGCCGAAGCCGCCCGCCCGTCGCTCGCGGCGCGGGTCGCCGCGCGGGCCGGCGGCGGGGTGATGCGCGTCTTCCTCGTCCTGGTGGCCCTGTTCTGGCTGATGCCGACGATCGGGCTGCTGCTCTCCTCGCTGCGCGACGGCAAGGACATCGCGGCGAGCGGCTGGTGGCAGGTCTTCACCACCCCCTCCCAGCTCACCTTCGACAACTACCAGCACCTGCTGTCGAACCCGGCCATCACCGACTCGCTGCTCTCCACCGTGATGATCACCGTGCCGTCGACGGTCCTGGTGGTGGTGATCGGCTCGTTCGCCGGCTACGCCTTCGCGTGGATGGACTTCCCCGGCCGCGACTGGTGGTTCCTGGTGGTCGTGGGGCTGCTGGTGGTGCCGGTACAGGTCGCGCTGATCCCGGTCTCCAAGCTCTTCGGCACCCTCGGGATCTTCGAGACCACCCTCGGCGTGGTCCTCTTCCACACGGCCTTCGGGCTGCCGTTCGCCATCTTCCTGCTGCGGAACTTCTTCGCGGAGATCCCGCGCGAACTCCTGGAGGCCGCCCGGCTCGACGGGGCGGGCGAGATCCGGCTCTTCACCCGGGTCGTGATGCCGCTCGGCGGACCGGCCATCGCCTCGCTCGGGATCTTCCAGTTCCTCTGGGTCTGGAACGACATGCTGGTGGCGCTGATCTTCGCGGACTCCGGCTCCCCGCCGATCACCGTGGCGCTCCAGCAGCAGGTGCGCCAGTTCGGCAACAACATCGACGTGCTGGCGCCGGGGGCGTTCGTGTCGATGGTGATTCCGCTGGCGGTGTTCTTCGCCTTCCAGCGGCAGTTCGTCTCGGGGGTGATGGCGGGGGCGGTGAAGTGAGGGCAGTCCCGCCCGGTCGTCCGCCCGGAACCTTCCGGGCGGACAGCCGCCACGAGAAGCGCACGCATGTCGCGCCCGTCGGACGCCGGGCCGCTACCGTCGATACATGGCCGAGAAGCTCCGACACCCTTCGACGCCGCACTCGTCGAGAGCCCGCCGTGAGGGCCGCAGTGAGCAGGAACTCGTCGTTGAGGCCGTCCGCGACGCCCAGAACCGGGCCGGTCGGAGGGTGGACGACGTCATGGCAGAGCTGATGGAGAGCGACGCGGAAATCCTGCACCACCTGAGGTGACCGAGGTGCGCCGCGTGCAGCCGCCGCGACACACCGGTCACCTCCACATGTCTGTCGGAGTGGTTCTCCTTCTCCCGACAGGACCGGACCCGGGCACACCGCTCTGTCGCGCGCCCGGGTCCTCGCACGTCCGACCCCGGGGAGCTACTTCCCCGGATGCTTGAGCGCGGCGACCGTGGAGGCGGCCAGGTCGTCCAGGTACCCCTTCGGCAGGCCGCCGCGGACCACCACGAGCCGCCAGTACAGCGGCCCGACGATCAGGTCGAGCGCACGGTCGGGGTCGCTGCCCTCCGGCAGCTCCCCTCGGGCCACCGCCGCCCTGACGACGACGGCGGCGACGCCCTGCTGCGGGTCGAGGAGCGCCGCCTTGATCGTGTCGGCGATCTCCGGGTTCCGGGCCGCCTCCACGAGCAGGTCGGGGATCACCTGGGAGGCGACGGGGTGGCGCAGCGCGTAGGAGACGAGCTGGAGGACCGCCCGCACGTCCCCGTGGAGCGAGCCGGTGTCGGGGATCGGCATGCCCTGCTCGGCGACGGCACCCACCAGGTCGAGCACCAGCTGCAACTTGGACTTCCAGCGCCGGTAGACGGCGGTCTTGCCGACGCCCGCGCGGCGCGCGATGCCCTCCATGGACATCCGGGCGAAGCCCACCGCGGCCAGCTCCTCGAAGACGGCGCCGCGGATCGCGTCGGTCACGTCCTCGCGCAGCACGGCGGCGCCCGCCGGGGTGCGACGCCGGGGTCCGGGTTCGGTGCTCATGCCTTACAGGATATCCGTAGCGACGAAACGGTTGCGTCCCGACGCACATACGATTTACGCTCAGCGTGGCGACGAAACGGTCCCGTCCCATCGTTGGGTAGCGGTTGCCCCGCAGTTCAACGCCCGTTTCCCGCCCACAGCGCTTGATCTGTTCCAGTCTTCAACGCCTGTTCCCAGCCTCCGTCGAAAGCGATCGTGGTGAGCCAGACAGCAGCTCCGCCGACCCCAGGGCCGGCCGAAACCGATCCCGCCGCACTCGCCCCGGTCTACGCGCCGGGCGAACTGGCGGCGCTCGCCGCCCGCCACGGCCTCACCGTCAGCGGCGCCCGCCCCTCCCTGCCGTCGTACATCGCTCAGCTCTGGGGGCGCCGGCACTTCATCCTGGCGTTCGCCACGGCCAAGCTGACGGCTCAGTACAGCCAGGCGAAGCTCGGCCAGATCTGGCAGATCATGACGCCGCTGCTCAACGCCGCGGTGTTCTACTTCATCTTCGGCGTCCTGATGAACACCAAGCACGGGGTCCCCGACTTCGTGCCGTTCCTCGTCACGGGTGTCTTCATCTGGACGTTCACCTCCAGCTCGATCACGGCGGGCACCCGCGCGATCAGCGGCAACATCGGGCTGGTGCGCGCCCTGCACTTCCCGCGCGCCTCGCTGCCGGTCGCGCTTGCCCTGCAGCAGCTCCAGCAGCTGCTGTTCTCGCTCTGCGCACTCGTCCTGATCCTGGTCGGCTTCGGGCAGTACCCCAACCCGACCTGGCTGCTCGCGATCCCCGCGCTCTTCCTCCAGGCACTCTTCAACACCGGCATCTCGATGTTCGTGGCGCGGATCACCGCGAAGACCCCGGACATCGCGCAGCTCATGCCGTTTATTCTGCGCACCTGGATGTACACGTCCGGCGTGATGTGGAGCCTCGACTCCCTCCTCACCTCGGACAGCGTCCCGCACTGGGTCGTCGTCGCGCTGGACTGCAACCCCTCGGCCATCTACATCGACCTGGTGCGGTTCGCCCTGATCGACAGTTTCACCAGCGCCCATCTGCCCCCGCACGTATGGGCGGTGGCCGCGGCGTGGGCACTGTTCTGCTCCGTCGGCGGCTTCGTGTTCTTCTGGAAGGCCGAAGAGAGGTACGGACGTGGCTGACACGACCGCGGAGCGGGAGCCCACCGTCGTCGTCGACGACGTGCACATCACCTACAAGGTCAACGGCACCAAGGGCGGCCGGGGCAGCGCGACCTCCGCGCTCAGCCGGATCGTCACCCGCCGCCAGAGCCCGGGCGTGCGCGAGGTGCACGCCGTCAAGGGCGTCAGCTTCGCCGCGTACAAGGGCGAGGCGATCGGCCTCATCGGCTCGAACGGCTCCGGCAAGTCCACCCTGCTCAAGGCCATCGCCGGGCTGCTCCCGGCGACGAAGGGCAAGGTACACACGCAGGGCCAGCCCTCGCTGCTCGGCGTGAACGCGGCGCTGATGAGCGACCTCACCGGCGAGCGCAACGTCGTCCTGGGCGGCCTGGCGATGGGCATGTCCCGCCAGGAGATCCGCGAACGGTACGACGACATCGTCTCCTTCTCCGGCATCAACGAGAAGGGCGACTTCATCACCCTGCCGATGCGGACGTACTCCTCCGGCATGGGCGCCCGGCTGCGGTTCTCCATCGCGGCGGCGAAGAGCCACGACGTGCTGCTGATCGACGAGGCGCTCTCCACCGGTGACGCCAAGTTCCAGAACCGGAGCAAGGACCGGATCAAGGAACTCCGCCAGGAGGCCGGCACGGTCTTCCTGGTCAGCCACAGCAACAGGTCGATCCTGGAGACCTGCGACCGGGCGATCTGGCTGGAGGCGGGCGTCCTGCGGATGGACGGCCCGGCGAAGGACGTCGTCGCCGCGTACGAACAGTTCACCAAGAAGTAGTCCCCGCGCCGGTACGTGCGAGAAGGGGGGCTCCGGGCTTACGGCCCGGAGCCCCCCTTCTCGTGCGTCTTCCCGTCTACGCCGGCGGCGTCAGGCGTGCGTACGCAGCAGCGTCCGCATGGTCCGCATCGCGACCGACAGGTTCGCCAGGTCGAAGGCGTCGGAGCTCTGGATCTCCTCCAGCGTCGAGCGCGACCGCGACAGGATCGCCGCGTTCTTCTCCTCCCACGCCTTGAACCGTTCCTCCGGCGTCGCGCCCTCGGCCCCGACGGCCAGCACGTCGGCGGTGAGCGCCGCGTGGGCCGCGTACAGGTCCTCGCGGATGGAGGCGCGGGCCATGGACTGCCAGCGGTCCGCGCGCGGCAGCTCGATGATCCGGTCCATCAGGGCGGTGATCCGCAGCCGGTCGGCGAGGTCGTAGTAGACCTCGGCGACGGCCAGCGGGTCCTTGTCCGTACGGTCCGCGATGGCCACGATGTCGAGCGACGGGAAGGCGGAGGAGAACCCGGCGACGCGCTGTGCCAGTTCCTCGGGCACGTCCGCCGAGGTCAGCTCCTCCAGGATCCGCTGGTACCACTCCTGGTCGGCGCCCTGCAGCAGCTTGGGCATCGCGGCCCAGACCTCGGCGACCCGGTCCTTGAAGAAGGCGACGGTGGCCTCGATGTCCACCGGCTGCGGGCGGTTGCCCAGCAGCCAGCGGGTGCCGCGCTCCACCAGGCGGCGGGAGTGCAGCCGGATGCGGGTCTGCACGGCGGAGTCGACCTCGTTGTCGAGCGCCTCCACCGCGTCCCAGACCTGGTTCAGGCCGAAGATCTCGCGGGCCGCGGCCTGCGCCCGCACGATCTCCTCCACCGAGGCGCCGGTCTCCTCGCGGAACCGGTGCAGGAAGGTGGAACCGCCGGTGTTCACCGTGTCGTTGACCAGCACCGTGGTGATGATCTCGCGGCGCAGCGCGTGGCCGTCGATCGCCTCGGGGAAGCGTTCGCGCAGCTGCTTCGGGAAGTAGGCGTGCGCGAGCCGCTGGAGGTGGGGGTCGTCCGGGAGGCTGGTGCGGATCAGCTCGTCGGCCGCGGTGATCTTCGTGTAGGCGAGCAGCACCGCGAGTTCCGGCTGGCTGAGGCCCTTGCCCGCGGTGAGGAGTTCGCGGATCTGCCGGTCGGCGGGGAGGAACTCCAGCGCGCGGTCCAGCCCGCCCGAGGACTCCAGCCGGCGCATCGAGCGCTGGTGGGCGTGGAGCAGGTCGGCTGCCTGGGCGGTGGCGTTGGTGAGCGCGACGTTCTGCGCGTAGTTGTTGCGCAGCACGAGCGCGCCGACCTCGTCGGTCATCTCGGCGAGCAGCTTGTTGCGCTGCTTGACGGTCATGTCGCCGTCCCGGACCAGCCCGTTGAGCAGGATCTTGATGTTCACCTCGTGGTCGGAGGTGTCCACACCGGCGCTGTTGTCGATCGCGTCGGTGTTGATCTCGCCGCCGGACCGGGCGAACTCGATGCGGCCGAGCTGGGTGGCGCCGAGGTTGCCGCCCTCGCCGACGACCTTGGCCCGCAGGTCCTGGCCGTTGACCCGGATCGCGTCGTTGGCCTTGTCGCCGACGTCGGTGTCGGTCTCGGCGGAGGACTTGATGTAGGTGCCGATGCCGCCGTTCCACAGCAGGTCGACGGGGGCCCGCAGGATGGCCTTCATCAGGTCGGCGGGGGTCATCTTGGTGACGCCCGCCTCGATGCCGAGGGCCTCGCGGACGTGCGCGTTGACCGGGATCGACTTCGCGGAGCGGGGGTGGACGCCGCCGCCCGGCGAGAGCAGCTTGGTGTCGTAGTCGGCCCAGGAGCTGCGGGGCAGCTCGAAGATCCGGCGCCGCTCGGCATAGGAGACGGCTGCGTCCGGGGTCGGGTCGAGGAAGATGTGCCGGTGGTCGAAGGCCGCGACCAGCCGGATGTGCTCGGAGAGCAGCATGCCGTTGCCGAACACGTCGCCGGACATGTCGCCGACGCCGACGACGGTGAAGTCCTCGGTCTGGGTGTCGTGGCCCAGCGCGCGGAAGTGCCGCTTGACGGACTCCCAGGCGCCGCGCGCGGTGATGCCCATGCCCTTGTGGTCGTACCCGGCGGAGCCGCCGGAGGCGAAGGCGTCGCCGAGCCAGAAGTTGTACGCGACGGCGACCTCGTTGGCGATGTCGGAGAAGCTCGCGGTGCCCTTGTCGGCGGCGACGACGAGGTAGGTGTCGTCCTCGTCGTGGCGGACCACGTCCAGGGGCGGCACGGTCTCGCCGGCCACCAGGTTGTCGGTGATGTCGAGCAGCGCCGAGACGAAGACGCGGTACGCGGCGATGCCCTCGGCGAGCCAGGCGTCGCGGTCGGCGGCCGGGTCCGGGAGCTGCTTGGCGACGAAGCCGCCCTTGGCGCCCACCGGCACGATCACGGTGTTCTTCACCATCTGCGCCTTGACCAGGCCGAGGACCTCGGTACGGAAGTCCTCGCGCCGGTCGGACCAGCGCAGCCCGCCGCGGGCGACCTTGCCGAAGCGGAGGTGGACGCCCTCGACGCGGGGCGAGTACACCCAGATCTCGAAGGCCGGGCGCGGGGCCGGCAGGTCGGGGATGGCCTGCGGGTCGAACTTCATCGAGACGTAGCCGTGCGGCGCGCCGTCGTCGGCGTGCTGGAAGAAGTTGGTCCGCAGGGTCGCCTTGATGACGGTGAGGAAGGAGCGCAGGATGCGGTCCTCGTCGAGCGAGGCCACCTGGTCGAGCGCGCCGTCGAGTTCTTCGAGCAGTCCGTCGGTCAGCTCGCGCCCGGCGTTCTGGCGGGCGGGGGACATCCGGGCCTCGAAGAGGGAGACCAGCAGCCGGGTGGTGTGGACGTTGTCGCGGAGGGTGTCCTCCATGTAGTCCTGGCTGAAGGTGGAGCCCGCCTGGCGCAGGTACTTCGCGTAGGCGCGGAGCACCATCGCCTGCCGCCAGTCGAGTCCGGCGCGGAGCACGAGGGAGTTGAAGCCGTCGTTCTCGGCGGCGCCGGTCCATACCGCGGCGAAGGCCTTCTGGAAGCGGTCGCGGGCGTCGTCGGCGAGGTGGTCGCCGTTGCCCGCGGGCAGCCGCAGCCCGAAGTCGTAGATCCAGCCGGTGGTGCGGTCCGCGCAGCGCAGTTCGTACGGGCGCTCGTCGACGACCTCCACGCCCAGGCGCTGGAGCACCGGGAGGACGGCGGAGAGCGAGACGGGCTCGCCGGTCCGGTAGATCTTGAAGCGGCGCTCGCCGGGCAGCGCGCCGACCGGCTCGTAGAGGCTGAGCGAGAAGTCCTTCTCGCCCGCCTTGAGCGCTTCGAGGTGGACCAGGTCGGCCACGGCGGCGCGCGGCGAGTGGTCGGCCTTGTACCCCTCGGGGAAGGAGCGGGCGTAGCGGCTCAGCAGTTCGGCGGCGCGCTCCTCGCCGCACTCGGCGTTCAGGGCCTCCTGGAAGCCGTCCGACCAGGAGCGGGCGGCCTCGACGAGACGGGCCTCGATGTGCTCGGTGTCGGCGTCGGTCAGGTGCGGCAGTTCGGTGCCGGGGGCGACCCGGACGACGAAGTGCAGCCGGGACAGGATCGATTCGGTGTTCCAGGCGGTGAAGTCGACGCTGGTGCCGCCGAGTTCCTCCTTGAGGATGTCGATCAGCCGCAGCCGGACGCCGGTGGTGTAGCGGTCGCGCGGCAGGTAGACGAGGGCCGAGTAGTAGCGGCCGTACTCGTCCTGGCGCAGGTAGAGCCTGAGCCGGCGGCGTTCCTGGAGGTAGAGCACCGAGGTGACGATCGAGCGGAGCTGATCGGTCGGCGTCTGGAACATGTCGTCGCGCGGGTAGGTCTCCAGGATCTGGAGCAGGTCGCGGCCGTCGTGGCTGTTGTCCGAGAAGCCGGCGCCCTCCAGCACCTCGGCGACCTTGCGGCGGACGACCGGGACCCGGCGCACCGACTCGGTGTAGGCGGCGGACGAGAAGAGGCCGAGGAAGCGGCGCTCGCCGACGACGTTGCCGTCGGCGTCGAACTTCTTCACGCCGACGTAGTCGAGGTAGCTCGGGCGGTGGACCGTGGAGCGGCTGTTCGCCTTGGTCAGGATGAGCAGCTTGTGCTCGCGGGCCTTGGCGCGGGCGTCGGCGGGAAGCCGGTCGAAGGAGGGGCTGACGGGGTGCGCCTCGTCCTCGTGGTGCTTGGGGTCGGAGCGCAGGATGCCGAGGCCGGTGCCGGGGACGGCGGCCAGCGAGTCGCCGTTCTTCAGCGAGTACTCGCGGTAGCCGAGGAAGGTGAAGTGGTCGGCGGCGAGCCAGCGCAGCAGCTCGCCGGCCTCCTCGATCTCCTCGGTGGGGAGGTCGTCGGTGGGCTCGTCCCCCAGACCGTCCGCGATGCGCAGCGCGGCGGCGCGCATCTTGTCCCAGTCCTCGACGGTCTCCCGCACGTCGGACAGGACGCGCAGCAGGTCGGCGGTGATCTCCTTGAGGTCCTCGCGGTCCGTCTCGCGGTCGATCTCGACGTGGATCCAGGACTCCACGAGGACGTCGTGGGGGAGTGCCGCCCCGGCGGTGCCGGCGTCCTTGCGGCCCTTGCCCTGGGGGACCCGGGGGACGCCGGATCCGTCGGTGAGGACCTCCAGCAGCTTGCCGGTGACGTCACGGCGCACCAGGACCTGGGGGTGGATGACCAGGTGGATGCCCCGGTTCTGGCGGGACAGCTCGTTGGTGACGGAGTCGACGAGGAACGGCATGTCGTCGGTGACCACCTCGACGACGGAGTGGCTGGAGGTCCAGCCGTTCTCCTCCACGGTCGGGGTGTGCACCCGGACGTTGGCCGTGCCCTGGGGGCGGTTCTCGGCCAGCCGGTAGTGCGAGGCGGCGGCTCCGAAGACGTCGACCGGGTCGCGGCCGCTCAGGTCCTCCGGAGCGGTGTGCAAGTAGTAGCGCTGGAGGTAGGAGAGGAGCATGTCCCGGCCGGACCGCTCTTCCCCGCCCGTGCCGGCCGCGGCGACGCGCACCCGGGGGGTCCCCCCCGGGCCTCCGGCACCACCGCCCGGGCTGTTGTCAGCTACCTCGGCGGCCCGTGCGAGCAGCTCGGCCTTGGCTTCGTCCAGCTTGGTCTGCATGTCCTCTGGCTCCTGTCGCGCGCCATTGCGTGACGTAGGTGACAAAAGCAGCACAACGCCACGACGCGGGGTATCCGGTCGTAGTCGACGCTATGCCGCGATGAGAGATACCCGGGACCAAATCGGCGATATTCAGCCGTGGGTCGGGGTGACGGCGATCACGGACGGCCCGGGTGCGTGGGCACTCCGGGATCGGGCCGGGGGCGTCGGTGCCCCCGAGGCGTATCGCGCTGATCACGGACACAAGGCTATCTCGCCCGGACAGGTGGCCGTCATGAACCGTATGTGTACAAACGGACACCCTGGACTTGGACACTTCGTACAGGCCCTGGGGTGCGGCCCCCGGCGATGGCGCGCCCCTCGGTGAAGGCGCGCCCTCTTGGCGAACGCGCCCGGCCGGTGCACGCTGGTCCCGCCGCACGGCCGGGCGCACGCCCGCACCCGTCCGACCCACGAACCCTGGGGGCCCTGTCATGGCACCGAAGATCCTGCTCGTCACCGGCGACGCGGCCGAGTCGCTGGAGGTCCTCTACCCGTACCAGCGCCTGCGCGAGGAGGGGTACGAGGTCGACATCGCGGCCCCCGAACGCAAGACCCTGCGCTTCGTGGTCCACGACTTCGAGCCCGGCTTCGACACGTACACCGAGAAGCCCGGTTACACCTGGCCCGCCGACCTGGCGTTCGCCGACGTGGTGCCCGGCGACTACGCCGCCCTGGTGATCCCCGGCGGCCGGGCACCGGAGTACCTCCGCAACAACGCCGACCTGCGGAGGATCGTCGTCGCCTTCTTCGACGACGCCCGGCCGGTCGCGCAGATCTGCCACGGCCCGCTGATCACCGCCACGACGGGCAGTCTCGACGGGCGCGAGGTGACGGCCTATCCGGCGCTGGAGCCGGACATGCGGACGGCGGGGGCGGCCTTCCAGGACGCCGAGGCGGTGGTCGACGGCACCCTGGTCTCCTCGCGCGCCTGGCCCGACCACTCGGCGTGGATGCGCGAGTTCCTCAAGGTGCTGCGCGCGAAGGCCCCGGTGGCCTGACCGCCGCCGCCACGGACGGTTCCCGGCCAGGGGGCCGTCCCCAGGCGTGCGTGCGTGCGTCCGTACGCCTCAGACCGTCATCGACTCCGCCAGCGCCACCGCTTCGACCAGGGTGTCCACGACCGGTACGCCCGCCGCCTCCAGGCCGGCCCGGTCGTGCGAGCCCCCGGTGAACAGCACCGCCCGCGCGCCGACGTGCGCGGCGGCCACCGCGTCGTCCACCGCGTCCCCGATGATCACCGCGTGCTCGGGGGCGACCGTGCCGAGCGCGGCGAAGTGGCGCTCCATGTGGAGCGCCTTGCTGCCGCCGGAGGGCCCGGTGCGCCCGTCGACGCGCACGAAGTGCGGCTCGATGCCGTACCCGCGCACGGTCGGCAGCAGCTGCTCGTGGCCGTGCATGCTCAGCAGGGACTGGCTGCGGCCGTCCCTCCGCCAGCCCGCGAGCAGTTCGGAGGCACCGTCGGTCAGGAGGCACTCCACGCGGAGCTCGGCGTAGGCGTCGTGGAAGACGACGTCCATCCGCTGCCACTCGGCGTCGCTCGGCATCCGGCCCAGCAGCCGCTCGTAGAAGAGCGGGATGGGCACGCAGTACGTCGCGCGGTACTGATCCACCGTGATCGGCGCGAGCCCCACCTCGGCGAAGGCCGCGTTGGTCGCGCCGACGACCGCGTCGATGTCGTCCAGCAGCGTGCCGTTCCAGTCCCAGACCAGGTGTGGGGTGCGGTTCTCGTCGTGCTTCGCCATGGGAAAGACGGTACTCGGCGGGTACGACGACCGGGAAAGCCGACCCTGATCCGGCATTCCTGGTGAGAACGGGCGCGGGGAAACGGCGCGCGCACCCCTCAAAGCCTCAGCCGAGTCAAAGCCTCAGCCGAGCAGCTGCGGGATCTCCTGCACGCCGAACCAGAGCAGCTCGTGGTCCTCGGCCCCGTCGACGGTGAACCGCGCGTCGTCGTCGCCGTGGTCGGCCGCGCCCAGGGCCGCGGCGGCGGCCGTCACGTCCTTCTCGGCGTCGTCGGAGTCCACGTGCACGGCCGCGGCCTTGGCGAGCGGCACCGCCGAGGCGAGCCGGACCTCGCCGACCGAGTCGGCGTCCAGGCCCCCGTCGGGGTCGCCGAGAGCGTCACCGTCCGGTACGTCGAACGCGACCACGACCCGGCGGCGCGGCTCCTCGGGCAGGGCGGCGATCAGCCGGAGCGAGGCGGCGGCGGCCCGGTTGAGCGCCGCGTACTCCAGCTCCTCGATGTCGTCGGAGACGTACCACTCGCGCAGCCCGGGGGTCACGGCGTAGGCGGTCAGCGGTCCGGGGCCCAACTCGCCCGCCCCGTGCGCCGCGGCGAGCCCGGAGAGGGTCAGGGGGACGTACACGCGCATGGCTTGGCCGCTTTCGTAGTCGACAGACGCCCTCAGGATACGTCGGCCGTCCCCGTTCGAGGCCGGGCGGTCACCCCTTCCCGGCACCGGCCGGGGGCACGGCCGTCCGCCCGCTCCCCGGGCGCCCGGCTGCCCCCCTCACCCGGATAGGTGATCCATGCCGCACGCCCCGGACCGCCCCGGCCCCCCTTGCGACCCCGTCGCGACTCCCCGTAGAAGTTCCCCGACGGAACGTTACCGTCCGGGCACGACCGGGCGGCCTCACACGGGGGCGATGACCATGAGCACGGACCGGACCAGGACCTTACGCGCGGATCGCCGCACCCGTACGGAACAGCGCGGCACCAACCGTCCGCCGGCCGGCAGGCCCGCCGGCCGCCGCGACCAGCTCCGGCCCGGCACCGTCCCGGCGCAGCGGAACCCGCTCCCGGCGCGGGGCCCGGTGCGCCCGCACCACTGGTTCGCGGAACGGCTGCTCGCCGTACTCAGCGGGCGCCGCCCGGTCCACTGGATGCTCGGCCACACGGTGGGCGAGGCGTACGACCAGCTCACCGAACTGGCCCCGGGCGCCCCGCTGCGCGCCGCCTGGGGAAGCAGCCCGGTGCTGCGCGGGTGCTACGGCGCGCAGCCGGCCACCGGTGTGGTCGAGGCGTTCGCGAGCATCTGGGGCGGCGGCCGGGTGCACGCCATGGCGTTCCGGCTGGAGCAGGGCGCCGATCTGCGCTGGCGCTGCGCCGCGGTGGAGCTGGGCGGGGAACGCCTGCCCGCCTGAGCGCGCGGCGCGGGTACCACCCCGCGCACACGCACCGCGGCCCGGCGGGTACCAAAACCGGCGTGTACGAAAACCGGCGGGTACCAAAAACCGGCGGGGCCGGGACCTCCGTGGAGATCCCGGCCCCGCCGGTTCCGGCCCCGCTCGCCGCCCTGCGGACGCGGGACTACTTCTTGCGGCGGCGACCGCCACCGCCCGCGCTCTTCTGCGCCTTGCGGCGCTCGGCGCGGGTCAGGCCGTCGCCCTCGGGGGCGTTGTCCGCGAACTCGCCCTCCACGACGCCGCCTTCGCCGTCCACCGTGGGGGCGGAGAAGTGCAGGCGGTCGGGGCGCTGCGGGGCTTCGAGGCCCTTGGCGCGGATCTCCGGCCGGGCGGCCGCCGCGACACCGGCGCCCTCCTTGGCGAGCGAGGGCTGCTCGGCCTCGTCCTTGACCGGGACTTCCTCGACCTGCTGCTCGACCTGGACCTCCAGGTTGAAGAGGTAGCCGACCGACTCCTCCTTGATGCCCTCCATCATGGCGTTGAACATGTCGAACCCTTCGCGCTGGTACTCGACCAGCGGGTCCTTCTGCGCCATCGCACGGAGGCCGATGCCCTCCTGGAGGTAGTCCATCTCGTAGAGGTGCTCGCGCCACTTGCGGTCGAGGACCGAGAGGACCACGCGACGCTCCAGCTCACGCATGATCTCCGAGCCGAGCGAGTTCTCGCGCTCCTCGTACTGCGCGTGGATGTCGTCCTTGACGGACTCGGCGATGAAGTCCGCCGTGACGCCCGCGAGGTCGCCCGCGGCTTCCTCCAGCTCGTCCACGGTGACCTTCACCGGGTAGAGCTGCTTGAAGGCGCCCCACAGCCGGTCGAGGTCCCACTCCTCCGCGAAGCCCTCGGCGGTCTCCTGGCGGATGTAGTCGTCGATCGTGTCGTCCATGAAGTGACGGATCTGGTCCTGGAGGTCCTCGCCCTCCAGAACGCGACGACGCTCGCCGTAGATGACCTCGCGCTGACGGTTGAGCACCTCGTCGTACTTCAGGACGTTCTTACGCGTCTCGAAGTTCTGCTGCTCGACCTGGGACTGGGCTGAGGCGATCGCGCGGGTGACCATCTTGTTCTCGATCGGCACGTCGTCGGGGACGTTCGCCATCGACATCACGCGCTCGACCATCTGCGCCTTGAACAGGCGCATCAGGTCGTCGCCGAGCGAGAGGTAGAAGCGGGACTCGCCCGGGTCGCCCTGACGGCCGGAACGGCCGCGCAGCTGGTTGTCGATACGGCGCGACTCGTGGCGCTCGGTGCCCAGGACGTACAGCCCGCCGAGGTCCTTGACCTCCTCGAACTCCGCCTTGACGGCCAGCTCGGCCTTCTCCAGCGCGGCGGGCAGGGCGGCCGCCCACTCCTCGACGTGCTCGACCGGGTCGAGGCCGCGCTGGCGCAGCTCGGCCTCGGCGAGGTCGTCGGGGTTGCCGCCGAGCTTGATGTCGGTGCCTCGTCCGGCCATGTTGGTCGCGACGGTGACGGCGCCCTTGCGGCCGGCCTGGGCGACGATGGTCGCCTCACGGTCGTGCTGCTTGGCGTTGAGCACCTCGTGCTGGACACCGCGCTTGGAGAGCTGCTGCGAGAGGTACTCGGACTTCTCGACCGAGGTGGTGCCGACCAGGATCGGCTGCCCCTTCTCGTGCTTCTCCGCGATGTCGTCGACGACGGCGGCGAACTTGGCGACCTCGGTGCGGTAGATGAGGTCGGACTGGTCGAGGCGGACCATCGGCCGGTTCGTCGGGATCGGCACGACGCCCAGCTTGTAGATCTGGTGGAACTCGGCGGCCTCGGTCATGGCCGTACCGGTCATGCCGGAGAGCTTGCCGTAGAGGCGGAAGAAGTTCTGCAGGGTGATCGTGGCGAGGGTCTGGTTCTCGTCCTTGATGTCCACCCCTTCCTTCGCCTCGATCGCCTGGTGCATGCCCTCGTTGTAGCGGCGGCCGGCGAGGATACGGCCGGTGTGCTCGTCGACGATCATGACTTCGCCGTCGATGACGACGTAGTCCTTGTCCTTCTTGAAGAGTTCCTTCGCCTTGATGGCGTTGTTGAGGTACCCGACGAGAGGCGTGTTGACCGACTCGTAGAGGTTGTCGATCCCGAGCCAGTCCTCGACCTTGGCGACGCCGGACTCGTGGATGGCCACGGTCCGCTTCTTCTCGTCGACCTCGTAGTCGCCGGTCTCCTCGATGCCCTTGAGCTGGTTGCCCGCCTCGCCCTTGGTGAGCCGGGTGACCAGCTTGGCGAAGTCGCCGTACCACTTGGTGGCCTGGTCGGCCGGGCCGGAGATGATCAGCGGGGTACGCGCCTCGTCGACGAGGATCGAGTCGACCTCGTCGACCACCGCGAAGTTGTGGCCGCGCTGCACGAGTTCGTCCCTAGACCACGCCATGTTGTCGCGGAGGTAGTCGAAGCCGAACTCGTTGTTCGTGCCGTACGTGATGTCGCAGGCGTACTGCTCACGACGCTGCGCCGGGGTCATGTTCGCGACGATGCAGCCGACGGTCAGACCGAGGAACTTGTGGACGCGGCCCATCAGCTCGGAGTCGCGCTCGGCCAGGTAGTCGTTGACCGTGATCAGGTGGACGCCCTTGCCGGAGATCGCGTTGAGGTACGCGGGCAGGGTGCCGACGAGGGTCTTGCCCTCACCGGTCTTCATCTCGGCGACGTACCCGAGGTGCAGGGCGGCGCCGCCCATCATCTGGACGTCGTAGTGGCGCTGTCCGAGGACGCGCTTCGCGGCCTCACGGACGGTGGCGAACGCCTCGGGGAGCAGGTCGTCCAGGCTCTCGCCGTCCGCGTACCGTGTCTTGTACTCGTCGGTGAGCGCCCGCAGCTCGGCGTCGGAGAGGTTGACGAAGTCCTCTTCGATGGAGCTGACCTGGTCCGCGATGCGGTGCAGTTTGCGCAGGATCTTGCCTTCGCCTGCACGCATGAGCTTGTTGAAGACGGACACTGAGGCTGGTCTCCTTGCCGGTCGGGCCTGGCACTGGGTCGTTTGACGGACTCTGGCGCGGGCACGGCAGGTGGGCCCCACCGCAACGGCCATCGTAAGCGAGGACACCGCCGCGCCGGGAGGGCTGCCCCTGGGTGGACCTCACCGCGCCTTCCAGGACAACGGCCGAAGAGCCTGGAAGGTGCCGGGAAGCCCGGAAAGTGCTCCCGGCGCGGCTCCGGGGTCACCAGAATGCGCCCATGGAGCCGATCACTCTCACCTCCCGACGTCTGCTGCTCCGTCCCTTCACCCCCGGGGACACGGACGCGGTGCATCTCGCCTGCCAGGACCCGGAGATCCTCCGCTGGACGGAGATCCCCTCGCCCTACCTGCGCTCCGACGCGGAGCTCTTCACGGGCACCATCGCCCCGGCGGGCTGGCGGGACGACTCCGGCTACCACTTCGCCCTGGTGGCGCGGCGGGGCGCGCTGGCGGGCGCCCTCGGCCTCGTCCGCCGGCCGGCCCCCGGGACGTACGAAGTCGGCTTCTGGCTGGCCCGCGAGCACCGCGGACAGGGGTACGGGACGGAGGCGGTGGTCCGCCTGGCGCACTGGGCGTTCTCGGTGCTGGGGGCGGCCCGGCTGGAGTGGTGGGCCGAGGCGGGCAACGTGGCGTCCCGGGCGGTCGCCCTGCGCGCCGGGTTCCGGCTGGAGGACACCGCCGGCCACGGGGCCGCAGGCATCACGGGCGCTGGGGAGGGTACGGGCGCCGGGGAGGGTACGGGCGCGGGGGCCGGGGCGCCCCGCGCGCTCTGGAGCGCCTCCCTCTTCCCTGCCGACCTGGGGCTCTCCGCGTCCGGCCCCGGGCGGATCCCCTCCGGTCTCGGCCTGCGGCTCACCGGGAGCGGGCTGCCGGGCCCGGGGGGCCATCCGCCGGGTTCCGCCCCGTACCTGCCGTCCCAGGGCTGAGGAGACGCGGGGGACCGGGCCCGGGCGGGGCGTTCCGGGCGGCCCGCGGGAACGGCCACCGGCCGGTCGGGGGCCATGCGGGCGGCCCGCCGGATCGGCCGGTCGGGGGCCTTGCGGGCGTTCCGCGGGATCGGCCGGTCGCGGGCTTTGCGGGCGTTCCGCCCAGCCCCTCGGGCACATGTTCGTCCCCTCGGACGGCTGTCGGCGGTGCCCCTTAAGGTGCCTCCATGACGCCCGAGCCGCTCGTGCAGCCCCCCGTGGTCGAACTCTCCGCCGATCAGGCCCGCAGGATCGCGCTGCGCGCCCAGGGATTCCTGGGAGCGCCCGACCGGCGTGCCGGAGTGCCCGGGGTGCTGCGCCATCTCGGGGCCGTACAGCTCGACACCATCTCGGTGCTGGCCCGGTCCCACGAGCTCGTACCGTACGCACGGCTCGGCGGTATCGGCCGCAAGGCGGTGGAGGAGGCGTACTGGTCGGGCGGCCGCGCCTTCGAGTACTGGTCGCACGCGGCCTGCGTGCTGCCGGTCGAGGAGTGGCCGCACTTCGCCTTCCGCCGCCGCGGCTACCGCAACCGCCCGCAGTGGCACCACGAGTTGCCCGCCGGCACGTACGACACCGTGATCGCGCAACTGCGTGCCGAGGGCCCGCTCACCGCGACCCAGCTCGGCGGCGCGAAGAACGGCGGCGAGTGGTGGGACTGGTCCGCGACCAAGGTCGCGGTCGAACGCGCCCTGATGTACGGCGAGGTGGTCTGCACCGAACGCCGCGGCTGGAAGCGCGTCTACGACCTCGCCGAGCGGGCGATCCCCGACCGTTTCCTGCACGACGACCTGACGGACGAGGAGTGCCGGCGGCGTCTCGTCGCCCTGGCCGGCCGCTCTCTGGGGGTCGGTACCCGTTCCGACCTCGCGGACTACCACCGGCTGAAAGCCGAGCACTTCGACGCCGCGGTGGCCGGCTCCGGCCTCGTACCGGTGACGGTCGAGGGCTGGGGAAAGCCGGCCTGGGCCGATCCGGAGGCACTGGCGGCCGAACCGCGCGGGCGCCACCGCACGACGCTGCTCTCGCCCTTCGACTCCCTGATCTGGGAACGGGCGCGCACCGAGCGGATCTTCGGGTTCACCCACCGGCTGGAGGCGTACACCCCGAAGCCCAAGCGGGTGCACGGCTACTTCGCCATGCCCCTGCTCGCGGGCGGCCGGCTCCAGGGCCGCGTCGACCCGGCGCGCGAGGGCACCACCCTCGTCGCCCGCCAGGTGTCCCTGGCGAGCCCCAAGGCGGTGGCGCCGATGGCCGAGGCGCTCGTGGAGGCGGCCTCCTGGGTCGGCTGCACGGACGTGCGGCTGGAGCGCGTGGACGCTCCGGGGCTGCGGGAGCCGCTGGCCTGGGCGGTCGGGGCGGCGTTCTCCGCCGCCCACCGGTGACGTGACGGCCGCACCGGTGACGGGACGACCCGACCGGTGGCGGCCCGACCGGTGGCGGAACGACCCGACCGATCCGGTACGCCGTCAGGAGCGCGGGGAGTTCACCGGATCTCCAGGATCTTCTCCCGCATGGCATAGACCACGGCTTCCATCCGGGAGTGCAGCTGGAGTTTCTCCAGGATATTGCGTACGTGGTTCTTCACCGTGTTCTCGGAAATGAACAACTGCTTGGCGATGTCTCGGTTGTTCTTGCCGGTGGCGACGAGTTTCAGGACTTCGAGTTCGCGGTCGGTGAGCCGGGGCGCGGGAAGAAGCCGCCGGTCGTCGGTGCGCTGGATCATCGATTTGAACTCGGTGAGGAGTTTCGACGCCATCGACGGGCTGATCTGGGACTGCCCGTCGGCGACGGCCCGGATCGCCGTGGACACCTCGTCGGTGGAGATCTCCTTGAGCAGATACCCGGTGGCGCCGGCTTTGATCGCGTCGTAGAGGTCGGCCTCCTCGTCGCTGATCGTCAGCATGATGATCTTCGCGCTCGGGGCCACCTCCTTGATGGCGGTGCACGCCTCGATGCCGCCGCGCTTGGGCATCCGCACGTCCATCAGCACGATGTCGGGCAGCAGGTCCGCGGCTTTGTCGACCGCCTCCGCGCCGTCCCCCGCCTCCCCGACGACCTGGATGTCCTCCTCCTGCTGGAGCACGATCTCCAGTCCCCTGCGGAAGAGCGCGTGATCGTCCACCACCAAGACCCTGATGGGTTCCTTGCGGGGCGAGGTGTCCTCGTCCGCGCCGGCTCGGGTACGGGCAGCTTCTCCGGAAACATTCGTGTCGCGCACGGGCCCGAAGGTGTCCGCCATCGTTCCTCCCCCTGAAGGCCACGGCCTGAAGTCACACACGGTCGCCAACGGCACTGCACCGCATACCGATTGGCTCGGGGGGCCATGCTTTCATGCCTGGCCGCCGGAGCGGAGGTCCCGTGGTCGCACGCCGGTGCCCCCGGGGGCGCGAACGGCGGATTCTTGGGGTCCTCGCAACACCTGATGGCCTATGCGGTTGTCAGTAGAGCACGCAGGCGCTCGGCTGGGGTTCTCCAGCCGAGCGTCTTGCGTGGCCGGCCGTTGAGTTGCTGGGCGACGTGTTCGAGGTCTTCGGGGCTGTGGACGGACAGGTCGGTGCCCTTGGGAAAGTACTGCCGCAGCAGACCGTTGGTGTTCTCATTCGACCCGCGCTGCCAGGGAGAGTGGGGGTCGCAGAAGTAGACGGGGACTCCGGTGGCCACGGTGAACTGCTTGTGGGCGGCCATCTCGCACCCCTGGTCCCAGGTCAGTGAGCCACGCAGGTGTGCGGGCAGGGTCCGGATCAGCGGGACCAGTACGTCGCGCACCTCCTCGGCGGTGTGTCCGCCGGGCAGATGTCCGAGCATGACGTAGCGGGTGGAGCGCTCGACCAGAGTCACGATCGCGCTCGCGCTCCGGGGACCGACGATCAGATCGCCTTCCCAATGGCCGGGGACCGCCCGGTCCTCGACCTCGGCGGGCCGCTCAGAGATCATCACCATCTCGTCGACGAACCGGCGCTGGCGTTGGTCCGGGCTTCGGTGCGGCTTGCGGCGGGTGCGCCCGGTGCGCAGCGCCAGCGCGACTTCACGGCGCAGTCCGCCGCGGGCCTGGACGTAAACCGCCTGATAGATCGTCTCCGGACTCACCCGCATGCCCTCGTCGTCGGGGAACTCGATGGGGAGAGCGTTGCAGATCTGCTCGGGCGACCAGCGTTCCTGGAGCCGGTCCGCGACGAAGTCGCGCAGTGGACCTTTCTGGGCGAGCTTGGACTCCTTGGGGCGGGACCGGCTCCTGGCCCATGCGCGCTGGGCTTGGTGCGGGCGGTAGGTGCCGCCTGCCGAGTGGGTGTCGATCTCGCGCTTGACGGTCGAGGCCGGCCGACCCAGGGCCCGGCCCATCGCGCGCAGCGAGTGGCCCTCGCGCCGCATGTCGGCGATCAGCTCCCGCTCGGCCACGGTGAGGAACCGGGGGTGGAGATCGGCCTCGACGGCGGTCAGGGACGGGCCCCCCGACACAACGGTGGTGGTCACACCAGTCGTATAGTCGATCAAGCGGCCGTCCGCATGCAGACGTGAGTGGCCGATCTGCCGAATGCCTCGGTCCCAGTCCTGGGCTGTGCGCGGGTGGACACCGGCCTGGACCGCAGCCTCACGGCGTCGGACCCCGGCCGCCCGAAGGCGCTCGTACTCCGCCCGTCGGGGATGCCCGCCCCTGCTGGGCTTGCCACGACCACGAATGCCGGCCTTGCGAGCCCACCCGGCCGCCGTATGCCGGCTCACCCCTACCGCCCGAGCCGCCCCGGTGACGCTGCCGTCCGCCTCGTCCAACGCCTCGAAGAACCTCGACTTCAGCGCCTCAAAATCCATGATCCCCGCAACCCCTGGAACTCCAGGGTGTTGCGGGGATCAGTGGAACCCGCCGAACACGCTCCAGGGGGCACCGCCGAGACGGATCGTCAGCCGCCGAGCGCACCGCCCGCGCCGCCGGCCTCGTCGGAGGCGAGCGGGTCGGTCCTCAGGTGGATGACACCGTAGTCGTAGGCGTGCCGCCGGTAGACGACGCTGGGTTCCTTGGTCTCCGCGTCGACGAACAAGTAGAAGTCGTGGCCGACCAGTTCCATCTCGTAGAGCGCCTGGTCGAGCAACATCGGGGCCGCCACGTGCGTCTTCTCGCGCATCACCAGCGGGCCTTCGCCCTGTACCTCCAGCGAACCGATCTTCGTGGTGGGTACTTCTTCGGCCGTCTGTTCGTTGACCAGTTCGCCGTCCTCGTCGAACGCTGCCGTGCCCGGCACCACATCGGCGACCTCGGCGGCCGACAGGCGGCCGTTGCCGCGGCGGCTGTAGCGCTTGTCGTGCTGCTTGCGCAGCCGCGCCTCCAGCTTGCCGGTGGCCAGGTCCAGCGCCGCGTACGCGTCGCCCGCAGCCGCTTCCGCCCGGATGACCGGGCCGCGCGAGCGGAGCGTGATCTCCACCCGGTCGGAACGGTCGGCCTGACGGGGGTTCGGCTCCTTGGACACCTCGACGTCGAGGCTGATCACCTTGCCGTCGAACTTCTGGATCTTGTCCAGCTTCAGCTTCTCGGCCACGTGCTTGCGGAACCGCTCGGGCACCTCGGTCTTGCGGCCCTTGACGACGATGTCCACGCAGAACTCCGTTCCCGGATCGCTCCGCAACGGTGGCGGAGCGCCTCCCTTTTGCACCAGGCTCCAGCGCTTTCCGGAGCCTCGGACTCGGTGACCTTCCACCTCCTCCTGCCCACCGACGGGTTCACCATCCCGCCGATCTTCCGACAGCTGAACTCCGGATGTAGGCCTGCCCGAAACCTGGTGGTGCATTCACCGAGGCCTGGGATTCACCATTCCTCACCACCGAACATAGCGTGCCGACCGCCTTCTCGGCACCCGCTACTCACACGTACCTCCGTTCAGGTCCCTTTACCCTCCCACCACCTGCGGAGATGAAACTTTTCTGTCAGTTCCGGTTTATTTCGAAAGCAGACGGAGAAGCTGCGACCACAGCTGCCCAGAAGGGCCGGTACGCGCCCGTCCGGGGCACGGCCGGGCCGACCGCGCGGGCCGCCTCCGCCAGCGTCGCCCCGGTCGTCATCAGGTCGTCCACCAGCACCACCCGGCCTGCCGCGAGGAGCCTCTCCGCGCCGGGTACCGCCTCCAGCGCGCCCGCGAGGTTGGCCCTGCGCTGGACCGCCCGGAGCCCCGCCTGGTCGGCGACCCGGCGCCGCTGCCGCAGGACGGGCAGGACCCTCGCGGGGGTGCCCGACCGGCGCAGCGCGGCACTCGCCGTCAGGGCGATCCGCCGCACCGGATCGTGCCCGCGCGCGGCCGTGGACCGACGGGCTGAGGGTACGGGCACGAGCAGCAGCGGCCCGCCCTCCCCTGAGCGTCCCGGTCCCGCCCGTACGGCAGCTGCGAGCGCTCCGCCCAGCGGCCGCGCGAGCGTCAGGGCGCCGCGCTCCTTGTGGGCCAGCAGAAGGGCGCGCACGGCGTTCTCGTACGGAGCGGCGGCGTGCACCACCGGGAGTCCGGGCGGCTCGGGCGAGGGCCGCACCCGGCGCGGCTCCCCACCGCCCAGCGCGTCCCCGCACCCCGCGCACAGCTCCGTACGCGGCCTGCCGCAGCCTCCGCAGGCCACCGGCAGGACCAGCCCGGCGAACTCCCGCCACCACTGCCGCACGGCACCACCCTGCCCCGCCGTCCCGAACCCCCGCCACCCCTGTGGAAAACCTCGCGGGAGCGCGCGCGTACCGACCGGGCCGGGCTCAGCCCGGGTAGACCAGCGAAGTGCCCTTCTTCAGCACCGTCTGCCAGTTGTCGCCGGGCGACAGTTTCACGATGCCGTCGCTCATGGTGTCCGCCATCAGCGGCAGGAGTTCGTCGTCGGCCGCGGCGATCGACTCCACCTGGTTGACACCGGGCAGCACCTCGGAGGACGACGTGGACCCGTCCGCCTGCACGTAACGCACCTGCTGGACCCCGCCCTCCTCCTTGCCGACCACGACGAGCCGGCCGCGGCCGGACCAGGAGACCGCGGTGACGTCGGTGAGCTGCGGCGCGGCCTGCCGCAGGTCCTGCACGGAGACCTCCTGCGCCTCGCCGGAACCGACCCGCTCGACCCGGCCGATCTTCAGCGTCCGGTGGCCCTCGTCGCCCACCAGCAGCGCGATCCGCACGCCGTCCCCGGACATCCGGAGCGCCTCGATCCGCGCACCGCCGAGGCCCGGGACCGAGACCTCCCGAGGGGCGCCCTCGCCACCGGCGAGCCTGAGCAGCCGGGGGCGGTCCGGGTCGCGGTCGGCGACCCAGAGGTCGCCCCGGCCGTCCCAGCTCGGGGCCGACAGACGGTCCTCGGCGGACGCCGCGGTGCTGACGACCGGGGCCACGGCCGGCAGTTCGCTCTCTTCGACGATCGACGCCACGTACAGCCGCGACCGGTCCTCGGTCACCCCGGCCGCCTTCTCCTCGTCGCGGGAGACCCCGACCGCGCTCATCCGCGGGTTGCCCTCGCCGAGCGGACCGGTCACCGGTACCGGATCGCCGCCGCCCTTGGTCGAGCCGGGAATCCGCTGCACCTTGCCCTCGTCGACGAAGTACTGGCCGACGGGAGCACCGGTGCCGCTGTCCGCGGCGAACTCGGACGCCTCCTCGGCGCCCAGCGAGCAGAGGACCTTCTGCCCGCTCTCCAGCTCCACCCGCTCGACCCGGGCGGACGTCAGGTCCCGCAGCGTGAAGAGCACCTGGGCCGCCATCATCCGGCAGGCCGCCCGGCCCGCGCCGGACGCCTTCGTGTTGAGCGGCACCTTGAGGACGTTCTGGTCGTCGGGCGCCAGCGAGGTGACGCCCTTCTGCAGCGTCGTACCGGTGGGGAAACTGGAGTCGACCACGGGCCGCAGCCAGTCGGTCGGCCCGTCGAGGAGGGTCCGGATGGTCTGCGTGGTGGCGTCCATCCGCGTCACGGGGTCGGTCCGGTTGCGTACGTAGACGGGATCGGCGACCAGCGCGGCGGGACCGTCCGCCGTACGGGGCGCACCGGCCGCGAAGTAGTAGGTGTTGACGGAACGGTAGAGCCGCTTGAAGTCGGACTGGCCGAGCACCAGGCCGTCCGGCACCGAGCTGATCCGCCACTCCTGCTTGCCGTCCGCGCTCTTCTCCCGCACCAGGTGCAGGGTCTGCGCGTAGTCGGCGGGTGCGATCGGCCGGTACGAGCTCTGCGCGTCGACCTGCGCCACCTTCTGGCCGCTGAGGGTGTACGTGGTGTCCGTCGCGTCGGGCTCCGGGCCCCCGAGCCCGGGGGCGTTCCGGTTGGGGGCCTTGGCGAGCACGGTGGTGCCGGCGGCCGGGCGCCAGGTACGGGCCGCGTCCTCGGTCAGATAGGTGCGGGTCGTCCGGAAGGAGGGGTCGTCGCTGGTCATCGACTCCAGGAAACCGTCGACCACCTCACCCGGTTCCGCGCCCGCGCGCGGCGGCACCGCGTAGACCTGCACCTGGGCGTCGCCGGCCTGGGAGGCGTCGACGGACTTGACGTCCCCGACGACCGGCATGGACCCGCATCCGGCGAGCAGCAGGACGCCGAGGCCGAGCACCGCGACGGTCGGCACGGCCCTGCGGCGACGGCGGTCGTCACGACGGTCAGTACCCACGTCGGGTGTCCTCCTGGTCCGGGAACCGGTCCGGGTTCCGCTCCTGGGCCTGCTCGGGGATCTGCGGTGCGGGGGCGCTGCCCGTGCCCGGGCGGGTCACCACCCGCGCGCCGCTGCCGGGCAGCGCCGCCGGGTGGACCGAGACAGGAGCCTGTCGCGAGGTGCCGGGCGCGGGCAGCGGAGCCCGCTCGGAGGAACTGGGCTGGTGGGGTACGGCCATCACCCGGTTCCGGCCGTCGGTGCCGGAGTCCGCGTCGGGGTTCACCGCCCCGGAGCGCTCGCGGTCCGCGACGTTGCGCCGCGAGTCCTCGGGCTCCAGGGGTATCGGTGACCCGCGCAGCGGCTCGTCCGCCGTACGGGGAAGGGTGAGCCGGAACTGCGAACCGCCACCCGGTTCGCCCCACGCCTGGAGCCAGCCGCCGTGCAGCCGGGCGTCCTCCACCGCGATGGAGAGCCCGAGACCGGTGCCCCCGGTCGTACGGGCGCGGGCCGGGTCGGCACGCCAGAACCGGTTGAAGACACGCGTCGCCTCGCCGGGCTTCAGCCCGACGCCGTAGTCACGCACCGCGACGGCGACGGCGCCCTGGGCCACGCCCATCCGCACCACGACGTCCCGGCCCTCGCCGTGCTCGACGGCGTTGACCACGAGGTTGCGCAGGACGCGCTCGACCCGCCGGGGGTCCGCCTCGGCCACGACCGGCTGCTCGTCGCCGACCACCCGGATGCGGGTGCCCTTCCGCTCGGCCAGAGGTTCGGCGCCGCCGATCACCCGGCGTACGACGGACCGCAGATCGATCGGCTCGGCGTCCAGCGCGGCCGCCCCCGCGTCGAACCGGCTGATCTCCAGCAGGTCGGACAGGAGGGACTCGAACCGGTCGAGCTGGTCGCCGAGCAGTTCGGCGGCCCGGCCGGTTATGGGGTCGAAGTCCACCCGCGCCTCGTGGATGACGTCGGCCGCCATGCGCACGGTGGTCAGCGGGGTGCGCAGCTCGTGCGAGACGTCCGAGACGAAACGGCGCTGCATCCGGGACAACTCCTCCAGCTGCTGGATCTTCAGCTGGAGGTTCTGGGCCATCTTGTTGAAGGCCTCACCGAGCCGGGCGATGTCGTCCTCGCCGGTGACCTTCATCCGCTCCTGGAGCCGTCCGGCCGAGAGCCGCTCGGCGATCCCGGCCGCCATCCGTACGGGCGTGACGACCTGGCGCACCACGAACCAGGCGATGGCGCAGAGCAGGACCACGACGAAGAGCCCGGCGGTGGCCAGTGTCGTCTTGACCAGTGCCAGAGACTTCTCCTCCTGGGTGAGCGGGAAGAGGTAGTACAGCTCGTAGGGGTTGTGGTCGATGTCGTAGAGCCGCTTGCCCACGACGAGTCCGGGCTGCGACTGCTTGCCGTAGGAGTAACGGATCAGGGAGTACGTCTGGAACGCCCCCGGTCCCTTGTCGACCGCCGCGCGCAGACGGTCAGGAACGCTCGACGCCTCCACGCTGCCCGATCCGCGCGGCGCCCGGCTGGCGGTGCCCCGGCTCACGGAGTCGGGGCTGAGCGCCACCACGTTGAAGGCGTTGGCGCCGCCGCTGGCGAGCTGGTCGACGAGGTCGGTCCGCCAGGAGGTGTTGGCCGACATTCCGTCGGTACCGTCCTCACGGCCCGGGGCGAGGGGCTCGTTGGCCTTCGCCTGGGCCGCGGCGAACCCGCCCGCGGCCTGTGTCTGGGCGGCGTTGCGCTTGGCGTCGAGCAGGCCGTTGCGCACCTGTCCGATGACGACGAAGCCGAGCAGGAGCACGACGCCGAGCGACATCAGCAAGGTGCCCGCGACGACCCGGAGCTGGAGATTGCGCCGCCACACCCGCAGGGCGGGCAGCAGGGGACGCCGCAGCCAGCGCAGCAGAAGGCGCGGGAACGGGCCTCCGGGCGTCCGGCCGGTGAACAGCCGGCCGGACCGGAGGAGACGGGAGCGTCCCTGTCCGGCAGCCCGCTCCTCGGGGGCTCCGGGCTCCCCGGGGCCAGGAGCAGTGCTGCCTCGGGTCATGTCAGCTCGGTCCGGCCTTGTAGCCGACGCCACGCACGGTGACGACGATCTCGGGCCGCTCCGGGTCCTTCTCGACCTTGGAACGGAGGCGCTGGACGTGCACGTTCACCAGACGGGTGTCCGCGGCATGCCGGTAGCCCCACACCTGCTCCAGCAGGACCTCACGGGTGAAGACCTGCCACGGCTTGCGGGCGAGCGCGACCAGCAGGTCGAACTCCAGCGGGGTCAGGGCGATGGACTGCCCCTCCCGCTTCACCGAGTGCCCGGCGACGTCGATGACCAGGTCACCGATGGTCAGCTGCTCGGGCGCCGGCTCCTCCGACCTCCGCAGTCGTGCCCTGATCCTGGCCACCAGCTCCTTGGGCTTGAAAGGCTTCACGATGTAGTCGTCGGCCCCGGACTCCAGACCCACCACCACGTCGACGGTGTCGCTCTTCGCGGTGAGCATCACGATCGGCACGCCGGACTCGGCCCTGATGAGCCTGCAGACCTCGATGCCGTCCCTTCCGGGGAGCATCAGATCGAGCAGCACCAGGTCCGGCTTGGCCTCCCGGAAGGCAGCAAGTGCCTTGTCGCCGTCCGCTACGAACGACGGTTCAAAACCTTCTCCACGCAACACGATGCCGAGCATCTCGGCCAGTGCGGTGTCGTCGTCGACGACAAGGACACGTCCCTTCATAATCGACATCATCCCATTAGCTAATCGTTATCTGCGATGACCTGGCACACAGCTCGGCCAGTCCGGCCTTGGTGACCGGCGAAATGACGCCCTCCCCCGTGACGATCGCCGTGATCAACTCCGGAGGTGTGATGTCGAACGCGGGGTTGTACACCGGGGTTCCCAGGGGCGCCACCACCAGCCCGGCCCCTTCTCCCCCGTGCGGCGCCGGGCGCCGCGATGTGAACTCCGTCACCTCGCGGCCGGAACGCCGCTCGACGACGATCGACGCGCCGTCCGGAGTGCCCGGATCGACCGTGGTGGCGGGCGCCACCACGATGAACGGTACGTGGTGGTACTTCGCGAGCACCGCGAGCGGGTAACTCCCCACCTTGTTCGCCACCGAACCGTCCGCCGCGATGCGGTCCGCACCGATCAGCACCGCGTCCACCTGCCCCGCCGCGAAGAGCGACCCCGCTGCGTTGTCCGTGAGCAGTTCGTACGCCATGCGGTGCCGGGCGGCCTCGTAGGCGGTGAGCCGAGAGCCCTGGAGCAGCGGACGCGTCTCGTCCACCCACAGCCGCCGCAGCCGCCCCCGCCGATGCGCGGCGAGCGCGACGGCGAAAGCCGTCCCCTCGCCGCCGGAGATCAGAGCCCCCGTGTTGCAGTGGGTCAGCAGGCGGTGGCCTCCGGCCGGCAGCAGTTCGTCCAGCAGCGACAGGCCGAACCGGGCCATGCGGCCGGATGCCTCCGCGTCCTCGCGGTGCAGGGCCCGCGCCTCGGCGAGCGCTGCGGCGGCGGCCCGCTCCGGCCCCGCCCCGTCGGCCAGCGCCGCCGCGTGGGCCCGGGCCGCGCGCCGTACCCCGTGGGAGAGGTTCACAGCGGTGGGCCGCGCCGTGGCCAGCAGCTCCACGGCCTCGGCCACGTCGTAGCCCCGGACCGCCGCGAGGGCGACGCCGTACGCTCCGGCGATGCCCAGAAGTGGTGCCCCACGCACCGCCAGTGTCTGGATCGCCCGCACCAGCGCGGGAGCGTCGGTGCACACCAGCTCGACTTCCTCGGCCGGAAGCCGGGTCTGGTCGAGCAGCACCAGGACCGGGCCTTCGGGAGGCTCCTCCCAGCGGAGTACGGGAAGCGCGGAAGGCTCGTGGCCCGTCGGCGATTTCGCGTCCTGTTCAGCCATCCGCCCAGTCTGCCCGGTGGAAGGCCCACATATGAAGGTGCCAACCAGAAGCACCTCGAACGCACTTCTGCCACGCGTGGCACGATGGCTGCCAACCTGCCGCCCCGATGTGCGGTCAGGACGGTGAAGGAGCCAGAATGAACGACTCTCCGGGCTGGGCCCCGCCCGGATCCGCCCCCTCCGACGAACGGGGCGCAGGCGTACCTCGCCCCTCCGGACCGGTCGACTCCGAACCTCCGGCCGACTCCCGGCCCGCAGACGCGCATCCATCCGTCGCGAACCCCGCCTCCGCGGCCCCTTCCTCCGCAGCAGCAGCCCCCGCAGCCCCTGCAGCCCCTGGAGCCCCGAACGCTGCCGGCGCGAGCCCTGCCGGTGCGAACGACGCGACCGGAAACGGCGTGGCAGGCCAGTGGTCTCCCACTCAGCCGCCGCCCGGTCAGTGGTCCAACCCGACGCCGCCCGCCCCCGGGCCGGGGACACCTCCGCCACCGGCAGCCTGGGGAGGCAACCAGAACCCCGGTGGCCATCCGGGCTGGAGCGGCCGGGTCCAGCCGGGGTGGGGCGGTCCGCAGGGCTGGGGCCGCACTCCGCCGGCACCCAAGCCGGGTGTCGTCCCCCTTCGTCCGCTGGGTGTCGGTGAGGTACTCGACGGCGCGGTCTCCGCCATGCGCGCCCACTGGCGCACCGCGCTGGGAATCAGCCTGGTGGTCGCCGTCCTCGTGCAGGTCGTCTCCCTCCTGATCGAGCGTTTCCTGCTGCCCGAACCGGTGACGATCGACCAGAACGCCTCCGAGGCGGAGGTCCTGCGCCAGTCCGTCGACGCGATGCGGTCCCTGCTCCTCACGAGCCTGCCGAGCGTCCTGCTGGGCTCGGCCGCCATCCTCTTCACCGCGTCGGTGCTCAGCGTCGTGGTCAGCCGCTCGGTGCTCGGCCGCGCCGTCACCACCGCCGAGGTCCGGGCGGAAACGCGCCCCCGGATCGGGGGAGTGGTGGGCCTCGCTCTGCTGCTCTCGGTCGCGATCGTGGCGATCATGGCGGTGGGCCTGGCCCCGGGGCTGCTCGTCGGCGACGAGGCCGGCGCCGCTCTCCTCGTGCTCGGCTTCCCCGCCGCCTCCGTGGTGGTCCTCTGGCTGGCGACCCTCTTCTGCCTCTCGGCTCCGGCCCTGATGCTGGAACGTCAGACGGTGGGCGCGGCTCTTCGCCGGTCCGCGAAGCTGGTCCGGGGAGCCTGGTGGCGGACCTTCGGCATCCTGGCGCTCGCCTTTCTGTGCGTCGCCATCGTGTCCATGATCATCGCTGTCCCCGTCGCCCTGATCGCGCTCTCCGTCGACGGCGGCGTCGCCAACTCGCTCTTCAGCGCCGAACCGACCCCGACCGGCTGGCCCTTCCTCATCGTGACCAGCATCGGCGGCGTGCTCATCTCGATGCTGACGTACCCCTTCGTCTCCGGTGTGATCTCCCTGCTCTACATCGACCAGCGCATCCGGCGCGAAGCTCTCGACATGGAACTCGGCCGGGCGGCCGGGCTCCCCGGATACGCGTCCAGCGGAGGCTGATGGCATGACAGGGGCGGGGGGAACCATCACATCGGGCGCACGTGTGTGGGCCGGTCCGAGAATCGCAGACATACCCGTGGACACCCCACGGATTCCCGCGCGGGAGGCGGCGGAGAAGGAACTGTCCAAGGGGATGTACCACGAAGGCGACCCCGGTCTGCTGGAACGGGCCTTCGACGCCGTCCTGGACTGGATCCGCGGGCTCTTCGACGGTGTCGCCGACATCGTGCCGGGGGGACCGCTCGGTGTCGTCGTGCTGGTAGTCCTGGCCATCGGCCTGGTGGCCGCCCTCTGGTGGCGGCTGGGCACACCGCGGCGGCCGGCCGTCTCGGCGAAGCCCCTCTTCCGGGAGAGCGGTCCGCGCGGCGCGGCCGCGCACCGCGCCGCAGCCGAGAAGCACGCAGCCGCCCTCCGCTGGACCGAGGCGGTCCAGGAGCGCACCCGCGCGATCGTCCGCTCCCTGGAGGAGCGCGCGCTCCTCGCTTCCCGCCCCGGCCACACGGCCGACGAGGCGGCGGAGGAGGCCGGTCGCCGGCTGCCGGACCACGCGGCCCGGCTGCGCGCGGCGGCCCGCACGTTCGACGCCTTGACGTACGGCGGCCGCACGGCCGACGAGAGCGCGTACCGGACAGTCCGCGCGCTCGACGACGACCTCGAAGCGACGCGGCCGACGACCGCCGACGCCGCGGTCACGACGGGAGTCGCCCCATGACCGGTCCCACGCAGACCGCCACCGGTTCCGCGGACACGGCGATCGTGTCCGGCTCCGCGGTCACGGACACCCGCTCCGCCCCGGCGGACACCGAACCCCCGTCCACCTCCCTGTCCGCGACACCCGATCAGATCTGGAAGCGGGTTCGCGGCCTGCTGGCGGCCGTGCTCGTCCTGGTCGTCGGTGGCGTCACCATCGCGGCTCTGCAGTCCGGCTCCCCTCACGGGACGCTCGACCCCCGGTCCGCCGATCCCGATGGCAGCAGGGCCCTGGCCGAACTCCTCGGACAACGAGGCGTCACCGTCGACAGGGTCACCACGCTCGACGCCGCCCTGTCCGGGGCCGGAGCCGACAGCACCCTTCTGGTCACCGAGCCGGACCTGCTCACCGGGTTCCAGCAGGAGCGCCTGTTCGATGCCGGGTACCGCTCCGGGGGCCGCACCGTGCTGATCGCCCCGGAAGCGTCGTCCGTGCCCACGCTCGCCCCGGGTGTGAGCATCGGACCCACCGTCAAGACGGCCGTGCGCGAGCCCGCCTGCTCCTACCCGGCCGCGCGCCGGGCGGGCGCGGCCGACCTGGGTGGGGTCACCTACGAGGCGGAAGGAGCCGGGGTCTCCGGCTGCTACCCGGCTCACGGCCTCACCCCGCTCCTCGTCGTCCCTCAGCAGAACGGCGAGACCGTCCTGCTCGGCAACTCCGACATCCTGGTGAACGAGCACCTCGCCCACGAGGGCAACGCCTCGCTCGCCCTGCAACTCCTCGGCTCGCGTACGCATCTCGTCTGGTACCTCCCTTCCCTCTCCGATCCCTCCGCCACGGAGGACGGTGACGACACGAAAGACAGCGCCGGTGCCGGTCGGAAGCACCAGACCGATGATGAAGGCGCCCAAGACCAGGGCGCTGCTGATGGCCCCGCCCAGAACCACCCGACCGGCGGGGACTCCGAGCAGGACCGCCGAAGCGAGGGGGGTTCCGGCGAGGACGACGGGAACGGCTTCCTCGACCTGATTCCTTCCGGCTGGTTGTGGGGAACGCTCCAACTCGCCGTCGCCGCGGCGCTCGCCGCCGCTTGGCGCGGACGCAGGTTCGGTCCGCTGGTGGCGGAGAAGCTGCCGGTCGCCGTCCACGCCTCCGAAGCGACCGAAGGCCACGCCCGCCTCTACCGGAAGGCCGGCGCACGCGACCGTGCCGCCACCCTGCTCCGCGAGTCGGCCCGCATACGCCTCGCTCCACTCGCGGGTGTCTCGCCCCGCGACGCCCATTCCCCGGATGTACTCGTCCCCGCACTCTCCGCCCGGCTTCCCGCCGACGGCACACTCGATGCCCTGCTCTTCGGACCGACCCCGGACGACGACACCGCACTTGTACGCCTGGCCGACCAACTCGACGCCCTCGAAAGAGAGGTACGCACGTCATGAGCGCCCTGACCCCGGCGATACCAGGGACCTCCGCGGCCCCTGTCGACTCCGACGCCGCCCGCGCATCACTCGAAGCCCTGCGCTCCGAGATCGCCAAGGCCGTGGTCGGCCAGGACCCGGCCGTCACCGGCCTTGTGGTCGCGCTGCTCTGCCGGGGCCACGTGCTCCTGGAGGGCGTCCCCGGCGTGGCCAAGACCTTGCTCGTCCGCGCGCTGGCCGCTTCCCTCGAACTCGACACCAAGCGTGTTCAGTTCACCCCCGACCTGATGCCCAGTGACGTCACGGGGTCTCTCGTTTACGACGCCCGAACCGCCGAGTTCTCGTTCCAGGCAGGTCCGGTCTTCACCAACCTGCTGATCGCCGACGAAATCAACCGCACGCCCCCGAAGACGCAGTCCTCCCTCCTTGAGGCCATGGAGGAGCGTCAGGTCAGTGTCGACGGAACCCCTCGCCCCCTCCCGGACCCCTTTCTCGTCGTGGCGACCCAGAACCCGGTGGAGTACGAGGGCACGTATCCACTGCCCGAGGCCCAACTGGACCGCTTTCTCCTCAAACTGACGGTGCCTCTTCCCAGCCGGGAGGAAGAGATCAACGTCCTCACCCGTCACGCACAGGGCTTCAACCCGCGTGACCTGAAGGCGGCGGGCATCTCCCCCGTCGCAGGTGCGGCCGACCTGGAGGCCGCCCGCGTCGCTGTCGCCTCCACCTCGGTCTCCCCCGAGGTCGCCGGTTACGTCGTCGACCTCTGCCGTGCCACCCGTGAATCCCCCTCGCTCGCTCTCGGTGTCTCCCCCCGCGGCGCCACCGCGCTGCTGTCCGCTTCCCGTGCCTGGGCCTGGCTCACCGGCAGGGACTTCGTCATCCCCGACGACGTGAAAGCCCTCGCTCTGCCCGCCCTCCGTCACCGCATCCATCTGCGGCCCGAAGCCGAAATGGAAGGCGTCACCCCGGACGCCGTCATCAACTCGGTGCTCGCTCTCGTGCCGGTCCCCCGATGAGGCGGTGACCATGCCCCTCACTGGAAGAGCCGCACTGCTGGCCGCTGTTGGGTCACTGCCTGTAGGCATTCTGGCCCCAAGCTGGGCCGGGATGCTCGCGGTCAATGCCCCCCTCTCGCTAGCCATTCTGTGCGACTACGCCCTGGCAGCACCAGTGCGAAGCCTGCACTTCACCCGATCTGGTGATACATCAGTTCGACTTGGTGACAGTGCTTCGGTGCAACTCACCGTAACCAACAGCTCGCGTCGCCATCTGCGTGCCGAACTCCGCGACGCCTGGTCCCCGAGCAGCGGGGCCACCGACGCGGAGACCGGCACGTCCCGCCGCTCGGTCTCCGTCGCCCCCGGCGAAGCGCGGCGCCTCACCATGCTGCTCCGGCCGACCCGGAGGGGGGATCGTGTCCCCGATCGAGTGACGGTGAGGTCGTCGGGACCGCTGGGACTCGTGTCGCGCCAGGGGTACCACCGGGTTCCATGGAACGTGCGGGTGTTTCCGCCGTTCTCCAGCCGCAAACACCTCCCTTCCCGACTGGCGCGTCTCCGCGAACTCGACGGGCGTACGAGCGCGTTGAGCCGTGGCGAGGGGACCGAGTTCGACAGCCTCCGCCCGTACGTACCGGGTGACGACACCCGGTCCATCGACTGGCGGGCCACAGCACGGCAGACCGCGGTGGCCGTGCGGACTTGGCGCCCCGAACGGGACCGGCACATCCTGATCGTTCTCGACACCGGCCGTACCTCGGCCGGCCGGGTCGGTGACGTGCCCCGGCTCGACGCCGCGATGGACGCCGCCCTGCTGCTCACCGCACTGGCTGGGCGGGCGGGAGACCAGGTGAACCTCCTCGCCTACGACCGGAAAGTGCGGGCCCAGGTCCGCACGACCACCGGAGGGGTGCTGGCGAAGGTGGTCGACGCCATGGCGACGCTGGAACCCGAGCTGGTCGAGACGGACACCCGCGGGATGAGCGCCGCAGCTCTGGCCGCCGCTCCGAAACGGTCGCTGATCGTGCTGCTAACCACGCTCGACGGAGCTCCTGCCGAAGAGGGCCTGCTGACGGTCCTTCCGCAGCTCACCCGTCGCCACACCGTCGTCGTGGCGGCGGTGGCGGACCCCCGGGTCGAGGAGATGACGCGCCGCAGGGGTTCGGACGAAGCGGTTTACGAGGCCGCTGCCGGAGTCCGCGCCCGCGCTCAGCGCCGGCAGGTCGCGGAACGGCTCCAGCGCCATGGTGCCGTCGTGGTGGATGAACTGCCGGAAAGCCTGGCGCCGGCACTGGCAGACGCCTACCTCACACTGAAGGCGGCCGGTCGGCTCTGACGCGATTCGCCCTGTTCTCGTTCTTGCGCCCGCCGGCCTGCCATGGGGCGGAAGGACAGGAGCAGGGCGAGAAGCGTATCCATATGCTCTTGTCTCTCACGGTCGCGGAATTACGGCCCGTCCCGCGTCCCCTGTGCCGTAAACGCAGAAAACCCCCGTGCCACAAGGCACGGGGGTCTCCCGGAAAAATTGTTCGGCGGCGTCCTACTCTCCCACAGGGTCCCCCCTGCAGTACCATCGGCGCTGAAAGGCTTAGCTTCCGGGTTCGGAATGTAACCGGGCGTTTCCCTAACGCAATGACCACCGAAACACTATGAAATTAACCAACCGGAAAAACACGGCGGTTGTTATTTCAGAACCAACACAGTGGACGCGAGCAACTGAGGACAAGCCCTCGGCCTATTAGTACCAGTCAGCTCCACCCGTTACCGGGCTTCCACATCTGGCCTATCAACCCAGTCGTCTACTGGGAGCCTTAACCCCTCAAAGGGGGTGGGAATACTCATCTTGAAGCAGGCTTCCCGCTTAGATGCTTTCAGCGGTTATCCTTTCCGAACGTAGCCAACCAGCCATGCCCTTGGCAGGACAACTGGCACACCAGAGGTTCGTCCGTCCCGGTCCTCTCGTACTAGGGACAGCCCTTCTCAATATTCCTACGCGCACAGCGGATAGGGACCGAACTGTCTCACGACGTTCTAAACCCAGCTCGCGTACCGCTTTAATGGGCGAACAGCCCAACCCTTGGGACCGACTCCAGCCCCAGGATGCGACGAGCCGACATCGAGGTGCCAAACCATCCCGTCGATATGGACTCTTGGGGAAGATCAGCCTGTTATCCCCGGGGTACCTTTTATCCGTTGAGCGACAGCGCTTCCACAAGCCACTGCCGGATCACTAGTCCCGACTTTCGTCCCTGCTCGACCCGTCGGTCTCACAGTCAAGCTCCCTTGTGCACTTACACTCAACACCTGATTGCCAACCAGGCTGAGGGAACCTTTGGGCGCCTCCGTTACTCTTTAGGAGGCAACCGCCCCAGTTAAACTACCCATCAGACACTGTCCCTGATCCGGATCACGGACCGAGGTTAGACATCCAGCACGACCAGAGTGGTATTTCAACGGCGACTCCACAACCACTGGCGTGGCCGCTTCAAAGTCTCCCACCTATCCTACACAAGCCGAACCGAACACCAATATCAAACTGTAGTAAAGGTCCCGGGGTCTTTCCGTCCTGCTGCGCGAAACGAGCATCTTTACTCGTAATGCAATTTCACCGGGCCTATGGTTGAGACAGTCGAGAAGTCGTTACGCCATTCGTGCAGGTCGGAACTTACCCGACAAGGAATTTCGCTACCTTAGGATGGTTATAGTTACCACCGCCGTTTACTGGCGCTTAAGTTCTCAGCTTCGCCGACCCGAAAGTCAGCTAACCGGTCCCCTTAACGTTCCAGCACCGGGCAGGCGTCAGTCCGTATACATCGCCTTACGGCTTCGCACGGACCTGTGTTTTTAGTAAACAGTCGCTTCTCGCTGGTCTCTGCGGCCACCCCCAGCTCATGGAGTAAATCCAATCACCAGTGATGGCCCCCCTTCTCCCGAAGTTACGGGGGCATTTTGCCGAGTTCCTTAACCATAGTTCACCCGAACGCCTCGGTATTCTCTACCTGACTACCTGAGTCGGTTTAGGGTACGGGCCGCCATGAAACTCGCTAGAGGCTTTTCTCGACAGCATAGGATCATCCACTTCGCCACAATCGGCTCGGCATCAGGTCTCAGACTATATGCACGACGGATTTGCCTACCGTGCGTCCTACACCCTTACCCCGGGACAACCACCGCCCGGGCTGGACTACCTTCCTGCGTCACCCCATCGCTTACCTACTACAAGTCTGGTTCATCGGCTCCACCACTACCCTCAACTCCGAAGAGATCGGGCCGGCTTCACGGACTTAGCATCGCCTGATTCAGTACTGGGCGTTTCAAAGCGGGTACCGGAATATCAACCGGTTGTCCATCGACTACGCCTGTCGGCCTCGCCTTAGGTCCCGACTTACCCTGGGCAGATCAGCTTGACCCAGGAACCCTTAGTCAATCGGCGCACACGTTTCTCACGTGTGTATCGCTACTCATGCCTGCATTCTCACTCGTGAACCGTCCACAACTCGCTTCCGCGGCTGCTTCACCCGGCACACGACGCTCCCCTACCCATCCCAGCCCCCGTTGGGGGTATGTGCTGGAATGACACGACTTCGGCGGTACGCTTGAGCCCCGCTACATTGTCGGCGCGGAATCACTTGACCAGTGAGCTATTACGCACTCTTTCAAGGGTGGCTGCTTCTAAGCCAACCTCCTGGTTGTCTCTGCGACTCCACATCCTTTCCCACTTAGCGTACGCTTAGGGGCCTTAGTCGATGCTCTGGGCTGTTTCCCTCTCGACCATGGAGCTTATCCCCCACAGTCTCACTGCCGCGCTCTCACTTACCGGCATTCGGAGTTTGGCTAAGGTCAGTAACCCGTTGGGGCCCATCGCCTATCCAGTGCTCTACCTCCGGCAAGAAACACACGACGCTGCACCTAAATGCATTTCGGGGAGAACCAGCTATCACGGAGTTTGATTGGCCTTTCACCCCTAACCACAGGTCATCCCCCAGGTTTTCAACCCTGGTGGGTTCGGTCCTCCACGAAGTCTTACCTCCGCTTCAACCTGCCCATGGCTAGATCACTCCGCTTCGGGTCTAGAGCGTGCAACTCAATCGCCCTATTCGGACTCGCTTTCGCTACGGCTTCCCCACACGGGTTAACCTCGCTACACACCGCTAACTCGCAGGCTCATTCTTCAAAAGGCACGCAGTCACGACGCACCAAGCAAGCTTGATGCGCGACGCTCCCACGGCTTGTAGGCACACGGTTTCAGGTACTATTTCACTCCGCTCCCGCGGTACTTTTCACCATTCCCTCACGGTACTATCCGCTATCGGTCACCAGGGAATATTTAGGCTTAGCGGGTGGTCCCGCCAGATTCACACGGGATTTCTCGGGCCCCGTGCTACTTGGGTGTCTCTCAAACGAGCCGTTGATGTTTCAGCTACGGGGGTCTTACCCTCTACGCCGGACCTTTCGCATGTCCTTCGCCTACATCAACGGTTTCTGACTCGTCTCACAGCCGGCAGACTGTGAAAGAGAGATCCCACAACCCCGCATGCGCAACCCCTGCCGGGTATCACACACATACGGTTTGGCCTGATCCAGTTTCGCTCGCCACTACTCCCGGAATCACGGTTGTTTTCTCTTCCTGAGGGTACTGAGATGTTTCACTTCCCCTCGTTCCCTCCACACTGCCTATGTGTTCAGCAGCGGGTGACAGCCCATGACGACTGCCGGGTTTCCCCATTCGGAAACCCCCGGATCAAAGCTAGGTTGACAGCTCCCCGGGGACTATCGTGGCCTCCCACGTCCTTCATCGGTTCCTGGTGCCAAGGCATCCACCGTGCGCCCTTAAAAACTTGGCCACAGATGCTCGCGTCCACTGTGCAGTTCTCAAACAACAACCAGCCACCCATCACCCCAAACCTTACGGCTGAGTTCACTGGGACCGGACTGAAGGCAGCCTCTCGGCCGTACCCTCAGATACCCAACAACGTGCCCGACACAGCCGATCCATCATTACTTTCCACGCCGAAGCAGTACTCGCAACAACCAACCAACCGTGCCGAATAGTCAACGTTCCACCCATGAGCAAACCAGCACCGAACATTCGCCGGTGTACTGGCCTCTGACCAAACCGAAGCCTGGTAAGAAATGCTCCTTAGAAAGGAGGTGATCCAGCCGCACCTTCCGGTACGGCTACCTTGTTACGACTTCGTCCCAATCGCCAGTCCCACCTTCGACAGCTCCCTCCCACAAGGGGTTGGGCCACCGGCTTCGGGTGTTACCGACTTTCGTGACGTGACGGGCGGTGTGTACAAGGCCCGGGAACGTATTCACCGCAGCAATGCTGATCTGCGATTACTAGCAACTCCGACTTCATGGGGTCGAGTTGCAGACCCCAATCCGAACTGAGACCGGCTTTTTGAGATTCGCTCCGCCTCACGGCATCGCAGCTCATTGTACCGGCCATTGTAGCACGTGTGCAGCCCAAGACATAAGGGGCATGATGACTTGACGTCGTCCCCACCTTCCTCCGAGTTGACCCCGGCAGTCTCCTGTGAGTCCCCATCACCCCGAAGGGCATGCTGGCAACACAGAACAAGGGTTGCGCTCGTTGCGGGACTTAACCCAACATCTCACGACACGAGCTGACGACAGCCATGCACCACCTGTATACCGACCACAAGGGGGGCACCATCTCTGGCGCTTTCCGGTATATGTCAAGCCTTGGTAAGGTTCTTCGCGTTGCGTCGAATTAAGCCACATGCTCCGCTGCTTGTGCGGGCCCCCGTCAATTCCTTTGAGTTTTAGCCTTGCGGCCGTACTCCCCAGGCGGGGAACTTAATGCGTTAGCTGCGGCACCGACGACGTGGAATGTCGCCAACACCTAGTTCCCAACGTTTACGGCGTGGACTACCAGGGTATCTAATCCTGTTCGCTCCCCACGCTTTCGCTCCTCAGCGTCAGTAATGGCCCAGAGATCCGCCTTCGCCACCGGTGTTCCTCCTGATATCTGCGCATTTCACCGCTACACCAGGAATTCCGATCTCCCCTACCACACTCTAGCTAGCCCGTATCGAATGCAGACCCGGGGTTAAGCCCCGGGCTTTCACATCCGACGTGACAAGCCGCCTACGAGCTCTTTACGCCCAATAATTCCGGACAACGCTTGCGCCCTACGTATTACCGCGGCTGCTGGCACGTAGTTAGCCGGCGCTTCTTCTGCAGGTACCGTCACTTTCGCTTCTTCCCTGCTGAAAGAGGTTTACAACCCGAAGGCCGTCATCCCTCACGCGGCGTCGCTGCATCAGGCTTTCGCCCATTGTGCAATATTCCCCACTGCTGCCTCCCGTAGGAGTCTGGGCCGTGTCTCAGTCCCAGTGTGGCCGGTCGCCCTCTCAGGCCGGCTACCCGTCGTCGCCTTGGTAGGCCATTACCCCACCAACAAGCTGATAGGCCGCGGGCTCATCCTTCACCGCCGGAGCTTTTAACCCCGTCCCATGCGGGACAGAGTGTTATCCGGTATTAGACCCCGTTTCCAGGGCTTGTCCCAGAGTGAAGGGCAGATTGCCCACGTGTTACTCACCCGTTCGCCACTAATCCACCCCGAAAGGCTTCATCGTTCGACTTGCATGTGTTAAGCACGCCGCCAGCGTTCGTCCTGAGCCAGGATCAAACTCTCCGTGAATGTTTTCCCGTAATCGGGATCACAACACGAGAGCGGAACGACCAGGTCGGAATATGACCGGTCGTTCACAGCGTCCTCGCTGTTGTTGCCCACCGGACCGTTGAGGCCGGTAGGACTTTTCAAAGGAACCACCAACCTGCCGAAGCAGGCCGGGGTATCAACATATCTGGCGTTGACTTTTGGCACGCTGTTGAGTTCTCAAGGAACGGACGCTTCCTTCGGTCCCGTTTCACCGGGGCCCTCCGGGCGCTTCCCTTCGTTCTTGCGTTTCCGACTCTATCAGACTCTTTCGTGTCCGATTCCCGGTCGAAGCGGGTTTCGCTTTCCAGTTCTTCGCTTTCGCGTTTCCCTTTCCGGCGGTCCCAACCTTACCAGACTCTTTTTCGTTCCGTTTCCGGTCCGACTTTGATTCCAGCGACCTGTTGGGGGTCTTTGCCTTTCGGCTGATTCGACTTTATCAGAGCGAATGGGGGTGATTGAACGACCCGAACTCTGAATGAGGAGAATCAAGTGGCTCCGCCGGAATGAACATTCCTTGCAAGAGCGAGATACACAATAGTCGTCGAACCCTGACCTGTCCAGTCCGAGCCAACTAGTAAAATCTACCTCCCCACAAGCACCGTGTCAACAGTTTTTGTGGGCGAAGAGGAGACTAGCAGCTCGGTGAGGCCCGGCGCACATCCCTCGGCACGTGGCGGCCTCCTGAGCGTCACGCTGCGATCGGCAACGAGGCGCCACGGTCGGCCACGGCGACGTCGCCGGTGTCGCCGGCCCGGACCGCGCGTCCGCCCAGAACCCTTACGTAGAGCAGGAAGGCCAGCTCGGCCGCGATGCCGATGGTGATGCGGGCCCAGGTGGGAAGGCCGGACGGCGTCACGAATCCCTCGATGAGTCCCGACACGAAGAGGACCAGGGCGAGCCCGATGGCCATGCCCAGGGCGGCCCGGCCCTCCTCGGCGAGCGCGTCCCGGCGCGAGCGGGGTCCGGGGTCGATGAGGGTCCAGCCGAGCTTGAGGCCCGTACCTGCCGCCACGAACACCGCGGTGAGCTCGAGGAGGCCGTGCGGCAGGATCAGGCCGAGGAAGGTGTCCAGCCGGCCGGCGGACGACATCAGTCCCATCCCGACCCCGACGTTGAGCACGTTGGTGAAGAGGATCCAGATCACCGGCAGCCCGAAGAACGCTCCGAGGACCAGGCACATGGCGGCTGCCTGGGCGTTGTTCGTCCAGACCTGGGCGGCGAACGAGGCCGCGGGGTGGCTGGAGTAGTAGGTCTCGTACTCCCCGCCCGGCTGGGTGAGCGCGCGCAGGTCGTCGGGGGCGCCGATGGCCGCCTGGACCTCGGGGTGGGTGCCGATCCACCAGCCGATGACCACGGTGAGAAGAGTGGAGAGCACCGCCGTGGGCACCCACCAGTGGCGGGCCCGGTAGACCGCGGCGGGGAATCCGGCGGTGAGGAAGCGCGTCACGTCCCGCCACGAGGCTTTGCGGGTACCGGTCACGGTGGACCGGGCACGGGCCACGAGCTGGGTCAGCCGCCCCTCGATGCGCGGGTCCGGCGCCTGGGAGTGAATCAGGGAGAGATGGGTGGCCGTCCGCTGGTAGAGCACGACGAGCTCGTCCGCCTCTGCACCGGTGAGCCTGCGACTCCGCTTCAGCAGTACTTCCAGGCGATCCCACTCCGCGTGGTGGGCGGTGGCGAAGACATCGAGGTCCATGGTGGGTGTCTGCTCCAGGCGAGGGGGCGTGCTGGGCCATTTCTGACGTACTGGATGTGCACGGTCGATCCGGCACCGCCCGAGTCGCCGTGCCAGGCGCCTTCCGCCCGACGGGAATTGCTCGGACAGGCCCAGGTCCGGACATCGTCGGCGCGCCGACGATCAGCTTGGCAGACTGTCCCACAACGGGGCAGGGGTGGGCGACGAAAGGCGACGGCGATGAGCGATCTCGTGACCGGGGACGCGGTAGTTCTGGAACTCAGACCGGCCCGGCTTCCGAGCAGGGCGCTGGCTCAGGTCATCGACACCACCCTGCTGCTGATCGTCTTCACCGTGCTCAGCATCGTCCTGGGCATCGCCACGTTGACGCTCGACGACGCTGCTGTCGCCGCCGTCGCCGTGGCGTCCTTCCTCCTGGTGCTGGTCGGCGGGCCCATAGCCGTGGAAACGCTGAGCCGCGGCCGTTCCCTGGGGAAGCTGGCCTGCGGGCTGCGGGTGGTGCGCGAGGACGGGGGGCCCATCGGGTTCCGGCACGCGCTGGTCCGCGGGGCGATGGGCGTCGTCGAGATCCTCTCGACTTTCGGCGGAGTGGCCGCGGTCGCCTCCCTGGTCTCCGCCAGGGGCCGGCGGCTCGGTGACGTGTTCGCCGGCACGATCGTCGTACGAGAACGCGTACCGATCGACCGTTCCCGGGCTCTGCAGCCGCCTCCGCCGTGGCTCGGGGGTCGTTTCGCGCAGCTGGACCTGTCGGCGGTGCCGGACGAGTTCTGGCTCGCCGCACGGAGTTACGTGTCCCGTCTGCACCAACTCGATCCCGCCGTGGCGCACGCACTCGGCCGGCGGCTCGCCGACGAGCTGGCGGCCCGCACGGCTCTGCCTGCGCCGGACGGCGTCGCCCCCGCCGCCTACGTCGCGGCCGTGCTGCACGAGCGCCGGGTTCGCGAGGCGCGACGGTTCGAGGCACTGCGGACGCCACCCGCCGGGCGCCCGCAGGACCGGGCACCGGGGGCCGTGTCGCCGGGGGCACCCTGGGGAGTACCCGCACCGGTGGCCGACGGGGCCACGGGGTGGGGAGCCCCCGCGAGTGCGCCCGTCGTGGGCCGGGAAGCAGCGCCCGTGCCCCCCGTGCTGACCGGGCCCCCTGTACTGACCGCCCCCGGCGGCCCGACCGGGTTCGCTCCGCCCGCCTGAGCGAACCGCCGGATGCGGCCCCGCCGTCTGCGCGGCCGGCACGCCGACGCCTGCCGGCGAGACTGCCGGCGAGACGGACCGCCGTCGGCCGCACCGAGGTCGCCAGGACTACTCCGCCGGGTGCTCCTGTCGCGGTGCGGGCTTGGGCGAGGGCGGGGATTCGAGGTCTTCGAGCTCGATGCCGGGCGCGGCGAGGACCACGTCCCCGGCGAGGTGCACCGTGTGGCGCTCCCCCGTGTTCAGGTCGCTGACCTGGTAGGTGTCCACGAGCAGAGGGCCGTTGTCAGTGGCGTGCGCTTCACTGTCCATCAGTGCCCAGGACTGATCGACGGTCAGGGGAGCGAGAACCGGATCCGTGAAGGTGACCAGACGGATGCGGGTCTCGGGGGAATCCGGGGTGAGGCGCAGAAGTCGCGTGACGGCGACGAGAAAAGCGGGAGAGGTGCCGGAGAAGGCGTGGGCGCGGACGTTGCCCTCCGCCGGATCGGCGCCGGTGGGGTCGGTCCGGACCCAGGTGACGCCTTCGAGGGCGGCGCCACGGATCTGCCAGCCGCCCGCGTGCAGTTCGAGACGGATGGGCCGGCCGAGTTCGTCGAGCGCGAGGTCGGTGGAGCCGAGGTGGTCGCCGGAGGGAGTGGTCCTCTGCGCGACGTAGCGCCAGCCGGACGGTCCGGGGGCGCAGTGGAAGTGCTCTTCGCCGAGGGGGGTGCGATCGTGCGGATCGTGGAGCGAATAACGGCCGCGGGGCATGAGGTCCTTCGGGCTGCGCGGGCGGGGTACGGGGCAGGCCCCCGGCACGGGGGTGCGGGGGCCTGCGCTCGTACCTGCTGCTGAGACTGTTCCGGTCGCCGGCGGCCACGCTCCCCGGGCTGCGGGGGCGGGCCGTCGGCGGGCGGGATCAGTAGCGGTAGTGGTCGGACTTGTACGGGCCGTCGACCTCGACGCCGATGTAGGCGGCCTGCTCCGGGCGGAGCGTCGTGAGCTTGACGCCCAGCGCGGCCAGGTGGAGGCGGGCGACCTTCTCGTCGAGGTGCTTCGGGAGCACGTAGACGTCGGTCGGGTACTCCTCCGGCTTCGTGAACAGCTCGATCTGGGCCAGGGTCTGGTCCGCGAAGGAGTTGGACATGACGAAGGAGGGGTGACCGGTCGCGTTGCCGAGGTTCAGCAGACGGCCCTCGGAGAGGACGATCAGGACCTTGCCGTCCGGGAAGGTCCAGGTGTGGACCTGCGGCTTGACCTCGTCCTTGACGATGCCGTCGATCTTGGCCAGGCCGGCCATGTCGATCTCGTTGTCGAAGTGTCCGATGTTGCCGACGATCGCCTGGTGCTTCATCCGGGCCATGTCGGACGCCATGATGATGTCCTTGTTGCCCGTGGTGGTGACGAAGATGTCGGCCTGCTCGACGACGTCGTCCAGGGTCGCGACCTGGTAGCCGTCCATGGCCGCCTGGAGCGCGCAGATCGGGTCGATCTCGGTGATGATCACGCGGGCGCCCTGACCGCGGAGGGACTCGGCGCAGCCCTTGCCCACGTCGCCGTAACCGCAGACGACGGCGGTCTTGCCGCCGATGAGGACGTCGGTGGCGCGATTGATGCCGTCGATCAGGGAGTGACGGCAGCCGTACTTGTTGTCGAACTTCGACTTGGTGACGGCGTCGTTGACGTTGATCGCCGGGAACAGGAGGGTGCCGTCGCGGTGCATCTCGTACAGGCGGTGGACACCCGTGGTCGTCTCCTCGGTGACGCCGCGGATCTCGGACGCGAGCTGCGTCCACTTCTGCGGGGCCTCGCCGAGGGTGCGGTTGAGGAGCGTGAGGATGTGGGCGTACTCCTCGCTGTCCGCGGTGGACGGGTCCGGGGCCGCGCCGGCCTTCTCGAACTCGACACCCTTGTGGACCAGGAGGGTGGCGTCACCGCCGTCGTCCAGGATCATGTTCGGGCCACCGGTGGCGGTGTTCGGCCAGGTCAGGGCCTGCTCGGTGCACCACCAGTACTCTTCCAGCGTCTCGCCCTTCCAGGCGAAGACGGGGACACCGGCCGGGGCCTCGGGGGTTCCGGTCGGGCCGACGGCGATGGCGGCGGCCGCGTGGTCCTGGGTGGAGAAGATGTTGCAGGAGGCCCAGCGGACGTCGGCGCCGAGGGCGACGAGGGTCTCGATGAGCACCGCGGTCTGCACGGTCATGTGCAGCGAGCCGGTGATGCGCGCACCGGCCAGCGGCTGGGCCGCGGCGTACTCCTTGCGGATCGACATCAGGCCGGGCATCTCGTGCTCGGCGAGGGTGATCTCCTTGCGGCCGAATACCGCGAGGGAAAGGTCGGCGACCTTGAAGTCCTGGTTCTGGCTGACCGTCGTCATGGCGGGTCTGCTCCTCGTGAGGATCGAGGGTGGGCTGGCTGGCAGTGCGGCGCCGGGCACACGGATGCCCGGGAGTCGCAGCGCAGTCCGTCGGAGGCCCTCTCTCCCTCGGCCGGCCCGCTTCCGCGGACCGATCGACCGCCATCAGCAGCGACGTCTGGTACGCGTACGAATCTACACCGCGCAGAGTTGAGCGCACCGGCCCGTGGGGGGACGGTGCGCTCACCGGACGTGCGGGACGACGGCGGGACAGCGGGTATCAGTGCCCCGGGCCGGAGGGGCCTTCGCCGCCGGAGCTGCCCGGGACGTCGGAGCCGCCCGGGCCGTCGGAACCACCCGGGGAGCCGGAGCCGTCCGTACCGGCCGGGCTCTCCGCGGCGTCCGGTTCACCGGCGTGCCGCTCGGCGTCCTCGGCCAGGGTGGACCGGCCGGGGTTGGTGCCCCTCGACGCGGCGTCCGGGCTGTAGATGTCGGGCTCCAGGTAGATGACGCGGGCGATCGGCACGGCCGCGCGGATGCGGGTCTCGGCGGCGTTGATCGCGTTGGCGACCTCGGTCGCGGTGTCGTCGTGCTGGACCGCGATCTTGGCCGCGACCAGCAGTTCCTCGGGGCCGAGGTGGAGCGTGCGCATGTGGATGATGCCGGTCACCGTGTCACCGTCGACGACGGCGGCCCTGATGCGCTCGACCTGCTCGGGTCCGGCCGACTCGCCGAGGAGCAGGGACTTCGTCTCAGCGGCGAGCACGAGCGCGATGACGATGAGCAGGATGCCGATGCAGAGGGTGCCGATGCCGTCCCAGACGCCGTCGTCGGTGGCGAGCGAGAGGCCGACGCCGCCGAGCGCGAGGACCAGACCGATGAGCGCCCCGAAGTCCTCCAGCAGGACGACGGGGAGCTCGGGGGCCTTGGCGCGGCGGACGAAGTCCGTCCAGCTCATCGTGCCGCGGGTCTGGTTGGACTCACTGATCGCCGTACGGAAGGAGAATCCCTCGGCGATGATCGCGAAGACCAGCACGCCCACCGGCCAGTACCAGGCCTCGATGGGGTGCGGGTGCTTGATCTTCTCGTAGCCCTCGTAGACCGCGAACATGCCACCGACCGAGAACAGGACGATGGAGACGAGGAAGGCGTAGATGTACCTCTCGCGCCCGTAGCCGAAGGGGTGCTCGGGGGTGGCCTGGCGTTGCGCCTTCTTCCCGCCGAGCAACAGGAGTCCCTGGTTGCCGGAGTCGGCGAGCGAGTGGACGCTCTCCGCGAGCATCGACGAGGAGCCACTGAAGAGGAACGCCACGAATTTGGCCGCCGCGATGGCGAGGTTGGCGGAGAGTGCCGCCACGATCGCCTTGGTTCCGCCTGACGCACTCATGGGTGCCTGGTTTCCCTTCGTCGGTGCTGCAAACGCGGATCGGTGCCGTGCACGCGGGTCGCCGCGGTACAGCCGCACGGGGCTGCCGCCGCGGTACGGCCGCACACGGTTGTCGCCGCGGTACGGCCGCACATTGTTGCAGCACCTCGGACGGGCGGTACGTCAGGCCACCACGGTGGCACGGAAGAGTGTGCCGTTACCTGACGTTTCGACCGTTTCACCCGCCGGTACGAAGACCGAGCCGCCGGGGACGAGGTCCAGGTCGCCGGTCCGGAGCGCGCCCGCGGTGCAGAGCAGGATCTGCGGGGTGGCGGCCGTCAGGTCGACGGGGGCGGCGCCGGGCGAGAGGTCGAACCGGGAGAGCCGGAACTCGTCGACCGGGGTCTCGTACGGTTCCTCGCCGGAGGGGGTCGCCTCGGGGCGCAGTACCCCCGGCTCGGTGGCCTCGAAGCGCACGACGCGCAGGAGTTCGGGTACGTCGATGTGCTTGGGGGTGAGTCCGCAGCGCAGGACGTTGTCCGAGTTGGCCATGATCTCGACGCCGAGGCCGTCGAGGTAGGCGTGCGGGACGCCCGCGCCGAGGTAGAGCGCCTCGCCGGGCTGCAGCCGCACGTGGTTGAGCAGCATCGCGGCGATGACCCCGGCGTCGCCCGGGTAGTGGCGGGCGATCTCGGCGTAGGGGGCGTGCGGGCCGCCCAGACGTTCGGCGGCGGCGGCCGCCTCCCCGACGGTCGCGGCCATCTCCTCCGGGTCGGCGGTGAGGATCGCGGTGAGCACCTCGCGGAGGGCGGCCTCCTCGGGCTGGGCCCGGAGCAGGTCCGCATACGGCTTGAGGGAGTCGGTGCCGAGCGCCTCCAGGAGGGCTGCGGCCTCTTCGGGCCGGCGGAAACCGCAGAGGCCCTCGAACGGAGTGAGGGCGCAGATCAGTTCGGGCTTGTGGTTGGCGTCCCGGTAAGTGCGGTGGGGGGCGTCGAGCGGGATGCCGCGGGACTCCTCGTCGGCGAAGCCGAGCCTGGCCTGCTCCAGGTCGGGGTGGACCTGGAGGGAGAGGGGGGCTCCGGCGGCGAGGAGCTTGAGGAGGAAGGGGAGGCGGGGGCCGAACTTCTCGACGGTCGCGGTGCCGAGTTCGCGGGCCGGGTCGGCGGCGATGACCTGGTCGAGGGGGAGTTCGGCGCCGTCGCGGGTGAGCAGGGACGGCGCTCCGGGGTGGGCGCCCATCCACATCTCGGCCTGCGGCTCCCCCGTGGGCGGGGTGCCGAGCAGCTCGGGGATGGCCGTGGTGGAGCCCCAGGCGTAGGGGCGCACGGTGTTGGACAGCCGGTCCATGGAGGGGTCCTCGGGTTTTCGTGAAGGTGTGGCAGGCGGGACAAGGTGTGGCAGGCGTGACAGGTGCAGCAGAGTGGGACGGGTGTGACGGACGGGCCTTGTGGGACATGCGCGGCCGATAGGGAGGGCCGACAGGGAGTCGGCCGGTAAGGAGCGCCGGTCAGCCGGTACGGGGACGGGCGTGGCGGGTTGCTCGCGCGCTGCCCGGCGGGATGCCTGCCGCGAGGGAGCGGCCCGTGCGGCACGAACAACGGATGCCGGCCCCGGCCGAATCCGGTCGGGTCAGGCGGGGTTCTCCCCGGTCGGCGGTTCGGTGGCCAGTGAGAGGTAGACGGCGGCGAAGTCGGTGACGGCGAGGAGTTCGGCGAGCGCTTCGAGTTCGCTGCCCTCGTCGGGTTCGAGTTCGCTGATGGCCGTGTCGTGGCCGAGGGCGAGCTCGCGGGCGGCGGGGGCGGCGGTCAGCCCGCCGGTGGGCCGGTCGCGGAGGAGGACGACCCGGGCGCGCAGCGCCTCCCCCTCCTCGACGCGATCGCGGAAGAAGTCCTCGGGGTCGGCTCCGGCCGCGAAGTCCCCGGCGAGCAGGGCGCCGTGCGAGGGCAGGGCTTCGGGGAGCGGCGCGGTGAGCGCGGGGCGGCCGGCGAGTTCGGCGAGGACCGCGGCGAACCGTCGGCCGACCGGGCCCGCCGCCTCGCCCTCGGTCCAGACGAGCGGCAGCGTGTCGGCGAGCTCGGCGGCGAGGGTCTTGGCCGGGTTGCTGTACGTGGCGATGGCCGGCCCGCAGCGTTCGGCGGTGCGGTCCAGCCGGTCGGCGATCTTGCGCAGGTCCTCGTCGGACGCGGAGACCAGCCCCACCCGGTCGAGCAGGGCGAGGAGCGGGGTGAGCAGTGCCCAGAGGGTGCCGGGGCCGGCGGCCGAGGTCTCGGCGTCGTACTCGCCGTGCGGGGCGGCGGCCATGGGCACGAGGAGCCCGTGGGCTCGTTCGACGGCTTCGCGGAGCGGTGAGCGGGTGGGGGCGACGGCGACGACGGAGCAGCCGCGCCGGTAAGCCTGTTCGGCGAGGAGCGAGAGGCCGGGTTCGGCGCCGTCGGCTGTGGCGATGAGGAGCAGGTCGACCGGTCCGGCCCAGCCGGGCAGCGTCCACCGCAGCGCGCCGCCGGCCGGCGCGACGCCGGTGGGCCGGATGCGGGTGACGGGTGCGGCGGCTCCGGCGAGGGCGCCGACGATGTCGGCGACGCCCGCGGCGGCGGTACCGGGACCGGCGACGAGGACGGCGCGGGGCCTGCCCTCGGGGGTCAGCGCGCCGACGCCGGCCTCGGCGGTGTGCAGGGCTGCGGTACGGACGCGGGCGCCGGCCTCGGCGGCACCGCGCAGAAGCCCTCGCCGGTCGGCCCTGGCCAGGGCGTCCGGGGCGTCGAGCAACGTCTCGTCGAGCATGGCGGTGGGCCTCCGATCACCGTGCGGATCAGTGTGCGGGTGCCGGGCACGGGCGCGGTCGGCCGCCGCCGGGGGTTCCGGGGGCGCCGGGGGCGCGTACCTGGCGTCGCGTCACGCGGGGCGGCGGGCCTCGTCGACGAGGAGTACCGGGATGCCGTCGCGGACCGGGTAGGCCAGACCGCAGTCGGCGCCGGTGCAGACCAGCTCCGGGCTGTCGTCCGCCGTGCGGTCGTCGAGCGGGGAGTGGCACGCCGGGCAGGCGAGGATCTCCAGAAGGCCGGCTTCGAGCGCCATGGGGCGGGTCCCTTCGAACATGCGGGTGAGCTTCGCGCGGTTGGGGCGAGGCCAGCCTACCGCCGGGGTGCGGGGGTCGCGGTCCGGCAGGACCGCGTCCCCCCGCTGCGCGACGGCCGGGCGGGAAGGCGCCGGGGGCCGCGCGACGACCGGGTGTACTCACCGGCAACGGTCGCAACATGGCCCGGCGACGGTACGCGGATGCGGCCGGGGCGTGAACGGGCCGGGGTCGGCGGATGGACGGACCCGGTCGCGCGGCGGACGGGCCACCGTGGCCGGAGGGACGCGCCGTCGGCCCGCCCCGCGGAAGACGGCGTCCGGCTACGCCCGGATGAGGGCCAGCGCCGCGTCCCGTACCGCCGCCATCGTGGCCTCGTCGCGGGCTTCGGCGTTCAGGCGCAGCAGCGGTTCGGTGTTGGAGGCGCGGACGTTGAACCACCAGTCGGCGGTGGCGACGGTGAGGCCGTCCAGCTCGTCGAAGGTCACGTCCTCGCGGTCGGCGTACGCGGCGCGGATCGCGGCGAGGCGGTCCGCCTGGTCGGCGACGGTGGAGTTGATCTCGCCGGAGCCGGTGTAGCGGTCGTACGAGGTGAGCAGCGCGGAGAGGGTGCCGTCCTGTCCGCCGAGAGCGGCGAGGACGTGGAGGGCGGCGAGCATGCCCGTGTCGGCGTTCCAGAAGTCCCGGAAGTAGTAGTGCGCCGAGTGTTCGCCGCCGAAGATCGCGCCGTGTTCGGCCATCTCGGCCTTGATGAAGGAGTGGCCGACGCGGGTGCGGACGGGGGTGCCGCCGTTCTCGCGGATGACCTCGGGTACGGACCACGAGGTGATCAGGTTGTGGATGACGGTGCCCTTGCCGCCGTTGCGGGCGAGTTCCCGCTCGGCGACGAGTGCGGTCACGGCCGAGGGTGAGACGCCGGCACCGCGTTCGTCGACGACGAAGCAGCGGTCGGCGTCGCCGTCGAAGGCGAGACCGAGGTCGGCGCCCTCGGCGAGGACGCGGGCCTGGAGATCCACGATGTTGGCGGGGTCGAGGGGGTTGGCCTCGTGGTTCGGGAAGGTGCCGTCGAGCTCGAAGTACATCGGTACGACGTCGAGCGGGAGGCCCTCGAAGACGGTGGGGACGGTGTGGCCGCCCATGCCGTTGCCCGCGTCCACGACGACCTTGAGCGGGCGGATCGACGTCAGGTCCACGAGCCCGAGGAGGTGGGCGGCGTAGTCGGTGAGGGTGTCGCGCTCGGCGAACGCGCCCTTGGTGGCGGCCGGGGCGGGCGCTCCGTGCTCGGACCACTGCTCGACGAGCGTGCGGATCTCGGCGAGGCCGGTGTCCTGGCCGACCGGTGCGGCTCCGGCCCGGCACATCTTGATGCCGTTGTACTGGGCCGGGTTGTGCGAGGCGGTGAACATCGCGCCGGGCACGCCGAGGATTCCGGAGGCGTAGTACAGCTGGTCGGTTGAGCAGAGTCCGATCAGGGTGACGTCGGCGCCGCGGGCCTGGGCGCCGCGCGCGAAGGCGCCGGCGAGGCCGGGCGACGAGGGGCGCATGTCGTGACCGATGACGATCGCGTCCGCGTCGGTGACCTGGACGAACGCCGCGCCGAAGAGCTCGGCGAGCGGCTCGTCCCACTGGTCGGGTACGACGCCGCGCACGTCGTACGCCTTCACGAGCTGCGACAGATCAGCAACCACGGCCGGTCCTCCTGGGGTCTGGGCTGAGCGCCCAAACTACCGGTCCCTCGGTACGCCGATGCGGGCCGCCCACCGGCGGTGCGGGCGGCGGGCGGGGGCCGTCAGGAGTCGGGGGAACGCAGGACCCGCAGGTGGCCCCGGCGCGCGACCTCGACGGGGTCGGCGGTACGCGGCCCCCGGCCGGTCGTGTCCTGGCCCCGGTCGTGCGGGCGGGCGGCCTCGCGGACGGCGTTGGCCAGCGCTTCGAGATCGTCGGCGCTGTGGCGGGTGGGCGCGGAGGAGTCGGTGAGCCGGACCACCTCCCAGCCCCGGGGCGCGGTGAGCCGCTCACTGTGTTCGGCGCAGAGGTCGTAACAGTGGGGCTCGGCGTAGGTGGCGAGCGGGCCGAGGACCGCAGTCGAGTCGGCATAGACGTACGTCAGTGTCGCGACGGCAGGACGGCCGCACGCGGTGCGCGAACAGCGACGTACAGGGCTCACGATGTTGGACGGTACCGCACTCTTGAGCGGGCTGCGACGACCCTCCCCCGGGTCCGGGCACCGTGTCGGCGGCCGTCCCCGGTGGCGGCGGCCTTCCGGGGGGCCGCACGGGTCCGCGGTCCGGCGGGGAGTGGCTGGTCACAGAGGTTCCGCTTGTGTGCGTCCGTGGGCACCCGGTGGTGACGGGGAGGGCGGGGGGTGAGGATTCCGTGATCACCAGCGGGGCCGAAAAGTAGCTCAACTTGGCCGGAAAATCGAGGTTGAGGCGTCTCCGGGGAAATCCGCGGACGTCACCGCGGCACCCGGCGCCCGGGCGTCGGACCACCCGTGCCGGGAGGGTTACGCTGCGTCGGTGATGGACAGTTCCGTACCTTCGCCCTCGCCCGAACCCAGGCCCCGGCGCCGCGACCGCCACGGACGCGGCATGCGCGGGCCGGTGGCACCGCCGCAGGTGCCGATGTCGGTGAGTCGCTCGCAGACGTTCCACGATCTCGTGCAGGCCTCGGTGGAACGCCTGGAGCGGCGCTGGCCGCAGCTCGCCGAGGTGGACTTCATGGTCACGGACGTGCCGTCGGAGGCCGAGGACACCGTGCCCCTGGGGCGCGCGGTCTCGGCGGTGAAGGGGCAGCCCGCGCAGATCTTCGTCTACCGGCGCCCCGTGGAGATCCGGGCGAAGAGCCGGGACGAACGGGCGCTGCTGGTGCACGAGGTCGTGGTGGAGCAGGTCGCGGATCTGCTGGGGCTCTCCCCGGAGTCCGTGGACCCCCGGTACGGGCAGGACTAGTGACCTGAGTCAGGTCACTGGCCCGTACGGCGTCGTGCGGGTGGGCCCGGGCGTACCTGCCACCCGGGCCCACCCGCACGGCCGATCCGCCGGCCCGGGCCGTCAGTCGTCCAGCACCGTCAGGTCCTGCACCGCGGCCGGGACTTCGACCGTGCCCCGGTCGTCCGGCAGCGTCTGCACGGTGAACATCTGCACGCCGTCGTCCGGGAGGGCGAGCGTGCGGGCGGCGTAGACCGGGCCGCCCGACTCCGTCTCCACCGTCAGCGCGTACGAGCCCTTGAGTCCGGCCGGGACGGGCGGGGTGAACGCGAGGGTCGTGCCGCCCTTGACCGTGTACGACTTGACGGTCTGTTCGCCCCCCTCGCTGCCCGCCGAGGCGGTGACCTTCACCTGGGCGGTGGCGCCGGGCGCGACGAGCGAGAGGGTCGAGCCCTTGGACCGGTTGTCGGCGACGCTCGCCCGCGCCCCGACCGGCCGGGTGGCCGGGATGTACGCGATCTCCTGGCCGGAGCCGGTCCCCCGCACCACGCGCAGCGCGGCCACGATCGGGGTGGACCGGTCGCCCTCGGACGGCGTCAGTCGCAGCGAGCCCGGCTCCTTGCGGGTGACGTTCTTCAGGTCGACGCTCGCGGTCATCCCGGACTTGATGTGCAGGGTGTCGTTGCCGGCCGGTGAGAAGGTCGCCGTCTTCCCCACCAGTTGGACCTTGAGGTCCGCGTCGTCGTCGCCGGGCGCGAACGCGATCAGCTGGACCGAGGTGGCGTCGGCGGGGATGCCGGGCATCACCACCGTGGCGGCGGGGTCCGCGGAGGCGGTGAGCCAGTCGCTTCCGGTGTCCTCGGTGGCACCCCGGACCACCGCGCCGACCCGGCCGCTGCGGGTGGTGACGTGGGCGGTGACGCCGTCGACGGCCTCCTCGGTCAGGGTGGAGAGCAGCATCGCCACGCTGGACCGCCCGGGAACGGCGATCCCGTCGCCGACGTCCGCCTTGAGGTCGCCCTCCGGGCCGAACAGCTGGATGTCGACGACGGCCGCGCTGTCGTCCGGGTTGGTCAGGTGGATGTAGTCCTGCGCCTTCGCGGCGGTGCTGACGCCGGGGAACCAGAACTCCGTGTCGGGCGCGGTGCAGCTGACGCCGAGCAGTCCCCGGGTGGTGCCCACGCTGACCGAGGTGGTCTGCTGCGTGCTCCAGCCCGGCGCGAGAGCGCCGGTGGCGGTACCGACGAGGGCGGGCGCGTCGGCGCCGTTCGCCTCGGCCGTGACGGGTTTCCCGGCCTCCTTGAGCGCGAGGACCGGCTTCTCGGCCTTCTTCTTCGCCGCCTCCGCGGCCTTGGCCGCCTTGGCGTCGTCCGCCTTCTCGGTCCTGTCGGTCTTGTCGGTGGTGCCCGCGTCGGTCGTCCCGTCGGCCGGGGCGGGAAGCGTCTGCTTCAGCGCTGCGGCCGACTCCCCGCTCGCGCCCTTCCCCGCAGGGGTGAAGGAGGTGTACGCGGTCTCGGCCAGTTCGGAGTCGCTGGGCGCCGGGCAGAGCAGGCTGGACCGTTCGACGGGCAGCCGTGAGGCCGCCGCGGCCTTCGCCGGCGCGGTGTCGCCGGGCGCGTTGAACGCGGCGAAACCGGTGACGGCGGCGAGGGCGACGGTGCCCGCGATGAGGGACAGGGGGGTGGACTTCACTCGGACTCGCCTCGCGATGCGTTACGGGTCTGCCACGGCGCCTGGTCCGGGGCGTTCGGGTCGACCTGCTCGTCGGTGTCGGGGACGCCGTACCGCTGCCCCGCGTACGGGTCGTACGGGGCCTGGGTCTCGTAACCCTGGTACTGCTGCTGTTCCTGTTGTTGCTGCTGCCCGTAGCCGTACGGGTCGTAGACCTCGGCGTTCTGCTGGTAGGGGTCCCCGGCCTGCGGGAACTGGCCGGTCGCGTACTGGTCCGTCGTGGCGTACTGGTCCGTCGTCGCGTACTGGCCCGTCTCGTACTGGCCCGTCTCGTACTGGCCCGTCTCGTACTGGTCGGCCTGATACGGGCCGTCCTGGTAGGGCGCGTACGCGGGCTGCTGGTACTGCTGCCCGTCCCACTCGGCGTACTGCTGCTGGGGAACCGCGGCGTACGTGCCCTCGCCCTCCTCGGCCGGCGCGGCGTACGTGCCGTCGCCCTCGGCCTGCGCGGGAACGTGGACGCCGTCCTCGGCCTGTCCGGCGTACGTGCCGTCGCCCTCCCCCTCGGCCTGCGCGGGAACGTACGGCTCCGGCTCGGGGCGGTCGCCCTCGGGCGCGTCGGCGGGGAACCCGGACTCGTCCTGCGGGGTGTCCGACGCGGCGGCAGCGGCGGCAGCTTCGGCCTCGGCGGCGGCGCGGAGCCGGCGGGCCCGTCGCCCGTCGCCCTCGGCCGCATCCGCGGCGGCGGCGGCTTCGGCGTCCTCGGGGAGGTCGTCGTCGATCTCGCGGCGGCGGCCCGGCAGGGCCATGACCACGAGGACGACGGCGAGCCCGATCTGCGCCCAGATCCACACGGAGTGCGTGATCGGGGTGTCGTAGGTGAGGTCGAGCCGGCCGCCGGAGGCGGGAAGCTCGAAGCCCTGGGCCCAGCCGTCGACGGTCTTGCGGGTGAGCGGCTTCCCGTCCAGGGTGGCCAGCCATCCGGGGTCGGCCGCGTCCGCGAGGCGGAGCACCCGGCCGTCCTCGCCCGCCGGGATCTTGGCGTGGGACTCGACGGGGCCCGAGGGCACCACCACTCCCGCGCCGTCGCCGGAGGCCGGGACGATCATGACGCGGGCGACGTCCTGGTCGACCCGCCACAGGGCGCTGCCGTCGAGCTGGCTGAGGCGGCTCAGGCCGGGGGTCGCGTCGAGGACCCGGCCCATCTCGCGCGGAGCGCCGTCGCGCACCAGGACGTACCGCACGGCGAAGCCGCTGAGCTGGTGGCCCTGGTCGGCGCCGGAGCCCGCGACCAGGTTGGCCACGATCTTGTCGAGGTGGCTGTTGCTGCCGGTGGACCCGGTCAGTTCGGCGTCGCCGAGGCGGGCGCCGGAGCCGCGCACCAGGGTGTACGAGACCGAGCCGGCCGAGGTCCCGCCGAGCACCAGGGTGCGCGGCTGGTCGGCCGTTCCGCTCTCCTCCGCGACGAACGCGGGTACCTGCACCGGGTCGCGGCGCTCCAGCGGTCCGGCGGCGCCGCCGGCCATCCAGGCGAGGGCGGCCAGCACGGGTGCGGCCGCGGCGGCGAGCGCGATCAGCGCGGCCACCGGCTGCCGCCAGCCGAAGCTCAGGGCGGCGACGCGGATCCGCGCCCCGTCCGCGCCCAGCAGGGCGGCGGCGATCAGCGCGGCGCCGTAGACGAGGGTGGCGGGACCGGCCCAGGTGGTGCCGTTGCTGATGCCGGCGAAGAGCAGCCCGACGAGGGCGGCGGCCCAGGAGGCGCGGATCGCCATCTGCCGTTCGCCGCGCAGCAGGGCGGCGAGGGCCGCGAGCACCACGCCGAGGAAGAGGACGGAGCCGGTGCCCTTGGGGCCCCCGGGGCTGAGCGAGAGCAGGTCGACGGCGGACGCGGTGCCGTCGCCGAGGTCCAGGCCCGCTTCCCCGAGGAGGTCGGACGGCCGGGTCAGCAGGCTCAGCGACCAGGGTGCGAGCACGAGCAGCGGGGTGCCGACGGTGGCGAGGAACCGGAGTCCGTACGCGGCGAGGTCCCGGCGGCGCAGGGCGAGCACGCCCAGGCCGACGACGACGGCGAGCGGCCACACGATCGGGGTGAACGCGGTGGTGAAGGTGAGCAGCAGGGTGAAGGCCCAGGTGGCCCGCCAGCTGCCGCGGACCCGTCCGTCGCCGCGCAGCCCGTGGGCCGAGACGGCGGTACGGGCCATCAGCGGGAGCAGCACGGCGAGCACGGCGGTGCCCAGGCGTCCGGTGGCCAGCGCTCCGGTCACGGCCGGCAGGAAGGCGTACGCGATGCTCGCCCAGGCCCGCAGCAGGCGGGACTCGATGAGCGGCCGGGACGCGAAGTAGGCGGTGAGTCCGGCGAGCGGCACCGAGCAGACCAGCAGCAGGGTCAGCGCGAAGCCGGTGGAGCCGAGGAAGAGGGCCGAGACGGCGGCGACCACGCCGAGGTAGGGCGGGGCCGCTTCGGTGGAGCCGGTGACGACGGGGTGCCAGCCGTCCGCGAACCGGGCCCAGAGGTCGGACACGGAGTCGGGTGCGGGCAGCAGTGCGCCGCCGGCGAGTGCGCCGCCGCCGAGCAGGCCGCGGCAGGCGAGGAGCGAGACGAACAGCAGCAGCGCGAAGAGGACGGGGCCGGGTTTGCGGCCGATCCGCTTGAGCCGGGCGAACTGCTCGATCTCCAGGAAGTCGGCGTCGTCGCCGCCGGGTCCGGACTCGACCGCGCCGTGGCGCGAGCCGCCCGCGGCGTCGGCGTCGGAGCGGGAGCCGAAGTTTCCGGCGGCCTGTTCGACGGTGGCGCGGACGGTGGCACCGGGCGGCGGGAAGAGGGAGCGGAGTTCGGCCGGGTCGACGGCACCCTTGCCGCGGGCGCGGCGGGCGGCCATGATCCTGCCCGGCCGCAGCAGGGTGCCGATGAGGCCGGTGACCTCGTCGAGCGCCTGGCCGGGGACCTTGCCGACGAGGTAGGCGAGGGTGCGGAGCAGGGTACCGACGACGAGGCGGAGCAGAACCCAGGGGAGCTTCTTGGCCGGGCTGTTGGCGAGCATCGCGTAGACGGCGCCGGCCCGGTCGACCCGGTGCGGGCCGACGACCGAGCGTCCGGCGCAGTCGATGGGGCGGCGCTCGCGGGCGGCTGCCTCGGCGTGCCGCAGCACGGCGTCGGGGGCGACGAGCACCCGGTGTCCGGCCATGTGTGCGCGCCAGCAGAGGTCGACGTCGTCGCGCATCAGGGGGAGTCTGCGGTCGAATCCGCCGAGCTCCTCCCAGACGTCGCGGCGCACCAGCATGCCCGCGGACGAGACGGAGAGGACGGAGCGGACCTGGTCGTGCTGGCCCTGGTCCTGTTCGCGCCGGTCGAGCGCGGTCCAGCGGCGGCCGCTGTTGGCGATGGTGACGCCGACTTCGAGGAGCTGCCGGCGGTCGTACCAGCCGCGCAGCTTGGGTCCGACGATCGCGACATTCGGGTCGGTGTCGACGACGCGCAACAGTTCGGCGAGGGCGTCGGGCTCGGGGGCGCAGTCGTCGTGGAGCAGCCAGAGCCACTGGACGGGTTCGCCGTAGGGGAGTTCCGGCAGGTCGTAGGCGTCGTCGCGCCACGTCCTGGTGACGGGGTCCCAGCCGCTGGGGCGCTTGAGGTACGGCAGGTCGTCCGGGGTCAGCTCGCCCGCGGTGCGTACCGCCTCCTCGACGGCGGTGCCGAAGCCGGTCCGGCGCGCGAGGTGCAGGACGCGGTCACCGCCCAGCGCCTCGGTGACCAGCCGGGCGGAGTCGTCGGCGCTGCCGGTGTCGGCGGCGACGGCGTTCTGTACGGGGCGCTCCTGCCCGAGCAGGCCCGCGAGCGCGTCGGGCAGCCAGCGCGCGCCGTCGTGGGAGACGAGCACGGCGGTGACGACGTGCCGGGGGAACTCTGGGGGGGCGGACGCGTTCGGCGCCGCCGGGTGACTCTGCACGGACATCGAGGTACGGGCCCTCCGGCCGGGTTCCGGGGGCGTTCCCCCGGTGAGGCTGCATCGGTGTACACGCGCGCCCCGGCGGGGCGTTGGCGTGTCTCGGACGGGGCCCCACACTAACGGTACGGATCGGGGGCGTTGGCGCCGAGCGGGTGAACCCCGACCGCACCGCGCGGGGTATGGGGGCCGCGCGGCCGGTGTGGGCGGTGGCGCCCGGCGCGGGTACCCGCACGCCGATGGCCCGTGGTCCGGACCCTGGGGGGAAGGGTCGGGGCCACGGGCCATCGGGCTGTCGTGGGGTTCCGGCGGGCGTACGGACGCGGGGTCCCGTACGGGAGCGGGGGCGCTCCGGGTGCGGGCGGGGTCCGCGGTGGAGGTAGTGGGGTGGAGGTGTCGTGAAGGTGCGGTTCCCGGCGGCCGGGCCGGCCTCGTGTCGGATCCGCGGGTCTCGGGCGGTGCGGGGCCCTCGGGTCCGTACCGGTCAGATCGCGGCCTTCTTCAGGCGCCGCCGCTCCCGCTCGGAGAGTCCGCCCCAGATGCCGAACCGCTCGTCGTTCGACAGGGCGTACTCCAGGCATTCGGAACGGACTTCGCAGGCGAGGCAGACCTTCTTGGCCTCCCGGGTCGATCCGCCCTTCTCCGGGAAGAAGGACTCGGGATCGGTCTGGGCGCACAGTGCGCGCTCCTGCCAGCCGAGTTCCTCGTCCGCGTCCTCGACCAGCAGTTGCTGGAACAGCTCGGTCATGTGCGCCCCTCGTCTGTCTCTTACGTCCCCGTGACGTGACCGTCACTCTCCGTGCGGCCGAACAACACGAGTGAAATTACAAGTGTGTAGCTCTGGGCCGGTCAAGCGAGCTTCTGCTATTGGCCCCGGTATTCACTCTGCGGAACCAAACATACGCGGAAAGTTACCAAACCACCAAAAACCTGACATATGCCTAGGGCTCAGGCGCTCCCCCCTTCTCAACGAGTAGGACGAACGGAGTTTGCGGGCCGGTTCGATTCGATCATCGAAGCGACCAAGATCACAGACGAGTCACAGACCGTCAGTGAGGTTTGAGCGCCCGGATGATGCGCCACCTGTCCTGCCCCGTCGGTGCACAAACCTTTCTTCTGTCCGGCCGCCCGGAAGGGGTGAAACATTGCCGCCAAATGGGACGCCGAGTTGACAGAGCGGGGAACGAGCCGGTCTCCTTGGCACCATGCCAGCGACCGTCGCGATGTACGCCTCCCACGTCCGTGGGTTCCGCACCGCTGTCCAGGCCCGCTGTTGCTGTTCCAGCTGTCGCTGCTGTTGATGCCCTCGCGGCTCCGGCTCCGATCGGCGCTCCCCCTCCGAACCCAGGTGTGACGCCTCCCTTCCGTACCCCCTGCGGGCACGGCCGCAGCCGGACACCACGGGGTTCCAGCACCCCTCCCCCGGGCACACCCCGCGCAGGAAACCGCCGTACCGGCGCGTCCGCGCGGAACCTCCCGCGCACCGCCACCGAGCCACACCCCCACGCGCACCACCGATGCCGAGGACCACGCATCCATGAACAACGACAGCGACCTCCAGATCGCCGGCGACCTCCTGGAGGTCCAGCACCTCCTCCAGCCGCAGAAGGAACACCCCACCACCGTGGCCGAGTTCGCCGGCCTGGCCCGCTCCATCGCCGCCGACCGCACCCAGTGGGCCCCGCTCGTCCAGTACGACGCCACCACCCGCTGGTACCACCGGCTGCACACCGGCCCCGGCTACGAGGTCTGGCTGCTCAGCTGGGTCCCCGGCCAGGGCAGCGGGAGTCACGACCACGGCCTGTCGTCCGGTGTACTGACCGTGCTGGAAGGCGAGTTGACCGAGCACACCGAGCACGGCACCCGCACCATCGGCGCGGACGGCCAGCGCGTCTTCGCCCCCGGGTACGTCCACGAGGTGGTCAACGACTCCCTCACGCCCGCCGTCAGCCTGCACGTGTACTTCCCCGGGCTGACCGAGATGCCGATGCACACCGCGCGCTGCGCCGCCCCGGCCCTGGACGCCGTACCGGCCTGAGAACCCGCCCCGCGAAGGGGTCGGCCCGGCTGACAGACTGGGGGGCATGCGCATTGTGGTTCTGGCCGGCGGTATCGGTGGTGCTCGTTTCCTGCGTGGCCTCAAACGGGCCGCACCCGACGCGGAGATCACCGTCATCGGCAACACCGGCGACGACATCCATCTGTTCGGGCTGAAGGTCTGCCCCGACCTCGACACCGTGATGTACACCCTCGGCGGTGGCATCAATGAAGAGCAGGGCTGGGGGCGGACCGACGAGAGCTTCCACCTCAAGGAGGAGCTCGCGGCCTACGGTGTGGGGCCGGACTGGTTCGGGCTGGGCGACCGCGACTTCGCGACCCATGTGGTCCGTACCCAGATGCTGGGTGCGGGTTTCCCCCTGAGCGCGGTCACCGAGGCGCTGTGCGCCCGCTGGCAGCCGGGGGTCCGGCTGCTGCCGATGTCCGACGACCGGGTCGAGACGCACGTGGCCGTGGAGATCGACGGCGAGACCAAGGCCATCCACTTCCAGGAGTACTGGGTGCGGCTGCGGGCGTCCGTCGAAGCGCGGGCGATCGTGCCGGTCGGCGCGGAGCAGTCCAAGCCGGCCCCGGGGGTGCTGGAGGCCATCGCGGCGGCCGACGTCATCGTCTTCCCGCCGTCGAACCCGGTGGTGTCCATCGGCACGATCCTGGCGGTTCCCGGTATCCGGGAGGCCATCGCCGAGGCCGGGGTACCGGTGGTCGGCCTCTCCCCCATCGTGGGTGACGCCCCCGTGCGCGGTATGGCCGACAAGGTACTGGCCGCCGTGGGCGTCGAGTCGACGGCGGCCGCGGTGGCCGAGCACTACGGCTCCGGGCTGCTGGACGGCTGGCTGGTGGACACCGTGGACGCCGGTGCGGTGGACGCGGTGGAGGCGGCGGGCATCCGCTGCCGCGCGGTGCCGCTGATGATGACGGACGTGGACGCCACGGCCGAGATGGCCCGTCAGGCGCTGGCGCTGGCCGAGGAGGTACGCCCGTGAGCACGGTGGAACCGGGCGCCGCGGAGGCGGCCTCCGTGCCCTCGTACCGGGTGTGGGCGCTGCCGGGGCTGCCCGAGGTGCGGGCCGGGGACGACATCGCCAAGCTGATCGCCGCCGCCGAGCCGGGGCTGGCCGACGGGGACGTCCTGCTCGTCACCTCGAAGATCGTCTCCAAGGCCGAGGGCCGGATCATGGAGGCGACCGACCGCGAGGCCGCGATCGACGCGGAGACCGTACGTCTGGTGGCGCGGCGCGGCACGCTGCGCATCGTCGAGAACCGGCAGGGCCTGGTGATGGCCGCCGCCGGGGTGGACGCCTCGAACACCCCCGCCGGGACGGTGCTGCTGCTCCCCGAGGACCCGGACCGTTCGGCCCGGGCGATCCGGGACGGGCTGCGGGACACGTTGGGCGTGGAGCTCGGCGTCGTCGTCACGGACACCTTCGGGCGGCCGTGGCGGGCGGGGCTGACGGACGTCGCGATCGGGGCGGCCGGGGTGCGGGTCCTGGACGACCTGCGGGGCGGTACGGACG